>CAVXWP010000001.1:0-1314789 GCA_963765495.1 Blastocatellia bacterium
TCGTAGCCTTCCTTCGATAGAGCTATTGTTCAATTCGAGTATTATTCCAATAAAACCTTCAAATAGAGGAAATAATGGCTGTATAATAGCCCTTAAACCACTGATTGCAGAAAATGTTGCTCTATTCTGAATTGCTTTGGTTCGCTTATCTCTGCTGAGTGAAATTTGGAGGGTGCAGGTAGAATAAAGATAGAAGCCTGTTTGTACGATGGAGTGAGCCTATGGAGCAATTTGGCCAGAGCGATGATACCAGCTTGATTCTGAGAGAAAATGCCACCCTAATCGAGCAGCGAGGACATGCGATGATGTTATCGAGGCTTGCAGGTGAGAGCTATGAGAAGATAGCCCTTCGCTTCGGAGTCTCGCCCGATGCTGTAAATGACCTTATTAGAGGCGCAATAGAGGACTGCCTTGCCACAAGGCAGCATATAGGAATTCAGGCCGGGTTGGTGATGAAGCTCCTCAAAGGAGACTCTGATCTGGCAGAGTTATACAAAGCCCTTCCCAACTTTGGAGAGAGAGAATTTCAACGGCTGACTTATGCGGGAGAAATCAAAACTCTCAGAGAAGGTGTCTGCAATATACCGGAAAAGAGAAAGCTCATCGCTGAACGTCGCCTGCATTCACTTGCATTGCTAACATTGATCGCCACTGATCCGGGGGAGTTGTCAGATGCGGAAAGACAGGATCACATCAACGAAATCCTGGCGACTTTGGCTAGCGTGGCACGAGAGATTTTCTGTGAAGCCCCTAAACAGCTATCAACTGAGTCGAGATAGGATACTCTGAGACCAAATGCGTAGGGCCATTGAAGCAGAAATACTGACAAAAGACGCGCAATTCAGGCGGCTTCTGCCTTTGACATTGCCAGTTCGATGGCCAGATTCTCAGCCCGTTCGCAGTTTTGACAAAGGAATTTACTGATATGAATCGGATCGCCACAACTCAGGCATTCATCTGGTCCCGGCTCGACAGCTTCTCTGGCCACAAGAAGAGGAATTTGCCCTTCATTTGGTATCTGCGGAAGCATTGCCTGAACCCGCCAAGCTATTTCTGAATTGTGTGTCTTGAGGAATGCAATTATTTCGGCTTTACTTTGAATTAGAGTGTCACGTAATTCTGATGTCAATACACCCTTTGGCGCAGATACCTTTAGGTTGTAGCCATTGACGTGAAGTTGTACGCCACACTCGCGCAAGTGAACAAGAAGATCGGTAGTCCTCATAGGTCAATCACTTCCAATTCATCGGACTCAGGTATTGGCTCAATCAGGAAGGTCTCCTTTTGGTCTCGAAGATTATCATGTACAGGAAGATGATCATCTTCGACTAACCTTCTGTCGCTAAACCCTTTATCGGAAATATTTGGCCGAAGATGATCATCTTTTTTTTCATGATACTCTTCGGGGTTATTCTGGAAAGCCTTTGGTAGGTTCCAAAACCATCCTTGTCCCTGTGTACCGGGCTGCCCACGTTTAACTGGTTTGATCTTTAATGCCTTCTTCGCTCTGTTTAATGTAGCATCTGAGATGCCAGCCTCGTGTGCTTCTTTTCGAATTTCTTTCTCTGGACGTTCGCCGTCAGCCAAAACTTCTCGAAGAAAATCCTGAGCATCGAGCAAGGCTGTGCGTTTCTCTTCGCTGGTTCTTGCAGCGAATATCTGTTCAGACGTTAGGCTGCTTATTCCTGTCCAATAGAAAACTCCCCCGCGTATCTCGTAGCCAATAGACTCACCCATCTCTGCTAGATTACTCTTAATATGAACGATTGCACGCTTATCTGGATCATTGGGATCGCAGCCAGCCAATAACACAGACCGGCAGGCTGCCGTAAGGTCTATCGAGCCTATTCCGCGATAAATTGCGCGGTCCTTTCCAGCTTTTGTAAGATGCCGGATGCCAACAATCGCACAGCAATATTTCTCGGCTAATCGAGCAAGTTTTTTCATTACGGCTCGTGTCTCGTTTGCCCGATACAGATCAACACCCGCGCCAAGATATGCAACCAAAGGATCAATAACAACGAGAACAGGCTCATGCTCAAGGATTGCAGCCTCGACCTGTAGCAGCCCTGCCTCATCGAAAGCGATTGCTCCATCTAGGGCAAAGATGCGGGAAACGTCAGCGTGCATGGAATCTAGGCGTGGGCGAATAGTATCAGCCAAGCCATCTTCGGCACTCAGTAAGAGTACGTTTCGCGGAGCAGTGGGATCACTGTCCGGTAGCCCTCGTCCGGCAGCAACGCCAGCAGCAATTGCAAAGGCGAGATAAGATTTCCCCAGACCAGGATCGCCTTCAAGCAGTGTGAGCTTGCCCAGAGGTATGCGTGGAAACCAGAGCCATTTAACATCCTCGGCCTGCACATCTCCCAAGCATATCACTCTGACAGGCAGATCATCTGAATTGCCACTAGACGCTTGTGAGGTTAGGCTTGGCTGAGAAGCGGTAGTGTTCGAATGATTCTTGGACGAACTTGTTGGTTTGGGGAAGCCTATAGCTTCGCGTATCTGCTCTGTGGTGCAGCCCTTAAAACAACCATAAGACCCTTTATCAAGGTTGATAAATAGTGATGTTTTACTCTTTCCTTGATGCGAAGGACAACGACAGTAAGCCCATCCGCGTGTTGTCTCATGATAGTCTTCCAGGATAGTTGAATGGTCGCGGATGTCGAAATGGCTGCTCCCGTTGCTAGAAGGCTTTCCTTTTACTCCACGCTGATGCTCCTGTGGAGCGGGCAGTAATTTCATTGCAAGCGCATAAAGATCAAAAGGCTCAACACGCTGAACAAGTGTAGGATCAAATTTTGCGCCTCCAACAGTCAGAATCTCAGAACAGCGATGTGGGCGTTCAGGCATAGAATCGCCTTTCATTTTCAGTGTCCCTAATGCTCCGATCAGCCGAGATGGATTGAAGACCTTGCAATCAATCTCAACACGAGCATCACTGAATAGTTCCGAAACGTAATTGAGCAGACGTTTCTTTATCTCGGTGTGTTCAGGCGTAATCTCATAATCAGGTTGACGGATCAAAATATAAGCGCCGTTGCCACTAATTGCGGTGAGGGTTGATTCTTGCGGAATACCGGCATTGACCAAAAATGTATAAACGGCTTCGCTTGTTTCCAGTGCTGCTTCAAGCTCATCCTGAGTGCTGGAAATCCCTGTCGGGCGTACTGGATCAATATCAATAAAGAACCAGGAATCTCTGAGAGCGTCATGATCCCTCGTCCGGTAATTGGTCGGCATTAGTCGATTATTGGCACGAGCGAGACACGCTTGAACGACAGGATTGAGGGAGATGTATATGCTTTCTTTTCCGTTATAGGTCTCGATATTCTGAACTGCATTCTCGATACTGTCAAAGTATCCTACCTGTAAGCGATGACCTCCGATGCCTACGCAAACTTCCGTTACACCGCCTATGGAATGGTGGTCAAGAACTTCCAGAAAACGCTTTAGTATTAAATTCACCACCCTAGCCCTTCTTTATTGGGTAGATTCACACGCAGATGTTACGACTTGCTATTGGTATTGATCCCATCGCGCAAAACTCGTTCTAATTCCGAGACTGGGATCAGAACACGCCTACCAATGCGAGTCGCCTTAATCAATCCCTTCCGCTCGTAGGCGCGAATGGTGTATTTGCTCAAGCCGGAAAGGCGTGCAGCTTCTTCAATACTGACAGTTAAAGGCTTCGGTGAAATAACGCTTGTCTCCATACAACACCTCCTATATAATTATCTCTCAAGCTAACTCTATACTAAGTTTACAAAAGGGTTATGTCAATGAGCAAAATCCAGGATTTTGATAGAAAATCAAGTAAACAAGCGTTACGAAGCAAGCCTGTCCCTAAAGAGATTCGGAAAGCCATTGAGATTGTGAACTGCTTGCTGCCTGACCAGAAAATGCCAAACACTTTTGATGTTGCCCAAAAAATGTTTGAGTTACAGAGAGAGTGGGTCGAAGAATGGCGGGATGGGAAAATGGAAAAGAGGCAAACAAGTCCCGCTTCAGCTTCAATCTGACATAGAACGGGAGCTTGAATTAAAAGCGGGAGGGCTAACTGCCAGCCGAATTGTTATTGAGCAACTACCTGTTTCTCTTCAAAATCTTATTGGTCCTGTCAACGATCAAACACTATCTAATGTTTCTGAGAGATTGAACAACCTTTCTCAAACCGTAGATTTGATCCGAGGCATTGCAGGTAGAAACCGAGAAGGCCATAATCCCTCACTTCCGTATTTCATATCAACGAATCTGATCTTAAAAACTGATCAACACGGACGCATTCATTATAGTCTCACACCCCTGCTTGAAGCCTTAAATGGCATTGAAGCTGCTCGAATACGAGAGTGTCCAATTTGTAGAAAGATTTTTTGGGCGGGTCGAATAGATCGGCCTTGTTGTTCAAGCAAGTGTGCTGGAACGCTTCGTGGCCGCAGATGGCGTGAACGCTACGGGGAACGATATAAGCAGCAGCGAATCCAGAAGGAGAATGAGAAAGAGGCCCTTGAGCATCAGAAAACAAAGAAAGGAAGGAAATAGCAATGGCACTTTTCAAACGAGGAAAGGTTTGGTGGTATAACTTCTGGTGGGATGGCGAACATATCCAGGCATCAACTCACCAGACTAACAAGCGAGTAGCACAGCAAATGGAAGCAGCGCATAAGACGCGACTCGCTAAAGGTGAGGTTGGCATTGAAGAACGGAAACCTGCCCCTGTGCTAAAAGATTTTGCTCCGAGGTTTCGGGAAGCAATCAAAACCCGCTCGGCTGACAAGCCAGAAACCATAAGGTTCTATAACTCGAAGTTGGATCGGTTGCTTGAATACGCGCCTTTAGCTTCCGCTCCTCTGATCGAATTGATGAAGCATTGATTGAAAGATATGTTCAGCAACGACGTAAACAATTCACCCCCGCAACGGCAAAAAAGGATCACAAACAAGAAATCGCACCGGCAACCGTAAATCGTGAATTGGCAACCCTGCGCCGCTTGCTCCGTCTTGCCTATGAATGGAAGGTTATAAATCGGGTTCCTCGCATCCGATTGTTACCGGGCGAGCGCAACCGCGAGTTTGTTCTGAGTCACGATGCAGAGAAAGACTATCTTGACTTCGCACCACAGCCTTTGAAGGATGTAGCTCTGCTCATTCTTGACACTGGCTTGCGTGTTGGTGAAGCCGTCAATCTCGAATGGTCGGATATAATTCTGAAACCTGCAAACGGCGCGAAGTACGGTTATCTGATAGTCCGAAAGGGAAAGTCAAAGAATGCAAAGCGTAACATTAGCCTAACGGCTCGTGTAAATGAAATGTTGTTAACACGTTATTCCGTAAGGAACAGCGAGTGGATTTTTCCAGGTTGTACCGAAGGGCCGTTTCTAGCAACTTCGCTCAATCACCAGCATACAAAGCTGAGAAAGGCTCTTGGCTTGCCCAAAGATTTCGTGATACATTCACTTCGTCACACGATGTTGACGAGATTAGGAGAGGCTGGCGTTGATGCGTTTACGATTATGCGGATTGCGGGTCATAGCTCTATAACAGTTAGTCAAAGATATATACATCCTTCGCCTGAATTGTTAGAGCGTGCCTTTGAACGGCTGGAATTGTTAAACGCAAATGCGGGCAATAAAAGTGATATGCTTGAGGCTACTACAATTTCTACTACAGACCCGATTGTGTTAGACAGCGAACCTCCCGTAAGTATTTCATAATAAGCGACTTGGCCCCTTAGCTCAACGGCAGAGCAGAGGACTCATAATCCTTTGGTTGGAGGTTCGAATCCTCCAGGGGCCACTAAAATCAATAACTTACGGGCTGCCCGATAATCACTCTTCTCATTTTGTGACAATCTCTCAGCAAATTTCAGAGCTTTTCAGCCTTAAACCTGTATCCCTTGCCGCTTTTCAAATGCAACTGTTGACATCAGGATGAAATAGGCTGCATCTATTCTGAGCAGAGGACCTTTGATCCTATGGCCCATGGTCTATGACCTTTTCTTCGGCTTGTTTCTAGCCTAATGTGAGTTCGACATACTTATAGCAGTTTTCGGTTGCATTTAGCGTTCGAAAGAACAATGTTTGAGGTATGAAGCCCTATTCTAATGGTTTGCGCCATCGCATCGTTGAAGCTTATGAAAGCGGCGAATACACATTGAATGAAGTCGCTGACATATTTATCGTCAGCCTCGTCTCAGTAAAGAACTTTCTTCGCCGCAAATGTTTAACCGGCTCGCCCGATGTCTTGCCACACGCTGGGGGCAACAAACCTCTCCTCAACGATAAGGACCGTTTCTTACTTCGTGATGCTATCGTAAGGGACAATGATTTGACCCTGGATGAACTTCGCCGTTTGCTGCAATCCAAACATAAGAAGTCTGTCTCGCTCCCCACACTCAGCCGCTTACTACAAGCGCTTGATCTGCCGCGAAGTCGCTTCACTCCTCAGAACGTGATACTGAGCGAGTCCAGCAAGCCCGCTCGGACTATAGAGAGGAAATCGGGCAAATAGACTTAAGGAGGTACAAATTCGTTGATGAATCGGGGATCAACCTGGCATTGACTTGCTTGTATGGGCGCGCATCACGAGGGCAGCAAGCAGTCGGCAGCACGCCGATCAACGACACCAGCACACGGCATAGCTGATCTGGAAGCCGCGCAGGAAGCGCTGAATCCGCTTGTAGTGCGATGCTTCTTTCGCGCGACCCGGAAAAACCGAGGCGACCTCGGTGAGATTGATACTACGGACCTGGATCAAAGCGATCAGAAACTTCGCCAGGAAGTTGATTCGAGCTTTATTCCAATCTACATTTTCAGCAAGCTTTCGCTCAAGCGGGCGAAGGTCGGCCATCGTGTTTTCTCCTCTCAAGTGATTAGCGTTCTTGAAAAGGATAAAGCCGCGGTTGCCTTTTATGCATTTTCAAAGTTCATTTTTGTCCGGTACTAAGGTGTATGTTACTTAATCATCCGTATTGAGGTTGACAAATATCACTTTTTATCGTAACATCAATCTGCTTTGACGGTAAGATATTAGAAATACAGAACCTCAGTATATAAAGAATTATTCTAATTGATACATATTGTCAATAATGAAACCTTTTCAGTTGATGTAATGGGCTATTGTTTGTGGGAGGGCCATTTTGACAACACGCCATCGCTATACCATTCTAGTCTTGATAGTTGCAAATTTTCTCGTTCTGGGATATCTGGCTTCCCATGACAGTACATTTAATGACTCGCACGAATCGATACCAACAACTTTAACCCTTTTACCAAATATAACAATACAAGATGATAAAGGGCAAAGTATGGTCACAAATGATTTTATAGGTTCGCCCTTATTCGTGCAGTTTGTAAATTCCAATGTAAATGCTCAAGTTGCTTCAATCGATCGTATACTTGAAAATCCCACTAAACGGATAATTCCAATCTTATTAATTACAAATGATGCAAAGAAACTAAGATCGAAACTTGATCACTCCCGTGAAAATCTGGTGATTGTCGATAAAGACTATGAACAATTACGTGATTCATTCAATCTGTCGAAATGCTGCGAAAAGTGGTTCATTTTTGATAAGACAGGAAGCGTACGGGCACAGGGTAGTTATGATACGGATGAGGCATCAAGCGCCTTGCATCATGTAGCAGATGGTGAGCAGGCATATTCCCCGGAGACCTTTCTTGAGAAGCTAAAACGCCTGGATGCAGAAAATGATCTGACACAGATACGAACTGGTGCCGCGAACTCGCCTACTAAAACGGTCATTGCTGCTTTGTTTTCGTCGTTATGCACAGGTTGTAACGATGGCCATTTGCTGGAACTGCTGAAATCAAGCGCAGACAAAAAGATAGGGGCAAATTATCTTGTTTTGTTACCAGGCACATTTAGCAGGACTGACCTGATAAATTTCAAGACAAATCTACAGGTTCCTTTCCCAGTGGAACTGGCAGATTTAGAGTTAACAAATGTTTGGATGTCGCTTAACGAACAGTATGGAGAGAAACAAATCAATGGCACTGTTGTTGTCTATTCCAACCAAAAGGTTAAAGCCGTGGTAAATGGGATAGACGAAACTAAGCAGTTATTGCAGGCACTGGAGAACTAAGGCATGAAACTCTTACAAACGATAAAAATGATTGCTCCGCTTGTCCTTATATTTTCCATTGCTGGTTGCCAAAGGAATCAGCCCTCGCCTGTGTCATCGAAGAACGAGGTCAATCCTGAAGCTAAGATAAAGGAGAAAACGGTTAATGAATTAAGGACAATGGCCGAGCCATTGGCGCTTGTATCGAATATTGATTCTCATCTGGGAGAGGGAAATCCATTTGTATATCCGGTTTCACTCAGCATATCCGAGAAAAGCAGTGGCTACATAAGCGATAACAATGCGCATCAGATTCTCTACTATGATCCGGACTTGCATGAAATTGCACCCTTGTCTGCGCCGGAACAGGAAAAGCTGAATTGGCCGAGCAAGATTAAGATTGCGAATGAAACAATATTTGTCTCTGATAATCAGGGGATTAAGATTCTCAGTAAGAAGGGTATATATCAGAGCCTTTTAAGGGTTTACTATCAAATTAATGATTTTGCTGTTGACGCAAAAGGAGATATTTACATAAATCCTTACTTTCGCGATCAGGAGGCTTCTGATCCTTTGATTGTGAGGCTGGATAACAAGGGGACTCGTATAACCGCCTTTGGGACGCGGTTAAATCGCCCCGGTCATATAGGACTCGATGACGAGACCTATTTGTGCACAATGGATGATTATATTATAGCTGTATTCAGGCATCGTCCTCTTATTCAAATCTTCAATACCAGCGGTGAGTTTATTCGTGAATTCGATATTCTCCATCCGGTCTTTAAGGACCTCGATCTTCTTGTTAAAGACGACAAGTTTGTGCATCCATCTCCGAGCAAGTACAGAATGCCTACATATACTGCCGGTGCGCGGGTAGTACAGGACAGGGTTTTAGTTTTACTCGATTTGCCGCAGCCGGAAATCATTGAATATAACCTGCACGGAGATGAGATCGCTCGCTATCGTTATGATAGCTTGCAATATGCTAAAGCCTACAGAGGATTCGATGCCCGGCTTATAGGTGATACATACCATTTCTGGACACTCATGGTGTCTGATCAGTTTTATATCGGCTTCAAAGAGTTTGCCGCTGTTAGGAAGCAATGAGACAGGGGCTTACATAGACTTCAACCAAACTTCAGCTAAAGGAGGATAACTGATGCGAAGGAGTCGGATTTTGATCTTTACTCTCTTAGTTTTACTGGCCCTGCAAATTGAAACTGCCGTTGGCAAATGGTCGGTCAGCGCCAATTTGCCAGTGGGAATTTGGTGTACAGACATTGGCGCTTGCACTGGAAATGCGGGCTGCACTGATGGAGGCTCGATTTCCGGTTGTGCAATATTTTGTAACGACAATTCAAAGGTATATTGCCTGTTTCGCTAAATTTGTTGCTCGGAGTCTGATGATGAACAACCTCAGGTAGGGTTTATGCAGAAAATAACCTGCCGAAAACACTTGTAAGGAGGATGACTGATGCGAAAGAGTCGAATTTTGATCTTTTTACTCCTCGTTTTGTTGGCCCTACAAATTGAAACTGCCGTTGGCAAATGGTCGGTCAGCGCCAATTTGCCTTTTGGTCTCTATTGTAGAGACATCAATGGATGTGGCGGGCAGGCTGGATGCACTGAGTATGGCTCCGTTTCGGAATGTATTATCCAATGTAATGATGGAGTCAATATTGAGTGCATAAAAGGTGGCTGAAGCCTCTTTCAGACCACAAGGCAGCTTTCGAAGACTTGTCTGTTGTAGATTTAGAATCGGGTAAGGAGTTACGCATGTGAAGTAAGGCTTCATCGAAAACCAGAAATTGAGCATGTAATGTTGCTGACATGTTTTGGATTCTTCGTTCAAATGTGTAACTCCTTATCGATATGTTCCCGAAGGATATTTCAATAACGCTACAACGATCGATAGATCATATCCTTGAGTTATTAGGAAAGGCAGGGCAACGCTTAAATGAAAAATAAAAGATTTTCCGCATTACACATAACTATTTCCTTGTCGCTCATTATGAATCTTTTTGCTTGTTTCACGGCAAGGGGCCAAAATCCGTCCCCTGATAAAGAGCCTAAAGCTAAGGAACAAAAAAAACGGACCTCAGAAGATATGATTCGCTGGCAGCTTATGCTGGACCAGTTGCTTCAGGAAGGCAAAACATTATTACCCGAACAATCCCGGCCCTTTGCGCTTGCACGGATTGCTGACACTTATTGGATAATAGATAGAGATAAGGCGGAGGAAGTTTTTATCATGGCTTTAGAGACAGCTATTTCCCTAAAGTCTGATGCCACGGATTCCAGTTCCGCAATCCGTAATGTGTTATCGCTTGCCGCAAGAAATGACGCCTCTTTGGCCAAGCGTTTAATTGATCGTCTTCAGGATGCTCGATCTAAAGAGAATGAGAAAGGAACCGAACCCTTACAGGTTGCTATTGATCTGCTCTCTTTTGACGCGCAACGAGCGGCAGAGATGGCTCGGGCCAGCGCGCCCATTGGATTGTCAGATGATTCGGCCGGTTTCTTTATTCTTAAACTCGCTCAATCTGATCTTTCTGCAGCCGAAAGCGTTTACCGAGCATATCTAACCCGATTTGTTTCGTCTTCCGATGCTGATCTTGGGTCGTTACTTTGGCTTGCTGGGTTCCCGTTCGGATATGGAGAATCATACGGGTTTATGGCAGGTAATCCCTATCGAATGAATGGTATTGGGGGAATGCGCATACAGGGACTCATTTCCAATCCGAATTTGGCGGCGGCGTTTCTTGATTCTGCCCTCCCGTTTATTCAAAAAGCGATTGCTGAAGCTTCTTCCTCTACGCCGGAAAAAGACGACCGCCTCGCATATCTGGCATTGTTTGCGACTACGTATCTGTTGCCCGAGGTGGCAAGATACCGCTCAGGTGCCTTTCAGGTTTGGCGGGAATTAAATCAGCAAGCCCTGTCCGCAACGTCCGTAGCACGGCAACAGGAAGTAATGAACCAAATACAAAGAGTCCTCCAGAATCGCTCACGCGCAAATGAAAATGATAGATCTCCTCAATCCCACATCGAACAACAGATAGAAAGCTATCTACAAGAGGCCGAGAATTCCGTGGGATGCAATAAGGACCGCCTTTATGCCAAGGCAGCGCTTAGTATTTGTTATAAGAAGGATTTTGCCCAGGCACTTGCCATCGCCACTAAGATTGATACGACTTCTCTTAAAGAGAGCGTCCGACAGTACATTAATTATAGTATGTCTGCTTATGCGGTCGAATCGAAGAACTTCGATGACGCAAGGGTTTATGCTGAACGCGTTGAATCACCTGAGCAGCGTTCGCTTTTATACGTAAAAATCGCAAGAGCTGCCTTGCGCGATAAGGACCGGGTTTTCGCAACACAGTCATTAATAGAAGCAAGAAAACTCGCAGAACATGTCTCGGACCCTAAAGCACAAGCAGGTATTCTGCTCACAACTTCCACAGCCTTTTCCTCTTTAGATCCAATAGAAACGTTCAATACCCTCAAAGATTCTATAAAGGCAGTAAATCGTACGAAGAATCTGGACATTGACAGCTTTCGCGTATTGCGAAGGGTGAACCTTTCTTGTTCCGGTGAGGATTATACCTGGTATGGTGGATATGATCAGCCGGAAGAAATTAGCCTGACTAAAACATTAGGATCATATTCTGAGTCAGATATTGAAGGGGCGATTCTAATGGCTCAAACCTTAGAGGATCCCGAAATTAGGATTCGGGTGCTTACTTCAATAATAAAAAGGGATATCCAAAAAGCTGAACGCACAAGTTGAATACTAGGTAAGTATCAAGGTCATCCGAATCAATTCCGCCAATGGCATAATCTGATTCTTGAACAGATGGATTCGCCCTTCGATAAGAACAGTCAAGCAGCCGACTGCGCCCGCTCCATCTTGGATCAAGACGATGCGACGATCACTTTGCGCCAACACTTGCATCAGGAATTGTTGATAACTGACCGAGGTTTATCGCGATTGCGTGGCTTGCGAAAAGAATTTGCCGGTGAAGTAGTCGATCAGGCCGAAGACTTTATAGGACTTGCGTTTGCCTGAGGTTTTGACTTGCGGTTGCAGGCCACGCCGTGACCAGGTGTAGGAGAGCGTCCCCCATTGCGGAAAACTCGCTTCATCGCCCAACAAGAGATAGGCGTTTTGTTGGCGCGCCAATGCAAGCGCCTGGGCAAAGGTTTCTTACTGCATCACCTCGTGGAAAAAAACTATATTTGGATTGGGCCTTAGAAAGTAAAGGCGGAGTTAATATCAATGATATTAAGGGAATACTCCAAGGAGAATATCTAAAATACACATTTGCAGAGAGAACGATTTCTGGAGCAAGCATAATTGATTTCATACCAGCCATAGGAGTAATTGCATACAAGTATGTGCATAACGGGACAATATCAGAAATAGACATGAAATTGATAGAAATTAAGCATTCAAGTAATAGATGGCACTGAGCCTAACTGCTCATTCCAGCGGACGCGCTTCCCAACTTCTCGTTTGCATCGGGGGCCACAGCGCGCCGGTTATCTCCGTCGTTAGGCCTACCATGGCACATCGCAGATACAACCGGATTCAGTGAATACACAAACGATTCCTTGACCTTATGAGTCACTCAGAGTTAATTTCAATCTATGAGTTATCAAGACTTCATCACAATTGATCCCGGTAAGCGGGGCGGTAAACCTTGCATTCGTGGCCTTCGCATTACAGTTCAGGATGTGCTCGATTATCTTGCCTCAGGCATGTCTATAGAAGAAATTCTCGACGATTTCCCTGATTTGACACGTAATGATATCCAAGCTTGTTTGGCTTTTGCAGCAGATCGAGAACGCAAGTTGATGACAATACCAGCGTGAAACTCCTCTTTGACGAAAACATTTCTCATAAACTTATTCGGTCATTGGGCGACTTATTCCCTGATTCCGAACACCCGCGAAATATTGGGTTGAAAGGCTCAGATGATCGAGTTATTTGGGACTATGCAAAGGCCAACAATTTTGTCATTGTCTCAAAAGACTCAGATTTCTATCAGCGTGGCCTGTTGTTTGGACATCCACCAAAGGTAATCTGGATACGACGGGGAAACTGCTCGACTAAAGCGATTGAATTGATCTTGCGTAATCATTATTTAGATATTGAGAGATTTTACAAAGATGTTAACGAGGTAGTCTTGATCCTGCTATAAACTCAAAGAGAAGAAAGAGTATGGGCTCAACGACTCTAGCCTAACTGCTCATTCCAGCGGACGCGCTTCCCAACTTCTCGTTTGCATCGGAGGCCACGGCGCGCCGCTGAATTCGGCGTTAGGCTCGCTCGCTGGGGCGGCATATCTTGGTTTGGATCATACTGCGAGATTCTTTTTCCTCCACTTATTGATGGGATTTGATTGAATATAATCCTTCTTGCACTTAAAATCAGATTTCGTTTTGGAGTCTATATCGATTGATCTACCGCCATGACCGATCATTGGCAGAAAAAAGAGAGCTTGGACAAACATTCGCGCATAACTCTTCTCACTCTTCTTCGTAAGGAGATCGATGCCTTACGCGTGGTGAAATGCCGCATGGCTCACGAGCAAGTTGTCAGGTCAACCGACACGATGCAACCTCAATTTAGTCAACAATTCCCGAATAGCTTTGAGCGAGTTGGCCTTTGCAGCCCAGAAGTCCGAGCAGAAAGACTCGGTTGTAGCCACACTATGTCTCGGACCAAGTTAGATCGAGCCCTTGATGAGTTGGATTCAGCCATAGCAGAGCATCTTAGAGCTGAGTTGAGTAGAGTTACGGATGAGATTCACTTACTCGATCACAGAAAGGGACATGCAGAAGCCAATAAGGCTAGAATCGAACTTAATATGAGAAGCCAGTGTGAAGAAGGGGTGAATGGAGAGTTATTGAAGGCGTCGAACAAGATCAACCAGTTGGAGCAAGAACATGATGAGTATGTAGAAAGAGTAGGAGAGTTGAAGGAAAGAATACTTCAAGAGCTAGAAAAGAAGATTATGCAGAATATCCGATGAAGTAGAGAATGGCTGCAGCAATTCTCGGTTTAGAGGAAATCGCACCGGGATATACCACGAAACAGACTAAATACACGAATAATTCTTCTATTTCGTGTGCTTCGTGTATTTCGTGGTTCACTTCTTGTTAAGACAGAATTTCTAAACCGAGAATTGCTGGCAAAGAGCCGAACTCTCCTTTAAGGGTCTTGCGAGACTTGCCGTTACGAGAATTGCCAGAGTTTTTGCCCAAAGGTGAGTGCTTCTCATAGCCGAGATGATGGGAGAGTTCGGCATTTAGAGCGCGTTGGAGAACGGCCTTTGTAAGCTGTTTAAGAAGGCCATTTTCGCCAGGGACATCCTCAGGAGATTTGTAATCAACAAGCAATTGGTCAATCAGGTCAATATTGATAGCAGTTGAATCTTTAGTCCTAGAACCTCCATTAGAGTTTTCACTCTACAAGTCTATGACCGTTTACACAAAAGTTTTACACCCTCGACCAACTCAATACTCAGGTTAAGTTAGCCCCTCGACCATCAGTGGTAACTGAACCGTGAGGTCAGCATCTCTTTTCTTTCGCCGATACGCCGAACCCGGCAGCAGAATCGCCCTGATATAAAATTTGCACAAAGGCTTCGAAGGCAGGGAGTTGACTTTCATAGGTCAATTATACGTCCCACTCATATCTTTTTCTGAGCTTCTCTTTTTCGCGCAGCAGGCCGAGAACCCGGAATTTCGATAGTCGCGCGATTTCTTGAGGAGGTATAAAGCTTCTAATCTGGTTGTTCTTCCTTCCTGCCGAGATGCTCTCCTTAAGACATTTTTCCACCGTAAGGGCTTCCTTTTGCATATACCGGAAAAACTGCATTCTTAAATGCTCTTTACGTGTGTAGAACCCGTCTTCGTGGGTTGCGGAATGAATGGCTTGGTGCGTCTTATGATGCAGTATGGATTCGAAGAGAGTGAAGTAGACCTCTGATTCGTCTGCTCTCAGACCCTCGACTAACTTCTGCATCTTATCGTCCTTCAGACTGAGAAGTAGTTGAGGCCTCTTGCCGTCTTTTAGATAACCTATCACCACATCTTGCACGGAAGATGGGTAGACATAGCTCATTCTCAGTTTCGGAAGATTAAGGCTTTCGCTCAGAAGCGCGTCAACCTTCTTCGCTGCATCCAGGAACAGGGAGTAGTTCTGACCAACACACGCGTACTCGACCACACGACGCAGCCTTTCTTCATCAATCTGTACTCTGCCAACCACTTCATCTATGCTACCCGTCACCAGTTTTGTTAGGGATTTGGCCACAAAACTAAATCCCGCCCGCAGAGCAGAGGTTATCGCACGGATAACCGAGCCGAGAATGTCGGTTACCCCTCCATGTTCTTTCCACCACTGCTCCCACGCTCTCCTTCGGTTTTCTTTCCTCTCAAGTTTCCTCGCTTTATCTTGCCGCTCTTTTTCCTCCAACCTCTTCCTTAACACTTCCGCCTCTATCCTTCTCGCCTCCTCTCGCAACTTGAAGGCTGCCTGCCTCTCTTCCTCACGCGCCTTTCTGCGTTTTTCTCTTCGCTCCTTTCGTTCTTTCCACCAATCCTTTTGCTCAGCCCTATAACTTCTGAAGACATCGGCCAGCGCAGGAGGCAGATTCGGTAGCTTGGCCAGACTCCTCAAGACCCGCCACACCACTTTTTCCCAGAGGTATCTGGGAAGATAATAGAAAGCGACTTTCGCTAAAAAGATAAGCCCGTACACCAGCCCAAAAAGCGCGTAGAAAGGGCTGAGAGCAAGATATTTGACGGCAGGCTTTGCTCTTTCATCCAGGAACTTGACAACTTTCTGATACGCTACCGTTTTCGCATACGGATTTGGAATGCTCGAGTAGCAGGCACTCAGCGCAATTTGCAAAAGTCCAAGACCGGAGATCAAGTATGCAAACCTTAGCATAGCCAGCATGATTTTAATCACTGCATCCAGTCTTTCCTCGATCCCTGCTGGATCATATCTCTGGCCAATCTCTTGCCGCATGGGTTCAAGCATGGAAATAATGGTATTTATCACCGGATGATGGATATCAACGAAATAATCGCCCGCGTGGACCTTATCCTGCCTTTCTTTAACATGTCTGATCTTGTTCTCTACATAGAGATCGATCAACTCTTCTATCGAAATCCGTACGTGATTTCCCGGTACGCGATCGCTCTCCACGTGCCAGGATCTGTAGAAAACATCAGGGCTGATTTCGCAGATTGTGGCATTAAATACCTTCTTGATAATGATGTCGTGCAAAAACGTGCTCGTCTCAAAGTGGGATTTGTATCTATTTACGATTTCAGCCTTCCTTTTTTCAATGGCCCGCTGTTTCTTTTCTTCGATACTCTTCCTCCAACCGACCTTCTCTTCGTAGATTACCGAAGCACTGCTCAAGAGAGCATGTATTCCTTTTCCGGTCATGAAGATCGGGTAAAGAGGCAAAAGGATAACCCGTCCAATGGAACGTGCTATCGTCCGAGGCTGTAACCCAATCAACCGCAATGCCCTGGATGCGATGTAGCCTGGAACGAACAGGACTAGCGTAGCCGCCCATCCGAGCACTAAGTAAGCTATCGTATCCCTATACTGCACTGGTACTAACGTCAAATTTTCAACTATAAAGCGTTTAGCGTCCTCGGCTGTGGAGAGGGCTCTTTCTTTTGCCTTAAAGAGTGACTGGCCGACTCTATCAAGCGGTATCGGTTTCTCTGATGTTTGATTTGTGCCCACTTGGCCGGAATCTTTCGCCGTGTCTTCGGGTGCCGTCCGGGTTGATGGGGGCGGCCCCTGCTGACTCGTTTCGGCTTTCGCAGTTGCGTCAGGTTTCACCTCATGGCCGTGTTCGGAATCTTTCGCCTCGGTCTGTGGTGATGCTTTGCCCCGTGGATACGCCTGGGTCTGAGATGGAGGTTTCTCTTCCATTTTTGCCTCCTGCTCAGGTCCCCGCAAACCCTCATCATCGGTCGGCTGTTTGGCTGACCCGGAGTTGTTTTTTGGAGTCTGTAAAGCTTGCTGTGGAGCATCCTTTTCTTCAGGCTCTGATTGCGATGCTAAGGGAGCACGTATCCTGGGAATCAACTCGCTCGGATAGAATTTGATCCCGCCATAGACGGCCAGCCCAACCATGCTTGCAACCGCCAATCGCTTCGCTAAGGTCTTGTAGTTGATGGATGCTCCCGCCTTGATGACGGCAACTACCAGAGAGTAGAGCAGCAGCAGAATATAACGCACGAGCTTAACAGGTGCCGTCACGATGAACTTGACGACGGCATAGACACCTTTTGCCATCTTCTCGATGGTCGGCAGGGTGGCCGAGAGGAAACGTCTTTTAATTCTATACTGTTGCACCATCCTGGAACGCGCATGATCGAGGTACTTACCTGATCTGAGTATATTGCTAATACCCTGCTCCAGTATTTTGGATGAATGATAGAGAATTTCGTCGTCCGTGATTATAGATTCAAGGAAGAGGCTCCTGAATGCGACATACGACGCGTCGAGCACCTCGACCGCATGCTCAGGGAGGAGGTCATTTCTGCCCATCGTCAGCCCCACAGTATCAGGAATCTGTATCCAGAAATCGAGCCCCATATTGAGCAAGTCCTCTAGCAGCCTCCCCTGGATTGTTGAGCCATGAAAAGGGTTTGAGCCGTACTTCACGAACAACCCTGACTGAGTGTAGACGATCTGTTGGAGATTCTTGTCCCTTTGGCCGAAGCGCTCGTCGTCGCTGACGCCTCGCATTGCACGCTTGGAGAATGAGAATATAAGCGGCTTTTTTTCTCCATCAATGGTAACTTCGGACGGATGGCCGGTCAGGTACGCCGTGGAAAGAATATTGATGGGGATATCATCGAGAAAAATCTGCGCCTGCCTCGGATCTACATAGCCTGCGTACTTTGAAAGTTGATTCCTGAGATTGTCCCGGTTCATCCCCTTTATGCTGAGTGGGATGTATAGAGTCACCTCAGTCCCCTCATCCATCTCCGCCTCATTCTCACTCACAAGCGCTTCGGGCATATGCTGTTTCTCTCGAATGAGAACCTGCGCGACTTTGGCGGTGCCTCGCTTTTTCGAACGGACCTTTACCAGATCCGAAATGCCTATTACGGAGAACCATCCGATACCATGCTCGCCGATCTTATGAAGATCGTTTTCCTTCGTAGTGTTATAGGGAATAAGAAGGAAATTAACGAGATCACCAACAGACATCCCCATCCCGTAATCGCGTGCTTGCAGAATCAGGTGGGCGTCCGTCTCAGTAACATAGAAATTGAGTATCCGGCGAGCATCTCCGAGCGCGTACGAATCAACACCGTTCTGCGTCAATTCTCTCAGGGCGGCGGCGCTATCGCCGAATTGCTGATAGGCGGCTTTTCTCGCAATATCATCGTACATCTTCGGAGATGTAGCTCTCTGCCTCGTCTCCTGGATAATCCGCGCAATCTGGTCGAAGTCGATACCATTTGAGAAATATTGCAGGAAATCAGCAAACTGTTCGTCTCCTTCAACCATCTGCACCATCGTAAGATCGGCTATCTTGATTGGCGGTATCTGTTCAGCATTCTTGAGTTCCTGGTATAACTGGTTACTCATACAATCATCCTGTTGCTTCTCTTGAGCATCTCTTTTTCGATATACTCAGCGCTTTTGAACTGGTCCTTTACAATCGGTAATTGGAGATATGCAGCATAAGCGAGGTTGCGCTTCAGTGAATTCTTTGGCTCCTTCACAAAGATATGTTCCACATTTATGTAGAGGGTCTTCGAATCCTCATCGATCATGAAAGGCGTAAGAGGTGGCACGGAGGCAAAAGCCACCTGCTCAATACAGAAGTCCATAGGGCCGTAAGAGAAGGCCAGTTCGAGGTTGGGATAACGCGCGGGCTTGCTCAGCAAACTTTGCGCTAAACCTGCGACCGGCATGACCTCGTGAATCTTGATCTTTTCTCGAATAAAGTCCTGATATAACTTATATTTTGAGCCCCATATTGCGCAGCCTTGCGGCGAGGCGGTGAATACTGCCGTAACATCAACGAACCTCTCCAGACGCGCATATTGTTTCCCTAAGAATACATACTCCTTTTTTGGAAGCAGGATTCTCATAATTGCATCGAGATTGGAAATCCCTTCCAATTCCTGGAGCCTGAGCGCGGAAAGCAGTGATGGCAGGAGTTCGATGAAATCCTGGCGTCCCAGAAAGCCTTCTGCCTCTTGAAAGCTGCTACGCATCATCTGCTCAAGGGCGATGAACAAGGCATCAACGGCTTTGTAGTAGTTAGCATTCTCTACGAAATCATCTCTGCCGATTACAACTTTTACCAGCCCGGGAAACAGCACCTGAATCCCGTGCCTAGCCGGGCTACTGAATTCCTTTACGCGCACCCCACAACTCGTCAGCACTATCTTCGGTTCTTCGATCTGCTGGATAGCTACCTGCTGAGTGAATTTGTTGCCGTAATTATCATCATATATTGTCTTGGAGGTATACCATGCTCCGCCAGATATGTTCAGCAACTGATCGTTAAAGTATATTTCTGACATGATGGAGGGAATGCTCTTGACCTCGTTTAGCACATACCCTCTGAGTTCAATCAAATTGAAGTGAGAGTTGATTGTCACACTCGTTCCACGGATTCCCTTGCGGCTCCCTTTCTTTTGCAAACGGAAGCGCAAAGTCGATGCGTCTTGCCCGTCCGCATAAAAATGCGCTTCATATGATTGACCATTCTTGTTTGTCCTGACGGTCACCGAGTCTTTCTGCGGATTTTGTATGCAGTACTTCAGAGTGGAGAAAAACCCTATACCGAATTGACCGATATATGTCCCGGATGGTGCTTGATCCTTCTCTGTTCCGAATGGCAGTATCAAAAACTTAAGTATTTCCGCCAGGTCCATGGATTCGCCTTGATCCTGTATGACAATTTCGTTGACATTCGCCTTCACTCTGATGGTAGATGGTTGGGAACTCTTCACACCCGCATCCACGGAGTTCAAAATGACCTCGATGACAGGGCGGCTTCCTTTCGAAAACTGTTTTTCAACAACCTCTTTCAGAACTTTGCAGATGTAAGGATGTTTTGCCGTTGCAAGTATATCGTTTACAGACTTGTCTTGGCCGATACGCATAATGAGGCTGTCAAGCCTGTCGCGTACCTGACAGGCAGCGATCCATTGAACGAGCGTATAGTCGTAAATCATAGCGCACCTGAATAGACCTCTCTGGTGATCTTGATCGATCCATACATAAAATCTTCACCGTCGCCCGGATACAAGACGGTGATCCCGGCCCTCTCAAGCCTGCTGCACAGCAGGTCTTTGCCACCGAGCTTGAAGAGTAAAACGTAAGCTGCCCTACTCGCGTGGGTTTCAATCAATTCGGTTTCGAGCGCGGAGAAGTTAGTGATCTGCAGATCTGAGAGCAGGAAAAGAAGATAGTTGTCCCTTCTTTCGCGCCGGATCGCCGACAGTTTGTCTACGTCGATAGTCGTGCCCCCACCCTGGTGCTGTAGCAGTATTCTCTTGACCTCGTCAATTTCGTAGAAAGGGTGCCAGCCCGATGCGAAGGTCGTATCAGAGAAATTTACCGCATTGTACATGAGTAGCGGGGCGATTCCTTTTGCTGCAAGCCCGTGCAAAATCGAGTAAAACGTTAACAGGGCAATGTGGTACTCTCCCTGTTCCACATATGGTTTGAAACTCATACTTCCGCTGCTGTCGAAGACGAAACAGAGGTCGGGCAGGCCGCTCATATTCTCTTTCACACGCGCATCCAATGTCAGCGAGAATCTTCTTCCCTTTAGCGACAGGTACATCGAGCCGTCAGGCCGCTTGAGCACGAAGCTCGACGGAAGGCGGAGCTTTGAAATGCTTGAAAGGTCGGCATCTTCTATGCCTGTCATTACTTCGAGATTCTGCCCATCAGATTCCCAGTCTTCGAGCTTGATGTCGCCTGCCCGCTCTTCATAAAAACTATCCAGCCGCTCATAAGCCAAATCATGAGGCTTATAAATATGGCTGCCTTCCCCCATGCGTCTGCCAGAAGGTTTTGAAAGGTTGTTACTCTTCTTCTTGTCGGGGCCCGGACCCCGGCTATTCTGGGCATCCTCCTGTGCCTCCAAAGAGTTGCGCTTGCCGTCCTTTTCAGAACCGCTGTCTTGTCGAGCGGCTTTCTCTCCCTTCTCAGCGGTCTGCTCTGGTATCTCTTCATCTACATTGGAAGCCGCGTTTTCGGAATAATCGTCTTCCGCGATTTGGTTCGTGTGTGCTCCACTGTGAGGCCCCTGCGCGGAACTGTCATATTGATCTTCGGGTGCGTCATCGTCCGAATATCCGGTGCTTTCGCCTTGACCATCAGGAGCGCCATCATCCGAATCCCTGGTATTTTCGTCCGCCTGGGCACCCTTTCCCTTTTCGGTTTGAGGTTCCTGCGGCTTCGAGTTCTGGTTTGTATCGGGTTCGGTTTTGGCGTCCTCTCGTTCAGACCCCGCGTGATCGGAGCCCTCTAGATTACCGCCCTCGGCCTTCTCCGAGGTCTTTCCCGTGAAGCTATTCTTGAGCCAATCGTACTGCTGTTTCATATAGGGATATATGACCCTCGCATAATCTTCCGCCCTGGCGTGCCACTGCTTGTAGTCGCACATACGTTTCACGATTTCTCCCGAATCGCTGTCGAGAAGGTCTCTGGCCAGGGTGCGCTCGATCAATGACTGCTCTTCCAGGAAAACTTCGACGAGGCGCTCCAAAGCTCTCTCTTCATTCCAGAACAATAGCGGCAGATAGCGTTTGGACTTTTCATAAATCTTATCGCTCGTGCTGCTGAGAAGACTGTTGGATTCAAGGAAGAGTGTCATTGCCTTGTCGCATCTGCCCCGCAGCACCTTTCCCTGAGACCTGTAGTAGAGCGCCAAAAGGTTTGTCAGGTCCTGGCCCGTTCTGTAGCGGTTCGACTGGTCATCATGGGATTCAATCGCATTGATTACGGTATCTGCGAACATATTGTGAATCTCGAAACATACGCTCTTGATCCTTGACTCTCGTATCTCTCTCATCTCGACTACAGCCCTTATGCCGTCCAGTATCTGCTGGAACAAGAATGCGTTGCCTGGGCAGTAGTGGTGATGATTGAACTCATGCACCAGAAGGTGATATACAATCGCTTCAAAGGCAGTATCGGCTTCCATTCGAAGTTCGTGCTTCTGGATCATAGAAATGATCAGGGATTCGAATTCATCCGAGAAGCTGAGGTGGATTCTCCGGTCGTTAAGAGAGATATGGGCCGATACTGGGAATCCGCCCGACGTGATGGTTACTTCTCTGTCCTTGAACGGCCTCCACTTCTTTTCCTCAATTATCTTGTCGCAGATTGACTCGACCCTCGGCTGCATCATTAATCCCCCCTGAAACTCGAAATTCTTGCTCTGTGGAAAGAAGCCTTCCTAAAGAAAGGTGCCGCAACGGCAAAAATGCTTTCAGCATCCTTAAGATAATCCTTTGGAATAGAGTCCAGATTGGCTGTCCCGAGTGCATAATCGAAGAGGTAATGAGCGCCATCATGCCTGATACTGCAATGCA
The DNA here is from genome assembly GCA_963765495.1 of Blastocatellia bacterium. GTDB lineage: Bacteria > Acidobacteriota > Blastocatellia > UBA7656 > UBA7656 > CAVXWP01. Next base: position 22,705 of record CAVXWP010000001.1, read on the forward strand.
TGTGCATCAGGACATTGCGAGGATCATTATCCTCGTAGGATGAATCCTTTACGATAAAGGACTCGCCTCTGCCGATGATCTCTTTCACTTCATTGCCCATCGAAGTTAATCGCCCGAGCAGGTTGTTGAACCTGGAATCCTTTCGCATGCTGATCTTGTAGAGGTTGCCATCAGCGCTATGTAATTTCATCTCTCTGCGATAGCGATGCATAGTTCTTGCCTCCAACCTGGAATAGTTCACTTCGAAATCTCCGTTTACGTTTTCTAATATTCGGTCAAGGTTCGTAGTTGCCTGTCTGATCGTAACGGCTGCGATGTAGGGCATCTTGTGCGATCCGACGGTCAATGACAGGCTGTTCTCCATACCGAGGCTGTCAAAACTGAAGACTTTGATGCCTTTCTTGACCGACTTCTCGTAATGTCCTGTGACCTGGTCGATGAAGCCTTCCAGGGTGAGGTTATAGCTTGCCCCCATTTCGAGATAGAACAACTCCTGTAGCCTGGATAGTTCTGACATCTAAAATCACTCCTTGTACAGGTAATCCATCTGCTCTATTTTTGCCACCGCTCCTTTCGGTGGTTTGATGTATGGCCCCATAGCTTTCAAGAACCAGGGGTTTTCCCTCGTACAATATTGTTCAAGCTCTCTCCACTTATGGTTTTCTGCCAGCCCCGACCCGATGATGCTGTGGACATCGACATTTTCCAGGTGGGCGACACCTTCCTCGAACTTCTCGTTCGCCTGGGTGACGAATGTGCGTACCGCTTCAAAGCGGTTTCCCTGGTAATGCTTGGCTATCCAAGGGGAAGAGAGTCCGACCTTCGAGTAAGCGACAAAGCCGAAGATCGCTTCGATATCTTCGGGCCTGACTTTCAACTCGGCTACGTATTTGTGCAAAGCGGCCCTTGCCAGATCGTTACCCCGGAATCGGGTTGCCGTATACTGCTGTAGTGCATACTCCAGCCTTTCAGAGTATTTCGCCTCAGACCCCACCATAATGCCGGAAGACCACGAGTGGAGCAGTTCTGCGAACTTCACCGCCCGCAGCACTGCAAGCCCTTTTGCAACAGAGACGAGGTTCTTGGATATCCCAGGCGTGATCCCTCTGATATATGGGCACAACTCATTCTCAAAGGACTTGATAAACCTGCATACTAAATCTGCCCCGTGGATCGGCTTCGTGCACACGTGATAGATCGAGCCCCCCTTTGCCGGAATGCTCCCTTTCTCTTTGGTTAGTGAGTGCTCGCAAAAGTCGAACGCTTCAAGGAAGGCGAGAAATAGATCGGCGTTTTCGTGCAAATCCAACTGCCCCAAACCCTTGTAAATCTCGATTATGTCACTGACATGGTTTGTCTTATTGTTTAGCACGACCTCCTTGCTTCTTACATTCCGTGCAAGCCTCCTGTCCTCAGGTGTCGGTGTGAAGACATCCATCGGGATTTCTATGATTGTCCTTCGTCGCATCGCCTTATCGATGTCAAAAGTGCCGGAGTATTCCTCTCCCTCATTGATCGCAGCCACCTGGAACTGGTAGGTCCTCCCCGGTTCATACTCGTAACCAAGCTTAGCCTTGGTTCCATTCGGCATATTGATTTCCATGTCAAAGATATGCATGAGGTTGGTCACAATCTTCGCATGACTGCGGTTGATCTCATCCACGATGAGGCCCGGCAGCAGGAATCGCGGGTTGACTACGTAGAGGACTTCGGAATCCTTTCCTTCGATGATTGCACCGAAGTCAGTCTTAACGATCATATCCATGTTGAAGTCAACGTTGATATTAATCTTGTACCAACCCGCTGCCTCTTTGCCGAAAAGCGAATTCATGACGAGTTTGGCGAGGGTCGTCTTGCCCCAGTCCGTGCCGCCGGTCATCAGTATCGAACTCTGTGTCAACGCGCCCACGAGAAGTATATCCTTGATTCCATAATTTAAGGTGATCGTATGCTTGAGCTTCCGATTCTCAAGGATTATTGGCGTGCGCTGTTCTATTAATGGCTTGGAATGATAGTACTGGCTCGCATGTTCATTGAGCACGCCTTTGAGTGTGTGGGCTTTTGCTACAATATCGATTCTGTTTATCATGTTCAAACTCCAGCTTCTGTCAACAATGCGGGGTGGAGTTCAGAACCCATTGTTCTTACAATTCTTCCCGACCACTGTCGAGTCTTCTCTCTGCATCGGAATGGAGCGGGGCTTTGCAAACTACTGATTTTTGCGCTGCCCCAATCTCAGCTGCACAAGAATGAGATAAACGACGAGTTTGTTGAAAGCAAGGAAAGCTACAGTAAAGCGGGGTAAAACAATCACGTCGCCAGGAGCAATTGTGCGACTTATGGAGCGTAATTGTAAATGCCCGATTATCGTTTTCCCCTTCCATAGAAACCTCTATATGACAGACAGAAACCATCTCGCCGTTTTTCGCTCGATGCCCGCGCTCGCATCCGCGCAAGATAACGCGCCCTGGTTGCTCCAAGGGGTATGTATCTTCTTTACGGTTCACTTGCTCACTGCCCGATTGGCATCGGAATCCAACAACGCAACGACGGTCGAGGCAATCGAGTCGCCACCAGTTTGCTGGCTCGCAGTTTAACATCAGCAAGATCCTTATTTCGCCTTGAATTCTTGAGAGATCAGAGTCGTTACTGCCGAATGTATCTTGCTTACGTGGTTTCCAAATTCCATGAGGCTCTGGAGTCGCGTCTTGTTGATGCCTGCGCCTCTCACTGGCGGTGAACTGTGGTAAGAATACTTTAGCAGATTCTGTATATCAATAATCGTCCTTGTGCTATCTCCTATCGCACTGAGTTGCCTCTCTTGATACCATCGATTAGGTTCCTTCAGGCTCTCGTATTGATCCCTGAGAATAAACTTCTCGTTTGAGGAGTCTGTTAACTCATGTGTACTTTCGGGCGCGGCCTCTCCATTGAAATCATCTGACAGGGCTACTGTTAAGGGATTAGCCACCTCCTCCGCGCCACTTACGGAGAGTTGCGTATCATCCTTTTCCGGTTCATCCTGTACGACTCCTTTGTCTGTAGACGATGGTAATGGCGCCAGTGAACCGGTTGTATATTCGGTGGCGAATTCGAGGCGCTCACCACAGTGACCGCAGAAAACACTCTCCGCATCATTCCTCTCGCCGCAGCGACACAGCAAATCAAGCTGACCGTATCTTATTACAGATTGATCAGGAATTCCGATTTGTAGCTCCCCTCTCTTAGCGTCAAGTAATAACTGAACTCGAATTATCATGGTTGTGCTCCAATCACGTCATCTCGAATCGAAAGATAATTGCTGCGTCCGAAGTTCCGACACAGCCCGGCGCTACTTCGATAGCCTCCCTAACAGGCGTTTGTTGTTCTATCTAATTCTAATGCGATTATCAGCAGCAAATCTCGCAGGGCGATTAAAAAATTTTTATCCTAAATTTACGCAAGGGATGATAGGAGGTTATATCAATTATCTTCAGATATAGACCCCTGGCAGTCGAATCGGCAGAACCTTGATTACTTTTCCAGCATGCAGATTGGGGCGTTGGAATAGACCACGGATTCGACGGATCAGACGGATTTACACGGATCAGACACTATAGAACCAAATCCAAGGTTATCCATAGCGTATATCAAATCCGTGACCATTAGCGCAAGGCACAGGCTCAAATTCGGTTAGGCGGCGCAATTTTTTTGTTGCTGCGCGCCGCAAAAAAACTATGACTCGAATGCTTCCCCAGTCGGCTCAGGCTTATTCTGATCAAGTTGATCCAGCATTCGTCGGGTATCCCTCACCCCCTGGCTATCACCTAATTTCTCGTCAATCGCCAGGCTTTCCTGATACTTCCTACTAGCTTTTTCACGCTCACCCTGCACGTGATATATCTCTCCAAGAAAAAAGAGATTCGAACTGATGCTTGAGAGAACGTCCCGTCGATCCGGCTGTAGATACTCAAGTTTGCGTAGTATTTTTATTGCTTGGGAAAAGCGTCTTGTGGCTTCCTCAAATTTGCCTTGCTGTCGATAGAGGAAACCAAGTTGATGATGAACGGCAGCAAGATTGAGTTCGCTGCGGGGCCCTCGAACTGCCAGTTCCGCTGCACGGAGATATAGTTTCTCGGCCTCTCGCAACCGCGCGTCGCCTTGAATCTCTTCAAAGGAAGCGCCGGGGCCGCGCTCATGATAGTTTCCATATTGGATTACCCCCCTTTCGTGCAAGTGCTTAGCGCGGTCGTATAATCGTTGGGCGGCCGGTACCAAACGTTGCGAAACGATTGCAAGAGAGAGAACCCAGACCAGAATCATAATTGCCGGTTTCAACCCGGGGTTTGGAAACGTGAAGCCGCCAACCCTTCCAATAATGATTAAAGAAACAAAAAGCATCATCGCAAAACCAATCCGCTGATTCTGCATGCCTTCCAGAGCCAGATTCCGTATTCCATGTCTTCCCACTTCCCAGGCTATCAAGGACTGCCCGCCTAGGATGACGAATAAATAATAGGCTGCGAATAAATCCTGGCCGCCAGGCAATTGCATAATGACTGCCCTCCGAGTATCAGATATTCGTTGTCACTCGTTGCACGGGGATTCCATAACAGATGGCCACTTCATTGACTCCACGAAGAAATTCTTCCTCAGCAGATTGCGGCCAGGCATCGGTATTTAGAATGATCATCTTTTGCGCGAACAACCAGTAAGAGATTTGCACCATGCGGCTCGTGCGATAGGGCGGCAAGTAATTTCGATCTTTCTCAACTATCCGTATCCCACGCACATCCTGCCATTCAACGCAAATCGCCCCAAATAGAGAACGAACCTTTATCTCTTTGCAGCTTACACACGCTGAGGTTAAGAAGACTAATATTGTGGAAGGGACTATCCTCAATGCTAAGAGACTGAACAGGATTGCGAAGATGAGCACCGTAGTTGTGGAAATGCGACTGTAGGTCTCCCATAACAATACAGTTGGCAATACCCCGAGCAAGCTGACAAAGACGTGGGGCGCATAGGATTCAATAGTCGGCTTGAAACACTTGTTTTTCAACTTTAGGTTTTCAGTCGGCTCCTGTTGCTTGTCGACTTCTTCCTTATCCATATTCATTTCTCCGATCTTGAATCTGCCTCTGTCGCGAGTCACTCATCCTTGCCAAAGAGCACGCGTACCAGCCCCAAGCTAACCGATTTAACGAGTCCCGCCGGTGTTACAAGATGAGTAAATTTGGCCTTTGGCAATAGCTTGGCCCCATCCGGGTTGAATCTTTTCAACTGCTCACGGACCAATTGCTGCATAGTCGCATCCAGGCCCGCGAATATACCGCTTGCATAGCGTAGCGGCGTCACCGATATCTCCCGGGCGATGAGACTGGCGGCGGCGCGGCCACGCGTGTTGGGATCAGTAAAGAAGGGCTCATTTTGTGCCGTGCGCTTCAGGTGAACGGTGACGACCACTGGACGCAGGCGATGCAAATTCTGGAGCGCCACGAAAATGTATGGCACAAGATCAGATTTGAGCGGCGGCTGAATTTTACGTAGGCTGTAAGTAATAAAGTAAGCAAGATCGGGTGGGTATTCTGCGGCAAGGTGAAGGGCAATATCACCAAACTCTCGCCAATTGAGGGCCTTTTCCGCAAGGTGGTAGATGTTACTCAGGCGCGCAGCCTCTACCTGCATGAAAGAGTTGCCCCGTGCTTGCGCCTGCAAGGAAGCGGCGCGGTGAATCTGTGCGGCAATCTCCTCGACTTTGTCTTGCCATAAACGGCTCGATTGTGTGGCCCTGTCTAAAATTCCCATCTTGGGTCCTCGCTGTCTTTGGCTGGCGGAGGCCGGAGGCCCTTTCGCCGACAGGCTTTGGAAGAGCGGATTATCACGATGGGGGTGACAGCGAACCCCATTAAAATGCCTGCCGGAATCGTCATCGCGGTGCTTCTCAGAGATAATCCTGCATTGGCAAGCAACCAATCCATCTTCGACAATATCAAGACCTGTGCGCCTCCTATCAATCCGCTCCAGAAAAGAGGCAGGAGGAAAATAACGAATTGTTTCCTTAACGCCCCGCCTGCAAAAATTGCGACAGCCAGGCCGATTCCCAAAAGCACGCCACCGGAAAAACAGACCTCGATAATTGCGAGACTGTTGGTCCCGAGCCTGGTGAAAGCCGATACCGGCTCTGCGAACATCAATAGTAAGAGTAATAGTGATGCGATTGCCCAGACTGTTACGGCTATTCGAAGATAAACCAGCAGCGATTCTTTGAAGCTTGTGAGTTCGCTATGCAAGAAGGACTCTCTTGTATGAACTTCGCCGTATTGTAGCCAGGTGAATTGACACTCAAAACAAAAGAATGCTGTTACACGGTCATAAGGTCCTGGCCGGAATCCAAGTTCCCTCGATCCGCAATTCGGACATTCAGTCATTTGTTTACCCTCATTTCGTTACGTTACGGAACTTGATAATCTCCACTGGCAAGCTCAATATCGCGCAACGTATCTTCGGCCTTCTGAAGACAACCGCGACATTCCCTTTCGTCCTTTGCTTGCAAAGGGCAACCGGGACATTCGGGTCGCCCCGCCAGAGCCTTTTGCGCAAGTTTGAGAGCCGTTGTCGCGTAGGAGCGAGCTTCATCCAATCGGTTAAGGTACAGGCATGCCAGCGCCACATTTTGATTAGGCTTGGCATAGTTGCCAACCCCTATCGCGGCCAGGCCATGGTTGACCGCCTCTTCAAAGAGCTTGATGCTTTCCTCTTCAACGCCCGCAATTTGCCCTTTCTCCGGGTTAGCCTGCATTTGCTCCAAAGCGAGAAGCACCTCGCGCGCTGCTAACGTGTTCCAATAAGACGTTACTTCGGGGCTTGCTTTCGTCGCCAGACGAAGCAGATTAACACTGCCGGCGATGTCCCCTTCCTGACGAAGTATCTCGGCCCTCATGCTGGTGATCATAGAGAGAGGATCGCTGTTGGGATGACATAGCTCGGCCATCGCAAGGTGCAGTCGCGCCTTACCGAAGTCTTCAGCTAGTAGTGCTTGTTGTGCCCAGAATATTCTCTGCTTAAACATATCGACCTGTTTCTCTTTGATCTCATGCCACATCGCTTGCGTTTGACCGAGGTTCGCCTCACGGCATCCCATCTGCTCGGCTTTTTCCAGGCACAATATTGCTTCTTGCGGTTCACAGACTAAGTCCGACAAGTTCAACCATGCGTTTATATAAGCCGGATTGAGAGCGATTGCTTCCCGAAACTCGCTGATCGCGTCGTTAACATCGCTAATATCCCTCAAGAAACAGCCATAATTGTAATGACTGAGATAGATATTAGGATCAATATCAATAGCGCGGCGAAACTCCTTGTGAGCCTCCGGCCTTCGGTCTAATTCTGCATATGCATCCGCCAGACTCATCGCAACATCGGCAGACTGCGGATAAGCGCCTCGCGCCGGTTCAAGCAAGGCTAACACGCCGGTATAATCCTTAGAGTTTGCCATTGCCTGTGCGGTCTTCAGGATTTCCCTCAGCGTTTCAACACTCCCATCAGGTGGTTTTTTGACTTCGCTCATTTTCTTTGATGGTAAGTTGGCTTGATTAACCACGGGGATTGGTATTCCGGGCGGCAAGTCTGCGTCATTACTGGTCGCCATCGGTTTGGCCTCTCTTTTCTTCACAGATAAGTCGTAAATCAGGTCTGAGGTGTCATCGTTAGTGAGATTGAGAGACGGCAAAAATGCTCCTATCCCCGCGCAGGCGAAAAAGCCGCAGACAGCGCCTAGAATGATTATGCCGAGCAGGTCGCCAATGCCCTGGATTCGCATCGCGGCCCAGGTCTCATCCGGCATCCTGGCGAGCGCCGTGACCAGATCAGTATTTAGCGTCAGGATGACCCTTGCGCCCGAGGCAAGAACACTGCCGATTATCACGCCAAGCTGTGGGCAAAAGAGCATTGCGGCAGGCATTCGTCTTTCCGGCCTCAATGGTTGCTCAAGCCATTTTCCGGCCCTGGCTGGTCCGCGCAGGACTCCTGCCAGAAACCCGCCAGCCATCCCATTGGCGATAGAGCTTATCATTATCTCGGACCATATGAGTGAAAGGCTTTCTTTGTACGCCACTGCCAAAAGGATCAGTCCTGTCAAGCAGGCCAGGACTGTCCCAAGAAAAACACCTATCATTCCAGCCTGAATTCTTTTCATCACGACAACCAGCCTTGTATCCGCACCAGGAAAGCGGAAGGATATATGCCGATCAGCCTGACTTCATTGTTATCCTTGTTCCTGCAGGGCCAGGCTCTCGCGCCGAGGCTCTGCCAGGTCGCCTTCGACTTGCCGAGAGTCTTTTTTGTTTGTGTGCCCGATGCAAGTCATTGCCCAGTAGTATGGATGATTAAATTTTCTAAAGCGCTTCTCATTGATAAATAAACACTGCGCGCGCCTGAGCGATGGGGCAACAGATTCGCCGGACGCAAGACCTTTGAAGACCTCGTTGAGCAAAATATTTGCTGAACCTACATGTACGGCATAGTGCGCCGCTAGAATTGAGCGCGCTCCCTTCGCCAGAAAAGCAGTGGTCATGCTTTCCCACTCACCGCTGAAAGGAGAGTTTTGTTGTTGTGCAAAACAGGCAAGCAGCGCCAGCAGGTTACAATCTAAATCCACAGATGAATAGATATCCTTCAAAGTTAAATCCCAGTTGGCAGGGAAGCTTCTAAGCTGTTTGTCCTTGGCCCCGAAATGCAAAAGCGGTGTGGGCCACTGTTCACCATGGGCTACGATCATGATGCGCTGGTAGTCTTTGATCGAATCAAAAAGCTCTCGCCACGTACGCCCTGCCGAATTGCCATCCTGGCCGCCGTATCTGGTGATCACGCCCTTTTCGGATATAAGCCCAACATCCATCGATTTAGGTTCGTTATCGTTGTTCACAAAATCGCCTGATATTAATTTGAGAAGACTATCTGAACCGTTCTGGTTATTTTTAGAGGTCCGAATATTGGCCAGCCACTGGAGGCTGGGACAAACTACAACTTCGTATTGTTGGATCAGAAAGGAGCGACCATCGTGCAGCGCGCAGAACGGAAGGTCATTAAAGATGCTGCCGAACGGCACGATTACAATCCGCGAGATGCTGCGCGCTGCATGCGCGGAGTTGAGAATCTGCTGAATCTGTGGGACTCCTATTAGAGCCGAGTATAGTCTTCGCGCTCCGCTTCTGTCAGGGTCAAATTCCGCCGATCTGATTGGTCGCAGAGACCGGGCTTGTTCCTCCGGCTTTTCAATCCATTCCAATTCTGTTCCAAAAGGGTAAGCCACGGCATTTTGCGGGTTTTCCGGGTCATAAGCCGAGCCAATATACTTCTTTAAATTTCGGGCGGCTCTGAATAATTTCCTGGCAGCCGCTTTGCGATAACAGATAGCTTCACCCAATCCCTTGCGTGTGGCGGGTATTATGGCAAGCAATGCATCGCACGAATCGACCGGCGATATTCGCTCCTCACGCGCAAAAACCTGTAAAACCAGCGTATCCGGCTCAGCTATACCCTGATTGAGCAATTCTTTACAGGGAAGAAAATCCACTGCAATCGAATCCGGCAACATCTGTTCACTGATATCTTTCTCAAGCAACCAGTCCCAGTCATATTTTTGAGTGGTTGACGAGACGTGGCCCGCCAGTCTCTCAAGCTCGACTTCGGATTTGCCGGACTCAAGGCAATACTCAATCGCGGTTGCCTCTACGAGGCGGGCTTCTGACACTTCGATAGGCAGTGCCACGGCTTTGTTTGTTGAGGCGGAAAGGTAAACCTCTACGAGCCTGCGACATTTAGCACGTTCGCAGTATTCAAAGGCTCGTGCAGCCCAATCTTTATCCGGTTCTCTTAATTGCAACTCCAGCAGCGTTTCGATCAAATAGCCGTAGACATCCTGATGTTCGTGAAGCAACACGGCGCGGGCAAGGGCTGGTCCGGCATTTGGTCGAATCTTCTCTATGATTTCAACCGCCTGTTCGAGGTCACGACAGGCAGCGCGGAGATTGCCCATTTTTCTAAATGCCATACCGCGACGAGAGTGAGCGAGGATCATTTCCATCTCATCGCCTAGCTGCCGGGCTGACAACACGGCATGCCCCAATAGCTGGATTGCTTTATTCAGAGCTTCCGGCTTGATGACATTCCCAGATGCATCGAGCGAGATGTTGATCCTGCTCAATCCCGAAATGCTCAAATCCTGCGAGAATCCGCCGCTCCCGATTGAATCCAGAAGCGATTGTTGCTCTTCATAATGTTGCACCGCCTGTTCGAATTTCCCTTTTTTCCAACAGATCTCAGCAATGCAGCCGATCTGTCTGGCCTCTGCGATTACCACTCTTTTTTCTTTGGTTGGCAACTTGCTCACTAAGGACAGCGCTTGACGATGGCAGGCCAGGGCACAGTCGAGCCATGAATCTCCATCAATGTGCAGTCCCTGCTTTCTCAAAATTGTGATGTTGTGGGCAGCACTAAAGCTTTGCCACCACATCTCGTCTATCTGATCGGAGAGTCGCGCAAGCGTTTGATAGATCAGACCCTTATTCCCCCAGGCGTTTGCGGCCATCAGGATGTTTCCTAACTGGACAAAGATTTTTATTGCTTCGTCCAGGTGGTCAAGAGCATCCTGACGACCCGAGGTCCATCGGGTTTCCATGTATATATGACTCAATTCGTTGTGACAGTCTGCTTGCCCGTGCAAATCATAAGACTTAATCGTCAAATCCAGGGCTTCTTCGTAAAGCTCACAGGCAAGTCGAAATTCAGCTAACGGCGCACAACTCTTGGCAAGGCTGCGCGCGCAAGTAGCGATATGCCTGACCTCTTTCTCTTGTCGATAGATTTCCAGCGCCCGCATATAGTGATCGCGCGCTTTTTTCCAGCGCTGTAGCCTCTGACTATCAAACCCGCGCATCTCCTCTAATACAGCGGTTCTAAGATGGTTCTCTCGGATCGCGACGATCTCTTTCACTTGATCTGGCGAGCGGGCATCCACCGCTCCAAACCAAACCAGCAGCGTGCCCGGATTATTTCTTTCGACCTCAAGTAAATGCCTGGCCAGTTTCTGATGTTCCTGCCGGTTAAGCGAAGCGCGGGGAATGAGTAGGACCGTTCCATCTACACCCGACTGAATAAACAGATCGGATGAGAAACCCGCAAAACGACGTAGAGTGGCAAAGAAACTATATTGAAATGGTGTTGTTAGGCGTAAATCTTCGCCTCCAATAGATAATAAAACCGACTTCCTCTTCGACAAACTCAATAGTTGGCGGAAGCTCCAGGGAAGTTCCGAGACACGGGCGATTTCTTTCCATTTTACGCCCCCTCGCCTCTGATTATCAGTAAGATGATGCGCAAGCCTTTGAGAGCCTATTCGGAGGCCCTCGTCGTCAATCACGATGCGGAATGAAAACAGGTATACGTCTATCGCAAGTCTGCAAGCAAAAACAACAGCAACAGCCAGGATGGCGATCATATGCCACCTGGGGAAGAGCATCCACAATATAGCCGCGCAAACGGTACAAATAGCTCCCGTTAACGCGGCCCGCCCGAGGAGCTTGCCCCCAATGGAGGGGGTGGATTCAGGGTTTGAAGCAGTCATACCAGTCTATCTCGTACGCACATGGATTGCGCCCAGGGAATTAGAATGAAGGGGTAGAGTAAGCCGAAGAATGCCCCCGACCACCAGGCTATGTGCAGTATCATACATTGAATAATGCCTGTGATTATCCCTACGGCGAGCGGTAGGGATCTATAGAGAAGAAACCCCATTTCCTGTTTTCCTCGCTGTTGGAAAACGTCAGCGGCTCTCACCGCGAAACAAATAAGCATGCCCGATGCCATACCACCACCAAGCGTCAATAGACCGGCCTTCATAGCCGGATAATTTTTCACGGATTCGGCCCCGCCGAATCCGATGACGAACTGGAAAATAGACAGAATCGACCAGACCATCGAACCGGTGCTGGAATAATGCCAGAGCGATCCGAGAAACGATTCGACCTTGCGATTTCCTTTCCCCAATTTGGTAAATAGAGCAGCGAAAAACATGCCGACGGTGAAACCGAATGCTAATGGAACAAAGAAGATGAGAGTCTTCTTGCCGAGAGATACGTCCTGCAATGAGGTGGAATTCCATAGCACATCCATCGGTATTTCCAGCAGATGGCAAAACAGATAGAGGCTGGATAGGCTCGCGCTGATAAAGCCCAAGAAGAACCCGAAACGCATGTAAACCGGGCTTGCCTCACCTGAATTTATATCCGATTCTGCATTTCTGGACACTTATGATCCTCTTTTCCCGTTCAGCGTCACAAACGCCTACGGTCAAAAGTCGTGTGACTATGGGCATACAATTACGATTATCTGCTCAAGGGGGAGAGCCTCGAAATAAGCAACCCAACACTCTTTTTCACAAATGCTGCTGGGGTCCTGAGCCCTTTCGCGGATATATCGCGATTCTTTTTCCGGTTCTGTGGTGATAATTTGCCCATCTTCCAACAAAAGCTCGATGTGCGGAGGAGTCTGTTCAAAGTTGTTTTCGCAAGGAACAACTACGGTGATCATTCTCTCGCTATCCAGAGCTTCAAGCATTGATCCTGTCGGCACCTGCTCTGATGGCAGGAAATCCATTTCGCCACGCTCGACCGTGTCGATTGACTGCTCCCCCGCTGCTCTCGCGTTTATCTCTGCCATTGCGTAACTGGGCAGGGGCGTGAAGAGGTTGGGCCTATTAAAGTTCACCACAATAGCTGCCACCGCGCGCTTTGCCTGCGCCTCCCGGTCAGCTTTGGCCAGGGCAAGTCCCTGCAATGTTTCCGCATAGGATTGAGCAGATAAATGCCGTAAAGCAGAGAACATTCTTGCATTGTCTAGGCAACCCGGGCAATCGGTGAAGTGATGCTCTAAATCAATTTCGCCGCTCTCGGATAGCCTCGCCGCAAAGTAGTCCTCTAACTCATCCACAGTTATATGGTCCCTACCTCTTTCCTCGCTCATAAAGCCTTCTTTCGTTAATACAGTTGCCGAAAGGGTTTCTCGCAACCTGGATCGAGAAAATTCCGGCAGAAGTCACTTTGACCGTTTTCGGGCCAACTCTCGTATAAGACGCCTAAATACGGCATTCCACCAACGCACAACGTCATCACAGGCTTTTTTTTTGTATTCCTTTGCCTCCGGCGTATTCTCAGGTTTGTGGGTGTAGTACTCTCGTAGAAACGTCCCTCCTACGACACGCTCTGCCAAGTCCAGGTAAATTCCCAGCGTCTTGGGCGGTATACCTGCATCTTTGAGAAGCAGAGGCATCCGAGCGCGAAGTGATTCGAACAACTCGAGCGTTTTTTGATCCGATACTATTTGATGGAACTCTTCTTCGAGGCGGCTCTCAAGCTCTCTTAGGTCAATATCAGATAATTCCTCCACCACTTCGCCGGGTTTCCATTCCAAGAGTTTACAGAAGCCGAAAACGATTGACTGATGCGGTGGATTGGGGCTTCCGCAAGCTATTCGAATAGCATTTTTGTATAATGAAAGGCGCATAATAGCGTCTTCGTTTTCACGAAGGTGCGGTTGTGCAATGCGCTCAATTATTTCTGTATCATCGTCTCGAAATTCTGCGTCTGGAAAACGTGCGGAGAACTCGCTAAATAGTTCGTGGACCTTTGCCCGGTCTTTTCGTACTTTGAAGAAACGCAACAACTCGTAGTGAGCCCTTTGTTTGGCAAAAGAGAGAAAACTTCCATGTACATGGTCGTAATTCTTTAAATTTTTCAAGACAGCGACCCACGCATCCTGAGCTATATCCTCAGCGTCCTGATTGTTATAGACGTGACTTTCTATGTATACCTTAATTTCGCGGTAATAACGTTCGCCCAAGATGTCTAAACTGGCTTGATTTCCATTCTTAGCGTCCACGGCGGTTAAAACGTCATCCAGGTCTATCGTGCTTATGTTTCGCCACCACCTATCAAGATGCTCCTTTCCGGCGTCTATACTATATGCTCCCAGAGTAGTATTACCCGTAACCTGAGTCAGTAGATTTTTGTAAACGGTTATAATCTTCTTGTTATTGGTGGTCTGTTCCAGAGGGAGGCTAAGTCTTTGGCGCAGGCTATCGAGGCTGTTAGTATCAAAAATACTTGGAAATCTTTTTTTGCACTCGCTGTCGATTTGATCCACGAGATTGGCGAGAGTTTTGTCAAAGATTTCTTTCTCGATACTTGACTTTTCCCGCCAGCCAAACAGCTTAATGAAGGTAAAGGCTATTACAAGATGTGGGGGGCTGGGGCTGGAAAATGTTACCCGCAGCATCTCTTGTTGATTTGGGGCCATCATCATCGCTCCGCTGCTCTTTGAAGTTCAAACAATCAGTAAAGATCAATGTCTGTTTAGAAAGCTGCTACTCGAACTCATGTGACGCAACGAAGGTGTGTAGGTACTGAAGCTCGAGGCGGCCGATGCGATTATATACCTACTCGAGAAAATAACCAATAAGGGGTTACCCTGAGTCATGCCCAGCGAAAATAAAAGCCTGTAGCTTTGCTATCAAAAAGCAAGTTTAGAAACTTGGCTGATTCTCTCAGTAATTTCAATGCTATCTGTACCCACGACAACACTACTCGCTTCTTTTTTCGGGTGCAGAATTTATCTCTGTAGCCAGCCTTATTTCCTCGCTTGAATTCAAGTTTCGAAAAGACATCGATATAACGACAATATTATTGCTCTAAGCGAGCCAAGATCGAGGTTCATTAAACGGATAATGACAAGGAGGATGAGGCTTCGATAAGAGAGGGGCGAAGTGTTGGAGTCCTTCAAGGCTGTATGCAGTGCGCAAGGTTGTTGGTTGCTGCCAAATTTATCCGGCATTGATTGCAGAAATTCACGAGTAATCACTCGTGCTTCTATTCATGGTCCCTATCCCCTTTTGCGAATCCATCTCTCTCAAATTTCTATAATATGGCCGGTTCTTTGTCCTAAAGTCTGCATTAACAAATAAGTCCGGCCCGAAGCAATGCGGGACAGCTAAGATATATACGCTTGTGTGTGATGGCCTACTGTATTTTGGGGTAGCGGCGCATGGCCGCGAGACGACGATCTACAAACTGAGGCGTCCATAATTTTAGTAGGAGATGCCATCTAAATCGCTCTTGTTTGAAACATTTACATTTGCTGATTAACTTCTGATCAGGTTTGATCCGCGAAAACCGCCCGCCCCGTGGTAGTCTCGGATCATTTAAGATTAGATTGCTTTGGAGATTTGCTTTTATCAATCTTTTGCTTTTCGATTTAGCTGGTCGCAGATCCCGAATGTAAATCAACTTTCTGGTCCCGGACCTCGCGCAGTCGCCGCTCGAGAAATCGGCGCTCGCTATCATTGGTGACTAACGCCAGCGCCAGTTCGTAGCTCTGAGCCGCCTGTAGAAAAGAGCCCGCGCGGCGTAACAGATCGGCTCGCGCGGCATAAAACAGGTGATAGTCCTCAAGCTCTACAGCGAGCGCATCCAGGAGAGCGAGTGCTGTTTCAGGTCCTTCTACCATGGCGACCGCCACCGCCCGGTTCAGCGACACTACGGGAGAGGGTTGCAGGCGTTCGAGCAAGCTGTAAAGCCTGACAATTTGCGGCCAGTTCGTATCTTCGGCTCGCGCCGCCTGACAATGCAGAGCCGCAATCGCCGCCTGCACTCCGAACGGCCCGGGACCACCCTGTAGCGATTCCTCGACGAGCGGAAGTGCCTCGGCGATCTGCTGTCTGTTCCACAGGCGGCGGTCCTGCTCTTCAAGCAGTACGAGATCGCCGTCTCGATCAAGACGGGCATCACGCCTTGAATCGTGCAGCAACATCAGAGCGACCAGACCCGTCACTTCCGCTGGAGCGCGGGGCGTCATCAACCCCCTCACGAGATGCCCGAGACGTATGGCCTCGGCGCAGAGATCGGTCCTCATAAGCGGCTCGCCCCGAGTCGCCAGATAACCTTCGTTGAAGATGAGATAGATCACTGTCAGCACCGCGTCCAGCCGCGCGGGCATATCGCTTGTATCGGGGACCGTATATGGAATGCCCGCATCACGAATCTTGCGCTTGGCGCGCACGAGCCGTTGCGCCATCGTCGGCGCGGGGACGAGAAACGCGCGCGCGATTTCATCCGTCTGGAGGCCGCCCAGCATGCGCAGCGTCAGCGCGACCTGTGCCTCCGGTGCCAGCGCCGGATGACAGCAGGTAAAGATCAGTCGCAGTCGGTCGTCGGGGATTTCGCCGTTATCATAACTCGGTTCTATGCTGGTCGGGATCAGCCCGGAGGCGGCATACCATTCAAGCTTTTCCTCAATCCGCTTGCGGCGACGGAGACGGTCAATGGCTTTGTATCTGGCTGCCTTGATGATCCACGCGCGCGGAAACTCAGGGATGCCATCGGTCGGCCATTGATTCACGGCAACTGCAAAGGCTTCCTGCGCCGCCTCTTCGGCGAGGTCGAAGTCGCCAAAAAACCGGATCAGCGCAGCGATGATCCGGCCCCAATCGGAGCGGTAAACTCCGTCAATCGCGTGGTTTACATCTGTTTTTGCTTCTGGAATCATACTCAATTATAGAGATTTTCCGGCGTGGTGTCGATTTGAGCCCGCGCCGTTCGACTTACTTATGAAGACAAACAATGGAGGCTGGCAAATGAAATACATGCTGCTGATTTATCTCGAAGAGAATGCCCTGAGCGAAACCGAGCGGGAAGAGTGTTATGTGAAGTCTGCGCAACTCGCGCAAGAACTCCATTCAAAGAGGCAGTTTCTGGCTACCGCTCCGCTCCATCCCGTGGCGACGGCAACCAGCGTTCGCGTGCGCGACGGCAAAAGGTTTGTGACTGGCGGTCCGTTTGCCGAGACACGCGAACAACTGGGCGGGTTCTTCCTGATTGATGCCAGGGATCTCGACGAGGCCATCTCAATCGCCGGGCAGATCCCAGGCGCAAGCGTAGGAACTGTCGAAATTCGTCCGGTGATCGAAGTTTCAGGGGTGCCGGAAAAGTAGTGCCCTTGGCGAGCAGAGACAACGTAAATAAACTTCGCGCTCGGTACGGCGCAAGGGATAACAACCATCAGACCGACAAACGGGAATGGCTATGCGGATAAATCCTTATCTCAATTTCAACGGCAATTGCGAGGCGGCGTTCAGTTTCTATGAGCAGTGTCTCGGGGGCAAAATCACCATGATGCTCACGCACGGCGACGCGCCCTCGGCAGAACATGTGCCTCCGGAATGGCACAACAAAATCATGCATGCACGCCTCGAACTTGGTGACAGGGTATTGATGGGCTCTGACAGTCCGCCCGGGTACTTTGAAGAAGCCAGTGGCTTTTATGTGCAGCTTGGGATCGATGACCCGGCAGAGGCGGAACGGGTATTTCACGCTCTGGCGGAAAACGGCAAAGTAATAATGCCTATCGATCAAACCTTCTGGTCCTTCCGTTTCGGCATGCTGGTAGATCGATTCGGCATTCCCTGGATGGTCAACTGTGAGCAGGCTGCGTGACTGCTCGACACGGCTTTACATTTAAACAGCCGTTCACCGACGAGACGGCCAATTGGTTTGGTCCAGGTGAAGGAAATGCGTGATCGCTGAAGAGCGAGAATTAGAAGGAGAAAATCATGTTTGCAAGCAGTGCCGCAAAACAAAGGGTTGTTCAGGTTACGTACTTTTTGCTCCGCGTCATGGCCGGTTTCTTGTTCGTCCAGACAGGCGGTCTGATATTATTCGGCTGGTTTGGCGGAATGCCCGACCAGCCGAGCCCTCCGCCTATGATGTCTCAGGTTGGCATCGGCGGTGTGCTTGAGTTCGTTGGCGGCATTTTGATAATGCTTGGCCTCTTCACTCGACCGGTCGCATTTGTTCTGTCCGGCGTGATGGCTGTCGCCTATTGGCAATTTCATGCGCCAAACGGGGGGTGGCCAGTTCAAAACCAGGGCCTGCCTGCCGTTTTGTTCTGTTTTATCTTTCTCTACATGGCGGCGCAGGGCGGCGGCACCTGGAGCCTCGACGCGCTGTTGTGGCGCAAACGTCAGGACACAACGAGCGAAGGGGTAATATTATGAGCGTAGGAAAGAGGTCTTCACATCAGGGTCAAAGAGAATTGCTATATTGACATCAATGCCCGCAAGATTGAGAGAGGCTGGCATTCATCTCTGTGGGATTTCGGCAGAACAATTCAGTTCTCAAATTGCCCTGCCGAAATTTTAGAAAACTACTGATTGCTTGATGAAAAGGCTTTGCCTTTCTTTGCGACTTTGCGTATGGGCGAGAGCCTTTTGCTCGCCGAAGGGAGAATCCTGATGCAGGCTACTTCTGTCGGGTACAAACCCGAAGGTTCAAAGGCATACCGGGCAATACTGGCAGGCGGTTTCATCGCCGGTGTGCTGGATATTACCGCCGCGTGCATCAATGCGAGACTGCGCAGTGGAAGCAGCCCCGTCCGGGTGTTCCAGTCTGTCGCGGGCGGGCTGTTTGGCGCTGAGACTTTCAACGGCGGACTGAAGACGGCCGCGCTCGGCCTCGCGTTGCATTTCCTCATCGCCACGACGGCTGCCGCCGTTTACTATGCGGCGAGTCGAAAGCTCTCGTTTCTCGTGCGGCAGCCCTGGTTCTCGGGCCCGCTTTACGGCGTTGCGGTCTACGTGTGGATGTATATGGTCGTTTTGCCGCTTTCGGCCTGGCAGTTCAAATTTTTCAACCAGCCTGTCGCCGTGATCGTCACCGGTCTGCTGATTCATATCTGCTGCATCGGGCTGCCTATCGCGTTCGTCGTGCGTCAGTATTCGAGATAAGAGAGACAGTCTGAGCCCGCAACTCAGTAACGTCCGCTGAAGGTGCCGCGTTTTAGAAATTGCCCGTCGCCTGCTTTGCCCACATAATTGCCGTCTTCGATTATCACGCGCCCGCGCGACAGGACTGTCTTTGCCACGCCCTTGATTTTCATCCCTTCGTATGCGCTGTAATCAACATTCATGTGATGAGTCGCTGCCGAAATCGTCATCTCTTCTTCGGGGTCGAAGACGACAATGTCTGCGTCCGAGCCTACGGCGATAGTCCCTTTGCGCGGGAAGAGGCCAAAGAGTTTTGCCGCCGACGTAGAGGTCAATTCTACGAAACGGTTTAAGCTGATTCGGTCGCCAACCACGCCCCCGTTGTAGATCAGGCTCATTCGGTGTTCGACGCCGGGACCGCCGTTTGGAATCTTTGTGAAATCGTCGCGGCCCAACTCTTTCTGCTCCTTGAAACAGAAGGGGCAGTGATCCGTAGAGACTACTTGCAGATCGTTGCCCGCAAGCCCCTGCCAGAGTTTATCCTGATTCCACTTTTCTCTGAGCGGCGGCGTCATCACATATTTCGCGCCCTCGAACCCTTCCTGTTCATAATAACTGTAATCGAGAAACAGATACTGCGGGCAGGTTTCAGCGTAAGCGGGAAGCCCCGCGTCGCGCGCCTCGCGCACCTCTTCGAGAGCGTCCGCGCAACTGAGGTGAACGATGTAGACGGGCGCTTCGGCCATCTCGGCTATGGCTATTGCGCGGTGCACGCCTTCGGCTTCGGCCTTTGTAGGACGAGTGAGCGCGTGATATTTAGGCGCGGTCTTGCCCTCGGCGAGCGCGTGCTTGATTATCTCGTTTATGACGATCCCGTTCTCGGCGTGCATGCAGATGAGGCCGCCCGCTTCGCCAGCCGATTTCATCGCGCGATAGATAGTCGCATCGTCTACGAGAAAGACGCCCGGATACGCCATGAAAAGCTTGAAACTCATCACGCCTTCACCTATGAGCCGACGCATTTCAGGCACGCGCTCATCGGGCAGGTCCGTAGTGATCAGATGGAATCCGTAATCAATGGCCGTCTTGCCTTCGGCTTTTCGGTGCCAGTTATCAACCGCCTCGGTAAGCGATTCACCGTGATACTGCACGGCGAAATCTATAATGGTGGTCGTTCCCCCGTGCGCCGCCGCTATGGTCCCTGTGCGAAAGTCATCCGAGGAAGAAGTGCCGCCAAATGGAAGCTCCATGTGCGTGTGCGGGTCGATGCCGCCGGGAATTACGAGTTTCCCCGAAGCATCAATCACGCGGTCGGATTCCAAGTCGAGCGTGCGACCGATGACGGAGACCTTTTCATCTTCGATGAGAAGATCGGCTTGATAATCGTCTACGGCTGTTACGATGCGACCGTTCTTGATAAGGGTCTTCATAGATTTTGCTCCAGCGATGAGAAGGCCCCGTCGAGGGCCGTGACCAGTTCATCAATGTCGGATCTGGTTGCGATAAGCGGCGGGCCCAATCGGATCACGTTTCCGTAGAGGCCGCCTTTCCCTATCAGCACGCCGCGCTTTCGAGTCTCTTCAAAGACGCGAACTACCGACTGCGGATCGGGTTCTTTGGTCTCTCGATTCTTGACGCACTCTATCGCCTGCATCAAACCCATGCCGCGCACATCGCCTATAACCGCGTGTTTCTCTTTCAACTCTTCAAGCCTTGCGCGCAGGTAATCGCCCACTACGCGAGCGTTTTCGGGCAGATCGTTTTCTTCGATTACTCGAATGGTCGCAAGCGCCGCCGCCGTCGTTACGGGGTTTCCTCCGAATGTAGAGAACGTAAGCGACGGATATTTATCCGCGACCTCCGCGACAGCCGTGGTGCATCCGATGGGCGAACCGTTTGCCATGCCTTTTGCAAAGGTCATGATTTCAGGCTCTACTTCCCAGTGCTCTATCCCGAACCATTTGTCGCCCGTACGCCCCCAGCCGGTCTGCACTTCGTCGCAAATAAATATCCCGCCGTAGCGGCGTATGATCTCGGTCACGACTTTGAAGTAGTCCTTAGGCGGAGTGATGAAACCACCCACTCCCATGATAGGCTCGGCGATAAAGGCCGCTACCTCGCCCGATGTGGAAGTCTGAATGAGTTCTTCAACATCGCGAGCGCATTCCATAGCGCACGATTCGGGCTTGAGGTTGAAGGGACAGCGGTAACAATAAGGCGCGTGCGCGTGAATTATGCCTGCAAGCGCCGAGGGCGCGTGTTTCCACGGCGCGTGACCTGTCGCGGCCATCGCCATAATCGAACGACCGTGGTATCCGTGGCGAAGGGCTATGATCTCCGAGCGCCCGGTGTAGATGCGGGCCAGCACCATAGCGGTTTCATCGGCCTCGGTCCCGCTGTTTGAAAAAAAGCTCTTCTTCAGACTGCCCGGCGTAATCTGAGCCATCTTTTCAGCAAGCTCTACTTGCGGGCTGTTGATATAGAGCGTCGAAGTGTGAGCAATCTTGCCGATCTGTTCGCTTACAGCTTCGACAACTTCCGGGCGCGCGTGTCCTACGGAAGTTGTGAGCACGCCTCCGAAACAATCCAGATAGCGCGTGCCTTCGGTGTCCCACACGTGCATGCCGTCGCCGTGTGTGAGCGCAAGCGGATGCTCATAGTAAGTGCCTACGCAGGGCCAGATGTATTCCTGCTGCTTTCTGATTAGTTCATCTGTCGCGGATTTTTCCGGTGCATTATGAGATGTCATTACAGACCTCCAATAAATCGTGGCTTCGCGGGAAAAGCGGGATAATTAAACAACACACTCGGTCAAGCGTCAATGATGCGCGGCAGATGATACGTGATGCGCGATACGTGATGCGTGATTTACAGCGGTCGTCTCTTATGATGTTGATTGTCAATCTCAGTGTCACGAATCACGAATCACGAATCACGAATCACGTTTTGACTTTTTGCTTGACACCCGCAAGAGGTTGCGCTAGTATGCCGCCGCTTCTTAGGGAAAATGCTTTAATTAATCACCTTGAGCGATTACGAAGTGCCTGACAAATCGTCGTGGATGCTTGTGATGAAGCCGTAAAGCGAAACCTTTTTGGTAATAAGGCTTGCTTTGCGGCTTTCCCTTTTCCGAGTGCTGCCTGAAACGTCGTGAAAAGGCTGCGCGAAACAAAGCGGCCTTTGATGAAAACGAGGAGGATCCAGAGATGTCGAAGTCACAAGGCAAGGTCAAATGGTTTAGCAACGCCAAAGGATACGGGTTTATTGAGCAACCGGGAGGAGCCGATGTGTTTGTTCACTACTCGGCCATAGAACAGGACGGCTACAAATCGCTGAAGCAGGGCGAAAGCGTAGAGTTCGAGGTGGTTCAGGGGCCGAAAGGGCCCCAGGCCGAGGCGGTCAAAAGAGTATAAAACCTGCTCCAGGCGAATGAACTTCACTCACCTTGCCCTGCTCGATGAAGCAGGGCTTTTCTTTGTTTTCTCCTTTCCGGGCATTCGGTCAGTTCGTGTCCATACGCAAAGAGACGCAAAGCTTTCATCAAGCAAACAGCGGTTCTTATACGCAATGAAATAATCGGGATATTATTCGCTGGAAGGGCGAGCCGTGAACCGCACGCTGCCGCTATCGACGCTTATCACGAAATCAATCGCTTCGGCAGACAATTCCCGCTTTAACTGATCGGCGCGCGAGGTCAAAAATTTCGTGAATAATTCGAGGCTGAGGTTGCCGATTCTCTCTCCGCACTCTCGTTTTGCGGCTATCAGATAATCGTAAATTTCGCTTACTTTCTCAGGCTCAAGTTTAGGGTTTCTACAACGCACGCTGGCCGACAGGGATCGCATCGCCGATACCGACTCAGCCGTGGGCGGTCTCCCGCTTTGCTCGCGGTCCTGGGTCTGCCGCCTCCACAGTTCGCGCATCACGTTGTAACGCGCTACAAGGCTGTTGTAGCGGAATCGCTGGCTGAATGCCATCCCGCGCGCATCATAGAGCCGTTTGATGGCAGTCTCTACGCGACCCTTTGTGTCGTTAGGCGGGCGCATCGTGCCGCCGTTGAAAAAGATGTCGTATTCAACCTTGAGTCGGCGCATTTCATGTTCAAGCCGGTCCAGCTGATCGTCTATTTCATTAAATTTCTTCTCTTCCATTTGATCTCACTCAAGCGGGGGCCTATGTGGATCACTCAGGGGGTTATGCTAAAATGTAAGCGAGGCACCCCCTGGTGTCAACCGTAATAACATGGCGCATGAGTATCTCAGAACGTTGCCCTCGATGGACCGGCTGCTTGCGACGCCTCTGGCCGAAAGGTTGTCTGTCGGCCTGGGGCGCGACCGCGTGCGCGACCTGTTGCGCGAAATCACAGACCTGTTAAGGCGCGAATTGACCGAAAACGGCGGCGATAAAACTCTGGCTACCGATGCCTGGATCGCCGAGATAGATGCGAGACTCGAAGCTCGCGCGGCAGAGATTTCGCGGTCATCGCTCAGGCGGGTGATCAACGCAACGGGCGTCATCCTGCACACAAACCTCGGACGCGCCCCGCTCGCTCGCCGGGCAATCGAAGCCTCAAACGAGGTCGCCTCTCATTATTCGAATCTGGAATACGACCTCGCGCGCGGAGAGCGCGGCAGACGCGAATCGCACTCTCAGGAATTGCTTGCGAGGCTCGCGGGAAGCGAGTCCGCGATAGTAGCCAATAACAATGCGGCGGCGGTGCTGATAGTGCTAAACACGCTGGCCGAAGGCGGGGAAGTCATCGTTTCGCGCGGCGAGTTGATAGAGATCGGCGGCAGCTTTCGCATACCGGAAGTGATGGAAAAAAGCGGCGCGCGGCTTTGCGAAGTCGGGACCACAAACCGCACCCGCATAGAAGATTACCAGCGCGCAATAAACGAAAATACCCGGCTCATCCTCCGCGTGCACCCGTCAAATTATCGCATAATAGGTTTTACCGAGCGACCCGACCCTCGTGAAATTGCGGACCTGGCTCGCCTCTCCGGCATACCTTCGTTTGAAGACCTGGGATCGGGCTGCCTGATAGACCTCGCGCCCTTTGGCGTAAAGGACGAGCCGGTCGTCGCGCACTCGATCCGTTCGGGCATAACCGTAGTCTCTTTCAGCGGCGACAAGATGCTTGGCGGGCCGCAGGCCGGTATTATCGCGGGAACCGGGGCCGTGATTGATCGCGTTCGAAAAAACCCGTTGATGCGCGCCCTGCGCGTGGACAAGACGACTTATGCCGCCCTCGAAGCTACGCTGATGATTTACGAGCAGGGCCGGGCCGAGACCGATGTGCCGGTCATCCGCGCCATAGCGGCTACGCGGGATGAGATCGAAGAGCGTGCCTCGCGCTTTATCAAACGCCTCGAAGAAAGAGGGTGTAGGCTTAGAGCCGATCTCGAAGAGGGGAGTTCGGTGATCGGTGGCGGGTCCGCACCCGAAGCGAAGTTACCAACTATTCTTATCGCGCTCGAAAGTGGGGAGCTCTCTGCCCGATCAATAGAAGAAAGATTGCGAGCCAATCACGTTCCAATCATAACGCGGACCGAGCGCGACCGCGTACTGCTTGACCTGCGCACGGTTGCCCCTGACGAAGAGGCGATAATAGTTGATGCGCTTGAGACGCTCGTCGCAACCCCGACCGAGAGTTTTACATCAGTAAAGATATGAAGTGAAAGGTAAAACGAAGATGGCATTAACACTATTGAATTTGATTCTGGCGCAAATGGCGCAGGGCATCCCGTGGTATGTGTGGACCGGGGCGGCGCTCGGTTTTGTTTTAGGCATATCGCTTGTCGTCTATTTTTTCCTCCGCCTCAAAAAGAGCGATAAGGAACCGGAGGAAGATTGGACCCTGTCGAGCCGCAGCCTGTTCGCCAACGCCGAGCGGCGCGCCGATGAAGTACAACAGGATGAAGTACAACAGGATGAGGTGTGGGAACAACCGGCGGCAGAAATTCAAGCAGATGAAACGCAGGAGATTGAAGCCCTGCCATCCCGAGCCCGACCTGTTCAGGAAGCCATCGCGCGCGAGACCGAAGAGCTTTCGGCTTCGTTTCCCGAAGAGACTGCCGCGCTCTCAAATGATGCGGGCGAATTGGAACCACGGATGACCGAGCGATTGGAATCCGCTTATCCGATTGAAACCGAGCAAGCGCCCCGCGTCGCTGAACCTGAGCCGGAAAGATTTATCGAAGAGCCGCCGCGCGAAACTCCCGCCACGCAGTTGCTTGGAAGTTCTCCGCCTCCCGCATCCACCCCCGCAGTCGAAACGCCGGAAGAAGATACGCCTTTCGATGACATCTGGAACGAGCTTGTTCGGGAAGGGTATTCGAAAGTCCAAACCGAAGAGGTTGAAGCGGGACCTCGGGCAGAGTCTTCTCAACCGCCACAGGCGGAGCCTCCACCTGTAGAGCCTCCGCTTGTAGCGCCTCCGCTTGTAGAGCCTCCGCTTGTAGCGCGAGTCGAGCAGCGCCCGCCGCGAGAGCCGTTCGAGCCGCCGCGCATGGAGCGTGTGAGGCATCGAGAGCCGTTTGAGCCGCCTGTAATTCTTCCAATCGAGCCGGGAGAACACCCCCTTTCTGAGCCGCCGCCCGCGCGGCCTGCCCGCCCCACGCAAATGGCCTTCGATTCGCGCGAGACCTCTGAGCGGAAAGCGCCGCCGGAACCGTCCGGCATCGAGCCGGTCATCGTTGAACCTGCTATCGAGAGAGAGACCGAACCTGTTCGGGTATCGGCGGTTCCTGCGCAACTGCCTCGCGGGCGCAAGGTTTCGGGGTCAGTGCTGGGATTACCGTCGGAGTCTACGGGCGGGCCGCTTGTATTCGGAGAGCCTGCGGCTGAGACGGGAACAGTGGGCTCATTGACAAACTACGGGAAAGACCTGGACAAGGGAGGAGGCCACGGCGGCACTATCGCGCTGTTGATCGCGATCATTCTGGTAGGCGGCGGGTTGCTGGCCTACTTCTATGTTCCCGTGGTCCACGCCAGGGTCAACGCTTTTGTGGGGCGAATGCGCGGCGATGATGTGGCGGCCCGAGAGGCGGCGGCCCGAGTGATCAGAGCGCAGATTTACCCCGTTCGCAGGCCCGAAGTGGACAAGAATATAGTCAAGGCGAAGGGCGCGGTTTATAACATCACAGATGAACCGCTTCAGGGCTTAACCGTAGAAGTGACCCTCGAACGTTACGACGGCGGACCCGCTGATGTCCGAACTGTTGGGGTGACGCCTGACTCTCTGGTGAAAGATCAGCAGGGCGTTTATGAATTCGATTACGACGGCAAAGAGTTCAGGGGGTACAGAGTTACGAAGCTGAACACCAGCAACGGAGAGGTGAGGTATTCAACTCCCACTCAGCCGCGAAGTTGAGACTCGAATTTATCGAAAAGATGAGAATAGCAAAGATCGTCAAATCGAATTCGCACGTTGATTACATAGGGCGGGTTCTTGACGCTCTCGATTCAAGTGATACGCCTTCGCCCGAAGATTATATGTTCGGGCAGTTCGTCTCTATCCCGGCAGGCGTCACGACAACCGTGGGCGTGATATACAATTCGCAACTGATCAATCCCGAGTACGGACGGCTGGGTCCGCGACTCTCAAGCTCTGCCGAGATGAACGCAGTCTTCAGTCCCGACCTGCTGAACGAACAGGGAGTACTGATCGGGCTTTTGCTGCTGGGCTGGATAGACGGGGACGGGCCTGCTCATCAGGGGGTGCCGCGCCCGGTAATCGCCGTCAACTCCGAGATCATCACGATGAACGAAGACGAAGTGCGCTCGTTTCATACGGGCAGCGACGGGCGGCTCGCCCTGCATTATTACGCACAGGTGATAACGCACGCGCGGCTCTTTGCGCCGCAACTGATGCTCGCCCTGCTCGATCAGCTTGACGAGCTTTTTGGCGAGCAGTCGAGAGCGGAAATCGCCGTGCTCAGGCGCAGCCTGAACTGGCAACAGGTTTTTCAAAACAAGTCGGTTTGATGCATGAAAAGTATTCCAAATGAAAGACGATATCTGAATATATGGTTGAGATAGACGGAGCCTCGCTTACACTTGAACAGATCGAAGCGGTGGCCGATGGCGCAGAGGTGTCGCTTGCCGGTCAGGCAGTCGAGCGAATAGCGCGCGCGCGGCGGTTTGTCGAAGAGATCATCAGGAGCGGACAGGTCATTTACGGCATAAACACGGGCTTTGGCGCGCTCGCGGATGTCATGATCGCGCCCGACCGATTGCGCGAACTTCAAATCAATCTGGTGCGGTCGCACTCGTGCGGAGTCGGCGAACCTCTTTCCGAAAGAGTGGTCAGGGCGATGATCGTCCAGCGCGCAAACGTGCTGGCAAAGGGGTATTCAGGCTGCCGCGCGTTCGTGATCGGAACCTTGATCCAGATGCTCAATCGAGGCGTGCATCCCGTAATTCCTTCGCGCGGATCGGTCGGGGCCTCGGGCGATCTGGCTCCACTTGCGCATCTGGCGCTGGTGGCCATAGGTGAAGGCGAGGCCGTCTATAAAGGCGAGCGCTTGCCGGGCGGCGAGGCGCTTGCTCGCGCAGGTATCCTGCCGCTCACCCTCGAAGCGAAAGAGGGGCTTGCCCTGCTCAACGGGACGCAGGCTATGACGGCCGTTGGCGGCCTCGCTTTGCTTGCGGCCGAACGCCTGGCAAACGCGGCCGATGTGACAGGCGCAATGACGCTTGAGGCGCTCAAAGGCACACCCGTCGCCTTTGATCATAAGATACAATCCGTACGGCCTCATCCCGGTCAGATGAAGAGCGCCAGACGGCTGCGCGAATTGATCGAAGAGAGCGAGATTCGAGAATCGCATCGTGATCACAGGGTTGACCCGCGCGTGCAGGATGCCTATGCATTGCGCTGCATGCCGCAGGTGCACGGGGCGGTGCGCGATGCGCTCGCGCACGCGCGGCGGATTTTAGAGATCGAGATAAACAGCGCGACCGACAATCCATTGATCTTTGCCGATGCGGGCGAGGTGCTTTCAGGCGGGAACTTTCACGGCGAGCCCGTCGCGCTTGCGCTCGATTACGCCGCCATAGCCGTAGCCGACCTCGGCACTATATCCGAGAGACGCGTAGAACGCCTCGTCAATCCTGACCTCTCGGGATTGCCCGCTTTTCTCACGCCCGACCCGGGGATGAATTCGGGGCTGATGATCGCGCAGGTAGTCGCTGCTTCGTTGATCGCAGAAAACAACGTGCTGGCCCACCCGGCATCGGTGGCCAATCTGCCGACCTCTGCCAACAAGGAAGACCACGTCAGCATGGGCATGACGAGCGCCTTGAAATTCGCTCAAGTGGTAGAAAATGTCGAAAGAATTCTGGCTATCGAATTGATGTGCGCGGCTCAGGGGCTGGAATTTCTAAAACCGCTTCGTCCGGCACCTCGTCTGAATAGTGTCTATTTGCGCGTGCGGCAACTCGTGCCGCCGCTTGAGCGCGACACGCCGCTTTCGCTTTACATTGAATCGCTTGTCTCGCTTGTGCGCGATCTCAATCAGGTGTGAGCCCCGATCGCAGATTACGCGGCAAAGACAATGACGGCGTGATAGACGCTGATGAAGGTGTAGATCACCACTGCCAGACGGATGCCCATTCGCGCCGTGCGCAGGTGGGAAAAGTTATAACAGATGAGCAGGCAAAGGGCCGTAAGCGACATCTTTACCAGAAAAAAGACCACCGCGTTTGTCTGTATAAGCGAATCCATCAATGGATTGCCTTCGGCCGCAACGCCTCGCCCTATGTGTTGCATAGTGGCTACCGCATCATAGCCGGACATAACGATTGCAGCGACAACGTACATGAACATCTTCTTGTTTTGGAATATCTCTTCCGTTCTATACATATTAACCTCTTCTGCTCAATCCTTTAACGCGCGAGACCGGAATGGGGATCCAATATCTCACGTGGTCCGAGTATATACTATCGCAATCAAAATGCCAAACAAATTTTTCTGTAAGTTATTGATTCATAACCTGTTTGGGGTATATGGGAAGGTGTGGTAGAATCAATCATCCGAGATTTTAGATTTGAGGGAATATGAGCCAGCCAAGAAAAGTAAAAGCGCCTCGCGGGAGCCGGATCAGTTGCAAGGGGTGGCATCAGGAGGCCGCGCTCAGGATGCTTATGAACAACCTCGACCCTGATGTCGCCGAAAACCCCGACGATCTGATCGTCTATGGAGGAACGGGCAGGGCCGCGCGCGACTGGCGTTCATTTGATGCCATAGTGCGCTCGCTTACAGAGCTTGAAAACGACGAGACCTTGCTCGTGCAATCGGGCAAACCCGTAGGCATATTCCGCACACACGAATACGCGCCCCGCGTGCTGATAGCCAATGCCAATCTTGTCGGGCACTGGTCGAACTGGGATGAATTTCACAGGCTCGAACGGCTGGGGCTTACGATGTATGGTCAGATGACCGCCGGTTCTTGGATATATATCGGGAGTCAGGGAATCGTTCAGGGAACGTTTGAGACCTTTGCCGCAGCAGCTAATAAACATTTCGGCGGCTCGCTCGATGGCCGATTGATCGTATCGGGCGGAATGGGCGGAATGGGTGGCGCGCAACCGCTTGCCGCCACACTAAACGGTGCTTGCTTTCTCGGCATAGACGTAGACCCGGCGCGCATAGAAAAAAGGATCAAGACCCGTTACTGCGACCGCATGGCCGCGAGCCTCGACGAGGCGCTCCAAATAATCACGGATGCTCGCGCAAAAGGTGAAGCCGTTTCGGTAGGGCTTGTCGGTAACTGCGCCGATGTTTTGCCCGAGCTTGCCAGGCGCGGCGTCGTGCCCGATATGCTAACCGATCAGACCAGCGCCCACGATGCGCTGAACGGATACGTTCCAAACGGGTTGAGTCTTGAGGAAGCCCTGTCGCTTAGACGCGATAACCCGGATGAGTATGTTCGACGTTCGATGGATACTATGGCCGCGCACATCCGCGCCATGCTTGAACTGAAACGGATGGGCGCGGTTACTTTCGATTACGGAAACAACATCCGCGCACAGGCAAAACAGGCGGGCGTAGAGGACGCCTTCGAGATACCGGGTTTTGTGCCCGAATACATAAGACCGCTTTTTTGCCAGGGCCGAGGCCCTTTCCGTTGGGCCGCTCTTTCCGGCAGCGCCGAGGATATACACAAAACAGACAGCCTCGCGCTCGAACTTTTCCCCGACGATCAGGTGCTTGCGCGCTGGCTGAAACTTGCGCGCGACCGCGTGCAGTTTCAGGGATTGCCTTCGCGAATTTGCTGGCTCGGCTACGGCGAGCGCGCCGAATTCGGAGAGGCGATGAATGATTTCGTCCGCACGGGCAAACTCGAAGCTCCGATAGTCATAGGCCGCGATCATCTCGATACTGGATCGGTCGCCTCGCCCTACCGCGAGACCGAAGCCATGCTTGACGGCTCGGATGCCATAGCCGACTGGCCTTTGTTGAATGCCCTGCTCAACACAGCGTCGGGCGCGTCCTGGGTTTCGATTCATAACGGCGGGGGTGTCGGGATAGGCTATTCGCTACACGCAGGTCAGGTCAGCGTAGCCGACGGGACCGAAGACGGTGCGCGCAGATTGAACCGCGTGCTGACAAACGACCCCGGCATAGGCATAGCCCGTCACGTAGATGCCGGGTACGAAGAAGCAAGGCAGACGGCCGAAGAAAAGGGCGTGAAAATTCCAGGAATGAGTGAAGAGTGATACGTGATGCGTGATGCGTTGTTTTGACTTGCTGCTATTTCCGGTCACGAATCACGTATCACGTATCACTTTTTTACATAAGCGCGGATGAAGAAGGTCTTGTTGCCTATCTGCAAATCACTGTTCTGATCCGGGCCGATTACGGCAACCGCCTCGAAGTTTTCCTCTATCCATTGCATCAACCCCTGACAGTAGTCGTGCCCGAAAATCGTGTGCCCAAATTCGGGTGTCGGACGGTTCGTAATCAATACCAGCCGCGTGTCGGATTCGATCAGTTGTTTTATTGCGCGTTTCTCTCCCTCAGCGTCGAGAAAGCCAGGCGTCGTGATCTCTTCCCTGAGCGGATTTGGACGGTCGGTGAAGAAATTGAGCGATGTGCCTTCGGGCATGACAGCTACAGGCTCGCCTGGTCGGGTCCGTTCATTGATAAAAGCGATTGCCTTATCGAAAGCTTCTCCTATATCCGGGACCGCCATCATAGTGCCTCGCGGTGTGACAAGCCTGTAGGTGTTGTTCTTGCGGAAACGGTGCGTGAGCAGCACCGAGGTCGCCGCCACGTCGAGCAATATCAATCCGATTGCAATGGCTTGCGCCACTCGCCGCGCCCGATGGTTGCGAAATAGATCGGCAAACGGATGTATCCACCAGTAGGTAAACAGCACTACCGATGCGGGTATGAGATAAGAGCTGTAAGCCCCCCCGCTGCGAACCCGAAACATGACGCGAGCAAGACTCGCCAGCGAAAATACGACAGTCACCACCAAAACGAGCGATTGCTCATAATTCATTCTGCTTTCGGGTGGCTTATTCCTGGAGTTGATCAGCGCCCAGATCAACAGGAATATCAGCAGCAAAGGCATCGCCAGATAAGGCCCCTTCTCCCAGTGCAGAAATGTGGCCGTCAAAAGGGCAAGCGAAAGCAATAGCCCGAGCCCCATCATCATCCAGAGCGGTGAAAGTCCGGCCCGGCCCGCGTCGCTTATCATTGCATTGGTATCGATTCGAGCTTTGCTTGACGATCTTCTAAAGATCGCAAACATCAAACTGACTGACGCAATGGTGACCGCCATAACCACGATCCTGAGCAATGCGTCCATCATCAACACAAGCGACTCCGCGGGCTGGTCGAAGCCGGACATTCGCAGATTGAAATAGACCAGTTCTTCCGGCAGATTCCGAAAAAATAGAAAGCTCTCATTTGAAAGCGTATGCCAGCTTACTCTTGATGCGATGTACCCATAGACGCCTATAACAATCGTTATAGCGGGCGCGGCAAACAAAAAGATCAACCCGGCGCGGCGACGCGGGCCGCTGCGACCTGCAAGCGCCGCCCCGAGAGCGCCCGCGATAAGGGCCGCTACCCCCATCTCCGTCTTTGCCAGTGTTGTAAGGCCCGCCATAACCCCCGCGGCAAGCAGAAAATATTTGTCCGTCTTCCGTTGTCCGTTTTCCGTAGTTTGCCGTCCGGCCTCTTCAATATACTTGATCGTCAGAGCCAGCGTGGCCAGCCCCAGCGCGCAGGCATGCAGGGCGGAATAAGAATAAGGCAAAACGTAATTACCTGCCTGCTTGAATGCACAGAGCCAGAGGACGCTCAAGGTGGCGGCGGTCGCGCCGAGAGGGTTCATCAATTGTCGTGAGAGCCAGTATATGAGAGCCAGTATTATGATTGCCGTGATGATGCCATCGCCATAAAGCACATTGAGCGAGGGGCCGAACAGATCATAGAGCGCCGCGTTCAGGTAAGGTGAGAGCGGCCCGTAAATGTGTCGCACGTCTGAATAAAGCATCTCGCCGCGAACCAGCCTTAACGGCTGATTCATCTCGCGTCCGCAGTCTACGAGCGGGTTGCCCCACCGCTCCCATGAGAGGGCGAGCCCAACAGTGAATGAGACGAAGATGAGGGCGACCCAGGGCAGGTCGCGTCCGCTAATTCGTTTGGTCACGATTTAGCGCGATTATAGGCGATCATGTCGGTCAATGACAAATATTATTAATCTGACCAGTCAATTCATTCGCCTTGTCGTCTCTCTTTATGTGAGGAGGGGTCGAGTAATTCCGTAGTGTTTTCGGTGACGCTCAAAACAGGGGGAGAGAGAGACTCGGGCCGCATATCAACGCCCCTTTGAGCAGGCGGCAACTCCGTTTGTCGAGGCTGCGGAAGCGGGGCCGGGGTTTTGAGCCCCGGAGCATTTGGCAGGAACCGCGAATAGATCATCATGCCGATGCCTACGAGCACGATCAGACCACCCAGACCCGCAAGCGATGCGATAAACTCTCCGGCCTGGGAGGCCAGAGTCGAAATCGCGCCGCCCAGTATCCCAAGCAGCGCCGCCAGCAGAATGCCTAACCAGAATACGCCAAACCCCCATCGCATCATTTTGCGTCGCTCGCTTTGAGCGGGCGCAGATTCCATAGCCGTATCCGTGGGCAGTGTCTGAAGCTGGCCCGTGAGCGCCTGGGAAATTATCTCAAGGCTCATGCCGCAGGACCTGCAAAACTTTCGACTCTCTGATGTTTCGGTTCCACAATTCGGACAATACATGATTTTCCTCGTTTGCAGTTTGCCTGCTTGCGCGCTGCGTCTGCCCGGAGTCTTAAACATCCGGCGCTCAGATTTTTCTCGATCCCGTTACAGATATTCTATTACAGATATTCGGGCTTGATCAGTTTATCGCGCCGGAAACCGTGAGCCAGCCTGTATGATACCAAATAAAAGAGAGGCGAGCGAAACTCGTGATGATGCCTGATGAGATCGAGCGAAAGGTGCAAAATATAGCCCACGGCTACACCCACAAGAAACGGCGAGTGAATAAAGACGGCAAGTATTGATGTCAGTATCAGCAATTCATATGAGTGAAAAATGAGCGGCAACCGCACGAGTTTTCGGCGGCGAACATAGCGCGCCATCAATCCCCGCGCGCTTTCGGGGCCAGAGTTTAGACTCTCCCCTTTGGCGGCCTCCAGATAAGGTGCACCGTGCGAGATAGACCACATCTGATCGAAGATGTGATCTGCGTCTATCAAAAAACCGCCCGCCATTGCGCCCGCAAGCGCCGAGGGCGAACCTGTTGCCCAGTAAAGAGCGCCGCCTGTCACAAGTGACGACCAGAAATGATGCTTCGTCTTCATTTCATAAACACTATACAACCTTATACATTTGGCTCGCTACGTGCCCCGGCTCGCTTTTATGCTCTGAGTGGGAACATCCGCAAGAGAGAGAAATTTGAATAGGGATTTTCGGGGCAACTCGATTACAAGACCAGTGTGGAGTTTTAGGCCAGGCTTCCGAGACCCTCTCTTATTTTGTCACCTCCTTTACACGCCCTTGACATTGCCGGTTTTTGCATTCAAGCTCAATTCCGGCAATCCAGGCCATGTTTTTTATCTTACAATGAACGATTGTATACTAACTCGGCGTAAACATCTTCGGTCGTTGCCCGTGGCACAGTAGTTGATCTATAAAAGACGATCCTGGGCAGGTGGTGCAGGAATATGTCGTTCCTGCTGTCTTAAACGTCGCTTTAAATCGGGGCAGAAAAGGTTGGACACAACGCTCACAACAGAAAAGAGACAACTGGCCACGCTATACATGTGGCTCATCGTAGCGATTGGCGCAATGCTCTATCCGCTACTGATCATAAGGCTCGATGCGTCTCGTCTCGGTCTGCCCTTTTTTCTCCTCTCTCTTGTGACGATAGGGGTCGGTTCGCGCATCTGCATAAAGATACCCCGTTTTCAATGTAACGTCTCGATCTCAGACGTCTTCGTCTTTCTGGCGATGTTTCTCTTCGGCAAAGAACCGGCCGTCTTGCTGGGGGTGGTCGAATCCTCTGCTTCATCGCTTAGAATCACAAAGAACCCTCTTACGCTTGCTTTCAATTCGGCGGCGATGCTCTGTTCAACCTTTGTGACCGCCGAAGCCCTGAGCTTCTGGTTTGGCCCCTTAACAGAACTGGCTGGCGATGGTCATGTTACACGGCTGGTGATTGCCTCGGGCACGATGGCAATCCTGCAGTTTGCGACAAACACCGGCATCATTGCCGTAGCCGGCGCTCTCAGGGCCGATAAACCGATCTGGCAAACCTGGAATAAGTACTACCGATGGTCATCTGTCAGCTATATAGCCGCGGCGACAGCCGCCGCTATAATCGCCCGGCTGCTGGCGCATATGGGTGTGTCGGCCTTGATCGCCTTCGTGCCCGTGGTAGCAATTGTATATTTTACCTATCTGACATACGTCAAGAACATCGAAGCCTCCATGTTGCAGGCCGAGCAGGCCAAACGCCATCTGGCAGAGTTGCGGGAAAGCGAAGAGCGATTTCATAACGCTTTCGACAACGCTCCAATAGGGATGGCCCTCGTGGGGCTCGACGGCCAGTGGCTGCAAGTCAATCGCTCGTTGTGCGAGATCGTCGGCTACCAGGAGGCGGAACTGCTGGAGATGACTTTTCACAAGATCACTCATCTGGATGATCTTCATTCTTTCCTGAATCATTTCCACAAGGTATTAAAGGGTGAATCGGCCATCTGTCAGGCCGAGAAACGTTACCTGCACAAACTCGGTCACGAAGTATGGGTGCTGGTCAGTGTTTCGCCTCTTCACGATTCGCAAAAAGAGGCTCCTCATTTTATCTTTCAAATCCTGGACATAACCGGCCGCCGTCTTGCCGAGCAGCGTCTGCGTCAGGAAGCGCTCAACGATGCTCTTACGGGTCTGCCGAATCGGACCTGGTTCATGAATCAATTGAAAGAAGCCTTCGACAACTTGAAGCGGAACAGCGAAGAGCTTTTTGCGGTCCTGTTTCTGGACCTCGACCGCTTCAAGATCATAAACGATAGCATAGGCCATATCGTGGGCGATCAGCTTCTCATAGGCATTGCCGACCGGCTCCGTTATTGTGTGCGCAACCCGGATGCGGTTGCCCGCCTGGGAGGGGATGAATTCACCATATTGCTCAAAGGGATTAACAGCCCCGAAGATGTAATCAGAGTAGCCGAAAGGGTACAGGCGGAACTGGCCCGGCCCTTCAATCTCGGCGGATATGAAACATTTACTACCGTGAGCATCGGCATAGCGTTTCCCGGCTCCCACCATGAAAAGCCGGATGACCTTTTGCGAGATGCCGATACGGCCATGTATCAGGCGAAATCGCTCGGCAAGGCTCGTCATGTGACGTTCAACGAACATATGCACACAAGCGCCATGAATCTGATGAAGCTGGAGTCTGATCTGCGCAAGGCAATCGAGAGAAAGGAATTCCTGCTCCACTATCAGCCGATCATATCACTTGAGTCTGCGAGGCTAACGGGCTTTGAAGCGCTCTTGCGCTGGTTCCACCCCGAACGGGGTCTGATCCACCCATCCGAATTCATACCCGTGGCCGAAGAGACGGGCTTGATCGTGCCAATAGGTCAATGGGTGCTTGAGGAGGCCTGTAGTCAGATGAAACGTTGGCACGAACAATTTCCTCAGAGCGATTCCCTCTCGATAAGCGTGAATCTTTCGAGCAAGCAATTCGCTCAGCCGGAACTGATCGAGCATATTATTCAAGCTCTGGCTACGAGCCGGCTCGATCCGCACAGCCTGAAGCTGGAAATCACCGAAAGCGTCGTTATGGAAAACACACAGGCCGCAAACGCCATGCTTGAGCGGCTCCGAGGGCTTGGAGTCGAATTGAGCATAGATGATTTCGGGACCGGCTATTCCTCGCTCAGCTACCTCCACCGCCTGCCGATAGATACTTTGAAAATAGATCGCTCTTTTGTCGGGCGAATAACCGAGAACAACGAGAACAAAGAGATAGTCCGTACGATCATCCATCTGGCCCAGGGGCTGGGAATGAGCGTGATCGCAGAAGGCGTAGAGACAAAAGCACAACTGGAAAGTCTGCGGGAACTTCATTGCGAAAGCGGACAGGGGTATCTTTTCTCAAGGCCTGTCGACGCGAAAGTGGCTGGCAGCCAGATACAAAAGCTGGCCGACGGGCAGGCGGGCGGCGGCTATCTTGAAGACCTCAGCCAGATGGATGAATTCGAGCAACTGGCCAGCACCTACCGAATGTGACTGATTCCATTCACTCGTTCGCTTACCCAATCATAGCCCCAATTGTTATGATAGATGATGCGTGACGCGTGATGCGTGATTTTCAGCCAGAGGGCTATTTACAGAGCTACCCTGACTCTTGCCGATCACGCATCACGCATTACGCATCATCCGTCACCAACTTTTATCCGTGAGAGGCAATCATTTATGGCCAGGATTGACAGCAGCAAATCAGCAGAACTCTTTGAACGCGCCGAGCGAGTTATACCGGGCGGAGTCAACAGTCCCGTTCGCGCCTTTCGAGCCGTGGGCCGCTCGCCCCTGTTTATAGATCAGGCCGCAGGCTCGAACATAGCCGACGCAGACGGGAATACCTATACCGATTACGTAGGCTCGTGGGGGCCTATGATTTTGGGCCACGCCCACCCATCCGTTATCTCGGCCATACGCGAGGCGGCCGGGCGAGGGACCAGCTACGGCGCTCCGACCGAAATCGAGATAGAGCTTGCCGAAGAGATCATCGCCGCCTTTCCTTCCATAGAAAAAGTGAGACTGACAAGCTCAGGAACCGAAGCCACCATGAGCGCGCTCAGACTTGCGCGCGGGTTTACAGGGCGCGACCGGGTCATAAAATTCGAAGGCTGCTATCACGGCCACACAGACAGTCTGCTGGTAAAAGCCGGGTCGGGTCTGGCCACTTTCGGCTCGCCCGACAGCGCGGGCGTCCCTTCGGATTTCGCCCGCAATACGATAGTGCTTCCATACAACGATGAAGAATCGCTTCGCGAGGCTTTCAAAGCGCAGGGGAGCGAAATCGCCTGTGTGATCATCGAACCCGTGGCGGGCAATATGGGATGCGTGCCGCCGCGACCCGGGTTTCTCGAAGCCGTCCGCGAAGTGACCGCTCATTACGGCGCGTTGCTGATCTTTGATGAGGTTATAACCGGGTTTCGCGTGGCTTATGGAGGCGCGCAGGAACTATACGGCGTAAGAGCCGACCTGACCTGCCTGGGCAAGATAATCGGCGGCGGATTGCCTATGGGCGCATTCGGCGGGCGGCGCGATATTATGGAACGGCTTGCTCCGCTCGGCCCGGTCTATCAGGCGGGCACGCTATCGGGCAACCCGCTCGCGGTGACTGCCGGGTTGACTACGCTTAAGCTTATTAAAAAGATCAGCCCTTATGAAGAACTCGAACGTCGCGGTCGCATGCTTGAAGAGGGGTTGCGCGAGGCAGCCCGCGAGGCAAGCGTAGTTTCAACGATCAATCGGGTAGGCTCGATGCTCACAACTTTTTTTACCGAGGGGCCTGTCACCGACTGGACTGCCGCAAAGGCGTCTGACACTGATATGTACGCGCAATATTTCCGGGCCATGCTTGAAGAGGGAATATATCTTGCGCCCTCACAGTTTGAATGCGCCTTTGTGAGTATGGCGCATATTGACGAAGTCATCACGGGTACGATTGAGGCGTCGCGCCGGGCAATGCGCGAATTGAAAGGACAGAAGTAAGCCGAAGACTTTAGAAAATGAAGAACGCGGGTCGAATGGATTCACGCTGATTTCGTGTTGATCCGCTCGACCCGCGCTTGTTTCAGGCGAGTGCCTTTCAGGGTCTCTTAGATGGTTACCTGAGTGCCGTCGAATTTGTTAAAGGTAAAGCCGGCGAACGATTCGGTGTAGCAAGCCCTCTGGTCTTTCAGAATGCTGATTGCAACCGCTTCGCCCAGCAACAGAGACTGAGTGTAATCCGAGCGCCAGTGAACACCCGCGTGGTTGCGGCCTATAGCTATGTTTGCGGCAAGCTTGTTCAACTCGCCCTCAACAGTCATATTTGACACATCAGCCCCGCCGTAAGGCACAAGCGTCTGCCCGTCAGGCGAGGTCACAACCGGCTGGAAAAGATCAACTATCTTAGTCGCGCCGTTGAAGAACGCCTTCAAGAGAGTGACGCAGCCGCCAGCCACCGTAGCGTGTCCCGCGCCGTAGGCCGGATGCAGAGGCGATCCTTCGGGGAAAGCCATCGGCAACAGATATGTGTTGTATCTGCTGTGCACTTCCTGAATCGCCTGCGAATTTAGCACGCTGGAGTGTATAGGATAGCTGGCCGTGTTTGTCTTTACATTGTGAACGGCTCCGCCAAATGCTTCGGGTCGCAGCCTTCGATGGACAAACCACTTCTGATACCAGACTGCTTTGAGCGCGCGCGTGGCGACTTCGGCTATCAAAGTCTTTGCGTGCGGAGCGCCAAAAGTGGCGAACCCTTCCTGATTCTGTGAACCGGCGTAAGGATTGTTCGCGTTCAGCGGCGCGTTGGCGTGAAATAGCACAAGCCCCGCGTTGAAGTATGCTTGATAGAGCACGTCTATGTGAACATATGCGCTTATATCGCGGCCGTTGCGAATAAAGCGGCGCACAGGATCGAATTGATTGCTTCCCTGTGTAAAGCCGTTCTGTACGCTCAACCAGGATGTGAAATCGGTCATGTAATCGATGTTTGGGAGATAGGTCTCTTCTCGTTGATCTATAAACTGGGCCCCGAAGCTGATCGGCACCAGCATAAACTGAGAGATATATGGACCGATCAGATCGCCCGCCGTAAGGCCTCGAAACAGACTATTGGCTGTCACAAGCCCGCCGATTCTTGGTCCCTTGAATCCCGACAGCCCCGTCAGTTCCGCCGCCGCCGCCTGTGCCAGAGGGCTTGTGGGAAAGTCATCGAAATTCACATCTCGCAAGAGCGCCATCCAGTAATTTTCCACGATCTCGGCCGCTTCTTCGGCGCTGCTGAAAGCGGGCGCGGGCGGGATGGCCATCTCGTGCGAATCAATGCCTTCAATATCAAATGCTATCCCGGCTTGCGGGTTGACGAGTTTGCGCCTCTGTGCCAGAGGAGCACCCATCGGAATCGCTTCAAAATCGGAAGGCTTTTCGGTCGTCATCGCCTTGGTCAGGGCAGCATAGGCTGTGAGGTCAACTTCGCCACGGCTGTTGTGCGGCAGCCCCTTCGAATAGCAGGCGATCTTGTTGGTAAACGCCTGCTCGTCGCCGTTTGTCGGGTGAAGGGTGGGAGGGCCGACCTTGTAATTTTGAGCCGCCTGCTGGCGAAGCTGGAATGACTGTTGACGTCGTCTGGCATCCGGCCCGATGATCAGAACCTGCCCCTCGGCTTCGGTCGATTTCGATCCCGCCAGAGGTGAAAAACCTATGGCACCTACCGCTACTGTAGCAGCAGTCATTCCCCCTACATTGCCAAGAAACTTTCGCCTGCTTGATGAGTGACGCTCGGGCTTTATATTTGAATCTATATTGTCCGGATCACTTTGATCCTTAAATGCTCGAATCTTCATGCAATCTCCTCCTGATCCGGCGGCCGATACTAGCATTAACGCAACTCAACTATCCGCAATAAGCATTGCGCCCCTGTATGTTCCTACACGATGAGCTTTGGCCAAGTGCAGGGACAACAACAGGCGATGGGGTTCGACCGGCAGAAAAATCAACTCAACCTATTGAGGATTGAGGGCGGCGAAATTATAACTGCGTTTACCCGAAAGTCAAGCATTTTCACGGGTGCGAGGCACCGGTCTCATCTGTGTTAAGATGGCGATTCATCCGGCCTGTGTCTTTATCGTGTCTTTCTGTTATAAAAGATGTATGTCCGGCGGCGCAGGTTGTGTAAACTACTGAGACCTGAGAGGTTCCTTGCTTGGAAGAGAAATATGACTAAGATTTCATTTGATATCGATCTGGCAATCAACCGCATTCGCGAAGCAGTGCGCCCGTTTGCCAAAGCGGCTATGTTCGAGCTGGCCGAGGCCGGTTTTGACACGCCCTTCCAACAGCTCGTCGCCTGCATAATATCAATACGCACGCTGGATGAAGTGATGCTTCCGACCGCCCGCAAACTGTTTGCGCGGGCGCGAACTCCTGCCGAAGTCAGTCGCCTTACAATAGAAGAGATTGACGAGCTTATCCGCGCTTCAACCTTTCACGAGCGCAAGGCTTATCAGATACACCGTATCGCCTGTCGAGTGGCAGATGAATACGCGGGCACGCTCCCCTGCAAAGAGGAAGTCCTGTTGTCATTCGAAGGCGTAGGCCCGAAGTGCGCCAATCTGGTGCTTGGCATAGCGTGCGACCAACCGCGCATAGGCGTAGACATTCACGTCCATCGCATTACAAACCGTTGGGGGTACGTGGAGACGCGCACGCCGGAGAAGACCACCGGGGCGCTTGAGGCGACACTGCCGCGCCGCTACTGGGTAGAGATCAATAAATTACTGGTCCCGTTCGGCAAGCACATTTGCACAGGAATGCGCCCGCGCTGCTCGACCTGCCCCGTGCTTGAGATGTGCCGACAGGTCGATGTGGCGAATCCACGATGAGGAGTGAAGAGTGATGCGTGATGCGTGATGCGTGATTCAATTGGGAGCCTGTATGTAAGAGACAATTTGTAAGCCTGGTAATCACGAATCACGCATCACCTTTAACCCGTCGCGGCGGCTTGCTTTTGCTCTTCAAGGATCGGCCGAAGGTGTTGATAGACGGTTTCGGTTACGAGCTTTGTCCCTTCCGGGTTTGGGTGGATGCCGTCGGCCTGGTTGAGCGACTCTATACCCGCGACGCGATCCAGAAAGAAGGGGATCAGGCTTATCTGGTACTTGCGCGCGACTTCTGTAAAAGCCTCGTGTACCTCTTTTCGATAATCAGGCCCGGAACTGGTAGGGGCTTCCATCCCTGCCAGCAGCACTCTGGCCCCGTGCGCTTTTGCGCTTTCGATTATCCGGCCTAAATTCTTCTTCATTTCGGAAACGGGCTGGCCCCGCAAAATGTCGTTGGCCCCGAGTTCCAGTATGACTACCTTTACATCGCCTTCGAGCGACCAATCAATCCGCCGCACTCCGCCTGCCGAGGTGTCGCCCGAAACGCCCGCGTTTACAACTTCGTAGTCGTATCCGTCAGCCTCAATCTTCTTTTGCAGAAGCGACGGATAACTCTCGGCGGGCTGAAGACCGTAACCCGCCGTCAGGCTGTCGCCGAATGCGACTATCTTCGCTGAACTCTTATCGGGAGCGCTCGAAGCAGCAGGGGGTGACGTACCTGCGCCCGGTTGCGGGGCCTCGGGTTTTTCCGCCTCTTTGCCCCCACAGGCGGCAAGCCCCAAAAACGTCAATAAGAAAATGCAGAGTAGAAAATTTCTCATGATTGATTTTCCCGATGCTCGTTTCAGGGATGAAGAGGCTGTCTTCGGCGGTTTACCGGAAGTATTGCCGAAAGAGTCAGGAAGAGATTACTGAAACATGTCGGGGCTGATTTCGAGCGCTACCTCCGATATCTTATGTATCGAAGCGCCGGTCCTGCGGGCGTGTTCGAATAACGCCTCGGGATTTGGCGCATCGTATTCACAATACATTTTACCCTCTGCCTCTGAGACGTAGCTTTTGACCCAGATTACGTCCGGCATGTCTGCTAATACTTTATTAGATTTTCTGGCCGCAGCCTCTAAGGCTTCTCTCGACATAGGAGGCACGATCCGCTCAATGATATATCGAGGCATTCTTTACTCCTTATTGAAACAGAAATTGTCAGGCCGGCGATAACCGCCAACAGGCCTCTTTTAGCTCTTCATTCTCTATCTCTTCGGCAATATTAAGAGCTTCGATGAGGAAGGCGTTGGCCCGGGTTTTCTCTTCCTTGGAGAGAAACAGGCTGGCTATATGATGTAGCATCCATCCCTCACCTTTACGGTCGCCGAGCTCTTGTCTGAGGGCCAGAGATTTCTGATACTCTTCAAGCGCCCGATCAAATGATTTCCTTTCCTTCAACACATCTCCGAGGGCCGCGAGCGTATGTCCCTCAAGGAGCCTTTGCCCGCATTCGCGATGAACCTGAACGGCTTCTTCAAGCCTCTCTATCGCCTCATCGCTTCGCCCCATTCTATTCAGTGTAACGCCTATGCTGCTGAGCATCAATCCTGCGTGCACGCTGTTGTTTGACTCCTGAAAAATTTTCAGCGCTTTTGTGTAGCGCTCAAGCGCCTTACCGAAATTGCCCCTCTCCCACTCTATGATGCCCATCGAGTTTAGAAGGTCTCCCTCTTTGGCCGCATCATTGAGACCTACAGCCAGTGCCAAAGCCTCTTCATAATATTTGAGCGCCTGCTCGGGGTCTTTTGCCTGTTTTCTTGTGAGTCGCGCCATTTCCTGTAGCGCTTTTATCTCGCCGGCTCGGTCGCCTTGTCTGATTTGCAGATGCCTGATCTTATCCCAGGTCGCAAGGGTCTCAGCGTAGTTTGCGGGCGAGTGCTCGTATACGTAAGAAATGGCAACGAGCGTCTTGAGCTCATTTCCCTCATCTCCGAATTTAGAGAAGAGAGCAGCCGCCTCCAGCAGATGAGTGAGCGCCTCTTCATATCTGCCAAGTTCGGCCAGACGCTGCCCCAGGGCGTTTAAGGTTGTGGTCAGATCACGCCTCATATTCAATTCTCGTGTCAAAGTTATAATCTGATTATAGAGGTCAATACATTTGTCGGTTTCCCCCTGTTCCCAGGCCAGGTTTGCCATAGCGTTGAGCATAAAAGCTATCTCGATTCGCCTGTGAGTTTCCAGGTCGATATTGAGGGCTCTCTGGAAATATTCGGCGACCTTTTCCATTTCGCCCAGATCGCGGTATGCATTCGCGGCGATATAAAGAGTGTGAGGCAGGTCGGACATTCTTCCGAGCGATTGCATGGTCTGGAGGGCCTCCTCCAGATAAATCAGAGCGCCCTTCGGATTGCCGCTGCTGCGAAGGATTGCGCCCATATTTGTAAGGTCCTGTGCGCGCCCGATTGCATCGTCTTCGGCCTGATCGATGGCCAGCGCGGCTTCGCTACAGGAAATCGCGTCTTCATAGCTATTACGGTTCCAGTATAAAAAACCGAGGCTTCGCAGGGCCTTGCGTTCCCCGGTTCGATCACCCAGAGCCTGCCGTATGTCGAGCGATTTATTGAGCGTAATCTCAGCCTCTTCAAAACGGCCCAGCAGCGTAAATAACTCCCCCTGGCGGATGTAGACTTCGGCCAGAAGCGTCTGATCGTTTGCGGGGTCGAGAAGCGAGAGTATACGGTCGATGAGCGATTGCTGCCGGTCACGAAATCCGAGCGTTTCGCACTGGCGTTCCTGCCGCAAAAGTATGCTGATCAGTTCTTCTTTTCGCTCTCTGGTTTCGGGTTGCTTCAATAACCATTCCTCAACCTGTTCCAGCAGCTTGAGCGCCTCGACAAAATGGCTCAGACCGTCAGCCTTGTTAGCGGATTGGCTTCCGTATCGCGCGGCCTTCGCCCAGTTCTCGGCCCGGCTGAAATGATGGGTCAAAACATCGAACCACTCTTCCAGACGGTCGCCGTATAACTGTTCGATGGCGCAGCCAATGGCTTCGTGGAGCGATTTACGCTGGTGTAAAAGCAGGCTCTCGTATGCCACTTCCTGCGTGAGAACATGCTTGAAACGATAGGCTGCCTCGGGCAGGATACGGATTTGCTGAATCAGCCCGATTCTCTGAAGCGTCTCGAGTGATTCGGCCGATTGTTCCTTATCGTCAAGAGTCCGCTCAAGCACCCGTCGACTAAATTCCCGCCCTATTGCCGAGGCATGACGGAGTATCTTCCGAGCCTTCGGGGCCAGGCGGTCAAGACGCGCTCGGATCACGGCCTGTACGGTGCCCGGGAGGTGCAATTCTTCGAGCGCGCCCCGAAGGATTGCCCATCCATCTATGACTTGAACTTTTTCGTCCTCGACGAGTGTCCGGCAAACCTCCTCGATAAAGAAAGGGTTTCCACCCGTTCGGTTATAGAGAAATTCGCCGAGGCCGTCCGGCAATTCGTCTGCTCCGAAGACCGACCCGGCTATGCTGATCGCAGACCCGGCTTCAAGAGGTCCCAGGTGAAGCGGCGTATGAGAACTGACCCAGCCCCATTCAAGAGAAATCTCCGGGCGATAGGTTGCGACTATCATCAAAGGATATGCC
Organism: Blastocatellia bacterium; assembly: GCA_963765495.1. Taxonomy (GTDB): domain Bacteria; phylum Acidobacteriota; class Blastocatellia; order UBA7656; family UBA7656; genus CAVXWP01. The sequence continues at coordinate 67,272 of CAVXWP010000001.1, forward strand.
GACAGCATCCCGGCAAGTTTCTTGAGGGCTTCTGCCGAGCCCTCATCGGCCCAGTGCCAGTCCTCAAGAAAAATGATCAGAGGGCCGCGCCGCGCCTTCAATGTAAAAATGGCCGAAAGCGCCTCCTGTACCTCCAGCCTTAATTCCTTGCCCACCAGGTGGTGGGGAAGAGAGTGGTCGTTGCTTTGAATCGAGAGCAGATGCAGGTAAAGAGGGAGGTATTGTTTCAAATTCTCGTCTATCGCGGATATGTTTGTAACGGCCCGCTCAAGCAATTGAGCGGTAGACTCTTTTTCCTGTAGATCGAGCAAGTCTTTGAGAGCATCAATAAAAGGCAAATAGGGTATGTTGCCTCTGTAGGACTGGCATCGTCCGAGCAGGACCGAAATATGGTCCTGTTTGAGAGTGTGGCGGAATTCAAGCAGCAGGCGGCTTTTACCGACTCCGGCATCACCCGCCACGGTCAAAAACTGTCCTTCCCCAAGCAGAACTTTTTCAAGCGCCGAGTGCAGCAGGGTCATCTCTTTTTCCCGGCCCGTATATTTCGTAAGCCCGAGAAGTTCGGCCGCATCGAGCCTGGTATCGGCTCCCGACCCTCCGGCAATGCGATAACTTGTCGCGGGCGGGCCGTCGGGTTTCAAGGAAAACGGCTCTTTTGCTTCGGTGTGAAAGTAAGGCGTAACGAGCCGCCGGGTCTCCGGGCTTACGAGGATTTCGTCTAAGTCCGCGTGGGCGGCCAGACGCGCTGCAATTTGGAAAGCCTCCCCCGTTTTCTTGCTTTTCTGGCCTCTCTTATTACGCTGACGGGTTACGACCGGCCCTGTGCTTATGCCCGTGTAGAGTCGCACAGGGCGGCCTGCGCGTGATTCGAAATCGGCGCAGATCTCTCGCACCATTGCGTGCAACTCAAGACAGGCGCGGACGGCGCGCAAAGAATCATCCTCGTAGCTTACGGGAATTCCAAAAAGCGCGATGATCTCTTCCCCGGAGAAATGGTCTACCGCCCCGTTATAGCTTTCCATTATCTCATCGGCGGAATCGCGGATACGGTTCGTCAATTTTTCAAACTCTTCGGGGTCCAACTGCTCTGCCAGGGCTGCGTAACCGGAAAGGTTAGAGCATACAATCGTCGCCTGTCGGCGCTCGGCCCCGGTCAAAGACAGAGGCGATATCTCTTCGGTGGCCTTTATTGCCAGAGCTTGCGTGTCGGAAATTTTTTCCGGTTGAGAGGTTATGATACTCTGCCCGCACAGGCCGCAAAAGTGACTGTCGTGGCGGACTTCTTCTCCACAACCGGGGCAGATCTTTTTCAACGACGCTCCGCACTTGCTGCAAAAGGCGAAATCGAGAGGATTTTCATGCGCGCACTCGGGGCAAAAAAGAACCTTCCAGGCCATCCCCAATTCCATTTCACGGCTGAGGTTCTTCAGATCGAGGTGGAGGTCCTTTACCGTTTGATATCGCTCCATTCGGTCTTTCGCCAGAGCTTTTCTCAGAATCCTCTCAAATTCGGCGGGAACGTTTTCGACGAATCGAGCCAGCGGGGCAGGCTCTTTTTCCAGTATGGCTACTACGCAATCGCTCGTCGTCTTGCTTTGAAAAGCCTTTTTCCCGGTGGCCATTTCATAAAGCGTAGAGCCGAGACTGAAGATGTCGCTGCGCGCGTCCAGATCGAACCCGCGCACCTGCTCCGGCGACATATAAGAGACAGTGCCCATCACAACTCCCGTATCGGTCCTGACCTGTTCTGTCTTTGACAGATGCGTGTGGTTTGCGGAATCCGGTTCTTCGGTGAGTTTTGCAAGACCGAAATCGAGCACCTTTACAAACCCGTCGGGTCTGAGCATTACGTTTTCCGGTTTTATGTCGCGATGGATTATCCCGGCTTGATGAGCCGCCGAGAGTGCGATAGCGATTTGCGCAGCCGTGTCTATCGCCTCGCGCAATGTAAAGGGCGCGCGTCTGAGGCGTTCGCGCACCGTTTCGCCTTCGACGAATTCGGTGGCGATAAATTCCAGGTCGTTACTGTGCCCGATTTCATAAATGGTGAGGATATTCGGATGATTCAGAGCGGATGCGGCGCGGGCCTCCTGCTCGAAACGCCGCACCCGTTCGGTGTCTTCCGTGAACCGGGATGACAGAAGCTTTATTGCGACCGGGCGACCGAGTTTATCGTCACGGGCGAGATAGACCTCTCCCATCCCGCCCGTGGCAATCAAAGACAGAATCAGGTACCGCCCTATCTGTTGCCCGACAACGTGCGAACCTCTTTCGCTATCGACCCACTCGGCCGCAACCGCGCCCGGCAGCGCCGCCGTCGTGTGAGCTTTTTCATCCGACGCAAGAAGGGATTCGACCTCACGGCGCAACGTTGCGTCACCGGCGCAGGCGCTTTCGAGGAATGCAGCGCGCTCTTCGGGCTTGCGCTCGATCGCGGCGTTAAACACCCTGTCTATCTGTCGCCATCGTTCAGGCTTCATCGCTTTCCCCTTGATTCAGCTCGCGATAGAGCCATGCTTTTGCCATCCGCCACTCGCGCATGACAGTAGCCCGCGATATTTTGAGAACTTCGGCCGTCTCTTCAACGCTCAACCCGCCAAAGAATCTCAATTCCGCTATCCGACTCTTCCTTTCGTCAACAGCCTCAAGTGCCTTCAGCGCATCGTCGAGCGCAAGTAACTCGGCAGCCCGCTCATCCGAGACAACCAGGGCCTCGTCAAGCGGCACCTGGTTTGCCCCGCCTCCCCGCTTTGCGACTTTGCGGGCGCGAGCATGGTCGATCAGAATCATTCGCATCAATTGAGCAGCTACGGCAAAAAAATGCGCGCGGTTTTGCCATTGCATCTCTCTCTCGTTGATCATTTTGAGATAAGCTTCATTGACGAGCGCGCTCGTTTGCAGAGTGTGGCCTTCGCGCTCTCGCCTCATATGACGGCGCGCGAGCCTTCGCAGTTCTTCATAAACAAGCGGCATCAATTTGTCGAGAGCGGCTCGACTCCCATTGCCCCATTCGACGAGCAACTGGGTGACCTCTTGAGACGAAGGCGTCGTCATTTCACATCCTCCACAGTCGATGCGTTTCAGCCAAAAATTCCCCAAATTATAGCACTCTTGAGCGCTCCGCGTCTGCTTTGATCCGAAGACTTCTGAAAAAAACATCGCGCGCGGTGATATTTTTCGACTTCATTTCTCGCATAAATAAACGAGGACAAAAACAAAGTAATCGGGTTCGGGTAGTCTTTGAACGCAACGAAATGGATAGAGATCACAAAGGAGATAATTGTAATGGCAATCAATGAAGAGAAACTAAACCAGTTCGTACATAAGGCTGTTTGCGACATCGGCGCTACATATAGCGCGGCTTTGATGGTCATCGGAGAAGAGCTTGGGCTTTACAAAGCCATGGCAGAGCTAGGCCCGGTGACATCGCAACAACTGGCCCGCAGCACGGATACATCGGAAAGATACGTGCGCGAATGGCTGGCCGCACAGGCCGCGGGCGGGTATGCCGGTTATGATGCCGAAACGGAGTGCTACAGTCTCTCGGAAGAACAGGCTTTTGCGCTTGCCGATGAGAACAGCCCCGCCTATTTGCCGGGCGGATTTCTCATAGCTGTTTCGGCCTTGCGAATAGTGCCCAAAATCATCGAGGCCTTCAGGACAGGAGAAGGAGTCGGCTGGCACGAGCACGACCCGGGGATGTTTCGCGGCGTGGAAAGTTTCTTCCGCCCCGGCTATCGGGTTAACCTCATGAACTCGTGGATACCGGCGCTTGCGGGCGTTCAGGCGAAGCTCGAACAGGGAGCCTCTGTGGCTGATGTCGGATGCGGTCACGGCGCTTCTACGATTTTGATGGCGCAGGCTTTCCCAAATTCCCGCTTTGCCGGATTCGATTTTCACGAGCCTTCGATCAAACGGGCGCGCGAGGCGGCCAGTGACGCGGGCGTATCTGATCGAGTGAAATTCGAGGTGGCACGATCCCACGAATACCCGGGCGATGGATATGATCTGGTCGCGGTCTTTGATTGTCTGCACGACATGGGCGATCCCGTAGGAGCGGCGGCTCACGTTTTGAAATCCCTCAACAAAGACGGCACCTGGATGATCGTCGAGCCCTACGCGGGCGATAAGGTGGAAGATAATCTCAACCCCGTCGGACAGGTCTACTATGGAGCCTCTACGTTGATCTGCACGCCCGCGTCGCTTGCGCAGGATGTCGGGCTCGCGCTTGGAGCGCAGGCCGGAGAGGCTCGATTGCGCGCGGTTACTGAAAAAGGCGGATTCACTCGATTTCGACGAGCAGCCGAGACGCCCTTCAATATCGTGTTTGAAGCGCGGCCTTAGTCTTCCGCACAGAATGTAAATGCATGGTGATGCGTGAAGAGTGATCCGTGATTAACCAGGCTTGCAAGGTGTCTTAAACCAGCGGTCTGTCTAAAAGTCACGCATCACGCAACACGCATCACTCTTCACGCGTCCGTCCCGGCCTATTCCCATTCGCCTTTCGCCCAAGTTCCCCTTCAATATGCTCATTGCCGATTGTAAGCAGGCAGAAACTCAATCCCTCTATAAGTTTGATTCTCGCTTTGTGCTTTGCTGTCTATGACCTCGCTTGTTTGTTATTATCCATAATAGTGTAGCGGATAAGGAATGACAGCCAGTGGGAAGCAAAACAGTATAAAAGCCGGTAAAGCATAGAATTGATTTGCTCTTGCTGTCGGATGATTTTTGTTGTCGCGTTTGTGATTATGATTGAATTAAAGAACGTTTCAAAGACCGTGCCTTCGGGCGATGAGATGCTTACTATTCTTCACGCGCTCGACCTGATTATTCCCGACGGACAATTCGTTTCGATAGTAGGCCCCTCGGGCAGCGGGAAATCGACCTTGCTCGGGCTGATAGCCGGGCTCGATGCGCCGAGCGCAGGCGAAATCCGCATTGACGGCCAGTCGATAACCGATATGGACGAGGACCGATTAGCCGAACTCCGTGGCGAGAAAATCGGTTTTATCTTTCAATCATTTCATCTGATACCGTCGCTTACCGCGCTCGAAAACGTCCTGGTTCCAATGGAGATCGCGGGCGTGCGCGACCCTCTGGCGCGGGCCAACAGCCTGCTTAATGATGTAGACCTGGCTGCGCGCGCGCACCATTACCCGGCACAGCTATCGGGCGGCGAGAAGCAGCGCATAGCCATTGCCCGCGCCTTTGCAAATGAGCCGACTATTTTGCTTGCCGATGAGCCTACCGGAAATCTCGATTCGCGAAACGGTCATCACGTCTTCGAATTGATGGTCGAATTGAACCGCAAGCACAGGACCACACTCGTACTGGTCACGCACGACCACGAGCTTGCCTCGCTTGCCGACCGCTCGATCTCTCTCCGAGACGGTCGCGTAGTCGATGACACCCACGCTCCGTCTCTCGACGTAGAACCGGGCGGCACAGCAGTAGAGGCGAGCAGACCATGAAGTTCATCTTTCAAATGGCGCGGCGCGAGATGCGGTCTTCCTGGCGAAGGCTGCTCTTCTTTTTTATCTGCATCGCAATCGGCGTGGGAGCCATCGTGGCTCTCCGCTCCATGATTCAAAACGTAAACAGCGCGGTTTCGGGCGAGGCTCGCTCGCTGCTTACGGCAGACGTGCGAATAGACAGCGACCGCCCGTGGAAGCCGGAAACGCTCGCCGTTATTGATCGCATAGCCCAGCCGCCGCTGGTCGTCGCAAGGGTCGAAACCATTGAATCGGCCACGATGCTGCGCCCTGCCGATCCTCAGCACGAAGGCGCGTTGATGGTCGAGCTTAAAGGCATCGAGCCGCCTTTCCCGCTCGCCGGAGATTTCCGGCTCACCGACGGGCAACCGTTCGATTACTCGCTGATCGAAAACAACGGCGCGGTGGTCGCTTCGGCCCTGCTCGAACGATTGAGGCTTAAGATCGGAGACAAGGTAAAAATCGGCAACTCTACGTTCGAGATTCGCGGCGTTGTGGATGAAGAGCCGGGCGGCGGGGGCGGTTTTCGCCTGGGGCCGCGCGTCTTCATTGAGCGCGCCGCCGTAGCAAAAGCCGGGTTGACGGGATTCGGCAGCCGCGCGCGCCGTCGTATTTTTCTCATCGCTCAGGAAGGCAAGATGGAAACGCTCGCCGAAAAGCTGCGAGCGGAATTGAAGAACGATCTGGTCAATATCCGATCTTACAAAGACTCGCAGGAAAATCTGAATGAGCAGCTTTCCCGCGCCGAAGACTATCTCTCTTTGACCGGGCTTGTCATCCTGGTGCTTGGAGGGCTGGGGATTTCAAACGTCACGCGGGTCTTTGTCGAGCAGAAGAAAAGTACCATCGCTGTGCTCAAGTGCATCGGAGGAACAGGGCGCAAGATCATCGTGGTCTATCTGGTCCAGGTCATCGCGCTTGGACTGGCGGGCAGCCTGCTTGGCATCATCCTGGCCAGGGCAGCGCTGTTTTTTACTTCACAGTATTTCGCTGAAAGTTTGCCGGAAAACATGAGTTACGGTCTTCGCCCCGGCGCCGTAGCGCAAGGGCTCGGCGTAGGCATCCTGATTTCGATCCTCTTTTCCGCGCTGCCTCTTCTGCGTATTCGTCGCATAAAACCGAACGCGCTCCTGCGCGATGAAGTGGAGATGAAGGGTCGCAAGTTCGATCTCCTCAGATGGGTGACGGGGTTTCTGGTACTCATAGGCTTGATACTTCTTGTTTCGTGGCAGGCCGGGTCGTTGCGCGTGGGTCTTTTCTTTCTCGCCTGCATCGCTGTTACGGCAGCAATCCTTCATCTGGGCGCGGGCCTGCTGATATTTCTGGTTCGCCGCGCCCGCCGGGTAAGCTCTTTTCCGCTCAGACAGGCGATCAGCAGCCTCTACAGGCCGGGCAATCAGACCCGAATCATCGTGATGGTCGTAGGGCTTGGAGTCTTTCTTGTAATCGCAATTCAATCGGTCCAATCGAACCTGATAAATGAATTCGATCTGGGCAGTCGCGGCGAACTGCCTAACATGTTTTTGATAGACATTCAGAAGGACCAGCAGGCGGGCGTGGAAGAATTGATAGAGCGGACCACGGGCCGACGCCAGTCGCTTGTGCCCACGGTGCGCGCTCGCATTGTCGCCGTGAACGGCCGCGATGTGGATTTCAATCAAGAAGACATGAAACGAAATCGGGGCCTGCTCGGGCGCGAATACGTGGTGACTTACAGGGATCGGCTCGCGGAAAACGAAACCGTTATAGCAGGGAATTTCTGGAAGCCCGCGCCGTCGCCCGATCCCGAAATATCAATCGAAGAGAGCATGCAAGGCATGGCGGGGCTTGAGGTCGGTGGCACTATAACATTCGATATTCAGGGCCGAAAGATTACCGCTCGCGTGACAAGCGTCCGCAAGATAGACTGGCGCAACTCTCGCACGGGTTTCATGGTGCTGTTTCGCCCGGGCACGCTCGAAGATGCGCCGCAGATGTTGATAGGCGCGATCAACGGCCCGTCAGACGATCAGGAGCGATCCAGATTTCAGCGCGACCTTGTAGATAAGTATCCGAACGTCTCTATAATAGATGTCGCCGACATAGTCCGCACCATAAAGCGAATCATCGACAACATCACGCTGGCCGTCTCCTTCATCGGCGGATTCGTTTTCCTGAGCGGCGCGCTGATACTGATAGGCTCGATAGCGATGACCAAGTTCCAACGCACCTATGAGGCGGCTGTGCTGAAGACGCTCGGAGCGAAGCGCAAGACTCTGCTGATGATCTTAATTGCCGAGTACAGCCTGCTCGGACTTGTCGCGGGGGTGATCGGATCGCTCGGCGCGGTGGGGCTCTCCTATGCGATATCGCGATATGTCTTTGATATCCCCTGGAGCTTTACTCCGGTGATCAATTTCGCGGGCGTTGTGGGAACCGTGGCGATGGTAATTCTGGTAGGCACCGTCTCAACGATTGATGTGCTTTCAAGAAAACCGCTCGCGATCCTTCGCGGGCAGTAAAAGAGCGACCAGTAAAAGAGCGGGCAGTAAAAGAAAGGCCCCGTCTTTTTAAGACAGGGCCTTTCGGTTGCCTCGGGGTTGCGCGGAAACGAATTAGAATCCGCCCATACCGCCGCCGCCCGGCATCTGCGGCATTTCCTTCTCAGATTCGGGAATGTCGGAGATCAGGGCTTCGGTCGTAAGCAGCAGGCTCGCGATTGAAGAGGCATTTTGCAATGCCGAGCGCGTGACCTTTGTCGGATCGACTACGCCCATCTTCATCATGTCACCGTACTCTTCCGTCTCGGCGTTGAATCCGAAGGTCGGGCTTTTGTCTGATTTCACTCTCTCTACAATCACCGCACCTTCGTATCCCGCGTTCTGCACGATCTGACGGAGCGGTTCTTCAAGGGCGCGGCGAACGATGCCTACGCCGATGTTTTCGTCGGCGTTCTCAAGCTCGAATCCATCAAGCGCTTTCTGCGCCCGTATGAATGCCACACCGCCGCCGGGCACGATGCCTTCTTCCACAGCCGCCTTGGTCGCGTGCATGGCGTCTTCCACGCGGGCTTTTTTCTCTTTCAACTCTGTCTCGGTCGCGGCCCCGACTTTGATCACTGCCACGCCTCCGACAAGCTTCGCCAGACGCTCCTGCAATTTCTCTCGATCATAATCGGAGGTCGTGTCTTCGACCTGCGCACGAATCTGTCGGACCCTGCCTTCGATTTCGGAGTTCTTTCCCGCTCCCTCGACTATCGTAGTGTTGTCCTTGTCGATGACAACCTTCTTGGCGCGTCCGAGGTCGGTCAGTTGCAGACCCTCAAGCTTGATGCCAAGGTCTTCGGTAATCGCTTTGCCGCCGGTCAGCGTGGCTATGTCGCCAAGCATCGCCTTGCGACGATCTCCGAATCCGGGCGCTTTCACGGCGCACACCTGCAATGTACCTCGAAGCTTGTTGACCACAAGAGTTGCCAGCGCTTCGCCTTCAACGTCTTCGGCTATGATCAGCAGAGGTTTGCCCTGACGCGCTACCTGCTCAAGCAGAGGCAGCAGGTCCTTCATAGAAGATATCTTCTTCTCGTGGATAAGGATGAAGCAGTCTTCAAGCGCCACTTCCATCCTCTCGGGGTCGGTGACGAAATAAGGCGAGAGGTAGCCGCGATCAAACTGCATACCCTCGACGACATCCAGAGATGTCTCAAGCGTGCGGCTCTCTTCGACGGTGATGACGCCGTCCTTGCCGACTTTGTCCATAGCTTCGGCGATGAGCTTGCCGATTGTTGCGTCGCCGTTGGCAGAGATTGTGCCGACCTGAGCGATGGAGTCGCCTTTGACGGGTTTCGACAGCCGCTTAACCTCTTCGATGGCCTTCTCGACGGCCTTCTCGATGCCGCGCTTCAAAGCCATGGGATTGGCTCCGGCAGCGACGGTCTTGACGCCTTCGCGGAAAATTGCCTGCGCGAGGACAGTGGCGGTTGTCGTGCCGTCACCCGCTACATCAGAGGTCTTGGAAGCGACTTCGCGGACCATCTGTGCGCCGGTGTTTTCAAGTCTGTCTTCAAGCTCGATCTCCTTTGCGACGGTGACGCCGTCCTTTGTGATGGTCGGAGAGCCGAACTTCTTCTCGATAACTACATTGCGGCCCTTGGGGCCGAGCGTGACTTTTACTGCATCCGCAAGACGGTTTATACCTATCAGTAAACTCCGGCGAGACTCTTCGCCGAATGAGATATTCTTAGCCATTTCTTGTTCTCCTAATTAGAAAATCTATTTGCTTTTGCCTTTTGCCTTGGGTGTCTCACTTGCGCCGGCCCTCTCGATTATGCCGAGAATGTCGTCCTCGCGCATGATCAGATACTCTTCGCCGTCGAGCTTGACTTCGGTGCCCGCGTATTTGCCGAAAAGCACCCGGTCGCCCGCCTGAACGTCCAGCGTCAGGCGCTCACCGCTGTCGAGCCTCTTGCCCTGGCCGACGGCGATTACCTCGCCTTCCTGCGGCTTTTCTTTGGCAGAATCGGGGATGATGATCCCACCCCTGACTTGCTCCGCCTCTTCGATCCTCTTGATGATCACTCTATCCTGTAGTGGTGTTATCCTTGACATGTGAATTCTCACACTCCTTTCCTTTGAATAATAGCCGCGCGATTATTAGGTGTAGTCATACAGTCGCGCTAGCACTCTCCAGCCAAGACTGCTAATTATATTTTCTGATCAGGCTTCTGTCAACAATTTGCGGGGATTTGCAGGAAAAATAACAAACTTTTCAGGGCAGGACTCTTTAGGGCAGGCGGTCGAGGGCTTGCGCCTGAACTGCCGTAATGGCTACGGCGTCACGGATATCTTCGGCCTTGCACCCACGAGAGAGATCATTAGCGGGGCGGGCCAGACCCTGGAGGATCGGTCCGATGGCCGTAGCGCCGCCGAGTCTCTCGACGAGCTTATAGGCGATATTGCCCGCTTCAAGGTTTGGGAAAATCAGGGTATTAGCGCGCCCGGTAAGTGGGCTGCCCGCCGCTTTGCTCGAAGCGACCAGAGGCACAAGCGCGGCATCAACCTGCAATTCTCCATCAATCAGCAACTCGGGCTCGCGGGCTCGCGCGGTCCTTGTTGCTTCGACTACCTTATCCACGAGGGGGCTGTTTGCGCTGCCTTTGGTTGAAAATGAGAGCATGGCAACTTTTGGTTCTTCTTCGAGCAAGGCTCGCGCCGAATCCGCAGAGGCGATGGCGATCTCAGCAAGCTCGGCAGCCGAAGGGGCGATTACGACTCCGCAATCGGCGAAGATGAGTGCCCCGCCGGGAACAAAAGGATTATTCGGAATGACCATAAGAAAGAAGCTGGAAACGATTCTGAGACCGGGTCTGGGACCTATCGCGCGCAGGGCCGCGCCAACCGTGTGCCCGGTGGTATGAGTTGCCCCTGACAGACTGCCATCGGCATCTTTTTCTCTGACCATCATATTCCCAAAATAGAGAGGGTCTTCCATTTGTTGATGCGCTTCTTCGGCGGTAACGCCCTTTGCACGGCGCGCTTCGTAGAAACGCGCGGCATAACGCACGCGTTCCGGTGATCGCCTGTTATCGAGTATCGAAACGCCTGTGAGGGTGACCCCCATCCGAGCAGCCTTTTCGCGTATAATTTCTTCTCTGCCGAGAAGCGTGATGCGGGCAGTTTGTTCGGCCACACACAAAGAGGCGGCTTGAATGATGCGTTCATCTTCGCCTTCGGGCAATACGATGTGCTTGGGGTCGGCAGCGGCACGCGCTCGAATCCGTTCCATCACCTGCATGGTTTAGGCGATCCTCCAGAGGAAAATTCAAAAGAGGGATTGTATATGATTATGAATGTTTGGGCGAGTAAGGAGAATGTGATTCGTGAAGAGTGATGCGTGATTCTTAAGATAGCCTGTCTGTTAATGATAACTTGCGAGTCTGGTAAATCACGCATCACTCTTCACGAATCGCGAAAAATATAACCGCAGCGCCCGTGACTGAAACTGAGCTTAGATTTGCGCGCGAACTCTCCCCAATTCACACGCCCCTCGCCCGACCCTTTGCCACCGGGGGCTGCGGTATCCCGCTAGAACTTGTCTGACTCAATCAGTCGCCGTCGTTTCTCGTGCCGCGAACCGGATTGTCGCCGGGGTTGGATGTCACTTCGCTAAAGAGTATGTCGGTAAGATCAAGCCCTTCACGGCGGTCTATGTCGCGTTCAAGCGTCTTTATCCGGGTGCGTTGCTGCTGGATCTGCGCGGCGAGTTTCGCCAGATCGGATGCGTTCATGTCCTTGAGTTTTGCTTCGAGGCTTACGAGTTGCGTCTTTAGCTCCTCTGTTTGATTGCGGTCGCTTTCCAAAATCAGGTGGTTGACTATCTGTTCTACCTCAGCCCGAGACATCTCTTGTCTGGCGGGCGCGGGTGAAACGGGTTGAGGCAGAGAGCCGCTTTCTACACCGGCGGATTTCCCAAGCCGGAATATATCGGCGCGCACTGAAAGGCCGTCCCTGCCCGCTTTTACTTCGATTCCAAGTACGGCAAACACAACCAGGGCCATCGCCACAGTGCCGAAGGCTTTTGCCCATACGGGCATCACTGTAAACAATTCTTTAAACACCGCAAGAGCCGACCGCCGGCCCGCTTCATCGCCAGAGGTTGCGATGCGAACGCCGGGCAGTTCGTCGAGCTGCCATTGCTGTAGCATCCCACGCACGTTTTCGAAAGCCGCGATCTCCTTCTCACAGGCGGCGCACTCTTTGAGATGCATTTCGACGCGATGGCTCTCCTCCGGCGTCGCTTCACCATAGAGGTAAGCCACGAGCGCTTCGTGCATGTTGCAATTTGGGGTCTTGTTGTTTTCGATCATGTTCTTGCTCACTTCTGTCGTAGTATTCGGTACCCGGGGCGATCTGTTTAAATCGCTTCTCTCAGGTGCTCGAGCCTCTTTCTGAGTTCTGTCAATCCTGTATACATACGGGTCTTCACGGTCGAGAGCGGTATGCCAAGTATCTCGGCTATCTCGACGAATTTCAGCCCCTCGTATTCCTTCATTATGATCACCTGTCGCATATCGGCGGGCAGCCCTTGAAGCGCGCGGCGAACGTGCCGGGCTACCTGTGCCTGTTGAACGCCTGCGCTCAAATCCTCAGTTTCGTCCGACAATTCGAAACCGGCTGTTTCTCTGCGCTCGTCAAGCGATATGGTCACCTTCGATCTGCTTCTGAGCCGCGTATTGCAGATGTTGAGCGCGATGCGATAAATCCAGGATGAAAATTTTGCCTCGCCTCTAAATTTCGACAGATTGCGATATGCCGACAGAAAGGTTTCCTGCGTCGCGTCTTTGGCCTCTTCGTCACGCCCAAGCATGCGAAGAGTGAGCCCATATATTTGCCGCTCCCATCGGCGCACCAGATAGTTGAAAGCTTCTGGCTCGCCTGCGAGTGTGCGTTCTATGATTTGACTGTCGCTCAAATCCAAACCTTTTGCGCCGCCTGGTCGAAGTTAGCCTCTGTCATCCGCTCCATTAGTATAGACTCAAATAGCGGTTGAAAAGTCGGAAAATTATCTCTGTCCATTCAATGTGTCGCGATCCCGGCCAGAGTCGTAAAGTCGATTTGAAGCTATGGCCGCCCGTGGGAATGTAAACTATAATTCGCACGGGTTTGGGCTAATCAGCCAAAGAGGTGCGCGTCCGTGCCATTTAAGGCTTTACTCGAAAAACTTGTTTCAAGCGTTGAGGGGGGAAGGGGGGCTATCTTTCTCGATTCAAACGGTGAAGCCGTACAGTGGTGGACCGAAGATGACGGCGACCGCCTGCAATTAAGAGCGGCTTATATCGCCGTAGTCTTTGAAGCCAGCCGAGCCACAGCCCGGCGATTACAGAAAGAAAATGTGAGCCAGCTAATGATCGCCTACGACGGCGCGCAATTTGTGGTAGAACAAATCGAACAGGATTACCTCATCATTCTGGAACTGGGTCTGGATGCCAATTTAGGTCAGGCGATACTTCACATGCAGCCGGTCGTAGAGAGCCTGCGCCGCGAAATAGCCGCATAACCTACGGCAGCTATCGATAATGCACGTTTATGCGAACTGGAACTCTGGTCAGGGTTATGGGGCGACCATCTATAGCTGCGGGTCTGAATTTGGAATGCTGTAAAGCATCAATGGCCGATTCGGTCATGAAAGGAATGGGGTTTATAATCTCGATATCTGTTATCGTGCCGTTTGCCTGAAATGTCGCGCGCAGAAGCACCGTTCCCGACGATTTATTTGCCTGCGCCTCCGGGGTCACGACCGGAGTTGGGCGATATATCCAGGTAAACTGAGAAAACCCGGAAGGCTTGGTCAGGTTAAAAGGTATCTCAGAGGGCACAAAATCCGGGCCGTTCGGGTTTCCCGCCGTCCGATTATTTCCCGGTCCGCCGCCGCTGCCCGGGCCGCTGCCTCCGCGCTTGCCGGGTCCCACGCCCTGGCCGTTACCGGGTCCCATTCCGCCGCCATCACCTGGGCCGGGTGAAGGGGGCGCATCAAATTTGGCATCCGGCAGTCCGTACTGAGTATCAGGCGGAAGCGATGCGGTCTCGGGCCCGACTATCGTGGGAGGGACCGGAAGTGGAGGATTCGCGTTCTTCGGTGAAGTCGGGTGAACCATTGGAGGCAGCGATGCCATTTGAGGCACTACTCCTCCCGACGCAGGTCGTGGATCGTTTTTGCCTCCACCTCCGCCGGTGCCGTTCTCCCCTTTCGGTTGCTCCTTCGGAGCCGTTGGAGCGGGAGGGGTAGCGCCGGACGGAAGCATTTCAATTACTTCGAGGGGCGTGGAATTCAAATCTCTTTCGCCTGATTGATGCCAGCCCGCAATGACTATTACCGCGATAAAGGCTATATGCGCCACAATCGCACAGGCAATGCCAAGATAAATCCGGCGGCGACGTTTGGCGTCTTTTGTGCCGGATAGGAATATGTCGCGTATAAAGCCTGAAGGGTCGTTGCTGAATTCGTTTGCGGCGCGGGCAAGCTCTTCGCCGAGTCGCGACATCAGCCCTTTTTGCTCGATCAAGGAAAAAGGGAGAGCATCGGCGCGGACAGTCGTTTTGATAAACTCGTCTGTCGTTACAGCAGCCATATCGGGTGAGTCATCCGAACGGAAGGGCGCTCAAATTACACGAGGGCCGCGATCATCTACACAATCGCGGCCCTCAACCATCCGCAGGCATTTACCGGAGATTGAACTCTATATCAATAGCCTGCCAGAATGCGACAGGTTGACCATTCTTCATCGCCGGTTTGAATCGCAGTTGATAGGCAGCGCGTATGGCCTCTTCATCCAGCCCGTCGGGCAGGTGGCGCACTATCCTGACGTTTTTGACCGCGCCATCTGCACTAATCAACACGCGTGCTCTTATGACGCCCTGAATCTTGTTCTTGCGCGCTTCTTCCGTGTAATTCGGGCGCGGACGGTTCAAAGGTATCGGCCCCTGATCTACGGAAGTGGCCGGCTCGTTGCGCGACCCGCCTCCGAGCGAAGGATCGCCGCCGCCCATGCCGTAGCCGTTGCCGGGACCAACACCGCGCCCATTGCCCGGACCCATGCCTCCGCCTGAGCCTGCGCCCATGCCGCCATCCGACCCCGGACCGGCAGAAGGCGGACCCGGCACGCCGTTGGGAAGACCCGTCGGCATCAGGTCGTCGCGCTTGGGTTCAAGTCTCGGGTCTACCTGCACCGTTTCAGGAACAGGCAACAGCGGTGGCTTGAGTTGAGGCTCGGGCCTCGGCGCGATGATAGGAGGTTGAAGCGAGAATTTGGGCAACTGGCCTTTGGATGGAGGCGTCGGTGTGTTGCGTCCGCCGCCGCCACCGCCGCCTGCTTTCTTGTCGGCCTTCGGAGCTTCGATAGGTTGCTGCTGCATGTCTATCGAAGGAAGCATCGCAATAAGCTCGTTTTCGTCAGTTATTTCTTTGGGCTTTGCCCTGACCGTCCACACGATCAGGATAGTGGCAAAGATGAGTGCATAAATCATTATGCCCATCGCCATGCCAAATCTGAACAGCATTTTTCGGCGATGACCTCCGGCACCGTCACGCTTGAAGGCACTTGTAATATATTCTTTAGGATTGTCGCGGAATTCGCGGCTGGCTTCTCCAAATTCGTATATCAACCGCTTACCTATGGACGGCTGATTCAGGAAGGCGTCTGAAAATAATGCTCTTTCTGCCATATCCTCCCCCCGGGAGCCCCACGCCGCAGCACATCTTGCGGGCATTTAAGGCTCAGAGGCAACAAGAGGGGTTATCCCCTCTACCTATTCTGATCGTGAACAATTCTCATACTTCATATACTGTAAATCAGAAGACACGCTCAATATATTCTCCCTTGACGGTCTTGCCGGTGTCAAGGTTTTAATTTTTGGCCTGTCGCTTTTGTGTTTACGCATTGAATGCGCCTGGTGGTTTCCATTCAACTGTTCCGGTCTTCATGATTTCCTGCCACCTTCAGAATGATAAACCTGATCCGACTTGCAAAATAGTTTCCCTTTGGACCACCCCTTCCTTAGTGTATCGAGTGCGCCTGAAAGATGCCCACGGCACGGAAAAAGTATGCAGTAGACAGTAGGCAGTTGATACTGAGCCGTCGGGTACTCCTAAAGAGTGCACTGGGCATGCATATGAATAGGTGGTACCCAACTCCGTTACTGCCTACTGCCTACTGCATACTGCATACTGCCTACTGCATACTGCCTACTGCCCGCGTGGCTCATAGCGCAAGACTATGCCATTCAGACCCGTGGCCCAGCCTGCGTGGTCGTTGACGAATCTGATGTCGAGGAGGCGTACGGGAAGAGGTGAGCCTATGTTGAGCCATTCTTCGCCGCCATCGGGGGTATAGAGCATCATTCCCTCATCGCCCACTGCCCAGCCTCGATTGCGATCAATGAAGTAGATGTCGCGTACGACGAATTCATCCTTAACCTGGTAGAGCTTTTTCCATGTGCGCCCGCCATCTTCGGTCTTTACCATTCGCCCGCTGCGGCCTACGAGCCAGCCGGTGTTTTCGTCCGCAAAGAAGATAGCCCGAAAGACAAGCTCGTACCGGTTGGATTGCATCTTAATCCAGTTGATCCCGCCATCGACCGTCTTGTAGAAGCTCCCATCGTTGATGCTGGCCCAGGCGTGCAGTGTGTCCAGAAAGAAGATTGTCGAAACGTTTTGCTCGAATGGAAAAGGGATTTCATTCCAGTTCTGCCCGCCATCAATCGTAGTCAGAAAGACGCCGGGTTGCTCGGCGTACTCGTCTTTACGCCCGCCGCCCCAGGCCCATCCGTGAGTGGCGTCGGCAAAGTACAACTGGTCGAGTTGTTCGGGCTGGTCCATCACAGGATTGCGCCGGTTGCCAATCAGCTTGAGTTTGACCGTGCCGGCCTTGCGTTGCAGTGGCCAGGTCGCGCCGCCGTCGGAGCTATGAAGAATATCGCGGTCAATCGTCAGCGCCCACCCTGTTTGCGGGTTCACAAACCAGACGGATCGAATCTTGTACTTTAGCTGATCCGGCATCGGTTGCCAGGTCAGACCGCCGTCGGTTGTCTGAAGCACTTCGAAACCCTGATTCTCTTTGAGCGGGTCTTTGAGCTTTTCGCCCGGTTTTACGGAAGCAATATTCGCGTTTATGTTTCCGTTTTCGTCTACGGGGATGGAGCTGCGGTCCGACTGGCCGTTGACCCAGCCTGTGTTTTCATTGACAAAGCAGATGCTATAAAAAGCGTCGCCGGTTTCAGTATCCTGATAAGACCATGTTCCCGGCGCTTTGGGCGGAGAGCATGCGGAAGCAAGCAGAATCGCAGTTGCGAGCAGAGCTGTCAAAAATCGGGTTCTATGCATTCAATAATCCTTTGCTTGGCCTTTGCTGGTCTGAAGCCTGGCGAAGGGCAGTCCTCATTCCACCAGAAAAGATTCTAGCATTGCAGCGCGAGTCTATAAAAATGGATTGATATGAGAGTGTGATTCGTGATGCGTGACGCGTGAAAAAGATTTAGACAGAATTGCCAGGATTTTTTCAAACCTCTTTCAGAAATCTTGTTAATCCTGTTAATCCTGTCTAAAGATCCAACTCATTCTCTACTGAACGACCTTGATGACAGCCGTATTCGACCGTCCGCCGTCGCGGTTGCGCGCCGTAAGCGATAGAGTTCCGGGAGTGGCGATCAATTGGGCAGGTATGCGGGCTGTTATTTGAGTATCGCTTACAAAGACGGTTTGTACTTCGACTTCATTTATGATCAGGACGATGCCCGGCTTGAATTCCAGCCCGCCAATAGCTATTTCGACCGCGATTGCACCGACCTTTATCTTTTTTGGCAATCGCGTTAAGAGGGGGCCGTTTTCTATGGTCAGGGTGACGGCATTTGACTGATTGGTGTCGGCGTTTATCACCCGCACTTCAAGCAGAGCCGCGCGCTCGAAATATTTGTCGGGCACAGAGGCTTTCAGTGAATCTCGCGCGCCGAAAATGGTTTCAACCTTCTCGCCTCCGATTGTGATCACAGCGCCTCGCTCGAATCGCTCGCCCGTGATTGCTATCTCGATATTCTTAGCCCTGGTTCCGATTCTATCAGGCGTGACCAGAGCGATGTGCGGCGGGTCATCAACTATCAGGAATTTTGCGGCACTCGATAATTCGCCTCTGGGATTCTGCACGTGAACCTCCGTCGCTCCGCCTTCGGAAATCAATTCGGCGCTTATCTGAGTCGTGATTTTTGCGTCAGACAGATACGCGGTCTCAAGCGATGCCTGACCGAAAATCACCCTGGCGCCCGGCAAAAAATTTGCCCCTGAAATCATTAACGTAAAGCCGCTCGATCCTGCGTGAACGCTTGCGGGCGACATCTTTTGAATACTCGGTTTTGTAGTGAAGGGTTTGCCGGTTGTCTTTGTGCCGGGCGAAAACAACCGCCCGGTTACGGCTATGGCCCTGTGCGGCGAGAAAATGCGACCGTCCATATCGGGATCGCGATTCAAAGACTGGTCGGCATTGCCTTCACGGGAACCGAACTTTATCTCTTGAATGATATGCCCCCGATTGTCTTCCAGCTTGATAGTGTCGCCGCCGTTATTTAGCGATAGCCCGCCCGATGAAGCTTTGAATACCAGCTTGTTTTCAGCCGCGTTCCCAAATGGGCCTGTTGGTCTGCCTCCGCCGAATACGACCACGGCTTCGAAGGGAGGCACTATGGTTCCATCTGCGAAAACGTGTCTGATCGAATCGGCGTCAGAGAGCTTGAACCCCGAAATCTCTATGGGCGCGGCCGTGCGATTCAGTATTTCGACGAACTCATCCTGAGATGAACTGCGCGTGCCGTCGCCGTTTGCATCGCCTTCATCTCCATTAGCCGGGTCGGCCAGATACTCGTTGATTACGAGCGGGTCTTTGATCAAGACCTTGAAATCCGCGCTGTTTGAAACACCTGTATCCGGGTTTACGACTATGATCGGAACATTGCCCGCGACCTGTAAGAATCGAGCAGGCAGCCGGGCTTCAATTTGCCCGCTGTTTATAAACGTGGCGTCGAGATTCGATCTGAATTGAAAATTTTCAATAACGTAAACCAGAGCGCCCGGCTCAAATTTTTCTCCGCTTATCGTGATGGTCAGATCATCGTTGCCTTCGATAACGGATTCCGGCTCTATCGAATAGACAAACGGCGCAACAGGTAGAACGCGAAACGCCGCTTCGTTTGAAACGCTTCCGTCGCCGTTTACGACTTTCACACTTCGCAAACCAATGTCGGTGATGAGCGATGCCGAAACATGAGCTTGCAACTGAGCGGCCGAGATGAAATCGGTCTCAACAGGTGTTTGACCGAATACAACCATCGCGCTCTCCAGAAAATGCGCGCCCGCCACGGTGAGGATAAATCCCGGATCGCCTGAGCTTGCCTGCTCGGGGCTTATCGCGGTGATTTGCGATGTCGGCAGTGCTATCTGAAGGCCTCGCGTATTCGATAGCTGCCCGTCGCCGTTGCGCACGCGAATGCTATGAGAGCCGGTCGTCGCGGTGACGGTCGCGGGCAGGGTCGCTTGAAGCTCGCCCGCGTTCAAATACGTAGTCGCTACACTCGAATCGTCAACGAGCACCACCGATGATGTGACGAAATTTTCACCTGCAATGAATATCCTTGAAATGCTGCCCGTTAAAATCACGCCCGGCAGCACGGACCTGATCACGGGCGGCGGCGGAATTATAAAGAGCTTCGCTTCATTCGAGCGATTGCCGCCCGTGTTGCGGACTCTGACCGGATGGTCTCCGGCAACCACGCGAACGTTTGCGGGAACGAGGGCGATCAATTCGCTCTCGCTCACAAACATAGTCGCAACCGGGATTGAATCTATCAGCGCGACCGAATCTGCCTCAAATCCGCTCCCCCGAATCGAGAGATCGAAAGGCTCGCTTCCAAGATTTATGCTCTCAGGATCAAGTTGCGAAATGCGCGGCCCCGTCGTGAAGGGTGAGCCGTTCAACTGCGCGCCGGGCGAGAAGAGCCTGCCGCCGCTCGCGGTTATCGTAGAGTGCGGGGCAAAGATAATGCCCAGAATGTCGGGATTACGATTGATGGATTGATTGGCATTGCCTTCGACCGAGCCGTATTGAATCGCTTCGAGGATGTTGCCCCCGTTGTCTTTGAGCGTGATCGTATCGCCGCCGTTATTGAGCGAGAGCGAGGCAGTGAATACCAGCCCGTTGGAAGCGGCGTTGCCGAATTCGCCCGCAGGCACGCCCCCGCCAAAGATGATCGCCGCTTCGCCCGCAGGAATCGATGTGCTTGCCGGAAAGGTGAATCGAGTCTGCGCGGCATCGCTTACGGTAAACCCGCCGACGCCAAGCGGAACGCTTGCGCGATTGACGACCTCTACAAATTCGTCCTGCGCAGAGTCGCGTATGCCGTCGCCGTTTGCGTCACCCGCTGCTCCATCGGGCGGGTCGGCGAGGTATTCGTTTATGCCTACGCGGCTCAGGACGGTAAACGTGACGGCGTTTGAAATTATCTGGTCAGGGTTTTCGACCGTGATCGAGTGCGCGCCGGGCGAGGCGGTCACTGTCTGCGTCAGATCGGCGCTCAAAGCGGAACTGCTTATAAAGCTGGTGCTCGCAGGTGTCCCGTCTATCAGGGCAAGCGATGCGCTCTGAAAATTCTCGCCTGTGATTATGAGCGTAACCGCGCCGCTACCGGTTACGACCGCGTCGGGCGAGATAGAGCCAATCAAAGGATCGGTACTCACAAAGGGGTGTCCGTTCACTCGTGCGCCGGGTGAAAAGAGCCTGCCTTCGCTGCCCGCAATCGTCGAATGCGGCGCAAAATTTATTCCGACAATATCGGGGTTGCGGTTGATGGATTGGTTGGCATTGCCTTCGGCCGAATTGTACGCAAGAGAATCAACGACCGCTCCCTGATTATTTTTGACCGTGATCGTGTCGCCGCCGTTGTTTAAGGATAAGCCCGCGCCGGTTGCCGCAAAGACAAGCCCGTTTGCTCCGGCGTTGCCGAAAGAGCCCACAGGCACACCTCCGCCGAAAACCACGGCCGACTCGCCTGCCGGTATGATTTTGCCCGATGGAATTGTAAACCTGACCTGTACCGCATCGCTCACGGTGTAGCCGCTCACATCCAGAGGTATCGAGCCGGTATTGACCAACTCTATAAACTCATCATCGGTTGAATCACGCAAGCCGTCGCCG
Organism: Blastocatellia bacterium; assembly: GCA_963765495.1. Taxonomy (GTDB): domain Bacteria; phylum Acidobacteriota; class Blastocatellia; order UBA7656; family UBA7656; genus CAVXWP01. The sequence goes on from CAVXWP010000001.1 coordinate 88,470, forward strand.
TTTGCATCGCCCGCTATGCCATCGGGCGGGTCAGCCAAAAACTCGTTGATGATGAGCGGCGCTGTTTGAGGCTCACGTGAAATCGCGCTTGATTCGAGGAACAGGAGAGAGACGCAACAGATCAAAAGGACAACTATCTTTCCAGGCATGGCCGAACTCCGGCAAGTCAAAAGCGGCTTGCATTTGAGTTGTTACCTGGGGATTTAAGGATTAGGGAACCGATCACTAATAAATGACGTGAAATCCTCTTCGGGCGATGCAAGAATTAGACAGGATTTACATGATTTTGAAGAGATTAACAAGAATCTTGTTTAAACCTGTAAATCCTGTCTAAAAAATCAATAATCGCCACGATTTCGACCGCGAGCCCCGAGCGCCCGATCCAGATTGAATGCGGCGCTTATCAAAGACAGATGCGTAAAAGCTTGAGGGTAATTGCCAAGGGCTTCGCCCCGATATCCGGTCTCTTCGGCGTAAAGACCCAGGCGGTTGGCATAGCCAAGCATCTTTTCAAATACCAGCCGGGCTTCATCGAGCATGGCGCGATCTGTGCGGCCCGCCCGCGTCATCGCTTCGACCAGCCAGAAGGTGCATATGTTGAATGTGCCCTCTTCGCCTTCCAGCCCGTCGGCATACTCTTTCACGTTATATCTGTAGACGAGGCTGTTTGAGACAAGCCCCCCTTTGTCGGGTGACTCGTTGATTGCTTTCAGAGTTCTGAGCATTCTGGGGTCGGTGGGCGACAGGAAGAATACGAGCGGCATGGTGAGGTTTGCCGCGTCCAGCGAATTGCTGCCGTAATGTTGCACAAAGGCTCGCCGCTCGGCGCTCCATCCTCGCGCCATTACCTCTTCATATATCTTGTCCCTGACGTTCAGCCAGCGCTCTCTGTCTGCTGGAAAAGATCTCTTGTCTGCGAGGCGTAAAGCGCGGTCTATGGCTACCCAGCACATGACCTTCGAGTAGACGAAATGTTGTTGCCCTCCGCGAACCTCCCAGATGCCTTCATCCTTTCGCTGCCAGTTGTCGCAGACCCAGTTGACCAGATACCGGAGCCGCGTCCATAAATCATAAGAGATAGGCGTTCCGTACTTGTTATAAAGATAAACCGAGTCCATCAACTCGCCGTAAATATCGAGCTGTAATTGATCGTAAGCGCCGTTGCCTACGCGGACCGGGCCCGAGCCTTTATAACCCTCCAGATGGTCGAGCGTCTCTTCGGTAAGCGTGTGGCGTCCGTCGATGCCGTACATGATCTGCAACGGCGCATCCGGGTTAAGGTTGTGACAGACCGCTCCCAGCCAGTTCATGAACTGACCGGCCTCTTCGGTGAAACCTATGCGGAGCAGACCGTAGAGCGTGAAGGCCGCATCGCGAATCCATGTGTAGCGATAGTCCCAGTTGCGACCGCCTCCCACCTCTTCTGGAAGGCTGCAAGTCGGGGCCGCCACTATCGCGCCCGATGGCTCGAATGTTAAGAGCTTCAGAACCAGCGCCGAGCGATGAACCATCTCGCGCCACCTGCCCGTGTATGTGCACTTTCCTATCCAGTCGCGCCAGAATTGAACGGTCTGTTTGAATTGTTCTTCGGCCTCTTCCTCTGAAATCATAGCGCCGCATTGCGTCCCCGGCTCGTTTTCTCGAAGCACGAAGGCGGCGGTTTCTCCTTCCTGCAAAGTAAATTCGGCGACCGCTCCGTTCCCTTCCTTTCGAAGCGGGATACGCGAGGTGAGTGCGAGACTGAGGCTCGGCGTATTAAAACAGAAGCCTTCGGGGTAAACCTCGGTCTCGTGAGGGGTCCTCGCGTAATTGAACGCGGGATAACATTCGACGCGAAAAGGCATGGCCCCGCGCACTACGTTCACCCGTCGCACGAGTTGATGGGAACCGAACCGCCGGCCAGCCCTGCCCACCGGCATGTAATCCATGATCTCGGCCACGCCTTCGGGCGAGAGAAAGCGCGTTATCAAGACGTTGGTGTCGGGCCAGTAAAACTGCTTATATGTTATCTCGTCAGGGATGGGCGCGATCTTGAACCGCCCGCCTTTTTTGTCGTCCAGAATAGCCGCAAAGACGCTCGGTGAATCGAAGAACGGGAAGCAAAACCAGTCTATTGATCCATCCATTCCCACAAGAGCCGTCGTGTGCATATCGCCGATGATCCCATAGTTTTCGATAGGTTGATAAGGCATAGTTTTCCTGTCCTCAAATGGTTGTCCGCAAGTGCGGGTTAGCAGTGTAGGGTTGACGGCTGCCAGTATATCACACGGAGCATTACTCTCTAAGCCGAACTGCTTGTATGTTGTGCGCCGAGAGATTGTAGAGAATAGAAAAGACTGATATAAAGGGGGCGATATTCGTCAAATGAAAACCCGTTTACGCTGCACTGATAGACCGGAGGATGACCAATGAGAGAACGAAAGATGGAGTATGAGCTGGGGCTTGATTTTCTGCGAGTCGTCGAGGCCGCAGCCATCGCTTCCGCGCATACCATGGGAAGAGGGGAACGCAAGTACTCCGATCACGTCGCCGTGGAAGCTATGCGCGAGGTGATGGATACCCTGCCTATGCGCGGCGAGATCGTCATCGGCGAAGGCGAGCGCGACGAAGCGCCTATGCTCTACATCGGAGAGAGGGTGGGACTCGGCTACAAGGAAGAAACAACCGACGGTGAGCTCTTCCCCGAAGTGGATATAGCCGTGGACCCGCTCGAAGGCACGAATCTGTGCGCTACAGGGTCGGCCAATGCCATCGCCGTCATGGCCTGCGCGGAAAAAGGGGGACTGCTGCACGCGCCCGATATGTACATGCAGAAGCTCGTCGTCGGTCCTTCATCAAAAGGCGCGGTAGATTTGGACGCGCCCGTCAAAGACAATCTCAAGGCGATAGCCCGCCGCCTCAACCGCGACATCGAAGACCTGGTTGTGATAGTGCTCGACCGCCCGCGCCACGAAAAGCTGATCGCAGATATTCGCGAGGCCGGAGCCCGCATCCGCCTGATCACCGACGGCGACCTGTCGGCAGGCATATCGGCTGCGGTCGCCGGTTCGGGTGTGCACGCCGTCATGGGCACGGGCGGCGCGCCCGAAGGTGTGCTGACGGCCGCCGCCATGAAATGCCTTAACGGACAGATACTCGCCCGCTTCGTGCTTAAAGATCAGCTTTTGGATCACGAGGACCGCAGCAGGATTCCCGAAGGTATAGTCGAACGCATGAAAGAGATGGGCATACAGGACCCGCATCGCATCTATGACACCGACGACCTTGCGCCGGGAAAGAAGATCATCTTCGCGGCTACGGGCGTGACGGACGGAACCATTTTGAGAGGCGTGCGCTTTTTCGGCACGGGCATCAGAACCTCTTCCATCATCATGGCAACCGAATGGACCAAGCTTATCCGCTTCGTAGACACAGTCCACATAGAAGGCGGCCCCGATACGGTTGTGAGGTTTTAGTTAATAGGATTTCATGGCGCGAAGTGTCTGGCCGAAATTGGTGATTGATGCAAGCGAGTAACGAAAGAGTTGCAGCTTTCGCTTACGCGACAATCGTCGCGCTGACGGTCGCCTGGATAGCGGGCGCAATCCTCCTGCCGCTTTCAGCCGGAGCCCAAGCGGGTGATTCCAACGGCCTGACTATCAGTTCGCTGATTCATTACACCTATGGCAGGGTATGCCATCAAATAGCCGAGAGGTCATTTCACATCCATGGGCAACCCGTCGCTGTCTGCGCCCGATGTCTGGGCATTTATGTGGGATACCTCGCCGGGCTTGTGGTTTATCCGTTCGCGCGTTCGATTGGACGCGCGGACGCGCCGCCCCGCTTGTGGTTTCTGCTTGCGTCAATCCCGGTCACGATAGATTTCTTTGGCGGCTATTTCGGCGTATTTGAAAACACGCTTGTCTCGCGCGCGGTCACGGGAATGATCGTAGGCGCGGCAGGCGCTTTCTACACGCTGCCCGGTCTGGTTTCGATGGTCTGCCTCTGGTTTAAGCAACGCGAAGATGCGCGTCAAAGAGGGGCCTTCGAGGAGGCGGCAATTCATCAATAAAGTATGACGGGTTGAGCGACCTGTTTGTACGGAGAGAGAGACTCGCCGAAGTTTGGCGAAGTTTAAAAAGGAGGCTATACAGTGACTGAAAAACCGAGCAAGATAAAGCCCGCGATCATCGGCGGTGTTGTTCTTGGATTGCTGTCTTCCATCCCTATCGTCAGCGCGGGCAATATATGTTGTTGTCTGTGGGTATTGCTTGGCGGGGCGCTGGCTGCGAGGATGCTTATAAAGGATTCTCCGATCTATCCCGTCACGACCTCAGACGGCGCGGTAGTCGGAGTGCTTGCGGGCGCATTTGGCGCGCTCGTGAACCTTATCATAGGAGTGCCCCTCGGCCTTGCGATGAGCGTAGGGGGGAATTACGCGGTAATGGAACAACTCACCAAGGTTGTAAACAACCCGGAATTCAGCGAGGCGATAAGGCAACAGATGGAGATGGCTCAACACCAGTCCATGGCCCAACGTCTTGGAGGTGCCCTGGTGTTCTGGATTATCGGCGCTTTAATCACGATTGGATTTGCCGCGCTCGGAGGCATCATCGGCGTGGCGCTATTTGAAAAACGCAAGGGGCAGCAGATGCCGCCGCCGGGCTACCCGCCGCCGCCTTATCCTCCCCCGGGATCGCCTTATCAGGGATGATGCGGGAAAGGGGAAACGTGATGCGTGAATCGTGATGCGATGTCAGGCAATCAGGGTTTTCTGATAATTCTCCTATAAGTCACAAATCACGATTCACGTTTCACCCCTCTCTTGCGGTATGATTAAACGGTAAGTAAAACGACAACGTCTAAAGGGTAAGGGGAATAACACGATGAATGATTCTAATAAGCCTTCTATCGCCGATCTTGATGTCCCCCTCGAACGAGACGTATTCTTGCGCACCTTGATTCGCGAGCTGTCAGGCACTCTGCAAGACATAGTCGGTCTCGAAGAAGCCTCGGGGTTTATCAGCGTTGTGGGCCAGAATATGGGACGGCAGATTGGCGGCGAGTATAGGGCGGCGCTCGGCGTAGCCAATCTCAACCGCGAACAGGTTTCCGACGTGCTGGTTGATCTGAAGAGACGAATCCAGGGTGATTTCTATGTGATAGAAGAGGACGAAGAGAAGATCGTTCTGGGCAATCGTGCGTGTCCTTTTGCCGAAAAAGTCATAGGCCGCCCGGTAATGTGCATGATGACCTCGAACGTCTTCGGCTCGATCGCCGCCGACAACCTCGGTTACGCTAAGGTGGAATTGCAGGAGACTATCGCTGCGGGCGAGGATCATTGCAGAGTGGTCGTTTACCTGAAAGAGACCCCATTGTCTGCCTCTCGCAAAGGAAGAGAGTATTTCAGGGGAGACGAGAGTTGACCGAGGATCAGTTTCTCGAACTGGCTCGCCTATTGCCCGAACCCATGCTGCTTGTTTCCGGCGACGGTTACATCCGGGCGGCAAATCCTCGCGCGTATGAAATCGCGGGCCTCGACGACCGGGATTTGACGGGGAGGCGGCTTTCGGACCTGGTCGTTGACCCTCCAGAAAAAGTCGCGGATTACTTAAAGATATGTTCCAGAAACAGAGAGGCGGTTTTCGGCTCGCTCGCCTTCGCTGCCCGCGATGATGAAGTTATCGAGTGCCGTATGGAAGGCGCGGTCGTGCGTCCCTGGTCCGAAAGCGCCCCGGCGCAGGTCTGGCTGCGGCTGAAACCAAAACAGGCGGCAGCTTCCGGCTTTACCCTGCTCAATGAAAAGATAGACCAGTTGATCCGGGAAATTGCCGAGCGTAAGCTTATGGCCGCACGCCTCCGCGAACAGACCGAAGCCGTAGAGACGGTCAATCGAATAGGCCGGGTGCTGACGGCCGAGATGGACCTTCAGAAACTTGTGCAGGCCGTCACCGATGCGGCCACCGAGCTTACCGGCGCGCGGTTTGGTTCCTTCTTTTATAACGTCATCAATCAGGAAGGCGAATCCTACATGCTCTACACGCTTTCGGGCGTCCCGCGCGAAGCGTTCGAGCATTTTCCTATGCCGCGCGCCACGGATTTGTTTGGGCCAACCTTTCGCGGCGAGGGGACTATACGCATTGATAATGTGAAGGAAGACCCTAGATACGGCAAGAACTCGCCGTATTACGGAATGCCGCCGGGTCATCTTCCCGTGACCAGTTATCTGGCGGTCCCGGTCATCTCGCGTTCAGGCGAAGTAATAGGCGGGCTTTTCTTTGGGCACCCCAAGGTGGGAATCTTTACCGAACATCAAGAGCGCATAGTCGAAGGGCTTGCGGCGCAGACGGCCGTCGCTATGGATAATGCCCGGCTGCTTGAGTCGGCGCAGCGTGACCGGCGGCAGGCAGAGGCGAGCGAACGACACTATCGCTTTCTTGCCGAAGCAATCCCTCAGATTGTGTGGACCGCCCAGCCGGACGGCTCGCTCGATTACTACAACGACCAGTGGTACAAGTACACGGGAATGACTTTTGAAGAGACCCGGGGGTGGGGCTGGCAGCCCGTACTGCATCCCGAAGATCTGCCCATATGTCTCGACGCCTGGACCAGATCGCTTGAGACCGGCCAGGCTTATGAAATCGAGTACCGCTTCAAGCGAGCCTCAGACGGCGCTTATCGATGGCATCTCGGGCGCGCCCTGCCCCTGCGCGACCGGGAAGGGAAAATTGTAAAGTGGTTCGGAACCTGCACCGACATAGACGACCAAAAACGATCCGAGCAATCGTTGCGCTTTCTGGCCGAAGAAAACGAGAGGCTCTATCATAAAGCGCAGGAGGCGAGCCACGCCAAGGATGAGTTTCTGGCGACCGTCTCTCATGAATTGCGAACGCCGCTAAATGCCATACTTGGCTGGAGTCAGGTGATGCAAAGAGGCCGCCTCGATCAGGCGTCTCAAGCCCGCGCGCTTGAGACCATCGAGCGCAATTCAAAGTTGCAGGCACAACTGATCAACGACATTCTCGATGTATCGCGGATCATAACGGGCAAGCTGCGCCTCGACCTTCGCCCCGTCGAACTCGCCTCTGTAATACAGGCGGCTGTTGAAACCGTGCGCCCGACGGCTGATGCCAGAAACGTGCGCCTTCAGATAATACTCGATAACGGGCCGGGCTCCGTGCTTGGAGACCCGGACCGCCTGCAACAGATCATCTGGAATCTGCTGTCGAACGCCATCAAATTCACTCCCGCCCGGGGAAGCGTGCTGACACAGCTCGCGCGCGTCGATTCTCATATGGAGATAACCGTGAGCGATACGGGCCGGGGCATCCATCCCGATTTTTTGCCGCACGTATTCGAGCGTTTCCGCCAGGCCGACAGCACCAGTTCGAGAACGCACGGCGGCCTCGGCCTCGGGCTTGCGATTGTGCGCCATCTGGTGGAAGCGCACGGCGGAACCGTTCAGGCCGAAAGCGCGGGCGATGGGCTTGGAGCCACCTTTACAGTGAAACTGCCCCTGATGGCCGGATATGTAAAACAGGAGTCTGTTCAGTATTCGTCTCTTGCGGGCGAGCCTGACACGGTGACTCAGCCCGTCCCGGCTCTTGACGGCCTGCGCATCCTGGTCGTTGATGACGAACCCGAAGCCCAGCGAGTTCTCGCGATGATGCTTCAGCCTCTGGGGGCAGAAATAAAGACCTGCAACTCTGCCGATGAGGCTCTCGAAGAGGTGCCGCGTTTTAAGCCGGATGTGATAGTGAGCGATATTGGGATGCCGGGCGAGGACGGGTACTCGCTGATTCGCAAGGTGCGAGCAAGAAGCGCGGACGAGGGAGGAAGGATTCCGGCCATTGCGCTCACGGCATACGCCAGAAGCGAGGACCGAATACGCGCGCTCGCCGCCGGGTTTCAGGCGCACGTCCCAAAGCCGGTTGATTTGACCGAACTGGCCTTAGCAATCGCAAGCCTCGTCGGGCGAACCGGGTCGAGTTGATCGAAAGCATATCTTTATAAGAGAAGAGGGAATTTGCCACCGCAGACACAAAGACACAGGGATTATTTTAATCTTTTCTCTGCGTCTTTGTGTCTGCGGTGGCTATTCTGAATTTTTGCGCGAAAGCGCCGTCCTTGACACATTTTCAGGCCGTGTGTTAATTTTCGTGGCTTGAACCGGCCGTAGATTTCTTAGTAGAGGAGTGTACATTTTGCTCGCGATTATAGCGCTCGCTCTCGCGGAGGGCGAAGGCAGCATTATAGACCTGGACGGCTCGCTCATTGTAGTATTAATTCTGTTTTTGATATTTGTATTCTTGATGACCCGGTTGTTGTTCAAACCCGTTGGCCGGGTTCTGGCCGAGCGAGAGTCGTTAACGGTGGGCGCAGTCACCGAAGCGCGTGCCGCCAATCGCCAATACAAGTCACGCCTTGAAGAGTATGAATCCGCTATACGGCAGGCTCGCGCCGAAAGCTATCGCTTTCTTGAGCAGCGTCGCGCGGCTACGCTCGAAGAGCGCCGCCAGATGATAGAACAGGCCAGGGGCGAGGCTACCGAAAAGATCGAGAATGCCAGAACTGAAATCGCGGCGCAAAGCGAAACGACTCGCGCCGAACTCGAATCCGAATCCCGCCGAATCGCCGACCAGATTTCGCGCACCGTTCTGGGTCGCCCAATCGGAGGTGCAGCCGATTGATTATTGATCCCTTTTTCCAGATGCTTATGCCCGCTCTTGCCGACCCTGCCGCCGGAGGCTCTCTGCTTAGCAATCCTGACCTGTGGCGGGTGATTAACCTTTTAGTATTCGTGGTCCTGCTTGTTTACATACTCCGCAACAAGCTGAAGATCGGGCGTGTATTCGATAACCGCGCGGCCACTATTGTAAAAGAGCTTGAAGAGGCCCGGCGCGATAAACAGGCAGCCGAAGAACAACTCAACCAGCTTACCGAACGGCTCACGCGCCTCGACCAGGAAGTGGCCGAAATACGCGCCGAGGCCGAACGCGAAGCCGCGCGCGAGGACGAGCGCATACGCGAGGGCGCACGTGCCGATGCGGAAAAGATCAGGCAGATGGCCGAACGCGAAATCACGGGCGCTATGAAGGCTGCGCGCACAGAGCTTCGCGCCTTTGTGGCCGAGCACGCGGTCGAGATGGCCGAGGCGACAATACGGCGCGAAATCCGGCCCGAAGACAACAGCCGGATTCTCGACAAATATATTGAACAGATGCGCGAGGTGAACAGATGAGCGTTATGACAGTAGCCCGTCGCTACAGCGAGGCGCTCGCCGATGTCGCCATCGAGCGCAATCTGGTCGAGCAGATCGACTCCGAGGTCCGGTCTTTTGTGGAGATGATGGGGCAAAACCACGAACTGCGCGAGGTATTTGCAAGTCCCGTCTTATCAAATGATGATAAGAGCCGTGTGCTTGAAGCGCTCATAAGCCGAAGCAACCCCGGCAAGATGACCGCAAATCTGCTCAGGACGCTTCTCAAACACTATCGCCTGCACCATCTGGACGCGGTTTACGAACGGTTTCGCCAGGAGATAAACGAGCGCCGGGGCATCCTTCGCGCAGATATCACGACCGCCGGGCCGGTCAGCGAAGATCAGCAGACGGTCTTGAGCCGGAATATTCAGGAGATGACCGGCAAGAAAGTTCAACTTCAATTCAAATCCGATCCTTCGCTCATAGGCGGAGTGGTCACGCGCATCGGTTCGGTGGTCTATGACGGCTCGATACGCACCCAGCTTGAGACCGTAAAACAACGGCTCAAATCGGGAAGCATTTAGAGGTCTGAGATAATAATTCTCAAATCTCATATCCGCATTTTTACGGGGGACTGTGATGGAAGGAATCAGAGCAGACGAGATAAGTAAAATAATTCGACAGCAGATCGAAGGGTTCGACACGAGCGTCGAGATTAGCGAAGTAGGCAACATCATACAGGTAGGCGACGGCATCGCCGAGATATATGGACTTGAGCGCGTGATGGCGGGCGAGCTGCTGGAACTGCCGCACGAGGTCGCGGGCATCGCGCTCAACCTTGAAGAAGACAAGGTCGGCGCGGTCCTGTTCGGCGAGTACGCAAAGATCAAAGAAGGCGATGTGGTCCGCCGCACAAAGCGAATCATGTCGGTTCCGGTAGGCGACGAGATTATCGGTCGCGTGGTCGACCCGCTGACTCGCCCGCTCGACGGACGCGGCCCTATAGACACGGGCGGCAAGTTCAATCCGCTTGAGAAACTCGCCCCCGGCGTTATGGACCGCGCGCCCGTGCGCGAGCCTATGATGACGGGTCTCAAGGCTATTGACGCGATGGTTCCAATCGGACGCGGCCAGCGCGAGTTGATAATCGGCGACCGCCAGACGGGTAAAACCGCCGTCGCCATTGATGCCATAATCAACTCGAAGGGCAAAGACCTGATCTGCATTTACGTAGCCATAGGTCAAAAGGAATCGACCGTCGCGCAGGTACAAAAGACGCTCGAAGATTATGGCGCGATGGCTTATACGATTATCGTGGACGCTTCGGCCTCAAGCCCCGCCGCTATGCAATACATAGCGCCGTACGCGGGCTGCGCGATGGGCGAGTACTTCCGCGACCGGGGCCAGCACGTTTTGTGCATCTACGACGATCTTTCAAAACACGCCTGGGCATATCGCTCTATTTCGCTTCTGCTCAGACGACCGCCCGGACGCGAAGCATATCCCGGCGATGTCTTTTATCTGCACTCCCGATTGCTCGAACGCGCGGCAAAGCTGTCGGACCTGCTTGGCGGCGGAAGCCTGACGGCGCTGCCGATAATCGAGACACAGGCGGGCGACCTTTCGGCTTACATCCCGACAAACGTCATCTCGATCACGGACGGCCAGATATTTCTCGAATCCGACCTGTTCCATTCGGGCGTGCGACCCGCAATCAACGTGGGCAACTCGGTTTCTCGCGTGGGCGGTTCGGCTCAGATCAAGGCTATGAAACAGGTAGCCGGTACGCTCCGACTCGACCTCGCGCAGTTCCGCGAGCTTGCGGCCTTCACGCTGTTTGGCTCGGATCTCGACAAGGCCACGCAGGCGCAGCTTGCTCGCGGCCAGCGATTGACCGAGATACTGAAGCAGCCGCAGTATTCGCCTATGCCGGTCGAGCAACAGATTATGATTATCTGGGCGGCGACCAACGGCTTTATTGACGACGTGGCTATGGAAGATGTGAAGAAATTCGAACAAGGGCTGCTCAATTTCCTTGAAAACGCAAGAGCGGGCCTGCTCGAAAAGATTCGCACCAAGAAGGCGCTCGATGACGAGTTGCGCGAAGAGATGCGCGCGGCCGTCTCCGAGTTCAAAGAACGCTTTACTGCCGATATGGGCAGCGCGGCAGGTCGTGCCGCATCTCCCGCCGCGGCAGATTGATAGAGGAGTGTCGGGAGTCAGGGGCCGGGGGCCGGGGAAGAGAAGTGGGTGATCTGGTTCGTCAATCTTTCCTTCCGGCCTCCGGCCCCGACCCCCGACCCCCGATCCCTGATTATGGCAAATCTTCAAGATATTCGACGGCGAATTCGATCCGTCAAAAACATGCAACAGATAACCCGGGCCATGAAGCTTGTGTCGGCGGCCAAGCTTCGCCGCGCGCAGGATCGCGTGATCGCGGCTCGCCCTTACGCAAACACGATGATCAGCATGCTTTCGCGGCTTTCGCGGCGGGCGGGCGATTTCAAGCACCCGCTCATGGATGCTCGCGGCGATGAACACTATCTGTTTGTGCTTGTGACGGCCGATAAAGGATTGTGCGGCGCTTTCAACACCAATTTGATAAAGGCCGCGCAACGCTTCATGCAAGAGAACGAAGGCAAGCAGATGGAGATGGTCGCCGTAGGCCGAAAGGGCCGCGACTTCTTTCGTCGCCGGAAAATCTCCATCGTGGGCGAATATATAAACGTCACCGCTCGCGTGGTTGATTACGACGATGCCGCCGGAATCGCGCACAGCCTGATGGAGAGGTACACGGCGGAAGATTCGACTATTGACCGCGTGTTTATCATCTATAACGAGTTCAAATCGGTCCTATCGCAGCGCGTCGTCATCAAGCAACTGCTGCCCATAGGCTCGGACGCATTCGGCACAGGAGGCGAGGCGGCTGACGCGGAAGCTCAGCCTGCCGAGAGTAAGAAAGACCCCGAAGTGTTTATCGAATATCTCTACGAACAGCCGCCAGCCGAGATATTCGGTCGCCTGCTTCCGCGCTATGTCGAGACGCAGGTGTTTTACGCGCTGCTCGAATCGGTGGCAAGCGAACACGGCGCGCGGATGACGGCTATGGAATCGGCTTCAAAGAATGCCGGAGAAGTGATAGAGACGCTGACTATCAACATGAATCGCGTACGGCAGGCATCGATCACTCGCGAGATCATCGAAATCGTTTCGGGCGCGCAGGCGCTGGAAGGCTGACGCGATTGATTTGATTCGAAGCTGCCCGGAACAAAAGATAAGCCCCGTGCCTTTGGAAAGGGACGGGGCTTTATTACTTTTAGTATAGTGAAACAGAGATGGCCGAAAGCTTTACAACGCGCCCGTCCCCGCTCGCCTACAGGGTAATCAAATACTGGCTGCCGGTAGTGCTCATGATGTCAGCCATGTACTACATGTCTACGGACACCTTTTCAGGTGACAACACTCGTGGTCTGATTGAAGAGATCTTTGCCTGGCTCTTTTCCGGCGCAAACTCTGCGACGATAGGCGCGCTTAATGTCATCGTGCGAAAGGCGGCCCACTTTACGGAATATGCCGTGCTGGCCGCGCTGTCGTTCAGGGCGTTTCGCGCCGACAGCCGTTTGAGGTGGCGACTCGGATGGGCCGTATATACGCTCGGAATTGTAGTCACGTGGGCGCTATTGGATGAGTTTCATCAGGCGCACACCCGCACGCGAGGCGCGTCAATTTATGATTCGATGCTCGACACGGCGGGCGGGCTTTTCATGTTGATTGCGATAGCCGTCTACAATCGCCGGAGAAGATGAAAGCTGTCACAATACATTTGCCACAGAGGCACAAAGACACAGAGATTTTTTCTAATCTTCTCTCTGTGTCTTTGTGCCTCTGTGGCGTTTTGAACTCTTACTAATTGCTCATTCGCCCGGAAGCGGGCGCGGCCTTCATATTTGAACCACCGGCTGACATCAATCGTTCGATCTCATCCGGTTCCGACACTATCTTGCCGCTCAACTTGACCAGCCCCTTCTCGGTCACGAGATAATCGTCTTCAATTCGCACGCCGAGCTTCTCGTCGGGGATGTATATGCCCGGCTCGATTGTGAAGACCGACCCCACGGGCATGGGCTTTGCGTACTCGCCTACGTCGTGCACATCCATGCCGACCCAGTGACCAAGCCCGTGAATGAAATACCTGTCGAGCTTGTTGCCCTGCTTGTCGGTCAGGCTGCTGGCCCGCATCACCTCTCTTGCTACACCGTCCAACTTCGTTATGTTTGATTCGCCCAGTTTGAAAGCCTTCTCGGCGGCGCGTTGAGCTTCGAGCACGAGTTGATAGACTTCGCGCTGGCGCGGCGTGAATTTGCCCGAAGCCGGATAGGTGCGGGTGATGTCGGCCGTGTAATAACTGTATTCCGCGCCGATGTCTACGACGACCAGATCGCCCGCATCAATTTTCTTGCGATTCTCGTTGTAATGCAGGATGGTGGAATAAAACCCCGATCCGACGATTGAGGGAAAGCCAAGGCGTTCGGCCCCGTTGCGGGCGAACGCGTATTCCAGTGCGGCCTGCACTTCGTATTCATACGCGCCCGGACGGATCGTTTTGGCCGCGTCGCGTTGAGCTTCGCCTGTTATGTCTATGGCCTTTTGAAGCAGCGCGATTTCAGCAGGCGATTTTATCTTGCGTAATTCGGCTATAAAAGGCGACACGTCTACGATCTGAACGTGAGGGGCTTCCTTGCGAATACGTTCGATAAACTGATTCTCGCGTGTGATTACGGCGGTCGACCCTTCGGGTATTATCGTATAGAGCTTGGCCGGGGGCTTTGCGCTTCCGTCTTCCACTTTAAATGGAGGAGACATCAGGATATCGTGCAGGCGCTCATAAAACTTTTCGGAGCTTGCCACTTCCTCGACGCCGAATTTCTGTTCGGCTTCGGCGCCGGGACCGATCTGCACACCCGTCCACCTTTCCCGCCGAAGGTTGCGCGGCGGGATGAAAACGATCTCTTTTGCGGCCTTGTCGGCAAGCAACCCTGCGGGGATGAGCATCAGGTAGGCGGCAGGCGTCTCGACGCCGGTCAGGTACATAATGTCGTTTTTCTGGCGAAAGCGCGCGACCTCGCCCAGGTCTTCCTCTCGCTGCCCGATCAGAACCACGATGCCGTCTTTGAGTTGACTCATCAGCTTTTGCCTGCGGGTGTGATAATCGGCCTTGGGCTGATTGGCAAGCTTATCATCATCGGCGGAAGCGGGTTGCAAGATGGTCGGGAGAGTGAAAGCGACAATCATCATCGCTACGGCTGCGATCAAGCGCGCGCGCCTGTGGGCGGGATGATCGTGTCGAATAAAATATCTCATAAGCAAGTTACCTCGTAGGATTGAAATCATTGCGTCGGTCGTTGAAGCGGCCGTGACCTGAGTATAAAAGCATAACCCGAAACCGCGTTCGAGCAAAAGCCAATAGGCGACAACTCCGAGTGACGCGTGACGCGTGATTCGAGCAGGTTTGCAAGTTGTTTAAAACCGGCGGCCTGCCCGAAGGTCACGAATCACGCATCACTCGTCACGGATGAGTTTCGTCTGTGATCTATTGCCCTTGATGTAGCGCCAAAGCTGCCGCTATGCGAGCCGCCACTTCTGCATTGTTGATGAGGAGCGCACGGTTGGTTTCAAGCGAGCGACCTTCGGTCAGTTCCTTTACTTGAGAGAGCAAAAACGGTGTGAGGGCTTTGCCTCTGATGCCCGACCGGGCGGCGCGTTCGAGGGCGCGCTCGGTTGCTTGTTCCATTTGAGCGGGTGGTATCTCAAAGTCCTCAGGCACGGGCGCGCATACGAGCACAGCCGTTTTACCGCCGCTTTGCCAGTGGAGCACCGCAAGTCGGGCCGCTTCTTCTACGGTATCTACGGCTATGTCTACCGGCAGACCGCTTCGACGGGAGTAGAATGCCGGAAATTCATCGGTGCCAAAACCGACCACGGGCACGCCAAGCGTTTCCAGATGCTCCCGCGTTTTCGGCAGGTCGAGTATGGACTTGGCTCCCGCTGTAACGCATATCAAAGGCAGTCGGGCGAGCGCCGTCATGTCGGCCGATATGTCGAACGAATCGGCTACCCCTCTGTGCACGCCGCCGATTCCCCCGGTCGAAAAGACCTTCACGCCCGCAATCTCGGCTATCCTCATCGTAGCGGCAACCGTGGTGGCTCCCCATCTTCGCCTGAGCAAAACGGCGGCCATATTGCTCAGATTTACTTTTTCGACCGGGCCGTCGGGAGCCGCGCCCGTGCCGAACATCTCTATCTCATCCGCGCTCAGTCCCACTTTGACCGTTCCGCCGACAATGCCTATGGCGGCCGGGACGGCTTCGTGATCGAGTATGGCTTGTTCGGCGGCGCGGGCGGTTTCGATGTTGAGCGGGCGAGGCAGCCCGTGCGCGATCACCGTGGTCTCGAGCGCGACAACGGGTTTGCCTTCGGCAAGCGCCCGCGATACTCGGTCAGCCAGGCACAGGGTAAAGATGGAATCGCCATTCATGATTTAAGCAGTTTCGGATTAAGCTTTTTCGATCCGGTTTCTAATGTCGTCGAAGAAAAGGACGGGCGCGGAAGATTCGGCGGAAAGCTCTTCGGAGAGCGCATTTTGCCATGCGACTATCTCTACGCGAATGCCGAGCCCCTTAAGGAATTTCACGGTTTCGAGATAATCCCTGTCGCCCGAGACCAGAATCGCGGTCTCGTAAGACTGATTCATTCCGAGCATAAGCATCTTTGTGGCGAGCCCCACGTCGACGCCTTTTTCGACGGGTACGGTTTTGGTATGTCGGCACTTGCTACAGGTGATAGTTCTTTTTCCGAGCGCGTAAATAGAGACTTCCCACCGCAGTTCTTCTTTGAGAAAGGTGTAAAAGGCTGTCTCTTCGTCTCGCGGCGGGTCCTGTTGAGATGCGAAATAATAGGTTTGCCATATCTGGCTGTCCTGCTCCAGATATTGCAGGAATTTCTGCCAGTCGATTCGCCATCCGGCGGTTTGCTGTCCGTAAAATATATTGCCGTTATCAATAAAGCAGATTGTTTTTCCGCGTGTTGCCGACATTCTCGTCTCCGTTTGCAGAGTATTTCGGGTGGGCCGCGTCTTTGCCCCGACCGACCGACCTGCTGATGATAGTTGATGGCGGTTTGAAAACAAAGCCTCGAACGCCAGAGCCTTTGAAATTCTCACGATCAATGGTTTCTTTCGATCTCGGCAGGTATTTATCAGGCGATAAGGTTTTACACCGGGCAGGCTGCGAGTATACTCTTGATATTTGAAGTCACAAGCTCTGATCAAAGGACGCTTATATTGTTTGGGAGGGTAACGAATATGCCGATGAATGATGTCATAGCGGTGATACTTGGAGGAGGTGTAGGGCAGAGGCTTTACCCGCTGACCAAGCTGAGGGCGAAACCCGCAGTGCCGCTTGGAGGCAAGTACAGGCTCATTGATATACCCGTATCAAACTGTATAAACTCCGACATACATCGCATCTTCATTCTCACGCAATTCAACTCCGCGTCGCTCAATCGCCACATTGCGCGCACATATCGCTTCAGCCGGTTCACAAACGGTTTTGTGGAAGTGCTCGCGGCAGAGATGACTCCCGAACGGCCCGACTGGTTTCAGGGAACGGCCGACGCCGTGCGCCAGAGCTTTCATCATTTCGACAACTACAAGGGCGAAACCATACTGGTGCTTGCGGGCGACCATCTCTATCGCATGGACTATCGCAAGTTTATAGCCGAGCACGAGAAATCGGGTGCCGATGTTACGGTAGGCGTGACGGCGGCGCGCGAAGATGAGGCTTCGAGTTTCGGGCTGCTCAAGATAGACAGCACCGGGCGCATAATTGAGTTCAGCGAAAAGCCGAAGGGCGAGGCGCTTGAGCCGATGCGGGTTGATACGAGCGTGCTGGGGCTTTCGCCCGAGCAGGCTGCGCGCCGCCCGTTTCTCGCTTCTATGGGCATTTATATCTTCAGGAAAGAAGTAGCCCGCAATCTGCTTCATAATGTAATGCCCTCGGCGGTCGATTTCGGCAAAGAGGTCTTGCCCGGCGCGCTTTCCGACATCAACGTGCAGGCGTTTTTGTTTGACGATTACTGGGAAGACATCGGAACGATAGGCGCTTTCTATCGCGCAAACATGGAGATGACACTGCCTTTGCCTGCTTTCAATTTCTTTGATGCCGACGCGCCCATCTACACGCGGCCTCGTTACCTGCCCGGCTCAAAGCTGCTTGATTGCCACATCGAAAGCTCTATCATAACCGAAGGGTGCATAATAAACGGGGCTACCATTGATGATTCGATCATCGGAATCCGCAGCCGGATCGAGCACGGCGCGAAACTGGAAGGCGTGCTGATGATGGGAGCCGATTTTTATCAATCGCTTGATGAGTTGCAGCAGGACATAGACCGGGGCCACCCGCGCATAGGGGTCGGGCCAAACTGTAATATACGCCGCACGATAATTGACAAGAACGCGCGCATAGGCGCAGGCGTGCAGATCCTAAACGATGCGGAACGCCGCGAATATGATGGAGACGGTTACTTCATACGCGACGGCATAGTGATCGTCCCAAAAAATGGTGTGATTCGCGACGGGACAGTCATCTGAACGGGCATCTGACCGGGAGAGCCGAGTGATATGCCGACCTTTGATCGTGACCACGAAGACTTAACGATCCCCGAGAGCAAGCGGAAGATTAAGAAGCCGCCGCTCTACAAAGTCTTGCTCCACAACGACAACTATACGACCATGGATTTCGTGGTCTATGTCCTGACCGAGGTCTTTCACAAATCGGAAAGCGAGGCTGTGAGGATAATGCTTCAGGTCCATCAACAGGGCGTAGGCATAGCGGGCGTCTTCACCTTCGAGATAGCCGAGATGAAGACGGCAAGAGTGACAGCGCTTGCGCGCCAGCACGAATACCCTTTGCTTTGCACTCTGCAAGAGGAGTGATTTGAGATTTGAGATTTGAGATCGAATTTCGAGAATAGAGATGATTACCAGAGAGTTACAGGTCACATTGAATCGAGCGGTCGCCGAGGCGGTTGACCGTCGGCACGAGTTTCTTACGCTGGAGCATTTTTTGTACGCCTTGCTTGAAGACCACACTGCCAGGGATGTGATAGTCCATTGCGGCGGCGACATAAACACGCTGAAGCGCGATCTGGAAGATTTCTTTGCCGAGCGCCTCGAACAATTGCCCGAAGGCGAAGATCAGACCCCCGAACAGACCCCATCCTTTCAGCGCGTGTTGCAGCGCGCCGTGCTTCAGGCTCAGGGGTCGGGTCAGGAACAGATTGACGGCGGCAACATACTGGCCGCGCTTTACAACGAGCGCCGGTCAACGGCCGTTTACTTCCTTGAGCGACAGGGCATCACCCGGCTCGATGTGCTCAACTACATCTCGCACGGCATCTCGAAGATAACCGACGAGCCCGACGCGGGTTTCGGTGAGTCGGAGATCGAAGATGAAGAGGCGGGCGCACCTCCCGTTCGCGACCCGCTCGCAGCCTTTACGGTCAATCTGGTAGAGCGAGCCGCAAAAGGAAGAATCGACCCTCTGATAGGCCGCGCTTCAGAAGTCGAGCGCACCGTGCAGGTGCTTTGCCGCAGACGGAAAAACAATCCCATTTACGTGGGCGATCCCGGCGTGGGGAAGACCGCGATAGCCGAAGGGCTCGCCCTGAAAATCCATCGCGGCGAAGTGCCGGAAGTGCTCGCAACGTCGGAAATCTACGCGCTCGATATGGGGGCGTTGCTTGCGGGAACGAAGTACCGGGGCGAGTTCGAGCAACGGCTCAAGGCTGTAATAGTGGCGCTTGTGAAGCGAAAAAACGCGATCCTCTTCATAGACGAGATTCACACGATAGTCGGCGCGGGCGCGGTGAGCGGCGGCTCGATGGATGCTTCGAACATACTAAAACCGGTGCTCGCCTCGGGCGAGTTGCGCTGCATAGGCTCTACGACCTACCCCGAGTACAAAAGCTCGTTTGAGCGCGACCGGGCGCTTGCTCGTCGCTTCCAGAAGATCGAGATTTCAGAAGCCAATGTCGAAGACACGGTCAAGATACTTGAAGGGCTGAAGGGATACTACGAAGATCATCACGGCGTGCGCTTTACTCATCCTTCGCTGAGAGCGGCGGCCGAGCTTGCGGCAAAACACATAAACGACAGGTTTCTGCCCGATAAGGCTATAGACGTAGTGGATGAAGCGGGCGCGGCTGTAAAGCTTCTGCCGCCAAACCGTAGGCCAAAAACGATCCAGCCTAAAGACATCGAGATAGTAGTCGCGCGCATGGCAAAGATTCCGCCTCGAACCGTTTCGGTCTCTGACAAGGAGCGGCTGCAAAATCTGGAAGGCGATCTTCGGGCGGTCATATTCGGGCAGGATCAGGCGATAAGTCAGATCGTCAAAGCGATCAAGCTCTCGCGTTCGGGGCTTGGCCACCCGGAAAAGCCCATCGGCTCGTTTCTGTTCTCAGGCCCGACGGGGGTCGGCAAGACCGAGCTTTCAAAACAGCTTGCCCTGTCGCTTGGCGTCGAGTTCCTCCGCTTCGATATGAGCGAGTACATGGAAAAACATACCGTGTCTCGATTGATCGGAGCGCCTCCGGGCTATGTCGGCTTCGATCAGGGCGGGTTGCTTACGGACGCTATCAACCGGAATCCTTATGCGGTGCTGGTTCTGGATGAGATCGAAAAGGCTCATCCCGATCTGTTCAATATTTTGTTGCAGGTCATGGACCACGCTACGCTGACGGACAACAACGGCAAGAAGGCCGATTTTCGCAACGTGATATTGATTATGACGACAAACGCCGGGGCGCGCGAAGTGAGCGCCGAGGGGATAGGTTTTTCCAGAGGCAGTTCTTCGGGCAGCAAGGGCAAAGGCGCTATCGAGCGCACATTCAGCCCGGAATTTCGCAACCGGCTCGACGGATGGATAGCCTTCGATTCGCTCGGCACTGATGCGGTCGAGCGCGTGGTCGATAAGTTCATCAAGGAAGTGCGCGATCAGATCGAAGAGAAAAAAGTCAGCATCGAATTGCGGGAAGCGGCCAGGCAATGGCTGGCCACGCACGGCTATGACAAGCTGTTTGGCGCGCGCCCCATGGGCCGTCTGATTCAGGCAAAGATCAAAGAGCCGCTGGCCGAAGAGATTTTATTCGGCCAATTGCAATCGGGCGGGCGGCTCGTGATTGATGTCAAGGACGGCGAATTGTCACTTGAATTCGAAAGCGCCGACTAATGCAAAGTGATGCGTGATGCGTGATGCGTGATTCGAGCAGGCTGGCAAATTGTCTTTAACAGGTAGCCTTTCTGAAAGTCACGAATCACGCATCACGCATTACGCATCACTTCTTCACGAAATCGGTCCACTTGCTCATATCTTTACAGGCGGCTGCACGGGGCGCTTTGCCGTCAAGGAGCGCCGCCGCCACGCACGCCCACGCGGGAGCGAGTTCGGAGCTTGCCGAGTTGGTCTCGTGATAATGGTTGGGCACTTTCTGTGACTTGCAGGGGTCTTCGGCCTGTTTAAGACCACGGGCCGGGTCGGGCGTGGGCGGGTGAAAATCTGAACCGGGCACGATATAGCCGAACTCTTCGGGGCACAGGCCGAGCACGAATTTGTATTTCTTCGTCATGCGACCGATCACGCCCGGCTCTGCGGGCCGTCCCGTTTTGGCTTCGGGGCAATCGTTGCGCCCGTGATCCTCCACGCCGTAGAAGACTTCGGGAAACAATTCGCCCGGCGTCGTTATGATCTGCGCATCGCCCATAGTGATTACGTAAACCCACGTGTTGATTTCGATGTTATCGGCTTCGGCGGGCGTGGACAAAGTGTCGAGCACTCCCTTTGCAGCCAGGACCGCATAGGCCGCGTTATCCATTGGCGCTCTGAGGTTCGCCTTCTTCAATTCGATCTTATTTACCGCGCTCCACTCGCCGCGCGCGAGAGCCTCGATGGCCGCCTTGCCAATGTCTCGCCCTATCGCCTCGGTGCGCTCGCTGGTAAAGACCGGGCGGTTGTGCTTCTCATCGAGCGGATAATCTTTTCCGTCAAACCTGATACGGTCGTGATTCTTGTTGTTTGTGTCGCCTATGATTTCAGCCGCGCCGATGTCGCCGCTGACATAGACGGCTATGCCCCCGAATCGCTTCTCTACGGTCTGGCGAACGGCGTGCGGAAAATCGGAAGTTATGATGGTGTTTTTGTCTTCCATAGATTCGGGGTGCGTGTTCCAGTTGATCAGAGTTGCGATGACCTTTCCTCGGCGTTGCCCCTGGGTGCCGACGAATTGCATCACGCGCATCTCTTCATCAAAGAAACGCGGGGGCCGCCCGCCCGTTCGCGTCTGCATGCCGAAGATCGAAGGCGATGCCTGCGGGTCGGTGCGTCCGAGCTTCATCCGCGCAGGTGCAGTCGAGCGAGCCGCCCGATTTATCGCTTTGGCGATCTGATGGTCGAGAAATCTGAGATACTTCGGATACTTGCCGTCGCTAAATGGATTTATTCCCCACGGGCCTATGGTGTCGGGTCCCTGATGGTTGTGAGTGCTTGTGATGAGGATTTCGCCTATGCCAAGCGAGGGATCGACCAGTTTTTGAATTTCGCCCAGCCCGTAATAATTTGCTTTCGAGTAATATCCGATCACATCAATCGAGACGATGGCGATTTTTGTCGCGCCGTCGTCCAACACTATGGCTCGCGCCCAGTAATCGTCGTGTTTGCCCGTGGCCGGACGGTTGCTGCCAAATCCCGCCAGGTATATGCCGTCATACTTGTCTTTTGAGCTTGGGTCGAGCGCCGTGTTACCGGGATCGTCTTCAAACGGCTCGCCCGTGTCCCATCGCCCGTTGTTATTCTTGTCTGTGTATTTCTCTCCCCAGACGCCGGAGGCGGTTATCTGGCCGTCCCATTCAGGGTTAGGCCCAAAGGGCGTGACCGCGACTGCCGCGACCCCGACTCTCAACCCGGCCTTTGCGGCAACCGTTTTCGACCGACCGAAGCCGGTTGACACGAGCGCTATTACGATTGCAATGGTCAAATATCTCGACATAACATCCTCCTGACGATAGTTGATTGAATGCTCGGAAAGGCGCGCTAATAATAGCGTTTGTTTGCTTGCGGCTCAAGCGCAGCTATCTGTTCAGGTGGCAATTTGAACTTTTATGCCGGAGAAGATGCTTGACAGCCGATGCGATAATGCGCATAATGCGCGGTAAGTTTTGTTGCTAAAGCTTATGATTTACGATCAGCCACACACACCGTCCACATCCGACCGGGCCAGAGGCTTTGTCTCTAACTGGTTTAGCTTCTATTTTTACTTTAGCACCGCAAATGGAGCGGGGGGCGCGATGGTGTAGACTGAAACCGAATCGCAAGAGTTTTCGAGGCCCGCTCCTTCCAGTGAAGGTAGCGGGCCTCAAAGTTTTTGGAGACTAATTGATGACCAATAGTATTGCGGGTGAAAGACTGAAGGTGGCTTATCAGGGCGAGCGCGGGGCCTTCAGCGAAGCGGCTGCGCAAAAGCTCGTTGGCCCTGATTTTGAGGGGATGCCTTACCGGACGTTTGAAGAGATGTTTGAGGCGGTCGCTGACGCGGAAGCCTCGTGCGCCGTGGCCCCGATTGAAAACAGCCTGGCCGGATCGGTCTATAAGAATTATGACCTGCTGGTCGAGCACGATCTGACGATCATCGGCGAAGCTAAACTCAGAATCATTCACAACCTTATTGCCCTGTCAGGCGTCAGCCTTTCAGATGTGCGACGCGTCTATTCACACCCGGTCGCGCTCGCTCAATGCGAACGCTTTCTGCGCGCCAATCCACAATTCGAAGTCGAGGCCGCTTACGATACCGCAGGCAGCGTCCGCGCGATTGTCGAAGGCGGCAGCCGTGACGAAGCCGCCATAGCGGGCGCGCAGGCGGCCCTGGTCTATGACGCGCAGATTCTTGTCGAAGGTATCGAAGACAACCTTGAAAACTTCACTCGATTTTTATTGCTTGTGCGACCCGATTACGCAGGCTCGATCAAGACCTCGGCCCGCCCTGGCACGCGAAAAACGACTATAGTCTTTCGCGTAGCCAATCATCCCGGCGCGCTCTTTCGCTCGCTCGCCGCTTTCGCGCTCCGCGATATAGACCTGTCGAAAATAGAGTCGAGGCCCATCGAAGGACGTCCGTGGGAATATTCGTTTTATCTCGATTTGACCGGCGATCTGGCCGAACCAAAAATTGCGCGAGCGCTCGCGCACCTGGCCGAGATGGCCGAAAGCATTAGAGTGCTTGGCAGCTATCCGAGCGCCGAGTCATTTGAGCAGTCAAATTCAAATGCCGAAGGGACAAAGGAGAAGGAGTAATGATAATAGCCATGAAACCAGATGCAACCGAACAACAGATCGAAGACGTTTGCGCAAGCATTCGTCGTTACGGGTACACGCCGCACCTTATCCGCGGGGAAGAGCGTGTGGTGATCGGAGCCATAGGCCGGGGCGACAATAAAGACCACTTGCAAAACCTCCGCTCTGTGCCGGGCGTGGCCGACGTAGTGCCGATACTTCAGCCTTATAAACTGGTCAGCCGCGAGCTTAAACCTCAAAAAACAACCATTCACGTCGGCGACCTGGAAATCGGCGGAGCTGAGTTCGTGGTGATGGCCGGCCCCTGCTCGGTCGAAACGCGCGAGCAGTTGATGGAGACCGCAGAGGCCGTCAAACGCGCGGGCGCGCAGGTGCTTCGCGGAGGCGCTTACAAACCGCGAACCTCGCCCTATGATTTTCAGGGTCTTGAAGTGGAAGGCTTGAAACTGCTGGCCGAAGCTCGCAAACATACCGGCCTCAAGGTTATAACAGAGACCGTGACAGCCGAAGATGTAGAAGTGGTGGCCGAATACGCCGACATACTTCAGGTGGGCGCGCGCAATATGCAGAACTTTGCCCTGCTCAAGAAACTCGGTCGCGCGGGCCGTCCCGTCCTGCTCAAACGCGGGATGAGTTCGACCATAAAGGAACTTCTGCTCTCGGCCGAATACATCGCCTCGCACGGAAACGATCAGGTCATACTTTGCGAGCGCGGCATCCGCACTTTCGAAACTGCTACGCGCAACACTCTGGACCTTGCCGCCGTTCCCGTCCTCAACGAGTTGAGCCACCTCCCCGTGATCGTAGACCCTTCACACGGCACGGGCAGGCGCAGCCTGATCAAACCTCTATCGAAAGCAGCCATGGCGATAGGCGCTGACGGGTTGATCATAGAGGTTCATCCGCGCCCGCAGGAGGCCTGGTCTGACGGGCCTCAATCGCTGTTGCCGGATGATTTCGCCGAGATTATGGAAGACCTGCGCCGTTATGCCCCGCTCGAATCGCGCTATCTCAATAAAGCGCATTAGCCCGTAGCCCTTTGACAGGATTAACAGGATTTATGAGGATCGGGCCGGGTTCTCGTTTTATCTTTGTTAATCCTGTCAAAGCGTGAAGCGACCCGTCATCGGCCTCCGGTTTTGCGCGCGATCTCATCCCCGGTCTTTTCCATGCGATACCAGGCATATCTCGCGCCGGTATAGTAAAGAAATCCCCTCTCTCCTCCAAGTCTCTCTGTAATGACATCTCCCCTCAGACCCGGCTGCTTCTCCTGACCTCGAACCTCTGCAAGCGTCTCCTTGAAAGATAAGGGCTTTATATCAACGCCGACGCCGTTTTTGAGCAGGTAGGTATTGTTCGCCTCCGGGTCTCTCCAGCCGACAGGTCCGTTTCCGTGAATGATAACCAGCAACTCATCGCCCTGACTGACGTGAACCGGTTCCGGGTTTGGCGCGGGAGACTGCACGGCCCTTGTGGGATCGGGCACGTGGACCTTTTTCGGATCTTCGAGTTGCCATCGGGCGAGCTCGTCTTGTATTTGCGGCAATCGTCCGGGGACGGGTCTTACGACTACGACAAGATCCTGTGAATCGTCTCCGTCGAAATCACCTACGATGCAACGATGCACATCGGGAGTAACGTTATTGTCGTACACGCGCGCGACCACGACTTTAATTTCATCCGGCAGAGGCGGAGGGAGCACAGGCTTTTGCGCGGCCTCTGGAGGCGCGGCTTCTACTTGAGCGGGCGCTACGACAGACGGGGTTGCCGCTTCGGCCTGCGGCGCTTCTACAGGTGTCGTTTGCTCTTTCTTTACACATCCGCAAAGCGACGCGGACACGGCTATGACGAGGAACCACAGACCGAGCGCGTTACCCTTCAGCCACGATGATTTTGCTGCTCCTCTCATTGAGACACTTTCTCCTTTCACTTTGATTTGAACACCGCGTAGTGGCGGAGGCCGATCAGGCGAGGGATGACCTGACCGGCTTCCGTCTTGTTGAGTTTTTGCATCTACTCTGCGACCTCGGTCGTCAGAGCGATTTTAGGAATGTCAGCACATTGTTCTTGTCGGCAGTCGAGAGATTAAAGAAGGCTGTGTTTGCAGCCTGAGCCTGATTGCGGTGTCGCCTTATCGCGTCTGTGAAGGTCAGCGACTCGCCATCGTGCATCAGCCGGTTACGGGTGCGAACTCCCCATAGCGGGGCTGTGCGCATGATGTTGGCTGTCGTTTGATCAAGAACACCATTGGGGTCGGTAAGTTGCACTATCCCATCGCCGGTCCCTATGTCGTGCAGAAGAAAATCTCCATACGGGTGGAAGGTTTTGCAACCAAGTCCCTGCGGTACGGTAAAAGTGCCTCCGTTGATTACCGTGCCGACGGGCGAGGTGACAATACTGGGAACGTGGCAGACGGCGCATCCTATGGCCTTGAATAGATCTTCTCCATCGGAGGCCGCCTTGGTATTCGCCAGAAACTTGTTGCGCGGCGGAGCCTTTGTGGCTCTCATAAAGCGGGCGAACACGTCTATATCGTTGTCTTGATCTTCGACAAATCCGCCTATTTCGGGCAATTCGTCGCATACATTTGTAAAGTCAGCAGATAAGAGGCGATTGGTTATGCCCATCTCGTTGAGGTAGGCATCGCCAGAGAAGGAAAGCAGGCTGGCCTGTTGATCCTTCCATCCGAAGCGGCCTACACGGAAGGTCGGGTCATTGACTTCAAGTACCTGCACAAGGACCAGTCTTCCTCTCTGCGCTGCGGGCTGGTTGTTTGCGATGTCCAGCAATGTGTTGCTGTTGACCGCCTCGACCAGCCCGTCTCCAAGTACGTTCAGGGACGTTCGGAACGAATGGACTATCTGCTCCTCGGGAATCATGTTGGCATTTGTGTCGGTTATCATATCCACCCGTTCCTGTATATTCGCATCCGGGTGGTTGAATTGCTGGCCGTTTACGAGCGTGTATTTCAATGGGCCTGCCGGACAAATCGCGCGATCATTGATGAGCGATCTGTCGCAAATTAATTGCTTGTTCCCATTGTCGTCGGTGATCAACACGCAGGGGTTGGAAAATTGGCCATGACTTGAGATGCCGGCCCTCAATTCATTGACCTGACTGATTGCGCCCGACACCGTGTTTTGATGGCACTCTCGGCACGACTGCGCGTTGTAGGTTGGCCCGAGCCCATCCTCTATCGTTTCAAATTCATCGAAGGTTCCGTTATCGGCGTGATGCGTATCATCATCAACAAAAAACTGATTGATTGACCTATCATCAAAAGCCGCGACGGCTTCTCCCCCGATACAAGGTGCAAAAGGTGAAGGATTAGGGTCACTATCCACAGAATCTGGCAGCTTCCCTGGGAATTGGGATGATTGACCTCTGACGATGCTCACCTTTATCATTGGGAGAGTGAACAACGCCGCGAAGAGCAAGAATACACCTATCTTTACCAGTTTCATTCTCGTCTCCTTAATTGTCCCGGCGCACACCTCAACCAGGACAGGGGCGGATTACCTGCCCGCTGGTTAGCCTGTTACTCGTATTGAAGTCCCGATCCCTGAGTGTGTTCGATTGTCTTCGTTAGACACCTGTGCACGCAATCATACCCACGTAGCCAGTACAATCGCGTATAATGTTTGTGCCTATAAGAAAGATGCCCGAATGACTGCAATCAACATTCCAAAATTGCGCTGGTAAGCTATCTCATAATACTCTGAGTGATTTAAGTAGCATTGGTTTTATTAGCGGCAATTGATTTATGAGGCGGGATTGTGAGGAAAAACGCAAAAATGCCACAGGCCGCAAAAAAACAACCTGTAAGGATTCTTACTCAGAGGTCGTTTCAAACGAGATAGAGCAGTCTATCTGCATGGTCAAAAAAAGACAGGCATGCGCCGTGCCGCCAGACAGTCAAATCATTATCTTGTCGGTTGAATGTTTTCCTGACGACTCAACCCATGTGTGTTGAGTGTACGGGTTTGATTTTATAAAGCACCCGCACCTCGCCCGGCTGACGATTAGGATATCTGTCGAGGCCTATATATTTTTTTGCCATCTTGTCTATATGTTCTTCCGCGCCTTCTTCGGTGATCTCATCGACCTGACCGCGCACTTCGAGATAGCGATAAGGATTGTCCGGGTCCTGTATCGAAAGCGACACAGAAGGATTGCGCTCCATGTTCTTATCCTTTTGCCGTCCGCGAGCGGAATTCACAAGCACGTGTGTACCGTCATAATCTATCCAGACGGGTGTTACCTGGGGGTTGCCGTCGGGCATCACTGTGGCAAGATGCGCGAATGCTTTCTTATCAAACAGGTCCTTGTATTTTTCAGGAATAACGTCTGCCATAACTGCCTCCTTTAAATTTTATGCTTCAATTATAGCAATCAACTCGATGCCTCCAAAACGGACGGGAACTTCCCCGTAGATTGTGGGGTCTAAACTCTCAGCGCCGGCCAGTCGATCTCAGCAAAACCCGCGCAGGCATTTCAGAGTCTCAGGGCTGTCCGGCCCAGAAGAATCAGAGCGGATTGTCAGTAGTGATTTCAACCGGCAATCCTTCGCCCCAGCCATACTTGTCGCGAGCAAGCTGCTGAGTCGCTTCCCACGCGCTCGTATCGCTTTTGTGGTCCAGCACGCGAGCCGTCGCCTCATACTCGCGGTCGCCTACGCGCACACGCACGCCGGGGTTGCGCTCAATATTTTTCACCCATTGCGCGTTGTGAAAATGCTCGGCGAAGATATAGAGCTTGCCCTCGCGTTTGACAAACCATATCTCGATCTCGCGCGGCAGATTTGAAACGCGCCCCTGTGTGGTCAGGTACAGAAATTGAAGCTTTGATAAATCCTGATCGGCGGGCATAAACGCTCCTCTCGCATGAAAGATTTCCGCAATTGCGCGCAATCACCAGTACCGATTAAGCCACATATTTCGGCCGCCGGACAAGTTGCGGTTCGCTTGACTCGGATCATAGCTCGCTCGTAACCTGAAAGCAGAGGTTTGAAAAGATGGTTGAAGAGATAAGACTGGATGCGCTTGCGATTGGCGCGCACCCGGATGACGCGGAGTTTTCCTGTGGTGGAACTCTTTTGAAACTGATCTCTCTGGGCTATCGCGTAGGCATACTCGACATGGCGCGTGGAGAGATGGGCACTCGCGGCAATGCCGAGACACGAGCGCGCGAGGCCGAAGAGGCTGCAACGGTTCTGGGGCTTGTGGTGCGCGACAACCTCGAAGCGCCCGATGCTCACATCTGGCTGACCGAAGACACCCGCACGCGAATGGTGCGCAAGATTCGCAAGTATCGCCCGCGCATTATCTTCACACATTATTGGGAAGACCCTCACCCCGACCACGCGCACACCTGCCAGATAGTGCGCGAAGCCTCGCATGTGGCGGGGTTGGCAAAATACGACGCCGAATCAGGGCAGGAACGGTTCCGCCCACAGGCCATCGCGCATTTCCTGTTCCCGCGCACTGTCGTGCCTACCTTCGTGGTGGACATCAGCGACTTTGCCCCAAAGAAGCAGGCCGCCGCCGAGTGTTATCGCTCTCAGCTTTACGACCCGGCTAGCGCCGAGCTTGAAACCGTTATAAGCGACAAAGGGTTCCTCCGCAGGCTGGAATCCCGCCAGAGGTTTTACGGTGACCTGATTTCCGTAGAACACGCCGAAGCCTTTGTCGTGCGCGAAGCTCTCAATGTTCACGACCCCGTAGAATTGTTGTCGCGAAGAATGAATATTTATAGCTAGGGGCCAGGGGCCGGGGGCCGGTTATAGATGGAAGATCACAGTATTAGCAAATTGCCGGGGCATCGGCGTAATGACTCGACACCGGCCCCCGGCGAAGCCCTGGCTCCTATGAAAATCGGCATCACCTGTTATCCAACCTACGGCGGGAGCGGCATCGTCGGCGCAGAGCTTGGGCTTGAGCTTGCAAAGCGGGGACACTCGATCCATTTCATCAGTTATGCGCCACCGATGAGGCTCGGTGACGGCGGCACCACCCGTGACCGGGTTCACTTCCACGCGGTAGACATGCTCAGCTATCCGTTGTTTGAGTATCCGCCTTACACCGACGCCCTGGCATCAAAGCTGTTTGAAGTGGCCCGCGATGAATCGCTCGATCTGGTTCACATGCATTATGCGATACCGCACGCCGTGAGCGCCCATCTGGCGCGCGAAATGCTTCGCCCCTCGCGTTACCTGCCGGTTGTGACCACCCTCCACGGCACGGATATAACTCTTGTTGGCCGTGATCCGTCTTTTCTGCCTATCACGCGGTTTGGCATAGAGCAATCGGATGCGGTGACATCGATATCGAATTACCTGCGCAAGGCTACCCTTGATACCTTCGGCATCAACTGCCCGATAAGAGTGATCTATAATTTCATAGACGCGAATTATTATCGCCGCACGCCGCACGAAGAGTTGAGAAGACGTATCGCTCCCGACGGCGAAAAGATCCTATTGCATATCTCTACATTTCGCCCGGTCAAGCGAATCACCGATTGCATAAAAGTCCTCGCGCTCATTCGCAAAAGCGGGCTGGGCGCAAAACTTGTGATGTGCGGAGACGGGCCTGAGCGTCAGGGGGCCGAGCGGCTGGCCGCGCGTCTCGGAGTCGCCGACTGCATCAAGTTCGTGGGCAAACAGCCTCAGTCTCAGATAAGAGATTATCTATCGCTTGCCGATCTGTTGCTGCTGCCTTCTCTTACCGAGTCGTTCGGGTTGGTTGCGCTTGAAGCGATGGCGTGCGAAGTCCCGGTCATTGCCACTCGCGTTGGCGGCATACCCGAAGTCGTTGTGGAAGGCGAGACCGGATATATGTTTGATGTAGGCGATGTGCGGACGATGGCGGAGGCGGCGCTCTCGATTCTGACCGATGACCGCAGGCGCGAAGAGATGGGAAAGAAGGGAAGGGTGTCGGCCGTTACGCGTTTCTCTACCGAAAGCATTATCCCGCAATATGAAGACCTCTATCGCTCAATAATCTGATTTGGGATTTCGAACCTCATACCTCAAAACCTGTTAACCCTGCCTGAGCATTTCGACCAGGAGTATGGACACGGCCGCCGGTGTGATGCCCGGTATTCGGGCCGCCTGTCCGATGGTTCGAGGGCGAACGGTTCCGAGTTTCTGCACGACTTCGTTTGAGAGCCCTGAAATCCTCGAAAAATCCGTGTGAGTCGGTATTTCGAGCGCGTCGTAACGGCCCCGCTTGCGGGCAAGCGATTCCTGATCTTTCAGATAGCCCGAATACCTAATGTCATTAAGCGCGACTGCAATCTCTTTTTCGTGAATCGCTCCCGGCGTGCGCGCCTTGATGATTTCGACCAACCTCTCGGAATTGAAATCGGGCCGACGCGCTAGATAATCGAGACGTTTGCCTTTGACGGCTTCGGGCGAGCCTTCAAGGTCCAAAGCATCGGCAAGTTCGGCGGCCATTTCGCTGACCTTTGTGTCGGCAAGAAACTCTCTCACCGTTTTCACATCCCGCTGGCGCGCGAGAAAGGCTTCATAATCGCGCTCACCAACCGAGCCTATTTCGCAGGCAAGCCGTGTGAGTCGCTGGTCTGCGTTGTCGTATCGCAGAGACAGACGCATCTCGGCCCGCGAGGTGAACATGCGATAAGGCTCGTCGGCCCCGCTCGTGACCAGATCGTCTATCATAACCCCGATGTAGCTCTCTTTGCGGTCGAGCGCGAAGGGCTCGCGTCCGAGGGTTTTGAGCGCGGCGTTTATCCCCGCGACAATCCCCTGTCCGGCGGCTTCTTCGTAACCTGACGTGCCGTTTATCTGCCCCGCGTGAAACAGACCGCTAACCTGCTTTGTCTCAAGCGTAGAGTAAAGCTCGCGCGGGTCTACGAAATCATACTCGACTGCGTATCCGGGTCTGAGCATCTTCACGTTTTCAAGACCCGGTATGCGGTGAACCATCTCGAGTTGCACCTCTTCGGCAAGACTCGTAGAGATGCCGTTCGGGTAGACCTCGTAGGTCGTGTAGCCTTCGGGTTCGAGAAATATCTGGTGGCGTGGCTTCTCGCTGAACTTCACAACCTTGTCTTCAATCGAAGGGCAATAGCGCGGGCCAATGCCTTGAATGTCGCCGCTGTAGAGGGGCGATTTATCCAGGTTGCGGCGGATCACATCGTGTACTTCTTCGTTTGTGTATCCGATAAAGCACTCGATTTGCGGGCGATTAATCTCGCGGGTCTTAAAGGAAAAAGGCACGGGGCGATCATCGCCCGGCTGGCGTTCGAACTGCGAGTAATCAATCGTCCGCCCGTCGAGCCGGGGCGGCGTGCCGGTCTTGAGCCTGCCGGTCTTGAACCCGAGGCTGCGCACACAGGCGGCAAGCTTTATCGAGGCAGGCTCGCCGCTGCGGCCCGCCTGAAAGGTTCTCTTCCCAACGTGGATCAACCCGTTCAGGAATGTCCCGGTGGTCAAGACTACGGCCCGGCCTTCGATCACGCGGCCGTCTGCCAGCCCTATGCCTGTGACAACTGCGTGAGCGAATTTGATTTCGGCCACTTCGCCTTCGATGATAGTCAGATTTTCTGTAAGGCCGAGGCGGCGGCGCATTTCGCTGCGGTAAAGATTTCTGTCGGCCTGCGCTCGCGGAGACTGTACGGCGGGGCCTCGGCTGCGATTGAGCAGGCGAAACTGTATGCCGGTCGCGTCAATGACTTCGCCCATGATGCCGCCGAGCGCGTCAACTTCGCGCACGAGATGGCCTTTGGCTATGCCGCCGATTGCCGGATTGCAACTCATCTGCCCGATTGAATTTGTATCAATCGTGACGAGCGCGGTTCGCGCGCCCATCCGCGCCGCGATATATGCGGCCTCACATCCGGCGTGCCCCGCGCCGATAACGATAACGTCGAAAGATGCGTGATTGCTCATTCTTGCTAAATCCAACTTCTCAATTTTGCCGGAGCGTTTAGCCCCGGCCATGTAATCTTAGCAGATTTTATATTTTGACAGGATTAACAAGATTCTTTTTTAATCTGAGGAGGGTCAGGCAATTCCCCGCAGCTTGCTGCGGCTCCATTTCCTCCCCTCTTGCGCGATACCTCGCAGCTTGCTGCGAGGAGCTTCATTCTTCTTGAATCCTGTAAATCCTGTCAAAAAAATAGAGCGTTCCAGATTTCACCTGTCGGTCTGTGACCCGGCCGCTTCCTTCTTCGGCAAGGAAAACGGCAATTTGTCGGGCGTTACGCGCACGCCGGTCGTGAACTTGAAGGGATACTTTCCACCGCTCGGGAAGGTCATCTCTACAAAGTAGGCCGTGTAGCCTTCGGTCGGGGGCGCAACGCGGGCGTGGTACACTCCGTCTTTTTCCGCCGCGAGCGGAGAGCTTTTGTAGGCCGGGCCGATAATGTCGAGCCGGAAATCGCGCGCCTTCGGGTTGGTCGCCTGCCAGAGCTTTACTTCCACGGGCTTGTCTTTTGTCTCGACCGTGATCGAGCCGTCCTTTTCAAACTTCCACGTAAATCGCGGGCGCGCCCTGTTTGTTACGAGCGCCTCAAAAAAGGAGAAAAGGCTCGCGGGCGCATCACTGTTTTTCAGGTCGTGTTTTGTGTTCGGCACATAACGCAGATACTTTTCCCCCTTCAGATCGTCGTAGTAAAACTGCGACGAGTCGGGCAAAAAGTATTGATCGCCGGTCGAATTCATTATCAGCTTTGGCATCGTCAGCCGGTCGCGATAAGAATAAGGGTCTTCGATCTTCATCAGCGCAGCATACTCGGGCGTCCCCGCCCATTCGTGTATATGATTGTAATCCGCGATGGCCGGTGCCCAGAATCCGTAAGCCCGGTAGTGATGCTCCATCGCCTTCGCGTTGTTTAAGACATCGATAACAATCGGGATGATCCCGACCACTCGATCATCAACGGCGGCCGTGGTCCACGTAGTCCAGCCGCGTTTCGACCCCCCGGCCACGATAAATTTATCTACTTTCACATTTCCGCGTTCGGCGCTGCCCAAAAAGGCTGTGATCGTATCGAGCGCCCGCACCGCCGCCTTTGTCATCGGCAGGCGCAGGGGCCACGTCTCGTCACCCGTCTTCAGATATTTCTCCCACGTGTAGGCGATGATTTCGTCTTCGGTTCTCGGTTTGCCTTCATCCTTGAAGATCAGAGGCTCGTTTGGAATCATGCGCAGATCGGCTACGACCGCGTGAGTGCCAACCGCTGCCGACACGAAAGCGGGATCGGCTCCACCTGGCACCTTGCCGTTATTCGAGCCGCCGTTGATAAAGAGCAGCGCCGTCGAAGTATCCACCTTGTCCGGTTGTATGATCGTCAACCAGTGCTTCCATAAGGGGCGGTCCACTTCGTCGGCGGTGCGCCACTGTTGCGATGTCATCTCAAGTATGAATACCGTGTTGCCTTCGCCCTTGACCGTCTTAACCAGGTTGTAACTGTAATTGGGATCGGGCTTGAAGACGTAGCGGTCGAGTGCCGTCTGCTTACGGCTGTCGCGCTCGCGCTGTCCGGCATAACCGGAGCCGACCATAATCAAGGCAAACGCGAGCAGAGTGATAAAACGGATAATCGGCCTGCGATTTCTGATTGTCACTGATGATTCCTCCCCGTCAGTTTAATTGCTTCCTTACGATGGTTTCCACTGGGTAAATCATACCGCAAGAGATCGGCGCTGATAAAAGTGAGTGTGAAGAGTTGAGCTAGACAGGATTAAGAAAGAATCTTGTTCAATCCAATCTAATCCTGTTAATCCTGTCTCGCTCTCAGCTCAGTTCTTCTTTTTATTCTCTTCGGGCAAACGGCGCGGCTCGTAATAAGGTTTGCTGCCGAGCTTTTGAACCTCCTTCGTAAAGGTCGTGCCGTAGTCGCGTTCGGCATCGCTGAGCGCCCACGCCTGCCGCTTGTAATTCCAGTTGTCCGGGGCGAGTCGTTGCGCCTCCTTGAAATGCGGAATCGCATCCGGGCCAAAGCCCTTTCCATAAAGGTATTCGGCCAGCGCGAATTCCGAATCGGCCAGCGCGCGTTCTTGATTCTGTGGTTTGAAGTGCGCCTTCAGTTCCTGCTCGCTCAAAACATATCGGCTGTTGTCGCCGTTTTGCGCCCAGTCGCGTATGGCATCAAGGTAAGGCTCGGCTTCGATGTTGTGATAAGCCTTGAAACGGTTGTCAACATAAGCCACTTCGGGCGGTCGTACTATTCGACCCTGTTCGTTTATCCAGACCGCCGTCGGGACGTTCACCAAATCATAAAGTTGAGTGACCGCGTGTTTGTCATCAATCAGCACCGTATAATCGAGTTTCTCGCGGGTGATCCACGGGCCGGCATCTTTTACGCCCCCGGTGTCTTGAGCTATGGAAACGATTTCGAAATTCTTGTCCTTCAACTCCTGATAAAGCTTTTGCCATCCTGGCAAATCGAACCGGCAGCCTCACCACGAAGCCCAGGTCAAAAGCAATACCTTTTTGCCTCGGAACTCCGCGAGCGAATGCGTCTTCCCGTTCATATCGGGGAGTGTGAAATCGGGCGCTTCAAGGCTTGAGAGCCGGTCATTTATCTCTTCCGAGCGCGAGCCGAAATACCATACGCCGTGCTTTTCATCGGAGGCAAAAGGCTGCTTGATGAGCCGGGCAAATTCGGTCAGGTTGAACCACGAGACCCCGCCCTTTTTGGAAATGAAGTCAGCCTTTCGCGCTTTCGGCAACGGAAAGCAAAGCTCATCCCGACAGACTCCCTGTGGCTTTACTTCGAATCGGGTGGCGCGCTTGAGGTCTTTCATCGTCACCCACAAATCCTTTGACTCAGCCGCCGCCGCGCCGATTTCTACGGCCACGCCGTCATAGATAACCGTGCGACGGCTATGGTCGGAAGCTGTGGCTGCGATACCCGCGCAGCACATCACAACAGCGCATAGAAATGCTTTGAGCATAAAAGTCTCCTTCGTTACAGATCGGTTACTCAACGCCCGCCCGACGTTTGTAGTGTTTGTGATGATATACAAAGGCCGGAGGCCGGGCAAGAAAACGATGGTTTTAATGTGAAGATGACAATTAAAACGGGGGAGCGAGGATCACGCCCTGCCCTGTGCTAAATACCCCTGCGACGCACCCTGTCATCAAGGTGGCAAGCGTGGCGGCAAGCAGCGCGCGAAAGCCGAGGCTTGCAAGATCGTCGCGCCGCTCAGGCACAAGGGCGGCCGTCGCGCCTACGAATATCGCTACCGAAGCCACGTGCGCAAAGCCGCACAGCGCATAGCTCAGAATCACGACCGTTCGCGGGTCGGTTAACTGTCCACCCGCGACCATCTGTCCCATATCCTGATACGAAACTACCTCGGTCAGAATCACCCTCTCGCCAAGCAATCGAGAAGCTTCCGAAAGATCGGCCCGGGCGATGCCGAGCAAGGCCGCGAGGGGATAAAAAATCCAGCTCAGAATCTTAACCAGCGAAATCGGCTCTACAAGCCCGAACCATCGGCTCGGCCACGCGAGCAATTTGTCTGCGAGCGAGACCAGCCCGAGCATCGCAATCAGCAGCGCCGAAATCCCCGCGGCCAGTTTCACGCCCTCCATCGCGCCCGAGATTATCGCGCCCATCAGATTGCGCGAGCGCGACGCTTCGTCCTCGGGCGGGAGGGCGCTCAGAGTCTCGGGCGTCTCGGTTTCGGGCAACAGGAGCTTTGTC
Organism: Blastocatellia bacterium; assembly: GCA_963765495.1. Lineage (GTDB taxonomy): Bacteria > Acidobacteriota > Blastocatellia > UBA7656 > UBA7656 > CAVXWP01. The sequence continues at coordinate 124,734 of CAVXWP010000001.1, forward strand.
GTGACTACGACCGCAGGTATGGAAAGCACCGACGCAGAGAGCAGATGCCCGGCGATCTGTGGAAAGGATGATTGCAGAAAAGCTACGTAAATGCCGAGCGTAGTCGAAGCCACGGTCGCCATCCCGGAGCCGAGTATCGTCAGCAACTCCGATTGAGTCATCTGTCCGAGGTAGGGCCGGATGACGAGCGCCGATTCGACGCCCACAAAAATGTTTGCCGCGCTGCACAACGATTCCGCGCCGCTGATGCTCATCGTGCGATGAAACACCTTTGCGCAGAATCGGACTATGACCTGTAGTATGCGCAGATGGTAAAGCGCCGCCGTGAAGGCCGAAAAGAAGATGGCGATTGGCAGGGCTTGAAAAAGGAGAATAAAGCCTACAGACCCCGGCTCTCCGGGTGCGGCGGCAAGCGGCCCGAGCAGAAAAGTCGATCCGCTTTTTGAGGCATCGAGCAAGGCCAGGACCCCGTCGTTGAGCCAGATAAAGACCTGCTGCGCTCCCGGCAGGCGAAAGATCAAAAGACCAAAGACGAGTTGCAGTCCCATCCCCCAGCCAATCGTCTTCCAATTCACGCGGCGGCGATTGGAGGAAAGAAGCCAGGCTATCAGGGCGAATGCAAAAAAACCGCCGAGCGAAATCAGGTTGTGTAGCATCGCGGACCACACTCTACTGTTTTATCACTCGGCAAACAAGAGCTTGTTTAAGCAGCAATTCTCGGTTTAGAGGAAATCGCACCGGGATATACCACGAAACACACTAAATACACGAATAATTCTTCTATTTCGTGTGCTTCGTGTATTTCGTGGTTCACTTCTTGTTAAGACAGAATTTCTAAACCGAGAATTGCTGGAATCAGGTTTGGTCGAGCGACATAACGTACGTGCGATTAGTTGGCGGCTTTCTTTATCTGATGGCGATCATCGACTGGTACAGCCGTTATGTGTTGGAGTGGGGACTGTCGGTGATGATATGCCCTCCCCCTATTCAGCCGATTAAGCTCGCTTTCATCTCAGTCGCATCGTTGGATCCCCTATCAGTATCCACGTTCGCCGGATGTCTAGGTCTGTCGTCGCCTCCTTCGCTGCCCGCGTCGCTTCTCCCAGTCTTACCGGTCCTCCTCGACCAAAAAAGGATTCGTATAGCTGCCGGTTTATCAACGCCTGCTCTCCCGGCATCGTCGTCCCAGACGATGCCCACACCGCTACCGCTCCTCCTCGCTCTGACTTCATCAACGCTTCCCCAAGACTCTCCAACGCCGGATCGTCAAAGTACCCGTTCAAACACGTCATCATCACAAACAGACTCAAGTGCTCCCCGTTTTTCATCTGCGCCGCGTCTTCATTCTCAAGCAGATTTCCTCTCCACTCCGTCACCGATCCATGCCCGGCGTAGTTGACTACCTTCTGCCCGCGATTGATCGCTTCCACCATCTCCGCTTTCGCCTTTTCTGTCCCTATCTGACCACGGTTGACCTGATTCACCTTGAGACGGGATGGGATGATCCCGGCTAGCTCTCTGCTCGCCTGCTCAAAGTTAAATCCATCGTTGCTGTCTGATACCAGCAGTAGTTCGCTTGAGCTTTGGCTCTGCTCATACCCGATAATTTTCTGAATCATTATCGTAGCTTCCTCGCCGTTGCGGAACGGCAAGCGGCCTACCGCTAGCTCCGCTATCCCGTCATCGTTAAAGTCGGCCAGCCAGTCGTCACTTGCCGTTTCCAGATACTGCGTGTCTATCAGCCGCGTCGGCACAAGGTCATAGCTTCCAAGCCCAAGATAATCTCTCGCGTCATAGCTGGCATCCCCGGCAAGCAGCACAAAGCGCGCCGGTCTCTTCCAACTGCTTGCCGCATAACTCAGAAAATCTTTCACCGCCTGAACGGTTTTGTTGCCAAAGCTGAATTCGTCATAGATGTCTTCGATGTCTACGACTGCTACGCTAAGCCCTTCCTTCTGCCGCAGCGCCTTCAACGGTTCAATCGCGCCGAAGAATCCTCTCTCAGTGAGAATCAACAGGTCCGCTCCGTTACCCGGCTGTCGCAGAGTTGACGGGATGTTTGCCGCGACCGTCTCGGGATGTCTGGTCTGCCCATCGGCAAACATCAATAGCAGCCGGTCGCCGGTTCCACCTGGTGTGGCCGTCGCCCTATAGCCGCTCTCGTCCTCCGTTACGCTTGCTGTAATCTCCTGCACGGATTCACTATCGGTTATATCAAATACTCTTACGCCCTTACTGCTGAATCCGCTGACGCTGACCTGCTTGCCCGCCTCTGCTCTCAAGCTCAACTCATCGTTGTCGGCATTGAAGCTGTGCGAATAGGTGATGCGGATCGTGTCTACCAGACTCACATCGGCCTGACCGCCTTCGGCTATCAGTCGCACCGTGTTCTCACCCTCTCGCAGCAGCCCGGGCACCACCGACACAAGCTTCCTGCTCAACTCCTGCCCGAAGAAGTCTAGTTGCGTCACCTCCGCGCCGTTTAGTTGCACGCGGACCTTGTGGGCCGTCTGCGTCACTCCCTGTAATGAGACCTCCAGCATCGCCGGGGCTGTCGCTGAGGCGTTCAGATGTTTTAGCTGTAGCGATTGATCTACCGGCTCGCTTGCAATCACCGCCCCGAAGAAGTTCTCCGCATCCCCGTTTCTCAACCCCGCGAAATAGATAGTCCGGTCTTTCCGCTCCACGGTGTAGGCGAATCCACCCTCAGCCACCTGCTTCCCTTTGCCTTCGGTCACCACTATGCGTTTGCCCGCCCCTGCCCCGGCCACCAGCCAGTAGACTCGCCTATCGGTTGAAGGGGTATCGAGGCCCATGCCGTAGAACTCGACCGCATCACCCGCCTCCAACCGTCCATCCTGCTCTCCCGTGACTTTTATTGCCTGCTCTACTCCGTCTGCGAACAACTGCAAGTGTCGTGGATCACTCTTCGGGTCGAGTCCCGCTTGCACAAGCTCCGGTTGGGTGATGCGATAGTATCCTTCCTCTCTGACCGTGATCTTCACCGCCGCCTGCCCGGCCATACTCGTTTGCGATTCAAGCGTCGCGGCGGATGGTTGCGCCAGTGTCGCCGTGCGAGTCAGCGGAACGGAGCCGAGCCCGCCTGCAAGCAGTCCCGCGCGCATGCCGATTTGCGCAAGCAGAACGGACCTTCGCTCCACTTCCGAAGGACTGGCATCTGGCGCACTGGTTATCGCATACGGTCCATTCATCGTCGATTTGCCGTTGAGGTCTATGTCTTCCAGCCAGTAGCGAATCGACTTCCCGGCGGGCGGCGTATCGGCCCAGTAATAGACGTGCCCTGACAGCAGTGACGTCCCCGGCCCGTCCGTCAGCGCCGACCCGGCTATTAGCTGCGGCGTGATGAGCGTGCGCGTCCCGTCTACTTCGCGGTAGATCTTGAAGCCAAGGTTGTCTGCCTCAAAGCCGGTCTGCCACCTGAGCAGCACTTGATTGCCGTAGCCATTTGCCGTGAAGCGTTCCAGTTTCACCAGGGTCGGGTTGCTGACTATCCCGATGTTTGTCCCCGTGAATTCCGAGGTGTTGCCGTCATTATCAGTCGCCGTGGCTATTATCTTATCCCCCGGATTGATGCCGAGGCTCGCCGCATTGCCCGCGTCAAAGGTGGCGATGCCGGGGGCGCCGTTTAGGTAATCATCCGCCGTGTAGTATGTGCTTGAGATATAGGTCTCCCCCTGGAGATTCTCATCGGCTTTGAAGAATTCGATGTAGAGACCGTTTCCGCCGTAGTTGGAATTATAGGTAGCGGAATCTACTTTGTATTGAAGGATGAGATTGCCGCTCGTATTGATTACGGCGCTCGTGAATTCAGGATAGTTTTGCAAGCGGTTGCCACCGTCATCAGCATCTTCGGGGTCATTTGGTGTGTGCCCAGGCGTGCCGAGGTCAATGCCAAGACCGGCATTGCCAAAGATGGAATTGGGGTCGATGACGTTGCAATGTCCGGCGGTTTCGTCAACCCACACGCCAGGGCCGCCGTTCTCGGAAATGATGTTGCCGGCATTGGCTTCCAGGCCGCCGATTTCGTTCAATCTCGCGCCAGCAGTTACAAGAACGCCGGCTGCGCCATTCCCTTCGATCAGATTGTTTTTCAGCCGGTTGAAGGCTGCATTAACTCCATCAATCATCACGCCGATTCCTTCATTGTTGGCAATCGTAGTTTTCAAACTGTCGTTGACGTCGCCAATGACCGTGCGGAGGGCATTATTGAGCGTAACCCCGATGCCATTGCCCAATCCGGGGGAGCCGTTCTCGTCGGTGCCGATTATGGAATTGTTAATGGTATTGTCCGACGGTGCATCGCCCATCACCTCGATGCCTTTTTCGGTGTTTCCAGAAATTATGTTTTTTGCCGATTCCACTACATCACCAACTAAGACATCAACTGTGTTGTCGAGTTGAATACCGACCTGATTAGGTATTGTGGTTAGCGTGCCATCATCCTGCCTGAAGACCCCAATGAGATTACCGGAGATTTGTGCTAAGATACCGCCACCAGCAGGGCCTTGGGCTCGTTGCTGATTCCCTGATCCCTGTACTTTAATTCCTACTGGATGATTACCGATGGTGTTGTCTTTTATCCATACTCTGCGGGTTTCGACACCGGGACCCGGTAATATGCAGATTAATCCTCCCTCATTATTGGGGAAATTTTGACCGCTGGGAGTAACCCCAATCCAATTATTTTGAATGATCAAATCCCCATCCGTCTGATTCTCAACGCCAATCCCGTTGACCATATTACAATTGATGATGTTGCCATGTTTGACCGGCGGTGTAATGACTCCAACCTGGTTTGCCCCGGCCTGCACGATAAACATTCCCAGCCGATTTGGTATACAGTTATCGGTATTTCTGTTCATCCCAATCGCATTGTCACGAAAGATATTGCCGCTCGGCAGATTGGCCGGATCAGGATTGTTACTCAGCGTTCCTAAAAAGATGCCATAGCCGAACGCGTCATCCGTATGACCGGAAATCGTGTTTCCGAAACCGCCGAGCCGACTGCCGTCACAACTGCCAATGCAATTGTCCTTGGCAAATTCGCCAACAATCAACCCGATCTTGCCATTCGGAACCGCCGTCTCTCCTGCGGTGTCGATGCCGATGCGATTATCAATCAGCTTATTGTCTGTTGTCGTCAGGTCAGCCCCGTTAGGCGGCGGTTGCACGCCATCTCCAAGGAAGACGCCGAGAATGACGCCGAACAAGGTATTTCCCGACACCGTGTTGGTCTGGATTTGGTTATGGCTCGCCCCTTTGAGTAGTATGCCGATAGTGTTTGGGATGGCTACCGCTGAAGAGTTTTCCAGTAGCCCTACGTCATTTAAGCGAATCTGGTTCTGGCTTGGCCCGACTGTCGTATCGGTGGCGACAAGATATATGCCTACGGGTGAGTATCCGACCGTATTATATTGAATAGTCGTTGTGGTCACTTGCCCCTGCAAAAAGATCCCATTCAAGCCATTGCCGAGATTGGTTCCACTGCTCCCGACTCTGGTTCCAATCTTATTGCCTTCAATATAATTCCCCTCGACGACAGTGTTTGGTGAACCGGCCGGCACAGTCAGGTAAATTCCGTTCTCCTGATTGCCGCCGATGACATTCGGATAACCGCCGTTGCCTTTGCCGATCCATTGTCTGTCGGCAAAACAAACGACGCCATTTCGATTCGCAATAGGATTGCTGGCATCTCTGTTGACGCCAATGAAATTCGTGGCGACGAAATTTTGGACGCCTGCCGTGGCATCAATTAAAATACCGGCAGAATTTGCGGAATTATTGTGTCCCGAAATGATGTTGCGCGTGTTGACGCCAAATATCGCGTTGCCAAGGGTATTCAGGGTCGCACCGTTGCGAATATAGACGCCGTATTGCCCGTTTCCCAAATCCTCCATGCCGTTATCTTTGGTGCCGATGTAATTGCCGCTTATGTTGTTCCCAGTTGAAGAATTGTCCAGAACAATACCGTTATTACTATTTCCCGAAATGACATTGCCGTCCACATCTATGGTTTGTCCAATGGTATTGGTATTTGAACCTGAAAGCAGGATGCCAGTCTGGTTGGCTAAAGCAATCATGCCGGTCTTATCGGTGCCGATTTTGTTGTTGAAGATTTCATTCGACGCGCCGCCAATAATTGAAATCCCGTTGACGTTATTTGAAATAGTATTGCCGAGACTTGATTCTGTGTCGCCAATCGTATTATAGCTGCTGCTATTGAGGAGAATGCCCGAGGACATTTGACTGGCAGTATCGGCTGTCGTGCCGTCAGGGTTGATGCCGAAATAACAATGCTGCACGCGGTTGGCTGAACCGCCGGAGATGAAAATCCCTGAATTGGTAAAGTGATTAATTGCCAGACCGCGAATGGTTGTGCCGGTTGTTGAAAGGTGTAGGCCGTCCGACACCGTGTCATTGCCGCGAATTTCGATTAACGGCGGGCCCAGATAATTCGAGCCGCCTTGACTGCTGCCGTCGAGCGTAATGGAGTTGGTGATAGTTGGTAGCGCCGAGCCGGGCGTTATCGTTTCGATGCCGCCACCGGGTATGTTGAATTTTATTATGTCGTAGCCGGGGCGATGTTCGGCCACCTGTATTGCTGCCCGCAAAGTGCATTGGTTCCCGTTTGTGTCCGGGTCAACATCGCAAATATCGTTATTCAGGTTGGTTGGGGTGTCCTCTTCATCCGTATCGACAGTGACAATTATTTCACCGGAGGAACAAGTCAGCGCAAGTTGCTGGTATTTTTCCTTGTTCGACCCCGAAAAACTATTCAATTTGGCAGCTAAACCCTCATCACAAGTAAATCCTGCGTTGCAGGAAAATTCCGATGTGTTGCCGAACGAATCGATTGCCGTCGCGGTATGAAACGCATATGCCGGATTAGCCGGATCATCCGTAACGAAATAAATGTCTGCCAATCCGTGATCATCGGTTGTGACGCTGGTCGAACCGATATAGAATTTGCCTTCGCGGTCAGCCGCATCGCTCGCGTAAACATCAATGGTATAGGTGTTAAACGGACGGCTCAGTAACGCCCCCGATATTATGATATGCCCGGCACCATCATAAATGGGACTATCAAGCAATGGGAAATTCTGTAAATCGTTTGATCCCGTGTCAAGGTCCTGACAATCGTTTTCCGTGACACCGTCGCCGGGATCATAACCGTTGGTTAAATCAATCCCCAGACCGCTGTTTGAATATATCGAATTTCCACGAATGATATTGGCGTAACCACCGCTTGCTACAAGCACACCGGCAAAATTGTTCCCCTGCGTGCCGTTATAGGCGATCTGATTTCCTGCCTGCGTTGTGCCGTCCCCGACTTGCACTCCGTAACTGGTCAGAAATATTCCGTTTCTACCGTTACCGAGCTCTCCCAACGAGCTATTCAAACCGATCAGATTATTGATGATTCTGACGAAAACGCCATAACCATTTACAGAAATCCCATTAAGATTTGTATTGCCTGAAATGATATTTCGCGCTGATGAATCGGTGCCGCCGATCAAGACCTGTGCGCCGAAGGAAGCGGCAACGAAGACAGTGCCGCTACCGCCGCCGGATTGAGTTCCGCCGTTCGGGATTGCATTGTTGCCCGTTATATCCGTGCCAATCAGATTTGCCTGAATATTAGTAGTGCTAAAACTGATTCCGGCCGCTAAATAATCGCCCGCCCTGATCGCGGAAGAGTCGTTCCCGGAAATCAGATTGCCGCCCGAGACACCGTTTCCCTCGCTCGCCGAAAGGCCGACGTAAACAGTTCCCCGGCTCCCTGAAATAACTCCATTGTTCGCGTTACGCAGCATTTGATTTCCATCTTTATTTGTCCCGATAAAATTATTGAAGATGCCGCCTGTGCCGTATCCCTCGCGCTCAAGAGCATCTGACAAACTCTCATTGCTATTTCCTGAAATCAGATTACAAAAGCCTGTGCAGGCACCGCCCGGCGTTGTGCCGGCGGGCGAGCCGATAGTGTCGAAACCGATATTATCCAGAATGTAAACAGTCGCAAAAAGGAGAACGAAACCACTGCGCTGATTACGCGTGTCATTCGGAATAGCAATATTGCCTGTCACGTCCGTGCCGATGTTGTTGCCTACAATCGTGCAGCCGCCGCCCTGCAATAGAGGGGTATCAATGCAATAAATCGCGTTCAGCCCGTTGCCGGAAACAATATTGCGTCCGCCCTCCGTGACCGAGCCGAGCATTGTCTGCGTAACGGGATTAGTGGTAAAGCCTTGCCAGCAATTGCCGAATCCCTGCGTTCCCGCCGGATTCGTGCCGAAGCGATTGCCGCTGACGAGATTGTTCAATGTGAGCAGTTCGCCCGTATCCACGTTGAAGAGTGGTACCACATCCATCCCGACACCATCGCAACCGGGTTGATCTCCGGCAAGACGGTCTTCACCATTTCCCGAAACGGTATTGCCCGCACCTGCCGCGTCGCCGCCGAATGTGTTGTTCGCTCCGGTAAAGAAAAGTCCTTGCGAGTTTGGAACTTTACCCGTTCCGAGCGAGTTCAAACCGATAATGTTTCCTTCAAATGTATTCGAGTTTCCAGCCGTGACGCTGATGCCGACACCGAAATATTGACGACTGCCGTTGCCCGACATAACATTGCCAGCACCGGGCGCGGTTCCTCCGATCTGATTGTTGTCCGAGTCGAAGATATTTAAGCCGGTTGCGGCATTACCTTTGTCGAAACTTCCGGTCGGGTCGGTGCCCAAGAAATCAGCCTCTATCACATTAGAACCGTTATTCGGCGAGGTGCTCGTGCTTTCAATCGTAATGCCGTTGCCGCCGATCTGACTTCCATTCTCATCAATAACAGAAGGCATCGAGTTAATGTTCAAACCGCGCACCGTAACGCTGCTGGCACGTATTTTCAAGCCGTCAATCGAGCCCGACAAATTCGCGCCGGTAATTTCGATAAGCGGCAAACCGTTATAACCGGGCTGCGTCGTGCCATCTATCGTCATTGGGGTAATGATGGTCGGCAATTGCGAGGCGAGCGTGATGGTCTGAAGACCGCCGCCGCCGATGTTAAACTCTATTGCGCCAGCGCCGCCGCTGGAATTGGCCCGATTTATCGCCCCGCGCAAAGTGCAGAGGTCTCCGCCGCCGAGACAATTGCTCAATGAGTCGGATGCAGAATTGACTGTAAAAACAGCGGTTGGCGCACTCATTACAACCGAAGGAGAAGATGCGCCTTCGCGTAGAATTACCAAATCCGACAGAGCGTCTTTATTCAGGCGCAGCGGCAAAACGGCGACTGGATTCGTTTCGGCATCAAGTGAGACAAGTGCGGTTCCCTGGTTCTGGTTTTCTTTCTTTGCCTGCGCGACGATATGAATTTGCTTTGAAACTGAATCAACCAGAATCAAATCATCTCTACCTGAAACGGAAACTCGAGCTTTGATAAGTTTTTGCGCATTTTGCGACTTTGCTGCATTAACAAGATGCCAATCGGTTATTAAGTTTACGAGATTCCACCTGGCAAGCGTGGAGGGCCTGCTCGAAATTGAGCTGATAAAAGCCGCTTTCGAGCGTAGTCGATTTTCTTCCGCTTTCGCCATGCCTTCACTCGTCAGTTCAGATTGTTCTTCTTTGCTTAACTCTTTGAACTTCTTCGCCTCCTCTTCGGCTTTTTTGCTCAAAAACTCCTGTCTCTCTTTTGGTGAAAGCCTCGAATCAATCATCATCAAGCCGCGCTCTTTTGCCGTTGCCTCGTCAACAATCGGCTCATTGGCAGGCACAGCATAACTATTCGTGTCGACACCGGTTGGAATAAAAGAATTTTTTTTGAGATGCTGTCTGGCTTCTTTCGAAAAAGAGTTGGTTGAAATTTTGCTGCTTCGCACGGGTTCGAGAATGGAAATGCTTCCCGAGTCAGACAAAATCGCCAGATCGTCTCCCCGTTCGTCGTTGAAATCTCCAACAACCAGACCTGACATCTGAAAAGGCATTTTTCGAGTGGCGACAACCGCCTTCGGTCTTTCAATATCGAATCTTTTATCAATATCCCACGGGTAAGCCTGTCCGCGACCGTGAATAATCGTCAATTGATCCCCGCAGGCGACGGCTATGTCTCCATAATAATCATCGTCCAGATTCCCGATTGCGATGTCGACAGCTGGCGCTGGAAGTGCCAAGACTTCCGGCTTCTGTTTGAACGCCCCTTCGGGATGCTCAAAAACCACAAGCTGTGAACTCTTCCCGTTTTCTACGGCCACGGCCACATCGCTCTGCCCATCGGCACGGCCTATTTCTCCTACCCCCAGTGCCGTCATTTTTCCCGGCAGCAGTATCGTCGCGGGAGCCGCAAAATTCCCCCTCCCGTCGCCTGTGAGCAGTTGCAATCGATTGTCGCCTTTCGCTGCCGCCAATACATCTTTCCTGCCATCGCCATTGAAATCTCCGACCACGAGATAGTCCGGCCTCAGCCCCAGAGGGAATGTCTTTTCCGTCGCATAAAATGGAGAATCGAGGAACGTGCCCTCGGCTTTGTGCCTTTTGGCTTGCGGCGAATTGGGAAACATCGAATCCAGATTGCCCCGATAGAACTTCAATGTGCCATCAGCGTCGGCGGTCACGAGGTCTGCTACGCCGTCGGAATCGAAATCCGCCGAGGCCAGTAGCGATGGCTCGCTCGCGCTCGTCTCTTGATTGGCTGCCGTGCCTGATTGCAGGGAGAGATCCTTGCCGTCTTTGAAGTTGATATAAGGCGCTCCCCGCCCTTCGGCTTTGATGGTGGTCCTGCCTGGCGTCTCGGTCGATTTATCTGCCCCCTGTTTCTTTTCTCCGGATTCAGAAACCGTCGCGGCGGATTCCGAAGGCTGCCCAATACCAGGGGGGGGCTGTTGTTCGCTTCGGTTTTGGCTTCGCCAGAAGCCTCCGGGTTGCCGCTTGCAGTAAGCATTGCGCTGACATGAGGCGCGTCTGTACCGCCGGTCGTCAAGGCAGATTGATTGCTGCTGGCGACCCTCGCTTCGGTGCGAGTCTCAGCCAGATGGGCGGTATGATCTGACGGTTGTGGAGCCTTGTTCCAGCCTTGTGTGAAGACGCCGATTGGGGGCTTCCTGGAGAGAGAGACCACCCGTGGTGCGATAGCGAATACGTTACGGGTTGCTGCTAGCAAGCCTGTGCCGCTCGGCTTGCCCGCATGTTCGCTGGCAGCAACGGTTCTGGTGCTGCGCGCCGTTTCGCCGCGAGCAATCGCGCTGTAGTCCGGTACGTGATTGGCTGTCAGTTTGGGAATGGGATGTAAGATGAACGAACGAGAGCCGCGCAGAGCAACGACCGTACCTCTCGGTGCGTCGCTCTTGTGATTGTCAAGACGGCCCGGCAACATAATCACCCGTCCCGCAATATTTATCTCGCCGGTGCGCAGCGGCGTTTCCTCAAGCGGCGAGGCGGGCAATTGATACGTCTCGCCGCCTGTGTTCTTTCGACCCCTCCCCGCACCACTCATCACTAATGCGGTGCCGTCATCAGTAGACGCTGCGGCACGAGATTGAGGCGGCAAGGCGCTGCTTATAAGGCAGAGCGTGAGCATCAAGGCAAAGATGAAGCGCAGTCTTCGGTGGTAGTAATCTGATGGCAGCATTGGGCATTCCTCATTCGATCTGCGGACCAGATGCATCTTCAGATCGATATAGTTAATTTACTCCACACAAACAGGAGTTATTTCTGGTGTCTCGGTCAGCGATTGTGCATCGCAAAGTACCGGGAGGCGATTGCAAGCTGGCATTGCCTCGATGCTGAGTGCCTACATAATATGCCAGGACGCGGCGCTCGGGGGTGTAGTGTTGCAGATTCCAGATGGTGCCTTTTGAGGTTATCGTTCCTCTCCCGGTGTAGGTTGTGCCCCCGCAACAAAAACGATAATCGCCCGTCCTCGTGTTAAACAACAGCACGGTCCCTGCATTGCCGTCATCCTGCAAACAGACATCAAAGGTCGTGACGGTGAAGTTGCAGGTTGCGGTGTTGCCGGAACTGTCTGTCGCCGTACAAGTCACCGTCGTCGTCCCTAACGGAAAACAACTCCCCGATGGCGGATTGCACGTCACGGTTACTCCCGGACAATTATCGCTCGCCACAGGCGCGGGATAGTTGACCACCACGCAGGACGAACTCTGATTCGGGGATACCGCTGTGAGGTCTGCCGGACACGTAATCAGGGGCGACTGTGTGTCGGCGATGGTTATTGTGAAGGCGCAACTGGGGCCTGCGGTGGTTGTGCAGGTCACTGTGGTCGTGCCTTTCGGGAAGAACGAACCCGAAGCCGGAGAACAGGTAACCGTGCCGCATCCGGCTGAGGTGGTCGGAGCCGGATAGCTCACCACTGCGCCGCATTGACCCGGATCATTGCTCCTGGTGATATCCGTCGGGCAGGTGATGGTGCAGGCTTGCTGCGTAACCGTCACCGTGAAGCTGCAAGTGGCGGTGTTCTTCGAGGCATCGGTAGCCGTGCAGGTGACCGTCGTTGTGCCTGTAGGGAAACAAGTGCCAGAAGGTGGTGAGCAATTGACCGTAGCGCCCGGACAGTTGTCATTGGCAGCCGGGGTTGTGTAGTTGACGACGGCGCACTTCTGAGTCGATTGAACATTGACATTTATGTCTGCCGGGCAAGTCAGGTTGGGCGGGGTGTCGTCAACCACGGTTACCGTAAACGAGCAACCCGGCCCTGTTTTAGTCGCGCAGGTGACGGTTGTTGTGCCGACGGGGAAGAAGGAGCCGGAAGCGGGCAAGCAACTCGCCGAGCCGCAGTCCCCGGTTGTTGTTGGCGCGGGATAGTTGACCACCGCGCCACACTGAGTCGCGCCGGGGCCGGTGTTGGCGGTCTGATTAGGCGGACAGGTAGTCGAGCAGTCTATCTCGAAAGCGCCGATGTCAGAGCCGTTGCCGCCCACAGCGTTCGCAATCGTCGGGTCATCAACGGGACGAGGGAAGCCGCGCTGGTCAGTAGTGATGGGCGTTGCGGTGATCGGGTCGATGGCGGCAGCGCCTTTATCAATGGCGGGGCTGCCTGCGAGAAGCGCCAGGGTTTGAGTTGGGCCGCCGTTATCGGCGAGCGGGCCAAGCAACGGATTGATGGGCGAGGCATTGGTGCCGATCTGGTCGCCAGTCATCGGAACGATGGTCGCGTCTCTATTATTGCCGATCAGGTTCCAGCCCTGCGAGATGAGCGTGCCTTTGAAATCGGGACCGAGAGTTGCCGTGTTCCCGGCGATAATGGAATCTTTAGCGGTGACACTGCCACCGTCAAGACTATTAAAATCGACGCCGCCGCCGCTGCATTCTCCGGTGGCACCACCGTTATAGCCAATAACATCGGTGGCCGTATTACCGAATATGGTGCTATTGGTAAGATACATCTGGCCGCTATTGGAGATACCACCGCCACCGCCAAAGGAAATACCAATTCCCTGGACATTGTTTAAGGGCGTAAATTGGTAAAGGATCGATTTCGATAAGTTGCCCGTTACGGTGCTGTTTGTGAGATTCAGAATTCCGCCATTGGCAATGCCGCCACCTGAGCTACAAGTCGAAAAAAAGTTTTGGTTTGAAGTTCCTGTGATCTTACCGCTGTCCGCAATATTGCCTGAGATCGTACTGTTCGTGACATTCAACGTCCCGGTGTTGAAGATTCCGCCCGCCGCCGCGCCGGAAAGAAATACAGTGGCACCGCCGCCGGGACCGGGTGAGGCAGCCAATACAATATCGCCGTTCTTGGCGGTGTTATCCGAGATCGTGCTGTTCGTCAAATTCACCGTCCCGCTGGCATTGTGGATGCCTCCACCGGTGGCAGTGCCAGCTTCTGTGCCATTAGTGGTAGAGGCACCCAGGGCTGAATTCCCGGAGATGATGCTGTTGACAATATTCACAGTTCCCGTGCTTCGGTTATTGATGGCACCGCCGAGACCTTGAAAGCCCTGAACGTTATTGTTCGTACTGATTGCCTGATTTCCCGTGAGTATAGTGCTGCTCAAACTCAATGTGCCCGTACTGTCATTGAGAATGCCGCCGCCGAAGCCGTCGCCTCCGCCAGGAGGTCCCTCCGGTCCACGATGCACGCCATTGGCAATCGTCAAACCTGAGATTGCTACATCGTAATTGCCCGCCGCAACGTTGAAGATGCGCGAACTGTTATTGCCGCTCACGGTGATGAAGCTCGCACCGGGGCCGACGATATTCACGCTGTCAAAGATCACCATTTCGCCGCTGGTCAGCGTGATCGTTCCCGTAACGCCTGCCGCAAAGGTAATGGTTTGCGTTCCCGGCGTTAAATTAGAGCAGATGACCGCTTCGCGCAGGCTGCCCGCACCGCTGTCATTTGTGTTGGTGACGAGCGTCGAGCACGCAACGTTCTGCGCTTCAAAGGCGCCGATGTCAGAGCCGTTGCCGCCCGACGCGTTCGCAATCGCCGGGTCGTCAACAGGACGAGTGAAGCCGCGCTGATCGGTAGTGATGGGCGTTGCGGTGATCGGGTCGATGGCGGCAGCGCCTTTATCTATCGCCGGGCTGCCTGCGAGAAGCGCCAGGGTATGCGTCGGGCCGCCGTTATCGGCCAGTGGGCCAAGCAGCGGATTAATGGGCGAGGCATCCGTGCCGATCTGATCGGCGGTGCATCGGAGCGGTGTGATCGTCGCGTCCTTGTTATTTCCGATCAGGTTCCAGCCCTGCGAGATCAGCGTGCCGTCAAAATCGGGGCCAACGTCAGCGGTATTTGTGGCGATGATGGTGTTCCTGGCCGTCACCGTAGCGTCATTATGAATGCCGCCGCCATTGCCCGTGCTGCTCGGGCCGCCGTTGAAGGATGGCGTGCCGACCGCAGCATTCCCAGAGAACGTGCTGTTTGTGAGTATCAACTGGCCGCCGTTGGAAATGCCCCCCCCAATACTAGGCCCCGGTGTGACATTAGCGCCGCTATTTCCGCTGATCGTCGTGCCATTGGCAGAATTACCGGAAACTGTGGTGTTGGTTATTTGAACCGTGCCAGAGGCATTGGCAATTCCCCCGCCAATACTTCCGAAGGCGAAAACGAAATTCGGACTGTAATTAAGCACAATCGTGTCGCCGTTCGCATAATTGCCCGAAATGGTGCTGTTGGTGATGTTTACGTTTCCCGATGCGTTGCTGATGCCGCCACCGGTTGATCCGACCTGAAATCCACTGCCGCCTGCGCCGCCGCCGTTACCGCCCTGGGTGGTCCTCCCATTTGCCGCAGAGTTTCCGACAACCCAACTGTTGGTCAAGTTCACGGTTCCGCCATTATTAGCGATGCCCCCCCCAGAACCCGAGCCGCTGAGACTACTAGGAGATCCTCCACTTGCGTTGCCACCCTTCCCAGAATTACCGGAAATTTTACTGTTGGTTATGTTGACGGTCCCAGTACTGGCATTATAGATTCCGCCGCCATTGCCTGTGCCGCCATGAATTCCAACATTACCGATTGGCATAGCATCGCCGCCAAGCGCCAAATTACCCGAGATCACAGAACTACTGACTGTGACAGTACCTGTGCTATTGTTGAATATTCCTCCACCCATACCATCAGTAGCCGGATCTCCATCCGCTCCGCGATGCATGCCATTGGCAATCGTCAAACCGGAGATCGTGACGTTGATCGCCGGTATCACGCTGCCGATGTTGAGCACCCGCACCGCGTTGTTGCCGCTTATGGCGAGCAGGCTTGCGCCCGGCCCTTGAATCTGGAGGTCCTTGTCTATCGCCAGTTCGCTCGCAAGCGTGATCGGACTTGTCACCGTCGTCATATCGAAATCAATCGTATCGCCCGGCGCTGCCGTGGCTATCGCTTGCCGCAATGTGCAGTCGGCTCCCGGACAGGTTCCGCCCGCATCGGCGCTGCTGTGCACCGTTATCGTCGCCGTTGGCGTCTTCTGGACCGCGCTTCCTGCCACAGGAGCCGTGACCGGAGTGAGCAACATTGCGAGCGCGATACCACCCAACAGCGCGGCGATAGTAATTCTCTTATTGGATTTCATGATAGACCCCTTATATCTCTGTGTTGTGGACTCTGGCCGGTTTGTAATTGCCGGATGATTACACGCTAAAACTTTCCATCCACCGCACCTTCGACTTAGATCGCGGTTCAATTCAATCCCGCCAAGTTTCACTGCACGACGACCGTGAGCGTAGCGGTGCGCGTCTTGCCCGAACTGTCTGTGCCGGTGAAGACCAGATCATAAGTTCCAGGCGACGCTGAGCCTTTCACCTTCACCTTGAAGGTCGCGCTCGAAGTTGTGGTGACCGGATTGGCAGGTTTGACCTTCAGTCCTTTGGGTGAGGCCGGAGGC
The DNA here is from genome assembly GCA_963765495.1 of Blastocatellia bacterium. Taxonomy (GTDB): domain Bacteria; phylum Acidobacteriota; class Blastocatellia; order UBA7656; family UBA7656; genus CAVXWP01. Next base: position 141,083 of record CAVXWP010000001.1, read on the forward strand.
GTTATGGTCACATTGCCAGTGAATCCACCCGAACCGTTTATGGTGATCTTCGGCTTCACATTATTGCCTCGCGCTACCGTCACCATCGCTTGATCGAACGAGAGCGTAAAATCAGACTCGACCGTGCCCGTTATCGTGACAATTTGGGCCTTCGAATCCATCGCGCTGCCATTGGTCACGTAGACCAGCGCCGGTCCCGATATGTTGGGCATCTTCGCGGTGATCTGGGTCGTTGACTCGGACCAGTTTGTCGAGCCGTCCTGAATGTGATAAATCTTGTCGTCCTGAATCACTGAAACCACGTTCCCAGTCAATGAAAAATTAGTCCCTGTGATTTTCATGGTGGTGTTCGGATGCAGGTTCTGGGTTCCATGATCGGGACCTGTATCGTCGTTGAGTATTCCGCCCAGATTGATCTCAGGGCAGTTGCCGGGTATTACGGGGTTCTGTCCCTTTATCAATGCCTCAAGCGTTGTCCCAAGAGTCGTGATTTCCCCATCGCTTCCTCTGAACAGTCCCCAACTGTTCTGAGGAGGCGGAGCATTGTCGATCACCTGCCAGAAAATGGCGTAGGAAGCGCCGAACGAGCCGGGACCTATGACCGCATTGACCAGTTCCTTTGTGTAACTTGCCGCGTTGCACTCTCCATAATCGGTGCGGGCGAATCCGAACTCTCCAAGCAGAAACGACGCAGGCTCAACATTGCTCTGGCCCTGGAACTTCCCCTGCCCGGCCTTCACAAGATTGAGGCTGCCGCCCAATACATAGTTGATCGCCTGTTGCAGATTCACTTGAGGCTGGCCGACCTTGAGGCCGATTGTTTGCCAGGAAGAATATGAAAAATAGTCCACATCGTGAACGCGCGGCGCGACGTAATCGATTACGCAGCGGTTGGCAAGCGAAGGCTGATTGCCCGGTCCTCCGAACGGTGTGCCTCCGCAGGGTTCTCCGCCCGGCGCAACAACGAAATTGAATTCTATTCCGAAGAAGACATTGTTTACTCCGGCGGCCTTCGCCATTGCGACGCCGTCCGCCCTCGACTGTTGCCAGTTCACGTAATTGTCCCAGACTGCCGGATCATTGTTCACGCCGAGCGCGCCCTGCACAGCGTTATCGCCTTCCCAGTTGAGTATGATGAAGGTCTTCGACGGGTATGTGTTGAAGAGGTATTGGCACAGGTTTTCGATCTGAGTGCGCTCTACATCATAAGCGGATGATGAGGGATCGAAGCCGTTTACCCATGTTGGAAGACTCTGATCGGCAGGCCCGTCGGCAGGCGTGTAAGTAGTCAGCAGGTATGTCCGAAAACTGTCGGAACCAAAGAGCGTCTCGTAAGCGGAACTGGAAGCGACCTTGACAAGCCAGTTCGGATCATCGTCCTTTTTTATGGATGGATTGACCATATAAGGGTCTCTGGCCGATATGGCGACACGGATGGTGCGAGTGCCCATCTCGGCGATCTTTTCAGCCGCCCAGTTCAGCCTGTCGGTGGAAGAGTCATAAGAAGAGTAGTCGACTCCCCAGTTATAAATGCCGATCATATCGGCCACATCGGTCGGGCGAGGCGGCACAGCGCGCGTGATTGGCGCGATCAGCAGGGCGACGGCGAAGAATGCCATAAATGAAAGCAGTCTGAATTTGTTGGACATCTCAAAGCTCCTTTTCAATGCGCACACAGGCCATAAAGTCTCAGATTTTGTTCTCTCACTTATACATGCGATAAATCGCGACGGTTTACCCCATCGCTCAAGCCCTGAAGGATTATCGCTACTGTTACCCAGCGCGTTGCGCTGGGCTATTGAATTGCGCCCCTTCGGGGCTTTTGTGGTCTTTTCAAACGCCCTCTGATCGCTGAGTACGCGGAGACAGATTATTTTCTCGACACTTCAAACTTCTCACTCAGCGCTCAGCGCTCGGCGCTCCCCTGTGATATAATCGCCCTCAATCTTTTGCGATATTTTGGGCTTGGGTTTAGCGATAAGATGGAGGTCTCATCGAAAATTACAGAACTCCTCGTCGACTGGCGCAACGGTCGCTCCAACGCTTTCGATCAACTCTTCGCGCTGGTCTATGATGAATTGCGCTCTCTCGCCTCCGGTTACATGCGACGCGAACGACCAGATCACACTCTTCAAACCACCGCCCTCGTCAATGAGGCATACTTGAAACTAGTCGGTCACAAAGACTCCCTGATGGAAAACCGGCTTCACTTTTTCGCTATCGCCGCCAAAGTCATGCGCCAGATACTCATCGACCACGCCCGCTCTCGTCAGTTTGAAAAGCGCGGCGGCAAGGCGGTAAAGATTTCCCTCGATGAAGCGGTAATTCTGTCCGACGAGCGCGCCAGCGATTTGATCGCGCTTGACGAAGCGCTAAAGTCTTTGGCAGCCTTTGACGCGCGCAAGAGCCGGGTCGTCGAGTTGCGATTTTTTGGCGGCATGACTATAGAAGAAACAGCCGAATTCCTTGGGGTTTCCTTTAACACCGTGGTGCGCGATTGGGAGATGGCGAGGGCCTGGCTCTATCGCAATATTTACGAGGGTGGCAATGGAAGCTAGCCGCTGGCAGCGAATTGAAGAACTTTTTGGCGAAGCGCTAAATTTAGACGTTGCTGAACGCGCTCCGTTTTTGACCGCAGCGTGTGGCAGCGATGCGGGTTTGCGTCGCGAGGTCGAAGCTTTACTTGGTTCGCATCAACGAGCAGGTGATTTTATTAAAGCGCCGGTGGTTGATGAAGCGCTTAACGTCATCAATCATACAGATATAACACTCGGCAAGAAAAAGCGCATCGGCACTTATGAAGTGGTGCGCGAAATCGGACGCGGCGGCATGGGCGCGGTCTATCTGGCATCGCGCGCCGATGAGGAATTTAAAAAATATGTCGCGATCAAACTCATCAAACGCGGCATGGATACCGAAGACATACTGCGGCGCTTCAAAAACGAACGACAAATTCTCGCCTCGCTTGACCATCCAAATATTGCAAAACTTCTAAACGGTGGCACCACTGCGGAGGGGGTTCCTTACTTTGTGATGGAGTATGTCGAGGGGCAGCCGCTAACCGAGTATTGCGACAGTCATAAGCTCTCGACCGTTGAACGCTTAAAACTATTTCGTGAAATCTGCGCCGCCGTACAACACGCGCATCAAAACCTGGTCGTTCACCGTGACCTCAAACCCAGCAACATTTTGATCACTTCGGATGGCACGCCGAAACTACTCGATTTCGGCATTGCAAAATTTTTAAACCCGGCGCTGGCGCCGCAAACCATCGCGCCAACGGCTACGATGATGCGAATGATGACCAGAGATTATGCCAGCCCCGAGCAGGCGCGCGGCGAACCCATCACAACAGCGAGCGATATTTACTCGCTCGGTGTGTTGCTTTATAAATTGCTCACCGGGCATCACCCTTATCAATTCAAAACGCCGTTGCCACAAGAAATTGAGCGAGTGATTTGCGAAAGCGTCCCCGAAAAACCCAGCACGATGGTGACACGCACTGAAATTATCGAATTGGAGGATGGCAAGACCTTAAGCCTTACGCCCAATTCGGTGAGCCGCACGCGTGAAGGTCAGCCCGATAAATTGAGGCGGGCCTTGAATGGCGATGTCGATAACATCATCTTAATGGCCATGCGAAAAGAACCGCAGCGACGTTATTCCTCGGTCGCCGAATTGTCTGAAGACCTTCGCCGCTATCTCGGCGGCTTGTCGGTTCTTGCGACGAAGGACACCTTCCGGTATCGCGCCGCGAAATTCGTCAAACGCCATCGCGTCGGCGTGGTTGCCGCCTTGCTTGTTTTGTTGAGCCTGATCGCCGGCCTCGTTGCGACCATCTGGCAGGCGCAACAGGCGCGACAGGAGAGAGCCAAGGCCGAAGAGATCAAAAATTTTATTGAGCGAACCCTGAATTATTCAAACCCCCTCTCCAATAAAGGCGGGAAAACCGTTCGGGAAACAACCGTCACTGAGGCGCTGGACGAGGCGGCCAAACGCCTTGAGAGTGGCGAATTCTCTAACCAACCGGAGATCAAAGCCGAGTTAGAACTGGTTATTGCCCGGTGTTATTACGGTCAGGGGAAATACTCATTGGGCGCAAAACACGCACAGGAGTTTATTCTCCTGCAACGTCAATTTTATGGCGGAAAGGATCCCAAAACACTCATCGCATTGACCACATGGGCAGGGCTGCTGTTTGACAAAGGAGAGATGGCTGAATCTGAAAAATTATACCGTCAGGTTTTGCCTCTGATGCGCGAGGAAGAAAAAAAGGGTTCCGTCAAGGCCGCCGAACTGGCACAGGCGCTCAATCATTTTGCCTATCTGCGTCGAACTCAGGGGGATTCCCGCGAGGCCGAATCTCTGTTTCGCGAAGCCTTAGCCCTGAATTCACAAATACCGGAAGAGTTCCGTTATATCAACGGGACCACACGCAGCACGCTTGCTTCAACGCTGGCGGATCAGGGAAGGTTCGATGAAGCCTTGCAAACCGCTTATGAAGCGGTCGCCGAATATCGCCAGCGCGGAGACAGCAACAATCCAAATTATGGATTCGCCTTGACCATACTTGGCGGGTTTCTCGTTGATAAAGGAAATTTCGCCGAAGCCGATGCCGACTTACACGAAGCCGAGACCATTTTCCGCGATTTTCTCACTACTCCCGGCTTGTGGGGAGGCGATAATTTACGCAACCAGGCGATCTCTTTATATAAACAGGGAAAGTATGGCGAAGCTATAACCAAAGCGGACGAAACATTGACCCTCTATCGCGAAAACTTTGGCACACATTACGACCATTATCCGACCGCATTGATCATTAAAGGTTTGAGTCTGACGAAAATGGGACAGGCGAAAGAGGGTGAAAAGATTTTGCGAGAGGCGGTCAAAATTCGCACCGAACTATTGCCAAAGGAGCATTTCTGGGTGGCTGTGGCCAACGGGGCGCTGGGCGAATGTTTGACGCTGCAGAAGCGTTTCACGGAGGCCGAACCATTATTGCTGTCAAGCTACGAGAGCCTTCAGCGCTCGCAGAGACCGAACAGCCCGCTCATCCGAACCGCGCTTGAGCAGATCGTGACTCTCTATGAAAATTGGGGACGAGCGGATGCTGCCGCCAATTATCGAAGTAAGTTGTGACTTTTTTTGCCTGCTGAGCGATTATTACAGGTGGCGGTCAAAAAATATGAAGAGCGCGCCCCGCGACTGAGCAAGTGGATGGAAGCGAGTCTCTATCAAGGACTGACGGTGATGAGTTTTCCATTGGAGCATCAGAAGCGGCTGAGGACAACGAATCTGTGTGAGCGAGTGAATCGAGAATTGAAGAGGCAACATGAGTAGTGGGGGTATTTCCAAATGCAGGATCGTTGGAGAGGTTGGCGACAGCGGTATTGATGGGGATAGATGAAGACTGGCAAAGTAGCACTTGCTACTTAAGTTTTTCTTAAAGGCTGTTCCCGTGGGGATGGAGAGGGTTGGCGATTTTACAGAAACAACGTTGCATTATCGCTCACTTTTATCTCAGACGCATCGTTGGATCCCCTATCAGTATCCACGTTCGCCGGATGTCCAGGTCTGTCGTCGCCTCCTTCGCCGCTCGGGTCGCTTCTCCCAGTCTTACCGCTCCTCCGCGACCAAAAAAGGTAAGGTATAGCTGCCGGTTTATCAACGCCTGCCCTCCCGGCATCGTCGTCCCGGACGACGCCCATACCGCTACCGCTCCTCCTCGCTCCGCCTTCATCAATGCTTCGCCTAAACTCTCCAACCCCGGATCATCAAAGTACCCGTTCAAACACGTCATCATCACAAATACACTCAGATGATCCCTGTTTTTCATCTGCGCCGCGTCTTCATTCTCAAGCAGATTTCCTCTCCACTCTGTCACCGAGCCATGCCCTACGTAGTTGACCAACTTCTGCCCTCGATTGATCGCTTCCATCATCTCCTCTTTCGCCTTTTCTGTCCCTATCTGACCTCGGTTGATCTGATTCACCTTGACTCGCGATGGGATGATCCCGGCCAGTTCTCTGCTCGCCTGCTCGAAGTTATACCCATCGTTGCTGTCTGATACCAGTAGCAGTTCGCCTGAGGCGGGACTCTGCTCATACCCGATGATCTTCTCTATCATTGTCGTAGCTTCCTCGACGTTGCGGAACGGCAAGCGCCCTACCGCCAGCTCCGCTATCCCGTCTTCGTTAAAATCGGCCAGCCAGTCGTCACTTGCCGTTTCCAGATACTGCGTGTCTATCTGCCTCGTCGGCACCAGGTCATAGCTCCCAAGACCAAGATAATTTCTCGCGTCATAGCTGGCATCACCCCCAAGCAACACGTATCGCGCCGGTCTCTTCCATCTGCTTGCCGCATAACTCAGAAAATCTTTCACCGCCTGAACGGTTTTGTTCCCAAAGCTGAATTCGTCATAGATGTCTTCGATGTCGACGACTGCTACGCTAAGCCCTTCCTTCTGCCGCAGCGCCTTCAAAGGCTCTAGCGCGCCGAAGAATCCTCTCTCAGTGAGAATCAACAGGTCCGCGCCGTTACCCGGCTGTCGCAGACTCGACGGGATGTTTGCCGCGACCTTCTCAGGATGTCTGGTCTGCGTGTCGGCAAACATCAATAGCAGCCGGTCGCCCGTTCCCCCTGGCGTAGCCATCGCCCTATAGCCGCTCTCCTCCTCCGTTACGCTTGCTGTGATCTCCTGCACCGATTCACTGTCTGTGATGTCAAGCACTCTTATGCCCTTACCAGTGAATCCGCTGACGCTCACCTGCTGGCCCGACTCTGCCATCAAGCTCAACTCATCGTTGTCGGCAATAAAGCTGTGCGTATAGGTGATGCGGATCGTGTCTACCAGACTCACATCGGCCTGGCCGCCTTCGGCTATCAACCTCACCGTGTTCTCGCCTTCGCGCAGCAGCCCGGGCACGACCGACACAAGCTTCCTGCTCAACTCCTGCCCGAAGAAGTCTAGTTGCGTCACCTCCGCGCCGTTTAGCTGCACGCGGACCCTGTGGGCCGTCTGCGTCACTCCCTGTAATGAGACCTCCAGCATCGCAGGCTCTGTCGCCGAGGCGTTCAGATGTTTTAGCTGTAGCGATTGTTCTACCGGCTCGCTTGCAATTATCGCCCCGAAGAAGTTCTCCGCCTCGCCGTTTCTCAGCCCCGCGAAGTAGATGGTTCGGTCTTTCCGCTCCACGGTGAACGCGAATCCACCCGCAGCCACCTGCTTCGCCTTTGCCTTCGGTCACCACTATGCGTTTGCCCGCCCCTGCCCCGGCCACCAGCCAGTAGACTCGCCTATCGGTTGAAGGGGTATCGAGGCCCATGCCGTAGAACTCGACCGCATCACCCGCGTCCAACCGTCCATCCTGCTCTCCCGTGACTTTTATTGCCTGCTCTACTCCGTCTGCGAACAACTGCAAGAGTCGTGGATCACTCTTCGGGTCGAGTCCCGCTTGCACAAGCTCCGGTTGGGTGATGCGATAGTATCCTTCCTCTCTGACCGTGATCTTCACCGCCGCCTGCCCGGCCATACTCGTTTGCGATTCAAGCGTCGCGGCGGATGGTTGTGCCAGCGTCGCCGTGCGAGTCAGCGGAACGGAGCCGAGCCCGCCTGCAAGCAGTCCCTCGCGCATGCCGATTTGCGCAAGCAGAACGGACCTTCGCTCCACTTCCGAAGGACTGGCATCTGGCGCACTGGTTATCGCATACGGTCCATTCATCGTCGATTTGCCGTTTAGGTCGATGTCTTCAAGCCAGTAGCGAATCGACTTCCCGGCGGGCGGCGTATCCGCCCAGTAATAGACGTGGCCTGACAGCAGCGACGTCCCCGGCCCGTCCGTCAGCGCCGAGCCTGCAATAAGCTGCCGCGTGATCAGCGTGCGCGTCCCGTCTTCTTCCCGGTAGATCTTGAAGCCAAGGTTGTCTGCTTCAAAGCCGGTCTGCCACCTGAGCAGCACTTGATTGCCGTAGCCATTTGCCGTGAAGCGTTCCAGTTTCACTAGTGTCGGGTTGCCGACTATCCCGATGTTTGTCCCCGTGAATTCCGAGGTGTTGCCGTCATTATCAGTCGCCGTCGCGATTATCTTATCCCCCGGATTGATGCCGAGGCTCGCCGCATTGCCCGCGTCAAAGGTGGCGATGCCGGGGGCGCCGTTTAGGTAATCATCCGCCGTGTAGTATGTGCTTGAGATATAGGTCTCCCCCTGGAGATTCTCATCGGCTTTGAAGAATTCGATGTAGAGTCCGTTCCCGCCGTAGTTGGAGTTAGCTGGATCGGAATCTACTTTGTACTGGAGGATGAGATTGCCGCTGGTGTTGATTACGGCGCTCGTGAATTCAGGATAGTTCTGCAGGTTGTTGCCGCCTGAATCAGCATCTTCCGGGTCGTTTGGCAACGGCTCGCTGCTGCACTCATCGAGGTCCTCGACCTCCTCGCCATCGGCCACATCCAGCGGGCATCCGAGACTGATGCCGAGCGCAAGGTTTGCCGAGATCGTATTCGGGTCTACCTTGTTGCAACATCCCGCGCTTTTTAAGCACTATTAACTCCATACTTTTTATTAAAAGCAATCTTGTTTCCGGCATTGGCTTCGGTCCCGCCCACCGTGTTATCGTGAGCCCCGCTATGAATGATGACTCCGGCCAGCCCATTTCCTAAATCACTCACCCCGTCGGAAGCCGTGCCGATATAATTGCCCGATACGCGGGTATCGTGGGTTAGCTCTCCGGAGATGGTAACTCCGCTCAGCCCATTGGCTGAGATAATGTTGCGCGCCTCCGGTATCTCACTGCCGAACCCCCCAACCAATGTATTTGTGGCGATGGAGATAAAGATTCCTGACCGTTGATTCCCAAGCCGCTGGGTTCCACTTAAATCCGTGCCGATCAAATTGCCTTGAATCTTCGTTCCGTCAGGGCGAACCAGTATAGCAAACTCTCCTGGCGCTGCCCCGACAGAGATGCCGATACCGAGATTGCCCGATATGAGGTTCGGCGCGGGCGCTCCGGTTTCCGCGTCAACGCCGCCGATCATCGTGTTAGTCGCCTTATTTCCAACCCCGATGCCTATTTGAAGATTTCCCAGCGCCCCATCGCCTTGTAAGTTTGTCCCTATTCTATTGCCCTGGATAATGGTGTTGGTTGGCGCGGTGTTATGTTCGGGCGAAGCTGAGACGAGAATGCCTATGTTGTTCGCTGAAACCACATTGGATATAAGCTTATTGTCTGAGGCTCCGTCGACAAAAATCCCGGCACCTGTATTTCCTAACCCGGCATCCCCGGCCCTATTGATCCCGATATAATTGTACCTGACGGTGTTGCTGTCATTGATGATGTGAACACCGTGCCCTCCATTGCCCGATATCAGATTTCGGTGCCTGAGGGTGGAATCGCCAATTTGATTGTGCATCCCGTCTACATAGATGCCGTCGCCGCCGTTTGCCATAGCCGTATCACCTGCTACGTTTGTCCCTATGAAGTTGGTATGAATCGTGTTCTCCTGAGGAAACGGGGTGTTGTTATTTTCTCTCTGTATGCTGATTCCGTTTTCTGTATTGCCGGAGATGAAATTGTTAATCACTTTGTTCTGCGAGCCAAAGATCTCAATCCCGCTCCCGTTTGGCCGGGCGGTATTAAACCCTATATCGAGCCCGACTACGTTGCCCTCCAATCTGTTATTAACCGCCCCTGCCAGCAGTCTGATTCCCACATTGCTGTTGCCGCTAATGATATTGCCTATATATCCAACGCCTATACTATTCCTAACGCCTATATCATTATTGGTGGCGACGCCGATGACGATGCCTGTTGCTTGATTTGTGCCCGGATCATTGTCGAAATCCCCGATTGTGTTATTTACCACCTTGTTGTTTTGCGTATGCGACGCGTCGTTGTCTCCATCAATATTAGAGATAAAAACGCCCCCCTGCTCGTTATCAACAATCGTGTTGGCCTCTCCAAATCCGCCGCCAATCGTATTGTTTGACGCTCCGCGTATGGCCACACCCAACATACTCAGCCGTATCACATTGTGAGTAACAAAATTGCCATTGGCATTCTCCTCTATCTGTATGCCTTGCCCCGGCCCTCCAATCAGATTCTTTTCCTGGTCGCTGCTACCGCCGATGTGATTGCCCGATGCGCCATGCGTAATAAGCACGCCATATGTGCCACCGGCAGCCCCTTCACCGTCGGCGATCACGGCGATATAGTTGCCGATAACCGTATTATTCATAGCGCTTGCTGTATCAATCAGCACTTGAGTGGTGCGGTTGGCGGCTATGACATTCCTCTCTAAAGAGGTCGCGCCGCCTATCCGGTTCAGGCTGCCGGTGATATGGACGCCGGTATCCTGACGACCATTCGGGTCCGGGGTTATGCCGTCGGCCAGAATGCCGATGTAACAGCCTGTCAGGGTATTATTGCTGCTGACAAACTTAACTCCGGCCTTGAAAAACCGATTGATTGCCAGCGCCCGCACCGTAGAGCCATCGCTGCCTGCTGCAAACACCAAACCGTCCGTAGCTCCCGTGTTGATGCCGTTTATCTCAATTAAGGGCGCGCTTGAATATCCGGACTGCGACGAGCCATCAAGGATGACCTGTGCGGTGATGGCGGGCAGCGCCGAGCCGGGCATGATCGTATGAATGCCCGCGCCGGAAATGTCGAACTTAATCGTATGCGAGCCAACATAGCCCGCTCGTGTGACGACTTCGAGCGCCGCTCTCAAACTGCATTGCAACCCGGTCGTGTTGGTATCCACATCACAAACGCCGTCATTGGGATTTTCGTCCGACTGGTCGCCTTCGATAGTGACGATGAGCGCCGACGGGCAGGTTTCCTGCGGCGCGGCAAGATAATCTTTGAGGCTGCGGTACTGGCTCAGACCGCTATCACTACAAGTCGCACCGGCGTTGCAGGAAAATTCCGATGTGTTGCCGTAATCATCGGTGGCGGTAGAGGAAATCACGGCAGATGAGGAAACGGTTGAGGTCGAGGTGAAGGTGAAGGAGGCAAAACCATTGCCATCGGTGGTGACATCGGTTGAACCGATTGATGTTTCACCTTCGCCGTGACCTGAGGAATCGCCATTGGTGCTGGCATAAAAATCAATAGTGAAGTGTTGATGACCGCTGCTGCGGAGGATGCCTTCAACCGTCACCGTGCCATCGCTGTTGAAGACAGGGGCGATCAGTTCGGGGAAATTTTGCAGGAGGTTGGCGCCAAGATCACTATCCTGATCGCAATTATCATTGATCGTCACCCCGTCGCCGCTGGCCGAGGCGTCAGAGCTGAGATCAATGCCCAGACCGCCGTTATCCTTGATTGAATTGCCGCGAATCTGATTCCCACGCGTTGGCGGATCGCCGGGAGACTCGTGCACCAACACACCCGCGAGGTCGTTATTCCAAATCACGTTTTGTTCGTCGGAATCCGTGCCGCCGACGACGGTGCTGCCGTATCCGTCAAGAAACACACCGCTGCGTTCGTTGCTCAACGGCAGGTTGTTTCTGTTCAGCCCGATATAGTTGTTGATGATGCGCACATCGCCGCCGATATTATGCACATGGATTCCGTTTGTCGCATTACCCGATATGTAATTCTTCGAGAACTGATTGATGCCGCCAATCGTCACCGAAGTCCCGAACGTGGAAATGATGTTGACCGCGCCATCCGTGAACGGCCCGTTGGGGATGGTGTTTATCCCGTCTACATCCGTGCCGACTAGATTTGCTTCGACCGTGTGCGTTTGAAAGTTGAATCCCGAACCAGACACGATGTTGATTCCCGAGCCGTTGCCGGAGACGAGATTGCCCATGTTCACGTTCTGGACCGCATCATACAGACCAATAAAGGTATCGCTGGTTTCGACGTGTATGCCGCCGAAGTTTCTGAGCGCCTGGGCGCCGTCCATCGTTGTCCCAACATAGTTGTTGAATATACCTACGGTTCCAAATCCATCACGGTAGACCGCTCCCCCCGTGGAAGGAGGGAAGAGGTTGTCATTTCCCGAAATCAAATTGCAAAAGCCTGTGCACGCGCCTCCCGGAGTTGTGCCTCCCGGCGCGCCAATGTTTGAAAGCGAGAGATTATTGCTGACGTTCACCACACCAGTGATGGTGAAGAAACCGCCAAGAAAGTTGCGCCAATCATTTTCCATCGCCATCGTCCCGGTGATGTCCGTGCCGATGTTGTTTCCAATAATCGCACAGTAGCCGCCTTCGCTGATACCGTTGAAGAAGGTGTCGTTGCACCAGATGCCGTCATAGCCGTTGTCAGAGATGATATTGCGTCCGGCTGGTGTAATCGAGCCGATGGTAGTCGTCACAACCTGAGTGGTGGTAATGCCTTGCCAACAGTTACCAAGCGGATGCAGCCCGTCGGCGCTGGTTCCGATGCGGTTGCCTTTGACCGTATTTCCATTAGTCAGCAAATCGCCTGTGTCTACCGAAATCAACGGCACGATTTGCATGCCTTCGCCAAAGCATTGCCCCGGAGCCGGGTTGACATCGGGTGGGTAGAGTTTGCCGTTCCCGGAAATCGTGTTGCTGTCAAAATCCCCGTCACCGCCGATCTGGTTGTTGTTGCCGGTCAGCAGGACGCCGCGCGTGTTGCCGAGTTTCGACATCCCGGACCGGCTCGTGCCTATCAAGTTGCCGGCGATGAAATTGTCGTTGCCCGCAGTGACCGAGAGGCCCGCGCCGTCGTTGCCTGATATGAGATTATATGCGATGAAGTTCGTGTCGGCGTCGAAGATGTTCAACCCTGTCGCTTCGTTCCCTTTGTCGAGTGTGCCGCTGGGGTCGGTGCCAAGGCTACAGTTGGTGATTATGTTGTTGCCGTTGTTCGGAAAGAGCGTAGTGCTCTCGATGGTCATGCCGTTGCCGCCAATCAGGCTGCCGGTGTTCGGGTCTTGGACGGCGTGAAACTCGTTGATCGCCAGGTTGGCGATGAAGCAGTTGCTGGCGCGAATCTTCAGGCCGTCGGCGGCCACGCCGCTCAACTGGTCGCCTTTGATTTCAATCAGGGGCGTGCCGGTGAAACCGGGCTGCGTCGAGCCGTTAATGGTAACCGACGAGGTGATGGCCGGCAGTTCCTGCAAAGGCGAGATCGTATGCACGCCGCTGCCCGGGATGTTGAAATCGATCTCGGCGCCGCCTCCGTCAGAATTGGCCAGTTGAATCGCTTCGCGCAGCGTGCATGGCTGGCCGGTTTGCAAGCAGTTGCTTGCGCCATCGGCTTCCGTGTTGACCGTGAATGTCGCCGTGGGCGTGGTCAGCACTACAGAAGGACTCAAGGCGCCGCTTCGCAAGACGACCAGATCGGTCAACGCGTCGGCATTCAACTGCATGGGCAAGACGGCCAGCGGCGCAGCCTCGTCATCGAGTGAAACGATTTGACTCGTCAGCATCTGGCTCGCGGTATTCGCCTGCGCGACGATGTGTATCTGTCTGGCAGATGAATCAGGCAACGCGAGATCGTCTCTTCCTGTGTTTGAAGCGCGAAGGCGGACAAGCCGCTTTGCAACCGGGGAACTGGCGGCGCTCGCCAGCCGCGCATCGGTGATTAGCATTTGCAATTTCCATGCAGAGAGTGGCGAAGGGCGCGCGGCAATCGTTCGCAGGAAAGCATCCTTCGTGCGCTGCCGGCGCTCGTCGGCTTGCGCCCCTTTTTCAGCCAGCAACTGCGCCAGTTCATCCTTGCTCATGGCTTTTAGCTTTTGCGCTTCGTCCGCAGCTTTTTGATCAAGCAGCCGCTGTCTCGTGTCGGGGGAGAGCCGCGAATCCATCAACGTCAAACCGCGCTGAGTGGCGGCTTCTTCGTTAGGCGGCCCGGACTGTGCCAGCAGCGCAAACCGCTTCGCATCTGCACCCGACGGCACAAAGGCGCGCGATCTGGTTTGTTGCTTCGCCGCTTCGGGCAGCGCGACGTTTGACGGCTTGCGCTCATCGCGCAACGGCTCGAGCAAGTACAAGCTGCCGCTCGCATCCAGCAGCGCCAGATTCTGGCCGCGCTGATTGGAGAACTTTCCGATCTCAAGCGCGGCGATGCCGAACGGCATTTTTCGTGTCGCGACGACCGCACCCGGACGTTTGATGCCGAATCGCGGGTCTAAATCCCACGGGTAAGCCTGCCCGCGTCCGTGAATTATCGTCAATTGATCCCCGCAGGCGACGGCTATGTCTCCATAATAATCATCGTCCAGATTCCCGATTGCGATGTCGACAGCTGGCGCTGGAAGTGCCAAGACTTCCGGCTTCTGTTTGAACGCCCCTTCGGGTTGCTCAAAAACCACAAGCTGTGAACTCTTCCCGTTTTCTACGGCCACGGCCACATCGCTCTGCCCATCGGCACGGCCTATTTCTCCTACCCCCAGTGCCGTTATTTTTCCCGGCAGCAGTATCGTCGCGGGAGCCGCAAAATTCCCCCTCCCGTCGCCTGTGAGTAGTTGCAATCCATTGTCGCCTTTCGCTGCTGCCAATACATCTTTCCTCCCATCTCCATTGAAATCTCCGACCACGAGATAGTCCGGCCTCAGCCCCAGAGGGAATGTCTTTTCCGTCGCATAAAATGGAGAATCGAGGAACGTGCCCTCGGCTTTGTGCCTTTTGGCTTGCGGCGAGTCAGGAAACATCGAATCCACATTGCCCCGATAGAACTTCAATGTGCCATCAGCGTCGGCGGTCACGAGGTCTGCTACGCCGTCGGAATCGAAATCCGCCGAGGCCAGTAGCGATGGCTCGCTCGCGCTCGTCTCTTGATTGGCTGCCGTGCCTGATTGCAGGGAGAGTTCCTTGCCGTCTTTGAAGTTGATATAAGGCGCTCCCCGCCCTTCGGCTTTGATGGTGGTCCTGCCTGGCGTCTCGGTTGATTTATCTGCCCCCTGTTTCTTTTCTCCGGATTCAGAAACCGTCGCGGCGGATTCCGAAGGCTGCCCAATACCAGGCGGGGGGCTGTTGTTCGCTTCGGTTTTGGCTTCGCCAGAAGCCTCCGGGTTGCCGCTTGCAGGAAGCATTGCGCTGACATGAGGCGCGTCTGTACCGCCGGTCGTCAAGGCAGATTGATTGCTGCTGGCGACCCTCGCTTCGGTGCGAGTCTCAGCCAGATGGGCGGTATGATCTGACGGTTGTGGAGCCTTGTTCCAGCCTTGTGTGAAGACGCCGATTGGGGGCTTCCTGGAGAGAGAGACCACCCGTGGTGCGATAGCGAATACGTTACGGGTTGCTGCTAGCAAGCCTGTGCCGCTCGGCTTGCCCGCATGTTCGTTGGCAGCAACGGTTCTGGTGCTGCGCGCCGTTTCGCCGCGAGCAATCGCGCTGTAGTCCGGTACGTGATTGGCTGTCAGTTTGGGAATGGGATGTAAGATGAACGAACGAGAGCCGCGCAGAGCAACGACCGTACCTCTCGGTGCGTCGCTCTTGTGATTGTCAAGACGGCCCGGCAACATAATCACCCGTCCCGCAATATTTATCTCGCCGGTGCGCAGCGGCGTTTCCTCAAGCGGCGAGGCGGGCAATTGATACGTCTCGCCGCCTGTGTTCTTTCGACCCCTCCCCGCACCACTCATCACTAATGCGGTGCCGTCATCAGTAGACGCTGCGGCACGAGATTGAGGCGGCAAGGCGCTGCTTATAAGGCAGAGCGTGAGCATCAAGGCAAAGATGAAGCGCAGTCTTCGGTGGTAGTAATCTGATGGCAGCATTGGGCATTCCTCATTCGATCTGCGGACCAGATGCATCTTCAGATCGATATAGTTAATTTACTCCACACAAACAGGAGTTATTTCTGGTGTCTCGGTCAGCGATTGTGCATCGCAAAGTACCGGGAGGCGATTGCAAGCTGGCATTGCCTCGATGCTGAGTGCCTACATAATATGCCAGGACGCGGCGCTCGGGGGTGTAGTGTTGCAGATTCCAGATGGTGCCTTTTGAGGTTATCGTTCCTCTCCCGGTGTAGGTTGTGCCCCCGCAACAAAAACGATAATCGCCCGTCCTCGTGTTAAACAACAGCACGGTCCCTGCATTGCCGTCATCCTGCAAACAGACATCAAAGGTCGTGACGGTGAAGTTGCAAGTTGCGGTATTGCCGGAACTGTCTGTCGCCGTACAAGTCACCGTCGTCGTCCCTAACGGAAAACAACTCCCCGATGGCGGATTGCACGTCACGGTTACTCCCGGACAATTATCGCTCACCACAGGCGCGGGATAGTTGACCACCACGCAGGACGAACTCTGATTCGGGGATACCGCTGTGAGGTCTGCCGGACACGTAATCAGGGGCGACTGTGTGTCGGCGATGGTTATTGTGAAGGCGCAACCGGGGCCTGCGGTGGTTGTGCAGGTCACTGTGGTCGTGCCTTTCGGGAAGAACGAACCCGAAGCCGGAGAACAGGTAACCGTGCCGCATCCGGCTGAGGTGGTCGGAGCCGGATAGCTCACCACTGCGCCGCATTGACCCGGATCATTGCTCCTTGTGATATTCGTCGGGCAGGTGATGGTGCAGGCTTGCTGCGTAACCGTCACCGTGAAGCTGCAAGTGGCGGTGTTCTTCGAGGCATCGGTAGCCGTGCAGGTGACCGTCGTTGTGCCTGTAGGGAAACAAGTGCCAGAAGGTGGTGAGCAAGTGACCGTAGCGCCCGGACAGTTGTCATTGGCAGCCGGGGTTGTGTAGTTGACGACGGCGCACTTCTGAGTCGATTGAACATTGACATTTATGTCTGCCGGGCAAGTCAGGTTGGGCGGGGTGTCGTCAACCACGGTTACCGTAAACGAGCAACCCGGCCCTGTTTTAGTCGCGCAGGTGACGGTTGTTGTGCCGACGGGGAAGAAGGAGCCGGAAGCGGGCAAGCAACTCGCCGAGCCGCAGTCGCCGGTTGTTGTTGGCGCGGGATAGTTGACCACCGCGCCACACTGAGTCGCGCCGGGGCCGGTGTTGGCGGTCTGATTAGGCGGACAGGTAGTCGAGCAGTCTATCTCGAAAGCGCCGATGTCAGAGCCGTTGCCGCCCACGCGTTCGCAATCGTCGGGTCATCAACAGGACGAGGGAAGCCGCGCTGGTCAGTAGTGATGGGCGTTGCGGTGATCGGGTCGATGGCGGCAGCTCCTTTGTCTATTGCCGGGCTGCCCGCAAGCAGCGCCAGGGTCATCGTCGGGCCGCCGTTATCGGCCAGTGGGCCAAGCAACGGGTCAATCGGCATGGCATCCGTGCCGATCTGATCGCCAGTCATCGGAACGATGGTCGCGTCCTTATTATTGCCGATCAGGTTCCAGCCCTGCGAAGTGAGTGTGCCGTCAAAGTCGGGGCCAACGTCAGCGGTATTTGTGGCGATGATGGTGTTCTTGGCCGTCACCGTGGCGTCATTATGAATGCCGCCGCCATTACCTGTGCTGCTCGGGCCGCCCATTGAAGGACGGCGTGCCGACCGCAGCATTCCCGGAGAACGTGCTGTTTGTGAGTATCAACTGACCGCCGTTGGAAATGCCTCCCCCAAGGCTGAAGAGCGGGACCACTGTCACTGCGGAGATGCCGCTGATCGTGAGGCCGTTGGCTGAATTGCCGAAGAAGGTGCTATTGGTAATACGCACAGTCCCTGTGTTATTGCTAATACCTCCCCCAATGCCACCAGTAGCGATATAAATATTACCATCATTGACATTGTAAACGCCCCCGTTCGCAGAATTACCGGATACTGTACTGTTGGTGATATTTACATTTCCCGATGCATTACTGAGACCGGCCCCGGATGATCCCACGACGAATAGGCCGCCGCCGCCGCTGTTGCTTCCCGCAGTTACGGTGTCGCCGTTGGTGGCTGTGTTTCCAGCGATCGTGCAGTCAGTCAAATTCACCGTACCGTTCGTGTTGGCAATACCACCTCCGGAACTCGTGCCGGCAACTCGGGCCTGATTGAGCACATTCCCGCTGTTGCCCTTGCCACCTCTCACAACATTTTCGGAGATGACGCTATTCGTAATATTAAGAGTTCCACCGTTTGCATTATAAATGCCGCCGCCAATGCCTTGAGCAGCCTCAGTTCTGCCATTGAGAACACTATCGCCGCCGGCGGCGAAATTGCCGGAGATCACGACATTGTTGATGGCGAGCGTGCCAGTGCTGTTGTTGAGAATGCCGCCGCCTGTGCCGTTGGTCGGAGTCGCACTGTTGATACCCCGATTCAAGCCGTTCGCGATCGTCAAGCCCGAGATCGAGACGTCGTAATTACCCGGCGCAATATTAAATATACGCGAGGCATTGTTGCCGCTGACGGTCAGTACGCCCGCACCGGGGCCGACGATATTCACGCTGTCAAAGATCACCATTTCGCCGCTGGTCAGCGTGATCGTTCCCGTAACGCCTGCGGCAAAGGTAATGGTTTGTGTGCCCGGCGTTAAATTGGAGCAGATTACCGCTTCGCGCAGGCTGCCCGCACCGCTGTCATTTGTGCTGGTGACGACCGTCGAGCACGCAGCGTTCTGCGCTTCAAAGGCGCCGATGTCAGAGCCGTTGCCACCCGTCGCGTTCGCAATCGCCGGGTTGTCAACAGGACGAGGGAAGCCGCGCTGGTCAGTAGTGATGGGCATTCCCGAAATGGGATCAGTAGCGGCGGCTCCTTTGTCTATCGCAGGGCTGCCTGCGAGCAGTGCCAGGGTCATCGTCGGGCCGCCGTTATCGGCCAGTGGTCCGAGAAGAGGATCGATCGGCATCGCATCCGTTCCGATCTGGTCACCAGTCGTCGGCGTGATCGTCGCATCCTTACTATTGCCGATCAGGTTCCAGCCCTGCGAGATGAGCGTGCCTTTGAAATCAGGGCCGAGGCCGTCGGCGGGTACGTTGTTGCCGGAAATGATGGTGTCTTTCGCATTTACGGTACCGGCAGAAGTGAGATTGTCAACGCCTCCGCCCTCGCCGGTACCGGCAGTAGCGCACCCCGAGGCCGTGCCCCCAGCAGCCGAGTTACCGAAGATCGTACTGTTCGTGAGATTAACGATACCTTCACCGTTTAAAATGCCGCCGCCTCTGCTTGTGACGCCAACTACCGTGCCGAACAGAGTGCCTGTGCTAACCGAATTTCCAAAGACCGTGCTATTCGTGATATTCAATGTTCCGGTAAAATTGCTGATACCGCCGCCAAAGCTGCCTGTAACAGTTATCACGTTACCAGCGTCAGGTTCCCCCTGAATGCCGCCATTGGCTGAGTTGCCGGAAACAGTACAGCTATTGATATTAATAGTTCCGCTTCCGTTATTGATCGCGCCACCGGTGGCTCCGGTTTGCAATCCCGTGCCGCCGCCGCCAGGCGTGCAGTTGACACCGCCCGATCCAGCGTGTTGGGTGTCGCCCAGGGCGGATGAGTTCCCGGTGAGCGTGCTATTGGTAAGCGTTACCGTCCCAACGGTGTTGGAAATTGCGCCGCCACCGCTGCCGCCCCCAAGATTGCCCGGATCGCCGCTGTTGTTTATGGCACTGCCTCCCTTTGCAGCGTTTCCCGAGAAGGTGGTATTCATTATTTTCACATTACCGGTACTCTCGTTATAGAGGCCCGCCCCGTCGCCATAACCACCCTTCCCAGCACCCAACCCGCCAACGCCGTCGCCGATGCCAGCGTTGCCGCCGGTGGCGGTGTTGCCGGAGAGCGTGCTGCCTGTGATAATGAGCGTACCGGTGCTTCGGTTGTAAATAGCGCCGCCGCGGCCATAACCACCAATGGATATCTGGGCATTCCCGCCGGTCGCGGCATTGTTCGATAGGACGCTGTTGATAATGTTGAGCGTACCGGTGCTGTCATTGAGAATTCCACCGCCAAAGCCCGGTTCCCCGGCAGGGTTACCATCTGCTCCGCGATTCAGTCCGTTAGCAATCGTCAAACCGGAGATCGTGACGTTGATCGCAGGTATCACGCCGCCAATATTGAACACCCGCACCGCGTTGTTGCCGCTGATGGCGAGCAGGCTTGCGCCCGGCCCTTGAATCTGGAGGTCCTTGTCTATCGCCAGTTCGCTCGCAAGCGTGATCGGACTTGTCACCGTCGTCATATCGAAGTCAATCGTATCGCCCGGCGCTGCCGTGGCTATCGCTTGCCGCAATGTGCAGTCGGCTCCCGGACAGGTTCCGCCCGCATCGGCGCTGCTGTGTACCGTTATCGTCGCCGCTGGCGTCTTCTGGACCACGCTTCCTGCGACAGGAACCGTGACCGGCGTGAGCAACATTGCGAGCGCGATGCCTCCCAACAGCGCGGCGATTGTAATTCTCTTATTGGATTTCATGATAGACCTCCATCTCTGCGTTTCTTGAGTAGCGCCTGTGTCCTAACCATTGCCCGATGAATATCATCGGACTTCATTACCGGACTGGCTTTCGACATTGCGGTTTTGCGTTCTTCTATTCGTGGCACAAGTATCTTTTCTCCATCGGCGCTTCCGCTCCGACTTTCCCAGTTGTCTTCACCAGGAGTACTTGCCCAATGTAGCGACGGCCATATCGGTGCGAGTTTCGTGCACCGGCAGGCGCGGACGTTTGCTATCAGCCTGCACTACTGGTTTTCACCTACTCATGCGATGAATCACTGTCGCTTACCCCATCGCGTTAGATTTTTTTAGGGCTGCCGCAGGCTATAACGAAATAAATATCTACTCACGACAAAAGCAGCGCGATGGTATAATGAGAGCCGTTATGAATGAGCTTGAAACAAACTTCGAGGCACCCTTCACCATCACCGAGCATGGCACGATTAGAATTGCGGGATCGCGCGTTAGCCTTGATATGGTCATTCACCCTTACAAGCTCGGCGCGACCGCCGAACAGATCGCCTACTGCTTCCTGTCTCTGAGTCTGGCAGACATTTATCCGGCAATCGCTTACCACCTGACTCACCGCGAGGAGGTTGAAGAGTACCTGCGCAGGCAAGAGGCCGTAGCCGACGCGCTTCTACAGCAAATCGAATCCGATCCGAAGCGCCGGCAGAGGATCACTGAACTGCGCGAGCGCATTTTAGCCCGCCGGAGGAATCAGCATGAGCCAACCCTACATTGAGCAACGCGACGGCGGATACTGGATTCAAGGGACGCGCGTATCACTCGATTCAGTAGTCTACAGGTGGCTCGAAGGACTGTCTCCCGAAACCATCGCCGACTGCTTCCCCGCGCTGACGCTGGAGCAGGTCTACGGCGCGGTCGCTTACTATCTGGCCCACCGCGACGAGGTTGACGCCTACCTCAAATCCGCCGACGAGGAATATGAACAGTTCCGCCAGCGCGTGCGCACAAAGTATCCTCGCCTGAGCAGCAGGCTCGATGAGTTGCTCAACACCTCTGAGGCAACCAGGCGATGAAGATTCGGTTCCAGGCCGATAACGACCTCGACCATCGCATCATTGCCGCGACCAGGCGGCTCGACCCGGCAATAGATTTTCAAACAGCGACAGCCCTCGGACTTCACACCGGAGTGCCCGACGACCAAGTGCTGGCCCTTGCCGCCCAGCAAGGCCGAATCCTGGTGACGCATGACCGGAAAACGATGCCTGACCACTTCGAGCTTTTCGTCGTCTCACACACGTCGCCGGGGCTGATTATCCTCTCGCAAGCCCTCCCCATCGGACGCGCCGCCGAGTGGCTGCACCTGATCTGGGCCGCCTCCGAGGCCGAAGAATACATCAACTCCATTTACAGCCTGCCCTAAAATGTTCACCTGCTCCCCTCACAACCCCGCGCCTTATCCATCGCGTTGGCCCCTGGCGCAGCAAGGTATAGCGCGATCAGCAATTGACAGCAGAGGGTCAACAATAGTGAGATCGATATTGCGCGTTTCATTTTATCCTCCTCTATCTGTGCGTTGTGGACTCTGGCCGGTTTGCAATTGCCGGATGATCACTCGCTTAAACTTTCCATTTACCGCATTCCTTCGACTTAGATCGCGGTTCAATTCAATCCTGCCCGGTTTCACTGCACGACGACCGTGAGCGTAGCGGTGCGCGTCTTGCCCGAATTGTCTGTGCCGGTGAAGACCAGATCATAAGTCCCTGGTGACGCCGAGCCTTTCACCTTCACCTTGAAGGTCGCGCTCGAAGTTGTGTTGACCGGATTGGCAGGTTTGACCTTCAGGCCCTTGGGCGAGGCCGGAGGCGTTATCGTCACATTACCGGAAAACCCACCTGTGCCGTTTATGGTGATCTTCGGTTTCGCCTTATTGCCTCGCGCCACCGTCACCATCGGTTGATCGAACGATAATGTGAAGTCAGATTCGACCGTGCCCGTTATCGTGACAAATTGGGCCTTCGAATCCATCGCGTTGCCATTCGTCACGTAGACCAGTGCCGGTCCCGACATGTTGGGCATCTTCGCGGTGATTTGGGTCGTTGACTCGGACCAGTTTATCGAGCCGTCCTGGATGTGATAAATCTTGTCGCCCTGAATCACAGACACCACGTTCCCAATCACTGAGAAGTTAGTCCCTGAAATCTTCATGGTCGTGTTCGGATGCAGGTTCTGGGTTCCATGATCGGGCCCTGTGTCGTCGTTGAGAATTCCGCCCTGATTGATCTCAGGACAGTTGCCGGGTATGACGGGGTTCTGTCCCTTTATCAATGCCTCAAGCGTTGTCCCAAGAGTCGTGATTTCCCCATCGCTTCCTCTAAACAGTCCCCAACTGTTTTGCGGAGGCGGAGCATTGTCGATCACCTGCCAGAAAATGGCGTAGGATGCGCCGAAGGAGCCGGGACCTATGACCGCATTGACCAGTTCCTTTGTGTAACTTGCCGCGTTGCACTCTCCATAATCGGTGCGGGCGAATCCGAACTCTCCAAGCAGAAACGACGCAGGCTCCACATTGCTCTGGCCCTGGAACTTCACCTGTCCGGTCTTTACGAGATTGAGGCTTCCGCCCAATACGAAGTTGATCGCCTGCTTCAGGTCCACCTGAGGCTGGCTGACTTTGAGGCCGATTGTCTGCCAGGAAGAATATGAAAAATAGTCCACGTCGTGAACGCGCGGCGCGACGTAATCGATTACGCAGCGGTTGGCAAGCGAAGGCTGATTGCCCGGTCCTCCGAACGGTGTGCCTCCGCAGGGTTCACCGCCCGGCGCAACCACGTAGTTGAATTCTATTCCGAAGAAGACGTTGTTTACTCCGGCGGCCTTCGCCATTGCGACGCCGTCCGCCCTCGACTGTTGCCAGTTCACGTAATTGTCCCAGACTGCCGGATCATTGTTCACGCCGAGCGCGCCCTGCACAGCGTTATCGCCTTCCCAGTTGAGTATGATGAAGGTCTTCGACGGGTATGTGTTGAAGAGGTATTCGCACAGGTTTTCGATCTGAGTGCGCTCTACATCATAAGCGGATGATGAGGGATCGAAGCCGTTTACCCATGTTGGAAGACTCTGATCGGCAGGCCCGTCGGCAGGCGTGTAAGTAGTCAGCAGGTATGTCCGAAAACTGTCGGAACCAAAGAGCGTCTCGTAAGCGGAACTGGAAGCGACCTTGACAAGCCAGTTCGGATCATCGTCCTTTTTTATGGATGGATTGACCATATAAGGGTCTCTGGCCGATATGGCGACACGGATGGTACGAGTGCCCATCTCGGCGATCTTTTCAGCCGCCCAGTTCAGTCTGTCGGTGGAAGAGTCATAAGAAGAGTAGTCGACTCCCCAGTTATAAATGCCGATCATATCGGCCACATCGGTCGGGCGAGGCGGCACAGCGCGCGTGATTGGCGCGATCAGCAGGGCGACGGCGAAGAACGCCATAAATGAAAGCAGTCTGAATTTGTTGGACATCTCAAAGCTCCTTTTCAATGCGCACACAGGCCATAAAGTCTCAGATTTTGTTCTCTCACTTATACATGCGATAAATCGCGACGGTTTACCCCATCGCTCAAGCCCTGAAGGATTATCGCTACTGTTACCCAGCGCGTTGCGCTGGGCTATTGAATTGCGCCCCTTCGGGGCTTTTGTGGTCTTTTCAAACGCCCGCTGATCGCTGAGTACGCGGAGACAGATTATTTTCTCGACACTTCAAACTTCTCACTCATCGCTCAGCGCTCGGCGCTCCCCTGTGATATAATCGCCCTCAATCTTTTGCGATATTTCGGGCTTGGGTTTAGCGATAAGATGGAGGTCTCATCGAAAATTACAGAACTCCTCGTCGACTGGCGCAACGGTCGCTCCAACGCTTTCGATCAACTCTTCGCGCTCGTATACGACGAACTGCGAGCACTGGCTTCCGGCTATATGCGCCGCGAGCGCCCCGACCACACCCTGCAAACGACGGCGCTGGTCAACGAGGCGTACGTGAAGCTTGTTGGCCATAAAGACAGGCTGCTGGAAAATCGCCTGCACTTTTTCGCAGTCGCGGCGAAAGTCATGCGGCAAATCCTCATCGACCACGCGCGCACGCGCCACTACGAGAAGCGCGGCGGCAAGGCGGTGAAGATTTCGCTCGATGAGGTCGTCATCATATCGGACGAGCGCGCCGCCGATTTAATAGTGCTTGACGACGCACTCAAATCATTAGCCGCTATTGACGAGCGCAAGAGTCAGGTCGTCGAACTGCGTTTCTTTGGCGGCATGACGATTGAAGAGACCGCCGAGTTCCTGAGCGTGTCCTTCAACACGGTGGTGCGCGATTGGGAGATGGCGCGCGCATGGCTTTACCGCAACATCTACGGAGATGGCGATGCAGGCTGAACTCTGGCAGCGAATCGAAGAGGTCTTTAGCGCGGCGCTCGACGTTGCGGATGATGAGCGCGGCACGTTCCTTGTAGAGGCATGCGGCAGCGACGAGCCATTGCGTCGAGAAGTCGAGGCTTTGCTCGCGTCGCACAAACGCGCGGGCGATTTCATTCTAGCACCGGTCTTTGAAGTGGCTCTCAATCTTATCGAGCACTCCGAGGCCGCACTCGAAAAAGGCCGTAGAATTGGCCCTTACGAGGTCGTCCGTGAAATTGGGCGAGGCGGCATGGGAACAGTCTATCTGGCCGCGCGCGCAGACGACGAGTACAGGAAGCAGGTCGCCATCAAGGTTATCAAGCGCGGCATGGATTCGGATGACATCCTGCGGCGGTTCCGCAACGAGCGGCAGATTCTCGCAAGCCTCGACCATCCGAACATTGCCCGGCTGCTGGACGGCGGCACGACCGAGGAGGGCTTGCCTTATTTTGTGCTTGAGTATATTGACGGTGCGCCCTTTGACAGGTATTGCGACGAGCACAGACTGCCGACATTGGAGCGCTTGCAACTCTTCCGCAGAGTTTGCGAGGCGGTGCAATATGCACATCAAAACCTTATCGTCCATCGGGACCTGAAACCGAGCAACATCCTGGTCACATCCGAAGGTGAGCCGAAATTACTCGACTTTGGGATTGCCAAACTCCTCGATCCCGATTTGATCGAAGAGGTCTCCGCGCAAACGGAGACCTCCATGCGCCTGATGACGCGGGATTACGCCAGCCCCGAACAGGTTCGCGGCCATCGCGTGACTACGGCGACAGATATTTACAGTCTGGGGGTGGTGCTTTACGAAGCGCTGACGGGTGTCCGCCCTTACAAGTCCAACCCTGCGTCGCCGGACGGTCCATCACAGGCAAGTCCCGAATCCGAGCCGTCAAAGCCAAGCGACGCGATTGCGGATTCAGGATCACGGCGTGCGGGCTCCACGATCTCATCTTCAAATCCGCAATCCGGTATCCACAATCCGAAACTGCTCAGAGGAGATCTGGACAACATCGTTTTGATGGCGCTGCGAAAAGAACCGCAACGCCGATACGGCTCCGCGGCAGAGTTCTCGGCGGATATTCAAAGATATCTCGACGGGCTTCCAGTCATGGCCCGCAAGGATACTTTACAATATCGCCTGAGCAAGTTTGTCCTGCGTAATCGTGTTGCCGTGGCGGCGGCTGTGCTCATCCTCCTGACCGTGGTGGTTGGCGTCGCGATGACAGTTCGGGAAAAACGCAAAGCCGACAGAAGGTTCAGTGAGGTGCGACATCTGGCCAACTCACTCATATTCGAAGTGGATGACGAAATCCAGAAAGGGCCCACGAAGGGTCGCGCTATGATCGCCAAAAGGGCGCTGGAGTATCTCGACAATCTGGCTCGGGAGTCGGGCAACGAGTACGGGCTGCAACTTGAACTGGCCGCCGGGTACCTCAAGATCGGAGATATTCAGGGCAAGCCGTATCGGCCAAATCTGGGTGACACTGCCGGCGCGGAGGCGAGCTATCGCAAAGCAAAGGCGATTCTGGAATCACTGACCGCCGTTGAGCCGACCGACCTCGAAGCACAGCGTTATTTGAGCCTGAGTTATCAGAGCTTAGGCCGCGTACAGCAGCGCAATGGCGATTGGAACTCAGCGTTGGAAAGCGAGCGGAAGGCGGTGGCAGTCAGTGAGGCCTTGCTCGCTGCGAATCCGAGCAGCCTGCAATATCGCAATCTGCTGGCAGATAACTACCTGCATTTTGGCGAAGCCCTGTACCTGACAGGAAGAGAGACAGCAATCGCCGACCATCATCAGGCAATCGAGTACTTCCGCAAAGCGCTGGTGATTCACGCAAGTCTTGCCTTGGCAGAGCCGGACAAGGGTGAATATCGCTATGCCGCAGGAGTGGATTATGAATATGTGGGAATCGCTTTCAATCGGCTTGGCGATATGACGGGTGACGTCGAGAATTATCGCGCGGCGCTTGAGAATCATCGCAAAGAGCTTGAAATCAACGAAGCACTGGCCGCCTCGGATCCTTCAAATGCGGCCTACCGGCGCATCGTCGCCGATGTCTACGGCGAGGTCGGATTGTCGCAGCTGAAGCTCGGGCGGCCTGCCGAAGCATTAGAGAACCTGCGCCACAGGTTGGCTATTTTTGAATCGATAAGAACATCCGACCCGACCAATGTCGAAGCCCGGCGCGACGTGGCCAACTCTATGGCCGATCTTGGCCAGGCAATGGCGCAGAAGGGCGACCTGTCCGGAGGGTTGGCGCAGGAGCGCAAAGCCGTGGCGATCCTGCAAGCGTTGAGCGAAGCCGAACCTGCGAACACGGAGACGCGCAACACTCTGCGGTTTTCGTACGAAGCAAGCGGCGAGATGGAAGAAAAGATCGGCGATTACGCGGCGGCGCTGGGGACTTATCAGAAAGCCCTGGCCCTGCTTGAATCGTGGGCGTGCATCGAACCCGAGATTGTGCTGGTCCGTCGCCTGCTCGCAATCGAAAACGCGAACATCGCACGTGTGCATGAAACAGCCGCAGCAGATCGAAAGTCATCAATTAATATACAAAAAGCGCATTGGCGAGCGGCCAAAGAGCGGTATCAACGCAGCCTCACCACTTGGCGGGATTTACAGGCAAAGGGCCAACTCAGTGAGGCAGACGAAATTGCCGTTACCGAACTCACGAAAGCCATTGCGAAATGCGACCTGGCTCTATCAAAATGACAGGCTTCCAGACCTTGATCGAAGTGTTGCGCTCGCCCTGCTAATTGTTTCGAGTTCTTTCGCCCCCATCGCCTTCTTTAGAAATCACTCTTCCCTCTAGATCGATCTTCACTTCCAGATAGACTGCAATGGTCTTCCTGTGTCCGTACACACAGTGTCTGCTTCGCCGCATGAAGTCAGACTTGTCGGAGAAACTCTCACTGAAGTTTTTACAGACCAAAAGCCTCAGCGACTCATAGGAGACAGAGCGTATGACTCGGACCCATTGGATGAGGAACTTCGACAGCAAGGAATGGAGATGATCACGCCACACAGGTCGAATCGTGTAAAAGCACCGACGCAAGATGGGCGAGTGTTGAGACGATACAAGAGGAGATGGAAGGTGGAGAGGTTGTTTGCGTGGCTGCAAAACTTCCGGCGAATAGCTACGAGATTTGACTACTTGGATGAGAATTATCTTGGATTTGCTCATCCTAGCTGCATCCTGATCTTGCTCAGATGCTATTTATGAGACTGCTTCTATTACTACTGTGTTACAAGTTCAACCAGACGTTTTGAGCTTTGTCGCGCGCTCAGCGGCAAGAGTCGAACTGTCGCCGTGGTGAATCTTGATCTTGCCTTCGAGTTTATTCTTGCTCTCCATTTCCAGCCATCCGCTTCCTGATGCCGGATCACATTCATCATTTCCGTCCCACGTGAATTCAAATCTATCTCCGTCCTCGCTCTTCACAACCTCTCCGTCGATTTGCCCTGAGACGAGCCCGAACTGAAAGTCACCGCCTCCATCGCGCCGTATCCTTATATAGGCTTGGACTTCCATATTCAGGTAGTCGTCGCCCCACATCTCCATCTCTATGATCTGCCACGTCCCTTCGTATTTCACGGCCCCCTCCTTCGTGTCACTTCTTGATTGGTGGTCGGTTTTTGACCGTTTCGACCAGTCGCTTTACCGTGGTCGTCACAGGCAGCGTCGATAGAAAATACTTCGTCGGTTCGGGCTCACTCTCGGGCCACTCGATCAGTAGCCACTCCTGCTCGCGCACCTCGCCCAGTGTATAGTCCCGATGTGCCGAGCGAACCCGCAACGCCAGAAATCGTCCGCTGAGTTTCCGCTAGTGAAGTTACGTTGCGCTCTTACACGGCCTGTGAAATCTATATGCGTAGACCGCAATCCGGTGTCCAATACGGCAACAGTAAGACCATTCCCTGTCACCGAAAATGCCTGCCGCGCCTGTCTAACGCGGATTAGTGTGTCAACTTCCAGATCTTGAATGCGAATTTATCTTGTTTCAAACTGCACTGGAGGCTCAGGATTTGGAATTCGACGAATTTGAGATGACGTATTACTCATGGAAGTCTACCTCTCTTTTTTCAGAAGCCTAATACCTTAAACGAAGATATCCAAACGCGTGTCGGCTAAAACCTCCGCGCGTGGATACACCTCCTGCAATTGTAAGCACGAAATAGTCTTTATAATGCGATAACCAGACCAACGCCTCTTAATCTTCCTATTACAAAGCACCCACATCACAATATGACGAAAGTGGAAGAATATTACATATAATCAGAGAAGAGAGCCTAACGACAAGTTCAGCGGCGCGCCGGTAGCTGGTGGAACACGAGATGGTGGAATGCGCATCCGCTGGAATGAGCGGTTAGGCTTTGAGGCACACGTTACATAGATTCATCTGCTGTACTGCTATTGCCTTTTTGTTGAAGAAGATTCGAACTCAAGGTTCGATCTCTTAATGTCGATCAGTGGTCCCAACTCATAAACATTCCTGTACCCGTAGTTGTAAAGGGCGATATATGTCGAAATGTTTAATGATGCAGTCGGTAATTTTGTCGGGAACGGTCCTTCTGCATCCCGGAAGTTGTTATTGCAATAGATGAGAATGGTAGTCTTCTTGTCGGGAAGTAACTGCCTGAGGCTCTCGACTGTTATGTCGGAGAAATTCAAGTTGATTGCTCCTCTTACGTGGAGTTGATCGTACTTCTGTCTGCTTCGTGCGTCTAGGATGAAAGTTCCAGCTTTCCGACTTATGTGAATGAAATCTGCTTCTGAGATCCTCCTAGATTCCCGATATTTGGCAGCCTCAAGCGAGATACGGAGATATCCATCCATATCAATCGCTGGGTTAGTGATGTCAGACTTATCTTGAGCGTTGACGATAGAAAAAAGAGAAGAAATGGTAAACGAAAGGATCAACACTCGAAATTTCATAAGCAAAATACTCCCAATTGCAGCAGAATAATCTACAGATAAGACGCTCGAAGACCGAGTTTGTTCCAAAAACGTTGGATTAACGGAAGCCTAACGACGAGTTCAGCAGCGCGCCGTGGGCTTCGATGCAACTGAGTAGGTGGATGCGCGTCCGCTGGAATGAGCAGTTAGGCGGGTGACCAGGGAACAAAACCGCATCGTTTAGATTTCTACTTTATCGTATATTTCTGTTAGTGCTAGCTCACAGCCAATCGATACGAGTTCAATCTCGTCTGCTAGCTTCTTAGTTTCGGCCATAATCCATCGGCCATCAAGTTGCTTTATGAAATGCTCAACATGAGGTTTCTGTTGAGCGATGAGGATATATTCTTTGAAAGTATCTATCTCGCGGTATTGCTCAAATTTCCCACCACGATCATAATCCTTCGTCGAGTCGGAAAGCACTTCTACAATAAGTGTTGGGTTTATCAATGTGTCTTTCTGTTCATCGCTAAATTCTGCTTTATCGCAGACAACAATCACGTCAGGATAAGTGTAAAGGCCCGCCGGGCTAACCCTTACGCGTAAATCTGTGGAGTAGACTGTACATGGGCGACTCTTAAGCTGTGATCGCAGTTCAGATACGACATTCGTAACGATTAGAACATGATTTGGACTAGCACCCCCCATTGCAAAGATTTCTCCATCCAAAAATTCGTTTTTGGAATCAGAGTTTCTTTCAAAGGCCAGATACTCATTTGGTGTAAATTTTGTCCTCGGTTGTGAAGCCATATCTCCCCCCCTAAACTCCAAAGAGTACATGTGAATTCTACCACTATCAACATTGTTCGCCTAACGACGTAGGGCAGGGTGTAATTAAAAATGGGACTCAAGCATGGATAGATTCCACAAATACAATATCCAAAAGAAAGGAATCCTATCCCACTATGACCTTAGTTGATGAGATTATAGAAGCTGTCACCCAGTGGAGCCAACAGCTTGAGCAATTCCAAAAACTCAATCCCCTAGAAGCGAGCAAGGTTTCTGTCTTGGAAGAAACTGCTCAACAATTGGGGCGTAAAGTCGCTCTCATCGGCCTTCAACGCTCTATCCATCAGCCTGATCCCTGTGCCGTCCCTGCTTCATTTGATTGCCAGTGTGAAGTTGGGCGACTCTCCTTCCAGCGATTGGCTCAACGTCGTGTTCGCACTCTTGTCGGCGAGATTACTTTCTCAAGACCTTATTACTACTGTCGAGAGTGTGGGGCCAGTCGTTGCCCTTTCGATGAGGAGTTGGGACAAAGCAAGAGAGAAATATCGGCTGGCCTTGAGCGAGCCTTATCCTTGTTGAGTGCACATCTATCTTTCTCAACAGCAACACTTGTCTTGCAAGAGATAGGTAATGTGAAGCTCTCAAGCCGACAAGTCGAAACTGTGGCAGAAACAGTAGGAGTGGATGCGATCTTAGCGTTGAGATGTTGGATACTCAATGGGAGACTCGATGAGTTACGACCAAAGCCAGGAATAGTAATCGAGTGGGCTAAAGCTGCCTGACGCTGCAACTTTGACTTCGTGCACCCATGCACAAGCCGGCAATTTGTCTATTCGCTTCTATATGCCTATGTTCCGCGAACACGTTTCTTTTGCCCTTCTTTTCTTAGAAATAGGATGTACACGCCTTCAAGAATTCCCGACAAGCCAATTAGTCCCGCCAGTACCCAAAGCTGCGAGGGGCTGTTCCGTAATACGTAGCTCATTAGGGCTAGAAGCGCAGCGGCGCAGAACAGGACACCGCAAACAGCGAGCAGTCTGTTGCTTTTCGCTTCTTTCCACTTAACCAGGTTGGCAAGGTTGACGAGCGCAAAAATGATCAAGAAGCTTGCGCTAGCCATCATCGAGATGCTGGACAGGTCAGCCAGGTTCGATAAGGTCAGCGCTGCTCCAGACGTGATTAGCAGGCCGACGGGCTGGTTCCAGACTTTGCGCTCGAAGTTTTTTGGTAGCTCTCCCTCGACAGCAATGGAATAGCTTAGACGAGCAGCGCCGTACAGGGTCGAGTTGAGGGCGGAGAGGGTTGCCAGTACGGCCGTAATCCCTACCAGCGTGAACCCAAACTGCCCTAGCGTTGGTCTTGCCGCTTCGGCCAGAGCGAAGTCTTGTGCTGCTGCAATCTTATCGGGTGTCAACGAGCCAACGACAATCAAAGCGATCAGGACATAAAGCAGTATCACAAACAGTACCGTGAAGTAATAAGCCCTTGGAAGGGTTCTGCGATAGTCTTTTACGGATGCGGCAGTATTTGCTATAAGCTCAAACCCTTCGTATGCAACGAATATGATCATCCCGGCGCTCACAATCGACAGCACCGACGGCCAGCCACTCGGCTTTATGCGCTGCGGCTCTATGGCGCTAAAACCCAAAGCTACAATTAGCACGAGGATGACGACCTTCAGGGCGACGATATATGTCTCGGTCTTGCTGACGATTACGGCACTCAGCAGATTGAGGGCAGTTGGTAGGACGATTCCGGCAGTTATCAAGACATGACTCATTGCCGATGTCTGCAAGTGCTGGGGAAGAAACGTTGCAGCATAGTTCCCAAAAGCTACTGCGTAGAGGGATAGTGTGACGATGTATCCCAGCCACAGGAGCATGTTGCTGGTGCCCGTAAACCAGCCGATGTTAAACGCCTTGTCGATAAAAATAATGGTTCCCCCATTATTGGGGTACGCAACCGAGAGTTTGGCGTAAGAATAGGCAGTTAGTAGGGCGACGCAACCTGCCACCACGAATGCTACTGGCGTTGCGCCCCCAGCGAGCACGGCTGCCAAACCTAAAACTGCAAAGATGCCACCGCCGACCATCCCGCCAACGCCGATTGCCATGGCTCCGAGAAAGCCTATCTGCCCCTCCTCAACTCTTCGGGTATCCACGATAAGTTCCTACGATCCTTGTTGATGTCATCCAAGTCGACGCGAGTGTTCTATCATGTTGGTGACGATACTTAAAGCAATTTGTTCTTGGGGCGTAGCATCGCTCATCGTCGAATCTCTCTCTTATTGGGCCTGGAGAGTCCCAAGCTAGGGGACCGAGTCGGGTCGAAAGCGGACATCGCCTTTGTCACAGGAAACGCCACCTACGCCGAGTTCAGCGGCGTGCTGTCGTGAAAGGGATAATAAAACGGTGGCACGCGCGTTCGCTGGAATGAGCAGTTAGGCTCAGCTTTGACCTGTTCCTCACATGTTCAGCATAAGTATGTTTAACGGATAGTCACTTATTGAATACTATTTCTTCCCGAACAGGTGCCCCAATGATTGGAACATATCTGTATAAAAATTTCCTCCGATCTCCCTGACAACCTCGAAGGGTAAATGAGGCGCTCCAAAAAACGGACGCAGAGTCCAAGCCAATTGTGTTCCTACAAATGCAAAGAGTATTAGCCATAATCTTAGAAACATGCGTCGAGTGTGCTGCGACTGAGTCCCATCTTCCGATAATTGGACATACATGCGATTGAAAAATAAGATCCCTAACATTCCTGAAACTGCGAAAAATACAACATTTATTATCTTGAAAAACTGATAACTGCGAGTCGTCACAATGAAGAATAAAGTGATTGGTGAGAAACCGACAAGCGCGAGGCCAATGATCGTGCTGCCTGTTGACAACAATACAAATGTTTGAAG
The DNA here is from genome assembly GCA_963765495.1 of Blastocatellia bacterium. Lineage (GTDB taxonomy): Bacteria > Acidobacteriota > Blastocatellia > UBA7656 > UBA7656 > CAVXWP01. The sequence goes on from CAVXWP010000001.1 coordinate 174,388, forward strand.
AATGGACCGTTTAGACCCGAAGAAAGAACTGAAAATGAAGAGTGTAGGCATGCAGATTGCAGTGGTCAACAAGAATAACAACGGAAGTTTGATACAAGATGAAATGGATTGGAGGAGGCTATGCTGGCTTCCGATAATCGCGCCATAAATACCAAATGATGCAGAAGCAATTGCATTTAGCTGAACCAGCTTGCGCTTCAAATTGACACCATCGGCAATTTCCTTCACAAATGGATCGCGATTCTGGAGAATGGAAATGAGAGTTTTCATAAAAAAAGCACCAACAATGAATATCAATAGCAGTTAAACATGTAAGTAAGACTAAAAAAGCGAAAAGATTCTATGCATGATAGTTGAGATAATCAAACTGAATAGGTGAATTTATTGAAAACCTTGCGTCATAATGCTTAACGGGGAATTGAGGACAACCACGCGAGCCTACTATGAAAATGTCCGGATGTGGCTCACGCAGCAGGTTGAACCTCTTCAACAGTGACTTTCAATCCCGTTGCTTCGAGCCGATCAATCAATCGCTTCCTTTGCCTCTCTACATTCTGTTTGTCAAGGTAATCTCCTCCCAACTCTTTATAACTCATCTGTCGTTCGATCACATGATAAACAATTACCAAAAGTGTGTGGCCGACTGCCACCAATGCCTTCTTCTTCCCCAGCCGCTTCGCTAGCCTTCTATACTGCGCTGACAGATATGTCTGCTTTGTATGACTCGCTGCCCACGCCGCTTGTACCAGCGCCTCCCGCACATAGGTATTCCCTTTCGTCGTCTTCCCGCTACGCCGCTTGCCTGCCGATTCGTTATTTCCCGGACACATCCCTGCCCAACTCGAAATATGGCTGTCTGTCGGAAAGCGATCCATATCCACTCCGATCTCTGAGACTATTGTTTCTGCCACTCTCTCTCCTATCCCTGGTATTGTTTGTAGCAGTTCTACGGCTTTAGAGACAAAAGGGTCGGCGCTCTCTCCCACCTCCTCGTCAATCTGTTGCTCGACTCGTTTGACGGCAACTTCTACTTCTTCATATCGGGTCAGTAACTCGCCCAGCACAAAGCGTTGAGATTTCGTCAGTCGGCCTTCAAGAGCACGTTTGAGTTGGGGACGCTTGCTTCGCATACGTCGGCGAGCAAACTCACTCAACTTCTCGGCATCGCGCTCACCTGCTGCCAGTGCTCGCAACATCTGCCTGCCACTGACTCCCAAGACGTCGGTGGCGACTTGTCCGAGCTTGATGTTGGCACTCTCGATCAACTTCTGTATGCGATTGGCAATAGTCGCATTCTCTTTAACCAACTGCTGACGATAGCGTGTCAACTCTCTCAACTCCCTTATCTCAAGCGGAGGAATGAAGCTGGGCTTTAACAGACCGTGGCGCAGCAAATCGGCCAACCATTCGCAATCTTTTACATCGGTCTTACGGCCTGGAATACCTTTGTAGTGGCGGGCATTGACAAGCAAGACTTCTACGTTGCCTTCAAGGATGTTGAAGACAGGCTTCCAGTAAACACCCGTGCTTTCTATTGCAGCAATCGTGCAGCCTTCGGCTATGAGCCAATCCGAAAGACGAAGTAAGTCATCGGTCATAGTAGAGAAAGTGCGGACTTCTTTCTTGCCGTGCTTAATGAGGCAAGCGACAACAGTCTTGGCGTGAACATCGAGGCCGCAACAACAAGAATAGATGATCTCCATAGCTACCTCTTTCTGGCCAGGGCGTGAGAGCCTTGTTAATGAAGAGTCTACTATGCGTGCTCGAAGCAACAGTTGGTGGTGCCAGAAAGGCTCTCAGGTCAGGCTGCTATTCGGGCTTGAGGCACCAAGGCTGTACGACCTTATCTGACGCCGCTGACCACAGAGAGTTTAGTCGAACTCGCCCATATTTTCATCATTCGTGGCGAAGCCTCGCTTCATGACGGGCTGTGGTGCGGGAATACGGGTCATTCGGAAACGCCCCAATCGCGACGGGCGAGATAGCGCAACAAAGGGTTCACGAAACCCGACCCTCCTGTCGCGTCGAGTCGTGCCCGTCTCGCCGTTGGCCGCGAGCGCGACCAGATGTGGATTGATCGCGGGTCAAATCAAGCAATCGGTGACGATTGGCCCCCTCTGAGATTTCCGTGTGACGGCAGATGCATCGAGAGCGCTCTCAATACCCGCCGTGCCGCCTCTAATTGCGTCGATGATGTCCTTGACTCGTAAGTATGCACTCAGTGCTTGGGAGATCTCGCGACTGATGAAAGGCAATCCACCAGCCACCGGGCAAGATCCGCCTCGTCGACGATCGACCAAGCGTGCGGGAGGCGAATGCCGCCGAGGTCCGGACGTACGCCCTTACCATGCGTGACGACGAGTTGCGCTCGGGTGTTACCAAGTACACGTAGCTGGTTGATCATTGCCGCAGCATCGACTGCGTTGATGCTGTAGTAGTCGGCTGCGTAGTGATTGATCCAGAAGTCGATGTCCGGCTCCGTATACAACCTCACAGGTGTCGCGCGTAGCAGCCTGGCGTTACCCCCATCTGGTGCGAAGGCGACGAGTGGCGACGTGCGCCGATATGCATCTGGCACCTCGTCAGGCGACCCGCCAAGGTTACTCCGTAGCGCCTCAATGATCGCGTGCGCCTCGCTGGATTCTTGTTCGTTGGTCCCGCGACGAATGAGTAGATCCATGCCCCGCCACCACCGTTCGAAGTCGAGCGGTGGGTCAACACCAAATACTGCGAATGGCGGTGGCGAGTTCGGAAGCGCGCCGGAGATGCAGCGCTCAGCATAGCGTACGGCTCCGGTCCCGCCAGCCGAGAAGCCGCCTATAGCGACCCGATCTCTCGCACTCGGAGCCGGGACGTCGCGTCGGCAACGATGGCGTCTAGGGCTGACAGCGAGGCATCGTCGAGGTACCCGGTGCCAGCCGGCGTGGGGCTCACGATGATCGTTGCAACGCCACGTGCCGCTAGCAATCCAGGAAGTTTGGAGTTGGCGAAGGAGTTGACAGTTCCGCCGTACTCCGGAAGGAGTACTAGGAGCGCGCGCGACCTCGACGGGCGGAAGAGTCGGTAGCAGTTCTGCGTCGTATCACCGGGTGTCAAACAGATGACTGTGCTTGCCGACTGCCGTGGCTGGTGCGCGCCCACCGTACTTGCTTGGATAATTAAAGCGAGCAGGCCAAGCCCAAGTGCCAGTCCAACTAGTCGAAGCCCCATTCGATTACCTCCCTTACACGTTGATGTCAAATCTGCTGTGCGCCTGTGTGCTGCGGTGTACGTCGCGCGCGGCGAAAAGGTTGCACGCGTCGCTCGTTCAGTGAACTACATTTACAAGCCTTTTTACGTGTCGATACGACAGCCAGCAAATTCACCACTACGAGGAAAGTTCGACCCGTGATAGATCTGCAAAACACAGACATCCGCTGCGCGACCCCTGGAACCATCAGGGGCAACAGAAGCATGTATGTTAGCGTGCCCGGTTCCGCTTGCAGCACCAAATCGTGCCGCCTAACGACGAATTCAGCGGCGCGCTAGAGGTAAAGGAATAATGAAACGATGGTATGCGCGTCCGCTGGAATGAGCAGTTAGGCGGCCTCCTAAATCAATATGTGAAGGAACATTGGGATTACCTTCCTTGCTCAAACCTTTCTATTATCCTCTTGCCTGAAGGATGGACACATTTGCTAATTGAACGAGTAGCAACAAGTTATAAACCTGTGGAAGATTTGTTTTGTGAAAAAAGATCAATCTTCTGCTACTCGTTTGCGTGATTATATCACTGCGCTGCTGCCTTCGGCGCACGGACATCAACTTAAAGCGATCTGTGATTTCGTCGCTGCGATCATTGAAAATCAAACTGCCAATCAGGCTGAGTTGGCTCGCTGTTTCGGCTCTCAGGAGGCTGCTGTTAAACGCCTATCTCGCTTGATTCATAACAAGCGCATCCATCCTGATGATCTTGCTGAGGGCGTTTTGCTTCAAGCCTTGTCTCAATTGCCTAGACGAGGCAAAATCCGTCTGGCAATTGATTGGACTATTGAAGGCGACCATCACCTGCTCGTTGTTTCGCTTGTGACTGGCTCTCGCGCTGTGCCCGTTTATTGGAGAGCTTACTCTCAGAGCCTGCTTAAGGGCCGTATGCGCCGCTATGAGGTTGCTGTAATCAAGCGCGTCGTCTCCGGCTTTAACAATCGCATTGGTCGCCGTCGCCTGATTGTCACAGCAGATCGTTGGTTTGCGGATGTCGCTTTAGCGCAACTGTTTGAAGATATGAAGCTTAGCTACATTATCCGAGTCAAAAACAGCACGAAGATTTACTATGGTGGTCAATGGCAAAATCTCAAGCGAATGAGATTTTCAGGCAATGCGCGAGGTCGCAACTTTGGGCGCTGCAATTACAGAGAGGGTTCTCAGCACAAGTTGTATGTGAGTATGAGCCGAGCCAAAGACAAGGAAGGAAAGTGGGAGATATGGTATCTGATAAGCAACAACCGCTACAGTGCAAAGCAAGCAGCAAATGAATACAGCAGACGCTTCGGGTGCGAGCAGGGATTTAGAGATGTGAAATGGGAGAAAGGATTTTCTCGAGCGAGAATAGAGGATGTGAAAGCGTGGTCGAGGATGTTCGCACTGTTTGCGATAGCGTTGCTGGTAGTAGTAGTGCTAGGAATGAAGTTGTTAGCTAGAGGGAGAAAAGGAGCCAGGGAGTTGCTGAGGAGAGTAGCGAGGCGAAAAAAAGGAAGATGGGAATTGAGCATCGTGAGTGCAATGGTGAGCCTGCTGAGAATGGATAAAAGCTTGTTTGAGCATCTCACTCCTCAAGCGAAACTCAACCTCGAGGCTGCTTTATAAAATGTGTCCATCCTTCAGGATCGCCGGGTAAAAATCAAGGTAAAGGCTCTTGCGCCCGTCTGAAATCTTCTTTTCTCTGACCGTCACTTTCATAATTGCTTATGTCCTTCCCTCTATCACTCAAACAAAGCTTTGAGGCTTGTTCGCTTGATAATGGTTCGGCCTCCCAATTTGGTTGCCGGGATTTTCCCACTTTGCAGCAGCCGATAAAGACTTGCTCGACTAAGCCCCAACAGGGCACAGGTTTGGGTGATGCTCAGGTATTCTTTGGCTTGAAGTTCTTCGATAGGTTTATTGCGAACTGTCTGAGTCTCTGTATTTGAGTTTTCGATTTTGGCTTGCCGAACCCTGGCCTTGTAAGCGCGTTTGGCGCACACATCCCCACAATACTAAGTTACGGTAGTTCTCGCCGTGAATTCGTTTCCGCAATGCTTACAAATTCTTTGAACACGGATACTTGTCGTCATAATTTCGCCCGCGATTGTCTCAGAACGTCTCAATTCGTCTCAGTATGTCTCAATAGCTGTCGTGATTTCGCCCTGAGCCAAGAAATCTTGTACCTCGCTTGTACCTCGACCTCTAAGGTACAAGAAAGGTACAAAAAAGTACAGACTAAAGATGAAAATCCATAAGAAACGATTGAAACAAAATGCGAGATAACTATAGTTTTTACTGTACTTATAGTGATTTGTTATTGGATTTTGATGGCTGGTTATGGCGGGTTACTTTCCGATACAAAAAGTAGAGAAGATCTGGCCAAGGATGTCTTCGGTCAATGTTTCGCCCGTGACTTCTCCGAGTGCAAAAAGCGCGGCGTGCAGCCTGAGCAATACGACCTCTTCAAACTCGCTCTGAATCATCAGGACGCGGGCATCCTTTAATAGCTCGACCGCGCTTTGCACCGACGAGTGCTGTCTGGCATCGGTTATCATTATGTCGTCGCGTTCTGTGCTTGCCTCCCCCGACAGCCGCAGGAAGATCGCTTCGGTCAAGCGATCAAAGCCGCTTCCGGTCAACGCCGAAAGGGCGATAGCTTCTTCTTCGCTCTCGCCCTCATCCCGAGGCAAGTCCAATCGAATCGCGCAAGGCAAATCTATTTTATTGAGCAGGATTATTCGCTTGCTTCGCGGCACAAGCTCAAGCAGTCGGGCGTCGTCTTCGGTCAACGGCTCGCTTTGATCGAAGACCAGAAACGATATATCCGCTTCATCGATTGCCGAGCGGCTTCTGGTGATGCCGAGGCTTTCTATCACATCGCTCGTCTCGCGTATTCCTGCCGTGTCAATCAGGCGCACGGGAACGCCTGAAATCGACGTACTTTCATAAAGCGCATCTCTTGTGGTTCCGGGCAACTCGGTGACTATTGCCCGGTCGCTTCCGACCAGCCGGTTGAAGATCGAGGATTTCCCCACGTTTGGCCGTCCGATGATCGCAAGCTGAAATCCTTCTTTGACGTAGCGGCCAAAGGCGAAACTTGCCGCGATATCGGTCAGCCCTTCGATTACGCGATCAAGCTTCAAAAGCAGGGCGGTGATTGTCTCGGGCGAAATGTCCTCTTCAACAAACTCGACCGAAGATTCCAGATTTACGATGATTTCAACAAGCGTGTTCTTGAGCGGAGTGAGCCTTTTTGAGAGCGCGCCTTCGAGTTGTCGTGTGGCCACGCGAGCCTGATATTCGGTCTGCGCGTTTATTACATCTCTTACGGCTTGAGCCTGAGCAATATCTATGCGTCTGTTAAAGAATGCCCGGAAGGTGAATTCGCCGGGTTCGGCTACGCGCGCGCCTTGCGCCGTAAGTAAAGCGAGCAGGCGGGCGAGGATAACGGGGCTGCCGTGGCAACTCAACTCCACGACATCTTCGCCCGTGTAAGAGTGCGGGGCTTTGAAGTAGACAAGAATCGCTTCGTCAATCACGTTGTCTGTCGCGCCATCAATTATGTGACCGAACTGCGCGCGAGCAGGCTGACCGAGTGGCACGTCCGCGGCCCCGTGAAAAACAGTCGCGGCTATCAGAAGCGAGTCGGGACCGCTCAACCGCACTACTCCTATGCCTCCGCGACCGGGTGGTGTAGAAAGGGCTGTGATTGTGTCACCCTGTTGCATTGGAATTGAGACGTGATGCGAGATGCGTGATTCGTAATGCGTGATTTATGAGGCGAGCCATGAACCTGTAAACAGCTTTGCGTTAGAGTCACGCATCACGTATCACTCATCACGAACCACGTATCATACGGGCAAGATAGTGACTTTGCGGTCGGGGCCGTTGCCCCGGCTTTCGGTCGTGACCGTTGTGTCATCGGCCAGAGAGAGGTGGATTATGCGCCGCTCGTTGGGCGTCATCGGATCAAAGCTGAAAGGGACGCGCGAAAGGCGGACTTTCTCGGCCGCTTTTTCGGCCATCAGACGCAATTCCTTTTCACGCCGCGCGCGATAATTGCCCGAATCAAATACTATGTGCGATTCTTCGTTCGTTCGATGCGTGAGCGCGCGATTGGCCAGGTATTCCAGCGCGTCGAGCAGTTCCGCGTTGTGTCCGAGCAACAGGGCTACATCGTCTCCGCGCACTTCGATCTTAAATGTATCTTCATCAGCCACAGACGCGGCGGTCAGATCAAGCCCGCTTGCTTTTAGGACTATGTTAGTGAACTCAACGACAAAGTCTTTATTATCTTCTGACATTACTTGACGCTCCCGACCACTTCTCTCCTAGAGGCTTTACGTTTTGACGAATCGTCGCTATTTTTATCGCCCTTCTTGCCCGGTTTCTGCTTGCCCGGCTGATCCACCTCGCCCGGCGGAGTCGGCTCAGTCGTCTTCTTGTTTATCACCAGCTGGATTCCAACGCCTACGAGATTCGAGACCATCCAGTAGAGGACAAGGCCGCTCGGTGCTGACCAGAAAAAGAACCACGTCAGCATTATGGGCATAAGCCAGGTCATCATTATGCGTTGCATCTTCATAGCCGGGTCGCCCTGATTGGGCTGCGGCGTCAACTGGGTTGAGGCGATCATCGAAACGCACATGACTATGGGCAATATGTGCAAAGGATCGGATGTTGAAAGGTCGTTCACCCACAATACCCACGGCGCGTGACGCACGTCGAGCGAGATCGTCAGATAGACAAAAAACGCCCAGAATATAGGCATCTGAAGAAGCATCGGAAGACATCCGCCCAGAGGGTTGGCCTCCTTCATTATGGCCATCTGCTCTTGCTGAAGCTGTTGCAGTTCGCGCTCGGATTTCTTTGGATTCTCTTTAAGCTTCTTCATCTTTTCCTGAAGCTCTTTGAGACGCGGCTGATGTTTTGCCGCCTGTTTCATCTTCTTGGAACTGAACCAGCGGAGCGGAGAAAGCGCCAGATTGATGAGGATCGTCACGGCGACTATGGCCCAGCCGTAGTTGTGAAACAGCTTTGCCAGTCCATCGAGCGCCCAGCCGATCAGCGGGATGAGCGGGCGCACCATAAATGAAAGCATTCCGTAATCGAGCAGGGCTCCAAGGTCTGTCCCGTACCTGTTTCCGACCTCGGCAAGCAGTTCACGGTCTTTAGGGCCTATGAAGATATGAGTCATCGCTTCCGGCTGAACGGGTATCGCAATCAAAGGGTAATCGCGAGGCGCTTCCTGCGCGGGCACTTTCATATGCACGTCGGTCAGAATGGCCTCACTGACCGGCTGCGGCGGTATGGCCACCATCCCAAAATAATGATCCACGATGCCTGCCCAGAGGAGTTGATGCCTTACGGTGTCGATTCCCTGAGCCACGCCGCTGCCTATGTTTACGCCTTCGGGCAGAGAATCGAGCGTAATCGTGCGTCCGTCGCCTTCGCGACCGACGACGCGGGCAAAGCCCAGAAGCGTAGTGCCGTCAGCGCCAATAAGCTTGATTTGATCTACGTCACCGGCAAGCGGTTTTTCGATCTGTATGCGTTTCCCGGCCTGATCCACTGCCGTGACTTTGGCAAAGACGGGTGTGATCTTCGCGCCCAGGAATTGACGGCGCTTGCCTTCGATGTCATAGGTGATGACTTGAGGCGGCGTGCTGTAGCTGCCCGACTGTTTGTCGGTCTGATCGCCTATGCGCGGGCCAAGCGTGAGGTAAACGGGCTGATCCGCGCCGTTTGATTTGACATCGGCTGTCGCATCCACGACAAACTGGCCGCCGTAAAATGTGAAGGTCTTGCGAGCCGTGGCCGAGGGCGACGTGTAAACGAAGGTGATCTGCCGCTGTTCGCCCTCGCTTAGATTGATCTCCTGCTGGTTTGGCTCTATGCCTTCTATCTGAAAATTGACCCTGTTGAGTTCGGATGCAAGATCGGGCGACCAGGGGAGACGCAGGCTAAAGGGCGCGCCGAGCTTCTCGAGCATTTCCTGCGGGATAAGTTCAAGCGGCCCGCCGTTTGCCGCGCGCAATTCAGGCTCGACCGAATTTGTCTTTCGTCGAGTCAGAATCCACGATGTTGCGACCGCGCCGTGATTGGAAAACTTCGCTTTCCATAAAGGGGTTGTGATAGTCAGTTCCTGCAGCGCGGCTTCGGTTATAGGGACCTGCGGCTCCTGGGCGGCTTTTTCAGAGTGCTGCGCGGGCGAAGGGGGCGGGCTCTGAATTTGAGATGCCTGAGTTTGAGATGCCTGAGTTTGAGATGCCTGAGTTTGAGATGCCTCAGTTTTAGGCGCGACGCCGGAAGGCTTGAGGCCGGAAGACTCGGGCTGCTCCCCGGAGGGTTGTTGAAGCTCGGCTACAGGTTCGGGCGGTGACGGAAAAAACCGATGCATTATGAGTGGCCAGCCTACGATGACCACTGCTGAAAGTATTATTGCTAACAAGAAGCGCGTTCGATCCATTATGAAATTACCTGATCAAATCAATTCGCGGCCCTGGTATTGGGCCGCTCCCTTATAGTTATTTTACGGGATCATAACCACCCGGATGAAACGGGTGACATCTGAGCAGTCGTCTGATTCCCATATAAGTACCGCGCAATGCGCCGTACTTTTGAATTGCTTCGATTGCATATTGAGAGCAGGTTGGGGTAAATCTGCACGCGGGCGGCAGCAGCGGTGAGATGAGCATTTGATATGCTCTTACAAAAGAAACCAGAACCACCTTCACTTCTTACCCGCCTTCTCAAGAAAAGTTGTGAAGTCGTCTTCCAGTTCGACGTAACCGACCGAGACCAGAGACTTCTTAACATTAATGACTATATCAACTCCCTCAGGGACAAGCCATTTGTTTTTCCTGAAGACCTCGCGCACGAGCCTGCGCGCGCGATTGCGCTCGACCGCATTGCCGACCTTCCGCGTTACGGTTATGCCGATTCGAGGATTGATAACCGGGTTCGGCAGCAAAAACGCGGTGAAATACCTGGCCTGATACTTCCGGCCTTCGTCGTACACGCGACGGAAATGACCACGCCTGAGAATCCTCTCTGTCTTAGGAAACTTTTCAGATACCTCACCCATTACTATGATGCGTGATGCGTGATGCGTGAAACACGTGATGAGCCCGTAGAAAGGCAAATACCTGACTAGTCACGCATCACGCATCGCGTATCAACTTTAGTAGTGCGCGGGAGTCAGTTGTTTGCGCCCTTTTGCGCGGCGTCGCTTGATGACAAGCCTTCCGGCCTTTGTGCTCATACGCACACGGAACCCGTGAGTCTTGGCCCGGCGGCGGTTGTTGGGTTGAAATGTCCTCTTCATACCTGTTCACCTCTCTATAAACGTCTCTACAGAAAAGATTAAGCCTATCGGAATAAACAGGGGATTGTCAAGGTTTGCCAAAGACGCCGCCCGCCCCGCCCGCAGGGTCATTCAGTTTTTGAATTGCGGGCAACATGCGTCAGGCGTTTTGCCAGGTTAAGTTGAATGCAAGGCGAATTGAAATAGGCCGCGGATAACGCGGATGCGACGGATTTTCGCGGATTAAATCCTATAGTGTCAGATCCGCGCCCGTCCCGGCCTATTTTCACCCAAATTGATTTTCAATACTGTTGACGGACACTTGCCTGTTTGCCCGCCCGTATTTCTCAACCGGACTTTACTCGATTCTGGTCAGAATGAGGGAAATATTCGGGCATTTTGATTGATCCTTGCCAGCACGGATCATCCGGGGTAGCGGCTGTCAGACCGTCTGCTGCTTGCTCTCCGGCCGGTCAGACTCATTCTTCAACGACTGTTAAGATATTGTCGGCCAAAGAATAAGCCGAATAATCTTTAACCGGGAAACAGACCCCCGATGCGGAGTCGAGCCTGTAGGACAGGTTTCCCTGAAAAGCGGCACGTTGCTTGTTATTAATACAGTTGCCCCCGGTACCAGCGATTCATTACACGCGGATGCCCCCGAACCGAGCTTTGCTTAAAGAGCTATACAGATATGAATATGGAATGTAGCGCGCAGAGTAATCAGATGTTGACCTCCGTTGACATTGAAATATTGGCCGATCTGATTCTTGAGGAATCGGATCACTATACGGTGCTGGGCGTGAACCGCGCCGCGTCTGTCAGTCAGATACACGAATCTTACTCTCTGGCGATCAATTCTTTTCACCCCTCGATTCGTGCCGACATTACCGGCTCGAATCCCGTTATGCAATGGAAGCTGAGTCAGGTGATGAAGCGGATCAATGATGCTTACTCTACGCTATCGAATGAGCGTCGTAGAAAAGTCTATGACGATATGAGGAACTTCAGATTCGAATCTGATGATTTGATTGAGAGTTCACACGACGTATCGATGCTTTACGTAGAAAGCAAATGCAGATACATCCAGAGCAAGCACATGGCAGCCGGATTAAAGCTGCCCGTCAACAAAACAAAGCTCGATCAGAGTAATGAGCCCCACAGCATTGGTTCAGGAGATGAAAGGCGACGGGTAGAGCGAGCGAGCCTGCGCCTGCCGGTACTTGTGAGATGCGATCAGATCAACTGGCAGGAGTTTGCCGAAAGCAGAGATGTCAGCCCTCTCGGAATCAGGTTCTCGGCATCGCGTCGCGTGGAGCCGGGCACAACCTTAAAGATAGAATTGCCCATGCCGAAAGACCTTCGAATACGCAGTTATGGCGAAAAGCTCTATCAGGTAGACGGCATAGTCATACGTTCTGTCGAGGACAAAATGGACTATGTCGTTGCGGCAGAGTTTCTATTTTAATGGCCCTGGACTGAATGCAGGGTCATTCAGTTTTCCAATATGTAGAAAGGGATAAGGCGAATAGGCCGCGGATAACGCGGATCGGGCGGATTTTCGCGGATCTGAATATATAAGGTCTAATCCGCGTAGATCCGCCAAAATTCGCGTCCGTCCCGGCCTATTTCAACTCGCCTTTGCGTCAAATCAACCTCTAATATTTTTTCCGCTTATTGCCCTCAACTCAAGAACTGAATGGCCCTGGACTGAATGGCCCTGCATCCTCGCACAGTTCTATTTTGACTGGCAATAAGAGATTATTTCTGTAGAATGTTCCACTGTATTCGGCTACCTTTCTTATAATTCGAGGGACACTATGGCTACTCACTCCGAAGCCTCAGGCCCGGCTCGACCCGGTTTCGCCGAACTGAATGAAGACGTTTCTCACTCTTCACTGTGGAACCCGGACCTCGCGCCCACCACCATCAAAGAACGCACATGGACCACTTACAACATAGCCGCGCTCTGGATAGGAATGTCGGTGGTCATTACTACATACACGCTTGCGGGCGGGTTTATAGCGCAGGGCATGACGTGGTGGCAGGCGATGCTGACTATTTTGCTTGGCAACACGATAGTGCTGATACCGATGATTCTGAACGCGCACGCGGGCACGAAATACGGCATATCGTTTCCCGTGTTGTGCCGGGCGAGTTTCGGCACAAAAGGCGCAAACATCGCCGCGATGGCGCGCGCTATGGTCGCCTGCGGATGGTTCGGCATACAGACATGGATAGGTGGTACGGCGCTCGACGGGTTGATGAGGGTGATGTGGAGCGGGTGGAGCGCGGTCCCCTTTCACGAATTCATAATGTTTGGGCTGTTCTGGTTCATACAGGTGGCGATAATCATTCGCGGCATCGAAGGAATCAGGTATCTTGAAAGCTGGTCCGCGCCGCTCCTGCTTGTCGGGGGCGCTGTGCTTTTGTGGTGGGCTTCCTCCGAGGCGGGCGGGCTTGGCCGTGTGCTCGATTCTGTTTCACTTCTTCGAAGCGAGGGGCAGAACGCGCCCTCGTTCTGGCGTATCTTTCCGCCCGCGCTTACCGCAAGCGTAGGCTACTGGGCAACGCTCAGCCTGAACATTCCAGACTTCACGCGCTATGCCCGCAGCCAGCGCTCGCAGGCGCTTGGTCAGGCGCTCGGGCTTCCGCTCACGATGACCGCCTTCGCCTTCATAGGCGTGGCTACCACATCGGCTACCGTGCTTATCTACGGACGAGCGATCCCCGACCCCGTTGAGCTTGTAGGCCAGTTCTCAAGCGTCATAATAGTTCTGTTTGCCACCATAGTGATTTTCGCCGCGCAGCTTTCCACAAACATGGCGGCAAACGTAGTCTCGCCTTCCAACGATTTTTCAAACCTCGACCCCAGGCGCATCTCGTATGTCACAGGCGGATTGATCACGGCAACTATAGGCATACTGATGATGCCCTGGTATCTATATCGCAGCAAAGCGGCTTATATCTTCACATGGCTGATCGGGTATTCGGGGCTGATGGGAGCGATAGCCGGGATAATGATCTGCGATTACTGGGTGATTCGTCGTCAGCAGTTGTCGCTCAAAGATCTGTTTCTCGAAGCGGGTCGCTATAGCTACGGCGGAGGCATAAACTGGCGGGCGGTTGTGGCCTTCGTCGTGGCCGTAGCGCCGGTAGTGCCGGGCTTTCTCCGCGCGGCGACGACTGCCGGTGGAAGCGTTTCCGATCCGACCTTCTTCGACACCCTATACACTTATGCGTGGTTCGTCACCTTTGGCCTGGCATTCGTCATCTATTTCGCACTGATGCGTAGAGAGGGTTAACGGGATTTTGAAAGATTAACAAGGTTTCCTTGAATCTTTCAAAATCCCGTTAACCCTCTCTACGCATATCTCTTCGGGCGCAGAAACGGCTCTCAAGACCTCTGTTTGCGTATATACTGTTTTGTGGATTTTTCATATGTTTGCCGTGTGTGATAATTTTGTGCAAACTCACTCTGGTCGATTTGAGCAGGCCGGTGAATTAATAAGGGGAGAAAGATGAGACATTTGAGGCTGACAAAGCAGGGTTGGACCGCTATTTTACTGATCGCAATCGCGCTGTTGTCTGGACAGACGGCACGGGCCGACAATCCGCAAAAACGCGCCAAACCGCAAAAACGGGCCACTCCGCAAGCGGCTGCCAAACTGCAAAAGCCGGACCTTGTGATTCAAAACGGCCACTCCGCCAACATTACCTCTGTCGCCTTCAGCCCCGATGGACTGATGATCGCCTCGGGCAGCACCGACTACACAGTGAGGCTCTGGGATGCTGTAAAAGGGCGATTGATACGCGTTCTCGAAGGCCATTCCGATCACGTCACAAGCGTGGCTTTCAGCCCCGACGGAAAAGTTCTGGCATCGGGCAGCATGGATGCGACTATCGAATTATGGGATGTCGCGAGCGGCGCTTCAATCCTCACCATTGATGAAGAAACTTCTCCGATTCGCGCCGTAGCCTTCAGCCCCGATGGAAAGATCGTAGCTTCGGGCCAGTACGATAAGACGGTCAAGTTGTGGGACAGAGAGACGGGTGAGGAGATCAGCACGCTTGTGGGACACACGGCCTTTGTCAATTCGGTAGTCTTCAGCCCCAACGGAAAGACCATAGCTTCGGCAAGCGACGATAAAACCATCAGGCTATGGAATGTGGCTACAGGCGCGTCGATTCGCACGCTCACCGGGCACACGGCAGAAGTCCGCACCATCGCTTACAGTTCAGACGGCCAGACGCTTGTTTCGGCGAGCGAGGACAAGAGCATAAAACTGTGGAATGCAAAGACCGGCGCTCTGGTTCGCACCTTCACCGGGCACAACACAGGCGTGCGCTCGGCTGCCTTCAGCCCTGACGGCAAGCTGATAGTTTCCGGGAGCGGGGATAAGACTGTAAGGTTCTGGGATGTTTCCACGGGCCGCCTTATTCACACCGTTGACGGGCCGAATAATACCGTCATCTCCGTAGCCTTCAGCCCTACCGGAAAAGCAGTGGCGTCGGCAAGCCTCAAGACGCTTTCGGTCTGGGATGTCGATGCGAGCAAGTTGATGTTCGATCTCGAAGGGCACTCTTTCGAAGCGAGCGCCGTGGTTTTCTCTCCCGATGGATCGAGCGTTGTGTCAGGGAGTCAGGATAAGACGATAAGGGTTTGGGACGCGGTAAACGGCCGCCTTCTTCGCAGTTCTTACGGCCACCTCGCCGGTATTCTTGCGCTAGCCTTCAGCCCCGATGGAAAGGTGGTCGCATCAGGCGGCATAGACGATACGATCAAGTTCTGGGACGCCGCCACAGGGAAATCGATTGGCACCATCAGCGGACATACTTTGGGCGTGCAGTCTCTCGCCTTCAGCCCCGACGGACAAACCATAGCCACAGGAGGCGGCGACCACGAGGTTAAACTCTGGGACGTGGCAACGGGTCGCCTCCTTCAAACCATGAAAGGCCATTACAGCCTGATCCAATCTGTAGCCTTCAGCCCCGACGGGCGTATGCTCGCATCGGCAAGCGTAGACAAGACCGCGCGAGTCTGGAATACATCAAACGGCGCACTTATCCGCACGCTCGAAGGCCACACGGCCAAAGTAAACGCCGTGGCCTTCAGCCCCGACGGCAGGGTGCTCGCCTCGGGCAGTTCCGATAACACCATAATGCTTTGGGACAGCGCCTCCTGGCATCTGATCAATACGCTCAAGGGGAGTCACGCCGACGTTGAAGCCCTCGCCTTCAGCCCCAACGGGCATATGCTCGCCTCGGCCAATTTCGGCAAAACCATCGAGCTATGGGATACCTCAGGCGGCGCGCTGCTCCGCACGCTCGCGGGGCACTCTTCCGATGTTCGCTCGGTAGCCTTCAGCCCTGACAGCAAGAGAATCGCTTCGGTGAGCCTCGACACCACGACAAAAATCTGGCAGGCCGATACGGGCAAACTTCTTGTCTCGTTTATCGGATTTGAGGACGATAACTGGATAGCCTATACGCCCGACGGCTACTACAACGGGTCGGATAAGGCATCTCAATACGTGACGTGGCGAGTCGGGAATCGAGTCCTTGATTTCGATCAGTTCTTTGAGCGGTTCTTCCGCCCCGATGTAATTCAGCAGCTTCTCCAGGGCAAAAAAGTAGCAGCTACCTACACCATAACCAAAGGCGTCGCTCTGCCGCCCGAAGTACCATCACCTCGCCCGAGCCGAATCAAACCTTCACCGATTCCGATCTGGAACTGACCGTACAGGCGAGCGACTCGGGCGGCGGTTTAGACGAAAGCAGGCTCTATAACAACGGCAAGGTTGTCGACACCGATTCGCGGGCGCTCGTCGTCAAGCGCGATCCTCAAAACAGGACCGTGACTTTAAGGCAAAATGGTTGACGCCGGTTTTCATCTTCAATGCTTATAGCTTCAGAAGCTTGCGAAATGTCTGAAAGCCGCATTGGTATTTCGACCATTTTGCGGTTTTGCCGGAGCGCGATTTCAAGACGGGCGCAACCCGACGGCGGCATTGCGAGTTGACATCCCGATATGACAAAGCTAAAGATAAAGTCAGACTCATTGAGAAATTTAATCGCCTTGAAGGGCGCGAGTCTGAGAGGGGATAAGGTGAAGCAGCGACATTTGGCCCAAAGGATTTTCCTTCAGCTCTTGATTATCGGAATCGTCTCTGGTTTTGGCGGGCTTGCGCGGGCCCAACGCCCGCGCAAGCCCGCCCCTCCAGCCAAGCGCGCGAAAACACCTCCCCCGCAATCCAAAAAGCCTTCGCCGCATGCCGAGAAGCCGATGCCGCCGTTGCCCAAGCCCGATCTGGTCATTCAAAGCGGACACGTTGACAATATCCGCGATGTTGTCTTTAGCCCTGACGGAAAGTTAGTGGCGTCAGCAAGCGCAGATAAGACCATCAGGTTATGGGAGGTCGAGACAGGTCACCTGCTGCGCGTTCTGGATTATCATCGCGACAGCGTCACCTCTATCGCCTTCAGTCCCGACGGAAAAACGATAGCCTCCGGAAGCCTGGATAAGACCGTCGCGATCTGTGATGTCAAAACTGGACGGCTGATCCACTCTCTGATCGATCACAGCGATGAAGTCGTCTCCGTGGCCTTCAGCCCGGACGGGAAAACTATCGCTTCCGGGAGCCGCGATAAGACCATAGATCTCTGGGACGCCAGCACCGGTGAAGTGATTCTGACCATCGACAACCCGGCTTCTGAAGCGCGCACGCTGGCCTTCAGCCCCGACGGGCAGATGCTTGCCTCGGGAAGCACGGATAAGATGCTGCGGCTCTGGCAGGTGGGTGACGGGCAGTTGATCCGCGCGCTGGAAGGCCACTCCGCCGCGATCCGTACGGTTGCCTTCAGCCCCGACGGACAGATGCTTGCTTCGGGCGGCGATGATCAAGCCATCAAACTCTGGAACGTCGAGAGCGGGCTGCTTCTCCGTACCCTTCAGGGGCATTCCAGCATCGTTACTTCTGTTGCCTTCAATCAGAGCGGGCAGTTGCTTTTCTCCGCGAGCTACGATAAAACGATCAGGGTTTGGGATATTCAAAGCGGCAAAACCGTCAACACGCTTACCGGGGCAAGCGCAACAATCACCTCGATGGCTCTCAGCCCCGATGGGAGCACTGTGGCGGCGGGGAGTTGGACGACGATTGATTTATGGAAGAGCGGCACGGGCAAGTGGATACGCACCCTCGAAGGCCGATTATCCAGCGTCCGCAGCGTCGCTTTCAGCCCGAATGGGAAGACGCTCGCTTACGCCACCCGAAACAGCATCAAACTCTGGGACAGCGGGTCGGGCGCATTGATCGCTACGCTCGATGGCCATTCGTCTCAGGTCAATGCCGTGGCCTTCAGCCCGGACGGCAAGCTGCTGGCTTCGGCGAGCGCCGATAAAAAGATCACACTCTGGGATGTTGCCAGCAACAAGCCGCTTCGCAATCTCACGGGGCATATCTCGAATGTTTCCACACTGGCCTTCAGTTCTGACAGCAAGTTTATCGCTTCAGGCAGCGTTGATAAGACCGTCAAGTTATGGGATGTCAAGAGCGGCAAATTGCGGCGCACCTTCGAAGGGCATTTCACGTTGATCAGTGCGGTAGCATTCGCTCCCGACGGCAAGACCATTGCATCCGGGAGCTATGATAATTCCATCAAGCTCTGGGACGTCGACAGCGGCAAAGCGATTTACACGCTCACGGGGCATGCGTCGGAAGTGACCGGTCTGGCCTTTAGTCCCGATGGAACCCTGTTGGCTACTTGCAGCCGGGATAAGACCATCAAGCTATGGGATCCGCAAACGGGTCAACTGGTCCGCACCCTTGAGGGCCATGCTCAAGACGTTTTCACCGTCGCCTTCAGCCCGGACGGCAAGATGCTGGCATCGGGCAGCTATGACAAAACCCTCCGCCTCTGGGACGTCCAGAGCGGCAAACTGATGCGCACGCTCGAAGGCCATTCCGGCGCCATTCTGTCCGTTGCCTTCAGCCCGGACGGAAGATACATCGCGTCGGGGAGCGACGATGCGACGGCAAATATCTGGTCTCCCAATACGGAGGAGCCGCTTTGCACTCTGGCGAGTTTCAACAACGGAGGGGAATGGTTGGTCATCACTCCTGATGGTCTGTTTGACGGCTCACCCGAAGCTTGGCAATCGATTCTCTGGCGTTTTGCCAGGAATACCTTCGACGTGGCTCCGGTGGAAGCTTTCTTCAACGAGTTTTACTACCCCGGCCTGCTGGCAGATGTGCTGGCGGGCAAGAGGCCGAAGGCCGCTCAAAACATCGCCCGATTGGATCGACGCCAGCCACGGGTAAGCCTCGCGTTAGTCGATGATGGCCTGAGCGCCGACCGGGCGATCCCCTCACGAAAAGTCAAGATCAGAGTCCAGGTCGCCGAAGCCCTGCCGGATGCAGATCATCCAGCGGGCAGCGGCGCGCGGGACGTGCGGCTGTTCAGAAACGGCGCGTTGGTCAAGGCATGGCGCGGCAATCTGTTGAGTTCGCCGCAACACGACGTGACGCTTGAAGAAACCATCTCGATTGTAGCCGGCGAAAATCGGCTCACAGCCTACGCTTTTAATAGTGCGAACATCAAGAGCGCTGACGCCTCAATGGAGCTGAAGGGCGGTGAGGGTCTGAAGCGTAAAGGCACGGCATATATTTTGGTCATCGGCATCGATAAATACGCGAATTCGCAATACGACCTGAGATTTGCTACAGCGGATGGGCAAGCCTTTGGCGACACGCTGCGACAGTCGCTGGGCAAACAGCGAGCCTTTGCTCAGGTCGAAGTGATTCCGCTGGTCAATCAGGATGCCACCCGATCCAACATTCTGGCCGCGCTAGGCCAGCTTGCCGGAAAGGATGACGCCGCGTTGCCCAACCCGCCGGAGGTCTTGAAGCGCCTCAAGACCGCTGAACCGGAAGACGCGGTGATCATTTATTTCGCCGGCCATGGCACGGCCCAGCAGTCCCGATTTTATTTGATTCCGCAGGACCTTGGCTACACGGGTGAGCGAGACGAATTGGATGAAAGCGGACTGGCCACGCTACTCGCACACAGCATCTCAGACCTCGACCTGGAACAGGCATTTGAAAAGATTGATGCAGGGCAACTCGTTCTGGTGCTGGATGCCTGCAATAGCGGTCAGGCTCTGGAATCGCAAGAGAAGAGACGCGGCCCGATGAACTCCAAAGGATTGGCACAGCTTGCCTATGAAAAGGGAATCTACATTCTCACTGCCGCACAAGCCTATCAAGCCGCCCTGGAAGCTGATGAATTGGGGCATGGATTCTTGACTTACGCGCTCGTCGAGGAAGGCTTGAAGATGAACGCCGCCGACACCTCGCCTAAGGACGATCAGATTACGCTGCGCGAATGGTTGGATTACGCCGTGGGGCGAGTGCCGCAGATGCAAGCGGCGGCTCTGGCAGGGTCTCGTGGCCTGAAGGTGGTGTTCGTTGAGGGCGAAGAAAATATTACTGATCCAGAAAAGCGGAATCTGCAACGCCCGCGAATCTTTTATCGGCGCGAAGCTGACCCTCAACCTTTCATTGTGGAAAGAGTCGTCGGAAAGGGTAACTGATATTACGCAGACAGAGACTGCGGTTCGAGCTTGACATACTCTTGATAAGTGACCTTCAAGGACATCAGATAGATCTTTGACTTTAAGGCAAAATCTTGTTGAATCCCCTTTGAATCTTGGTATCTTTTCAGAAAGGAAGAAAATTTGCCACAGAGCCACAAAGACACAGATGCGTCTCTGTGGCTACTGCTGAACTCTTACGAATCTTGTCAATCCTGTCTAAAATCGGGCATGTTTGATACCATATGCGTGCACCGATGAAAAAATTCCTTTCAACGAAAAATAGACGAATCTTTATCGCCTCGCTTATTGCGGCGCTTGCGCTCTCAACTCAGGCATCGGGCCAATCGCCTGCCGCGCCCGCCCCCGCGCCAAAGGGGCTGCTTTCAGACCTCAAGGGCAAGACGGCGGAAACAAGGCGGGCGGCGGCAAATCAACTGGGGGGACTTCGAGCGCGTGATGCGGTGCGCCCGCTCTTTGCCGCGCTCGCAGACAAGGATGGAGGTGTGCGCGAGGCAGCCGCGTTTGCGCTTGGTCAAATAGCGGACCCGATGGCCTCCGAGCCTTTGACGCGCGCCCTCAAGGACGCGAACCCTGAGGTGCGCGCATCAGCCGCCTTCGCTCTTGGGATGATTGGAGACCAGAAGACAACCGAGGCGCTTAGTGATGCCTTGAGCGATGAAGAGGCGGGGGTACGCTCGTCGGTTGTGGCCGCCTTTGGCGTGATGCAGGATGCGGAAGGAATCGAAGACCTTATCGAAATGCTCGACGATCCTGATTTCGATGTGCGTTATGATGCGGTCTGGTCGCTTGGCCAGATAGGCGAAGCAGACGCCTCAGACCAGCTTCGTGTCGCGCTCGTGAAATTGGATACGATCAAAGCAGACGCTTCGCTGCAAGAGATATTTCGGCAGGCGGTGCAAAACTCACTTGAGAACATACGCGCTCTAAGCGGTGAATCGCCCGCGCCCGATTCGCAGGGCCGCCCGCGCCGCGTTTCTGAGCCGCCGCCCGCCCCGGCCGAGGACAAACAAAACAGGAGCGCGTCGAGCGATTCGCGGCCCGTAAGCATAAAACAAATCGTTCAGCCTCTGCCGACCGAGCGGGCCTTGCGCGCCAAGATAAACGGCACGGTCGGGCTTCGAGTCCTTGTAAGCACAGGAGGCCGCCCTGTGCGCGCATACGTCACGCGCCGCCTCGGTTACGGGCTTGACCAGCGAGCAGTCGAAGCGGCTATGCAATACAGATTCGACCCGGCGACGCGAAAAGGCGTCTCGCAGGTCGAATGGATATCTTTAGATGTGAAATTTTAGGGGCCGGGGGTCAGGGGCCGGGGGCCGGTGATTTATGCCTGCGTGCTATTGATTACGGTTTGACCTTGCTGAGAAATGTTTCACCGACCCCCGGCCCCCGACCCCCGATTAAGGAGGGATCGTTATGGCAAGTATCGTCAGATGCGGGTTGATTCAGGCCGCAAATGTCTGCGCGACCGATGAACCTATTGAGAAGATAAAGCAGGCTAATATCGAAAAGAATTTAGAGTTTATCGGACAGGCGGCCCGTGAGGGCGTTCAGATGCTTTGCATGCAGGAGGTCTTTACTACGCCTTACTTCTGCGCCGAGCAGGAATCAAGATGGTATGAGGCGGTTGAGAAGATACCCGATGGCCCTACCGTGAAGATCATGCAAGAGACCGCAAAAAAGCATGGCATGGTTTTAATCGTTCCGATTTACGAAGAAGAGATCACGGGCGTTTACTACAACACGGCGGCCGTGATTGACGCGGACGGAACCTATCTGGGCAAGTATCGCAAGAATCACATCCCTCATTGCGCCCCCGGGTTCTGGGAGAAGTTCTATTTCAAACCCGGCAATCTCGGCTATCCGACCTTCGAGACACAGTTTGCCCGCATAGGCGTCTATATCTGCTACGACCGCCATTTCCCCGAAGGCGCTCGGGCGCTCGGGCTTGCCGGAGCCGAGATAGTCTTCAACCCGTCGGCCACGGTTGCCGGACTCAGCGAATACCTTTGGGAGCTTGAGCAACCGGCGCACGCTGTGGCAAACGGGTACTACATCGGCGCGATCAATCGAGTGGGACACGAGCAGCCGTGGGACATAGGCGAGTTTTACGGCAAGAGCTATTTCTGTAACCCGCGAGGCAAGATCATCGCCCAGGGATCGCGCGATTCGGATGAACTGGTTGTTGCCGATCTCGATCTGGAACAGATCCGCGAAGTGCGTAATGTCTGGCAATTCTATCGCGACCGAAGGCCGGAGACTTACATTCAGCTTGTGAGCGATTGACGTTCTGGCAGACGCCCGACTCAGGAGAGGACACCTTATGCTTGAAATGGCTATAACCTTCAAACCCGACATGCCGCATACTCGAATCGTCGCCCTATCAAAGCAGGCCGAATCGGCCGGGTTCAATTACGGCTGGATATTCGATTCGCACGTTTTGTGGCAAGACCCTTACCCGCTTATGACGCTTATGGCCGTAAACACCGAGCGCATGCGTATGGGCACCTGCGTGACCAATCCGGCTGTGCGCGATGTCACGGTGACGGCGAGCCTGCTTGCCACGCTCAATCTCGTATCGGGCGGGCGCATGGACATGGGGATAGGCCGGGGCGATAGCTCTCGCCGCGTGATGGGCAAAAAACCGACGACGCTTGCGCGACTTGAAGAGACCGTAGCGGAGATACGCGACCTCTGCGCGGGCAAAAAGATCGTGTACGAGGGCCGCGAAATTCAGATGCCGTGGGCTACAGAAGGAGTGCCGCCGGTCTGGGTCGCGGGCTACGGCCCGAAGGCGTTGCGCACCGCCGGGCGCGTAGGCGACGGCGTGATTCTGCAATTTGCCGACCCGCATCTGATCAAGTGGTGTCTGGGATTTGTGCGCGAGGGAGCCGAAGAAGCCGGGCGCGACTTCTCGAAGTTTCGCGTGATGAGCGCCGCCCCGGTCTGGGTTTCCGATGATCTGGCAAAGGCGCGCGAGCAGGTTCGATGGTTCCCGGCTATGGTCGGAAATCACGTGGCCGATCTGGTTTCGCGATACACACCCGAAGAACTGCCCGAAGAGTTGATAGGTTATATCCGCGAGCGCAAAGGCTATGATTATCTGCATCACGGCGAAGTGGGAAGCTCAAACGCGGATTTCGTGACCGACGAGGTGGTTGATCGCTTTGCGATAGTCGGCCCCGCCGAAGAACACGTCCGCCGCCTGCGCGAACTTGAAAGCATCGGGGTCACTCAGTTCAACATATATTTAATGAGCGGCGATGAAGAAGCAACATTAGATATTTATGGCCGCGATGTAGTGCCGTCTCTGGCGTGATGCGTGATGCGTGATGTGTGAAAGCAGGCGACTTGCTGGTTACAGCCAACTGCCTGAAAGTCACTCTTCACGAATCACGAATCACGAATCACGCATTCCTGCCAACTGCTCGTCGGGCGCAATCGTTGTGAAGTAGGTTTCCTGTTTGAAGGGCTTAAACCCGCGCTTTTTATAGTTTGGCACGGCCGCCGGATCATCCAGCGTACAGGTGTGAAGCCATACGCGACTCGCTCCTTCCAACCAGGCTTGCTCAACGGCTATCGTCAACAGATGTTTCCCAAGCCCCCGGCCTATGAACTCGGGCAACAATCCGAAATAAGCGATCTCTAAGGACTCATCCTCATATTTCAAAAGCTCGAAATAGCCTGCGGGCGCGCCTTCAAAATACATTACCCAGAGGGACAAATCCGGGTTGGCAAGATGCGCGTCAATCTCTTCATCCGTCCAGCCGAGACGGTCTACCCAGTGATAGTAGCGGCCCACCTCCCTGTAGAGATAGCGATAAAAAGAGGCGGGGCACCTGAGGACTCGCTCCACGCGAGCGGGCGCGTCCGTCAGTTGAGCGGGCCTGAAATCTTCGGGCGCGGTCATCTGGAAATAGGTTCGAATAACTTCAATTTGATTATCTTGCTCTTCCATAATCACAGGGTTTCGCTTCTCATTATCGAATTACCATGTTCGCGCATCATTCAAAGCCCTTTGCGCCTCGGCCTGCATGTAGGTTCCAAAATTTGGCTTGCCCTGTTTGACTCGCGCAAGTATGTCGCGCGCGGTCTTGTTGACCTGCGCCCGGTCTTTTTTCCCTGCATAGCTCATCAGCAGATAGCGCGCGAAAGTCTGATTGTCGGGGTATTTATCCTTGAGCTTGAGCGCGATGGCTATCGCTTCATCGAATCTGCTCTCTTTTAGTATGTATATTTCAAGAAGCGCAAGACCCGCATCCGCGCTTGTCAAAGAGCCGCGCTCGTGTGCGGTCTTCAAATACTCCAACCCCTTTTCGCGGTCGCCTGTGGGCAGCGCCTTTGCGCCAAGCATGGCCGTTGCTACCCTGCCTATGGAAGTGTCTGTCAGCAATCCTACCTGATAATAAATCCCGCCCGGCGCAAAATATATGTCAGCGTTATCGGGAGCGATCTTTATCAGTTCTTCAAAATGGTTCTGCGCCGTTCGCGCATATTTGGCAGCAGGCAGCGCGTGGTTCTGATAGAGGTTGATTCGCGAACGGATGGCATAAGCCGATACGAGATAATATAGGGCGTCGCTTTCATCCTTTTTCGATTTTGTGGAGCGGGCAAGCACTGCTTCCGCTTTTTCAATGGCCGAGGCGAGCGAGGTCTCTATATCGGCATCGAACCTGCGGTTTCCTCGTTCGAGCTTCGCATCGACATAGGATTTCCAGGTCAATGCGACCGCGTGATAGAAATCGCCTGTCGGGTCGGCGGGTCGCTTCTTCGCCATTTCATCGAATCGCCCGGCGGCCCCGTCATAGTCGCCTCGATATATCAATTCGCGGGCTTCGGTGATCGCTTTCCGCATACTTTCGTCACTGGTCTCCTGGGCCAACCCTGCGGCAGCCGGGGCAAAGAGAATAATCAATGCAAGCGCGAAGGTCCACAGATATCGAATCGGCGTCCTCATTTTCTACTCCGCTTTCTGACCGGCCTTTGGCCCGGACGGTTGATGTGGCTACAATTGTATGTCGGCACTGGTATTCTACTTTCCGAGCGCGCCCGACGCAAAGCAAGCCCGAGGCGCGCGTTCATGAATTGATCCAGACAGATGGAGTATCAAAGGAATTCTGATGAGAAAAGTTGTTTTTCCAATTCTGCTTGTGCTGCTGGGTGTGGCGCTTGCGCCCGAGGTCGCGGCCCAATCTGCCGGTAAGATAATTGATCGTTACAAAAAGGCCGTGGGCGGTAAAGCCGTCAAGCGCGTCAAAAACGTCTTTATAAGCGGAAGCCTTAAATCGGGTGACACGACCGAGGGGCGTTTTACCTACAGGGCCGCCGCGCCCAACCGCTTGCGAATAGACGTGGAATCGACTGGTTCGAAGGTGAGCAGGTGTTACAACGGAAAGTCGGCCTGGCGATTGGACGAGCGCGGGCTCAGAACCCTGCTCGGAGATGAAGCAAAGTTGCTGCGTCTTGAGGCGCTTATTGCCAACAGCCGGTTGAATGATCTCGCGCGCAATCGCATCACCGCGCGACTCGCGGGCAAGGCGCAGATTGACGGGCGCGAGGTCGATTCAGTCGTATTTGAAAAAGAAGGCGTGAGCCTCAAACTCTTCTTCGATCCGTCGAGCAGGCTCTTGATCAAACAGGAGAGGGAAACGCCCGAAGGACTTCAGGAAACCACCTATTCAGATTACCGCCCGGTTGACGGCGTTATGGAGCCGTTCTCTATCAAGATCAAAAACGGCGAGCGCGAGATGCTCATAATTGCCGACAAAATAGAGCATAACACTTCGGTTGAAGAGGCTGCCTTTCGCTATCCGACGGTAGAAGGAGACCGCCCGCTGCCCGAAATCGAGCCTCTGATGAAGACAATCGAGGCCAATCAGGAGAAGATCGAAGAACTCAAAGAACTCTATACGTTTCGCGAGGCCGAGACCGAAAATAAACTCGACGGCAAAGGACAGATCAAAGAGAGCGAGACGCGAGTCTATGAGGTCACTCCGGTCGCGGGCGATTTCGTGCGCCGCCTCGTGAGCGTCGACGGCAAGCCGCTCTCTGCATCCGAGCAGGAGAAAGAAGACCGCAATGTGCAGAAAGAAGCGGAGAAGGCCCTAAAGCGCCGCGATAAGAAGAAAGAGCAGGAAGACAAGCGCGACCAGGAAGAAGATGATTCGGATGATCGCCGCATAACTGTCCTCAGTTTTTTGCGGCTTTGCGAAATCACCTCCGTTCGCCGCGAGATGTTTCGCGGCCACGAAGTTATTGCCTTTGACTTCGAGCCTCGCAAGGGAATAAAACCGAGGAATAGAACCGAAAACCTCGTCAGCAAGCTCGCGGGCACCATGTGGGTAGACGAAGATGCGCGCCAGATCGTCAGGATCGAAGCGCGGCTGATGGATTCATTCAAGATAGCGGGCGGGCTTTTCGCCTCCGTCGCGCCTTCGACCGCAGTCGCCTTCGAACAGGAAAAAATAGGCGACGAGGTATGGCTGCCTTCATACGCCGAGGTGAACATCTTTGCGAAGGTGATGCTTTTCGCAAAGATAAATCGCAACGTCGTATCGCGGTACAGCGATTATAAAAAGTACAGGATAGACAGCCAGTATGAACTGGCAAAACCGGATGAGAACAAGAAAGACGAGGAGAAGAAACCCGATTAGCTGTATCTCGGCGAGACGGCTAGAGGCACTTGGCCAATCGAGCCTGATCGCCCAGAGTCAGATAGAAAGGTCCTATCTCTTCGTCGGTGTCTGTCAGGTGAACCATCAGCATCATCGTTTTGCCGTCGGTCCATCCGCTATAGCGAGCGGGCAGAGGAATAAAGTTCTCGTCTTCGTGTACGGGTCCCGGATGCTCGTGCGTAAACGTGCCTGCTACGTCAAAGCGCCCGGTGTCGTCGAGTACCAGCGGCTCATCTATCGAACCGTGAGCGCAATCGAATTCCACATCGCGTTTGTCTTGGGAAAGACTGAGCGCAACGCTTCTGCCTCCCCATTCGCCGGGAGGCGCGGTGGTGATATTGCTTGTGTAGACTACGCGGAACTTCTTTTTTGCTTTGCAGGTGTTCGATTCGGTAGAAGCCGTTACCTTCACCTTCCACTTGCCGGGAGACACAGGGATGTACTCACCAAAAGAATCTATGCCGATAAACTGGCCGGAGAAATCGGTTACCGACGGGGCAAGCTCGATAAAGAAAATCTGTGATTGATGAGTCTGTTTGTTTTTGGCCAGGATATGTATCTTTGAGCCGGGAAGAAAATTGGTCCCGGCAATTTCATAAAGGTCGTGTCCATCATTGACGGGTGTAACCGTGATCGAACACCCGCTTTGCGCCCGGGCAGAACCGGCTGTCGCGACGATCATAAGCAATGCAAGCGCTGCTATAGCAAAAGTGATTCGTTTCATTTTACCCTCCCGCTGTGTCGAAAGCCCCTGTGCGACATGGTTTCGTCTTTCAAGCGACCAGGTGAGGTGAGTTTCGCCAGCAAAGCCGTTATTCTCGAAGCGTAGCCGCGTATGGCGGCTATGTGCGATTATATGCCCATCGGTTTTGAGTGTCAAAACTTGAGATGTGTAGCTAGGAAAATAGAAATAGGCCGAGGATGCGACGGCTATACCTGGATTAAATCAAATAAGGTCAGATCCGCGTAAATCCGCCGCATCCGCGTTATCCGCGGCCTATTCCCATTCGTCTTTAGGTCAAATTGCCTTTCAATACTATTGACGCCTGATGCCCGCAGGTCAAATACTCAATGGCCATGATATACCGCGAAAAAATCCTGACGGCTCTCGAAAACCACAGAACTGAATTCACAGGCTTTGAAAGCGAAATGCGCGCTCAGTTTGCCGTCTATGGCGAAGCGCTCGACCGTCTTGCTTCGGCAAGCCTTGAGGACCTGCTTGCCCGGCTTGCACTGACTGATTCGCCCGGCGCATTGCCCACAAGAGAATTCCTGAGCGCCCCCGAACTTGTTTTGCCCTTTGACCACGAGTGGGGCAATCACGAAGAGGCGCGCGCCTGGGCCTTTGAAACATTGCTCGGGCGGACTACCTTTGCCGCCGACGGCAGTCAGATCCTGCCCTCGAAAGATTTCTCGGTCCCCGTGGCCGCCGTGCAAGTAGGATGGTTTGAAAACCCTCATACGCCGGGCGGGCGCTACATCAAAGATATAGCTTTCGAAGTGCTCACGCCCGATGAAGTGATGGTCCGCACGGGCGGCCTTACCGAATTCTCCGAGCAGATAGTTCATCGCCGCCGTTACGGCATGGAAGCCGACGCGATCAGAAATTTCTGCGTAGCCGCCGCCTCTCGCGGCTACGATGCCGCGCGCCCACCCGTAGTCTTTTTCGACAGCCTGCTTGTCATCTCTTTTGCCGAACTGTTGCCCGATGATCAGCGCGCGTCCTATGTAGCGGAAATCGTCTCTTTACTTGCGACTTCCAAACAGACCGGCATACCGATTGTCGGTTATATAGATTCAAGCTCTGCGCGCGACCTGATAAATATGTTGCAGGTGACATTTGATCTGATCGATGCGCACAGGCTGGTGGATGCCGGGCTGCTCTCTTCACGCATGAAATGGGGAGACAGGACACCCGTCTTCACCTGCGCCCGTCGCGGCATACTCGATTCTTACGCTGATGATTGGAGGCGCGGAGTCGGGTTTCTTTATTTGAAGACATCAAGCGACGGCGCGCCCTCGCGGCTGGATGTGCCGCTCTGGGTCTGGGAGCAGGGCTTGCTCGATTACGTGGTCGATACCGTGCGTGGAGAGGTGATCGTAGGCAACGGCTATCCTTATGCGATTGAATCGGCCGACGCAACGGCGGTGCTGACCACTCGCGACCGGGAGATGTTTTATGCCGTGTTTCAGGAATTTGCCGGACGCGAACAGCTCGGTCTGCGAATAGCTCGCAAAGCAATAAGCAAAGCGCATCGCAGATAATTAATCTCTCCGATCTTGCCGCGCAATGGATGCTTTGTTAGACTCAAAAATCCGCATTATTGCTTGGCCTTACGAACCAAATGGGAACATAGGAGAGATTTGGATGCAATCTGCTGCACCGCTCATTTTTTGCATTGAAGATGATGCAGACACCCGCGAGATGCTTGAGATATTGATTCGCGAGCACGGTTATCGCTTCGCCTCGGTTGATAACTGCAAAGCGGCACTGAGCTTTATACGTGAGAACGAAGTCGCGATTGTGCTGATGGACAATCTGCTCCCGGATGGCAGCGGCATAGATTTGTGCCGCGAGGTGCGCCAATTCGACCGGGGGCTGCCTATCATCTTTCTTTCCGGTTCCGGCGTGCAGAAAGACTATGACCTGGCGATGGAAGTAGGCGCAAACGCATTCCTGACCAAGCCTTATTCGCTCGAAGAGTTGTTCTCTTTGATTGACCGGTTAAAGCGATAAAAACCTCGCTCGCGCCTTTTGAATCAAATTCCCTCGGGTCTCTTACCTCAACTGCTTCACCCCTGCGGTTTGCTGTCGAGTTCAAGCTCCGGCTGGTCAGGGATTGCCGCTCGCCTGTGTTTTACGAGCGACCATAATTTACCTAACATGCCATGAGAGACGTAAGCCGTCGTTATTATCAGCAGCGTCCACTGCGAGTAAAACCAGATGGCCAGAAACACAAGTGCCATCCCGAGTATCAAAATTACGGGATGATAATTCCGCGTGCCGACACCTTTGAAGCTTGAATATCTGAGCGTGGAAACCATCAGCGCGGCAAGTAAGACCACAAGCAACAGCAGCGCCGCCGAATAGATTCGCGCATCAACAGGGAAGCCCATCCCTCTGATCGACAAATTGTACTGAGCAGCATAAGCAAAAGGCATGGGCGCAAAATGAGCTATTGCGGCGATCAGGCTTGCGCCCATTGGAATGGGCAATCCCACAAAGGCTTTCTTGTCCACCTTTGGATTTTTGGGTGGCTGATTTGGCTTTGTTTGCCGGGCCTGTACGTTGAACCGGGCGAGCCGCAAAGCGCCGCAGATGACAAAAACAAACGACACGCCCCAGGCCAGCTTGTGCAATTCCGGCAACTGGCCGTACCCCCACGAGTAGGCAAGCAAGGCCGGTGCTATGCCAAAAGAGAGCACGTCGGCTATTGAGTCAAGCTCGATGCCGAACTCTGATGTAGCGCCGGTCATACGCGCGATGCGCCCGTCCAGAAAATCGAACAGGGCGGCGAACCCGATATTTATCGCGGCGCGGTCAAAGTGCTCGGCTGCCGCCGCCGCGTTTGCCAGGGAAAGCCATCGCACTCCGGCAAACGATTCCATCACGGAATAGAACCCGCAGAAGATATTGGCGGTCGTAAGCAAACTCGGCACGATGAAGACGCCTTTGCGGAACCGCCGCCTGCTGCGGCGAGCCTGCATCTCGTCCTGCGAAATGTTCGATGTTCTGTCAGCCACACTGCCTCCTATCGGCGGTATTTCGGGTCAAGCGCCCCCGATACGACCGATCACGGTCACACCGGCTCTGACGCGATCTCCCCGCTTTACAAGCACTTCCACCTCTGCGGGCATTACAACATCCATACGCGAACTGAATTTCATCAACCCGACGCGCTCGCCAAGCGCAACCCGGTCGCCCTGCTTTTTCCAGAATACGATTCGGCGCGCAAGTATGCCGGCGATCTGGCGAAAGGTTATAGTGATGTAGCGGCCTTTGAGCGTGATTATGTTCTGCTCGTTTTCTGCCGAAGCGATTTCACGCGAGGCGATGTGATAAGCGCCGGGCTTATAGACCATCTCCAGTATCTCGCCCGCCATCGGAGACCGATTTATGTGAACATCGAGAGGCGACAGAAAGATCGAAACCTGCGTGGGAGAGTCTTTCACATCGGCATCAACCGGGGCGACTACGACTACGCGACCATCGGCGGGCGAAACAATTATCGAATCATCGTCCGGAGATTGCCGCTCTGGATCACGGAAAAAGAAGGCCATAAAAATGGCCAGCAATAAACACCCGATAGCGGCTATCCACCAGCCCAGAATGAAAAATATGATGGCCGGTATGAGAAAAAAAACTATAAATGGTATGCCTTCTTTCGCCATAATCACCGCAGAACAGCAGGCAGCAGGCAGCAGGCAGTAGGCAGTTGTATTGAAGCTAAAACCTGATCGGCGTAAATCCGTGTCATCTGTGTCCTGTTCGCACCGTTCTAATCATGTCTAATCATGCAGTTGGATAGAGAGCGATAATTGTCCTTAAATAACTGCCTACCGCATACTGCCTGCTGTTTCTAAAAAATATGGCTACCCTATAACGAACGTTTGAGGCGCGTATTGGCACTTGACGCGCAACCACTACCGCTCGTGAGTAGCCAACGTTTGTATGTAATCAATGTTCTGTCTGATGCGCATCAGACAGAACATTGATCTGAGAAATCAGTGTCCTGCAACTTGCTGTTGTTCGGCGTGATGGCGCAGGATCTCCTCCATCTGGTCCTTAAGGTATAATTTCTTCTTCTTTAATGTAGATTCCTCCAACTGCTCCTCAGCGCTCGGATAATGCAGCGCAGCCAATTCACCCAATCTCTTTTCATACTCGCTGTGCTCGTTTGCTAGCGCCGCAAACTGTGCGTCATTGGCCAAGAGTGTCTCTTTGAGGGCCTCAGTATCGGAAAATGTCATAATAGAATCTCCTCCCTTTCATTGTTAGTAAGACCAGCTTTACAACTTGCAAAAATGGTACTCGAAAGCCTTTCCTGTTGCAAGAGAAGGAGAGGCGACGCGGGGACGGTGCGAAGGCGCGTCCCCGCGTCGTTTTTCAATCGCCGTAGCTTTCGCGAACGGCGTGCGAGGGTACATTGAAGCGCTTGAGCCACAGGGCCACAAGCCAGATCAGACCGGGGCTTGCAGACAGCAACCCGGATGTGATTATGACCGCGCGGGGGCTGAAATGCGAAAGCAGCCAGCCGCCTGCGACCATCGAAACCGCCATCATGCCGATTTCCAGCGAGCGGTCGGTTGTGAATACGCGCCCGCGATATTCATCCGGCAGCACTCTCATCATCAGGGTCTCCTGCACGCCAAACTCCATCCCCAGGACCAGTCGGCTGAATGCCGCAAACAACGCCATCAGCCCAAGCGAAGGCATAACCCCTGAGATTGCGAAGAGGATGCCGTGCAAGAGAAGCGACCACCCTATAAAACGGCCTGCGCGCCGCTCTTCGGCTGCCCACGCTCCGGCGCGCCGCGCAAGCATCATCCCGACGAACAGACCCGCGCCCGCGGCGGTCAGTAGCTGAGCAACGGCCCAGTCGCCCCGGTCGCCCTCGCCGTGAGCGAACATATGCCCGCCAACCTGATCGTAGATCAGATTGACCATCCCGCCCCCGGTCGCCCAACCTATGTTGACCATTATCACCCCTCTCACAAAGGGTGTAGACCACACATAGGAAAGCCCTTCGCGCAGGTCGGTCAGGAATGATCTGCGGCCCGAAGCCGTCTCCGACTCGCCCTCATCCGTGGGCGTTTCATCTGCCGACACGGTCGATGTGCCAAAAGCGATGGCTTGCTGCAAAAGGGCCGCCTGCCGGGCGGCTTTGCTCATCACCGACACCGGGATGGGCACGATAAAGATCGCCGACGCGATAAAGGAGAGCGAATTCACGACAAAGGCTACATCATAGCCGAACTGCGCCGCCGTAAGACCTCCGAGGGCCGAGCCTATCGTGAATTGCAGAAAACGCGTCGAATACATCATTACGTTTGCCGTCAACAGTTCGCGTGTGGTCACCATATTTGGCATGGCAGCGTTCTTTGCCGCCTCGAAAAACATCGTGAGCGACGACATCAACGCGCTGCAACAGATCACAAGCCACACCGAACCAAACGAGGCCGATGCTATGTAGGCAACCGCTATACCTGCGCGAAGCAGATCAGCCGCGATCATTATCTTTTTTCGCGAGTACCTGTCGGCCAGCACGCCCGCTACAGGCGCAACCAGCAGGAAAGGCAGCGTCCGCGCCACAAGCAGCGCCATCGTCGCAAGCGGCGACCCGCTAAACATGCGGACCAGCCCAAGCTCGGCGATAAATGAAAACCAGGTGCCGAGTTCGCTGATTATCTGGCCCGTCCACAGACGGCGAAAATTCCTGTTGTTGCCCAGCAGTTCTCTATAGGTTGCTGATGACATGATTTGCTCCGGACTTCGCTTGGGAAGTCATCCCCGACAATCAATGGCACGATCGATCGTCGAATCCACTTTAATGTTCCGATCCTGGCGGCACGAGACTCCAAAAAAACAGAAGCCGCCAGCATCAAGAAAGACGCTGGCGGCTATCGCGCTTGAAGCTGTTGAACTCTTTATGGTGATTTGAAGGAAATTATTCCCATAGGAGTAAACAGCGGCGTGCCCCAGCGAGAGTCGAGGGCGCATGTAGGCTGCGCTCCCGGCTTAACGCTCCAAAGAGCGTCAAGGCGATCGACTTCGATTATCTGGTGCACATTAGCCATAACTTTTTCCAATCAATCCGCACGGTTGCGGATGCTTGAAGATAAACCCGGAGCGCGGCCCGTGTCAACAAGTATTTTCTCGATGTAATTGACAAATCGACGGGAATAGGCGAAATTTATTTTTTGCCGGTTCGCGCTTTGATGCAACAACTGGTATGGAGGGCATAGCTCAATGGTGGAGCACCACGCTGTGGACGTGGTGGTTGTGGGTTCGAGTCCCACTGCTCTCCCTTATACTTCTTTTCCGAAATCCTGTATCTTTCGGTGCGCGGCTATCTTTAAGGCGCGTTCTATCAACCTTCTTTGATCCCGACTCAAATCCTTTGGCAACTCGTCGGGCATAAACCAAGCGAAAGTCTCTATTTCATTGCTTTGGGGACGGGCCTCCCCCGCCGGACGGCAGAGAAAAACGATCTCTATCTGATTGACTCGCTCAAGTGAGCGCACAAAAGCCAGTTCCGCGCTCTCAATCTCCATCCCTATTTCTTCTTTTAGCTCACGCCGGAGGGCCTGTTCGGGCTGCTCTCCGCCGGTCATGAATCCGCCGGGGATGCCCCAGCCGCTGCCCATGCGAAATACGTGTTTCAGCAAGAGTAAGCGGTCATTATGATCCAGAATTACGCCCGCTGCCGTCACCGTAAATCGCGCCTGAGAAAAGAGTACGGCCCATCGTCTTATCTGCCTCGGCGCGCTTTGCCATACGGCCCTGAACACTTTTCGCAACATTAGCAGATCCTGTCCATACTCAGATTCGGGCTGACGGCAACCCTGCGCGCTCTACACGATAAAGAAATCTCCATGCTCAAAAAGCGCGTCTATAAGCGCCACTCCCGCGATCCACAAAATGAGCCTTTAAGTAACACTTGCACATCTCATGCCTGGCCTGACAGCCCGCTCAAGCTAGAGTAACAGGGAAGCGGAACACGGTCCAACTATAGCGATGATCAATGCGGGCAATTAACAAATGCCCGCCAAATAAAACAAACTTTCGCGGGGCTGAATGCGAACTTGACACGACTTTGAATATGAAGTAGGATGCGGTTGCTCCTCACAATAAGATCAATAAATACAAGAAAAAGCGGAACAGGTCTTGCACCTGACTTTAGCCTCGATGATGGTTGTTTTTTCATAAGTGGGTTGCCCCTCTGTAGTACGACTAAACGCTGAAGGCTATCAATACCGGAGCTTGCATCCGGCATAGGGACGGCGTGGTCTGGCTGATCGAGTGGTTTTCTTCTTAGCAGATCAGCCTTCTGTACAAATCTGGAACGGCCCCGGAGGCGGAAAGCAAAGCAAACCCGCCCGTGAATAGTTGTGTGTCTGTGTAGCCCCCGAAGTCCTCACGCCCCAATTCAATCGAATAATCTTTGGGAAAGGACGCTATGAGGAGATATCTCTGGATCATTTCTTTGATTGCAATAATTCTATGTCCGGGTAAGCAATACCCGGGCAAAATGCTGCTCTTGACCCTGAACGATTCTGTTCAGGCCCAGGCTTCTACAGAACCTGAGCCGCCTCGTGTCTGGCTCAACACCGCTTACACGCCGCCTGCCGGAAATACGATCAATGTTCAGGCCGGGGGCAATCTTCAAGCCGCGCTCGATCAGGCGCAACCCGGCGATCAGATCGTGCTTCAGGCCGGGGCCTCCTTTACAGGCAATTTCGTGCTGCCCGCAAAGACGGGGTCGAATTGGATCGTGCTGAGGAGTTCCAATATGGCGGGTATCCCACAGGAAAATGAACGGGTGGTACCCGGTGTCCACGCATCCGCGATGCCCAAAATATTGAGTCCGAACAATTCCGGCGCTATAACCACCGCCGCTCAATCTCATCATTACAGATTTATCGGCATAGAGTTTGGCCTTGCGTCTTCGGTGGCCGCCAATACGGGCATCATTCGTCTGGGCGATCCTTACGAAACGCACTTAAACAACGTGTCTCACGACCTGATCATAGACAGGTGTTATATTCACGGCAATCCTTTGGTCAATGCCCGCCGGGGGGTGGCGCTCAACAGCGCATCGACCGCCATCGTAGACTCATACATATCCGAGATTCACGAAGTCGGGGCCGACTCGCAGGCCGTGTGCGGATGGAATGGCCCCGGCCCTTACAAGATCGTCAATAATCACCTGGAAGCATCGGGTGAAAACGTGATGTTTGGCGGGGCCGATCCGGCCATTTACGGGCTCATACCCTCCGACATCGAATTTCGCCGTAATCACTGCTTCAAACCGCTTTCCTGGAAACAGGGCCAGCCGGGGTTTGCGGGCACTGCGTGGTCGGTCAAGAATCTGTGCGAGCTTAAAAACGCGCAGCGAATCGTGCTGGAGGGCAATCTGTTTGAGAATAATTGGATGGAGTCACAGACCGGCTACGCGATACTGATCAAATCGGTCAATCAGGATGGGACAGCGCCCTGGTGCACTACGCAGGATGTTGATTTCAAAAACAACATAGTGCGCCACACCGGATCGGCGGTAAACATTCTGGGCCGCGCGCAGGACCAGCTCGGCGGGCAGACGAAAAGGGTTCGCATCAAAAACAACCTCTTCGAAGATGTGAGCAGCACGCCCTGGAATGGAGCGGGGGCTTTCCTGCAAATATCCGATACCCCGGACGTGACCGTAGATCACAACACGGCGATGCAAACCGGAAACATCATCGTAGCCTATGGACCCGCCTCGCCCGGTTTCGTCTTTATAAACAACGTGATGCCTCATAACACATACGGTGTAAAGGGGGACGGCACTGGCGTAGGCACACCCACAATCGACCAGTACTTTCCCGCGAGCGTGTTTCGAAGGAATGCGATGGTCGGGGGACAGGGATTTCCGTATCCGGCCGATAATCTCTTTTTTGCAACGCTCGGCGAGATCGGATTCGTGGACCGCGCAAACGGCAATTATCGCCTGACCCCAAACAGCCCGTGCCGAAATGCCGGAACCGACGGACAGGATTTAGGCGCAGACATTGATGCCATTGAGGCAGCCATGTCCGAAAACGGCCCGCCCTCTGGAAACCTGCCGCCGCAGGTGAGCGCTTCGGCTTCTCAGACATCGGGCGCTGCCCCGCTCGGAGTAAGCTTTACAGGAGTCGGGCAGGACCCCGACGGCTGGATAGCTCAATACGATTGGGATTTCGGAGACGGACAAACCTCAAACATCGCATCGCCCATGCACGTCTATCAAACGCCGGCAAACTACACGGCGCAGTTGACCGTAAGAGACAACCTCGGCGCGACGGCAAGCGCAACCGTGGGACTCACGGTAAACGGCAATGGAACCATTACGGCTGAAAACGTGGTCTGGACCAATTCGGTAGGCTGCGCGGTCACAGGCAACTCACTGCGAAAGACATCAAGCGAGGGCTGGGGAAATTCGGGCGCATCGTCGTCGCAAAGAATACTTTCAGGCGACGGCTATATGGAATTTACGGCCTCCGAGACCACCCTCGAACGAGTATGCGGTTTGACCGGCAACGATTCGAATCAATACTACAACACCATCGCTTACGCCGTTCAACTGAGCACTGGCCGCGCGTTTTATGTCTTCGAAATGGGAGCAAGCCGGGGGTACTTCGGAGACTACAACTCAGGCGATGTCTTCCGCATAGCTATCGAATCGGGCGTGGTCAGGTATTACCGCAACGGCGCGGTCTTTTATACGAGCGCGGTCGCGCCTGCATATCCGATGATGGCCGATGCTTCGCTTGGCGGGACAAATTCGACGATCAGCAACGCGAAGATAGCTTTCATATCGGAGGAGCCGGACCCGACAGCTCCTCCCGTCGTGCGCGTGCTCACGCCAAACACAAACGAGAATATAAGCGCGGGAGCTACATACTCGATTACCTGGACGGTGACGGGGCCAAAGCTAAGGCGTAACACAATCGAGCTATCGCTTGACGGAGGGTCGAGCTGGAGCCTTGTCGCCAAGACCTCGGGCGCGGCCACCAGTTATAACTGGAGAGTTCCGCGCCGTCCAAGCAGCAGGGCGCGCATTCGCGTCACCGCTCTGGCCGCGAACGGATCGACCGGCGAGGATCAAAGTGATACGACCTTTGTAATTCGCTGAGATACTTCAGACAGGATTGACAGGATTAACAGGATTTCCCAATCATCTTCGGAAATCTTTTCTAATCCTGTTAATCCTGTCAAAAAAATCGGACTCCCATCACCTGCCTGCCGCTTGCGCCTCGATTTATCCGGGCTTTTTTTGCGCTCATAATTTTTTGCAATATTTCCCGAGTTCCGAGTGTTGATAAACATGAGACGCTCACTGAGAGCCAAAGCGGTAAATTATAGTGATCGCAACGAACAAGCAAAGGGAAAGGCAATGAACAAGGAAGGCGGGAAACCCACATATATATTTAATCATCCAGCGGGGATTATTCTTTCCTGCCTCAGGAACGGCGTTCCACTGCCAATTAACAAACTCTCCGTTTAAGCCTGCGGCTTAGGCGTTGAGACAGAAAAAGACCGACGGCTGTTTTGATCGTTTGATACGAGGATATCTCTGTGCCCGGAAAAAATAAGATAAAGACTCTTGCGCTGATTACCTTAACAATATTCTTCTTCTGCATATTCGCAGATCAGGCGCGTTCGTCCGTTTGCCTTGCCAACACAGCCGCCACCAGATCGGGCGGAGAGGCCGAAACATCAGAATCTCCGCACCAGCTTGCCAGCAATAGAGAATCTCAGAGTATAGATGCAGGTGAGCGCACCGCTATCGTGATCCCGACGCATGTAGAGCCGCTGCTTCTGCTAATGCTCGGCTCACTACTGTTGTCGGCCGCCTCGGCCGCAAAGCTCGCGGTCTCGCGCAAGACTAAAAGCAAACCAAATATGCTTTGACCCGTTAACCGCGTCCGGCCTCGAAGGCCGGACACCGGATCACAATCCAGTTGATCACTTTTGAAGGAGGGCTACGAAATGCCAAGCCTCAGACCTCGAACCCTTTCTGAATACGTTCAGGCGTTCTGGCGGAGAAAGTTGCTGTTTTTTTTGATGTCAACCGCTATGTTGATTTCAACATTTTTGATTATCAGAAGATTGCCTGACTATTTTCAGTCAAGCGCCTCTGTCGTAGTATCGGGCGAACAGCAGGACCGACAGGCGGTCTCTGCCCGGGTGGCTACGATAACCGAACGCATCGACAGCCGTTCGTTTCTCGAATCGCTTATCAAGCGCCATAACCTTTACCCCGAAGAGATGCGTAATGACGGAGTGGAAGCCGCCATCGCGCGCATGCGCAAGGATATAAAGATCGATACAAAGTATCGCGGCGATGATCCCGAAACGTTGACTATCGTATACCGTTACTCGGACCCTGCTACCGCAAAGAATGTGGCGACAGAGATGATCTCCGCGTTTGGCAGGATGAATGATGCCGTCGAGCAGCAGGTGACCGACGAATCGGGCAAGGTCGCATCTGAAATTTCAGAGATCGAAACCCGCCTCGATCAGCTTGGCCAGCAGCGAGCCGTAGCCGCAGCCCGCAGTCGCGCAGCCGCCCGCATACAGAGCGTGTCGAGCGAGATTCGCGCTCAACGAATCGCCGCCCGCTCATCGTCCGAGGAACTGAGCAACAAACAATACGCCCTCCAACAACAGATAGCCCAGCAAAAACAGCAGATTGAGGATCAGGAAAAGATAGTCAAATCCGCGCCTACCGATACGCACGCGGGCGGGTCTTACGGCGTGCTGCTCGTTCGAAAGGCCGAGATAAACGCTCAACTGAAAGAGTATGCCACGCAATATACGGATCAGAACCCGAAGGTGATCCAGGCCCGCACTCAGCTTGCCGAAGTCAATCGCCAGATCGAGCAACTGAACGCTTCATCTCAGCAGGGCGCGCCCGTAAGCTCGCCCGAAGCGCGCGAACTTCGAGCCATGCAGCGAGAACTCGCCCGCATGCAAACCGAACTCGAAGTCACGCGGCGCGAGCTTGAAAACAAGAAACAGACGCTCGACTCGACCCCGGCTGTAAGCGCAGTAAGCGTGCCTGTGGCATCAACCGGCCCCGCCATAGCAAACATCTCGACCGAAAACGATGTGGAGCGACTGCGGGATCGTTATAACGCATTGCTCAGAAAACAGGAGTCGCTTCAGAACATGCAGGTCGCGGCAGCGGGACTCGATCCGGGAGTCTTTCAGATCGTGGATTTACCGGCCGAATCGCAGATGGCGTCGGGGCCAAATCGCACACGGCTCATTCTTGTCGCGCTGGCGCTCGCTCTTGTAGTGGGGCTTGCGGTGGCCGCCGCCGTAGAGTTTCCGCACCTCCTGCGCATACACGATGATCGAGACACCCAGTATTATCTGGGCGCGCCCGTGATTGCGCTTATCCCGGAAACCCTTACCCCGGTCGAGCAGGGCCGCACGCGCCGCCTCGCCTTTACGCGCACGCTCGGTCTGTTCCTGCTCAGCGCGGCGCTCGTGCCGTTGCTTGTTTTCCTGCTCGGCCATCTAAAAATCTTTCAGGCTCTTGCAATCCGATGGTGAGGCAAGGACGCGACCCCGCAAGGCAGATTTCATAACGAAGAAATCCTTTAACAAGAGAGAAGACGATGGGAAAAGTATACGAAGCCATAAAGAAAGCCGAAAGCGAGCAGCCTCCGATGGCGGGGGTCTTCGCCGGAACAGTTCACTCAAACGGTCATCCGACCGATGACGGGATGCTCGAACAGGACGAGTTCGATTTCGTCCATTATTCGCTCAATACGCCTTCGGCATCCGAACTGGAAAATCTGCAACGAGAGAGAGAAGCCACCGCCCTGTTGCGCCAGTCTCTGACCGAACCCGCCAGCGAGGCGACGATAGACCTGATGAGAATGGATCCTCATCTTGCGGCTTTTTACGATTATGACAGGCGAGCCGTCGAACAATATAACAAGCTTGCGATAGCCCTGATTTCCGGGGCCGCTTTGCGCCCGATCAAGCGCGTGCTCATAGCCTCGGCCCAGCACGGCGAAGGCCGCACGCTTGTCACGCTCAATCTGGCCTGCGCCCTTGCCCAGGCCAAACAACGTGTTCTGGTAGTCGATACCGATTTTCATCGCCCCTCCGTGTTGCGGCTGCTTGGGATCGAAACCGAGCTTGGAATAGCCGAGGCGATTGCGCGAAACCTCAGACCCGGCGCGGCTGCGATTCGCGTCCTGCCTTATGATTTCGTAGTGCTGCCCACACGCGAGCGGGTCGAAACCCCGGCTGAACTTCTGGCATCAAACGCGCTTCGAGAGATGCTCTACGCCTTCAGTCTCGATTATGACTTTATCCTTCTGGATTCTCCGCCGCTTTTGACCACGGCGGATTCGAACCTTTTATTGCGGCTCGCCGACGCGACGTTGATGGTAGTCCGGGCGGGAAAGAATACATCCGCGCAGATGGGCAAGGCCATCTCTCCGTTGACCGAAGAGAGCCTGTTTGGCGTAGTGCTAAACCGCGCGACCAGATAAGCCCGACACGGATGAAAGAAGAACAGGAAAGCAGATAGCCCCTGATGAAATCGAGAAATCGTTCACGCGCATTATGTATTTTGCTCTTCGAGAGCCTGCTCACCTATCTATGCGGGCTGGGGGCGATCTATATCAGGTTTGCCTCCGAGGCCAGGGATGCGCTTGTGGGCGAGCGCGGCTGGTTGAAGGTGATACTGCTGATGGTGATCGTTCAAGGCTCTTTTTATGTATTCGACCTTTACGATTTCCGGCTGATCCGCCGCCGCATAACGCTCTACATCCGCATATTTCAAGCCATCGGTCTGGCCTCGATTGCGCTGGCCGTGGTCTTTTATTGCGTGCCGCAGGTGATGCTCGGTCGCGGCGTGTTTCTGGTAAGCCTGCTGCTTATGCTCACGGTTATGGCCTGCTGGCGCGTATTTGCGATGTGGCTTCTGGGCCACCCGCGCCTTGCCGAGCGCGTGCTCATACTCGGCACCGAAAAGGGCGCCGTAGACCTTGCCCGTGAAGTGCTTGAACGGCGCGAGGTCGGCTATGAGGTGGTCGGATTCGTAGGCGATGATCCGAAACTGCTCGGGCAAAGCCTGATAAACCCGAGGGTCATCGGCCTGACTCCCGATCTTGAAGAGATAGTGCGCCGTTATCGCCCCGACCGCATAGTTGTGGCGATCAGCCAGCGGCGCGGGCGGCTGCCGCTCGACCCCCTGCTCAGGCTGAAGCTGCGCAGTGATGTCGCGGTCGAAGACTCGACCTCGTTTTATGAGAGGCTGACGGGCAAGATCAGCACGGAGATGCTCAGGCCAAGCTGGCTGATATTTTCAAACATCTCGCCCGGTCTGCCGGTCTATAAACGGATACGCCGATTCGTAGATGTAGTGATGGCGCTTTTCGGCTTTATCACTTCGCTGCCGCTGATGGTGCTGACGGTGCTTGCCATAAAGCTCGATTCGCGCGGCCCCGTCTTCTACACGCAGGAGAGGGTCGGAACACACAACGAGACATTCAAGATCATAAAATTTCGCTCCATGCGCGTCGACGCCGAAAAGGGCGGACCCGTATGGGCCGATGAGGCTGACCCGCGCGTCACTCGCGTAGGGCGCATCATCAGAAAGCTTCGCATAGATGAACTGCCGCAGTTTGTAAACGTGATCTGGGGCGACATGAGCTTTATAGGGCCGCGACCGGAGCGCCCCGTCTTTGTAGCCCAGCTTGAACGCGAAATACCATATTACTCGCAGCGCCATATGGTGAAGCCTGGGCTGACCGGGTGGGCGCAGATTCGTTACCCGTACGGTGCGTCCGTCGAAGACGCGATTGAGAAGCTACAGTACGACCTCTACTACATCAAGAACCAGTCGCCTGTGCTTGATGCAATCATTTTATTTGAGACCGTCAGAATCATCCTCTTCGGAAGAGGAGCCAGATGAGAAAGGAGGCATGACGATGAAGAGAAGAAGACCATATTTGATGATCGCTGATTTTATGCTGGGGGCGCTCGTTTTCGTTTATTCATTCCCGGCAGTTCGCGCAGACGCAGGCAGCCGCGCTCGCCAGCGCGAAAGATGATAAGACCGACAGCAAGGCGAGTAGTAAGGCGGCTCAGCCCGAAGACCCGTATTTCACAAACATCTATCGGGATTTTTATGACAGCTACAAACTCGGTCCCGATGATGAGATCGCCGTTCGCATACTGGGCCAGCCCGATTACTCGCTCGAAAAGGTGGAAGTCTCTCCGGTGGGGCGCATCTATCATCCGCTGCTTGGCGATGTCGAGGTAGCCGGGCTGAACGTCGAACAGGTGACCGCAAAATTGAGCACGCAGTTGAGCCAGTACATCATAAATCCAAAGGTGAGCGTCTCTTTGCTCGAAGCAAAAAGCGCGATGATCGGCGTGATTGGCGATGTCACGCGGCCCGGCATAGTAGTGATGGCGCGGCCCATGACGGTGCTTGACGTTCTGTCTACATCGGGCGGCATCACAAGCCTCGGCAGCCAGTCCAATGTCACGGTGCTCAGACAGCTTGGCGGCGGTCGCACAAGCACGATGAAGGTCAATGTGAAACGAATAGTCGAAGGCAAGGCCAACGCGGAAGAGAACATCTCCTTGCAGGCAGGCGATACCGTGATCGTACACGGCAACAAGATGAAGAAAATCGCCTCCATCACATCACTTCTGGGATTCGGGCAATTCGTCGGTTTTATCGCGGGCGTGGGCAGATAGAGCGAAAACGAGGAGGGAGTGCAAATGTTCAACATAGGGCAGGAGGTCAACACCAGATACGGCGTAGGCACGGTAGTCTGCGTCAGCAGCGTCAACCCTCACGTTTATGTTCGCCTGCGCTCGCGCTCGGGAATCTTCATGCTGGAGGAATCGGATGTCGCCGCAATCGAAGAGATAAGCTCCGATTTGCGTGATGCCAGCCAATCACCGGAAGAGGCAAAAACAGAGGTAAAAGGGCCGGACACCCGATCTGAAAATGGTGGATACCACGCAGACAGGGTTGACCCTTCCGCGTCCGTTCATTTCAAAGATCACTGGGGGGGCCGAATGAAAAAGAGATCAATCGACAAGCAAACGCCGCTTTCAATACTCGTGCGCAACCGTCTTGCCGAGCTTGGGATGAAGCAATCGGAGTTCTGTCGGCAGAACGGGTTCGATCAGGGGCTGCTGTCAAAGATACAGAGTTCGATGATAACCACGCTCAGTCTTGAAAGCACACTCAAGCTCGCCGCCGGGCTGTACCTTTCGCCCCGGACGATACTGGAAATCATAGGCCGCCCGGAGATGCATTCACTGATCGTAAATGCTTATTCGGCGGATTCCGATTTGCCGAGTGTGACCGGCATGGCCGACATCTCTCCGGCCGTGGCCGAAATATCTCAGATGGCCTTGCGCGCTCATCGGATGGGGTGCAACCTCACGCCGATCTTGCAGCAGTTGAGCAGTCTGACCGTAGCCGCTTCCAGACGCGGAGAGGTTGATGCTGCGGGGGCGAACAGGCTGATCGCGGGAGAGGCGGCAGGCTAGGCATATGAACGGGTGGTCCCCGGGGTCCGCTCAACGAGAAGTCTGCTGAAAGAAGCCCGCAAGAGGAAAGTGATGGAAGAGAGAATAGATCGAATCGAAGAAGGGAAACAAAGAGATTCACAAACACTCGCATTCGCCGGGTTGTTTGTCTTTACGCTGCTGCTTTACTGGCGGCCAAACGAGATGTTTCCCGAACTGTTTGGCGAATTTCCTCTTGCCAAGATAGTCGCAATCGCAACGCTTG
Source organism: Blastocatellia bacterium (assembly GCA_963765495.1). GTDB lineage: Bacteria > Acidobacteriota > Blastocatellia > UBA7656 > UBA7656 > CAVXWP01. The sequence goes on from CAVXWP010000001.1 coordinate 218,731, forward strand.
TGGCCTATATCGCTTCAAGGTTCACAGAGGGCAAGAGGCTCACGATCTGGCCGATTGAATTAAAGATGCTTCTCGTAATCGCGGCTCTCGGCATCGCATTTATTCCGACCGCCGCCGCGCCTCAAGACAGCATAGATTTGCTGACGGATGTCTTCTTCAAGGTGATCATAATCTTTGTTCTGATGATAAACGTTCTGGATACGCGCGAGCGGCTCAGGTCTATGTTGAGCCTCGTGGTGATCTGTGGAACCATCCTTTCACTTATCGCCATCGGCAATTACCTGTCGGGCCATTTCGCGGTGCAGGATAAAGGGACCGAAGGGCGTGTGGCGGGGATAGTCGGCGGGATATTCGGCAATCCGAACGACCTGGCGACGAGCCTTGACCTGTTGATTCCTTTTTCGGTCGCGCTCGCGCTCACGAGTCGCGGCCTGTTGCGGCTGGCCTATTTCGCCTTCTCGGCAATTCTCGCCTCGGGTGTCGTGCTCACCTTTTCACGCGGCGGCTTCCTCGGCCTCATAGCCATGAGCGCCGTCCTGATGTGGAAGGTTGGACGGCGTAACCGCGCCGTGATGGTCTTTGCCTTTATGGCGATGCTCGCCGTGTTTGTTACGATGATGCCCGGTGGCTACGCAGATCGAATCACAACTATCTTTGACTCTTCGAGCGACCCGACGGGGTCATCGCAGGCGCGCAAGGAGTTGCTTGAGCGCGCCGCCTCGGTCGCGGCTGCACACCCGCTAATCGGCGTCGGAGCCGGGAACTATCACATCTATTCGATACGCGAACAGCGCGCGCACAACTCTTATCTTGAGATCGCGTCCGAGCTTGGTCTGGCCGGGCTCGTGGCCTATCTGATTATGATATTTGCGCCGCTGAAACAGTTGCGCCGGGTCGAGCGCGATTGTATACGGACAGACAAAGGCCCCGAGGGAGATGATCAAAAGATTTACTATCTGAGCGTAGCCCTGCAAGCCTCGATAATCGCATACATCGTTTGCAGCTTTTTCGGGTCTATCCAGTATCTATGGTACGTCTATTTTCCAATCGGGTACGCCATATCGCTCAGAAACATTCACGCGGCGGAAAGGGAAGTTTCACCCGCGCAAGCGAGCGAGTCGCTGGCGGATGAGAAGAGACGGGGAGGCGTTTTATGGAGGCCCGATCAGAAGCGGGAGCGCCCGTCTGAGATTTGAGATTTAAGAACTTTAGGAATCTGAAAACGGAAATATTTGTGATAGCCACCATCATATTCATAGCCTCGATAGCAGTGATAGCCTACGCGTACGTAGGTTATCCCGCGTTTGTCTTTGCGTTGTCGCGCCTGTTTTCGCGTCCCGTCAATCTTTCAGGCATCACACCAAAGGTTTCTGTGATAATCGCCGCCTACAACGAAGAGCGCGACATCGCCGCGAAGATCGAAAACACGCTGGCGCTCGATTATCCGTCCGACAGGCTTGAGGTGATAGTAGCAAGCGACTGCTCTGCGGATCGCACGGACGAGATAGTCTGTTCTTACAGAGAGCGTGGCGTGCGGCTCTTCAGGCAGGCGATGCGGCACGGAAAGAGCGTGGCGCAGAACAAGGCGATGAAGGTTTCGACGGGCGAAATTCTTGTCTTCTCAGACGCTACGACCATGTACGAGCCGGACGCGTTGAGAAAGATTGTACGCAGCTTTGCCGATCACGAAGTCGGCTGCGTGGCGGGTCAGCTTATCTATGTTGATCGCGCCGCGACCGCCGTGGGGCAGGGGTGCCGCTCGTACTGGGGATACGAAAAATTTATAAAGGAAAGCGAAAGCCGGTTGGGGTCGCTTATCGGGGTGAGCGGATGTCTTTACGCGGTCAGGCGCAGCAACTACGCGAAAATCGCTCACGATATGAGCAGCGATTTTGTTATTGCGACCGAAATATTTCTGCAAGGCATGCGCACTGTTTACGACCGGGAGGCGATCTCGATAGAAGACACAAACAACCGCAGCCGCGATGAATTCCGCATGCGCGTGCGCGTGATCGAGCAGACCATGAGCGCGCTTGATCGTTACAGCGAAGTGCTCAACCCGGCAAAGAGCGGGCTGTACGCGTTTCAGATGATTTCACATAAGGTGCTGCGATACGCGGTCCCGGCCTTTTTGATTTCGGCCTTCATATCGAATCTATTCCTGATAAACGCGCTGGGGTTTTTCCGGCTTGCGCTTATTGGGCAGGCGGCTCTTTATATGGCGGCGCTGGCCGGATTTCTTGCTGATCGGATGGGGCTGAATCTTGGACCCCTGTCAATTCCTTATTATTTCGTGCTGGCCAACGCCGCCTCGCTCGTCGCATTTCTGAAGTTTATGCGTGGAGAGGCACACGTGTTGTGGGAGCCTGTTCGCGGGTCGGGATCGGCTGAATGAAAAGACTGACGATACAACTTGAAAAACTTCGCGGCAAAAGCCTCAAGGAACTGCGCGAGCGAGCGGGCCAGGAATTAAACAAGCTTGGCGAGCGTATGACGGGCCTCTCCACGGAAGAGATGAGCGACGCGCGATTCTATCGGCAGATAAGCCCCGCCGAGCGCAACGGCTCTGCCAAAGGCACGGCTCAAGCGATAGCCCGACGCATCGAGGGAGGGGTTACGGGGGGGATTACGGCAGGGGTTCGTTCGGGCGGTAATAAATTCTTTCCCTCGTTTGATGGGCGCGACGAAATCCGCTCCATTATGGAATGCCGCTTTCCCGATCAGAGCCGGGCAATCATCGAGCGGGCCGAGCGCGCAATCCGGGGGCGATTCGACCTTCTGGGTCTGAGCGATCTCAGCTTTGGCCAACCCGTTGACTGGCATTTGGAACCCGTATCCGGCAAGCGAGCGCCCCGCGCGCACTGGAGCCGGATCAAATATCTGGACCCGACCGTGGCGGGAGACAAAAAGATCACGTGGGAGTTGAACCGGCATCAGCATTTCGTAACGTTCGGGCAGGCTCACCGGCTCACCGGAGACGAGCGCTTTGCCGAAGCGTTTGTCGCTCAAGCGAGTTCGTGGATGGATGCGAATCCGCCAGGTGTAGGAATCAACTGGGCAAGCAGTCTCGAAGTCGCCTTCCGCGCCGTTGCGTGGATATGGGCTTTGCATCTGCTTGCGGGTTCGCGCCATCTTTCGGGAGAGTTTGTGTTGCGCGCGCTCAAGCATCTTTCGGCACACGGTCGCCATATCGAAAAATACCTGTCGCATTACTTCAGCCCGAACACACATCTTTCGGGCGAGGCGCTCGGGCTCTTTTATCTTGGCGTGGCGCTGCCGGAATTCAGACGGGCGGGCAAGTGGCAAAGACTCGGGCTCGGGATACTCGTTGAGCAGCTATCACGCCAGGTCCGCGAGGATGGAGTCTATTTCGAGCAGGCGACCTATTATCACCGCTACACGGCGGATTTTTATACGCATCTGCTCGTGCTTGCGCGTGCCGCAAACATCGTGCTGCCTTTCGCGGTCGAAGAGAAACTCGCGGCCCTCCTCGATCACCTGATGTGGATAACGCGCCCCGACGGCACATCGCCGCTTGTGGGCGATGATGACGGGGGGCGATTGATAAAGCTGGGCGAGCGCAGGCTCGATGATTTCCGCGACACGCTTGCGGCGGGTGCCGCGCTTTTCGGGCGCGGTGATTGGAAATATGTCGCAGGCGGCCCGGCGGTCGAAACGCTCTGGCTGCTCGGTCCCGAAGGGCTTGCCCGTTACGATGAGATCAGGGGCGTAAAACCCGAAGCGAAGTCTCGCGCATTCGCCGCGAGCGGCTATTACGTGATGCGCGACGAGTGGGAAAAGGATTCGAGTTTTGTTCTGATGGATTGCGGCCCGCACGGGGCGATGAACTGCGGGCACGCGCACGCCGACGCGCTCTCGCTCGAATTTGCCTCGGAAGGTAAGCCGTGGTTGATTGATCCCGGCACGTTTACTTATACGGCAGATTCTCGCTTGCGCGATGAGTTTCGCGCGACCCATGCTCACAACACCGCGACCGTTGACGGCGAGTCGCAATCGGTTCCCGCCGGGGCATTTTCGTGGCATCACATCGCCCTCGCAAAAGACACGGATTTCATAGGCGAAGAGAGCTTTGATTATCTTGAAGGCGCGCACGACGGATACGAGCGATTGAGCGATCCAGTCACACACAGGCGAGCGGTCCTGTTCACAAAGACTGCAAAAGACTGCAAGGGTGCAGCCCGGCTTAACTCCCGGTTGAACTCTTATCTGGTTGTGCGCGACAGGTTCACCGCTACCGACCGCCATCATTACGCCATGCGCTACCATCTGGCTCCGGGGTGTTCGGCCGTGGCGATTGGAAATCATGTAAAGATCACACGACCCCGTGGCGAAAGGCTCGACCTCATAGCGTTCGGGCGTGTGATGCCACGGGCGCAAATCTTGTCGGGCTGGGCGTCATCGAGTTATGGAGCGCGTACCCCTTCGCTTATCGTCGCGTTCGAAGCCGAAGGCATTCAGGCGCAGGAATTCGTGACCTTTGCGCTTCCTTTGACAAGAGAGGGGGCAATTCATATCGAACAGACAGATCATTCGGCTCGCGGTTTTCTTATCACAACTGGCAACGTGATGGACGCGGTCTTGATCGGCAACGGCTCGGACAGATTCGAATGCGGGCCGCTTTCGGCCACGGGGCAGATCGCCTGGGGTCGCTTTGTAAATGACAGACTCGCAAAGGCGTGTCTGATTCACGGGCGCTCACTTGAAACAAGCGACGGGCTTTCGCTCGATCACCGCAAGCCCGTCAGGTACCTGACCGTCAGCGAGTCGGGCAACGGTTTTGAGGTGAGGGTTGACGGTACAGGCAAATTTTTTACGGCAAACAACAGGACGCAGGATGCGCGCGGCTTGCGTCAACACTCGCATCAACCGGAGTTGATGAGTAAGGCAGCAGAATAATGTGCGGAATTTGCGGCATAGCCGCTCCAGCGAAATTGAATCGCAGCGTTGATGAATCGCTCGTCAAACAGATGCGAGACCGGCTCGCGCACAGAGGGCCAGACGACGCGGGGATCTTTCGGGGAGGCTCGGTGGGGCTCGGTCATCGCCGCCTTTCAATCGTAGACCTCGGCGGCGGCGGCCAGCCCATGTCAAACGAAGACGACACGATATGGATAGCCTTCAACGGTGAAATCTATAATCATCGCGACTTCCGCCCTGTGCTCGAAGCGCGCGGTCACAGGTATCGCACCTCAAGCGATACGGAAACGATAATTCACCTCTACGAAGAATACGGGCCGCGTGCAGTCGAGCATCTGCGCGGGATGTTCGCCTTTGCCATCTGGGACTCGAACAGCCGCAGGCTCGTGCTTGCGCGTGATCGGTTGGGAATAAAACCGCTCTACTACGCGCTTACAGACGACGGGACGATCTATTTCGCGTCGGAGATAAAGGCGCTTCTCGAAACCGAGGACATACGGGCTTCGCTCAATTACGCCGCGCTTTCCGATTACGCCGCGAACCGTTACACATCGGGCGAAGAGACGCTCTTTTGCGGAATAAAACGGCTGCTTCCGGGTCACACGCTCACGTGGCGCGACGGTCGCGTAGAGATCGAACGCTACTGGGATTTGAGCTTTGCCAAAGGGCAGGAGAGCCTCAGCGAAAGCCGGTACGTCGAGCAGTTCGATGAGTTGTTTTGCGAATCGGTCCGCTTGCGCCTGATGTCGGATGTGCCGCTCGGGATGTTTCTTTCCGGCGGAATCGATTCGAGCGCGATAGCCTCGGTGATGAGCGAAATGGTTAGCGAGCCGATCAAGACTTTTTCGGTAGCCTTTGCCGAACGCGAGGCAAACGAGCTTCGATACGCAAGGATGATAGCGGATGCCTATCACACGGATCATCACGAAATACTGGTCAGCCCCGACGAGTTTTTTGATGCGTTGCCCGATCTGGTTTATCAGGAGGACGAGCCCCTGGCCCATCCGTCGAGCGTGCCTCTTTACTTCGTGTCGCGGCTTGCGTCTCGTCACGTCAAGGTCGTCCTCACCGGAGAAGGGAGCGACGAGTTGCTGGCCGGGTATGACAAGTATCGCAAGACGATCTACAACCTCACGCTTGGCCGCGCCTATCACGGCGGCGTGCCCGAACCCGTGAGGCGGATGATTCGTCGGGCCATTGAAAACCGGGGAGGCACATCGCGCGCGGCGCGGAAACTTGCGCGCACCTTCCTGTGTATTTCGCCGGATGTGGAAAACATCTATTTCGATAACTTCTCGGTCTTTTCGCGCAGTATGCAAAAGCGGTTATTTACGAGCGAGACGCAGGAGCGAATCGCATCGAATGACCCTTATAGCCGCTCGCTCGATTATGCGCAAGCGACAGACGCCGATTCCTTGCTTGATCAGTTGCTTGCGATGGACATGAAGACTTACCTGCACGAGTTGTTGATGAAGCAGGATCAGATGAGCATGGCCGCTTCGATTGAAAGCCGCGTGCCTTTTCTCGATCACAAACTTGTGGAATTTGCCGCGAGCCTTCCGGTGAAGATGAAACTGAAAGGGCTGACCACGAAATACATACTCAGGCGAGCGATGCGACATCGTTTGCCAAAAAAGATTCTCACCCGCAGGAAGATGGGGTTTCCCGTCCCCGTTGGCGCGTGGCTGCGCGGCAGGTACAGCCACATCATAGAGGAATACGTGCTGTGTGATCGCGCGGCGAGTCGCGGCATCTTTGACCGCGAGTTTGTGCGCGAACTCGTAGCGCGACACGCCCGAGGGGAAAACCACGATGAAAGGTTGTGGGCTCTTATCAATTTCGAAATCTGGCAGCGCCGATTTGTTGACAGAGAAGACGCCGACAATCAATACCGCTTTATGAGCGCGACACGCGTGGCGGTTTAAGGAGATTTTGCACTGTGAAGATATTATGGCTAAAAAGCGAACTGCTGCACCCGGTAGACAAGGGCGGAAAGATTCGCACATATCAGATGCTCAAACACCTCAAGCGCGATCACGATATAACATATCTATCGCTTGCGGGACCTTCCGATCCGGTCGAGTCGTTCGATCTCGCCACGGAGTATTGTCACAGGCTTCAAACGGTCGTGTGGGAAGAGGCTCCGAAATTCAGCGCGCGGTTTTATCGTGAACTGGCTTTGAATCTGAGTTCGCCTTTGCCTTACGCGATTCAGAAATATCGCTCGCCCGTGATGCAGCGGGCCATAGAGCGCGAATTGAGCCGGAATCATTATGATGTGGTCGTATGCGATTTCCTCGTTCCGAGCGTAAATCTTACAGAGACAAACAGGTGCGCGACCGTTTTATTTCAGCATAATGTCGAGTCAATCATCTGGCAGAGACATTATGAAATCGAGCGCGGCCGGCTCAGAAAAGCATTCTTTTACAATCAGTGGCAAAAGATGTATCGCTATGAGCGAGACGTCTGCCGCAGGTTCGATTCGGTAGTCGCCGTATCGCGGGTGGACCGCGATTTGATGGCCAAAGAGTTCGGGTTGAGCGAAGTCTATGACGTGCCTACGGGCGTGGATACAGATTATTTCAGGCCCTCGGACGCCGAACGCGACCCCGCAGAGATCGTCTTCACAGGCTCGATGGACTGGATGCCGAATGAAGACGCGATCAACTATTTCGCCGAAGAAATCCTGCCGCTCATCGCCCGATCAATTCCCGGTGTGAAGCTGAGTGTGGTGGGCCGCAATCCAACCGCTCGCACAAAATCGCTTGCAGAGGCAAACCCGGCCATAACCGTGACCGGGCGGGTCGAAGACATCCGCCCCTTTATTGATCGAGCGACCGCTTATGTGGTCCCGCTCAGAGTAGGCGGCGGCACGCGATTGAAGATATACGAGGCGATGGCAATGGGTGTGCCGGTCATCTCTACATCCATCGGCGCGGAAGGCTTGCCCGTGCGCGACGGGGAAGACCTGCTGATAGCCGACACCGCCGAAGGATTCGCGCAGACGGTCACGCGGGTGCTTCTGGATAAGCAGTTGGCGGCCCGCATCGGGAGTCAGGCACACAGAGTCGTACGCGAGAGATTCGGATGGAGCGTGGCCGCCTGCGCGTTTGCTGAAGTGTGCGAGCGAGCGGCAAGCAGGGAGTTGCGAATGCGCGCGGCTTAAACCATTAGGGATTGATAGAGATGAAAGACAACGAAAAGCAAATAGGAATAGGCCGGGACGGACGCGGATGCGGCGGATTTACGCGGATCTGACTCTTTAAGATTTAATCTGCGTTGATCCGCCAAAATCCGCACCCGTCCTGGCCTATTCCTAATAACCCGATCAAGTCGTTGGAATTTAAATATGGAGTTTGGAGCAATAATATGAGGTTGAGCATTTTCGGTCTTGGATATGTCGGTTGCGTTTCGGCGGCCTGCTTTGCAGAGGCAGGCCACGAGGTCATCGGCGTAGACGTGAATAATTTAAAAGTGGAGATCGTAAATAGCGGTCGCAGCCCGATTGTCGAGCCGGGCATAGAAGAATTGATCGCCCGGGGTGTGAAGAAAAAACGGCTCACGGCGACGACCGATACTCGTCAGGCCGTACATGATTCCGACGTTTCGCTCGTGTGCGTAGGCACGCCCGGCAATCACAACGGCAGCCTCGATCTGACATATGTAAAGCGCGTCTGCCAGGAAATAGGTGAGGCGCTCGAAAGCAAATCCCGGTTTCACATAGTCGCGATTCGCAGCACGATGCTTCCCGGCACGATCTCCGAAACCGTGACGCCTGCGCTTGAAGTCTACTCGGGCAAACGCGCCGGACGCGATTTCGGAGTGGCCGTCAACCCGGAGTTTCTGCGCGAAGGCACTTCGATTCAAGACTTCAACAATCCTCCGTTTACGCTAATCGGAGCCGATGATGATGATACGGCGGGGCCACTCGGGAAACTCTATTCCAACATCGACGCGCCTACCTTGACCATCGGGATCAGGGAGGCCGAGATGGTCAAGTATGCGTGCAACTGTTTTCACGCGCTGAAGGTGACGTTCGCAAACGAGATAGGCAATATCTGCAAGGCTGCCGGGGTGGACAGCCATCAGGTTATGGATGTCTTTTGCAAGGACACAAAGCTGAATCTGTCGCCTTACTATCTGAAGCCGGGGTTTGCCTACGGCGGCTCGTGCCTTCCTAAGGATTTGCGCGCCATCACCTACAAAGCCAGAGAGATGGATGTCGATGTGCCGATGTTGAGCGCGATACAGACGAGCAACCGCCGACAGGTAGAGCGCGCCGTTGATATGGTCCTCGGGACCGGGCGCAAGAAAGTCGGCGTGCTTGGAATGAGCTTCAAATCGGGTACGGATGATCTGCGCGAAAGCCCTATGGTGGCGCTTATAGAGACGCTCATCGGCAAGGGCATGAAGCTGACCATCTATGACCGGGACGTAGAGATGGCCCGATTGTTTGGAGCTAACAAAGATTATATCGAGCGCGAGATTCCTCACATTTCGTCGCTGATGCATCCTCGACTGGATGAGGTTATCGAAGACTCGGAAGTCATCATCATCGGCAAGAAGGAAGATGAGTTTCGAGTGCTTGCCGATAAACTCAACAACGGGCGCGTGATCATCGATCTGGTCAGGCTGTTTGACATCGAGGATGAGCGAACAAGTTACCAGGGGATGTGCTGGTAAAGGGGGCAATTGTGGCTGTTTTGTGGAAATCTACGCTGACTCTTTTATTATCGCTGGCCGTCATATCGTGCGCCGCCGCGAGGTCTGACAATCGCTACAATGAGGCGAGCGCCTCACTCGCTCCGGTTGCGGCGGAGACAGAGCCGGCGGACGGAAAACCGATTCCGCCTGCTGTCTTTCTGGATACGACTTACACGCAATCATCGGGGCAAAAGATAGTTGTGAATGAAGGCCCTTCGGCATCCGAAAAGCTTCAGAATGCGCTCGATGAAGCCAGCCCCGGAGACGTGATCGAACTGGAGGCGGGCGCGCTGTTTATAGGCAATTTTACGCTGCCAAAAAAGAAGGGCGCGGACTGGATCGTCATACGAAGCTCGGCGACAGACGCGGGGCTTTCTGGGGAAGGCACGCGCATCGGTCCTTCGCAAAACTGGCAGATGCCGAAACTGATAAGCTCAAACGCAAGCCCCGCGCTCGCGACCGCCGAGGGAGCGCATCACTATCGCTTCATAGGCATCGAATTTTCGATCACCTCCGATGTGCAATCAAACCTGAACCTCATAAAACTCGGGCAGGGCGACGAGACGGATGAAGCGAGCCTCCCTCACGACATAATATTTGATCGCTGCTACATACACGGCAACCAGACCTCCACGCTCAGGCGCGGCATAGCACTCAACAGCGCGCGAACCGCGGTCATCGATTCTTACATTTCGGATTGTCACGAAGCGGGCGCTGATTCGCAGGCAATCGCCGGATGGAACGGGCCGGGGCCTTTCAAGATCGTCAACAACTATCTGGAAGCGTCGGGCGAAAACGTTATGTTTGGCGGCGCTGATCCGAAGATCAAAGACCTTGTGCCGTCCGATATCGAGTTTCGCCAGAATCACTGCTTCAAACCGCTCAGTTGGAAAGTCGGGCATCCGAGTTTTGCGGGTACGCGCTGGTCGATCAAGAATCTCTTCGAACTGAAAAACGCCCGGCGGGTTCTGGTCGAAGGCAATGTCTTTGAGAACAACTGGCCGGATGCGCAGACGGGTTACGCGATACTGATCAAATCGGTGAATCAGGAAGGGACCGCGCCGTGGAGCGTAACGCGGGATGTGGATTTCAAAAACAACATCGTGCGCCACACCTCATCGGGGATAAACATTCTGGGCCGTGACCTGGATCATCCGAGCGGAAAGATGAAACGAGTCCGCGTGACAAACAATCTGTTTGAAGATGTGAACGCTAGTACCTGGGGCGGAGAGGGAACCTTTCTGAAGATCAGCGAAACCGTCGACGTGGTCATAGACCACAATACCGTTTTGCATACGGGCAACGCGATCTCGGCTTACGGCGAAAAGAGCAGGGGGTTTGTCTTTACAAACAACGTGGTGCAGCAAAACTCCTACGGCGTTAAGGGCGACGGCACAGCCGTAGGCGATGACACGCTCGAGAAATATTTCCCGGAAGCGGTCTTCAAAAAGAACATCATCGTCGGCGCAGCCGAGTCCGAGTATCCTGATAACAACTACTTTCCGGCAACGCTCAACGATGTGAAGTTCGCAGACCAGGCGCGAGGCGATTTCCGCCTGAGCGACAACAGCGCCTTCAGAAGCGCCGGAACCAGAGACAGCGCGATAGGCTGCGATATAGAGGCTCTGCGGGCGGCAACCGCGAAAAGCGTAATCGCTCAGCTACGGGGAGACAGGTGAGATTTGTGAGGAAATTTCAGGAAGAAAGCTCTTCATTAACGATGCGGGCGGCCTATTTTTTACTGGCCAAGACGCTGGCCTTTGCCTTCAGTTTTGCGCTGCCGCTGCTTCTTGTGCGGCGATTGAGCCAGCACGATCTGGGTCTGTATAAACAGGTCTTTCTGATCGTAGGCACCGCGATGTCGATCCTTCCGATGGGATTCGGGATGAGCGCTTTTTATTTCCTGCCGCGCGAGCGCAACCGTCAGGGACAGATCATCTTCAACATCCTGCTCTTTTACGGGCTGGTTGGCGGGCTTGCGTGTCTTGCGCTCTTTATCCGGCCCTCGCTGCTTGCCGCCGTCTTCAACAGTTCAGAGCTTGTTCAATACGGTCCCGCAATCGGTGTCGTCTCTTTGTTGTGGATCGCCTCTTCTTTTCTTGAGATAGTCGTGATCGCGCATCAAGAGACAAAGCTGGCATCGATACTCATCGTAGGATCGCAGTTCACAAAGGCAGTGCTGTTGTTGGGCGCGGCCATCTCAATCGGGTCGGTGGAGTCGTTGATTTACGCGGCGGCCATTCAGGGCGCGGTGCAAACCATTATCCTCTTGCTTTACCTGCGCTCGCGTTTCGGCAGCTTCTGGCGACACTTTAGCTGGCCCGTTATGCGAATGCAGATAGCCTATGCCTTGCCGTTCGGGTTTGCCTCGCTGCTGCTTCGCGCTCATTCGGACCTGCATAACTATTTCGTCTCTTACAAATTCGGCGCTGCCGCCTATGCCGTCTATTCGATAGGATGTTTCAACATCCTGTTTGTAGACATTCTCACAGATTCGGTCGGGGCGGTAATGTTGCCCCGCGTCAGCCATCTGCAAAGTCAGGGCAACACACGCGAGATCATAAGCCTCGTGGCGCGAATGCTGCGCAAACTGGCTTTCATGTTCTTTCCGCTTTATGTCTTTCTGCTGGTATCGGGTCGCGAATTTATCGTCGCGCTCTTTACCGAGCAGTATCTTGAAAGCTGGCCGATATTCGCCATCAACCTGACCTTGATCCCGATGACGCTGCTTGCGAGCGCCTATGACCCCGTGATACGCGCCTACCCCGAGAACAAATATTTTCTGATAAGAGTGCGCGTGGCGCTGCTTGGCGTGCTGCTCGTCGGCCTCGTCTTTGGCACAAACCATTTCGGGCTGATAGGTGCGATAGCAGCGGTCGTGGGCGTGAGCCTGATCGAGCGACTGGTAATGGCATTCAAGGCCGGAAGAGTTTTGGGCGCGACATGGCGCGACGCGCTTTTGCTGAAAGACGTGGGCAAGCTTGCGGTGGCTTCGGTCGTCGCCGGGCTTGTCGCGTTTGTCACGCGGTCGCTTTTGCCCGACACGCTGGCGATTGTCGTGCTGATCGTGTCGGGTGTGGTCTTCTGCGCGGCTTATCTGGTGGCCGTATTATTGCTCAGAGTCGTTATGCCCGCCGAGTGGGGAGCCGTTCGCCGCAGAATCGATATGCTGCAACGCCTGTCGCCGTGGAGGCGTCCTATAGCTCCGATAAGCGAACAAGGATGAAGGCTATGATAGCTCGATTAAAACAGATCGCAAGAAAATCAAAGACGGGCATCATCGCCTACAGAATATATGACGACTGGTCTGCGGGCAGGCGGTTTGAGTCGGGCAAGATCGAATCAACCTCCGGCTCGACCCATCAGCAGTGGCCTCTGTCAAAGAGCCTGAGCTACATAAAAGACGTTTTCGAAGACTATCTGAAATATGCAAACCTCGCGCCCGACGGGCTTGAAAGCAAGCGAATTCTTGAAGCCGGTCACGGAGACAATGTCGGGGTCGCGCTAAGAATGCTCGCCGCCGGAGCCCGACATGTAACCTGTCTCGACAAATTCTATTCGGAGGCCGACCCTGAACAGCAATCGGCCATCTATCAGGCGTTGAGGGAAGAACTCGACGCTCGATCCAGAGCGCGGTTTGACGAAGCGATCAGCATGGCCGGTGGGATTGAAACAAACCCCGAAAGGCTGGCCTGTGTTTACGGAAAGGGCATAGAAGAAGCCGACAGCCTGTTCGATGCCAATGGATTCGACCTGATAGTTTCGCGGGCCGTTCTGGAGTATTCGCCCGACAGCGACAGAGCCTTTGCCGTTATGAATGACCTACTGGTTCCCGGCGGCCTGATGCTTCACAAGATAGACCTCAGAGACGACGGGATGTTTAGCAGCCGGGGGCTGCATCCGCTTACGTTTCTCACGATCTCGGACAGGGTTTACCGGATGATGACTGCCCGCTCGGGCCGATGTAATCGAAAGATGATTGATTGCTATCGGCAGAAACTGGAAGCGATGAATTACGCGGCCCGGTTCTATGTGACGGGCATCATAGGGTGTGGAGAAGAGGTCACACCTCATAAGGAAAAGATCGAGTTTAATGTGGACTATGACGACTACACGGTCGCGCTCATCAATCAGATTCGACCGGACTTGATAGGAAGATACAGAAGGCTGACGGATGAAGAACTGATGGTCTGCGGCATATTTGTGGCGGCCCGAAAACCCGTGTGATCGTGTCTGTGCATAAGGTGAAAATTGTCATGAGTAAGCGAACAAAGAAATATATAGAGAAGCTCATGTGGTCACTGCCGTGGCTTGCGCGCTATCCGTTATGGCGAGCCGGTGAACTTGCGCGGCGCGCAAACGGAGCAGACAGCCCCCGCCACCTCATATTGACGATAGCAAACCATTTCGAGCCCGGATGGGATGGAACCCGGCAGGGGCTTGACTGGCCGAGCCAGATGCTGAGGGTCGAAGACTGGCATAAGCAGGCGCGGGCGACCGGCGAGGTCATTCTTGATGCGGACGGCACGCCGTTTCGTCACACAAATTTCTATCCGGCTGAACAGTATTACAAGCCTATGCTGGAAAAGCTGGCCCAGATGCAGGCCGAAGGTCTGGGCGAAGTCGAAATCCACCTTCATCACGGAGTGGATGAGCCCGACACGCCTGCCTCCCTCAAACACGCGCTCGAAGACTTTCGAGATATTCTTGTCGAAGATCACAAATGTCTTTCGCGGCTTGATGACAGCGGCGCTCCGATGTACGCGTTTGTGCACGGCAACTGGGCGCTCGCAAATTCGGCCGGAGGCCGGTTCTGCGGCGTGAATTCAGAGATGCAGATACTTGCCGATACCGGCTGCTACGCCGATCTCACGCTTCCGTCCATTCACAGCCGGGCGCAGGTTGCGCGCATCAATGCCATCTATGAGTGCGGCTATCGGTTGAGCGAAGCCCGCCCGCACAGGTGGGGGAAGAACCTTCGCGCAGGCCGCCGCCCTCAACTGCCCATCCTTATCACAGGGCCAACCGTGTTTGACTGGCGGCACTGCCGTCCGGGCCGTCTGATCCCGCGAATCGAAGACGGGGTCTTAACATCGAGCTACCCTCTCGATATGGGACGCCTGCTCAACTGGCAGAGCGCGGGCGTAAGCGTCACGGGGCGGCCCGAATGGTTATTCGTCAAGCTCTATTGCCACGGCTTCTTTCCCTCCGACGATGCGGCAACTATCGGTGAACCGATGCGCCGGTTCATGGGTGACGTTTTGGAAACATCCGAGCGCACAGGAGAGTTCAAGATTCATTTTGCGACCGCGCGCGAGGCTTACAACATCGCGATGGCGGCCGTAGACGGGCACAAAGGCGAGCCCGGTATTTACAGGGATTATCAACTGCGCCAGATCATGCAGGGGCCGGTTACTTCGCTTTCCGGCTCTGGGAATCTATCGAATGTAGCCCACGACCCGCTGGCGCAGATTGCAGGCATAAGCAGATAACAAACCGCGAGAGATTGGTACAAATGAATTTGAATGAAAGACAGATGGGAATAGGCCACGGATTCGACGGATCGGACGGATCAACACGGATTTGGTTCTATAGGGTCTGATCCGCGTCCGTCCTGGCCTATTTCTAGTTGCCCTGCTTTGGAGTTCGCTTGTATCGAGCCTGTGCGGTTGATTTAGAACCGGGAGATTGAAATGCGCGACCTGATTGGAAAAGCACACGACCTGTTCTCAGAAAGATTATACATGCCTTTCTCACGGCTTCAGCGAATCATTCGCCCTTCGCACCGCCTGATGATGATGGCTGTAAACGCCGGTATGCGTTTTCGCAAAGAGGCCGCCGGGTGGAGCGACGACGAGAAACAAGAGTGGAGTCTGAATCGCCTGCGGTTTGCCCTGCGCCGGGCATACCGCGAGACGAGCTTTTATCGTGACCGCTTCCGCCAGATCGGGTTCGACCCGTGGATGGATTTCAGTTTCGACGATTTCAGCCGACTCCCCGTTCTTGATCGGGAAGAGGTTCAACAGGCGGGCAAGACGATGGTTTCGACCGCGATGCCCGCAAATGAATTGAGAAAAGATTCGACGGGAGGCTCGACCGGAACGCCTACCGAAATATGGACCGGCCCCGAAGAACGCGGCTGGCGCGAAGGCGCAAGAGAGTATTTCATGGAGCGAATAGGCGCGGGTACGGGCACGCGAACCGGCATGCTCTGGGGGCATCATCTGGACCCCGTTCGAAGCGAAAGCCTGCGGGACCGCGTTTATTCGTTTGTGACAAACGTCAGGTGGTTTGATTGCTTTCGGCTTTCGCCCGATGTGCTCGAAAAATATCACAGGGAATTCGAGCGTTACAGCCCGGCCTGCATACTCGCCTATGCAAGCGCGCTTGGACAACTGGCCGAGCACCTGCTCGAACATGGCTACAACCCCGCCTATCCCACGCGCTGCTTTATCACGGGAGCCGAAAAACTCCTGCCTCATCATCGTGAGGCCGTCGAACTTGCATTCGGGAAATCGGTCCACGAACGCTACGGCGGGCGCGATGTCGGATGCATGGGTTTTCAAACCAGTCCGGCTGAAACGCTCGACTACACGGTTGACTGGGGCAACATCTTTATCGAGCCTGAAACCGATGAGCCGGATTCGCCTATTCTGATCACAAAGCTCCACGCGGACGCGATGCCGATGATTCGCTATCGCGTCGGAGACATAGGCCGTTTTCCCGCGATCAGCAAACCGGGGCATCCCACTTTTGTGCTGCACGAAGTTCTGGGCCGCGCGACCGACCGCATCTGGCTGCCAAACGCGGGCTGGATCACGGGACTGCAATTCCCGCACATGCTAAAGGATTACCCGGTCCGCGAATTCATGTTCATACAGCGCCCGGATTATTCGGTCGAATTAAAGATCGTCCCCCGTCAGGGCTTTGGCCAGGAGAGCCGCAGACAGATACTCGCTACCGTAGCCGACAACCTGCCGGGCCTCGATCTGAGCATCGAACTGGTCGAAGAGATACCGCGAACCCGGGCGAACAAACGGCGGCCCGTCATAAGCGAGGTCAATCCGATAAGGAGAAAACTGGCCTCATGAAAACTGCTGACGAATTCCGCATGGACCCTCGTGTCGGGGTCTCTGAAATAGCCGATTCCACCTACCCGTCTTTATCGGGGGCTTCAGGGGAGGCGGGGACAAGCATAGACGAGGCTATCGAAAAGCTTGCCCGGGCGCTTGGCTGGCTTGATGAAGCGCGCGGGCCGCTTGGGCGTGTAATCCCTCGCGGCGCTCGCGTTCTGATCAAGCCCAATTTCGTAATGCATGAAAACCACGGCCCGTGGGGAATAGAGCCGCTTTTGACTCACTCTTCGATCATCAAGGCGGCGGTCGAGGCCGCGCTTCGCGCCGATGCGTCCGAGGTTCTGGTAGGCGACGCCCCCTTGCAGAGTTGCGACTTCGCCCGGTTGTTGAGCGCAACGGGACTTGACAGGTGGGCCGACCGGATGGTGAAAGCCGACACCAGGTTTATCGGTATACACGACTTTCGCCGGACCACCTGCGGATTTGTCAACGGGGTGAGGGTCGCTTCGCAAGACCTGCAATCCGAAGATCGTTTTGTGCTGTTCGATATGACGAGCGAAAGTCTGCTTGAGCCTGTCACGGAGGAGCAGGCAAATTTTCGAGTGACCTGTTACGACCCGCGATTGATGTCGAAAACACACCGACCGGGCCGCCATCAATATCTTGTCGCAAGAGATGTAATGGATGCGGATGTGGTAATAAATCTGCCCAAGTTAAAGACGCACAAGAAGGCGGGCGTCACCTGCGCGCTCAAAAACCTGATAGGCATAAACGGGAACAAAGAGTATCTGCCACATCATCGCGTGGGCGGAGCCAAAACAGGCGGGGATTGCTATCCGGGTGGGAGCCGCGTAAAACGCGCGCTCGAATACACGCTCGACCGGCAGAACATGGCTGAATCAATGGCCTCGGGCAGGCTGTGGAATGAAGTCGCCACAAATCTGAATCGCCTGCTGCGGCTCACCGGAGATGATCTCGGCACGGAAGGCTCGTGGTCGGGAAACGATACGATCTGGCGCACGTGTCTCGACCTCAACCGGATTCTTTTATACGGCAAGGCGGATCGAAGCCTCGGCAATGAGCCCGCGCGCCGGGTCATCCACATAGTTGATGCGGTAGTGGCCGGGCAGGGAGACGGGCCGCTATCTCCGCAGCCGCTCGATATGGGTTTGATACTCGCGGGCGAGAACGCGGCGGCGCTCGACTGGGTAGGCGCGCGATTGCTCGGTTACTGGCCGGAACGGATTCCAATCATACGCGAGGCATTTGGCGATTTCCGCTGGCCGCTCGCCTCGTTTGCGCCTGATGATATAACGCTGCTGGGCGATCTGGGAACGGGCAATGAAAAAGAGCGAATCGAATCGTGGAAGCGACCCGCGCCCGTCATCTATCCGGCAGGCTGGCGCGATGCCGCGCAGCAGAGCACCTGAGATTTGAGATTTGAGATTTGAGGTTTGAGATTTGAAATCTCAGAAGTGCTCAAGTTCATTTGATCGAAAAAAGGGCTTATTAAAGGGGCTTAAATTTGAAACCGGCAGTTCTTCAACTGATAGACAGTTTTCGCCAGGGCGGGTCCGAGCGGCAGGCCGTGCAGCTTGCGCGACTCTTGAAGGTGAGCGGGCGGTTCCGCGTTCACGTAGCCTGCCTTGATGCGAGCGGCCCTCTGCGCGATGAAGTAGACGGCCTCAACCCTGGTGACATCCCGGAATACCGCCTGACGAACTTCCGCAACCCTCAGACGCTTGCGCAGGTGTGGCGGTTTGCTCGCTATCTGAAACGGATGAATATAGCGGTAGTGCATACGCACGACTTTTATACGAATATCTTTGGCATGTTCGGGGCGGCGCTTGCGGGCGTGCCTGCGCGAATCGCGTCGCGTCGCGAATCGGCCAAACGCGCGCCGGGCAAAAGGCGGCTTGAGCGCGCGGCTTATCGGCTGGCGCACAGAGTTGTCGCCAACTGCGAAGAGGTCAGGCGGCAGTTGATCGCCGAAGGCGTTAGCGAGCAAAAAATCCTCACGAGTTACAACGGATTGGATATCGAGCGGATCAACCCCGGACAGGTTTATCGCCGCGATGAGGTGCTCGCGCTTCTCGGGCTTTCCGGCCTGGGCGAGCGCCCGATAATCACAATCGTGGCCAACATACGCGCCGTCAAAGATCACGCCACATTTTTGCGCGCGGCCCGGCGCGTGCGTGATCGAAAGCCTCAGACGGCCTTTGTGGTCGCGGGCGACGGGGATTATATGGAGCCGGTGCGCGGTCTTATCTCACGACTCGGGCTTGAGCAGGATGTTTACCTGACGGGGCGATGCAGCCGTGTGGCGGAGTTGCTGGCCGCCTCTGATGTCTGCGTATTGAGTTCGAGGTCCGAAGGTTTTTCAAATTCGATACTCGAATACATGGCCGCAGCGCGTCCCGTAGTAGCTACGGATGTCGGCGGCGCTCGCGAGGCGATTGTCGAAGGTGAGACGGGGCATCTCGTCCCGGCAGGCGATGACGAAAGGATGGCAGCGCGAATACTTTCTCTGCTCGACGATCCGGCCCGCGCTCGACGGATGGGCGAACGCGGGCAGACGTTAGTGAAGCGAACATTTTCCTGCGAGGCGCAACTCGAACGCACCGAGCGACTTTATCAACAATTGCTCGCACCATTCGAGCCGGGCATTGTGAAAGAGGCCGGAATGGCCGAGCGCGAGAGCGTGTGACAAACACCGGGGCAAACAAGCCGATGAACGAGCGGACGAACGAATAAGGGGAAGGGTTACAGGTAATGAGCGATCAAGTTCTGGGGAGAATACAGAATCGAATAGATGCAATCGAGCGCGCAGAAGCGCCGGTAAGAGTGCTGATAGTGGCTCCGTCGCTCGACATTCTGGGCGGGCAGTCCGTCCAGGCTTCGAGGCTGCTTGAGCATTTGAGCCGCGAACCCTCGCTTGAGGTTTCATTTCAGCCCGTGAACCCGCGTCTGCCGGGGCTTTTGGGAAAGTTGCAAGGCATCAAGTACGTTCGAACCATTTTGACATCGCTTGCCTACTGGGCTTCACTGCTTGCGCGTGTAAACAGATTCGATGTCATTCACATCTTTTCGGCCTCCTACACTTCCTTTGTCATCGCCCCGACCCCGGCGATTTTGATAGCCCGGTTGTTTGGAAAAAAGATAGTGCTCAACTATCGCAGCGGCGAAGCCGAAGACCATCTGAAACGCTGGCATCGAACCGCGATTCCTACTATCCGCCTTGTGGATAGAGTCGCGGTTCCTTCGGGCTATCTCGTAGATGTCTTTGCGCGATTCGGATTGCGCGCTCGCGCGATATACAACACGGTTGACACGGATTGTTTTCGCTTTCGCAAACGCGACCGCCTTCGTCCCGTCTTTCTTTCAAATCGGAACCTCGAACCGCTTTACAACATAGGCTGTATCCTGCGGGCCTTTTCCATCATTCAGCAGAGCTACCCCGAAGCGCGACTCGTCGTGGCGGGCGATGGAGGCGCGCGCGCGGGGCTTGAAGAACTGGCGCGAAATCTCAAGCTCAACAACATCGAATTTCTGGGTCGCGTTCCGCATGAAAAGATGTACCAGCTTTACGCCGAAGCCGATATTTACCTGAACAGCCCCAACATAGACAATATGCCCGGATCAATCATCGAATCGTTTGCCTCGGGCCTGCCTGTCGTTACAACGGATGCGGGCGGCATCCCCTACATTGTGACCGAAGGCGAGACGGGGCTGATGGTCGAGCGAGACGATCACGAGGCGCTTGCCGAACAGGCTTTGCGCCTGCTTGATGACGAAACCCTGGCGGCGCGGGTAGCAATCAAAGCGCGGGAAGAATGCGATAAGTATAAATGGTCCTCCGTCAGAAGCCATTGGCTCAAGCTCTATCACGAACTGGCGCGAGAGTGACAGACGTAATTTGTGATTCGTGATTCGTGATTCGTGATTCACCTGTCTTGCAATCTATCTTTAACCGGCAATCTGCCTGAAAGTCACGAATCACGAATCACGAATCATTTTTGTAGATATTCGGGAGTTCCAAGTATAGGAAATACATGCCAGAGTGTCGGGTTGAGTTTAGAGCTGGCATTATGAAACCAACATATCGGAACGAGCAAGGGGAACGGCAGAAATTCGGCAGATTTCAAAGCGAGCTTACTAAAAACCAGAGCGGGATGGTCGAATTGTCATTCATACGATGTCTTACTTGCCTGCCTTCGGTGTAGCCCCTTCGGCGGGTCCGGTTTTTAGCTCCCTGTCGGAAAGCTGTTGAGGAATAGAATGAGTACTACTGCAAAGCACAGGCTGTCTTCGGTAAAATCGAGCGAAACACCAGATACTTCCCCAGCCCGGCAACCCGGGTCCAGAGAGAAGGATCGGGCGGAGGCTCTTTTCCGCGAGCGATTTACGATACTGGAGCGTGTAGGGGCGACCGAACGCTCCACGCTTTACCTGGCCGAAGACAGGAAAGCGCGAAAGGCGGCGTCTGCCAGATCGGGTGATGTGATCAGACTGGAGGTTCTTTCCGACCTTGCCGCCGAGGATTCGAAGCAACTGGACCTGTTTTATCTGGAAGCGGCAGCGGCTGCAAAGCTCTCGCACAGGAACATAATCAATTCCGGGGAAGCAGAACAGGTGGGCGCGCTTCATTGTCGCACAAGCGAATATCGCCCGGGCGCCTCTACGTTACGCAATCTGCTTGACCGCTCCGGCTGGCTCGATATCTCAAGGGCGATAAATATCACAACCCAGATTGCCGACGCGCTCGATGAGGCTCATCAAAAAGGGGTGCTGCATTTGCAAGTGCAGCCGGAAAACATCCTGATCGAGGAAGACGGGCGGGCACGGTTATCAGGATTCGGCCTCAATGCGAGCGATGATAAGAGAAATGATGCGCGTGACAAACTGGCCTGGCTGGCCTGGGCGCAACGCGAAAGAGCAAGCCGTCTGCCTGTGCATTACATAAGCCCGGAACAGGCGAGAAGCGCAAGTGTGGACCACCGCAGCGACCTCTATTCGCTCGGCATCGTGCTGTTTGAAATCTTGACTGATCGCCTGCCTTTCGATTCGGAGGATTTAAGCCTCGTCAGGCGAAAACTTACAAATCAAGCGCCGCCGCCGCCCGGTATGTTGCGAGCCGGGTTGCCGGAATCGCTGTCGGATATAGTGATGAGACTGCTTGCGAAAAAGCCGGAAAACCGTTTTCAAAGCGCCGCATCGCTCAAAGCGGCATTGAACCCCGATTCCCGGCGATCTTCCATCGCCGTCGCAAAGCCTGAAAGACTATCGCTTCTTCGGGATTATGACCGAAGCAAACGCGAAGCGCCTCTGAGTGAAATCGAGCCGGTCAATGTTGAACCGACTCAATCGCGCCACGCTCAGCCCCTTCACGCCCGCGAATCCTACGAACCGCCCGAGATCATCCGCCTTGATTCGCCTCCGAGCCTCAAAGGCGAGCGCAACTCGGGCGAGCGCAACTCGGGCGAGCGCAACTCGCCGCTCGTAGCCGCAGATCAAACATCACCGCCACGGCAGACCCTGCCGCCGCAGACGAGTTCGAACAATAACAGCTTCGCGGGGCGATACGTCCTGCTTCTTCTTGCGGTGATTTTAGTGGTCGCTTCTCTTATCACGCTCGCCGTGACGGGCGTTTCACGTCACACTCAACCGTCGCCCGCGCCGAGCTATACGGGCAATACATCGGCCACGCCTCAACCATCGGAGGATGTGCCGGAAAAGAGCGGGGCTTTGCCCGCCGACGGCAATCGTAACGCGTCTGCCGGTCAGCCAAATGCCGGGACGAATTCGACGCCAAAGAGCGCCCCAAAGAGTAAAGCCGTAAAAGCGAAAACGTCACGAGTACAGTCGAAAAAGAAAACAGTAAAAGGTTCCAGCGCAAAGCGGTCTACCAGAAGACGAAGATAAGGGAGATAATTGAATGTACGCACAGTTTTACGGGTTCAAAGAGACGCCTTTCGGGCTGACGCCAAATCCGAAATATATCTTCAAGACCGAAAGCTATCTTGAAGTCATATCGAGTCTGAAATATTGCATCAGCCAGTATAAGGGACTGGTGGTCGTGCTCGGAGAGGTCGGGACCGGAAAGACTACGACCTTGCGCTCTATGCTTCAGCAACTCGGCCCCGATATAGTCTCCATCTATATCCTGAATCCCTTCCTAACCGTGCCCGAATTTTATCACTGGCTCACGAAGAGTCTGAGGCTTGATCTCGCGCCGTCCTGTTCCAAGCCCGAGTTGCTCGAAACGCTGGCGATCTGTCTTGCCCGTCGCCACGCGAAAGGGTCAAGGACCGTACTGATTGCCGACGAGGCGCATGGATTGTCGCAGGAAGTTCTCGAAGAGATACGCCTGCTTGCCAATCTCGAAACGAATACCGAAAAGCTGTTGCAGATCGTTTTGTGCGGACAGCCCGAGCTTCGAGAAACGCTGAACAGACCGAACCTGCGCCAGATCAAACAGCGCATCGCCATGCGCTGTACGATCAACCCGCTTGAGATGTACGAAATCAATAAGTACATCCGGTTCCGAATGAAGACAGCCGGAGCCGAACGTCTGGATATATTCGATTCAGAAGCGATTGATCTGATCGGTCGGCTCTCTCAGGGCATCCCGCGAGTCATCAATAATATCTGTGATAACGCACTCCTGCGCGGCTACGCGGACAATCAGGAAATTATCACACGCGACATCATTCAAGAGGTGGCCACGGTGCTCGATATCTGTACAGATGGTCTGCCCGGCAGCAATCAATCGGACCTGCATGCCTGGACATCTCCGTCCGATGTGCAGCTGAATCCGTTTGACGTCCCGCATAACTGAGACATCAACTGGTCATCTTTGCTAACCGACTGTCTGAATGTGTAACAAGGGTTATAGAAACAACCCTTGCGAAAATATTATGACTCAATAATAAGTCCGGCCCTTTACATCACGCTAAATGGGTGAGCCGCCCATTTAGCGTTTAACCACGGCAGGTTATTGAAATCAATAGGCTTACCAACTGTCTTTCCCCCCTCGATTCCCTGAAAGGAAAGAGCTTGCGGCATAATGCTTGCTCCATAATGCTTGCTCCATAATGCTTGCTCTTAGATAAGGTTCAGAAAAAGGATGAGGGGAGTAAAATCCAGACACCAGCAAGAAATTATTCCAGGCATGAATTGAGACATCAAAAGAGAACTGTCTGATCGAGTACAAGCGCGATGGTGAAGTCAACTCAGGGTGACGGCGCTTGCGACCGGAGGAGTCGTAGCCGGATGAGGCTACGCAAGGGCGGTTCTGTATTTTTTGAACAGTGGGGGAGGCTAATGGTAAAGGATATAAAGAAGACGTGGGTAGAATTGCTTTCAAAAGGGGAGATCGAACAGGTTTGGGAAAGGCTTTTTAAGGTGGTATCGAACCACTCTTCTGTTAGAAAACTTTTCGCATCCGGCAATATGTCTTACCAGACAATGGTGGATGCGCATGGGGACCTGACTCAGGACCTGTTTCTAAAGCTCTTTGAGAAAGACCGTTTTCGATATTACATCGAATCCGGGTATTCAGATGAAAAGGTGGATCGGGAGATATATCGTTTCGAAATTCCAAATCTCATATCGAGGCTGATGCGCGAACGTTTCCCCGAATCTTATCGCATAGCACGACGCACGAGCGAGATACTAAAAACCGGAGATGAATTTCAATATTACCCGCATTTGATCTCCTCTTCGAACCGGGTAAAGGCTCAGGAATGGATGTCGGCAAGCCGCAAGCTCGTCTTACAGATTTACGGGCTGAAAGGCTGGCCTTTGGATAAAGCCATGCGCGACAGGCGGCAGATAGCGCAGATGGCCAGTGAGGTAAACATAAGGCTGCGAAACAATCAGCGTACCGGGCGCGGCGAAGGCTCGCAGGTGATAATCTCGAACACCGAGTTGAGCGAATTGATAGTCAACATATTCGAGGTCACAGATTCGCCTGTCGATGTTCAGATGATGAGATCGCTTGTCTTATCGAAACTGATGGTGGAAGATTCCGAATTTATTTCCATAGATGCCGGTGTAACGCTTTCGTCCGACACCGATCAGCAGATGCCCGGCCTCGACATCGCCGATGAGAGGCCGACCCCCGAAGAAATACTTCTCGACAAGGAACAGTCGCGGCAGGTCGAAGAACTTGTTTCGCAGTTGTTTGAAAGGATGGAGAAGGCGGTTAAGTATAAACAGAGAAGGCTAAACAAGTTGCTGCGCGTAGTCTGGAACTGTTACTTCAACCCTTCGTCTCCTTCTCAAAGCGGCATCGCCAAAGTGATGGGTGTCTCGGATTCGCTCGTTAGCTATTACCGTAAAATATTCGATGAAATAGTCGAAAGCCTCAAGCTTACCGACGACGAATTTATCCTCTTCAACAGTGCTATGAACGATAAGCTGATGTCTTTTATAGCAGCCCTGCCCGCGGAGAAGCAGGCGAAATCGAATGGCAAGGGCAAAAAATCTGAAATTTATAACACCGGCGAACTGGTGGCGCGGTATCAGGCGAAAGCGGCGCGCGCCTCGTGCTGCGGAGATTGAACGGGGAATGGAGTTCTTTCACACGTGCCCGTATGAGATTTCAGATTTCCAAACCTGAAATCTCATATACCGCAGCGCGTACCAATCAGGAACGTGCGAGAAACTGCGTGAATAAACCGTGAAAATGATGGACGCCGTTTTCCCGTTTCACCGAGTATCGCCCGTTTGTATATGTGCGCGAACGTAGCCCCCTCTGAACGGCTTCGCAAATAGCTATGTCCTCAAGCTGAATCTCGTCGCTGAATTCTACGGTGCGGCGAATACTCTCCCGCACGTCGTTTTTTTCGGGATCGAGAAAGAACCATTCAAAGATGGTGAGCGTTCGCTCGGGTCCGAGCGGGACTATCAGGTTTGTCGAATAATTATCGGGGTAGACGTTGAGCATCAGATTCGGGAATATCCAGAAATACTGGGCCTCGTAGGTGGCCGCATCCCCGTCGGCCAGCAGGCGCGCAGCTTTACTTTTTTTGATAGGCGAATGCTGGATCGAATAGAGGGTTCTGGTTTCGGTTCTATATCGGGAATAATCAAGCTCGCGGTTGAGTGAAGGATGCACGATGGGGATGTGATAGCCTTCGAGGTAATTGTCTACGTAGACCTTCCAGTTACAATCGACAAACCAGTCTTTACGAGCAGCCGGGCGCATACGCGACAGGTCGTGATGCGCGATGCGGGAAGGCAGGTCTTCGAGCGTGTCGGCGAGCGGCGCGCACGCCCGGTCGAGATTGACAAAGACCAGACCGGCCCATGTCTCTACTTTGAACTGAGGAAGACGATACTCTTCCCTTTCGAAGCAGGCCACGCCGTCGAATTCGGGTGTGCCCGAAAGTCGTCCGTCGAGCAGATAGGTCCAGCCGTGATAGCCGCACTGAAAGACTTTGCGATTGCCGCAGTCGCGCGCTACGGGGCCTGCGCGATGGCGGCATACGTTTGAGAATGCCCGCAATTTTTCATCCGCGCCGCGCGCTACGATCAAAGGCTCGTCGCCGATTGTCGTAGTAAAATAATCGCCTGGTGATTGGACCTGATCCGTGCGGCCCGCGAGTTGCCACGTTTGGGAAAAGATGGTCTCTTTCTCTTTTTCAAGGATCGCGGGATCAAAGTACCACGCGGCGGGCAGCGTCCGGGCGTAGGCGACTCGCTCATCAAATGAATAATCCATTGAATAATCCATGCCGCTCATAGGCTTTCCCCCACAGGATTTTGATGATAACACGGTCTGAGCGCTAAAGGCTCAGGTGAGCCTCCGGCCAACCCATTTGAGCAGGTGGTATACGGGGTAACTGGCCGCGAGCAATACGAGCGCATAGACGCTGTTTTCGGTGTCGGCCCTTATTGCTCCCGCAAGAAAGGCGATTGAGCCTGCGAGCGCGAGCCCCGTCGTCCACGGATAGCCCCACGCCCTGTAGGGACGCTCTCGCTCAGGCTCTCGCCGTCTGAGAACGAAGACCGATATAAACGACATTATGTAATTGACCACGAAGAAAAACGCGAGGACGGCGATTACCTTTTCAAAGGTGCGGCTCAAGAGGAAAAGCGCGGCTACGGCGGTGCTCAAAAACAGGGCGATGGTCGGCGTTCCTCCTTCGTTGACCTTCACTATTTTATTCGACACAAGCCCGTCGCGGCTCATTGCAAAGATCACCCGCGTCGCCATCAGATGATAGGCGTTTATGCCGCTCAACATCGAAAGTATCGTCAGTCCCCTGATTATCCTGTCTCCGTTCGCACCAAAGATGGCATTTGCGGCGGTGGCTGCCGCAAGCGTTTCTCCGGCCATCTTAGAGATCGGCAATACGTAAAGAAAAGCAAGGTTGACCAGCACGTAAATCCCTATGATGGCAAACACTCCGCCAAGCGTAGAGCGCGGGATGCTGCGGCTCGGGTCGCGCACCTCTTCGGAAAAATAGATCACACCCGCCCAGCCGTCATAGGTGTAGATCACCGCTTGCAGCGCCAGTATTACGGCGAGAAAAAGCGGCAGCCCGCTCGGCACTGCTTGCCCGGGGGCAGTGGCTTCCGCGCGGTTGCCGCCCAGTATGAAACAGGCCGCGACCAGCGCGATAAAGGCCAGCGCCTTGAGCAGGCTTGTGAGGTTTTGAACGCTGCTGCCCCACTTCAATCCGCGCCATTGCAGCAGCGCAAATACGATTACGACCGCAAGCGCAATAGAGACCTCGCGGCCCGCAAGCGCGGGCACGAGCACGCCCGCGTATTCGCCTATGACGATAGAGACGGCAGCCGTAGTGCCGCAGGTCGAAAGCCAGTCGCTCCACCCTACGATAAACCCAGCGTAATCGCCGAGCGCGTAGTGGGCGAAGACGTATTGCCCGCCCGAGCGCGGGATCATCGTGCCGAGTTCGGAGATTGAAAACGCGCCGAGCAATGCGTAGAGCCCGCCTGCAAACCACACGCCCATAAAAAGCCAGGGGTCGGGCAGACGGGCGGCAACCTCGCCGGGCGTACGCAGTATGCCTGCCCCGATTGTGTTGCCGATGATGACGGCCAGCCCGAAGCCTACGCCCAGTATGCGCAACAATCGGCCCCGGCGCTCGCGCTCGCTATGTCTCGGTTCAGGACGCAAACGATTTTCCCTCCTCAAAGGCTTGATATTATTCTTCAGATACTCGCCCTTTGCAATGCGTGATTGGTGATTGGTGATTGGTGATGCGTGATTTACAAGACTTGCAATATGCCTGTAACAATCAAGCCTCTATAGAATCACGAATCACGCATCACCAATCACCAATCACGGATCGCTTTTCGGTCTTAAGTTGATACCGGGAGGGTTTGAAACTATAATGCGGGCAATCGGAGGCAGAGGAGGGTTCACACCCATGAAGATGCAAAACCTTTTCCCCGCGCTCGCGCTGATGTTATTTGTTGCAATTGCCGCACCCGCGCAAAACAACAATATGCTTCGCGGCAAGGTGCGCTCGCCCAGCGGCGAAACTCTCAACAACGCCATAGTCGAATTGAAAATAGGCGGCGGCGGCATGATAGGCCAGACCGTGACGCGCAACGACGGCGACTTTGCGTTCTCGAATCTGGAGGCCGGCGAATACGAAATCGAAGTCAACCTCGCCGGATACGAGCGAACTATTCAGATGGCCCGCTTTAATCACTCGCCGGGCGAACACTTTCAGGAGGTGCTCAATATCGAGGTTCTGCTTCGTCCGAAAGCGGAACCTGCAACAGGCGCGCCCGGTATCAACTTCGCTCAAGACGTGCCAAAGGCGGCGCGCGAGGCTTATGAAAAAGGCATCGCCCGACTCCGCGAAGGGAAGACGGACGAGGGCGTACGATTGCTGCGCGAGGCCACAACCGTCTTCCCGAATTATTTCGCGGCGCATCTTGGACTCGGGGCCGAGATGCTGCGCGCAGGCAAATACAACGACGCGCTCGAATCGCTTGAGCGCGCCCGCCAGATCAACGACCGCGAGGGGATGGTTTATCATCTGTTCGGACTGGTTATGATGAAGCAGCGCAAATTCACAGTAGCCGAATATGCTTTTCTTCAGGCAACACATCTGGACGGCACAAACGCCGCCGCGCACTTCTACAGAGGTCTGGCGCTGATCGAAATTGCCGTCCGTGGGCGCGATGAGAAACAGCAGAAAAGCGATCTGGCCGAGGCCGAAAAAGAGATGGACACCGCCTGGGATTTGAGCGACCGGCATATGACGGCCGTATACCTTCAGCGCGCCCGTATATTCGAGCGGCGCGGTGAAAAGCAGGCCGCCGCCGAGGCGCTCGAAAAATACCTGAAAGCCGAACCCCAGGCAAAAAACGCCGCCGCTATCCGCGAAGCCATATCAAAACTGCGCGGCCAGAAATAATGAGCCTGACCGCCTGCTCGATCAATTTCGCTGTATAGACTCTTTCCATCGGTGCTACTTTAAAGAACTCTTACGTCGAACTCACGTTATTCATATACATGCTCCGCGCACTCTTTAGCAGTAGCCGTCAGTTCATTATCTGCTGCCTACTCCTACTGCCTGCTGCCTGCTGAAAGACGGTAGCCTACTTTTACCATGCTCTCGATGCGAAGCCCGTAGGGCGCAAGCGTATGCCGGAGGCGATGGATATGTACGCGAAGACTCTTTGCGTTAAAGGCGGCGACCTCTCCCCACGCATATCGCCATATTTCTTCCGACGGCACAATGCGATCAAGGCTTCGCGCAAGCCGCGACATTATCAGGAACTCTTTGCAGGGCAGTGAAACCGTTTGCCCCCCGAAGGCTAGATAATAGTTGGCATGCTCGATCCGCAGATAACCATCGTCATAAACATTTTCGCTACGATCAAAGGCATAAACGTGTTGCATATCGACATCGGCCTCGCACCGCTCGATTCACAAAAGAAAGCGTTGACGCGGGACCGCCCGTCACACCTATTGATCGGTCCCGCGTCTTCATAAGGTTGACTATGGTTCCCACTTCCCAACCGCCTACCAGCGCTTCGCCTACGCCGCCAAGATCGCTCAGATAAGTGCGGCCCCGGCCTATGGGCAGAGCGTAAAGCGCGCTCAGGTTGAAGCTGTGTCGCACATCGAAGCGGTTGTATCCACGGTCGCATTCGAAATCGTCCAGACACGCGGATGTCTGCGCCTCATTCGATCCGGCGGTGTTTCCGTAGCTTTTTGCAAACGTGTATTGCGCGCTCAGGGTCAGCCCTCTGTTGAAGCGTCGAAGGCGGGGAGGAGCATCCAGCCTGCACCCGGCTCGCTTTCAGAGCGCACCGTCGAGTTGACGGGCGCGCCCGAAGCCGAAAGCAACGCGAGAAGCGAGATGACGGCAATCGCTCCGAGCCGCGAGCAGTACGTCTTGATTGTGCAGCCCGAGAGATTCATCCTTTTACATTCGTTTGCAGAGGTCTGAGGTTCCAAAGCAGGGATGGTAACAAGAGCGGGTTAAGACCCTTTAAACAGCGCGCTAAATATTGATTAATTCAGGATCAAAGAGACGTGCAGTTTCCGGCCTCAGTCGATGACAAAACTGAAGAGCTTGAACTGTCCGTCCATCTCGAGCATCGAGCCGAAAAGTTTTATCTCCTGCTCGACTCCCGTTTCATCTTTGACTGTCAGGCGCGTGTCTTTGTGGACCTTGTAGTTCGGGTACGAATCCGTGCCTTTTTCGAAGCGTAATGAAACCAGCTTGTAACGTTTGCCCTTGTGTTTCGGCAATGTCTTGCTCAACCCGCCGAGGCTTGTGAGCGTGGCCTGTTGCCAGGCAAAGTCGCAGGTGACATTTGGCAACCGGCTCGCGGGCAGGTCCGGCCAGACGTACTGACAAAACTCCTCTTTCGTGACGCGCAATCTCTTCATCGCCGTCACATCGCCTTCGGCCAGAGCATCTGAGAAACTTATGCGTGAGCGCCTCCGCGCTCGGTTGAGCCGCATCCAGCATTCGAGGCAGGGAAGGCACGCGAGCCGGGACGGTCGGTCGAGCGGTTTCAACCCCGGCAACCAGTGAAGGCTGCGAATTTGAAGAATCAACCTTCGCGCAGCCCTCGGCGAAAAGCGTCAGGCCGCACAGCAGAAAGAGCAGGCAAAGAGAGGTCGCCCGCCCATCTCGACAGGCGACCTCCGAACTTGATTTCATAGCTATCAGTTTCCGTATACGAAGTTGGTCCATCCCACCGTCCAGTCGTCGCTTCCGTTAAAAGCGCCGACATAGTTTGCCGTCACAAAGAACGGATCGTTTGCAAAGGGCGGTTGCGCGTTTGCAGCATCGAGAGCAGGCGAGCCTGCCTTCGGGCGGAAGTCGGGCGCAATCTTGTTGAACGGATCAGTAAGCTGCGGGTCAATCTGCATTATCTTTACCCCTTTTGCAGTGAGCGCGTTGGCGGTATCCCCGGCAAAGTTGCTCGGGGTCGCGATCCCGCTGCCGTTGTTAAAGAAGATGAAGCTCTGAAGCGTGAGCTTGTCCTGATCGACCTGCACGAAGCTGGCATCGTCTCTGATCTCCACGCCGACATTCTTGAATCCCATGACTATGAAATTGCGGAGCTGTCCGGCTGTGCCTCTGCGCAGCACCATTCCGCGAGTGCTTCCCGGTCCCGCGCTCGGGTCGCCGATAAGCGTAAGGTTCATCATCTTTGGCGAAGACCTGGGCGAGAGGTCGTGGCCGAATTCGCTGTTATCGGCTTCAATCCCGTTGTCGGATTCGTCGGCGTATTGCTGAATAAGGCCGAACTGAAGCCTGCCCGACCAGCCAAAGGTCCAGTCGAACCCGTCGTCATTTTCCGCCACCCCTATAAGGTGTTTGCAGTTCACCGTGCCGCCGAACCATTCAAACGCATCGTCGCCGCCCGCGAATGCTTCGACGAAATCTATCTGTGTAGTATTACCCACACCTTGAAAGGCTACGCAATTGAGTTCGTTGTCGGGGCTGATGGCGAATCCCCCGTATTCGACGCGAACATACTTCATACTGCCCGAATCATCGGCCGGGTCGTTGCCGCCGTAGAGTCCTGTGTCGCCTTCGCCGCTCGCCTCTCCGTTCTCGAAATTGATCGGCGCTCGACCGTTCAGGATCAGCCCGCCCCAGTCGCCTCGCGTGCGGGTTCCTTCGGGCGCTGCGCTTGTAAAGACTATGGGTTTATCGGGCGTTCCCTCGGCTACGATCCTCGCGCCCCGGTTTATGACAAGAAACGCGCCCGGCAATCCGAATATGTGAGTGCCCGGTTTG
Source organism: Blastocatellia bacterium (assembly GCA_963765495.1). Classification (GTDB taxonomy): domain Bacteria; phylum Acidobacteriota; class Blastocatellia; order UBA7656; family UBA7656; genus CAVXWP01. The sequence goes on from CAVXWP010000001.1 coordinate 250,706, forward strand.
ACGATAAGCTTCTTTGTGATAAAGACGCCGCCCCTGAGCAGGTAAACGTTTTGCGGCTTCAGTTTCTTTTTCTTGATCGTCCCTTCAAGCACGATTGTCTCTGCATAAGATGTAGAGCTAAATGACATGATGATGCCAATTGCAATGCTCATCATCAACATTGTGACCATAAACTTGCGATTCATTTGAAGCAGTCCTCCTATTTTTTTCTGTGATCGCGCACTGATCACAGGCAGTTAAATTGAATCAAAGCGAGCGCCGCACGCCTTCCCCGCGCGCCTGCGCCAACCTGTTAGAAAATCCTGTAAGAAACCTTGAAGCTGAAGGTTCGGCCCGTACGATAGACCCGAAACGGCTGGCCTGCCAGCCGGTAATCAACCTGACGGTTCAACAGGTTTTCGGCGGTGAATTCACCGCGTAGCCTCTTCTCTCCTCCGAAATACTTGGCAAACAAAAAGTCCAGATGCGGATAACTGTGCTCGATGATGTCGGGTAGTCCCAGAGCGCCTACATCGGTTATGCGCTCGCCCGTAAAGTTGTAGAGCGCGCGCGATTCGATGCCATAGCGAGGCAGTTCATAATCGAGCACGACATTCAAAACGTTTTGAGCCTGCCCGACAAGCGGGCGCTCAAGATTCGTCAAAATCGAACGGTCCTGTTCGCCTATCTCAACTCGTGAGCGGACGAATGTGTAGTTTGCGCTCACGGAAAAATTCTCGAACTTTCCCCACAAACTGCCGAGCCTCTTGCGGGTCTCGATCTCAACTCCGGTATTGCGGGCCTTGTCGGCATTGCGATACGAAGTTCTGAGTTGCGTTTGCGCCTCTATGAAAACCTCTATCGGGTCCTTCAAATCCTTGTGAAAGACGCTGACGGCAAGCAACTGTGTCGGAGCAAAAAACCATTCCCAGCGAACGTCATAATTCGTGATCAGGGTACGCCTGATGTTGGGATTTCCGACCGCGGACCTTCCGCCGGTAACGTCTGTAAATTCAAACGGGCTCAACTCTCGAAACTGCGGGCGGGCTACGGTGCGGCTGTATCCGCCGCGCAGGTTCATAGAACCGTTTTTCAGAGCGTAGGCGATGCCTACGCTTGGCAGCACGTCGGTGTTTTTCAGGCTGGCAAGCACCGGGATCACATCGGCCCGAAACGGTTCGAAGGTCTGCACCTGTTGTTCGGATTTCTCGATTCGAGCGCCGCCGATAAAGCGCCATCGTTTCATCGTGAAATCGGCCATCCAGTAACCGGCCGTGATGTTGTGCAGCGCGACGTAATGATCGGTCGTGCGAGTCTCTTCCCGAATTTCGAACCCGCGAGTCTGTTCTATATTCTCGGGGACGAGAATCTCTTCGGGCAGCAAAGTGGTGTCAATCCCGGTGACGCTGCGCGGAACGAAGCGAAAACGGCGCGAATCGAATACGCGGTCTCGATTTATATAACTGAAGCCCGCTTTCGTGTTGAGTGAAAACCCGCCAAAGAACCAGTATTTTGCCCAGTCGGCTGCGGGCTCGCGCACGTTTTCGCGCATCTTGTTAAAGAGGCGAAAGAGGCTTTGCGTCTGGTTAAAGTATATGAAATCACCCGTGGCCGGGCTGAATTCATAAAGCGCCTCGCGCAGGTCCGGCTCGTCGAGCGTTGCGCGGGAATAGGTGTATCGCCACGTAAAGACGCTGTCGCCCAAGAATCGGACAAGGTGATTGCCCGACAGTTGCCCCGTGTAAATTCGCTCTTCGATATAACGCAGGCGGGTGTCTCTGAGGTCGGTTCCACGGTCTTCGTTGAAGCCCTCAAAGATTCTGGATTCGTCGGTCGCCTGATTGGTCAGGAAATTCTTAAAGAAGACTTTGTGGTTCTTTGTTATTTCGTAGGCGGTATTGAGTGTGCCGCCAAGTCGTGCGGCCATCGTGCTCGAATCGTAATCGTATGTGTTCGAGGGGCGGATCACCCCCTGGCTGCCTATCTGGTAAAAATCCCTGATCTCGGCCAGATTCTGCTGCTCGTTTTTGAAACTGATAGCGCCGACAAATCCGAACTTTCCAAAAGTTTGACCGCCCGATATGCTCCATCCAATTTCCGGGCGCGCATCGTCGGTCTGCGGAGTATATACATTTCTGAAGGATTCGCCGATCACTTCCAACTGGCTCGGAGTAAAGCCGCCGGGCAGGAATAGATTTCCTCTTAGCAATCGCTCGTTTTCGGGTATGCCTGCGGGCAGGCGGCGCGATCTCTTGCCGAAACCGAAAAAGTCGCGGGTTCCGCCGCCCGGATAGCCAAGAAAGTCCTTGCCGTAGGTCGCGGAGTTAAACCCGGTCGAAAACGATACCGAAAGCGATCTGGCCTTTGGCAGATCGATAGTCTCAAGGCGAACAAGCCCGCCCGAAAACTCTCCCGGCTGGTCGGGCGTGAAGGTCTTTAGAACCTTGACGCTTTGCAGCAGATTGGCCGGGATCAAATCCATCGGCACGACTTTGCGATCGGGCTCGGTCGTCGGCATGAGCGCGTCATTGAGCGACGTGTTGCTGTAGCGTTCGCCGAGCCCGCGCACAAACACAAAGCGGTTTTGCACGCTCACGCCGGGCGCGCGTTGCAGCACACCGGCCGCGCTCGAAGCCGTGTCTTTGCTGATCTCTGTAGCCGAAATGTTGTCGGAAATCGTGGTCGCGGCCTTTCGGTCTTCGATCATCGCCGCCACATCATTTGAACTGTCGGCTGTGACGGTGACGCTCTCGCCGTAGCCGACCGGAGAGAGCACCGCGTTTAATTCATTTGTCGCGCCCGGGGTAACGACTACCTGATCAATCGTCTGTTCAAGAAACCCGTCACGATGGAATCGTACGGAATAGGTTCCCGGCGCGAGGCTGATCGAATACTCCCCGTCCACCCCCGTCTTTACGGGTGCGCCTGAACCTGCTGCCTCGCCTGCTATCTCGATAGTAGCCTGCGTCAGCGGATCGCCTGTTGCCACATTGTAAACTACGCCCGTTATCTTCCCATTTTTGGGACTCTGTAATTGCCGATACAATCCTTTAGCAGATCCGAGCGTTGAGGCGAGAATCAGCATACACAGTATTGGTATAAGTATGGGGCGTTTTGAAGACATCTCTTCTCCTTAGTCGTGGTTCGGCCTTGCATAGGGATTGTGTTGCTAAAGATGAGGAATCTAACAAGTGGTGGTTAAGCTGAGATGAATCGGTTCTTAACTCTTTGTAAACTTCGGTCTCTGAAAATATGAGGATAATAAAAGGTGGGAATAGACTACGGATTCGACGAATCAACAGGGATTTAACTGATCCATGAAAATCGATCCGATCCGTGTCATCCGTGGCCTATTAGCGCAACGCTATTTTGGAGCTTCAACCAGCCCCACACGTTGAGGCGTAAACGCCGGAAAGATCGCGGACGTGTCGCGGCCCTCTGAGACGTAAAAGAGAATCTCCGACAACACAGAACGATAATCTATGAGCCTCTTCAATCCGCCCGGTCCCGCCTCTTCTTCATCTTCTTCAAGACCGGGCCATTTTCCGTGAACGCGGCCCCCGTTGATCCCGCTACCCATCGCAAACAGAGCGAATCCGCGTCCGTGGTCCGTGCCAAGCGAGCCGTTCTCATAAATCCGCCGCCCAAACTCCGTCATCACAAGCGTGACTACGCGGTCTCGATAATCGGTCAGGTCCGAATCAAATGCGGCAAGCCCTTGCGCAAGTTCCGCAATCACATCGGCCTGCAATCCGTCGGTCGTCCCCTGAAAGAAATGCGTATCCCAACCGCCCAGATCGATACAGGCGGCTTCCACACCTACATCGGCCTTCACAAGCCGGCTGATTTCCCTGAGCCCCGCGCCGTATTCCGTCTGCGGATAATCAGCGCCTGTGGCGGGCGCGTAAGGTTTTTCTCTTAGCGCCTCTACGCGCTTCAACAGATCGAGCGTCTCGCGGCCCGGCGCGGCAAGCACTCCCGCCTGTGCGCCGTACATCTGTGAAAGCGCCGCAGAAACCGCGCGCGGGTCGCTTGATGAAGACTTTATCTGCAAGTCTTCCAGAGTGTAAATCGCGCTTGCCGCCGGTGCTGCCCGCAGCGATTCCGGTATGGTCGCGCCTATCGCTACCGCCGAGAGCGGACTGCTCTTCCCACCCGTTCCCGTCCGTAAGTAGCGGCCCAGCCAGCCGCCGCCTATCGTCCTGTCGTATGCTTCGCCGTGCTCCATCTGATCCTGTGCTTCGAAATGCGACCCCGTAGGATTGTCCGACCCTACCGCCTGAACCACGGCCAGCCGGCCCTCGCTGTAGGCGGGAAACAGGGGCCGGAGTTTTGGGTGAAAGCCGTAGAAATCGTCGAGGCGAATCGCTGCGCCGTCGGTTTGAACACTCGCGGGCCGCGCAATCGAGATCGTCGGGCGCAGGGAATAATAACGATCATCGCCGTAGGGGACTACTAGATTAAGCGTATCAGCGCCTCCCCGAAGAAAGACGCACACAAGCGTCTTTGACCCCGAGCGGGAAACCGAGCCCGCCAGCGCGAGGTTGCGTAAAAATCCGCGACGTGAACTGTTCATAAACGACTCCGAAACTGAATCAACACCTTTGAACTGAATCAACACCTTTGAAATGCCGGAGATGCCAGGATCAACCCGATAACCGAGGCGTTTGTTTCTTCGCCGGTTTGTCGCATCCGGTCGGCATACTGATCAAGCGCCGCGACCTCATCGGGCGTGCCTGCGCGGCCTATGAAATGAGGCAAGAGCCTTCGAGGGGAAATCTCTTTATCGCCGCAGCCTAAAGCCCGGCTGAGTTCCGCGAGAGGCACGTCTGCCGAAGGCACCTGATTTGAAGCAAGCGCGAGCGCAAAATTCCACCGCCATAAAAGCGTGCCAAGCCACGGGCTGGCCTCTTCGGGATATCCGTCGGGCGTCGGGTACTGGAATAAACCCTGTCCCATGCGGGCGAGGTATTCAAGCAGCGGAGTGTGCGCGTGCGTATCGGTTGCCGTGGCTCTCATGGCGCTCGCTATGAAATGAAACGGGCGCTTTATCTTCGCCCCCTTTGATGCCTTGAATTCATCCGATGTCAGGATAGCCCTGACCAGCGATTTTATATCGCCGTCGGTTTCGATAAAGATAGAGGCCACGCGCTCTGTCAGGGAAGCGGGGGGATCATCAGCGACAAACTTGCGGGCGAGTTTTCCGGCGATGTGGCGAGCCGTTGACGGATGAGAACAGACTATATCTATGACACGTTCAAGATCATCGGGGCCTCCGCCCGCAGGGATCAATTGACCCAGGACCTCTTTTGCGTCGTTGTCGTGCAGAGCGGGGTCGAAATAGACGGTCCCGCGTCGCCAGCCAGTTCGCATGCGCCACCCCGTAAGCGCGCGCGCCACTTCGTATACGTCCCTTTGAGTGTAGCCGCCGTGAACGCCGAGCGTGTGCAGTTCCAGTAGCTCGCGCGCATAGTTTTCGTTTGGCACATCATCCGGGGCTGCCTTTTTATTCTCTTTGCCGTCGAGATAAACAAGCATCGCGGGCGATGTGGCGGATGTTCTTATGAGGTCACGGAAACGGCCCAGCGCATTCGCGCGAATCACCAGCCGATCATCGGAAGGTTTCAGATAAATGCAATCGCCTTTTTCGATGTTTATGTTTAGATGATCGGTCCAGAATCCGACCATCACTTCAAACAACTGTCGCTTGCTGTAGACGGCTCGCAGGAGCGTGTGCCGCGTGATCTCTTCGCGCAGGACGGGCTTTTTGTATTCGTAACAGGTTCCGGGCTCGTGATAGAGAGTTTCAAATCGTCTCGCTCGAAGATCGCACACCGTATCATCAATCGCTTCGGGCTGGAGTTGCTCTTCTATCCAGCGCTCCCGACCGAGAGCGCGTAAATGGTCCAGATCGCCCGGCCACACGCCATAGGCTGCGCGCGCGAGCAGATGGAAATCAGGGTCTATATCAACGCCTGCCCCCACGTCGATCTTATCGGGGATCGACTGACCCATCTCGCGCGTCAGGCGGCTGATTATCCGCTCGCAGCCCGCAAGGGGCAGCGCCCCCGTGGCGAGCGCCGATAATCGGAGCAATTCCCGGCGTGAAAATATCTTCATGTCAATTCCTGTTTGTACTCGTTTGTATCCGATGTGAGCGTCGCCCGTTCGCGCTTGAACTTTACGAGTGACATCGTGATTGCGCCGGTCCCGATCACAAACGAGGCCGGCAGTATCAGAAACCATCCGAGTATAGGAAGAAGATAAGTTAATTCGAGAACGATTGCTCCGCGAAGCGTGGCCTTCCAGGGGCGTTCCAGATCGGCGGGTGATTTCAGCCTTTTGCCTATGGTTGTGGCAAGACCCGCCATACCCGTGCTCGCGAAAACCAGATACAGGCAGATGATCGCGCCCGCGCCAATTGCGCCCGCCGAGCCGAATACGTTCTTCACAGCCGATGCGATTATCAGGATCACGATGGTGATCGGAAGGCCCGCCAGAAAGGGCCCGGCAATATTTCTTTCGGTCTTTTCAAATGCGCGAGCCGATGTCTCGGGCCAGAGCGCCGCGCACAGGAGCCACAGGGCCGGAAGCGCCAGAAGAAACCCGAGCACAACAAGAAAGATAGCCATAGTGTCAGCCATCAACATAGAAATACCCTCCTTCGAGGCGAGGTTTAGATATTAACTTTGGGGAGAGGACCTCAACTCACAGCCGATATTTACAACGAAGATGATAAAGCCAATGTTCGAACGGAAGATAAACTGCTTGATGAGAAGGGCTTTGCAAAAATGCAGCGGAGGAAAATTCAACTCGCCTTTCGTTCAAATCAACCTCCAAGAGTGCCTGGCGCATGTTGCCCGCAATTCAACACTGAAAGGCCCTGATGGGCCGTTATACTTTGGCCAGGGTGAGCCCCTGCTGGTCCTGATATTTTCCTCCCCGGTCGCTGTAGCTGGTTTCGCAATCTTCGTCGGATTCGAAGAAGAGGATTTGAATAAAACCCTCTTCGGCATAGAGCCGCACGGGGAGGTTCGCGGCATTGTAAAGCTCGACCACAAGACGCCCGCACCAGTTGGCCTCAAGCGGCGTTGTATTGGCCATGAGTCCGCAATTGCGAACAAAAACCCCTGCCTCAAGCGCAAAATTGCCCGCCTCCGGAACCGTAAGGCAATAAACGTCGTGATCCCCTTTTATTTCGGAGACGGCAACCACTTTGTGATTTCTTTGAGCCTGACCTTTAAATGCCCGAACGACTTCCGAGAACCTTCGAAAGACGCTGCGGTCACACTGTAACAACCTGGCTGCTCCTCTGATGGAACCCGTTTCGTCAAGCGCCGCTCGGACCACTTCCTCATCGATTTCAAAGCGCGTGTTCAATCGCCGCGCAATATCTCGTTGCTGTTGATGGCGCTCTTCGTCAGCGGATGCCCAGTAGTGTTTCGACTTCCGGGCAACCTCTTCCCGGCGTTCCGGGTGAGACGACCAGAACATTTCCTGCCGTTCGCGCTGCCGTTGACGGGCTTCTTCATTCCAATATATACGGCGCTGTTGCAGAACACGTGCCCGAATACCCTTGTAAGCATCGTCATTCCAGAATCGAATGGCTTTCTCCTGTTGCAGTTGTCTAAATCGCTCACGCCAGCCCTCGTCCTGGCGCAATCGATCAAAGGCCGCGCGGATTGAGGCGCTGTGTTCCTTCGGATCGAAATCCGCGCCATAGGTTTTATCATTGTGATAACGGATGTGTTCGCTGCCCTTCATCCGCACAAGATTCCACGGCATATTATTGGCTCGATTCCCGTCTACGTGATGGCGATGTGTGTCCGAGATATCTTCGTACATGCCGTTGCGCAAGTTCCATTCATCAGCAAGGCGATGTGTGGGGATCAAATGGCCATTGATCGGTTGATAAACCGTTTCGTACCCACGGCTGACTTTACGATACAAAGGCATGAGCGAGTCACCGGGCCGCAGACAGTGAGCCTCGACTTTGCGACCATCTCTAAGGATAAACTCGTGATCTGGAGTGCAGAGGATAGGTTCCTCGTTGTCGAGCGATATTTTCATGAGCGCATCGCGCCCGATGTATCGCGGAGCATCTAAGAGCGAAACAATAATCCTTCCATACGGGCCGATACTGTATCCCCAAAACAACTCGCCCTGTTCAGCGCGCCGAGCCATTTCTTCGAGTGTCGGGGACGCGCCATTTACAAGAGCCACCCGCGTATCCCCGCTAAAACATCGCGCATAAGTGCTTTTGCCTATGGCAAGCGCCGTGACGTTGCGAGGTATGGCAAATCGCTCGATGGTGACTCCGAGCGCATACGAATGCGGCGGCAGCAGCCAGTAATCCGACCCGTCCGAGGCTCGCCTTATAGGCACATCGAGCAGGCTGTTTGGATCGAAATTCTTCGGGTCTATCTCGGTCCCCGTCACGGGTGAGAAGACCTTGAACTCGTCTCGCGCCAAACGGCAATCGTAGCCGTAGCTTGAAAGCCCGCAGCTTATTATCCGCCTGTCATCGGTTGCGCGTATAAGTCTCTCTTCGAAAGGTGTTATCAATTCGCGCTCGCGGCACATCTGCTTGATCCAGGTGTCTGACTTGATTGACATCTATCCTCCGGTTCGCTGTCGCTATAAATTAAGCGAAAACTCTAGCCGCCGCACCCGGCGAAGTCAAATCAGCCCTCGCGATATTCGAGCCCTTATCTCGATCCCTCGTGTCTGAGACAACGCTTTCAAGAAACCATATTTGATGCTGAAATTTTACTGTAATGTTTTTAGATATATTTCATAAGAGTATGAGCGAGCAAGTTTCAGGTGGTAGAGTTCAGGGCCTCTCTGATCAAAGTTGCACGAGAAGCATCTTTGTCTTGAGGAGTCTTCCTGCTCCTTGCCCCGATAATTGAGGGGCGCTTGCCTCTTATGAACACGCTTTGTTTTTTGGCTCAAAAGGAGAATCGGCATGTCAAGCACTATGATAATCAGTGAAATACCCGAAGAAGACAGAGTGAAAGAAACCGACGCATTTTCTAAACATCTGGGTATGTTTGCCTTTCCAAAAGGCGCGCATCTGCTTGAGAGAACCAGACCCGTTGGAGAGTGGATTCGCCAGCGAACAGAGTTGAATACCTGGCCTTATGGTCGCTCGCTCGAACAGGCCCCCTCCACCATTACAACCATCAACAGCCAGAATGGTCGCATCGTCGCTGGCCTCAATTTCGGCTCTCAGGATTATCTCGGCCTGTCGTCGCATCCGGCGCTCCACGGGGCGGCGATTGAGGCGTTGCGCGAGTACGGTCCGCACAGCGCGGCCTCGCCTATGTTGCAGGGCAACACCCGTCTTTCGCGCAAACTCGAACGCTCGATTTCAGGCGTTCTCGATACCGAGCACGTGCTCTTGTTTCCCACGGGCTGGGCAGCCGGGTTCGGAACCATCGTCGGGCTTGTCAGGCCGGATGATTACATACTCATTGACCAGTTGGCTCACGCCTGTCTGATGCAGGGCGCTCGCGCCGCCACCGAAAAACACCGATTCTATAAACATAACAGCATCTCTGACGTTCGCAGAAAGCTTCAGGCCATAAGGGCAAAAGATACAAAAAACGCCATAATGGTGGTTTCCGAAGGGCTCTTCTCGATGGATTCCGACAGCCCCGACATATACTCGCTTCAGGATGTGTGCAGAGATTTCGACGCGGTTCTTCTCGTAGACGTGGCGCACGATTTCGGCGCTACGGGTCCGGGCGGAACCGGGCAGATAGGCATTCAGGATATGCTCGGCAAGGTTGATCTTGTCATGGGCAGCTTCTCAAAGACGTTCTCAAGCAACGGGGGCTTTCTGGCTACACACCAGCTTTCGGTCAGACAATACATAAGCATCTACGGCGGGTCACACACATTCTCAAACGCGCTTTCGCCCGTACAGGCGGCGGTGGCCGATGAAGCGATGGAAATAGTTCGCTCCGCAGAGGGCGACCAGTTGCGCGGCAAACTGATGTCGAACGTATGCCTGCTGCGCGCCCTGTTTAATGACCGGGGGATAACATGCCTCGGAAACCCGTCGGCCATCGTGCCTGTCAGCGTAGGAGACGAAACGCTTGCCAAGTGGACGAGCTGCTTTATGGAAAAGAACGGGCTGATCGCAAATCTCGTAGAGTTCCCCGCCGTGCCCAGAGGAAAAGCCCGATTCCGATTCCAGGTAATGGCTTCTCATACCGAGGAGCAGATCGAATTAGCCGTAGAGACCTTCTGCCAATCAATGGAGCAGGGCCGCGCCATGCTCTACGCCTGATAAGCCATTGCGTGATGCGTTCACGTGATGCGTGAATTTCGATCTTATGGCCTGAAGTAATAATCTGAAACTTTACGCATCACGCGTCACGCATCACGTGAACGCATCACGCCCGCCCTGTTGCCCTTCGCCTTTTGTTCAAATCCACCTCTAAAAATGATATATTTGCGGAAGCCCTGCAAATTCAAGGAGCTTCGATCTGTTATGAAAAGCATTCCTGAGAGTGGAGATACGGTACTGAATTTTATTGACGGCCAGTGGCAGGAGGCGCAGTCAAACCTGTGGACCGACAGATACGACCCGTCCGACCGGGGCCGCCTGGTAGCCCGCGCGCCCGATTCCGCGAGGGAGGATGCGCGCCGCGCTATCGAAGCGGCCTCGCGCGCATCGGAGGCGTGGCGCGAGTGGAGCGCGCCGCGCCGTGGAAAGCTGCTGTTTGACTGGCTCGGCTGGATAGATGCCCGCAAGGAAAAACTGGCCGAGCTTCTGACACGCGAAGAAGGAAAGATTCTCGCGGAATCCCTCGGCGAAGTGCGCCGCACGATGGATATACTGGAATTTACGGCCGGGATGGGCCGCAGGCTTTCGGGCAAGGTCTTTCCGGCAGAAGAAGCCGAGGTCTTCTGTTATTCGAACGCGCACCCCTTGGGTGTAGTCGGTCTCATCAGCCCGTGGAATTTTCCCGTAGCGATCCCCGTGTGGAAGCTTGCGCCCGCGCTCGTCGCCGGGAATACCTGTGTGCTGAAACCGTCGCCGCTCACCCCGCTCACGGCCACCGCCGTTGTGCGAGGGCTTGAAGAGGTGGGCCTCCCGGCAGGTGTTGTAAACCTCGTTCACGGCGACAGCGAACCGGGTGTCGAGTTTGTCTCTAATGAAACGGTTCGTGGCGTCTCGTTTACCGGCTCTACCCTTGTCGGCAAAAAGATCGCGCGCGCCGCAAGCGAACGTCTGCTTAAATTGCAATTGGAGCTTGGAGGCAAAAACCCTCAGATCGTCCTCGAAGATGCCGATCTGGATCAGGCCATAAATGCGGTTGTCGGGGGGGCGTTTGGTTCGACCGGGCAACGATGCACCGCGACCAGCCGCGCCATTGTCGTAGGCCGGGTCTATGACGATTTTCTGAGCCGCGTCGTCGAGCACGCAAAGGCAATAAAGATCGGGCCGGGGCTTGAACCGGGAGTCGAGATGGGGCCGCTCGTCGATAGCCGTGCTTTGGAAGGCGTCACGAGCTATGCGGAATCGGGAAGACGCGAGCAGGCGCGCTTTTGCGCGGGCGGCGCGCGTCCGGCAGGAGAGAGCTTTGAGCGCGGATTCTATTTCGAGCCCACGGTGATAGAAGCGAGCCCCGATATGCAAATCGCAAGAGAAGAGATATTCGGCCCCGTGCTTTCAGTCATTCGCGCGCGAGACCTCGATGAGGCGATTGCGATAGCCAATTCCGTGCGCTATGGTCTTACGGCTTCGATCTTCACGCGGGATGTCGCGCGCGTGTTTCGATTTACGGAAAAGACCGAAGCGGGCATGGTGCATGTGAATCGTCCGGGTGTGGGAGGGTATTCGCACACTCCGTTTGGCGGGATCAAAGAGAGCGGCTACGGCGGGCGCGAAGTCAGCGATGAAGTGCTCGATTTCTATACCGAAACCAGGATGGTCTATATCAATTACAAATAGGCGTGATGCGCTCACGTGAGCGCATCACGCATCATTGCACCAGACGGTTTGCCACTTTAGAATACCCGTTCACGCCCGATCAAATTAAGAAAAGGAGAGCGAGCATGGGGAGGATCATAACCGCGATTGTCTCGGCGCTGCTTGTCTCGGCGCTGCTTGTCTCGGCGCTGCTTGTTTCGGCAGTTGCGCGCGCCGTCACAGGCGCGCAGGACCTTCAGTCACAGGTCAAAACCATGATGGAGCGCGCCGATGTCAGGCGCGCACTCGATTACCCGGACGCGCACCGCGACCAGATACTTGCCGAATGGAAGAGTATAACCGAGATCAATGCGCCCTCCGGCAAGGAGCGCAATCGGGCCGAGGCCGTGCGCCGGATGCTTGAATCCTACGGTCTCGATAAGGTTTATTACGACTCTAAAAGCAATCTTGTAGCCGTCAGGAAAGGAACCGGCGGCGGAAAGGCCGTCGTGTTTGATGCCCACCTCGACACGGTCTTTCAAGAGGGGCTGAAGATAAAAGCCGAAATCCGCGAGGGTAAGATTTATGCCCCCGGAATCGGAGACGATACCCGGAACGTAGTCGCCATGCTTGCATCAATACGCGCTCTGAACGAAGCAAAAATCAAGACCCGCAATGATTTGATATTCGTCTTCACGGTCGAAGAAGAGACGACAATGGAAGGCGCAGAGATCTTTATCAAAGAGAACAAAGACCGCATAGGCCAGTATGTAGCCCTCGACGGCGGCTACGAGAGCATGACCTACGGCGGCATAGGAATAAACTGGTATCGGCATCATTTCATAGGCCCGGGCGGGCACACGCGATCAAAGACGCCGCCCTTTTCGGCCGCTCTCCCGCTCGCTCGCGCCATTGAGCGCATCTACGCGCTCGAACTGCCCGAAGACCCCACGGTCAACATCAATATAGGGATGCTCGGCGGCGCGGAGGTGGTAAATGCCAAGGCAAGCGACGCGTGGTTTACGGTTGATTTGCGCTCGACCGATCAAAAGGCGATTGATGATTTCGAAGCCCGCATCAGTGACATCATCCGCGAAGAGGCCGAGCGCGCCGGGCTCGAATCGAAGACCGAGGTCTTATCGCGGCTTCCGGCGGCGCAGATTCCAAACAATCTCGACTCGTTTACCGTAAGGATGAGCGAAGCAGTTCATCACGCTCTGGGGTTTGAAGATGTGACGCTCAGCCCCGCCGCTTCAAACAACGCCAACATAGCGTTGTTGGCCGGGTTGCCTGCCATCTCTACGGGGGCCGCCCCCTGCGGCAACGCGCACGCGCTCAGTGAATGGTGCGCGATAGAGCCGTTTTACAAAGGCATCAGAAAGGTCATAATGCTTGAAATCGCGCTGGCCGGGCCGGATGGGAAATGAATGGGTGGGAAGAAGAGTCAACGGAGCTTTGAGATTTGAAACCTCGGATCGGCGCGAAATGAAGGAGGATCGATGAGAGGATCAAAACTGTTATTCGTGGCAAGCTGGGTCATCCTGCTGGTGCTTGTCGTCGCCATCGCTTTTATCTCAATCGGGTCGCTCAGAGTGGCCTACACGAGCAATCAGGATCGGATAGCTTCGGGCTTCACTCTCGAACAGGCTAGAGAGGTCGGCGGCGAAGAGGCGGTAAAGGCTATTCAGGGCCGGCGGGCTACGGCGGCTACGTGGGCGCTCGGATTTGCGCTGCTCGCAGCCTGGGTCGTGCTCGTGCCTTACAGGCGAGGCGAGCGATGGGCGTGGTGGGCGCTGCTTGTTTCGCTTGGGCTTTCGCAATTGCTCTCGATAGCGCGAGTGCTTATGATAGGCGGGACTCAGGGGACAGGCGCATCAGGCATAGTGCTGGCCTTTCTTTTACTTGGCTTGCTTGCAGGCGCTCCGCGCATGTTTTCCGGCGGCTATATCCCGGCGCTCGATGATTAACTGTCACGCTCGATCAGGCGGGGGGAACAACTTCAGCAGGATAAGCCCGAGCGCCCATAATCCGGCTACGACGACAAACGTAGTCGCGAGCCAGAATTTCCAGTACGAATTAAAGGTCTCTTCCCATCCGGCGTAAACAATACGGGCGACGTTTATGTTCCACGCTTCGGGGGTCGTCAGTCGGGCGATTTCCTGAACAACCAGATACCAGAGCGTGGCATAGACCCACGTCCATCGTCGGGCTCTGATTTTATAGAATGCAACCAGACCCACTATGAGGCCGCCTACATGAGAAAAGGTGGATGTCAAAAGCCATCCACCTCTTAGCACTACGTAATAAAACCAGAGCGCAAGCCCCGGAATCAGCCAGAACACCGCTACGCGAATCAACTCCGCGCGGCCGAGGAGCATCCCGACTCCGAGCAGCAGGACGCTGATGTTGCACATCCAGAGCATGTTGGCCGTCTCTGCGCGGTCGAGATAGTAAAACCCGTGCGCGGCAAAAAAGGCGAGCGGCACGAGGCCCGCCAGCCGCATGCCGGTTGACAGCCCGTCAGCCCTGTTTGCTTTCGATGTAGTGTCACGCCGAGCGGCCGGTCCTTGCGTAGCTTTTTCCCTCAACCTTTCGCCGGGACATAAGGCTTTTTGATGTACTGCCCGGCAAGTTTATGAGAATCGAATACGTTCTCGCGTTTCAGCACCGTCTGGTATTCCTCTAAAGCTTCGTCGCGTTTGCCCGCCGCGTCAAGCGCCTGACCGGCGTGAAGGTAGGCGAGCGACACAAGCTGCTTTTCGGATTTGGGCCATCGCTTGACCTCCGCGTACTTTTCGATGGCCTCCGTGTAACGGCCCGCGGCGGTGAGCGCCTCGCCCCATTGATAATTGATCAGGTCGGTGGCTTCCGAGGCTACGCGCTCGTCTTTGAGCATGGCGGCAAAGGCTGCGTCGCCGTCTTGCGGGCGATTCATGCGATAGAGCATCGCCGCGCGCTCGACGCCCAGCAGGTAATTGCGCGGATATTTGTTTGCCAGAAAGCTGATGTTTTCAAGCGCGCCTTCGGGATTGTTTTCGCGGCTGTAAAGACCTATCAACAGCACTCGCGCATCATCTGCCGCATACTTGCCGCGCGCGGCCACCATCTCGAGATATTCGAAGCCCTTCTTTTTCGAGCCCTTTAACCCGGCAAGTCGCGCAAGCACCTTCCAGACAAAAGGCAGGCTGTCGATGACGTATTCGTAAAGCCCTATGCTCAGATAAGCATCCACATAATCGGGATCGAGTTTGACTACCCGCTTTTGAATCTTGATGGAATCGTTTGCATCGCCGATGGCTTTGCGAAAGCTGCGTTTCAAGGTAACGGTGTAGCCTGCGCGCAACCCTTGCGCTGCTCCCATGTAATAGAGCGCCTCCGTATCCTGCGGGTTCTGTTTCAATCGCGCTTCGGAGACGGCTACGGCCTTCTTAATCAGAGCCTCGAACTGGCGATTGCGATCAGGGTCGAAGCTATCCTGCTCGGCATCCTGATCGTAAAAAGATTCGCCCGAATAAAGCGAGGTCGAAAGCCTGCGGCTTGAGTTGAGAGTTTCGAGCCAGAGGTTGTTTGCGAGATAGACATATCCGGCCGGGTGGTCCGGGGCTATCTTCGTCATACGCTCGAACATCTCTCGGGCCTTTTTGTAATCGAGGTTGTAGACCGCTTCGTTGCCTTCGATTCTCAGCCGGTCAAACTCTTCCGCGTTTGATGAATTGCTTGCCCGCGCGGATTTCACCTGTGTGGATTTCACCTGTGTGGATTTCACCTGTGCGGATTTCACCTGTGCGGATTTCGCCTGCTGTCTGGTCGCGCTTCTTGTCTGGGGGGTGGTCGATGCAATTGCGCCTGTAATGTTCGATGTAAAAATCACGAACGCAAGGAATAAAGCCTGTACTGCATACATCCTGAAATCTCCTTAGCTGATAAGATCCATTCGAGCAGGGACACGCGCATATATCAGGGAATGATGATTGACAGTGCATCGGGCACTATATCAAATTCCATCGGCAACGAGCCTATCAACTCTCCGTCGACCTCCACCCACAGCTCATCCGAAGAATTTACCTTGATGTGACGGCCTTTAACTATTGTTGCGCTCGTCCGGGCGGCATCGCCTCGCAGACATCTGGCGAAATCAGGCATATAAGCCAGGATGTTTGAGCGGGGCGGGAATATCGCTACTTCGAATAACGCCTCTTCAAGATCGGCGTTGGGCGTTAATTTAAGGCCGCCGCCGTAGCTTTTGCCGTTGCCTATGACGGCGAACGCGCTTTCGTATGCTCGTCCGTCCACCTCTATCATAAACGGCTCTGCGCCCCACGTGGCGATATGCTTCATGCCCGAAATCCAGAAGGCGAACTCGCCTGTTCTCCGCTTCAGCTTCGGATTCACCGCGCGGGTTATCGAAGCATCCAGCCCGATGCCTGCGAACATCAGAAAATACCTCTGCGGGGGCCGTGGGTCGGGGGCCGGGGGTCGGTTTAGATCGGTCGCCATGTCATAGCCCGGCTGACGATTGCTGTCTCCCGTTTCATCCCCGGCCCCAGGCCCTCGCTCCCCGGCCCCTGTCTGGACTACAGACAAAGCGCGGCCTAAAGCGATCCGTCGGGTCTTACCTGCGGCTATCACATCGGCGAGACCTTTCAAATCGGAAGGCATAAGGATGTCGCGCGCCACTACGTTGGCCGTGCCGCCGGCCCACACGGCAAGCGCGGCGTTGCCTCCGACTAAACCTTGAAGAACTTCATTGAGCGTTCCGTCACCGCCGTAGCTGACGACTATCTCTGCGCCTTCCGAAGTTGCTTCACGCGCAAGGCGAACAGCGTCGTTCGGCGCGGCGGTGGCGTGGGCCTCTGCTTCGACGCCGCGCTCTTTGAGTAACTCGATCAACGCGCGGGCGTTTTCCGCGCGGCGGCCCGGACGGCCCGATATCGGGTTGTAGATTATGACTGCTCGTTTGCTCATCGTGTCCCTGTGTTGGTAGTGCAAGTTGGATGCCATTCAGATACGGCTGTAAGTATTCTAAAACCGCGTTTCCCGTAACATCAAGAAGGCCGGGGCGCAGGTTTTATCCGACTATAGTCGGAAAAGTGATACGTGAAGCGTGATGCGTGGCTTTCGGATAGATTGCCTGTTAAAGACTATTTCCAAGCCTGCTAAATCACGAATCGCGCATCGCGCTTCACTCTTCACGCATCGCTTTGAGTATGAGGTAGACGGGAATGCGCATCGCTCCATTGTAACGGTCGGCATTTTTGGCGACGAAATCAGCCGGTGGCTGAGGCTCGCACAAATCCGTCACCTTGAGCCCGCTTGAAGTCAGCGCGTTGAAATAATCAGAGGTAGTATGATGATAACTCACTATGCGGCGACCCTCGGCGGGCACTTCGCCGCATGCCAGCCACGGGGTTTCAATCGAGCGAATCGGTTCGCCAAAATAATGTGTCTTCCAGTCTTCAGGCGGCATGTTTTCGTCTGGACCGGCTACGGGAAACCGCGCAGTGGAAATCGGGTGCAATACGCTTGCGATGAAGCGCCCCCGGGGCTTGAGAACTTTCGCCACTTCTCGCATGAACGCGTCAAGGTTCTGGATGTAATGCAGCGCCGTGGCAGTCAATACGAGATCAAATTCCGATTCCCCAAACGGCAAAGGGCGACTGATATCGGCGGCGGCCAGATCGAGTTGCGCGCCCTGTTTGCGAGCCTTTTCGAGCGCCAGCCTGATCATCACCGGAGACAGATCAAGCCCCGTAACCCGCGCTCCGCGTTCGGCAAGCCACAACGAATACGCCCCCGACCCGCAGCCAAGATCAAGTGCCCGCGCGCCTTCAAGCACGCCTGTCAGGCGTTCAATCGCAGGGCGTTCGATGTTTTCAGAATACGAATCAGCGGTCGTATTGAAACGGTCGAAGGCTTCGCCGCACGCGTTCCATGTGTTTTTCACATCATCGGACATAATCTGAGGGATGAGGGATGAAAAGGACTGTAGCGTAACAACTCGGTGAAAAGCGACTTGCCAGTTATCAAGATAATCACTGAGAGTCCTTTTCATCCCTCATCCCTCATCCCTCATCCCTCCTGAAATCCTTCATCCTTTACTCTATTCTGTAGTTTGGCGCTTCCTTGGTAATTATCACGTCGTGGACGTGGCTTTCGCGGAGCCCCGCCGATGTGACGCGAAGGAATCGGGCGCGTTCCTGAAGCTCTATAATAGTGCGGCAGCCGCAGTATCCCATGCCCGCGCGCAGGCCGCCGACAAGCTGATCAATCAGAGAGGCCAGAGGGCCTTTGTGCGGAACTCTGCCTTCGATCCCTTCGGGCACAAGCTTTGATAATTGAGTTTGCCCGGCCTGGCCGTAGCGGTCGCGGCTCCCTTCTTTCATGGCTGAGATTGATCCCATCCCGCGATAAGCCTTGAATGAGCGTCCCTGAAAGAGAATTATTTCGCCCGGGCTTTCATCTGTTCCGGCGAAAAGCGAGCCTATCATCACCGAATCGGCGCCCGCGGCCATTGCCTTTGCGATGTCGCCCGAATACTTGATGCCGCCGTCGGCAATTATCGGCACGCCGGTACCGCGCGCCGCCCGCGCGCATTCCAGTATCGCGGTGATCTGCGGCACGCCCGCGCCCGATACCACACGAGTTGTGCATATGGACCCGGGTCCCATCCCTACCTTAACTGCGTCAACGCCCGCAGAGATCAAATCTCTCGTCGCTTCGGCGGTCGCTATGTTGCCCGCTACGAGATCAATTTCCGGGTAGCGGCTCTTTATCTTTTTCGCGGCACTCAGCACACTCTCGGTGTGGCCGTGGGCTGTGTCTATCACAAGCGCATCTACGCGAGCGCGAACAAGTTCTTCGGCGCGCTCCAGAAAATCGCCCGTAGCGCCAATCGCCGCCCCCACGCGCAATCGTCCGAGGTCGTCTTTGGCAGCAAACGGGTATTTGATTGCTTTCTGTATATCTTTTACCGTGATCAGTCCCTTCAGCTTGTAATTGTCGTCAACTACAAGAAGCTTTTCGACGCGATGGCGCTGGAGTATTGCCTTGGCTTCGTTGAGCGTAGTGCCTACGGGCACGGTGATGAGTTCCTCTTTTGTCATCGCCTCGCTTATGGGGAGGTCGAACCTGGTTTCGAACCTCAGATCACGGTTGGTCAGGATGCCTACGAGATGACCGTTTTCCTCTACAATGGGAACACCGGAAATATGATAGCGGTCCATAACCTCCATTGCCTCGGAGATCGGATGGTCGGGCGTCATAGTCACAGGGTCTACGATCATTCCCGATTCGCTTCGTTTCACCTTGTCTACTTCATCGCGCTGCACGTCTACGGCAAGATTCTTGTGAATAACGCCTATCCCGCCCTGCTGTGCTATGGCGATGGCCAGATGCGATTCTGTAACCGTATCCATTGCCGCAGAAGAGATTGGAATGTTGAGCGGTATGTTGCGCGTGAATTTAGTAGAGGTTTCGGCCTCGGTCGGAAGAACTCCGCTACGCGCAGGTATCAGAGTAACGTCGTCAAAAGTAAGGGCTTCGGGAATATCATCAACCAGCATCGCATCACCTCAAAATAAATAAAGAAGATTGATCCGACATGCCCCCCGAGATAAGCTCATTCGGGAAGCACAATATACGGTGCTGGTTCCATGTGGCCCCAGCAATGGAATGTATCAAAGGGGTTGGAGCTTTGCAAGCGCAGGCAATAAATCGTATCGAATGGACAAAAGATAAGGGCAACGTGAAGGAATAGACGGGATAAGGCTTATCCCGTCTATTCCTTCCTGAGTTCTTTAAGAGAGTGTTAAAGCGACTCAAGTCGCCTGACGGATCAGGGGAAGGATTTCCTTGAATTGATTGCGCATCTCTCTGAAGTCTCCCCGCAAAGTAAGCATGTCAGCGCGCGTGGCGTGAATCATGCTATCCATCCGGTCAAAGCGTTCATCGAACGCCTCCAGGCGCTCGTCAAATTTATTCAAACGCTCGTGAATCCCCTGTATTTGCGCTCCGAGGGTTGCTCCAAGCGTGTTTATTCGATCAAGTACGGTCTCGATTGTGGGTCTGGTCATAATATCGTCGCTGCTCATCGCCAGTTCTCGCTTCCTGTCTCTGCAAGATCGCCTGGGGTACTAATATCAATACCCCTTCGTTCGACCCGAGTCAACGTTTGCGGAAGGGTTGCTTGACAGTAATCTTTTGAGCTTGCTACTTTTGCTAATTGGACATGGCGTGGGAAAGCTGTCTTTATTGCGCGCCTGTTTTTTAAGGAGATACATAAATGCGATGGTCTAAATTGTTCATACCGACTCTGCGCGAAGACCCGGCAGATGCCGAGGTCAAAAGCCACCGGCTGCTTGTGCGAGCGGGCTACATACGTCAGTTGACCTCGGGCGTCTATTCGCTGCTGCCGCTGGCCGAGCGCGTGCGGCTGAAGATAATCAATATAATCCGCGAAGAGATGAATCGAGCGGGCGCGCAGGAATTCTTTCTGCCCGCGATTCATCCGGCCGAGTTCTGGAAAGAATCAGGCAGGTGGGAAGTGATGGGTGACAATATGTTTCGGCTGCGCGACCGCAAGGGCAACGATATGGTGCTCGGCATGACGCACGAAGAAGTATTCACCTCCATCGCTCGGCACACATTAAACTCCTATCGCCAGTTGCCGCAGGTCTGGTATCAGATTCAGACCAAGTTCCGCGACGAGGCCCGGCCCAAGTCCGGCCTTCTGCGCGTGCGCGAGTTCACAATGAAAGACGCGTATTCTTTCGATGTGGACCGTGAAGGGCTCGATAAATCGTTTCAGGGTCAGTACGACGCCTATTGCCGCATATTCACCCGCGCCGGATTGAAATACATAGCCGTCGAGGCGAGTTCGGGCGCGATGGGCGGAAGCCAGTCAACCGAGTTCATGATGCGCACAAACGCAGGCGAAGACAATATAGCGTTCTGCGAAAAATGCGGCTACGCGGCAAATGTCGAAAAGGCCGTTTCGCGGCTCGAACCCGTAGAGGATGAATCAACCACCGACGCGCCTGAGAAATTCCCGACACCCGGTGTGCGGACCATCAATGATCTCACAACGTTTCCGGGCGGCGCTTCGGCAGGTCGGCAAATCAAGACGCTTGTCTATATGCTCGACGACAAGCTCGCGCTTGTACTTATGCGCGGCGACCATGACTTGAACGAGATCAAGCTTCAGGATGCCACGGGCGCTATAAACGTCAGGCCCGCGCAACCGGAGGAGATACGAGACGCGCTAGGGGCCGGAGCCGGATCGCTCGGCGCTGTCGAAGTTTCAAACGCCTCTCATCCGCGAGTATCTCAGGTGGTAGCCGATGAATCTCTGCGCGGGCGAAAGGGTATGACCACGGGCGCAAACGAAGACAATTTCCACCTGCGCGGTGTCGCGGTTGAGCGAGACATCAAGGTAGACAAGTGGGGGAGCCTCCGTTCGGTCAGGGCGGGCGAGGGCTGTCCGAATTGCGAGGGCGTGCTCGATGTTTTTCGAGCGGTCGAGGTGGGTCACATCTTTAAGCTCGGCACGAAGTATTCAGCCAGCATGGGCGCGAATGTCCTGACCGCCGAAGGTAACGAGGTGCCGATCATCATGGGCAGTTACGGCATAGGCGTAGAGCGATTGCTGGCCGCTGCGGTCGAGTATCACGGCGATGAGGCGGGGATAGTATGGCCCGTTGCGATAGCGCCTTTTCACGTAGTCGTTACCCCGGTCAACACAAAGGATCAGGATTTAGTGGACGCGGCCGAAAGGATCTATCGCAAACTGGAAGAGGCGGGCATTGAAGTCCTTCTCGATGACCGCGACGAGCGCGCAGGCGTCAAATTTAACGATGCCGATTTGATCGGCGTGCCTTACCGTATAACCGTGGGCAAGAAGATCAAGGAAGGCAAAGTCGAATTGATGACCCGAGCCACTCGCGCATCGGAAGATGTGGCGATTGATTCGGTAGGTGAAACTTTAAAGAAGGCTTTAAGGGAGGCTCTAGAAAAGCCCTTCTATGAAGCTGCCATAGAAAACCTCGCCACTTAAATCGGAATGCAAAAGATTGGTACAAACGAAACTCCAAAGTATGGTAATCAGAAATAGGCCGGGACGGACGCGGATGCGACGGATTTTCGCGGATCTGACCTTATATGATTTAATCCGCGTAGATCCGCCCGATCCGCGTCCGTCCCGGCCTATTCCGAGATGCATTCCATTCACACTCATTTGTACCAATCTCTTGCGGAGTGATTTAGAGCGGATTTCAATTGCGTTTAACTGTAGTCATCGCCCTTCGGGCGATCCGGGCAAGGACAAGCCTTGCCCCTACATTCATGTGGTAGTTGATACAAAGACGCGATGATTTTATTTTATGGGCCAGGCAGCAAAAAAGCGCGGAGCCTGACGCGGTAGCTCGCGCCCGAGCAACTCTTTGACTTCGCTCATTGAAGGCAGCTTCATGGCTTCGCTGATGAGTGTTTGCACTCTTTTGAGTTCGATAGAGCGAATGGCATTTTTGATCAGGGGAATCGAACCGGGCGCGAGGCTCAACCTGCGAATGCCAAGTCCTATGAGGACTATGGCCTGTATGGGGTCCGAGGCCATCTCTCCACATACTTCAAGCGGCACATCGGCCGTCCCAGCTGCCCGCACGAGATGCGCGAGCGTGCGCAACACCGCCGGGTGCAGAGGTTGATAAAGATGCGCTACGTTTTCGTTTGCGCGATCAACAGCCAGCAGATATTGAATCAGATCGTTTGTGCCTACCGAAAGAAAATCGGACTCGCGCGCAAACAGGTCGGCCATCATCGCGGCGGCGGGCACCTCTATCATCACACCTACAGGAAGAGTCGGGTTGTGCTCGATTCCGGCGTGGGCAAGCTCAATCTTCACCTCTTCGATTATCCGTTTGGCGTCGCGCAATTCGCTCGTCGTGCTGATAAGCGGCAACACTATACGCAGTCGCCCGTGCAGGTTTGCGCGCAGGATGGCACGCACCTGAGTGCGAAATATATCTTCCACCTTCAAGGCAAGTCGTATGGCGCGCAAACCGAGCGCCGGGTTTTGCTCTTCTTTGAACCCGGGCAGCGTCAGCTTATCGCCCCCGAGATCGAATACGCGGATGCTCGCCCCTGCTTCGCCCGTAGCTTCGGCGAGCATGCTATAGAGCCTGTACTGCTCCTCTTCATCAGGCAATTCCGGCAGGCGATTCACAAAGAAGAATTCCGAGCGGTAGAGGCCAATGCCTTCGGCCCCGAACAGAGGAAGAGATTCAATCTCCGAGACAAGCTCGACATTTGCCCGCAAGGTCACCTGCACTCCGTCGATGGTTTCGGCGGGCTCGAAAGGTTGAGCTATGGGAGTGGTCTGTAGGATCGTGTCGTGCTCGCGTCTGTGCATATAAGCGCGGATGACCGGCTTTGTAGGCCGCAGTATGACTTCGCCCGCAACGCCGTCCACTATTATGGCCTCGCCCGACCTGACGCGTTTCGTCAAATCGTGCAGGCCGACAACTGCCGGAAGTCTCAGAGCGCGGGCGATGATGGCCGAGTGCGAAGTCATCCCGCCCGCGTCGGTTGCAAATCCGAGCACCCGATTGAAATCGAGTTCCGCCACGGTCGAAGGCCAGATGTCTTCGGCCACGATGACAACATCCTGCTCAAATTCCGACAGGTCGAATTTAGCGTGGCCCGACAGTATAGCAAGCAGACGGGTGGTAACATCCTCTATATCCGAAGCGCGTTCGCGCAGGTACTGATCGTTGACGTGTTTGTAAGCGTTGATGGCGCGGTCTGTCACATCGCGCACGGCCCACTCGGCGTTGACGCGGCGCTTGCGAATCTCCTGCTCCATTTCGTCGAGGAGGCGTTCGTCTTCGAGCATCAATATGTGAGCATCGAGTATGTAGGAGTGTTTATATCCAAGCTCGCGAGCGAGGCGAATCTTTATCTCCTGCATCTGAGCGCGAGCTTCTTCAAGGGCCTGGCGCAGGCGTTTGATCTCTCTGGGAATCTGCGCCGACGTGATTCCTATGTAATAAAACTGATGCCGTCCGCGTTCATCCAGTCTGAGCACGCGGCCCACGGCAATGCCTGCTGATGCGGCAAGTCCAAGCAGTTTCACATCGCGCGAAACGGTCTTTTTAGAAGAGGCCATCCGAAAACTCCTCTCCGAATTTCTGCTCGACAAGTTCAGCCAGCTCACGGGCTGCTCGCTCCTCATCCTCGCCCGTTGTTTTTATTATAAGCCATGTGCCGCGCGCTGCGGCCAGCAATAAAACGCTCAGAATGGATTTGCCGTCGGCAGTCTGATTTGTGTCTTCGCGGACCAGTTCTACGGAACTCGTAAACTGAGTAGCCCTGCGGACGAGGCGAGCCGCCGCTCGCGCGTGCAAACCCAGACGGTTGGTTATCATCACTCTTTGTTCTTGCATACTCTTATAGGTTACAGGGGCCAGAGGCCGGGGGCCAGAGGCCGGGGGTTGGTATTTGCTTGCGCCTGTTTCAGGTACTTGCGTTTTTCCATTCCGACTTCTTCAAATTGGCTGTTGCGTGTCTGTCATTGACTACTAACCTTTGTGCCCCGGCCCCTACTCTGGCCCCTAGGCTTCAAGGCGCGGGTCTGCGGCGTCGCGCAGACCGTCTCCCAAAAAATTCCAGGCCATTACGGCGATAAAGATAAATACGCCGGGCGTGAGCACCCAGGGGAAATCGCTCAGATAGCGAATCTGCTGCGCGTCTATAAGCATATTGCCCCAGCTCGCTTCGGGCTCCTGAATGCCTGCGCCGAGAAATGAGAGCGCTACCTCGCCGAGGATATAGAAGGGAACCGACAGCGTGGCTGTGACGATTACAAACGAGAGCGTGTTTGGAAGTATGTGGCGGATTATTATCCGAGGGCTTGAAAAACCCAGGGCGCGGGCGGCAATCACATACTCGTGCTCTTTGAGCGATAGCACCATGCCGCGTATCACGCGCGCCTCCGAGGCCCAGCCTATAAAAGCCAGTATGATGACGATGATCAGATAAACCTGCGTGGAACTGAGCCCGGTTCCAAAGACCTGCCGCATTATCAGGATAAAGTAGAGACTCGGCAGCGCAAGCAGCACCTCTACTCCACGCATCAGCAGAAAGTCTGCCAACCCGCCGAAGTATCCGGCTATGCCGCCCACGAACATGCCTATGGCGGTAGAGATTATTATGCCGAGAATGCCTATTGATAAAGAGACCTGCCCGCCATAAAGCAACCGCGAAAAGATATCGCGGCCCACCTTGTCGGAGCCAAACAGAAAGATGCGGCCCGGTTCCTCTACGCCGAACAGGTGAATGTTCGACGGGATGACCCAGAGGATGCGATAGGAATCGCCGCGCACAAAAAATCGGATCGGGTATTTTATGGTCAGATCGTCGCTATAGGTCTTTAGCTGAATGTCTTCGGGTTTGATTCCATAGACAAACGGGCGCGAGAGGTTTCCCTGGCTGTCAAACAGGTGGAGCCGCGTGAGCATGGGCGGATAGAAAGGCAGGTTTGTAGCCGAATCGTCGTAGGCATTAGGAGAGAGAAAACCTGCGAAGATGGCCGACAGATAGAGCGCGACCAGTGTGTAAAGGCCAAACATCGCCGTGCGATTGCGGCGCAACTTCAGCCAGATTAGCTGCGAAGGCGACCGCCCGCCACTCGATCTTTTGCTCTCTCCTGTCTCTGCGTTTACGATTTCGCCTACTCGTGCAGGTGGCATCTGTTCAACAACCGCTTCGCCGGGCGCGCGTTCGAAGACGACGGGCCGCTCTTCGAGGGCGTGATCCGCTCGCTGTTCGTCCATCAATTCATCATCGCTTGTCGGGCGGTCGGTCATCTCTTATTACTCAAGTCGTAAGAGTTCAGCAGTGGCCACAGAGTCGCGGAGCCACAGAGAAAAGAATACAAAAATTTCTGTGGCTTTGTGTCTGCGGGGGCAATGTTTCTCTCTTTCTGAACGGATGCTTCAAGTCGTGTTACTCAAGCCTGATTCGAGGATCAATTATCGCAAGCAGCAGATCGGCTATAAGATTTCCGGCTACGAGCATAAGCACCAGAATAGTAACGGCGGCCATCACCAGCGGCTCGTCCTTGTTTGTCAGGGCTTCATATACGAGAAGCCCGAGGCCGGGCCATCCGAAGACATACTCTGTAAGCAGCGCGCCCGCGAGCAGATAAGCGAGCGAAAATCCGAACAACGTAACAAGCGGATTGATGGCGTTGCCGAGCGCGTGCCGAAGTATGACGCGGCGGCGACTCAGGCCCTTTGCCCTCGCCGTGCGGATGTAGTCTTCTGAAAGCGTTTCGATCATCTCGCTACGCATCTGCCGCATGTACTGGGCCATACCAATCGTGCCCAGCACTATAGTAGGCAGCACGAGATGATGCAAGGTGTCTGTCAACTTCTGCCACGGCGTCATCATATCCCACATCGTCTGATTATGAATTCCGCCTACGGGGAAGAGCCCCGTCTTTGCCGCAAACAGTATCATCAGCAGAGAGAAGAAAACGGAAGGAATCGAGAGCCCGAAAAACGAGATAAATCCGCACAACCTGTCTACCCAGCGATTGCGATTTACCGCGGCAAGCACTCCGAGCGGTATGGCCATCCCCCAGGAAAATATGAGAGCCGCCCCCGTCAGCATAAGCGTATTGAGAATCCGCTCTCCGATCATGCTCCAGACGTTTTCGCGATACAGGAACGAGTAACCGAAATCGCCCGTGAGCGCCGGCCAGAACCAGTACCAGTAACGCTCAAATATGTTGCTGCTGTCCAGATGATAGAGCCGTTCCATCCGGTATATGTATTCGGGAGAGATGCTTGGAGTGAGTTTAAGCTGACTCAGGTAATTGCCGGGCGAAAGCACAAGCATTGCCTTCGTGATGAAGGTGACCACGATGACAAGCGGGATGGCCGCCAGTAACCGCCTTATCAGGAAGGTCTTCATTTTAGTCGGTGGTCAGTGGCCGGTGGTCGTTGGTCGGCAGTTGCAAAGCCGAAAACAGCTTCGATCTCCTAAAGTAGTCACCGACCACCGCTCTTATTGTTTGGCGTAAATCTCTTCGCTGTTCCACGAAAGGCGCGGCACCATATTTGACGGGTGTATGTTGCTGAACCTGGTCTTATAGGCGACGGCCTCGCGCGCAGCGATCAGATTTATATCGGGTAATTGCTCTGACCATATACGCTGAACCTCGGCAAATACTTGCTTGCGCTCTGACATGTCGGCAGTCGATTCGAATTTGGATACAAGTTCGTCAATGCGCGCTTCCCACGGAGTTGAAGGCTTCTTCTGGCTCGGAAATCCGATGTGGTTCAGCCCGGAAGAGAGAAGGACGTTTTTGTTGTTTACGGGGTCGGGCGGCACACCCGCCGACCAGCCCAGCACTATGGCGTCAAAGTTAAAGACCGACTGCATCATATCTATCAACACGTTGAACGAGATCGGATTCACATTGGCCTTTATGCCGACATCCTTGAGATTGCCGGCCACGAACCCCATAACGCTCACGCGCTGTGAATTGTCGGAATTGGTGACGAGATTGATCTCTAAGGTGTGACCCTCTGCATCTTCGAGAAAGCCGTCGTTGTTGGTGTCTTTCAGATTGATCTCGGCCAGCATCTGTTTTGCGCGTTCGGGATCGTATGGATACTTCTGGATGTCATCGGAATACCAGACGGTGTTTCCCGGAGTGACCAACGTATAAACCGGAACGCCGCGCCCGGCAAAAACCGTATTGGCCAGCCCTTCGCGGTTTATGGCGTAAGAGACGGCCTGGCGAAACTTCTGCTCTCGAAATATGTTCTGCTTCCACGTTTCAAGGAAAGGCTTTCCGGTAGACTTGTTGACACCGGTATTTTGATTGAAGGCCAGCCACGTAGAGTCGAGCGAAATGCCTGTGTCTTCCACCTTTATTTCATCACTTTCCATGCGCTTGACCAGCGCGACCTCTTCGGCGCGCACGCGGTCCATCCCGTCAATCTCGCCGGCCTGAAACTTTGCCGTGATCGTGTTAAAGTCTTTCGCTATGACGAAAATTATGCGGTCAAGATAAGGCAGGCGCTGACCCTTTTCGTCCGCCTTCCAGAAGTAGGGATTACGTTCGAGCACCACGCGCTGACCCGTGACATACTCTTTGAAGCGAAACGGCCCAAGCCCTATCACATCTTTAGGATCAGAGTTGACCTTCATCGTCTGATCGAAGGTGCCGGCGCGCAAATCCTGCTCCCACCTGTGCTTCGGCACAAGATAGAGGTTCAGTATCGCTACAAGAAATGCCCCGTTGGGCTGATGCAGATTGAAGCGAACCGTGTAATCGTCAAGCTTTTCTATGTCTGGATATATAGGCTTGTCGCTTTCGTCAGCCCCCTCTTTGAACATATCGCACGCGGCATTTTGAACTCTCTCATCGCGTACTACATCGTAGCTGAATATGACATCATCGGCTGTAAACGGCTCGCCGTCGCTCCAGCGCACGCCCCTTCGCAGATGGAAGGTCCAATGTTTGGCATCGGGTGAATTCTCATAACTCGTACACACACCCGAATCGTAATCGGGAGGATTGTCGCCGTTGCGATAATCTACGAGACAGCGGAAGAGGTGATACCACAACACGGTGCTTGAAGTTATGTCGGTTACAAGGATGGGGTTGAGTGTTTTTATATCGTTTGGAATCGCCAGCACGAATGTCCCGCCGTAATTGCCCGTCGCGCCTTTGTAAATATATACATCTTCAGGCTTTTCCCCCTCGAAAGGCGGATTTGGCGTTCCGGTTGCTCCTCCTGTCGTGCTGCCATTGCATGCGACAGAACACACCATCGCTATAATAACCATAGCGAGGACTGTTTTCCTCATCCCCTTACTCCTCCGAACAGTTTACACTGAGAAGATACCTGCCAGTACGAAGTTAGCCTAGAGGGCAAATGGATGTCAAACTCGGAGGGCGAGGCACTATGAGTATGAACTATGACGGCGGAAGACGGAAGAGTAAAAGCCGCATTTGTGCTGATTTCTTCTTCAAAAAGTACGGTAATATGTGTCTCAGACAGGTTTTGCAGGCAACAGGCAGGGCCAGTCATCTCTAAGACTCACATGCCGGGATCGCAGGAAACCATTGATTGCCCTATGAAAAAGCTTTGCCTGGCCGGATACCCGGCTGATAATTGACGTGATTGAGGCTCTATTGTAGGATATACGCCGCGCCAGCCCTTCTCTTAAATGGCTTTCAATCGCTCATAGACAACTGCTAGAGGACCGGGTAAAGGGAATGAAAAAGATTATTCTGACGACTGTAATGGCTATAACACTGGCAATGATGGCGGTGCCGCGCAGCTATGTTTCGGCGGGGGCGATGCCCGGCAAGGCGATCTCTGCGAGAGGCGCGTTTAACCCCTTGCAGCAGACGACCGACCCTTCGCCACTCTCGCGCAATGCGGCCCTCTCCGCTTCACTGGGCACCGCTTTGATCAGAAGCGGCAACGGAAATTCCGAGGTGAGGTTGCTTGCCGATATCGACGGAAGCGAAGATCGCTTTTCCGATCACGAAGCCAGGGTGAGCGGATTGCCTGACGCGACGGTTGATCCTCAACAGGAGATGACTCGCGTAGCCATTTCAGAGCACACTCTGGCCAACGGATTCGATGAAAATATCTTTTACTCGGGCGACTCGGCGGGCAATGTCTATATAGGCGCAGACACTACAGGAGACGCGGCGGCCGATCTCTTCACAACCATCAGTATACCTGCGGTGCTCTCAGCCTTCTTCGGTTCATTGAGCGGCGCAAACGCTATCGCGATAACGGGGCTTGCGGTCAACCCCGTAGCCGACCTCACATCTTTTTCCAGAGTGAATGCGGCTTATTCGACCTTTAACGGGCAGATCGGCGAGATACTCTATATTGCATATTGGGATTCGAGCGGAACGCTACACCTAAACAACGGGAATCAGGTAGTGAGAAGCGGGTTGCTGGCCGTGCCGGTATCCGACCTGGCGAGCCCTGCCGGCGCCTCCTCGGGCGTTGTGACTTCGCAAGGGTTTCCGGTGACCGCAGGGCGACCGTGGGCGGTTGCCTTCTCAAGCTTTGGCAACCTCGCGGGCGTTTGCGTGGACGATGACGGCAATGCTTATTTTCAGCAGTCTGACTTATTGACTTTCACCGCCAGCAACATCGTAAAAGTCACATCGCTCGACGCGCCGGGAACGGGCGACGACCAGGCACCGGGATTTCAGGATCGCGCGCTTGTGGCACAGAACCCGGCGGTTCTCACATCGCTAAACCCCGGAGCAGGCGATTACGGAAAGTTCGGAGGCACGCCCTCAAATCAGATCAATCGCCTCACAAACTATTCCGGCACCTCGCCTACGTTTGGCAACATCGTGTCGCTCGCCTGCGGGCCGGGCAACATCGTCTATGCGGCGGTCGCAAGGTCCGTAGTAGACACAGACGACCAGGATACCGAGGTAACCGAAGGCAGGTTTCGCAATCCTGTGGCGCTCGGGCCGACTCCGTCTATGGTAATCAGTTTTGCCGATTGCGCGGGCGCGCTCAACACCTGTATATCGCCGGACGATAAGGTGAGCGGAACGCTGCCCGTGGCGGACGGGTTTGCCGATGTGGCGGCGACGGGGCTCACGCTTTCGTCGGGCGTCAATAACTTTAGGGTCTTTGTGCTTGGCAACGGGCCTGAGATAAGAGCAGCAGGATCAGTTATCGGAGCGGAACCGGCCAACACGTTAAAGCTCGACATGCAGATAGACTTTTCGATCCTTTCGGGGCTCGTGGTCGATGAAGAAAGCAAAGTCTATGTCATATCGGGCGGCGCGCCTGCCGATTCCATCTCGAGGGGAGGCGCTTCGCCTCTCAGAGGAGAGATACTCTCTTTTGAAGACGCGCACCCGATTGACCGCCGGGGCGATTTCGTGGATTTCAGGCAGGATACTTTGACGGCTCCTACGATAACAGGTGACGGCGATTCGGATCGTTTCGACCACATTTTCTGGCAAGCGCCTACGGATGCGGCCACCGTAGCTCCGGCAGGGCTGTCGGGGCTTGCGCGCGGCTTTCTGCTCTACCTGAATCGAGCGCGCAAAAACGCGGCTCAATTCCCTTCGCTGCCCAACGGGGCGGCGCAGGCGGATGACGCCGCGACTGGGCCGATTGTATTTGAGAGTTTCGATCCGAGCCATCAGGTAGCCGGGGGCGATGGAGCAGTCAGCAGTTCGGGTGACGACAGCGGAGGCGAAGGCGAACCCATCGGGGAAGGGAACCCGTCTGTCAGCAGTCCGTCCGGCGGATTCGAATTCCTGTTTTCGGCCAATGCTCCATCCGGCAATCCGTTTGGTTGTCTAAACCGAGTGTGGAATGCATTCTTTCTCAACTCAAACGGCAACATAACATTCGGTTCTGGCGACACTGACGCCACCCCGACTATCGAAGAGTTCCGCGAGCCGCTTGCGAGGCTCGCGCCCGCCTGGGCCGATTTGAACCCGGCAAGTCGCGCCGAAGGATTTGCGCATACCTTCCCGGTGCAGGCGCTCGGGTTTGCAGATGTAAACGATTTCGTCATTCGCTGGATCAACGTGCCTGAATCGGGCGGCGAGGCTTGCGGGTCGAGCAATACTTTTTCGGTCTTCCTCTTTGATGACGGGCAACTTGCGGATGAGAACGCGGCTTCCGGGGTCACAGAAGGACCGCTCGCCCCGCGATTCAACTTGCTGAGTCACAACACGCGCGAGGCGGAAGCCTCCGCTTTTCGGATGTGGTATGGCCGGATGGATTTGCTCGGCACGCCCGATCAGCCTGTGATCGTAGGCTACTCAAACGGCGGGCCAACGCTTCTTTCTTCAGAGCCCGATTCGACCAACTGGTCAACGCTGGCTCCGCTGGCCGAAACGAGCCCTATCTATTTTGTAGAGCGCTTTGCAGACGCTGGCACATTCCAGCTATTCAATTCCGGCACCGAGCCCGCTCTGAACGAGGG
Organism: Blastocatellia bacterium; assembly: GCA_963765495.1. GTDB lineage: Bacteria > Acidobacteriota > Blastocatellia > UBA7656 > UBA7656 > CAVXWP01. The sequence continues at coordinate 282,615 of CAVXWP010000001.1, forward strand.
ACAGGTAATTCCCGCCAAACCGAGTTTCGATCTGCGCGGCGAGGGCAACGCTGCGGCTCTGTGCACGCCCGACGGCCAGACGGATCTGAATCGAGCGACTATCTCGATCAGTGTGATCTGCTCACAGGTGGTAGTTGATCCTCCGCCGCCCGGTCCTGTGATAAATTCGTGCAAACTGAAAAAGACTGCAATGGGAGGCTTTAAACTAATTGTGACAGGTACCGATTTCACGGAAGGTATCACGGTGACAGTCGGTGGAGTAACACCTAAGAAGGTAAAGTTGAAAGACCCTGTAGCAGGTGCGCCAAATAATTTCACAAAACTGATCCTGAAAGGGAGAATATGCCAGGGATTGCCCGGCGCGGTGGTAGTGGTAAATCCGGGTCCAAACGGGGGAGCATCTCAGCCGTTTGCCTGCATCGAATCATGTCAATGATGCGAATCAATCAGTTTGACGTGACTTCGCCTCGAAAGCGCCCGATACTATTTCACCGAGCCTCTGTGTGAATGCCGAGCGCGGCAGTATGTAATCGCATCCTGCCCGCTCGGCTGCCTGTTTGAGCGCGACCTCGACGTGCGAGAAAAAACCTACTATTGGGACCTCGTTTAATTCGGGCCGCGATTTGAAGAACTCAATCGCCTGTATTGGGTTTATGCGGTTCGCGTGAAGGTCCACAAGCAGCAGGGCGGGCGGATTATCCACGATATTGTTTTCCAATTGCTCCTGCGATCTTATGCGCTCAAGAGTGCGGCCCGCCGCTTCGGCTGCTCCCTTTATCTTCGAGGCGAAAAACATATCATCAACTATCAATCCGATCTTATCTGTCATTGGCATAGGTCTGATCCTCTCGATCACTAATGTAGCAGGGAATTTCAATGAAAGGCGAATGGGAACAGACAGACCTGTTGAGGGAAACAAGCGCGCTTGCCAACGAAGCGCGTGAGCAAATAGAATATCCGACTTAAAGGCGAAAGGTTTCTCAGACAGTTTTAAACAAGGAGATGAAACAATGAGAGTAAAGGCAGTGTTCGTTTGCGCAATGATTTTTTTAGCTTCCGCAATCACTATACAGGCGGCCGATTCAAAGCTCGACGGAGCATATAAATACGTCTCTACGAAGTTCCCCGGCGGCGAGCAAACCGAAGCTCAGGCCAAAGGCATGATAGTCGTACACGGCAATTACATGGCCTATGTTCAGGCCGGTGTGGACAGAAAAACATGGGACCAGAGCGAACCCGAAGACGCGCGCATGAAAAAGATGGTCGAGGCTTATCAGGGTTTGCGCGCCACGGCGGGCCATTTTGAAATCAGCGGAGACACGATAACCCTGCACCAGATGGCCCAGTCCGCCCCGAGCTCTATGGGTAAGGAAGCCAAATGGAAATACAAACTCGACGGCAACAAGCTTATGCTTACCCCCGAAGGTAACGCGCAGGTTGTCTTTACATTCGAGCGGCTTCCTTAAATCGCTTACGCTATAGCGCGATTGGTAAATTTCGAGAAGCCGCCTCTATTGAAAGGGGCGGCTTTTTTTAGTCTGTATTTGTCTTTTCAATGCTTCAACCGGGTACGAGATAATCTAATTATTTCCCGAAAGGGAATCTGAGGAGAGGTATGACTTTGAGAATTACACGCCGATTCCTGCTGATCTATATGGCGCTTATACTTGCGAGCGCGCCCGTATCAACCCTTGCTCAGGAAGAAAAACCTGCGGCAGACAAGACCGAGCAGGAGGAAAACAAGAAACCTGCCGATCCGATGTCAGCGCCAACCTTTGCAGGTCTAAAGCTCCGTCTCATCGGCCCTGCTTTGACAAGCGGGCGCGTGGTCTCGTTTGCCGTAGACCCGGCAGACCGCTCTCATTATTTTGCGGCTGCGGCCTCGGGCGGAGTGTGGAAAACCACTAATGCGGGCACCACCTGGATGCCTGTCTTTGACGGCGAAGGCTCTTATTCGATAGGCACGGTTGTTCTCGATCCGAAGAATCCTTCTACGGTCTGGGTAGGTGCGGGCGAAAACAACAGCCAGCGCAGCGTCTCTTACGGCGATGGCGTGTATCGCTCAGACGACGGCGGGAAAAGCTGGAAGAACATGGGGTTGAAAAACTCCGAGCACATAGGGGCCATAGCTATAGACCCGCGAAACACTTCGACGGTTTATGTGGCGGCTCAAGGACCGTTGTGGGCTTCGGGCGGAGACCGTGGGCTTTTTAAGACGACCGACGGCGGCAAGACGTGGGCGAAAGTGCTTATGATAAGCGAAAACACGGGCGTAACCGACATAGAAATTGACCCGCGCGACCCCGATACTCTTTACGCGGCGTCTTATCAGCGCCGCCGCCACGTCTGGACTTTGATAAACGGCGGGCCGGAAAGCGCTATCTACAAATCGACCGACGCGGGCGCTACGTGGAACAAACTGAAATCGGGTCTTCCCTCAGTAGAGATGGGGCGCATAGGTCTGGCCGTCTCGCCCGCAAATCCCGACACGGTCTATGCGACTATCGAAGCAGCTGACGAGAAGGGCGGCGTCTTTCGCTCGACCGACCGTGGCGCAACCTGGGAGCGCCGAAATCCATTCGACGCAACGGCCATGTACTACGGCCAGATAGTGGCCGATCCAAAAGATGAGGATAGAATCTATCTGCCGAACACGCTCCTTATGGTGAGCGATGACGGGGGAAAGACCGTGCGCCCGCTCGGAGAAAAGTCCAAACACGTAGACAATCACGCCATATGGATTGATCCCGAGAACACGGATTATTATCTGGTCGGCTGCGACGGCGGAATTTATGAAAGCTTTGACCGGGGCGCAAACTGGAACTTCAAATCCAATCTGCCGATCACTCAGTTTTATGATGTCACAGCCGATAATGACACCCCGTTTTATAATGTGTATGGCGGGACGCAGGACAACTTCAGCCTTGGCGGCCCGTCGCGCACGCACTCGGCTTCCGGCATTCTGAATTCCGACTGGTTCGTCACTCAGGGCGGAGACGGGTTCCGCACACAGGTAGACCCCGAAGACCCGTATACCATCTATTCGGAATCTCAGCACGGCGGTCTTGTCCGCGTAGACAGGCGAACGGGCGAGCGCATGGGGATTCAGCCTCAAGAGGGAAAAAATGAAGCGCCGCTCAGGTGGAACTGGGACTCGCCTTTTATTATCAGCCCGCATTCGCATACGCGGCTTTATTTCGCCGCGAATCGGCTCTTTCGCAGCGATGATCGCGGAGATAGCTGGCGCGCATTGAGCGGCGACCTCTCCCGCCAGATAGACAGAAACAAACTGCCCGTGATGGACAGGGTGTGGGGGCCTGACGCGGTCGCCAAGAACGCTTCCACGTCGTTTTATGGCAACGTGGTCGCCCTCTCCGAATCACCAAAGAAAGAAGGCTTGATTTACATAGGCACCGATGACGGGTTGATTCAGGTGTCGGAAGACGGCGGAAACAACTGGCGCAAAATAGAGAAGTTCCCGAACATACCCGATATGACTTACGTCAGCCGCATAGCGGCTTCCGAGCACGATGCCGGAACGGTTTATGCCTCTTTCGACAACCATAAAAACGGCGATTTCAAACCTTATCTGCTCAAGAGCACCGATGCGGGAAAGAACTGGGTTTCGATCAAGGGCAATCTGCCGGAAAGGGGAAGCGTGCTTGCGATTGCCGAAGATTCGATCAATCCGAACCTGCTGTTTGCAGGCACGGAATTCGGATTGTTTTTCACGCTTGACGGCGGGCAGAAATGGATTCAGCTAAAAGGCGGGATGCCCACGATAGCCGTCCGCGACATCGTCATCCAAAAACGCGAAAACGACCTGGTCATAGGCACGTTCGGGCGCGGCATCTATATCCTGGATGATTTCTCGCCGCTCAGGGCCATCACGCCCGACCTGCTCTCTCGTGATAACCTTCTGCCGGTCAAAAACGCGATGATGTACATACAAAGCCAGCCGCTTGGCGGGCGCGGAAAGTCTTTTCAGGGCGAGTCTTTCTATACGGCGGAGAACCCTCCATTTGGCGCGACCTTTACTTATTATTTGAAGGATTCGCTAAAGACCCGAAAGCAGAAGCGCAAGGATGCCGAAAAAGAGGCGGAAAAAAAGGCCGCCTCGCTGCCTTATCCGACTATGGAAGAATTGAGACAGGAGGAGGAAGAGGAAGCCCCAACCGTAGAGTTAACCGTTAAGGACGGGCAGGGGCGCGTAGTGCGGCGGCTTTCGGCCCCGACCTCTTCGGGGCTCCATCGTGTTAGCTGGGATTTGCGCTATCCGGCGAGCACGCTTCCTCCGCCACGTTCGGGCGGGGAAGGCGCGGAGAGTATTTTCGCTGATCGTCCGTCGGGTCCGCTTGTGATGCCCGGCAAGTTCACCGTGACGATTGCCCGGAGGGTAGACGGCGTGCTGACTCCGATTGCGGGGGCGCAGGAGTTTTCCGTCTTTGTGGAAGGCACCTCCTCGATGTCGCCCGCAGATCGCGCCGCGCTCGTAGAGTTTCAGCAAAAGGCGGCCAGCTTGCAGCGGGCCGTCTCGGGAGCCTTGCAGACCGCAAATGAACTGAAGACGCGCATGGGGGCGATAAAGCGGGCGCTGCTTGAGACCCCCGCGGCAGGCAATCAGATGACCGAATCGGCGCTGTCGATTGAAAAGAGGCTGGACGAAATACTTCGCGCCCTGCGCGGAGACACGGTGCTGCGCGCCCGAAACGAACCCGTCCCGCCTTCGATCAGCGAGCGGGTAAACGGGATAGTGTCCGACCAGCGAATGTCTACGTCGAAGCCCACCGAGACGCAGATGACTGCCTACAGAATCGCGTCCGATGAGTTCAGTCAGGAACTTACAAAACTGCGTTCCTTAATCGAAGGCGATCTTGCGAGGCTTGAGAAAGAGATGGAAACGGCTGGCGCTCCCTGGACTCCGGGCCGCATCCCCGACTGGAAGGATAATTGATCTTTTGCCGATCCGAGATTTCATTTGAGATCTCGGATCGGCAGCAGCCTTTCAGCCATCGCCTTTCAGCCATTGCGAGCGACCGTCTTCGCGACCGCGCAAATATCCTGTAATCGAGCAGACCCGTTTTTTTGCCCGATTATCAGATCGGTCTAAAGACATAATGGTTCTGCCTGTTTGACGATTCACCCTGTATTAGACCAATTTCCAGTCGCATATACGGCAAATGTAGGGGCAGCCCGAATGAGTACATTTATTGTGGCTGCCCGAATCCGTCGTAAGCGCGATGATGGTCATCGCCCTTCGGGCGATCCGGGCAAGGACAAGCCTTGCCCCTACACTCATTCGGGAATTGGTATAAGCGCTTCCATTTTCAATGAAGCTGACCCCTGAATATATAGGGGTGATTTGCCATACCGATATTTCTGAAAAAAAGTTTTTTCGTCTGCAAAAAAGCGGATGGTTTTCGCGTCAGTGTATAGTGAGGAGGAGAGAGGCTAAAGACCCCTCCTCCGCTCGGTTGAGTTGATAATCGGATTCATATAGCGGTGGCGCCCTTCCGCTCAAGCAACAATGCCACCGGAGTTGGCTGGTTCCTTCGTTGCCAGCCTTGAACTCCTGGATGTGGAGACTATCCCCTCCCCACATCCAGGTTTGAGCCTCAACCCTGCCTAAATCCGGCTTTCGCCTGAGAGCCGGGGGGCTCAATTACAAGGCGCGGGAAACATCCCATTCCCGCGCCTACTATTCTTTAAACTCAACAACGACAATTTGCAGGCGAGAAATCCAATAGGGCAAACCCGTGCGTATCTTCCAACGACGCAGGCGGAGGATGAAGCACCGCCCGGCCGGATGGTGGCTTGGAGTTTAGCTCTCGAAGGGGAAGCCGGCATTTGGTCCCGACTACATCAAACCGCCTGCGGAGATCTTCACCACTTAGCCCAACAATAAATTTAGGAGGAGAAAACCTTGAAGACAAAATCTTTGCTTTCCCTGTTTCTCACACTTGGAGTTCTTTTAGGTTCAGCCGGGTTCACCAGAACATCGGCTCAAACAAGCGGCGACACTCTTTACAAGCGATTGGGTGGATACGATGCCCTGGCGGCAGTTACCGATGATTTCATAGGGCGACTGGCATCAGATAAGCAGCTTGGCCGCTTCTTCGTCGGCCTCAGTGATAATTCGAAAATGCGCGTTCGCCAGCTGGTCGTAGATCAATTGTGCGCCGCCACGGGTGGGCCGTGCCTTTATCTCGGCCGCGATATGAAGACCGCGCATAAAGGGATGGGAATTACCCAGCTGGATTGGACAATAGCAGTCAAACATCTTGTAGCAACGCTGGATAAATTCAAAGTGCCTACGAAAGAGAAAGATGAGGTGCTTGCAGCCATCTCCAGCATGAAGGGCGATATAGTAGAAAAGTAGTAATTCGCAACCTGATTGCCGACCCTCCTCGGCGCGAGAGGGCTTCGCTTTTAGCCCTCTCGCAAATCAGGGCCGACTAGCAGCATATCCTGAAACACAGGTCAGGGTCCGACACTCCTGCTGCCACTTTGAGCATTTTCAAGCTCCTTGCCTTATACTCCTACACATAAAGCGATTGCAAAATTCTGCAAGGTAATTGCGCCCGGGCAATCCTTATAATGTAAGACTGCATCAAAGCGCCCAACTCAGGGAAACAGAAATTCGATTGAGGCGTTTGACCCTCTGAGATTCTAAAGCGATGGAGGTAGTTTATGCGATTGGGATTTGTGCTTATAGCGATAATATCACTGGTCTGGCTCTCCGGCTGTAGCGGCGAAGGGGGGATGGACCAACGAGAAGCAATGCCGTCTTCGAGCGGGCCTGCCGCGCAGCCACAAGCTGCCCCCGATGTTGAACAGGCAAAAAAAGCAAGCGTAGAGACGCGGAAGTCGGCCTTTGACGGCAGTAGTGATGTGAACATGAACCAGCCGGTCGTTGAAATGACCAGCCGCAAGATAATTCGTAACGACGAATTGAGTGTCGAAACCGATACTCCCGCCGACGTGCAGCGAAAGATCACGGCGATAGCCGAATCGCACGGCGGTTTTGTGGTCACATCTGAGTACAAACAACAGGACAACAGAAATCTGAGCCGGACCGGCGAAACCGTGACGATCGTCGCTCGCGTCCCATCGCTACAGTTTGAGTCTGCAATTGAGCAGATACGCGCAACAGGCAGCCGCGTCTTACAGGAGAAGGTCACAGGCCAGGATGTGACCGAAGAGTACATCGACCTTGAAGCCCGCATCAGCACCAAGAAGGCGCTTGAAGCGCAGTTTCTGGAGATCATGAAACAGGCCCGAAAGGTTTCCGAGGCGCTTGAAGTGCAGAGCCAGATAGCCGATGTGCGGACCGAAATTGAGAGACTCGAGGGCCGCAAACGCTTTCTTGAGAATCAATCCGCGCTATCAACGATCACCGTCACCCTGACGACGCCCGCGCCTACGGTCACCGCCACAACCTCAGGCTTTGGCGACGATGTGAAAAAGGCTTTCGGAGACGGGGTTGATTTTGCGGCGGCGCTCATTCTCGGATTGATTCGCCTGATAATCGTGTTGATACCGCTTGCGGTCTTTGTCTTCCTTCCCCTGGCCCTGCTGATTCGTGTGGCCGTCAGACGCTTTCGCGTCACGCGCAAACAGGAGCCGGTTACGGACATTCGATAGACAAGGCCGATTCAATCTGACAGTTTGAATCGGCCCGGTCCAGAAGCAGGGGAAAGAACCGGCCCTCGATTTTTCCCCCTTGAGCGATCACCGGAACGCCCTCAAGCAGCGGCTCATTTGAAGCCGATACTACGCCGTCGCGAAAGACGTTTATTACTGCCCCCCTTCGCGGTCGGTCGGTATCGTTTTCGTAAGAGCCGTGAACCGTCAGAGGATGATGAAACGAAGCCTCGCCCTTTCGTAATTCGATGGCTATGGGCTGGAACTTGCTCTTTTGCTCTTTGGAAAGAACATCTTCGATAGCCTTCATATCACCCGCGAGTCCCGTAACCGGCAAAAGATTCCAGAGGTGGCTCCCCGGTACGTAATGCACGCATCCGTTATCGCGAGTCGAATCGTCGAGCGCTATCCAGCACGACAGATGCGCCATCGGCTGAGTCCTTGTCCAGTAGGAATAGTCCTGATGCCACGCCACCACGCCTCCATGTCTCGGGGGCTTGCAAAACAACTGGTCGTGCCAGAAACGCACAGGGCCTTCGAGTAACTGAAAGGCCGGAACCGTGAAGGCCGGATTCCAGAGCAGGTCGTGAAAGCCGGTTGCAATTCGCCACGCCCCGAGAGCATGAAACAGGACTCTTGCGGGGTCTTTCGATTCGTTGCTGTTGTACTCGTAAAAAAGCTCTCTAAGGGGGTGCGCCGGGTCCATCAATTCATCCAGTTGCTCGCAGAGCAAGTCTACCTGCTCGGGGGTGAGCATTCTGATTCCGGCCAGATAACCATACTGCCGATAATGCTCGACCTGCTCGCGAGCGAGGCGGAAGCGTGCCCGCTCCTGCCCGGATGAAGGCATAACAAACAGATCGCTTACGGGTTTATGATAAGCAGATAAATCTTCTGCCATCCGAATGCCCTCCTCTGAAACCGGATGCCGAGAGATCAGTTGTGATATTTGTTGGTAATAGGCATGCGGCGGTCGCGGCCAAAGGCGCGCGGAGTTATCTTTATTCCGGGCGGTGACTGGCGGCGCTTGTATTCGGCTGCGTCGGCCCTGTTTATTACCCATTGAACAGTCCCGATGTCAAAGCCCTGGCTCGCTATCGCATCGGCGCTCATATCCCTTTCGATGTAGGCTTCAAGTATCTGATCGAGCACATCATAAGGCGGCAGCGTGTCCTGGTCCTTCTGATCGGGCCGAAGTTCAGCCGACGGCGCTCGCGTGATTATGTATTCAGGGATCACGGGGCGCGGTCCGCGCCGGTTGATGTAGTCGCTCAACTCATAAACAAGCGTCTTGGGAACATCCTTTAACACCGCAAATCCGCCTACCATATCGCCGTACAGCGTAGAGTATCCCACGCTCATCTCGCTCTTGTTTCCCGTCGAAAGCACGAGACCGTGAAACTTGTTCGACAGTGCCATCAGGATGTTTCCGCGAATGCGCGCCTGTAGGTTCTCTTCGGTCACATCCGGGGGCAGCCCGTCAAAGGCCGTTTCAAGCATTTTCAAGTACCCGCCAAACGTATCCTGAATGGCGATTACCTGATAATGTATCCCGAGATTTTCCGCAAGCAGCCGAGCATCGCGCCCGCTTTCGGATGATGAATAATCCGTAGGCATAAAGACCGCGTTTACGTTTTCAGACCCAAGCGCATCGGCGGCTATGACGGCCGTAAGCGCCGAATCAATTCCGCCCGAAAGACCTAGAAAGATTTTATCGAAACCGTTCTTTTCGACGTAATCCCGCGTGCCGATCACAAGCGCCTTATAAATCTCTTCGGCATCGTCGGGCGCTTCGTGCAGATGAGCCTCGGCAGGCGCTCGCTCGCTCGTCTGCTCGAAGTTGCTTTCGATCTCGATAACATAGAGCGACTCATCCGGGACTATGCGAATCTTTTCGCGGCGGCGGCGAGGGTCGTGCAACCGCTCGGAAAATACGCGCTCGATGTTGATGTCGGCGATAATCAGGTCTTCTTCAAAGGCCAGCCCGCGCGCCACCACGTGTCCCGCTTCGTTGATGATCAGGCTGTTGCCGTCAAAGACAAGCTCATCCTGTCCCCCGACCAGATTGCAGTAAGCCAGCGCAACGGCATTGTCTTCGGCTCGCGTGCAGAGCATGCGCTCGCGATCAACTCGCTTTCCCGCGTTGTAAGGCGAGGCCGATATGTTGACGATCAGGTGCGCGTCGCCTAAAAGCGATTGCATCTTCGTAGGCCCGCCCGGATACCATATATCTTCACAGATATTGATGCCGACTCGCGCACCTTCAAGCGAAAAGACGGGGCAGCGCCTGCCCGATTGAAAGTACCGCTCTTCATCGAACACGCCATAGTTAGGCAGAAATGTCTTATGATAAACGTCGACGAGTTTACCGCCTGCTATGACGGCGATGGCGTTGTAGATGTCTGACCCATCCGTATCAACGAAACCGACCAGGATTAACTGATCCCCGGCCGCCTCTATCACGCTTTCGAGCGTGCGACGGTTCTCGCGCACGAAGTGGGGTTTTAGCAGCAGGTCTTCCGGCGGATAGCCTGTCAGCGCAAGCTCGGGAAAAGCGATAATATCGGGCGAAGCCGACTTTGCCCTGTGGATGTAATCAATCACAAGCTCGGCATTGCCCTTGAGGTTTCCAACCGTAGGATTGATTTGCGCGAGTGCTACTCTGATAGTATTCATTGGCAGTGATCGGTGATCGGTGATCGGTGGTCCGTAGTCAGTGATCGGTTCGTTGTAACCTTATCTTCGATTTGAAAATAGCGGCAATAGCCGGAAAAAATACTGACCACTGACCACTATTTTTCAACTTCTACGGTGTCAACGATGCCGACAACGGCCGCGTCAATCGGGCATTCCTTGCACTCGAAAGCCATGCGCGCCGAGCTTCCCTGCACGATCAGCACCGTTTCCTGATAGCCCGCGCCCACGGTATCAACCGCGACTATATGGCCCTTCTCGTCCTGACCGTCAACCCCGATCATGCGCGCAATGAGCAATTTACGCCCGTGAAGACGGTCGTCCTTTCGCGTAGCCACTACGGTTCCAACTATTCGGGCTAATATCATAATCGTCAGGGGCCAGGGGTCGGGGGTCGGGGGCCGGGGTTTACGGAAGAACGGCGCGCATTGCAACCGATTTACCGACCCCCGGCCCCTGACCCCCGAATCCCGGCGCTATTTCCCGCGTGATTCGTAGGTGACGGGCAGATTTTCATCCACGGAAGAGTGCGGACGCGGGATGACGTGGACACTCACAAGCTCGCCCACTCGCCGGGCCGCCGCCGCCCCTGCATCCGTAGCCGCCTTTACGGCCGCCACATCTCCGCGCACGATGGCCGTGACAAGGCCCGCTCCGATCTTCTCGTAGCCGATCAGGGTGACGTTGGCGGCCTTGACCATCGCATCGCTTGCTTCGATCATCGCAACCAGCCCTTTGGTCTCGATCATTCCAAGTGCTTCCATATATTCTCCATTCTCATTGATTCATTTTGCTTGCGACCATGCGCGCAGCTTCCGTTATGAGCGCGGTCAATTCTCTTCGAGTGAGCGTTACGGTCTCGTCGCCGTTGCCTGCGGAGTGAGAATGAGTGGCGCTGCCTACGGCGCAATTCGACGCGTGCCCCTGAAGGTATCCGCACGCCTGACAGTTGCGAGCCTCAGCCCCCATGTACCCGGCTCGCTCTCTCACATCCAGCAGTTTGTCGATGGCGTCGGCAGGCAATTCATTTGGTCGCCCGACGATTCTGGCAATCAGGGTTATCTTGGCGAAATGTTCGAGGGTCTCCATCCGCGCGTGCGCCATATCGAGATCGGGTCCGTAGGCCACCGCTCCGTGATTGGCCAGCAACAGCGCATCGTGATGCGGTATGTAAGGCGAGATCGAATCGGTTATCTCGTTTGTCGAAGGGGTGCCGTAAGCCGTGAGCGGTATGCAGCCAAGCGTGAGAATCACTTCCGAAAGCAATGGCTTGTCGAGCGCGACATTGGCAACGGCGAACCCGGTCCCGAAAGGCGGATGAGCGTGGACTACCGCGTGAACATCGGGCCGCAACCGGTATATGCTCTGATGCATCGCGAATTCCGAAGAAGGGTTTCTTTCCTGGTTCCGCAGTTTGCGACCCTCGATATCGACAAGCACAAGCATCTCTTCGGTCATCCGCCCTTTGCACACCATCGTCGGCGTAGTGACTATATTGCCGTCGCCGAGTCTTGCGCTGATATTGCCGTCGGAAGCGGCGACAAAACCGCTCTCATAAATGCGGCGGCCTATCTCGACTATATGCTCTCTTATTTCGCGCTCGGTCTGCATTGGAACCACTTTCGCTCGCTTCGAACTTCCGCAATTGGCAAGTGTCACGTGCAATGCGCCCGGCTGTCAAGCGACAGATAGCTGGGATGAACCTTTTGTGATCGCGTGGTGCGCGTTGACTCCGCCGCGCCCGGCTACATATAGTCAACTTGTTATGCAAAAACCGCCGGAATCGCGCCGCCCTCAAATTTTGCTCACCCGCCCGACCTATGAGTGGATCACTCGCGTAAGCCGGAAACACGAACAACTCAAGAACCTTCGACTCTCCTCCGAGCAGAAAGCGAAGCTTGACAGGTGGGTTGAAATCGAGTTCGCTCGCTCGACTCTTTCCCTCTACGGCCTCAACGTATCACACGAGCAGGTCTCGTTGATTGCCTCTCAGCCGTCGCAGGATTTGAGCCGGGCAAGCGATCAAGAGCGATCTATAGCCGAAACGATAGGGGCGTTCCGCATCATAGCGGGGCTCGCGCAAAGCGAAGGGCGAGGGGCGGCGCTTACACCCGAATTTCTCTTGAAACTCGGCGACCCTTACGGTCACGGAGGCCGATTTCGCAACTCATCAGGCGGTGCTGCGGGCAATTTGAAGCCTGTCTCGGCTCAATACCTGCCGGCTGCCATCGAGACCGCCTGCCTGTGGTTTTCCGCCGAATCGTTTGCCGAGCTAAATCCCGTTGAGCAGGCCGCGATAGTCCATTTGCGTCTTGTCGGAATTCAGCCTTTCGAGCAGGAGAATGAAAGAGTGGCGCTTGCCGCCGCAAGCCTCTTTACGCTTCGAAGCGATTTGCCGCCCGTGACAGTTACGCCGGAACGCGCTCCCCGTTATCGTGCGGCGCGCGACGAAGGCTTGCGGATGAATACGACCCCGATGGTAGAGCTAATGGCTGAACTCATCGAGGCGACTCTCGATGAGATGATAGGCTTGATCCGAGGAAAGTGATTCGCGCCGGACAATAGTAACCAACTTCAGAAGAAATCAACTTCAGAAACCACCCGCTCAAATGCTATTTGGATTTTCTGGGCGGCTTTTTCACCTGAAACTTTGGCGAAAGACGCTTGACACGCAGATGATCCGGGTCCGTTCGTATAGCCTCATACTTTACGGCCACGGGCTTGCCGTTTTCGTCCATTTCGTGAATTGTGAAGCCTCTTTCGCCCGGTATGACCGGCAACAATCCCCGCAACCCGTCTTCGATGTAGGAGCCCGTATAACGGCCCTGACTCGGAGAATAATTCAGCACCCATAGCCTCGTGAAATCGACGGGTGCGTCGGTGTCGAGGCTCTTCATCAAACCGATGTAGTTGTTCTTCGTCTCACCCTTTTTGCTCTTGTTGTGATCAAAGACAACCCAGCCGGTAAATATTCGACCTTCGCCTTCCAGATGCAGTATCTCGTCCGGCACATCGAGTTCGACCTGTCGCGCCCCCACCCAGCCCGCGCGCAATACTTCGGATTCGGGCAATCGAATCTTGTACCACAACACGGTTCGCGTCTCCGGTTCATCCGCCGTTTCATCGCTGTCTTCCGCGTCGGATTGTCGCGATTCGGGTTTAACTTTTGTGCGTGCCTTATCGACTATATCGACCTCGGTTCCCCGATTGAGATAAGTTACAAGCTCGCCTCCCGGCTCGATCCTCAGTCGGGTTGAGACCTTCAATCTTCCCTGAGCCTGCGAGGGTGTGTCTCTTGATTTCTCGAATAGATCGTTGATTCTATCCACGATAGATTTGTTTATGACGTAGCGCGCCTCGACCCAGCCAACGACCTCGTCCTTGTTTGTGGTCCTGACCTTGTACCATTCTTCGGTTCGCGTGGGGGTCTTGACTTCGGATTGGTCGAGAATGTCGAGCCGGTCGCCGCGCTTGAGTTCCACAAGGTCGAGCGCGACCATCGCGGTTGAAGAACGGACCTTCAATGTCGGAGCGATGACTACGCCTTCATCTATCTTTGCATCCCCGGAAATCATGCTGCACGCGATCTGGGAAAGGCCCACAAACGCGATTGCCAGGGCAATAAATAATTGCTTCTTTATCTGCATTATTCTCAGCATTCTATCAATTGGATTAATTAAGAGCGTAACGGAGTGCGCAATCGAATGTCAACGAGCCAAGAGATGGGAATGATGCGTGATGCGTGATGCGTAAGATAGGTATTTACCCTGTGACAAAAAGATGGCTCCTACCTCACGCATCACGCATCACTCTTCACCTGTTCTGCTATTGGCCGGGGGCGGCGCTTTTAATTTCTTCCAGCAGCGACTGAACCTTTGCAGAGTCATTCATTCGCCAGGCCGTGGCCATATCGAATACCTTTCTTCTGAGGTCGGCATCGCTCCCAATCGAGCATTTGGATTTCGGATCGTCCCACAGCAACCCATTATTGACAATCTCTTCCGGGTGTCCCTCGTAAGGAGTCATTGGGTCTTTCGCGGCCATCTCAGACAGATGCGCAAGGCATTTATCCATCCCTTTAGGCACGCCCTTCATCATCTGGCTGCCACGGCGAGGGGACCTTCGGCGGCGGGCCTTTTGAGGTGCGGGCGTGGTTTCTTGTTGAGAGGCGGCAGCCTGCCCCTGCGCGGCGGGAACGGACGCAACAGCAGTGATTGCCGTATATTCAAGTCCTGTGGCGGTAACGGCTACTATGGTCAATACGATTTTTAAGAGATTAGCTCTCATCAAAGGAACCTCCGTTGCTATAGTGTGGTCGCGCGAGTATGGCGACCCGTTTTGCGAGCAGGATAAATCTCAGGAAGAAATAACTGCTTTCTCCCTCTCAGCGTTCCGCGTAGTGAAAACCAACTACCTGTTTGAAGTTTACTTTCGGCTTCCGCAAAGAAAAAACGGCGCGGCTCATCCTCGTCTGCGCAATCGCTCGATGGCCTGGCGGAAACTGTCGCGCGTGCGATCCATCTGCTCGGCCAATCGGTTGATTTCATCCTCGGCAAGCGATGGCGGAATCCAATTACCGGCCAGCCCGTTTTGATCCTTTACGGGAGTACTGAGTTCACCGACACTCATTCGAGTTGCGGCTTCGGTCAGAGCCTCAAGCCTGATGCCCAGAAAGCGCCCGAATAGAAATCCTACAGCGCCTGCCAGTAAAAATGCCAGCACGCCGATGACGATTAGCAGAATTCCGACCGTGACCGGGGCTTTAATCTCGCTTGCGGGTATGGCGCAGCCGATGGCTGCAACCTCGGTTCCGTCGAGCGATTTCACGCTTTCCCACGACACGGCGTAATCGCGTCCGCCCGATTGAATTATCTCTTCGGTTCTGGCAGGATCGCGCCTCGCGCCTTCAAGCGCCCCTCGACCGCCGGAGTCGCGTTCCCCTTTTGCGGGAACGCTTGATGCGATGATCGTATCGCCGAGCGATATGAGCGCGCCCGATTCCGGTGCCTGACCGCCGTAAACGATCTGTCGCGCTTCGCCCACTATGGAGGATTGCAGAGGACCTCCGCCCGCGCGCGTCGTCGAAAAATTATTCAACATCTGGCCGATCAATACCACGCCGACGAAACGCCCCGCGCTGAAGATAGGCGCGGCAGCTTCGATCATCAGGGAATCCTCAACAAGCGATGAATCAATGCGAGCGACCTCGGCCATCTGCGCTAACCCCAAACGGGCCAGTTGCTCACGCGGCTCCACAACGGAAGAAGCAAGCGGGCGAATGCGCGATCCCGTTCCCTCAGAGATAACGCTCTCTGCAACCGGGTTCTTGTAGTCGTTTCCGAGGATGGACTCCCCGGCCGAAGGGCGGTCGTTATGGCGGGCGATCACGCGCCCGCTTTGATCGGCAACTATCAGAAAATCGAGGCTGAATTCGTTTTGCGCTCCGGGCAGCATGTCCTGCAATCGCGCCCACGCGGACTGATATTCACTCGGTTCATTTTCGCGGCTGACAAGCACGCGGTTTGCGACTTCATCGGCGAGCCGCTGCGCGGCCGAGCGCATCTCGGCGAGCCGCTTTTCGTAAAGACCTTCGGCAAGCCGCGCATTATTTTGAAGGCGTTCGCGCGCGCGCGCGCGCGAATCGCGGGAGGTTTGATAAAGCACCAGAACCGAGGCTACGATCAGAGGAAGAATCGCCGCAACGGCACAAAGCGCTCCAAGCTTCTGGCTCAATCGCATAATCAGTAGGCAGTAGGCAGTAGGCAGTAGGCAGTTGATACTAAACTGACGACTACTGCCGAAGAGAGCACGGCGTATGCATATGAATAGGTGGTACCCTGCTCCGTTACTGCATACTGCATACTGCATACTGCCTACTGCTTGGCGTCTTTCGCGCACCGGAATCCCGTCTTATCATAACCCTTGTCGGCGTCAACGAATCCGCGATAAGAGGCATCGTGCTGTTTGTTGCCGTCGTATGCGCCCCCGCGTATCACGCGATAAGTCACGCTGCGCTGCAACTCGGGTTTGGGTGTAGGGCTTTTTGCATAGAGATTGAATTTACTGGCAGTCCATTCCCAGACATTGCCTATCATATCGAGTGCGCCAACCGGGCTTGCACCGCCGGGGTACTGGCCCACTTCTTTTATACCGTCGGTGTCAATATTGGCGAGGCTCTTGTCCCAATCGTTTCCCCACGGGTATATGCGACCATCCGCGCCACGAGCCGCCGCTTCCCACTCTTCTTCGGTGGGCAGCCGCTTGCCTGCCCACGCGGCATAATCGGCAGCATCCTTCCAGCTTAGGCCGGTTACAGGGAAATTATCCTGCCCTGCCTGATAATTATCGTTCTTCCAACCCTCGGGCGCGCGGTGCCCGGTCGCGTCAATAAACTTTTTATATGAGGCGTTGGTAACTTCGGTACGATCTATGTAAAAGGCTTTCAGACTTACCATATGCTCAGGCTTTTCAAACTGATCGCCTTCATCGCGGCCTATCTTATAGGTTCCGCTTGCAACAAGCGCCATCCCTTCGGGCGCGGTCGGGGCCGTTGGAGTCGGAGCAGGCGGCGGAGCGGGTGATGTGGCAGGCACAGGCGGCGTCACTTCTGTAGTTTCAGTCCTGGGCGACCCGCCCGACAGATACCACCAGCCCAGATAAACGGCTATGCAGATCATCACAACCCCGATTGCTATCGAAGCTATTGTCACGCTGCTTTTTGGGCTCGATGGCGGAGCCTCGCTCACGATGATCCCGGGCGGTTCGTGCGCCGAATAAGGCGGGAGCGGTTGAGCCATTTGCTCGCGGTCATCCGAGGCGGCTTGCGCCGCCGACGTATCGATTACCTCGGTCTCATTGACGGGTATCGCCGCGTTGTCCGAGTGCGTATTAAACGGATCGGATTGATAAGGAGATTCGAATTGTGGTTCGGCGGGCGGAGGCACCAGGCCAAACGGGGCCGTGTGCACATCCTCAAAAGGCGTCTCAGAGACTATCATCGTAGGCGCGGTGTTTATTTCGGATTCGGCCTCTTCGGTTTCAATCGTTTCTGCCACCTCGTCTTCTGGTGCCTCGTCTTCTGGCGACTCGTCTTCTGCCGCCTCGCCGCTCTCAGGCGGCGGCGTCACTTCGGTCTCATAGACGAAAGGCGATTGCGACCGATCCTGTAAGAACTCATCGGGCAAAGCGCCCATCTGTATAGTGCCTCCGGGCAGATCGCCGCTTTCTTCCGGTATCGCTCCAAATTGCCCGGTTGCCGTATCGCTTTCGGCCTCGCCTGACAAGGGGGGTTCAAGTTGAAAGGCTTCGAGCGTCAACGCGGAAGACGAGACCCGGTTTGCCTCCGGTGTCAATTCGGAAGAATATGGGTCGCTTTTGGCCTCCGGGTGCTCGACCGGATTCGTAGTTCGTCGCTGAAAGTTTGCGGTTGGAGACGGCATCTCGCTTTCCGGGCCGACTCCCGGCAGCATCTCGGTTTCGGCGCTTACTGAAATTCTCTCTATTTCGACCGTCTCCGGTGCGAAAGGAAGAGCCTGATCTTGATCCGGCGCGGCATCAGGTGTGTCAATCGCAGATGCATTGAACGCGGGCGGTTCCGGCGCAGGCGTCTCGGACGCAAACATCTCAGGCGTGGGCGATTCATGCGAGGGAGGCTCAAAGGCAGGCGCTTCAAAAGCGATGGTTTCATTTTCGAAGACCGCTTCATTCTGCGGGGGCGAACTCATCCCCTCGGTCGAGATCAATGCGGCGGCCCGCTCCCTTTCAGACAGATGCTCCGGAAGATCGGGCAGCGTGCTCTGCCGGGCTTGCACCTCCGCATCGCCTCTCGTATCGCGATTCGAATCGGTATCGTCAAACGACGCTCCACAAACGCGACACGTTCTTGAGCCAAGCGGGCTGAAGCTCGTGCACTGATTGCAAAGCAATGATGATGCGCCAAAGGGGCTTGCCGGCGCAGAGACGGACGCGCCGCAGGATTTGCAATACTTCGAGCCGGTATCGAGGTTTTCGCCGCAGGACGGGCATTGCGCGATCAGCGCCGTGGAACTCCGGGCGCTCTCGTTGCCCTTCCTGGCCCCCGATTTTTTAGTGAAATCGTGACCGCATCGAGTGCAGTTGAGCTCCCCTGTCGCATTCGAAGCGCCGCAAAGCGGGCACGAAACGCCTACGGACTCGCGCTTGCCGGAGACGAGATTGATGCCGCAGGATTTGCAGAAAGACCATTTCGGCTGTACCGCAGCCAGACAGGATGGACAGGTATAGAGCTCGCTTGTGATGCGCGGGCGCTCAACCAGTCCCTGGCCGCACCATTTGCAATAGCGCAACCCTACGGGGAAGTCTAAATTGCATTTCTCACAATACATATTCAAGCCAGGCCCAAGAAGGCAGACGACATAACTATAACCATCCGATGGCTGACAAGTCTACAGAAATGATTCGTGAAGCGTGAAGTGTGATGTGTGGCCTTGAGATGGTGCCGAAGGTTTGAGCGCGCTTACAAGCCTGCTTGTGTCACAAATCACGTTTCACGAATCGCTTTTACATTTCGCGTTCGACGATGAAGCGAGGCACGCTGAGCAGGGCTGTGCGGTACTGGGAGGGCGGAAAGATTGAGAGCGATTCGACCGCTTCATCGGCGTAGCGCCGGGCTTCGGCAAGGGCGCGGGCCAGAGTGCCTCGCTCGTCGATTAGATCGAGCACCTGTTTACGACTGACGGTTTCGAACCCGCGTTCGCGCATGACGGTTTCGATCATTTCACGATGCTGCTCGTTGCCTTCTTCCATAAGGTATATCAACGGCAGCGTCAGTTTGCCTTCGCGCAGGTCGTTGGCGACCGGCTTGCCGAGCTTGGCTTCGGTGGAGATGAAATCGAGCACATCATCTATCAACTGAAAAGCGACGCCGACCGACAGCCCGTAACGAGCCATCGCGCGGCGCTCTTCCGAGGTAGCGCCTGCCACTATCGCGCCTACTTCGGCACAGGTGCTGAACATGTAAGCGGTCTTGCGGCGGACGATTTCGAGATGTTCGGCCTCGGTGATCCGGCTGTTGCCGATCAGAGATAACTGGATGATCTCGCCTTCGACCATAAGGCGCGTCATCCCTGTCAGCGTTTCGAGTATGTCGAAATTGCGTTCGACCAGGCTCATCTCGAAGGCCGTCATATAGAGCCAGTCGCCCATCAAGACCGTGATGTCGTTGCCCCATTTGGCATTGGCCGAAGCTCGTCCGCGCCGCACGCGCGCTTCATCAATTATGTCGTCGTGCATGAGCGTAGCCATATGGAGCATCTCCATCACGGCGGCCATGCGAATCGTCGAGGGCGTTGCCTGCCCCGATATGAGTCTGCTTGCGAGCGCGACCATCGCCGGGCGCACGCGCTTGCCCCCGCCCTCCTGCAGATAGCGGGCAACGGATGCAACCACCGGAGAGGCTTCGGCAACCTGGCGCTCGAACTCGTCTTCAACGAGCTTCAAATCATTCAGCACGAGAGAGAATATCTCTTCCGGCGTCATCTCGGCGTCTTCGGTCTTTGGCTCATCCATATGCAAGCGACTATGCATCAACTCAGATTTCTCCTTGAAATGCGACCGCCAATCATACCAAACCGGGCGTTGAGAAGGCAAAAGGCAAAACGAAAAGATATACGCGTCGTATGCACGCGTCCCGCTTCCCTGAGCCGGTCTCTTCCTGTTATAGCCATTTGGTGCGTAACGCGCAACGCACAATCGCGTTTTCAATCCCGGGTCCGAGCCTCAATCGCAGCCCGTCGCGCCCTGTGTTGACAAGGTGAGAAAAACTGTTAGTTTAAATTTTCGCCGATCAGTTGTTGTGGTAGACTTAATGACGAAATCCAGACGGCCTTGCCCCGCGTCTTGTTTTAGAGAAGCCGGGCGCGTGCTTCGGCTATCAAAAATGCATCCGAGATCGAGGGCCGGCAAAAATAGGAGGGGAAATGTGGAATAGACTCAAACGATTATTCCGTTCGATCTTCGGCGGGATGATCGAAAGGGCCGAAGACCCTGAACTGATACTCCAGCAGACCATCCGCGACATGCGCGAGAAGGTCCCTGAGATGCAGAACAATGTCGCGCAGGTAATGGCCACCGAGAAGCTGCTGCAAAGAGAGATAACCACGCTCGAACGCGAAGTGATCGAGTATGACGCCAAGATCAAGGCCGCAATCAAGCAGGGCCGCGACGACATCGCCAAGACCTATATAACCGCTCTGCAGGAAAAACAGATCGCCCTCGACCGCTCGAAGCAACAACTTGAGAGCGCGAAGGCCGCAGCCAGCCAGGCCAAAAAGTTTCTCGACAACTACATTCTCCAGGTGAAGAAACGCACCGCCGAGGCCCAGCAACTCGTAAACGAGGCGCGAGCCGCCAAGATGCAGGAACAGCTCTCACAGACCATGGCATCGTTTCAGATCGGTGACGACGCGGGCACCTTTGGCGAGATGCGCGAGCGCATCCAGCGCCGGGCCGCTGCCGCCGAAGCGCGGATGGACCTTGCGACCGGCGGTATAGAGTCTACGATTCAGGACATAGAGCGCGAGTCGCTGAATATACAGGTCGAAGATACATTGTCTGCCTACAAACGGCAGATGGGTGTAGGGCAGGATACGTCGCCTATGCCTGCGCCTCCTTCCATAGAGAGCGACAGCGCGGGCAAATCGCTCGGCCCTTCCGAGCGGTCGAAGACGCTTGAATAGAAGCGGTGAATGCTGAATGATGAACGGGGGGGATTAAATCACCTCATTCATCATTATCATGTTGAAAGCGGGTTTTTATGCCTGAAAAGGTGAGCTATCTCAAAGAGGCGGCCAAAGAGCCGCTCAACATCTGGGCTATGGTAGGCTTTGTCGCTTCCTCGGTCTTTGCGGCCACGACGGATTTCTCGATGTTTGCCTGGGTTCCGCTTGCGGCAGGCGCGGCTGCCGAATCGCTCTATCTGGCGAGCATCCCGGCTACGAGCGCATACCGCAGACTTGTAGATCGCCGGGTGCGCCGCCGTGAATTTGCAGAGCGAGGCCGCAAGCGCGAAGAACTGATAAAGGCGTTCGACCCTCGCGAGCGCGAGGCGGTCGAATACCTGCGCTGGATGAAGAATCAGATATATCAAAACTATCAAAAATTTGCCCACGTCGCCGATGTGCCTGATAGCATCTCGCGGCTTGAAAACATCTGGGAATCCT
The DNA here is from genome assembly GCA_963765495.1 of Blastocatellia bacterium. Lineage (GTDB taxonomy): Bacteria > Acidobacteriota > Blastocatellia > UBA7656 > UBA7656 > CAVXWP01. Next base: position 304,151 of record CAVXWP010000001.1, read on the forward strand.
ATGTGGACCTGCTCGATGTTTATCGCCGCCGCAAGAATCATCTGCGCTCGATAAATCGCCAGACGATTCAAAACCAGACCCAGCAGGCCGAGCGCGCCATGCAGTCGGCCCCCGACCCCGACACTCGCAGACTCTATGAAAAGAATATCGAAATACTTCAGAAGCGGCTCCAGACCTATAACGACATCGAGCGGTCGATGAAACGCGTAGAGGCTCAACTTCAATCAATCGAGAGTTTCTTCGGGCTCGTAAACGATCAGGTGGTAACGATGCCTACGCCCGATCACATTCTGTCGCTGGACTTCGAATCCCTGCTCTCTTCTATAGAGATCACCAAGGAGATATTGGAAGAGACGGCTCCCGTTCTCAGCCAGTTGGACGCCGCCGAGCGCACTTCGCAAGACCACATGCGGCCACCTGTGGCCCAGAGACAATAGCCGGGGGCCGGGGGTCAGGGCAGAACGACGAAGTCTTGCTCTCCGTGTCACCGGCCCCCGACCCCTGGTCCCCGGCCCCCGATTAGCTATGTCAAGAACAAAACTACTCATTGACGATATAGATCAATTGCCCGCGTGGGCTGCGCGAATGGCGCGCAAATACTATGCGGGAGAGGCGAGCCACTTCCTGATATACAACAACATTTATGATCTGGTGCGCGCCGGGAGCGATTACGTCAGCCTGCTCAATTATCTGCAACGCGAGCTTGTGGGCACAAAACATCTTGTCACCTACAATCGCAGCGAGGGGATAAAATTCGGATCAACCGAAGCCGAGCGCGCCTTTCTCGCGCAGTTGCGCGTGGCCGACCCGCTTGCGGGCCGCGACGCCGTAAAGCAACTCCCCAGAGACCCCGCCCGCGCAATACCGCTCATCGAACATTTTTTGCTCTACGGCGATCAGGTCGCGGTCATAATCAATTTCATGGATACGATCATCCCGGCAGGCGACATCAGCTATATGTCGGGCGAAGACCGCACAAATCTGGTTGCCTTTCAGCGATGGATAACCAGCTCTCGATTGCTCAAGAAAGACAACATAGTCATACTGATCGCCGAAAGCGTAGCCGAGGTTCACCCGCGAATACGCCAGAATTCGCGGCTCGCCGCCATAGACATCCCCTACCCGGATGACAGGGAGCGGCTCGAATTCATCAAGCACCTGAGCGAGCAATTGCCGCAGTTCAAGACCGATGTCGGCGATGAACAGACGGCGTTGCTCACATCGGGGCTGAATCGCGTGCATTTGAATTCGCTCATACGCAGCGCCGCCGTGGAAAACGAACCGATGACGGCCGACATGATTCGCCAGAAGAAGAAAGAATTGATCGAAGCCGAATGCGTGGGTCTTGTCGAATTCGTACACCCCAGATTCGGGCTCGATTCCGTGGGCGGCATGAAGAAGGCTAAGGATTTCCTGCGAGGCATAGCCGAAACCATACGCGAAGGAATAACCGAAGAAGCGCCTATGGGCATTTTGATAAGCGGGCCTGTGGGGACGGGCAAGACATTTCTTGCCGAATGCTTTGCCCACGATTGCGGTTTGAACGTGGTCGCCTTCAAGAACTTCCGCGAGCGATGGGTGGGCTCGAGCGAAGCAAACCTTGAAAAGATATTAAACCTCCTGCAAACGCTTGCGCCCATTGTCGTACTGGTTGACGAGGCGGACGCGACTCTCGGCTCGCGCGAAACGGGCGGAGACTCCGGCGTAGATGCGCGAATATTTTCCAAACTAGCGGCGTCGATGGGCGATACGAGAAACCGGGGCCGCATACTCTGGATACTGATGACCAGCCGCCCCGACCTGCTTCCCATAGACCTGAAGCGCCAGGGCCGGGCCGAAGAGCACATCTCGCTCTTCTATCCCGACACGGAAGAAGACCGCCTCGCCATAATCGAAGCGATGCTTCGCAAGCATAAGATCAATGTGGAGGTCGAAGACTGGTCCCCGATCACAAAGAGCCAGTTGACGCTTTCGGGAGCCGACATCGAATCCATGTTGATCCGCGCACGCAGGGTCAGCCGCAATGCCGGGCGAAAGATCGTCACACACCCGGATGTCGAGCAGGTGGCAAACGAGTTCAGCCCGGCTCGCGACGAACTGGCCATCGAATACCAGGTGCTGGTTGCTGCTCGCGAGGCCACATCGCGCGAGATGGTCCCGGAAAAGTATCGTCACCTCTCTCCCGTAGAACTGAGCCAGCGCATCGAAGAATTGCGTTCGTTCATACGATAATCTGAGATATCAAATCTCAAATCCCTTCGCCAGACCTATGCCTGATGCAAAATTAAAGCTTTCGCTCCTTTCGGGCGCGTTTGCCGTTTGCAGATTGAAGCGCGACAGGGCGGTTCCCGATTGGGCAACGGCTGGCGACTTTTTCTCGGTCACGCGAACGCGTGATGAGCTTTCAATCGTTTGCCCTGAAAGCGTCGTGCCCGAAGATGTTACTTGCGAAAAAGGATGGCGATGTTTGAAAGTCCGGGGCACGCTCGATTTCGCTCTGGTCGGCATCCTGGCTTCGATGGTTGTGCCGCTTGCCGAAGCCGGCATCAGCGTGTTTGTCGTCTCTACTTATGATACTGACTACCTGCTCTTGAAAGAGCGAGACCTCGAAAAAGCCGCTCGCTCGCTTGCGGAGGCCGGGCATACGGTTGACCTCTGAGGCCCGAAGCGTGAGGGCCGGAGGCGGGTTTCTTGACAATGCTCGGAGCCGGGCATTATAGTCGCCATTTATGGGGAAGAATCATTTTCACCACGAAACACGACCGCGAGTCCGCAGCACAACCATCCTGTCTGTGCGCAGAGACGATCACGTAGCGGTGGCAGGGGACGGGCAGGTCACCTTCGATAAAACGGTTATGAAATCGGGTGCGCGCAAGGTCCGCCGCCTCTTCAACGATAAGATAATCGCGGGATTTGCGGGCTCTACGGCCGATGCTTTCACCCTCTTCACAAGGTTTGAAGCCAAGCTGGAACAGTATCACGGCCAGTTGCAACGCGCTGCCGTCGAGATGGGCAAAGAGTGGCGAACCGATAAGTATCTGCGCCATCTCGAAGCGCTGCTGATCGTTGCCGACGAAAAATCATCGCTTCTGATTTCAGGCGGCGGTGATGTGATTGAACCCGACGACGGAGTGCTGGCAATAGGTTCCGGCGGCCCATACGCTACGGCGGCGGCCCGCGCCCTGATTCGCCATACCCAGTTACCCGCAAGAGAGATCGTCAAAGAAGCCATGAAGATCGCGGGCGAAATCTGCATCTATACAAACTCTGAACTTGTGATAGAAGAGATTTGAACCGCCATAAAGTAAAAGGCACCGGATAAATCCGATGCCTCTTGGCCCCTCAGGTTTTATCATATCAATCGAGCATCGTTGGGTGATGCTGTAATTGCCATATAGCACTGCATCCCGCGTGCCACCAGCCCCGCTCTTACTCAAGCGGAGAGGTAAATAGCTGATATTCGCTGAATTATCGCCGATATTCCTTGCCTTGCCGCTAGAATGGCCGACAGCCTTTTTGGGACAGAATTGCCGAGAAAAAAGCCATGCTTGCGATTCCAGGCTAAATCAAAAAAAGAGAGAGCTAGTTTTTGAGAGAGATAGTTTTTGAGAGAGATAGTTTTTGACAGAATTTACAAGATCAAAAAGATTGGAAGAAAATCCCGTAAATCCTGTCAAAAAGCGGTTGTCCTCACAGGCTTTCCCGAGAGAGCCGGGCAATCCCGGCATTGAGTGACTTTGTACCTGTCTGATAGACTCGTGATGGTTTAAGAATGAAGATATCCGGCTCGCAAACAATCAAGCTATCACTCACATTGCTTGCAATGGCGATGATGTTTTGCGCGACCCTTCCCTGTGGGTCTGCGCGAGCGACCTCGGATCGTAAACGCGAAGGCGCAGATTCTCCGGGTAATCCCGATTTTATCCTCTTCCGTCGAGGCGCGCTCGATACTCGCGCAAAAAGAGAATCCGATAGCTCGGCGGCTGATTCGCTGCACATCTCGGCGCTTAGAGAGCCCGGACGAAGGCAATTGCGCGTAGTTCAATTCGCCGGACCCATCAAGCGCAGGTGGATCGAGCAATTAAAGGCTACCGGCTCCGAGATCATAGGTTATATCCCAAACAACGCATACATAATCCGAAGCAATGCGGGAGGGCTTGCCCGTATTGCCGCGCTCGACGCGGGTGAATCCGCTGATGATTCGAGGCCCATCCGATGGATGGGGCGCTTTGAGCCCCTACAGAAAATAGCGCCGGAATTTGATGATCGCGCTGTCGGTCTTAAAGAGAAGGGCCAGGCCGCCGTAGAGATCGAATTGCTCGACACCCCTGACAATAGCGCGGCCATCGAATACATAAATCGAATCGCAACAACCGTAAATCAACCGCCCCGGCGGTTCCTCAAATTTGTAGTCGTGTGCGTCACTCTGCCAATCGAGCGGCTGGCCTCCGTAGCCGACTTCGATGAAGTGCTTTTTATAAACCCCGATCCGGCCCTGTCTCTGCAAGACGAGCGCAGTCTTCAAATAGTCGCCGGTAATCTGATCCCGGACCGCACTCAGCCGACAGGCCCCGGCTACATGGGATGGCTCGAAGCTCAGGGTCTAAACTGGGAACCGGATTTCCTGATCGATTTCGCGGATTCAGGTCTTGATCACGGGTTCACATCAAAGGGGCTTGTTCATCCGGGGTTCCTCGATGCGGAAGGCGAAAGCCGCGTCGCGTATAATGTTAACTACACCAGAAGCGAGCAGTCGGAAGACATCACAGGTCACGGCACTATGACGGCTTCCATAGCCTGCGGGCGCGGCATAAGCGACCGGACCGATGAGGAAGGCTACATGTACGGGGTTGGAATAGAACCGAATGCCCGACTTGGCGAGTCGCGTATATTCGATGATTTCGGGGCGCTATCGCTCAAGGTGAGCTATTCGGAAATGATTTCGGCGGCCTATTCCAGGGGGGCGCGCATATCGAATAATAGCTGGGGCAACGGCAGCAATATCTATAATTCGCTCGCGCAGGAATACGATGCGCGCACTCGCGACGCGCAATCTACAATCGCGGGCAATCAAGAAATGATCTTCGTTTTTTCGGCGGGCAATCAGGGGCCGGGCGGTCACGTAAGCTCGCCCGGTACGGCCAAAAACGTCATCACCGTGGCGGCGAGTGAAAACTTTCGCCCCGAAGGAGTTGATTCCTGTGATCTGGACGGGCAAGGGCCGATAGGCCCCGAGGGCGCAGACAACTCGCTCGACATTCTGAGATTTTCATCCGGCGGGCCGACCGCCGATAACCGCTTCAAGCCCGACATCACAGCGCCCGGCACGCACGTATTTGGCGCGGCGTCTCAAGCGACTTTCTTTTACGGCAACGGATTGTGCCCCGGCAGAACTCTCTTTAACCCTTCCGGCCAGAGACTCTATACTTGGTCGTCGGGGACGAGTCTTGCGGCCCCTCACGTGACCGGAGCGGCGGCGCTTGCGCGCAAGTTTTTCGTGATGCGCGATCTGCTTGGAGACAACCGCGCGCCTTCGCCCGCGATGACAAAGGCATTTCTCGTCAACTCCGCATCTTACCTGACGGGCGAAAACGCGGGCGGCGACTTGCCGTCTGCGCGGCAAGGTTGGGGGCTTCTGGATATGGCCCGCGCATTCGATGACGGGAGCCGCAGACTGATAGATCAGACCACGGTCTTTACCGAAAGCGGTCAGCATTTCGAGATCAAAGGAGCCATTGCCGACCGCTCTCGTCCCCTTCGCGTGACGCTTGCCTGGACCGATGCGCCGGGGAGTCTGGCCGGTCCGGCTCTGGTCAACGACCTCGATCTGGAAATCACTGTCGACGGGCAGACCGTCTATCGCGGGAATAATTTTCAGGGTGAGTTTTCCGTCGCGACAGGTGAGGCGGACCGGCTGAACAATGTCGAATCCATCTATCTGCCTGCCGCCTCGATACCCGAGGGATCATCGGGCAACTTTACGATCACCGTCCGCGCAGCTAACATAGCGGGCGACGGCGTGCCGGGCAACGGCGATGATCTGGATCAGGATTTCGCGCTCGTAGCCTATAACGTCACGGACCCAATCGTTACTCCGCCAAAAAAAGTCCCCACAGTGACCCTTGCGAGCTATGTGAAAAAGGTCCTGACCATTACGGGAGAGAATTTCTCAGCCGATGCGAGCGTAGAGGTAAACGGAGAGATCGTCAATCGCGCCTTTACGTTCGACGCCGCGACCAATTCGCTCAGCATCAAGAAGAAGTATAAGAAACTTAATCTGAAGAAAAACGATACCAACCAGATCGTCATCATCGAAAAAGGCGAGCGATCTCAAGCCTTCAGCCTGCAACTCTAAGAAGTGATTCGTGATACGTGATTCGTGACTTTCAGGCACTGACCTTTTAAAAGGCTTGTCGCTGACTTCACGCATCACGTATCACTACGGGTTTCAAGTTTAAATTCCGCAAAATCAGAGAGATAAACCCGCCCGTCAAGGCCGACTATCGTTTGACGCCGCAAGAGACCGAGTTATTAAACCCCGGTCCCGGAGGCCGCGCCGGAACTATAACCGTAGCGGGACAAACCTTTACATTGAAGCAGAAAGCGCCTTGAGACTTTCGAACCGAATTGAGGCGCACGGCAATATATACCACACAACGAGTAAAAAGGCTGAGTTTTAAACTCGCGATTTAATCTGGCTAAGGCAGCCACAAATCGCCTCGCATTTCGTGGCTGTAAGGGCTGTCTGGTTATCGCTTATTCCGATCAGATAACCATTTGGGAATCTTCTTCGTTGTGATACTATCTGGGCTGCGCGCTGGGACTGTCATACCGTTGCCAGTTGAACTTAAAGCGCGCTATCGCGGATTTCATTTTAGAGTTTCTCATACGACGAATGCTTTTCTGAGGCTGGTTAAGGTATGAGATTGCTTCATCAACAACCGTATTCCAGAGATGACAAGATAGGTGACTTATGAACAGGACATTTTTCAGCATTTCCCGAGGCCCGGCTCTCTTAACATTAAACCTTTTGCTGCTGGTCGCTTTCACGCTGGCCCAGTCTGTCGGAGCCAGCGCCGACGATAATTTTACGATCAAATCTTCGGTTATAGCGGGCGGCGGCGGCTCGAGCACGGGCGGCGCACTGGCCATTGACGGTACAATTGGTCAAGCCATGGTTGGTATATCAAGCGCAGGAAATTTCTCTGTCGCGGGCGGTTTCTGGAATACACTTACACAAATTCCCGCAGTCAGCAATTCGATATCAGGGACGATCTCTTATTGCATCGACAACTCAAAGAAAGTCCCCAACGCCACCGTCCAGACTACCAGCGGTTCCCCTTCCGCTTCCACTACTACTAACGCCTCCGGCTTCTATCAACTCGATAACCTCGGCACTGGCCCTTACACCGTTGCTCCTTCCAAAACCGGTGCCGTCTCCGGCATCTCTGCTCAGGATATCGGTATCCTCCGCCGCCTCGCCGCTGGCATCGATACCCCCACTCCCTGTCAATCCATCGCTGGCGATACAGATAACAACGGCTCGCTCGGCGCCCAGGACATCGGCTTCCTTCGAAGATTTGTCGCTCAACTTACTACCACTGGCATCACTGGCTCCTGGAAATTCTCTCCCGCCTCCAAAACCTATCTTTCCCTCGTCTCTAATCAAACAAACCAGGATTACGATGCCTTGCTGATCGGAGATGTTGACGGCAACTGGACCCCCGCTGCTCCTGATCCTGCTTCATTTCAGAAGAGTCAGGCTCCTTCGGCCACTAACCTTGCCCTCTCTTTGCCCAGTGTCGTTGCTCCTCCCGGTTCTACTGATGTCTCTATCCCGGTCATGGTTAACGGCACTCTCACAAACGGCGATTTCGTTTTGGGCTACACAATCGAGATCAGTTTCGATCCCAGCGTGCTGGTTCCACATTCGCCCTCATTCAACACGACAGGGACGGTTTCATCGACCGGGGTCGTCACAGAGAACACGGGTGTGTCGGGGAGGCTCCGACTTGTGGTCGATTTCCAGAATCCGCTGATATTCACAGGGCAGCAGACGCTGATAATATTGAGGTTCGATGTGGTAGGGACACAGGGACAGATGAGCGGGCTCAACTGGTTCTTCACGGAATTTGGGAGCGGCCCACCTGCCGTCACCACCACGACTACAAACGGCAACTTCACCGTCACAAGCCCCACTGCCGTAAAAGTCGATGCCTTCAAGGCCACGGGCTTTGACAAGGGCGTATATCTCCAGTGGCAGACCGGGTTTGAATCTACTAACCTCGGCTTCAACATCTATCGCCAGCAGGCGGGCAAACTCTCTCTTGTTACGCCTGAAATATTGGCCGGGTCGGCGCTTTTGACAGGTGACACGCCCTTGCTTGCCGGGCGGAAATATTCGTGGTGGGATAATTCACCCGATAGTAAACAGGACGCGCTCTATTATCTGGAAGACATTGACCTCAACGGCACAAGGAGCCTGCACGGGCCGATAGTTGCAACCAGAGCATCAGGCAATCCGCCTGCTGGCTCTCGGGCCGAGTTGTTGAGCCGGATGGGCAGAGGCAAGGCTACAATCAGCGACTACGTCGCTTCCTCCTCCCCTGGCAGCGCCCAACTGGCAACCGTTTCCTCAAAGAAAGGATTACAAAACTCCAGGCGAGAGACAGTGCCTGTTGATCTGGCGACCTCCTCTGCCATAAAGATGTGGATAGGCAATAGCGGGCTCTATCGCCTCACTCAGCCGCAACTGCTGAGCGCCGGCCTCGATTCCGGGATAGATCCGCGACTCTTGCAGATGTATGTCGACGGGCAGGAGGTTCCAATCCTTGTCACTGGCCAGGATGACGGAAGATTTGATGCCGCGGACACAGTGGAATTCTACGCTTCGGCAATCGACAGCCCGTTCACCTCGAAGCGGGTCTACTGGCTTGTGGCAGGGACAGTGGCGGGAAGACGGATAACAAAGGTGACGAGTCCCGGGAAGGGGCAGAGCAACGCTAGTTTTACCTCGACCCTGGAGCGACGAGACAAGACGATCTACTTTTCGAGTTTGAGGAACGGGGATGAGGAGAACTTCTTTGGGCCGGTCATAGCCTCGCAGGAAGTCGATCAGTCGATAGATGTGAAAGATATGGCAGCGGGAGGAGGAACTGGGGCAGTGCTTGAAGTGGGATTACAGGGAGTAAGCGCGGTCAACCATCGAGTAAAAGTGAGGTTGAACGGGACGGAGTTGGGAGAGGTAAATTACAGTGGGCAGGGAGCAGGAGTAGGGAGATTCACACTCTCAAGCGGGCAACTGGTGGAAGGAAGAAACGACATCAAGATGGAGGGGGTGGGAACAGGAGGAGATGTGAGCCTGGCCGAGTATGTGAGAGTGAGCTATGAGAGGAGGTACAAGGCGGAAGGAGATGAGTTGAGATTCCGAGCAGAGGGGGGCCAGGAGGTAAAGATAGGAGGGTTCACAAGCGAACGGATACGAGTATTTGATGTAACGGAGGAAGGGAATGTAGTGGAGATAGGAGGAGCGATAGAAGAGAGCGGGAACGGGTATGAGATAGGGATCAAGGTAGGAGGAGCAGGAGAGAGAGAGATGATGGCGATAGAGGAAGGGGAGGTGAGAGAGGTAGGAGAGATGAGAAAGAACGAGGCGTCGAAGCTGAGAGCGACGAGCCAGGGAGCGGACCTGTTGATAATCACGACGGGAGAGATGGGAGGAAGTCTGGAAGGGTTGAAGGCGCTGAGACAGAGTCAGGGGATGGCGGTAGCGATAGTGAAGGTGGAAGACATCTATGACGAGTTCAGCCAGGGAGAGAAGACGCCGTATGCGATAAGAGAATTTCTGATATATGCGAAGAGGAACTGGAAGAGGAAGCCGGGATATGTGTTGATGGGAGGGGATGCGAGTTACGACCCGAAGAATTATCTGGGAGCGGGGGAATGGGATCTGGTGCCGACGAAGTTGGTGGACACGGCGTATCTGGAGACGGCCTCAGATGAATGGATGGTGGACGAGGATGGAGACGGGATAGGAGAGATGGCGATAGGGCGACTGCCGATAAGGAGCGAGGAAGAAGGGATGAGGATGGTAGGGAAGATAATGAGTTATGAGAGAGGAGTATCGAGGAGGAGTGTGTTATTGGTATCGGATGCGAATGATGGATACAACTTTGAGCAGGCGAACGAAGAGTTGAAGGGGATGATACCGAAGGGGACGAGGATAGAAGAGGTAAAGAGGGGGCAGATGAGCGAGGAGGAAGCGAGGGCGAGGGTGATAGGAGGGATAAACGAAGGGCAGGCGATAGTGAGTTATGCAGGGCACGGGTCGGTGGATATATGGAGAGGAGAGATATTGAGGAGCGAGGATGGAGAGATAATGAGGAATGGTAATCAGTTGAGTGTATTTCTGATGATGACGTGTTTGAACGGATATTTTGAGGATCCGATGTTGGAGAGTTTGGGAGAGGCGATGATGAAGGCGGAGAGGGGAGGAGCGGTAGCGGTATGGGGGTCGAGCGGGATGTGTGAAGCGGGAGAGCAGGCGGCAGTGAGCAAGGAGATGATGAGGGAGCTAAACAGTGTGGAGGGGTTGACGAAGAAGAAGGTGACGATAGGAGAAGCGGCGAGGAGGGCGAAGGGGAGGATAGGAGATGTGGATGTAAGGAGGACGTACGTGTTGTTGGGAGACCCGACTATGCGCCTCAGATAACGCAGAATGCCGCAATTAAATTGGAGAGGGGCTGATGAGTGGTATATCAACTCATCAGCCCCTTTCTAATGAAAGTAAATCCGACTCCTGCTAGGGCCGGATGTTGTAATACCTGATCTTGCTGTTGAGCGTAGTCGTATTCATTCCCAAAAGTTTTGCGGCGCGCGACTGATGGCCGCCTGTGATTTCCAGTGCGCGACGGATCAACTCGATCTGAAAGCGATTCACTTCATCATAGAAAGAGACGCCGCGCGACAAATCCATCTGCGATGCCAGGGTTTGCCCGCCCGTCTGCGCGGCGGCTTTTTGAGGATTGAGCACTTCTTCGCGCAAATCGCTCCGCTCGATGATCGAGCCGCGCGCTATTATAACGGCGCGCTCGATAACGTTTTCAAGCTCGCGCACATTGCCCGGCCAGTTGTACGCTTCAAGCAGCGACAGGACCTCCGGGCTGATCTGATCGTATAGTTGCCTCGCGTTTTCCGCCGAGTACTTGCGAATGAAATGTTTTGCGAGCGGAAGAATATCCTCCCGGCGATCACGCAAAGGAGGAAGGCTGATCTGAATCACGTTTAGCCTGTAATAGAGGTCTTCACGGAAAGCGCCTTCATCAACCGCCTGTTTAAGGTCTACATTGGTCGCGGTAATAACGCGCACATCCACCTGCCGACGAGTGGTGTCGCCTAAGGGTGTGAAATCGCGTTCCTGAATTACTCTGAGAAGTTTCGCCTGCGTCTCCATCGAGATAGTGCCCATCTCGTCGAGGAAGATCGAGCCGCCGTCGGCTACCTCGAAGTATCCCTTTTTGGCCGCCACCGCGCCTGTGAATGCGCCGCGAACGTGACCGAACAACTCCGATTCGAGCAGTTCGGTTGGGAGGTTCGCGGAGTTTACGGTTACAAAAGGCTTGTCGGCTCGCTGGCTGTGATTATGAATGGCGCGGGCGATCAATTCCTTGCCCGTACCGCTTTCGCCCGTGATGAGCACCGTCGAACGCGCGGGCGCTACCTGCTCGACGAACGAGAGAATATCGAGCATCTTGTTGCTGCGCGCTATTATCTCTTTAGCGGCGGTGCTGCGTTTGAGCGTATGTCTGAGCACGTGGCGCTCTTCGTCCTTGCGTCGCCGTCTGATGCCAGCCGCGATCAGCCCGAGGATTTCTCTGTTATCGAAAGGCTTCTTTATACAGTTGAACGCGCCGCGCTGCCACGCCGATATTGCCGTATCGAAGGTGGCGTAAGCGGTGATCATTATGATCACTGCTTCGGAGTCGAGTTTTAGTATTTCTTCGAGTGTCCTGAGCCCGCCCATGCCGGGCATCGAGACATCGAGCAAGACTACGTCAACGGGCCGTTGCTGAAATTTATCTATCCCCTCTTCTCCCGTGCGTGCAAGGTCTACCTGATAACCTTCTCCCGTGAGCAGGCTTTCAAGCACATCGCGCATAACTTCCTCGTCGTCCACGACAAGGATATTCTCTTTTTTTGCCATAGAGTAAAATTTTACCAACTGGCGGCCACTGACAGCCAGCAAGTTGCGCCCAAAAGAATTGGGCGATCACTTTTCCCAGAAAAACTTGGTCCGCGCTCTGGCTTCCGGGTAGACCTCATTCATGTTGTCTGTGTCGTAGAGCACGCCGTTTATCATCACGTAGCGGATCGTCCGGGTGTTCTGGATGTTTTCAAGCGGATTCTTATCCATCACCATCAGATCGGCCAGTTTCCCCGCTTCAAGCGAGCCGATGTCTTTTTCGAATCCAAGATACTCCGCGCCGTAAAGCGTGCCGCAACGTATCGCCTCAAGCGGTGTCAATCCTCCCTGCTGGAGCATCCATAACTCCCAGTGCGCGCCCAACCCCTGAAGCTGACCGTGCGCCCCAAGCTGGGCGCGGCCTCCTGCGCGCACTATATCTTTTACCGAGCGCGACAGGTCGATGTGATAGAAATCGTCTTCGGGTACCATCATCCGGCGGCGCGAGCGCGCATCGACTACGCTGCGGGGCACGAAGCGCAACAGCCGTTCGTTCTCCCACACGTTCGTATGCTGATACCAGTAATTCTCACCCCAGATGCCGCCGTAGCCTACGATGAGTGTCGGCGTGTACCCGCTCTTGCTTCGCGCAAACAACGTGACCGCGTCTTTGTAAAGCGGAGCCACGGGTAGGGCGTGCTCTACGCCCGTGTGCCCGTCGAGGATGTGCGTAATGTTGTAGTAGTAGGTCGAGCCGCCTTCGGGGACTACCATCATCTCCAGGTCGCGGGCGGCCTTGATGATCTCCTGGCGCTGGTTGCGGCGCGGCTGATTGTAGCTCTTTACGCTGATCGCGCCCACGGCCTTGAGCCGTTCGATGTTTGCCTTTGCGTCTTCATAGCTGTTGATGACCGCCTTTTCGGGATTGTCCGCGCCGTAGAGGATAAAGCCCGTTGAAAAGATTCGCGGGCCTGCCATCACCCCGGCCTTGACCATCTCCGATTGCGCGAAGACCATCTGCGTCGAGGCCGACGGATCGTGTGTGGTCGTGACTCCGAAGGCGAGATTGGCGTAGTAAGGCCATTGCTTTTCGGGCATGATGTCGAGCGCGTTATAGCCCATGTGCGAGTGGACATCAATGAGGCCGGGCATGATGGTCTTGCCCGCCATGTCGATTTTTCGCACCCCTGCCGGGATGCTGATATTTGCGCCGATTGCCTTTATGCGATTGTCTTCGATAAGGATGCTGCCTCGTTCGATCACCTCGTCGCCCTTCATAGTGATGATGCGAGCGTTTGTCAGGGCGATCTGTCCGTGTGGCTTTGCGCTATCGAATTCAAAGCCTATCTTTGTGCTTGCGGGCGCGGGCGGCTTCTCGTCTTTTTCGAGTTTTCTGAAGATATTGTCGAGCGATTGCTGGTAAAAATTCTCGCCCAGCGTCCACTCTACCTTCCGGCTGTCGGCAGACCAGTCAAGCCAGTCGCCCGAACCTTCGGCGACCGCGTTGACCGGCACGAGTTTTTCCGTGGCGCTCAGTTTCAGGGTCTTTCCCGTCTTTGGAAACGGCGCGAGGTAAAGCTTGTGCAGCTCCTTGAAAAAGACCCAGGCGCCGTCGGGCGAGGGAATTATCTCAGAGGCGTATTTGGACTCGATGTGCTGCTGATAATCGTCGCCCGAAAGCTTTACGCTGCTCAGATAAGTCTTCGCGTCTTTCGATTCCATGAAGAAGATGCGGTCGCCTTCGGGGCTGAAAGTCAGAATCGGCATACGGGCATTTGAGCCGCGACTCGAAAGGTCCATCACAAAATGATGCTCGCGCCCGTCCCAGTAATGGATTTCGAAATTCGATTCGCTTGCAAGGTCTTCTTCCTGATATACACTGCCGCGCCCTTTCAGATAAGCCACCCGTGTGCCGTCAGGTGAAAAGACGGGATTGGCGTATTGATCGCCGATAGTTGTGATCTTTCTGGCGTTTGAACCGTCGGCATCGGCAATCCACACCGCGCCCTTCTCTTCGTCAGACCACGTGACATAGGCGATCTTTTTGCCGTCGCGGCTAAAGGCAGGCGAGTATTCAAGGTATTTCGTATTCAGAAGTCGCTTGGGCGCGTTTGCGCCCCGCTTGACATAGAGCTTGCCGAGCGCGCTATAGATCACCGTGTCCCCGCTTTGCTTTGCCCAGCGCAGCAGTTTTGCAGTCGAGCGGTCGGGCGCTACTTCGTGATGGAATCGCACGGCATCGGCTACTTTTTGCGCTACGTGAGCGGTGAACGGTATGGGCGTGGCCTGTTTCGTTTCAATGTTGATCCTCGTGAATTTCCCCTGCGCGGTTATAACTATCGCCTTGCTGTCGGGCATCCAGTTATAGCCGGGATAGGTTCCAAAGACGGCCCAGGTCTCCTGCTGGTCGCGGGTCAGATTATCGTAGACAGGCCATTCGCGCCCGGATTCGATTTCGCGCAGGTAGAGAACCGTCTTCAAACGGTCGCGGCGAATGAATGAAAGATAGCGCCCGTCGGGCGAGACCTGCGGGCGGATTGACCCGCCCGACCCCCGCACAAAAACCGTGCGGCGGGCGTTTGTCATGTCGTAACGCTCGATCCAGTAAATGCTGTCATAGACGTTCTTGTTATAGTCAAACGCCGTGCTGTTGACGAAGTAAACGAATCGGCCTTTTGGATCAATCGCGGGCTCTCCGCTGTTGGCCGTCCAGTTTGGCTTTTCGGTCAACTGCACTCCCGTGCCGCCGCCGTTGATGTGGTACATCCATATCTCGCCCGCGCCGAGCGAGCGCGTGTCTACGAAATGCTTTCGCACGAGCAGATACTGCCCGTCGGGCGTCCAGGCGGGGCTGTTTACAAGCCGGTAGGTCTCTTTTGTGATCTGGCGTCGGTCCTTGCCGTCCGCATCCATCACCCAGATGTTGTCGCCGCCGTCGCGGTCTGACGTAAAGGCGATCAGTTTACCATCGGGGCTGAAGCGCGGCTGAGTCTCGTATGAAACGCCGCCCGAAAGCAACTCTGCGTGCCCTCCGGTGATCGGCATTTTATAGATGTCTCCCAGCAGGTCAAAGACGATCCATCGCCCGTCGGGCGACACATCCAGGCTCATCCATGTACCTTCATCCGTGTCGAATTCGATCATCGTTGAAGGCCCGTGATCGCCTTCGACATCCCACTTTTCGGCCTTCTTTTCGGCCTCTTTCGATTCGTCCTGAAAGGGTAGAGCCTGAACAGCTACGCCAAGCCACAAAATCAGAATACAGACCAGCAGTCTTCTAACCACAGTTTCACCTCGCAGATTCTTAAGTCGGTTTGGATTGAACAAGATTAGCATAAACCTGATGCGTGATGCGTTCAATGATGCGTGAAGAGTGATTCGTGACTTTCAGCAAGGGCGCAGGTTTGAGACAACTCGCAAGCTTGCTCGAATCACGCATCAGCCTTACGTATAGACGGCAAAGAAACATCCCCCGCCTTTCTGATGTCGTAAGCGATCTTGATAAACAGTTGCAGATAACCAAGTGTAGCTACCGCCAGCAAAAAGTAAGGCACAAGCGCCGGGCCAGCCTCTCCTGTCAACACTATCCCGGTCACAACCGCGAGCATCATCACCACCATGGTGATCTGATAATGGACGGTTCGGTGCCAGAGGCTGAACAGGGTTACAAACCCGAGTACGGCGACTTCGGTGCCGAGCGGGGCGGGCCATTTGAGCAACAACGCAAGCGAAAAATAATAGACCACCACAAGCCCGCGCACGAACTTTTGCAACGTGTAGTAATCTTCCCAGAAGAAAGGAAAAAAGGCCGCAAGCACCGCGCTTGCAAGCACCCAGTTCATCGCGCCCGCAGGCACACGCGCCGCCTCGGTCAGAGGGTAATGCCAGATCAATATAAGCCATATAGGCATTGAATTGCGGAGCCATTTTGCAAGCCGGGCAGGCCGGATCATTGTCAGGTCGGCTATCAGATAAACGTAATAGGCTGCCGCGGGCAGCCAGACTTTAAGATAATCTTCACCCCCCGTCCGGCGCGCTATCAGTACCAGTGTGGCGATGACAGAGACGATGAGCGGTGCCCATTCGTAACTGCGAATGGGCGAAGGCGGTTGAGCATACCATCGCTCCCACCCCTCGGCTCCGCGCAGGGCCGGAGCAAGCGAGCGATTTATCTTTTCGGTCAACAATCGCATTACCTCGCGCGCATACTCCTTGTCCTCCGTGCGTCCGGCGCGCTCCGCCTCACTCAGCCGCACGGGAGCGTGATAGCGCACGATGATCTTTGCGGGGCGGGGCAGCAGCTTCCACTTAGGCCATGCGCGCGACGCTCCTCCAATGGTGACGGGCACAATCGGGGCTCCCGTCTCGATGGCCAGTCGCGCCGTCCCCGATTTGAGATCGCCCATCGGTCCCTGTTCCGAACGTTGCCCTTCGGGGAAGATGCCAAGCGCGTGCCCGCCTTCGAGCACGCGACGCGCTTCGAGATAAGCGGCCTCACCCTTGCCTCGCCTTATGTCAACCGGAAACGCGCCCAATGCCTTTATGACGGGTCCGAGCAGAGGCACTTTGAAGAGCGCATCCCACGCCATAAAACGTATGACTCGCTTGATCGGCAGCGCGACCAGGGCCGGATCGAGATAAGACGGATGATTGCCCGCGATGATCACCGCGCCGCGTTCGGGCACATTTTCAAGCCCGTGATACTCAACTGAAAAGAGTACCCGGAATATCAATCTTCCTGTGAGTTTTAATAGTGAAAGCATGTTTGTCCGTCGGCCGTTGTCGGTTGCAGATTATAACGATATTCATGTAAAGCCAAAATCCGTTTTCTGACAACGGACAAATTAGAGCCACTGGCGAGCGTTATCAAGCCGGATTATACTATTTACCGTATGGCACTGGTGGAATTAAAACACGCGGAGAATACGCCCGGGGATTTTTTTGTTGATACCAGTTGTATAGACTGTGATCTGTGTCGCCAGATCGCACCCGCCACCTTCTCTGACATTGGCGATCAATCGGTAGTGCATCATCAACCCGAAACTGAGGAAGAGGAATTTGCCGCGCTCAAGGCTCTGGTCACATGTCCTACGGCATCAATCGGCGCGCTCGGGTCGCACGCCGCCAGGCAGGCGGTTGCCGCCTATCCCGAATTGATTGAGGGTGACGTCTATTTTTGCGGCTTCGCATCGGAATCGTCTTTCGGCGCGTCAAGCTATCTGATAGTGCGGCCCGAAGGAAATGTTCTGGTGGATTCGCCGCGATTTGCCCGCCCTCTCGCAAGGAAGATTCAAGAGAGGGGCGGCGTCAGGTGGATGTTCCTCACACATCGCGACGATGTAGCCGATCACGAAAAATGGGCCGCCGAATTCGGTTGCGACCGCATCATGCACCGCGATGATATAGGCCGTCTGTCGAGCATCGAGCGACCCCTCTCAGGCAACGATGACATAGTGCTTGATGACGAACTGACAGCCATTCCCACACCGGGTCACACGCGCGGACACACCGCGTTGCTTTATAAGAATCGGTATCTCTTTTCAGGCGATCACCTCTGGTGGTCCGACAATTACGGCTCGCTTTACGCATCGCCCAATGTCTGCTGGTATTCGTGGCCCCGGCAGATCGAATCCATCGAGCGATTGCTCGGTCACGAGTTTGAATGGGTTCTGCCAGGACACGGCCGCCGCGCTCACGCAGGACGTGAGCAGATGCGCCTTTATCTTGAAGAGTGCCTTGCGCGCATGAAAAATCACCCGCTCAGAGCAAGAGCGCTCTGAGCAAAGCGACGCATCTGCTCAGCAACTCCCCGGCCCGATACGCATCATCCGCGATCTATTAACGCCGCCTCTTCTTGCACGATTAATTTGTTCCGCCGAGCAGGATCGCGTTGAAGAGAAACTTGAACGTGCCCCAGGTCTGCGCCCTGTGCTGAGGTCGAAACCCAAACAGCACCACGTGCCCTCGCCCCATGCTCACATCGACCAGCGCCGATTTGCCCGAGATATATTCAGGCCCAAGCAGCCATCCCGATCTGAGCGGATTTCCCTCGACATAATTTGCCACCGAGCGGGCGCGGGTTTGATCGGTGATCTCAAAGGCAAAGGCGCTTACAATCGGCGCGGAAGGAACTCGGGCCGACGCCTGCCCACGCGATGAGGCATCGGGTGTGGCGGATGTAGAGTCAGGCGCGGCCTCCGGTTCGGGCTGTGCGCGGCGCGTGCCGCTCACAAAATAGAGATCGGCTTTTGCAGCCATCCCGTAGGCTACGGGGTTCGACGTGTCCACCGTTGCCTGAAAGATCGAGCCCGGCGCGTAAAAACGATCTCGCTTTAGCCCGTCCAGAACGTTTTTTACCGGCAGATTGAATTTATCAATCGCAAGCTCGGATGATGAATCGAGACAGATCAATACGCCGCCCGCCTCCACGAATTGCTTCAGATTGGCAACCCCGGCCTCTGTGATGCCGCCCGTGTACTGGGCCGGGTATGTGCCCTGTTTGTTGCCTTCGATGATCTGCTGCATGCTCTGGTCGGGCAGTATCACTACGTCGAATTTATCTCGGAGACCGCCCACCCGTATATCCTCGTCGTTTATGTTTTTATAATCGAAGCCGAACTTCTCAAGCACCCAGCGGGTCCATCCTTCATCCATAGAAACGGCCCAACTGCGATAGAGCGCGACGCGCGGCAGCTTGAATCGATCAGAAGACACGGCTGCGGGTTTCGAACCTGACCGTTTATCTGTGATTGTCTGCACGTCGAAGCCCACGCCGTATTTTGCCGCTATCGTTCCCACTCCGAACAATTCATTGAGGTCGCTCGCGTACGAGCGCGCCGGTCTTTTTCCGTTTGCCTTTTCAGCGGGTTTTGGCGTGATGACGAAAGTGCCCGCCGGATAGTCTATATCGCTGATTTCGGCGGGCCGGTTGAGACGCGAAATCGTTACCGTATCGCGCGTCTTCGCAAGCTCGTTTATAAACGCATAAGCGTTGTTCGCATCCGGTAAAAGATACGCCGTTATCCCGACTGCGTGAGGCGCGGTCAAAGAATTACTGTCGAAACCGACTATCTTGTTTGCCGTATCAATCTTCCTCAACTCGACATCGAATCTCTTATCCGCCGCGACATACTCGACGCCCATCTGCATGGGCAGGGTCCACCCGGCCACGTCATAAGGCTGCTCGGCAGGCCCGCCCGGATATATTCTGCGGTCGGGGTAGTGCTGGGCTTCAAACAGACATTTCACGTTGGCCCGATAAGGCTGCGCGAGCAATATTACATAGCTGTTTTTGCCGTACTGCTTCCCCTCGTATGTGAAGTCCGAGGTCGCCACGTGAACCTCTACGCCCTGTTGAATCAATATGTCGATCATGTGGTCTGCGGTAGGCTGGTCACGCTGCCAGATCGGCACGATGTAGGCAAAGGGCGCTTCCTGTTTTCCCGCTTCGATGGCCCGTGCGCCCGCGTCCACGAAATTGCGGATCAACTCTTCGCGATGAAGTGAGGCTTCTTCAAGCGCCGTGCGGCAGGTTATCAATTCCATGTTCAAGATGTCGCGCATGCGCCACGTGCCGCCTTCCCACACGGAAGGGAAATTCAAAGCCGGTTCGAGCGGATTCGAAAGCCCACGCGCCGACGAGCGCAGTTGCCCCCGCTTGATATCAATCGGCGTAGCGATCCGCGCCGACGCCGCCTCCGTCAGTATTCCGACCGAGTTGTGATAATAAGGCGCGCTGCGCAAGCCGCCGTGCCACCACATATCATAGGTCGAATTCGTGGCCACGCCCTTGAACCCGGCAGCCGTCAGATTCACGGCCATCTGCATCCCGAGCGCCCCCACCTCGCGCAGTATCACGGGGTCTATGTTTGGATTGGCCGGATCGAAAAACGGCGGCGCAACCATCCGCGAGCCGTATTGCCCCTGCTGATGCACATCGTAGACGATTTCGGGGAACCACTCGCGCCAGAACAATCGTGAAACTATATGAGTCTCGGTTTGAGTCAGCATGAACCAGTCGCGGTTGTTATCGTGACCCGCGTAGTGATGATAGAGCACGGGCGGGCTCGTGCCTTCGTGGCTTGTGCCGAGCGTCTTTCTGTACCAGTCGCCGACTATATCAATGCCGTCGGGGTTGACCGACGGCACAAGCACAAGCACGGTGTTTCGCAGGATTTCAGCCGTTTCTTCCGAGGTATCGCTCGCAAGACGGTAGGCCAGTTCCATCGACATCTGAGAAGCAACTATCTCGGTCGAATGAATCGAGCAGGTAATGGCAAGGACGGCGGGCGTATCGCGTATAAGGCTCCGGCGTTCGGATTGCTCGGCGATCAACCGGGGATCGGCCAGCCGCGCCTGAGCCTGACGGATTCGCGGCAGGTTGCGGAGGTTTTCTTCCGAAGAAATGATTGCGACGATAAAGGGGCGGCCTTCGGTTGAAAGCCCCGCCTGTTGAACCGTCACACGGTCGGAGGCAGCATCGAGCCGCTTGAAATAATCTACTATATCGGACCACCGGGCAAGCTTGCGATCTTCGCCCGGCTCGAATCCGAGCACATCGCGCGGCGCGGGAGGCTTTTCATCTCTCGCCGCCTGCCTTACTGGTTTAGCCTCGGCGACCGCCCCCGCGAGCGCAAACAGTATGACAAGCAAAAAGAATTTGAAAAGAGAGCGCACAATCATATCCAATCAGTCCTTTCGGTTTCCCAAAATGTAGATTAGGAAAATTGAAACAGGCCACTGACAGACGCGGATTGAGGCGGATTTTCGCAGATTAGATCATGTAGAACCAAATCCGTGAAAATCCGTCGCATCCGTGTCATTCGTGATCTATTGTCACAAGCCTTTCAATCAAATTTACCTTCGGTACTTTCGCCGCTTAATGGTGACAAAGGTTAGCATATCTGATAGGCTGGCGGCTAACTGGCACGGAGATCGGCTCCGGTCAGCGACCTTATAATCCGTCTGTGCGAGGCAAAACTTTCGAATGATGCCGCGTTTGCGAGCGCTTCTTCTGCTTGGTTTCTGGTTCACAAGCATAGCAGTCTTTGCGCCCTTCATGATACTGGCCACTTTAATCACCGGGAACGAGAATTTCATCTATCGCCCCGTGCGGGTATTCGTCAAATTTGGCCTCGCGATGGTCGGTGTTCGAGTTCAGGTGACGGGGGCCGAACGACTCACGCCCGGTCAGGCTTATATCTTCACACCCAACCATCAGAGCATGATCGAAGTGCCTCTGCTTGTGACTTATCTGAAACGCAACATCGCGTATCTGGCAAAGAAAGAGGTCTTCAAGTATCCGATATTCGGCTACGGAATCGGGTTGATGGGCGTGGTTCCGGTTGATCGCAGAAACACGCAATCGGCGGTCGAAAGCGCGCGACTGGCTACTGAAAACCTGCGAAAGGGCAAGTCTTACGCCGTGTATCCCGAGGGCACGCGATCACCCGACGGGCGGCTTCTCCCTTTCAAAAAAGGCGCGTTTATTATGGCGGTCGAAGGCCGCGTTCCCGTGGTTCCCGTGAGCATATCGGGCAGCACAAAGATCATGCCTAAGGGCGAAATCAAAATCTTTCCTTCAACCATTTATATAACCATTCACGATCCCATCGGCACGGAAAATTACTCTAAGGAGAACATAACCGAGTTGATGGAAATCGTGCGCGCGCGCGTGGTTTCGGCCCTGCCCGAAGAACAGGGAGCCGCACGCGCCGGAAGTTGAGCGATAAAGCAGGATAAAGCAGGATAAAGCAGAATGATACCAAATCTCGTCAGATAGAGACGGATGGGATTACAAAAGTCATATGGTAGGCGAATTTGAGCCGATAGCTCGCGCTAATAGGCCGGGACGGACGCGGATGCGGCCTATTTCAAATATACTAATCTGCATCTTAGAGGTTAAAATGGTTCCGCGAATTCGGCTGCCAAACGTCATTATCAAAAAAGATTTGGTATAAAGCAGATTAGGGTTTGAGACCGACTTTGCGAATGATCTCTTGAAAGCGCGGGTCAGGACGCAAATTGTCGAGTTCCGGGGTCATCTTTATGTGAATCATCTGATTCTCTCTCGCCTGATAAGCCTTTTCCAGCCATTCAAGCGCGTGCTCTTTGTCATCAAGGGCGGCGTAGATGACTGCGGCAGCATATATACTTCGCTTTTGTTCGCCCCCCTTCAACAGGACTTGAAGCATAGCCTCGGCCTCTGCTCGCTGACCACGGCCTGTGTAAGCTTTAGCCAGAAAGGGGGTTCTCTGTATCTCGCCCAGACCATAGGATTTCCCAAATTCGCTGATTGCATCGTCAAACATTGATTGGGCCGTATAAATGCGCCCCAGCAGAATGTGCAATTTCGCATCGTTCGGATAGGCGCTGAGCGCGCTCCGGCATTGATCCAATGCTCGATCATAGCGGCGCGCGTAGAAGAGCATAGAGACATAGCCATAGTTGACGTCGTTCGAGATAGGATCGAGTCGAAATGCCTTTTCGGCTTCGGCGATTGATTCATCCGAACGACCGAGATCGCTCAACAGAGTGGCCAGATTTATATGAGCATCGGCGTTGTTGGGATTCAACTCGATAGCGTGTCTCAGGGATTGCTCCGCGCCCGACCAGTCCCAGAATCCGAGGAACCTGATCCATCCCAGCGCATTATGCGCCTCGTCCAGATTCGGGTCCAAAGCGAGCGACTTATTGGCCGCCGCAAGCGCCCGGTCTCGCATCTCTTCAAGGTCAGGTGTTGTTACGGCAAGGGCCAGATAGCCCAGGGCCAGCCCCGCATAAGCCTGTGGGTAATCCGGGTCTTTTTCGACAGCCTTCCTGTAAAAATCTACCGCCTTCTGGAACTGATACTGAAAGTAATAATATTTACCCTGCGTGTAGAGTTGGTAAGCCTCGGTGTCTTCGGTGAAGCGTCTGGACAAAAGCTCCTGCTCGGTTTTGTTCGGCTGTAGCGAGAGCGCCTCCATCATCTTTTCCGAGATGGAATCCTGCAACGCAAAGACGTTTGTAAAGAAATCGTCGAATTTGCCCGACCACAGCGTAGCCCCGTCCGATACGCGGAGCAGTTGCGCCGTGACGCGAATCCTTTTCTCGTCCTGTTGAATTCGCCCGTCAAGCACCGCTTCGACATTCAGTTCTCTTCCGGCGATAAGCGCGTCGGTGCCGGAATCTGAGTATTTCAAGACGGCGCTCGTAGGGCGTACGGTTATTTCACTGAGGCTGCTCAACCGCGTAATCAGCGCGTCGGCCATCCCCATCCCAAGAGCCTGATCCGCCTCGCCCGTCGTCAGAGTCCTGAACGGCAGCACGGCAAGGCTGCGGCTGCTTGCGAAGATCGGGCTCCTGTTTTTCTGACCGGCGGGCCAGAGCAGAAAAGTTCCGACGCCGCCTATGACCAGAATCCCGAGCGCCAGCGCCAAGAGGCGAAACCTGCGAGCTTGTCCGGGTGACAGTGGTCTGATGGAGCCTTCTTTGTCCGATTCGGCCGCGCGGGTTTCGGCTTCGTCCGTTTGCCCGCTCTCTGCATCTGCCGGTCCGGCCTGACCCGAAAACGGAGTCTCGGCCTGCGGATTGACGGGCGGACTGATGAACGATTCATCATCGCTTACGACCTGTTTGGTCACCTCGGCTATGAAGCGGTAGCCGCGTCTCGGAACGGTTTCGATGTAACGCGGGTTGGAAGGAAGCTCGCCGAGCGCCTTGCGCAGCGCAGACACGTTTACGCTCAGGTTCACCTCTTCGACAAAACTGTCAGGCCAGAGGGTTTCGAGCAAATAGTTCTTTTCAAGCAGCTTGCCCGGGTTTTCTATAAGCAGGACGAGCAGATCAAAGACCTTCGCCGTAAGCTCGACCGGTTGCCCCTCCCTCAGCAAAAGGCGCTCGACGGGGTCTAATCGGAAGGAACTGAATTCGTATAAGCGCTTTGCTTTCTTACTCATAGAAGATTTAGGAACTCTTTAGGAGTTATTTCGGAGCCGTTTTAAGACTTCAGCCCGCCCGCCGAATTATAGTCCATCCGTCGCAAATTGGTACAGCAGCATTAATGGAGATAAGAATGCAGAATAGCCACGGAGGTACAGAGGCACAGAGAAAATATTACAAAAATCTCTGTGTTTTTGTGTCTTTGTGGCAAAAATTCTCCCTTTCCGATTTTTGAGAGCCTCAGGATGAAAATGAAGAGATACATCGGCCAGGCCTCGATAGCAGCAGCGATCACAATCGCGATAGCGGCGGCTCTTCGTCTGGGGGCGGGCGAAGCGGACGGGGCGAAGATTGTTGCCTCCGGCGCTTTTCATCAGGTAGCCCACAAAGGCAGGGGAGTGGCCACTATCTATCAACTCCCCGATACAAAACTCGTGCTTCGATTGACGGATTTCCACACCGACAGCGGACGGGACTTGCAGGTATATCTAATCTCGGCTCTAAATGCGCTGGAAAACGAGACGGTTCAAAAATCGGAGTTCGTATCGCTTGGCGAGTTGCGGAAAAGCGAAGGCGATCAGAGCTATGAACTGCCTGCGGGGCTGGACCTTACAAAGTATCGAGCCGTAACCGTCTGGAACAGGAAATATCAGGTCAACTTTATCACAGCGCCTCTGACCTTGCGGTAGGGCGTTTGTGCGATCTGCCAGGAGATGAATTTATGAACTCACCTTGCGTAGCGGTTCAAAAGTCAGAGGAAGCATTCACGGGGACCGGGATCAGTGAAGAGTCATTCGAAACAGCGGCCCTGCCTCATATGGATGATCTTTTCCGCACGGCCCGGCGCGTGATCGGAAACCCGGGCGATGCCGAAGACCTTGTGCAGGAGACCTATTTTCAGGCGTGGAAATCCTTTCATCGCTATGAGCCGGGTACCAACTGCCGGGCCTGGCTCTTCAAGATATTGTTTCACGTAATCCAGCACCATCGGCGCAAGTGGCTCAACTTCAAATTCAGCTCGATCAGCGAAGGCGAAATGCCGCTTGAAGACACGCTTGTTTATGAACCCCCCGTTCCCGAAGACCTCCGAGATGAAGAGATACTTCGGGCGCTCGATAAAATCCCCCGGCAATACAGAGAAGTGATGATACTGGCCGATGTCGAAGAATTCGCTTACAAAGAGATCGCCGCGATATTGAGCATCCCCGTCGGTACCGTGATGTCGCGTTTGAATCGCGGCAGAAAGCTGTTAAGAACAGAACTTGCCGGGTTTGCCGAAAACTATGGAATCGTGAAATGTCAGATTTGAAATCTCAGTGGATGCCCTGAGCGAACCAGGGAAGGGATCAACTTTAAGAGGCCGCCGGGCGAGTTTGATCGGAGCTTAAAACCGAGTTGAACCGACGAGCGTATTGAAACCGGCAGAACTATGCTGTATACCCTCTTAAAGGAGATAAGGATATGAAGACAGGCAGGCTGATAAAAGCCTTATCGATAATCGCGCTACTGTGTTGGATCGCTATCGCGGGCGCGGCTCAGATGAAAAGCGTTGCCCCGAAACACGTCGTGGATGCCGAGTTCAAGGCGCTCATAGACAGCTACTATGCCGCGTGGAATACGCTCGATCTCGAACAGCCCGACAAGTATTATGCTAAGGACGCGGACCTGACTTTTTACGATATAGCCCCGCTTCAGTACAAGAACTGGGCCGAGTATAAAAACGGCGTCAAGCAGTTGTTCACCCAGTACTCCAGTTTCAAACTGATACCAAACGACGACCTGAAAGTAGTTCGTCACGGAGATGTAGCCTGGACACTTTTGACTTTCAAGATTTCGGCAGTGGAAAAAGATGGCACGCCGTCTGAACTCGTGGCCCGGCATACGGCAATCTGGGAGAAACGCGGCGGCAAATGGCTGATCGTGCACGAACATGTATCGGTGCCGCTTTCCGATTAGGTATAATCTGAGATTTGAAATCTGAAATCTCAAATCAATAGACATGATAGTGATGAAATTCGGCGGCACATCCGTCCAGGATCAAGCCGCCATCAATCAGGTAGCAAGTATCGTTGAGGGTCGAATCGAACATGCCCCTGTCGTGATCGTCTCGGCAATGGCTCGCGTCACAGACGGGTTGCTAAGCGTCGCGCGCGCGGCCATGAACCGCCAGTTCGATGAAGTGATGCGTGTCGTTACGGAATTGCGCGAGCGCCATCTGATAGCCGCCCGCCAGTTGCTCGCAGATGCCGTTTCCGAGAGCAGGCTGCTCAATACGACGGAGCAAGCCATCCATGAGCGCTTTGCCGAACTCGAGCGGCTCGTGATGTCTGTGACCACGCTCGGCGAACTGACGCCCCGCTCTCAGGATGCGATTGTTTCATTTGGCGAGCGGTTGTCATCGGTGATTGTCGAGGCTGCGCTCAGGGCGCGAGGCATCAAGAGCGAGCTTGTCGATTCGCGCCAATTCATTATCACCGACGATCATTTCACGAGCGCCTCGCCCCGCGTGCCAGAGACCGAATCTCGCGTCCGACGGGTGTTGCTGCCTATTATCGAATCCGGCCGCGTGGCCGTAGCGCAGGGTTTTATCGGCTCGACCGAAGACAATGTGACTACGACGATAGGGCGAGGCGGATCAGATTATTCGGCGGCCCTGATAGGCACGGCTCTCGATGCCCGTTCCATCGAGATATGGACCGACGTTGACGGGCTTATGACCGCCGACCCTCGCGTAATCCCCGAAGCGCGGCGAATAAGAGTGATTTCGTTTGCCGAAGCGGCGGAACTTTCCTATTTTGGGGCCAAAGTCTTGCACCCGAGCACGGTGCTGCCCGCCGTTGAGAAGGGGATACCCGTCCACATCTACAACACTCGCAATCCGTCGTGCGAAGGGACGCTGATCATAGCGCGGCCCGCGCCTTCGCGTAACCTCATCAAGTCAATCGCATTCAAGCGCGGCGTCTCGATAGTCAATGTCACATCCACCCGGATGCTTATGGCGTACGGATTTCTGCGGGCCATTTTCGATGTCTTTGACCGCCATCAGACATCCGTCGATGTCGTGACAACATCGGAGGTATCCGTCTCGATGACGCTGGATAACACCGATCACCTTGAAGCCATCAAAAGCGACCTCTCCCACATAGGCGGCGTGACGGTTGATCGCGACAAGGCGATTGTTTGTGTGGTTGGAGACAATTTAAAATTCAAGCCCGGCGTTGCCGCGCGACTGTTTCAGGCCGTCAACACTACCAACGTAAATATGATCAGCCAGGGCGCATCAGAGATAAATCTCACTTTTGTTATTGATGACGGGGAAGTAGAACGAGTAGCGCGCTCGCTGCACAATGAGTTTTTCAATCAAATTGACCCGGATGTGTTTGCGTGATGCGTGATTTACCTGTCTTGCGGGTTATCTTTAAGAGGCGACTTCCTGAAAATCACGCATCACGCATCACTGCTTTAGCTTCCTTCGCCAAAGCCGGTCAGTCGGCCGTCAAACATCATATCCGGGCCGAGTCGCCGCATCTTGATTGAGGAGAATGTTATCGCCTCACTCAGGCGGGTTATGCCCAGTTCGCCTATGGCTTCCCGGCCACGGCCAATTATTTTTGGAGCTATAGCGACAACGAGGCGGTCAACTTTGCCCGCCGAAAGAAGCGAAGTCATAATACCCGCCCCGCCTTCGACCAGAACCGACGCCACTTTTCGGCGGCCAAGCTCGGCAAGCAACTTCGAGAGGTCTACGCCTGAACGTCCGGTTGCTTTGGGCAATCGCAGTACTTCCGCCCCGGCTTTTTCGAGTTCACCGGCGCGAGCGGTGTCGCACAGATCGGTTGTAGCAATCAGCGTATGATGAGCCGCCCCGCCCGCTATGACACGCGCGCCTAAAGGTATGCGCAGGCGGCTGTCAACGACTACGCGAAGAGGGTCGCGCCCGTTTACAAGCCTGACCGTCAGGCGCGGGTCGTCGGCAAGGAGGGTTCCAATGCCTACGAGGATAGCGTCGTGCTCGCGCCGAAGTTGATGGGCCAGCTTTAAGGCGGAGGTGCTGCTTATCCATTGTGAATCGCCGCTAGCCGTGGCGATGCGCCCGTCGAGCGTTTCGGCAAACTTTACCGTCACAAACGGCTCTCCCGTCTTTGAAAACTTCAGGTATCGTTCATTCGCCTCGCGGCATTCCTGCTCGCACAGACCCGTCTCGATTTTGATGCCTGCCGCTCTGAGTCGCTCAAGCGCGGGGCGAGCATCCTCCGGGTGATTGAGAAGACCTATCACCAGGCGATCCGGGCGGCATTCGATTATCCGGCGCAGACAGCCTTCTATATCGGTCGAATCGGAGCCCGGCTCGGCATTGGTGTAGATGGTTGCGCCGCGAGCAAGTGCGCCTGCCCGGTCGAGCGCAGAGACGATGGCGGAACCTTTCTCGCGTGCAAAACCCCGGCCCACTACTTGACTGTCGGCCAGAACAACTCCGCCCACGAGAGGCTCACGCGACGGTCTATTTGTGCCCTTGCGCGCCAGGCGCAAAGCTTCGCGCATAAATCGTTCGTCTGTTGGTTTCATGACTGGACCGATTTCAGTTTAACTCAGCGCCGAGACCACCGTGAAGTCGCTCGCCACTTCGTTTGCAGATCGTTTTGACTTGCGGATAGAATCAGGTTGGTATGATCGTCGAACTGGTAAAAGAGTTTTCCTTTGAATCTGCGCACCGATTGCCCGAAGTGCCAAAGGGTCACAAGTGCGCCCGCCTGCACGGACACTCCTTCCGATGTGAGGTTGCCGTGCGCGGCGAGGTGAATCCAAAGACAGGGTGGTTTATTGACTACGCCGAAATAACCGAGGCGTTCGAGCCTTTGCGCGCTCGACTCGATCACTATTATCTCAACGAGATTGACGGGCTTGAAAACCCTACAAGCGAGAACCTGTCTCGCTGGATATGGGAGCGGCTGGAAGGAAGGCTTGCGGGACTTCACCGCGTGACGATACGCGAAACCTGTACGGCGCGATGCGATTACTTTGGCCTGTAGCCCGCGCTTTTTACTACATGCGAATCACCGAGATTTATAAAAGCATTCAGGGCGAATCGAGCTATGCCGGGCTGCCCTGCGTCTTCGTTCGCACTACCGGATGCGATCTGAGGTGTAGCTGGTGCGATTCGGAATTTACCTTTACCGGCGGCACGCGGATGACGCTTGACGAGATTACAGCCGAAGTCGAAAAGTACGCGTGCGATCTGGTGGAACTGACGGGAGGCGAACCGCTCTTGCAGCCCGAAATTTTCGAACTGGCCACGCGGCTCGCGGACGCGGGCCACACGGTCCTGATCGAGACGGGCGGGCACCGCGACATATCAGGCCTCGATGAGCGAGTGATTCGCATAATGGATTTGAAGTGCCCCGCGTCGGGCGAATGCGAAAAAAATCTCTGGTCCAACCTTGATAACCTCCGCCCGGTCGATGAGGTGAAATTCGTAATTGCCGGTCGCGGCGATTATGAATGGGCTCTGGCCACCATCCGCGAGCATCGCCTCGAAGACCGCGCAAAGATTTTGATCTCAACCGTATTCGATCAGGTCAAACCGCAAGAGGTTGTCGAATGGATGCTCGAAGACAAATTGCGCGCCCGCTTTCAGCTTCAACTCCACAAATACATCTGGCCGGCTGATGCGCGCAGGGTCTAACGAGATTTGAGACTTGAGAACCGAGATTTGAAATCTCAGCGCCGTTTTCTGAGTCGTTCCAACCAGGACAAAGGAGAATGGCCGAGGCTGTTGGCAGGCGGCTTGATGCCAAGCAGATCGGCCACAAACGGAGCCACGTCTATCGAGCGAATAGTCTTTATCGTTAAGCCGTGTGGCAAAAGCGGCCCCCGAGTGATGAAACTGGCGAGCATCTCATCTCGCGTAGGCCTGAAGCCATGCGCTCCGTAAGGCGCGCGGCTTTGAGTGACGACATCCCCCGTCAGCGAATCAGAGACGGCGTATCCGGGCGACAGCTCGAAATACACGTCTCCATCTGCCGGGCCGCCGATCCCAAATTCGTCCGCATACTCTTTAGCCTTGAAGAATCGCGTGAATACCGGTCGCCCGGTTTCAGGGTCTCGCACCTTTCGAAGCGCCCGCTCGACCTCATCGGCTACCGCATCGCGCTCGCCTGTGGGCACTATGCCTCCGAGCCAGTCTTTTGTGTTTAGCAGCACTGAATACTTCAGGTAAAATGCCTTGGTCCGCGATTGATCAATTCTGCCCTCGTCATTTACGAAGAGTAGACCGGCATCGCGCAGCGCAACGTTTACTCTCACCTCTTTTGCTATCGGAGACATGCCGTGATCGCTTACAAAGATGAGGTATCCGCCTGCTCCCGCGAGTTTGTCGAGCAGCGCCACGCGGGTGTCAATTGCCGCGTAGCCCCATCGGCGATAAATATCTATTCGGCGTTTTACCTTTTGCGCGACTCGTGTTACATCCGGGCGCGCAAGGCCGTACCACGTGTGCTCCATCTCGTCGGGATAGGGGCAATAATCCATCAGCAGGCGAGGGTGATAATGGTCATAAAGCCAGTTTGTCAGACGGTTAAACTGGCGTATGACCATCTCCATCCCTTCAAGATAACGCCGCTCCGCCGTTCCATTTCCCCCCGCGTATAATTGCTTTCCGAGCAGCCCGTCGCTGTATAGATAAGAAGGCCCGTTGCCGATAAAGCCACCGGCTTCTTTCAAAATGGTCTTTACGACGGCGCGGGAGTTTTCAGTGCCGTCATACATCGCAAGCTCATAGATGCCCGGCTGGTAAAGAAAGAAATCGCCGCCGTCCCGGGCAAGTTCAAAGAGCCGAAAATAGGCGATTGTCGGCGTTGCTTTTTCGCCTGCCGCAAGCGGCAACCCCTCGCTGAAATGGCGGGCGAGCGCGCGCGCGCGCGGAGGCGCGCTTTCAAGTGGGGCGGGCGCTACTCGCACTCGCGGCCCCTTGCGGTCGATAGCCACAAACATCGCCGTGTAGCCCTGTGCCCGGTTCTTTTCGGCTACGAGCGCGCCGTGGAAGGTCACATCTTTTACGGTCCAACTGAAGGCGCGTACGGGCAGCGCAGATTTCGGAAGCGCGGGTGTCCATTCGCCCGAATCTTCCGGCTTCGAATTGGCGGCGCGAATGACCGTGCCCGGCGCGAGCATCCGTGGCCCGTACCCGCTCACAAGAACAGGAGCGGGGTCTCTTCCCGGCCCCGTCACCACGGGCGCAAACGGGTAATTTTGCGTTGTTTGATGCGCGACTACGCTCACGCCCTGCCGGGCTGCCGTCACCCACAAAGGTTCGGCGCGAAGCAGGTCGCCGTCGTAACCCGAGCGTTGTTCGAATGCCGTATGCTCGTTTCTGGGCAGGAGCCGGTTCTCAGCCGAAGCGATCCCGTTCACATTGCTGTAAGCTCCTGTCCAGAGGGATGCGTGGCCCACGGGTGTGACGCTTGGGAATGCCTGAATCATGCCGCGAGCCGTAACTCCACGGGCAGCTATTCGCCGAAGCGAGCGCAACTGGCTTGTGACCGGGTCTTTTGACCAGATGTGATAGGCAAATCCATCCAGGCTCGCGAGTATGACTCTTGTCTGCGGGGCACTTGCCTGCGGGGCACTTGTCTGTGGGGCGCTTGACTGCGACTTCTGGGCATCTGATTCCGGGCGAGCCCCGGCGGCTACGGGAAGAATCCCTCCGCAGACAAACAACGCGATCAGAAGAAGGGATAAGACACTCCCGGCAAATCTTGAGAGAGAATTATACTCGTTTCCGTTTGACTGTAGGGGCAGCCCTTGTGGCTGCCCGGATCGCGCGTTAGCGCGATGGCAGCCATCGCCCTTCGGGCGATCCGGGCAAGGACAAGCCTTGCCCCTACATTTGCTCCATATGCATCTGGAAACCGGTCTATTCTTTTGCATTTCGTAATAAAGGAATCCCCGGAATAACCGAGCGAGCAATTGGCAGGTCACTCGATACTCTTTCGAGTTACATTCCCATGATGTGATAACCGCTGTCTACGTGAAGGATTTCTCCGGTCACGCCGCGCGACATATCGGAAAGCAGAAACATCGCCGCGTCTGCGACTTCGGCCTGATCCACGTTACGGCGCAGAGGCGCGTGATTTCGCATGTGTTCGAGTATCTTTGAAAATCCGCCGATGCCTGCCGAGGCAAGCGTCTTGACCGGCCCGGCTGAAATCGCGTTCACTCTTATCCCGCGCGCCCCAAGGTCCCACGCCAGATAACGCATGCTCATGTCGAGCGAGGCTTTTGCTACGCCCATGACGTTGTAGTGCGGGATGACTCGCTCGCCGCCCAGATAGGTGAGCGTCACTATGGAGCCGCCCACGCCTTCCATAAGCGGCGCGGCGTGACGGGCGATGGCCGTAAGCGAATAAGAGCTTACCTCTTGCGCGATGCGATACCCGTCCCGAGATGTGTTTAAGTATTCGCCTTCCAACTCTTCTTTCAGGGCAAAGGCTATGCCGTGAACCACGAAATTGAGTTGGCCGAACTCTTCGCGAATGCGATCAAACACCGTGGCTACCTCTTCATCCTTGTTGACATCGCAGGGCAGCACCAGCGGGTTATCAATGGTGGCCGCAAGCGCGCGCGCGTTCTCTTCCAGTCGCTCGCCCTGATAGGTGATAGCGATCCGCGCTCCCTCTTCGGCTGCCCGCCGGGCGATGGCCCAGGCCAGAGAGCGTTTGTTTGCCACTCCGAAAACTATTCCGGTCTTTCCGTCTAATAGCATGGTTCTCCTCTGAATAATCTCCGATTTGAGATTTGGGATTTCAAATCCTTATTGTCGTTTGTCGGGCGTGAGCTTCAGAGTCACTTCGCGACCGTCGCGACGAACGACGATATCGACTTCCTGTCCGGGGGTCAGTTCGCCAAGCGCGAAGGTATAGTCGTACACGTTTTTGATAGGAAGCCCGGCCAGTTTCGTGACCACATCGCCTGCGCGCAATCCGGCGCGTTCGGCCGGCGACCCTGCGCGCACTCCGTCAAGTTTTAGTCCTTCCTCTTGATCCGAATAGTTGGGAACCGTACCGAGATAGACTCGGAAGCCGCGCCCCGTTGGTCTTGATTCCGTTTTGACGCGGGTAAAGGCTATGCGCTCGGGCTCGGATGCAATCGCCTCGGTAAGGTCTCGCACAAACTCGACTATCTGTTTTTCGCCTTCGAAATTTATCTTATCGGCGGTGTCTGACGGCTTATGATAATCGTCGTGCGTGCCGGTGAAGAAGAAGAGGACCGGAACGTCTTTCACATAAAAAGATTGATGATCGCTCGGCCCGTAGCCGTCCTGAGAAAACTTCATCTGAAACCGTGCGCTCTCTTTCGGGCCGTTGAGTTTTTCGAGCAGACTGTTCCAGGCGGGCGAAGTGCCTACGCCGCCGATCATCAGAGAATCTTCGCGGAGGCGACCGACCATGTCCATATTGATCATCGCAACCGTAGAGGCGAGGGGCACCAGCGGATTTTTGGTATAAGCGGCCGAGCCGAGAAGCCCAAGTTCTTCGCCCGAAAAGGCTAAAAAGAGGATGCTCCGTCGGGGCCGGTTGCTATCGGCAGATAAGATGTGCGCCAACTCCATCAGCGCAGCCGTCCCCGATGCGTTATCATCGGCGCCGTGGTGTATTTCTCCTTCCGGGTTTTGCGCGAGCGATTCTGAGCCGCCCAGACCCAGATGATCGTAATGCGCGCCCAGGATTATGTATTCATCCTTGAGTTTGGGATCGCTGCCGGGCAAAAGGCCGACCACGTTTGCGCTGTTGCCGTCGATCTTTTTCACATCGGTTTTGAACTCGACCGTCACATTCTTGACCGCAAGCGGCGCGGGCGATTTGACCGCCTGCTTTTCAACCTCGTCAAGCGACGAGCCCGAGGCGCTAAGCAGAGACTGGGCTACCTGCCGAGTTACCACGACAGCGGGAACGCCAGCGTCCAGAAAATTCAAATCGTGGCGAAGCCGGGATAATACATCGTCGTGAAAATCCTTTTCGGAGCTGACAAATATCACTCCGCTAGCGCCTTTCTCTCGGGCCTTGACGGTCTTTTTCTGTATCTCAAGCCCGGGCGCGGTATAGTCGGCAAATCGCCCGTGAGGGTTGTCGCCGTCGGGGCTGCCGCGCATTATCATCACGATCTTTCCGGCCGGGTCAACGCCTGCGTAGTTGTCATATTGAAGCTCGGGCGCGCTGATGCCGTAGCCCGCAAAGACCAGCTGACCCGAAGCGGGCGTGGATGAAGAAAAAGCCAGAGGCATGTAATCTTCCGTTACCTTGAGCGAGCGCGGACCGGCAGCCGTCTTCACCTGAAAGCTGTTCTCGTCTCCAAGCTCGACGCGCGAAACGAATGTAAAAGGCTGACGATAATTTGTTCCCGGGAGAGGTTGTAACCCGGCGGCGCGAAATTGGCGGGATATATAATCTGCCGCGCGGTCAGCGCCCGAGGTTCCGGCGCGGCGGCCCTGCAATTTGTCGCTTGCCAGATATACTATGTCGCGCCTGAGCCTGAAAAGCGAAACGCGATTATCCCGGGCGGCTTTCGGCGCGTGCTGGCCGTAGACCGCAAAGCTATTTATATTCGTTATTGGCGTAACCGGCGCGATCAGCAAAGCAATCGCCGCGAGCAATAGCCCGGCTTTTTTAATCATCGTAAGAACTCCCATTTTGAAATCAGGATTTGTTATTGAACTGAGAAAGCATCATATCGGTGAGCGTGAATCAGTGTCAATGGGTGGGGGCCGGGGGCCAGGGGCCGGGGGCCGGTTTATTGGCGATCTTGGGTGTTGATTATACGATAGCTACTCATATTCGATCAGTTATTTCCAAACAGAATTACCGGCCCCCGACCCCCGACCCCCGGCCCCCGCTAGAAGAGGCTTACCTTGACGCTCAGGTACTTTCTGGGATTCTGGCGGAAGTCATACAGAAGCTTTACCACTTCGGTAGACATTTGATTGACATTATTATAGAGCTTCTCATCGTGTAGAAGCTGACCGGCTGTGCCCTGCCCCTGTTGCAGGTTGTCGGAAATGGTTCGCAGGTTTGCGAGCGTTGCTTCCAGGTCGTTATAGAATTTCTCTTCCTTTACGAATTTGCCAAGTGTGCCGCGTCCTGCTTCGATATCGGCGGTGATGCGGTCAAACTTCGCTATCATATCGTTGGCCTTTGTCACGGCTTCGGCGGCCTGCTGATACAATCTTTCATCATTGAGCAGTTTCCCGGCCGTTCCCTTGCCTGCGCGCAAATCCGCAGCGATGACCTGTAACTCGTTGGTCGCTCCACGCAGATCGTTATAAAGGGTCGGATCGTTGAGCAGTTTGGGTATGGTTCCGTCGCCTTGCTGTATGCGTCTGACCAGCCCTTGAGCATCGACGACTGTGCGATTGAGATTTACATAAAGCGCGTCGTCGTGCAGTAACTGCCCGATGGTTCCTTTGCCTTCATTTATGTCTTTTACGAGTTGCTGTAGCTGCTGGCCTACGACGTTGAACTGCACAAGGACATCGTTAGCGCCTCCGAAGACCTGAGCGAGACCGGCCACATCGGCGCTCTTGATGTCGGCTCCGTTCGGCAGTGGCTCGTAGCCTTGAGTGCCGGGCGTTATGTCGATAACGCGGTCGCCAAGAAACCCTTGCTGCGCGAGCACGGCCTGCGAGTCGCCCCGGATAAATCCGTCTACTTCACCGGGGTCGACCGTCATCGTCACCACGATTGGTTTCGCATTCGCGTCCGTAGGGACCTGCGATTGAAAGTCAACCGATTCGACTTTGCCCACGCGCTTTCCTGCCAGCCGCACTTCGTCGCCCGACTTGAGCCCTTCGGCCGCGTTCAGGTGCGTAGTGTAGGTCCGCGTGCTCTTGAATAATGCTATGTCGCCCGTGACCGACAGTATGAAAACTATCAGGATGACGATTGTCGCGACCGCCAGCAACCCGACGCGAAGCTCGGAAATTGTGGTCTTACTTCTGGGCATAACTACCTCCTGGCTCTGTCAAACTTCAAGCAAGAAATTCTTGATGTAAGGATCGGGCGATTCCCAGAGTTCTTCATCCGTACCGCTGAAAATCACCTTTCCCTGTTTGAGCATGATAAACCGCGTGTTTACGAGACACAAATTGCCCTGTTCGAGTTGAAACGCAACATCTCCGCTCTCGTTGATCGTGGCAAATTTCGATGACAATTGTTTTATGTCGTCTATTCTGTGAGTGACGAATATAGAGCTGACGCCCTCAAGGTCGCGGAGCTTTATGGCAAGTTCGAGAATCGTGCGGGCCGTCGGAGGGTCAAGCCCCGCCGTCGGCTCGTCGAACAGGACCAGCTTGGGGTTGCCCACGAGCGCGCGGGCTATGCCTACGCGGCGGCGCATGCCGCCAGATAACTCCGAGGGCATCATATACATGGACTGTTCGAGATTGACGAATCTCAACATGCGTCGGACGTTCTCTTCTATTTCCGATTCGGGTACTCCCTGCTCGAACAACCTGTAGCCTACGTTTTCATAGACCGAAAGCGAATCAAACAACGCGCCGTCCTGAAAGACCATGCCGAGTTTTTGACGGACCTCTACCATCTTGCCTTCCGACAGACCTGTTATCTCTTCGCCGTCAATGAGTATCTGACCCGAATTCGGCTTTATCAATCCCAGCACAAGCTTGAGTATGGTTGACTTGCCCGTGCCCGATCCACCCATCACGATCTTTGTTTCGCCCGGATTGACAAAGAAGCTTACTTCGTCGAGTATCACCCGATCATCGTAAGCCATAGTCACATCGCGAAATTCTATGGCGCTGTGAATCTCTTCAGTCATAACTTTTTAAGGGGCCAGGGGGCAGGGGCCGGGGATAAGCGATAGTCCTTTTAATATTTTGAACCGGCCCTGTAAGCAACAATGATGCATAGAGCCAACCGGCCCCCTGCCCCGAACCCTGGCCCCTGTCTCACTGGCTGAAGGCCAGAATTATCTTTCCCAGGAAAAAATCCGCCGCAAGAATGAGAATATCCGATAACACGACGGCCTGTGTCGTGGACCGTCCCACGCCGACCGTTCCCCCGGTTGTGCGCAATCCCGCGCGGCAGCTTACTATGGCTATGATAAAACCAAAGACCAGGGGCTTGACCATCCCGCCTATGATGTCGCTGTAGGTCAGGGCTTCTTTGGCGGCGCTGATATAGACCGAGCTTGCCACGTTCATCAGCGTGCTTGCCACTACCCAGCCGCCAAAGGCTCCGACTATGTCGGCTATGAGCGTCAAGGCCGGAGTCATCAACATCAGGGTAAAAAGCCTCGGCCAGACCAGCTTCTTTATAGGGTCGGTCCCAAGCGCTCGCATGGCGTCTACCTGTTCTGAGACGACCATCGAACCGAGTTCTGCGGCTATGGCGGAACCAACGCGCCCGGCTATCATCAAAGAGGCAAGCACGGGGCCCATCTCGCGCACGAGCGAAGTCATGACGAGCGTGCCGGTCACTCCGGTCGCGCCGAATGTCTTCAGCGTATCGGCGGTTTGAAGGGCGAGTATGCCTCCGGTGAAACCACCCGTGAGCACAATAATCATCAATGACCCGACCCCTATCGAGTCCATCTGCATTATGATGTCACGTAAATAGAAGGGCCGGGATAGCGCGCGCCCGAAGGCGCGGCCTGCCATAAGCGTTGATTCCTGTAGCTCGTATACGGCCTGTATGACTGGATTCATCTATTCAAGCGTCCCCTGCCGATGAGAGAGCGAAAATTCCCGACTAATGTGGCTTCATATTGTGTCTCAGGCCGACCGCGCTACACTGGCTGAGTGACAATTATGATGAAGGTTTACAAAACGTCCGTCAAGTGGAACGGATAAACATAATTGCGTGGCCTCCCTACCCGGAACCATTCAGCTTTCCAAAATGCAGGATGGGAAAATTGAAATAGGCCACGGATTCGACGGATCAGACGGATTATCACGGATTTGGTTCTATAAGGTCTAATCCGCGTAAATCCGTCCGATCCGTCGAATCCGTGGCCTATTCCCACTTGCCTTCCGTTCAAATTAACCTGCAAAAATTTTGACGCATATTGTCGGCAACTAAAAAACTGAATGACCCGGCCTGGCTGCTGCTTCCACCTTTTATGACCTGAGTTACGGCTTGCCTGCGGCAGGTGCCGGGTCTAAAATTCACCCTTGAGTTTATACAACTAAACTTATAAGGCGAGCTATTCCGGCACAGACGAGAAACGGAAAAGGCTATGAAGCAAAAGATCACGATCAGACAAGCCCTCGATGAGGTAGTCAGTAAAATGAGCGCCGTCATGTCGCGCGAAGAGATCGTGTCAGCCGTTCTGGAACGTTTTCACTCAAAGGCCAAAAAACCCGCCACTTCTATAATGGAACAGGTCAGATGTCACCCTGATCTTGTGGCGCTCGGGGATGGGCATTATGCGCGAGCCGATTATGTGCTCGAGGGCGCGAAATTTCGGATCAAACCGGGCAATGATGAGATCGCCGCAGGCATTGTGAATCGCTCGTGGTTTCATCCGTTCGATAAGGTTATGCCCACGCACGCGAGCATATTCGCGCTCAAAGACGGGAGAGATATTCCCATGACGACCAGAGTGGTCGGGGTCGAGGAGCTTACCGATGAGCAACTCAAATCCATGCTCGTCAATCTTGCGGAAAGGTTCCTGGGAGGGGTGGATACGGATGCGCTTGCCGCTCTAAACATATTTCAGGACGACGATCCTGATACGGACGAACTTGCTCTGGCAGAACTGTTTTCGCTCGAAGCAGACGACGAGGAATTTGCCGACGAGATGGATGGGGAACTTGCAGAGAAGGAACTGCTTGATCAAGCCAGGCAACTGATCAAGGCGCAGGGCGGGCAAGAGATCAAAGGACACAATTTCGAGCCTTTTTTCAAAGAGAATAAAGTGAAGGAAGGCGATTCGCTCATCGTTACCATCAGCCCTAAAACAAACACCTATATCTTCGAATACGAACCTGCGAGCGAGACTCAACGGCTCATAATCAGGCATCACGACCACGAGATCAGCGAGTTTATACACCAGGCAATCAAGCGCGATATGCGTGTCGAGGCGCGTGATCTGATTTTTCAAGCCTACGGCAAATTCGTCTGGCTCAAGCAGTACCCTTCAAATCACTGGCGCGAAATTGTCGAAAATGACGACCAGCTTCGTTTGATCACTATATTCGGCGATTACATCGAAATCGCCTCCATCGACTTTCACATGATGCTCGATAGCCTGGGCATGGATGAGGTAACCCGGAAGAAACAGCACAAACGGTCGAAGATCATCCAGGAGGAGATCGACAGTTTCTGCGACAGGTTTGAAGAAGCTTCCAGCGCCGCCTGCGCAGATCTGACTACGGTCATTGATGCAGGCGGATTGGCAAATGTCATCCGTCCTGACCGGCGTCTTTGTGCGCCCGATGTTTTGCAGGAAGAGAGCGAAACAGATACGGGCGGGGACGGTAACGGCCATTTCGGACCCTTGCGAGTGGTAAAGGATTCAGAGGCCGTGCCGATAATGGTTTATGACGAATGTGATTATCAGGCCATCAGCGAACACGATGAAAAGTTGATAGAGCAGTTCTTTGCGGGGATGGGGAAAAAGAGAACCGCCACCGCTCAGGCTGAAAAGAAAGCAGGCGATGTGGCTTTGTTTGCCGATTTCCTGGCCAGCTATCAGGACCGCGCTCTGGAGTATGCAGATTATGACTGTCTCGAAGAGTTCTTCTTCATGTGGTATCCGCGAAAGGTGCTAAACTCGTCGCCCGCCCACATCAGGCAAATGTTTACGAACCTGCGCGAGTTTTATCAGTTTCTCGTAAAAGCGAACTATATTCGAAGCGCCAAATTTGCCGAGGCAATTTTCAACTTGCGAGAGCTGGCCGCCGAAAAGGTCAAATTGTATGACCGGCTGCCGTACGGAAACGATTACCACCCGCTGTTTGAAAAGCTTTTTGGCCTGGACTGGTAATGCGTGAATCGTGATGCGTGACTTACAGACGGGCTGCATGTTTTAGACAGTTTGCCGACTTTGTAAATCACGCATCACGATTCACGATTCACGATTCACGATTCACGTATAACAGGCTTCAGGAGGAGGAGAGATAATGGAATATATAAAGCGCGAAATCGAGGACGGCTTGTTGATTATGACCATGTCCAGAAGCAGGGCCAATGCCTTGAATCGTGATATGGTCGAACAAATGTGCTCGGTACTTGATGAAGCGGCTGCGGATGAAAAAATTCGCGCGCTTGTTATTGCAAGCGACCAGCCGAGGTTTTTTTCTGCCGGGTTCGATCTGAAGGAGGTCTTTGATTATGACCGGGCTCAGATGACGGAATTCTTTGGCCGCTTTATTGACC
Source organism: Blastocatellia bacterium (assembly GCA_963765495.1). GTDB lineage: Bacteria > Acidobacteriota > Blastocatellia > UBA7656 > UBA7656 > CAVXWP01. Next base: position 344,645 of record CAVXWP010000001.1, read on the forward strand.
TGTACCAGGGACTCAACCATCTGCCGCTGCCTGTGGTGGCTGCCGTCTCGGGCCACGCCTTCGCGGGCGGTGCGGTGCTTGCGCTCGCCGCCGATGTCCGCATCCTGGCCGATGGTGATTATGGTTTCGCCTTAAATGAAATCAAGCTGGGGCTTGTGCTGCCGCCCCGCATGATGAGTATGCTGCTTAATGCGACGGGGCCGGGACCGGCGCGCTGGATTCTTCTCTCAGGCGATGCGCTCTCGCCCTCAGAGGCGCTCTCCACAAGAGTAGCAAACGAACTTGCCCCGCCCGACTCCGTGCTTGAACGCGCAAAAGCAACGGCCCGACTGCTTTCGGAAAGACCCCCCTCGGCCTTCGCCGCCTTCAAGCAGGCCCTCGCAGGTGCCGCCGGTCACGCCGAACTTGACGACCATCGCTACCTGTCGGAGTTCATTGACAGATGGTTTTCCGATGAGGCCGAAGAACGCAAACGCGCCACTGCCGAAACCCTCAAAAGATGAAACCCTCAAAGACATCTCCGCGTCGTTTTTGAGCCGCTTCCTGCCCCGTATTTTGCGTGATTTGAGCATAGGTGAAGTCCAACTCATATTTTTGAGTAAAAACATGTAGAGATATTCAAGAAATGGCTTGACACCAAAAGCGAGTTTCCATAGCATGAGAGGGCTCAAAAATTCAGTTTTTGCGATGTATTCACTCAACCGGCAAGGAGACAGCATGACCTCGAAGAAGTTCCCCCTTTCACTGCTCATAGTTTTCGGCCTTTTCATAGGCGGGGTCTTCGGCACAAGCAGCGCGGACTCTAAAAAAGCGGACTCTAAAAAAGAAGTGACATTCAGCAAAGATGTTGCGCCGATCTTCTTCAGCAACTGCGTGCAGTGTCACAAGGCCAAAGATATAGCGCCGATGTCTCTGGTAACTTATAAAGAAGCGCGTCCGTGGGCGCGTTCGATAAAAGAGAAAGTCGTGACGCGCGAGATGCCGCCCTGGCACGCCGACCCGCATTACGGTCAGTTCAGCAACGCGCACGTGCTGACCGAAAAAGAGATTGACACGATTGCCACCTGGGTAGATCAGGGAGCGAAAGAGGGCAATCCGAAAGACCTCCCGCCCGTGCCCGATTTCGTCAAGGGCGGATGGGAGATTGGAAAGCCCGACGTAGTGTTCTCCATGCAGGAAGAGTACACGGTTGAAGTAGACGCGCCCGACAACTACATCAACTTCTTTATCCCTACCAACTTCAAAGAAGACAGATGGATTCAGGCGGCAGAGATTCATCCGGGCAACAAGACGGTTGTCCATCACGTGATTGCCTTTATACAGACGCCCGAAAAAATGGCCCGGATGAAGGAGCGCGAGAAAAATGGAGAGACCCGGCGCGAAGAGCAGTCGGGCATCTTTTACAAAGACGGCACGCTCCAGCGCGTCAAGATGGACGCGCCCGTGATTGATGATCTGTGCAGTTACAAGCCGCCCGAGGGGCAGCAGCGCCGCCGTCGCTCAAATGATGAAGACGGGGCCGATGCCTTTGGCTCTCTGCTTGCGGGTTACGCGCCGGGCAAAGAGGTTGATCGCTGGCCCGCCGGTATGGCCAAAAAGGTTCCCGCAGGCTCTATCATCATGTTTCAGGTACACTACTCGAACGTATTCAAAGGCGTCGAGAGCAAGCCGGTCAAGGACCGCACAAGCATAGGGCTCGTCTTTGCGAAAGAGCCGCCAAAGAAAGCCATCGTGACCTTAGGCGTTTCAAACGTGATGTTCAAGATACCGTCTGAGGCTGAAAATCATGAGGTCACGGCTTGCTTCACGTTCCCGCGCGATGTCGAGATCATAGATTACATGCCGCACATGCATCTGCGCGGCAAGGACATGCGCTATGATGTGGTCTATCCCGACGGCAAGACCGACACCTTGCTCTGGGTTCCAAATTTCAACTTCAACTGGCAGACCATGTATTTGCCTGCCAGGCCGGTTGCTATTCCGAAGGGAACAAAGCTGATAGTGACCGCTCATTTCAACAACTCGAAGACGAACAGATGGAATCCCGATCCGACGAAGCCTGTCAGGTGGGGCGATCCTACCTATGACGAGATGATGATTGGCTGGCTCGATTTCGTCGTAGACAATCCGGCGAAACAGGACATGCCAAATCCGCCGGCTGCGCAGGCTTCTCAGACCGGAAAGCGTTAGAGCGACTTCCAGCAAATGTAGGGGCAGTCACAATAAATGTACTCATTCGAGCTGCCCTGCATTTAATCTGAATTCGATCATATCGCTACGCGCAAAACCACAGTGGAACCGACCGGACGCGCCTTATTTCAAAGGCTGCGGCCGAACTATCTTTCTCTCCAATCAGGAGGTGCTTCATCGTGAGGAAAAAGCTCGTTGCTTCATTAGCCGCAAGTCTACTTTTAGCGGTTTGCTTTATCGCCCTGCCCGCAAGCCAGGCAAACGATGCGAAGAAGGGCGCGAAGTCGGCCGTGACTTTTAATAAAGACGTGGCCCCGATACTCTACAAAGACTGCGCGCAGTGCCATCGGCCCAACGACATAGCTCCGATGTCGCTGTTGAGCTACAAGGAAGCGCGCCCGTGGGCACGCTCCATCAAAGAGAAGGTCGTAACGCGCCAGATGCCTCCCTGGGACGCGGACCCGAAATACGGCGAGTTCTCAAATGTTCATCGGCTCTCGGACCGCGACATTGACACTATATCTCGTTGGGTGGATCAGGGAGCGATAGAGGGCAACCCGAAAGACCTCCCGCCCGTGCCCGATTTTGTTGAAGGCGGTTGGGAAATAGGCAAACCCGATGTTGTGCTCTCCATGCAGGAAGAGTACACGGTCGAGGTTGACGCGCCCGACAACTATATCAACTTCACCATCCCCACAAACTTCAAAGAAGACAAATGGATTCAGGCGGCAGAGATTCATCCGGGCAACAAGACGGTCGTCCATCACGTGATCGCCTTTATTATGACGCCTGAGACAAAGGCAAGAATCGGAGCGGCCCTCAAGAAGAACGGGATATTCGGTCGCCCGAAACAGAACCCCGACTCTATCTTTTATAAAGACGGCACGCTGCGGCGGGTCAAGATGGATGCGCCCGTCTATGACGACGGATGCTCGGTTGAGGAAGGAGTGCGCTCGGGCACGAGCGACGGCAACCGGCTCGGCGCATTGCTTGCCGGATACGCTCCGGGCAAGGGCGTTGATCTGTGGCCCGCAGGGACGGCCAAAAAGGTTCCCGCCGGTTCCGACATCGTATTTCAGATGCACTACTCAAACGTATTCAACGGTGTAGCCGAAAAGGCCGTAAAGGACCGCACAAGCATAGGGCTGATCTTTGCCAAAAAGCCGCCCGAGAAAGAGATCATCACCTACGCGATCTCGAACCACTCTTTCAAGATTCCGGCAGGCGAAGGGGATCACGAAGTCACGGCCTGTCAGACTCTCAAGATGGACGCCGAGATTCTGAATTACATGCCGCACATGCACCTGCGCGGCAAAGACATGCGCTACGACGTGGTCTATCCCGACGGCAAAACGGACACGCTGCTCTGGGTCCCGAAGTTCAACTTCAACTGGCAGACGACCTATTATGTGAAGAAGCCCATAACCATACCAAAAGGAACGAAATTTATAATAACGGCTCACTTCGACAACTCGACCAAGAACAAGTATAATCCTGATCCCAAGAAAGATGTGCGATGGGGCGATCCCACCTATGACGAGATGATGATAGGCTGGATGGATCTGCTCATACCGAATCGCGACAAACAGGAGACCGCTGCGAAGGCTGGCGGTAAATAGCTCGAAGCCGAATCCGCAGTCGGCCGTGAGCCGACAGGGAGGCACTGATTATGAGGAGACCGCTTAGCGTTTTAGCAGCCGTCGTTTTCCTTGGGGCAGTCTGTTTTATCGCGCAGCCTGTGGGCCGCACGGATGATGCGAAAAAAGAGGAGAAGCCCCTCGTCACATTCAGCAAAGATGTCGCGCCGATATTTTTCAAGAACTGTGTGCAATGCCACCGTCCCGGAGAGATCGCGCCGATGTCGCTGTTGAGCTACAAGGAGGCCCGCCCGTGGGCGCGCTCGATAAAAGAGAAAGTCGTTACGGGCGATATGCCGCCGTGGCACGCCGACCCGCATTACGGCGAATTTGTAAACGACCGCAGGCTCAGCCAGAAAGATGTTGAAACTATTTCGCAATGGGTCGAGCAGGGGGCAGTAGAAGGCAATCCGAAAGACATGCCTGCCGCGCCCGTCTTTCTCGACGGATGGAACATCGGCAAACCCGACGCGATCTTCTATCTGCCCGAAGAGTTCGCCGTGCCGAGCGAAGGCGAAGTGCCTTACAAATACTTCAATGTGCCCACGAATTTCAAAGAAGACATGTGGGTGCAGGCGGCAGAGATTCGACCGGGCGAGCGTTCGGTCGTTCACCACATAATAGTATTTTCTCAAAAAGGGACCGAGCGAAAACTGCTTGCGGGGTATGCGCCCGGCGAGCAGCCCGCGATCATTCCAAAAGGGTTGGGCCGCAAGATACCTGCCGGGGCTACTCTCACCTTTCAGGTGCATTACACGCCAAACGGCAAAGCGACAAAAGACCGTTCGTATATCGGTTTGATCTTTGCCAAAGAGACGCCGAAGCACGACATAATGACGCGCCCGATCATGAACGGGAAATTTGTGATTCCGCCGGGCAATCCGAGCTATAAGGTCGAATCGACTTACACCTTCAAGGAAGATGTGCATATCGTATCGCTTATGCCTCACATGCATTATCGAGGCAAAGACTTTGAGTATCGCATCACCTATCCCGACGGCAAATCCGAGGTGATTTTGTCGGTGCCGAAATATGATTTCGGCTGGCAGAGTTATTATCTGTTGAAGCAATCATTAGCCGCGCCCAAGGGCACGCGCATCGATTGCCTGGCGCATTTCGATAATTCGGCCAGAAACCGCTACAACCCCGACCCGACAAAAGAGGTCCGCTGGGGCGATCAAACATGGGAAGAGATGATGATCGGCTGGATCAGTTTCACTCGCGATAACGAAGAGGAAAAGCAGTCGGATGTGGCTACGGCCGGGCAAAGTCAATAGAAGTATTCAGCCGATGAAATGACTAACTTAAAAGGGCCGATCCATCTCACGCAGATTGGGGAGGCCCTTTTAAGTTCAACAGACACGCAAAAGAGTATCTGTTCAGAAAGGAAAAATGCCACAGAGACACAAAGGCACAGAGTTATTTTAATAATCTTTTCTCTATGCCTCTGTGGCTAATGCTGAACCCTTTTGCAAAAGGAGAGATAAGGAATGCGACATGCAAAAGCAAAAAGGCAGAGTTACAAATGGATGTTTCTTGTATTGTTACTTTTGCCTTTTGCTCTCGTGCTGTGGCCGAACGCCTCAAGCGCGCACGAACCTATCACTACAAAGATATTGTTCAACAAGGATGTAGTTCGCATATTCAAGCGAAATTGTCTGGGCTGCCATCATCCGGGAGGAATAGCGCCGTGGTCGCTTGTGACCTATGAAGAGGCCCGACCGTGGGCCAAGGCCATCAAGGAAGAGTTGCTCGAACAGCGCATGCCGCCCTGGCATCTGATGAAGGGCTACGGCGATTTCAGCAATGCTCCGGCGCTTACACAACGCGACATTGACATGATAGTGAACTGGGTAGAAGGGGGCGCGCCTCCCGGTAAACTGGAACTCCTGCCGAAAGAGCCTCTGGTTTCGACCGACTGGCAACTGGGCGAGCCTGATCTAGTATTAAAGGCCGAAGCCGCGCACAAAGTGGCATCAGACGCCGATGAATATTGCGACATCGACTTGCAGGCGAAATTGACCGAAGACCGATGGGTCACGGCCGTTGATGTGCAACCGGGCAACGGGTCGGTCGTTCACTGCGCTACGATTTATGTCGAGCCTGAGAAAGGGCCGCGTTATACGCTTGGCACGTGGATGCCCGGTCAAAGGACCGTTCGATTGCCCGAAGGCACGGCTCAATTAATCCCGTCTGGTGCGCGCGTCAATCTTAAAGTTCACTATCACGGAGCGGGCGAAGATACCGAAGACCTGAGCGCGGTCGGGCTGTACTTTGCCGATTCGCAGGTTCAAAAGCAGACGCGCGAGGTTGAGGTCACAAACTCGAACGCAGTGATACCAACAGGTTCGACGCCGCAGCGCGTCAAGGCCGAATACACCCTGGAAGACGCGGCAGAAGCTGTAGCGGTAAGACCCTCGGTTAATCCGCTTGTGATTTCGCTTCAGGCCACCGCGTACCGGCCCGACGGCACCGAAGAAGTGCTTGTGTGGACACGCGGCTATAAATTCGACTGGCAACCGACATATATCTATAAGCAACCTGTCGCTCTGCCCAAAGGCACTAGAATCGAAGTGATAGCCTATTTCGACAACTCCGAAACGAACAGCAACAACCCGAACACGCCGCCGAAAGAAGTGCGATGGTCCGAAGTCTCTTCGCAATCGCTCTGCGCGGTCCTGGTCGCAACCAACCTCAACAATAAAGACGTGGCAGGCCGCAGATAATAATCTCGCCGGGCAGGCGAGCAAGAGCGCGGCTTCTGTCACGTCTGCTCGGGCTCTGCGCGTTTGTCCGCGTATCGTCTTATAAAAAAGACCGTCAAAAAGATCGGGCCGAATATCAGCAATTCATAGAAGCTGATTCTGAAGGCTCTTTTTATCTCGTCGGCGAGCGGCTGGAGATTTGAGCCGGGGAAGAATTCGAAGTACTCTATCAGCCCGAGTTTGAAGTCGTGCGTAGAGAAAGGCCACAGCAACATGACTCCGCCCCATGTCTTGCTCGTGGCTGCATCAAGCAATGCGTGCAAGAAAGTGGCCGATCCAAAGACCACGATTTCTCTGAGGTGAAACCTGCCCATGACGGCGGCGGCCAGAAAGCCTGCGGCTACGGCAAAGGTGATTGAATGAGAGAAACTGCCGTGCCAGCCTACGCCGAAACCGAGCACCCATCGAAAGAACAGATCGAAGTCGGGGCAGATGCCTATGAAAGCCCCCATCAAAAGAGCTTTCCAATCGGGGTTGCGCGATGAAGAAGCTACGACGCTTGCCCCCATAAATCCGTGCGCTACGGGAAGTGGCATAGTCGGATGTATCCTAATACCAAATCTCTTCAGACAGAGGCGATAAAGATCATATATCCCCGCAAAGTTTTCCCTGAAAATAAAATGCCGCTGATCGTAAGATGATCGACAGTCGCCTACCCGGAGGATCTGTCGAGTTGAACAAGAGTGCTTTGCTCGGGTTCGGCTTTTCCCATCTCGACTCGCCACAAGCAATCGGCCACGCCTAATGGACCGTCCATGCTCCCGTCGTAATCGCGGCACATCTGCGGGCGCGTATCATAGACGCCGCAGACATACTCTGTCATTCCGTTTTCGGTCTTGCGTTCCTGAAGCGCATCGCATCGTTTCGGGATAGTGAAGTAATAATCGGTCGAAAACTCGCTTTGGACGTAATCGATCTTCAGCCCGTGAAGTTCCATCCAGCGTATTTCATCGCGTGACTCGTCATCGACCTCGCCACCGAAAAAGGTCATCGCCCTACAGCACTTGCCGCATTGCAAACAGAGTTCGGATTTTCGCTTTGCCGATAGCCTTTTTGTCTTTTTCATAGCAACTCAAACAATAGCAGGATTAAAAAAAATAGACAGGATAAACATCAATCTTGTTCATCCTGTCTAAACCCTGTGAATCCTGGTCCGGCCTTATAAATTCATCACGCCGTATGCGAGATCGATTGCTCTGAGCCGAGCGCTGCCTGCGCTGCCGCGAGCCTCGCGATTGGCACGCGATAAGGCGAGCAGGAAACATAGCTCAATCCCACCCGGTCGCAGAAGCCCACCGACGAAGGCTCACCGCCGTGCTCGCCGCAGATTCCTACCTTCAAATCCTTGCGCGTTGATCGCCCTTTTTCGGTTCCCATCTTTACAAGCTGGCCTACGCCCTCCTGATCGAGTACCTGGAACGGATCGTTTTTGAAGATGCGGTTCTCGACATAAAACGGCAGGAATTTGCCCGAATCGTCACGCGATATGCCGTAGGTGGTCTGAGTCAGATCGTTTGTCCCAAACGAGAAGAACTCTGCTACTTCGGCTATTTTATCGGCGGTAAGGGCCGCACGCGGAAGCTCTATCATAGTGCCTACGAGATACTCGATATGCTGTTTGCTCTTTGCCATCACTTCACCGGCGACGCGGCGAACCACATCGGTCTGAAGTCGCAGTTCGATCACATCCGAGACGAGCGGGATCATGATTTCAGGCAGGACTTTCACGCCGCGAGCCTGCACACGGGCCGCCGCCTCGAATATCGCGCGCGCCTGCATCTCGGTTATTTCAGGATAGACGACGCCCAGCCGACAGCCGCGATGGCCGAGCATAGGGTTGGCTTCGTGCAACGCCTGAATTCGTTCCCAGAGGTGCGCGGGCTTGACCCTGAGCTTGCGCGCGAGCTTGCGCGTCCCCTCTTCGTCGTGGGGCAGAAATTCGTGCAGAGGCGGATCGAGCGTGCGAATTGTGACCGGCAGTCCGTCCATTGCGCGGAAGATGCCCTCGAAATCCTTTCGCTGAAGCTTGAGCAATTCGGCAAGACCGCCTTTATACAATCGCCTTGGCTCTTCGATGGCTTTCTTGATTTTCTTGCGCCGCCTCTTAAATTCTTCGAGTTTCTTTGGCGAAGAGGCCCGGCTTATCTCTGCGTCGGCCACCGCGAGGTCGCGTTCGAGTCGCTTGTATTCGAGCGAGCCGAGTATCATCTGGCGCACATAATCTATGCGGTTTCCCTCGAAAAACATGTGCTCGGTGCGGCAAAGCCCGATGCCTTCGGCTCCAAACTCGCGCGCTACCTTTGCATCGCCCGGTGTGTCTGCGTTTGTGCGCACGCGCATACGGCGATGCTTGTCGGCCCACTCCATCAACTGATGGAAATCGTCTCCAAGCTTGGGATCGATGAGCGGGGCCTGACCTTCGATCACGCGACCCGAGGTTCCGTCTATCGTTATCCAATCGCCCTGTTTGACGCGGGTGCCGTTTACGGCAAATTCGTTTTTGGCATAATGGATCGAGATTTCGCCCGCGCCGACTATGCAGGGTTTGCCCCATCCTCGCGCCACGACAGCAGCGTGACTGGTCGGGCCGCCCGTGGATGTGAGTATCGCCTGCGCCGCGTCCATGCCGCGCACATCTTCGGGCGAAGTCTCGTGACGGACGAGGATTACCGGTTCGCCTTTTGCGGCCCATTCTTCGGCTTCCTTCGGAGTAAACACTACGCGGCCCACGGCAGCGCCGGGGCTTGCGTTTATGCCCTGAGTCAGGACTTTGACCGCGCCTTTCGGGTCTATCATCTTGTGAAGCAGTTGATCGAGATCGCCCGCAGGTACTCTGAGCACGGCCGTCGGTTCGTCTATCAATCCTTCGCGGGCCATATCGACCGCGACCTTTACGGCGGCAGGCCCTGTGCGCTTGCCGTTTCTCGTCTGGAGCATCCAGAGCTTGCCACGCTCGATTGTGAACTCCAAATCCTGCATGTCGCGATAGTGGCGTTCGAGCTTGTTGGCTACTTCGACAAACTCGTTATAGATTTCGGGCATGTCGTTCTTTAGCTCATCAATGTGCTTGGGCGTGCGGATGCCCGCTACCACGTCTTCGCCCTGAGCGTTGGTCAGATAATCGCCGAAAAGCTGTTTCTCGCCCGTAGCCGGGTTGCGCGTAAAAGCTACGCCCGTGCCGCTGTCGTTTCCCATATTGCCGAAGACCATGGTGACTACGTTGACAGCCGTTCCCAGATCATCGGGTATCTTTTCTCTGCGGCGATATGCTATAGCGCGGTCGCCGTTCCAGGACCGAAAGACCGCCTTGACCGACTCTTCAAGCTGACGGAGAGGATCGGTAGGGAACTCCGCGCCGGTCTCGCGCCGAACTATGGCTTTGAAATCTTCCGAGACCTTTTTGAGGTGTTCTGCCGTCAGATCGGTGTCGAGCTTTGCCTTTGCCTTTCGCTTGGTCTCGCTGAGAGAGTGCTCGAACAACTCTGCGTCTATGCCGAGCACTATCTTGCCGAACATCTGTATAAAACGGCGGTAGGCGTCGTATGCGAACCGCTCGTTTGATGTGAGCGCGGCCAGACCCTTCAGGGTTTCGTCGTTGAGGCCGAGGTTCAGCACAGTATCCATCATCCCGGGCATCGAGAATTTCGCGCCTGACCTCACAGAGACAAGCAGGGGGTTCGAGGGGTCGCCGAATTTCTTGCCCGTGGCGCGTTCTACTTTTGCGAGCGCCTTCAGGGACTGGTCCCACATCCCCTCGGGAAACTGCGCGCCCACCTCATAGTAGGCATTGCAAGCCTCGGTAGTAATCGTAAAACCTGGGGGCACGGGCAGACCCGCATTGGTCATTTCGGCAAGCCCCGCGCCCTTCCCGCCGAGCAAATCTTTCATGTCGCCGCGCCCGTCGGCCTTGCCGTTTGCAAACAGATAAACATATTTCTTTGCCATTTAATTGGTCTCCTGTGCTGATCACCTGTCGAAAAGATGATTCGTCAAAGATTGTTGAAAGTAGTAAGAAAAAGTCAAACTTATCGAATACTGGAAAGCGGTGCGGCTTGTCAAGTGGGCGCGGTTTTGAGCCGCTTAATGTTTGCGGAATTTATCGCGCAAGAAGCAACGCTTATCAATCGAACGAGTCGGGTGCTGCGGGCTGCCAAGCGGGGGCCAGTGATCTGCGTGCTATCTGTTACTTCCCATCCGAAGCCGCCTCAAACGATGTCAGCATATAAGTCATCCCGCCTCGCTTGAGGCGAACCGGAATTCCGAGCTTTGTCTCTGTCCACCATTCGCTGATCTCTTCGCCGGGCTTGCTTGTGAAATGTTTGGCGCGAAATTCCCCGGCGGGCACGCGAAATGTCTCTTCTCCCAAACTCTTATAGTCTGTTGAGACAAGCGTGCCCACGGTGGCTGCGAAATCTTGCGGCGCTATAAATTCGGCTAGTCTGTCACGTTCTTTGTCGGATGCCCGTGCCTGGTTAAACCCTTCGGCCGCTACGGATGGAGAGGAAAATATCATGCGGCCCGGCACGTTCAAAGTTTGCTCTACGGCTCCCGACAGGTTGCCGCGCAACCTGGCCGTCAAAGTGTCGCCGCCTATGTTATAGCGGGCGCGGGTCACATCGTCCGCGCGATGTTTCGTGATTTCGATGAAGTTCGGCTGGCGGTTGGCATCGCTTCTTTGAAAGACCTCGGTGGCAAGTTCGCCGGATTCTATCCGACTGTGCAGGAGGTATCCGCCGTCTGATGTGCGATAGAGTTCCCAGGTTTCGGTTCCGCATTCTTTACTGTCGCTCGTGCGGCAGAGATAAGCGCCGTGAGCGATTTCAGCCCCGCGTGACCATCTGCCTTTATGCTCCTGAAGCCTACCGGCAAGGATGTCGGCAAGCTCTTTTTCTGCGGTGTCGGCGGCAGGCGTCTCGACCATTCGGCCAAGCTCGTGCCCTTCGCGCTCGACAATCATCGTGGGAACATTGATCACACGTCGCGATTGAATCGTATCAAGCGGGTTCTGGAATTGATTGTCTATGCCTATGAGCAAGACGTGCAGGTGATCGTTTCCGGCCGCCTTTAAAGTCTTGAGCAGTTTCGGCACATAGTTCTTGCTGTCGGGGCACCACGTTCCAAACAGAAGCGTCACGGTAGTATCTTTGTCGGCGGCCTTGAGCGCGGATACAGTCTCGGGCGCGGGCTTATAATTTTCCATAGCCGCGTGCCAGACGGGCACGGTCTCCCATAATTGCTGTTCGCTCATTTCGCCCACTCTTCCGGGATGGCGGCGCACGAGCACAGATTTTTTGTTGACCGAAAGCAGGTATGTAGAGCTGTCGAGCCGGGTAAAGGTTCCCGCATTCTGCGCGGGAGCCTCCGCCTCAGAGGTCGCGGACTCGCGATCCGAAGCGAATCGAAATGCCTCTTTCGCCATCGTAGTGAATGTGCCTTCGGCGGTATTGAGCACGACTGCGCGGTCGAGTTTCGATGCGATTACAGCCATCTTTTTATGATCATCTGAGAACAAAACCTGCGCGGCAGGGTCAAGCTCTCCTTCGACAAATACATCGCGGGTCGAATCGCTCCAACTGCTCGTGCCCGCCTTTCCCGCCTGCGCTGCGGCTGTTTTCAGGCAGACTGTCGTCAAACAGGTGGCTGTCATCAATATCAGGACCGTGATTCTCTTCATAAAATCTCGCTTTCGATAAATAAGAATATCGGCTATGGATATACGCGCCGTTTCGATTCGAGGCTACAGCGCCGGACTGATTCAGCATATTAAAGCCGTCTCTTGATAGCAAATCGAGGCGCGGTTAAGCTAGAATTCTTCGGGCTCGGGCGAGAAAGGGTTGAAGTTGCCTGCGCCAGTTGAGAGGATAATAGCCGATGATTAAAAAAGTTCTGATAGCCAAGCCGCGCGGGTTTTGCGCGGGCGTAGTGCGCGCAATTGATATAGTCGAACGGGCGCTTGAGATGTTTCCCTCGCCTATTTATGTCTTTCATGAAATAGTTCACAACCGCTATATCGTAGACAGCCTCAGCCAGCGCGGCGTGGTTTTCGTAGACAGCCTCGACGAAGTGCCCGCCGGAGAGATAGTCATCTTCAGCGCGCACGGAGTTTCGCCCCAGATTCGCGATACAGCCACGGCTAAGACTTTGAACATGATTGATGCCACCTGCCCGCTTGTTACAAAGGTGCACCTTGAGGCGATCAGATTCGCCCGCCAGGATTATTCGATAATACTCATAGGACATCCCGGCCACGAAGAGGTGGAAGGCACTATGGGCGAAGCGCCCATGCAACTGGTAAGCACGGTCGAGGAAGCCGAATCGCTCGAAGTGCCCGATCCCGAAAGGGTCGTCTATATCACTCAAACTACTTTGAGCCTGGATGATGTGGCACAGATAGTCGAGGCATTAAAACGGAGATTTCCGAAGCTGAAAGCTCCTGCAAAAGATGACATCTGTTATGCCACGCAGAACCGTCAGAACGCGGTCAGGGACATAGCCGACCGGGTGGATGTCCTGCTTGTTGTAGGCTCGCAAAACAGTTCGAATTCCCAGCGTCTGCGCGAAGTCGCTCTGGCCTCGGGCACACCTTCCTATCTGGTCAACGACGAAACCGAGATCGACCCCGAATGGCTGACGGATGCGGAAGTAGTGGGCGTAACGGCGGGAGCATCGGCCCCGGAAGAGCTTACATCCCGCGTGCTGGAGCATTTGCGCTCGCTCGGCGCTGCCGAGATTGAAGTGATGAGTGGCGAAGACGAAGACGTTCATTTCGCCCTGCCGCAGGAATTGTTGAGCACCGTGCAGTTGACGATTGAAAGCAAGCCTAAAGAATTACGAAGATCGTATGAGCAACCCTGAAGACAGGATTTACGAGATTTCAAAGGATTGACAGGATTAAGAAAAAATCCTGGTCAATCCATCGGAATCCCGTAAATCCTGTCTTCAAACGCCCGCCGCGCCCGCCCGCTCGTCGCGGAATTTTATTATCTGCTCGAAGGTGCGTTTTATGTCATCTGCGGTGATGACGATCAAATCATCCCTGACCGCCTGTTGCAAAGCATAGGCTACGGCCCGCTGCTCATCCGTGATTATTTCAATCGCTTCGGCCTTGAGCCCTTCGGCCATCGCTCCGCGCTTGAGCAACTCTGCGGCTTCGCCGTCGGGGCGACCTCGTCGGTCGTCGTCTTCTTTTATGATGAGCCTGTCGAAGGCCGTGCCTGCGATCCTTCCCATAGTTTCGATGTCCTGATCGCGTCTGTCGCCCGGAGCCGCGACCACTCCTATGCGGCGGTCCACGTTCAACTTTTGAATAAAAGTGGCCACGTTGCGATAGGCTGCCGGGTTGTGCGCGTAATCGAGCAATACATGAAAATCGCCTATACGCTCCAGATTGAGCCTTCCGGGCGAGAGATAAAAGTGCGTGCCGAAGGTCTTCAGACCCGCCCGTATATCATCAATCTTCACATCCGATAGATGGGCCGCGAGCGCCGCCGCCATAGCGTTTGCCACGTTGAAGAGTGCGCGCCCGTTAAAAGTGGCCGGGATTGAATTCAGGTTCATCACGGGTATTTCCTGCGGCCCGCGCCTTATGATGATCGAGTGATCGACGAGTGCCGCGCCTATGCCTCCCTGCTCTATGTGATTGCGCCACACCTCGTTTTCGACATCGAGCGTGAAATAGCAGACCTGCCCTCCCGCCTTTTCGGCTACGGCCACAAGCTGCGGGTCTTCGGCGTTTAGTATCGAATAGCCTTCGGGGCGGACGATTTCAGTCACTATTGATTTGACATAGGCGAGGTCTTCGAGAGTTTCGATGCCGCGCATGCCTAGGTGATCTTCCGAGACGTTTGTGATGATGCCTATGTCGCAGGCATCAAACCCGAGCCCTGCGCGCAGTATTCCGCCTCGCGCCGTTTCCAGAACGGCGAAATCCACGGTCGGGTCTCTGAGCGCCATCTGAGCCGACCAGGGGCCGGTCAGATCGCCTTGCAGCAATCGCTTCCCGTCTATGTACATTCCGTCGGTGGTAGTAAGGCCGACTTTTTTCCCCGCCATCTTCAGTATGTGCGCGAGCATTCTTGAGGTCGTCGTCTTGCCGTTTGTCCCGGTGATTGCGACTACGGGTATGCGGCTTGGCGAGCCTTCGGGAAAGAGCATCTCAAGCATTGCCCCGGCCACATCGCGCGGCTTCCCTTCGGTCGGGTGAACGTGCATGCGAAAACCCGGCGCTGCGTTGATCTCGCATATAGCGCCGCGCGTCTCTTCGAGCGGGCGCGTTATGTCTGTTGTCAGCATATCGACTCCGGCCACATCAAGCCCTATGATGCGCGCCGCGCGCCTTGCGGTTTCTATATTGGCATAGTGGATTTCGTCGGTGCGGTCGATGGCCGTGCCGCCCGTGCTGATGTTTGCCGTAAGCTTCAGCCATACTCTTTTGCCCGCTTCGGGAACTGAATCCACAGTGTAGTTCTGCTCGGCGATCAGTCTTTCGGATTCTTCATTGATAAAGATTTTAGTCAGAGGCTTTTCGTGCCCTTCGCCGCGCATAGGATTTTTGTTCTCTTCGTCCAAAAGCTCTTGAATCGTATGCGTGCCGTCGCCCGTGACGTGCGCGGGCAATCGCTCGGCCACGGCCACTACCTCGCCGTTTATTACAAGCACGCGGTGGTCGCGCCCTTCGATAAAGCGCTCGATGATAATGTCATCCGAATAATCGAGCGCGCGCTCGAATGCCTGTCTCACTTCGTCTTCGGAGTTCAGGTTGATGGCTACGCCCTTGCCGTGATTGGCATTGAGCGGTTTTACGACCACGGGAAAGCCTATATCGCGGGCCGTTTCCACCGCGTCTTCAACCGCGCTTACTGTGCGGCCACGCGGAACAGGGACGCCCGCGTCATCGAGCATCTTCTTGGTCAGTTCTTTGTTACAGGCGATGTCGGTAGCGATCAAACTGGTCTTTGATGTGACGGTAGCTTCTATGCGCTGCTGATATATTCCATAGCCGAGTTGAACCAGATTTCGATTGTTCAATCGAAGTATTGGAATGTCTCTCTCTTTCGCTTTATCGATGATGGCCTGTGTGCTTGGCCCGTAAGCCACGCGGTCGAGTATGCGGCTGAGCGAGGCGAGTTCCTCCGCATAGTCGAGCGGCTTATCATAAGCCAGATGCTCGACTATTCTGATCGCAGCACGCCCGGCTTCAAGCCCGACTTCTTCTTCGATATAGGAATAGATGACGTTATAGACGCCCGTCTCTCCGGTCGAGCGCGATTTGCCGTAGCCGACAGGCGTGCCCACCAGACATTGCAATTCGAGCGCGATGTGTTCGACTATGTGCCCGGCCCACGTGCCGTCTTTCAGCCGGGATATGAATCCGCCCGGCACGCCCTCCGAGCATCGGTGCTCGTAAAGCGAGGGGATCATCTCTATAAGGCGATCTGTGAAATTGTCTATCTTGTTCGAAGGCCGCTCTTCAAGGTCTTCGATGTCGAGCACTATTCTGATCACAGGGCGCAGGCTGTAAGTGTTCGGCCCGCGAAAGACCTGAGTCTCAAGTATTTTCATGCTGTCACTCCTCAGAGATAACCGCGCGCTTTTTCAAATCGAACTGGCCGCCATGCACAAGCATGTGAAGCGTCAGGTTTGTAAAGGCCAGAGGCGTTCCATCAGGCGTAGTCGCCGGATTGGCCGATTGCATGTTCGTGCTGTCAACTACGGTCACAGTGCCCCGTCCGAGGACTTTCAGCCGGGCATCGGGAGTGACGACTGCCGCCGTGTCTTCGTCAACGCCTATGCCGAGCATAGCGGGAAAAGACATCACGGCGGTTATCAAGCGTCCGATGCGGTTGCGCTGATGAAAGTGCTGATCGACAAGCAGAGACCGGGTCAGCCCGAGACCAGTTGAGAGTTTAACCATGCCGCTGCGGGGAAAACTGCCGCGCACGCCGCCTCCGATCATCGGATTGCTGACGGCGGCTGCGCCCGCGCTTGTGCCCGCGACGGTCGCTCCTTTTTCAAAGGCCGACAGTATGGCGCGAAGCGAAGCCGTGCCGTGAAGGACAGAGACTATTTTATTTTGATCTCCCCCGGTAAGAAAGATGCCGCGCGCTCGGGCAAGGTCTCTGGCCACGTCGGGCAAATCGGCGTCTTCGCGTTTAAAGAGCGGCAGCACCTGTACCGATTGCGCTCCGAGGTCCGTAAAGATTTGCTGATAGATCGCTCCGCTCTCTTCGCTTTCAGAGGCCGAAGGCAGAATGGCGAGCCGCGCGCGTCTGCCGCCGCAATAATCAAAGAAGCTTCTGAGAATAAACTTCTGCTCGAATTTGTCTTCCGCGCCCCCGATCAACATCAACTTCCCCTGCCGGGAGACTGCCGCTTTTGCTCTGGCCATATTCAACTCTGATGCGTGATGCGTAATAGGACAGGTTTACAGGTTGTGTTTTACAGACAAGCCCCTGAGAACCACGCGTCACACCTTACGCATCGCTTTCCTTTTCCACCTCTTGCGACCTGAAACATTAGCCGTTAATTGCAAGGGTTATCAAGTGGCAATACGATATGCCATCGAGCCCGAGCGCAATTCGAGGTTCAAAAACGATTCGTCAACCGCTATACTTTATTGCCTGTCAAAAACCTGCCCGCACAAGTTGTAGCATCGTTGCAGCATCGAGGTGGGAATAACGTATCGGAGGCCCTATGTTTTCTCGACGTTGGTTTATTGGCGTCGCATCTTTATCTCTCACAGTCTCCCTCGTTACGCTCGCCGTGATTGAGGGCAGAAAAATATATTCGGTAAAGAATGCGCCCGAAGTTTTGATTCAGGTAGCCGAGGCCGATTCTCTGCAATCTCAATCGCAGAAGACTCCCCAAAAGCCCGCCACAGAGGATGCAGACGAGATCACTTTTGCAGCGGTCGGAGATGTGATGCTCGGGTCCACGTGGCCGGATGATTCGGGGCTGCCTCCCGAAGACGGGGCTTATCTGCTCAAGGAAGTCGAGCCGATTTTGCAGGCCGCAGATGTAACGTTCGGCAATCTCGAAGGGCCCATGCTTGAGGGCGGAGTTTCTGAAAAATGCCCGCCCGATAAATTGAATTGCTATGCTTTCCGCGTGCCGACCCGGTACGGCCGATACCTGAAAGAGGCCGGGTTCGATGTAATGAGCCTGGCAAACAATCACGCGCTCGATTTCGGCGGCCAGGGTCGCGCAAGCTCAAAGCGCACGCTTGATTCCTTAGGTATAGAGCATTCCGGCGATATAGGCGATATCGCCCACCTCACGGTAAAAGGGAAGAAGATCGCGCTCATCGCCTTTGCCACTTATCCGCATTCATACAACCTGAACAATCTGGATGAGGCCCGCCGTGTTGTTGCGAGTCTTGCGGCATCGAATGATCTGGTCGTCGTCTCGTTTCACGGCGGCGCGGAGGGAGCTACGCGCCAGCGTGTGCCGCAAGGAGCGGAAATATTTTTCAGCGAGAATCGCGGCGACCTTCGCTCGTTTTCTCACGCGATGATAGACGCGGGCGCGGCGCTTGTGATCGGGCACGGGCCTCACGTGGTGCGCGGGATGGAGGTCTATAAGAAACATTTGATCGCTTATTCGCTCGGAAATTTTGCCACCTATGGACGGTTCAACCTTTCGGGGCCGCTAGGGTTGTCGCTTATCCTGACGGCGCGGCTTGGGAAGGATGGTTCGTTTCTGGGCGGGAGTGTTGAGCCCGTCAAGCAAGTCAAACCCGGCGGCCCGCGTCTCGATCCTCGCGGAGAGATCATCCCCGTTTTAAGGCAACTTTCAAGCGGGGACTTTGGCGCAAATGCCGTCCGCGTGGGCGAGGATGGAAGACTTTCGCCTCCCTTATAAGCCTGCCGCGCGCGATTCGTCTTTCATAATTTCCCGCCTACTTTTCGAAAAACCGATGCAAGCGGTTTGAAACTTCTCGACCCGCAATCTATTCTGTTCAGGTTATGCCTACGCGAACAGATGCCTGGAACCTGCTGTGCGAATATACAAAAGGCGATTCGCTCAGAAAGCATGCCCTGGCGGTGGAAGCCGTCATGAAGGCTTATGCCGGAAAGCTGGGCGAAGACGAGGAGAAGTGGGGGATGGTGGGATTGCTCCACGACTTCGATTACGAGATGTATCCCAACCCGCCCGACCATCCTCTGAAAGGCTCGGAAATCCTCGGGGAGCGCGGCTACAGCGAAGAACTGCGCCGCGCAATTCTCGGCCACGCCAACTACACGGGCGTAGCGCGCGACACGCTGCTTGCGAAGGCGCTTTATGCCTGCGATGAATTGACTGGTTTCGTCGTGGCGTGCGCGCTTGTACGGCCAAACGGCATCTGGGACCTTGAGGCAAAATCGGTCAAAAAGAAGCTGAAGGATAAGGCGTTTGCCCGCACCGTGAATCGAGATGAAGTCTATGAAGGTGCCGAGGAATTTTCGATAGACCTCGGCGTGCATATAGACTTTATCATCGCTGCCCTGCGCGATGTGGCCGCACGCGTTGGTCTGAAGCCGCGCGCTGACAATCAGGGCGACCAGCAATCTTAGCTCACTTACAGGGGATTTGAGATCTGAAATTTGAGATTTGAGAAATCTGAAATCCCGGATTTCAAATCTCAAATCTCAGTTCTCAAATCTCTAGCCAGCAGGCGACGATCCGGCTCAATGAAATCAAGTCCTATCACCAGAAGTCGCTCGATCATCACAATACTCGTCCTCGCGAGCATCGCAGGCCCTTTCCCCGCCCGGAGCCTCGCCTTTCAAACTCTAACTTCTCAAACTCTATTTACTTCTCAAACCCTGACCCGTCCTTACGAACCGACGAGCGATGTCTCGGCTCGACTGGCACGCGAAACCTCGTCGCGTGCCGAAGAGTTGCGGCGCAGATGGGACCTCGATGGCGCGCAGGCGGCTTTTCGCAAAGCCGTCTCTGCCGACCCTTCCAGTCTTGATGCACTGCTTGGACTCGCAAAAATAGCGCGGGTCAGATTCCACTACGCCGAAGCTCTCCGCCTGCTCGGACGGGCGGCCAGGACTCATTCCGATTCTGCTGATTTGTCGGCCGAGTATGGAGCGCTTTACCTTGCCGCGGAAGATGTAGAGCGAGCGCGCCGGTATATGGATCAGGCGTTGAAGATAGATGAATCCTGTCAGGCAGCGATCATAGGGCGCGCGGCGGTTGATCTTCTCGAACGCGATTACGCGAGCGCGGAAACGCGGCTGCGCAATTACATCGCCCACAACCCTGAATCGAGCGGCGCAAACTCTTTGCTTGCGCGCGTGCTGCTTGAAAATGACAAGAACGCGGAAGCGGCGGCTAAGGCTGAGCGCGGGGTTGCGCTCGACCCGTTCAATACGGATGCCCTGTATCTGCTCGCCTTTGCAAAGGCGACCGATCACAAGACGGATGAAGTGCGCGAGCTTGCCCGCCGCGCGATCAGTCTCGATCCGCTAAACATCGGAGCGCGGCGGCTGCTCTCGCAGTATGTGGACGGGCGAGCGGGCTATAATCAGAAAGTCTCGATAGAAGCGAGCAGACGCTATGAACAGGGTAAGGCGCTCAAACGGGCAGGGAGGCTTGAAGAGGCCGTTTCGCAGTTTGAATTGGCGCTAAGTCTTGAGCCTCGCTACTATCGTGCATTGCTCGCGCTCGGAGACATCTGGTTGAGAGAGGGCGATTACGAGCGAGCGGCGATGGCTGCGCGGCTGGCAATCGAATCCGACGGGGATGGGGCGCTCGCGCACTCGGAATTGAGTTACGCCTGTTTAGGAATGCAGGAAAGAGCGCGCATCGAAATAGGCGCTTCGGATTTCGCGGCGCTCTATTACGAAGAGCCCGCCGCGCCCAGATACGAACTGACCGATGAGATATTTCCAAACTACAAGACGCTCTCTCGCCGCCAGCAGAGAGTCATTGATCGAGCGGTGGCTCCCCTTGCCGAGTTCCTGCCAAAGCTCGCCGAAAAGGGGGCGCGTCATTACCTGCTGCCTTTTGATGAGCGCGTGAGCGAGATCAAGGGGTTTGACGATATAGTCGATGACAAGACATTCGACGGGCGCTTTTATGCAAGCATTCGCGGAGTGGGCGGACGCATAACGGTCTCCGGTATAGAGTATATCGAGATGGCTTCACACGGTGGGTTCAACACAATCGCGCACGAATTCGCGCATCAGGTCCACATGACAGCCATGACCGAAGAGGATGTCAAGGAGGTGCGAAAGCTCTATAAGAAAGCTACAAAATCGGGTCTTGCGCTCGATTATTACGCCGCTTCAAACGAGTATGAATATTTCGCTCAAGGCTATGAAGCCTTCATCTCAGAGCGCAAGCGACCATCGGCGGGCATAACCGCGCGGCACACCCGCCGAGAGTTGATGATGCGCGACCCGGACCTCTATCTCTTTCTGGAAAAGCTGACAACCAGGTCGCGTGCTGCCCCGTCAGGTACAGGTAAGTTCGGTTACGCGCCCTTCGTAAGGATCGAGCCGGTGGTGAATCGGGTGCCGGGCGAGCAGGGCTGAACTGTGGGTTCTATCAAGTTCATAAGAGCATTTGAGTTCTTGAATTTTGAGTCTTTGCTTGACAAGAAATATGGGCGCGTGCGACTATCAGTCTGGAGCTTTTCCTTTGATTGAAGGTCAGCAACTCCAATAGCGCCGTGTGCATCCTAGAGTTGCAGCAATTTCAAAAAACAGAGGGCGGAGATGCTTGCAGAGCAGTGAAATAGCTATATTTAGCAAGTCATTAGTAAACTAGTTTAGGAGGGGTATTTTTAAATGAAAAGGTTGTTGATAATGATGGCAGCGTTTGGGCTGATGTTGGCGCTCGTAGCACCCTTTGCCCTGGCGCAAACAGGGGAACCCGCTGGGTCACAGCAAGCCGATCAGGATCAGGATAAGCAAAAAGAAGAATATGCAGTTTACAAGAATTGGTATGATGCTAACGCGGCTAAAGATTTTCCAAAGGCGATGGGATTTGCCAAAGAGTATCTTGAGAAATTCCCCCAGGGCCAGTACGCCGACTACTTGAAAAAGTGGATCCCGCAGGCCCGAATCTTCCTCTTCAATGAAGCGATAAAATCAAAGAATACCGAAGCGATGCTCAGCATCGCCAAAGAGGCGATAGGGCAGGATTCAAACGATCTGTTTTATCTCTACTGGACCGCGGCCAACCTGCGCCAGAACGAGTTGTCGGCATCGTCTCCAAACTATCAACACGCCGATTTGATAGCCGATTATGCTCAACGGGCCATCCCGCTTATCGAAGCCGACAATATTCCGACCGGAGTTGATAAGGCCAAGTGGAATAAGAAGGAAGTTCTTGGATATCTCTATGAGACTCAGGCCCTGATCGCAGAGCACAACAAGGATACCGACAAAGCGATTGAGTACTACGGCAAGGCCCAGATGTCTGAACCATCCAAGCCCTCCTATTCGTTCAACTGCGGACGTCTGCATCAGGAGAAATATCTCGCGGCGGTGCAGAAATATCAGGGAATGCCGGAAGAGGATCGAAATGCTCCCGAAGCGGAGATGAAACCCGAAGTCAAGGCTGCGCTCGAAAACGTAAATAAGCAGGCCGACGGGGTCATCAATTGCTGGGCGCGATTCCTGGCTCAGACGGCTGAAAAAAATCCCTACGGACCTGAGACGCGCTCAAAGGTAGAGAAGGCGCTCACAGACCTTTACGAATACCGTCATCCGGGACAGCCCGAAGGATTGCAGAAATTGATCGAGCAATATCGCACCGGCAATGCGTCGGCTACGACCTCAGAATCGAGCACTGCATCCACAAACCTCTAACCGCATGCCTGCGGTCGAAGAAGTTCGATTGTGGCTGAAAGAGCCGGCCCTCGCTCAGGGGGTCGGCTCTTTGCCTGTGCGAAGGACCTCAAAAGCCAGCACTTGCCGGCCTCTGTGTGGTATATTGTAAGGGAAACAGACGCACGGGGGGCTTATGATTTCACTTGAACGTGAAAAACTGCTTTCAAAGCTTGAACAGATAATAGGCTACTCGTTTCGCTCGCGCGCGTTGCTGGACCGTGCGCTTACGCATCGCTCCTTTGCCAACGAGCGCGTAGAGCAGAATTGTCGTCACAATGAAGCTCTGGAGTTTCTCGGCGATTCGGTGCTTGGTCTGGTCGTGAGCGCGTGGCTGTTGCAACGTTTCCCAGATCTGTCGGAAGGAAAACTGTCAAAGATTAAGGCGTATCTGGTGAGCGAACCAAGTCTGGTAGAGCTTGCCGAAGACATAGACCTGGGCCGTTACATACTGCTCAACCGGGGCGAGGAAAAGACCGGCGGGCGACAAAAAAGAGCGCTTCTGGCCGACTCATATGAAGCCCTGATCAGCGCAATTTATATTGACGGCGGGATGGATGTGGTCGAGCGATTTCTTCGTCGTGAGTTGCGTCAGAAGATGGTTTCAATAGACCCGGATGCAATGATCGGACTCGATTACAAATCGGCTTTGCAGGAGCGAATACAGGCCGCGGGCGCGTCCGTGCCCCGTTATGAAATAGTTGAGACACTCGGGCCTGATCACCGACGCATATTTCGCGTCGAGCTTCGTGTTGCCGGATGCCCGCTTGCCACGGGCGAAGGACGCAGCATAAAGCTCGCTCAACAGGAGGCCGCCCGCAGAGCGCTCTGCGCAACCGATGTGCTCGACAACTTTATAGCGGAGCGGTTCCAACAGCGGTCCACCGAAACCGATTATGAAGAGAAGCCGGAATCCTTAGAAGAACAAGAAGCAACCGCCGAAGAGATTGCCGAACAAGACGTGCCAGGAGCAGCCTCTCCGGCAGAAGCTGACCTCGCGGGAGCAGAGATGTCGCTTGAAGGCGAAAGCGAAGCCGAAGCCTTTGGCGCTGTCGCCAATGATCTTTGAGTGCTTCGGCGCAAAGGATTTGAGATAATCAAACTATGAGTGACGATTTCGAGACGAGAACACAGGAAGGGGCGGTACAAACAGAGTCCGCCGAAACACGGGTACAGACAGAGAGTCCTGAAATAGCGCCCGCCGCAGTTGACAGACCCGAACGCGACAAGGAAGAGAGACGCAGAGGGGGCGAGCCGGAAGTATTCAAAAAGAGTGTTCCGCGCGAGTATTTCGAATCCGCCGTCGTGACTCTCATCATGGCGCTGTTCGGCATGACTTTTATAGTTCAGGCGGTAAAGGTTCCTACCGGATCTATGAAAAACACGATCTGGATTCAGGATCACCTGCTTGTGAACAAATTCATTTTCGGCCCGCACCCGGACCTTAACCTTCCCATTCTGCCCTCGCGAAATATCAGGCGCGGCGATGTCATAGTCTTTAAGTACCCGCAGACGCCGGAGGTAAATTATGTCAAGCGCGTAATCGGCCTGCCGGGCGAAACGGTCGAGTATAATTCCAGAACCAACCGAATTTATATCAACGGGCAGGAATTGCCCGAACATCGCGTTACGGTCAAGCAGCAGGAGCCTACCGATCCCAAACCGCTTGAAAACACTGAGGAAGAAGAGAATCCGCCGGGAGCCGAATGGACGGTCTATTATTATGCGGGCGCTCACGAAAGCGTGGCGGCAAGCTTCAGCGATGAGGAAACCAAGTATGCCGTCAAGCAGCCTTTCAGAATCCCGGTTAAAGACGATCCTATCCCGGATGAGATCATGAGCGATCCTCAACTTGCCGATATATATGACACAAATCACGACGGACGCTATGATAGCGATCAGTATTTCGTCATGGGTGATAACCGTGATAACAGCCTCGACAGCCGATATTGGGGTACGGTTCCTCGCGGACATATTGTCGGACGCGCGATGTTTGTCTACTGGTCAATTGACCGCAGCGAGGGCGAGGGCGGAGGTTCGAACCCGATATTTGACTTCTTCACAAAATCGCGCTGGTCGCGCACAGGTAAATTCATCAAATGATGCGTGATGTGTGACCGGAAACGGCATTCATTGCGGGTCACGCATCACGCATTACGCGTCACGCTTTCTCATCAATAAAGAGTTGACACAAGAACGCCTCAAGGAACTGCGCTCGCAGATCAGCGAGATAGGGCAGGAAATAGACAGCTACAGGACGGTCACTGCCGCAAGCATGGGAGGCGGGGTCTTTCTGCTCTTGCTCGGGCTCGGCGCGGTTTATGATTTATTGACCGGTAATACCAGCCTCTGGTCAAAACTGGGTGTGGCGCGAAGTGAATTGTACTGGCTGGCTGGCGCGCTTCTGGCTTTGAGTCTTGTGCTGTTGGCTACGGCTTTTTTACGCCATAGGCGGCGCGATCTTGAGCGCGAAGCTCATTTGATAGAGCTTGAAGACGAGATGGCTGATTTGCTCGATCAGCAGGACCGGCAATTTCAAATCGAGGAATGAGCGGCCCTGTATTCAAAAGAAAAGGACGCGCAACCGATTGCGCGTCCTTCATCCTGGAGCTTTTCCAGGATAACTCACCAAGCATCCACCCTACAGATCCAGCGCCCATATTAATGAGCTCGCGTTAACACACCGTTGTCTTTTGCGACAACGCTTATAACTTCCCATCCATCCTGGCCCGGAATAGTCCAGCCGCGCAAGATAGGTGTGCTTTGTGCGCTCGTTTCATCTATGTTAAACATGAACTTTGTTTTTTCAGGATACTCGCCTGTTTGATACTCTACGCGCGTGGTTCGAATCATCGCCACCGGCTCGTGCGTCATATCTTCTTCATAAAGCGCGAACAAATTCGGATCATTTGCTTCTATCTGGTAAAGAACATACTTGCCCATCGGAAGAATGTAATTGCCTACCTGTAATTCGTAAGGCACATTGATCGTATAGTTCAGCCGCTTATTTACGGGTCCCTGTCCAAAACTAAACGTAGCCAGAGCTGTCACCATCAAGATTGTCGCCAGCATGCTTTTTTTTATTGTTCTCATTTCCCTTTGCCTCCTTGCTCGTTCCATAAGTACGCTTTTATAGATTGCAAGGAGCGTGCCAGCCGTTCAGCGCGTAATGAATCGCTCAGTAGGCCAGGGGAAGCTCGAACCTGTCGGGTTTGAGGTCAGGCGCGTATTGTTTTAGTCGGAGCAAAGGGCAAAGAATTCTTTGCTTTTGCTCTATTCGGGAAGGCCGGAATAGTAGATGTCCATATCCTGATCGGCGGCGAGAAAACTCCAGGCCGTGGGCGAAAGCAGCGTTTCTATCTGTGGGTCCTGTTGTGATGCGGCTACCTGAAAACCGCGTTCCGATCTGGCGATAAAGCCCAGCCGGCGCAGCCTTGAAGCGATCACCGGGTCCGGCGTCACGCTTATTTCAAGATCGGCGCCGCCTTCTCTTGCAACGTGGTCCAGAAGTAACTGAAGAGTCGCGTCTACTAGCCTCGAATCGGCCACGGTGAAAAAATCTACCACTGCCGCGTGCTCGCCCGACAGTTCAAGCGCGACGAAACCTTGAAGCTCGCCGTTTCGGCGGACCGCGAATGGAATCTGGCGGCCCGACGGAGCATCCAGATAGCGCCACGTCAAATAACGGCTGTCGCGAACGCAGGCTATAGGGCGGCCCTCTGCCGCGCGCTTGAAGGTCAGATCGAATTCATCTCCGAATTCAGTGACCCGTTCGAGCGTTATGCCTCGCGCATCGGCTCTGGTCAGCCTGTCGAGCATCATTATTGGGAGGCCCGCGATACGGGCTTCGAGTTTTGAGGGGATTCGAGCGAAGGCCGCGCGATAAACTGCGCGCCCTGTCAGAGGCCGAACCCATCGTTTGAAACTGGTTACTATGTTGGAACCGGCTTTGACAAGCGCAGAGAGGTTGTTCGGGTTTGGCGGCCCGTACATAAAATCAACGCCGCAGTGTCGCATCCCGGCAAGGCTTTCTATGTGCAGCCGCGTGGCAAGCCCGCGCCGCCTCACACGCGGTTCGATGTAGCAATCGCCTCCTATCGAGCCTGTTCGCTCGCGCCCGTTTACGATCACTTTCCGAGGAAAGATAGAGGTGCAGCCCACGGTCTCTCCCGTAGAGCCTTTGATGGCAAGCCAGGTCAGGGCTCGCCCGTGCGGGTTTGACAGGTAAATCCACTCGTAGCGCGCGGTTATATCCTCGTGCCACATCTTCGATACGAGCGCGATGATACGCTCCCGGTCGTCGTCTTTGGCCTGCCTTATCTCGATTTCGTTTGACACTATTTTCTCAAGCTTCTCAACACTAATCAGATCCTCGCTGGTATGATATTACGAATCGCGCTCAATTCCGGCAATTCTTTTCGGGAGAAGCGCGGCGAGGCGATCAAAACGAGCGGGCTTGCGCGCCCGGGATATGAATGGCTGGTATGAGGGGTCATACGCAAAGGACGGATAGAGGAAGATACCTGTTTGTCATTTATTCCTCTGCCCGTCCTTTGCGTGTTTTCTTACACTGAGAGCGCAGATTGTCTCTCACTGCCCTGATGGTTTAGTGAATTTCGCATCATCAATAGGCACGTTATGCTTGACCTCTTCGACCTTGATATCTATGTCGAAAGAAGGTGTTGACTGTTTCATGGAGAACGGTATCTTGATGCCGTCCACATCCCTGTAATCACTCATATATGCGTGAATGTTTGCCGTGCCCTGAGGAGTTATCCGCACGGAATCAGCACGCACAAGCAGGCCGGTTTGCGTATCGAAATACCACTTTTCAGGGCTGGCTCCTTCGGGAGTGGCTTCAACTATGTAGACTTCGCGCTCACCAAATTTCTCTTTCCCCTTGAACTCCATTTTGGGATAGAGTTCTTTTAACCTGAGGTTCTTGAAGAGCTGCGAGTCGATCTTTGTGCTGGCGAGTTCCTCGCCCTCTTTTTCACGAAGCCCGGATTGTGGGTCCTGTGCCCAGGCTGTCTTTCCGTCGTAGCCTTCCTGTATGGTGCCGTAGCCGGAGACATCAATTACAGCCAGGTTCTTGTCGGGGGCTTTCTCGTAAATCTCTACGGTTCCGCTGGCACCATAAGCCGCTATCTCGAAAGACCCTTTTGTCACGCGGCTGGTATACTTTTCGATAGCGGCTTTGCCGCCCAGTGCTTCCACATACTTGTTGAGAATCTGATCAACGGTCGGAGCAGTGTCGGTCGCCTTCTGAGCGCCCGCTTGCTTCATACCCGTATCTTGTTTGGCCTCCTGCGCGAAGGCGGAAATGGTCGCAAGCGCGACAAGCAGAATTACAATCAGCGTCTTTTTCATAAGCATGTCCTTTCCAGATATCGTCTCTTATCACCTTTGATTGCTAAAGATTTTCGGTCTTTAACTGTCAGGATAGATCATCTTGTACGAGCATATTCTGAATCAGGTTCTCTGTTCAGGCGAATTGCCTGACGATAAGTTTATCGCACCATCTGACATGCAAACAAGAAATATGTTTTCTGGAAATTAGATGGAGGAGTTGGATTGTATCAATCGCTCGATGCCCGCTGCGATTGCCTGAGCCATGCGAAGCTGGCCCGATTCGGATTTGATAAACTCGGCGTCCCTCTTATTGCTTAAGACAACCATCTCGATTGTGACCACGGGGACTTCGGAAAAGATCGAACCTGTGAGCGCGCCCTGTCGCGAGCCTACAAAGGTTGCGGAATCGCCTCGCACACCACCGTCTTTGAGCGTGTCTTGAAGATTGCTGCTCATCGCTTCGTGCAGAACAAGGGCTGCCCGGTGGCTGCGGTCTATCACTTCGGGCGAGGGGCCGGTGACGTTTTGCGTCTTTCCCTGTCTGTCGGGATAGTAGAGCGCGAACCCGCTATCGGTGCTCGCGTCACAATGGAGTCGGACCATCGCGACCGCGTTTGCTCGATTGGCGATCACAGCGCGGTCGCGGTTTGTAACCAATTCATTCTCAGCCGATTTGGTCATGACCACGGAGATGCCTTTAGCTTCAAGCAGCGCCCGTAATTTCAGGGCTACAAGCCAGTTGATGTGGACCTCGGTAGTGCCGTTTTGCACTACTTTTCCGCTGCTGGTTTCAGAGGGGTGGCCGGGGTCTATGCATACGAATGGTTGGGAACTTACCGCTACGTGGCCCGGGGTCGAACACGCAAACAGCAATACGCACAGAAGCGCGGCCGATACGATTTTCATTATCATTGATGGCTTATTCCTCCGCTCCAACTGGTTGTTAAGCTCTTCGGCACCGATTAAACTATAGCTTATGTCTACGAGGAAGAAAAAATGACAACAACCCAGCCTACTACCCAGACAGAACTCGATGATCTCATAGCCGACGAGTTTGGCGTCAACGCCAGCTATGTCGGCAGCCTGCTTCAGCAATTCAAGAAAAACCCCGCGTCGGTCAACGAAGAGTGGAGGAAATATTTCCGCGAGCTTTTAAGTCAGAACGGCGTGGTTCTTGAACCTGTTGAGCCCGAAAAGAATGCCGCTGCCAGGCAGCCTCAAACGCAACCTTCGCAGCAATCCGCGCCCGCGCAAACGCAGGAGCCTGCTCCGCAGACACAGCAAGCAGGTGCGCCAAAGGCCGCGCCAAAAGCGGCCCCTGCGTCTCAACCGGCTGCCCTCGCGCCCAAGCAGGCGGAGCGGATACCGATTCGCGGCCCGGCGCTCAAAATCGCCGAGAACATGGAGACCAGTCTCCTGGTCCCTACGGCCACTTCACAGCGGGAAATTCCGATCAAGCTGCTGGATGAAAATCGGCGGCTCATAAACGAGCACCTCAAGACGAGAGGCCGCAAGGTCTCTTACACTCATCTGATAGCCCGCGCCATCATCAAGGCGCTTGAGAGCTTTCCTCAACTCAACGATTCATATGAAGAGGTGGAGGGGAAAGCTCACCGCGTCCGGCGCGAGGGTGTGAATCTGGGAATCGCTATTGATGTCGCTCGAAAGGACGGGTCTCGCTCGCTTCTGGTGCCGAGCATCAAGGGCGCAGATCGCATGAGTTTTTCAGAGTTTCTCGATGCCTATAACGACACTGTCGAACGCGCTCGCACGAGCAAGCTCCAGATCGAAGATTTTCTGGGCACGACAATCAGCCTGACCAATCCCGGCACTATCGGCACTACGGCATCCAACCCGCGACTTATGGCCGGGCAGGGATTGATCGTAGCCACCGGAGCCATCGAGTTTCCGCCCGAATATCAGGCGATGGCCCCCGAAACGCTTTCGCGTCTGGGCATAAGCAAGGTGATGACGCTCACAAGCACCTATGATCACCGCATCATACAGGGGGCAGAATCGGGCGCGTTCCTCGGGCTGCTGGACGAGATGCTCAGAGGCAAGCACGATTTTTATGACGAGATATTCTCAGACCTCGGGATATATTTCAGACCCTATCGCTGGGCGATTGACCTGAACCCGGCGATACTCGGAGAAGAGCGCCGCCGTGACGAAGTAAGCAAACAGGCTCGCGTTCTGCAACTGATAAACTCTTATCGGGTGCGCGGCCATCTGATCGCAGACATTGACCCGCTCGGATGGAAAGAGGTTCAGTACCACCCGGAGCTTGACATAGAGACTTACGGGCTGACGATATGGGACCTCGACCGCGAATTTATCACAGGGGGGCTGGGCGGAACGGAATCTGCCACCCTGCGCGAGATAGTAGCCCGATTGCGGCGTTACTATTGCGGCAAGGTCGGCGTCGAATACCGCAACATCTCAGGCCCGGAAGAGAAGGAATGGATTCGCGCGCGAGTCGAAAGAGAGCAGCCCCCGGTCCCGGTTGAAGTAAAGCAACAGATTTTATGGAAGCTGATTTCGGCCGAATCGTTTGAAAGATTTCTCGGGACAAAATACCTCGGCCAGAAGCGTTTCTCAATCGAAGGCAACGAAACCGTGATCGCTTTGCTCGATCAGTTGATCGAAAGCTCTGCCCGCCGCTACATCACAGACATAACCATAGGCATGGCGCATCGCGGTCGCCTGAACGTAATCGCCAACGTCATAGGCAAATTCTGCGAACGGATATTCACAAGCTTTGAAGGCTCGATACATCCTCGTTTCCCTCACGATCAGGGCGACGTTAAGTACCACCAGGGCGCGAGCGGTGCGCGAGAAACCGCCGACGGCCGACAGGTATTGCTCGCGGTGGCGTCGAATCCGAGCCATCTGGAATTCGTAGACCCGGTGGTCGAAGGGATGGTGCGGGCCAAGCAGGATAAAAGCGACGACCGCGACTCTTTGCTCGCCGTCCTGCTTCACGGTGACGCGGCCTTCGCCGGTGAAGGAGTCGTGGCCGAGACCTTGAACCTCATGCAACTGCCGGGTTACAGCACGGGCGGCACGATTCATATAATTTCAAACAATCAATTGGGGTTTACGACTCCGCCCGAAGAGGGCCGCTCCTCGACCTACAGCACAGACATCGCAAAGATGATTCAGGTGCCGATCTTTCACGTAAACAGCGACGACCCGGAGGCGGCTTACAACGTACTCGAAACCGCGCTCGATTATCGACAGAAATTCGGCAAGGACGTGGTGATCGACGTTATAGGCTTTCGACGTCAGGGGCACAACGAAGGCGACGAACCCACCTATACGCAGCCGGTTATGTACAAGCGCATACGCGAGCATCCGGGAGTGCGGGCGCTCTATGCGCGAAAGATCATAAGCGAAGGCGTGATGGATGAACCGGCGGTCGAGGCTCTGGTGCAGGAGCGCATCCGCCGTTATGAAAACGCTCTGCTCGGCGCGAAAGAAATCGTGGCAAAGGCAGGCACACAACCCGAAATCCCGCCTGAAATCGAAGAGCCAGAACGGCTCGACATACCCGACACGGGTGTGGATCAGGTTACGCTCCGCACCATCGCTCAGGGGATTACGGCGGTGCCGCAGGGGTTCAATCTGAACCCAAAAATAGTAGGTCTGCTTGCGCGCCGGGCAAAGATGGTCGAAGGCAGCGCGCCGGTTGACTGGGCTACGGCTGAGGCGCTCGCGCTCGGTTCGTTACTGATAGAAGGGACCACCATAAGAATCACCGGGCAGGACACCGTGCGCGGCACTTTCAGCCAGCGCCACGCCTCCTTTACCGATATTCAGACGGGTGAAGAGTGGGTGCCGCTGACCACACTTGCATCAGAGGGTTCGCAGTTTCAGATATACGACAGCCCGCTATCGGAGACCGGGGCGCTTGGTTTCGAATACGGCTACAGCATCACATCGCCGGATGCGCTGGTTTTGTGGGAGGCTCAGTTTGGCGATTTCGCCAACGCCGCGCAGGTGATCATAGACCAGTTTATCTCTGCGGGCGAAGAGAAATGGAATCAGAAGAGCCGCATAGCTCTGCTCTTGCCGCATGGGTATGAAGGGCAGGGGCCGGAGCATTCAAGCGCGCGGCTTGAGCGATACCTGCAACTCTGCGCCGAAGACAACATGCAGGTAGTCAATTGCACAAACGCCGCGCAGTATTTTCACCTGCTGCGCCGTCAGGCAAGACAGGAATCGAGCAAACCGCTGATAATCATGACGCCCAAGAGCTTGCTCAGGCTTCCCGAAGCGGCTTCACCCATCGAGCAATTCACAAGCGGCGGGTTTTTGCCCGTACTTCCAGACGATCAGGTGAAGAACGCGACGACAGTCGAGCGCGTGCTGTTGTGCAGCGGCAAGGTCTATTACGACCTGATTGCCGAGCGCGAGAAACTCGGCGATGAACGTACGGCCATCCTGCGTGTCGAGCAGTTCTATCCGTTTCCAAAGACGCGATTGCCAAAACAGATAAACCAGTATCCGAACGCGAAAGAGGTTCGATGGGTTCAGGAAGAGCCAAAGAACATGGGCGCGTGGATCTTCATGCAATCGCATCTTCAGGAATTGCTCGCGCCTGATCAAAAGCTTATCTACGTCGGACGCGCGCCAAGCGCAAGCACCGCCACGGGCTCGCACACCATACACCAGATGGAGCAGCGGAAGCTTGTGAAGGGAGCTTTTGATAATCGTGAAGCGTGAAGCGTGAAGCGTGACTTTCAAGGCAGCCTGCCTGTTAAAGACAACTTGCAGTAAATCACGCATCACGCATCACGACCATAATTTTCGGCGGCGGCTAATGCCTCTTCAAGCGTTGTAAGCTTCCCGTCAAGTTGAAGCTCGTATACGTGGCGAAGTATTTCGCCTATGCGCGGACCGGGCTCGAAACCGGCTGCGATCAGATGTCGCCCTTTGAGCAAAGGCGCGGGCGCGTGATGCTCTACTCCCAGTTGTCGCGCCCTTTCGATAAACCAGTCTGCCGCTTCTACGCCTGATATAGAATCGCAACCAGCCGCGCAAGCCTTTGCCACACGATAGAGCAGGTCTAATTCGACCTTTATGGACAGCCGCCGAAACGCTCCATCCGAGGCGCGCTCGCGGTCTTTGAAGAGGCGAACGGGTTTTTGATGCTCGCTCGTGAGCGCGAGGACTTGCGTCCGCACGTCGTAGCTGGAAATGGTTTGAATCCCAAGCGTGTCGAGCGTCGCCCGTGCCGCGTCGCCGAGCGCGTGGCAGAGCGTTGCAAGCATAACCGTGATGCGTTTCTCTTTTGGCAGATCGCGCGAAAGCATTGCGGCCTCATCCAAACTGAGCTTTGTGTGAGTGAATAAATCGCCCTCTGCGCCACATTCATTCGGTTGCGGGCGAGAAGTGAGCGCGCCAATCTCGGGAAAGAGTTTGTCGAGCACCCCCAGTTCGAGCGCCGCCTGAAACCCGATTGAAGGCTTACGGGCGAGCATCAGCAATTTTTCTATCTCGCCCCAGATGCGTTCACGGGGCAAATCCGACAGATTTACCTCCCGGCACAACTCAATCGTCGCGGGATCAATAGTCATCTCAAAGCGGGCCGCAAGCTGTGCCCCGCGCAATACTCGCAAACTGTCTTCGACGAATGTGTCGGCGGCAACCACACGCAGCACCCGCCGGTTGAGGTCTTCGATCCCGTTGTAGGGGTCTACGTACTCAAGCGCAAGCGGATCAAAGAGGATGGCGTTAACTGTGAAGTCGCGCCGCCGCGCTGCCTCTTCAAAGCTCATCATCGGATCGCCTTCGATGACAAAGCCCCGATGCCCCTGACCCGATTTCGACTCGCGGCGCGGGATGGATACGTCTATCTCAAAGCGATCTTCACTCTCGGATTTGAGATTTGAGATTTGAGATTCAGGGCGTCGGTTCGGGCGATAAAAGGCCAGTTTGTAAACCGCGAAATGCTCGCCTACGGTGTTAACCTTGCCGAGTGATTCAAGCACATTTCGGAGGCGGGCAGGCTCGATTCGGTAGGCTTCTATGTCAAAGTCTTTCGACTCTATTCCGAGAAGATGATCGCGTACCCATCCGCCTACGAGCATCGCCCGCCCGCCTGCCTCGCGCACAGCTTCGCATATCTTCAACACCTGTGAATCCATCGTGTCAAAGATAGCGCGCTCTCAGACGATGTGAAAAGGCGAAGTGCCGCCGAATTATTTGGCGAACGAGCGAATATGAGCGACAAGCGCTTTGATTTCGGCTTCGCTCAATACAGACCCGTAAGGCGGCATGGTCGGGCTCTTGCCCTGTTTGATCGCCTGAATCATCTGAGCCTCGCTATTTTCTTTTTGCCATTGCGGGTCGGTGAAATTGGGCGCCTCCTTGGCTCTGCCTTTGCCGTCGGGGCCGTGACAGGTTACGCACCTTTGCACATTGTATATAGTTACGACATCAGCGCCAGTGAGAGTCTTCTCGCCATCATCCTTGCCTTGATCTTTCTGGGCGCCCCCCTCGGAGGAGGCTGCGGGGTCTGTTTCTGAACTCTTATTGGCATCAGTCTGAATGGAGGAATTGTCGCCCGTCGAGGTTGAATTAGTATTAGCGGGCGGCACCGAAACGCTCTGACTCTCGTTCCGGTTTATCGTTTCGGGACTGCTGCAGGAGAGAAAAAAAAGACTCGATAGCATCAATACCAATATCGTCTTGAGTGACTTCATGCACGGTCTCCCTTCAATGGGCATGATCGGTGTAGATTGATTATTGGCCGGATTCCGAGATTTAGAATCCGGCCCCGGGTGTCATTACAGGGCGATGGACAGGCCAAGTTTCTTCCCAATTATTGATTCGATCTCGATTACGGGTATGCGCTCTTGCTCCATCGTGTCGCGGTCTCGAACCGTGACCTGATTGTCTTCAAGCGACTGATGATCTACCGTCACGCACAGGGGCGTGCCGACTTCATCCTGACGGCGATAGAGCTTTCCAATCCCTGCCGTGTCGTCGTAAACCGCGCGCATAGCGCCCGTGCGCTGCAATCGGGCCTTGATCTCTTTGGCGAGCGAGACTATCCCCTCTTTGTTGCGCGCAAGCGGAAGCACAGCCACTTTGATCGGGGCCAGATCGCGGTGGAGCTTCAGAACCACCCGCTTGTCGTCTCGCACGGCTTCTTCCTGATAAGCATCCATCAGAAAGGCGAGAAACGAGCGGCCTACGCCGGCCGAGGGCTCGATCACGTAGGGAAATACATGCTTGTTTGTCTGATGATCGAAGTAGGTGAGATCGGAGGTTGAATCAGGGTTGAGCCGGTTGCCTTCGGCGTCAACAGATTTTTTCGAGTGGGCTCTCAGATCAAAGTCCCTGCGATTGGCTATGCCTTCAAGCTCGTCCCACTGTTTCTCTTCATCTTCGCGGTCGGGGAAGAAGCGATATTGCAGGTCCACGGTTCGCTTTGCATAGTGGGCAAGCTCTTCGGGCGGCTGCTCGTAGCGTCGGAGGTTTTCGGCGCGAAGCCCGAGCGAGATATACCAGTTATATCGGTCTTCGATCCATCGCTCGTGCCACTGTTCGTCGTTCAGGTCGCCGGGTTGCAGGATGTCGGGCGGCTTGACGAAATATTCGATCTCCATCTGTTCGAACTCTCGCGTGCGAAAGACGAAATTGCCGGGCGTGATTTCGTTGCGAAACGCCTTGCCCGCCTGAGCTATTCCGAAGGGCAGCTTGCGATTAGTCGAATCCATGACGTTTTTGAAATTGACGAATATTCCCTGCGCCGTCTCCGGCCTCAGATAAGCGAGCCCCGACTCATCTTCGACCGGCCCAACCGTTGTACGAAACATCAGATTGAACTGGCGCGGCTCGGTCAGGTCAGTAGAGTTGCACACTGGGCATTTGTCGCCTATCTTGTCGGCCCGCAACCGGGACTTGCACTTGCGGCAGTCGACGAGCGGGTCAGAAAATGTCTCTTCGTGACCTGAGTATTTCCACACAAGCCTGTTCATAAGCAGCCCGGCGTCGAGCCCTACCATGTCGTCGCGCTCATAGACGACCGCGCGCCACCACGCGCGCATGATGTTGTTCTTCAATTCGACGCCGAGCGGGCCGTAATCCCAGACCGACCCGAGGCCGCCATAAATTTCGCTTGATTGAAAAGCGAAGCCGCGCCGCTTGGCCAGGCTCGCTATAGTCTCTATGTCTGCCATTCTAGTTTCGTTCCTTACCCCCATGCCAAAGATTGCACTGAAAAGTATCTCTCGTTGAGATAGCAACTATACATCAGAGACGCGGCAAAGTCGAAATCGAGAGCCCGCGACTCGACGGCTTTTTGCTGTCCGGCTGAATCCGGCCGTCGATTTGGTTGAAGAAAAGTTTGATTACAGCCATATTACTTTTGAAGCGATCTGATAGTCATGGACATAGTAAAAACCATCTGCCTCTCTTGCAAAGATACGCTCGAATTCCCGCGAGAATTCGATAACGTAATATGCGCCGGTTGCGGGGCCGCTTATCGCGTGCAGTCTTATCAGGGAGCAATAAACCTCACCCGAATCGAGCGAGAGCCAGGACAAATCAAGGCGACTGAGACGGGAGCAAACGGGGGCTCGGAGCTTAAAATCGTGGAGATGAGGCTTGCCGAACTCGATGAGTTGATAGCAAACGCAGCGCCGCAACTTGAAGAAGTAAAAGACAAAGAGCAGTCTGCGCCGCTTCAACTGGGCTGCGCCGTCTTTGGCATTTTCAGCATGGCCATACTGGTCCTGGCCTTTTACGCCACCGTCGCGCACAGTTATTTCGGCGGCTGGCTGTTTTACCTCACTATTGCGGCGGTCATAGCTCTGGGGCTGATCAGGTTGCGCGGCAAAATCATTGGCTCTGACGAGATCAGACAGCTTCGCGCTCAACGCGCCCTTATGCAAGAGGCGCTCACTCAGCTTGAAACCGAACGCAGAGGCGTCGAGCAACTCAAAGAGAGGCTGGAATCAAATGCGCGGGATACGGCTTCGGATGATGACGACGGCTGAGGGGAATCAAGCCCCTCAATCGCCCTCCTTTACCCCGTTTCAACCCCTGTAGCCTACCCTTTCAAAGCAGATCGCTTTGTTGACAGATCGCGCTTTTTTCACTATAATGTTTAATGTTACTTAATTATTAATAGAGCTTAAGAGGAGGGAGCTGATGGCGAGACCGACAGAGAAAGAGGCGGAGGATGTTTTGAACGACTTCGCTGAAAAAATGTTCAAGTTGATGATGGATCATCATCAGTTGCAAATTTCTCGGTTGGACCTGACGATGCCGCAAGCCCAGGCTCTGAAGGTACTCAGGCAGGGGCCTGTATGCACAGGCGAACTCGCTATGGAGTTGAGCATCTCGGCTCCGGCCGTCAGCCAGTTGACCGACCGGCTGACGCGGAAACAGCTTATAGTGCGCCGCGCGCATAATAGCGACCGTCGCTCCGTCCTGGTCGCTCTGACCGAAAGAGGCCGCCGCGCAGTAGATCAGGTGCGCGCGCGCCGACACGAGATATTTTTAGGCGCGCTTGCTTACCTGACCGATGTGGACCGGGAAGAGGTCGTAAGCGCTTTAGGCAAAGTCGTAGCGGCGCTTGAGCATTTCGAGACCGAGACAGCCTCAAAGCCCGGTAAGGCATCAAACAGGATTAGCCATCCGAGACAGCGGAAACAGGCGTAAGATTTTATCGTAAGTATTTAATAGCGAGAAAAAGAGAATAAGGGGATAAGCAGAAACAGAGCAAGGTAGAGTTTCAGGAGGTAGCAAAAACCATGACTAAATTAATGAGCAAAATAATTACACTCGTAGCGGCGCTGGCCATCACAGCTTCAATCGCGGTGGCCCGTCCGGCCTCGTCACAAGATCGGTCGGAGGATCTGTCGCTGACTCAGAAGAAAGTGCGCCACGAACTGGTAATGATTCCGCGTTACGGCGTGTTCGATAATCTGTCATTTGAAGTTGAAGGCGATACGGTGACGCTCTATGGACAGGTGGTAAACCCTTCGACTCGGAAGGAAGCCGAGAAGCGCGTCAAGAAGCTTGAGGGCATTGACCGTGTCGTAAATCGGATCGAGGTCTTGCCTCTATCGTCTTACGACAACACCATTCGCGCGCGCACTTATCGCGCGGTGTTTCGCTCCGGTGGTCTTTACCGCTATGCGATGGGCGCAAACCCGTCCATACACATCATCGTCAATCGCGGCCACGTGACGCTTGAAGGCGTAGTCTCGAACAAGGGCGACAAGCAACTGGCTTACTTCGCCGCCAATCAGGTGCCGGGCGTTTTTTCAGTTACCAACAACCTGCGCGTAGAACGCGACAGCTAACATTTCGACCGGACGAGCCGTATGCGCTCGTCCGGTTTTATCATATAATTCTTATGTGGTTCATCTCTGATTTGTGATAGGCATCTTTGAGAGAATGGGCCAGTTTTTACACGAACATTGGAGGTAGCAAAGATGGATGTGAAGTTATCCGGCGTCAGCAGCAAGCTGGCACGTGCCCGCACGCTTGTTGTTGCTCTAACGCTAATGGTGGGAATGGGCCTGGGTTTTTCAATGCATGATGTTGCTTTTGCGCAGCAAGGGCAGCAGCAAGGACAGCAGATGGCGACGCCCAGCGATCTGTCGCGCGTCTTTATCAACGTAGCCAAACAGGTCAAACCCGCAGTTGTAAACATAGACGTAGTCGAAAAACCAAAGCGATCCGCCTCGCGCGGGTTCGAGGGCCTGCCACAGATACCGGGATTCCCGCAGTTTGGAGATATGCAGCCCAGAGAGCAGAAAGGGACCGGCTCTGGCGTCATCATAAGCTCGGATGGTTACATACTGACAAACAATCACGTAGCCGGCGAAGCCGACGAGATCAAAGTCAAACTCGCCGATGGGCGGCAGTTCAAAGCCAAACGCATAGGCACGGACCCTGAAACCGATCTGGCAGTGGTCAAGATCGAAGCTACGAATCTGCCTTTTGCCAGACTCGGAAACTCGGAAAATCTGGAGCAGGGCGAATGGGTGATCGCGCTTGGAAGCCCCTTCGGACTTCAGCAGACGATGACGGCTGGCATAGTCTCGGCCACGGGCCGCGAGCTTAATGAGGGCGGGCAGTTTACCCGGTTTATTCAGACCGACGCTTCGATCAATCCCGGAAATTCCGGTGGTCCGCTTGTGAATATGCAGGGCGAAGTAGTCGGCATCAACACGATGATCTACTCGCGCACGGGCGGCAGCGTAGGCATCGGTTTTGCCATACCGTCAAATCTCGTCAATAACGTTTACGCGCAGTTGATTAAAAACGGCAAGGTCACGCGTGCTTACCTCGGAGTCTTTCCGGGAGAAGTTACACCCGCGATTGCAAGGGCCGCAAGCTACAACGGCGATGACGGCGCGCTTGTAAACGACATCGTCAGAGAAGACTCTCCGGCGGCGAAGGCCGGTCTGCACAGCGGCGACATCATCACCGAAGTAGACGGCAAATCAATCAAAACGGCCAGAGACCTGGTTGAGATCGTGGCCAATCTACCTGTCGGCAAGGATGTACCGGTCAAGTATGTGCGCAATGGTCGCCTCCAGACTACGACGGTTAAACTCGCCGAGCGTCCGGCTGCCGAAGATGCCGAGCAACAGGGTGGCGAAAAGGAAGAAGGAGACGCGGGCAAGCTTGGAATCTTTCCCCAGACAGTCTCTCCTGAAATCGCTCGCCAGTTGAAACTGCGGATAAAATCGGGCGTGGTGATTCAAAACGTCCAGCCCGGCAGCCCTGCATCGGAAGCAGGTTTGCAACAGGGTGATGTGATCCACCGTGTAAACAGCACCGAGATCACAAACAACCAGGATCTGGTCAACGCATTGAAGACGCCCAATAAGGAAGTGGTCTTGCAGATCGAACGCGACGGGCGGCTGACATTTGTGACTGTGTCGGTTGAAGATTAAGCAAACAAAGATGAATCACGTTGTTTGGTGAAAGGCGGCCTTAAATTGGCCGCCTTTTTTTACGCCCTCTTTTTATGTTCTGTGCGAACGCGACGATTTTATTTGAATTTGAGGCCGCAATTCAGGCATTGGTTTTGATCTTTGATCAGCAAAAAGAAGAGAGAAAAGAGACAGATGACGAAGAAACCGACTACGGTCAAAATTATGGCCCAGGGTGGAATGCCGCCCTTGATAACGCTTGTCGAGCCGCAACGCGGACACATGATCTGGCCCGGGACGGACATCATCTGCGGTTGTGGCTGCTGGTAGCTTGCCGGCGGGTTATAAGTGCCGTAAGAGGCGTCCTCAGGCGGAGGCACCGAAGGGATATAGCCGGAAGGTGGTCTCTGCTCTTCGCTTGCGAGCGGCGTTGAGCAGTACCGGCAAAAATTGGAATCCTCGCGGTTCTCAGCCCCGCATCTTTTGCACTTCATAAAGCTCTCCTGAATGATCCACGTGTTTTGTAGAGACCACAGCAGACTAATGCCGGAGACTCGATTGTGTCAACGACTCGCAGGCGCGCTGTGAATCCGAGATTTGAGATTTGAGGTTTGAAATCCGAGATAACCGGCTAAACTCTATTCACGTCTGGTATAATCGTATCCGGTAATTATGGAGAAGATGAGGATTCGACCGGGATATCTTCCCTACATGCTTTCAGCCGCTGTGCTGTTGACGGCCGGTTCGGCCCTGCTCAAAAACGGGGCGCTCGTGCCCGCGCTCGGGTGTTGGGCGCTGCTCGTGCCTCTGGGTCTGGCTGCGGCCCTCGACTACATAGAATTTGACGGAGAGGTGATCAGACACAAAGGGCCGCTCGCTTTTCTGATGGCCAATCTCGCAAACGTCCGCCGAGAGATTCCCATCTCAGAGGTGGAAACCATCACTACTGAAACAAGCAGCCTCGGCCTTGCCAGCGGCGAGGCGCGAATGAGCTATCACACGCGAATCAGCGGAGCGGGTGTCGAGATAATAATTCGCTCGCGCCGCTCCGGGTATGTTCCCTTCATAAGGGCGCTCTTTAAGGCGGCAGGCCCCGACAAACTCGATCCTCGATCATTCGAGCTTTTCGAGTACTTCGAATCTCGCGGCGCGCTCAAGAATACGCCTGTCCTCAGAAGCGAAATAGCCGTCCTGCCCGTGCCGCTGCTGCGTCGCATAGCCAATTCGCTCAGACTTGCCGGTAGGCTCACGCAGGCGTCCAGCTATTTTCGAATCGCTTATGAAAAAGAGCCGCGCAATCCCGAATTGCTTTACGAAATGTCGCGCTTTTTTCATTCGTCGGCTCAGACCGAAGACACGCGATTGATTCAGAGGTCGGATGCGTGTCTTCGTCTGGCCTCGCGGCTGGCAGGTACGGAGCCGGGTCTGCTTGAGAGAA
Organism: Blastocatellia bacterium; assembly: GCA_963765495.1. Classification (GTDB taxonomy): domain Bacteria; phylum Acidobacteriota; class Blastocatellia; order UBA7656; family UBA7656; genus CAVXWP01. The sequence goes on from CAVXWP010000001.1 coordinate 385,757, forward strand.
TCGGTGAGGCTTTTTTTGAGCGCCTCGATTACAAGCGGGCAAGCGATTGCTTTCGGCGTGCTCTGGCCGTCGAACCGGGCCGCTTCCGCGCAAATGTAGGTCTGGCCGAAATCGCGCTGCGAGACGGAAAACTTGCGCACGTCGCGCACTTTTACAACGCGGCGGCGGCAAGCGAAGACGGGGCGCTCTCCAGGCTTGCGGCACGCGAAGCCCGCTATTACGAGCGTCTTGTCCGAGACGACGATTTTCTCGAATCCGAGCTTCGCCGCATTCGCATAGCAAATCAGATTCGCTGGCTCAGACGGCTTTCGGCGCTGACATTCTTTGGAGCGTGGCTTGTGGGCGGACTTGCGGGCCGCCTTCATTTTGTGTTCGAGCAGTTCGGCTGGGCATTGATGGCTTCAAGCGGGCTTGCCTGGTGCGTAGCCGCTATCGCCTTGCGCTACCTGCTCAGACGTAATACCTGACGATTGATCCGAGCCGCGCAGGACTGATCACAACGCGGAATTGCCTTACGGTAAGAACTCTTTCACCTTTGCCAGCACCGCGTTTATCTCGTCTAACTCCTTCTCAATATCTTCGGTCTCCTTGTCGCCCTCGTCATAACCGAGATTGGTCAGCACCCGGTTGGCCTGTTCGATAACATACCTGTTCAACTGATCCAACTGATCCGCGAATTGAACTCCAAGCTCGGTCACACCTTCAACCAGTTCCCGCTCGATGCTATCAAACATTTTGGCGGCGCTCTTGCGCGCGTGCGCCTGGATTATGTCGAGCATAGCATCCTTTACGCCTCGGCCCGTCTTTTGTCTGGCGCGGGCGTAAGCCGGCATCATCATCTCTTCAATCGTCTTGACTATGGACGAGGCCAGATCGCGCCGAACGCGATCAATCGTTTGCTTGAGCGCCTTCATGACTTCGTCTACCTGAACGCGCAGGTTGCGGCGTGATATTTCGATATCGCTTTCGATCTGGTCGAGCGTAGCCCGGTCAAACCCACCCGAGGCGCGTGCTTCGGCTTCCAGCCGCACCATAAATATCTCGTTGCGGCTGCCGAGTTGTTCACATAATTCCGCCAGCATAGTGTCGAGGTTATTGCCGAAAAAGTCGTCCCAGACAAAGATTATCGCCTCAAGCACGGGCTGAGCGATGTCGGCATTCAGGTTATGGCGCTTGCCTGTCGAAGGACTGTTGAATTTACCGTCGCGGGCGATGATTGCCTTCAGGGTCTGCCCGTTCAACTGCGACCAGTCGGCAAGCTGTAATTCCACGCCTCGAACGGCCTGACCTACGGCGATCTTTAGCCGTTCTTCAAAGGTTCTTTGCCGCAGGCGAAAGCTCCCTTCCGTGTGATGGCGAACTCGCTGAAGTTCGCGGTTGAGCACCTGACGCAGACCCTGAAGCCGGGCGCGCATCTGCCCGAGGTTCTTGCTTATTTCGCCGCGCCGGTCTTCGAGCAAACGGCGGCGCGCATCGAGCGAATGGCTCACCTCTTCAAGCAACAGATCAACCTTGCGTTCGAGGTTTACGACGTGTGACCACGGCCCTTCATCGCCGCACGCGGATTTCAGATAGTCGAGCAACTCGGGCAACCCCGTGTCTGCGGCCTCAGGGATGCCGTAGTCTCTGAGATGAGCACCTATCCCGCGAATCTTCATATAAGCAGGGGCAGAAACGCTGAATATGCGCGTGCGCCCGAGTGTCTGCCTCAGACGCAAAAGCATCGGCCCGTCGGTTTCGGTCTGCTCGGCCAGTTCGATGGCGATTTCGTCGAGGTCGCGCCGGACGTTTTCGATGACTCGTTCGTTGCGTTTGCGAACGATGTCAACGATCTCGAAATTTTCTGCCAGGCCAAAGCCTTCCACCTCGCTGTCATTGAAGCTGTCTGCGTGTGTGCCGACAAAAGCCAGCGCGTTGACCTTGCCGTCCAGAAGAAGCTGCTGCAAGAGGCGTTGTTCGAGCAGGAGCATGCGGATGTCTCTGGTCAACCCCCGGCTAAAGACGACCCAGATGAAAGGCGCGTCTCTGAGGTATTTGCGAGTAATCTCTTCGCGGGCTTCGTTGGGATCATTGATGCCGGGAAGGTCTATGAGGATTGCGCCGCCCGAAAGCGCCTCGAACGGCCCGAATATATTGACGTATTTTACAAGCGGCCAGTAACGGCCCTCGCCGCTCAGAAAATCGGTCAATAGCAAGCGAAATGCTGCCGGGTCGTCGCGCTCAAGGATAAGCGGGCGAGCGCCCTCCTGCATGTAGGCCAGCACCTCTTCGGGCAGGCTCAGGGAGTCGAAATTTATGCGATCTCTCAGGGAAAATTCGTGGGCGTGATAGACGGCGCGCAGTTTGTCGCGTGTGGCTTTGGGCAACGAGCGCCACTCGCCCGCGCCGGTTGTTTCCTCTTCATCGCCGTTCGTATCTCTGAAAAACTCCGAAGCGCGGAGTTCGGATTCCCACTCGGCGCGAGTCAGAAAATGCACGTGCGCCTGATAGGCTTTATTTGGGGCGAAGCGAACAGTTGTGATTACGGCCGTGCAGGCGACTATGGAACTCGTCGGCAGAACCTGCGCCCCCAGGAGCGCGTTTAACAGCGTGGATTTGCCCGCCCCCGTAGGCCCTACCATCGCTATCGGGGTCTGTGGGAACTCTTCTATCTCTCGCTCAATCTTGTTCAGACGCTCGCGCCATGACCTGACTTCCGCCTCGCGTCTGCCACGAACCAGCCGCGACAACCCATCCGCAAACCAGACTTCGAGTTCGTGCAGCCGCTCGAACAGGGCTATGACCGGGTCTTTTTTCACCATTCAGATTTCTCCTATCGAGAGGCCATTATACAAGTTCCGGCAATAATGCGTGATGCGTGATGCGCGATTTGTAAATCAGCAGATTTGTAAACCGTCTTTAAGAGGCACTCCGGCTAAAAGTCACGCATCACGTATCGCGCATCACGCATCACGCTTTGCGGTTGCACATTTATTGTGCATCGTGCGAGGATAGTGCTTAAATTTGCCCAGCGAGGTATAGGAATGTCAGCCGAGCCGCCTTCGGTATTGCTGGTTGAAGATAATCAGGATACGCGCAAAATGCTTGAGCACCTTTTTGAAGAATGGGGTTATCGCGCGACGATGGCTGGCACTGCAATCGAAGGATTAAAACGCGTCTTTGAGCGCAGGTTCGATATTATCATCCTCGACGACTGGCTGCCCGACCTTGACGGGATAGAGCTTTGCCGCCAGATGCGGGAGGTAGACGATCAGACTCCTATCATCTTCTTTTCGGCGGCCGGTATGGGGAGCGAAGACAGCCGGGCATTTGCCGCAGGCGCCAATGCTTATATCCATAAGGGAACGGGGCTTGGCTTGCTGCGCGAGGCGATGACTAAAGTCCTGAGCAAGAATAATCGCCAGCCCTCTGACAATCTCCGGCTTCCCACAACTGACGATTAATTGGATTTAATCCAAAAAAGTAGTAACCGGCCTGCACTTTTGGCGGTATATATGCACTTGAAGCGGTTTTCTCATAATCAAACCAACAACTGAACTCACCCGGAGGTAAAAATGAAGAAACGATATACGACCGTTTTCCTGCTGGTATTGAGCCTCTTAATATCCGGCGTTGCGGCCACGGCGCAGGCCCAACAGGAGAAAGTGGATCTTGAGGCGATTGCCAAAATCAAAGAGGAAGGCGACAAAAATTCTCAGGTCATGGATATTCTCAGCTACATGACCGATGTCTACGGGCCCAGGCTTACCGGCTCTCCCCAACTCAAAGAAGCGCAGGAATGGGCGAAGAGTACCTTAGCCAAGTGGGGGCTTGAAAACGCGCATCTGGAAGCCTGGGGGCCGTTTGGACGCGGGTGGTCGCTGGAAGGGTTTTCAGCTAACGTAACCGAACCGCATTTCACACCCCTGATCGCTTATCCGAAAGCGTGGTCTCCGAGCACGAACGGCGCGGTTCGCGGTCGCGTCGTCTATCTTGATGCAAAAAACGAAGCCGACCTCGAAAAGTATAAAGGCAAGCTCAAAGGCGCAATCGTTTTGATCGCTTCGCCGCGCGAAGTAAAGGCGCACTTTGACCCGCAGGGAACGCGCAGGGACGACGCAAATCTGTTGAAGCTCGCGGATGCCGACATGCCTGCGGGCGGCGATCAGAGACGCCGTTTCCAGATGAGTGACGAACAGAGGGCGGCCTTCGCGCTCGCAAACAAGAAGATGATGATGGCCAACGAGGAAGGCGCAGCCGTCGTGCTTGAGCCGGGACCGGGCGATGGCGGAACAATCTTTGTCAGCGCGGCAAGCATTCCCGCCTCAGGCGAGACGAACCCCTTCAACAGACCTCGCCCGTGGGCTACGGACGCGCCAAAGTTCTCGCCCCAGGTGGTCGTGGCCGCCGAACATTACAACCGCATCGTGCGGATGATAGAAAAGGGCGTGCCCGTTCAGATGGAAGTCAACATCAGCAGCAAGTACTATGATAAGGATTTGATGAACTACAACGTGATTGCCGAGATACCGGGCACAGACCTGAAAGACGAAATCGTCATGCTTGGCGGTCACTACGATTCTTGGCACGCGGGCACAGGAGCTACAGACAACGGCGCAGGTTCAGCCGTGGCAATGGAAGCCGTGCGTATAATCAAATCTCTCGGCCTCAAACCGCGCCGCACGATCCGCATAGCTCTGTGGAGCGGTGAAGAGCAGGGGCTTCTCGGGTCGCGGGCCTATGTCGCCGAGCATTTCGGCAAGCGGGTGGATCAGAGAGGCCAGAACGCCCCTGATACAAATCCGCAATTCGAACTCACGCCCGAATGGAAGAAGCTGGTCGCTTACTTCAATCTCGATAACGGCACGGGCAAGATTCGCGGCGTCTACATGCAGAGCAACGAAGAAGTGCGCCCGATCTTTAGGGCGTGGCTCGCTCCGTTCAAAGATATGGGCGCGACCACGTTGACGCTTGCCAATACGGGCGGAACCGACCACCTCAGTTTCGATGCCGTAGGCTTGCCCGGGTTCCAGTTCATACAGGACGAGATCGAGTACGGCAGCCGCACTCACCACTCGAACATGGATGTTTACGACCGCATACAGCCGGACGACATGAAGCAGGCGGCCACCATCATGGCGGCCTTTGTTTACAACGCGGCCATGCGCGACGACAAGTTGCCGCGCAAGCCTCTGCCCGGTCAGCCCGAAGCCCGCTCCGGGAACTAAAGTGATGCGTGATGCGTGATTTACAAGTCTTGCAAATACTCTTTTTACAGGCAGGCTCTTGATAATCACGCATCACTCTTCACTCTTCACGCATCGTGCTCTTGCGCCGCGCGGCCCGCAGGAACTGATCATCGAATCTTCTAGCAAAAGGAATAAATCGGTGCTTCTCTTTGAAAGCTTCGGTCTCGCGCATCGCGTTGAATCCGCAACCTGTGATAATGCGATCAGCCGAAGGGAAAAAAATCGACGCAGGGTAAAAATCGAGATGCGCGATTCCTGAACGCAACTCCTCGGGTCGCTCGGGCGAGATCAGAACTATTTTTGGATTGCCCCCCTCTATCCGGCTCATCTCTTCGCCGTAGGCGATAAGCTCCGCTATCTCTTCTTCCGGCCCCGAGTGAACCACTAACCAGACGGGGCGGCCCTCGCTTCTCAATTCTTCGATTATCTTTCCGGCTTTCCTGCTCACGCTTCGATCAGGTTCGCCGAGCGTCAACGGCGATATTTTATTTGAATGGGTGTGAAGGAACTCCGCGTGGGACGCGGCCAGCGGCTCAAGCATCCACGTATGGCGAAAAGTCGGAGGCTTGCCCGCAAGCAGTTTCGCGTACTCCGGCCATCGAAGAAGACGCGCTATGTGATAAATTCCGGTGTTGTCGGGAAAAGAAAAATCGCAGAACTCGCCGATTATACCTGCGGGGAAAGTATCTATAAAAACAGCCGAGGGGCGAGTGCGCGAAAAGACTTCCGTGAGCCACGCCCTGTAAAGCGGCGGGGCAGAAGCCATCTCAAAGGGAACCGCGATAACACCCGTGCCGCCCGTAACGCGCCTGTCTCTGCCAAAGGAAGAGGCCGTCATAATGGCGGTCTCTTCGCCTGCGGCCAAAGCATTGAGCACAGCGCGAGCGCGGGTCAGATGGCCTAGCCCACCTCCCTGTGCGTAATAGAGAATCATCGGCCTCGCGTGAGGATTTCGGCCATGATGATGTAGCGTTCCATCTCTGGAATCTTATCCATAAGCATCACGCCGTAAAGCGACGAATAACGGTCGGTGTTGATGTCGTAGAGTTCGGCTTCGGACGTGTTTTTGACTTTGACCTTTCCACGGTCTCGATAGAAATTGACCTTGCCGATCTCCGTTGTGTCGCGCAGTACTTTCACGCGATCAGGAGTCTTTGTCTCAAGCACAAAGGGATTTGCGCCTTCTTCATTGTCGCTGATCTTGATCTTGTCTACGGCGAGCTTGACCTTCCACAGCAGCTTGCCGTCATTGTTTCTGACCTTGAAACCTCTCTCGCCCTCTTTGACTTCGGCAAACTGGCCGCTGCCTTCGATCACGTATTTGCGCTTGCCGGTCTCTTTCGATTCGCCTTTGAGCACCCTTGTCTGACCGTTGGATGTGAATTCGATTCGCATGTCCTGGCCCTGCGGTTCGAATTCGACTACGGGTTTATCGTCGGGAGTCTTGACCTTGATCTTTCCAGAGGCCGCCGCGCCGGTTGTAGTCGAGGCGCTGGTATCTTTTCTGGCGCTGTTTGTATTGGCCGCGCCCTCGGGCGCTTTTTCAGAAGCCGCCTCGTGGCAGGCCCCCGTTGCCACAAGGATTATTAAAGAGAGGATATAGAAAAGCGTGATTCTGGTTTTCATTGATGTTCTCCTGTAAGCGTTGACGAATCGTTCTCGAAGTATTCTTTAATACCATAACCGGCAAGCGCGCCATCACCCGATTTAAGCGTTTCCATAAAGAGAGAGAGATAGCGACCGGTCTCGGCGTGGCTGCTCAATTGAGTTTGAACAAGCTGTCGGCAGTTATCGCCAAATCGTTTTAACTCTTCTGAGGAAGCCCTCGCGGCCTCGTCTATCGCCCGGCGGCACGCGTGACGGTCTCCCGGATAAAAGAGAAAACCGTGACGGTCTTCTTCAAGCACATCGGCCATGCCTCCGGCAGTCGAGGCAAGAAGCGGGAGACCGAGACCTGCCGCTTCAAGCAATACATTTGGCAGCCCATCGTAAAACGATGCGATCACGACCAGATCACACGCCGGATAATGATTCAACAGGTCGTAGCGGTCTACGAAGGGGTATAGGCTATAGGCGATTTGCGTCTCGTGGCGAGCAAGCCAGTCGAAAATTTCTTCTTCCAGATCACCTACAAAAAGAAGGTGAAAGTTTTCGGCGTGACCCGATTCGATAAGGGTTTCAAGAAAGAAAAGCCCGCCTTTTTTCTGCTTGATCTGACCAAACATGCCAAGCACACGTCGCCCGCCACCTGTCGTCGCCCGCCACCTGTCGGCGCGCGAAAGATGCGAGGGAAGCGGTTCCCACCCGCTCAAATCAATCCCGTTTGGAATCCAGACCGGATCTAGCTCTGGAAAGAGCGCCCTGATCTTTGCGGCCTTGTCGCGGCTGACCGCGCAGATGCGCGCCGACCGCTTGAGCGCCTCTCGCAAAACGTCGCCGCGTTTGGGCGAGAATATCCCTATGTCGAAATCGTTCCCGCGAACAAGGGTGATGAGCGGAAGGCCGAGCCACGCGGCATAGACCGGACCGGCAAGCATCGGAAGCACGCCGCCAAAGGCTACGATGTGAGTCAGGGGATTTGCCCCCGCATCGGCCGATATGACGTTCCACAAACAGTTCATCGCGTGCGCGGGGTCCTGCCCCACAGGACAGGCGATGTAGTTGCCGTTTCTTTTGGCTTCGATTTTTATCTCCTGTTGAGCGTGCGAGAAATGAGCTACGTCAACGAGAACGCCCGCCTGCCTGAGCGAGTGAACAATGCGGTCGCAGGACTGAGCCATGCCGCCACGGCTCGGATAGTAATTCTCAGTCAACCAGAGTAAGCGCAAGTTTGGCAGTGAAATGTCAGACATAAATCAAAGCTGTCAGCTATCGAGAAAGCCCGCGCCCTCCTCCTCTCCGTCGTCTATGTAATCGCCCTCTTTTCTATCGAAGGCGCGAACGTCGTAATCGTCATAATAGCTGTCGTTATAATATCCCGTGTAGAAAGGATAATAATCTGTCCTTGAATAATATCTGTGCCGGTAAGAATAGGCCCAGTTTGAACCGTATTGATTGTCGTCGAGTTCTTCCTGTCGCCTGGCGTTGCATTCGACACAGACAGGGCCGGTCGGCGGAAAGAACATATGCTCGGGGCAGACCGCCCGCCCGCAGACCGGGCAGGAATTGGCCGCCATTTTGTCGCAATTGCGGAGCACGAAAAAACCTTTTCTTACAGCGCATCTTGTCATAATTATTTTTCTCCATCCCCGGCAGGCTTGACTCGTCTGTACGCTCCCGCGACCAGATCGAGAAAATTATTCAGGTCGGGGACCGAATCCAGAGTCGTAGATATTACGGCGCGGCGAAGACTCACGACGTTGCGTTTCTCTCCGGCGCGCGCAGCCACACGGTCGCCTTTGAATGTGCCCGAACTTTTATCGGCAAGGGCATAATCCGTGCGGCGCAACTGAACCTGCGCTTCAAACCGCGTCTTGATTTTGTACTTTGTCTTGGTCTTGCTTTTGCCGCTCGCGCTCCGCTTATTTATTACCCGCTTGCGAATATTATCTGTGATCATCCATTGCAGGCGCGAACCGTCGGCAAGCAGTGCTTCGCCTTCCATCCAGGGATTGGCGTAGAAAGTCTCTTTGATATTGCCGGGCATGTGTCGGGCTCGCGTGGGGAGGCTTGTCTCTTTCTCTTTTTCCGTGCCTTCCCGGAAATCGAGTTTCAGATAGAGCGGCTGGCCCGGCTCCATCTCTTCTTTCAGGATCGAAATCAGAGGCACGGTGAACCGCCGGAGTCTATCCGACAAATCTCTTTTCTTTCTCGAAATGTAAAATATCAGCAGAGGTATTCCCGCAAGTAAAACCAGCACGAAGGGGATAAAAAATCCGGTCACGGCAATAAAAAAAGTTATGGCAAGCAAAACTCCGGTCGCGCACCCCAATCTGCCAATGGTCTTTCTCGCGGCATCGCCTATGCGGTCGTATTCGGCCAGTTGCGCGAGCAAAGCGAACCACTGGTCGGGAGTGTAGGTTGCCTCAACCTGCTTTGACCCGAGTATCCGCAATTGGTCGGGAGTGAGCGTTTTATGGAGTTGATATTCCCGGATGATACTCATGCAAATTGCTCCTTTGTGCCGACAGTCGGTGAGGGATCGGTTGCCGAAAAAAGTTCAGGGCAGATCGAGCGATAGCATTCAATCAGAAGCTCCGTCGCTCGCCGCCACGTGAAATCCTGTTGAATGCGCATTCTCGCCCGTTCACCCATCGCCCGCAGATAGTCGGGATATTCGAGCAGCACACGAATCGCTCGCGCAAGCTCCGAGGGGCGGTCGGGTCGGACGAGGCACCCGTCTACCTGATCGGTTATTATTTCACGGACCGAGGGAAGATCCGAAGCAACGACCGGGACACCTGCCGCCATGGATTCCAGTACCTTTAACGGCGAGCAACCCTGCTCAAGATTGCGAGAGCATTCGGTAAGCGGCGCGATTGATAAAAGCGCGTGAGCGCGCCACGGAGCCAGTTCTTTTTCAGAGAGCCTGAAAAACCATAACACGCGGTGAGCAATCTCAAGTTTTTCGGCCAGCTTGTGATACGGCTTTGCGTAGCGCGGATGAGTGGACGCGCACACTACCAGATAAAGATCATCCATATCGGCAAGTCTGCCGAAGGCTCGGAGCAATACGTCTACGCCCTGCCATCGCTGTAGAGCGCCGAAATAGATAAGATAACGCGCGGGCGCACACGCTGGTCGAGGAGCCGGGTCCGCCTGTTCGGCTCCATTTGCGATGACCGTGATTTTGCGCGCAGGCGCGCCAAAAGCGATCAGATTCTCTCTTATCGTATGCGACGGAGTGATCACCCGGTCGGCGTTGGTCCAGCAAAATTCTTCCGCCGCGCGTATCCGGGCAAGCGTTTGAGGCGCGGCCTTCGGATAAGTGTAAGGAAGTTCTATCGAGGGAAGCCCGTTTACTTCATAGACGGTTTTATAAGGCCGGTCGCCGCGCGCGAGCACGGGAATCCCGCTCCAGGGATCGCGGAAATGACATATCCGCAACGAGTCGCTTTGTTGTTCCAACAGCGCGCCGAGCCTGCGACCGTACTTTTGAGTCCGTTCCAGAAAATTAGTGACCGGACGCGAGTAACGAAGAATTTCAATATCGCCTTCTCGCTGATAAACGGGCAATTCTTCATCGCCCAGAACATAGAGCAATCCGCCTCCCATGCAATCAAACAGTGTCTGCGCCATTCGATTGATGTGAGTCGCCGCGCCTTTTTGAGAGGGAAAGCGGTCAAACGCGGAATAGAGGGCGCGATGACTAAGTTTGAGCGGCATATCTACCAAACGTCCACGTAAAGATCGGGCGCAATAAAATTATGGGGTTGACTGCGAGGCGCCCGAACCCACGAGCGTGAGTATACTTTTCACAGGGTGGAAGTCAAGATATGACCGCGCTTGATGCGGGATTGTGATGCGTGGAGAGTGATACGTGATACGTGATACGTGAAAATATTCATCTCTCCGGTCACGCATCACGCATCACGCATCATCCCTGATCTATTTGATCCAGACGGTCTTGATGTTCACAAATTCGCGTATGCCAAAGAGGCTCAGTTCCCGGCCGTAGCCGGAGTGTTTGACTCCGCCAAAGGGCAGACGCGGGTCGCTTGCCACCATGCCGTTGATAAAGACCGCTCCCGCTTCTATCTCTTCAATAAATCGAGCGCGCTCCGATTCGTCGTTTGTCCACGCGCTGCTGCCAAGTCCAAAGCTTGTGGCGTTTGCAAGCCGAATCGCTTCATCTATGTCGCGCACTCGAAAAAGCGAGGCCACCGGGCCAAACAACTCTTCTGTGTAAGCGGGGGCATCTTCGGGTATATCGGCAAGCACGGTCGGCGGATAATAATTTCCCGGCATATCCAGCCGTTTGCCTCCAGTGAGAGCGCGCGCGCCCGCATCAACGGATTTGCGCACCTGTTCTTCCAGCTCAGAGAGAATATCAGCCGTCGCAAGCGGACCGATGTCGGTCTTCTCATTCATCGGGTCGCCCACCTTGAGCGCCTGCATCGCTTCGACAAAGCGGCGCTCAAATTCATTCGCGATCTCTTCGGCTACGATGAAACGTTTGGCCGCGATGCAGGATTGCCCGTTGTTTATGGTGCGAGCAGTGACGGCCGTCCTTACTGCCTGATCGAGATCGGCGCTCGGCATAACTATAAACGGGTCGCTGCCGCCGAGTTCGAGCACGGTCTTCTTTATTTGCTTGCCTGCGCGGGAGGCTACCTTGCTTCCGGCGGGCTCGCTGCCCGTGAGTGTAGCCGCACGCACGCGATCATCATCAATCACGCGACCGACTTTGTCTGAGTCGATAAGCAGCGCCTGAAATGCGCCTTCGGAAAACTCGGCGCGACGAAAGATTTCTTCTATCGCAAGCGCGCACTGAGGCACGTTTGAAGCGTGTTTGAGAAGCCCTGAGTTGCCTGCCATAAGCGCGGGCGCGGCAAAGCGGAAGACCTGCCAGAAAGGGAAATTCCACGGCATCACGGCGAGCACGATTCCGAGCGGCTGGTAACGAATAAAGCTTCGCGCGGCATTGGTTTCAACCACTTCGTCAGCCAGAAAATGCTCGGCGTTCTCGGCGTAATAGCGGCAGACCCACGCGCATTTCTCGGCCTCGGCGACGGCAGATTTGAGCGTCTTCCCCATCTCGGTCGTCATTATGCGCCCGTACTTTTCTTTGTCGCTTTCCAGAATCTTTGAGGCTTGCATCATCTTTTGGGATCGCTCGCCAAAGGCCGTGCGCCGATACTTGTGAAAAGTTTCGTCCGCGAGTTTGAGTTTCTTCTCTATCTCGGCATCCGAAAGAGGCTCGAAGGTCTTGAACGTCTCACCCGTCGCCGGGTTGATGGTAGCGATTGCCATTTGTTTCACCTGCTCTGAGTGCGTGATTCGTGATGCGTGATTTGTGAGTTACCAGGATTGCAATTTGTCTATAACAAGCAACCTCCATAAAAATCACGCATCACGGATCGCGCATCGCGCATCGTTTAGAGGTTTCTCAAGCGCCCAGGAGAAAAGCTTATCATAACTTTTTGATCGTCGCCGTCTTTGATAGCATGACCTGGCGGATCGAAGAAGGGAGCCAAAATGTCTAAAGCTATTGACATGCACGTGCATTTGCCTACGGCGAGTTTTATCGACGGAGCCATCAAGCCGTTTGCATCGGCGGCAGAAAAATTCTTTCGCAGCAAGGTGCCGATCACAGACATGGCGGAAGTTGCGCGTTATTACGAGCAGATCGACATCACGGGAGTGTTGCTTGCCTGGGATGCCGAGACCGCTACGGGCCTGCCTCGGCTCACAAACGACGAGGTCGCCGATGTAGTGAAAGCCTACCCGCACCAGTTCATAGGCTTTGCTTCGGTTGATCCGTGGAAAGGCAAGTGGGCAATCGAAGAGATGGAACGCGCTATCACCGAACTGGGTCTTCGGGGCGCGAAATTTCATCCCGGCATACAGGCTTTTTATCCTAACGATACGCGTTTTTATCCTCTGTATGAAAAGATCGCCGAGCTTAAAGTCCCAGCGCTGTTTCACACGGGGACAAACGGACTCGGGGCAGGCGAGCCGGGCGGCATGGGCGTCAAGCTTGATTACACGCGACCGATCTATCTGGATCACATAGCGGCTGATTTCCCAAATCTTACCGTCATCGGCGCGCATCCGGCCTGGCCCTGGCACGAAGAGATGCTCGCCATAATCGGGCACAAATCAAATGTATTCATGGACCTGTCAGGCTGGTCGCCTAAATATATTCCAAAAATGATAATGGACGAGGCGCGCACCCGTTTGCAGGACCGCATACTTTTCGGAAGCGATTATCCGTTTATAACGCCTGAACGATGGCTCGCGGATTTCGACTCTCTGGAAGGATTTTCATCCGAGGTGCGGCAGAAAATTCTGCACGACAACGCCGCAAGGATTTTGAACATTAGACAGGATTAACAAGATTCAAGAAGATTAAAAAGAATCTTGTTCAATCCATAAAAATCCTGTTAATCCTGTCAGAAACTCCGATCAGTGATTGAAAAGCCAGTTTTCAAAGACGCGCGCTTCTTCGCTCTTGCCGCTCCACCGCGCTCGGTTGCGGCCCGTCAATGCCAGCACCTCGGCGTGGTGTTGACCCGCGCGATCACCTATGCGCTCGAAATAGTTGTAGAGCCTTGCGATCTCGGCCACCGATTCCCTAGCCGCTTCCACGGTCTTGAAAGAGAGCACATTGCGGAAGTGCCGGCTGTAGAGATTCTGGTCGCGTGCGGTCGTGGTATAAAGATCGAAGTATCCCTTGAGCAGCCCGGCATTCTGTAAGACGCTCGCCACATAGCTGGGCCGGGTTCCGACCGTCCGCGCGATCTCTCCGAGGTCGGTAACACCCGCCCGGTGAAGATCGAGAATCTGGTCCTTCTTGGTGATCTTTGGCCGCGCGTTTTGCATCCGGCTCTCTTTGACGCCGTTGGCCATTGAGGGAAGGACGCCTTGATTGAATTGAATCTGTTGTTCCTGCATTTTATAACCTCCAAGCTTCTTCCAGCAGCGAGGCGGAGAGCCTGGCGATCCGTCAGCCCGCGTGGCGGATTTCGGTTCGATCTTCGGCCAGAGCCTTGAGGTGATCTATGAATGCGCTTGCGGCGCGGCGCGAAAGCTCTTCGGGGCGGCATTCGAGTACGGCAAGGCATTCGGCCTCGGCATTCACACCCTTGACGTTTGAGATAGCGCGAATTGCAACCAGTTGTTTGGGCGTCACAAGATCGGCCATCGTCTTTGCTATCGCATCGCGGGGGAACGCAGGCTGATGACCCGAAGCAGTGTTACCGTTCTTATGGATCACTTCCTCATCCTCCTTGCGATATAGCTCGCGCGCGATGCCGAATTTGACCGCGGCGCGTTTGAGCGCATCGTGCTCGGCCTTCTTTATTCCCACCTCATCGTAAGCCGAACCTGTGCCTACGCCCTGCCGCCTCACGCCCCGTATCGTTATGGAAGCCGTGACGGCGACGAAATCTCCAATCTGCTTTACATCGGTAACCTCGTGCGACCAGTCGGGGCAGATGCGATCAAGCAAATCCGCAACCTTGTGCCACTCCACATAATCGACTTCGTGCTCGCGGCCTGCCCGGTCTGTCCAGCCTACACGTTGTTTTACGATCTCGGGCGAGACGGCTTCCGATAACTGCTTCAGCATTCCGGCAAACGGAGCGGGAGCCAGAAAAGGCATCTGCGCCTGCTCATCCTGCGCACTCTCTTCCTGCGACTCAAGCGATGGCTCCTCGATATGCTCTTCGCCGGTTTCATTCTGCGGCTCGAGATGGAATTTCACCGCGAGTATATGCTCGCATCTGAAGCGAATCTCTTCGGCTGCGCGCTGCTCAAATTCGGGGCAACTGCACCGGACCCGCCCGTCTTCGTCGCGCCAGATTCGGAATTTCTCTTTTCTGATTCCAGACGAATAGACGTTGAACCCTTCATAATCGCGCTCGACTCCGCCCATGGCCGCGATTGCTCTGGCCCTGTTGATAAGCAAATTTGAATCTTCGATTGCTGCGCTCATTTACCTATTTCTCCTTCACAGATCGAATTTGGATTAACACGTTCGGAAAGCCCGACCCGCAAATCAAAGCCTCGCTCAACTCTGTGCGCGTCTGCTTGCTCTACCGCTTCAAGTCGGCTCTCAAGCTCGCTTACCTGACGCGCGAGCATCTTTATCCTCCGCCAGAGAGCGTCGAAACTTTCCCAGACCTCTTCAGAATGAGAGTGCTCAGAATGGGAGTGCATCGTTTAGCCTCTCTCTCTGCCCGCAGGCGGCCTGATCAAACCTGATCTTGCCCGAAACTCCGCCGGCATATTCGGCTAACGACTCCCTTGCCTCCAGTTGCGACGACCAGAACTCATATCCTTTCCAGCCGTCCCATCCGGTCAAATCCTCTGCCGTTTCCAGCTTCAATAACCCTCTTTCGCCCGCTTCTCTCATACTATTACCTCACTGCTGTTTCATACGTGAAACATTGTACCATTGTTCCTCGTTTGTTTCAAGTATAAAATAAAGTGTTGCATGCAACACGGTTTTCGTGTTATAAAATGGGACAAGGATTAAGGAGGTGCCTGTAGAATGGGAGAATCCGCTTTAAATATCATTGAGTTAGGAGAGTATGTTAAGCGCAAGAGGCAGGACGAAAAGCTTTCCTTACGGCAGGTTGCGATGAAAATTCAGGTCAGCGCATCTACGCTTTCGCGCATAGAAAACGGCATAGGCATTCCCGACAGTGCTACGCTTGCGCGTCTTGCGTCCTGGCTTGGGATACCGCTTGAGAGGCTGATGAGAGGGTCTTTCTTAGGTGAAACAGTCGAGGGAATAGCCGCGGGGCCAGGCATAGAGCCTGTTATCTATTATCCGACCGAATCTACGCCGAACATAGTCGAAGCTCATCTGCGAGCCGACCGCAATCTGAAGCCGGATATGGCAAAGGCCCTGGCCGAGTTGTTCCGTGTTGCATACACGCAATTCTCCGACAAACAGACCGATCAAAATGGCTGAAGGTTACAGAACCGAGACCCCCTCAATCGAAGAGATGTTGCCTCCGACGGCGAAACGGCGCGTACACGAGCGCATCGCGCTCAAGATACGCGAATTCGCCGGGGTTCCCATAGACCGACCGCTCAATCCCTGGAAACTGGCTCCATACGTAAAGATTCGAGTGATGAATCTCAAGGATGTCGAGGGGCTTTCCGAAGAGAGTCGAAGGTTGCTCGTAGGCGATAACGGCAAGAGCTGGTCGGGTGGGGCGACTCGTCCTCTGCCTGACGGGTCCCGGCTGGTCTTTCTCAATCCAAACCATACTACCGAGCGGCAGGCGGCTACATTGATGGAAGAGATATGTCACGTCATACTGGGGCACTCACCCACACGGCTGACCTTTCAGGCGCAGGAGGACAGGGAAGTCCATTTTCGAAACTTCGATGAAAATCAGGAAGAAGTGGCTTACGCCGTAGGGGCTGCCGCGCTGGTTCCATACTTTACACTCAAGCACGCGGTTATGGCCGGGTTGAGCGCCGAAAGAATTGCCCGACGACTGGCCGTCAGTCGGGTTCTGGTCGAATACAGAATAAAAGTCTGTCGCCTCTGGAGCGAATACAAGGAGAGAGGCAGATTATCCGGCTAGCGACGACTCGCGCGCACGCATTTCGATACATATTGAATCACTGAACGAGGACGCTCGTTCTTATTTGGTGATTTTGACTTCGAATTCCCCCAAATAGTATATAGACAGCGGGTTTCTATTCCAATATAATGCACTTACCCCTTAGGTTGACTACTTTGAGTCGGAGGTGACAAAGTGGACAACCTTATGAAGGTTAAGGTGGTTGGCGGGCGTGAGTGGGACGCGCTGTCGGGCACGTTGAGAAAAGAGCAGCACCTCATCCGCGATGATATAATCTACAGAGACGAGCAAACCGGCTCGCAGGTCGAATCTTCATCAAATCACCTCAACCACACTTATATTAAGTTTTGTAACGTTTCTAACCTTCCTTTTGAGCAAAATTCGTTCGCAAGACTTCTACCCCCAGATTCAGCAGCCAAAATCGAGAAAACCATCGCTAAACGGCCGCCCATTTACTCATCTCCCCCGTATGTGCCTTTTGGGCCGGGCGTATTTGCCGATAAAGCTACTGAGAGGAAGTGCCTACAGTGACGAAAAAGATACTTGTTGTTGATGACAGCGACGATACACGCGAAATGATGGCCAAGTTATTGGAGCTTGAATCCTTCGACGTGATAACGGCCGAAGATGGTCGCGTCGGATTTAATGTGGCTCAGAACGAACATCCCGACCTCATTATCACAGACATTAATATGCCAAACCTCAACGGCATCGAAATGATAAAGCTCATACGCCAGGAACCGGAGTTTGGGAAAGTACCGATAATGGCCATCACGGCTTATGGCAGCGGCATTGCGGCAGAAGCACTGGAGGCCGGGGCCAATCAGGCTACGACTAAGCCAATTGAATTTGATTCATTGATAGGGGGAATCAAGCGACTGCTGGATTTGTCAAAAACCAACGGAAAATACACCGGGTTCTAATGGATATTCTGTGCGGGACCGGATACTAAAAGACAGGATCAACAGAATCAGATCAAGAAATTCTTGCCGGTTCTGCTGGTCCTGTCCGAATAATTCCCACCTAAGCGTGCGATCCCAATCGATTCAAGTCTACTGTAGCACCTGCGCCAGGAGTTCTCCCGGCAGAATGCCGACTATCTTGACATCATTGTTGACGCCGGTAACGGTAACGGTCTTGAGCGCGCTGGCAAACATAGCCATCTTCGGGTCTTTGGAAGCGCCGAGAAAGCCTCTGGCCATATCGAGCAATCCATTAAGCTGATTGGCAATTGCCAGAGCGTGCTCGGCCGTGTCGTTGCGCAAGGTTGCGTTCAGGTCTAAACCTGTCGTGACATCAATTGATCCGAATATCAAATTGATGGAAGAAAAATCGGGCAGAGGCAACTGGCTGGCTTCGACGGAGTTGGCCAGGGCCGGGGTCACAACAAAGGCGAAGCGGATTGCCGCGGGCAAAGTCTCTGACATCGCCTGTCCCACTTTAGCGTTTTGCGCTATGCCGGGCTTTTCACCCTTACGGGTATCTATCGAAGCCCGAACACCCGCGCTGTTGCCAAAGGCGACCGTCGCCGAATCGTAAAAAGCAAAAACCATGTCATCGTGCTTCACATCCGTATTGGCTGTCCGCTCAGAGGGCGTGGCTGTGTATACGTCTACACCCTTGTAGTTTTCGGATGTGATCTTGATTTTCTGGTCTGCGCGGAGGCGCGAAAGCAGGTCGGATTGATTGAACGAGCCCGTCACGACTCCTGTGAAATTGCTAAACCCCGAAGACGGCAAAACAACCGCGACGGTGTGCAGATCTTCAAGCTTCAATCCCAGTTTCCCAATATCGTTTTGCGCCTTATCGAGTGAACTCTTTATCTTGCTTTGAGCAGAGATTGTAGACCACAAACTGCTCGATGTGATTTTCTGAACATCAACGATGACGACACCAGAGCCGTCCGGCAATAACGGCAACAACTCGCTGCCGACCTGAGCGGCGGGCTGCGCCGATGTCCACTTCATTCCGGAGCTTAAAGCGAGAGCCAGCACTATTGCTGCTAGAGCGAATCTTTTCATAGCAAATTCCTTTCTGATCCTTTCTCTCATCTCCACCTGACAATGATTCCAAATTATCATACCAGCCGTACGTATCGAGTCGAATTTCAATTATAAGCTTGAACGGGGCTTGACCAAAGCTAAATCTTGCCTGTGCTCGCATATTAGAACGTACGCAGCATGCCGAAGGTTTGCCCAAACCAAAAAAAAATCGCTAATCTGAGCGAACTGATCTGGCTGATATATTCCCTCGGCTCGCTTTTCGAGTACTGCCAGCCTTGCGGGGCCGACAGATGCTTGCTTAGAATTAACCTTCTTATGAATAGCTTCTCTTCAGGTTGTCTATACATAGTGCGGTCCCGAAAACGCTTTTTAAATCATGTCTAAAAAGAAACAAGCAAACAGAGATTCACGCGCAGTTGAGGTCTCATTAACGCCGGAAGAAGGTGGTGCTGCGGTTACACGCGAGCCATCGGCAAAAGGCCGTCCTCTCACCGAATGGCGAGACGCTTACCGGTTGATCCCGGTGGCATTGGCGATCATAGCTTCGATCAATGTGATCTGGAACGGCTTTGTTCTCGATGATATTCAGCAGATCATAAGCAGACCCTTTATCGGAACACTGGCCAAGCTGCCTTCGGTCTTTACGACCGGCGTAGCGCCTTCGACCGCCGAAGCGCCTTTTCTGTCGGATTTTTCCTATCGTCCGGTTTTAAGCGTCCTGTTTATGATAAGCCATGCGCTGTTTGGCGATTCGCCGTGGGGCTGGCATCTAATGAGCGTGCTGATACACGCAGCAGTAACCTGGCTGGTCTTTGTGATGCTCAGCGAACTGACTGGCCGCCAGATGCTTGCCGCGCTCGCCGCCGCTTTATTTGCCGTGCATCCGTCACACGCCGAATCCATAGCCTGGGTTTCAGCCGTGGCCGAACCTCTGATGGCCCTTTTCCTTGTGCCGTCGTTCTACTTTTATTTGAAGTACAGAAAAAGCGGCGCGGGAAAACATCTGTGGCTTGCGCTGGGTCTGTATTTATTTGCCCTGTGGAGCAAAGAATCTGCCCTTGTATTTCCGCTGCTCATTGTCTTGTATGAATTTATCTGCTTAAGGAATCGAGCGCCGATAAAGGCTGGAACAATGCGCGCTCTGAAAATTGCCGGGATTTTTGCGTTGCCCGCCGTGATCTATCTCGGTCTGCGTTACGCAATCATCGGTCGTCTGTCGTTTGGAGGCGATCCGATTTATCCGGTCATCTCGGTCATTCGAACCGCCCCGCTTGCTCTTGTAAAATATCTGAAGCTTGCGCTGATCCCGACAGGCTACAGCTATCTCCACTACACGGTTCTTGTCGCATCCTTCGCATCTCTATCTTTTCTCCTTCTTCTGGGATTGCTTGCGGCGCTCACGGCAGTTGTAGCATTCATCAGATCGCGGGCGCTTACGTTTGCGGCTCTGTGGTTTGTCGTGATGCTTGTGCCTGCGCTCACGGGGATGCGTTATTTCGATCCCGAACATTTGATCCAGGAAAGTCTGCTCTACTTGCCGTCAATCGGGTTCTGTCTGGCCGTGGCAACAGGCATCGAGTGGCTCGCAATCCGCAATCCGTCCTCTACGACCGGACGAGTGGCGGCGGTCGTGGCCACGACGGTTATCGTGATCGTCTGGGGCGCTGTTTACATCAGACAAAATCACACGTGGCAAGAGACTATGTCGGTGTACAGGAATGCGGTGGCTGCCGCTCCGTCCTCGCCCGTGGCGCACGCATCGCTCGGCCATCTCTATTTTGATTCCGGCAGGCCGCGCGAGGCCGAAGCCGAGACTCAAACCGCGCTCGATCTTGATAGCAAGTGCGCAAGCGCCTATATCAACATGAGTTACTTCGCTCAGGGCGCGGGCAAGACAAACGAGGCGATTGATTATCTTGAGCGCGCTACAAAAGAGATAAGCGAAGAACCGATGACGCGCAAAGATCTGTCTGCCATCTATCTGAATCTGAGCCTGCTATACATCAGGCGCAATGACATCGCGCAGGCGGAGCAGTCAGTGCTTCGATCTAAAGATATATGGCCGCGCCCGGCTGCCTGGTACTATGCGGGGCTTTTTTATTACGATCAGTCGCGCTTTCAAGAGGCGCTGGATATGTTCTCAAATGTGCTTGGCGACATCTCTCCAACATATCCGACCATTTACTTAAAGCTTGGCGACATTTATGAGCAACTCGGGCAAAAAGAGCGCGCGCGAGCATCTTATAGAAAATTCCTTGAGATAGCGCCCGCCGATGCGCCGGAGCGAAGACAGGTAAGCCTGCATTTGCTCAGACTGTGAGGCGACATAGAAGATAATTGTTTCGATAAGAGATAAGGGTCAGGAGGGTGATATGATAAAATCGATTGGTGTGATAGGGGCAGGAACTATGGGCAACGGCATCGCACAGGTTGCGGCGCGGGCCGGCCTCGGGGTAATAATGCGCGACCTCACCGAAGAGTTTCTAAGTCGCGGCCTTTCAGCTATCGATAAAAGCCTCCAGCGAGACGTTGACAAACAGCGTCTGACAATCGAAGCAAAAGAAGAGATCAAATCACGCATCAAATCCGTCACAAATATTGAGGAGTTGCGCGACGTGGATTTTATAGTCGAGGCCGTAAGCGAAGACCTCGGTGTCAAGTCAGAGCTTTTTCGACAGGTTGATCGCGTAGCGCGGAAGGACGTCTTACTGGCGAGCAACACAAGCTCGATTTCAATCACAAAGATTGCCGCGGTCACATCGCGCCCGGACAAATTTATAGGCATGCACTTCATGAATCCCGTGCCGGTGATGAAACTGGTCGAGATAATACGCGGCGCGGCCACCTCTGATGAGACCTATACCATCACGCGCGAGCTTGCAGAGACTATGGGTAAGATTCCTGTCGAGGTGAATGACGCGCCGGGATTTGTATCAAACAGGGTCTTGATGCCGATGATAAACGAAGCGGCCTTTGCGCTCTACGAAGGAGTAGCAACAGCCGAAGCGATTGATCAAATAATGAAACTGGGCATGAATCACCCTATGGGGCCGCTTGAGCTTGCCGATTTCATCGGCCTTGATGTTTGCCTCGCGATAATGAATGTGCTATATGATGGGTTTAATGATTCCAAATACCGGCCGTGCCCTCTGCTCAAAAAGTATGTTGATGCAGGCTGGCTCGGTCGCAAGAGCGGAAAGGGATTTTATAGTTACTGATCGCCGACGAAATAAGATGGCGAAACCGGTTGCTGAGACCGATTTCAAAACCTTGGGCCGGATGGCAAGCAACGAGAAACTGGTAGCTTAATTGAAATGATATTTTGTCAACGATGCGCTCATGCCAACCCCTATAACCGTGAAAGCTGTTACGTCTGCGGCAGCAAGCTGTTGATAATCACCAACACGCGAACGGCAGCGGCATACGGAGGGGTTGAAAACCTCATAAGGCCCACGATAGAAGAGCATCTGCTCGAACGAATCAGCGCGCTCGAATCGGCGCTTCAGCAAGCGCACGAAAGATTGGAAGTCATGCTCGATCTGGTCCATCGCCAGGCTACGAGCGGCCTCTACGATCACGCTATGCTTGATGCGCTGGTCGAGCATCTCTCTGAAAAGGGAGCGGTCGAAGGCGGCAAACTCGAGACGCTCTGGCGCGACCGCGTGGCGGAACATTATGAGGAGGTCAGCGAGCAGGAACAATTCGAGCAACGCATCGAGCGGATGCTCGGCACTTTCAAAGGCGAAAACTTCGATCTCTTCACTCGCCTCCTCAATACCGGAGCCGATCTCTTTATCGAAGGGAACGCCAGACGCGGGATTCGCTATTTCGAGAAGGCGCTCTTGATGGATGCGACAAACGCGCCGCTTGCTTTCTTTATCGGCGAACATTTCTTTGTCATAAATAAACCTGTGCTTGCGCGCGCTTATCTGGAGAGCGCGGTCGAACAGGAGCCCGAGAATTATCTTGCGATGTCTATGCTCGGGGTCATCTGCGGGGACGACGGCGATCTGAATTCCGCCAAGCGGTATTTGAGCCGGGCGCTCAAGATCAGAAAAGATTCCTTCACCGCTCATTACGGGCTGGGCCGAATACTGGTGAGCGAAGGCAAGTTACGCGAAGCCATCTCACACCTCAAGCGTGCCCTGATACTAAAACCTACGCCTGAGATGTACTATCTCGTAGGCCGGGCTTATCTTGAATACGGACGAACCGAAATAGCCGTGCATCATCTGCTCCGCTGCATCGAGATGGACCCGAAATTCGACGCGGCGCTTTATCATCTGGGGCTGATCTATCTGAAGCAGGAAGATTTTCTGCGCGCGCAAGAGCACTTCCGCGCCGCATACGAGATCAATCCGCGAGAACCGCGTTATCGCGTGGCGCTAAGGGCGCGAAAGGCGGGCCAGCTTGCTCCTCTGCCCGTATTTGGGCGCGCGGCCGTCTCTAATCGAAAGGTGGTTACAAACGGGGATGTACGATTGATAGAATTGCTTCGCAGCGATTTGCTCGAGTCTCAACCAACGGGCGTTGATTTGAGAAAAGGTCAAAAGCGAGGCTAAAGCGACGGAAACGGAAGAAACCGAAAGAACAAAAGCGGAAGCATCACACCTCCGCTTTTGTTCTTTTTGGTTTGAATACCGTACTTTTAATCCCGTCAATGTGCCGTGGCACTTTCGTGCGAGCGACTGCCGTTAGGCAAAACCTCGACACTGCGTGTTGTGGTCTTGAAAGCCGCGCGTGTATTTGATGTCAAACTGTAGCTGTCGAAACCGAACGAATCCAGATAGGTGGCCAGATCATCGCTTGCCGATATGTAAAGCACCGGCTTGTGCCCAAAATAATCTGTGATTTCAAGGAGTCGTTCGATGACCTCTACAGGGGAAAATGTTCTTGCCGGGTCTCGGAAACTAGCCATCATAAACTCCTTTCTTTTTTTTATACGGGCCGGAATCTTAAATAGTTTTCTTTGGCCGCTATTTTAAGATGCCTCCGCTCCGGGTGAAGTTGTAATGCATTTCTTCACTCATTAATTGAGAACGAGCCTTGTAAAGCAATCTTGCGCTCGAAGTCGTTTGATGTGAGGACAAGGGGGCAGCCGTCTTTCAGCTTATGACGCGTACAACAGAATGAAACTGGCGAAGCAAACGGCGAGGCCGGCTACAGCCGGCCTCGGTTCATCAAAATGGCAACAGATTCGATTACTCACTGGAACCGCTCTTAGCGCCGGTCGAGGCCTTGGTTTCGGACTTTTTTTTCTCAGCCGGTTTATCGGCGCTCGCGGATGCAGATTTGCCCGAGTAATCAGTGAGATACCAGCCCGACCCTTTGAGTTGAAAGCTTGTGCGCGACATAATCTTTTCAAGTTTGCCCCGGCACTTCTGACAGCGCTTGGGTGGCGCATCTCCAACTTTCTGTATTACCTCAAGGTGAGAGCCGCATTTCTCGCAAACATACTCATAAATTGGCATACGGTTGCATCACCTCCAATAGCTGAATCGTAAAACCTTACATTGAAATACTAGCACGGCGAACCTTCTGCTTCAAGATACTTGCTTGACTTCGGTTGGAGCAGATTTTAAATTTTATCTATGCCGGTCGATTCAGACCTGCGTTTTCATTATTTACAGCGGGCTTTTGGAGATGAATGGATGGAGACTAGATGCTGTTTCAATTCAATCCAGATGAAGGCTGTTCACACAGCAAAAAGGCGGGCAGGCGACTTGATAACCGATTATTACAGGGTTGCCCCCCGCGAGTGGCGGCAGATGCCTTACGAAGTAAAGACCTTAAAGGCGCTCGATTCGACCGAGATAACCGATGAGGCGCTGGCTCAAACACTCTGCTACGGCATCAGGCGGGAAGCCGGACCTCTGGTTCTCGAAGAAGGCGAGCTATATCGTATCTGCCTGCAGGATCATCGCATACTCGGAGCGGCGCGAGACACCCGCGCGCGCCTCGATGCGCTGCTCACTTATGTGCTCACTCATGAGCTTGTGCACGTTGTCAGATTCGGCCAGCGATTGCAGGCCATAGATTTACCCTACGACCTTCGCCTTCACGAAGAGCAGAGGGTTGAACGGACTACGCGAGCCATCCTGGCAAAGACCCATGATCCTGAAATAAGCCGCATACTGTCAGAAAGACCCGATCATCTAATTTGATCTCCCTTATTGCTCCGATTTTTCTTGTCCAGGTCACCTGATTCCCTCATTCCTCAATGAGAAAATTGTAAGTTCTGACTGAGAGGTGCAAAAAACTACTGCTCCTTTCCGTCTGAGTTTATAAAGGGAGTTTAGAGCTTATGCCCAATCATGTACCTATAGGTGAGCGTGAGAATGCTCCGCTGGCCGTTTGTATAAACGATTGCAAGATAGATTTTGGCCAGCATCAGTCAGAACTGGTTGAAGTATGCTTTCTGCTCGGATGCGCTTTCGCTGAAATGCGTTGGGGGAGGCCTGATAATGAAAGTTCCGATCCTGTCCCTCTCTTTTCGCAAAAAACATGTCCCCTTACACTGGCAAGAGATCAGGGATAACAAAAAGAAAATCTCAAATTGATAATAAAATAGCGATTATTGTATGAAAGAGACTACGGCGCGGTCTGCCTGATGCACCCGGTCAAAGAATGATTTGACCGTGGGGTATTGAGCTACAGTAAAAGTTATGGCATTGACAATCAGGCTGCGTTCGTAGATTAGCTGGCCTTCTTCCCTGATAAAAGCTGAATGATATTTCGCCGCGCCTATATCTATGTCAACGGGGTCGGGTAACTGTTCGAGCGCAAATCCTTCCGGCGCTTCTATAATCACCTGCTCGCTCTCGGACCACGGATAATTAAAATAAACGCCGTTTGCACGGCGAGGAGCAACCATCAAGCTCTCATCGCGGCGTGAAAGCAAAGCCGGGCGCAGAAGCAAGCGTTTCTCGGTGCGGATGCCGAATTGCGGAACTGTAAAACTGATCGAGGTTTCAAGCGGCGTGGCAGGATTAGTCAGATTCGAGATTGCCGCCGAAGATTCGTCAACGGTTGCCCCGGGCAAAAGCTCGCGCGTGGCCGAGATTATCTGCTTGCGCTGTTCGTCGGAGGTCAGATCGTTCAATTCATTGCGAAGCTCAAGCGCACGCTGTCCCGTTATACGGGAATCTACATGCGCGCCTACGCGACCGTCAGCGTAGGCTGTCAGACGTATGACCCGGTCCTCTGAGTTTGAGACGGCCTCGGTGACCGGCGTCTCCACAAATCGAAAATCGCGTTTGCCGTATACGAGCGCCGTCACTGCTTCCTTCTCCCACGAAAGCATTCCGACCGGGCAATAGGGGGTGCCGGGATCATAGAAACGTACCAACCCGTCGCGCATTATAACCGCCGTCACTTCGCTGTTGAGTTGAAACGAATCCGGGAACGAATAACGGAAGAAGTTTTCATCGCGCGTGGTCAACTCTGCCACACGCGCATCGAGCCCCGCCGCCCGCAACATTGCGATGAAGAGACGGTTGATCTCGCGCGGCGTGCCGTATCGGCGGTGAATTGTATCATCGGCCGTATCGTTTCGCTTCAGTCCCGCGTTGTTTTCGCCTTCTTCTCTAAATCCGACATTCTGTATTTCGGTTCGAATATACTCGTAAATCCGACTGATCTTCTCCTGCGGGCCGTCGCTTGCGAGCGTTATCGAGTTGACCACCCGGCGAATCGCGCCCGTAGGCTTTGTTTCGTAGCTGGCGCGGTCGTGGCTGCGATGCGCATAATCGCGCCAGTACTTATCCGGGTTTGTTTCCGGCTCGTTGGAATAATAGAGCCATCCCCAGATCTTGACCGTCTCTTCGGGCGGCATCATCGGTTCGCGGCGAAATGGAGGGATGTTTTCTACTCTTATATTGTATGTGCCGTCCCAGGTCGGAGCGAACCGTTTTGAGTCAGCGGCATTGAAGGTGACCCAGCGAACATCGAGTCTCGCCGCCGCCTGCGGCTGAATGCTGTAGTGAAGCTCTTTTGTAAACAGCTCCGATTGCAGATCGAGCGCAAAGTAGCGAAACCCCTGGGGGTAGGTCTGGCGGTATCGGTATTCTATTATGGAACCGGCCTCGACTGCGGGCATCGAAAAAACGCGAGCGCGCCAGACGGCGTGGCTGGTCTTTACAAGCAGCTTGTCGAATATGTCACGCCCCTCGACTTCGATCGCTGTTCCGTCCGGGCGTATGGTTCGGGCGTGCACGTCCGTGATCTTGCCAAGCTCTACCTTGTAGGGAAGTTCCACATCTCCGTAGCGGCGTCCGCGTTCATTGAAGATTTTTATTCGGATATAGACCTTGAGGCTCGTGCCTTCGGGGTCGTTATCATTCAACTCGCCTTCACGAAAGAGTATGGCCGCATCGGCTTCGGGGTCTCCGATGTCGGAGGCCGTTATCTTCAAATCCTGAGATGTGACCGGTTTCCACGACGAGGCCGCGCCTGTTCGCTCGATGACGGGCGCTATAGTTAAGATTGATAACAAAACGATCCAGCGGCGCATAACCTTTGACCTCAAGCTTAATACGGCCTCGCACGCGGAATTGCAAAACGACAACTCTGGAACTTGAGATGGAGAAGATTCTACTTCGGGTCGCTCTCTCGATCAACATCGGGCAACGATTCTAAGATTCATCAGCCCGTCTGCCCTTTATTCTGCCTTCGTGGGCAGGCGGCTCAAACTGATGTTACTATCGCAACCGCAAGCCTTCAAGCGCAGACCCGTTCGGGCAGGCTTAATGCACAGGTTGGTCAAGGGCTTTTATTTTTCTGGAATAACTTTGCGTACTTCGCGTCTTCGCGTCTTAGCGAGAGTCTATTTCCCGCAAAGCCGCAAAGCCGCAAAGTCGCAGAGCAGGCAAAGACTTGCCGGAGAGCTAATAAGCCATGGCTGAGATTAGCGGCTGAGATTAGCGATTTGCGGTCTCGCTCACGATATTTGAAGACTTGCTTTCGTTGTTGAACTGGTCTACGGCGGTCACGCGATAATAGTATCTCTGATCTGGTGTCACCTTATCGTCGTGGTATGTGACTGTAGCGATAGGCTGGGCGGTCAGCTTTACCCAATCCTTCTCCGGCGCATCCATCGCATCCGTTCTATAAATGTTATAGCCGATAACATCGGCTTCGGGGCTGGTCGGCCAGAAGAGGCTAATAACAGCGTTTGCCGATGCAATTGAAACCGGGTCGGGCGGCAAAGGCGCAAACGTGTCTATCGGCTTGAAGGTCAAAGCAGGGCTATCGGCGCTTTCTATCAATCCGGTCGCGCCTTGAGAGAGAGCGCGAACCACATAGTTGTATTCGACCTGATAGCGGAATTTCGTATCGGTGTATTTCGTATCGGTGACAGGCTCGGAATTGAGCGGTTTGCCGAAATCTTCGCGCTTCGCGGTCCGGCGATAGATGTTATAGCCTACGATGGAGGCGGGCTCGGTGCTGTCCACATTTGCTTTGGGAGCGCTCCACGATATCGTGACGGCATTCTGTGCCTGATCTGCCAGTTGCACGTCACCGGGCGGTTCGGAAATCCCGGGCACAGGCTCGAAGGCGACGGTGTTTGAAAACGGCGCGGTCTGTTCCCTCTTATTCACATAGCGCACGGCATAGCGAAGTCTCAAATTGGCAAGCTCTTTCGGGCTGCTCATATTCACAACATCGCTGTATTGCAACTTGCCGGTTGCCTTTACCTGCTTTTCAATCATAGCGCGGTCGAGAGAGCCAACCACCCGGGCCGCCTCTTCGTAATCGCTCTCATTTAAGAGAGGCTCCTGATCGCGCTGCTCAACCAGTCGGTAGATGTCTACGCGATGAATGTAAGAGCGATTATCCTGCTGTTTGATGAGCGGAGGCGCAGGCCACGAAAGAACTATGCGGTCGCCGCGCTGAATGGCCGTCAGGTTCTGGGTGCGGACGGTTATGCGCGCAGGCGCGACAGGCGCGCCCACCTTGCCGCAGGCGAGACTCAGAGTCGCCAAAAGCAGGAGAGCCACCGGCAAGAGGTCGGTAATGCGAAGATGTTTGATGAGAAAACGGACACGCTCCAGATGCGTGCCGACTTGCGGATCGGGCTTCACAGTATGTACCGGCTCAGGTCTTCGTTCTTCACTATGTCGGCCAGTTGTTTTTGAACATAGTCTGCGCCGATCTCTACGTTCTTCTCTTCAAGGTCCGGCCCCTCGAATGAATACTCATCCAGCAGAGTCTCCATGATCGTGTGAAGCCTGCGAGCGCCTATGTCTTCCGTGTTCTCATTCACGGAAAAGGCGAAGCGCGCTATGGCGTCAATGGCTTCTTCGGTAAAGCTCAAGACTATGCCTTCGGTTTCGAGAAGGGCCACATACTGCCGCACCATAGAGTTTTTCGGCTCGGTCAGGATGCGCTTAAAATCCTCGATTGTGAGCGGCTTCAGCTCTACGCGAATCGGGAATCGGCCTTGCAGTTCCGGTATCAAATCCGAGGGTTTTGAGACGTGGAATGCGCCCGCCGCGACAAACAGGATGTGGTCGGTCCTGACCATGCCGTAACGCGTGTTGACCGTGGTCCCCTCGACTATAGGCAGGATGTCGCGCTGCACGCCCTCGCGCGAAACGTCGGGTCCCTGCCCGCCTTCGCGCCCGGCTATCTTGTCTATCTCATCTGAGAAATATTATGCCCGCCGATTCCACGCGCTCAATCGCCATGCGCGCCACCTGATCCATATCGATCAGTTTCTGCTCTTCTTCCTGTATGAGGTATTCCATCGCCTCATCTACGCGCATTTTTCGCATCTTGGGTCGGCCTCCGAACATATTCGGAAACATGTCGCGGAGGTTAATATCCATCTCTTCGATGCCTTGCGGGGTGTAGATTTCAAAGTGGCCGGGATTGGATCGCTCCTGCACTTCGATCTCGACCATTCGCGCATCGAGTCTCCCCTCGCGCAATTGCTGGCGGAGTTTCTCGCGCGTTCGCTCGAACTGCTCCAGAGAGC
Source organism: Blastocatellia bacterium (assembly GCA_963765495.1). GTDB lineage: Bacteria > Acidobacteriota > Blastocatellia > UBA7656 > UBA7656 > CAVXWP01. The sequence goes on from CAVXWP010000001.1 coordinate 415,173, forward strand.
TATCGCCTTCGACGATCTCATCCACCTGTCGAGTGCGCGGCAGCAGTAAATCGAGCATTCGCTCTTCGGCATTGTGCTCGGCCTGTTCGACGACCTCGGCTATCTTCTCTTCGCGCACAAGGTCTATGCCGATCTCGACCAGATCGCGGATCATGGATTCGACATCGCGTCCGACATAGCCGACTTCGGTGAATTTCGACGCTTCCACTTTCAGGAAAGGCGAATTTGAAAGCCTTGCCAGACGGCGGGCTATCTCGGTCTTACCTATCCCCGTAGACCCGATCATGATGATGTTCTTTGGTATGACATCCTGGGCCAGTTCGGGCGGCAATTTCTGCCGACGGATTCGATTCCTGAGCGCGATGGCAACCGCCCGCTTGGCGGCATCCTGACCGACTACATACTTGTTGAGTTCCTGCACGATCTGGCGCGGTGTCATCTCGTCAAGTCTCGGCTGATCTTTAACTTCACCTGATAAATATATGACCATTTCGATAAAAACTATAGAATACTTCCGGCAGAGCTACAAGCCGCAAGTTGACGCGCTCAACACGCTCCTTTTCCGCTATTCGGTTTTCTTATGAATTGAGGCAGAGGTGCTGCTAAATGACGCGTGATCCGTGATTCGTGACCTTAAAGACGGGCTTCTCTTAGCTGCGAAGCTCAAACCTCAAATTTCACAAATCACGGATCACGCGTCAGCCGGAGGGGATCAGTTTATTTCCTGCTTCAGATAAATCGTGTCGTAATAGCTTACAAGGCTGTACCCGGCTCTTCTGTAGAAGGACTGCGCCACCTCGAACTTCTCGTTTACCAGCACGCAAACCCTTCCCGTGCGCATCAGGAAATCTCTGCCGAGTTCCGACATGCATCGCAAGCCTATGCCTTTGCCTCGCTCTGCGGGATTTACCCACACGCCTTCAAGATAGACTACATCCGGCGTGTCGCTGACTATTTCGGCCTTGAACAAGAGCCTGCCATCCTCAACCCACACCCGGCTTTTGCCCGTCTCGATGCGGTGAGCGCATCGCCGCCGGAATCCTTCCGGGTCGGTTTCGAGCGGATCTATGCCGCTTTCTGCCAGCGCCGATTCGGCGTGCGCCGGGACGATGAGATCGAGATCGCTCATCGTCGCCACGCGCAAACCCGACATCTCTGTCTCTGTCTCAACGGGCCACCCCTGCTCAAATAAAAGCTCGCGGCAGTGGAGGCGGACTTCCTGCCCGCCGTCGGAATAGTATTTCCAGAACGCCTGCGCCTTTTCCGGCTCGGCCAGTAACATAAACGCGCTTGGGCACTCCTTGGCCAGACGAGCGAAACCTTCGATGGCCCGGTCACTCTGGGTCTCGAAAAGGATGAAGTGACCTATCAACGCTACGCCCTCGATCTCGCCTGTCATATCGCGGCAGGCATAGAAAGTGCCACGGTTGTGAGGACTGACCATACCATTACTTCGAATGAATCCGGCCATTCCAAAAGTGTGAACCGGGCGTTCGGAAAGAAACGCCAGGACCTCGCCTTCTTCCTCACAGGTGAGCGCAGTGATTGATACAGGATTCTCTTGGCTCTTATTCATGCCTGGTACGGCTTCTATATTTTTTCTGTTTCTCGCCGTTGCATACATAATCATTTCTCCCGATCTCAATTCAGTCAATCCTTTTCCGGCGCATGATGAACCATCAAAAGCCATGCGCCCTGTTTACTCTACGCTCTAGTTGTTCGGGTCTGGATCGGGTTCGACGAGCATACTCGCCGTCTGCTCGCCACCAATCGCGGTCTGAGCAAGAGTCGATGCGGCCGTGGGCGATGTGGTAGACGCCAGATAACTGTCAGAGAGTATGGTCCCGCTGCCAAGCAAAGTTCCATCTGTGATCAGCACACCATTGCTGAGCAGCGTTCCTGCCGACAGCAGCGTTCCATTCGATAAGATCGTACCGTTTGATAATATCACTCCTGCCGACAGCAACGTGCCCGTTGTAAGCAGCACACCGTTGCCAAGCAATACGCCATTGCTAAGCAATACGCCGTTGGTCAGCAGTGTCCCCGTACCGTAAATGCCCTGATACTTGAGTATCAGATCGTTGCCGTAGACGAAGTTCCATTTCTGAATCACTCCGCCGCCCCACGAGAAACTCTGTCCGCCTATCGTGGTCGATTGCGTTGGGGCCGCGCCGGTAAGCAGGCTTGCGCCCATGCTCAGCCCGGAAAGGTCCTGACGCACGAGCCCCGCAAGCCTCACCGCGCCTTCTACGTTTAACTCGCCTGCTCCCTGCTCGATGTTGGCAAACCCGGCAAGAGGCTGCGCCGTGTATTCGAGCATTGCTTTCACCAGATTGGGCGTGAGGCTCGGATTTCTTTGCAGAATCAGCGCCGCCGCGCCGGCGACCGCCGGTGTGGCCATAGAGGTGCCGCTCATATACATCATGTCGTGCCCGGCAAACCAGCTTACGTTTGCGTCGAGCGAAGGAGTTTGCGCGACCAGCGCGTTGTTCGGAGATTTTGCTTCGATGATCTTGTTTCCCGGGGCAACGAGGTCCGGCTTGATAAGGTTGTCGTAATTCTTCACGCCCAGCACGTTTGTCGTGTAACCACGTGTCGGCCCGCAAGAACTGTAGGTCGCAACCGTGTCGTCTGCGCGAGAGTTCGTCCCGTAAGTGTTCGTCGCCCCCACGGTGATGGCCGAAGGCTCGATGCCAGGCGAGTGTATCGCTCCATAGACCTTGGTTCCATTGGCACTCTTGCCCAGGTTGCCTGCGGCCACACACACGACGATTCCGGCGTCGAAGGCCCTTCGAACCGCCTGGCACAGAGGATCGTTCGCATAAGAATCGGTAGCCGTTGTGCCAAAGCTGAGATTGAGAACGCGGATGTTGTAAGCGACCCTGTTAGAGATACACCAGTCAATGCCCGCGATGGCGCTTGAGACCGAGCCCCGGCCCTGAGAATCGAGCACTCTGACATTGAGGATGCGGGCGGCGGGCGCGATACCGGTGTATGCCCCGTTGGCTACGTGAGAGCTCCCGGCTGCGACCGAGGCGACGTGTGTGCCGTGTCCATAAGGGTCGTCGGTTCTGCCTTCGCCTGTGAAATCCACATTGGCAGCTATCCTGCCTATGAAAGAGTGATGATTGGCGTAGATGCCGGAGTCGAGGATGGCGATGCCTATGCCGGAGCCGTTTATCGTTCCAGTCGCGGTGGTGCCATAATTTCTGGCCATCGCCGCGCCGGTCGTGGTTTCAAGATGACCAGTCACCTGAGTGGGTCTGTCAAAAGAGATATAGCCCACGTCGGAGCGGCTGGTCAAAGCGGCTACCGCGGCAGGAGGCAGATCAACGGCAACGAAATCCATATTGTTGTACATCTTGCGAAGGCTGCCGCCAAGCGCCCCCACCGATGTCAACAGCGCCCCGCGAGGCGAAGAATTGGTCTGAATGATGACGGGAATAAGCTTGTCGGTCTTTGATGCCATCTTCAATTGCAATTCGGGCGAAATCTTGTCGGATGATCCTTGCTTACTCTTCGAACCCGCCTGAACTACGCTGCCCGGTTCAAGCGACTGCCCAAAGGGGATGCCTACAAGGTAAGAAAGCATTATGACTGCCACAAGAATGCTCGATGGTTTCTTTGTTCTTTTCATATTTTTTCCTTTGATTTCCCGGTCTCAAATTGCAGCTTCCCTCTGGCCTGAGAAGAGAAATAATCCTGCCGACCGGCATCGGTAAGGCTCATGATTTGTGTCTTAGCTTATCTCTTTCAACATTTATCCTGAGTTGACCCTTCGATAACTCTTCTTCAAGTTGTGTGCCATACCCGTCAGACAAATGACCGAAGCAAGGCAAGAGCTTTGCCCGAGAGCATTTTACCCAGAAGCTAAATCAACCGACATAAGCACTTAAGCGCCAGGTGGTCACAACCGGGCGGGGGTCGAAAAATCAAAATCATTTGATTGGAAACTCTGCAATAAAGATCGGAGCAGGTGTGCTCAGGCGAGGCGTTATTTCATTCAAATCGAGATGCATCAATCTGAAAAGTCATTTTGACCGATCCGCCCTACCCTTGCCGCCTCATATTCTGGTCGGACCATTCGGGCGAGCGACTGCCCCTAAATTGAAACTGGTCGCCGTGCATGCTAATCTTTCTCCGACCGTTTCCTCTGACAAATCGGAGAGTACAATCGATGTTGAAGGATCAAGTGCAACACCTTCTCAATTACAGGACCCCTCTCGCCGTGGGTTTGATGCTGATATTTTTCATACTTCCCACGGCGGCGCAACAGGGCGACAAGGCGATAAAGCTCGAATCCAATCTTGTCACGGTTGATGTGACGATAACTGACAGAGACGGCAATTTCATCAGGAATTTGAAACCCGAGGACTTCACAATTTATCAGGATGACAGACCGCAGAAACTCGACTTCTTTGAGGCGAACGAAGAAGCGACGCTGACGCGACCTATCGCTGCCGTCTTCGTGCTCGACATCTCAGGCAGCATCAAGCCCGAAGAGATAACCAGACAGCGCGAGGCGGCCGAATCCTTTATAAAGTTGCTCAATCCCGAATCAATGTTTGCGATCATCGCATTCAACCACGAAATAAAAGTCATTCAGGATTTTACAAACGACCCTCAAAAGATCAGCCGGGCGTTCCAGCACGTAGGCAAGGCGGAAGGCTCCACCAGATTATTCGGCTCGATAGACAAAGCCGTGGCGATGCTCAAGCGCGGGCCGCGCTTCCGCAAGGGCAGACGGTTGCGTCGCGTCGTCATCACGATAAGCGACGGCTACGATTCTGTGGACACCGTGGATCAGCGTGATTTGATACGCCGCGCAAACGACGCCGAGGTGACGGTCTATTCGATCACACTGCCTTCTTATACGCCGGGGCTCGGCAACAACCGGGCCATAACCCTGCTCGATGCCGCGCGTATCGTGCCGATGACGGGGGGGGCGGATTTCTCGGCCGACACAAACGATTTTACGCCCGTCTTCAAAGCGATTGCCGAAGAGATCAGGTCAAGCTACACGCTTGCCTATTATCCGAATGATGACGCGCGCGACGGGCGAACCCATAACATCCGGGTAGAAGTGAAACATAGCGGCGCGATTATTCGCACAAGCCGCAACAGCTATCAATCTCAATCGCGAGGCGGCGAGCGGTAATTCCTCGCCTCAGACCGTACCCGGCCTTGTTCGGGAACTTTTGTTCGGGAACTTTTGTTCGGGAGCTTTTATTCGAGAAAGATTCCAACTCATTACAAACATCGACAGGAGCGCGCAAAGATGGCGATAAAACAATTCGAACCGCAATTCATGAAAATCGGCGTGTTGACGGCGGCCTTGCAGGAGCTTACGCCGAGAGAGATACGCGACCCCGACCCCGACCGCGCAATAGAAGACTGGCTGGCTTTTGCCTCCGAGCTTGGCGTCGATTACATACAGTTGTCGGCGGCGCTGCATCCTAGCGAATCCGACGTTCCCGCAGAAGCCATGCTCGACCCCGTGGCCAACACTCTCGACCTCCGCGAGCCTTTCAACGAGCGCCGCGCCGCCCGCGTGCTTGCCGCCATGAAAGAGCATCACATAGGGCTGTCCGACATCGGGTACTTCGACAACATGCTCCACAACGATCCGGCGATCAGGCAGAAAAAGCACGATTTCATGTTGAGGATTTTCGACACCGCGACCCTGCTCGGAGTAGACGCCGTCTGCGGATTCGTAGGCCGAAACCAGACCTTGAGCATGGATCAAAACCTGATCGATTTCGCCGAGCATTTCATCCCTCTTCTAAAAGAGGCCAAAGCGCGCGGGCTGACCTACAGAGTCGAGCAATGCCCGATGCCCGGATGGACCACGGGCGATAATTTTCATAACAACATCGCCTACACTCCGGGAACCTGGATAGCGCTTCATCAAATATGCGAGAAGGCGGGCGTTGGCGATCATTTCCGCATCCATTACGATCCCTCGCACGCGATACTGATGGGACAGGATACGCGCTCGATATTCCAGTATCTGAAAGACTCGGGCTACGGCTTCCTGATAGGCGGCTTCCACGTCAAGGGGCAGGTCATTGACGCGAAAGGCGTGGCCGCCTGGGGATACGGGGGGCAGACGGTCCAGCGCGGCGACTGGGTAAACGGCAAGCCTTCTGAAAACCCCGCCGATCAGGCCAATGCGTGGCTGAAACAGACCGTGTTGTGCGAACACGAATTGCCGGGAACGGCCCGTCACGACCCGCTCGCTTATTTGCAGAACCGCACGGTTGACTGGCTGGATCATCAGCTTGCGGCGCGTGAACTCCTCGACCTCGACGTGGCAAACACGCACCTCATAGTCGAGCACGAATACCCGCCCGCGAGGATTCAGGACAAAGAGCGGCTCAAGCCAATCCTCAAAGGCTCAATCGCTTTCACACGCAAGATAGATGAAGCGGCAGCCTGCATGTACGCCTTGCAACACGATGTGCTGGCATCGCAGGACATCCCGGTTCAGGGCGTAGGCAGACAGGCGTACCGCTCTTGAGGGATGAGGGATGAGGGATGAGGGATGAAAAGGAGATATGGTCAACCTGTTTCAATCTCGGGGGATTACGTTGGCCTGACTGGTTTTGATCAGATCCGCGAAAATCCGCCCGATCCGCGTCCGTCCCGGGCTATTTCTATTTTACCGAACGAGAGTTTGCAAGAAACCGCGAGGTCGGATGGTAGAGTTTGCAATTCACCGGCTTGACTTTTTGCGCTCGTGTAATAAAGTAAAGCCTGCATACGCAATCAGCTATCTGATCTCAAACGAAAATTTTATGGAGGCGCACGATGTCAGAACAGCAAGATAACATTACGCGGCGAGAGGCTCTCAAAAACATCTCGGTCGGCGTGGGAGTGATCGCCACTTTGCCCGTACTCAGCCAGTCAGCGCTCGGCGGGCAAGAGATGGCGCACCAGCACATGCACACAGCGACGCAGACCGCGACCAGCGCGAAACCGCAGCCGCTCAAGTTTTTCACTCCTGCCGAAAACAAGACCGTCATCGAGATGTCTGAGCATATCATTCCGGCCGATGACTCTTCGCCGGGCGCAAAGGCCGCGCGCGTGAATGAATACATCGACCTGATCGTGAGCGAATCGGCCGACAATACGAAAAAAGCGTGGCGCGACGGACTTGCCGCCGTCAATAAAATGAGTAAGGACAAGTACGGCAAAGAGTACGCCGAGGCGAGCGCCGACCAGCAGTTGGAATTGCTCAAAGAGATAAGCAAAAACGAGATGTCGCCAAAGACGCCGGAAGAGTATTTCTTCCGCACCATCAAGAGCATGACGATTGACGGCTATTACACGTCTGAAATCGGCATACACACGGAGCTTAAATACAAGGGCAATTCGTACCTGAAAGAATTTCCCGGCTGCACGCACCCGGAGCATCAGAAGGGATGAGAAGACTCTTACAATCACTGCCGGGCGTACTCCTGATTATTCTGCTCGCCTTTGCGGGATCAGGGCTTTCTACAGGGCGCGCTTTCGTCAGCCGCGCCAAACATAAGGTGCTCTACCTGACTCACTCGGCCGGATTCAAGCACGATGTCCTTCCGCTTTCCGAGCAGATACTGGCGCAGATCGGCGAGCGAAGCGGCGAGTTTGAAGTGACGGCGACAGGGGATTGCTCGGTTTTGAGCCGCGAAGGGCTAAAGCCTTACGACGTGGTGGTCTTTTACACTACGGGCGAGTTGCCGATTTCCGATGAGCAGAAGGCGGCGTTTTTGAATTTTATAAAATCGGGCAAAGGCTTCATAGGCATTCACAGCGCCACCGATACGTTTTACAAGTGGCCCGAATACGGTGAAATGATCGGCGGCTACTTTGACCAGCATCCCTGGCATCAGGAAGTCACCATCAAGGTCGAAGACAGAAAACATCCATCCACAAGCCATCTGGGCGAATCCTTCAAGATCACCGACGAGATTTATCAGTTTAAGGATTTTTCACGCTCTCGCGTGCACGTACTGCTCAGCCTCGACCCCGATTCAGTAGATCTGAATGCGAAGAATGTTCACCGAACAGACAAAGATTTCGCCACCGCGTGGTGTCGCGATTACGGGCGGGGCCGCGTCTTTTACACCGCGCTCGGACACCGCCCGGAAGTCTGGCAGGATGAGCGATTTCAAAAGCATCTGCTCGGCGCATTGCGCTGGGTGACGGCAAAACATTGAAGTCAAAACTGCAACGTCTTCAGGTAATCGTAGCTCGTTTTGATGCTGTCAAACGGAGACCCCGGGCACTGATCCTGCTCAACGAAATAATGCTTGACGCCCGCCTTCGCTGACTCGGCGAAGATCGCTTTGAAATCGATCTGCCCACGGCCCACTTCGGTGAAACCGCGCGCGGGCGTGCGGTCCATGTCCTTTACGTGAAAGAGCGGGAACCGGCCCGGATAAAGGGCGAAATATTTCGCAGGCTCCTGATCGGCCTTTCTCATCCAGTAAAGGTCCATCTCCAGTTTGACGAGCGAAGAATCCGTGCTTGTGAGCAGCACGTCATAAGGAACCTCGTTGTCGAATTTCTGGAACTCAAAATCGTGATTGTGATAGGCAAACTGGATTCCCGCTTTCTTACATTTTTCTCCGGCCTTGTTAAATAGCTCGGCCAGTCGCTTGTAATCGTCAAGCGATTTCCGCTCTTCGGGAAACAGATAAGAGCAGACCAGATATTTATGGCCTATCGCGTGCGCCGCTTCGATGTTTTTATCAAGCTCGTCGCGCACAACTTTCGCTATGATGTGAGCCGAAGGCGCGACCAGCTTGTTTTTGTCAAGCACCATCCTCACCTGCTTGGGCGTGCGGTCGTAGTAGCCCGCAAACTCGACTTCTCTGTAGCCGATTCCCGCCACACGGGCGAGCGTCCCTTCGAAATCATCCTTCATCTGATCTCTCACGGTGTAGAGTTGTACGCCTATCTTTTCTATTTTGTGACCGGCGTAATTACCCAGACCCGATTTGGCCGCCCACAACATAGGAACGCTCATCGCCGCGTATCCGAGAAAGCTTCTTCGATCAATTATTTTTGCCATTTTGAAGCACTCTTATGATCACTCGTTAGAATTTAAACCAAAACAGGGATTACGGCCGGGCGACGCTGAACTCGCTCGACAGCACCCCGTCTGAATTTTTCACCTGTATCAAGACAGATTCGCCTGCGGGCAGTTTCTTGATTTTCTTGCCCACTTTCTTGCCGACAAGCGTTGTCGGGGCTTGTCCGTCGTGGATGGTTTTTTGCTCTTTCCCGTTCATCAGGATTATCGCGCCGCCGTCGAAATTATGCCCTATCACTACCAGATTCTTTCCCGTGATTGTGGCGCTGTCGATGACGGGGTGATCGAAATCTGAGTTGGAGTCCTTATAGACTCGCACATAATCCACGGTCATGGTTTGCGGGAAGATGGATGTTGAATCAGGGTTGCCCGGCCAGCCCCCGCCCACGGCCACGTTCAGCAGAATAAAGAATGGGTGGTCATAGACCCATCGCCCGCCCGAGGGGAGGTCTGCCGGAATCCTGGTCTCATAGAGTTTTCCGTCTACATAAAATCTGATGGCGGTCGGCTCCCATTCGATACCGAATACGTGAAAATCGTCTGAGAAATGCTGGCCGTTTTCAAGCGAGATGGATGAGCCGATAGAGTTGCCGCCTGAATAGCCGGGGCCGTGAATGGTGCCGTACGCGGTGGACGGTTCGCGGCCTATGTTTTCCATTATGTCTATCTCTCCGCAACCGGGCCAGCCGACCGCCCCAACGTCATTACCAAGCATCCAGAAGGCCGGCCATATCCCCTGACCAAACGGCACCCGTATTCGCGCTTCGATGCGTCCATATCTCTGACTGAATTTCCCCTGCGTGAGCAGGCGAGCCGATGTGTAGCCGCGTTTTACACGATCAGCCCCCTTATAGTCTTCCTTGATGGCTTTTATGACGAGGTTCCCCTGTCCGTCAAGAAAAGCGTTTTCAGGACGATTCGTATAATATTCAAGCTCGTTATTGCCCCATCCGTTTCCGCCTATGTCGTAATTCCATTTCGTAGGATCAGGAACCGAACCCGCCGGGCCGTCAAATTCGTCGGACCAGACGAGCGTCCAGTCCTGCGCCTTCGCAGTCCCGGCCTGCGCAATCATCCAGACAAAAAATGCGGCAACGATCAAATATTGCTTTCTATTCATACTCGCCCCAATGATAAGTGATTCGTGATGCGCGATTCGTGATAGTCAGGTACATGACTGTTAACAGTCAATTGAATATTTCACGAATCACGCGTCACGAATCACTTATCAGCCCTTTAGTAAGTCAATCCGAACCCGTATTTGAAGAGAGGGTCATAGTTGGCGTCTCCGACATTGATCGGAATTTGAGCCATCGAGCGCGGCCAGGAAACCGAGAGCTTGCCCGTGGGCTTGTAATCGCCAAACAAAACATCCGTCACTCCTTCGCCTTCCGTACCGGGCAGCCACGCGGCTACGAAGCCGTCGCATTTGTCCCAGACCTGATCGATGATCATGGGCCGTCCCGACAACAGCACTACCACTACAGGGATGCCCGCCTTCTTCATGTTTTCAATCGCGGCTACATCTTCCTTGTCGAGCGTTAAATCTTCTCGGTCGCCCATCATCTCGGCATAGGGCGTTTCGCCTACGACCACTATACCGATATTTGCGCCCTCGGCCCCCGATCCGTCCTTTGAAAAAGTGACCTTCGTATTCTTTGAGACCGATTTTTGAATGGCGCTCAGGATGGTCGTCCCACCCGTCGTCACATTCCCTGTTTCGCCCTGCCACGTTATAGTCCAGCCGCCGCACTGATTTCCAATATTATCGGCGCTCTTGCCCCCGACGTGTATTCGGGCGAGCTTTTTGGAAACGGGCAACGCTTTGTTTTCGTTCTTGAGCAGGACTAAGGATTGGCGCACACACTCGCGCGCCACCTGCCGGTGCGCGGCGGAGCCAAAGGATTTTTGCAACTTCCTGTCGGCCAGAAGCGATGCGCCTTTATCCATCATTCCCATAGCGAATTTGACGCGCAATATGCGCCGCACGGCATCGTCAATCCGCGACATAGGAACTTTCCCTTCTTTGACAAGGTCTCTCAGAGTGTTAAAGAACTCCTCATATTTGCCGGGAACCATAACCATATCCATACCGGCGTTTATTGATTGCTCCACATCGCTTTTGTAATCTCCGGGCAACTGATCGATGGCCGCGTAATCAGAGATCAAAAAACCTTCAAAGCCCAGCTCCCCTTTCAGTATCTCGGTCAGCAATCTCTTGCTGCCCGAACATTTCTCTCCGTTCCAACTGTTATACGAGGGCATGATCGAGCCTACACCGGCCTGTATCGCGGGGATATAGCCCTGCATATGAAGCTCTCTGAGTTCGACTTCGCTCAACCGCGTATCGCCCTGATCGAGCGGGAAGCGGTCGGAGGTTCCCTGTTTTGGCACCCCGGTTCCCCAGCTTGTGCCGCCGTCTCCGACAAAATGTTTCGCGCAGGCCAGAACGCTCAGTCGCCCCCCGAGATCATCTCCCTGAAGCCCCTTCACGGCAGGGCCGCCGAGCATCTTTGCAAGCTCGGGAGTCTCGCCGTATCCTTCGTAACTCCTGCCCCATCGTTCGTCACGGGGTACGGTCACACACGGAGCAAAGGCCCAGTTGATCCCGGTCGCTTTGACCTCTTCGGCGGTTACGCGAGAAGCCTTTTCGACCAGTTCGGGATTTCTCGTGCACCCGAGCCCGATGTTATGCGGGAAGACAACAGCGCCCAGCACGTTGTTGTGCCCGTGTACGGCATCCACGCCGTAGAGAATAGGTATTCCAAGACGGGTCTTCATCGCGTGAGTCTGATACTCGTCATACATATCGGTCCAGGCTTGCAGACTGTTTCCCGCCTTGGGGTCCGAATTTCCCCCGCTAAGTAGCGAGCCGAGAAAAAATTTCTGAATATCATTGACATCTTTGAGCGCGCTCTGTTCGGCCTGAGTCATCTGCCCGATCTTCTCTTCGAGCGTCATCTTTGATAATAGTTCGTTGACCTTCTCGTCATAGGAAGAGAGCGGTTTTGGACTCGTCGAGCGAACAGGTTTACGTTCTGCCGGCACTCTGGGGAAAGCGGCGCTCACGAGTACCAGGAGAATGATGGCGCTGAATATCTTCATGTTATCTCTCCTTAGCAAGTATTTTTATGATTCTTCAAGTTATTGCTCAACAAGCTGTTTGCAAGTTTAGACAATAGCAAATATTCGCAAATTTTGCCCGTCTTTCAATTGAAAAAATTTGAGTGGTTGTGAATCGAGCGGCGATTGATGCGGGCTTTCAAGTTTGCGCCGGGCCTTGAGGGAAGGTCCATAGCTCAAAATGAGGATGCGGCAAGCAGTTTCGATTGCGCGAAACCGGCACCGCATCCTCTTCAACCAGTGCCAGCAAGTTCTCACTGAAGCTGTAATCACTGGGCACCACGCTCACATCTGTATCCGGCCCGCCTACGCCGCTGCTATTTGCGTTTTCACCGTCCGCTCACGGGTGCGCGGCCATAAGCCTTTATCGTCTTCCCGGTCCTAAACTCTTTAAGGTCCGTGATTTTGATCAGGCTCATCCCCTGAAAGGCTTGATATGCCTTGAGCCTGCCCGGTCACGAATCTTTGGTTTCAGGAAAGACCCAGAAACCGCAGAGCCGAATCAATACCAGTCAAATAGTGTCAAAATATCGCAGGTCTCTTATCCTAAACCATTTTCGGGTCGTCGTGGTAGTTAATTGGAGTATCATGGTGTTACTTTCATTAACGCCAATAAAAGCAATCAATTACGAACAAGATGTTACATCCTTCAGGCAACATGTTTCTGATGCGCGAAGTGTGATGCGCTCGCTGATAGGTGATGAGTGATGCGTGACTATCAGGTAGACCACAGTATTAAGATTACCCGCAAGCCTGCTGAATCACTCATCACTCATCAGGCATCACTTTTCACGTATCAGCATTGACGAATCAGGGGAAGTGGATAAAATAGGGCGCTATGAAAACGGCTCGCGTATTGATCTCGCTAATTCTTTCGCTTGTGGTTGTATTTTTGGCCTCCGCGCAGACACCAAAATATCCGGCCTCGCCCGACTCGAAGCCTCAAGACGGGGTGCCGAAAGGCGAAATCCTCAAATTCAGCTTTGACCATTCAAAGATTTTCCCGGGCACTTATCGCGATTACTGGGTATACGTGCCCGCCCAGTACACGCCCGATCACCCGGCCTGTCTTTATGTGAATCAGGACGGCATACAGTGGGAAGCGCCTACGGTCTTTGACAATCTCATCTACAAAAAAGAGATGCCTGTGACCATAGGTGTCTTTGTGATGCACGGGCGAGTCAAGGCCCGTGACGACAACGCCGCGCTTGACAGGTTCAATCGCAGTTATGAATACGACGGCCTCGGAGACAATTACGTCAGGTTTCTGCTTGAAGAACTTCTTCCCGAAGTCGAGACGAAGAAGACATCTGACGGCAGAGCGATCAGGCTTTCGCCGAGAGCCGAGGACCGCGCCATTGGAGGGTCGAGCAGCGGCGCAATCTGCGCCTTCACAGCCGCCTGGGAACGGCCCGACGCCTTTAGCCGTGTATTCAGCGCGATAGGCACTTACGTAGGGTTGCGCGGCGGCGACCGTTACCCCACACTCGTCCGAAAATACGAGCCAAAGCCGATTCGCGTCTTCTTGCAGGATGGTTCAGGCGATCTGAATATCTACGCGGGCGACTGGTGGATGGTGAATCAGACGATGGAGCGCGCGCTTAAATTTGCGGGCTACGAAGTCGAGCACGTCTGGGGCGAAGGCGGCCACAACGGGGAACACGGTACGTCGATCTTTCCCGATGCGATGCGATGGCTCTGGAAAGACTGGCCGCAACCCGTAAGAAACGGGCAGACAAATAACAACACTCTCAAAGAGATTCTGATTCCGGGCGAAGGGTGGCAGCTTGTGGGTGAAGGCTATACATCTGCCGCAGGCCCCGCGACAAATGCGAGCGGAGAAGTATTCTTCACCGACGCAGCAAGCAACAAGTCTTACAGAATCGGGCTTGACGGCAAGGTGAGCCCGTTTAGTGCCGGTTCAAAGAAGAGCAGGGAACAGGCATTCGGCCCGGACAGGCGACTTTTCACAATCGCGGGTGACGGGAAAAAGATCATCGCCTATGATTCGGCGGGCAAGGCTTCGTCCGTCGCTGATGTCGCTGCTGCTCGCGACATAGTTGTAGCAAACAACGGAAATATTTATGTAACAGACGGGGGGCCAAACAGCGATGCGAGCAGGATATGGCTCATCAAACCGAGCGGGGGAGGAAAGGTAGTAGACACAATATCCGGCTTTGCAAACGGCATCACGCTATCGCCCGACCAGACCTTGCTTTACGCAAACGACAGCCGCGCCCACTGGGTTTACAGTTACCAGATACAGCCGGACGGATCATTAGAGTTCAAGCAGCGCTATTACTGGTTGCACGTACCCGACACGGCCGAAGACAGCGGGGCAGGCGGCATGTGCACGGATTACGACGGACGCCTTTACGTTGCGTCGCGGCTCGGCATACAGATTTGCGATCAGGCCGGGAGGGTCAACTGCATCATCCCTACGCCAAACGGCAAAGTATCGAGCATATGTCTTGGAGGCGACAAATTCGACACGCTTTATGCGACCTGCGGCGAAAAGGTTTACCGCCGCAAGCTGAAAGTCAGAGGGGCACAGGCGTGGGACGCGCCGCACAAGCCCACCGCTCCCAGATTGTAATCGAGCAGTAGGGGGTAGGCAGTGATTGCGCCCCGGAGGGGCGCAATCACTGCCTACCCCCTACTGCGAGGCGCATAATGGCCTCTTCGCTGCACTCGCTGCGTTCGAGGATGCCTGTGATGTTTCCTTCGTGCATGACGGCTACACGGTCGCTCTCTCCGAGAACCTCTTCCATGTCGCTGCTGATCATAATTATCGCAACGCCGCCCTCGGCAAGCTTGCGCATCAGATCATAGATTTCCGCCTTCGCGCCTACATCAATCCCCCGCGTAGGCTCGTCGAAAATCAGCACCTTGGGCGAAAGCGACAACCATTTGGCAAGCACGACTTTCTGCTGATTGCCGCCGCTCAGGTTTGCCGCCTTCACTTCGATAGAAGGCGTTTTGACATTCAGTTTCTTGCACATCTCGGAAGCCTTTTTTCGCTCCGCGTTTCGATCAATAAGCCCGCCCGAAGCAAAGCCGGATAGAGACGGCAGGGTTATGTTTTCACGGATAGCCATCTCTAAAACGAGGCCGTGTTTGCGCCTGTCTTCCGACACAAGATAAATTCCATGCGCAATGGCATCCTGAGCCGAAAAGATTTTGATCGGCTCACCGTCAAGCGACACCGTACCTTCAAGGGCGGGTTCTACTCCGAAAACCGCCTGCGCCACTTCCGATCTTCCCGCTCCGACAAGTCCGGCAAGCCCGAGTATCTCTCCCTGCCCGACATCGAGCGAGACTGCCTGCCCCGGGTAACGCTTTGTGCGCAGGTTGCGAATCTGAAAAAAATTGGGTTGTGCCGATGTCGTGGGATGGACGTAAAAATGATTCAAATCGCGCCCCACCATCAGCCTCACGATGGAGTCGTGATTTATCTGGTCGCGCGCGAGCACCCCGGCGTTGCGCCCGTCGCGCAGGACGACTACGCGGTCGGCAAGATCGGTGATTTCACCAAGCCTGTGCGAGATGTAAATTATGCTGACGCCCTGCTCTCTCAATTCCTTTGCGACCTCAAGCAGGCGGTCGGTTTCCGTAAGCGTGAGGCTCGACGTAGGCTCATCCATAATCAGGATGCGGGCGTTCAAGGAAAGCGCCTTGGCGATCTCGACCATCTGTTGCTGCGCGATTGACAGGCTCTTGAGCGGTCTGCGGCTCGACACATCGAGCCCAAGCCGTTTGAGGTAAACATCGGCCTCAGTATACATCTTCTGGCGGTCGACAAGTCTGAGCGGCCCTCCCCAAAAGGGCTCGCGACCGAGAAAGACATTCCCGGCAATATCCAGGTTATCGAGTACGTTCAATTCCTGATGTATAAAGCCGATGCCCCGGCTGATTGCATCCGAAACCGAACGGATAGCTGTCTCTTCGCCGCCGATGCGAATCCGGCCTTTGTCGGGCTGGTGAACGCCTCCGAGGATTTTCATCAGCGTAGACTTGCCCGCGCCATTCTCTCCGGCAAGGGCTACGATCTCGCCCGGATGGACTTCCATATCTACTTCATCAAGGGCGATGACGCCGGGGAACCTTTTACAGATTCCTTTCATTTCGAGAATAGGGTTGGTCATTACTTTGGTTTCTCTAGGCCGCAGGTGATGCGCTGGCTGATGCGCTGGTTGATGCGTGATTCGTGATCCGTGATTCAGCAGGCTTGAGAGTGATCTTAATACTTTGGCCCGCCTGACAGTCACGCATCACGCATCACGCATCATCGCCGATTTAGCTTCGACCGCGAAGCTGATTGATCTTGGCGCTGAATGCGTCAACATCGTCCTTCTTGATGACGAGCGTCGGAACAATCACCTGTTTGTTGGCCGGTATCACGGATTTGTCTCCGCTCAACACTTTCGCGAGCAACTGCACCGATTGATATCCGAACTCGAAAGGCTGTTGGACGACGGTGGCGTAAATAGAGCCTTCTTTTACTCCCGCGAGCGTTTCGGCTTCTTCATCGAAAGAGACGACCTTGATCTGACCCACCTTGCCCGCGTCCTTCAGCGCGCCCAGGATGGCCGGGCCGTTGTAGCTCCACAGCCCTACCAGACACACGATATCGGGGTATTTGACCAGCGTGTCAGAGACATTCGCCTTGGCTCGCACCCGGTCGGCATCGTCCGTGCGTACGTCTATGATTTGAATATTCGACCCTTGAATCGCTTCCTTGATGCCCTGAAGACGCTCTTGAGCATTACGGGCATCGAGCTTGCCTACAAAGACCATGATCTTGCCTCCCTGAGGGAGGACTTCTTTGATCAACTGGCCCGCCTGTCGCCCGGCCGCCACGTTGTCTGTGCCCACGTAGCAGGCGCGGTCGCTTTGCGGCGCATCGCTGTCCTGGGTTACGACGACGATCTGTTTGGATATATCGTTGATCATCTGGGTTTGGTTGTCTGGGTCAACGGGGCTTATGGCGATGCCGGAGACGCCTTTAGCCATAAGGTCGTCAATTATGCGGCGCTGCTCGGCCGCCGTACCGTCGGACGGTATCTTAAATTCGACTTCTATATTGGCAAGCTCGGAGTCGGCCTTCTCGCACCCTTTGCGCGCAATCGTCCAGAAATCGGAGGCGTTGTTGGTCACAAAGGCTACCTTGTAGTTACTTCCCGCGCCAGCCCCCCCGGAGGAAGGGCTTCCAGAAGGCGAGCAGGAAACAAACAGCATACAAACAAGCGCGCACAAAAAGGCGAGCGCTGAACGGGAAAATTTCATCATATCCTCCTATCAAATTCCATAACTGATCTTCTATGTTCGAATAATATTCCGGTCAAAGACGCGGCTCCTACGCGCTTGCAGGAGTGCTTGCCTGCGGCGCTACGTGTTTTGTCCTGGCCGCGCGCCGTTGAAGTATCTGATCGCCGATGACGCCAAGCAGAATCACGGCTCCCATCACGGCGAAATTGAGCGAAGACGGGACGCCCAGAAGGTTGACCAGATTTTGTAAGACCTGCAAAAGCGCCGTGCCTATCAGGACGCCGATGATCGAGCCTTCGCCGCCGCGCAGGCTGCAACCTCCAAGCACCGCCGCCGCTATGCCGTATAACTCAAAGAAATTGCCGTGTGATGAGGGCGATACCGAGTTTGTGTAGAAGGCAAAGATGATGGCTGAAAACCCGGCCAGCAGGCCCAGAATCACATAGGCTCCGGTGATTATTCTCTGCGCATTTATACCCGAATAACGCGCCGCCTCTTCGTTGCGCCCGACGGCAAAGAGATAGCGGCCATAAACCGACCGATGCAACACGACCCACATGATCAGGCTGATTATTATCAGCAGCACAAAGGGCGTAGGAATTCCGAGAAAACTCCCGGTCGCAAGATTCTGCAAGCCCTCAAACCCCACGGCGTTGCCGAATCCCTTCGTTTCATCGTTTGCGATAAAGCGCGCCAGCCCGCGATAAAACAGCAATCCGCATAGCGTGACGATGAAAGGCTGCAACCCGAGCCGCGTAATCAGCAGACCGTGTATGAGGCCAAGCCCCATAGCGATGCCGAGCACGGCCGTGACCGCAAGCGCAGCAGGCCATCCCCACTCCACAAGCATCATCGACAGCAATACGCCAAGAAGGGCGAAGACCGAGCCTACGGAAAGATCTATGCCGCCCGTGATGATCACTATTCCAAGTCCTATGCTGAATATGCCGTAAGCGCCTATGAGCCGCATCATATTTTGCAGATTTGGCCCGGAGAGAAAGCGCGGGTTGAGGACGGAAACGACTATGCACAGGATAACGAGCAGAAGAAACGTGCCGAGTTCTTTTTTCATAAACTCAAGTCCGAAATCTGGTTTTACAGCGAATAATTACAGGTGACAGGTCGAAAGGATACTTTATTTATCATTTCTAGCCAAGCCCTCAGAGCCATTTAATTTCCGGACGGACCTTTCGGAGTCACACGAGGCCATTGATTGCCTGATGAGAAACTTTGCGTTTCTTTGCGTACTTTGTGCCTTTGCGAGCAAATGAACCTCGCAAAGATACAAGGAATGATCTCTTTCTCACCCGTTCTTGACCGGCCAGGGCTATAACAAAGTGGCTCGACAGGTATTGTAGGGGCAGGGCTTGTCCCTGCCCGAATCGCGCGTTAGCGCGATGACTGTCATCGCCATTTGGGCGATCCGGGCAGGGACAAGCCCTGCCCCTACATCTTCACCCGACTTTGTTACAGCCCTGCTTGACCGGCGGATGGAATTGACTCACGAATTTGCCTCCCATATACTCAAACTTTCATCAAAAGCTCTTGTGTTGTGGCCATGTATGTTAGAGGTATTTAGAGGGGAGATTATGTTGCGCGGGCTGATTTTATGCTTTCTGCTGATGCTCTTAGCCGTGCTCCCGCCTGCGCGCCACGCGCAAGACGAAAAAGCCGGCGATGAGTTCAATAAATCCGTTCAGCCGTTCTTCTCTAAAAATTGCTACCTCTGCCATAATTCGGAGCTCAAGTCGGGCAACCTCAATCTTGAAGCCTACAAAACCGCCGACGCAATCAAGCAGGACGGAAATAGACTGGATCGCGTACTTCAAAAACTCAGCGCGGGCGAGATGCCTCCGAAAGGGATGCCTCGCCCCGATGAGACTGAGCTCAAGACCATCATTCGATGGCTTGAGTCCGAAACCAAACGGGCAAACGCCCCGACCGCGCCCGACCCCGGGCGTGTTACGGCCCGGCGGCTGAACCGCACCGAATATAACAACACGGTGCGCGACCTGCTCGGCGTAGACCTGCGCCCGGCCGATGATTTCCCTCAGGACGATTCCGGGTATGGTTTCGACAACATTGGCGATGTGCTTTCGCTTTCGCCTGCGCTGATGGAAAAATATATCGCTTCCGCAGAAAAGATAGCTCGCGCCGCCGTATTCGGCCCCGAACAGATGAAGCCTACGCTTGTGCGTCCGAAGGCCATCTGGCGGATGATAAAGCCAAGCCCCGTACCGCTCAAGGATTACGACCTTACGGGGCTCAGCCTGCCAAATTCGACTCACGTGATATACAGATTCCCGACCGACGGAGAATACGTCATCCGAGCCATGATGGGCGGCGAACGCCCGAGAGCGAGCGAAGCCATTCAGGTCATCCTGTGGGTTGACGGGCACGAGGTTCAGACGCTCGATCTCGATATCGAAGGCGGGGGTTCTTTTTCCGACGACCGTCAGGAATTTTACGGCTGGACGCGGGAGTTCCGCGCAAAGCTCACGGCGGGCGAGCACTGGATCGCGGTTTCAATCCCTCGCCTGTACGAAGGATTGCCGCCGGAATACGGCGGGCCGAACCCATCCAAAAGGCCCAAGCCGCCGCCGCCGGTATTCAAACCGCCACGCGATGCCACGCCCGAGCGAATCGAAGAGTTGAGAAAGAAATTTGAGGAGCGGCTGGCAACACCCGCGCCCGCAAACGCCGTGCGAATCAACTCGCTCGAGATCGGCGGCCCGTATCAACAGGCGAAAACGCCTTCGGTCGAAAGCCTGAAACGCATCTATGTATGCGGTCATCTCGACGGACATCATCAACCCGGATGCGCTCGGAAGATAATAGCCAGCCTCGCGCACAGGGCATACCGCCGCCCCGTGACCGAAGAAGAGATCGACCAGCTTGTCAAACTGTGCGCGCTTGCCCGCGAGCAGGGCGATTCATTTGAAGAAGGAATTTGCCTGTCGATACAGGCGATGCTCGTTTCGCCTCATTTTCTTTTCCGCATAGAAAGAGATCGCGGCGATCAAAAGCGGGGCGATCAAAAGCGGGGGGATCAAAAGGCACAGGCGGCCGAACCCGTAAGCCAGCACGAACTGGCCTCGCGGCTCTCTTATTTTTTGTGGAGCACGATGCCCGACGACCAGTTGCTCGGGCTTGCAGACCAGGGCACGCTCAGCAACCCCCGCGTGCTTGCCGCCGAGGTGCGCCGTATGCTCAAGGACCCGAAATCGCGTGCGCTGGTTGAAAACTTTGGCGGCCAGTGGCTGGAACTCAGAAAGCTGGAATCGGTCAAACCCGACAAAAACCGTTTCCCCGAATTTGATGAATACCTGCGAATATCGATGCGGCGCGAGACCGAATTGTTTTTTGACTACATCGTCCACGAAGATCGAAGCATACTCGATTTCATCGACGCAAACTACACCTTTATCAACGAGCCGCTGGCTGCGCTCTACAATATTCCAGACATCAAAGGGCCTGAGTTTCGCAAAGTCACGCTGGCCTCAGACACCGGGCGGGGCGGCATACTTACGCAACCCGCCATCCTGACCGTCTCTTCCTACGCCACACGCACCTCGCCCGTGCTGCGCGGCAAATGGATTTTAGGAAACCTTTTGAACGCGCCTCCGCCGCCTCCGCCGCCCGATGTGCCTAACCTGAACGAAGCAGCCGTAGGCTCATCGGCATCGCTCAGACAGCAACTCGAAGAGCACCGCAAGAATGCTACCTGCGCTTCCTGTCATTCGCGGATGGACCCGCTCGGGTTCGGTCTGGAAAACTTCAACGCCATCGGCGCGTGGAGGACTATGGACGGGAAATTCCCGATAGATTCATCGGGCGTGCTGCCCGACGGTAGAAAATTTCAGGGGCCGCAGGAGTTGAAAGCTATTCTCAAGGCCGACCGCGACGGCTTCACCGAAGGGTTGACTGAAAAGCTGCTGACTTATGCTTTGGGCCGGGGGCTTGAACCCTATGATAAACCGGCTGTGAAAGAGATAGCCGGTCGCGTAGCCGCCGACGATTACCGCTTTTCAAGCCTCGTGCTTGAGATCGTCAAGAGCCTGCCGTTTCAAATGCGAAGAGGGAACCAATCGCCATGATCATCACACGAAAGCAATTGCCAAGACGAACTTTTCTCAAAGGGATGGGAACGGCTGTCGCCCTGCCCCTGCTCGATTGCATGCGACCGGCTCTGGCGCAGGCAAACACGGTTGCGAAACCGCCCGTTCGCCTCGCCTTCGTTTACGTGCCGAATGGAATCGTCATGGAGGATTGGACGCCAAAAGCGACAGGCAGTGATTTTGAATTCACGCGCATACTCAAACCTCTGGAACCTTACCGCAAAGACCTGTTCGTGCTCTCGGGGCTTGCGGCTCATAACGGAAACGCGCTCGGCGACGGGCCGGGCGATCACGCGCGGGCGGGAGCCTCATTCCTGACCGGCGTCCATTGCAGAAAGACCGCAGGCGTAGATATCCACAACGGCATCTCAGCCGATCAGATAGCGGCTCAACGGCTGGCTTCCGAAACGCGGCTCCCGTCCATAGAACTCGGCTGCGAAGATTCGCGCACAGTAGGCGAATGCGACTCGGGCTACAGTTGCGCCTATACCAACAGCATCTCGTGGCGCAGCCCGACCACGCCGATGCCGCCTGAGATCAACCCCCGCTCGGCATTCGAGCGGTTGTTTGGAACAGCCGATCTGAGTCTGGACCCGAAGACTCGCGCCCGCCGCGCAATGTATCGCAAGAGCATTCTCGATATGGTCCGCCAGGACACCGAAGGGCTCGTAAAGACGCTCGGGCAAACAGACCGCCGCAAGATGGATGAATACCTGACGGCGATTCGCGAAATAGAGACCCGAATCGAGAAGGCCGAACAGGAGAACTACGAGGCGGCACCGCCTATCGAAAAACCCGCCGGGATTCCATTCACCTTTTCCGATTACGTAAAGCTGATGTTCGATCTTCAGATAATAGCCTTCAAGGCCGATATAACTCGCGTGTCCACGTTGATGATCGCGCGTGAAGGCAGCGTGCGAAGCTACCCGGAAATAGATGTCCCCGACCCGCACCACCCGCTCACGCATCATCGCGGGAACGTCGAGTGGATAGCCAGAGTCAGCAAGATAAACTCTCTGCACGTAGAGTTGTTCTCTTACTTTTTGAACCGGATGAAGACCACCGAAGACGGCGACGGGACCTTGCTCGATCATTCGATGATCGTTTACGGCAGCGGATTGAGCGACGGCAATCGCCACGAGCACGAAGACCTGCCCATCCTGCTTGCGGGACGCGGCGACGGCAGTCTCAAACCCGGGCGGCACATTCTTTATCCGCAGGAAACGCCCCTTACAAACCTCTATCTCGCGCTGCTGGATCGTTGCGGCGTGCGATCGGAAAGCATCGGCGACAGCAACGGCAAACTTGATCGCCTGACCGATCTCTGAAATCTCAGATCGGCAACGGCACGCGAGATTTCAGAAAGTCCGAATTGCCATGAAAGCAATTATCCTCTTACTTCCCTATCTGTGGGCCATCGCCGCCGCCCCCACTCTGGAAATCAAAGTAGATCAGGTCGGATACTTGCCCGACGCGCCAAAGCTCGCCCTTGTCGTTTCAAAGAATGCCGGGGATGACTTCACCGTGCGCCGCTCAGGTGACGGCTCGGTAGTTTTTCGCGGCAAGCTCGCGGCAGAGGCAAAAGACGCGGATTCGGGCGACGATGTCCGCGTGGCCGATTTTACTGACCTCGGCAAGAGCGGAAAGTATTTTCTTGAAGTTTCCGGTGTAGGCAGAAGCTGGGATTTTCAGATCGCCGCAGATGTGTACTCGCGCGCCTACTATCTTGCGATGCGGTCGTTTTACGGGCAGCGATGCGGCACCGGGGTAGATTTGGGGCCGGAGTTTCCCGGCTACAAACACGAGGCGTGTCATTTGACGGGCGCCTACCACGAATCCTCCGGCAAGACTGGCCCGCGCAAATCGGCCGGAGGCTGGCACGACGCGGGCGATTACGGTCGCTACACGGTAAATTCTGGGCTTTCAACCGGCACATTGCTGTGGACGTGGGAAATGTTTGGAGACCGAATCAAAAAGATAAATCTCAACATCCCGGAATCCAATAATAAGACGCCCGATATTCTGGACGAGATAAGATGGAATCTCGACTGGATGCTCTCGATGCAGGACGCCGACGGCGGCGTGTGGCACAAGCAGACAAGCGAACAGTTTTGCGCTTTTGTCATGCCCGAAAAAGACAAATCGGTGAGCTATGTGATCGGGACGGGAAAAGAGCCCTACAAGAGCACATGCGCGACTGCCGATTTCGCTTCGGTGATGGCAATCGCCGCGCGTCTCTACAGGACTTTCGATACCACCTATTCAAATGAATGCCTGAAGGCCGCCAGGCGCGCGTGGGTGTGGCTCGATAAATATCCACACGTGTGGTTTCGAAATCCCCCGGGCGTAGGCACCGGAGCTTACGGAGACGCCAACTGCGAAGACGAGCTATTGTGGGCTTCGGCCGAGTTATGGCGAACGACCGGAGAGGAGACCTATAACCGCTACTTTCTTGAGCATTACGCCGAATACCGAAAAACGATTCGAGACACGGGGCCGCAAGGATGGCCAAACGTCGCGCCGATGGCTTTGTGGACTTACGCGCTCGGAAAGGGAAAAGACCGGGAAGCCGTCGCCGCAATTCGTCAGGATACATTGAGCGCGGCCGATAAAATAGTCGAGCGGTCCAGCCAAAACGGATACCGAATCAGCCTGACTTCGGCAGAATACGGATGGGGGTCAAACGGCGTCGTAGCAAATTACGGCATGGAGCTTCTTGTGGCAAACGCGCTGCAACCCGACAGGCGTTACTATCAGGCGGCGCTCGATAACCTCCATTATCTGCTTGGTCGAAACACCTTTTCGCTTTCGTGGGTCACGCGAGTCGGGGAAAATCCTTACAGGCATCCGCATCACCGTCCGAGCGGGGCCGACAACAATCAGGAGCCCTGGCCGGGACTGCTCTCGGGCGGCCCGAACCGGAGACGCCAGGATCAGGCAATGAAGAAATTGCCCGACCTGCCCCCCGCCAAAATGTACCTTGATGAAGAAGAAGCCTACGCGGCAAATGAAGTGGCCATCAACTGGAATGCGCCTCTGGTCTTTTTGCTGGCTGGCACCCTGCCTGAAAAATGATGCGCTCAATGATGCGTGATCCGTGATTCACCAGGCTTGCGAGTTGTCTTAATACTGCGGCCTGCCTGATAATCACGCATCACGGATCACGCATCACTTCTTTACTTAGCGGAGAATTTATAGATGGTCGTCGTTTTGTATTTCTGCCCCGGCTTCAGAGTCGTAGTCGGAAAGCTTGGATGATTGGGCGAATCCGGGTAATGCTGAGTCTCGAGACAGAAACCCGTTCGCCTGTTGTAGACCTGCCCTCCCTTGCCCGTGATGCTGCCGTCAAGGAAATTGCCCGTGTAAAACTGCATTCCCGGCTCCGTCGTGTAGACCTCCATCACGCGCCCCGTCTCGGGCTCGTAGACTCTTGCGGCAAGCGACATCTCGCTGTCTTTTTTGTTCAGCACCCAGTTGTGATCGTATCCTTTGCCGAGAACCATCTGCTCATAATCCTGGTCTATTCGCTCTCCGATGACCATCGGTTTTGTGAAATCAAGCGGCGTTCCCTTTACGGCTCGAAGCTCGCCCGTAGGTATCAGCCCGCTATCGACGGGCGTAAATCTGTCGGCGTTGATCATCAATTCGTGATTGAGTATCGTGCCCCCGCCCGCGAGGTTGAAATAGGAGTGATGCGTCAGGTTGACGACCGTCGCTTTATCGGTGGTCGCGGTGTAGTCGATCCTCAGTTCGTTTTTATTCGTCAGCGTGTAGACGACCGTGACCGACAGATTGCCTGGATAACCTTCCTCTCCATCCTTGCTCAGATAGCTGAGCGACAGACCGACACCGTCTTTGCCTTTGACCTCTTTTGCCTTCCAAATCCTCTTGTTGAACCCCTTGACCCCACCGTGCAGATGGTTTTCGCCGTCATTTTTTGCGAGCGTGTAATCGTGCCCGTTTAACGAGAATTTGCCTTTGGCTATGCGATTGCCGTACCGCCCGACGATAGCGCCAAAGAAAGCCGTGTTCCCGACATAGCCTTCGAGATCGTCGTAACCGAGCACGACATCGGCGAGTTTGCCGTTGCGGTCGGGCACTTTCAGCGATGTCACGATGCCGCCGTAAGTCGTGATCTTTGCTTCGACCCCATTGGCATTGGTCAGTGTGTAAATCTCGGCCGCCTCCCCGTCGGGCGTTTTGCCGAATGCCTGTTTCGTGATTTGCGGTTTCGTTTCTGCGTTCATATATGAGGTTCCAATGGGGATGAAAAGAACTCCCAGCAAAAGTACGATTAAAGCTTTTTTCAAATTGCTCACCTTGACGTCCTCCAGATTCCCGGTTAGTTTGATCGCTGTCAGATTTCAGGCATAAGAACTAGGTACTTACCTTAGACCGCAAACCCAAGTCAAGCAGTTTTGTTCTTGAGGCGGGCGCTCGATCACTTTAAACCGCGCCGCCGGAATTGGAAAAGGCATGAATCTCGAAAAGAAAATCCCAACTGCAACCGTCAAGTACAGCGCCTGTATCCACCTCATCGTTTTTATCGCAATCGTCCTTGCAGGCGTTCCGTTTGCCGGACACCGATCAAAGGCGCAGTCGCAAGACGGGCAACCCGATTATCGGAATCCGAACCTGCCCGTCGAGCGGCGGGTTGCCGATCTGTTGAGCCGCATGACGATGGAGGAAAAGGTCGCGCAACTCGTTACGCTGTGGACTCGCAAGCCTCAACAAAAACCGCTCGACGGCGCGTTTTCCGACCGGGGCGATTTCTCGGTCGAAGCCGCGCGCGAAGTGCTCAAATACGGCATAGGCGAAATCTCTCGCCAGCGCGAAAGAAAAGGCCCTCGCGCCTCGGCCGTCTATGCCAATGCCGTGCAGAAATTCCTCGTCGAAAACACGCGGCTCGGAATACCGGCCATGTTTCACGACGAAGTCCTGCACGGCCACATGGCTCCGGGAGGCACATCTTATCCGCAACCGATAGCCCTGGCCGCGAGCTTCGACCCCGAGCTTGTGAGCAGAATCTTTACCGCCGCCGCGCTTGAAGTGAGAGCGCGTGGCGGGCATCACGTGCTCGGCCCAAACCTCGATCTGGGGCGCGACCCTCGCTGGGGCCGAACCGAAGAGACCTACGGCGAAGATCCTTACCTCGTCTCTCGAATGGGGGTCGCCTGCATAAAGGCGCTTCAGGGAATCGGCCCCGGTGTTGACGCGAGCCATGTCATCGCCACGGCCAAACACTTCACCGCTCACGGCCAACCCGAAGCCGGAACCAATATCGGCCCGGCGAATTTTTCCGAACGCCTCCTGCGCGAGATGTTCCTTCCGTCATTTGAGGCGGCTGTGAAAGAGGCCGGTGTGATGAGCGTGATGGCTTCTTATAACGAGATTGACGGCGTTCCCTCTCACGCAAATAACTGGCTGCTCGACAGGGTTCTGCGACAGGAGTGGGGATTTACGGGGCTTGTGGCCGCCGATTATGACGGCATCGCGCAACTCGTAAGCCGCCATCACGTGGCCGCCGATAAAGCCGAAGCGGCGCGGCTTGCCATAGAGGCCGGCGTAGACATCGAACTCCCCGACCCGGATTGCTACCCTTCACTCCCTCAACTGGTGGCCGATGGAAAAGTATCCGAAGCCACCCTTGATCGAGCCGTCGCCAGAGTCCTGCGCGCCAAGTTCATGCTCGGACTCTTTGAAAACCCTTATGTTGATCCCGAACGAGCCGTACAGGTGACAAACACCGAGGCCAATCACGCGCTTGCCGCCGAGGCCGCGCGCCGTTCGATTGTCTTGCTGAAGAATGCCGGGAATCTCCTGCCGCTCGATTCGACTCGACTCAAATCGCTTGCGGTAATCGGCCCCAACGCCGACCGCGCGCACCTGGGCGGCTACAGCGACGACCCCGGTCGCGCGATCAGCATACTCGACGGCGTTCGCGCAAAAGTAGGCAATCGCGTAAAAATCAATTACGCGCTCGGGTGCCAGATCACAAAGGAAGGCGGCAACTGGTGGGCCGACACTTCGCATTTGAGCGACCCGCAGGACGATGCAAAAAATATTGCCGAAGCCGTACGCGTGGCAAAAGAATCTGATGCCGTGGTGCTCGTAGTAGGCGGCAATGAAGACACCAATAAAGAAGGCTGGGCGGAAAATCATCTTGGCGACCGTGACAGCCTCGAACTCGTGGGCCGCCAAAACGATCTGGTCAAAGCCGTGCTTGAAACCGGCAAGCCTACCATAGTCTTTCTGATCAACAGCAGCCCGCTCGCGATTAACTATATCGCCGAAAACGTACCGGCGATACTCGAAGGCTTTTATCTCGGGCAGGAGACGGGCACGGCGGCGGCAGATGTGCTGTTTGGCGATTACAACCCCGGCGGCAAACTGCCGATCAGTTTTCCGCGTTCGGTAGGCCAGTTGCCGATCTATTACAATCAAAAACCGTCGGCCAAACGCGGCTACCTCTTCACAAGCAAAGAGCCACTCTTCCCGTTCGGCTACGGGTTGAGCTACACCACATTCGAATACTCGAACCTGAATGTCGAGCCCAAAATCATAGGCCCCGCCGGACGTGCCAGGGTCAGCGTGACGGTGAAAAATACCGGCAAGGTCGCGGGCGATGAAATCGTTCAGATGTACATAAGGGACGAAGTGAGTTCGGTGACGAGACCGATAAAAGAGCTAAAAGGTTTCGAGCGAGTGCACCTCGCGCCGGGCGAAAGCAAAACCGTGAGCTTTGACATCACGCCCGACAAGCTGTGGTTTTATGATCTAAATATGAGGCGAGTGGTAGAGCCGGGAATGTTTTCGATAATGGTCGGTCCCAGCTCAGCCACATTCACAACCGTTCGTTTAGAGGTTGCAGACAGGTGAATTGCCTGTTTAAGAAAGTGGGAATAGGCCAGGACGGACGCGGATGCGACGGATAAACACGGATTAGACCATGTCAGGTTCAGATCCGCGAAAATCCGTCGCATCCGCGTTTATCCGTGGCCCATTTCAAAATCCCCTGCTTTGGACATTCGATCTAATCGGCGTTCTTTCGGCCGTAACCAATCTCGGCTCCGCCTGAAATTATGTGATCCACCCCGGTTGTAAACGTAGCCTCGGCCGCGATAAACAGACACAGCTGCCCCACTTCTTCAATGGTTCCCATCCGTCCTAAAACCTGCGCGGCTTCACCATCCGAACGGCACCTGTCGGGGTCGGGCGCGGCGTCAATCGCTTCCTGCCATAGCGGGGTGTAGATATTGCCCGGAGAGACCGAGTTGACGCGGACGCCGTTTACCGCCTCATCAATCGCAAGCGCCTTTGTGAAAGCCGTGACCGCGCCCTTTGTCGCTACGTATGTCGTCGCGTGGTGTTGTCCCATCGCGCCCACAAGGCTCGCAATATTGATAATATTCCCTCCGGCCCGGCGCAGATGCGGCAGCGCAAACTTGCAGGCCGCAAAGACGCTGATGAGGTTCAGATTTATCAGGTCTTGAAAATCTTCGATGGAAAAATCATCAATCGCTTTGTGAGGCGGATGCCACCCGGCATTGTTGATAAGGCAATCGAGTCGTCCGAAACGCCCGACGGCTGTCTCTATCAGATTCTCGATCTCTTCGGTGCGCCTGACATCGCAGAGGACAAAACTCACGTCATCCGATTGTCGGGCGAGCGCCTGTAACTCGCGGCAGGCGGCATCGCCTTCGTCTCTCTTTTCGGAGCAGATGACGACACGCGCTCCTGCCTTTATAAACTCCTGCGCGCAGCCCTTTCCTATCCCACGGCTGCCGCCCGTGATGACGACCGTTCTGTGTTCATATCGCAAATCAGGCATAGCGACCTCCGATGGTTCGGCTCACTCCAGGCTGAGTAATTTGATACTGCCGGCAACCGGATGGTATTTGTTGTCGGTAACACTTTCAAGTATAATGCCGCCCGCTTGAGCCGCTGCCGCTCGCTTTGAGGGAATATGGCCATCACTATCACAGAAATCGAACCGCTCGATATTCGCTTTCCGACCTCGCGCACGCTCGACGGCTCGGACGCGATGAATACCGATCCCGACTATTCGGCGGCTTATGTGACCATCCGCACCGACAGCCCCGACCGTCTCGAAGGGCACGGTCTGACATTTACAACGGGTCGCGGCACGGAGCTTTGCTGCGCTGCGGTCGCGGCGCTCCGCCCTCTGCTTATCGGCAGAACGCTCGAATCATTGACCGCTGATATGGGAGCCTTCTGGAATCTGATCACAGGCGACAGCCAGCTTCGATGGGTAGGCCCGGAAAAAGGGGTCATCCACCTGGCAACGGCAGCCGTTGTAAATGCCGTGTGGGATCTGTACGCCAAAGTCGAAGGCAAACCGCTCTGGAAACTGCTCGTAGACATGACGCCCGAGCAACTGGTCGCCTGCGTCCCTTTCCGTTATATCACCGATGCGCTCACGCCCGACGAGGCGCTTGAGATTTTAAACCGCCACAAATCCACCAGAGCCGAACGCGAAGCCGAGATGCTCGAAGGCGGCTATCCGGCTTATACGACCTCGGCCGCGTGGCTCGGATATTCGGATGAGAAGATTCGTCAACTGCTCCGTGAAGCGGTACGAGAAGGCTGGTCTTACTTCAAGATGAAAGTGGGCCGCAACCTCGAAGAAGACGCGCGCCGGGCCGCGTTGATCCGCGAAGAGATAGGCTGGGACCGCACCCTGATGATGGACGCAAATCAGGTGTGGGACGTGGGGCAGGCCATCGAGTGGATGAAGGAACTCTCTAAATTCAAGCCGCTCTGGATCGAAGAACCTACAAGCCCCGATGATATTTTAGGTCACGCCCGGATTGCCCGCGCCGTCTCACCCGTAGGCGTGGCAACCGGCGAACACTGTCACAACCGCGTGATGTTCAAGCAGCTTCTTCAAGCCGATGCCATCAGCTTTTGCCAGATTGATAGCTGTCGGCTCGGCGGCGTAAACGAAGTGATTGCCGTCCTGCTTATGGCCGCGAAATTCGGCGTGCCCGTATGCCCGCACGCGGGCGGCGTAGGGCTTTGCGAATACGTGCAGCATCTGGCCCTGTTTGATTACATCGCCGTGAGCGCATCGCTTGATCGTCGCCACCTCGAATTCGTAGACCACCTGCACGAGCATTTCCTGCACCCGGTGGTCATTCGCGGCGGGCGTTATATTCCGCCGATGGAAGCTGGGTACAGCATCACTATGAAAGCAGAATCGCTCAAGCGATACGAGTTCCCGGACGGCGAAGCGTGGACGGAGCAGGTTCCCAACCATTCATAAGGATTAAAAGGGAGAAGCGCCGATGAGTAATCAGTTACAGGTGGCTTTAATCAGCGGCCCGGCTTACGATCCGCTCTACTCGTGCCTGCCTCAGTTCACAGAGTCTACCGGGATCGAGGTCAACGTAGCGTTTCGCGGCGATCACCCGGCGCTCAATCATCACCTCGCCTCGCTCGATGAAGTCCCTTATGATCTGGTCTCCACGCATACGAAATACGCTCCTTCTCAGTTGAATTTCCTCGCGCCGCTCGATGATATAGTCGATCCGTCGTTGCTCGGTGATTTCGTCCCGGTCATTGTGAACCTGGCGCGTGTTAAGGATTCGCTCTACGCGATACCTCGAAACATCGACGTGCGGTTGCTTCATTATCGCGCAGATTTGATTCAATCGCCGCCCGCTACCTGGGACGACTTGCTCGAACTGGCGCGAAGGCTAAATTCGCCGCCCGAATGTTACGGCTTTCTTTATCCGGGGCGCGAATCGGGTCTGTTCGGCACATTTTATGAACTGGCGGAGATGGCCGGGGCCGCGCTTTTTCCCGACAGCCTCATCCCCGACATCGAAAACGAAGCCGGAAGATGGGCGCTCGGGTTGCTGCGCGCGTTTTACGCCGAAGGGCTCGTGCCTGTGGAGCTTCCCGAATGGCATTACGATAAAATCCACGAGTGCTTTCGTGCCGGACGCATTGCGATGATGGGAGACTGGCCCGGTTATTACAGCCTCTATCGCGACCCGAATCTGTCGCGGGTTTATGATCGTCTGGGGCTGAGCCCTTATCCGACGGGACCGGCGGGTAAATCGCTCGCTTACGGCGGGGGCCATACTTTTGCCTTAACAAAACGAGGCGTGACGAAACCCGAAGCGCTGAAGCTGTTGCTTCATCTGACCGCAGGAGAGCAGCAGATGCTCGAAGCTCGAAACGGCTGCGTGCCTGTGCGCAACTCCGTCATGCGGCAGATGCAGACGGAAGCAGACCCGGAGAACCGTTCGCGCCTGGCTATGCTTGAAGATGTGATTGCCCATCACCTGCTGGTCCCGCCAAAGTTTGCGCGCTACCCGGAGGTTGAGGAAGTATTGTGGCGCACCGTACAGAAGGCGATCCTCGGAGAGGCACCAGTGGATGAGGCGCTCCGACACATGAGAGAGCAGATCGAGCGCATCGTGCAAGAAGATTGAAAAAGAAAGGCAGGCAATGACGACAGGCTCAACAGAACAAAATAACACCCCGGCGGATAAGAGTTTTCTCGTCACGGGCGCGCACGGATTTATAGGCGCGTGGGTAGTCAAGCGGCTGCTTGCACAGGGTGCCCGCGTCGTGATCTTTGATCGCAGCGCGGATGCGCACCGCCTGCGCCAGATAATGAATGATGAAGAGATCAGGCAAGCGCAACTGGTCACAGGCGACATCACCGAAGCGACGGCGCTCTGGCCCGTGATCGAGGAGTTCGCCGTCACTCACATCATTCATCTCGCGGGCTTGCAGGTTCCCAGTTGCAAGGCCAACCCCCGGCTCGGCGCTATGGTCAACGTCATAGGCACGATAAACGTTTTTGAAGCCGCGCTTGCCGCGGCCCCTCAGATAAGCAAAATCGTCTATGCCAGTTCCGCCGCCGTCTTTGGACTGATCGATGAAGATCGGCCCGTGATCGAGCGCGACGCGACCAGTCCGGCTACGCTTTACGGGGGCTTCAAGCGGTGCAACGAGGATAACGCCCGCGTTTATCATCTGGATTACGGATTGTCGAGCATCGGGCTGCGCCCGCTCACGGTATACGGCGTAGGGCGCGATTTCGGGCTCACAAGCGACCCGACAAAGGCCATGAAAGCGGCAGTGGCGGGCCGCCCTTTCCACATACGCTTCGGCGGGCGTACCGATTTTCAATATGTAGCCGATACGGCAGACGCATTTATTCGAGCGGCGATTTCCGATTTAAGCGGCGCGCATGTTTTCAACCTCCACAGCGAGGCGGTCCGAATCTCTGACATCGTGGCGGAGATCGAGCGAGTGCGCCCCGATGCAATAGGGATGATCACTCACGATGAAGCGCCGCTACAGATACCGGCTGAACTCGATGACAGAGCCATCCGCGCGGCGCTTGGTGAGATGAAGGTGACGCCGCTTGACGAAGGCGTGCGAGCCACGATGAATCGCTTCGCGGAACTTCAAAGCGAGGACCGCCTCGATCTGAGCGATCTTGATACTTAGGTACGAATAATAGTGATTGTTAATACATTGGAAATAAAGTTCGTTTTCTTCAAGGTAGCGTATCCCTGCGCCTTTTCAGGGCGCACATTGAATCTGGAAAAAACTGAAAACCCCCGTTAGCCGAAGGAGGAACTATGTCGAGAATCAAGCTTGCCGCGTTGCTGGTTTTAGCAGTCGCGCTCGGTCTTTCCGGCCTCTCGTGCCGCCGCCAAAACGATGGCAAGAAACGCATCGCCGTGATTCCTAAAGGCGTTTCCCATTTCTTCTGGCAGAGCGTACACTCGGGAGCCGAAGCCGCCTCGAATGAACTGGGTGTCGAAATCATCTGGAAAGGCCCGGCTCAAGAGACCGATTACACCGGCCAGATCAACATAGTCGAAGACGCGATAAACCAGCGCGTGGACGGGATAGTCATTGCGCCAAGCCATCGCGACGCGCTTGTGCCAATCGTAGAGCGCGCCCAGCGCGAAGGCATACCCGTGACCATCTTTGATTCGGGCATCGGCACTGAACAGTATACGTCTTATGTTGCGACCGACAATCATCTGGGCGGGGTAGTAGCGGCAGAGCGATTAGCCGAAAAACTCGGCGGCAAAGGCAAGGTCGCAATACTCGGAGTCAAGGCAGGCTCGGTTTCTACCGATGAGCGCGAGCAGGGCTTTCAGGAAACGATGAAGCAGAAATTCCCCGGCATTCAAATAGTGGCTTTCCAGTACGGCGAGGCCAACATGGCTCTCTCTTTGGACCGCGCGAGCGACATCCTGACGGCAAACCCTGACGTCAACGGATTTTTCGCCTCAAACGAATCTTCGACCGTGGGCGTTGTGCAGGCGATCAAACAGAAAGGGCTTGCGGGCAAGGTCGTGCTTGTAGGCTTCGATTCAAGCCCAAACCTCATCGACGATCTGAAGGCCGGGGCGATTGATTCGCTTGTGTTGCAAAATCCCTACAAGATGGGTTACGAAGCCGTAAAGACGATGGTCGCAAAGCTCAACGGCCAGGAAGTGCCCCGGCAAATTGATACCGGCGTGAAGCTGTTGACCAGAGACAATCTCAATACGCCGGAAATGCAGCAGTTGCTCACCGGGCCGTAGCGACACGTTTTATCGTTCCGGGTGCAAATATCAACCCCTGATCCTGAAAGGTACAAGTATGTCCTCCTCAGGGCCGTTACTTGAAATGCGCGGCATCACAAAAAGATTTGCGGGCAACCTTGTGCTCGACGGTGTAAATCTGTCGGCTCAGGCGGGCGAAGTTCATGCCCTCGTGGGCGAAAACGGCGCGGGCAAGTCTACGCTGATGAAAATACTGGCGGGCGTCTACCCGGCTGACGCGGGCGAGATTTTTATCAGCGGCCAGAGCACGCGCTTTCACACACCCGCCGATTCGCTCGCTCGCGGAATTGCGATGATCTATCAGGAGTTGTCGCTTGCGCCGCATCTGTCTGTAGCCGAAAACATATTCCTCGGACGCGAGCCGTTAAGTTTCTCGCCGCTTGGTATCATCAACCAGCGAGAACTCAACGAACGCGTCTCGCATCTTTTAACCGAACGCGGATTCAAGCTCGACCCGCGCGCGCGGGTCGAGCGTCTCGGCGCTGCCGACCGCCAGCTGGTAGAGATCACACGCGCGACTCTCGAAGCCCGCCGCGTCATCGTGATGGACGAGCCCACATCTTCACTTACTACACGCGAAGTCGAAGAACTCTTCCGCTTGATCGGGGATATGAAAGATCGGGGGCTTGCGATAATTTACATCTCGCACCGGCTTGAAGAACTCGATATGATTGCCGACCGCCTGACGATTCTTCGCGACGGTCGCGTAGTCTATACGGGCGAGTGGGGCGAAATTTCGACCGGCGAGATGATCCGTCACATGGCCGGGCGAGAGTTGACAGAGATATTCCCGCCGCGCCGCGCCACGCTCGGGGGGGCGCTTCTGCGCGTAGAGCGCCTGACACGCGCAGGGAGGTTTAGGGTTGTCAGTTTCGAAGCGCGAGCAGGCGAAATCTTAGGGATTGCGGGTCTCGGGGGCGCGGGGCGCAGCGATCTTGTAGAAGCGATCTTTGGTGCTCAAGAGGCCGATAGCGGCGAAATCGAGATCGAAGGCGCAAGGCTCGATGCCTCGCTTCCAAAGCGTGCGGTTGAGCGCGGTCTCGCCCTGCTTACGGCAGATCGAAAGCGGACGGGTTTATGCCTAAATCTGCCGGTTGCCCGCAACCTCACGCTGGCAAACCTGCGGGCGCTTGTAAAAGGGTTGTGGGTAAATCGCAGACGCGAAATCGGCGCGGCTCGCCAGTACATAGAAAAGCTCCACATACGCCCCCCTGACCCTTTGAAAACAATCGGGCGAATGAGCGGGGGCAATCAGCAAAAGGTGCTGCTCGCGCGATGGCTTTTTGCCGACTCAAAAGTTTTTCTCCTTGACGAGCCTACGCGTGGCGTAGACGTGGCGGCTCGGGCCGAAATCTATCGCGCCATAAACGGCCTCGCGGAAGCGGGCGCTGCCATCGTTCTGGTCTCATCGGATTTGCCGGAGTTGCTCGGCATGGCAGACCGCATACTCGTGATGCGGCGTGGTTGCATGGTCGCCGAACTTGACGCGCGCGCAACCTCTCAGGAAGAGATTCTGAGACACGCCGCCTTGGAAACCTGACAAACAGGGGCCGGGGGCCAGGGGCCGGTAATCACTGGTTAGATATGCACTTTCTCTTACTCATCTGAAATCTGATATCTCAAATCTCAGATAAAGGGTTGGTAAGAGATCAACCAACTTACTTTACATGTTCTCAATCACCGGCCCCCGGAGAGACAATGTCGGAACGAATCAAACGCTTTCTCCCCTTCGCCAGCCTGATCGCGCTGTGCGGATTGATAGCCGTGCTTGAGCCGCGCTTTCTTTCGGGCGCGAACCTCGCGGGCGTAGCGCGCCAGACCGCCGTGATAACGATTATGGCGATGGGCATGACGGTCGTGATGGTGTCGGGCGGGATAGACCTGTCGGTAGGCTCGGGGATGGCTCTTGCTATGGTCGCGGGCGCATTTGCTATGGTCGCGGGCGCGCCCGTGCTCGCAGGCATCTTTGTCTGCGTGGCGGTTGGGACCGTCTGCGGTCTGCTCAACGGAATGGCCGTCGCCGCGCTCAAGATACCGCCTTTTATTGTCACGCTCGGCGCGATGGGCATCTTTCGCGGACTGGCCCTGCTTGTAACCGACGGCACGGCGGTCGTAGGCTTGCCCTCAAGATTCGGCTATCTTGCCGAAGGTAATCTGCTCGGCCTCATTCCCGTACCGCTTGTGCTCGTCTTTTTTGTCGCCCTGGCTACGCACTTTTTGCTTGCCGGAACGCGGGCGGGCCGTTACTGCTACGCGATAGGCAGCAACATCGAAGCCGCGCGCTACGCGGGGGTGGCCGTGTCTCGCTATCAGGTTCTTTTTTATGCGATTCTTGGGATGCTGACCGGGCTTGGAGGCGCTATCGAATCGGCGCGACTGGTCACAGGACAGCCTACGGCAGGCGAAGGCTACGAATTGCGGGTGATAGCGGCTGTGGTCATCGGAGGCGGTTCTTTGAGCGGCGGTCAGGGCACGGTCACAGGCACTATCATCGGCTCGCTGATTATGGGCGTGCTCGCCAACGGAGCAAACCTGCTTGGTATATCTTCTTTCGCGCAGCAGGTAGTCATCGGTGCAGTAATCGTGTTAGCCGTGACCTTTGATGAATTCCAGCGCCGCCGCCTGGAAACCGCCGCCCAGTGATTTAGACCAATTTCCAGTCGCATATACGGCAAATGTAGGGGCAGCCCGAATGAGTACATTTATTGTGGCTGCCCGAATCCGTCGTTAGCGATGATGGTCATCGCCCTTCGGGCGATCCGGGCAAGGACAAGCCTTGCCCCTACACTCATTCGGGAATTGATATAAGATTTCGACTGGTCGCCGTTTATTTGTGGAAGACCACGTTATCAATGACGACCGTGCCGTTTAGCGGCGTGCACTGATTGCAAGACACCGTGAAGGTCACCGAAGTCAGGTTCTTCAAAATGTCTTTCGCCGAGACTCTGTGCTCTACCCAGGAAGGCTGCCCCAGGGATTTGAACGGCACTTTATAGGTGTTGAACCCCTGCTGAACCTTGAAACTCATCTGCGGGCTGCCGCTCTGTATTTCTATGCCGTGCCCCTTGCTGATAAGTTCAACCACTATTGATTCGATGCCCGTCACATAAAGCTGGACCGTAAGATAGCTGTAATCGCTCAGGTCTTCGGCTCCGGGAACTCCGTCTTCCCACGGCTTCGCCTGAATTTCAACCCCGACCCCGGCATAATCATTCGGCGCTGATAGATGATACTCGAAGGCGATAGCTCTGTTCGGGTCGTCTTTCTTTATGTGGACAAGCTCAGGAACGTTCGTTCCTTCCATTCCTTTGTAGGTGCATGGATTCGCGGGGTTCGCGCTGTAGGTCATCAATTGCACTGCCCCTCCCTGATTGCTCAAAGGGTGATTGTCCTTGACCGTCTCAAAGTCGGCATAAACGAATTCTTTAGAATCCGATGCCGCTTTTTCAGGCGCGGAGCCGGTCGGCGCTGCTGCGCCTGCAAACGTGATCGAAAGAGCAATATAACAAAGGGGAAGTAAGAGCTTTGTGAGTTTCATAGGGGTTCCTCCTTCTTTGGGCGTTACACCTTAGTTGTATAAAAATCTGCGTTTTGAGATTTGAATTTCAAATCTCAAGCATTCTGGCGCTGATCAAAGAAAACCAGATGGTAAGAAATCAGCGAACCTTCTTTCCCACCCTTTCATTTGCCAGGGCTATCGTGAGCAGGCTCGATTTCAAGATAATCGACCGAAGCCGCTTCATCACCTTCGGCTGTCGCCTCTATGCGTATCTCGTCGCCGGGCCGCAGGGCGATCCCGCAAATCCTTCGCCGTATCGAGGAGTGAGAATCGGGCAGTTTCGTAGGCAGATGAGCGTCGGCAATCCAACTGTCGACAAGCTGGCCCGCGACATAAAGCTTGAAGGTTGACTGGCCGTCGTTTTCATCGAAATACTCTACGCCCAGATCGAACCAGCCCGCCTTCCCTTCGTAGCGTGAGCTTGCACGGCAGGGGCCGTCCGTGCGAGCGCACCTGATGGCCTTTGCGCCCGACGCTGCCTCCCACGGCGTTATCTCTTCGCTTTCGTACCCGTCAAGACGCATGTTTTCGGCCTCGATTCGATTGGGAAATTTCCCGGCCCGGCCCCGGAGGTCGGCGATGCCTGATTTGCGCAGAAACCAGTTGCAGACCGAATCGCGCCACACGCGGGCGTGACCCGCCTGATACTCAAGGCGATCTAAAACCTCATAATAACGCAATTCATCAATTCGGCCCTTGAGCGTCTTCCACTCCTCGACCAGCCCTTCGGCCTCCGATGCGCCTTCATAATGCGAATCGTAAATGTGCTGGATCACGGTCTTGCCCGAATGCAGAACATGCGTATAAGGCACGTGATGCATAAAAAGCAACAACTCATCGGGGCAGGTCTCAAGCGATTCAAACACGCGGGCCACGGGCGGGCGATACTGGCCTATGAAGCCGGTTCCCGTAGCCACGGTGCGGTCCATCCCTATGCCTTTTTCATCGGCGCGATGCCACTGTCCCCAGCCGTTGTATTCCGACGATTCGATTGCCGGGCCGTAATGGATGTTGATGATGTCGGTCAGCGTGCCTGCGCCGAGCGGCCCCGTGTATTTCTCGTATATCGACCACGACCTGACGAGCATATCGCTGATGGTCTTCACAACCTGCGCGTCATCGTTGAAAGTTTGACGGGTCCATTCCCTTGCTATCTGCTCGCTCGAAAGATCTGGATTCCATGCCAGCCGCCCGAATCCGTAAAGATTTGCCACCGCCAGATGGTGCCCGAGCCAGTTGCGATCAAGCCCCACGTTTGAGACGGCTACAAAGCCCCCCACGGGGCGATTGAATGTCTTGCCCGCTACCAGTTGCTTTACAGGTGTGCCCGCGCCTTTTGCGTGCATGTCAAAGTCGAGCACCTCTTTCCACATAGGTATGAGAAAACAGAGATGGCGTTGCTGGCCCGTGTATTCCTGAGTGATCTGGAGTTCGACCACCTGATTGGTATGCTCAAGCGCGCCAAAGAGCGGCGAGGCCGGTTCGCGGACCTGAAAATCTATCGGCCCGTGTTTGATCTGAAGTATTACATTGTCGTCAAACTCGCCGTCGAGTTTTTTGAAGTTGTCGTAAGCGGCGGCGGCGCGGTCGTTTTTCAGATTGCGCCAGTCCATGTGATGGTCATAGACAAAGCCGCGATAAAAGATAAGCCCGCCGTGAGGCTTGAGCGCGCGGGCGATCACATTGGCCGCGTCGGCGTGCGTGCGATTGTAAGCCGAAGGTCCCAACCGCCCTTCCGAATCGGCCTTCAGGACAAAGCCTCCGAAATCGGGGATCGCGCTGTAGATTCCATCAACCGTCTTCTTCCAGAAATCGGCCACGCGGCGGTCTAGAGGGTCGAATGTATCGAGGCCGCCTATCTTTTGCGGGCTGCTGAAATCCACCGAGACGAAAAGCCGCACGCCCCACGGGCGAAAGACCTCAGCTATGCGCGCAATCTGCGGCAGGAATTCCGCCGTGATGACGCGGGGATTTGCGTTGACGTTGTTGATTGAGCAGCCGTTGATCCCCGTTGATGCCATCAGGCGGGCGTAATCGCGTACGCGGCTGAGATCAGCGACTACGTTGTTGTTCTCAAAAAAAATGGACCGCCCGGCATACCCGCGCTCAATCGTGCCGTCGAGGTTGTCCCAGTGATTGAGCATCCTGACGGGCGCGTAAGGGTTCTCTCTATAGTCAAGCGCATCAACAGGCTCACCGAGATTGATCTTTCGGAGCAAGGCAAAAGCCGCATAGAGCGCGCCGCGATCATTTGCGCCTGAAACGATCAGGTAAGAGTGCCCGCCGAGTTTTACGGTCTTTAACAGAAAGCCGTCATCTTGTAATCCGTCATCTTGTAAGCCGGGCGCGGCGGCGAAGGAGGGAATCGCCTTTTTGATCTCGCCGGTTGTGCCGATCAGAATCGCGTCTTCTGAGGGGAGTTTTGTCTCGGCTCTGAGCGTTCTGCCGAGCAGGCCGCGCACCCCCGCGATCATCTCTCCCTGCGCGGCCTTGATTACGATTGAATCCGACAGCGCGACTACCACGGCAGGCAAACGATCATATCGTTGCCGCGCGGTTTCATCCTCGATTGCCCGGTAGCCAAGCCATGCGTCGTAGCCGGTATCGAGCTTGCGACCGGCCGCCTCTGTTAGTATGCACAGGGACAGGCAGACCAGGACAGAAATCTGTAGTCTTGGAAGAGTGGTTTTTAGCATTTTTATTTGTGCCCTCGCGCCGGATTATCTTAATCCATCATCGCGTCACAGAAAAGTTACATGATTAGTTTTCCCAATATAGCAGGTCAGAATAGCAGCAATAGGCCGCGGATGACGCGGATGCGGCGGATTTTCGCGGATTAGATTATAAAGAGTCAGATCCGCGTAGACCCGCCGCATCCGCGTCATCCGTGGCCTATTGCTAATTCCCTGATTTACATTTTGGGGATGCCGGGGTGTTATCCTGGCGCTGGCTGGTCTTAGCTTTTGCCGTTTGATACAATCCGCGCTGCACTATACAATCGCTTGAAAACGCACAGGGAACAAGCAAACGGACTGATGGTCTCTTTTGATTCCCGCAATCACATAAAGCAAATGGAGGCTGCCATGCAGGTAATAAAACAGTCGAAAGTTTATGATGTCGTAGTCATCGGCTCGGGGGCTTCGGGCGGAATGGCCGCGTGGAACCTGACCCGACAGGGCGTAAACGTATTGATGCTCGACGCGGGGCAGAAGTTCGACCGAAACAGTTTCTGGACACACGTCTTCCCCTACGAAAGGCGCGAACGCTACGCGCGAGGCGAGCGACCGCCACAATTCTTTCTCGATCAAAAAGAGCAGCCTTATATCACTCCCGAAGGCCATCCTTTCACCTTGATACGAGTGTGGGGCAGAGGCGGGAAGACAAACGTCTGGGGCAGGGTCAGCCTTCGCTATTCCGATCTCGATTTCAAGGCCGCCGAGCGCGACGGATGGGAGATACCCTGGCCCATCAGCTATAGCGACATCGCGCCCTACTATGACAAAGTGGATCAACTCATAGGCGTGTGCGGAGGCGATGACGATTCAGATTCGCTGCCGGGTAGCCGTTATCATCTGCCTCCGCCAAACCTGCGCTGCTGCGAGGTGCTGCTCAAGAAGGCAGGCGGACGGTTGGGAATCCCGGTCGTCAATATTCGGCGGGCCGTGCTGACGGAAAATCACGGCGGCTTTCCGAAATGCCACTTCTGCGGAAGATGCGGAGACGGATGCGATACATCGTCATTTTTTAACGCGAGCGATTATCTCGTCACACCCGCGCTCAAGACGGGCAAACTCGAAGTGAAAAACAATGCCGTCGTAGCTCGCATACTCACGGACAAAAAAGGCAGGGCGAGCGGCGTGCAATACTTCGACCGCAACAGCAAACAGGAGTATCAGGTGCGCGCCCGCGTGGTCGTCTTGGGCGCTTCCTGCATAGACTCGACCCGCATACTTCTCAACTCGAAATCGGATGCCTACCCGAACGGCATAGGCAACTCTTCCGACGTTATAGGCAAGTATCTGTGCGAGCAGGTGCGGATTCACGTCAAGGCTTTCCTGCCCGAACTTTTCGGCAGAGAGACCACAAACGAGGACGGCATAGGCGGAGCGCACATGTACATGCCGCGCTTCAATCATCGCGGCAAGAAACGCGATTACCTGCGCGGCTTCGGCATGCAGTTCTGGGGGTCGGGCTGTCAGTTGTCGGCCAATAACTTCGCGCAGAAGTTCCCCGGCTTCGGTTCCGATTTCAAGACAGAGGTGCGCCGCCACTACCCTGCATGGGTCGAGCTTCATCCGTTTGGAGAGACCCTGCCGCGAGCCGAAAACCGCGTGACGGTCGAAGGCACTCCGGTTGACAAGTACGGTATTCCGCTTCCGAAGATCACCTATTCGACAAGCGATAACGAACGAAAGATGGTCGAAGAGATGTACGACACCTGTGAGATGATGCTGCACGAAACAAAGGCGGAGGTCTTTGAATTCGAGCGCGGAAAGACAGACTCGAACGGCTCGGCCATCCACGAACACGGCACGTGCCGAATGGGAGATGACCCGAAGCGGTCGGCGCTCGACAAATTCAACCGCATGCACGATGTTGAAAATCTGTTCGTAGTGGACGGCAGCGCGTTCCCTTCGGCATCCGAGAAAAACCCTACGCTGACGATCCTGGCGATGTCGTGGCGGGCTACGGATTATCTGGCCGACGAGATGAAGAAAGGAAACCTGTAAGAGGAAAGAATAATGCGGTCTGCTCTGCTCTTTATCGCGCTCTGTTTTCTGGCGATCATCGTCGCCGTTTCCACGCTCGCTCAAACCGATGGCACAGGCGCTCCCGATTGGGAAAACCCTCGCGTATTCGGAATAAACAAAGAGCCCGCTCACGCGACTCTTGTGCCTTACCCGACAGAAAGCGCCGCCCTGACGGCAGATGCTCACGTAGCTACTATTGACCAAATGATCAGGGAATCAATGAGCAATGACAATGGACCGCTGATGGGAGAAGCGCACGCATCTACTTTTACCCAATCGCTCAACGGGGTATGGAAATTCCACTGGGTTAAGACTCCTGCCGAGCGGCCCGTGGATTTCTACAAACCCGATTTCGATGTGAACGGGTGGGAAGGGATTCCCGTGCCGTCCAACTGGGAGATGAAAGGCCACGGCACACCGATTTACTCGAACATCACATACCCGTTTGAAAGAGACGCGCCGCGAGTGATGGGAGAACCGCCCCCTACCTGGACCGCTTACAACGAAAGAAACCCCGTAGGCTCGTACCGTCGCAATTTCACACTGCCCGCCGGATGGAGGGGACGGCAAACATTTCTCATATTCGACGGCGTTTCGTCGGCCTTTTACGTCTGGGT
This sequence comes from Blastocatellia bacterium, assembly GCA_963765495.1. Classification (GTDB taxonomy): domain Bacteria; phylum Acidobacteriota; class Blastocatellia; order UBA7656; family UBA7656; genus CAVXWP01. Next base: position 458,296 of record CAVXWP010000001.1, read on the forward strand.
CAACGGGCAGAAGGTCGGCTACAGCGAAAATAGCCGCCTGCCCGCCGAGTTCAATATCACTCAGTATCTGAAACCCGGCGAGAACATGGTTGCCGTAGAGGTCTATCGCTGGTCGGACGGCAGCTACATGGAAGATCAGGACTTCTGGCGGTTGAGCGGGATATTTAGAAATGTGTCGCTTGTCTCGCGCGCACCGCTTTACATCCGGGACTTTTATGCGCGTACGGAACTGGACAATCAATACCGCGACGCTACGCTCAAGCTCAAAGTGCAGATGGACAATGCCGAAATATCACAGCGGGCGTTTTCCGTTGAAGCCAGATTATACGACGATGCGCGCCGACAGGTCTTCGAGGCTTTGAACACAAAGGGTGAGGTTGACGCGAAGGCGGAATTTACGGTCGATATGGAGCGCGCCGTAGAGAATCCGAAGAAGTGGTCGGCCGAAGAGCCTAACCTTTACACGCTTGTTTTGACTCTGAAAGATGATCTCGGCAAGGTGATCGAAAGCATACCGTGGCAAGTGGGCTTTCGCTCTTCCGAGATCAAAAACGGGCAGATACTCGTCAACGGTCGCCCGATTCAGATCAAGGGAGTCAATCGCCACGAGCACGACCCTGATCTCGGTCAGGTTATGACGCGCAGGCGAATGATTCAGGACATACTGCTGATGAAGCAGAACAACATCAATGCCGTGCGCACAAGCCATTATCCGAATGTTCCCGAATGGTACGCGCTTTGTGATCGCTACGGTCTTTATGTTCTGGACGAATCGAATATCGAATCGCACGGCTACGGCGCGAATGAGAAGCAGAGAATTTCGGATTCGGAAGATTTCACCGACGCGCACGTTGATCGCGTGAGCCGCACTATCGAACGCGACAAAAATCATGCCTCGATCTTCATGTTTTCGCTCGGCAATGAAGCCGGGATCGGCAGAAACCCCGATGCCGCGCGCGCGTGGGCAAAAACCAATTATCCCGAATTCATCATAGGCTATGAACCGGGCCGCAGCATCCACAGCGACGTGTTCAATCCTATGTATACGCCGCCCGATCACATGCTTTCGGACTGGGAAAAGTACGGTCACGACAAGCCTATGTTTCTGGTCGAATACGCGCACGCTATGGGAAACAGCGTGGGCAACCTCGACGAGTACTGGAAGACAATCGACGCGCACCCTCAGATGCAGGGCGGTTTTATCTGGGACTGGGTAGATCAGGGGCTTCGCAAAAAGAGCGCGGACGGAAAGCAGTTCTGGGCCTATGGCGGCGATTACGGCGATGTGCCAAACGACAACAACTTTTGCACGAACGGGCTGGTTCTGCCCGACCGCACGCCGCATCCTTCGCTCGATGAAGTCAGGAAAGTTTATCAGTTCATTAAGGTCGAGCCGGTTGATCTGGGGGCAGGCAAGGTCCGAATTCACAACAAGTACATGTTCAGCGATCTTTCCTTTGTTCAAGGCCGTTGGGAGTTGGCCGAAAACGGCGTGGTCATCGAGCACGGCGTGCTGCCTAAACTTAGCACCGCAGCCGGTGAATCCGAACAGATCGCGTTTGCGATGGAGCGTCCCAAGCTCAAACCCGGAGCCGAGTATTTCCTGAAAATCTCGTTCGCCCTGGCAAGCGACACTCCGTGGGCCGAGAAGGGATACGTTTTAGCGTGGGATCAGTTTGAGATGCCTTACCATCCGCCCGCAGTTTCTGCGAGGGATGTTTCGGCTATGCCCGCGCTCAAGCTTAAGGAGACGGATTCGGAATACACGATCACGGGCGAGTCTTTCACGGCGCGCTTCGATAAAGCAAGCGGCGCGCTTGCGTCATACGAGGCGAACGGCAAGCAGATACTTTCCGGCGCGCTGACGCCGAATTTCTGGCGCGCTCCGATTGACAACGACCGGGGCAACAAGATGGTCGAGCGCCAGGGCATATGGCGTACTGCGGGTACCACCCGTTCGATTACAAGCGTCAGGGTCGAGCAGATAGCGCCCCAGATGGTAAAGGTGACGGCGCTTTCAAAGCTTTCGGCGGGCGAGTCGAGCTACAGCAACGTCTATACGGTTACTGGCGACGGCGCGATTGAGGTTGAAAGCGCCCTTGAGCCGGGAAACAACCTGCCCGATCTGCCGCGTTTCGGGATACAGCTTCACATGTCCAGAGAGTTCGGTTCGGTCTCGTGGTACGGTCGCGGGCCGCAGGAAAATTATTGGGATCGAAACACAGGCGCAGCCGTGGGTCTTTATTCGATGTGGGTTGGAGATCTGTTCTTTCCTTATGTGAAACCGCAGGAGAGCGGCAATCGCACCGATGTCAGGTGGGTGACTTTTACAAACCAGGGCAGGGTGGGATTAAAGATCACAGGCGAGCCTCTCATCTATTTCAGCGCGTGGCTTTTCCCGATGGAAGAACTAGAACGAGCCAGCCATCCGTCTGAAATCAATCGATCATATGACATCACGGTAAACATCGATTACCGACAGATGGGCGTAGGCGGCGACAATAGCTGGGGAGCCCGGCAACATCCCGAATACCGCCTGCCCACAAACAAAGCGTATGCTTACAAGTTCAAGCTTGAGCCTGTGAGATAGCTCGATTTTTTAGACAGGATAAACAAGATTTACAGGGGTTTCGATCCTTTTCCTGAAATCTTGTTTATCCTGTCTGAGTCGCTTTTCACGCCCCGTCAGCCCTGATTTTTATCCAAATCTCCTCTAAATCGCTCATTCTGTAAAATTCTTAATGATTTTTTAACAAGCGTGTTACACGTCTGTAACACGCTATTTTTATACTCCCAATTTGGAATACCAACAAAAAAACGAGAGGACCTACCCTTACAATGATTAAACGCACATTAGCATCGAGACTGGCGATTGCGCTACTTGCGGTATCGCTCTCTGCCTTGACTTTCGTTGGTTGCTCCGGCACAGCAGGAGGCCCTGATGCGGGTGGTGAAATCAGGCTGACGGGCGCGGGCGCGACCTTTCCAAACCCCATCTATCAGAAGTGGTTTAGCGAATACAACAAGATGCATCCGAATCTGAAGTTTGACTATCAATCCATCGGATCGGGTGGAGGCATCAAGCAGATCAGCGAGCAGACGGTTGATTTCGGCGGCTCGGATGCGCCGATGACCGACGATGCTTTGCAAAAAGCGCCGGGCGAGCTTCTGCACATTCCTACGGTTCTTGGCGCGGTCGTAATAACCTACAACCTGCCGAGCGTCACAACCGACCTCAAGCTGACGCCCGAGGCAATCGCGGGAATATTCCTGGGCAAGATAACTAAGTGGAATGACCCGGCCATAACAGCCACAAACCCGGATGCGAAACTCCCCGGCGATACCATTACGTCGGTGCATCGTTCGGATGGAAGCGGCACATCTTTTGTGTTCACCGATTATCTTTCAAAGGTGAGCCCCGAGTGGAAGGCCGGACCCGGCGCAGGCGTATCGGTCGCCTGGATAGGCGGTGTCGGAGCCAAGGGCAACGAAGGCGTCACGGGACAGGTAAAGCAAACCCCGAATTCCATCGGCTATGTCGAACTGGTTTACGCCGAGCAGAACAAGCTGCCCGTGGCCGAGATAAAAAACTCATCGGGTGATTTCATCAAGCCCACGCTTGAATCAATAACGGCGGCGGCGGCTGGCGCGGCTGGCCAGATGCCCGAAGACCTGCGAGTCTCGATCACAAACGCGCCTGGGCAGGCGGCCTATCCAATCTCTTCGTTCACCTATATACTGGTCTACAAAGATCAAAAGGATCAGGCTAAAGGCAAGGCTGTTGCAGATTTCCTCTGGTGGGCGATTCACGACGGCGAAGGCATGGCAAAGGACCTGACGTACGCGCCTCTGCCTACAGAAGTCGTGAAGAAGGCCGAGCAGAAGATCAACTCGATCACCTTTCAGGGCAAACCGCTTCACACAAGCTAAGCGTGAATCAGGGCATGGGTAAACGCTATGACTACCAATAGAGAGCCTTCTTCGGCGGAGGCTCTCCGATTTTTTTCAATCCCTCTACAGTGGCTGCGAGGCTCCGAACGCATTGGCGACCGAGTGTTCCGCTTTGTGACCATGGCGTTTGCGCTCCTGATTGCGGGGCTCACCGTCCTGATAATAATCGAGATGGCGCGCAATTCGACGCTTTCGTTTTCAAAGTTCGGACTGAGCTTTATCTGGCGCGAGATCTGGGATCCGGTGCGCGAAGAATTCGGCGCGTTACCGTTTATTTACGGCTCGGCAGTGACTTCGATAATAGGGTTGCTGATCGCCGTCCCTGTAAGCATAGGCGTAGCGGTATTTCTGACCGAGCACGCGCCTCGCTCGCTTGCGACCCCGATCTCGTTCATAGTGCAGTTGCTTGCGGCCATACCGTCTGTGGTTTATGGACTTTGGGGCATATTCGTGCTGGCTCCGCTTTTGAGAGAACACATCTATCCGGCGCTTCAGTCGACGCTCGGTTTTCTGCCGATTTTTCAGGGAAACTTAAACGGGCTCGGGCTGATGACGGCGGGGATAATCCTTTCGATCATGGTCGTGCCAATTATCACATCGGTCACAACCGACGTGCTTGGGGCCGTGTCGAGTTCGCAAAGAGAAGCCTCGCTCGCGCTGGGCGCTACCAGATGGGAGGCGACACTTGTCGTCTTGCAGAACGCGAAATCGGGAATCACAGGGGCGATTATACTCGGGCTTGGGCGCGCTGTCGGAGAGACTATGGCCGTAACGATGGTCATCGGCAATCGCCCTGAGATATCGGCTTCGCTTTTCGATCCCTCGTATACGATTGCCTCGGCCATCGCAAACGAATTCACCGAGGCAACGACAGAGACGTATCGCCACGCGCTTGTCGAGCTTGGATTGATACTCTTTATCATCACCTTCATCATCAACGCGACTGCAAGGCTGCTGGTGTGGGGAGTGACCAGAGGCCAGGGGAGAGCGGCTCATGCGTAGTCTCGGGCGTAGAAAGCTGTTGAGCCACACTATGACCGCGCTAATGACCGGGGCGGCGGTTATGGTGATCGGCGCGCTCGTGGTCATACTCGGCTATATCGCCGTGACAGGCGTGCGCGAGTTGACTATCGGGTTCCTCATCAATGAACCAAAGCCCGTGGGCGAGCCGGGCAGCGGGATAGCCAACGCCATAGTCGGCACTCTGATCCTGATCGGGATCGCTTCCGTAATCGGGTTGCCCGTAGGCATACTGGGCGGGCTTTATCTGGCGGAGTTCAGTTCGAATCGTTTCGGTCAGGTCCTGCGATTTTTGATAGACACGCTCACAGGGGTTCCATCCATAGTCGTCGGCGTATTCGCCTGGACTGTGATCGTCAGGCCGATGGGCCATTTTTCGGCGCTCGCGGGCGGAATGTCGCTTTCGATTTTGATGATGCCGATAGTGGCGCGCACGACCGAAGAGATGATTCGGCTCGTGCCGCACAGTATGCGCGAAGGGGCGCTGGCGCTTGGCGCACCCGTCTGGCGGGTCAGTCTTGGCGTCGTCTTGCGCGCGGCAGCAGGCGGCGTGGCGACAGGTGCGATGCTTGCAATCGCTCGCATCGCGGGCGAGACCGCGCCTCTGCTCTTTACAGCGCTCAGCTACAATTACATGAGCACGAACATCTATCAGCCCATGGCCTCGCTCACCTATCAGATATACTATTACGCAGGGTCGCCTTACGAGCAGTGGCATTCGATGGCCTGGGCGGCGACCCTCGTGCTGGTCGGGATGATTCTGGCTATCAACATAGTGGTGAGAGTGCTTACGAGAAACCGTCATCATGCGTGATCCGTGAAGATTGATGCGTGAGACTTGCCGTTAGCCTTAAACAGGCTATCCGACTGAAAGTCACGAATCACGAATCACGAATCGCGAATCACGGAATACTTATGAATGAACAGCAAGAGCTGAAAAAGACGAGAGAAGATATGCAGAGCACCAAGGTAGTTCCAGACGTAGCCGCGCCGGTTCCAAGAACCGAAGTCCCGCCGCGCTCGGAGGCGGAAAAGAGACCGGCGGAAAAAAAGATCTGTGTCGAGAATCTGAATTTTTATTACGGGCGCACGCGGGCGCTCAGGGACATCTCGCTGACCATTCCTGAAAAACAGGTGACGGCCTTTATCGGCCCGTCGGGCTGCGGCAAATCTACGCTGCTGCGCACGCTCAATCGCATGAACGATGTCATACCGGGGACGCGCATCGAAGGCAAGATCACGCTCGACAGTCAGGATATTTATGGTTCCGCGACCGATGTCGTATCGCTTCGGCGCAAGGTCGGCATGGTCTTTCAAAAATCGAACCCGTTTCCCCGCTCGATATTTGATAACGTGGCATACGGGCTTAAAATCAATAAGATGACCGACTCGAAGGCAGAGATGGCCGAGCGGGTCGAGGCGAGCCTTCGCGGGGCGGCATTGTGGGACGAAGTAAAGAATCGTTTAAAAGAATCCGCCTTTGGGCTTTCGGGCGGCCAGCAGCAGCGCCTCTGCATAGCGCGGGCGCTTGCCGTCGAGCCGGATGTGCTTTTGATGGATGAGCCCTGTTCGGCGCTCGACCCTATCGCCACGCAGAAGATCGAAGAGTTGATCGTTGATCTCAAGACGAAATACACGATAGTCATCGTGACGCACAACATGCAGCAGGCCGCCCGCGTGTCGGATTTGACGGCCTTCTTCTGGCTCGGAGAGATGATAGAATTCAATACGACCGAAAAGATGTTTACAAAGCCGGATAATAAGATGACGGAAGATTACATCACCGGCCGATTTGGATGATTTTGGTGGGTGACAGGTGATGCGTGATGCGTAATTGACCAGGCTTGCAATTTGTCTTTTACCGGCAGGCTCCCTACAGGTCACGTATCACGAATGACGCATCACTATTCAGGATTTAAACAAATGCATAACCGATTACTTGAACAGGACTTGAACCGGCTCAGAGACAGATTTCTCGTAATGGGCGGCGCAGCCGAGCGGGCTATTGCCGGGGCTACGCGCGCGCTCATTGAGCGCGACTCGGACCTTGCCGAGCGCATCATTCACGAAGACGACGCGATAGATCAGATGGAGCTTGAACTTGACTCGATATGTGTTGATATTCTCGTGCTCAAGCAACCCGCGGCATCCGATCTGCGCTTCGTGATTTCGGCTGCGCGCACCGCTCCGGTCGTCGAGCGCATGGCCGATCACGCTGTCAACATCGCCAAGCACGCGCTTGAGCTAAACAACGAGCCGCAACTTGACATGCACATAGATGTGGAACGCATGGCTATTGTTGTGCAAGAGATGCTGATAGATGGGCTTGATGCATTCACCTCGGGCGATCCGGAACGGGCGCGCATTACGATTGCCCGCGACGATGAGGTGGATTCGCTTTATGATCATCTTTACAGCCAGGTCATCGACGTAATGATGCGCGATGCGAGTGCGGTCGCGCGAGGAGCGCAGTGGCTATTTGTGCTGAAACATCTTGAGCGCATAGCCGACTACGTGACGAATATATGCGAACAGATAGTCTATATGGCGAGAGGCCAGGTGATAAAACATACAGTATGGTAGCAAGCGGCGACGAATCACGCTTACGCAAGGTTGTAATCGTCGAGGACGACGAAGACATCGGAGACTCGATACGCTACAACCTTGAGCGGGAAGGCTTTCGAGTGAGGGTGGCAACGACGGGTGAAGATGCTTTGAATCTGATACTCGATTCGCCGCCCAACCTTATATTGCTCGATTTGAACCTGCCCCATATGAGCGGATTCGAGATGTGCCGCCGGCTGCGGGCTGAATCTACTACGGCGCGAGTGCCGATCCTGATACTTACGGCGCGGACGGATGAATCGGATAAAGTGCTGGGATTGAATCTCGGAGCTGACGATTACATCACAAAGCCATTCAGCATGCGCGAGCTTGTGGCGCGTGTAAACGCCGTGTTGCGCCGCTCAGACGGAAGCGACATCGAGCGCCCAATCTATGACAACGGCGTGCTGATGATTGACCCGTCGACCTTCAACGTGCGCTGCGAAGGCAAGGATGTGCGTCTTACGCGAAAAGAGTTCGCGCTGCTTTCAGAGCTTGCGCGCAATCAGGGCCGGGTGATGACGCGCGAAGTCCTGCTCGACCGTGTGTGGGGACTCACCTATTACGGCGATTCGCGCACGCTCGACGTGCACATAAGACGGCTGCGGCAAAAGCTCGGCAATCCCTCGCTGATAGAGACGGTCACGGGCGTAGGTTATCGTCTGCACGACCCTCGGAAACAGACCGCGTCCGATGCATTTGAATAGCTGGTTTCCTTCAGTCCGAGCCTTTATTTTGAGTGATAGATGAAAGACCTTGCGCGACGAGTCCGAATGGTGACGGCGGCGGCGGTGGGAAGTTTTGCCCTCTACGAGCTGGTAAAGACGCTGCTTTATCCGGGCATGTCAGTCGTCGCTTCCCACATAATAACGGTATTTGTCGTAGGGACTATAACGTTCTTTGTCTCGCGGTATGCGCTGACCCGCTACAGCGCGGCGCTAAAGGAAATCGAGCGACAGACTGAAATGACGGAGGAGACCAATCGTTTGCTATCGGCTGTGCTTGCCACTATGCGCGAGGGGGTGGTGATCGTAAATTCGCAGATGCATGTCGTGCTCTATAACAACGCGGCTGCGCGAATAGTGAAACTTCCTGACCCGACTGCCGACCCGGCTACGATCAGGGAGGATGATAAAACAAATGGTCGGGCGGGGAACGGTCGAGCGGGAAACGGACGAGCCGACAACGGCGACGCCACGCCTCTTCCATCGGTGCCGGGGTTCTTCAATTCGCATCTGGATGCGACACAACATTACAGACTGGTGGATGCCACACGCGATCCCGCGATAAACGACGCTTTTCGCCGCTCTCTGGAAGAGCGAAAACAGGTTGAGACCAGAATAGAGATGACAGGGATAGAGTCTCGCTCGTTTCAACTCAATGTCGCGCCGCTTGGACGCGAGCTTGCCGTAGGCGTCTTTTTCGACATAACGCAACTGGAACGGCTCGAACGCGTACGTCGAGAATTTTTTGCCAACCTCTCGCACGAACTGCGCACGCCGCTTACGGCCATACTCGCATACGCCGAGACGCTTTTGACCGGGGCGATAGATGACCCGGAAAACAACTCCCGGTTTGTCAAAAAGCTGTACAAACACGCGGCGCGGATGAGCGAGTTGATTTCGGATATATCGGATTTATCGGCCATCGAATCGGGGCAGGTGAAGCTTTCGCTCGGACCCGTCCGATTGCGCAGCGTCGTAACGGATGTCATTGCGCTTGCCGAGGCTCGCCGAGGCGATTGCGATGCCAGGTTTGAGGTAGATGTTCCCGATGATTTACTGGTGGAAGCCGACCGCACACGAACAGAGCAGATACTTTATAACCTTATAGACAACGCGGTGAAGTTCAACCGTCCGGGCGGAACGGTCAGAGTTGAAGCGAAGGCGGGCGCGGGATTTGCCGTTATACACATCACAGACACAGGCGTGGGGATAGCCGCCGCCGACCTGCCGCGCGTCTTCGAGCGATTGTATCGCGCGGATAAATCGCGCTCGCGCAAGATCGAAGGGACGGGGCTGGGACTGGCTATCGTAAAGCACCTTGTGCAGGCGCACGGCGGCGAGGTCTTTGCAACGAGCGAGGTGGGACGCGGCTCTCAGTTCGGTTTCACATTGCCATTGCCTGTCGCGCCGGAATTGACCTCCACGCAGTCTCATCTCTAAACCCTCCAGTGTTTTTGCGAATTTCAGGGCCATTTATAGCGGTCTTCACATGAAGGTAGCCTGTAGGGGCAGCCCGAATGAGTACATTTATTGTGGCTGCCCGAATCCGTCGTAAGCGCGATGACAGTCATCGCCCTTCGGGCGATTCGGGCAGGGACAAGCCCTGCCCCTACATTTATGCGGAAATTTGTATAAATGGCTCTGGGCAAAATCTTTCTTTGCGGGCAGTCTCTCGGTTTTCGCCTTGACATCACCTGTCAAAAGAATAACCTTGCTTGAAAGGATTTTTTCTTAATGGCAGCCGATTATGAGCAAGACACTTTCACACTATAATCTGGAAGAAGAGTTGGGTCGCGGCGGGATGGGGCGCGTCTATAAAGCCTATGACACGACGCTCAACCGCATGGTGGTTCTCAAACTTCTTGCGCCCGATCTTCTGACCGATGCGGACTCGCGCAAGCGGTTTCTCAGAGAGGCGCGTCTCGCCTCGGCGCTTGATCATCCGAACATCTGCACTATATACGAGATCGCCGAAGCCGATAATCAGTACTTCATAACCATGCAGTACGTGCCGGGCAAGACGCTCAAGAAAGTGATAGGCACAAAGCCGCTTCCGCTCGACAGCCTGCTATCGATCTCGCTGCAAGTGGCCGACGGGCTGGCCGCGGCCCACGCAAAAGGAATAGTTCACCGCGATATAAAATCGAGCAATATCATAATTACCCCTCGAGGTCAGGCCAAAGTGCTCGATTTCGGTCTGGCCAAGCTGCTTTCCGATAAAGGGCGAGCGGCGGAAGCAAGAGAGCAGGTGGAGGAGTTGACAAGGCTTGGCGCGCCGCTCGGCACGCCTTCATACATGTCGCCCGAACAGGCGCGCGGCGACAGGTCGGATCATCGCAGCGACATCTATTCGCTCGGCGTGGTGATATACGAGATGGCGGGCGGGCGACTGCCTTTCAAAAGAGAATCCAATGTCGAAACCATGCACGCCGTTATGCACGAAGCCTACAAGCCGCTTCTCGAGATCAACGACAAACTGCCGCCGGACCTGGCCAGGATCGTAGACCACGCGATGGCCAAAAAGCCCGGCGACCGCTATCAGGCAATGCAGAAGATGCTCGGAGACCTGCAGGACGTGAATCGCGCGGTACGGCTTGGGGCCAGTGGAGTGCCTGACGGAATAACGGTTCCCTTCGTTTCTCCGAAGCGGCAGACTTTTTTCGGCTCGCTTAAACAGTTCATCGGTCGCCTCTTTTCCGGCAAGCCTGCGACAGAAATGAGCCCCTCGCAGATGCCGTCTCCCAGGCGACCGTCGAGCGCCGCGCAGGAATTCTCTATAGTCAGCGGCACGCAAAAAGCGCTGGCCGTGCTGCCTTTTCGCAATCTGAGTGGCGACCCGCAGGCCGATTTTTACGGGCTTACGCTGGCCGATGGCCTTATCACTGAGCTTGCAAGAGCGAGGGCCGTCACCGTCATGCCTTTGAGTTACGTTACAAAATATCAGAACCAGTCCATTGATCCCGCGCAGGTGCGTACGGAGATGAACGTGGATGTGATTCTGATGGGAAATTTCCTGAAGGCGGGCGAACGACTTCGCGTGACCGCTCAACTGATAGATGCATCGGGCGGCGGTATCATCTGGAGCGAAAAGATAGACGCCGACGCCGAAGATGTGCTCGCGATTCAAGATCGCATATCACAGCAGATTATGAAGGGTCTGTCTGGCGGGCAGGTAGCCGTAGACCCAACCATTTTGCTTAAGGACGAGAATGAAGAAGTCCGTCTGGATGCGATTCGCACGCTGAAGTTTTCGCACGACCCGCGCGCGCTTTCCGTCCTTGTCGAAGCTCTCAGGGACGCGAGCCTGAAGGTCAAAGCCGAAGCCGTACAGGCCATAGTCAAACTGGGAGAGCAGGCAACAGGCCCCGTCATCGGCATGCTCAACGATTCCATGGATGAAGGCGATTATCTGACCGCGCGTTTTGCCGCCAAGGCGCTCGGCCTTATCGGCGATAAAAGCATATCGGCGGTGCTCGTTGAATTGCTCAGGGGAGATGATAAATTTGTGGCCTGCGAGGCAGCGCTCGCGCTCGGAAGACTTGAAGAGACTAAAGCGGTTTCCGATCTGATCGAGTTGTTGGATGACGAAAATGGGAATATGCGTTTTGCGGCGGCCGAAGCCCTGGGCCAGATATGCGACCCGGCTGCGCGCAGTGCGCTGCAAAAGCGACTGGGCGACGAAGACGAGGGCGTTCGGGCCAAAGCTCGATGGGCACTGAGCCGGTTGAAAAAAGCCAGGGTTCAGGCCCTCGCCGGGTCCGCCCTTTAACCTGAAACCATTAAGCATTCCAGGCCGAAGCAGGAGAGAGTCAGGATGCCGGATCTAAAAAAGCTATATGTTGGGCTGGATGTTGGGCGCACCATCCGAGGGGCGCTTGTCGATGAAGAGGGTCACATACTAAAACGATGTCAAATAGTAACCGAGGTGAGCAACCCGCAGGTTTTTATTGATCAGCTTGTAGATGTTATCAACGGGCTGCGCGCCTCTGTAGAAACCGAAGGCAAGGTCTCTGCCGTGGGCATAGGATGGGCGGGCATGGTGAACCAGAAAGCTCAACGAGTCGAGGTTATGCCGAACCTTGTGGATATGTCGTCTTTTGCTCTACACGAGGAACTAGAAAAGGCCACAAAACTGCCTGTCGTATTCGATAATGATGCCAACGTAGCTGCCTACGGCGAATGGCGATGTGGCGCGGCCCGAGGGTCGAGCGATGTCTTTTATGTCACTATGGGCACAGGCATAGGCGCGGCCTTGATTCTGGGGGGGCAACTCCAGAGAGGCACGCGCGGTTTTGCGGGCGAATTCGGACACTTCAAAATAGAGATGGATGGATTGGAATGCGCCTGCGGCTCAACGGGCTGTCTTGAGACGCTGGCCTCCGGCCCCAACATCGTACGGAGGGTGCGGGAACAGCTCTTCAGCGATCCTTCATATTCGATCTCGCATCTTGCTAAAGACATGGAAGGCACGCTGGTATGCGAACGGGTTTTTCAGGCCGCGAGCGAAGAAGATGAACTTGCGCGGTTAGTCCTCGAAGAGACCGGAAAGATACTGGGCACCGCTATAGCGAGCGTGATCAATCTGTTGAATGTGGAAGCAGTGGTTCTGGGCGGCGGCGTGATGGCCGAGGGAAAGTTGTTGCTTGAGCCTGTCAGAGAAGAGACTAAGAAACGTACCATGGCCCCCGCCTTTGAAAGCTGTCGTATAATTGCTGCCGAACTGGGACAGGACGCGGGAATAATCGGCGCTGCGCTGCTGGCTTGTGATCTGCTGCAATGATGCGCGATCCGTGATCCGTGACCGGAGAATCGGGTTTTTGGCAGGATTTACAAGATTTACAATACTTGGGACATAGAGTTAAAGAATCCCGTTAATCCGGTTAAAGATTTTTTCACGGATCAACTTCATTCGTTGTTTTATTCTTTTCGCCTTATCTCCCTCAGACTGGCCTTATATTGATTGAAGGCGAACAGGTATTTATAAGTCCAGCTAAAGGCAATTTCGACGGCGCGACGTGCTGTCTGGTTGGCCGCTATTATTCCTGCCGGCCCTTGCCGGAGAGCAGTCAGGATCGATCCCATTATTGATTGATAGCGTTTGTTGCTGCTCTCTTTTGCCACCTTCTCAATCAATTGCAAATCCGACTCGTTAAGTTCGCCTCCAATTGGCGAGCCGGTTACATCGCTTACAACCTGCATCCTTCCCGCCATTACATTTATCTGGTTGACAGGCAATTTTTCAATGAATTTACGGATTTCGGTTTCAGGGACCAGATAACCCTCGGAATAAGTAACAAATTCGGATTTTGTTTTTGTGCCAGTATCCCTTTTTTCTGGTATACTCATAGCCGTTCTCCGGTATGCAAGCGTGTTTTTGGACAAACCAATCCCTTTACACGGCTGTGTGCAGTTGAGCCCGGGTGGGTCATCGGGCAACGATGGCCCACCTCAAGATATAGGTTTTGAAGGTTTACCGGTTTTTAATCCAAAGACATGAAGGTGGGGCGCGAGGTTGGATACTCTGACGCATCATTTCAAGAATGCGCCGGTTTACCTGATCGTCGGCGATTGCCACACACGGGGCAATCGTAAAAACTGATATTTGAAGATTAAATTTATCGCAGGCAGGCCAGGCAAAAACCAGGACCCTCACCGGCTTCAGGCTGGGCAGAGTTTGAGGCTGTGGCGAGGGAGCGATTTCAGGCGCGCGATTGAGAGCGATAAAGGAAGAAGAAGCGGCTTGCTGTTTAGCTGAGATCTCCTCACGAGTTTCAGCCCATTCGGGATAAGCAGCGGCAAAGGGAGACCGCAGAGCGATTTCGCTAGCGGCCTGCGCTTCTGTGATGCGGCCGACTTCTGCAAGATCGACCGCAATCGCGTTATGGTAAACATAGAAATATAAAGGATGCTGCTTGCTGACCAGCTGCATAAGAGGCGAAAGGTTTTCGAGATAGGCTATTGCTCCAAGATGATCGCCCTCTATGCTCTGGTGAAGCACTATATCCAAATGGGCCATCAGTATAGGAAGCCAATTTTGCCCATTTTTGGTTGATGCGATCTTTAGTGCTTCGAGATAACACCGCGATGACTCATCTACCTGACCTTGTTCGTAGTGTATTACTCCCAGCGATTGAATCGCTCGCGCCCTGTAGGCCAACGGCCCATTCTCTGCAACTTTTTCAAGCAGGAGTCGCGCTTCGCTTCTTTGCCCGCTCCGCTTGACGGCAAGAGCGTGATAGTACAAACCCGTCTGCCGCGCCGCTTCAATCGGCAGATTCATCAGCACCTGGCTTGCATTTTCAAGCGTTTCTAAATCACGCAGGCTGTAAGCATGTTCAGCGAATCGGGTAAATTTATCAGCAGTTTCATTGAATAATTGATGTGAGTTAAAAGTGTGAGCCAGTCGGCTCAAAATGGCGTGTTGAAACAATCCACCCCGGCCAGCCAAGCTTTCCAGGCCGGCAAATCCCAATTTGGAGGAAGTATTCGTGAGAAAACGACTTGTATTTGCGGTTTTTTGCATCCTTGCTCTTCCGCTTCTGTTTTCGCCTTCTCAATTCGATAAACAGAACATCTCGACTCCATTCACCACTGTTGCATTAGCAGGCCACACCCTTGTTGGCGGCTACTGCGACTGTGGAACTATCGGTTGCATTTGTGGTCCAGGTGAAAATTCTACAAACATCAAAACGACTGATCTTTCCGACACAAATTCGGATGCGAGGTCCAGCAATCAAACCAACACCGCTGGGGCCGATCTGGCATCAGGGATGCTGGCATTTGCTTCCGCTCTTCTCCTGTGGTTTAGAATGCGATAAAACTCTCAGCATCTCAAGTCCGAATTGAATCAACACCGTTAGATTCGCCGCCCCGACAACTTTGGCGGCTTAGGATGAGTGTGGCCTCGTGACCTGCGCATTGTATCATAAAAATTCCAGGATGAAACGAATAATCTAGCTTACATATACAAAATATTGAAGACATTTGAATGAATGAATTGCATCGTAAATATTCGGTCATATTGCCATTTGCCGGACAGATTGGATGCCGAAATGGAGACTTTTGGGCACTCCACCTGACTGCGCGGCAAATCCAGGGACAAGGCATATTCTTGCCTGAATCAAGACGGTCGTCCGGGGGGCAATTCGGTGAGCCACTATAAAATGGATTCATTGCGACTGCCCCTATACTCTTGAAAAAGCTCTGCATTTGCGGTATAAGCAGTGGTTGCAAATCCCAGATCAAGTTCAGTTATATGCTTATGCGCAAAATTCAGCTTTTAATCATTACCCTCGCAATTTGCCTACCCTCCCTCACAATGCAAATACCCGTCTCTGCTTCAAAGCATAAGCGAAACCCTTCCGCTTATGCTCCCGGAGAAGTAATAGTCAAGCTCAAGCAAGGAATCGATTCCTTCACCTTGGCCGATAAGGAGCGGCACAATCGAGCGCTCGCCCGCTCGATTGGAGAGACAAACGGGAGGCTGCGGGATGAAGATATTGTGCCGATGGCCGTCCGTCCGAATCAAGATGCGAATCGAGATGCGAATCGAGATGCGAATCTTGATCGGATAGACGAGATCATATCGCGGCGCGGGCTGGATCGCACCTTTGTACTGCATTTTGATCGGAACGCCGATATTGATTCAATAATCGAGCGGCTTCGCGCCGATGACCGCGTAGAGTACGCAACGCCGAATTACCGTGTAACTCCGGGCTCGCTGCGACCGGATGACCCCGCCTTTATAAGGCAATGGGCGCTTTTGAACCTCGGTGCATTCGATAATCGAATCACAAAGGCTCAGGCTGATATCAAGGCGCTTGAGGCGTGGGACATAACTACGGGTAACCCCGATCTTATAGTGGCCATTAGCGACTCGGGCGTCGACATAGATCATCCTGATCTCGCGCCGAACATTTATACCAATCCCAAAGAAATCCCCGGCAACGGAATAGATGACGACAATAATGGATATATTGATGACGTGCATGGCGCAAATGTGGTGACTCGCGACGGCGATGTCAGGGATGTATATGGCCACGGGACGTTCATGGCCGGCATAATTGCCGCGCGTATGAATAATAATGTCGGCATAAGCGGCGTTGCGCAGATAAAGATATTGCCGGTCAATTTTTTCACTACAGAGGATGACGGATTCCCTGTGGCGACTATGGCTGATGCGGCGCGCTCGCTGCTCTATTCGATAGCCGCCGGAGCCTCGATCATCAATGCAAGCTGGAGCTCGGAACTCTACACGGCAGGCGAAGAAGCGGTGCCGCCGGAAGACGCTCAGGCGCTAAAGGATGCGGTCCTTGCAACCAATGATGCGGGAGTGCTGCTTGTGTGCATAGCAGGCAATAAAGGTTACGATAACGACAAGAGCCTGCTTTACCCGGGCGCTTACAAGCTGCCTAATCAAATAGTTGTGGCCGCCACAGACTACAACGACAAGATATGGGCAGACTACTTCGGAAACTTCCTTATAACAGGCTTCGGCCAGACGAGCGTGCATCTGGCTGCGCCCGGTGTTTCGATACTCACAACCTCGGCACGCGGATCGTGTCTGCTCTGTTCGCTTTCGGATGACCCTGACGACTGGTACGCGCTCGTAGACGGAACATCTGCCTCCGCCGCATTCGTAACGGGTGTCGCGGCGCTGGTAAAATCGAAGTACCCCGAAGACCTCGCACCCGTCATAAAGAGCCGGATACTCGGCGGTGTTGATCAACTCGACACTCTCTATGACCGCGAAGGACACCCCTACGTAGCAACCGCAGGCCGTCTGAACGCATTCGGCGCGCTGATGTTTCAGCCCGCAATAACGCCGCCCGTGCTTACCCGCGTGAAGTACAAAAAGGGATCAGGAAAGCTGCTCTTATATGGAGAGGCTCTACAGGAAGGCGTCGTTGCCGTTGTAGGAAACATCGTCTATCCGATAAAGCCTAAGAGCCCTGACCTGTCGGTCGTGCTGGCTCGCGTGCCAAACGATAAATTTCCTGTGGGGGTCCCGGTTTCGATCACTCTGCGCAATCCTGACGGCGGAATCAGCCAGATCGTGACCTTTACGCGCTGAGTCGCTTGCGGGCCGGTTCTTATTGGGAGATAATGACCCGATTCGGGAGCGTCCGCTGTTTTTGTTGGCTCGTCATAACCCGATACTTGTTCATTTCTGGAATATTTTCAACCGAGGATGACCGATATCAGACAGACACTTTCACTGGAGCGTAAGCTGAGAATGTACGAGGCTCGTGAGGCGATTTTGAGCCGCGTCGGGTCGGAAACTTATTCCGTTATTGATCTGGACCACTTCCTGCAAGGGACCGTAACCGAAGTCGGAAAGATGATGGAGGTGGACCGCTGCAACGTCATGACGCTTACGGCCGAAGGCCGCCTTCGCATTACCCACGAATATCGCGCGGAGGCCGACGATATTCCTCTGCCTTCCTCAATCGATCTTGAAGTGCCGTTTGATTTGAACCGCCTGCAGGAAAACATGGACATCTATAATCCGCAGGTGGTCGAAGACACCTCTTCGGGCGAATTGCCTCACGTAATACATATGCTGGCCGAGCAACTCGGAAGCAAGTCAATACTGATCGTGCCGATCATGTCAAACTGGGAGTTGCTCGGCATGATAGGTCTGCATCACTGCCGCCGCAATTATCACTGGAACGAAGACGAAATAGACTTTACGCGCAGTCTGGCGCAGCAGGTAGCCATAGGCTATCGCTACACTCATATCTACAGCGAAAAGGAGAAAGAGGCGCGGATAAACAAGGCGCTTCTCGAAATCGCAAACGACATAAATACGGGGTCGGATTCTTCCGAGCTTACGGCGCGCATTCTCGACCGCTCTCTGGATTTGCTCCGGCTCCAGGCGGCCTGTCTTGCCATACTCGACGCAAACAGCAGCGACATACACTTCACAAACCTGCGTACGGCCCCGGGCGTCAGCACCCAGATACTCAAGCAGCCGTCGCTTAAGATTCCCATCCAGGTGATGCTGCCAAAGACCATCGAGCACGGGCAGATGCTCAGGATACTCAGCCCGGACCAGAACGATTACACGCGGGTCTTTTTGACGGAGGTCGTCGCTTCGGGCGCGGCCATAATCGCCCCGATAATAATAGACGACCGTGTTTTCGGCGCGCTCATACTGCTTTGGGAACAGCCCAAAACCCATTTCACACGCGACGAAACGGCGCTCGCCCTGGGGATAGCCGACCAGCTTGCCATAGCGCTTTCAAAGGCCAGTCTGTCTGCCGAGGTTCTGAGGCTGCGGCGCGAGCTTGAACACGTCCACACAGGCCACGATGCCGGTTTTATCGGCAAAAGCGATAACGTAGTCCGATGCGTGGAGATGGCGCTTTACGTGGCCGATAGTTCGACAACCGTCCTGCTTCAGGGTGAGTCGGGAACCGGCAAAGAATTGCTGGCCGATTTTATTCAGTCGCGCTCCTCGCGCGCCGATAAGCCTTACATACGAATCAACTGCGGGGCCATCCCTGAAAACCTGCTGGAAAGCGAACTGTTCGGACACGAGAAGGGCGCCTTCACCGATGCGCGCAATCGTAGGATAGGCAAGTTCGAAGAGGCAAACAACGGCACCCTCTTTCTAGATGAAGTCGGAGAGATGACATTGTCGGCGCAGGTCCGGCTGCTTCGCGTGCTGCAAAACGGAGAGATAGCCCGCGTGGGCGGCAACGAGATTATTAAAACCGATGTTCGCGTGATAGCCGCTTCCAATATCAACCTCGAACGCGCGGTCAGCGAAGGCCGCTTCCGCCGCGATCTCTTCTATCGCCTCAACGTCTACCCGATTTCGCTTCCGCCGCTCAGGGAGCGGCGCGAAGATATACCGCTACTTGCGCTTCATTTTCTTGAAATCTATAAGAAACGCTCCAACAAAAACATCACCGGCCTCACTGAAAAAGTGCTCGCCCGATTGCGCCGCTATGATTGGCCCGGCAATGTGCGCGAACTTGAGAACGCCATCGAGCGCGCCGTGATAATCGCTCAGGGGCAGCTTATTACCGTAGACGATCTGCCCGATGCAGTGCGCGGTGCCGAGAGCGAAGCCGACGCCCCTCGCACGCTCGAAGTGGAGATCGGAAACTCGATAAGCGAGATTGAAAAGCGCGTGATAATGGAGACACTCAGTCACACTCGCGGCGACAAATCGCGCGCCGCTCAGATACTGGGCATAGGACGAAAAACGCTCTATCGCAAACTTCAACAATACGATCAGGACACCAATCGAAAATAACTTTCTAAAGCGAGGTATACCCGATGAAAAGAGTCTCGAATTTCAGTATGGTTTTAATTCTCTTTGTTGCTGCTCTCTCTTTTGGGCTCGATACGGTAAAAGCGCAGGAGGGGGCAAAGATCGCTGGCAGCTGGGATTTCACAGTGGAATCACCGCAGGGCACTTTTCCCTCGCTGCTAGTAATAACGCAGGAAGGCGATAAGCTCACGGGCGCGATGAAAAGCACGCGCGGCGAGCGCGCCCTCGACAAAGTCGCTATAAACGGCGACGATGTAACTCTTGCAATCACGATCCAGTTTCAGGGATCGGATATGGTAATCACATACACGGGCAAGCTGGACGGCGATTCGATGAAGGGCGAAGCCGATTTCGGCGGGCTCGCAACGGGCGACTGGTCGGCCGTGCGCCACAAGGGAGATATGGCCGCCTCCGCTTCTGCGCCTGCTACAGGCGCGACCAGCGCCGCTGCCAATATCAGCGGCGTGTGGGCCTTTACCGTCCAGACTCAGATGGGAACCGGCACGCCTACCTTCACCTTCGAGCAGAAAGGCGAAGAGTTGACCGGCAAATACAGCGGCCAGTTGGGAGAAGCCCCGCTCAAGGGAATGATAAAGGGGACGGACGTAAACTTTTCAATCAAGGTAAATGTTCAGGGTGAAAACCTTGAAGTTACCTACACTGGAAAGGTCGAAGGCTCGGATCAGATGAAGGGGACCGCCAAATTTGGTGGGCTCGGAGAAGGCACCTGGACGGCTAAAAGAAAATAATAGGTTTTGCCCCATCCGCCTCAGATAGTTATTTGCGATTGGCATCAGGCCGAATCATATTTGTTCAGAAATGAAATATACATGCCACAGAGAGACAAAGGCGCAGAGTTTTTATAAGACGGTTTCTATGCCTGCCGCGCCTCTGTGGTCGTTCTGAACTCATAGGCCGAATTTTCTATTTACTCAGGCTATTCACCGATATTTGCGGAAGCGGCCCTTTCCGTAAACCGGCGGGATAGCTTCTTTCATAATCAGGCCGAAACCGGCTATCTTCCAGCCCGCTGCCGCGCATCTTGCGGGTTGCCTGTAGAGGTGTCACATGAAACCTGAACAATACTCCTCGAATGGAAACTCGTCTCAATCTGAGAAACAGACGGCTATCCATCCAGAAGCGAGCACTGTTTCGCCTCCCGACGGCGGTAAATTGATCGTTTTGACTGCGCCGCTTACCGAGACCATCGATCACGCGGGCTATTTTATCCAGATGGGTATGGCAAGCATGCCTATCTGGATGGAGGGCGTCATTGATCGCAAGTATCCGCGCTGGCGCGAAGTCGAATATAACGAAGACGGCTCGGCGCGTTATATGCCCGCAGGCGTGCGGCTCGTGGAAAAATCCCTGCTGCGCGAATACGACCCGCAAGACATAGCCGCCTGCTACCCGGATGACCTCGAAAAGTTCGTAGGCCCGAATACCCGCGTAGTAGCCGTTTCGACTCACAATCCGCTAGGTGTAACCTTTGCCGCAGGCGTCTATACCTCGATCTTCGGCACCTCAAAGATGCCGATCAACTCGCATTATTCGCGCCTGATGTTTGAGAAGATCAAGACTAATCCCTTCCGCAATAACTTCAAGGTGATAGTGGGAGGATCGGGGGGATGGCAGATCACACAGACCGATACCTTCGAAGAACTGGGCGTGGATTGCGTGGTCGAAGGCCGTAGCGAATCGAGCGAAACTATGGACCTGTTTCGCCGGGCCATCGAGGGGGATGACCTCCCCAGACAGGTGGATGTGAAGCACCCTAATTCGCGTGATCAGATATTGTTCCCCGATAAGCGGACTACCTTTGGCGTGGTAGAGATGACGACCGGATGCGGGAGGCGCTGCCAGTTCTGTGTGCCCGATTTGAATCCGCAGATAGACCTGCCAAAAGACAAGATCATGAACGCGGTTCGCGCCAACGTCCGCGAGGGCAACAAGCAGATATCGCTCGCCACCGAGGACATGTTTATCTGGGGACAGGTGCACACCGACACACCTTTTTATTTCCCGAACCGCGAGGCGCTCCTTGACCTCTACTCCGAAATCGTAAACACCCCCGGCGTCGAACAGCACGTCCTGAGCCATTGCACCATTGCGCCGGCGGTCGTTGATCCCATTCTTATCAAGAAACTCTCGGAGATACTGCTCCCGCAAAGCCCTTTGCATTATCCTCGCTTGAGCACGCACCCCAAGCACAAGGCGCTCACCCCGCTGATCGGGCTTGAGACCGGCTCCGTCAGCATGGCAAAGCAGATTATGCCGAGCAAGGGAGTGCCGTTTTCAATCGAAGACTGGCCCAGCGTGGTGATTCAGGGCCTTAAGGTGTTAAACGAGAACAACTGGTTCCCGGCCATGACGCTCATAGTCGGGAATCCCGGCGAGACAGACGAGGATGTAAAGGCCACACTCGATCTTATTTACGAGGTGGAGCGGCGAGGGTTATTTGCCTTCTTTATCCCTTCGATCTTCACTCCGCTGCACGACACGCGCATGGAGAAGAAGAAAGGCGTGACCGAAACACAACAGCTCACGCCTCTGCAATGGCAACTGATGATGAAGTGCTGGAAGATGAATCTGCGGCCCGGCCAGTATAGCTGGTGGGGACCGACCGCCTGGCGCGTAGGTTCTATTGTGTTGTGGCTCTACAAACTGAGGCGGCTCAACGGGCCAAACTTTACCTGGCCCCTGTGGTTATTCTCGGGAGCCATTCCTGAAAAAATGCTCGCGCGCATGGGCAAGATTTACGAGGGGCAACCCATAAAGATCAAGACCCGCAAAGAACTGATCGCCACGATGAAACCTCATCAATTGCAATACCTGCGCGCCGACAACGGAGACCTGCCCGAAGGCTTCACGGCTCCGCCGCCGCTGAGGGCCGGGCACGCCCTCAGAGTCCTTTCGTAAAACGTTGACAGGATTTACAGGATTTCCGAAGGATTTACAGAATTAGAAATCTTGTTAAATCCTCCCGAATCCTGTAAATCCTGTCAAAAATCCGAACCTTTATCAATTTCCTTCGGCCTCGCGCACCTGCGGCGAGTGCAACGGCTCGGTCGCCTGTTCAGGCTTGACCTCAATATCCGCCTCTTCCATTTGACCTAGCGGCTCGGTCTTCTTTTTGGATTCAGCAGACTTTTTGGACTCGGTCGCTTTTTTAGACTCGCCCGTCTTTTTGGAATCGGTCGTCGCGGGGGCTTGCCTGAGCGCGTTGCCAAACTCTTCGGTCACCTGTTCGGTGCGTCGCGCCTGCTCGGCTTCGGTCACAGGTGGCCTCTGATCGGTTTCCGCCACATCATATTGTTGCGGGGCGCGTTGGCGCACGGCTATCGAATACTCTTCGTTGGCCGCTTCAAGATCGCCCATCGAATAGAGCACGCGACCGAGGTCCTGATGCGCCTGCGCGTACTGACCCCCGCGTTGCTCTATCGCTGTGCGATAAGCCCGCACGGCCTCTTCCTGATTGCGGCTGCGAACATAAGCCAATCCCATCTGATAATTGGCTTCGGGATAGATGCCGTTTGATTGTTCGATGGCGGTCCCGTAAGCGTCAATCGCATCGGTTATTTCGCCCTTGCGCGCAAGCAGCAACCCTTTTTGAAAGTAAGCTTCGGGGAAAGTCCCGCCCTGTTGCTTTATGGCGCTTTCGAGTTCCTCCATAGCCTCGTTGTAATTGCCTGCGCGAATGAGTGCGCGGCCAAGTTCATAATGGGCGCGGGGAAAGACGCCGTTGCGCTGTTTTATCGCGATGCGGAATTCGCGAATAGCCTCGTCGCCGTGGCCCAGATCATAAAGGACACGGCCTAAATCGTGATGGGCCTCGGGAAAGACGGCCTGAGCCGTGGCAGCCCGAGTCGGAGCGGACGGAGTCGGAGCGGACGGAGGCGGCGAAGAGCCCAGTGTCTCTTCGCCTTCGTCCGAATCGCTGATCGATCCAAAAGATTCGGTGGTGAGCAGCGCCGTTCCGCCGTCGCCTATCACATGCGTCCCGGCGTCTCTCAACTGGTGGGTCTTTGCGAAATCTTCGCCCGAACGGACCTCGCGTTGAGCAATCGCCATCTCGAATTCCTCGCGGGCTCGTTCGAGCGCGCCGCTTTCATAGAGTGCGCGGCCCAGATTGCGATGGGCTTCGGCATCCATATTGCCGCGCAATTCGAGCGCGGTGCGAAATTCGGCTATGGCTTCGTCAAGCTGTCCGCGCCCGTAAAGTATCAACCCCAGATCGTGATGGGCGTTGGCCGCCCCGTCGCCTTGCGCGATAGCCTGATTGAGCGATTCGGCCGCGCGGTCGAGGTTGCCGAGCCTGGCCATAGCGTTTCCTAAATTACGATACGCATCGGGGAAGTTGCCCCGCTGCTGCTCGATGGCCGTTTCGTATGCGCGGACGGATTCTTCTATCTCGCCGCGCGCATACAGGGCATTGCCTAGATTGTAATGGGCTTCGGCGTAACGTCCTCCGCGCTGTTCTATCGCGGTGCGATAGGCGGTGACGGCTTCATTCATTTCGCCCAGATCATAGAGCGCGACGCCCAGATTGTGCCACGCGGACGGGAAGCTCTCGCCAAGCTCTTTAGTCGCGCGTTTGAGGCTGATTACAGCCTCTTCGAGCGCGCCGCCCTCATACAGAGCAAGCCCCAGATCGTGATGCGCCACGGCATAAGAAGGGCGCTCGTTGATGGCGGCGCGATAAGAATTGATCGCGCCGTCAAGGTCGCCCATATCATAGAGCACGCGACCAAGATCGCGGTGCGCTTCGGCGATCTTCGGGTCGGCGGCAAGCGCTGCCTGTAAAGCATCGCACGCCTGATCGAGGTCCCCCATCTCGTAAAGCGCGCGACCAAGCATGTAATGAGCCTCGGGGAATTCCGAGCCGTGCTGGGTGATGACGTGTTCGCACGCCTCTACGGATTCGGAGAGGTCGCCGTGATCGTAGAGCGAACGGGCCAGATCGAGATAGGCGGCCGGGAAATCGGGTTGCTGCTCTACGGCGCGGCGCAACTCAAGAATGGATTCGTCAAGCTGGCCCGACCTGTAAAGAGCGATTCCCAGATAGTGGTGCGCCCACGGCATGTCATCGTTGAGCGCAAGCGCGCGGCGGAATTCCGCGATTGCTTCCTGGGTGGCCGAAGACTCAAGCAACGCAGCCCCAAGGCTGTAATGCGCCGCCGGGAAGACTTCGTTTTCAGAGATAGCGGCCCGGTAGGAATCTATCGCCTTGTCGAGCGCGCCCGTGCGCGCATAAGCGAGACCGAGACTGTAATGCGCCTCCGGGTACGGGGCTTCGCGGGTCTCAATCGCGGAGCGGTATGACATTATGGCAGAAGCCACATCGCCTTTCGCGTTATAAGCGGTGCCGAGCCAGAAATGCGCGTCGGCAAATTCGGCGGCCTGCTCTATAGCCATGCGTTGCGCGCCTATGGATTCGTCGAGCTGCCCCTTGCTGAAATAGGCAAGGCCAAGATCGTGATAGGCTTCGGCGAATTCGCCGTCGCGTTGATCTATGGCTGTGCGCAGCGATTGTATAGCGCCTTCGAGATCGCCTACGCGATAGAGCGCGCGGCCCAGATTGCGATAAGAACGCGGGAAGACGGGCTGCTGTTTTATCGACTCGCGGAACTCTTTTGTGGCCTCTTCGAAGCGTTCCAGATCGAAAAATACGAGCCCGAGGTTGTGGTGAGCCTTGGCAAACTCTCCGCCGCGCTGTTCTATGGCCGACTGGAATGTCTTGACCGCTTCTTCAAGTTCGCCGCTGCGATAATGGGCGAGGCCAAGATCGTGATAGGCTTCGGGGAAATTCTCGTTCTGCGAGATAGCCGTCTTGAATGATTTGATCGCGAGGTCAAGTTTCTGCTCGGCCGAATATATGCGCCCAAGCTCGTAATGAGCATCGGGGTAGCTGCCTCCGCGCAGGCTGATTGCCGCGCCGAACTGCTCGGCGGCGCTCGCGGCATCTCCCAGATCATAGAGCGCAAGCCCCAGATTGTAATGAGCGCGCGGATAGCGTTGATTCTGCTCTATGGCGCTGCGATAGGCTTCAACCGCTTCGCGCAGATCGCCCCGGCGCGCAAGCGCCTGCCCCAGATTGTGATAAGCCCACGGGAAATCCGGCCTCTGTTGAATGGCGGAGCGGTACTCGTCAATGGCTCCCTGAAGATCTCCCTGCCGGGCAAGCGCGCGGCCAAGTTCGTGATGCGCGTCCGGGTAAAGCGGCTGCGCTTCGAGCGCGGAACGAAGCTCTGTGATCGCCTCGTCCAGATGGCCCAGACCGTAAAGCGCCCGCCCAAGCTCCAGATGGGCCTGCGGGAAACGCGCGCGCTGCTGCTCGATTGCCGCGCGAAAGGCCTCGACCGCGCCCTTGAGGTCGCCCATCGCCATAAGCACGCGACCAAGCTCGAACTGTGTATCGGGATAGCTGCCGTGCCGCTGATCAATCGCCTTGCGAAGCGCCGAAGCCGCGCGGTCAAGGTCGCCCTTGCGGGCAAGCGTTATGCCGAGGTTATGCCACGCCTTTGGAAACTCGCCGTTGCGCTGTTCTATGGCCTGATTGAAGGCCGCAGCCGCTTCGTCAAATTCGCCCCGTCTGAGCAAAGCTATTCCGAGATTATGATAGGCCCACGGATGATTGCCGCCGCGTTGCTCTATAGCCTTGCGATACGAATCCACGGCTTCGGCGTATTCGCCCCGCCGCGCCAGTGTCAGCCCCAGGCTGTAATAGGCATCCGGGTTTTCAGGTTGCTGATTGATCGAAGTGCGAAACGATTCGATGGCCCCATCAACATCACCCATGTCGAGCAGCGCCCGAGCAAGCTGATAATGAGCGCGAGGAAAATTGTCTTCGCGCATCTTTATGGCCATTCGATAACTGTTTATCGCTTCATCGAGCCAGCCTTTGTTGTAAAATACGAGACCCTTATCCAGGTATTGCTGCGCGGTACTCAAAGAGCCTGTCATAATATTGAAACCCCTCGTTAAATCAGAAAAAGTGGTTGCCTGATAATATCACGCGACAGCCGGACACAAAAAGTGGGGAGAGATGAGCTTGCAAGGGATGAGGTAGGATGAGATACCTCCGGGCCTGCCGCCTATACTATTCGAGCCGACGCGGCTCTATTATTACACCAGCGCAAAGAGTTTTATCAAGCAGTACATGGCCAATCGATTTATCGGGAAGTGCTTTGAGCCGAAGGAGCAGCTTTCTTTGAGACCCGGCCTATTCCCATTTGCTTTCGGCTCAAAGTGATATTCAACACTGTTTATGTCGAATGCCGACGGATCAAAATTGAATAACTCTTACTCGGAAGCGGGCGCGGTTTCGATGAGCATATCAATAAATCGGCGTGCGGCGGCGGTAAAGACTTTGCCCTTGCGATGGATGATGCCGATGGGGCGAGTGAAATTACGCGTAAAATTGACTGCGCTCAGGGTTCCGGAGCGAAGCTCGTTTTCGACCGTGGCTCGCGGGACTATCGTAACACCGAGATCGGCCTCGACCGAGCGTTTTATCGTCTCAATGTTATCAAACTCCATAACGTATTGAACGGTTGTATCGTAGGAGCGGAGTATCTTATCGACGGCCTTACGAGTAGGAATATCGCGCTCGAATCCTATAAACCGCTGCCCGCCGAGCGCGTTGATGTCAATCCGTTTGCGCGAAGAGAATTCGTGATCGGGGCTGCATACGAGCACAAGCCGGTCGCTGCGAAAAGGGATGATCTCGATCTGAGGCCGCGCCGCAGGGTAAGCGACTATGCCCATGTCAACGGAGCTTGCAATCACATCTTCATAGATCTTATTTGTGCGGCTGTATTCGATATGGATGTTGACCTGCGGGTATGATTTGATAAAGCGTTTCAGCAGGGGCGACAACTCGTGAAGCCCGACCGAATAAATAGTCGCCACGCGAACCTGTCCGCCCACAACATTGCCGAGCCCCTGAACCTCTTCGGTCAGGTTGTCGAACCGCTCGATGATCTCGCGGCACCCCTGATAAAATGCCAGCCCGGCAGAGGTAGGAACCAGCCCGCCCCGGCTTCTTTCGACCAGCTTGCGTCCGAACCGTTCTTCGAGGCCGCGCACCTGCTGGCTGACGGCCGATTGCGATACGAAATTCATGCTCGCCGCTTTTGAGAAACTGCGCGTCTCTATCAAATCGCAGAAGACTTTCAAGGATTCGATGTGCATAACAGAGCCTTATCCTGCATCTCGGTGCCGCTCGACTTACTTATAGCATATCTCATCAGCGGGCAGTAAGCCTTGCTCTTTCATCCGAGCGCCAATAGTTTATACTCGATGCGTAAAAAACTTAGACAGGATTAACAAGATTTTCTTTTAATCTTTTTGATTCTTGTTAATCCTGTCAAAAAAATCCACTGGAGGACGTGAATGAACAGGCCCATCAGGTACATTGTACCGCTCTTGCTCGCGTTTATCGCCAACGGAATTTCGCTTACCGCTCTGGCATCAACACCAACTAATGAGGCGGCAACGCGGTTCTTCCCGGCAAAGGATTTGATGAGGATAGGCGTTTACTACTATCCCGAACACTGGCCCGCCGAGCAATGGGACCGCGACTTCGCAAAGATGGAAGCGATGGGATTTGAGTTTGTCCACATGGCGGAATTTGCCTGGGCATTCATGGAACCGGAAGAAGGCAAGTTCGATTTCGCGTGGCTCGACCGGGCGGTAGAACTGGCCGCGCGCCATCACCTGCGCGTTATTCTTTGCACCCCGACTCCCTGTCCTCCCGCCTGGATGGCTGAAAAATACCCCGAGACTTTTCTTGTAGGCACAGACGGGCGGCGCAGGGAACACGGCTCGCGCGGCAACAACGCGCTTGCCGACCCTACTTATCTGCGGTTGAGCCAGCGCGTGATCACCGAGATGGCCCGCCGCTATGGTCGAAACCCTGCGGTCTGGGGCTGGCAGTTGGATAACGAGCCGATTGCTCAGCCCGATTACAGCCCTTCGTCCGAGCAGGCGTTCCGCAAATGGCTCGAAGCCCGCTACAAAACCATCGATGTGCTGAACCGCGAATGGGGGGCGGCTTTCTGGAGCCTGAAATACAACAGCTTTGATCAGATACGCATTCCCAACCCGACTATGCTTTACGGTCCGAGCCCGCACGCCATCCTGGATTTCCGCCGCTTCACGGCTGACCAGACGGCGCGGTTTTTGAACTGGCAGGCCGGTCTGCTTCGCCGCGACACCGCGCCCGCTCAATGGATCACGACAAACTACATATCCAACATAGGCAGTGCCGACCCGCGCCGTTCGGATGCGCTCGACTTTATCTCTTTCACGATCTACCCGGTCAGCGGCGGCCACAATCTGGGCGAAGACGGATTCCGGCTCGGGTGGCAGGACGGAATCGCTTTCGCCGGACCTTTCTACAAACACATCAAAGGAGCTACGGGCGTGATGGAGTTGCAGCCCGGTCAGGTGAACTGGGCGTGGGTCAATCCGCAGCCTATGCCCGGAGTCGTGCGTATGTGGCTCTGGCACGCCTTTGCCGCCGGGTGTTCTTTCGCCTCTCCTTACCGCTTCCGCCAGCCGCTCTACGGCAGCGAGCAATATCATTACGGCATAGTTGGTACGGATGGAGTGACGCCCTCGCCGGGCGGTCTGGAGTATCAGCAGGTAGCGCGTGAAATGGCTATGCTGCGGACGAAATACGATGCGGCCCGAAAGCCTCCGGCTGATTATCTTGCGCGCCGGACGGCCATCCTCTGGAATCACGAAAACCTCTGGAACATAGATCAGCAAAAACAGAGCGGCATGTGGGATACGTGGGGGCACATGTTCCGCTATCTGGAAAGCGCCCGATCCCTTGGCGCGCCGGTCGATTTCCCCTCTGAATCGGATGACTTTTCGGACTATCCGGTGTTGATAGCCCCGGCCTACCAGTTGATAGATGAAGAACTGGTTCGCAAGTGGACAAGGTATGTTGAGCAGGGCGGCCACCTCGTGCTGACCTGCCGCACGGGACAGAAGAAGCGCAACGGTCAGTTGTGGGAAGCGAAATGGGCCGAGCCTATTTATCCGTTGATCGGCGCTGAGATCTCCTTCTTCGATCTTCTGCTGAATGACGGCAAGGGAGAGGTCACGATGAATTCCGCCACTTACCCGTGGAATGTCTGGGGCGAGGTTTTGAAACCGATGGCAGGTACGGAGGCGGTTGCCACCTATTCAAATCAATTCTACGCGGGACAGACGGCGGTGACATATCACCGCCTCGGCAAAGGCAGCGTCACATATATCGGCGTGCACACAAAAGATGGAAGGCTCGAAAAAGAGGTGCTGCGCGAGGTCTATAAACGGGCCGGAATCGGTGTAGAAGACTACCCGGAAGGCGTTTATGTAGACTGGCGCGACGGCTTCTGGGTCGGAGTGAATTATTCTTCGAGCCCTGCGGAAATCAAGCTGCCCGATAAGGCCGAAATTCTATTTGGAAGCCGGACCTTGAAACCCGCAGACGTGCTTGTGTGGAGATAAGGCAGCCCGCCAACGGCAGAAAAGCAAGTTGAAATAGGCCGGGACGGACGCGGATCGGGCGGATATACGCGGATCTGAAACCATATGATCTGATCCGCGTTGATCCGCCTAAATCCGCGTCCGTCCCGGCCTATTGCCCTTCTCCAATCCATGCACTTTGAATTAACGCCTGCACATTCGCCCGCCGCGTTGACTTGGCGAGAGAAAGTTTATAACGTGATTTATGGGGACGTTCTTGAATTGAAAGGATGAGAATGAAGATAGGCATATCGCTTCCGCAACT
The DNA here is from genome assembly GCA_963765495.1 of Blastocatellia bacterium. Lineage (GTDB taxonomy): Bacteria > Acidobacteriota > Blastocatellia > UBA7656 > UBA7656 > CAVXWP01. The sequence goes on from CAVXWP010000001.1 coordinate 488,666, forward strand.
GGGGCCGCAGGCTTCGCCGGAAAATCTGATCCGCGTGGCCGAACGAGCCGAACAACTTGGATACGATTCCGTCTGGGTGCTCGAACGCTTGATGGTTCCGCTCAACCCGCAGGAACCTTATCCCGCATCACCCGACGGGAAACTACCCGATACTTACAAGATAGTCTTTGATCCGATTGAAACGCTCACCTTCGTCGCCGCCCGCACAAGCAAAGTGCGGCTCGGCACAAGCGTACTAGTTTTGCCTTACCACACGCCGATTGAGCTTGCGCGAAGGCTTGCCACACTCGATGTGCTTTCAAACGGGCGCGTCTCGGTAGGCGTGGGCGCAGGCTGGTCGCACGATGAATTTGAGGCCGTGGGAACTCCCTTTAATCGGCGCGGTGCGCGCAGCGACGAATTTCTTCAAGCGATGATCGACCTCTGGACCGATGACCCCGTGAAATTCGACGGCGAGTTTTATCACGTCGCCGAAGCTTACGTAGGCCCAAAGCCCGTTCAAAAACCGCATCCGCCAATCTACGTGGCAGGCTTTGGCGATTTCGCGCTCAAGCGCGCAGTCAGGTACGGGAATGGCTGGAACCCTTCCGGCGTTCCAAATTTCGAATGGTTTGAAGCGATGCTCAAACAGCTTTACGAGATCGCCGGGCGCGAAGGGCGCGAGACGCCCGAAGTCGTGGTGCGCGCGTTTACTCTTGTGCTCGACAAGGCAGCGGGCGAAGGTCGCGGAGTCACTATGGGCAGCCTCGACGAGATCAAGCAGGACATAGGGCGTATGCGCGACCTCGGAGTGACCGAATTGATCCACTCCCCGCCTGAAATCGGTTTCACCGATTCGCCCGACATCGAGCCGGGCCTGGCGCTGATGGAACGGTTGATTGAAATCTCGCGTTAAGAATTACAGGACAGGAATCACAGGACAGGAATCACAGGGCAGGAGTCGCAGGCGGCGCTCGATATGGATGATAGAGTGCGAGAGTTTATAAGCAGTCACGCGGTTGCGCGGCTTGCAACCGTGGACGGCGACGGGCGGCCTACGGTCATACCCCTCTGCTTTGTGCTTGACGGCGATCACATCTATTCGCCTGTTGACGAGAAGCCGAAATCCGTAGCCCCCGCCCGGCTCAAGCGCGTTCGCAACATAGAGGCGAATCCGCACGTCTCGCTTGTGATAGACGACTATTCGGAAGACTGGAGCCAGCTTGCTTATGTGCTCGTAGGCGGGCTGGCCGAGATCGTCAAGCCTGAGGATAACCCCACCGAGCGCGAGCGCGTCATCCGGCTGCTGCGCGACAAGTACACGCAGTATCGCTCGATGGCGCTCGAAAATCGGTTGCTGATAAAGATCACACCCATCAGAATAAAACAATGGAGCGCTCAACGGTAAAAATGATGGGGTCTCAAATCTCAAATCTCAAATCTCAAATCGGCTTTGATCGAGCGTTAGCCGCTGCGCGTGAGGGCGAAATCACTCGCGAGATAGCCCTCACGCTTATAAGCGCGAGCGATGAAGAGAGGCTCGCCTCACTCACTCGCGCAGCCGCCGAGGTGCGAGATCATCTAAAAGGGCGGGTGATCAGCTTCTCAAAGAAAGTCTTCATACCGCTTACAAATCTGTGCCGTGACTATTGCGGCTATTGCACGTTTCGCAAGGACCCCGGGGATGCCGGCGCGCACACGATGACGCCCGACGAAGTGCTTGAGGTGGCCGAAGCGGGCGCGCGTCTCGGTTGCAAAGAAGCGCTCTTTAGTCTGGGCGACAGACCCGAAGCTCTCTTTCCCGAGATGCGCGAAACGCTTCGGCGACTCGGGCATCGCACTACGCTTTCATATCTGGCCGAGATGTGCGAGCGCGTATTGAATGAAACCGGATTGCTGCCGCACGCAAACCCCGGACTTTTGGGGCGACGCGATCTGGAATCGCTCAGACGCTCAAACCCGAGCGCGGGCCTTATGCTTGAAAACGTAAGCGAGCGCCTTACGCTTGCGGGGATGCCGCACGACAACGCACCCGATAAACGCCCCGCGCTCCGGCTTCGCACGATTGAAGAGGCGGGAAGATTGCGCGTGCCCTTTACCACGGGGATATTGATCGGTATAGGCGAGACGCTCGCCGAGCGGGTCGATTCGCTGTTTGCCGTTCTGGAATTGAATCGGCGCTATGGTCACATTCAGGAAGTGATCATTCAGAATTTTCGCGCAAAGCCGCTTATACCCATGCGCCATCATCCTGAACCCGGCCTCGACGATCTCGCCCGTACAATAGCCGTAGCGCGGTTGATACTTCGAGATATGAACGTACAGGCTCCGCCCAATCTGTCGGATGATAATTACCCTTCGCTGATCGAGGCCGGATTGAATGACTGGGGCGGAATCTCTCCGCTCACGCCCGATCACATAAACCCCGAAAAACCCTGGCCGCACATCGAAGCCCTGCGCGATCACACCCGCGCGGCGGGCTACGAGTTGCGAGAGCGATTGAATATCTATCCCGAGTTTGTCTTTCGAGACGAGTTTCTCGATCCGAAGCTGGCGACGCGCGTGCGCTCAATGGCAGACAAATCGGGTTATGCGAAAGTAAGTTAATCTCGTCAGGCAATTTTGTATTGCCTGCAAGACTTGTGAAAGGAGAGCAATTATGAAAGAACTTTCTACAAGCTTAAAAGAGTTTATCGAGAATCAAGAACTGATGCGAATCGCCTATACAGACAGCAAAGGGTTTCCGCGCGTCGTGCCTGTCTGGTATGTAGTGCTTGAAGACAATTACTACGTCGGCACATACAAGTCGAGCGCAAAGTGGAAAGCGATTGAGCAAGACTCGCGCATGGGCTGGGTCATAGATGGTGGGGAGGACTACAAATATAAAGGCGTTTCCAGGTACGGACACGCGGAAGAAGTGACTGATGCCGACCAGCGTGCTACCGTATACAACGCGCTGGGTGTAAAATATTTTGGCTCGACGGATGACCCAAATTTTCTTGAGATATACGGCCAGGTCGATAACCAGGATACGCTTTACATGCGGCTCAAGGAAGATGGCGGCAATTCGTGGGAATATTGAGAAAAGTCATGGCGCAATCAATGAATGAATCCTGCGAGGGTGAATCGGGCGGACCCTCCATCAGTTTATCCGCGATTGATCCTCGGATAGCTGACATACTCGACCGGGCGCTTGAGGGGGGCGAGCTAGACTTCGAAGACGGAGTGGCGCTCGCCCAATCAAGCGGGCCGGAATTAGAGGCGCTCATACAAGCGGCCGACCATATCAGGCGCGAGCGCGTGGGCGATTGTATTACCTATGTCGTCAATCGCAATATCAACTTCACAAATATCTGCTTTGTAGGTTGCCGCTTCTGCGCCTTCAGCCGCGCGCCTCGTGAAAAGGATGCTTATTTTCACTCTTTCGAAGAGATCGGACGGCGATCACAGGAGGCCTGGGAACGCGGCGCGCGCGAGGTCTGCGTGCAGGGAGGGCTGCCTCGCGGGCTTGATCCTTTTTATTACCGCGATCTTCTCCGCGTAATCAAAGAGGCCACGCCCGATATGCACATCCACGCATTTTCGCCTATGGAAATAGTCTACGGCGTAGAGTTGACCGGGATGAAGCTGGCCGATTATCTGCTGATGCTAAAAGAGGCGGGGTTGGGAACGCTCCCCGGCACCGCCGCTGAAATTCTGGATGATGATGTGCGCCATAATATCGAGCGCATAAAGCTGAAAGTTTCCGAATGGGTCGAAGTCATTCGTACCGCGCATGGCCTCGGCATCCCTACCACCTCAACGATGATGTACGGCCACACGGAGACACCCACACACTGGGTTCGGCATCTTTTGCTGTTGCGCGATATTCAAAAAGAGACGGGCGGTTTTACGGAATTTGTGCCGCTCGGATTCGTACACGAATTCACTCAGTTGTATAAATCCGGCGATGCGCGGCCCGGGCCTACGACCGAAGAGCATCTGAAGGTACACGCGCTTGCGCGATTGATGTTGAACGGATGGATAGACAACATACAGGTCTCGTGGGTGAAGCTCTCGCGCCAGATGGCGCAGGACTGTTTTCGCGCCGGAGCAAATGATTACGGCGGAACCTTGATGAACGAAAACATATCGAGGCTCGCGGGCGCAACCGCCGGAGAGTATCTGTCGCCTGAGGATTTTCACGAGCGCATACGCGAGCTTGGCCGTATCCCCGCCGAACGTACCACTACTTACAAAATAGTAAACATCTACGACAACATCGCCGCGGACGCAAAGGCACAACAGTAAAAATAAATTAGAAGCGAGTACAAATAGGCCGCGGGTGACACGGATGCGCCGGGTCTACGCGGATCTGATTTTACTGGGTTAATCCGCGTAAATCCGTCGCATCCGCGTCCGTCCCGACCTATTTCAATTTCCCTGTTCTGTGTTTGAAGGAAAACCGAATAGCTCTCTCAGGTGTTTCTCCTTGATGTGAGACAGCCTTTTACGGCTGCCGCTACGAGTGATAGAATCACGCCGCAATCTAATTTCTCAGGTCAGGTAAAAAATCAACAGTCGTCCTAACCGCCCGGTTGGAGCAGATTAAATGTGGGATTCGCTTTCACAAATCAGCGCGCTTTCGGTCTTTCTCGTACTGGCGGCAATCGGATTTCTCTTTCTGCTGATCTCGTTTCTGTTTGGAGAGATTCTCGGATTTCTGGAATTCGAGCACGAGTTCGAGCACGAGTTTGGCGATGAGGGGCCGAGCTTTTTCAGCCTGCGAGTCATAGCGGTTTTCGTGACCGCTTTTGGCGGCATCGGAGCCATAGGGATTTATCGTGGTTACAGCACTCTTATAAGCTCGATGTTTGGCCTCGCCAGTGGAGTGGTGACGGGCGCTGTGGTCTATTTCTTTGCGAGACTCCTTTACTCGCAGCAAGCCTCGAGCATGGTGGATGCTTCCGACCTCATAGGTGTGACCGCTCAGGTGATCGTCAGAATCCCGTCCGAAGGGTTCGGGCAGGTGCGCTGCGTCGTAGGCGAATCCATGATCGACAAGCTCGCCCGGTCACGCGGGGGCGTAGAGATTCCGAATAACTCTACTGTGAGAATCGAAGAGATTGCGGGCGAAAGCGTCATAGTCAGCCCGTGCCCGGCAGAGGGCGAAGGCAAAGGGTTATTTCTTTTCACAAATGATTGACAAGCACAGGAGGTTACGAAAATGCTTCTCCAGGACCCGACCATTTTGATCATTATTGCAGTAGTAGTTTTTGCCCTTTTGCTGGCGCTTTCGGTCATCAGCAAGAACTATATCAAGGTTCCGCCAAACGAGGCGGCCGTATTTTCCGGGCGCAAACGAAAGCTCGCCGACGGTCGCATAGTCGGCTATCGCCTGATAAAAGGCGGCGCGGCGCTTCGCATCCCGCTTCTTGAGAAGGTTGATTATCTCTCTTTGAATGTGATGACGCTGCCGCTCGAAATCCGCCGCGCCTACACGCTCAGAGGCGTTCCGGTCTCTGTAAAGGCGGTCGCAAACGTCAAGATCAAAGGCGACGATATATCTCTGCAAGCCGCCTCCGAGCGCTTCCTGGGGATGTCGCCCGCGCAGGTGCAACAGGTCATATTTCAAACGCTCGAAGGCCACCTGCGCGCCATACTCGGCACCCTGACCGTGGAAGAGATAAACAATGACCGGCAGAGTTTCGCTCAGAAACTCACAAGCGAAGCGGCCTCGGATCTCGAACGCATGGGCATAGGCGTAGATGTTTTAACCATACAGGAGATCAGCGATGAAGAAGGCTACCTCGACGCTCTCGGCAAGAGCCGAACTGCCGAGGTCAAACGCGATGCCCAGATAGGCGAGGCCGAAGCCCTGCGCGATTCGAAGATACAGGCTTCGCTTGCGATGCAGGAAGGAGAGAAGGTCAAGCTCGACACCGAGGCTAACATTTCGCTTGCGCAGCGCGATCTGGAAGTAAAGAAGGCGCAGTATCAGGCCGAGATCGAAAAAGAGCGATCCACAGCCGATCAGTCGGGGCCGCTCTCATCGGCCAAGGCTCGCCAACTGGTCGTGGCCGAAGAGGTGCGGATTGAAAAGATTCGCACGCAGGAACAGATATCGGTTCAGGAACAAGAGATTCTCAGACGCGAAAAAGAGCTTGAGGCCACAATAGTGAAACCTGCGGAATCGGCGCGAACGGCAGCCGTCCTGAAGGCCGAAGCTACAAAGCAGTCTTCCATCCTCGAAGCCGAAGGCAAGCGCGCATCGCTTATCGCTATAGCCGAAGCCGAACAGGAAAGGCTCAAGAAAGAAGGTGCGGGCCGTGCCGCCGCTATCGAATCGGAAGGTAGAGCCGAGGCGGCAAAGATCGAAGCCATAGGTCTGGCTCAGGCGAAAGCCATCGAGGCGCAAGGTCTGGCCGAAGCGACTGCCATCTTCAAAAAGGCCGAGGCGTGGAAGCAATTCAACGAGGCCGCGCGTCTCCAGACTATTCTTGAAAAATTGCCTTCGATCATCGAAGCGTCGGCCCCGGTATTTGGCGCGGTCGCCTCTCCGCTCGGCAACATCGACAAGGTGGTCGTGATCGAACAGGGCAACGGGAACGGGCAGGGCGGCGTGAATAAATTTGCCGCCACGGCGCCATCGGTAATCTTCGGGCTGTTACAGCAACTCGAAGCGCTTGGCCTGAACGTGCCCAATCTGCTTGCGCAACTTGGGGTCGAGAATAAAAAAGAGATTGTTCCAAACACCCCCGTCGAAAGGATTGATTCCTGAAAAGGCAGATCGAAATAGGCCACGGATAACACGGATCGGACGGATTTTCACGGATTAGCTCAAACAGGGTCAGATCCGCGAAAATCCGCCGCATCCGCGTCCGTCCCGGCCTATTTATATTTCCCTTACTTTGGAGGTTCGTTTGTACGATCCTGTGCTTTTTAATTCAGGGCGCTTCCTGCCGACGCCTGCGAAAACGGCGGACCTTGGCCAGATTACCGCAATCCTTCATGTCGCACCAATGGCGACTCTTGTTGCGGCTCGTATCCAGAAATAACCACCCGCAGTTCTCCCCTCCGCATTGCCGCACTCGGGCGAGGTCGCCCGAGGTCAATAAATCTGCGGCTGATCGCGCTACGGGCCAGAGCATTTTATCAAGCGCCGCGCTCGTTTCGCGCCACGCCCAGTTGAACGCGCCCGCTGAGTAAACAAGCGTCTCGTGGCCTTTTGCTATCGCCAACTCTTCGTTTAATTTCTCAAGGTCTGCCCCTTCCGGCGGCCACCCCTCCGCTACCGATTTGAATATCCTGTATATCGCTTCCCTGAGCGCTCTGCCTCTCACAAGAACGGCTTCCGCTGCCTCCGGCCGCTCTTCGGCCAGCTTTAGCAGTCTGCGCGCTTCGGTCTCTGTTGCCAGTCCCACATCCCTCGACCACGCTGCCAGATCGGCGTAACCATTGATCTTCTCTCCATCCGCCCGGTACCCCGCATCCCGCAGAGCCTTCCGCGTCTTTACCTGATCTCTCCCTCCAACCGTGTTCGTAAAATCAAGGCTCAACGCCCCACCAATCAGCTTGAAGCTTTTTGCCGGTAACTCAAGCCCCATTCGAATACCTCCCTTCCAGGTCTCTAAAAAATTCCTCGTAACCTGCAACTTGTATTTGACAGGTTACGTATCGAGGAATATGATGTAACTGCTTTAGATAGTTTAACTGGTTACGTCGATCATTTCCACTGACGGCACAGGAGTCAGTATAGCGAAGGGAGAGAGAATGGGCATGGAGAATGAAAAGCTTGTAGATGAATTAAGAAGGATTCATGACGGTGATGCGTGGCACGGACCGGCCTTACGCGAATTGCTTTCCGGCCTGACGCCTGAGCAGGCGAATGCAAGGCCAATCGAGGGCGGGCACAACATCTGGGAACTCGTCCTGCACATTCGGGGTTGGGAAAACGTCTTTTTAAGCCGCATCAAAGGCGATAATGTCAGTGAGCCGCCGGAAGGCGATTTCCCAGACATAGAGCAAGCGACTCAAAAGGCCTGGGATGAAGCCCTATCGGGGCTGGACGAGACTCACGCAAAGTTGATCAGCGTGGTGGAAAATCTGGATGATAGGGCGCTTGAGGAGAGAGTCGCGGGCTATGAATATACGGTGCGTTTTCTGCTCGACGGCGTCACTCGCCATCACGTCTATCATACGGGGCAAATCGCGCTGCTAAGGAAAGCCTTTGTCAGGTGAATCGGATTTTTTGACAGGATTAGCAAGATTTTTAAGGATTAGCAGAACTCTCTTTTAATCTGTTGAATCTCGTTAATCCTGTCTGAGTCTTTTCAGGTTTGAGGAGCGATCTCTCGAAGGTCTTTCAGAATATCGGCCGGTTTCCAGTCATTGCCGCGATAAACTTTCAGCACTTTTCCGTCAGGTGTAATGACTGCCGTGCGCAACCCGTGGATGATCTGAGCGCCCTCGGCCCAGTAATTCAAGCCGAAATACTCGGCCACTTTTTTCACCTGTTCGGCAGTTCCCGTAGCGAATTCCCAGTGCTTGAAATCATCCGGGCTGTCTGTGCCCATAGAAGCCTGCCCGTAGCCGCGCAGCACCTTCGGCGTATCATATTCGGGATCAACCGTGATGCTGAGCAATTGCGTCTTTTTATAAAGCTCGGCGTTGTCTTTTAGCGCCTTCTCTATTTCGGCAAACTGCCGCGTCATCAGAGGGCAGTAATCCGGCAACGGGCAGCGCGTATAGATAAAGGTCAGCGCCAGCGCCCGCCCGCGATAGTTGTGAAGGCTCGTAGGTTTTCCGTCCTGATTGACGAGCGCGAAATCTGGAACCTCTTCGCCCGGCGAAGGCCCTACGCGGCTTTCGGGCTTATCGACATAGGCAGGATCGGGGGTCTCGCGAGTAATGACCAGGTCTTCAAGCCACGAACGGTCATCTGCGACTACCAGAGTAGCCTGCACGCGGTCGCCCGGCTGCAAGTCGTTAAAGGCCCATTCATCTTTCAAAGTGAAGGGCATCGTCATGGCCTCCATATACCCCGGTATGGCTTCGTGAGAGATGATTACCTGATGGCCTCTTTCGTCTACCGAGACGACTTTGCCTGTGAAATCGTAACGCTTGCCTTCGGGCGCGCGGTGATTCCGGCATCCTGACAGCCCCGCAAACAATATAATTACAACCAGCATCAGACCTGAAAATTTGTTAATGCGAGATGCTTTTAAGATCGTGTGAGAAGCTCTGTTCATAAAGATCAATTCTCTTCTATTGAAGGCCGAAGAACAACCTCAACCATCAGCTTACAGACGAACCGTAAGAGACCATACAATCAAGCCCGACCTGTCAGGACGCTGGACGGGTCGCTTGACTGCGTGCCCGGTTCTATTATTTCATTAAAGGCCAGGGAGATTATCATGCATAAGAAATCGCTCTCAATCATTTTAGCCGCTGTCGCAATCCTGTTGTTTGGCGGTCTATCTTTTGCGCCGAGAGCCACAGCCCAGAACGAACACACTCTGGTGGGCGAATGGATAGTCACATCCACCCCTATAAACGGCGAGACGACTTCCCGTCAGGGCAACACGCTCGGGTTTCCTGAACGAGACATGTTTTTTGAGCAGAACGGCGATATACGCACGGGTGTGGTAGATCGTGAAGATGCCGGAACCAATGTCAAACCGCTCGGAGTATGGCGCGTAGACGGCGACAGGTTAAGCGCGACGTTTCAACTCTGGTGCCCCGATGCCAACGGGCCCTGCGGCTCAATAGTGATGCGGGGAAAGTTCACCGATGATGACCACATCAGAGGCACTATGGCTGCTTTCTTCGATGTGCCGGACGATTTCTTTCCTACGGGCTACGATACGTGGACGTTCTCATTCAGAGGCGAGCGAGTGCAGAAGGGAGGAAACTGATGGCAAATAGAGTTCGAATTACCAACAGATGGGCGGCTGCGCTTCTGGCGATCTGTCTCTTTCTGGCCGTGGCAACTCCTCAGACATTTGCAGGCGGCAAGGCGCTCGACGGGCGGTGGAGCGTGACCATCAAGATACCGGAATCTCCATTCAGCACTACCAAACAGGAGCTTACCCTCACCTGGGTTGTGAGCCCTCGCGAGGCCAACAGCCTGCACGGGCGACTTCTTATCACCGACGCGGAAAATCGCACCGTGGGCGGCGTGTGGCGGCAGGTGGGCAAGAAGGTCTCTATAGCATTTGAGCTTCCCTGCACGGAAGGGGACACGTGCGCCTCGCTCATACTTCTCGGAAAGATCAAGGCGGAGAATACAAAACTCAAGAAGGGCAAGGTCATCGTCATGTGGGACACTCCCAATGATCAGGACCATACTTTCTATGATACATCTAAGGGTACTTTCACGGGCGACCGATTGCCCGACGAGTAGTCTTCAATCAATTCCAGGCAATTTCTGATGAAATCTTATTAATCCTCTACACGTCCTTGTCGCGCTTTATGCGCCGACGGTGCCATCCTTTCTTTGATACTCGAGTGTTACATTTTCGAAAAATGTGCTACAGTAATTTTCGCGCAACGGGATTCCAGAAAGGAGTTTTTGATGGGCAAGGTTCAAAAGATCGTGGAATACGGAGGGCTGCGCCGCTTTGGCGTTTCGATGGAAGATGAACTGCTTGAGCAGTTCGACAAGTTGATCGAGCGCAAAGGCTATGATACGCGATCCGAGGCAATCCGGGACCTGGCGCGCAATGCGCTTTCCGAAGAGGTCTTAACCGATGAATCGGCAGATGCCGTGGCGACTATTTCACTGGTCTATAACCATCACGTACGCGACCTCACATCAAAGCTCACCCGGTTTCAGCATAAAGCGCTGGATATGATCGTCTCCACGCTCCACATCCACCTTGACGCGCATAATTGTCTTGAAGTGTTGATCGTGCGCGGCCCTTACGGGCGGGTGCGCGAACTGGCCGAATCTTTAATAAGCGTCAAGGGGGTGAAGCACGGCAAATTCGTCACCGCGATGGCGGAAACCGAGACTCACAAACACAAAGCCCATTCACACTCGCACAAACATGAGCATTGATTATCTTTGACCCGGACACCCCTTCGATCTTTAGATTCGCGCGCTAAAGGAGATCATAATGCCCTGCACATGTCGCAAGGCTTCAAGAATCGGCTCTCTGCTGCTTATCACTTTTCTGGCAGTCATTGCCGCTCAGGCCCAGGCGGTCGCCACTCGCACTCTTTCAGGCGCAGTCGTAACCGATAGAAACGAATCGGTCGCCGGAGCCGAAGTGGTTGCCCGATACAATTCGGGAGAGACGCGTGTGACGACCGATGCGGATGGTAATTTTCAGATAGCGGTTCCTGAGGGGCCGATTGAGCTTACGGTTGAGGGGAAGAACATCGAGCCGGTGAAGAGGACAATCGGGTCTGGTGAGATGATTGAAAATCTCAGGATTGCAATCAAATACGTGGTACCCGCGGTCCACGAAAGCGTGGTCATTCAGGGTGAGGGGCTCGACCCGACCATTGACCAGCGCAATGATGCGATCTATAAAAATACGCTTTTCGGACGCGATGATCAGCTTGTCCAGACGCTCAACGCAGGAATCAACGCGGGCCAGCACGAAGGCGGCGGCAAGTCGCTTGAGATACGCCGCTTTGGTTACAACCTCGATCACGGCGGGGTGAACGGCGGGCTAAAGGTGCTTGTGGACGATGTGCAGCAGAATCAGGGAACGCAGGGGCACGGGCAGGGGTATCTCGGCCAGTTGAAAAGCCTGAGTCCCGAACTGGTCGAAGATGTAGAGATACGGAACGGGCCTTTCAGTGCGCAGTACGGCGATTTTTCCGGTCTCGGAGTCGTTCACATCCGTTTGAGGGAATCTTTCCCCGATCAGATCACCGCGCGCTTGCAGGGAGGGTCATTCAACTCTCGTCGCGCATTTGCGGCCTACAGCCCCGTTTTGAAAAATGCCAGAGCGTTTATCGCCTACGATTACTCCTATACGGACGGGCCGTTCCTCAATCCCGGTCGATACCGTAGAGACAACGTGACGGGAAACTATACGCAGCTGCTCGGCGAAGATCAGGCGCTCGGATTCAAATTGAATACCGGAGGCAATGATTTTTTCTCTTCGGGCCAGATACCGCTCGATCTTGTGACGGCGGGAGAGCTTGATCGCTTTGGTTTTATTGATCCCTTCAACGGCGGGCGCGTAAAGACGGGCATCTTCAGCGCCTATTACAAGAAGGATATAAAGTCGGGCGGCGCTTTGAAGGTAGACGGTTTTCTTGGACGGTCTTTGTTCGATCTTTTTTCAAACTTTACTTTCTTCCTGAACGATCCCGTATACGGCGACGAGATCGACCAGCACGATTCTCGTCTTCAGCAAGGAGTCAACCTGCAATATCTTCGCCCGTACAAACTCTTCGGAGGGCAGGCGCTTCTGACGGCGGGCGGTAATGTGCTGGCCAATCAAATCCTTGTGGGGCTCTACCCGTCGGTCGGTCGCAACCCGAACAGGCTTGAGTTGAATCGGGCGCTCGGTATTGAAAACCAGAATGTTTTGCTGACCCGAGCGCGTGCCAGTGTGACCAACACAGGCGCATATGTGCAACAGGGAATAAATTTCATGGACGGCCATCTGCATCTGGAAGGAGGGCTGCGCTATGATTATTTCCATTTCGGCTTGAATGACGGAGTCAATGAAATGCCGACCGAAAGAATGATCTTTTCGGGGACCGACGGCGCGGGGCGTTTAGAGCCAAAGGCAGCCATAGCTTATACGGTGTCGCATCGAGCGCCTCTGACTTTCTACCTCAACTATGGTCGGGGCATTAACAGTCAGGATGCGCGCGGGGTGGTTCAGGATTCTTCCGGCCCGAGGATCGCTACGACCGATTTCTATCAGGCGAGCGTAGCCTACATCAGCAGAAGGGTCTCGTTCAGCACGGATTATTTTCTCATAGACCATTCCAACGAACAGGTTTACATACCCGATGACGGGAGCTTCGAATTTCAGGGGCCGAGCCGCTCGACCGGGTATGAAGTCAAGCTAGCCGCAGAATTTGTGCATAACCTGACTTTCAGCGGCGGGCTCACGCAGGTGACCCAGGCTTTTTTTCGAGGCACGTTCCCGAGGGTTTATGTTGATAGCTCGCCGCACACGGTTGCCAACGCGAGGCTGACTTATTCCGGTCTTCGCGGATTTTATGGAACGCTGGCCTATCGCCACACGGGCAACTATCGGCTGGACGGAGAAGATGCCGGTATTCGAGCATCGGGGCTTGATGTGCTCGACATCAGTCTGAAGCAGCGCATCCGGGCGTGGGTGGATTTTAACTTTTCGATTGATAATCTCACCGATAAACTATTCTTCGAGACGCAGAACTACTTCGATTCGCGTGTGCGTCCCGATGCTCCTGTCATCGCCCGTATTCACGCCACTCCGGGATATTCGCGGGGTGTGACGGTGGGGCTGACATTTCACATTTTTGGAAAATAGATGATAAAGCAGACGGCAGGAGACTGGTATGCATATTCCTGACGGGCTTCTCAGCCCCTCGACTTGCGCGGTGCTTTATACAGCCGCCGCACCTTTCTGGTATGTTGCGCTCCGGCGAATCAAGCGGCTGTTGAACACGCGGATGGTCCCGCTGTTATCCGTCTTTGCGGCCTTTTCGTTTGTGATAATGATGTTCAATCTGCCGCTGCCGGGCGGCACTACGGGCCACGCGGTCGGCGTAGGCATCGCAAGCATCGTGCTTGGTCCGTGGGGTTCGATGCTTGCCATCTCGGTGGCGTTATTGATTCAGGCTGTCTTTTTCGGCGACGGCGGCATCACGGCTCTCGGGGCCAATTGTTTCAACATGGCCGTTGTCGGCTCGCTTGTGGCTTACGGCGTCTACCGCACCATAGCCGCCGGGTCTGCGATCCACTCTGCGAGGCGAGTCATAGCCGCCGCGCTTGCCGGTTATGCCTCAATCAATGTAGCCGCGCTTATTGCGGCCATCGAGTTTGGCATTCAACCGATGCTTTTTAGAAATGCTTCGGGCGCGCCGCTCTACGCGCCCTATCCTCTCAGCGTAGCCGTCCCGGCGATGATGATAGGCCATCTGACATTTGCGGGACTGGCCGAACTTATCATCACAGGCGGCGTTGTGGCCTACTTGCAGCAGAGCGATCCTTCGTTGTTGAAGATGACCGCCCCGTCCGCATTCGCCTCATTGCAGAAAGGGCAGGGAATCGAGCGAAAATCGGGCTGGCAAACCACGCGCCCGCTATGGGTAGGTCTGGCCCTGCTGATGATACTCACACCATTAGGATTGCTGGCAGCGGGCACGGCATGGGGCGAGTGGGGAGCCGGAGATTTCACCGATCCGGTCGCACGCCAACAGATAGCGGCGGCTTCCGGCAATCAAGCGCCGCCCGCTCAGCCGCCCGAAGGAATGCTTCGCCTCTCTTCTATCTGGACCGCTCCGATGTCGGATTATGCGCCTCCATTTATGCGGAGCGCGGCGTTCGGTTATATCATGTCGGCCCTGGTCGGAACGGGGCTTATAGTTCTGCTTTTCCTGCTGATCGGCTTGGTCACGCGCAAGGCTGTCAGACGCCCCGAAGCAGAGGATGAGAGATCAAACGATGATTCGGGAACCAGTTGAAGAGACGGCAACATCAAACCGGGCAGCTTCTGTAAAGCCTTTGCGGCGCAAACGGCGCAGGAGTTTTATAGAGCGCACGATTACGCATCTGTTCAATGCCGTTGAGCATTCGCTCTACGCCGAAGAGATTGCGCGAGCCGACGGATTGCTACAGCGGCTCGATCCTCGCGTGAAGGTAATCGGGTTGACCGCTCTCATCATAGCCGCCGCCACGGCTCACAAAATATCAATCATCCTTCTGCTGTTTGCCGTTGGGACGGCGCTCGCTCTTTTTTCGCGAGTCTCCTTCCGCACGCTTGCGACACGTGTGTGGGCGAGCGCCCTGCTCTTTACGGGATTGATCGCGCTGCCCGCGATTTTTATCACTCCCGGTCGCGTCGTCTATCGCCTGCCGTTTGTCGAATTGCCGGTCACGGCTCAGGGCCTTACGAGCGCCGCCTATCTGATCTCAAGGGTAGAGACGGCGGCCACTTTTTCGATCCTGCTGATCCTGTGCACACCGTGGAGCCATGTGCTCAAGGCGCTCAGAGTCTTGCGCGTGCCCGTGCTGCTCGTCGTGATTTTAGGCATGACGTATCGGTACATTTTTTTGATGCTCCAGATTGCGCGCGATATGTTTGAATCGCGGCAGAGCCGTCTGGTAGGCAATTTGCCCCCCTCTCAACAAAGACGCATTGCCGCCGCAAGCGTGGGCGTATTGTTAAGCAAGAGCCTTCTACTGAGCGGCGAGGTTCACATGGCGATGCTTGCTCGCGGCTTTCGCGGCGAGGTTTATACGCTCGACGATTTCAAAATGCGCGCGCGTGATTTTGTGGCGCTCGCCTTATTCTCTGCGGTTGCAGTTGCGGCCTTCTGGTTTGGGCGATAAAGGATAAAGGGTAAAGTTCAATGGAGCTTATGCGAGTTGATACGATTTTCGATATTCAGGATGTGACTTACAATTACAACGATGTGACGGCGCTCGACCGGATAAGTCTCAGGATCGAATCCGGCAAGCGGATAGTCCTGCTGGGCGCAAACGGATCAGGCAAATCGACGCTGCTCAGAATACTCGACGGATTGTATTTCCCAAGCGGCGGTCGCGTTTCGGCCTTTGGCGAGCCGTTGACCGAAGAAAGCTTCGAGGATGAGGGCTTCGCATTAGGCTTCAGGCGGCGCGTAGGGCTTGTCTTTCAGAACCCTGATGTTCAACTCTTTAATCCAACCGTATTTGACGAAATCGCCTTTGGGCCGCTTCAACTCGGCTGGTCAAAACAGCAGGTCAGAGAGCGGGTTGCCGGGGCGCTTGAAGAGATGGATATTACTCATCTGAAAGACCGTCCGCCGCATCGGCTTTCAGGCGGCGAGAAGAAACGCGTGGCGCTCGCCTCGGTGATAGTGCTCGACCCCGATGTATTGTTGCTGGATGAGCCTACGGCGGCGCTTGATCCAAAGAGTCAGGGGCAGGTCATAGATTTACTTGTAGGCTGGCGCAGCGGACGAAAGACCGTTGTGACGGCGACTCACGATCTGGATACTGTTGAAGACATCGCGGATCATTGTTTCATATTCCAAAACGGGCGCGTCGTAGCCGAAGGTCCGCCCGACGCTATCCTTCACGACGAAGCATTGCTCAAACGCACCAACCTGCTCCATGCCCATCGCCACGTGCACCCATCCGGCAAGATTCATTCTCACCCGCACCTGCACCACAACCACGAACATTAATAACTAAAATTTTGGGCGAAAGCTGAACAAAATAGACCACGGATCAACTCGGATTAGCTCAAATAGAATCAGATCCGCGTAAATCCGTCCGATCCGTGTCATCCGTGGCCTATTTCTATTTCCTCACGCTACATCTTAAGGAAACCCAGAACGCGGTCAGGCCTTCTGGAAATCGGTTGTCAGGGCGTAGGTGCCCCAGTGCAGGGTGAACCTTCCGCCGTTGCCCTGCTTTGTCAGATTGATCGTCATCAACTCGACCGAGTCGTCAGTCTTCTCCATCGCCAGAGGCGCTTCGGCCACGTGCGATTTGTCTTCGTCGCTGATTATCAACTGCCAGTTGTCTTTATCGACGCGCTTCGCCGTCAGCACGTACTTTCCTTTTGGAACGGTCTTATCGCCGAATTTCAAATCTACATCAGTCGTGAGGGTTGTAGCCGAATTGGCTCCCATTCGCCATTCATCACCCGGGCTCAATAACCCCATAATGTCTCGCCCCTTCAAGGCAGGGCGTCCGTAATCAACAGATACTTTTCCTCCATCCAGATCCAGAACAGCCTCGCCGCGATCCGGGTTTGCCGTCGCGCTGCTTTCGGACCGGCCCGCGGTGTTGCCCGTCGCGTTGCTGTTGGCCGCAGTGCCTCGGGCGGCGCAAGCCATCGTCGCGAATAAAATCGCAAAGGCTGTGATCAAATACATCTTTCTCATCAATTAATCTCCTTCGAATTAGATAAAGCCCTTCATCAAGGAAGTAGCCGATTGGTAAATCCCTCTGACCACCGAAATGTTTTCGGCGCGAATATTATTCTAAACGTCGGGAAGCGTTTTCAGAAGCTCTCGCTTCAAAAATGGAATCGCACCGAACCGGACAGGAAACGCGGCGGCGAAAACTGCACCGGAGTAAATTCGCTCTCTTTCGCTATTCGATAAACCCTGTCGGAGGCGTTCTCCACATTGAATTGCAGGCTCACTTTGTTGCGTTCCTTGCGGAAAAGGTCGATCCCGAAATAGAAGTTTGACACGAAATGATCGGGCAATCGCACAAGCGACGGCTCGCCTAAAGAGTTCGGCAACTCGGCCGGGGTGCCGCTCCCGTATTCGAAGGCGGCGCTGGCCCAGAATCCGCTTCTGTGCTCGCGCCAGGTCAGCCCCGCTACCGCCGTGTGAATCTGATCGAAGGCCGCCGGGTTGCGCTCGCCCGGCTCTACGTTTTCAACCGTGAATCCGCCCGCGACCGGGCCTGTCTGGAAGGCGCGTTGTGCCGTGTAGCTGAAATAGCCCGAGAGCCCGAGAGGCTTGATTTCAGCAAGTTGAGAGGAGAGTTCTATGCCGTAGGCTTTACCGCGCGCAAAAGAAGTGGGCGCAAAGATGCGAACGTTTGCAAGTTCTGAGGTCTCGAAGGTGTTTTTGTCCGAGCGCCAGTAGGCGGTCATTCGAATCACCAGTTTATCGCGCACGGATCGGTTCACCCCTGCTTCAAAGTGATTGCTGCGAGCTATCCTCGGCGGCTGTCCTTCAAATCCGAGCGCCGCCGAAAGCAACAGGTCTTCAATCGGCGGCGGCGAAAAAAAGCGGTTATAGGCGAAGTGCAAAACGGTTCGCCCGCCGTCAAGCGCATAGGCGAGATTGATTCGAGGGCTTAAGGCGTGGCCGCTCGTCACAAGGCTGTATTGATCGTAACGCACTCCTAAATTGGCAGTGAGGTTTTTCAAAAGCGTTATCTTGTCTTGAAAATAAAGGCTGGCCTGGCCTCCGGTCTTGCGCCCGCGAAAATTAAAAGGCTCGATCTCTTCTTCCCCTGCGTCGCGCGGGTCGAGGAAAAAATCTTCTCTCAATCTGAGTTGCACAAGGTCCAGCCCCATCTTTATCGAGTGACGCGAGCCTCGATAAATCGAATAATCGCTTTTAGCACCAACCGTCACATCCTGGCGCAGCCCGCCTGCCTGAATCGAGAAGGGGTCGGTTGTAGGAAGCAGCCGCGCGCTCGCAAACCGTTCGTAGAGCGATGATGTGAGGACCGAAGAGGTCGAAAAAATATGGGTCCAGGAAAGCGCGGCGGTCTGCTCGCGATTGCGCGCAAAGAAATCTCGCCCGCGCAATTCATCCTCGGTAGTATTGGGCAGTTCGAGATTCGTCCCGTCTCCGCTCAGCAATAACTTGAAGTTGTCGGCGGCGCGCGGCCTGTAATCGAATTGCGTGAACAAGTGCGATCCTTTGCCCCTGTCGTGAAAACGGCGCTCTTCGGGCGTGTTCAGGAAACGGTCGCTTTGAATCCCCTGGGCGTACAGAAAATAGCCGAATCTCTCAGTATGTCCGCCGTAATCCACCTCGGCCGTGTCTCGTAGATAGTTGCCTGCGCTCAGGCTCAGGCTGCCGTGATCATTTGCATCGAATCCGTTGCGAGTCACTATGTCGAGTATGCCGCCGAATCGGTTTCCGAACTCAGCCGGGAAACCTCCTGTGATGACATTGACCGATTGTATTATGCCGGGCGCAAGCCCCGGCGTGAATAACTGGTGCGGGTTGTCAAAAAAGGAGACGCCGTTGATAAAAGTATTTAGCGAAAGCTCATTGCCGCGCAGATGAACAAGGTTGTCGTGACCCGCAACGGCGCTCGAAACAAACGGTGTAATGATGTCTGTCAATTGGGCGCGCCTCGCCTCGGGCAGAATATCTATCTGCTCGCGGTCGAGAGCGGTCGCGGTCGCGGCTTCCGTCTCGTCAATCAGCCTGTCTCGGGCCTGGACAGCCACCTGTTCCTGAATTGATGCGGCGGGCGTTAATTGAAAATCTATCTCCTGTAAAGCGCGCGGCCCAAGCGTTATCGTGGTCTTCTCGGTATAGAATGTATCGGCCGATGCGCTCACGCTATAACGCCCGGGGCTGAGGTTCGCAAACGAAAATCGCCCCTCATTATCGGTCGTCAATGTCAGATCAAGGTCCAACAAATCGCTTTCAAGTTTCACAGATGCCGATGCGAGTATATGCCCGGTGTTTTTGGCAGTAACTGTTCCGCTTATTCTCTGCTGTGCCAGGACCGGCGAACCGAGCAAGAGCAGCCATAACGCAATAGTTCCGATTCTTTTGCCCGCGCTGCCGCGCGAATGCCGGTTGAGGGGAATGCTCATATCAAATAAATAGTTCTTCATTGCCTGCACCTCCATATGCACAACTCGATCAAAAACAGAGCCGTGCAAAACTCCTACAGGTTTTATAAAAAAAGGCAGCGACGAGATGATTGCCGACCACACTTGTCGGGCAAGCGACGAGAGGCGGCAACCGGGTTGCCTGCGAGGATCAAGCTATTAAATTGGCAGGAAACCGAGGAGGAGCGCGCGGAGAAGAAGGGCGCGACCATACAGAATCAGACGTGATGATAAAACGATCCGTTCTGTCGGCAGCGGAGCAGGATATGTCCAGGGCATAACTCGCTGTGTGATCGCCATCGCGCAAATTCAAGAAGGTTGCCGCCTGTGGTGTGACACATCCTTCGGGGCAACTCGGCAGCAGACTTGTGGCGGCTATCTTATCGCGACCGTCCTCCGACTGGCCTTTTACAAAAGGCAGGTGCGGCGTGCAGCAGCAATGGCCTTCTGTGACGCAACAGGCCATCGAGCAGACATTCGGCGAAGGCAGTATCAGATCAACCGAAGCAGCGATCCATCCGAGCGCAATCGCAAGTAAGACGCACGCTGCGCGAAGCTTCAGGAATCGCTTTTGCCAGGTTGCTTTCACGGTGTTATTGCTCTTTCAATTTCGGATTACCCGAGTCTATTTCAATCCCGGCTTAAAATCAAATGATTATAAACATTACAAAGCGCCGGGCTCTCAGGGACAGGTCAATTCAATCTGCCAAAATGTTTAAAGGAAAATGGGAATAGGCCGCGTCCGTCCCGGCCTATTTCAACTCGCCTTTCGCACAAATTACCCTTTAATACTGATGCCGCCTGCTGCCCGTAAAATAAAAACTAGATTTACGGCTTGGCTTCGACCCAGTTGCGGCCTACGCCGAGGTCAACCGTCAGCGGGACCGCAAGTTTGTAAACCGTTTCCATCTCTTCGCGCACCACTGCGGTTGTGCGTTCAACTTCGGCTTCGGGCACTTCAAGCAGCAGTTCGTCGTGAACCTGAAGTATCATCCGTGCGCCGAGCCGTTCGCGGATCAGCCGGTCGTGGACGCGAATCATAGCCATCTTGACCAGGTCGGCAGCGGTGCCCTGAAGTGGCGCGTTGATCGCTTCGCGTTCTGCGCGGGCGCGAAGGTTGTGGTTGCGATTGTTGATATCAGGGATAGGCCGTATGCGCCCGAACAGGGTCTTTACCAGCCCGGTCTCGCGCACACGCTCGGGCGTCTCTTCCATATAGCGGCGCACGCCCGTGTATGTCTCGTAATAATTATCTATCGCCTTTTTGGCCTCGGCTCTGGTCAGCCCGGTCCTTTGCGCCAGCCCGAACGGGCCTACATCATACGCGATGGCAAAATTGACTACCTTGGCAAGGCGGCGATATTCGGCCTCTTCCTCGGGGGTCTTCGCGCCAAACACGGCCCGCGCCGTTCGCGCGTGTATATCTTCGTTATGATTGAACGCTTCGGTCATCACAGGGTCGCCGGTCAGGTGCGCGAACAGGCGGAGTTCGATCTGTGAATAATCGGCCGACATCAACAGATAACCGGGCGAAGGCACGAAAGCCGCACGAATGCGGCGACCGAGTTCCGAGCGTATCGGAATGTTTTGAAGATTTGGATTAGTGGATGAGAGCCGCCCCGTCGCCGCAACCGCCTGATTCAACGTAGTGTGAACGCGGCCCGTTCGCGGGTCTATCAGCTTCGGCAGCGCGTCAACATATGTGTTCTTGAGCTTTGTGATCTCGCGATATTCGATAATCAGCCGGGGCAGTTCATATTTGGCGGCAAGCTCTTCGAGCACGTCGGATGATGTTGATATGCGCCCGGTCTTTGTTTTGCGGCCGACTTCGAAATTTAGCTTCTCAAAGATTTCGCCAAGCTGAACGGTCGAATTGATATTGAACTCTTCTCCGGCAAGCTTGTAAATCTCTCCGGTGAGCCGACTGATCTCGGCCTCCATCCCACGGTTTGCCTCTTCAAGCGCGCCGGTGTCGATGCGTACGCCTATGCGCTCCATCTCGAAGAGTATCTCGACCAGAGGCAATTCTATATCGTTATAGACGCGTTCGAGTTCGGCCGTCTCAAGGCGTGCGCGCAAAACGTCCGCGAGGTGAAATGTGAGATCGGCCGCCTGCAATGCCTGCGCGTCCGAAGCATCGAAATCGTCTACGGTTTCGGCCAGTTCCAACCCCAGGTATTCTCGCGCAAGGTCGGCTACGCGGTAGCCGGTTCGATTCGGATCGAGCAGATAAGCCGCAAGCATCGTATCCTCTTCAACGCCTTCGATGCGAATGGCGGGTTCGAAATCGCGAATGCACCCGTCGCTTGATCCTTCCGAGGCGGGCGACTGTCCGCACACATAGCGGTCAAGCGCCGTGAGCGCCCCCTTCCAATCGTGCACCGATTTTCGTAAGAGACCGTTTTCCAGCACCTCTTTTACGCCTGTCAAAGGATCAATTCCAGGTTCAAATTTCTCGAAATCAATCAACGCGGCATTCATCATAGCCGTAGAGATCGCGATGCCGTAAGGCACGCCTCCGCGCTCGGCTATGGACAGGGCTATGCGATCAAGCGACCAGAGCGATTTGATAAACTTTTCGAGTTCATTGGCGGTCGTGATTCGCGCGTATCTGGGCTTGCCGGGCTTGCGGGCCGCGACCGTGGCCACGGAATCGTGCGTGGCCGCATCGGCAAACTCGCGTGTGAGTTGCGAAAACTCAAGCTCGGAAAACAGTTCGTAAGCGGCCTTGCGGTCAGGCTCCTCGTAGCGCAGGGCTTCAAGGTCAAGCTCAATCGGCATGTCGCATTTGATCGTAGCCAGTTCCTGCGATTGGCGGATCAGCGGGATATTGTTTTTGAGGCTCTCGCGATAAGTCTTGCGCGATATTTCGTCGGCGTGAGCGAGCGCGTTTTCAAGTGTGCCGTATTGCTGGATCAGTTGCTTTGCGCCTTTTTCACCTACGCCGGGCGCGCCCGGAATGTTATCGGATGAATCGCCCCACAGCCCCAGCAGATCGACTATCTGATCCGGGCGCACGCTGAATTTCTCTTCGACCGCCTTCGCATCCATCAGAGTCATTCCGCCCGCCCGCTCCGTACGCAGCACCTTGACGTGCTCGTTTACGAGTTGACACATGTCCTTGTCGTTGGTCACAAGCACAACGTCAAGCCCGGCCTGGTCGGCTTTGCAGGCGAGAGTCCCGATGATGTCGTCGGCCTCGTATCCGGGCACTCGCGTGAGAGGAACGCGCAAGGCTTCACACACGCGCTCGATGTAGGCAAGCTGCGGGACAAGATCATCCGGCATAAGCCCTCGCGTGGCCTTGTATGCCTCGAAGGAGTCGTGACGAAACGTGCGTTCCGGGGAATCGAATGCCACACCCAGATAATCGGGCTTTTCCGAAGCGATCAACCGGCGCAACATCATCGTGAATCCGTAGATCGCGTTTGTCGCAAGCCCGCTCGAATTCGTCAATCCGCGAATCGCGTAATAGGCGCGATATACCTGCGACATCCCATCGACCAGGAACAGTCGCTTGTTTTGAGTTTCGGCCATAAAAGGGATAGTACGGGCCGCCTTTTCTGAGTGTCAAGGAGACGCATCCGAGCGGGTGGGAATGGACCTATTTTACTTCTGCCCGTCTGAGGTCCGAGAATTGAAATCTCAGATTTGAGATTTCGGATTGAAGCGTGTGCGCGCCCGCAATTCAGTCTAAAACATCCCGGCAGATATTATCGGGGAAGCGCAGGCACGGCGACGCCAGCTAAAGTGGATTCCGGCCGCTCACTATTAACGCATCACTGGCGCATAAGACCGGCGATCTGTCAGATATGGTCTTTTGTCGCCACCCGGACTTGTTGGTCGTAAGTGGCCGCCGCCCCCGTGCCTTCGCTTCCCCAATTCCCTAACTCGATTTCGGTTTCTTTCTCTTGTAAGAAAACTCCGGCGTAGTCTGCCCGGTCTTGGGCACCACGACGATTACATTTACAAATTTGCCCTCGGGGACACGCTTATTCATCTTCTTATCATTGCTGCTGATTCGCTTGCAGATGTTTGTGGATGAATCGCATTTCTCGTTAAAGACGAGTTTTTTCATCTTCTGACCATCTACATAAATGTTGGTCTGGTTCATGCGGAAGTTTCTGCCGAATACCTGAAGCTGGCCTTTCTTTCCGCCTTCGGGGTCGAAATCAACCTCTGTGATTATCGGCAGCGGCCACACTTCGAATTTACCGGCGGAAGTGACGGTGGCGGAATTGCCCGCGCCGTCGTAAAGCGTTATCCGCACTTTGCCTTTTGTCGTGTCGAGTGGCGCAGGCACCTGCCAGTCATAGCTCTGCTGCTCGCCGCTGCTCGGCGCTATGAGCGAGATTATCCGCTGGAAGGTCGTGCCGTTGTCGGTCGAAAGCTCTATGACTCGCTGCACAACGCCCACGTTGTCATTTTCGGTCCACTTGATGGTTGCGACCGTACCGCCGCCGAGCACAGTGTCTGTGTTTGGCGAAAGCAGCAACACATCCGGCGGGGAAGTGTCGGGTGGGCCGTTGACTATCTCGAACGGATTTGCGGACACAGACGAGACAGGCAGATTGACACCATCAAGCGCCGTGACCTTTATCCTTCCGAAAGGCGTTGGGAAGGATGGTATCTTCCAATCGAAGGTGCGCGCGGTTCCGTTGAGCACGGCTATGGTGTTATAGGTCACACCGTTGTCGGAGGAGAACTCTACGCGCTGGCTTTGAATCTCTTTATCGTCGGATGCATCCCAGAGGATGCGGACAAGATCGCCCACCATAAGTCGTTCCCCGCCCTGTGGATAAGAGAGTTTGACCGTCGGCGGATCATCCGTGCTTCCGCCGCCGCCGCCGCCGTCTCCACCACCATCGTCCTGCGGCTGCGCGTTATAGGCGACAAGCGCGAAATCCTGATCGGTCGCATCTCCATTGCCGGGCACTCCGTCGCCCGCGATGGTTGCGGCCACTACGTGGATTGTAAATTCGCCTGTGACGCCTTCGGGCAGCCAGACCGATTCCACGTTGTTCAATTTATCCGCTACGCCGGATTCAACCGATATCGTTCCCGCGAAATTGTTTCCCAGGTAGGTCTTTCCGCCGATTTCCACGCGGAGGTCGAGGTCGTTTACAACAGGGTTTCCGGCGGGCGAGCCGGGCGCATCCGACCAGGCCAGCGTAACGCGGAAAGGTTTTGTCGGGTCGGCGACAAAACCGCTCAGGGTAAACTCTTCGCCGGTAGCCTTGAGCATCTGGTCCTCATCCACCGACATTCGGCTCACGCCGTCAAGCGCGCGGCCTATATTCAAGAGTCCCCACCCCTGGCTATTGCCCGGCAGGTTGTCGCCGGCAAGCGTGCCCGTCAGGTAATCGGTAGAGTTGGTCAGAAATGCCTTGATCATCGCCGGGCTCGCGGGTCGGCTGGTAGTCTCTTGAAAGTACTGTCGGATGAGAGCCGCCGCTCCGGCAACTGCCGGGGCCGAGTGGCTCGTACCTGATGACCAGGTGTAAAGCGACTGGCCCGGAGGGAAATCTTTTGGTCCGCAGACACCCCCGGCATTGAAGGCGGGGTCCTGAGATTGCGCGCCCTGAATATGCGTGCCGGGCGCTACGATTTCGGGTTTTACGCGCCCGTCGGTAGCCGGGCCGCCGGAGGAAAAACTTATTACCGAATTTACGTCACTGGCTCCCGACGATGGAATCTGGCATCCGTCGGTGGCCGTGGGTCTGAAGTTCTGGCTCGCGCCCACGGTGATTACGTTCTTGGCCGTTCCCGGCGACGAGAGATGTCCGTTTGGTCCCTGATTGCCCGAAGAAAATACTATGGTCATCTCCTGATTGCCCGAGACTGACGAGCGCGCGTCTCTCACAAGCACGTCGTAAAGCTGGCTGTCGAGCGAGTATGCATTATTGGCGGCTCCCCAGCTATTGCTCGAAATGCGAGCGCCGTTGCGGTACATCCCGTCTACCATCGAGGCGAGGCTCGGATTGGTATAAGACGGAGCGAATATCTTTGTGGAGCCAAGCTTGACGAACGGGTGGATTCCAAGCCCGTAGCTGTATCCCACCGAATCAACATAAGGGAAGGCTGTGCCCGTATTGTAGCCGCCTATGATCGAGGCGTTGATTGTTCCGTGGCCGGTCGTATCATTTATGGGCGAATCGCTTTCCTCGCTGCCTTCCACGTATCGGGCATAGACTACGCGAGCTACGCCCGCGACATTCAGGAAATCCGGGTGCAGCACCTCGGGGTCGAGCACGCCTCTATCCATTCCGCTGTCGGAAACGTCTACGATAAAATCCGGCGTCGAGGCCAGCCCTTTTGATTGCAGCCACGCGAGATACCCGGGCGGGTCGAGCACATTGCCGGAATGTTTTCCGGCGACTATCAGCCCCTGTCTTTCGTCGTGCAGTACGGGCGCGTGCCACTCTTCGATCCAGACAACATCGCTTCCGCGCGCTATCTGCGCAAGCTCGGATGTGCGCACGTTCATCCGCACGTTTCTGTATTTGAGAACATCGACAGGCTCGCCCACGACCCGTCCTGAAAGCGTTCTCACGGCAAGGTTTTGCATCTGTGTATCGGGCTGAAGGTCCTTCACGAGTTGAACCGTGACGGTGATCTCCCTGTCGGAGTCGAGGGAAATTTCAGGCGCGATCTTATAGGCGGGTTTGTAAGCGCCCGACCATTGAACGAATCCCCCATTGGCAACCGCGAGGCGGTTGATACGATTCAGGTTGCTCTCGCTTGCGCGAACGAGAAAGGCGTTATTGGGAATATAATTGATGATTTCAGCGGCTTCGGCCAACTGGTCGATCCACTCGCGTTTGGCCGGACCTACCATCTGAACGAGGTAGAGCTGTTCAACGGCCGGGTCGGGCCTGGCAAGCGCGTTTACGGTTGGAAGCTCGCCTTCGGTAGTATCAAAGGCCCCGGCTCTCAGGAAAATAACATTCATATCGTCGCGCACTGCCGACCCCGCGGCCGAGGCTACGCTGAGCATTTCGGCGGCCTGTCCCGGCGCGTCGAGCAATGCAAAAGCCCCGTAATCGGCAATGACCGAGCCTCCCTCAGCCAGTAAACGGTCGCGCAGTTGTTGCTCCCCGGCATAAACGATGACCTTATGAGCTGATGTTTTACTGCGATAAAATGAATTGAACTGCGGCTGCGGGTTTGCGCGCGGCGCGGAATCTGATCGAGCGGGAAGATTGCCCGCCGACACGAGCGCAAGAACGAATACTGAGACGCAAAGAATATGTAGCTTGAATCGAGACATTTGACACCTGCCTGGGTTATGCAGACACGTTTCTTAACCAGTCCGGCACAGGCCGACCATTAAAAGCGACCATTAAAAGAGTGATCAAAAGATTTGTTCATTCAACCAGACTTACGTGTTTGCATGTGGGGGAAAATCAACGAAGGGGCAAACAAATAAACAACTTGCCAACTTGTGTGCGATGGTAAGATAAGGCCCTCCGAGTGTCAACACTTTTATCAGCCAAAAAACCAAACTTGTGCGCCCTGGCCGGTTGAGTTAGTTTCTTGGCGGCCTTTTTGTAGTTGGCGGTCCCGTTTTTTTCTCAATCAAATTTGAGGAGTTATGCGCATTCGCCTGATTGCTGTCTGAGCGCCCCTATGCGCCACGGGTTTATTGTGGCTGCCCGGATGGCCCGAGATGGCCTGAGATGTGCTTCGCACACGGCGGGCGATGACTGTCATCGCGCTGACGACGGATTCGGGCAGGGACAAGCCCGCGCTGTGCGAAGCACATTATGCGCCAATCGCCCCTACATCTTATCCGACTTTGCAACAGCCCTGCATATCTATCGCGTTCCATTGAAAAGTATTGAGGACAGATGCTACGCTATCAACCTGCGATGGCCCCGTGCGATCCCGAGACCATCCCTTTTAATCGGTTGGAGGCAAGAACTACTAGTGGGAGCCGATTACGCCGGAAGCAAGGCGAGAATATACTGCGGGGTCTTTCTCATCAGTCTCTCCATTTTAATGCTTGAGCTGGTGCTGACTCGTATATTCTCCGTAACGATGTATTACCATTTCGCCTTCATGGCAATCTCGATAGCCTTATTTGGGTCAGGTGCAAGCGGTGTATATGTTTATCTGAAATCAAGACGCTTCACCCAGGACCGCGCGCTCAAAGACATGGCCGTGTGCTCTATGGGGATGTCGGTCTCCATACTGATTGCCCTCGTTGTTTTGCTCAATGTGAGTGTAGGGCTTGTTCCCTCATTTCGCAGCTATCTGACGCTGACGGCTCTTTATCTGGTCTCGGCCGGACCGTTCTTTTTCGGCGGCATAATCATATCGCTTTCGATGAAGCATCTGGCGGCCACATCGGGGAAGCTCTATTTTTTCGATTTGATCGGCGCAAGCCTCGGGTGCCTGATGGTGATTCCGGCGCTGAACTGGCTTGGCGGGCCGGGGGCCATGATGGCAGTAGCGATCATTGCCGCGTCAAGCGCCCTTGCCTTTTCGTGGAAGATAGAGGACGGGCGCAAACTCACGCGCCTGGCCCTCGTGCTTGCGACGGCGGTTATAGCGCTTGCGGCCTTTAATCAGAGATTCAATATCCTGGCCGTCAGATGGGCAAAGGGGCTGCCTGAAAAGCCTTCTATTTTCGCAAAGTGGAATTCATTTTCACGCGTGACCGTCTCAGGCGACCTGAGCGATGTAAAGCCGTTGTGGGTAACTATAGATTCCGACGCGGCCACGCCCATCCTCCATTACAGCAACAATGCCGACGCGATGGATTACGTAGAGCGAGCCGTTTCGGCGCTCGCTTATCAGATAAAGCCTGCGCCCCGTGTGCTGATCATAGGTCCGGGCGGCGGGCGCGAGGTTGTGACCGCGCTTGAATCAGGGAGCCGGGATGTTACGGGTGTCGAGGTCAATGGAATCATTGTCCAGGACGTGATGCAGCAGGAGCCCTATAGAAGTTTTTCCGGCAATCTTTACAACCGGCCGGAAGTCAAAGCCGTGGTGGACGAAGGCCGCAGCTACATACGCGCAAGCAGCGAGCGTTACGACATAATTCAAGCCTCGCTCATAGATACGTGGGCCGCCAATGCGGCGGGCGCGTTTGCGCTGACGGAAAACAACCTCTACACGGTCGAAGCCTTCAAGCAGTACATGGATCACCTGAATGATGACGGCATTCTGACCATGACGCGATGGCTGCTCGACCCTCCGCAGCAGGAGCTTCGGCTGGTCAGCCTCGCCCGCGAGTTGATGGCCCGCGAGGGCGTGCCAAATCCTGAACGCCACCTCGCCATATTCAAAGCGCCGGGGCGCGGCGAGCGCGTCGAAACCAGTTTCCTGTTTAAGAAGAGCGAGTTCACCGATGAGGAAGTGCGAACGCTTGAGGCTCACGCCGCCAGAACGGGCTGCGAAGTGATGTACACGCCCCTGACCCGACCGGCAAATGTCTTTACCGAGCTTGCGACCACTTCCGACCGGGAAGCTTTCTATAACAAATATCCCATCAACGTGCGCCCGACTTTTGATGACAGTCCCTTCTTCTTCTATCACGTCGAGCTTGCCGACGTGCCGGAGGCATTTCGACTCACGAACGAATCGCAGAAGACAAACATGGGCGTATTCGTGCTGTTCAGCCTGTTGATTATAACCTTGATGCTTGTGGCGGCATTCATACTCGGCCCTCTCATTCTATCGAAAGGGCGTTTGATTACCGATTCTCCGGCATCTACCCTGACCCGGTTGCTTTACTTCGGATTTCTGGGGCTGGGATTCATCATCATCGAGATGGCGATGATTCAACGGTTCATACTCTTTCTGGGCCACCCCGTCTATGCGCTCGCCGTTGTGCTGTTTTCCATTCTGCTGTGGAGCGGTATGGGCAGCCTCGTGACCTCCAGGGTTTCAAACCGCAGACTTGAAACAAGCGCCGCGTGGGCGCTTGCGACCATCGCAATTCTTACTCTGATCTATGTGCAGGTGCTTCCCCTGCTGATAGACAGATTCGGCGGACAGGCATTAGGCGTTCGAATGCTTATCGCGATAGTCTTTCTGATACCGCTGGCGCTGCTGCTCGGAATGCCCATGCCTTTAGGCATAAGACTTCTCAACCAGCGAGCGCCGCATCTGATCCCGTGGGCGTGGGGCATCAACGGCGCGACTTCTGTTATGGGGTCGGTAGCCTCGGTGATAATAGCCATGAACTGGGGTTTCAGTCGTGCGCTTGTAGTTGGCTCGCTAGCCTATCTGTGTTCGATGGTCTTGATAGCATTTCGCGCTCGCAGCGACCGGGGCCGGGCTTTCACCGAAACAGATGCTTCGGAAGCGAACTCCAGGCCGGAGCCGGTGCTGGTTCCCGCAGGCGATTGATGAGGGGCTGATGCGTGATCCGTGATTCGTGATTAACCAGACTTGCAAGTTATCTTGAACCTGCGGCTGCCTGAAAATCACGGATCACGGATCACGCATCACGAATTACGCATCACGAAAATGAGCAATTTACTACGCGACACCTTTTCGACCATCTCATCTTCGGTCGAGGCCCGTCTGTTTGCAGAGTACGGCGCGGTCTTTGTTACCTCAGCCACGCCTCCGCCTGTCCTCATCTTTACCGATGCCGCGGAGGTTGAGCAGTACCAGTTATCTCTGCCGGTCAAAAGCGCCCTCCTTGGAGAGCATAAGATAGAGCTTCAATCGGAGGCGCTTGTTCGGTTGACTCAGGCCGCCGCCGAAATTGAAGCTCGGGGAGGCCGCATCACCGCCCGCGCAAGTGATTCGGGAAGGCGCTCATTTGATGAGACCACGAATCTCTGGAATCGCAATCTGACTCGCGGCCTTGAGCACTGGCAAAATCTCGGTCGAATGGATTTCAATCAGGCGCGTGAAATTCGCGAGGCCGCCCTGACAGATCAAATAGCAATTGTCCTGGACATCGAAGAAGCCAGCCAGCTTTACTTCGGCACATATTTCGACAGGACTATACTTTCATCCGTAGCCGCGCCCGGCGCTTCTCAGCACCTCTCGATGCTCGCCTTCGATGTGGCCGAGTTTCAAGATGAGCAGGTCGAAGGCGCGCTAAACCATTCGGGCTGGTTTCGAACGGTTGTGAATGACCTCCCTCATTTCACATTCCTCGGTCGCAGCGAAGATGAGCTTCCCAGTCTCGGGCTCAAACAATACACCTGCGAGTACGGCTCGCGAAACTATCTATTCTGGATTCCTGATCTTGAGGCGCTTCGGTAGCGCGAGATGCACATTTATGTCTCAACCGTGTGAAAGTAATGTGCCTACAGAGCGCGAATCAAAATTCATCTCAAAAGAGAAACCACGCCTTGAGATAGTTGTTTTCCGAGCAATTACGCAAGTTAGCGTCAAAATTGAAAAAAACGCGTCGCGATTTGAGTCTGTGGCACACAGGTTGTTTAGGTAATAAGTGAGTTCGGATATAGATCTCGAACACTCACAAGCGTCCACAGTTCGCACGCTCGTTTATTGAATAATATTATTAAAACCAGGCGTGGCGTAGCCAAAGCGTATTGTGAAAATGAGAGGGGGCTTTAAGCCTCCTCTTTTACTTTTTACGCGGCTTTCAATTCATCGGCAATAATCTTTATCGCCTACCAATTCTTATATCTTCATTGCATAACCACGGGGCAGGTTCAGTTTAATATGGATTGGATGTAGAATAGACGAGTGGAGAATAGAGACTCTACAACTATAAGAGCCGGAGTAACCGACCTGGCGGTGGCGGGCAAGATTCTTATCATCGAGGACAACACCGATTCCCGCGACATTCTATCAAAGCTGTTGAGGATGAGCGGGTACGATGTCGTTGCGGCATCTGATGGTGAAATCGGGCTGGCACGAGCAGCGGAGTATCTGCCAAACCTGATTGTCACCGACATCAATATGCCCAAAATGGATGGAATCGAGTTTGTCAAAAAGGTGCGGCAGGACTCGCTGATGGCTCACATCCCCATTCTTGTAGTGACCGCGTTTGGTTCGAACGTGGCTCGCGAAGCGATCAAGGCCGGGGCCGATGCGGCAGCCGAAAAACCTTTTGACTTCGACAAATTTCTCTCTACTGTAAACAACCTTATCACACGCGGACGCACGGCTTCCCGCAATTGAATTGCGCCAATCCGCCTCACTGATTTACCCGTGAACTGATCTCCTGCACGCGCGCCAGCATGTCATAAAATATAGGCGAGGCTCCTTTATCTCCGCGTCTGAAGCCCCCTGCGTCTGCTGTAATCTGATCGGTCGAGTTCTTGATCGTGACATAGAAATGGCTCTCTTTGGCGGACTTCATGACATCGACTACGAATCTGGGCGCCTGTTTATCAAAAAAGCGCGTGATCATAGGTTTGTCCTTGCCCACGGCCTCTTCGGTCTGAGCGAATTTCTTGGCCTCGTTCATGATGGCTTCGAAAATGAGCACATGTTGAAGCAGGTATGTGCCCGAAAGGACCAGCCCGTCCTCATTTTTCATGAGAATGGTGAACCGTTTTGTAGACTGAGGGACGTTAGAGATGTAAAAACTCGTTCCCTCGGCGCTGACAGTCTTATCTTTGCTGTGTTTTTTGGCCTCCATCCGCATCGTCGATATTTCGGCGGCGGACGGGTCTCTGGGCACACCCTTTTCGACCTTCGGCCTCGGCTGTTTTTGAGCAGGGTCGTATGACTTCTGGCCCAATGACGTTATTGGCGCTAAGACGATCAACAGCGCCAGGCTCAGGAATTTTTTAACCATATCAAACTTCATAAACTTACCTCAGGAATTGCAACACCCTTTACTAACGCGCCGATTGGCGAAGGGTTGCATTTTCAGGCGGGCGCAAGGCGGAAAGATTTGAACCCCGATTGACTGCCCAACTGCTCATTAAAAAAACGAAGCCGATCATTTGGCTTCAAGTACCTCATTGCCCGCAGGCAATGACTCTTTCCTGCTCCCCTGCAACATATATATTATTGCGCCGGGCAGGCTCGTCACTAAAAGTACGCCAAGCCACAGGAAGGCCAGCGCCGAAGACAACTCTGCCGGTCGGGACGAGTCCACGACAACCTGCGAGAAGAAGAATATGTAAGAGAATTCGCGCCATCCCATCCCGTTTACAGAAACAGGCATCATGCTTATCAGGCCGATTGCCGGGATGAATACTACGTAATCCATCCAACCGTGCGTCGTGTGCATGCCTATGGATTCAGCCGTTAGCATATTGACCACCGAGCAGCCGAATTGCACTATCAGAGACAATATCATCACGACCGCAATCAGCTTCCACTTGCCCCGGTAGGAATTGACCGACTGAAACAATCGCTCGACCTTCTGGTCGGCCTCTTTCATTTTGAACAGGGCAAGCAATTTGTGGAGCAGGTTGTAGGTAGGGCGGTAAAAGAGCGCCAGATTCGCTCCGGCGAATGCCAGACCGATCAGGACGAAGATCGGAGCCAGCAGAATCCCTTTTATCGCGGTCCCGGCAATTGCCGCAACTACGGTGGCCATCAAAAGCAGGGCCGTCATTCCAAAATCTCTGTCGAGAAAAACCGAGGTCGTTGATCGCCCGAGTTTGCCCGTCTCTTTGTTGAGATAATAGACGCGGAACACATCCCCGCCTATACCGGTCGGCATAAAGTTGTTGAAAAACATTCCGAGAAGGTAAAACCGCAGAAGCTTGCCGTAGCCGATTTCTATGCCGAGAGGTTGCAGCAGCAGATACCACCGATATGCGCTCAACCCCTGTATAAGGAAATATACCAGGATCGCCAGACCGAAATAGGTTATGCTGGCATCTTGCAGGATGGTCTTCAGATGGCCAATATCAATCTTTCTGAATATGTATACGTAAAGGCCGAGGCTCACCGCGATCTTTAACGCTGTTATTGCAGTCTTCTTCATTCCGAGCCTGTTTGTCTGCTCCTGTTCGATATTAGCACTACTTGAGGGGTTTCACCTCGATCAAGAAGGCCCCTCAACTTTAATCGAAAAACCGGCCTGCTTGCAAGAATTATTGTTGGAACGGAAAGCGATTGCTCGACCTCTCGATAATCTTCCTCCGTCATCAAACAGTAAACATCTTTGCCGGAAGAAAAGATGTTTTTCAGGTCTTGAAGTTCATATTCTTCGAAAACGGGTCTCCGTAGATAGAACACCATGCTCGGCGATGCGAATCTGTAATATCCAACCAGGGCATCAGCGCCCGCCTTTTCGCCTATGATTTCCGACAGCGCCCGCGCGGGTTTGTAGCGTTCGAAATCCGGCAGCGTCCACAGCACAAAGACCCAGTTGACTGCAATTATCGGTATAATTGTCCACACGACGCATGCAAAATCCCTGCGGCGCAAAGCCGTAAAGACGGCAAAGGCCCCACCCGCAAGCGCGATGACGCCAATAGCCGTGGCCCCGGCCAGATAGTAGTCTCTTATCAAATAGCCAAACAGATAAAGAATCGCCGCGCCGCCCATTGCTGTCAGAACGCCTATCGCAACCATAATCCACCGGGTCAATCGAGGAGCGGGACGCCCGTCACCCGGCTCTGTAAATCGAGCCAGCAGGCAACCCACTATCGCGGCAGCCGCCGGATAGATCGGAAGGATATAGAGGTCTTCCTTGTTGCTTGAAATCGAGAAGAATATAACTATCACCGCTATCCAGATCAGGAGGAGCAACCGCGTATCCGGCCTCTTTTCATCGACGGTTTGCTCGCGCCTTTTGAGACGAAAGCGCGCCGCAAGCCATACGGCCACAGGCAATAAGATTGACCACGGAAACATGTCGCCAAGTATGACGGGCAGATAGAAGAATAAGCTCCGGCGCGGCCCCCACACAGGCTCGGTGTAGCGCGAAAGATTGTCTTTTAGAAGAAATGTCTTGATATAGAGCCATCCGTGCTCAGAATAAACGGTCGCGTACCACGGCAGCACGATTGCCGTGACTATGACCAGTCCTGCGGGCAGCATCACACGTCTGATTCTGCTCAGATCGCCTGTAACGGCAAGATATATAAAAAAGGCCAGGGCGGGCAGGACGACGGCTACAGGCCCTTTGGTTAAAATGCCAAACCCAACCGCCGCATACATCAATGCCAGATAAAGCCGTCTTCGATGGGGGCGGTTTTCGGCCAGAACAAAAAAGAGCAGCGCGAGACCCATGAACATGGCCAGATACACGTCAATCATTATCCGGCGTGAAAACATCAGAAAGCGCGGAGAGGCCCCAAGCGCAAGGGCCGCAAACAATCCCGCTTCGATTGAGAGCATAAGACGACCGAGCGCAAAAGCGGTCGCTATCATGGTCAGTGCGCCAATCATTATCGCGAAACGCTCGGTCGTTTCCGAAACACCGAAGAGATGATAGAAGGCAGCTACTATCCAGTAAGAGAGCGGCGGCTTGTTGAATCGGGGCTGATAGTTGAACGTAGGGTTTATATAGTCGGAGGCTTCGATCATCTCGCGGGGGGTCTCGGCATAAAAGGCTTCGTTTGAGTCCCAGAGCGAGGACGCGCCCAGATTGACGAAATAAGGGGTCAGGGCCAGGGCCACGAGGAGGGCAAGTGCGAGCCGCCTGTCGGCAAATAAGGTCTTCATCAACAAGGAAAGCTTACTATCACAGCCCGCCTTTGCCCGCAAGAGCGGCAGGACGACAATCTTCGCCGCGCGATATTCCCTGCAATATTCTCTGCAATATTCTCTACTCGCGCTTGCCCGCTATATAGATACGGCCCGGGCTCATTACCCCGCTCTCCGATGGTCGGCAGACATATTCACCGCTCCTGTGCTAAATTTGCCTACCCGATCACACTGGAGGAAAAAACAATGATCCGAATGATATTTTCATCTCTTTTTCTAATGGCAATCGCCTGTCTGTCGGCCTCGGCCCAAACTGCCGATATCGTTAGCACGCGCGATATGAGCGACATCAACTGGATGGAGTTCAGAGACGTGGTTCCGACAAAGATAAATACCGTGATACTGCCCACAGGCACGCTTGAGCCGCACGGCGTAATCAATAACGGTGCCGACATCACCGCGCCTGTGGCGATGGCGCACAAAATGGCCCGCGAAGTAAACGCGCTTGTCGCGCCTGTCATTCCCTACGGGATCACGGGCAGCATGGATGCCTATCCGGGCGCGTTCTCGATTTCCGAATCCGCTTATCGCGCATACGTGACCGACGTGATGACGGGGCTGGCTAAGAACGGGTTTCGCAACATCGTTGTGCTGAACGGGCACGGCGGCCCGCAGACAGCCGTGCTCACACAGGTAGCGATGTCCATAGGACAGGAAAAGCGCGTGCGAACGCTCGTTATCAACTGGTGGAGTTTTGCCTCTGATGTGACGCTTTCGGTCTTTGGAGAAGACGGCGGCCACGCCGGGTGGAACGAGACAGCCGCCATTCAGGCGGTTGACCCCAGGCTTGTGCACCCGGAGAGGTATTCCGACGAACTGGCTACACCCTATCCTGCGCCCGGCACCTATACGGCATACCCTTCACCCTCTTCAATCGGGCTGTACAAGGAGGGCCAGGGCTACCCCAAATTCGATCAAAAGAAAGCGGATGAATACTTTTCAAAAGTGACGGAGAAAGTCGCGCGTCTTATCATAGATACCCGGCGAAAGTGGGACCTGGCAGGAGTCAATTGAGATTTGAGATTTGAAGCGCGAGAGCGAATTTCAGAATGCTTGAATGAGTCAGCCTTTACGTATCGAATCTCGAATCTCAAATTCTATCCGTCAGTACCAGCGCGCAGATGTTGATAATACCGTAAGATCGCGGTCAAGCGTTACGTTCATCTGAAGCGGGAACCGCAGATCGCGCAGCAGGAGCGTGTAGCCTGCATCGGTCTCTTCTACCGTGGCTGAGGTGAAACGAGCGAAGTTCAAAAACCGGCGCGTATCGTTTGACTGGCGAAGCGCCTCCAGGAATCGAGGCTCGATCCTGGGGGCTTCGCGCCATCGGGTATTTTTTTGTATGAGGTCCACTTCGCCTGAATAAACGAGCGTGTCTGTGACGGCGACCGACCCCCATGCGGGAGGGTAAGCGGGTACGGGCCACGCGGCCAGAGTGTAAGAGTTTTCGACCGGCGGATTTTGCCTGGCCTGTTGCAAAGCGGATTGATGCGCCAGCCACATCCCCGCGTAATAGACACCCAGAAACAGAAGCGAATAGCGCGCAAGCCTGTTGCCCGCGCGACCCCATCCTAGCACGGACCCGGCTATGATTATCGCAAGACCGACAAACCAGACGACGCGCGCACTTACGGGAATGGCCGCCATTCCGTATTGCGGCTGGCGAAAAGCGAGCGCGACTACAAGCGACGCGGCTACGGCCAAGACAAGCCAGAATACTATTCGCAAACCGTCTTTTGCCGTCAGCCACACGACGGCTGACCCGAGTATGAGCCATATCCACGGATCGGCGACAAAGATCGTATCGCCGTAAAACCAGCGATTGCTAAAGGGCAGAAGCGGGCGCACCCCGTAGTTGTTCGTGAAATCCATGAAGAGGTGTCCAAGGCCCCCAAGCAGCGCTAACCAGAATATCCTCATGGGTCTGACCGGCCTTCGAAACAGATCGCGGCGCAAGCGGAACCTGCGGTTTAGATATACCAGAGCGAGCGTCAATAACCCTGCCAGCAGCGCAAGACCTATAAACGAATGCGTGAATCCGCGATGATGCTCCAGATAAGAGAGCGTGTCGCTCCAGATCGCTGTCAGCGCATCTATGTCAGGAAGATTTGATGAGATAACGAGTGTCGTAGTGGCAAGCGGGGTTGCGCGTTCGAGCCCGGCCTTTGCCAGACCAAGCCCGAGAAGTGTGTGGCTGAGGTTTTCCATCTGAGATTGGCTGGCCTACCATAAGATGAAAGAGCGGTCGGTGACGGTGTTATACGTTACCGACCGCCAGCCTTTGCCGGATGACTAACGAATACCTGATATCGTTCCGGAATCGGGCGGGGGCAGGTCTTTGACCCGTTCAGGCGCGACGACTGCGAGCCGCTTCTCGGCTTCTCCGCCCTGGCCCGTTGCGCGCTCGGCCTTTGCCGCCTCGAAATAGGCGTCTCCGGCCTTTTGCTTGTCTCCCGCCCTTTCATAGGCGAGTCCCAAACCTCGCTGAACACCCGCGTTCGGGACATTTGTGGATGTGAGCAATTTTTCGTAGAGCGGTATAGCCTTATCGGTTTCGCCTGCCGCCGCGTAGCTTTCGGCGAGCGCCATACGCGCCAGATCCGATGTCGGCTGGCTTTCGTCTTTTATAGCCTGCTCAAGCAACTGTCTGCCACGGTCGCGGTCCAGATGAAGATATGAGACTCCCGCGTAATAGCGCCCGATTGTGCCGTAAAAGCTTGGATAGTTTTTAGACAACGCCTCAAACGCATCGGCTGACTCCTGCCATTTCGTCTTTTCGTCGGTGTAGGTCTTTCCCGTTTGAGGGGTGCTGTCGGTCGTCGTCGAATCGAGGACAGGCGCTTTGTACTTATCGAATGCCTCGGCGAAGGCCGTAGCCGCTTTCGAATCTCTGTATTCGAAAAAATAATACCCGGCCGTGTAGAGCACGACCAGCCCGGCTATAACGCCGACGGCGATAACTACGGGCCGACCTCTTTCCTGAAGCCAATCCTGTGTCTTCTCATAGAAGCGGATCATCGGGTCGTTTCTGAAACGCATCTCTTTGACCGAGATCCGGTTTTTTTTCCTGCTCATCTTTGCCAAAACTCTAAATCCTCCCGGATGCCTGACCGGGCGCGCCTCGGAACTTTTCCGAACGGACTTTTGAATCGCGCGCCATACGGCCGACTGCCCTGACTGGTAAAGTAAACGACAACATAACGGCCGCAGGCCGAAATTGTCAAGATTGGCGCGCCGGCAGATATGAGTGGGGGTCTATATGGCAGGGGTATTTAGTTTCCTAAAACGTAGCATAGGAAAGTTGAAATAGACCGGGACGGACGCGGATGCGATTGATTTTCGCGGTCTATTTCTATTCCCTGATCTTTATTTTGAAGAAAACTGGATACTTCAAAATCGAAGCTCGTCGTTGTCAACGCTTGCGCTTGTTCTGTCTTCAGGCGGCATGGTATAAATCTCGAATTACATTTGCTTGAAAAACGATGTCTTACACGATTATAGATGCTAAATCTCATCATTACTAAACTAATCATCAGGCCGATCGTTTCAATCTTTGCGTTTGCGCAGGGAGCAGCCTCTGCGCTGTGGACCTTTCCATCCGTTTTGGGCTCGGCGATCTTGATAGCCTGGGGGGCGGAAGCGGCTCAATTTCTGGTCTCGCAAGGGCTGGCGCTCGCAATACTTGCGTGGTTGCAGACGCTGCCGGAATTTGCGGTCGAGGCCGTGATAGCCTGGCAGGCGGGAGAGGTGGCCCGCACAAGCACGGACCCCTATCAGGTGCAGCACGCAACGGCGCTGATGACGGCCAATTTCACCGGGAGTCTCAGGTTGCTGGTCGGACTGGGCTGGCCTATGATCTATGCGACCGCGGCCACGTTTTATCGCAGGAAGCACAAGAAGAGGCTCGGCGCGATCACGCTCGAACCCGAGCACTCGGTCGAGATAGTCTTTCTGCTCATCTCGATCTTCTATTTTACAATCGTCTGGTTCAAGGGCACGCTCAACTGGGTTGATACGGTTTTGTTGAGCATAATCTATTTCGTCTATCTCTATTTTTTGAACAAGATTCCGCCGCAGAGCGAAGAGAAGATGGAAGACCTGGACCGGATTCCGCGATACATACTCCAGCAGAAGCGGGCCATGCGCAACGCGATCATCGGAGGGCTGTTTGCCGGGGGCGGGTTGATACTCTACTTTACGGCGCACCCGTTTCTGGAGAGCCTCAAATCGATTGCCGTGGGGCTTGGGATTTCCACGTTCGTTTTCATTCAATGGGTCGCGCCTTTTTTGTCCGAATTTCCAGAGAAAGTCTCGGCATTCAACTGGGCGCGCCGCATCGTCACAGCGCCCATGGCGTTGATGAACATGGTCAGCTCGAATATAAATCAGTGGACAATGCTTGTGGCCATGCTGCCCATCGCATACGCGCTGGCGCTGGGCGGATTCGGCACTATAGTTTTCGATCATCATCAGAAGGTTGAAATACTTTTGACCATAGGTCAGTCGCTGCTTGGCGCGCTTTTGCTTGCAAACATGCGATTTGCCTGGTGGGAGGCCGCGTTACTTTTCGCGTTATGGCTTATTCAGTTTGTGCTATCGGGGTTTGAAAGACCGCTCGACCCGTCTGTGCCTTCCAACAGCCTTGCCGTTTACGTCGCGGGCCTCGTTTCGGTAGGGGCCACCGAAATAGAGTTGCTCGCTCAGCGCGGGAAGGAAATCATAACCGGCCTCTATTTTCTGTGGACCGCCATCATTATCGCGCTGGCCTTCAAGCGCAGGGGCTTCGAAGCGCTGACTACTTTCCCTCGCTTGATGCGCGAGCACTGGTAACAACAGTCGCCTGCTTTATCGGAGGCTTGCATCTATGACGATAAAGACTTTACTTGTGCCGACCGATTTCAGCGAAAACGCCCGGAGGGCTTTCGAGCAGGCATACTCTCTGGCCTGCCAGCTTGGCGCAAAGCTCTATGTGCTGCACGTTCAGGATGAAAGCAATCTGAGAACGGCGATCAAAGAGGGGCTTTTCGATCCCGGTTCCACGGATGAAGGTCTGAGAGAAGCCGTCGAGCAACTGACCGAGCAGAGGTTTTCGGAGATGCTGGCCGGTATAGACCAGACTCAAATCGAAATAGAGCATCTGTCGCGTCGGGGCGATTCGAGAATCGCTATCATTGACTTCGCCGTCGAGGTCAGCGCCGATCTGATTGTGATAGGCATGCGCGGGGCCGGTGTTATAGAAAAGCTCAAGAGCGCCCTTATGGGTTCGATAGCCGAATGCGTCCTCAGACGCGCGCCCTGTCCTGTTCTCGTCGTCCGCCTCGACCACAAATCCGCCGACGGGTAAATATTCTCAGAATTGAGAACCTTACACATCGGCGGATGATCGGGCTCAGTGGAGCGATTACTCCAGGATTCTGAATTTGGAAATAGACCACTTGCTGCGGTTGCCGCGATTGTCTGTAGCGGTAACGCGAACATAACGCGCACGCACAGGGGTGAAAGTGGCCCGCGAGCGGGTGTTGCCTCCCTCGCCTTCAAAGACTGCCTGCCAGCGATTGCCGTCCTCGCTTACCTCGATCTTATAACGACCCGGAAACTCCCTATCGTTTGGCGCATGCACCTGCACAAGCTTTGAAATAGTGTAGCTTCCACCCAGATCGAGTATGACCCAGTTGCCAATGTAGTTATTGGTGTTTGTTGAGGCATACGTACTCTGATTGCCGTCAATTGAAGCGGTCAGGTTGGAAAAGCCGTTGCCTCGTATCCGGCGAATCTCGCGCTCAAGCCGCTTGTCGTCTTCGTCGCGGTCGGTTACGTCGTTGTCCCGGTTTGTGCGAAGCTCTGCGATAGACCACCAGTGAGTCCGGTCCTGATTCCTTGTCGCCGTGATGCGAATGTAGCGAGTCGTTATCTCGTTGAACTGAGCCTCGCTTCGACCTGACGTGCCACGCCCGCTCCAGACCTGACGGAACTGGCTTTCGTCTTTGCGCCGGCTGGCTTCTATCTTATACTCCGCCGGGAAATCGTCGGGCCACTGACCGTGAACCTGCACGACGCGCGATATGTCATACTCGCCGCCCAGATCGTAAAGCACCGACATGCCCGAGTAATTAGCGGTGCCGCTTGTGGCTCGTGTCTCCTGATTTTTGTCGAGCGCCTTGTCAATATCTTTAAGATCGCCCGTCACACGCGCAGGTCCGGGCCGCTCGGGTGTGCGGTCATCTCCCCGATCCTGAGCGGGTATATCGCGGGGATTCTTCGCGGCGGGATCGATTGCGAGTTGTACCTCGGCTACGGACCACTCGTTGTTGCCGCCCCCCGTTTTTGTAGCGGTGACGCGAAGAAAACGCGCTCGAATTGCCGGAAACAAGGCGCTGCTCGTGCCGCGCTCGCCCGGGCCTTCCCACGCCCACATCCAGGGTCCGCTTGTGGAGTTTGCCACTTCGACCTTGTAGCGGCCCGGATAAAACGTAGGCCATCGTCCCCCTACCTGATAAACCCCTATGATGTTTTGCTGCGCTCCCGCATCGAGCGTGTAGCTCATGCCTGTGTAGTCGGCTTTGCCCGAAGTAGCGCGAGTCTCCAGCCGTCCGTCATATATCTTCCCGATATCGAGCAGGTCGCCCGTCACAGAGGCCGGATCAACCTTGCGAGCCTGTATGGTTAGATCGGGCTTCTGTTGGGCGAAGGCTCCGGCCGAGGTCATTAAAACTGCCAGGAGCGCGGTTGCCATCGAAACTGCGACTGATTTTAGCTTCATCTCGCTTCTCTTTCCTCTCTCTCTTAAAAATGCTTTAATGCGATGGTGTTGAATGGGCGCGCGTTGCTCAGATCGAAAGATGAGCGCCCGGAAAGTCAGGCAAAAGCTCGTTTCAGTAGCGGGATAATCGTCCGCGTCCAAAAGATGTTAGCACGCCCTCAGAGGGGCTGACAATGACTCGACGGCGCGTCGAAAAGCATGCCGTCGAGTGGTGCTTCGTCATTTATGGTGTGCTATAATCCCATCGGTTCTTTGGAGTGGGTTGGACGGTCGCTGGCTCTTCTTTGATTTCAAATTGAAATTTCAGATTTGAGATATACAGGAGGGCGAGAGGAAAGTCCGAACACCGCAGGGCGGCGAACTGGCTAACGGCCAGGCGGGGCGACCCGACGACAAGTGCAACAGAGAATAGACCAGCCGATGGTCTCACACGACGCCTTGAGCGCCGCTGTGGGAAACAGGTGATGGGTGAAACGGTGAGGTAAGAGCTCATCAGCACGCGTGGCGACACTGCGTGGCTAGGCAAACTCTTCGCGGTGCAAGACCAAATAGGGAGACGTCACGAGGGCTGCCCGCCCGATGCGTATTTCATTTGAAATTCGCAACAGTCTCCGGGTAGGTCGCTTGAGCGAGCGGAGCAATCCGCCGCCTAGATGAATGACCGTCACTGGCCAGGAGAGCGAAATCAGAGGGCTTCGGCCCGCCTGACCGCCGCCTGTAGCGAGGACAAAATTCGGCTTACAGACCCACTCCGATAGCCGGAAAATGGATGGCGGCTCCTGAGCCGAATCGCCATTCAACCTTAAAAATTGTGGTTCGTGGGGAGTGTGCGGTGGAAAGAAACAAATACCTGTTCGGTCTATTAGGACTCATCTTTGGAATTACCCTTGGTTTTTTCGGAACTCGATACATCAATCAGAGTGCGGCAGGCACGACCCCCGGCACTCAGGCTACGGGGGCGATGGGCGCTGGCGGACAGGGCGGACAGGGCGGACAGGGGCAGGAAGCCCAAATGGCTTCGGTCCGCGATACGATAGAGAAGGCCAAGAAAAACCCTGACGATTTCGACGCGCAACTCGGCGCGGCAAAAACCTATTTCCAGATCGGAAGAACTACCGAAGCAATCGAGTACCTTGAGAAGGCGTACAAAATCCAGCCCGATAACATAAACGTCACTGCCAATCTGGGAATCCTTCACTCCGAAGAGAAGAATTATCCCGAGGCCGAAAAATGGTTCCGTCGCGCGCTTGAGCTTGACCCCCAAGAGGACGAGCTATACGTGGAACTGGGAGCTACGTT
The DNA here is from genome assembly GCA_963765495.1 of Blastocatellia bacterium. Taxonomy (GTDB): domain Bacteria; phylum Acidobacteriota; class Blastocatellia; order UBA7656; family UBA7656; genus CAVXWP01. Next base: position 531,797 of record CAVXWP010000001.1, read on the forward strand.
TATTCAGCGAAAACCGCCGGAACCCGATAAAGCCATTGAAGAGATAGACCGGGCGCTCAAGATAAAGCCTAAAAACGGTCACGCGCTCGGGCATCTTATAGAGGCATATATTTTGAAGAAGGACGCTCAGATGGCCGAAAACACGCTGAATCGTTTGAAAGAGGCCGAGCCGAATAACGACAGGATTTCGATTTACCAGAATCTAGTGTCGGACCTCAAGGCCGGTAAGGCTGTGACTCTTCCCGAGGAATGATTAGAGTAGGTTGTAATGTCTCTTATAAGGCTAATAATTTATAGCATCCTTGCGTATCTGATCTTACGCTTCATCCGGCGACTTCTGGGCGGATTTACTCCTTCTCCTTCGTCTGCGCACAGGTCGGGAAATTTTTCTTCCCGCACCCCTCGCTCTTCGCCAACTGTACGGTGCGATAATTGCGGGATGTATGTAGCTCAAAATACAGCACTTCTGATCGGCGACGCAGGTTTTTGCTCAAAGAAATGCGCTGAGAACAGAGCCCAAAAAGCTTAACGATATAATAAGAAAAACTATCCCCGTAATGGTTTCTTGCATCGTTTCTATTACTTTTTCCGTCCTTAAAAATTGGAGGAAGAGAAAATCTTGCACTGAGATTTTCTTGGGGAGCGTGGCCGCTTCAACAAAACAGTGCCAGTCACAGCAGTATATGTTCCAATTATTCTCAGTTTGAGGATAGTCCCCCTGATTTTTGGTGCATGGGTGATCTGGCTTCTGTAGAGCTTTATAATTTATATTAGTAAGGAAGCAATAATGAAGATACGTAATGCATTGAATTATCTGACCGGCAAGGGAGGCTCTGATCGGGGATCGGAGCCGGGTCCGGGTGCCGGGCATGTCTGTCCTGAAGAAATAGAGATCCTCAATTACATCGAAAATAGAGTAACAGAGGATACGAGTGCGAAGCTTGAACGCCATTTCGCGCAATGCGACAATTGCCGCGAGTTGCTGGTTTTGTATGTTCAGCTAAGGGACGAGCTAGCCGCCGGTAATGATGCGGCCGGGATGCCTCCTGTGACCGATAGCGAGGTCGAACAGCAGACTGCTCACGTTCTGGCTATGATCAAGGAAGACGAATGGAGGCGTCGTCAGACCGCAGCCGACAGGCCGCAACGCAGGTCGCTGAGCGGTATCTTTGTCACTTATACTCAACTCGGGGTTTTTGCCGTTATATGCGCGATAGCGATTAGCGTTGTGTATCTTATTACAAAGTCGCCCGCGCCTGATACGGCGGCAATGCAGGCGCTCGCGTCGGCTATTGAGAAAGACAGACGCATAGAGCCTCGCATATCGGGCGATTTCTCGCATTCGAATTATTCACAGACCAGGGGCGAGGAACGCAAATATGAAGTCCAGTTTGATCGCGCCCTTAACAAGCTAAAAGATGCCGAGCAAGAATCGGCATCGCCGAAAGAGCGGATGGCGCTTGCTCGGGTATATCTGGCGCGCAACGATGGCAAGGACACGGAAGATGCCTTGAAAATATTGCGCGGTCTTGTCGATAAAGGCGAGCGCTCGCCCGAATTGTTCAACGACCTGGGCGTTGCGCTTTACGTGCAGGGGAAATATAAGGAAGCCGTGATCGAATTCAACAAAGCGCTTGAGATGTCGCCCGATTTTGATCAGGCAATATTTAACAAGGCGCTGGCCGAAACCGAAGCCGGATCGTCGGAAGAGGCCATGCAAGACTGGTCACATTTTCTGAGAGTAGCTAAAGACCCGCAGTGGAAGGCCGAAGCCCAAGGCCGCCTGAGCGCGCTTGAAAAATCCATGAACCGATGATGCCCCTTAAAACTTATCTTGCGAAAAGCCCCCTTCGCCTCACCTTAATGCGCCGATAGGTTCTCCTTATCAAATCACCCGAACCGAGCTAACAGGGCAAGCCATTCTGCGCGGGGGGCTTTACTTGAGCCACGCGTCGTCTATAACCGTGTCTACGGTGACGGGTATGCTGCTGATGAATTCGCGCGCTGCCGCAGTCATTTCGCGTTCCAGGATGGTTACGCATTCTTCGGCTTCGGCTTCGGCTACCTCGACCACTATTTCATCGTGTATGCAGTTGACTATCTGGGCGTCGAGCGGTTTGATTGCCTCGTAAAGAAGCGCGAGCGCGCGTTTGACAATATCGGCGCTGCTGCCCTGAATGGGCGCGTTCTTGCCGAGTCGCTGTGTAGCCGCCACCTGTGAGCGTTCGTTCTGATCGAATTCGAAATATATCAAACGGCCTGAACGCGTGCGGCTCTTGCGATCGCGAACGGCTCGCCCGGCTGCCTCGCGCAGCCACGCGGCAACCCCGCTATAGGCCGCGAAGTACTTTCGTATCAATTGCTCGGCCTGCTCCGCCGAACAGTCAATACGCGCCGCCAGCCCTTGCGCGCCCAGCCCGTACATTATTCCGTAATTAAGTTGTTTGGCCGCCGCGCGCTGGTCTTTCGATACACTCTCAAGCGGAATCGCAAACATCTGGCTGGCAGTAACGCAATGCAAATCTTCGCCCGACATAAGTGCTTTCACAAGAGCCGTATCCTGAGACCAGTCGGCCAGTATTCGCAACTCTATTTGAGAGTAATCGGCAATCGCAAGCTTGCGGCCCGAAGGGGCGTGAAAGCACCCGCGGTATTCGGGAGTGTTTGGCACCTGTTGAAGGTTGGGATTCGAGCAACTCATCCTGCCGCCGGTCGCTCCAATCTGGCGGAAGTCCGCGTGGATGCGCCCCGTTTCCGGGTGAATGTGTTCGAGCATCGGAAGCCCGTAGCTGCTCAAGGATTTCTGCACGCTTCGGTATTCGAGCAGTTTTGCAATCGCCGGATGCTCTTTGGCGAGCGGCTGAAGCTGCCAGTTTCGCGTGCCTTCGACCTTGATGCCTATGCGCGAGAGCGCTTCTACTATTTGCGCGGGGCTGTCGAGGTTGATGTCCGGGTCGCCGAACAGAGTGAGTTGCGGCACCCCGGCCGCAAGCTCGCTCTTAAGATCGGATGAAAGGATTTCGTGCGCTCGCTCGACATCGCCCACGAGCCGCCGCCAGCAATCTTTATCAATCGCCATCCCGGCAAGCTCCATAGCCGATAGCGGCAACACGCAGTCGAATTCAAGTTTAGCCGCCTCCATCAGGTCGTGCTCTTCAAGCTCTTCGATGAGCGACTCTCGCAGAGGCAACATCAAGGCAGCGTCCTTGGCCGCATACTCGTATTGTATTTCGGCAAGCTCACCTGACCAGTCGCTCGCCTGCATAGCCTTATCCACAGGCTGATTTAAAAAGCGCTCGGACACCGCAGCAAGGGCGTGTCCGCCTTCGCTGCGGCCTCCGCCGATCAACTGGCTTGCAAGCATCGTGTCGAATATCCCTCGCACTTCAATATCGAAGTGATGCATCAGCATCTTCAAATCGAATTTCGCATTGTGCAGAATCTTTGTTATGCGGGCCGCTGTCATCAGCTCGCGTAGTCCCGCGTGATCGAATGCTGAAAGCCGAAACAGGTCTATGACAAAGTTTCGCTCAGGCGTAGATATTTGCGCCAGCCGCACACGACTCGTGAGCGGGTCAAGCCCGGTTGTTTCCGTATCCAACCCTATGGCTGAATAATTTGCTATGTGTATAACGGCTTCTTCCAGAGCCGTCTCAGTGGTGACCAACGTGAAAGGTGTTTTACTCACTCGTAGCGCTTTCTTTTCCTGTCAATTTCAAGCAAACCAGCGTGATCAAAAATTCTCGCACCAAGACAGGGGACAATCAAGGTAATGATCGGCCGAAAGCGACTGTATGATCAGGACAACGGCAACAGACCACGGGTGGAACGGATGCGTGATCCGTGATTCGTGACCTTTAGGGAACCCGTTTGTAAATGACAAGTTAAAGCCTGCCAAATCACGGATCACGCATCACGAATCAATTCAGCAGGTTTAACGCGTTTCTGAAAGCCTTTTCTCGCCCTCTCGATTGTATCGCTTCGCAACTCGCGCTCATACTGCACGTCAAACACATAGGCCGTCACAACGAGCTTTGTGACAGGCTCGTTTCTGTATTCCTCGTCCACCTGCACTTCAATTGGCTTGTTGATGTAAACATAAGGCGAGATGGCTACCGCCTCGTAGGCTATTCTCTTGCCTTCTTCGATATCGATATCAGCAGGCAAGAGCAATTCCGTAGTGACCTGGCTTTCAATCGCGCCCGAATTTGAATTGGAGACAGGCGAGCGCGCCACATCGGAGTTGGGAATCGCAACTACGGACCCGTCCGGCGACAACAGGTGAAAAGCCCTCAGACCTATTCGCAGCACTTCGCCCTGATGGTTGCCGATCTTTATCCGGTCGCCGATTTGAAAGGGTCTTTCAAGCAGAATTACCATCCCGCTTATGATGTCTCTGAGCAGTTGTTGTGAGCTAAAGATCAAAGCCACCGCTGCCAGAACAAGCAGGACAACGATGGCCGCCGCCGAATTGGCAAAGATGCCGACGACCGCCGTTATTGCCAGAAACCACCATCCAAAACTTACAAACGGGATGGCTCTGCGCAGCCATAACGTCTGATCTTTTCTGCGCCCGGCTATTCGATTCAAGACAAGCACGAGCGCCTTGTGCACAAGGTAAAAGAATCCAAGAGTGAGCAGAGCTAAGATAATTGCCCTGAACGAGAATGACCCTGTAAGCTTTTCAATCTCTTCGACGATCTTTTTTTGAATCCCTTCGACTTCTCCGTCTTTCGGCTCGGGCCGGGCAACCGTCGGTTGCGTTTGCGGCTCGGGCTCAAGTGCAGGCGGCTCGGCCGGTTGTGTTTGAGTTTGAGGCTGCGCGGCAGGTGGCTCTGGTTGTTGAGTCTCGGCAGGACTTTCATTAGCAGGACGTTCATCAGCAGGATTTTCACTCCGAGGCTGACTGCTCTCTTCTTGCGGCCTTTCGGGCGCGGGGCTTATTGTCTGCTGCGGCACAGGCGGGGGAGGCTCTGCCGGAGCCTGCTTTTGAACTGTGGGCGCGGGTTTTTGGGGCGCGGGTTTTTGGGGCGCGGGTTTTTGGGGCGCGCTTTGTTCGGGCTGTTTCGGTGTTTGTTTTTCGACCTGCTCGGGTAGGGGAGGTTCAGGTCCTGGTTTTTCCTGTTTTTGCTGATGGCCAATGCGGGCCGCCATGCTTTTCCCAAAGCAGGTCGACCCTGCCAGGCAAATCATACCCAGAAGTAAAAGGGATAAAATGTGTCTGAAAACTCTGGTCATCAATGTAACATGTTCCGGGTTCGCAGTTCTTTTGCTAGAGGAATATAAATAACACGGTTTACGGCAAACTGCTCCTGGCCGTCATCGCGGATTTCTTTGACCAGCAAATTTATGTTAGTCAGGTATGTCAGGGTCGAAAGGCTCGATGTTCGGTCGGTCCCAAAGACATCGGCATGCTCGCCCGCCGTCAGGCTCCCGTGCTGGATTATCATGCTCAGGGTCAGTAGTTTTTTAACGTGCATGTCTGAGAGGAAATCGAATCTCAATCGTTCGAGCGGTTTGATTATAAGCTCGTTCCCCTGGACGTCTGCGATGGACTTCAGCCAGTAAAAAATGGCCGCCAGAGAGTTTCCCTCGGTCGCCCTGCTCAGGTCTTCAAAGTATTCTCTTCTTATCATCTCCTGCTGTTTGTCGGCTGAAGCCTTGCGATACTTTTTCTTTTGCTCGATAACCTCGTCGGGCAGAAATCTCAAATCGAATCCGCTGACCTTGTGCCGCGAAAGAATGACCTCTTCGAGTTGCGCGGGCGTCAGGTTTTCCGTGTTGACCACGAAAGTGAAATGATCCGAGATGTGAAGTACTTCATCCAGATAGAGCCAGCCGAATTTCCTCATCGAGATCACCCACAGCACCTGATGGCTCGTGGCGGCGACGAGCAGCAACAGTTTTCTCATCCCTTCGAATCCGCCAAGCGCGCGGAGGTAAAGTTGATGCGCGTCTTCGAGCACGACGACGGTTCGCTGCGCCATCTCGCCGAGCCGCTCGTGTATTTCATCAAAACTCTCAGCGCCTGTTATGCCCAGAATCGCCGCAAGCTCCGCAACCATTTCCCGCTCGCTCACGACCGTGGATTTGAACTCTTTTCTGTAAACCGGATAATCGCCCAGCACATGTTTGATCAGCGAATTTATAAAACTGGTCTTTCCGCTTCCAAGCTCGCCGATTACCGCCACGGCGCAATGCATGCCCTGTTGCCACCTCTTGCGGGCAGTCTCGACCATCTGCAATTCCTGCTCGCGAGCCACGAGAAAATCGCCCGCCTCGAGCGGGGCTATGTCAAACAAACGCTGATAGATGAACGGCAGGTTTTTGATTACGCCTTTATCCAGCCTCGCCTGATCGTAGATGGCAAGAATTTCCGAGGGCGTGAATTGTTGAAGCCCCAGACTGCTTTTAAGGTCTTTGACTACCTCCTGGCTGATCGGTCTGTATCTGGCGACAATCGCCCCGGAGTTTCTTCCCATCCATTCAAATAATTGCGTTACGAGGCGCGAAGCTCGGGCCAGAAATTGCCTCTGCTTCAGCCGCACCTGAATGTCGAATGAGGTGCGTTTCAAGACCAGAGTCTCGAAATCTCTCATCCGCTCGTCCACCTGCGCGATTATCTTTTCATATACCTGATTCTTTAACTGGATTATTCTTTCCAGAGTCGATTCCATCCTGTTTATCGCCCGCTCGATGCCGCCAAGCGACAACTCTTTCAAACGCGCGGTATCTTCCTCGCCATACTCACCCGGCGTAAGATTGTCGAGTACTTCCAGACAGGTCTTGAGGTTGAAGTTGACTATCCTGTAACCGTCGGTCACCGCGCGGATCGTTTCATCCACCTGCTCGAACATGATGCGGTTGACATTGGCCAGATCGCGCGCGATTTCCGTCTCAAGGTAAGAGCGTGTGATCTCTTGCATAGGCACGATCTTCAAATCCACTCGGGGCGGAGCGAGGCCGTCGGTTCTGTTTAATGCAAGTTCTTTTTCATCGAGCACAAGACAATTGACCGGCGCTTGGTCGGCAAGCGTTGAAAATCTCTTGAGCATCACTTCGATCAGCGCATTCAATTCCCGGCTTTCGCGCACGCGAGTCAGATTCTCAAGCGTGCCGTTTTGCACGAAGGCAGTGAGGGCTTCGTGTTGACTTGCGATCTCGGTTTTCAAAGTGGCGATGGAGTGATTCGAGTCGAAGACCCGGACGAGTTGCTGGCGGCTCCCTTCGCATTGAGCTTTCGTAGCGCGAATCCCGGTCACAAGCTTTTCGTCAATGCTTTCAAGCACGTCATAGACTATCTCATCAACCGTCCGACTGACGTTATCCATCAGGATCACGACTTCGATGTGTTTTGCATAAGCGCCTGCCGAGCCTGTTTGATAGTTCTGCCAGATGTCGAATGATTGGGCTATGAGCTTGCGCGCCTTCTCTCTTGCTTCGTACACCTTCGAGAAGCGAAACCTGCGCGAAGGTAATTCGAAGGTTCCGGCTGTTTCCAGGTCTTTCAAAAAGGCTGAATAAGCGACCGAGAACGCCAGTCTCATCTGTCGCCTGATGTCGGCGCTATAATTATCGAGGTCATCCGATACTGCGCGGAAATCCGCGTCCAGATTGCGGCAGACCTCTTCAAGGCTCCGAGCCGCCTCAGATTCGCTTACCGCTCCCGTTTCGAGCGCGTTTATTTGCGATTCGTATTTTTCGTCAATCTTTTTGTAAAGCGCCTGACTCCGTTCGAGGGCAAACAACGGCTCCGCGCCCAGGAGGTTTGCCGTTTTCGGCAATTCGGGCAGCAGAAGTCCCGCGAAATAATATCTGGCCAGTCGCCTGAATTGAATGGTTCGCCTCAAATCAGACCGCGCACCGAACACCCTGCGGATCATCTTGTATCCTCGTTTTAGCCGCTTGCGCGATCTGACATAAAACGAATCGCCCTCGGCGCTCAGAAGCCTTTCCGGCTCCTGAACGACTGAAATAGTTCCTTCGCTCGCTTCCGAAAGAGCGTCGAGCGCGGCAAGCAGTTCAGCGAATCCTGTCTTCGGGTTTTCGGCGCTGACTTCGGTCGTTTGCCGATAAATCTCTTTCGACAGCACTCGGGAAAAGATGATCCGGCTCTCTCGAAAAACATCTATCATCCTTCTCGGTTCGTTGACGGACAGGGCTTCTTTCCTGAGCGCTGAGACGGCCTTTAAGCATTCCTCTCGCGTAGCGGATATAAAGCTCTGCCAGTTTGCGGTCTGCGGATCGAGGGTCGTTTGCTCGAAATTGCGTTGCAAACCCAGCAGCCCTTCGCGCAGCCCGAGTGCCGCCCTGTTCAATTCATCCGATGCAAAGCGAGGCAGGTGGAAACGCGCTTCATCAGACGGCGAAACACTTATAATCGGCTCATCGCCTGTGATATCGCTTGTGAAATTGACTGTGATATCGCTTACGGCAGGGATTATGACAGCCTCATCGCCCGTGGCGGCGGATTCGTCGATCCTGTCGCGCTGTTCTCTGGTTTCGCCTGCGCGCGCAAGAGCCAGTTTGAAGGCGACGGGGCCGAGCATGAGGTTAAAGCCTATGGTTCCGAGTACGATGGTCTTTATCTCTGACCCGATGCCCGGCAGATTGCGTTCGACTATGATGGCGAGTCCAAGCACAACGCCCGCCTGCGAGATAAAACTCAGCCACGCGTTCTGCTCTATTTTTGGCGGCTCGCCCGCAATCTTTACGGCCAGTCGCGTGCCCGCGAAAATCGCGATTACGCGCACGACGACAAGCGCCAGAGCGATGAGCGCCACCTGCCTGAGCGCGTTCAGGTCCAACCCCGCACCGGCTATCGAAAAGAAGACTACATAGACCGGCAGAGAGACCTCCTCTACCGGGTGGATAAACTCATCACCAAAACGCGAGAGGTTCTGGACCACGAATCCGGCGGCGATGAACATCAAAAGCGCTTCGAGATGAAATCGCGTGGCGGCAGTCGTAGCCACAAAGATCAGGGCTACGATAAAGAGCCACATCTCTGCGTGTACGAATCGGATGTAGGCGATGATGATGCCGCCAAGCAAGACGCCCGCAAGGATTGAAAGCAGCAATTCTTCGCCTACGTTTAAGAGTATATGCGGGTCAAATGTCGCGCCTTCGGTCGAAAACAGACTCGCAAGCGACATGGCAATCGCAAGCAGTATGACCATCACCACATCTTTAGCCACCGCCGCGCCCAGCGTGATGTCGCTCAACCTGCCCTTTGATTCGGTCTCGTTTATGACGGCGATGGTCGCCGCCGGGGAAGTGCCTACGGCAAGCACGCCGAAAATCATCCCCACAGAGAGAGTAAGCGGAACGCTTGCGCCTCCGAGAAAAGGTATAAATGAACGTATGGCAAAGACGGTCCCCGAAACGGCGATCAGGATCAGCAATCCTTTTATCAGCACGATGAGCGAGAGGCTTTTCGCCACCGCTTTTAGCCCGCTCATCTTCATCTCTGCCCCCGCCGTGAGCGCGATAAGCCCTATTGCAAGGCTGTTGATGAGCGTCAGGTCTTCGACTACTTTTACCGAAAAAAGGTCTATGACGTAAGGGCCGAACATCACGCCCGTGATGATATAGCCTGTGATCTTTGGCAGACTGATAGAGTTTGTGATCTCTCCGAAGGTATAGGCGGCGAGCAGAACAAATCCAAGCGTAGCGAGCGATTTCGGATGCAGAGGCGTATCGACCTCGACCTGCAGGAATTGCAGGGCGTACATCAACAGAAAGAGCAATCCTATTATGAGGACTCGTCGCATACTTTTTTCTTAGAGGCGATCACGCCGCCTTGATCTCTTCGGCGTCAACGAGCAGAGATTTCGTCAGCCGGGGGCTTAAAAATTCGTTTATGATGACCGAAACGAGCACCGCGCTTACCACCAGATTTGTGAACTGATTCTGATATACCTGCTGATAGTTGACCGTCATGGCGACGGCTACGCCGCCCTGCGATAAAAGCCCCAGACCTGTGTGACGTGCAAGCCTGTCGGGATGTTCCGATGTGGCATAGGCTATCGAGCCGCCGATATATTTGCCCAGATAACGCAGCAGGAAATATCCGGCGATAAGCCCCGCGTTTACGTACCATCGTCTGCCGTAAGGCACCTGCCAGGCCGCGCCTGCAAATACCAGCAACACGACGTAGAAAGGCTTTTCGATTGAGTGAAGAACCTCCAATAGCTGGTTTCTGATCCTGGATGTGTTGGCAAGCATAATGCCGAGCACAAAATTGATGAACAGGGGCGACAGGTTCAGGTAATAGGCCGCGCCGCTTGAAAAGACCACGATGCCGATCAATGCGAGCAGCAGCTTTTGCCTGCTCTGTTCGCGGCCCAGAAAAAGATAAAAGAGCGAGCCCAGAAGGATGCCGAAAGTTATATTGACTGCCACCCATTCGGTTCTGGTCAAAGGCCTTATGCCGCTGGTCTCTCCTATGTGAAAAATGCAGAAGACGAACCCGAACAGTATAATACCCAGTAACTCGTCAAACCTGACGGCAAACTGCAACAGGTCCGAGATGTTGCCGCTTGCGTTGTAATGATTCTTCACGACTCTAATAGCAGTCGGGGCCGATACGGCTCCCGTAGCTCCCATAACCACCGCGCTTGAAAAGACCGCAAAGATCCTTTCCTGTCCGCTCAGACTGCCTGAGAGTAAGTACCACAGGACCAGAGCAAAGGCTCCGCCAAGCAAGAGGAATGTGACGAGCGATTCGGTTAGGGCTACGCGGTAGAATTCCATGTTGATGCGGCCCATCTCTCGAAAGCGAACCTGCAAGCCCACGAGAAGTCCTATCGAACCTATAGCCAGGCTCATGATCGGGCCTAGCTGACCGACGACTTCGCGCGTCATCACGCCCGTGACATACGGCCCGACCAGCACGCCCAGGATTATGTATTCGATACCTGATGTGAAAAAGAGACGGCTTTGGAGTTTACCGATCAAGAAATGGGCGCTCAGATACCCGACGGCCAGGATAGTTATGAATTGAATTATTGTAATAATAGCCATGATCTTTGATACCATGAAAGATGGCTGTCAGCCGCCGAGAAGCGCGCGCTTATCAGTGATTGCATTCTGTCAGCGACCAGCCGAGAGCGTCAAGTAAGCAGTAGGCAGTAGACAGTAGGCAGTTATTTTGAAGCCATGACTTGATCCGCGAAAATCCGCCTGATCCGCGTCATCCGTGGCCTATTTCAACTTTTCTAATCATGTACTTGGATAGAAAGCGATAATTGTCCTTAAAAAACTGCCTACTGCCCATCCCGCTTTTCGCACGCCCCGGTTTTCGTTAACATACGGACATGGATCGGGGTAAATTTGAAAGCATAAGAGAGTTGCTTGAATCAAGAACGGCCTGCTCGCCGGATAAAGAGTTTCTCTTTTCCGAAAGCGACGGGCGCGTATTCACCTATTCCCAGTTTGATTGCGAGGTCAATCGCGCTGCGAATCTGCTCGCCTTCGCGGGCGTCACGAAAGGCGAACGCGTTAGCCTTCTTCTCACAAATTGCGTCGAATACCTGATCTTTTATTTCGCGTGCTTCAAGATAGGCGCGTGGGCCGGACCCGTAAACGCATTGCTTACGCCGCGCGAGATTGAATACATCATAAACAATTGCGAGGCAATGGTCGCCGTAACTCAATCAGACCTCTACGCCAAACTTGCCGAAGCCAGTACGCCATCGCTCAAGCGAATCATAATTACAGGCGATGGACAATCAAAGGCAGATGATTCACCGTTCATCATTGCGGATTCGACGTTCACAGACGATAGCGCGCCGCCTGTCTTCCAAATCTCAACCGATGACGAAGCTTTGATAATCTATACCTCTGGGACTACGGGCAAGCCCAAAGGCGTATTGCTCACGCACGGCAATATGCTTACAAACGCGGAAGAGATCGCCCGATGGCTGGCTTTGACAGAAGCCGACCGGTCGCTGATGATAATGCCGTTATTCCACGTGAACGCGCTTATGACGACAGCGATGGCCGCGCTGTGGGCGAGCGCAAGCGTAGTGCTCGCCCACAGGTTCAGCGCCTCTCGCCACTGGGAGATGATTTCTCGCTACGGCGTGACCTATTTCGGCTCGGTCGCAACGATGCTCTCCTTGCTCAATCACAATTACACGGACGGCATACCGCAGGGGCTGGACACCTCCGGTCTCAGATTCGCGCTCTGCGGGTCCGCGCCCGTTCCGGTCGAGATACTTAGACAGTTCGAATCGCTTTTTGCCTGTCCGGTAGTCGAGGGCTACGGGCTGTCGGAATCAACCTGCCGCTCGACCTTCAACCCGCCGGACGAGCGACGGCGACCCGGCTCGGTCGGCCTCCCCATAGGCAACGAGATCAGAGTGTTCGACGACAACGATCAGGAGCTTCCCGTCGGACAGGTCGGAGAGATTGTCCTGCGCGGGGCGAACTTGATGAAAGGCTATTACCTGAACGACGAGGCCACGAGCGAGGCGTTTCGCTCGGGCTGGTTTCACACGGGCGACCTCGGTTATGCGGATGAGGACGGCTTTTTCTACATCGTAGACCGCAAGAGCGATATGATAATTCGCGGGGGCGAAAACATCTATCCGCGAGAGATTGACGAAGCGCTTTATCAGCATCCGAAGATCAAAGACGCGGCGACCATCGGCATAAGCGATCCCGTTTATGGCGAAGAGGTGAAATCCTTTATCGTGTTAAAGGCAGGCGAGCAGGCATCCGAACAAGAGATCATAGAGTTTTGCCGCAAACGGCTGGCCGACTTTAAATGCCCAAAGACCGTAGAATTTCTCGAAGACATTCCAAAGGGCCCCACGGGCAAACTGCTCAAGCGAGAACTGGCTGACAGGAAAAAGGGCTAGACAAGATAAAATATGAATCTTGTTGAATCCAATCTAATCCTGATAATCCTGTCTACTGTTTCGCCTGAATCCAGAGCAGGTGACCTACCCATATGGCCGCGCTCACGCAGAGGATAAAGATCGTAACGCAGGCCAGGAACTGGCCTACCCGTATGCTCTTTGAGCCGACCAGTTGCGGATTCCTCGCTTCGGCCCAGAGTATGGAATGAACTACAAAATAGGTCAGCACGTACCAGACGAAAGCGCCCGCAAACAGGCCTGTGATAGCGGCGATAAAATACATCGAATACCCTCAAATAGGTCAAAAATTCAGACAGCGCCTCGCTTTTGTTAAAGCTTCGAGAGCAGGCGCAACTGTTTAGGCATAAAGAACCAGACAAGACTGCCTCGGAGCGCGGGCACCGTTTCCTTCACATTTATGCAGCAGACGCCGCCCTTTTTGACCTGTAAAGAGAGGCCCGTGTTGCCGTGCGCGATCCTTGAAATCAACTCGCCCAGATCAGGCTGATGGCCGACCAGGGCGATGGATTCGGCGTTCTTGTGCTTTTTGATTTCGGAAAACAACTCTTCCGCCGACGCGCCCGGCTTGAGGTTGTCGGTTCGGTGGATTTGCTTTTTATCTACTCCCAGCGCTTCGGCTATTATCTCTGCCGTTTCGTTTGCGCGGGCGAGCGGGCTGGTCAGGATAATATCGAATTCGATGCCGAGTTTGCGAAGCCCCTTTGCCGAGGCGCGCATCCGGTCGCGCCCGTCGGAGGTGAGCACTCGCTTTTCATCTCTGAAGTCATTCTTCTTTCCGAGCGGCTGGGCAATCCCATGCCGTATCATGTACAGATTCATCGAAAAACTCCCCCCGCGCAAGAATCCCTCATTATAGCGATAGCCTGCTCTACCAGCAATTCTCGGTAAGGCTGTAAATGAAGAAAACAAGCCAAGAGGTGGATTGAGTTTTTGCGCTTTGCTATCCTTTGGCCTATGCGACCTCTTAAGAGCCTCACTCTGGATGCTATTATTTCCCGCTTCTCTCATGCCTTCTCTGCCTCTCCTGATTACAGAGATGCCGGTAAAGTCAACTACCCCTTGCGCGACTGTCTGATGAGCGGCTTCGCGATGATGTTTTTCCAACATAAGAGCCTGCTTGAGTTTCAGCGCAGGATGAAACAAAGACGCGGGCGGTCTAATCTTGAGACTATCTTCTGTGTTAAAGATATTCCTTCTGACTCTCAGATGAGAGAGGTTTTAGACTCCGCTCCGACGCAAGATTTGCGTCGGCTTTTGCCGAGGCTGTTTGAGGATGTCAGACGAGCGGGTTGGGCAACCGATTTCAAGACCTTCATCCCTACTGGCCAAAACCAGGGCGACTACTACACGCTTATGCTTGATGGGACCGAGTACTTTCATTCTACAAACATAGAGTGCCCGTCGTGTTTGACAAAGACTGACAAGAGTGGGCAGATACATTACTCACACTGTGTAGTGGCCGCGACTTTGGTTCGGGCCTCCTCGCATAGAGTTCTTCCACTCGATGTAGAAGAGGTTCAAAACACTGACGGACAACAAAAACAAGACTGCGAGTTGAATGCCGGTAAGCGACTCATAGAGCGGTTGCGTCGTGAGCACCCGCAAATGGAGATGATCGTTGGAGGCGATGATCTTTATTCACACGAGCCTTTTGTAGAACTACTTCAAAGCAAGCGAATCCATTACGTGTTGGTAGCAAAACCTGATTCTCACACAGAACTCTTTGAAAGGGTGGAAGAGTTGGCTCGTTTGCCTCAGTGTGAGCAAGGGGAGTGGGAAGAAGGGCCAGCCTGCAAGCGAAGGTACTTTCAATACCGTGTCGTGCGAAGTGTGCCCCTGTCATCATCTCGCAAAGTAAGGGTGATGTTCGTAGAAGTGTGGGAGAGAGACAAACAAGGAAGATTACTCTACCACAACTCTTGGATAACAGATTTGGAAGTAGACATTGAGAACCTGACGGTGATAGTAGCGATAGGACGGTCGAGATGGAAGATCGAAAATGAGCACTTCAACGTGGCAAAGAATCACGGTTATGAGATGGAGCATAACTTTGGGCATGGGAAGAAGAATCTATCTATGGTCTTTTACTTGTTGAACCTGCTGGCATTTGTAGTGCACAAGATAATAGAGAAGGGAGACCATCTGTATCAGAAATGTCGAGCGATGGAGACGCTGAAAGAATTGTGGAATGGGTTGAGGACCATCATGAAGACATTCCTGGTGGAGAGTTGGAAAGAAATGCTTATGATGTATATAGGAGAAGAAGAAGGCGATCCGTAAGCAGGAAAGGCTCAGGCCGGGGCCAAAGAGAAGCGGTCAGGAAAGCAAAAAGAGAAGATAGAAATGAGAAGAAGGGGAGGCAAACAAAGACAGAACGAGAAGAAGGGAAAGCAGGATGGTGGAAAGGAGAAGTTGTATCCAAGTGGTCAATATCTCCACCTGCAACTCTGAGAGGCATTTTCATTGCCACTCTCACCAAGAATTCCTGGCTCAAAGTTGACATAATGGCGCGCACTCTTCTAGCATCGCTAAAAGCGAATGGCTACGGCAAAAACCGATCAGGCTCAAACGAACGCGCAAGAAAACCCGTCACCGCGCGCGGGCGTGGTGATGGCTATTTTATTGCTGATATTTTTTCTCGGCACAAGCGATAACCAGATGATCTCGCCGTTGCTTCCGCGAATCGCCGGAGAGTTCGGTCTGGAAGTCGGGCGGGTAGGAGAGATGATGGGACCGGCCTATGCGCTCGCAGCCGCATCGGCCGCGCTTTTGATCGGCCCCATCTCAGACAGATTCGGGCGGCGCAGGTTTCTGCTTTACGCCTCCCTCCTCTTCGGCTTTTCGCTCCTGTTGGTCTCTTTAATTCGAAACATTAACCTGCTGGTCGGGTTGAGGATGCTTACGGGGCTTGCCGCCGGAGTCTTTTCCACCTGCTCGATTGCTTATGTCGGAGATTTTTTCCCTTATGAACGACGCGGCGTAGCCATGAGCGTAGTGCAGGCCGGATATTTTCTCGCGCTTGTGCTTGGAGTTCCGGTGGCCGCGCTGCTGGCTCAATGGCAGGGCTGGCGTACGAGTTTCGCCTCTTTCGGCCTGCTTTCCTTTTTGGCGTTTTTGCTTGTGGCGCTGCTTTTGCCCGATGACAGGCATCAATTGAGCGATGCGGATGTCTCGACCCGTGTGGCTCGCCGGTTCGATAACATCAGAACCTCTTTCGAGGGCCGGGACCGCCGGGCTGCCATCGCGGCGGCCTTTTGCGTGTCGGGCGGGTTTGTGGGATTCCTCTTTTATCTTGGTTCGTGGCTCGCTACAAACTTCGGTCTGAAGACGGGACAGGTCGGGCTGTTTTTTATAGCCGTAGGGATAGCGGCGCTCATCGGCGCGCTCGTCGCCGGTCCCGTAGCCGACAGATTCGGCAAGCGGGGGCTTTCGGTGATCAGTTCGCTTGCGCTTGCCGTTTCGCTTATTTTGATACCGCGATTCGGATGGGGCATTTTATTGTTCGCGGGATTTCTTATCGCGAGTCTCGCCTTCGCCTTTCGGCAGGGGCCGTTGCAGGCTCTGGCCACCGAACTTGTCCCGCGCCGCGCTCGCGGCTCGTTTGTTGCCGTCCGAAACACCGCTTCTCAAACAGGCATAGCCGTTGCGACCGCCGTGAGCGGTCAGCTTTATGACCGCTTCGGATATGAGGCGGTGGGAATTTTCAGCGCCGTAGTCACTATTGCCGCCGCTGTTTTCATTTATTTGATAGGAGAGCCGCAGACCGATGCGGCGAGGGGTGATCACCGATCATGAACGCTACAACTGTACCCGATGTTGAAAAACCGCGCCCGCGCCGATGGTGGCGTATATTAAAACGCGTGCTGATAGGTCTTGTCATACTGGTTCTGATTCTGGTCTTTGGAGTCTTTCCCTATCTGCTCGCCCGGCTCGTGACGGGCGCAAGCACGCGACCTATGGACCGGCGAGAAACCTCGACGCCCGCAGATTACGAAGTCCAGTACAAGGACGTTGAGTTTCAGACTCTGGACGGCGTAAAGATAAGCGGATGGCTGATTCCGGCGCGACCGGGACACGCGACGATCATCTATTCGCACGGTCTGTTTCGCTCGCGTCGGGAATTGTTGCCGCGAGCGATGGATATCTGTCGGCTCGGGTACGGAGCCCTGCTTTATGATTCGCGCAATCACGGCGAAAGCGGTCCGGCTCGCGTGACGCTCGGCTACAATGAAAGGCTCGATGCCGAAGCAGCGGTCAAATATCTGCAAGAACAGGTGGGAACAAAAGACCCCATAGTGCTTTTCGGAATCTCGATGGGCGCGGCAACGGCTCTGCTTGCCGCTGCCGAAACGCCCGAAGTGGCGGCGGTCATATCAGACAGTTCGTTCCTCTCTTTCAGAGACACAACCGATCATCACATGAAGCTCTTTCTGCACCTGCCGAGTTTCCCCGTAGCCAATGAGGTAAGGTATTACATCGAAAAAAGAGCCCATTTCGACGGTGATAAACTCAACCCGCTCGAAGCCGTAAAACAGATGGGCAAGCGCCCCATACTGTTTATCGCCGGAGCAAACGACAAGCGGATGCCGCCCGAAATAGCCGAGACGCTTCGCAATGCGTCCGAAACCCCTGCAAGCGATCTGTTGATCGTTGATGGAGAAGGGTCCGAAATACACGGACATGCCTATCAGGCAAACCCACGGCTCTACATCGTCAGCGTAGCCAAATTTCTCCACGCCACGGTGGACGCAAATCAGTAATGATGCGTGACGCGTGAATTTCAGGCAGATGAGTGTTAACAGCTTAATTTCTTGACTCACGTATCACGCATCGCAGATGCCGTATACAATTCTTAAACTTGAACGCCCGGCTGTCACTGTGCGTTTTGTTTGAACCGCCGCCTCGTGGTAAACTGCGGTGGCAGGCGTTCTCAGCCACACACTGCCCCAATCTAGTTGCCTCTGTTAGGGAGGTGTTAATGTCCGGGTTTGATATTCAAGCATTACTGCGATTCCAGCCGGCGCGTTATTATTGCGTCAAATGTCTGGCTCTTACCTGTGAGATAGCCACATCCGGCCCGGGCGTGGGCCGTACCCGCGACGGACGAGTAGAGTGCTCTGTATGTAAAGTCGAATATACTCCAACCTCGTCCTACTCGGCCTCCGACGTGGCCTCGTATCTGTCGGATATGAGCTACCACATAAGAACGGCAGAGATACTGAAGCAGGCTCAATTGCTTGCGGCCATAGCAAAAAACGCCCGGCGGCGCGATCCGAAATACCCGCCTCTGCGTTGTCTGCTGGAAGCCTTTTCGCGGGCGGAGAGCTTTATTCATTTCACCACGGCCAGCATAAGCCGGGTGCTGGTCGGAGCCTTGAAACTCACCGCGCAACGCATTCCCGTGCGCGGGGTAGTCACAAATATCGACGCTTCGCTTCTGACCGAGTTGATGGATTATCGCGAGGAGGCTCCGGGGCTTTCGGTAAAAGTCCATTCGCCCGATGCGGACGAGACAAAAAGACTTCACCCGAACCTGATCGTGATCGACGGGCTTCTGGCCTTCAAGGGCCCTGCCAACCTTACGATGAGCGAATGGCGCAGAGCAGCACTGAAAACGGATCTTGAAGTTGTAGTGACCGATGTGGAAGAGATCATAGATCTCCATAACCTCTACTTCTCGCCCTTATGGAAGGGGATGAGCATGATCGGCGATACCATAACTATGGATTTTCCGCATTGAGTGCGTTTGCTCATTCACAACCGCTTGATTAAGATAGGAAGATGCAAGACGACCCCCTCTTTGATGATTCGATAATAGATGTCAATCCACGAAAGCGCAAAATCTGGGTTTACATTTTACTGGTCCTGGTGGCCGCAAGCTTTCTGTTCGGCTCCGAGCTTATCGGCATCTATATAGACGCGCTGTGGTTTTCCTCTCTCGGCTACAGCGATGTCTACTGGTACAAGTTTCGTCTGGGCGGGCTGCTTTTTGCCGCCTTCCTCGTACTGACTTTCCTGATTATGCGGCTGCCTTTTCTGGCCTTGAACCGCGTTCTGCCGCAATTGACCGAGCGTCCGCGATTGCGTCTGACATCGGTCGAAGACCTCAAGGAGATAAACTTTTTACCGCTCATCTACCGCCCCGGTGTGTGGCTGCTGTCGCTTGCCGTAGCGGTGCTTTCGGCCTTGAGCATGAGCCAGGCATGGCCTGCCTTTGCACTCTATTTAAACGGAGCCCCGGCCGGGGTGAGCGATCCCGTCTTTAACCGCGACGTGAGTTTTTACCTGTTCAAATTGCCGGTCTTTGAGATGCTCGCCGGATGGGTGTTGACCCTCGCCTTTATACTCTTTCTGGTCTTTACGGCGGCGGCCGGTTACGTCTGGTACATGGAAAAAGTCCAGGGTTTTGCGACCGCAGACACGCGCCGCCGCGCGACTTTAGCCATCAGCGTCGCCGGAAGTTTTCTCGCGCTTGCGTTTGCCCTTACAACATACTTTGATCGCTATGATCTTCTAAGCAGTCAGAACGATCTCTTCACCGGAATAAACTACACCGATGCAAATGTGCGGCTGCCCGCGCTGAATGTGATGGTAGTGGCGCTGATTCTGGTAGCGATAGCGCTCGTTGTAAACGCAATCGTATTGAAGCGACCGCGCGTGATCGCGTGGGCCGCAGCCTTTGTCGTAGCCGTGTGGCTTGTTGGGATCGTAGCCATCCCGCAGGCAGTTCATTCATTTTCAGTCAAGCCAAACGAACTGGCTAAAGAGACGCCTTACATCCAAAACAACATAGAGATGACCCGGCGGGCTTTCGCCATCGACCGCTTTCAGGAGACGCCTTTTCAGCCCGCGCCCACGCTTACGCCCGATCAGATTCGGGCCAATCAGTCTACGATTGACAATATAAGGCTGTGGGACCCGGACGCCTTGAAATCGACCTTCAGCCAGATTCAGGAGATACGCACCTATTACGAATTCAAAGTTCCAGACATCGACCGTTACCTGATGAACGGGAAACTGAGACAGGTGATGCTTGCGGCGCGCGAGATGAACGTAGAGCAGTTGCCGCCGCAATCCAAGAACTGGATAAATCAGCATCTGGTTTATACGCACGGTTACGGCGTGGCGATGAGCACCGTAAACGAATTCACGCCCGAAGGACTGCCGCACCTCGTGTTAAAGAACATGCCGGTCGAAAGCGATGTGCCTGAAATCAAGGTCACGCAGCCTGAAATCTATTTCGGCGAATCGACAAACCTGCACGTCTATGTAAACACAAAACCGCAAGGCAGCACTCCTCAACCCGAATTCAATTACCCGGCGTCGGATGAAGAGGCTTCCTACAGCATGTATCAGGGCAAGGCGGGGATACCCGTAGGGGGAGTCTTTCGCCAGTCGGCGCTGGCCTTTTATCTCGGAGACAATACCAAGCTTCTGTTTTCCGACTATATCACCCCGGAAAGCCGCGTCATCCTCCATCGCAACGTGAGCGAACGTGTCAGCAAGCTCGCGCCGTTTCTGATGTTTGAGTCCGACCCTTACATCGTCATCAACGGCGAGGGAAAACTCTATTGGATTATAGACGCCTTCACCTACTCGGATCGCTATCCGTACTCGACCGGCTATCGCACAGGAGGGCTTGGCGTCAACTATATTCGCAACTCGGTCAAAGCGGTCGTTGATGCCTATAACGGCGATGTGACTTTTTACGTCTTCGAGCCCGATGACCCCATTATCAAGTCGTATGAAAACATATTTCCGGGGCTGTTTCACCCGCGCAGCGAAATGCCGGAAGACTTGCAGACGCATATAAGATACCCCGATCTGCTCGCGGATGTGCAGGCCCGCGTCTATGCGCTCTATCAGATGCGAAACCCGCAGACCTTCTATAATCGCGAAGACCTGTGGGCGATTCCGGCTCTTGAAACTCAGCCAAACACAGAGCCTGTCCCAATGCAGCCTTATTACGTGCTGATGCAGTTGCCCAGGGAGGAAGAAGAACTCGAATTCGTCTCCATCCTGCCCTTTACGCCCGCGGGCAAAGACAGAAACAACATGATCGGATGGATGGCCGCCCGCTCAAACCCGGAATATTATGGTCAGACTTTGATATTCAGCTTTCCGAAAAACCTGACCGTGGCAGGCCCGGCGCAGATAAAGGCGCGCGTAAATCAGGACGCGCAATTGTCGGGACAGATCACGCTCTGGAACCAGCAAGGCTCGCGCGTGCTGCGGGGCAATCTTCAGGTGATTCCCGTGGCCGACTCGCTGCTCTATATAGAGCCGTTTTACCTGCAAGCTGAGAACTCTCCCCTGCCCGAGCTGCGGCAGGTAGCCGTGGCCACGCAGGACCGTCTCGCCACAGGAAAGACGTTTGACGAGGCCTTGAGGTCGTTGTTCACAGAGCTGTCGGCGCAGACCCCGGCTCAGGTTGCGCAAGCAGCCGAGCAGCCAAAGCCCACACCCTCGGGGCAGCCCGCCCCGCCTGCCGGGAAGCAGGTTTCCCCGCCACCCGCGGCAACTGACGCGGCACGGCTCGCCGCTCAGGCTCAACAACTGCTCGCCGATTATGAGCGCCTGACCGCCGAGGGCCGTCACCGTGAAGCGGGCGAAAAACTGGATCAGTTGAAGCAAACCCTTGCCGAGATGAATCGAAACCGGGGAGGCGGATAGCGCACGAGTCCCGGCAAACATGTGCGATTTTGCAAATGGCGACGGGGCTATTTCGGCTTTGGTGTATAATGTCGGGTCAAGCTCCGACCGAGGCAGATGACCGGAGCGGTTGCTTGACACTCATCAGTGCATAAATTAAGATGAAGAACGGTTTAATACTTCATTTTATTCACATTTCAAGGGGAGGGGAGATAGATCGGCTAATATGCCGACACTGGGCGAAGAACTGAGACGTAGGCGCGAAGAGCGCTCAATTCCGCTTGCCGATATCTCGGAAGCAACCAAGATAGGTACTCGCTTCCTGAAGGCTATCGAGGCGGATAACTATTCGACCCTGCCCGGCGGTATATTTACTCGATCTTTCATCCGCGCTTATGCCAAAGCCGTAGGCATGAACGAAGATGAAGCCGTAGGACTCTACCAGCAACAGATCACAGGCCCGAGCACAGATGAGGTATCGCAATCTCCAACTTCCGCTGAAAAAACAGGAAAGCCGGAAAAAACAGAGAAGCCCGAGCCGCGCCGCGCCGAGCCGGTCGTTTTTCGCTCCGCGTCCACTCGCACAAGCTGGCCCACGATTATCATCGCCGCCGGGATAATCCTCTTTATCGCCATCATAGTCATCGCGCTGGTCAAAAACCTGAACAAGGCAAGCAGAGAAAGCGCGGCCTCGAACCCGCCTGCGGTTCAAAGAAATGAGGCGCAGACTCCAGCGCCTACGCCAGAGCCCACGCCTGATCAGACCGCCTCGACCGAGCCTGCCGCAGCGTCACAGGTGCCTGCAGGCGAGCCTTTTGTGATAAGCCTGGAAGCTATGGGAAGCGATTGCTGGGTTCGCTATCAGGTCGATGAACGCAAGCCGAATACTCTGACCGTCAGGCCGGGCATGGCTCTCGATCTTCCACCGGCTGAAAATCAGGTAAAGCTGAACCTCGGCAACACGACCGCGCTGAAGTTCAAGATAAATAATCGCGAAGCCAAATTCCCGCCCGACACGCCGAATTTCAAAGCCGTGGTGGTCATATCCCGCGACAACATCCAGGCATTCCTCCAGTGAAGCCCGAGGCTTTTAATAGTTCAGCATTGCCACAGAGGCACCGCAGGCACAGAGAAAAGATTATAAATAGCTCTGTGCCTGCGGTGCCTCTGTGGCGAGTTTCTCTCCTTTCTTAACAGATGCCCGGGTTTGCCTGTATTGCGCCTCGCCCATCGCTGATGTAGTATCGAACCTGCGAGCGCGAAAGAACCGTTGCCTTCGCTCAAATCACTTACCGAGAGGATCAGGAAAATGACTACTGCGATGAACAAATCGCTTGCCGAAGCTGACCCGGAAATAGCCCGCGCCATAGCCGATGAAGAGCGGCGACTTGCCTATAACCTCGAGATGATCGCCAGTGAAAATTTCGTCTCGGAGGCCGTGCT
Source organism: Blastocatellia bacterium (assembly GCA_963765495.1). Classification (GTDB taxonomy): domain Bacteria; phylum Acidobacteriota; class Blastocatellia; order UBA7656; family UBA7656; genus CAVXWP01. The sequence goes on from CAVXWP010000001.1 coordinate 554,779, forward strand.
CGAAGCCCTCGGGTCGGTGCTGACAAACAAGTATGCAGAAGGCTATCCGGGCAAACGCTACTACGGCGGCTGCGAGTTTGTTGACGTGGCGGAGAACATCGCTCGCGACCGGGCCAAACAGATATTTGGTTGCGAGCACGTAAATGTGCAGCCGCATTCGGGCTCGCAGGCGAATATGGCCGTCTATCTGGCGGCGCTCGATTACGGCGACACCATCCTTGGCATGAACCTCGCGCACGGCGGCCACCTCACTCACGGGCATCCTCTCAACTTCTCGGGCCGCAGCTACAAGATAGTGCCCTACGGGGTCACGGCAGATACCGAAGAGATAGATTACGACGAGCTTGAGCGTCTGGCCCACGAACATAAACCTAAGCTGATACTGTGCGGCGCATCGGCTTACTCGCGCATAATCGATTTCGAGCGCATAGGCCGTATTGCCCGCGACGTCGGCGCTTATTCGATGGCCGACATCGCTCACATCGCCGGACTCGTGGCCGCAGGGCTCCATCCAAGCCCGATCCCGCACATGGATTTCGTCACCACGACCACGCACAAGACCTTGCGCGGCCCGCGAGCAGGAATGGTGATGTGCCGCGAACAGTTTCAAAAAGAGATAGACCGCGCTGTCTTCCCAACCATTCAAGGCGGCCCGCTGATGCACGTCATAGCAGCGAAGGCCGTTTGCTTCAAAGAGGCTCTGGAAGCCGATTTCAAGCAGTATCAACAGCAGGTGATAGCAAATGCCCGCGTGCTTGCCGAAGAGCTTCAAAACGCGGGGTTCCGCGTCGTCTCCGGCGGAACCGACAACCACCTGATGCTCGTTAACGTTTTCGTGCGAGGGCTGACCGGGGCTCAGGCAGAACGTGCGCTCGAACGAGCAGCCATAACCGTAAACAAAAACGCTATTCCTTTCGACACCCAGCCGCCGATGAAAGCATCCGGCATCCGCATAGGCACACCGGCGCTTACGACTCGCGGGATGAAGGAAGAAGAGATGCGACAGATTGCCGGGTGGATCAGCGAAACGCTCGGCGATCACGAAAACGAAACGGTGCAGGAAAGCATTCGCGGTAAGGTGAAAGAGTTGTGCGAACGTTTCCCGATTTACGAGCAGCGACTTATGCGCAGCCGCGCGCAATATTCGTGATCCGTGATCCGTGATTTACCAGACTTGCCAGTTGTAATTGACAGGCAGGCTCGCTTAAAGTCACGCATCACAAATCACTTATCACTTTTTATATGGAAGAAGTATTCGGTCCCGGCGGGTTGATTGCTCGCTATCATCCAAACTACGAATACAGACCCGGCCAGGTCGAGATGGCCGAGGCCGTGTGTGATACCCTCACACACGGCGGCATAGCTCTGATCGAAGCGGGCACGGGCACGGGCAAGACGCTCGCCTATCTGATACCGGCGCTTGCCACAGGCCATCGCGTGATCGTGGCTACGGCGACCAAAAATTTACAGGAACAGCTTTACAAAAAAGACATCCCCTTTCTGCAAAAGATCATCCCGCGAAAATTCAAGGCTATCTGCATGAAGGGCAGGTCGAATTACGTATGCCTGCACAAGCTGAAGAAGGCCGACGAGATGCCCATACTTCAAGGGCTTGAGGATGTGGATTATTTCGACGAGATTCGGCGATGGGCGGCAGAGACCGAAACCGGCGACCGCGCGGAGCTTACGGAACTGCCCGAGAACCTCTCGTTCTGGCCTCAAATAGACGCGAGGGCTGAAAGCTGCCTGGGCCAAAAATGCCCCGAATTTGATTCCTGTTTCGTAACACGCATGCGCCGTGAAGCGATGGAATCCGACGTAGTCATAGTCAATCATCATCTCTTCTTTGCCGATCTCGCGCTTCGAGGCGGCGACTACGGCGCGGTGCTGCCCGATTACTCGACCGTCATCTTTGATGAAGCCCACGAACTTGAAGACGTTGCCGCATCTTATTTCGGGGCGAGCGTATCCAACTACCGCGTAAACGATCTCATTCAGGATACACAAAAGCTCGCAATAACCGAGCCTGACCGGGCAAGCGATCTGACAAAAGCTCTTGCGCGTCTGGCCCAGCGAAGCGACGGGTTCTGGCTCTCGTTTCGCGGCGACATCTCAGGGCGAAACATGCCCGATGTCCGTGACACGATCAGCGAAAACCATTTCGTACGCCAGGACCGCGAAGGCAATTACACGCCTACGGCGGCAGGCGAAGCATACATCGGACTGTCGCAGGCGCTCGACCGATTGATCGCTGCCCTGGGCGTGGTCAAAGACCCGCCGCCCGAACTGGACAACCTTTTGCGACGAGCCGAGACCTTGAAATTCGAGCTTGAATTTATAGTCACGCACGAAGACCCGAGCTTTGTTTACTGGTATGAGAAGCGAGGGCGCGGCGTATTTGTACACGCCACTCCGATTGACGTGTCGGGGATTCTGGAAGAGAAGCTTTTTTCAAACGTGCAGAGCGCCGTGCTGACTTCGGCCACTATGACAGCGGGCGGCAGCTTCGATTTTATAAAGACCCGCCTCGGCATTCGCGAAGGGCAGGCGCTTGTTGTCGAATCGCATTTCGATTTCGAAAATCAAGCCGTCCTTTACCTGCCCCAGCGCATGCCCGACCCGCGCAGCCGCGAGTTCCTGGAGGCTTCGGTCGAAGAGATAGTGCAAATACTTGAAGTCACACACGGACGCGCGTTTGTGCTCTTTACGAGCGTATCTTCCATGCGCCAGACATACGAACAGGTGCGCGGCCTCGTCGAATATCCCATATTCATTCAGGGACAGGGATCAAAGATCGGTTTGCTCGAACGATTCCGCAGGACCGAAGGCGCTGTGCTGTTTGCGACTTCTTCATTCTGGCAGGGCGTAGACGTGCAGGGCGAAGCTCTCTCTTGCGTGATAATTTCAAAGCTTCCGTTTGCGGTCCCGTCCGACCCGGTCGTTGCGGCGCGGCAGAAATATATCGATAATCAGGGCGGCAACTCTTTTTTTGAATACTCAGTGCCGGAAGCGATAATAACCTTGAAGCAGGGGCTTGGCCGGTTGATTCGCTCCGCGACTGATCGCGGTGTGCTTTCGATTTTAGACCCCCGGCTCAAGACTAAAGCTTACGGCTCTATGTTTCTGGCGAGCCTCCCGCCGTGCCGCGTGATTCGAAGGATAGAAGAAGCCGCCGCGATTTTTGAAGAATAATAATTGAATAACCGAGGTGTTCACCTATGGACCTGAAGTCGCTTACTCGCGCAGATGTTCGAGACATCGCCGACAGCCTCCAGATTTTCCAGCGGGGCGAACAGTATCACGCAACGGGGGCCGTATACCAAATGCGGGTCTCGCCCGGCGAAATCACCGCCAGAGTGCGCGGCAATTACGGCAGCTACACTACAACTATCCTCGACGATTCAGGCTTTCTTGAGACCGATTGCGATTGTCCTTATGACGGGGACGTGTGCAAGCATATAGTCGCCGTCCTGCTCAATTATCTCGAAGGAGGCGAGCAAGCCGTAGAACCTGCCGGACGGGAAGTCCCCGAGGCGCTCAAACAGACGCTCGCGGCGATGACGCACGAGCAGTTGCTCGACCTGATATTAAATCTTGCCGGCGAACGCAGCGATTTTCGCCGTGTGCTGCTTGCCAATGTAAATGTATCTTCCGAGATCATCGGCCAGATGCCGGAAGATCCCGAACAGGTTAAAAACCTCAAACGGCAGATCACAGATTTCTTTAACGAGGTGCAAAATCGCTCTCTCTATGACGACGGCTATTATTACCAGGAATATGATGAAGGTGAAAAATACCCTGAACTTGAACCGATCTTCGAGACGGCGCGTATGCTAAATCCCGCAGACCAGATAGAAGTGTTCTGGCACGTCTTGACCTCGGCCAACAGCATGTTTGAAGAGTATCCGATAGGGACCGATCAGATCGAAGAAGCCATAGGCTTATATGCCGAGGCCGCCCGCGAACTGAACCTCCCGGAAGAGGGCAAACACCCCTTTCTCGATTCGCTTGTGAGCGTGCTCGGTTGGGAAATGGCTGAATACGGCAACATCATAGAAGCATTGAAAGGATCGCTTGATGCGATTTGCAAAGACCGGGAAGATTACATCTATTTGATAGGCAGGCTCCAGAAGAGCGATCACCTACAGGCCCCGGATTGGATAGCCCATTACTATCTGGCGATGGGAGATGAAGAGAATTACCTGCGAGTGCGGCAGAAAAATCTTGAGACCGAAAGCCAGTATGTCGAACTGGCCGATTACTGGGAGAGCAAAGGAGAGCACCACAAATACATCGCCACTCTCGAAGAGTGGGTAGAGAATCTTTACTCGACCAGAGGCGATGCTGAATTCAGATTTTATGGGTACGCAACAAGGGGCGAATTTGGCAGCGCGCTCAACAGACTTGCCGATCACTACAACCGCGTGCGAGACGACGATAATCTATGTCGCGTGTTGATGGCCGTAGCCGAGTTCTACCGATTCCCTATGGATTTGTACAGGCAGATAAAAGAGGTCTCTCGAAGGACGGGGAGATGGGAAGAGGCGCGGTCCGCGCTTATCGAGATAGCCAAGCGCGACACCGAAACCCTTGCAAAGATATATCTGTACGAAGAAGACTGGGAAGCGGCGCTTCAACTGGCGAACCAGAAGGGGATTTATGAGCCGGTGCGGATACTGGTCGCCGACGGCGTGAAAGAGCATTATCCGAAAGAGGCTATAGAGATTTATCAAAAACTGGTTCAGGACAACATAGACCGGCAAAGCCGCAAGCACTATAAAACGGCCGCGCACTATGCAGACAAGATCAAGAATATTTACCTGTCTATCCTGAATGATGAAGAAGGGTGGCAGCGTTACGTGACTCAGGTTCGCAATCGCTATCCTCGCCATACGGCTCTTCAGGACGAATTCCGGCGTCTGTAAAAACGTAAGAGTTCAACACTAGCCACAGAGAAAGTATCTTTAAAATCTCTGTGCCTCTGTGGCTCTGTGGCAAATTTTTCACGTCAAGACTCAAGCCTTGATGGGCCATTTATTATCCGTAAACTGAAGACACAATCGCACAAGGCTGTCTTTGCCCACATACCGATTACGCACACACGCAAGCCCCCTGAATTTACCGGCAGTCGAAGTAATTCTCACCCAGTCGAATGCGCCCGGGGCTGCCTTCAGGCAGATGCGAGCACCGCTCAAACTGACATTTTCCGTGACGGCCTGCGTGTGCTTTACAAGCTTCATCTCTTCATCGAGAAATTCCACTTCAACCGTTTCGGTCAACTCAAAGCGCGGTTCTCGTCTTCGCTCGACGCCGCCCCATTTAGGAGATCGGAAAGTAGCCCAGGGTTTATCGAGATACCCGGCCGGAGGATGCTCGCCCAGGAATTCAAGCCCTACTACTCTCGCGCCGTCTACAGACGGTTCTATTCGGCGCACTATCGCGTACACATTATAAGCCGATTCGGAGTGCCCGTGTTTTCTGAGCTTCACCGGCATAGGCATGACCACGTGCAGCACCGAGCCGTGCCGTACGCGCTCGCGCAAGCGGACGGCAATTCCCATCCAGCTGACATCTATCGTCTTGGTCATCTCTTTCCACTTGCCGTCTTTGCGGTTGTGGCCTACGAGGAGCGCCGGTATCGCGAGCTTGAGTCGCTCACACCGTCTGCGATTGGGCGCGGTCTCAGAAGACGCCTTTGTGAAGATGGGGGTTCCGTTTTGCGGGCTGTTGAGGCTTAAGTCTTCAAGCGCCGCCGAGGGCAGTATGTTTGCGCGGTCACCCGATTTCGGCAGTGGGAGGAAAGGCTCGCTCGCTTCGAGCGACGGCAAACTGATCGGGATGGGAGTGTATGAGCGGCGAAGCAGGGATTTGTCGTATTCGATCCTTCGGCGGTGATTGGTGAGAACGGCGAAGGCCTCCGAGACCTTGCCGAAAGCCTGATCTATCTTTACAAGCATCTCATCGGGCACGGCGGCTCTGACTTTGTAGTATGAAGGATGAAGCACCATCACCGTGTTCTGGTATGCGAGAATAACATCTTCATTTGTAGCCGTGCGCTCAAGGCCAAGAGCCTGGTAATGCGTCGAAGCGTGTTCAACGCGCTCAAGCAGGTATTCGATCTCAAGATAATAAGAGCTTATCAGTTTTCCTGTATTTCCCTGCATAGGAATCTGCCTTCGGCCGGTTTGTAGTGGTCCGCTTAAATCGCTCATGAGCGCCTCGAAAAATCTAATGATGTGCAGGATATTTTTTTGGGGGTAGCCGCAAGCTTCTAAAGAATGTTTCCATTATGGATGAGTTCACACATTTGTCAACGGTGTTATTAGAGCGATGGTGTTCGCCCTTCCCCACCCGGGTAAGCTAATCTTCAAGCAGGGCCAAAAAGCCTTTCTACGCGCTCAAAAAAATTTTCCGGTGAGTGGATTGAAGTCTTATTCTGATCGGTTTTTCATTCTTTTCTCGCCTTGTATAATGACAGGGAATTTAAGGTCGAAATTAACGCCCGCGCAAAAGAGGTGACTATGAAAAAGTTTGCATCCACTATGATTATTCTTTTCGGATTGGTCGCATTACCCTCATTTCCATCCCATCAGTTTTCTGCTCTCGGTCAAAAAATCGTGACGGCGGCTCAGGTAAACGGCACCTGGCGCAACAAGCACGGAGAGTTTAAGATCTGGGCCCTGGGGCATCAGAAATTGAAGGTAGAGTTTTCCGGCACATACGAATACAAGACTTCGGCCGGGCTTATGGCCAATGTCGGGACGGGCAGCGGCATTGCGCTCATCGAATACGACACGGCAAAGTTCAAGCCTGAGGATTCGGATGATGAATGCGAAATCACAATGAAATTTACGGGCGGCAATCTGGTTGTAACACAGGAAGGCGGCTGCGGTTTTGGGCATAACGTTGTCGCAGATGGAACATACAAAAAGGTCAGCAGCAGCAAACCTAAATTCGGCGAATTCTAAGAGGGCGAATATGTGATAGGATTCTGTATATGAGTAAGACAACCATAGCCTGCATTCAGATGAATCTGGAGATTGGCCAGGTAGAGGCAAATCGCGAAAAGATTGTTGAACATATAAGGACTGCCGCGCACAATTCGGCCGAACTGATAATCTTTCCCGAATGCGCTATAACCGGCTATTGCTTTGACTCGCTCGAAGAGGCTGCCCCGTTTGCCGAGCCTCTTGACGGTCCTTCTTCGAAAGTGTTAGCCGGGATTTGCCGCGACCAGAATGTTTATGCCGTCGTCGGGTTTATTGAAAAAGGCGCGACCGGGTTTTACAACGCGGCCATGCTGGTTGGTCCCGACGGGCTGATAGGCGGTTATCGCAAAGTGCATCTGCCTTACCTCGGAGTGGACCGATTTCTTACGCCGGGCAACAGACCGTTTGCCGTCTTTGACCTTCCATTTGGCAGGGTGGGAATAAACATCTGCTATGACGCGAGTTTCCCGGAAGCCGCGCGGGCGCTCAAACTGCTCGGGGCTGAGTTGATAATTCTGCCTACGAACTGGCCCGAAGGCGCGTGGCGCACTGCTGAATTCGTCGTCAACACGCGGGCGCAGGAAAATCACGTAAATTTTGTTGCCGTCAATCGTGTAGGTGTTGAGCGCGGCTGGCGCTTTATCGGCAGGTCTAAGGTAATAGACTACAACGGCGACACGGTTGTGGAAGCCCGAACAGATGAAGAAACGGTCATCCTGACGCAGGTTGATCTGCCGCAAGCCAACATCAACCGTATAATCAATGTAGCCGGTTCATATGAAATAGACCGGCTGGCGGATCGAAGACCGGAATTTTATGAAACATTGGTTCGAAAGGCTCTCAAACCGCACAAAGCGGGCTAGTTATATAGCAGGGTGATGAATCGCCCTTCAAGACCCTGATCCGGTATGTTATTAGCGGGGGCTAAACCGGATCAGGGTTTTACAAGACAATAATCCTTTTTATCAATTGTGCGGCTCTATATCGGCTTTGACATTTCTCACTTTTCCGCAGTCATAGCAGATCATTACAATTTCGCTCATATCGTCGGCAATCTTGTGAGGAACGCCCCAATAATGCTTGTGGTTGGTTAAAATTTGCCAGATAGACATAATATCCTCGCTTATCTTGTTCTTTTCTTTTTCAATTTTCTCTACGAACCGGCTGTCCATTTCCGATTCGCACACTACTAAATTGCAAAATCCATGCCGTTTATTCCCCTCCGCGCCCTTTCAACCTAAACTCAGACAGCCAAGCATTTTAGGTCAGATATGTTTTGGTGGGTCTGTTTTCGGAGCGTATTTTATTGCTGCAATGGCGTATACAAAGAGAACGCCGCGAATAATTCGTTTCTCCGTTCGACGCCCGCTCGCTTATAATATCGGTATTCGATGCGCATACTCGTTGTAGAAGATGAACAGAAGATGGCCGCTTTTATCGAGCGCGGGCTTGAAGAAGAGGGTGCAGCCGTAGACGTAGCCTCGGACGGCGAAGAGGGGTTGTTTCAGGCCGCAAGCGGCAACTATGATCTGGTCATACTCGACATTACGCTGCCGCGCATGGATGGCCTGGAGGTCTGCCGCAGGCTCAGAAAAGAACACATATCGACGCCGATTCTGCTGCTTACGGCGACTGATTCGGTAGAGATGAAGGTGAAAGGGCTCGATAGCGGCGCTGACGATTACCTCACAAAGCCGTTTGCCTTCGCCGAACTTCTTGCCCGCATCCGCGCGCTTCGCCGCAGGGACCGCACCGAAGTCAACATGAAATTGCAGGTGAGCGACCTGATGCTCGACCCGCTCACGCGCCGCGTCTCACGCGCAGGCAAGCCTATAGAACTCACATCGAAAGAGTTCGCGTTGCTGGAATGCTTCATGCGCCACCCGGATCAGGTGCTTTCGCGCACGTTGCTTGCAGAAAAGGTCTGGAACGAATCTTTCGATGCCTTTACAAACGTCATCGATGTTTATGTCAATTATCTTCGCAATAAGATAGACCGCAATTTCTCGCCCAGGCTTCTGCACACGGTGCGCGGAGCTGGGTACGTTTTGAGAGTGCCGGAATCGGATGAAGTGATTTGAGCGGGGATCAGAGGCCAGAAGTCGGGCGCACCCATTGCCGGGCATCGCTATTACATTGGATGTAAGTTTGTTGGTCGTTTATACGGCAACGCTCATCTGAGATTTGCGATTTGAAATCTCAGATGAGCGCGTATGAGAGAAATTAATTTCCCGCGTAATCAATCTCAATCGTCATTCCCGGCGAGGTTGCCGGTTACCCGTGGTTCAACCGCGTTTGATCGCACATCGCCGGGGTTGACTACGCGCACCTGGAAACTGCCCATACCGTCGATCTTTTTCGCTCCGATGCTTACGGTCAGGCGATCATCCCTGACCTTGACGGGCGTGCTTTGCCTGACGACCGCGCCATCCTTGACGAACTCTACTATGGCCTGTTTACGGAAGTTTACGCCCTCAATTCGCAGATTCACCTGCGACTCATTTCCCGCGATTGGCTTGATCAGCACGTTATTGATCTGAGGGCCGACCACCTCAAGCGGTTCTTCGGCTGACGGCACGCCGTCGGCATCTTTGTTGGGATTGACCACCATGAATTTCAGGGTGCCCGGCTGGGCAAGTAACTGGCCGAGTTCGTCACCCTTGAGCGAAACGACTATTTGATTCTTCTGCCCGTGAAAGCGCACGCGCTTCTTGTCTACGCGAAAAGCCCCGACGTTATCCTTGCCCACATAGACGCGCAGGTGTTTCTGGAAGTTCTCTCCGCGAATGTTCACTTTTGCTTCGGAGATACCGGCAAGCACCCGTCCCGGAGTGACCTCGGTTATTGCCGGCGCGAGGGCGTCGATCTCCATAGGTTCTGAGACGCTGCCGTCGGGGTTGCGAACGACAAACTTTAACTTTCCGGCATCGCGCGCAAACCGGCCGGGCACGGTCAGTTTCAAGTTCGTATCTGTTGCGTGGCCTATACGGTCGGTTTCAACCGCTATGTCGTTGATCTCTACCTGAGCGCCTTCGCGGAAGTTTTCGCCTTTTATCCGCATGCGAAAGCTTCCCGCTCCTGCAATCACTTTATCCTCCACAGGCTCAAGCGCGGTTATGCGAGGGCCGTAGATGACGAGCGGCTTCTCATTTGAAATGAGGCTCTCCACCGCGAGGTCTTTGACCTGAACGGTAAGCGTTCGGACCCGGCGCGCCTGATTCGCAGGCACTTCGGCCCGCAACTCGGTGTCGCTCGCGCGCTCGGTGTTGAGAGGCTGATCGCCGACAAATATTGTAGAGCTTGAGCGGAAGTTGCTGCCCGTGACCTTTAAGGTAAAGGCAGGTGAAGGGCCAGCCACCTCTTCCGGCTTGATCTTATCTATAGTTGGAGCAGTAGCCATCAACACGGTCAGCGGAGCGACCTGTGAAAGCAAACCGTCAGGTGATTTCACCTGAACGCTTATGAAGCCGGGAAAATCGAAAAGCTCCTTGTTCAGTTTGGCCTCAAGCCCCTTTCGAACCTGATTGGAGGGCACATCCTGGCCGTTGATGACCAGAGTCCCGCCTTCGAGATTTTCGCCCTTTACGAGCACTTTGATGCCTTTCAACCGGCCCTGCTCCACCGTATTGGGCTTGAGCAACGAAATCACAGGCACCTGAACAGGCGGGGCGGGGTCTTCCTCTTCTTCGCTTACGAGATCGAAATTCACAATGACGACTTCATCGCCGCCTGACGAAGAGCGCATAACGGCAAGCGTCCGAGATTCCTTGTTCAGGGCGATGCGGCGAAGCTCGCTTCCGATGTTCTGCGGCGCTTCAAGTTCGCCCGTATCCGCGTTAAAGGCAAACAACCAGCCGGTGGCCGAGCCTACAAAGGCCGAAGAGCCGTCTTCATCGAATTCGACATTGTTTGCGCGAGAAAAAGTTATATCGCTTGGCGGCGTGAATTCGGCTTGAATGGCCAGCGCGCCCCCCCGGCTGATAATAGTAGTGACGCCGTTCGATCTGTTATTTGCGGGCCGACTGATAGAGACGACCCCGATTATCTCACCGCCTTCGGGGCGCGAGGCCACGCTGATCCTTTGAGGCGCGATGACGCCTATACTCGCAAACTGAGCGCCGCTTTTCGAATCAATCGCTATAAGCTGATCGCCGGTCGCGGCAGCAATATATATCGAGCGTCCGCTTGCGCTAAAGACCGGGTTATTAGACTCTTCGAATCGAGCGTCAGACGGAGTAAAGCTTGCCGAGGAGCTTAACATCCCTTCATCGTCTACCCTGAATATCGAGAGGTGATTTGCCGCCGCGCTCACGATTGCGATTATACGCTTGCCGCCCTGATCATAAAGAGCCGTCTCCGACGGACGACCGAGAAGCGGCAGTTCAGAGGTAATCTGTCCGGTCTCTATATCGAAACAATAAAGCGCAGGTTCATCGAAGCTGGAAGCGATCAGGCAGAATTTGCCGTCGCTTGTAAGTATCGCACGCGTGGAGGGAGTGATGTGCGCGGCTGGCGGCAGCATAAGCAGCGAATGCAGGTTGAGCCGGCGGGCGCTTGTCGCGTCAATTATGCTGATTGAAGCCGGGGAACCCTGATCGGGATCGTTTGCCGCCGGGACGGCGATCAAGCGGCGGTCGCCGAGTTCCACCATCGATAAAGGCCCGATGTTTGTGCCTACGACCATTGACGAGATGAGTTTGCCAGTCTTGAGGCTGAATGAGATGATCGCGCCTCCCGTCACCGACGAGACGTATCCCACCTTGCCGCCCGAAGCGATCAAAGGCTCGGCCTGCTCGTCGAGTATCGCGTAAGACGGGAGCGTGAGGCTGCGGGCATCGCGAATCTGCTTATGATTGCTGCTGCCCTGCGCGATGGTAAGGCTGAAGACCATCACGCAAGTTATCAGAGTCGTCAATTTTCTGTTAGGCTTCAACTGCTATGTCTCCCAAACTCAATATTAAATCTAAATAATACCACGCGCTAAGGTGGGGCGGCGCGTCTTGCTGGCAATCTTATTCTTTTCGCAACATCAGATCAAGTGATTTTAGATTTTGGATTTTAGATTTTGGATTATGATGAACCATTCCCACCACAGCAGAACCCGGTTTCCGAAATCTAAAATCCAAAATCCAAAATCTAAAATTACAGGCTCTGGTTTTCAACTCAACGCTCATGGCAAAATAGTAGTTCCAGAACTTTGACCCGATTCAGGAGGTAAAGGAATGAGATTTATAAACCGCATCTGGCTTTCGGCCCTCATCGCCGTGCTTTTGTGCGGAGCTTTTGCTCTGGCAGGCACGTCCCCGGGGCAGGATGATACCGATAAGGTCGAACGCATTTCCGTTGATGAACTCATATTGATGATGGCCAAAAAAAAGCCCGTGACTATCATTGATTCTCGCGTCCTCGACAGTTACGACACAAAGATCAAGGGGGCGCTGCAAATACCCGTCACTGAAACCGAGGCGCGTCTGAAAGAGATTCCTCGCGACCGCGAGATAGTTACGTACTGTGCCTGACATAACGAAGCTACAAGCGCCCGTGCGGCGCAGATACTCCTAGACAACGGCTTTAAGAAGGTACGCGCACTCAAAGGCGGATGGAATGCCTGGGTTCAGGCTGCCGGACAGATAGAAGATAAGGAAGAGCCTAAACACTGATCACCTTACCGGCTTATCTCGCCGGTAAGCGATGAGCCGGTAAACAGGAAAAACCAGAAAGATGATAATAACAAACCGCGACCGCGCGCGTGTGATCGCTACCCGTCACGGATCGGAAATTCGCCCGCTGATAGATCGCACGACGAGCGCCATAACTCAGTGCAGCCTTGCCGAAGAGATTCTTCCGCCGGGCTCGACGGTTACGCCTCATCACCACAACGAGCTTGAAGAGGTTTATTACATCCTCTCAGGCCGGGGGATGATGACGGTAGGCGACGAATGCCGCGAAGTCGGCTCGGGCGATGCCGTCTATGTTCCGCGAAACCATCGGCACACGCTCGAAAATACGGGCGACGAACCCATCAGATTAATCCTGGTCTGCGGCCCGGCCTTCTTTTATGAAGATGAAATACTGGAAAGTGATGCGCTCACGTGAGCGCACCACGCATCATCCTTTGAATTCGCTCACGAGCGCCTGTACGGTCGATTTGGCATCGCCGAAAAGCATTCGAGTGTTGTTGTAGTAAAACAGAGGGTTTTCAATTCCTGCGAAACCCGAAGCCATAGAACGCTTCAAAACAAAAACGGTCCTGGCCTGATCTACGTTTATGATCGGCATGCCGTAGATCGGGCTTGATTCGTCTTCGCGGGACGCCGGATTCACTACGTCGTTTGCGCCGATGACTATCGCAACATCTACGGCCGCCATCATGCGATTGGCCGATTCCATCTCTATTAACTGCTCATAAGGCACGTCGGCTTCGGCCAGCAACACGTTCATGTGCCCGGGCATGCGCCCGGCCACCGGGTGTATAGCGTAGTGGACTTCCGCGCCGTTTGCTTCCAGCAATTCTCCGAGTTCGCGCACTACGTGTTGGGCCTGCGCCACCGCCATGCCGTAACCGGGAACGAAAAGGACCGAGCGCGCGGCTTCGAGGATGAAATAGGCATTTTCAGGCGACAGAGGTTTGACTTCACCCGCAGCCTCTTTGCTCGCCTTGACCGTCACGGCTCCGAAACCTCCAAACAAGACGTTTGTAATAGAGCGATTCATCGCCTTGCACATTATGTTTGTGAGTATCAAACCGCTCGCGCCCACCAGACACCCTGCCACGATCAGCACGTTGTTGAGGATGACGAATCCGGCGGCCGAAGCCGCAAGCCCCGAATAGCTGTTCAGAAGAGAGATGACGACCGGCATATCCGCGCCGCCTATCGGTATCACGGCCATAATGCCTAAAACCAGCGACAACGCGATGGCCGCAAGAAAGATCGTGTACGAGCCTTGGGGCCAGAGCGTAAACAGCACGCCGAAAAGCGCGATGAGAACCAGCAGCAGGGCGTTTACGATTTGCTGGCCTCGAAACAGCACGGGCTTCCCCGTGATCTTTTCCGCAAGCTTGGCGTATGCGACTACGCTACCGCTAAAAGTGACTCCGCCTATCAGTATCGTCAGGTATATCGAGATGATGGTAAAGGTAGGGCTGTCCGGGTGCATGTGATATTCGGCCCAGCCCACGACGAGGCTTGCAAGCCCGCCAAAACCGTTGAAGAGGCCGACCATCTCAGGCATCGCGGTCATCCGTACGGCATACGCGGCATACGCGCCTATGATCGAGCCCGCGACAAGGCCGATTATGATCCATTGAAACGCCAGCCCTTTCATCACCAAGGTGGCGACGATGGCTATCAGCATACCTATTGCCGAAATTATATTGCCGCGCCGCGCGGTTGTCTGAGAGCCAAGTTCTTTCAGACCGATGATAAAGAGGATTGCGGCGATGACATAGCCGAGATTGATAAGTTCGTTGAGGTCCATTATTTCTTGAACTCTTCCTTCTTTTTGAACATCGCAAGCATTCGATCAGTGACCAGATACCCGCCTACGACATTGATGGTCGCGCTTACGACGGCCAGCGTCCCGAGTATGATCGTCAGCGTGTCGTTTTCGGTTCCGGCGGCGATCAGCGCGCCTACGATGGTGATGCCCGAAATGGCGTTCGAGCCCGACATCAACGGGGTATGAAGCTGCGAAGGAACTTTCGAGATCAACTCGAAGCCAAGAAAGATTGACAGAATGAATATGAAAAGAAGAAGCGTCATTACCTGTTACCTCATAAGGTTTTTCACGACCTCGTTATAGACCTGGCCGTTATATGTTATAAGACAGCTTTTCAGGATGTCGTCATCGAGATCGAGGAGAAGGCTGCCGGACTGCTTATCCCAGAAATGCTCTATAAAATTGCCCAGGTTGCTCGAATACATCTGGCTTGCGTGAACCGGGACCTGTCGCGACGGGTTGCCGAGCCCTATCACCCGAACATCGTTTATGACTATCTCCTGCCCGATCTTCGAGCACTCGACATTGCCCCCGGTTTCGACCGCGAGATCCACGACCACGCTGCCGGGGTTCATGCCCTTTATCATATCCGTGGTCAGTATGACGGGGGCTTTTCGGCCAAAGACCTGCGCGGCGGTAATCACCACGTCTGAGAGCGCGCACTGACGGGCCACCGCCTCACGCTGTCTTTGCAACTGTTCAGGCGTCAACTCTCTGGCATAGCCCTGCTCGGTCTTTCCCGTCTCTCCAAGATCAATCTTGATAAATTTCGCGCCGAGCGATTTTATCTGTTCTTCCACTTCCGGGCGAACATCAAATGCATCGACGCGCGCGCCCAGCCGCTTTGCAGTCGCTATGGCCTGAAGCCCGGCCACGCCCGCGCCTATGACAAAGACCCTCGTGGGAGAGATCGTCCCGGCAGGCGTCATCATCATCGGGAAGATGCGGCTGAGGCGTTCGGCGGCCACTATGACCCCGACGTAGCCTGCGAGATTCGCCTGCGAACTGAGCGCGTCCATTTTCTGAGCTATGGTCGAGCGGGGGATCATTTCAAGACTGACGGCGCTGACATTGGCTCGCGCCAGTTCGGCAACCTTGTTGAGGTTATTGAATGGATCGAGATAGCTGATATGAATGCAGCCCGGTTTCATCAACTGTATCTCTTCAAGTAGCGGGCTGTTGAACCTGAGAACCACGTCGGCTAAAGCCAGCGAATCGGCGCGATTTACGATGATTGCCGCCCCGACCTCTGAGTATTCATCGTCAGCGATGCTGATTGATGAGCCAAGCCCTGATTCTATTTCAACCTCCGCGCCGAGCTTTACGAGCTTACCGGCAGTTTCGGGAATGACGGGTACGCGGCTCTCGCCGGGGGCCGCCTCTTTTGGAATGAAAATCCGCATAGCAACTCCAGAACAACAATTCCTTATGACAAGACTCGGCCTATTCCTGGCCACGGGGCCGGGGAATGAATCAAGCTCGCCTTTCTTTCATCCGTTTATCGAGGACCACAAGGGATGGCAAGCAACCCGGCTTCTAACTAAAGATGAAATATATCATCGCCGCCCCGTATTTGACAGCGCCTCACCTGAACCAGAATACAAAAGCCGGGGGCGTGCCGCGCAAACGCAGGTTTGATAATTTCCGCTGTCAGGACCCGCCTGCTAAATCGGGCGGCACATAATGAATGTATGTGTTGAGCATGCGAATCTCTTCGGCCTTTTCGTCAGCGTCCCGAGCGAGCAGATCGCGCAATGAAACCAGGCCCAGCAGTTTATTGTTTTCAAGGATAGGCAGATGACGACACCGGGCCTTTTGCATCTTGCGTATGCCCTCTTCGTAGGTCTCGTCGGGCGCGGCAAAGGTCAGATCGCTCGACATAAGTTCGCCGACCCGGACGCTTGCAGGGTCGTGCCCTGCGGCTACGACTCGCTTTAGCAGATCGCGCTCGGAAAACAATCCGACCACGCGCTCGTCTTCAACTACCATTACCGCGCCTATATTGCGATCCGTCATGTAGACTGCCGCGTCATGTGCAGTGAAATCAGCAGTTATGGTGTAAAGCTCGCTGTGTTCTTTTACTATCGAACCGAGTGTCTTCATAAGCCACCCCTTCCGCCCTCAATCGGGGCCGAGAGTTTTACTCATCAGAGCAAACAAACAACTGAGGTTCTTATAACAAGCGTATGAACGTATTAATGCTGGATAAGTTGAGTCTAACCGGGCAATCAATTCGCTGTCAAGAATCGCCCCTTTCCGAGGATTCACAAGATTCCGAAGGATCGGCAAGATTTGAAGAAAATCTTTTTGAATCTGAGGAGGGTCAGGCAATTCCCCGCAGCTTGCTGCGGCTCCATTTCCTCCCCTCTTGCGCGATACCTCGCAGCTTGCTGCGAGGAGCTTCATTCCTCGAAAATCCTGTGAATCCTGTCTACGTATTTCTCGGCGAATGATTTAGAATCCCTGTGTGAACAAAGACCAGATCAGGGAATTGCTCGATGATGCGCGAGCGGGCCGCATAGACCTCGACGAAGCCGCCGACAAACTGGCCCGTCTGCCTTATGAAGACCTCTCGTTTGCGCGTGTTGACCATCATCGCGAATTGCGAGTAGGTTTCCCGGAAGTCATACTCGGTCAGGGAAAGTCGCTCGAACAGATACTGGCAATCGCCCGAAGCATTCTCGGCAACAGTTCGAACCTGCTTATCTCTCGAACCACCGAAGAAGTCTTCAGGCACATAAAAGAGATCGCCCCCGACGCCCAATATCACAATGAAGCGCGCATGGTTTCGGTGCTGCGCGACAGTCGAGAGAGGGGCGAAGGCATTATCGCGGTCATATCGGCAGGAACATCAGACATCCCCGTTGCAGAAGAGGCTGCCATCACCGCAACCGCTATGGGAAATCGCGTGGCCCGCATTTACGATGTAGGTGTAGCAGGCATTCACCGTCTGTTTGGCTCGCGCGCAGATTTCGAATCGGCTCGCGTAATAATCGTAGTGGCCGGGATGGAGGGGGCTCTGCCTTCGGTCGTGGGCGGGCTTGTGCCTGTGCCCGTGATAGCCGTGCCTACGAGCATAGGCTATGGCGCTTCCTTCAACGGGCTGGCCGCGCTTTTAGGGATGCTGAACTCCTGCGCTTCGAACGTCACGGTGGTCAACATAGACAACGGTTTCGGCGCGGGCTTTGTCGCAAGCCTTATCAACCGCCGGAGAGACGCGCCTTAACCATCTCGCTCATCGTCTTGCCGTCTACGGTCTTGCCCTCAAGCCTTGCGCGGGCAGACTTCATTACTGCGCCCATGTCTTTCATCGAAGACGCGCCCGTCTCCGCGATGGCTTCATCAATCGCGTTCGACAGGTCCTGTTCAGAGGCAGCGGCGGGGAGATATGTCTCGATTATTTGCCCCTCTCGCTCTTCTTTTTCGGCAAGCTCGATTCTTCCCGCCGCGCGGTATTGCTCCGAGGCGTCGCGCCTCTGCTTGAGCAGAGTGTTTAAGACGCGCGCGGCTTCCGTGTCGTCCACTCCGCCCGGAAGTTCCGTCTCGCGCAGTTTGAGCGCGGTCTTTACCATACGCAACGCGCTCAGGCGCTCGGCCTCTTTTGCCTTCATCGCCTGGACGAGGTCGCTGTTGATCTGTTCTACAATTGACATATTTATTCCTGTTTTATTAGGTTTTTGTTTTAGCGCCAAGACAACGTTTCTTTTCGGCTTTAGCTCCTCTTTCGAGCCACGAAATACATTCCTCATCAGTTTTATCAGGGTTTACCCATACAATAGCCCTTAACTCACCAATGCTTGTTGCCGCCATCCCAAAAAGATTACGCACTATCTCATCCAGAGAAACTATAACTCGATCTGTTGCCATTGCAGCTTCTATTAGGAGCATGTCTTTTAACATCGCCTTGCGGCTTTTATCATCAAAAGCCACTCGCTCAATTTTATTGTGCAATACTTCGTTCGAAGAAACAGTAACACTAACCAGCTTCTTTCGTGCAAACATCGAGACTCGCCATTGCATGGCAAATTTTGATTGATGTCTTTTCCACTCTTTGCTGATGTCTTCTGTTAGTACAACACGATGGCAGATCTTTAGAGTGGCTTGTAAAAAATCTCGGCAGTGTTTTGATGTGGGATGAACGGCCTTCTCACCTCCTGAAGAGTGAATGACCGAAGCATCTATCACAAGACATCTGGAAGACTTTACAGGCATATCAATTTATTATCTGTTGTGCTTCGGCTGCGTCAAGATACCGGCTTTCTGCGCTGAGGATCACTTCTCCAAAATCTTCGGGCCAATTTCCAAAAGCTCCGGCTTCGTTCAGGTCGGCGCTATTGATTTGCGTGCTCCCGTCATTATTTCGTTCAAACCAGTGAAGCTTAACCAGATCAGGAGAGATGTTATTTTCGGCCACCAGTGTTTGAATCCCTAAGAGAAGCAGATTGCTGTGTGTTTCTATGACTACCTGTACGCCACGATTTGCGGCATCGGCCAGAATCTGGGCCATCGCTGATTGAGCGCGTGGATGAAGATGCGTTTCCGGTTCTTCTATGTAAACCAGTTGTCCCGGCTCGGCCGCTATGAGCGCCACAAGTACAGGCAGGGTTTGCGAAACCCCAAATCCTACATCTGTGATACTGACTAAATCGTGAGCGCCGCCCCTGGAACCGTGCGGCAATCTTCCTACCTGCAATTCAACCTGCGTATCGTTGATCGGTTTCGCAACGATCTTCCAGGTTAATCCAAGTCTTTCCAAATCCTTGCTTAATTTCGAAAGCTTTTCTTCACTTTTTTCCGCCTGCCATTGGGCGATTATGCTTGCGGTATATTCCTGAAATGTGCCGGGGAATATCGGCCCAACGGCGGTTACGGGATAAGCTCTTTCGGGGTTGCCTCTGAGCGCCGGAAGATAAACCAGACTTCTAATATGGGGCTCTATTTCGAGACGTGGTTTAACCCCAGCAAATGCTGAAAGAGCGAGGTTATCTTCCTTCCACGTCAATACAGGCGATAAGAAAAAGCGATCACGTTTAACCTTCCACGTAGGTTTAGATCTCGCGTCTTTATTAAAAACTCCATAAGAACCTTTATGATTGAAAGGAATAACGGACATTATTTCTTTATGTGTCATGCCAGGCCGCAATATCACTTGTTCATTATTTCTTGCAAAAACCGTTTGCTCAACCTCAAAACCCTTGCCGAGTTGCTTCTTGAAATATGTCGTAAGTGTGCTATCAGGCTCTACCCCTATTCCGATATTAAATGTATCTTCACACTCTTTCTTACCGATGCGCGAGAGCACCTGATCGGCAGAGGTGAATTTTACATTAGGGCCATCAAGCAACAACGCGCCCGGATCATAACTGGATTCCAGTGTTTGCTTGAGCAAAAGTAGAGGCTGCATGATGCTGGACTTGCCTGAGCTATTGGCTCCCGCGAGTATAGTCAAGGGCCTGACTTCGATGGATTGCTCCCGACTTATGGACTTAAAACCGCAAACACTTAATCGAGTGATCCCTTGCTCTATCTGCTCAGATTTTGATTTGTTCGAGTTTCTTTTTTTACTCATCTCAATTTCTCCCTCGAATAATCAAAGTCTTGCATACCTTCTCTATTTTGCCAAATCAGCCCGAAATACCTGCCTCAAATCCCTCTGCTATCTGCGACCGGAAATCTTATCCCGGCCCGGCTTCTTCCCGTTTCCCTCTTCGTGTTCCAGCTTGTGAAAGTCGAGCATCACATCGGTCTGTGCGCGCAGGTCGCGCTCCAGACGATTCAGAGCCACCCTCACAACATCGCGGTGATGCACGCGGCGGCGGCTTGGAATGTTGCTCACTTGTAACCATATCTTGTGGATCAGATTCACATCCTCTTCGGTCAGGTGCGGCGCGTGAGCCCCAAGCGATACATCCTGCTCCTGCCCGTCGGGCGATATGATTCTCAATCGGGCCTGGCGGCGGGGCTTCTCGCCGAGCGCCTCCCACGAGCGCCCGAGTTCGCGCGCCTGTTCCTGTGCGGTCATCTTTGACGACAGCCCGGCGACGACCTCTGCCGAATCCAATCGGAGCGCCGTCTGCGCAACCGCGTCGGGCAAGCTGGTCGCCGGCACGATTACAAGTTCTACCGGCTTGCCGTGACGCTCGGCCATGCTGACTACCTGAGTGAATAACCTTTGCTCATATTCGGTGAAGAGATTTTCGTCATACAGGTCGCGCTCGCCGCTGCCGGGTCCGGTCAAGATACGCGTAGTCATAACCACTATATCCTGCTCTTCGGTATTGGTGCGTTCGAGCACGAATGCCAGATGCGCGAGCGTGTTGTAATCTCGCACGGCCACAAGCACGTTGCCCGGACGCGCGCTGACCGAGGCTTGATCAATAGTCTCGCGGTGCTGCAATTGAAACTGGTCGAGCATCGCAAGCGTCATGTCCTGTTTTCGCCGATTGATCCGCTCAGAGATCGTAAAGAGCACAAAGAATGTAACCGTAAAGGCGACGCCCGCGATTGTCGCCACCTGTTTGGTCAGCAGGTTGATAAAGGCGGTCGAAAGCAGAATACACCCGACCGTGATGACCCCGGCGGGAATCTCTATGCGGCCCAGGCGAAAGTTCAGCGGCACGCGCCATTCGCGGTCTCCGGGCATCTTGTAGCGGAGGACGAAAGTGGCTATCGCGTTAAAGGTAAAGCTCCAGACTACGCCGAACGCGTAAGCCTCGCCGAGGATGAATATGTCGCCGCGCGAGCCTATGATCGTAACGATCTGCATCAGGGCGATCATATTTACTATGCGATAGGTGGTGCCGTACTTTTTATGTGGTCTGCGAAACCAGTCGGTCAATACCCCGTCTTCCGAGATACGATTCAGCACGCCGTTCGAGCCTATGATGGCCGTGTTTACCGCCCCCGAAAGCATTAGAAAACCCACGATCACGACGAATGCCTGGAACAGGAGTTTGAGCGATTCCGGGCCTACGAAATTCATCGCGAGCCCCGCGATCAGGTTATCAAGGTATTGCGGTCGGGTCTGGTCAGGGATTAGCGCCACGGCAAAAAATGAGACGAGTGATGTGAATAGCACCGAATAGATAAAGATCACGATGGCGGCGCGTTTGAGGTTTTTCAGCTTCGGATATTCAAGTTCGCGATTGACCTGCGCAAGCGTCTCTTCTCCGCTCATCGCAAGCAACGAGTGGCCGAAGGCTATTATTATCCCAACCGCCCCCACGATGCTCGGAGAAGCCGAAGCTATCTGATAGCCATCTCCGGTATTTACGAACCATCGCCAGGGCTTGAGCCATCCTAGCGATTCCTCGGAAAAGATCAGATGAGAAGGAATAGGCGAGGGTGGCAAGTGCCCGCCGCGCACAAATAATGTGTAGAGACCCCAGCCGATCATTATTACGACCATCGCCGTAGTCACATACATTATGCGAAGCGCGTCGTTGCTCGATTCGTGAATACCCTTGATGTTGCGCCACCAGAAATAGCCCGTGATGATAAGCGCAAAAAACATCGCCGTATATCCCATTGAAAGCTGGATATTGATGCCGAGTTGCGGCAAAACGGTGTTTGCGAACCCTACGAGATAGAGCCCCGCCGACACGCCCGAGATCGGCCCCGTGAGTATAAAATCGAATATCAGCGTAGATACGCTGAGTTTGGCCATAGTGCCGCCCATCGCTTCTTTGACCACGCGATAGACGCCGCCTCTGGTAAACATCGAGCTTGATTCGATGTAGAGGGCGCGCACGGCCAGACTGAAAAGCATCACGGCGAGGATGAACCAGGGAGCGGCCTTGCCCACCGCCTTTTCGGCTATCCCGCCGACATAGAAGGCCGACGAGCCGAGGTCGTTTAGCACAATGGCCGCCGCTCGCCAAAACGATATAAACGACAGCATCACCGATGTGGCTACAACGATTTTGATTCGCGAGTGAGGTCTTGACGTACTCATAATGAAGTTAAGGATTCAGGGAGTCGAAAGCATAATTTCCAGAAGCGGACAGCCAGGCCATTCATAGTAATTGGATAGCATACGCTCTCGGCTCACCTTGTCAAGGCGAGCAGGCAGTGGTCAGCTTCGCAGGGGCCGGGGGCCGGGGGTTGGTGATCTGCGCCCTTTCAAGTCGCTGAGAAGGCAGCCGCATGAAATTGTGCGATTTGAAAAGGCTCAGAAGGAAGCCGCGTGAAGATGTGCGCCCTGAAAGGGCGCTGGGAAGGTAGCCAGAGGCAAGCCGAAGGCGCGGCCTCTGGCTACCTTCCTCCGGCCCATCCGGGGCCGGTCTTCATTTACAACTGATCAACACCTACTGATCAACAGCTACTGATCAACGGCCAAACGGCCACTGACCACTCATATAAACAGCGGGGCCAGCACAAGCGTGATCGTCGAGAGCAGTTTGATCAAGACGTGCAGGCTCGGCCCGGCCGTATCCTTGAACGGGTCTCCGACCGTATCGCCCACGACGGCGGCTTTATGCGCCTCGCTGCGCTTGCCGCCGTACATGCCTGTTTCGATGTATTTCTTGGCGTTGTCCCACGCGCCGCCCCCGTTGTTGAGAAACGTGGCTACGAGTATGCCGGTAATCGTGCCTACCATCAGCATCGCCGCTACCGCCTCAGCGCCGATGCCAAGCAAGCGAAACACAAGGCCGACGGCTATCGGCATACCGACGGCAAGCACCCCGGGCAAGACCATCTGCCGGAGCGCGCCTCGCGTCACTATGTCAACGCAGCGGGCATAATCGGGCTGGTCGGTCCCTTCGAGTATGCCGGGCTTTTCCTTAAACTGCCGTCGCACTTCGTTGATCACGGTGTAGGCCGCATTGCCCACGGCCTTGATCGCAAAGGCCGAAAACAGAAAAACAAGCATCGCGCCCAACAGCCCGCCCACGAATACTTCGGGCTTGGCCAGATTGACCACGGCTATCTCTTCGTTTGTGCGGGGGTCGCGCATAAACATAGAGGTCTGTTCGTGCTCGGCAGGGCTTGAGGCAGAGGTTTGCGCTCTCGTCACATCAGAAGCGACAACGGCGGCAGGCTGCGGCCTTGTGTAGTTGCGAACCTCATCGAGGTAAGCCGAAAACAGAAGGAAGGCCGCAAGCGCAGCCGATCCGATGGCGTATCCTTTAGTCAGCGCCTTTGTAGTGTTCCCCACCGCATCGAGCCTGTCGGTCTTGGCGCGAATATCATCGGGTTGCCGGCTCATCTCTACGATGCCGCCCGCGTTGTCTGTGATCGGGCCAAAGGTGTCCATCGCGAGGATATAGGCGGCGGTGCCGAGCATGCCCATAGTCGCGACGGCGGTTCCAAACAGACCCGCGCCCGGTATGCCCGACATATTGCCCAGATAGTAGGAAGAGACTATGGCAATCGAGATGACGATGACCGGTAAGGCGGTGCATTCGAATGCGATTGCGATTCCGGTGATGATATTTGTAGCCGGTCCCGTCTGCGAGGCTTCTGCGATGGCTCTCACCGGGCCGTATTTGTATTCGGTGTAATATTGTGTGATATAGACGAATGCCACCGAAGTGGCCAGCCCGACCAGCCCGCAAACGAAAAAGTATATCCACGCGTTTGGCCTCTGCGGGCTGTAAAGTAGCCACCGCGAGCCGATGAGAAACCCTACCGCTGCAAGCGCGGTCGTGACATAATAACCGCGATTGAGCGCCTTCATCGGGTCGGCGTCTTCCTTAGTGCGCACCATCATCACACCGACTATCGAAGCGATCAAACCGAACGCGCGCACGACCAGAGGGAAGAGCATCACGCCCAGCACTCCGTAACCGAAGGGGATGCCCCTTTGAGCGGCGAGCGTAGCAAGCCCCGCTCCCAGTATCATCGCTCCGATATTTTCTGCGGCGGTCGATTCAAACAGATCAGCGCCGCGACCGGCGCAGTCGCCTACATTGTCGCCCACGAGGTCGGCTATGACGGCAGGGTTTCGCGGATCGTCTTCCGGGATGCCCGCCTCAACTTTTCCCACGAGGTCCGCGCCTACGTCTGCCGCCTTTGTGTAGATGCCGCCGCCCAGTTGCGCAAACAGCGCGACAAACGACGCCCCGAATCCATACCCCACGATCATGTAAGGAATGTCTTTGGGGTTTATGCCCACGACGTAATCCAGCACAGCATAGAGACCGCCTACGCCGAGCAGACTCATGGCTACGACGAACAGACCCGAAACCGCGCCGCCTCGCATCGCAATTTGCAAGGCGTCGTTGAGCGAAGTTCGCGCCGCCGAGGCCGTGCGGATGTTTGAACGGATCGAAACGAACATGCCGACGTAACCGGCTATGCCCGAAGAGAGAGCGCCCAGAATAAATGAGACGGTCACATAACCGGCGAGCGGCAACGGGTTGACCGGATCGGCCGGGTTATGCGGACGAAGAAAGGCATAGAGCAAAAAGATCACAGCGGCAAAGACTACGCTCAACAGCCCTATGGTTTTGTACTGTCGTCTGAGAAAGGCTTCGGCACCCTCCTTGATGGCATTAGAGATAAATTGCATTTCCGAGGTGCCCGTGTCTTTGCTTAACACGTAGGATGTCAGCCAGCCCGCAAACGCTAAGGACAGAAGACTGATTACCAGAACCAGTGTCAGTTCCATAAATTGTTTAACCTCTTCTTTGAGACTATTACCGATCAAACGGATCGGAGTGATTACACAAGAATTGAGCGGCCATAACAGTTTCACGAACTGTCCCAGCCACTCCATAGAAAGACGCGCGATCAGATTGAATAAGGCGGAGCGCGGTCTGCCGACCTTGGGGAGTGAAAGCAAAGAGGCCGCTGATCTAAAGAGATTGTGTGGCGGCCCCCGCAATTGGAGGGGATAAGGGTACTTTTGAGTGAAGCGGGGGCAACAGGCAACCGCAGCCGTTTCGTATCATTGCGATCCGGGGCCTGCTCTTGCGGGGTTGCCTCGATAGAAATTTTCGATGAAGCAGAGTGCTGAATGCGAGCCTGATTTCGGGTATAAAATTTCGTCTTTACGGACAAGGCAAGCAACACTATAGCCAACAATGCGCACAGACACAGCAGCTTTGCATAGTTCGGTCGCTTCATAAGAGAAAGCAGGATAGCAGTTGAAGAAAACTTAAACAAGAATTATCAGCTGATAAGTGATGAGTGATACGTGATCAATTCTCGGGCGGGCGGCTGTATCCGAAGCCTTCGAGCAGCGCCTGTCCCTCATCGCTCAAGATAAACTCGACGAAACGCCCTGCTTGCTCCTGTTTGCCGGAAGCCTTTATGAGGGCCAGAGCCTGATCTATCGGTTGATGAAGACGCTCGTCTACTTCTATAAAGCGGCCTTCGCCCCGCGAAACAAGCGCGAGCGGAATAAAAGCCGCATCGGCGTTGCCCGAGGACGCATACTGTCTGGTCTGCGCTACGTTCTCGCCGTAAACCACTTTAGGTTCGACCGCCGCCCATAGATTCAGCGCGCGTAAAGTCTCGACCGACGCCTGTCCATAAGGCGCGATGTCGGGCTTTGCGAGGGCTATGATCTTCACATCCGGCCCCGCGAGGTCTTCGATTCGATTTAGCGCGATGCGGCTTTCAGGCGGCGTCCACACAACCAGTTTGCCCCGCGCATACAGGGCGCGCGTTCCCGGCGCGATCAGCCCTTTGTCATTGAGTTGATCTACGTGCTCGACATCGGCCGAAGCGAAAACGTCAAACGGAGCGCCGTTTTCAATCTGTTTGGCCAGATTCGCCGTGGATCCGAAACTATAGGTCACTTTTATGCCCGTGCGTGAAGTGAATTGTTTTCCCAACTCTTCAAATGCATTGGTCAGGTTGGCGGCGGCGGCTACGGTGATTTCCTGAGCATCGGCCTCGCTCTCAGGTGAATGTGATCCCGAACAGCTTGCCGAAAAGAACAAAAATGCGGGCACGACCAGCGCAAAGAGTCTTCCAAAATTCTTGAATTGAGCCATCGAATTTCCCTTTCGCGCTTTGATTTTATATTGCGGCCCTGTAATCTCAAATCTCATATTTGAAACCTAAAATTGAAGCCTATGCTGATTGAGAAGATAACCAGTCGACAAAACCCTCTTGTAAAGCGATTCCGGCGCGTCCGCGCAGGCAGCGAGCGTCACATCATCCTGCTTGAAGGCGTGCGCCTGATCGAAGACGCTTTAGGCGCGGGCGTGCATTTTGAAACCGTAGCCTACAGCCCGGCCCTCGAATCAACCGGCCGGGGACTGGCTCTGCTCGATGCGCTCGAATCGGTTCCCTGTCGCGGGGCCTTTGTGAGCAAACAGGTCATGGATGCTATATCGGACACCGAAAGCCCTCAGGGAGTGGTCGCTCTCGTCACTCGCCCGCATTTCGAGCTTGACCAGGCCTTCGCCGGAAAAAAACACCTGATAGTTATAGCCGACCGTCTGCAAGACCCCGGAAACCTTGGAACCATTATTCGCGCCGCAGAGGCTTCGGGTGCTACGGCCCTCATCACAACCCGTCACACCGTAGACCCTTTCAATCACAAGGCCCTGCGCGCCTCAATGGGTTCGGCGCTACGGTTGCCCATAGTGACCGATGCCCGGCGCGAAGAGGTTGACGCGCTGTGCCGCAAAAAGAAGATCAAACTCGTCGCCACCCGGCCCGAACACACTCGCCCGCCCGGCGTTATCGAAGACGCAGCCCTCGTAGAACAGATTCGTATTTACACGGAGTCGGATTTGACCGTTTCACTTGCGCTTATTTTAGGCAGCGAGGCGGACGGTCTCTCTAAGGATGCCTCGTCGCGCGCCGACGAATTTGTCCATATTCCGATGGCCCGAGCCGTAGAGTCGCTCAACGTAGCGGCTGCGGCTGCGATATTGCTTTACGAAGCGGCCCGGCAGCGCGGCTTCAAATTCGATTAAAAGGTGTGTTGAAGAAAGGGGGAGTTGCATTTTTCTTATCTACATCTTGAAAGCTGAATGGTCTTGCGTCCATCGGTATTATTTACTTCCATCTTCTCAATCGGTGTGGGAAAGCGGTATAATTCTAATCTGACGAGATCGCTTCGACGCGTATTCCTCAGGAGTATTAGAAGTAATAGCCGTGCTTGAGACCTTAGACAAATATATTCAAGAGCAACCCAACCGTGGCGGGCCGTTTTCCGCGCTGTTTGGCGGTGAGGGGCGTGATCGCCGCTTCTCAAAGATAGTTGTGATGTCGGTTGTGGGACATCTGATCGTTTTGACCGTGATCCTGCAACTCGATTTCTACTCCCTGCACCCGGACGCACCCGATGGAGGGCGCGAAACAAGCATAATAAAGTTTGTCGACCTTGCGCCGCCGCCTGATCGATTGCCGATGCGCCCCCCGCCCGAACCTCCCGAACGCGCCGATCTCAAGAATATGACTTTCGACCCGGAGAACTCCGATGATACTCATCTGATCTCTCGCTCTCGAAACCCCGGCGCTGCGAGCGAAAAGCCTTCGCTTCCACAGCCGCCAAGACCATCGGTCGCCGAAACTCGGCCCCGAACGGTTTCGTCATCCGAACCCGCGACTCCGCCAAAGGCAAACGCCACCCCGCCCGAAGTCTCTGTGGTGGCTCAAACGCCTCCGCCTCAGAATCAGCCCGCGCAGGCTGTGCCTCAGAACTCACCGGCCATAAACCCGCCTCCCGACAGCCCCCCGAGTTACACTCAGGGGAGCGCGCGGCGCGGAGAGGGCGACGGAGCGCAGTCGCTTGGGCTTGAGGCGAGCAAGAGCCAGTATATCGCCTATGTGCGGTCAAAGATCACCAGGGCAAATGAAAAGATAATCCCGCGCGATTGGATAAAGACCGTATTGACCGACAGGGTATCGGCCGATTTCGTGGTTACGCTCGGGCGCAACGGCGATATTTTATCCGCTCGTCTGGTCAGGAGATCGGGCTATACCACACTTGACAGCAAAGCCAGAGAAGCTATATACAATGCTAGGCCTTTCGAAGGCTACCCCCAAAACGCAGACGATACGATGACCATCACGGTGACGGTCTATTATGCCCCCACATGGTGAATTTCTATGGGCATACTCAATGTACCTTCACGGCTGAGACGCGGCCTTGCGCTCTCGGCGGTTGCGATCGTTTCGGGTTGTTTGCAACCTCTCTTGCTCGTCAGCTTTGCTCAGGCCGCAAGGGCTTCGCAAAGAGCAAACCCCGCTTCATCTTCCGATAAAAGAGACGGCTCTCGCCCGCGCAGGGTCGAAGACGGCAAGCCGGGTTTTGCCGTTACGGAGCCGGTGATTCGCATAGGTCTGATGACCGATGTGAATTCCATCTCGTTAAGCTCTCCGTCGGGCCTGCTCGTGCGCCGCCAAACCACAGACCCGAGTGATGCGGATGATGATCAACAGGTGGCGGGCGAATTACGCTTCGAGGTGCGAAGACTGAGCCCCGCGATTGCTGAAACCCGCGCAGCCCCTCGCCCCGTCCGTGCGAGCGCGTCTGTGTATCGCGCCGAAGTGGCTCTCGTCTCGACCCCCCGCGATGCTCGCAAGATCACCGATAAGCTGGGGAAGAAGTTTTACGAACCTGCGACAACCGTCTACAACGATTCGACCGGGCAATACCGCGTGTTGATCGGGCGATTCAGCGACCGTCGTCAGGCAAACAATCTGGTTGACAGGCTGCGAAGCGCGGGTTTCACCGATGCCATCGTCGCCCTTGATGTCAATACGGCCGAACAGAGCGCGGCAAAGAGTTTAGAGTCAAGAAATTCAGATCCCCGCTATAGATCAAAACCGGCGAGCAAATCCGACCGTTCAGCCATTCGCGCTGACGCTCAGGACGTGAAAGACTCGCCTCAGAACAAATCTCAACAGGTAGTCGCATTCGAAGCAGACAAAATGATCACCTCAAGCGAAGCTGCGATAATAGTCGTGGCTGCCGATTCGGCAACGGACCGCAAAAGCGCGACAGGAGTAAGCTATCGGGCTGCGAATTATGAAGCGAGAGACGCGGCCCGCGAAGATAATCGCGCTGCGCTATCTGAAAGGCCGCCGCTCGTTAAGGTAGGCAAGACGGAATATCGCGGAGAGATTCGCCTGATGCTCAACGAGCGCGGGCGGATAAACGTAGTCAACGTTTTGCCAATCGAATTGTATCTGCGCGGCGTCGTCCCCGAGGAGCTTCCGCCCGGCGCGTTCCCGGCTATCGAGGCGCTGAAGGCGCAGGCGGTCGCCGCCCGGACCTACGCTATGTCGCATATAAATCGTTATCAAAAGGAGGGCTTCGATCTGCGCGATGATGCTCGCTCGCAGGTATACGGAGGCTATTCGGCCGAGCAGCATTTGACAAACCGCGCCATAGAAGAGACCCGAGGCGTACTCGCGCTCTATGAAGATGCAACAGGCCACCTTGCGCCCATCGAAGCGCTATACACATCAACCTGCGGCGGGCGGACTGAAAACAGCGAAGCCATCTTTCTGACCGACCCTGTTCCTTATCTGCGTTCGGTGGAATGCGCGCCCGACAGCCCTGTCGCCATCAGCCGCGAAATCAAAAGCAACTGGATGCCGGAACCGCTCACGGGCGCGGACGGTCGCCTGCTCACTCGCGAAGTGGCATTGCTTGAGGTGCTCGGGTTTTCGCTTCCGCGCCGTGTGACAAAAGATTACTTGCGCGATTCGCCCGATCGAGACGAGACGCGGGGCTGGATAGAAAACGCGGCCCGTGTGATAGGACAGGCAAAGCTACAGCTTCCAAAAACGGACCTGTCGCGGCTGCCCGCGTTCGCCTCCGCGCTCGCTGTTGCTATTTATGGCGAACGCCGCGCAAGTTCGCTGCTCACACCGGCAGATGTGGATTATGTGATGGAGGGGATTGCAAACGAAGATGTGCCGCGTGATATGCGCGCCGATATAGCACTGCTGCTGAAGGAGGGACTGCTCCGGCTGCCTGCAAACGATAAGTTGAGCGCGCGCACTACGATCACACGCGGCTATGCGATAGAGACTATAGCGCGCGCCCTTCTGCTTAAGGCTCCGGCTTCGACATCGAGGTTTCAGGCGGGGCTTGTGCAATCGGTCAGAGACAATCGCGTATTGTTTAGCCAGCCAGGCGGATCGAAATCGAAGACGATAGACGACAAAAGCGAGGGGCTTGAAATAGAAAAAGGGGCGTGGTTGT
The DNA here is from genome assembly GCA_963765495.1 of Blastocatellia bacterium. Classification (GTDB taxonomy): domain Bacteria; phylum Acidobacteriota; class Blastocatellia; order UBA7656; family UBA7656; genus CAVXWP01. The sequence continues at coordinate 585,391 of CAVXWP010000001.1, forward strand.
TCCGCCGTCTTGGCGCTGAGAGCTACTCGGTTGACCATCTGAAATTGATAGGCAGCGAGCGCGTGGCTTATCACCTGAACGCAAACGGGCGGATTGACTTTCTCGAAGCCGAGCTTGCCGAACGCGGCGCATCAAGCGACAGCGGTTCAAGCGTATCCGAATGGCGTGAGCGCGTCAGCGTAGAAGATATGCAGAAGAGGCTCGCTCGTGCGGGCGTGAGCGCGGGCGAATTGCAAGACCTCGACCCCGTAGGGTACGGAGTTTCGAACCGCGTGATCGAGTTAAACGTGATAGGCAGCAAAGGCAGCGCGCGGCTTCGCGGCTACAAGATACGCACGGCGCTCGGTCTGAAAGAAAACCTCTTTGTGATAGACCGCGAGCGCGACGATCAGGGCCGCATCAAAGCATTCATATTTACGGGGCGCGGCTGGGGTCACGGAGTCGGCATGTGCCAGACCGGAGCCTACGGCCTGGCAAAAGAAGGCTATTCCTACAGGGACATTCTCCAAAAATACTACACGGGGATAAAGGTGCAGCGCGCCTACTAGGCAGTAGGTAGTAGGCAGTTTTTTAAGGATACATATCGCTTTCCAGCCAACTGCATGATCAGAGCAATTGGAATAGGCCACGGATGACGCAGATCAGACGGATTTACGCGGATCGGATCATGCCTTCAATATAACTGCCTACTGCCTACCGCCTACTGTTTGTGGTCCTTGGGGGATAGGGATTCCGAAATTTACCGGAGCGCGCGGACCGCGATAAATCAGAGTAATGTCGCCGAGCCGCACCTCATATCCGTCGAGTAGCCACTGCTCGCTCACGCGCTTTCCGTTGACGTAAGTCCCGTTGGTTGATTGCAGATCGCTTATGTAAAAATAGCCGGTCGGGTGCCAGATCACGCGCGCGTGATGTTTCGATACGGAAGGGTGGTCTATCACAAATTCATTGTCGAGCGTCTTGCCTACGTTGACCTGTGCGCGATTGATGACAAACAACACTTCTTCCATACCTGTTTGACTCACCCCGATGAAATGCGGCTGTTGCAGATGAGGAGCCTGCGGAGCCCACGGATTTTGAGCCGCCGCGCGAGGCACTTCAAAGGTCGCGCCGCAGAAGGTACAAAACCTTGCGCCCGGCACACACTGCCTCCCGCAAGAGCGGCACTGGCGATGAAATCCCTGACTGGCCGCGTTGGCCTGCGGCAAGCGATTTCCGCAGGCCACGCATTGCGCGCCGGAAAGCCCTATGGCTCCGCACTGCTCACAGTTAACAGGAAGCGTGAGCAACTGCGTGCCTGCGCGATGCGGCGAACGTTTTACCGCGCGGATGATGCTCACCTCTACATAGACAAACATCAGAACCATCAGCAGCAACACGAGCAGCGCCACTGCCACGCCGCCCAGCACATTTGTGGAACTGAGCAGCGTGTCGAACAGACCGTGCATGAAGGCGGCCAGCAGCCAGCCTCCGATCAATATTCTTGCGCGCTTGCCCGGGAGGTTTGACGAAGCCTTTGCCCGGCTCATCGCAAGCCCCCAGAACGCGGCAAAAAAGGCGTGTCCGGGATTCGACAGCGGAGCGCGAAGCAGTATAACTCCCTGACCTGCCTGCGACAGGTAAAGTATATTTTCGATTGCCGCGAAACCGAGCGCCGCCGCCGCGCTGTAGACCACTCCATCGGCCGGTTCATCGAAATAGGAAAGGCGATAGGCATAAAGGAAAACGGCGAGGAATTTCAATCCTTCCTCGACCGGCCCCACAACAGAAAAGAACATCGCAGCCTTGCCCAACTCTTCGCCGAATACTGATCCGAAAACCAGATAGACAAACGAGCCCAGAAGTGTGTTGAGGATAAAGGCGGGGATAGTGGCGAGCGCCCCGGCGGCAAATGTCCCGGCCACATGGCGGATCGGCTCGCGGTCATACCAGTCCTGAATATAGAAGAACGCGAGCCAGATCAAACAGGGAAAGATTGAAAGGACTAAAGTAAGCATATTAGAAAGGATGAAGGATGAAGGATTTCAGAAGGGATGAGGGGTGAGGGATGAGGGATGAAAAAGAGTCTAAGGGCATATTCCGATTAGGTGTTTTGACCAATTATCGGAGTTTTCCCCTACAGTCCTTTTCATCCCTCATCGCTCACCCCTCATCCCTCACCTTACTCTGTACGCTTAATTATCATCAGCGTCATGTCATCGACAGGCGCTGTGGTGCCGACGAAACGCGACAGCGCCTCGTCTATGCGGTCGCGGATGCCGGAGGCCGAGCGGTGCATATTGTTCTTGATCACATCCAGCAGCCGCCAGTCCTCGAACTCTTCATCTCGTTCGTTCACAGATTCCGTGATGCCGTCGCTGTAGATAACCAGCACATCGCCCGGCTCAAGCGTCACCGAGTCTTCCTCATACGTGGTTCCCTTCATCAACCCTACGGGCAGACCGCCCTTGTCAAGCCCGAGCACCTCGCCCGTCCTGCGCACGAGTATCGGAGTGTTATGGCCACCGTTGGCATAGGTGAGACGGCCCGTCAACGGGTCAAGTTCGCTATAGAAAAGCGTGAGGTATTTGTTTGAAGGCGAATTTTCCTGGATATATTGATTGATCTCGGCCATCACTTCGCTGATCGAGGCAAGCACCTGCGATTGCGCGCGCACTGCCGCGTGTAGCGACGACATCAAAAGCGCCGCGCCCGTACCCTTGCCCGACACATCGCCCACGGCCAGAATCAGGCGATTGTCGCGCTTGCGATAGATGTAATCGTAATAATCTCCGCCTATTTCGCGACAGGGAAAGGAGACAGCCGTCATGTCCCAGCCCGCAAGAGCCGGAGCCTCGACAGGCTGCAACCGCATCTGGATTTCGCTTGCGACCTTCAGTTCTTCTTCCATCCGCCGCTTTTCCATGCGCTCTTCGAGCAGGCGCTCGTGCTCGATCTTGATGCTTGCGACGGAGGCGATAGTGGTCAACACGTTGAGGTCCTGTTCGGTAAAACGGCTGTCGAAGGGATTATCTACGTAGATCATGCCAAAGGTCTCTTCGCCTGAGGCAAGAGGGACGGCCATCACAGAGCGAATCTGGCTGAGCACCACGGAATTCTGAGACTGAAAGCGCGGATCGTGCATGGCATCTGAGGTAAGCACGCTGGCTTTTTCGCCTACGACCTTGTTTGTGATCGAGCGACTTATCTGGACCTGCGAGGCTGTGGGCAGAGCACCGACGTGGCCGCCACGCGCTATCTTGCAACTGAGGTCGTCGCCTTCTTTGAGAAAGAGAAACCCGCGCTCGGCGGGCACGGCCTGAAAGACTATGTCTATGGTCATCTTCAAGGTATCTTCGAGCGAGGTCGTGGGAAGCAGGGCCACGCCTACCTGAGAGACTATGCTCAGAAGGTCGCGTCCCGTCGTATCGGCCGCCATCACGGTTTGCGCGCCCGCAACTCTACGCATTTCGCCCGAGATCTGTCCCGATTGAATCGAAGAGATCAAATCGGTAGTTGCGCGATTTGGTATTGACGCGGTTATTGTATCGGCAGGGAGGCGAGCGGCATCCGGCCCCGAAAGAAAGACGGTCGCGCCCGACAGCATCGCCTGGTCGCCCGAGGCAAACTCTATTTCGGTTTCGCCTATGCGAATGACATCGCCTACGTGAAGTTGCACGGTCCCGCTCACGCGATGCCCGTTCAGGAAAGTGCCGTTGGCGCTGCCTCTATCAACGAGAACCACGTGATCGTTTTCGTTGAGGAGTTCGGCGTGGAGGCGGGAGGCAAAGGGGTCGCCTATACAGATGTCGTTGCGCGAGGAGCGGCCTATCGTCAGCCTCATCTTGTTCAGCTTGACGACTGACGGCTCATAATCTTTTGGTCGAACGATGAAAGTTGACATAGAAAATACCGTGATGCGTGATTAGTGATGCGTGAAACGTGATTTACCAGAACGGCAAGCTGTCTTTAACAGCCACCTGCCTGAAAATCACGAATCACGAATCGCGAATCACTAATTATCTCGATACCACAACCAGAGTGTGGGCGAGTTTGTCGTGCCAGCCCTGCTGACGCTTATCCCACAGTATCCACAGGAAACCGAGCGAGAAGCCTATCAACGAGAGCGGATAACCGATGAGGTGGCGCACCATTGCGTCCTTTCGGGTAAAGGGACTGCCGTCTGTGCGCACTATTCGGATGCCGAGAATGCGCATGCCTGCGCTTTGCCCGTTGAACCCGGCGAAGACGACAAAATTCAATATGAACAGCAACAGTGTCATCAGCAAAACGATTAAGAGATCGCGATTAGAGCCGACCACCGATTTATGGCTCAACGCCGTTATGATGAACGTAAAGGTCATCATCGCAATGAGCGTAATCAGAAAGTCGAACATCCACGCGCCGTAGCGCAGCCCGAATCCAGCCTGCTCAAGCCTGCCGACCAGCGAGTGCGTGGGCGGAGCAAGTCGCCCCGAGGCTACGCGAGTTGCGACCGTGCGGGGGCCGGTTCGCGAGATCGAGGAGCGCGCAGGCGTTTCGGCCACAGGCTGAGCCGATCTGTTTGCGGAAGTTCGGGCGCTGTCGGATTGCGGGCGAGCCGACGGTTCTACGCCAAGAGCGGTGGTATCGCGACGTCCGGGCGAAGCCTTACCGCATTGCGGGCAGAATTTTGACCGCGCTCCGAGTTCTCTGCCGCAGTATGGACAGAAACGGGGGTGGTTGACCGCCTTGTGGTCGCTCCCCTTGTGCTCAACCCCTTCCGGCATCAAAGGATTTCTCTCTCCGCTCAATAAAGACTAACTTACCTCAGACGATCATGAATTTCAAAGTGGTTCCGCCGAGCTTAAGCTCGTCACCGACGGAGAGCACACGCGGAGACTTGGTGTTGAGTCTTATGGAACCGCCGCTGATTGAGTTGATTATTGTGCCGTTGACAGAACCGAGGTCTTCTACGAGAAACTGCTCGCCCTGGCGATATATTCTTGCGTGACGGCGCGATACCTTTGTCTCGGGGTCGTGCATGGTCAGGTCGATCTCCGGGAATATCCCCGTATGCGGATCGGTGCGTCCTATGAGAACGCTCTCTTTGTCTATCATGAAAGGCTTTACCATGTCGGTAGTACCCACGACTACGAGTTGAGCCGTCACGCGCCCTGCCGGGGTGAGTCCGGTTCCCGTCCCTAGAGGCGCGCCGCTGTTTGCAATCGGCTGCCGAGACCCGCAATGGGCGCAGTACACATCTTCCGCCCCGATCTTTTCTCCACAGTGGCCGCAAAAGACCCAGTCGGTTCCGGGTCCAGCCGCAGACGAAGTGGCGGCGGGCGCTCCGGCGCGGGACTCGCTTGCGGCTTCAAGCCTCGCAGACGAAGCCGTGCTTGCCGCGCGCTCTCTGGACGGCACAGGCCCAGGCGCGGGGGACTCGGCCCGGCCTTCCATCATTTCGCTGTGCGCCTCCAATGCCTTCATAAATTCAAGCGCCGAGGCGGGCCGGTCTTCGGGCTTATGCGCCACCGACCTCATCAATAGCTCTTCCATCTCAGGCGTGATTTTAGGATTTATCTGAGACGGTCGAGGGTTCTTGCTGAAATCGAAAATGAGCAGCGGGTTGTCCTGCGGGTCGGAGCCTGTCAGCATGTGAAACATCGTGGCTCCGAGCGAGTAGAGGTCCGAGCGCGGCTCGACTTTACCGGCAAACAATTCAGGCGGCGCGTATCCCATAGTCCCTATCGCGGTCACGCCCTTTTCCGTAGGCCGGACTATACGGGCGATGCCGAAATCCACAAGCATGACGCGGCCCGTCCTGTCATCGAGCATCAGGTTTGCAGGCTTGAGATCGCGATAAATTATGGGCGGCTTCTGTGAATGTATGTAATGCAAAACATCACAGATTTGAACTGCCCATTTTGTGACCTTGCTCTCTTCGACCAGACCACTATGATGGCGCATCTGATCGGCCAGATCGCCGCCGCCTATCCACCTCATTACGAGGTAATACCGCCCGCCTTCAATGAAGTAATCGAATATAGTGGGGATCGAGGGGTGATCGAGTTGCGCGAGCACTTCGGCCTCGCGTTTGAAGTCTTCGACGGCCTTGGCCCGCTGGCTCTGGTCGGCGAACATCTCGATCATTTCCTTTACGGCGCATAGCCGGTCGGCGAGGCGTTTGTCGCGTGCTTGATAGACGCTCCCCATGCCGCCCCCGCCCACGCGTTTGACGATAGAGTATCTATCCAGTAAAAGAGTGCCCGGCTCAAGCTGATTGCCGGCCGACTTTTTAGGTCTTTTCGACTCAGGCATACGATCCTCGCCGCGTCTTGCGCGCGCTGTTACTACAATAGGGGGAGGTGGCAGAAAATCCGGGTCCTGTCTCGCGCCACACTCACCGCAAAATGGGTCTCCCGGCTGCACCTGAGAGCCGCATTCAGGACAATACATACCGCATGAAAAAAAGACCGTCCGAACAGATCAACCTTCCAGTGTCCAGTAATTCGGACGTTGTCCATCTATCTGAGAATCTGAAACTTCAGAAAGGTTTTGCCGACGATAACCTCGTCACCATTCTGGAGCATGTGCCGTTTACCGGGCAGCAACCTCCGGCCGCGATTGACGAACGTGCCGTTGGTCGAGCCCAGGTCTTCGATGAAGTACTGCCCGTTATGATTGATGATGCGCGCGTGACGCCTGGAAATCTTCGCCTCCGGGTCGTCCTCGTCAAGGTCAACGTCGGGGAAGATCCCGCTGTCGGCGTCCCATCGCCCGATATTTGTCTCTATGCCGGTGATGGGAAATTCTCTGCCTATGCGACCGCCCCGCTCGATCATCAGCTTTGCGGTCACGCGCGGATTTGCCGACTGATGAGACTGCTGATTTTCAGAGCGCAATCCATCGGTCGCTCCGCGCCCCGACAGCACATAGGTCTGCGCCGAGCCTGCCGCGTTCGCCTCCGGCAGTTTCGGTTCGTTCGGCACGCGGTAATGATCCGGTCTGTTCGGGCGCGGCGCGGACCGCTCTTCCACATCATTACGGCGGTCACGTAGAAAACGAGGCTCTATATTGTCTGCCCCTTCTTCTTCGACTCTTTCCGGCGGCCTTTGATCTCTCGCAGGCATGGCCGGTTTCGGTATGCTCGTAGAGGTGGTAAACGACGGCGGAGTGGGCGGCGGCCCCTCTATGGTCCTTGATGACAGATGATCATTTTGCACGGCGCTCGGCGGCTGATAGATAGGCGGTTCGACACTATCACGAATATTGGGCGCGGGCGGCGGATTAGCTTCCAGTCTCATGCCGCACTCGTCACAATATTCGCTGCCGTCAATATTTTCTGTTCTACAGTTATTGCACCTGATCATTTGGCTGGGCCTCCGACCGCTACCGTTACCCAACAGATCCTCTACCGGCAGCAAACTAGATTATACTTCACACTTCCAGGCGGTCGCAATTCTTTGATTCGGATGGGCCTGTGCCCAAAGACGGCTCGGGTTCACGTCCCTAAAGCCTCGACACTAACGCTACGACGCAAAAGCGACGCCCTCAAGCGCTCAACGAGCGCGGCAACCTCGGTGATCGGAAACTTTTTCGGTAAAGGCTTCGCTAGTATTTAATCTCTATCTCAGGATAAAGGATATGAATGGCCTCACCGTGTCATGCCGCCCAATCGGTTCCCCCAATCGGTTCCCCCAATCGGTTCCCCCAATCGGTTCTCCCAATCCGTTTCCCCAATCCGTTCGCCCCCAATATATGATTACCCGAACCATTTTTCAACCCCTGATCGGAGACTGTTCATTTTGCGCCCCGACTCATGGCCTCGATCAATATCGCCGCAACCTCCGGGCGCGAGAATTCACCGGGCGGCATTTCGCCCCCGGCGAGCATTTCGCGCACCTTCGTGCCCGAAAGCGCGACGTGCTCGCTTGAGTCGTGAGGACAGGTCTTATTGGAGGCCATAGCTTCACAACGTCTACAGAAAAAGGAGTGATCAAAAAAAATGGGCGTGATCCCGAGCGCCTCGGGGTCGAATTCATTGAAGATGTAGTGCGCATCATAAGTGCCGTAATAGTTGCCCACTCCGGCGTGATCGCGCCCTACGATGAAATGCGTGCAGCCGTAATTCTTACGGATTATCGCGTGAAAGACCGCCTCGCGCGGCCCCGCGTACCGCATGGCCGCAGGGTTGACGGCAAGCAGCGTCCTCGTCTTCGGAAAATAATTTTCGAGCATCGCTTCATAGCAGCGCATTCGTATGTCGGGCGGTATGTCATCGGACTTCGTTTCGCCAACGAGCGGGTGCAGCAAAAGACCGTCTACGGTTTCAAGCGCGCACTTGATGATATATTCGTGTGCGCGGTGAATCGGATTGCGAGTTTGGAAGGCGACCACGCGATGCCATCCTTTCTTCTTGAAAGTCTCGCGTGTTTGAACCGGGTCCAGGCGATGGGCGGGGAAGGCCGGATTGCGCGGGCGGTTGAGCAGACTGATCGGTCCGCCCAGCAAATAATCCCCCCTGTCGTAAAGGGCACGCACGCCCGGATGCGCAAGGTCCGTGGTCAGATAGACGCGCTCGGCTTCTCGCTGTTTGTCGTAAGTGTATTTCTGTCTGAGGTGAAGCACGCCAAGCGGATGATCTTCGTCGCCGTAAAGCGCGATATCGGAGCCTTCCTCCAGATCGCCTGCAAAATCCTCTGAGGCCGCGAGCGTGACCGGAATCGTCCAGGGCAGCCCCGAAGCCAGGTGCTTGTTGCCCCTGACCGCGACGTAATCGTCTTCACACATAAAGCCTTCAAGCGGGCTAAATGCGCCGTTGGCGATCATTTCAAGGTCAGAGACCTCGCGGTGTCGCAAATTGATGCGCGGCATCGCGGGGACCCTTTCAAGAAGCGTCTCGCGTTCGACGCCCGTGAGTTCGCGGTTTATAAGCTGACCGCCGTGTGCAGGTATTGTTTCCATATCTATTATTCCTCGCTGAATTTCAAAACTATAAACAAACTTCGAACGATACGTGACCGCTATGGAGGCTGTCAACGCGGTGGCCAGTGATCACTGAGCAGTGGTCGGTGGCCGGTAATAAGGAGTTGCGGCATCAGATCGGCCCCGGAGAGACGTAGATGCGCCGACCGCTGCTCAACCTATGAATTTATAACCGAGCCCGTGAATTGTGAGAATGAATTGAGGATGGCGGGGATTTGGTTCTAGTTTCTGGCGAAGCCATGCCACGTGTACATCAACCGTTCGGGTCGAGGGCATGGCATTGTAGCCCCACACTTCGTTCAGCAATTCGTCACGCGAAAGCGTGCTGCCTCTATGATCTATAAAGTAGCGAAGCAATTGAAACTCGCGGGCGGATAAATCGACTGCCGCACCATTGCAAGTGACTTCGGCGCGGCGAAAATCCACCCGCACAGGCCCGAACTGATAGGCAGTTTGAGGATAAACGGTTGCCACGGGTGCGCGACGCAACAGCGCTTCTATTCGCGCAAGCAATTCAATGGTCTCGAAGGGCTTGGTTAAATAATCATCAGCACCCAGTTTCAAACCCACCACTTTATCTACGACCTGCCCGCGAGCCGTGAGCATGATGAGGGGCGTCTCTATGCCGCGCTGTCGCAAGTCTCTGCATACATCGAACCCGTTTTTACGCGGAAGCATAACGTCGAGGATGATCAAATCAAACGACTCGGCAGACGCTCTCTCAAACCCGGTCTCACCGTCCCCGGCCGTCTCGACCTTATAGCCTTCGCTCGTCAGCCGGTCGCTCAACGTAAGAACCAGTCCCGGCTCATCTTCTATCAATAAAATTCGCATATTGAAAGAGATGCGTGAATCGTGATGCGTGATGCGTGATTCCGAGACAGGCAATTATCTGTAACAAGTCTTCTGCCTCAAAGTCATGTATCACGATTCACGCATCACGATTCACGCGTCGCGCATCATTATCAGTGCTTCATCGCTGGCCTCGGTCGCCTGAGCTACAGCGGGCAGGCGCAAAGTGAAGGCGCTTCCACGTCCGGGCGCGCTTTCTACATCCACGCTTCCGCCGTGGGCATCAATTATGTGTTTTACCAGGCTCAACCCCAGGCCGTTCCCATGAATCTGGGCCGAGGCGGCCTCGCGGCCCCGATAAAACGGTTCAAAGATGTGAGGCAAATCCGAAGCCGTTATTCCCATTCCACGGTCTTCGATTGTGATTTCGACTTCCAGACCGCGTCTGCCCTGAACCGATTTCGCTCCAATCCTTATCAAACGGCTTTCGCCCGCGTATTTCATGGCGTTGTTGAGCAGGTTTTGAATCGCTCGCAGAAGCGCCGCCCTGTCGGCTAAAACCGGAGGCAGATTCATCTCGATCTCTTTTTCCACATCGAAACCGCCTTCGCTTATCTGCATACGGCAATCGGCGAGCGCCGCGTCGATCAGGTCATTTGCGTCTGTCGGATACAGATCATAAGTCTTCTGGCCCGATTGCGCGCCCGCAAAATCGAGCACCTGCTCGACCATCTTCGCAAGCCTCTGCCCTTCGCCCTTTATCAACGCGCCGTATCGTTTGATCTGCGCCCGGTCGTCGATCACCCCGTCGGCCAGATTTTCGCCCGCCGAACAGATAACGGCGAGCGGGGTCCGCAACTCGTGCGATACGCCCGCGACAAATTCAATCTGCTGTCTTGCCAACCGCTGTGCGCGCCGCGTCGAGATTATTATCATCGCTACGCTCACCGCCAGCAGCAAAAGTATGCCGAAGCTCACGATCAAATTTCGATGACGCACGCCCGCGACCGCCAGATCGAGCGAGCCCGCGCGATGCTTTATCACAAGCTGCCAGACGCCGTCTTTATTCCCTGTAAGAGAGCCTTTCGCGGACGTCTCTCCCGGCGATTCACTGCGAATGCTGAACGTCATAATCTGCGACCTGTGCTCGCCCGCCGCCGCCGTTTCTCCGCGCATTCCCATCTCCGGCAACAGATCGCTGAACTCTTCGAACCTCAATCCGAAAAGCCCCGCCGTCTGGTCGCCCGCGACGGCTTCTTCATCAGAGATCTTCGCATCGGATCTGTATATGATCTTCTTCGGGTCTTCGCGTTCCACAATCGCCACGTTGTAATCGACTGTATCGCCGCTTGCGAAGTACCTCCGGGCAAGCAGGGGAAGAAACTCCTGTTTTATGTAATCGAGATCGAGCGTGATAATGTTGTGGCCGGTGAGCGGGGCTATCTCGGGCAACCCCGCGCTTTCGCGACTTTCGACGCGAGCGGTAAAGGTCTTTCTCTCCTTTTCGATGAAGCGATATTTCGGGAGCACGACGAAAGCCTTATCGGTCTTCTCTACAAGACGGTCGCCTGTAATCATTCGAAGTCCGAGTATGGGTGTGACGATGGCGGGCACATCTTCGGCTATAGTATTCAGGAGGTTTCGCGCAAGCATTGCCGGTTCGGGAAGTTCAGCCCGCTTCATATCGGCAAACGAGTCGCGCAGGGTCAGGAGTTCCGGCGGCCACTCGCGCGGCTTGAGCATAGCCTGCGCCCTGTCGAATTCGAGCAATCGAGGCCCGCTCTTGTCGTCCTCTTCAACTACGAATACGCCTTTGACAAGCCTGGGATAAGGCGCGGTTTGAAACCACCTGTCATAACGTTTCGAATAATCATCCCATCGGTTATCGCGCAAGTCGGCCGCATCCATCTGCAAACTCAAATATGCGCGGGCAAGTTCGCGGTCAAAATCGCGGCTGAATTGCGTAGCCCCGGCGCTGAGACTCTCCTGCATCCGCTCGCGCTCTGCCCGGCTGACCTGCCCGAGCCATCGGTATTGCAGGGTCGCAAACAGCGCGAGCAACAATACGAGCGAGGCGGCAAGCACAAGGGTCAGAGGCGGGCGTTTTTTCAACAGCTTCTTCACAACGGCGATTATAGCATCACTATTACGCCGCCGGATGGGGCGGCAAAAAATTTTACATCCTTAACAATTACGTGAAGCGTGAAGCGTGATTCATGACTTCAGGTGGCAGGATTAAACCAACTTGCAAGCCTCGTAAATCACGAATCACGCTTCACGCTTCACGCTTTTGATGGTTGCTGATTCTTTTGGCACACGACTTGATGACACTTAATCATCGTAGTGGCAGATTACTCAATAAATCACATTCCGATATGGATATGGGCGATATTTGGCGTGCTGATTCTGATCCTGCTCGTGATTGATCTTGTCGCGCATCGGGACGATCATGCCACGTCGCGCAAGAGTGCCATCATCTGGAGCATAATCTGGATCGCGTCGGGGCTTGCCTTCAATGTCTTCGTATATAATATGTTCGGCGGTCGAGCCGGGCAGCAATATCTGGCCGCTTATCTGATCGAAAAGAGCCTGAGCCTCGATAATCTTTTCGTATTCCTGATAGTCTTTCGGGGGCTCAACACGCCCGAGAAGCATCAGCACAGGGTGTTGTTCTGGGGCATCTTTGGCGCGCTCGTTTTTCGCGGCCTCTTCATATTCGCGGGCGCTGTGGCCATCGAGCGATGGCAGTGGGTCTCTTACATCTTTGGCGCGCTTCTTTTATACGGCGCTTACAGCGCGCTTCGTAAAGACCCCGCTCGCGAGCGAAAAAGCGAGGTGGTCGAGTGGCTCTCAAACCATCTGCCCGTCACCGAAAAAGTTCAAGATACAAAATTCTTCTCAATTGAAAACGGGAAGCATGTGGCCACGCCGCTCTTTGTCGCTCTGGTTGCGATTGAATTGACCGACATCGCCTTCGCCATAGATTCGGTCCCGGCGGCCTTCTCGATGAGCCACAGCCGATTCATACTCTATAGCTCAAACGTCTTTGCGATACTCGGACTGCGCGCTCTTTACATCACGTTGGCGCATTCTTTAGCCAGACTCAAATACCTGCGTTACGGGCTGGCCGGAGTGCTCGCGTTTGCGGGCTTCAAGCTGATCGCCGATCAGTGGATAGAGATCCACACGCTCGTTTCAGTAGGAGTTATCGTGCTGATGATAGGTTTATCGGTCTGGGCGAGCCTCGGCGAGAAAAAGATGTAGGGCATTAAGAAGCGGCTTATTATTCCAGAAAATTACCTCTTCACCTTGTCGATATGAGATTTCACACCTCAAATCACAGATTAGCCGACACGAGAAAAACTATGTATTCAGACTCTTCTTTTACTGTGGTACACTCTGCGTTGATATTGGCCTCGGTCGAAGTTTCAAAACACATAAGCGCTTAAAGTTTGCCAGGAGACCTGAGTGGAAAAAATTAAAAAGCGCATCCTTTACGTAGACGATGATATAGAGTCTTGCCGTGTGCTTGCGCAACTTCTGACCATCTGGGGATATGAAGTTGAGATCGCCCAATCCTTCGCCGACGGATTGAATTTAGTCACAAGCAAAAGCTTTGACCTCTACATTCTGGACAACTGGTTCAAGGATGGAAGCGGCATCAAGCTGTGCGAGACGATTCGCATATCCGATCAGGAGACGCCCGTTATTTTCCTCTCGGCCGCCGTTTACGAATCCGATCATCGGGCCGGAATGGATGCGGGAGCCCAGTTCTACTTCAACAAACCTGTCGAGATAAAAAAGCTGGAAGAGGTGCTGGCGCAGTTGTTTAATTAACGGCTATTCAATCCCTTTAATTCTGTAAATCTTCTTTATCCTGTCCGATTCTTTCTCGCTCTTCACCCGTCACGCATGTTCGTTTAATTCACGCACAGCCGTTTCAAGTGATCCTATGATCTGTTGGCGGTTTCCCGTAATCAGTCGAGGCGCGCCGAGGCGGACTTCGCAGAAAAAGGGCACAGGAATATATTCACCCTTCGGCAGGCTCCGCCCCATATTCACGAGGTAGGCGGGTACGACCGGCACATCGGGCATCTTTTCAAGCAGATGAGCTATGCCGGAGCGAAATTGCCCTACGGCTTCGCCCGACCCGCGCGTCCCTTCGGGAAATATGATCAGAGATTGCCCCGCTTCGAGCGCCTCCTGCATGAAGTGAATCGGGTTGCTTTCGGAGGTTATCTTTTTTCTTGCGATGGGCAATATGTTGAAGAGGGTTTTCGTAAAGATTGAGACCAGCCTGTTGCGCTCGAAGTAATCTGCTGCCGCCACGGGGCGTATATTGCGCAGCCGCCTGAGAGGGAAAAGACTCAAAAGCGAGATGGTATCGAGATGGCTTGAATGATTCGCAATCAGAATGAATGGATCAGACCCCGGCAGGTGTTCGCGTCCTCGCACGCGCAGCCCGATAAAGAGCGCCATAAACGACCTTACAAGTGCCGCGAAGAAAATCATCTGTACGATGTTTGCCACAGCGCCGTGCCCGATTGTCCGTTCCGATTTCGCTTCCTTCTCATCCTTCATCATTTGCTTCCCTCTCTGCACAGTGTTGCCGCCTTAATAGTGGTAATAACGAATATAGTGAAAGAAGAGCGGCGCGGCGTAGCAGAGCGAATCCACCCGGTCGAGCATGCCGCCGTGGCCCGGGATTATGCCCCCGAAATCCTTTACGCCAAAATCCCGTTTGACCGCGCTCATCACAGCGCCCCCGCAGAAACCCGCGACCGTTATCAAAAGCGATACACCCATGGTTTCCGGCACGGAAAACGGCGTAAGAAAGCGTATCGCGAGGCTCAGGCATATGGCGCTTGCGATGCCGCCTATAAACCCTTCCCACGTTTTATTAGGGCTGATGGCCGGGATGATCTTATGGCGTCCGAGGGTCTTGCCCCAGATGTATTGCAGCACATCGCTTATCTCTACGACGAAGACCAGAAATAGCAGAAGCGTGCGCCCGTTTGCGTCGTGACCTTCGATTACGGGGAGCGTGAGCAGGAACCCGAGATGGCTAAGTCCATAAACAAACGCCATCAGCCCCCACTGTATCTGCGACACAGAGGCCACAAACCCGACCGTGTCCTTTGACAGCATCAGCCGCACCGGCAGGATCAGGAACATGTATACGGGGATGAAGATTATAAACATCCCGTACCAGGGGATGGCGATCCAGAAATACTGAATCGGGATGGCCAGAAAGGTGATCACAAGGGTCTTGTGATCAGCCGGGCGCGTCTTGAGTAATGTGATGTACTCTTTCATCGCCCAGAAACTGAGGAATGTAAAGAAGATGAGCGACACGATGTTATTGACTACGACCGCGCAGAAGAAAACCGCAGCCATCAGCCACCACGAATTCACGCGAGCCGACAGTTCCTTGTAATCACTCCGCGGGCGCGCCAGCCGGAGTATGGCCACGAGGACAGAAGCTACAACCAGCACGGTCAGAACCAGCAGGGCCATTCGCCAGACCGGGGGGAGATCGGTCACACTCATTGGCATTCTCAGATCAACCTTTCATCAATTTCGCCCGGCATTCAACGGCAATTCCGCGAGCGCCTTCGAAATTCTATTCCAGCAGGTGAGAACGGTAAGCAGCGCGACAATGCCGAAGACCCAGGGCCAGAGCCTGAATGCGCCCGGTACGATAGCGGTGAGGACGCCGAGCGCGCCCACGATTAGCGCGCGGTCGCTCTTACCCATAGGCCCTTCATAGTGGCGGCTTGCGCCAAGTGCGCGACCGAGCACACCGCAAAACTCCGTCAGCAGCGCCCCGATTGAAAATGCCACAACCGGCCATAGCGCCTCTTCGTAGAGAAGGGCGAGCGGGAGATAAAGCCCGAGGTCCGAGACAGCATCGCCAAGCTCATTCAACACGGCGCCGAGCGTTGAGGCCATATGGAGTTCGCGCGCCATCATACCGTCTATGGCGTTCAAGGCCATGCGCGCAAAAAGCCACACGGGCAACAGGAGAAGTAGCGCAGGCCGGGTTCTGGCTTGCGATACAATCGCGCCTACGATTATTGACCCCGTGATGGCGATCAGGGTGATTGCGTTCGGAGTGAATCTCAAACCTGCGAGCCTTTTCATCAGCGGTCTGAGCAGGGATTGAAATTTCGGTTTCAGATCGTAAACAGACGGCATTTGCCTCTCTATTGTTGTCCTTAGCTTTGTGAGTGCTCTGAGGCTTTCAAGAACCTGCTGCCGGGGCCTGTGTCAGTGTTTGTCGATAGCCTCAAACCGCGTCGCCGGATTATAGCATAGAGGGGCTATAAGAACGCGAAGCAACTTTTTACATTCTTAACAAAATCCTTTCATCGTCTTAACCACCTGGGCCCGCTTTTCAGCCATAATCCTTTCAGAACATGTGACAGGAGAAAATATGAGATATATCAGAATCAGTATCACAAGCACTCTGATCGCGCTCTTGATGATCTTTGCGGTCATTTTGAGCCGGGGCGCGATGAGTGCCCACGCCGCCTCAGACGAACCGCAAATCCCAGACACACCCGCCGGTCAGCGGCTTGCGGCGTTTCTCAAGGCGTTCAATACCGGGGATGAAAATACAATGCGCGATTTTCATCTGAACAACGAAGCGCCCTCTGTTCTCAACCAGATGAAGGTCGAGGAATTCCTCGTACAGGATCACCGGATTTTCAGCGAATCGGGCGGATTCGAATTGCGCAGGGTTCTTGATTCAAGCGATAACCATATCAGCGCTCTGTTACAGGCAAAAAATGGAGAGTGGACCCGCCTCGATCTGAAGGTAGAGCCGGACTCGCCGCACAAGATTATCGGCATCCGTCTTGAGCAGGCCGAACCGCCTTCCGAGCCATCTGCCGGCTCAGGCGCAAATGTTAAGATGACCGAGGCTGAAATAGTCAAATCGCTCGCGGATTATATAAACGATCTGGCCAAGGCGGATAAATTCTCGGGCGTGGTCCTGATAGCCCGCGACGGCAAACCCCTATTCGAGCGGGCATGGGGGCTTGCCGATAAAAGCAAAAATATTCCCAACCGAGTGGACACGAAATTCAATCTCGGCTCGATGAACAAGATGTTCACAGCCGTGGCAATCGCGCAACTGGTCGAACGGGGCAAGCTCTCTTTTGACGACACCGTAGGCAAATACCTCCCCGATTATCCTAATAAGACCGTCGCTGAAAAGGTGACCGTTCATCAACTTTTGACTCACACATCCGGCCTTGGAAGCTACTGGAACGAGAAGTTCGACAAACAGCGAACCACTATCAAATCGGTATCTGATTACCTCGCGCTCTTTGCCGACGAGCCTCCCGCCTTCGAGCCGGGCGCGAGGTTTCAGTACAGCAACTCGGGCTTTATAGTCCTCGGCGCGATTATCGAAAAAGTGTCCGGGCAAAATTATTACGACTATACAAGAGACCACATATTCAAGCCCGCCGGGATGCTAAACACAGGCTATTATCAAATGACCGAACAGACCCCGAATCTGGCAATGGGGTACACGACAGGCGATGATGAAAACCCGTCTTCATCGGGCGTTCGCACGGAGAACACTACGACGAGACCAAACAGAGGCGGGCCCGCGGGCGGAGGATATTCGACCGCCGAAGACCTGCTCAAATTCCATCAGGCGCTCCGCGACCATAAACTGCTCTCGGCCAGATACACCGACATCGTCACGACAGGGAAAGTGGATATGGGAGGAGCCGGAGCCAGATACGCATACGGATTCGGAGACATGACGGTCAACGGTAAGCGCGTATTCGGGCACAACGGAGGCGCGCCCGGCATTGCCGCCGACCTCAGCATGTTTCCCGATCTCGGTTACACAACGGTCGTCTTATCCAACTATGACCCGCCCGCTATGATGCCGGTCGCAAGAAAGATTCGAGACCTGCTCACGCGGCAATAGATGTTGTTTCAACAAAACAGGAGGTTACTTTTGATGAAGAGATTGGCATTACTGATTTTTGGATTCGTATTGTTAACGGCGACAGCAAACGGAGCCGATGAAAAATCTCGCGCCGAAGAGATACTCAATCAGACAAGGCAGGCCCTAGGCGGCGCCTCAAAGCTCAACGCAATCCACGCCCTCACGGCCTCGCTCGAATTCCGCCGCGTAATCGAGATGAAAGACGAGTCGGGCTCCAGCCAGACTATGGACCAGTCGGGAGACATGGATCTCGATCTGCTTCTGCCCGACAAATACATGAGATCAGAGACTACTAACCTGATGGGAGACGCTCGCGTGACGATCATTCGCGCTGTCAACGGAGACCAGACGTGGTCAGACACGCGCACGAGCGGGCCGGGCATGATCATCGTTCGTGAGGCGAAACCGCAGGGCGCAAACAGCGCAAACGCCGGTCTGCGAGGAGAGTTTTATCGCTATCTGGTCGCGTGGCTTCTCGCCGCGCCTGCCTCAGAACAACTCGAATACAGCTACGCCGGGCAGGCCGAAGCCGACGACGGCAGCGCCGACGTGATAGACGTGAAGGGAGCGGATGGGTTTTCGCTCCGCCTCTTCCTCGACAGCCAGACGCATCTGCCGCTGATGTTGAGTTACAAGACACAAAGACCTCGCGGAGGGCGAATGATAAACCGTCGCATGACGCGCGAGCCTATGAGCGAAGAAAGAATAGCTAAAGAACATCAGGAGGGACCCGAGCCTGAAATGGTCGAAGCGGAAATTCAGGAGCGGTTCTCTGATTACCGCAAGGTAGACGGGCTGATGCTGCCCCATCACATCTCAAGAGCCACCGACGGCAAGACCGATGAAGAGTGGGAGATCAAACAATTCAAGATCAACCCCGACCTCAAACCCGAAAAGTTTGTGAAGAAGTAACACGTGATGCGTGATGCGTGATGCGTGACCGGAAGCACCCGGCCCATCGAAGCCCGGTTGTAACTCTCACACATCACGTATCACGCATCACGTCCACAGGAGTTATTATGCAAAGACGGTTATCTTTTATCCGGTTGCTCAGCCTGATTCTCGTTCTCGCGTCCGTATTCAATCAGGCGTGGTCGCAGACCCGAACCCTCGATGGAAATTTGAGAGTCAGGGCGATTGATCCGCTAGGCGCGGCACTCGACCGGGCTCGCGTAAGAGTGGTGTCGGCCGAAGGGCGCGAAGAGGCGAGTGAAACCAATCAGAAAGGCGAGGCTTTCTTTCAAAAGCTTGCGCCCGGCCGGTACAAAATTATGGCCGAGGCCGACGGGTTCGAACCTGTACAGGTGAGCGATGTTACCGTAAAAGCAGGCAACAATCAGTTCGAGATTCGGCTTGAGGTGGCTCACGTAAAAGAAGAGATGGCCGTCTCTCGCGACAACCGCGAAAAGCAGACCGACCCCAACGGCAACGCATTCTCGACCATTCTGACAGAAGATGATATTGCCAATCTGCCCGATGACCCGGAGGAGCTTTCAGCCGCCTTGCGCGATATGGCCGGACCGGGCGCAGGACCTCGGGACCCAACCATTCGTATCAATGGGTTTCGCGGAGGCAAGCTGCCTCCCAAGTCTCAGATACGCGAAATCCGATTTCGCATGAACCCCTACTCCGCCGAAAATCACGATGCCGATTTAGTAAGCATAGACGTATTCACAAAACCGGGAGTTGACCTCTGGCACGGCAATATGAATTTCGCCTTCAGAGACGAGTCCTTTAACGCGCGCAATCCTTTTGCCCCTTTTCGCGGACCTGAGCAAAATCGGCGCTACGGTTTTGATCTTGGCGGGCCGCTCTGGCGCAACCACACATCGCTGTTTGTGAATGTCGAAGGGACATCTCTTTATGATTCCCAGACGATAGTGGCTGCGCTGCCCGAGGGCAATTTTTCAGACCTTATCCGCCGCCCCTCGCGCTCGCTTGACGGTTCGGCCCGAGTCGAGCACGCGCTGACAAAGACGCACAACCTGATGGTCGAATATCAGCGCAACGCTCGTTTGCAAGAGAATCTCGGCGTAGGCGATTTCGACCTCGCCGACCGCGCTTACTCGACCGATGTGGTTGAAAATATTTTTCGCCTGTCCGATTCCGGTTTGCTCTCAAAGAGGATGATAAACGATTTCCGGTTTCAGGCTCGATGGCAGAGCCTCGATTCGCATTCGGCCACGAGTGCGCCCGCCATACTAGTGCTCGACGCCTTCAACCGAGGCGGCGCGCAGATAGAAAATCGTCGCCGCACGCGTGAGCTCGAACTTGCCGATAATGTCAACTTCGCCTCCGGCAAACATTCCATGAAGGCGGGCGCTTTGCTTGAAGCCGCAGGTTACACGAGCCGCGACCTTCAAAACACGGGCGGCACTTTCACATTCGCGAGCCTTGAAGATTTTCGCCTGGGTCGCCCGACCACTTTCACCGAGCGAGCCGGAGAGGCCGATGTGTCGTATTCCCAGTATCAGTTCGGCTGGTTCTTTCAAGACGACTGGAAGCTGACCAAAGGTCTGACCCTGAGCCTGGGGCTCCGCCACGAAGTCCAGAACCATCTGGGCGATCGCAACAATTTTTCGCCGCGAATCGGGGTGGCGTGGTCTCCGTTCAAGAACGGGCAGACGACTTTTCGCGCGGGCGCAGGCGTATTTTACGACTGGTTTGCCGCCGAGACTTTCGAGCAGACCCTTCGCGTAGACGGCAAGCGCCAGCAGGAGATCGTCGTTCGCAATCCCGGGTTTCCCGATCCGTTTGGCGGCGGCGATTCGATAACGCTTCCGCCCGGTCGAATCATGAGCGCGCCCGATCTCAAACTTCCCGCCGTTGAGCAGGCATCATTTATGGTAGAGCGCAGGCTGACAAAGACTCTGATGCTCAGAAGCGGCTACACCTATCAATCGGGCGTAAATCTGCTGCGCGGCCACAACATCAACGCGCCGATTCCCGGGCTTGGGCGGCCCGACCCGACGGCGGGAAATATCATTCAGATAGAGTCAACGGCCCGGTCTACGCTGCACATGTTCAACGTAGGCGTGAGTCGCCTGACCAGAGGGTTCCATTTTAATTTGAACTATTCGCTATCGAAGGCTACAAACGAGGCGGATTCGCCGCTTGCCTTGCCCGCAGACAATTTCGATCTGCGAGCCGAGCGCGGCCCCGCCCCCTGGGATGCGCGCCATCGCCTTTTCGGATTGGTGACCGCAAATCTTATAAAGGGATTCCGGCTGGGAGCTACGTTTACCGCGCGCTCGGCCACGCCTTACGACATCACAACCGGCTTTGACGACAACGGCGACAGCGTAAGCAACGACCGGCCCGAGGGAGTTACGCGCAACAGCGCGCGGGGCTCTGCCCGGTGGGATATGGGAGCGCGTTTGAGCTGGGGGTTTGGTTTTGGCAAGCGGCCCGATACGGGAGCGCGTGGCGGGCGGCCAAAAATGATTCGCATACGTGACGGGGATGACGCGCTCGGCATGGTCAGTGGCGACCCGCAAGCGGTCGATAAGCGATGGCGCATGGATTTTTATATACAGGCCAACAATCTGTTCAATCACACAAACCTGATGAATTTCACCGGGGTAGAGACCTCGCCCTTCTTTGGGCAGGCGATTGCAGCCGCGCCCGGGCGCAGGATCGAAACCGGAATGAAGTTCAGCTTCTAGAATTTGAGATTTGAAATATGAGATTTGAGATTTGGGATTCCAGATTCCAGATTTCAGCATTCGACAGCAAGAGCCGCCCGTGTAATAATTTCGATCTATGCGTTTAAGTATCAGGCATATTCGGGCGGCGCTCCTGTCGATCCTGCTTCTTTCAATCCCGGTCGCGGCGGCCAACTGGGAACGCGGTGTGGCGCTTTATAACAAGGGCGATTTCCGGGCGGCGCTGGCCGAGTTCCAGGACATTGTCCGAGAGCGCGCTGATGTTGCGGGCGCGTGGTATTACATAGGGCTTTGCGAGTTCAATCTGAAGCGCTACAACCGCGTAGAGTTGCCCCTTGAACGCGCCATTGATCTGCTTGAGATACAGACGCCCGCAAGCCCGGACATCGCGGGCGCGTGGTATACCATAGGCATTTCGCACTACCTGTCGAACGAATACGATAAAGCCATCGAGCCGCTCAACCGATATATCGAAATCGCCACGAAGTCGAAGCGCGAAGTCGATCCAAGCGCGCGGGCGGCGCTTGGCCGGGCCTATTTTTTCCTCGAGCGTTATGATGAGGCCGCGCCCTTGCTTGCCGGCGCGGCGGCAAACGACAAGGCGAAAGAGAGCGGGACCGATTCTTATTATCTGGGCGCAATCTATTTCAAACGCGAAGACGACGACCACGCCATCCCCGCCCTCAAACAGGCTGTCAAAGCCAATCCTGAGGATACGGCCGCGCTTGAACTGCTCGCCGAAAGCCTTATGCGCAAGGCGCGCAAGCCCGGCTCCGACGCGCTCTGGCTGGAGTCGATTGAAGCGGGCGAGCGACTTCAGGCCATTCGCGACGATTTGAAAACGGCCAACATTTTGGGGCGAGCTTACCTGGGCGCGCGGCAGTTCGACAAGGCCGTCGCGCCGCTTGAAAAACTGGCAAAGGCAAACCCGGATAACGGGCAGGCGTGGCTTTATTATGGAATAGCGCTTTCGCGCAGCGGAAGGATGAGAAAGGCTATGGAGGCGCTGGAAATAACAATAACGCTGATGCCGGATTCAATCCCGGCGCTGTCGGAACTCGGTTACGTTTACGAAAGCGATAAGCAGTATCAACAGGCCCTTCGCATTTACGAAAAAGCCTTTAACGCCTCAAGTGACCCCGCGATGAAAGAGAGCATGGAGCGAGTCCGCGCTCTTGCCGCTCAACAGCCCTGAAGTATGCGGAGGCGGTGAGCAAAGGCGAGAGACCCGCAATCGACACGCCACTCGATTTCCCCTTATTTACGTTTCACTTTGTAGAGCAAAGCTCGTTCAGGCCGATGGAGACGCCTCGGCGGCTTTGAATGAGTCGAGGGCTTCTTTCTCGCCTTCGTATGTGTCAAAGACGGTAATCAGTTTGGTTATGGTCAGCAAATCCTGAATGCGTTTGGTCAGGCTTACGAGCTTCAACTGTCCTCCTTCGCGCTTGACGGTCGTATAGCTGCTGATGAGCGAGCCGAGCCCGGCCGAATCCAGATAGGTCACATCGCCCAGGTTTAGCAGTATCTGTCGCTGTCCATCGGCCAGAAGGTCTCTGATTCGGTCTTTGATTTGAAGGTCGCCTTCGCCTAAGATGATCTTGCCCGATAAATCAAGCACGCTCACACCGTTGACGACCCTTTCTCTTATGTTCATAGCGTTCTCCTCGTTAATGTTCTCTGAAGTCGTGAAATTATCATAGCGCGGCACATGAGTAAACCCCTTGTGAGTTGATCCGTCGCATGCGTGGCCTATCAGCCAGGGTCATTCAGTTTTCCAATATGTAGAAAGGGAAAAGGCGAATAGGCCGGGACGGACGCGTATGCGACGGATTTTCGCGGATCTGACTCTATATGATTTAATCCGAGTAGGTCAGCTGCAATTCCCCGTCAGCGTGCTGCGGCTCCATTTCAACTCCCTCTTGCGCGATACCTGCAGCTTGCTGCGAGGAGCTTAATTATTTTTTCCGCCTAAAATAATTCAAAGTTCTCCTTTTGTCCTCAACTCAAGAACTGAATGGCCCTGCCTATCAGGGCATGTCTTTCCTTCAAATCCACCTCTGAAGATTATCGACGACGCTTGCCAAAAAAATCGGCGCGACCGCTTCAAGAAATTTCTTGAAGCGGTCGCGCCTTTTATCAATCAGGCCGGATGATCGCAAGCAAAGCGATCATCTCAGTTTTGTCGTAGGATCTCCGAGCAATACCCAGGTCCGGCGCACGTCCGGATCGGTTATCGCAGATTTCGCACGTCTCGTCGCTTCGCCGAGCGTCAATCCTTCGCCGCCGAACAAGCGCCGGTACGCTTCCTGATTCATCAGCCATTGATCGCCCGGTTGTGTAGTCCCTGTCGAAGCCCACACGGCTACTGCTCCTCCCTGTGTTGACTTCAACATAGACTCTGCAAGAGAGTCGACCGACGGGTCTTCAAAGTACCCGTTCAGACACGTCATGGTGATAAAGAGCGACAACTGATTTCTGTTTGTCAGCGCGCTTGCGTCTCCCGAGGTCAGGATATTGCCTCTCCACAGATTCAACGATCCGTGACCTGTGTAGTTGACTATCTTTGCACCACGATTGATCGCGTCTATGATCTGGCCCCTCGTGGTCGCGTCGTCTGTGATACCCCGATCTATCTCTTCGACTCTGAGCGAGCCGGGGATCAGCGCCCTTAAGGCCGTGTTCATCTCCGCGAAGTTCATCCCATCGTTGCTGTCGGCCACAAGCACTACGCTGCTTCCCGCGCGGCTATTGTCATAGCCTACGATCTTGCCGACCATAATTGATGCTTCCTGCGCGGTTCTAAACGGCAATCGCCCAAGCGCCACGTTCGCTATCGCGTCACCATCCGGGTCCACGAGCGCATCGTCGCTTGCGGTCTCCATCAACGCCGTGTCTACAAGCTTCGTAGGCACGAGGTCTGTCACCCCGTATCCGAGATAGTCTCTCGGGTCGTAGCTTGCGTCTCCGGCAAGCAAGACGTGAGTCGGCTTCCGCTTCCAGCTTGTTATGGCGTAATTCAGGAAGTCTTCAACCGCCTGCGCGCTCTTGTTTCCGAAGTTGAACTCGTCATAGATGTCTTCGACCTTTATCACACCGACGGCCATCTTCTGGCTCTGCCTGAGCGCCTTCAACTGATCAAGCGCCCCCGCGTACTGCTTCGGTGTGATTATCAGGAAATCGGCCCCGTTCGAGGTTTGTCTCAAGCTCGACGGTTCGTTTGCTTCGGCAGATGCCACCTGCCTCACCTGATCGGAGGCATAGGCAAGCATGGTTCTCTGCCCCGATCCCTGCGCGAGCACCGTGATCGAGTAGCTGCCTTTTTGATTCACAACCGTCCCGCTCACTTCCTGTACAACGTTCGGGTCGGTCACATCCATTACTTTGATCTGGCTGCTCGTGAACCCGCCGATTGTCACCGTCTGTTTGGCATCGGCCGTCAGTCTGAGGGAGTTGTTTTCAGCCGCGTAGAGATGCCGATAGCTGATGCGTGTGTAATCGATAAGGTTCACATCGGTCCCGCCGTTGAGACTCAGCAGGCTTATGACATTGTCGCCGTCTCTCAACTGCGACTGCAAAACAGGAATCGAGAGTGTGCCCTCTTCCTGCCCGTTGAAGCTCAACTCGCCTACACTCACTCCATTGAGTTGGATGCTCACCCGGTGCGGAACCTGCGTCACACCTTGCACGGCGACTTCAATCAATGCGTTTGATTCAACCGACCTATCCAACTGTCTGAGAGTCAACGTCTGATCCGCCGATGATGACGAGGTTATGACCGCGCCAAAGAAATTCTCTTTATCGCCGTTTCTAAGCGACGAGAAATAGATCGTGCGGTCACGGCGTTCGACCGTATAGCCGAATCCGCTCGGCCCGGCAACAAGCGTCTTGCCTGACGGTGCGGTAGCGATCCTCTTGCCTGCCGATGCGCCTTCGACGAGCCAGTAGACCCGCGTGTCAGTTGAAGGCGTATCGAGCCCGAGTCCATAAAATTCGATTGAATCCGAGGCATCAAATCGCCCGTCACCTTCTCCGTTGACCCGGATAGGCACTTCAACCCCGCCTACGAACAATTGCAGGTTGCGCGGGTTGACCGTCGAAGCAAGACCCGATTGCACGAGTTCAGGCTGAGTGACGCGATACCACGCTTCGTTCTTGACCGACAGTTTGACCGCTGGTTGAGCGGCAAGAGTCGATTGGAGACTGACAAGCGCCGGGTGACAACTGAGCCGGAGAGGCCGCGCGACGTAACGATGTCGAGCCGGTTCCAAGGCTGAGTTGAGAGGCGTGCTGTCCGAGCCTCGCAAGGAATGTGGCGCGGGATTCGGAGATGGATTTGCTTTGACTCGACGTGATGTCAATCGGACCATAGAAATTGGACCTGCCCTTGAGATCAACATCTTCGATCCAGTACCTGACACCCTTTCCACCCGATGAAGGAATATCGAGCCACGCGTAAGAAAGCCCCGCATTGAGCGCGGTGTCAGCGCCCGCAACCAGAGCCGATCCGGCGATCAGTTGAGGCGTTATGCGGACGCGCTGTCCGTTCTGCTCGCGGTACACATTGTAGCCGAGGTTCTGGACTTCGTTGGCCGTCTGCCACTCGATTGCAACGCGCCCGTCGTCGTAGCCCGTGGCTTTGGCCGTATCGAGTTTGACGGCGGTCGGCACGGTTATGATGATCAGGTTGTTGCCGGTCAGGCTCTGCCCGTCCGGGTTTATGATCGTCACATTTTGCGTGCCGGTAGAGGCGGCGGTCGTGTTGAGATTCAGCGTCACCGAGGTCGGGCTGTTATAGGTTACGCTGTTGACTATCACTCCGCCCGTTACGGTCGCGTCTATCCGGCAATTAAAGCCCGCGCCCGGATCATAGAAACCTGATCCGTTGACCACGGTGCCGGTGATCGTGACATTGAAAGGAAGTCTCATTCTGAGGGACGGCAAACGGCGTGGACATAGAGGGAGTCGCCGGAGGCGGAGCCAGCAGCTTCACAGCCCTCACGCCATAAGTGTTTGTCCCGTTGCAGTATTCCTGAATGGTCCATATCGTCATGTCGTCGCAGGGGTCGAGGCTCGTGTACGAGTAATCGCCCCAGCGGCGTCCGCCCCCCCCGCCCGGATCGCTCGGCGGATTGTAAGCCGTGCTGCTCGCGGTATAGCCCAGAAGCGTGGACCCGCCCGGTCCGTCTCTGAGCGTGCCGAGCGTATCGCCCGCGAGGCGGCCCGTCGTGAAGGCGTTTATGCGCTCGCTTGTTCCGGCGATGCTGCATCCGAGCGCCGCGTGCCCCTGCCCGGAAACCATTATAGAAGGTATCCAGTAGTTTCTCTGATTTGCGTCAACTATTCGCAGTATTGTCAAACAGCGTGCCCGATTGACGAACAGTGGGCGTAGTGGTCGAGGTTTTGAATCTCGTACCACCGCACAGCATTACGATTGCGAGGAGCGGTCGCTCCCACCTGTGGCATTTACGCCTGTATTATGGGCGGTCCACAGGCGACCGTTTCTCAGGTGTGCCGCGTACAATCTATCGTCGAGGCTATCGAGCCTGCCGTTGTTGCCGCCCGTGTTACCGAGATGCGGAACCAGCACAGAGGCGTTAGTGGTTGTAACGGTCAGTAGGATGTTCGCCGAAATCGTAGGCGTTCCACCGGGATTGGTGATGCGACGAAAATCCAATCGGCTGAAGAAGCGCCGCATCAACTCCTACGAAGTACCCCACCGCCGTAGGCCCCGTATTGTTCGGGTCGTAATTATCAACACCTCTGGGCGCAAACGGACCCGTAGAGCCGACTACCAGATTTGCAAATGTGGTGAATACGATTGGCCCGGCCCCGAGTATCGAAGATTTTCTGATGACATACGCATTCGTATTTACGAAAGAGCCGGCCAACGAAAATTGATCGGTGCCGATATAAAGGGCATCCGCGTCTATGCCAAGCGACGGGTAATCGGCAAAATTGGTTGCGTCTGATTGAAACTGGAAGAAAGTCCAGACCGTGGCTCCCGTCAGTACGCTGTTGCTGCTCACAGCAAACAGTATGCGATTCGGCCTGGTCGTAGCGCCGGTTGTGCCGTTCAAGACAACGTCAATGATGGTCAGGAACCAGCGACCCGACAATCGGTCATAGCGCACATTCGGATCGGATGTAAATGCGACCTCGCCCACCCCCGGCGTGCTAATGACCGTGGCGAAAAAGACATCCGAGTCCACATTCAAAACACCATCGGCCACCCCTGTGTCCTTATTGAATGTCCGTATGCGACCGTTGAGGAATACGAGAAACTGCGACGGGCCGACAGCGCCCATCGTGTCGGGAGGAAAGGCTCCGGTCTCGGTCGGGCCGGTCGCGCCGTCAAAGGCGGTGCTCGGCGTCTGCGGGCCGGAGGGGAGAGGCGCTGCTTCGGGAGCGGATTTATCTACAGGGGGCCATTGCGGCGCGTCTATCGCTCCGGGCGCTTGCGGAAGGTTGCTTCTATCGGGGCCTTCCAACTCTCGCATAAGGCTTCGCGGATTGAACTTTTTGGCCGGAGTTGCGGCCTGTAAATCCATGATCTCGGCCGAGGTCTTTTGAATGCCTAAAGCGCCGTATTGCGGCGTGCCGACCATTTCGCCGATGCCTTCTCGCTGCTCGGATCGGTCGGCCTCTTTGGCCTCTTCCGATTCTTCCTTTTCAGATTTCTCGGTTGATTTGATTGATTTTGTTGATTTCGGGTCAACGCTCTTCTTGGCGGCAGGAGCTGCGCCCGATCCTTTTGATACCTTTTGAGCAGAGATAACGGCTGTAAAGGAGAGGGCCACAAACAAGCAAAGCAAAAAAGCTATAGACTTGCGGTTGGCCAATCTCGCCCGAGCAGCAATCGCTGAAGTGAATATGGAATAAAGCTCTCTTTTCTTCATAATTATTTTTCTGATCCTCCCTACTTTAAGTAACTTCCAGACGAGCCAACCGATTCGGTGAATAATCGACCTGCCGGAGTACAAGTGCGACGAACTGTTACAACTACCAAACCCTTTCACGTCAATTTCCACTGATAAATTGTCAGGATGGCGAGGCGCCTGCTTGTATTATCTGAAAGACTCCGGCCCGCGCTGAACGATCCGAAAACAGCAAGTACAAGCTTTCCATTAAATTCGATTGCTCTTGATAGCACTCGATTCCAGGTGCAATCGAACCTCTACGTTGTCATTAATAATACAGCTTGCCTGAAAAACGTCAGGGGCTGATGGCCAGATGGCTCAAGATGAAATCTAGTTCAAGACTTCAAGCAACTCAAAAAACCACAAAAGCCCCGATGCACGGCCTTGCACCGAAAAAGTTGAAATAGGCCAACCGCCCTGTTTTAAACCTGCTGGAACCCGAAAGACCTGGTTTCGCTCAAAGAGGCCGTTTGCGCGCGCTATTTTATTCTAAATCCGGGTTGATTGCAATAAGGATGGAAATGAAGAAACCATTGTGCATGATTTGCAATAATTGTAGAATACGGGCGAACCTCCTCAATACAGAGACGGTTCTTTCGTCAGTCATGGCCGACCGGAGTCGCGACCGGTCGGCCATCTGTTTTCGGATACTCAGACTCTCACAAAGATCAATTCGGGCTTGCCGAACGGCGCGGGCGAGTCTCCCTCTGCAACACTTCGTCGCGGGCGCGAGGCCGACCGCTCATACGCCACTCGATGCGTTTGATTGCGACCGTCGCCATATCGGACGTATCTGCGCCCGAAGTCCGCGCCACCGGCTCAAGTTCGCGCACCGTATCCTGGTTGCCTATCTGGCCGAGTATGTCAATCACCTTGCGCCGAACGGTCTTGTTGCTCGATCTGATGTAAGGGTAGAGGTCGGCAGGGTCGTTGCTCTCCAAGAGATACTCGCGCATCGTTTCTTCTTTATCGCTGTCGAGTTCGTTGACGATGTAGCGGATATTGGGGCGGCTGCCCATCTTATAAATCGCCCAGTGCTGGGCCAGTTTCACATCGCTGTCGCGCTCGACAAGCACAAGGCGCGAAATCTGATCCATGTAGTGCGGGTCGGCTATGCGCGCAAGCCCTTCGAAGGCGTACTGACGGCGGTCGCCGTCCGGGTCGCCCATGTTCTCTACGAATATCTGTTCGGCCCTTTCGTCGCCTATGAGCGAGAGCGCCCACAGCGCCGCCTCGTCTCGCGGCGGCAAATAAGTAAACACTCCCTTCACCTTGCGCGTGACCCGCGAGAAGGTGTTTCTTTTCTGGGGACCGAGCCCGTAAACGGAAAGCAGAGGCTCGACGGCCGGGCGATATTTGAGCGCGCCGGCCGCATACATCGCCTGCGTGCGAACCTTCTGATCCGAATCGCGGAAGAAGGGAATAAGGTATTGTCCTGCCGCCGGGTCTCCGATTTTTATAAAGGCTCGGATTACGTCTATGCGGACGTCCTGGTCGGCGTTGAGCGCGTCGGCCAGTTGAGGCAGCGCATTATAGCCGCGCAGAACGCCGAGCGCGCGAATGGCGGCTATGCGGACATCGCGCTCGTTATCCCCCCGGGCCGATTGGCCGAGCGCATTTATGATCGAGGGATCAACCTGTATATAAGGCTCTATGATCTCGTGATCGCTCGTATCCAGAAAAGGATTGAAGCGATTCCATCCCGTGCGCCGGTTTGTGATGAAATCAATATCGTGTTCGGTGTAGAGGGCGACAAGGGCCTTGACCGCAGTTGAGCGCACATCCTTGTCGGAATCCTTGAGCGCGCCAAGCATCTCGGGGAGGGCCGAGAAATCCTTTATCAATCCGAGCGCCCAGACGGCTTCGGCGCGTACCTCGCGGTTGTCGTCTTTGCTTGCGGAGACGGCAAGCGCTTCGACAACGAGTTGAGTGCGAAAACGGCGCTCGCCCAGTTTGTGCGCGGCATCGCGTCGAGTGTCGGCGTTGGGGCTTTTCAGATACGCAAGCAATGTTTCGAGTGATTGAGTCTCGCCGAGCGCAGGCACTGAAAGCGCCAGCGTCGCAAACGCGAGAATCAATAGACGCGCGTTTATCTTTGTTTTTGAAATCATGACAAAACTCCTAGGAAGAGACTGCCGACCGGGGCTGAACCGAGGGCCGGTGGGGCTACAAGTGGGAACCTGTCTTTATCCACAGACATTGTTGTCCGCATAGCGAATCAAAGTCAAGCTGTACGCTGCAAAATGGCTTGCCTGAAGCCACTCCAAAGAATCTCAGGCTTGATGATCAGCCTCCGGCTACAGTTGCCTGACGTGACGGGCAAAATACGAGATTTGTATGGTATCGAGCCATTAGATTTCAGATTTACATTTGAGATTCGAAACCTGAGACAGTCAGAGTCTGTGTGGAACGGTGATTGCCCTTCTCCTAAAAACGGCGTTATCGGCGCGCGGAATTGTATTTGTTGAGTTCAGATACCCGCGTCAGAGTGTAGCGTTTTCGAGTGATTCAGAGCCAGGTTTTTATGAACGGGATGGTTTTGCATTTCAAACGATTTGAAGGAGGGAGAGGTTGATGAGCATACGAAAATTAACTATAACTAGCGCGCTCGTGTTGATAATGATTTCGGGGGCGGCTTTCGCTCAAAGGGGCGAAGTGATAACAGTGGGGCCGACCGCGCAGGTAGTGCCTATCCGGCATACGGTTCTCGCCGTCGAGTACCCTGAAAATAACGGCACCGAAGTCGATATGATCGGCACGACCCTTGCCCCGCGAGCCAGAGGCGAGGCCGAGGTAAAACGCAAAGAGGGTCGCACCCGTATAAAACTGAAGATGAAAGACCTGGGCCATCCTCAAGCCCTGGGCGGCTATTACACCACGTTTATCCTGTGGGCCATAGCTCCCGAAGGCCAGGCAGACAATCTGGCCGAGTTGCAGATAAAGAATGAATTCGATGTAGAAGTGACCACAGCATTTCAGACTTTCGGCCTGTTGATAACCGCCGAGCCGCATTCCGCGGTCAAGTCTCCCAGCCCCGTCGTTGTGGCTGAGAACGCTCTGCAAAAAGACACCGAAGGCCGCATCAAAGTGAGCCGGATAGATTATCGCGGCAATGACGCGATTGTTTATCTCGTCTCTTCGACCGATGCTCCGGCATTGAGCGCCGATTACAGCACGCCGCTTGTCATACTCGGCGCGCGAAATTCGGTCGAGATAGCCCGCCGCGCAGGCGCTTCCCAGTACGCCGAAGATGAACTGAGACAGGCCGAGATAAAGCTCGCGGCCCTGGAGCAGTTATGGCCCGGAGAGCGCAAGGACCTGGAGAAATATACGGGTATGGCCCACGATGTGATGCGATTGGGTGAGCAGGCCCGAGAGCTTACGGTCGAGCGAATTGCCGCTTCCCGCCTCGATGCCGAACGGCAGGAAGCCAGATCAACCATAGAGGCGGCGCAGACGGAAGCCGACCTGGCGCGCGACGAAGCCGCGCAGGCCAGACAGGAAGCCGACCAGTATCGCGAAGCGGTCGAAAAGGCAGAAAAAGAGATTGCCCTGGCGCACGAACGCGTAGACCAGGCCCAGACCGAAGCCGACCGCGCAAAGGCTAACGAAGAACTGGCGCGAACCGAGGCCGAGCGGGCTCGCATAGAAGCCGAGCACGCGAAACAGGACAAGGCCGAACTCGAACAGCGATTATATGTTTCGCTTTCCGAGATTCTGGAAACTCGCCGCGAAGCTCGCGGATTGATCGTGAGCCTGAGTGATGTCTTATTCGATTTTAACAAGGCATCGCTCAAACCCGGCGCTCGCGAAAAACTGAGCAAGCTGGCCGGGATACTGATTGCCTATCCGGGCAATTATCATATCGAGATCGAAGGCCACACCGACAGCATCGGAACGCCTGAGTATAATCGCAAGCTTTCGGAAGACCGCGCCGATTCGGTGCGTTATTACCTGACGCAGACCGGCATAGCCGCCGACCGCATAACCGGCACGCGAGGTCTTGGCGAAATGCAACCCGTCGCCACAAACGACACGCCCGAAGGCAGACAGATGAACCGTCGCGTGGAGATCATCATCACCGACACAGACAATAAGTAAGCCGGTTGATGATTGGTAACCCTTGAGCGAGTGCCTTGATTCAAATCAGGGCCCTCGCTTTGTTCAATATTTGAACAATCGAGACTTCTCGGGCCAGGAGAGTGCTTTGGTAGCCAGTGGAAAAGCAAGCCGGCATCAGTCTGATATACATTCTGATACCGTATTGAGTTGAGACAATCAGAATAAATTTAAGCGACAACCTCGGATAGAGATAACCTGTTATACGCCGGCCGTCCGGCGCGACCCGGTGTAGAAGACATAAACCGGATCGTCCATGTCTCCCAGATGAATCGCGGACCAGACAAACCTCTCATCCGGGTCGTGAGTTATCACTTCGCCTGCGGCGGCAAAACCGTCCTCATCGGTCTCGGTGATAGCGATTGCAACCCACTGATTCGGATAGATGCGTTTGATCTCTCCAAGCGAACAGCTAACAACCCCACTACCAAACATTGTTGGATAACCTCCGGGCATACTGGGCATTTGACGTATTATCGGGAACATCTGCTTAATCAAATTCTTAAGGGGCTGTGGGGAAAAGCAAGCAGTGCAGGGGACGACCGCTCGCCTACATTGTAGCACTGGATGTCAAGCTCTGGAATTTAAAGAATCTGCTCGGCCAGGGAATGAAACAGCCACAGAGGCGCAAAGACACAGAGAAATAATTCATAAACTCTGTGGCTTTGCGCCTCTGTGGCAAAGCAAGGCGAGCACCGCTATCTAAATCATGCAGGCGGGCTTTTATCAATGCCCCAGCACGTTGACGAGTTCCTGAACCGCAGCAGCCGATTTCTGAAGCGCCGCGCGCTCATCCGTAGTCAGATTGATCTGTAAGATCTCTTCTATGCCGCGCTCGCCGAGTTTGACCGGCACGCCTACGTATAATCCGTTTATGCCGTATTCGCCTTCGAGGTATGCCGCGCAGGGAAGTATCTTTTTCTTATCCTTGAGTATCGCCTCTGTCATTTCGACCGCCGCCGCCGACGGAGCGTAATAGGCCGAGCCGGTCTTGAGCAGCTTCACGATCTCAGCGCCGCCGTTTCGCGTGCGATCAACTATCGCGTCGATCTTGTCCTTTGGCATAAGGTCGGGGATAGGAATGCCTGCGACGGTCGAATAACGCGGCAGCGGGACCATGGTATCGCCGTGACCGCCAAGCACAAACGCCGTGACATTTTCTACCGAGACATTCAGTTCTTCGGCTATAAACGAGCGCATGCGCGCCGAATCCAGAACGCCCGCCATGCCTATGACTCGCTCTTTCGGCAAGCCCGAATGTTTCCGGGCCACGTGGCACATGGCGTCGAGCGGATTCGAGACGATGATGAGGATCGGGTTGGACGAATGCTTCATAATTTCGTCGGTGACCGATCCTACGATCTGAGCATTCGTTCGCAAAAGATCGTCGCGG
Source organism: Blastocatellia bacterium (assembly GCA_963765495.1). Lineage (GTDB taxonomy): Bacteria > Acidobacteriota > Blastocatellia > UBA7656 > UBA7656 > CAVXWP01. The sequence goes on from CAVXWP010000001.1 coordinate 619,195, forward strand.
CTCATGCCGGGTTTTCGCGCAAGCCCCGAAGTTATTATCACAACATCTGAATTCGCAGTCTCTTTGTAACCGTTTGCGCCCGTCAACCGCGCATCGTAGCCTTCGACGGGTGCGGCTTCGGCCAGATCGAGCGCCTTGCCCTGTGGCATGTCTTCTATGATGTCAACCAGCACGACATCGCCAAGCTCTTTGTCAGCCAGTCGTTGCGCGGCTGTGGCTCCGACATTGCCCGCGCCGACGACGGTTATCTTTTTTCTTCCCATACATTCCTCCAATTCTCCAGTTAAGTAATAAGCCGGGCAGGGCCAGTGACAACTACCTGTCCCTGCAAGATCATAAAAAGAACTAGAGATTTTATCCTAAGGAGTGCCAATCGTAAATCGACATGCGAGTGCATAAGACTGCGCGACTCCTGGATTTGAGATCTGAGATCTAAGGAGATTTGAAGTTTCAGTGCTTCTCTTTGAATCTGTGACCGCAAGCCTTGCACTTGTAAAACTGCCCCACACGCTTCGGCGAGTAGGCGCGGGTCTTGCCGCAGTGAGGGCATTTCCTCTTAACACTTTTTATCGAGTCGAATATTACAGGCATCCAGATCGGGTTCATAAATCCCTGCCTCCCCCGGTCATTTCAGCATATCACAATCCTCTGACTCGGAATTATCGGCCCGGCCCGTTATCGGTTCTGAATGGAGAGGCCGGAAGCCCCGCGCCGTTGTAGAGGTTCGTCGCCGGGTTGTCGGCCCACGCATAACGCACCGCCTTCGGCTGCGCGACCGATTCGCTCCATACTACTACCTCATTGCCCTCGATCTTTGCGCTCGCCCAGACAAATTTCCCGTCCGCGCCCGCAATAGAAAATCCCTCGACCGCCGCGCCGTCCGTAGTGCGCAGCCCCTCGGCGTGCGAGAACTTTATTCGCGCCCTGTCGCCTTCGACCGTAAACGATTTGTAGAGCGGTCCTGAAAACTCGACCGCTTGCCCGTAGGTCTTTGCCAGCGCCCAGAGCGCGAGGCGATGGCCCACATCCTGTTTGTTTTTCGGATGAATGTCGTTTGCCTCGCCGATGTCGATAATGACCGCCATGCCGGTCGCGGGTTCCTTGAGCGTCATCAATTGCGCCTCGCGCAGTTCGGCCCAGTCGCTTGGGCCGGGCTCCGGTTTTCGCGCCTGAAAATTTGCAAGCTGAACAAAAAGGAATGGAAAGTCTCCTTCGCCCCACTGAGCGCGCCAGTTGCGAATCATCGCGGGGAAAAGAGTCTGATACTGCCGGGCGCGGTTGGCGTTTGATTCGCCCTGATACCAGATCGCGCCGCGAATACGGTAGGGAGTGAGCGGCGCAAGCATCGCGTTGTAAAGCACGGTCGGGGTATTCGGGTTGCCCGCCCCGGCCGGAGCTACGGGTTGCTTTGAGAAATCCACTTTTATCGGCTCGATGCTTGTCTCTATCTTGTAGAGCCAGTCACCGGCAAGCGAGATGGGCGACCCGCCCGCAACCGTGAGCGTCATATCGGCTCCCGCGCCGCTAAAGCCTCCATCCCCGTAATGATCGAAAGCGCGCACGGCGATCACATTGCGACCGGCGCGGACGAGCGAGCCGGGAACAGTGTATTTTCTTGGAGCCATATAAAAATTCGGCGTTTCGCGGCCCGTCGAGCCAACCTTTGTGCCGTTGAAATAGGTTGTGTCGAAATCGTCTATGGCTCCGAGGCTGAGCGCAAGCTCTTTTCCGGCCCAATCTGCCGGAACATCTACGACCTTGCGAAACCAGACCGAGCCGTCAATGGCAAGCCCCGCCGATTCCCAGTGTTGCGGCAATCGCATCTTTTTCCAGTCTTCATCGGAAAAATCGGGCCGGGCGTACCCAAGATCGAACCCTTTGTTTCCGGGGTCGTGCGCGAAATTCTCATCTTCCCACTTCGCCTGCGCCGCCTCGTATTCACGCATCGCCGAAGGAAGGTCTTTCGCGGCGAGGTCCAGAGCTTCGGTCATAGGTCGAAGTTCAGGGCTGGCCGCAAGCGTCTCGCGGCTGGTCCACGCTTCGGCGGGTGTGCCTCCCCACGAAGAGTGAATAAGCCCGACGGGAACCTTGAGTTTGTCGTGCAAATCGCGGCCAAAGAAATATGCGACGGCCGAAAATGTCCCGGCTGTCTCGGGCGTGCACGCGACCCATCGGCCCTCGACATCGTCGCGCGGTTCGAGCGAAGTTGCTTTCGTCACGGTAAAGAGCCGAATATCGGGATAATTTGCCCGCGCCACTTCGTCTGCGCCGTGAATCACATTCTGAAGCTGCCATTCCATGTTTGATTGACCCGAGCCGACCCACACTTCGCCGACCAGGACGTTTTTGATGACGATAGTGTTCTTTCCGGCTATCGTCATCTCGAACGGGCCGCCCGCTTTGAACGGGCCGATCTGCGCCTCCCAATGCCCTTTAGCGTCGGCCACAGCCATCGCCTGCTTGCCTGCCATCATAACCTTCACGCGCTCGGATGGCGCGGCCCATCCCCACACACGAGCCTTTACGCCCTGTTGAACGACCATGTTATCGCCTATGAGCGCAGGCAATTTCACATCTGCTCGCGTGGGCGAGGCGAAGGCTATAGTCAGACATAGGATTGAAATCGTCATAATCACGTGGTTGAATTTCATATTTCTATTATTGCGCGGCGTGACACCTGGGCCGCTCTCCTTTCTCGTGTGATCGAATTGCCGGATGAGCCAAAGCATATACTCAACCGACCGGGTTCGTAAAAGCATTTTGAAGCAAAAGGCCGGGCATCCACCCGAAGCCTTCTGGACAAACCGAGATATTTAGTGAAAATAGAGTGAGTGAGCGGACACCATCATCTCACGGCTGTCGAGCATTACAACTAATCTTTAACTGGAGAATACAGACGCAGATGACAACCCGAATCCAGCGATTGTCACTCTGCTGAAATAAGAAACAGACTATGAAACGAACCACGATCTTTGGCCTCGCGGCCTGCGGCGCGGCACTCTGGGCGGCGCAAACCATACTGGCCAGTCCTGAAACACCTCACGAGGGCGCGGCCGAGGCTTCGCACGGCGCGCTCGATCCGATGGTGCTCTTAGGCATCGCGGTAATCCTGATAGTAGCCAAGCTGGGCGGCGAGTTGTTCGAGCGATTTCATCAGCCCGCTGTCCTGGGAGAGCTTATCAGCGGCATCATCGTAGGCAATCTCGCGCTGGTCGGATTCACTATGGCCGAGCCTTTGAAAAGCGATGCGGTCATAGGCGCGCTGGCCGAGATCGGAGTCATCATCCTGCTGTTTGAAGTGGGGCTGGAATCGAATCTCGGTGAGATGCTGGAAGTCGGATGGTCGTCTCTGTTCGTAGCCGTGGCGGGCGTGATCGCTCCCTTTTTCCTCGGGTGGGGCGTGGCGGCTTACTTTATCCCCGACGAAGCGGAACTGGGTCACATCTTCATAGGCGCTACGCTTTGCGCCACCAGCGTAGGCATCACTGCGCGAGTGCTGAAAGACATGGGCAAGCTCGATGCGCGCGAGTCTCGAATCATTCTGGGCGCGGCCGTGATTGACGACGTTTTGGGATTGCTGATTCTCGCCGTTGTGGCGGGCGCTATCAATTCGGCCTCAACCGGGCAGGCGCTCTCGGCGCTCGACGTAATCATAATAGCGGGCAAAGCGATTCTGTTTCTGATCGGAGCAATCCTACTCGGGCACTTCGTCGTGCCGCGTCTGTTTCATAACGCCGGGCGACTTGAAAGCCGGGGCGTGCTTCTGGCGCTGGCCATCTCTTTTTGTTTCGTGCTTGCGTGGATAGCATCTCGCGTAGGGCTTGCGCCGATTGTAGGAGCATTCGCCGCCGGGCTTGTGCTCGACGAAGCCTACTTCGATAAATTCCGTCAGAAAGGCGAGCATTCGCTTGAGCATCTGCTCAAGCCAATAAGCGCGCTGCTTGTGCCGATATTTTTTGTGTTGATGGGATTAAAGGTCGATCTGCGCGCATTCGCCCGGCTCGATCTGCTTGGCTTTGCGATGGTGCTGACGCTGGTCGCGATAATCGGCAAGCAGATATGCTCGCTCGCCGTGGCCGAGCGCAACCTCAACCGCCTCTCAATCGGGCTGGGGATGATACCGCGCGGCGAGGTAGGTCTGATTTTCGCAGGCATTGGAGCCACGTTGATGCTGCCCAACCTCGAAGGCGTGATGGAGCCGGTAATCAGTTCAGGCACATTCGGCGCGGTGGTGATAATGGTCATCATCACTACGCTTGTCACACCGCCCGCGCTGAAATGGTCGCTTGACCGCACGCCTTCCGAGAAAGAAAAAAAGGTGGAAGAGAGCGTGTGACCCGCGCTCCGTGATGCGTGAAGAGTGATGCGTGATTTAGCAGGCTTGCATGTAATCTTTATCAGGAGGTCTGCTAAATTATTCCGCAAGAGATTGGTACAAATGAAATTGAATGAAAGGCAAATTGAAATAGGCCGCGGATTTACGCGGATGCGGCGGATTAGCGCGGATTAGATCAAATTGGGACTGATCCGCGTAAATCCGTCGCATCCGCGTCATCCGTGGTCTATTTCTACTCACCCTATGTTGGAGTTTCGCTTGTACCAATCTTGTGCATTTCGATTTAGAAAGTCACGAATCAAGCATCACTCTTCACGTGAGCGCACCATTGCCGTTTTTTTCAACTTCCAAGCTTCAATATCGCATCGCGGAGCCGCGCGTGTTTCCGAAGCAGATTGACATACTGCCATTCGTCCGCGCCTCCTTTGGCCCGAATTATTCGAACGAGACCGCTCTTTTCAGCAGCGGTCCAGTTTTTCAGATCGGGGATGAGGGCAAGCACCAGCGCGAGATTTTCAAACGCCCGCAGCTCGTTCGGTCTCCATCTGTCACGCTGAATTTCGAGCGCGCGGGCGACTTCCTTTATTGAGGCCGCTCGGACACGCGCCGCGTCCGAGTCAAACTCTTCCGCCATGCGATGCTGAACCGCGAGGGCCAGATTGCGTACCTGAAAATTGTCCCAATCGCCACCGGGTGATCCGGGCATCTCGAAGACTACGTGCCCGGACGAAAGACGCCGAAGAGTCTTAACAGATGTTCTGTACCCGGGTCTGGATTTTATCTTCTTCTCTTCGGCGAGAGTCAGTTTCAAAAGCTCCGGCTTTACGGGGCGGAAACCGAGCTTACGGTAAAACCAGAATGCGCCCGACTCGATTGCCTCTTCGTTGTTGTAACCTACCTGATAAGGGTCTATCGAGATCGTCGTCACACCGAGAACCTGATTTAGAAGTTTGAGCGCCCGCCCGTACACCCACGCCGATTCGCCTTCGCGAAATGTGTAGAAAGTATTGAAGCCGATCTCCATACGTTCAAACAGCGTAATGCCCTCGATGTAATTTATCGGCACACCGTTTTTGAGCGTAAACCCTGCCGCATACCCTCGCAGCGGCAACCGGCGTTCGGGCGCAAGCCCCCACAAAAAAATGCTTGTGCCTCGACCCATATCGGCTTGCACTGCGGTTTTCGGGTCGCCGTTTGTGATGCCGTAAAGCTCTCGATACCTGACCGCCGTCGCCTCCTTCACCATATCGAGTATCGCTTCGCCTTCACTCGGCCTCAGCCTCTCAAGTTCCAGGGGCGGCGAATCAAGCTCCTGAACGATATCAACATCGCTGCGGCGAAGAAGCGCGCCCGTGTGATAAAAGACCTCCGGCACCCGGCGTTTCAACGCCGTGCGCGAAACCGGGAGTTCCTGCATTTCCCATCTGAGGGGCAATTCCATCAAATCGTAAAGCTGCGCTTTCTCTCTATGCGCAAGCGGCAGGCGGTCAAAGCCGCGAAGAAGCAATGAAAGATCCGATTCGTCTCGCGCTTTTGCGGCGCGGAGCCAGTCAAGATAAGGGATGTTCGCCTCGACGAGCGAGTCTTCTTCAAGCAGAGGGAGCAGGCGGGGCCAGACAGAGCCCAGCCGTTCTTTCTTCTCGTAGCGATCCCAATCAACCTCGACCCTTTCAGGAAAACGTCTGACCAGAAAGCGCGCGATTTCGTAGCTGAACGTGCCCGAAAGCGCGGTTCCGGCGATGCCCGAATATTCAATGTAATTGAACGGCGTGAGGTCTGCGCCCGTCGAGCGAAGATGTTCTACGCGCGAGGAAAACCCGGCGACGAGGTCTTCGACCCTGCCGAGCACTTCCCTGCTCTGCGGGTATGCGCGCAAAAAAAGTAGCGCCTCGTGAAGACGTATGAGCGAAAGCGCGTCGGGGAAATTCCTGCGAGCAAGCTCAGTGAGCAACTTCTCTACGCGTTTGCCGTCGCCCTTATTGAAATGGCGCTTTGCTTCTTCGAGTTGTGAAAGAAGATCATCGAGTGTTCTGGGCGGCATAATTTTCACAGAGTACTTTTCATAGCAGGTAGCGGCGGCGAATCATTTCAAGCGCAGCCGTGGAAGCGCGCCATCTTATCAGGTGACGGTCGCCCGGCAAAATCAATCGCCGGTTGAACGTGCCTACGTCGTCGGCCAGCCCTATGTAAACGGTCCCAACCGGCACGGCATCGGTTCCGCCGCCGGGGCCTGCGATTCCCGTCACGCTTACGCCGATGGTAGCATTCGTCCGCTCTTTGATGGCTCGCGCCATCGCCTCGGCCACCTCCCCGCTCACCGGCCCCTGACGCTCTATCACCTCCGACGGCACACCGAGTAATCGCGTTTTGGCTTCGTTTGTGTAGCTGACAACGCTGCCGACGAAATACTCGCTCGCGCCGGGAACCTGCGTGATTCGCTCGGCGATCAACCCGCCCGTGCAGCTTTCGGCGGTCGCCAGCGTGTAGCGTTTGAGCAGAAGGCGCTGGCCCATCACCTCTTCAAGCGTCTCGCCTCTGGTCGTGTAGAGATTGTCTCCCAGCTTCTCTTCAAGCTTGTCCGTAAGCTCATCGACAAGCTCCTCGGCGCGCTGGATGCTTTCAGCCGTCGCGGTCAGGTGTATTTCTATCTCCGAATCGGTAAACAGAATGGTTGTCAAAGGGTTGGTATACTGGCCGTAAATCGGCGCGATCATATCATCGAGCGCGGATTCGCCGATCCCGGTTACCCTCAGCAGTCGCTTTGCTATGCGCGTGCCGCGCGATTTTTTCTCAAGCGTCGGCATAACGAAATTATCAAACATCGGCTGGTTTTCACGCGGCGGACCGGGCAGCAAAATGATCAGCTTGCCCTCCTGCTCCATCAGTATCCCGGGCGCGGAGCCGTTCGGATTTGGCAGCACCGTCGCGTCGCGGGGTATCAATGCCTGGCGCTCGTTGTTGGGCGTCATCTGATAGCCCCGGCTCGCAAACCGCTCGCGTATCTCTTCAAGCACTTCGTAATTGAGCGTCAACTGCCGATTGGTGACGCGGGCAAAAACCTTGCGCGTGATGTCGTCTTCGGTAGGCCCAAGCCCGCCCGTAGAGATTATTATCTCAGACCTCCGCAGCGCATCGCGGATGGTCTCTTCCATTCGGGGTTCGTCGTCGCCTACGACCGTCTTTAACATCACAACTATGCCTATGGAATTCAACCGCTCGGTCAGCCACAGTGAATTTGTGTCTGTGCGGTGTGGGGTCAGCAACTCCGATCCGATGGCTACTATCTCAGCTTTCAACATATATTCACCTGTAGAGCCTTTGCTCGTTTATATACTGCTCGGCCGCTGCGGGCACAAGCCCCGTAATCGACTCTCCCGCCCGGAGTCGCTCTCTCACCTCGGTTGCCGAGCGCTCGCCCAGATACTCAGGGAAATCGAGATACAGCACGCGCTCGTGAAACCAGGCTGGCTCTCGACTGATGAGAGCTTTAACATCTTTCAGGTCCGCGCCTGACCGGCTTGCGACTATCAGGCTGCTGTTTTCAAAAAGGTATTCAAGAGATTCCCGGCGGTCGTTGAATTTCCTGTGATAGGCGGGCGTGTATCTGTTTTCGGGATCGAGCACGCGCTCGAATGTATCGAAGCCGAGTATGAAGTGCAACTCGGTTTGCGGAGGGTAAATCAATTTGAGCGCCTCTACAAGATCGACGAAGTAAGCGTGCGATGCCAGACCTACAGACACGCGAGGGTCATCATCGAAGGTGAGAACAAGCATCCGCAGTCGATCTTCGAGCGAGCAGGCATAATCGGACTTATCCGCATTGGCCTTGCTTGCGAGCACGAGCGTTGAATCGAGCGAGAATTGCCGGGCAGCGCGTCTGACAAGCTCGATGTGAGCTATGGTCACGGGATTGAACGAAGAAGCAAAAACGCCGAGGCGAGGCCCTCTCATCTGTGCTTGCTTGATAAGCTTGATTTCGGGGTAGCCCGCCGCGCCCGTTTGATCAATTATCTGTTTGAGGTTACCCCGTTCCATAGCGATGCCGAAAGCATAGCTTACAACAGATGAGCCAACTGTCCCAGCCAGACAAGCACCGCCGCATAGACGCCCGCGAGCGCGTCGTCGCTCATCACACCCAGTCCCGCGTGAAAGTGTTCGAGTTTGCGAATCGGGTAAGGCTTGAATATGTCGAAGAGGCGAAACAGAACGAAGGCCGCGATCACCCCAACAACCGAAGGCGCAACCGCCATAGGCACAAGCGAGATCAACTGCCCGCTCACCTCGTCGATCACGACCTGACCCGGGTCTTCCAGTCCGCAAATCTCGCACGCGCGGTTTGCGGCCCACACTCCCACAACGTAGACGACTATATTGACCGCTATGAGCAATAACAGAAAACCGCGCGGCGAAAGCGGCAGCGCGCTCATAGCCAGAAACAACCCCACGCCCTCGATAGCGCCAAAAGTCCCCGGGGCCAGGGGCGCAAACCCTGCTCCGAACCCGGTCGCTATGAAGTAGGCAAAACGATTCAGCATAGAAGAGGGACCAGGGGCCGACTGGCGCATGATGCGCTATCGCGCGGCGCGGGGCTGGGGGCCAGTCTGCTGCAAGAGAAACAGTCATCTTAGCCCGGAGCCCCCGGCCCCTGACCCCCGGCCCCCGACTAAACGATTCTTCCGATCAAATCGTAATCGTGCGCTTCGGTAATCTCTACGGTGACGAAATCGCCCGGCTGCGCCAGCCGGTCTTCCTCCACATCGTTGATCAGAATTGATCCGTCAATCTCGGGCGCTTGAGATTGCATGCGGCCTTCAAGCAACAGGTCGCTTTCTTTCGAACGACCTTCGAGCAGGACCGGCACGCGGCGGCCTACGAGCGAGCGGTTTTTGCGCCTTGAAATCCGCGCCTGCTCTTTCATCAAACGGCGCTCGCGGTTTTTCATCGTTGCCTGATCCACTTTTTCATTGAGCGCAAAGGCAGCCGAGTTCTCTTCATCCGAATAGGTGAATACGCCCACGCGGTCGAACTCTACTGCGCGAGTAAAATCAAGAAGCTCTTCGAAGTCCTCTTCGCGCTCGCCCGGGAAACCGACTATGAAGGTAGTACGAACGGCAACATCGGGCACGCGCTTTCGTATGCGCTCGATCATGCGTTCGTAAGAACCGCGCCCGCCGCCTCTGCGCATGCGCTGAAGCACTCGGCGGCTCGCGTGCTGGAGCGGTATATCGAAGTATGAGCAGACGTTCGGGCGTTCGGCCATCACGCGCAGCAACTCGTCCGAGATGCCTGTCGGATAGCAATAAAGAAATCTGATCCAGTCGAGGCCGCCAATGTCGGCAAGCGAGTCAAGCAGGCGGGCGAGTCCGTCCTTAAGAGCGAGGTCTGTGCCGTAGTTGACCGTGTCCTGCGAGATGAGAACTACTTCCCTGACGCCCTGAGCCGCGAGCATTTCGGCCTCTCTCAGGATCGATTCGGGCGAACGCGAACGAAAGGTGCCGCGCAAGCGTGGGATTATGCAAAACGCGCAGGTGTGATCGCACCCTTCGGCTATTTTTATGTATGAAGTGTATGGCGCGGTGGCGCGAATGCGCGGCGTGGTTTCATCATAAAGATAAAGCTCCGGGGCGGAGGCTCCTTCGCTGTAAACGGGAAGCTTTCTTCGACCGCCCGGCTCGGCCACGTCCAGAATATCTTCCAGTTGATTGACTCCGATGCAGGCGTCTATCTCGGGTATCTCGCGCTGAAGCTCGTCCTTGTATCGTTCGACCAGACATCCGGCGACGATCAATCGCTTGAGATTGCCCGATTGTTTGAGGCCGGCCATCTCGAGGATCGTGTCTACGGATTCCTGCCGCGCAGAGTCGATGAATCCGCACGTGTTGACGACGAGTATATCGGCCCGGTCGCGGTCGGCAGTCAGTTCATACCCTTTGCGGGCGAGCATGCCAAGCATCACCTCGCTGTCAACAAGGTTCTTCGGGCAGCCCAGGCTCACCATTCCTACTCTCTTTTTTTCAGCCATGTACTTCTTCTCTTAAGTCCTTCAGGTCAGCGATTTGCGCGCTGAGGTAAACAACCATATTAAATCATCGGCTGAAGATTTGCCAGCATGGACTGTAGAGCCGAAGCACGTAACTTTTACTGATAGAGAAATGAGATAAACTCCATAAGTCTGCTCAAGACACTATAAACCTTTTGAAGGAGAAGACTTATGGAGCCTGACACAGTTCATTCTATCGCCAATCTCATCTTTGACGCTATGCCTGCCTCTAGCTTTAGTGACAAATCTGCCCACCAGATGGAACAACTTGTTCAGCAACTTCTGGCTTCTATCGCCAACTCCCTGATGCAGGATTTCTTATTTCCTTCCAGAATCAACCAGATTCAGCAACTTGTAGAGAGTGGTCAAATTCTCTGCAAAAGCTGTGGTTCGCTTCTTAAACTCCACAAACGTGACTGCTCGATTCATCCAAAGACGATCTTTGCCTCAAAGATTACCCTTACTCGCAATCAATACCATTGTCAGCAGTGTGACTCCTACACCATGGTCGCTGACCAGGAGCTTGAGTTGCTATCTCGGCAGATGCTGCCCCGCTTAGCTTTGATTGTTGTGATGTGTGGAGCAAGCTGGCCTTACGGCGTGGCTTCTGCCTTCCTCGATTTTTTGTTCGGCGTAGAAGTTTCGGCAAAGACCGTAGAACTTGCTACGACAGATGAGCGGCTGTTGCCTGACGAACTTGACCCTGCCCCAATGGATCAGCCTCCAGGCCTAGTGACAATGGATGGCGTTGTAATACACGGACGCAAAAAGGAGCAATGGCTTGAGATGAAAGTGGGCGAGTTTTTCTCCTCCGTTGTAGAAGTGAGCAAAGATCGTCGAGAGGTAATGGATGCAAGCTTTGTGGCCAATGCGTGCGAGCGGTGGGTGGATTTTCAAGCTCCGGTAACTGAGGAAGCCTTGCGCCGTGGGATAGGCCCGACATCAGAGGTGGAGTTTGTCGCTGATTCAGCAGAAGGGATATGGAGTTTGTGCGATATGGTATTCCCCTGTGCGAAAAAACGACTCGATCTCTATCACGCAAAGTGCAAGGTAGGCGAGCGAAGTCGGGAGGCATACTCTGGGAGAGGAGATAAGAAACAGAGGCAGGAGAAGTTACAACAATGGCTAGAGGAAGGAGAAACAGGGCAAGCGCTAAAGTACCTGCAAAAGCATATGCCGAAGAGTGAAACGAAGAAGGAGGCAGCAAAGAAGTTAATCAGATACCTGAAACGAAATGAAGAGAGGATAGTCAATTATGAGCAAGTAAAGGAGGAAGGAGGGACGAGAAGCAGTGGGCTTCAAGAGAAAGGAAATGACCTAATAGTAAATCGAAGGATGAAGGAAGGGATAATGCATTGGAGTAGAGAAGGAGCCAATCCAATCCTATTGCAAAGGACAGGATTCATAAACAAGTATGCGAGGGCAAGGACAGGTCCTTACGAATTAGCTTTCTGTCAAGCCTGACTTCTTTTTCTTCCAGTAATTCTTACGTGCGTCGCCGATGAGGAAAGGGATAGTTGACATCAACAGACGAGTAGAAGTAAGTCGAGGGGCCAGCTCTCGTTATCTTGAAGGGCTGGCTGTAGTAGGAGAGCCAAAGCCGTCGCGCAAACTCTTCGACGAGGTCTGTAGTCGAGTGGAGGTTGAAGGGAGAAAATACAGACCGCTTCGACCGATCACTCTCGAAGAGAGCGAACTGTTCAAGGCGGTTCTCAAAGGAGAGAACCAGATACAGGGTATTCGCAACGAAGCGATAAGAAAGCAGCTTTATGGGGAAGAAGAAAGAGATGAGCAAAAGCGTCGAAGAGCATCTGGGCGAGTGAGCAGAAAGCTGATGCTGTTGCGAGCACATGGATTGATATACCGAGTGCCGCGAACGAATTATTATCGAGTGACGAAGAAAGGGCATGAGGTTATGTCAACGGCAATAAAGTTCCGCGAAAGCGACATCGCTTTGCTGGCGGCATAATTTCTTGCTCAAAAAACAAGAAGTTGAGACCTTGTCACACAGAGACACAGAGATTTTTATAATTCTTCTCTGTGTCTCTGTGCCTGCGGTGGCAAATATTTTCCCTGGCTGAACAGATTAACTTTGATGGCTGGTTACTGTTTTGGCGCTCGCTCGTATAGCTCTGTCATCTCGCCCAGCCGGTCGCTCAGTTCTCTGGTCAGAGCGCCGGGTTTATATCGCCAGGTCCAGTTATCGTCCTGGCTCGCGGGCAGATTCATGCGCGCGGAGGAATCCAGCCCGAGCACGTCCTGAAGCGGAATGATCGCAAGATCGGCGACCGAAGCCATAATCGCTCTTATAAAGTCCCAGTTGATTTCCTTGCCGGTTGAGTCGAGGTACTTAAGGCAAAAGGCGCGCTCGTGTTCGATCTGTTCGAGATCGCGGGTCGATCCTTCGCCCGGCTTGCTTTGGAACCACCCTACGGTCGTGTCGTTGTCGTGCGTGCCGGTATAGGCCGCCACGTCCCGTATGTAATGATGCGGCAGATGCGTATTGGAACTGTCGCCGCCAAAGGCGAATTGCAAAACGCGCATTCCGGGGAAGTGGAACTCATCGCGCAACTCTTCAACATCGGGCGTGATAGTGCCCAGGTCTTCGGCAAGTATCGGAAGCTCTCGGAATTCTTGCTTGAGGGCTGAAAACAATTCGCGTCCGGGCACTTCGATCCATCGACCGTTTTCGGCCGTCTCGTCTGTAGCAGGAATCTCCCAGCAGGCGGCAAACCCGCGAAAATGATCTACGCGAACTATGTCTACCAGATGTAATGAGAACCGCATGCGATCAATCCACCACCTGAATCCGGTTTGTCTCATTCTGTCCCAGTCGTAGAGAGGATTGCCCCAACGCTGCCCCGTCTCGCTAAAGGCATCGGGCGGCACTCCTGACACCACCGTTGAGTTTCCCTTCTCATCGAGCCTGAACATATCCGGGTGCGTCCAGACATCGGCCGAGTTATGGGCTACGAAGATGGGCATATCGCCGATGATTTTTATCCCGTGTTTGTTGGCATATGATTTAAGCTCAAGCCACTGTTTGAAGAAGAGATATTGAAAGAATTTGTGCGCCCGGATGCGGTCGCTTAGCTCGTGGCGTGCGCTCTCAATCGCTCCCTTGTCGCGGCGAATAAGGTCCGGTTCCCACTCGTTCCAGACATCGCTTGAGCGCGATTCCTGAAGGGCGCGAAACAGCGCGTAATCCTCAAGCCAGGCCGAAGCGTAGCGGCTGAAGTTTTCAAAATCATCACTCAAGTGGTTATTGTTTCCGCGCTTGAAAGCCTTATAAGCCTTTTCAAGCAACTGATTTTTGTACTCGATTGCCTTGCCGAAATCGACGCGGTCGGCAGATGTTTTCGGGGCGCTGGCTGTATCGCTCTTTGATAAAAGTCTGTCGCCTGCCAGACGGTCCGGGTTTATGAGCAGCGTGTTTCCGGCAAAGGCCGAGAAGGATTGATAAGGTGAGTTGCCGTAACCGGGCGGGCTGAGCGGCAATATCTGCCAGAGGCTTTGCTTGCTTTCGGAAAGAAAATTTACGAAATCATAGGCATCGCGTCCCAGATCGCCTGCGCCGCAAGGGCCGGGAAACGACGTGGGATGCAGGAGTATTCCGCACGATCTCTTCATTCAAATCCTCAAATAGATAATTATGACGGGCAAGAGAACTGATTTGACGCGCCGAAACCGGGAGCCGAAATCAGGGGCCGAGCGGATCAGGCTATGCCTGCGCCTCGCGTTTTTATCGTAGTTAAAAGTGCTTTCTTACTGGAGGATTTTAACTGGCGCAATTCTCGCAAGGCTCCTATCTCCTGGCTCAACTGCCGCAGCAGTGACATCTCCCTGCTCAATGATTTTACATCCTTCCTGAGGTCGGACTTCAGGGTCTGTATTTTCCTTGTCCTAGCATCGATCAAACGATCCAGAGCGACAAGCTCTTCAACGGGGAATCTATTCTCTTTCATGCTGCACCTCTTATGCCGATGCTGAAACATACGGCGTCCACAAACTGACTGGATTCTACCACACTTATTATAGCTATTGTCATCAATCCTAATCCCAGCAAGAAATATTCCACAGTTTTCGAGCAGAGCCGTTTTATTTTTCAATAGTCTTTTTGGCATTTGCGGCCCGCGAGAGGCTGCCACATACAAAGACGCTAAAAAACTGCAAAGCCTTTCATAAGGTATCAGTCCTTCCAACAGGACATGGCCGGATCATTTAAAAACCAAACGGCCCCAATCAGGCAAACCTGCCCCGTTCACTTACGCCGTTATTGCTCTTTACATTTGGCCGCATCATGGTGCACGCTATTTTCAGGCCGATCCAACCGGCTTTGTGGATTGCTTGATACTATATCTCGCGCAAGCGGCCTCGTGGCCGCCTACTTTTAATTAATGCCAAAAAACAATAAAGCGAATACGCGCAGGCGGGCGTCAGCCGGGAAGCTCTCTGTGGGGGCCGAGGTATTGTCTGACGGTGGGGTTCGTTTCCGCGTATGGGCCTCAGGGTGCAAGAAGGTAGAAGTAGTAGTCGAAAACAAGACCGAATCTGGGCCGGGCCGATTGCCTCTGGCCGTTGAGTTGGAACCGGAAGCCGGTGGCTACTTTTCGGGTTTCCTACCCGAAGCAGGCGCGGGTGCTCTTTACAGATACAGGCTCGATTCCGGCGATGATCTTTATCCCGACCCTGCCTCGCGGTTTCAGCCCGAAGGTCCGCACGGGCCTTCTGAGGTCATTGACCCCAGCCTGTTTAAGTGGACCGACACAAAGTGGGGGGGCGCTCGCATTGATGGTCAGGTGATCTATGAAATGCACATCGGCACATTCACCGAAGAGGGCACGTGGGAGGCCGCTACGCGTGAGCTCGACGAGCTTGCCGAGCTTGGCATAACTGCAATCGAGGTCATGCCGGTTCACGAATTCCCCGGTCGGTTCGGGTGGGGATACGACGGCGTAGACCTGTTTGCGCCGACTCGTCTCTACGGCGTGCCTGATGATTTTCGCCGCTTCGTTGACCGCGCGCACGGGGCAGGGATCGCCGTGATTCTGGATGTCGTTTACAACCACCTGGGGCCGGACGGCAATTATCTCAAACAGTTTTCCGAGAATTATTTTTCAAAAGAGTACGACACGGACTGGGGCGAAGCCATAAACTTCGATGGGGAAAATTCCGAACCGGTGCGCGAATTTTTCATCTCTAACGCCTGTTACTGGATCACGGAATTTCATCTGGACGGGTTACGCATTGATGCCACGCAAAATATTTACGACAAATCGGACGACCATATCCTCGGAGTTCTCACGCGTCGGGCCAGAGAGGCGGCCGGGAAGCGAGCCATCTTTGTCGTAGGCGAAAACGAGCCCCAACAGGCGAAGCTGCTCAGAAAACCGGAAGAGGGCGGTTACGGGCTTGACGCGCTCTGGAACGACGATTTCCATCATACGGCGATGGTCTTTTTGACGGGACGCCGGGAAGCCTACTACACCGATTACACGGGCACGCCGCAGGAATTTATCTCGGCGGCAAAATGGGGATTTCTCTATCAGGGACAGCGCTACAAATGGCAAAAACAGAGACGCGGGACTCCTACGTTCGGGCTGGCCCCCTCTGCTTTTATCAATTTCATACAGAATCACGATCAGGTAGCAAACTCTGCGCGAGGCGACCGCGTGCATCGCCTGACGGGTCCGGGGCTCTATCGCGCGATGACCGCTCTGATGCTGCTTATGCCGGGAACGCCCATGCTGTTTCAGGGGCAGGAATTCGCCGCATCGAGCCCGTTTCAATACTTTGCCGATCACGCGCCCGAGCTTGCCAAACTTGTGACGCGTGGCCGCCTAAAGTTCCTCTCTCAGTTTCGGAGCCTCGCGCTCGAAGAGATGCACGCGGGGATTGATGAGATGGCCCCAAACGATCTGGAGACCTTTACGCGCTCGAAGCTCGATTTCGCGGAGCGCGAGCGCCACAAAGAGATTTATGAAATGCACCGCGACCTGCTCGGGCTGCGTCAAAACGACGCGGTATTCAGCGCGCAGAAAAAGGGCGCGCTTGACGGGGCGGTGCTCGGGGCCGAGGCGTTTGTCTTGCGCTTCTTCGGGGAGGGCGGAGACGACCGGCTTCTGATTGTAAATCTCGGCGAAGACATGCGTTTTGACCCGGCCCCCGAACCATTGCTTGCGCCGCCCGAAGAGAAGAGGTGGCAGGCAATCTGGTCCAGCGAAGACCCTCGATATGGAGGGTTGGGAACGCCTCCGCTCGATACGAAAAAGAACTGGCAACTTCCGGGGCGTTCGGCTGTCGCCCTTCGGGCAATACAGAGGGAGGATGAAGAAAATGAATGAAGTGATTCACAAAGTGCCTCTCAAAGAGGCAAGCGAGGATGGATCAGATCCGCTGGTCTCACGTGAATGGCTGGTAACGAACGGGCTTGGGGGGTACGCTTCGGGGACGATTTCAGGCGTCCTGACGCGGCGGTTTCATGGGATGCTCGTAGCCTCGCTGCCCGCGCCGTTCGGTCGAATGATGATGCTCAACAAGGTTTCGGAGCGGGTCCATCTGTCGGATGGTTCGACTATCCGGCTCGACGGAGAAGACCACATTGATAAATCCTTAAACCTGTATGATGCGAAATATCTGACCGGGTTCCGGCTCGAAATGGGGTTGCCCGTCTGGCGCTATGAAATCGAAGGCACGATTCTGGAAAAGCGCGTCCTTCTACCTTACAAGCAAAACACCGTCTATATCACCTACACCATGCTTGCCGGAGACGGCAAAATAAGGCTTGAACTGCACCCGGCTGTTCAGTTTCGCCCGCACGAAGGAAGGTTGGACGTGAAGACGCAGAAGCCCTACCGGCTGGCGATAGTCGAGGATCGTTATGAGTTGTCAAGCGACGCTCAATTGCCGTCGCTCAGGATGCAGATTTACTCCAAGCAGGAAGCCTTCACATTTTCTAGAAAGCATATACGCGACCTGTGTTATCAAAGGGAGCAGAGCAGGGGGTACGATTACACTGGCGATCTGTGGAGCCCGGGTTATTTCCACGCGGAGCTTAGCGAAGGGAGCGCCGCGACGCTCGTAGCCTCTACCGAAGAATGGGAGACCATTCATGCCATGCCGCCAAGCGAGGCGTTTGATTCCGAGTGCGAACGCCGCCGCCAGTTGCTCAGCGCGGCGCACGTGAAGGCTCAGGAGGGAACGGCCGCCGAACTTGTGTTTGCCGCCGACCAGTTCTTGATAACCCCCGCCGGTCGCGTGGAAGACGCGGCGCGCGCTCACGCTTCAGGCGAAGAGTTACGCTCGGTCATAGCCGGTTACCACTGGTTCACCGACTGGGGCCGCGACACCATGATCAGCCTCGAAGGGCTGACGCTTGTGACCGGACGCCAGAAGGAGGCCAACTGGATACTGCGCACCTTCGCGCATTACATCCGCGACGGCCTGATCCCGAATATGTTCCCCGAAGGCGAAAAGCAGGGCCTATATCACACGGCTGATGCCACGCTCTGGTTCTTTCACGCGATGTCGCGCTACGTCGCCTCCACAGGTGATCGAGAGACTTTGCGAGTGCTGCTTCCTCGCCTGATAGAGATCATAGACCATCATCTGAAAGGCACGCGCTTTGGCATCAAGGTAGACCCGAGTGACGGGTTGTTGACTCAGGGCGAGGAGGGCTATCAACTTACGTGGATGGATGCCAAGGTCGGCGATTGGGTAGTGACTCCGCGCCGGGGCAAGGCCGTCGAGATAAACGCGCTGTGGTACAACGCCTTGAGATGTGTGGAAGAGTGGGTGCGCGAAGCGCAGAATGAAGATAAGGCGCGTCCCTTTGCCGAGCACGCCGACCGCGTCCTCAGATCGTTCAACGAGCGATTCTGGTATGAGGAAGGCGGGTACCTTTACGACCTGATTGACGGCGAGCACGGAGATGATCCCGCCTTACGACCGAATCAGATATTTGCCCTATCGCTCCCTTACGCGATTCTCGACCGCGAGCATTGGGAGCCGGTCGTAGAGATCGTGCGCAAACAATTGCTCACACCTGTCGGGCTCCGCTCGCTCGCGCCGGGGCACGCGGATTACAAGTCCACTTATGACGGCGACCTTCACGCGCGCGATGCGGCCTATCATCAGGGAACGGTGTGGGGATGGCTGATCGGCCCGTTCATTGACGCGTGGCTCAAACTGCACCCGGAAGACATCAAGGGCGCAAGAGAGATGCTCGAAGGATTCGTGCCTCATCTGGATGAATTCGGCGTAGGCTCGATAGCCGAAATCTTCGACGCCGAACCGCCTTATCATCCGCGCGGCTGTATCGCTCAGGCATGGAGCATAGCCGAAGTGCTCCGTTGCTGGGTGAAAACGACAACTGAGGGATGAGGGATGAAAAGGACTGTCAGGATAGATTTCGATGATATGGTCAATCCCATTAATCGGGATGTTTCCCCAGAGTCCTTTTCATCCCTCATCCCTCATCCCTTCGTATGCGCTTGTATCCAGTCGCCTATAACTTTGAGGGCAAGCGGAGAGATCGTCTCTTCGATTGAGGAGTATTCGACGGGCGAGCCGGTTTTACTGGTCTGGAACAGATGATTGAGGTTTGGAAGTTTTACCAGAGTGTAATCGTTGTTGCCGCCGTCTTCGAGGGCCTTCGAGATAGCGGGCAGGTTTGCGCTGGGAGGAACCTGTAAATCCTTAGCGCCGTTTATCGCAAGGACCGGGCATTTCACTTTCATGAGTGTGGGGCGCGGGTCGTAGGTGAGGAAGTATTGAAACCACGGCGTGAGAAGAGTCTTCAGATTGTTTTCAAGCGAGCTTTCGGAGATGCCCATCTTCTTCTTTTCCTCTTCGGTCATTGTGGCCATATCGGCAAGCGTCTTTTCGCGTATCTTCTTTTCAGCGACTTTCAAATCCTTCTCCTGTTTCATCACCGAGAAGATTTTTTCCTGCGCCTGACGAGAGCGAGCTACGACCTCGTCGCTTGCGCCGTTTGCTTTTGCGATCAATTCGCCCTGAAGATAGAGAATCTCTTCGCCGGTTATGCCGGGTCCGGCCATCAGAATTATGAACGCGACATCTGCCGATTTTACGGCCACAATCGGCGCGATTATTCCGCCTTCGCTATGGCCCAGAATTCCAATCCGGTGGTTGTTTATCTCTTTACGGCTCTTGAGAAACTCTACGCCCGCAAGCGCGTCGCCCGCGAAATCCTGGCTTGTGGCTTCTCGGAAATTGCCGGTTGATTTGCCGACCCCGCGATCATCCACGCGAAGAACCGCTATCCCGAGGCGGGTCAGGTAATCAGCCAGCACGAGGAACGGGCGATGTCCCAGCACGGTTTCGTTGCGGTCCTGAGGGCCGGAACCTGTGACGAGAAGGACCGCCGGAAACGGTCCCTGGGAGCGCGGCAAGGTCAACGTTCCGGCAAGTGTCACTCCGGCCTCCTTGTTTTCGTATGCCACCTCTTCTTCCAGATAGGGGTAAGGCTTTTTCGGTTCCTGCGGGCGGGCAAACTCAACCGCCTTGCCGCTTTCGGAAGCGAGTTTGCGTTCGAGCTTGAAGGGAAAGGTCTGACCACCCTGTGTGAAATTCCCTGAAATCGCTTTGCCGTCTTCGGCAAGCCTTCCGCTAAAGGACGGATCGCCGGGAACTCCCGGCATGACGAAAGATATTTGTTTGTCTTCGACGGTGATCTGGCCGAGCGCGAAGTCTTTAAGCCCCTGGGCGGGAACGGCTATGGTGCCTGTCCACGCGCCCTCTTTTTGAGCCAGGTCAACCAGGATGTCGAGCTTGAGGCTGGGAACCTCTATCTGACCTTCCCAGTGTCCGGCTGCTGCGGGCGGATTTTGCGCAAGAACGCCAAGCGGCGCTTGCCCTATTAATAAGATCAGGATCGCCAGTCGCGGTAAAAAGTGCTTCGTCATTCTCAACTCCTGTCATGGTTTGATTGCTGTCTTTAGATTTCTATCATCCGGGCTCGCCGATTGGTAGAGCGCGGCAGAGGTTTGAGTGTGACGCGAGCGGCTTAATAAGCTGAAAGGCGGTTGATCACAGAAGAGGTCGGGCTGCGCGCTAATTCTCCAATTAAACATTTTGCGTCTGCCGGACCATGTGCTATTATCCGTTCAGTTTCGCCACATCTGTATATATGGCGCAACCGTTTGGAGGCTGAATCGGGGCGGTTCGAGCAAGAAACGCTTGCCGGTAGAATTAACTCGATCAATCAAGCAGCCGCCTGGAAGTAATCTCGAATTTAATGGCTACGGTACCCCTCGCCAACTAATGATGAGTAAATCGGCGTGGCTTGCGGTTTGCCGGGCAAGTAACCGCTGTTTTGAGTGCCCGAATTTTCAAAGTATAGTAGAATAATTGTGCCCGAAGTTAGAATTGGCCCGCGCGAGGAGTTTAAGAAGATGAAGCAATGCCCCGCTTGCAAGAGAGAGTTAAAGGAGCATTTGCTTTACTGTCCATTCGATGGGCAGGCTCTTGTCAGCAAGAACGCCCAGGATGGCCTGATCGGCATGATCCTCGACGATAAATACCGCCTTGACGAAAAGATCGGCGAAGGCGGGATGGGAAAGGTTTATCGGGGCACTCACATCCAGATGGATCACACGGTAGCCATCAAGGTCCTTCACCCGCATCTCTCTTCGGATCAAATAGCGGTAGAGCGATTTCGCCGCGAGGCTCGCGCAGCCGCCTATATCCGCCATCCGAACGCCGTCGCCGTGACCGATTTCGGCGTGACTAAAGATACCGGCGTCGCCTATCTGATCATGGAGTTTCTGGAAGGCGTAGAACTCAGGGAAAAGATCAAGGAAGAGAAACAACTCGACTATGAAGAGAGTTTTCTCATAGTTCAGCAGACCTGTTCGGCGTTACAGGCGGCGCACTCAAAGGGAATAATTCACCGCGACCTCAAGCCGGATAACATCTGGCTCATTAAATCCGAGGACGGGATAGACCGCGTCAAGGTGCTCGATTTCGGCATCGCCAAACTCAAGACCACAGCCGAAACAAGCAAGCTCACGCAGCAGGGAATGATCGTCGGCACGCCATATTATATGTCGCCGGAGCAGTGCCGGGGCGAAGAGCTTGACGCCCGCTCGGACATCTACAGCCTCGGCGTTATCCTCTACGAAATGTTGACCGGGCAGGTGCCTTTTCAGGCATCCACACCCGTGGGGGTAGTGCTCAAACACGCCAACGAGCCTCCGCGCCCGCCTCGTGAATTGCGCGATAATCTCCCCTCGCCCGTTGAAGATGTAGTCTTGCGCGCGCTCAATAAAAAACGCGAAGAGCGACAGGACAGTGTTACGCATCTGGCTCAGGAGTTCGAATCGGCCATCTATGCAGCAGGCATAGAGCTTAAGCTGCTCGGAACCCAGACTCCTCAATCGCCCTTCTCGATGACCTACCCGTCTTCCTTTGGCAGAACTTCATCCGTGCACGATTCGGGCGCAGGAGCGCGAACGGAGTTTTCTACTCCAAGTTCGGCGGGCGCGTCTTCGTCCGTCCCTTCACAGGCGGTTACTCTGAATCAGGATAGCGCGCGGCAAACACAGCAACCCTCTCTCAGCAGCTTCCTGCCCGCCGAAAACGTAGGTCAGCGAAAGCTGTTGTATATAGCCGGAGCGGGTGTTGTGGCACTGGTGCTCATCATCAGCCTGGTCCTGCTCTTTAGCGGCAAACCTACCCCACGAACACCCGAAGGCCCGAACACCCCGTCTTCGAGCGCGCCGCCCGAAGCGCCTCCCGGAATGGTCTATCTTCCCGGAGGAACATTTACTATGGGGTATGACAAGAGTGATATTGAGGAAGAGAAACCGGAACATACCGAAAGGGTCAGCCCGTTCTTTATGGATCAGTACGAGGTCACCGTCAAGGAATATTACGACTTTGTTAAGGCCAGGAATTACTCGACTCCAAAGAACTGGCCAAATAATTGGAAGTCCGGGAAATTTACAACCGAACAAGGCAAACTGCCAGTTACCAATGTCAGCTGGTTCGATGCCAAAGCCTATGCCCAGTGGGCCGGCAAGCGACTTCCAAGCGAAAAAGAGTGGGAGTATGCCGCGCGAGGGACCGAAAAGCTGCTTTTCCCCTGGGGGAATGATTTCAGACCTGATCTCGCCAATGTGGGTGAAAACGGAACTGTAAAGCCGGTGGGGAGTTATCCGAACGGGAAAAGCCCGTTTGGAATTTATGACATGGCGGGGAATGTGGCCGAATGGACGGATTCTGATTCCTTACCCTATCCCGGCAGCAGAGCACATCCAAAACCGGGAAAGATACTGCGCGGCGGAAGCTATGAAACGGGTAAGGTCTTTGCCATGACGACAAGCCGCGCGATTTTGACTTCCGATCAGGCGCTGGACGGGGTCGGTTTCCGTTGCGCCAAAGATGTGCCCCAACAGTAAAACTCATTCTCGATTGAAGGCGTTGAAACAGACTCTCCCGTCCCTTTGCCCCGGTAAATGTCAGCCCGGTTTTCTCGAATTCATAAATTCGCGTGTTGTTGACAGCCGGTGAGTATATAATAATCGGGCCGACAGGTGAGTTCATCTGATTTGAAATCAACGCTATGGCATCGTTACAATCCAATAAATGAGATGCTTCCGTAGACACAGATAGTTTCGGCAATTAAGGAGGCTTATCAAATCATGTTTCGCCGTACCCCTTTCCTCGTATTTCTGATACTGGCTGCCGTTTCCACAGGTTACGCGCAGCGCGATTATCCGGGCGGACCAAAGAAAGAGCCGCCTCCCAAGTCGACCGTCAAGCCGCGACCGACGAAGCCCCGTGGTTCAACAAGAGCCGCGATTCGAACCAACGGCGTGCTTTTCGTGCTTACGAGCCCCGATTCGGCGCTTGTAAAAGTTAAGAATCAGCAGGGCCAACCCGTAGAAGAAGGAAAAGTCGTTGACGGCCAGTACAGAGTGGAGCTTCCGCCGGGCAGCTATAAGCTCGAAATATCTGCGGACAAATTTGAGCCCGTGACAAAGACCGCAACTGTCAGACAGGCCCAGTCAGGGGTTGTTCAGGTTGACCTTGTCCCGACAACCGGAAGTATCGTCATCGGGATGGGATCAATACCGGCCGATGCTACTATTCTGATAGACGGCAAAAAACCTGCCAGTATAACAAAGCAGGTCAACAACCAGATTCAGATTGATGATGTCGATGTCGGTTCCCATACTTTGCAGATAACTCATCCGAGTATCGTTGCCTATGAAGAGAAGGTGAATGTGCTTGGGGGTGAATCCAAATTTGTTACACCTGTGGCGAGGCAGGCCATTGCCAGATTACTGATAAAGAGCGAACCCGAAGCCCAGATTTATGTGGATGGAAGCCCGCAAGGGCGTGTGACCGAAAAAGGAGAGCTTACGATCTCTAACATCAAACCGGGCCGACATACGATCAGGGCTGAAAAGGAGGGTTATACCTCCGAAGAAAAAACCCAGGTGGTTGACGTAGGCGAGGTCTCTATGGTGATGAAGCTCAATCGCAGAGAATTTTCTCCGGAATTTACGGATTACTTTGCGATTGCGGGCAACTCCGATGCCTGGGACACGGTCCGGGGATGGCAGGTGAAGCACGGTGAGTTGATCGTTAAAGGATCAGGAGTAGGACTGGTTCGCGACAGAATCTACAAAGATTTCAAGCTGGTCTTTGACATAAGTTTTGTCAACAGCAAGGGCGCGGTCTGGATAGTGCGCGCTCAGGATAAACAGAACTATTACATGTTTCAGCTTTCGGGTCCGAACGGAACCAACCCGAAGACCTTTTCGAGCTATATCTGTCAAAATGGTCAGATCAAGCCGCTCAAACCGGCCGAAATCGTGGTTGATGACCTCAGCCGTCCAAACGACTCTTATACGATAACCATAGAAGCGAAAGGGTCCACGATAAAACACTTCATCCAGGTTAAAAGCGATCCGAAACCCGAAGGGCCTCAGGCGCTTTCGACGCTTTCCAACGACACGTTCTCTTATGGTCAGGTAGGGTTTGGCACAAAAGATGGCGAGGAGTTTATTGTAAAGTTCATCAACGTGACTCCGGAACAATCCACTACCGCTGATATGAGGTGATTCGACAACCCGAAACGGTTCTGGAACGAATCCTTAAACCATCTTGATGGAGGGGGGCGGTTACGAATCGCCCCTTTTTCGTTGAGAGATGAGGGTCAATTCTTTTTGCGGGCTTCCTTCATCGTTTCTTGATAATTCTTGTTTTTGGGATCGAGATCGAGAGCCTCTTTGGCCTCTGCTTCGGCCCGTTCGTATTTTTTCAGGTGTAATAACAGGCGCGCAAACCCGTCGTGCCACCTGGCCTGAAAGGGTTCAAGCTCCACGGCCCGCCGGAGTTCCGGCTCGGCCTCCTCCCATTTATCGAGTCGCGTGAGCGCCACCGCCAGATAATAACGGGCCTCGGCGCTCGTTGGGGCCAGGCGAACCGCCTCTCTGGCCGCATCTTCCGCCTCGGTGTATTTCCGCCTGTTGATTGACAACTGATTGGGTCTGTACCTGCTGATGCGTAATTGTAACGGAATGTCTTCCATAGGGCTTGTGCGCTGTATAAGAAAATTGGCCAGAACAATGTGCCATCGAGCATTTGCGGGTTCCAGTTTGATCGCATCCTTGAACATCGCTTCGGCTTCATCGTCTTTTTGCCGCCATACCTGTACCAACCCGAGCAGGTATCGCCACTCAGGATTGCCCGGCTCAAGCCTTACGGCTTCCTTGGCTTCCGTCGCTGCCTGATCGTACTTCTCCTGTTTGAATAGAGCGTAGGCCAGCTTATTGTGACCCGAAGCATCACCCGGGTGTAGCTTCACTGCCTGTTTGTATTGCTCTTCGGCTTTTCCCCATTGCTCGAGTCTCATAAACCCATCGCCCGCTTGAATTATTTGATCCGGCGAAAGAACAGCACCTCTTGTAGAAGAGATATTTTTTTCCTGCGCGTACTTCAGCCGCGCCTGATATGAAGGGTTTGCAGGCTGGAGTCTCACTGCCTCTGTGTAGGCCGCCTCGGCCTCGGCCCATTTCTGCCGACTCTCAAGGCACAATCCCAGATCGCTGTACCACTCGGCGTTTTCCGGGTCCAGTCGTATTGATTCTCGCAGAGAGGTTTCGGCCTCCACCCATTTGCTTTGGCCATCGAGGGCCTTCGCCAGACCAGCGTGCCAGTATGCGTTTCCCGGTTCGAGCCGCGCCGCCTCACGAAACGAGCCTTCGGCCTCGGCCCACTTCTCTTCCTTCATCAGACACAACCCCAGATTGCTGTGGCGTTGAGCATTATTGGGTTCGAGCCGAGCCGCTTCCTTAAGCTCTATTTCAGAATCTCCCCACCTCTTCTGATAAAACAGGGCCATCCCCAGAAGCGCGTGCGCGGCACCGAAATCCGGCGTCAAATGCACCACCTCTCGAAATTCCGCTTCGGCTTCCTTCCATTTGCTCTCACCCATCAATCTGTTTCCGGTCTGGAGATGCCGGTCAGCATCGGCCACCGTAACCGTTCCTGTGGTAACTTTGACCGGCGTAGTCGGAGGCGTTTCTTTCACCGCAAGTTTGGCCGTTACTCTGTCGAGCGCCTTTTGTATGGATGCCTGATCGCCGGGTTCTTTTGATTCGAGCTTTAGACCTTCTTTATAAATCGCCTCGGCCTCTCCCCATTTTTGCTGACTTTCCAGTACCGCCCCCAGATCAATATGCCTTTGCGGATTTCCTTGATCCAGTTGCAGCGCCTTTTTATACTCGGCCTCGGCTTCATCCCACTTTTGCTGATTGCTCAATGCATCGGCAAGCCCCGCGTGCCATTCGGCTTCATCAGGTTCTATACTCACCGCCCGCCGATACTGATCTTCGGCCTCGGCCCACTTGCGCTTCCCGATCAGTTCATCTCCCAGGGCGGCGAACTGATCGGCGGTCAATCTGGCTTTGGTTGATTTGCCGGTTCGCGAAGACCTCTTCTTTGGAGGATCAGATTTTGGCGTCGATGTGCTGCCACCCGGATATTTTCGCTGAAGACTTGAGATAGAAGCGGCGCTGGCGACTAAAGGCCCCGCCGAAAATATCGCTCCGCCTGCCATCAACGCGGCAGGAAGAATATATGCGGCTAAACTCGATAAATTCATCCTCATAGAAAAATCCTCCTGAGGAAGCCGTACAATTTAGCCGGTAGCCTAACCCCTATAAAATCGTATGTCAAGCACATCGGATTTTGTGTAGTAATGCCTGTTGGACGGAAAAGTAATTTTTGTTATCCGGTTTCTAAAGGTTCGGATACGGAATAGTGGCAAGGTTAAAAAGAGCGACGAGTCATTGCTTTTCATTGGTGAGGGCAGGGGCTTGAATATTGACACTTAAGGTAAATGCATAGTATGCTCGGCCCGTATACGTTCAAATTGTTGAGAGCTTAAATCTCGAAGAGATGTAATTGATATGCTGGCAGCAGGAACGACCCCTTCTATGCACAAGCGACGATGTCCGTTGGAATGAATCCAATATTCTGATCTCAATTGATAGCCGGTATCTATGTGATTAAAGGAAATTCTTGCATGATTTTTGCGGTGCTTACCGTCATATAATTGGTGGTTAAGATTTACGGGAAGATTCAGTTGCAACTAGGTATCTATTTTCTTTCCCTGCGATTGAGGGAGGAAATCAACACTTCTGGAGGAGCAATCATGACTCACATTGGCATCAGGGCATTTCGCATTCTTATGATTTGCTGCGTAGTTTCCATTTATACGCCGATAGGCCTGTCGCAGGGACAGACCACGGGAGCTATCCAAGGACGCGTTTATGACATTGACAGTGGCGCAGGGGTTGCCGGTGCAACGGTCACGGTCAGGAATCAGGACCTGGGCCTTGAGCGCTCGACTGTCACGGGATCAGACGGGTCTTATACGCTTAATATCTTACCGCCGGGCGCTTATACAATCACTGCTACACATCCCCAATACGAGGCTGATAAAAGCTCGGAGCTATCGGAGGCCAGAAATTTCGCGGTTCGCCTTTCTACGATAAATCAGGTTCAGCAAAGGCTGATAGGATTAAGAAAGATCGGTGCGGTCTCGCAAACTCCGGGCAATCCGACCACGCCCCCTACCACGCCCCCGACCGCACAACCCGGCACGCAGCCGCAGACTCAGCCTGCGACACAGGGGGGGGAATCGCAAGGCGAGCAATTGACCAACACCGTGTCGCCGACAAGGATTGAGAATTTTGATACCCGCCAATTAGTCTCTTTGCCTCTGGCTTCAACCCGGACATTTGATGATCTGGCTTTTCTGGCCGCCGGAGTAGCCCCTCCGCCACAGGCCATAGGTCAGATAGTCGGGCCCGGCGTTGGCGCAGGCGTTGGCACATCGGGGCAGTTTTCGGTTAATGGAGCGCGCTCTCGCTCTAATAATTTTACGGTGGACGGATCGGACAACAATGACCCGGATGTCGGTGTGCGTCGTCAGGGCTTTGTCACGCTTATTCCACAGCCGATAGAATCGGTGCAGGCGTTTGCGATTGCTACCTTATTATGGGATGCCGAATTCGGGCGCAATCTCGGGTCGCAGGTCAATGCGGTGTCCAAGGGTGGCGGCAACGAGTTTCACGGGCAACTCTATGGATTTTTCACCGATTCAAGCCTGAATGCGCGCAACTTTTTCGACTATACGGGCGGAGACTCGGGCGGCAAGAATCCATTTACGCGGACGCTTGCGGGCTTTGCCCTAGGAGGACCTGTCACCCCCAATAGCACGCAGTTTTTTGGCAGCTTCGAGCACGAAAATATAAACTCTTCAACCGAACAGCATTTTGCAACGCCGACCCTTGCCCAGCGTGGATTCGGTAACGCTCAGGCCATACTTGTGCCTCTTATAAACAACAACCTGGGAATAATTCCGGGGGGCGTCACTCCTTCCGGCAGCAATGCATTTTCGTTTTACCCGCTTCCAAATAATCCAGGCGGACCTTATGGCGCAAACACCCTTTCAAGAGTACTGCCATCCGATGGGGATGGCGTAATCGCTTCGCTAAAGGTGTCTCGTCAGGTTACACCGGGCAGCACGCTCAACGTGCGATATAATTTTACGAATGATGAACGCATATTGCCCAGCGTCAATCGAGCCATCAACTCGACAATAGAGGCCGACTCTCAAACTCAGAATCTATCGGTTACTCTTGATAGCTCTCTAAAAATAAACCTCTTCAATCAGGCGCGATTCTCCTTTGGCAGAACGCGGCTTGATTTCCTCCCCTATGCCAACACTCCATTTATCTTCGACAGCACATCTTCGGGGGTCATCGGCGTAGTTGATTCGGGTGGTAACCTCATAGCTGTCCAGCCGTTTTCTTCAAGTACAGGGCCGCTCGGTCAGGTCACTATCGAACCCTTCAGCCCGGTCGGCGTTGACGTCTTCATCTTTCCACAAAAGCGCGTAAACAACACTTTTCAGTTTGCCGACACCCTGGCCATGAACTGGAGGACGCATTCCTACAAATTCGGCGCTGATATTCGACGAATACAATTCAACAGCTTGCAGGATCGGAATTACAGACCCAGTTTAGTCTTTGGCATCGGGACGTTTGCAAATGCCACTTTAACCAATCAGGGCCTTTTTGTTGATAGAACGCTTTTCGTCAGCCAGGGCGCAGACCTTGCGAGTCTCGGCCTTGCATCTTCGATTTTTCAGTCGATCACAGCAGGCGTGCCAAATTCCACTATCGGTTTGCGGGCTTTTGAGTACAACTTCTTTTTCAACGATAACTGGCGTATTCGGCCAAATTTTTCACTCGATTACGGGCTGCGCTATGAGTACAACACAGTGCCCTCGGAAGTAAATAATCGCATCGAGGATGCGATTACACTGAAGAATTTGCCGGTTCCGGGAAATTCCCGCTTTGACACACCCTCGCGCACAGCTGCTTTCAATAATGCGGTCAGCGCCTACAGGGCGGTTCTGGACGGACGCACAGGAATTTACGATCCGGACCGGAATAACTTTGCCCCCCACGTAGGATTTGCATGGGACCCCTGGCGAGATGGAAAGACCTCGATTCGCGCCGGTTACGGACTTTATTATGATGCGATCCTCGGAGCCGTGGTCAGCCAATCGCGCAACGTATTCCCAAACGAAATACCGTTTAATATCGACCCATCTTTTGCAGGGTTTGACATCCTGGGCAATCTGCTCAACCCCGCGTTTCTGGTTCTCAACGGAGATTCCAACGCTCCGCTGATAAGGCCGGGAACGATTAATCAGTTTGGGCTTGCGCCTGAGGATTTCGTCGCAGGGATCGGTCAATTATTTGTCCAGAACAGTGCAGCCGGGCTTGCCTTTACTCTCCCGGAAAAACACCTTCGCACTCCCTATGCGCAGCAATGGCACCTGACGCTGGAAAGGGAAATACTGAGAGATTATTTACTGTCGGCGGGTTATGTGGGGACGAAGGGTACAAAACTCACACGGTTGACCACTCCGAATTTTGGCCCCAATGTAATCCCCTTCGCGGGGTTTGTAGATGCAAATACCGCATTCCCTCTCTTCCTGTTTGGACAATCTCTCGCCCCCACTCGCCCGAATCAGAATCTTGGCGCGTATCAGATATTCGAAAATTCGGCTAACTCAAGTTATCACTCGCTGCAACTGGAAATGCGCAAGCGGTATACTCATGGGTATACGTTCACAGCAGCCTATACCTGGTCACACGCTATAGATGACGTATCGGATGTCTTCCCAATTGCGGGTGCGCCGGTACTCCCGCAGGATTCGTTCAATCTGAACCTTGAGCGCGCGGATGCCAATTTTGATGCTCGCCATCGCTTTGTATCTTCATTGATCTGGGATTTGCCTTTCTATCGCAATTCCACTGATGATGCCGCGCGCTGGCTTGGCGGCTGGCAACTGAGTTCGATTTTTCAGGTGCATACGGGTCAGCCGTTTACTTTGAACGTTCCATTCGACGCAAACTTCGACGGCAATTTAACAGACCGTCCCTCTACCACGCAGGGGCTCATATTCAATGATGACCACGGGCCGCAACGGGTTCGACTCTCTGACGGTAGCTCGTTTCTCAACTTCATAAATACGACAGGTGGCGTATTTATCAATGGAAGGGGCTTTATAGACGGCCTGATCAACCCGGGGACGGGCTTTGTGGGTCGCAACACGGTGCGCGGGGATACGTTTATCAACCTCGATATGGTCTTCAGCAAGAACTTCAAGTTCACCGAAAGTCAAAACCTGGAATTTCGGACAGAGGTTTTCAACATCCTCAATCGCGCAAATTTTGGAATTCCGATTCGTGTGATAGGCGCTCCGGGATTCGGGTCTTCGGTTGATACGGTCAATCCGGCGCGAGTAATACAGTTTGCTCTCAAGTACAAGTTCTAGAGCGTCAGAAATTCTCACGGCTTGCAAACCGTAGTTGCAAATGGCGCAAGCCGTGGGAATTTTCAGAAATCCGGCAGTCTCGCCTTCTCTCAATCGACAACTTATGCCTCTGTTTGTCTGACAGCAGCCGTTGCCCTTTGACAAAGAGGGCTTGAATTTGACTCTGCCCGATGCGTGTTGTAGGATGACCCCCGATCAAAGCTCCGATTGTCAGAATTGGGAGCGTGCGATGAAACACTGCCCCGCTTGCGAAAAGCTTTACGATGACCATCTCTTATTCTGCCCGTTTGACGGTCAATCGCTGTTTGTCCAGTTAGAGCCGGATCATTTGATCGGCACAATTATCAGCAACAAATACAGAATCGAAGCCATCATTGATGAAGGCGGATTGAGCCACGTCTATAAAGCCACGCACATGCAGATGGATTACCCCGTAGCCATCAAGGTCCTCAACCCGGAACATACATCAAATGAAGTGCTTCTTGAATACTTTCGCCGAAAAGCACGCGCTGCGGCTCAGATTCAGCACCTCAACGCCATCGCCGTTACAGACTTCGGGCTGGACGCGGGCGCGGGGCTGGCTTACATGGTCATGGAACTGCTCGAAGGCCGCAGTCTGAGGAAAAAACTTCGGGAAGAGGGCATGCTCGGTTACGAAGAGACATATCTCATCGTTGAACAGACCTGCCTGGCTTTGCATTACGCGCACGCGAGAGACATCATTCATTGCGATCTGAAACCGGAAAATATCTTCCTGCTCAAGTATCAGGACGGCTCGGAGCCGGTCAAGGTGCTCGATTTCGGAATCTACAGGCAACAGAGCGCCGCCGACCTCCTGGCTCTCACTCAGCATGGGCTCCTTGCCGGAACACCCGATTACATGTCGCCTGAGCTTGGGCGCGGCGAATCCATAGATGCCCGCTCCGATATTTACAGCCTCGGAGCTATCATCTACGAGATGCTGACGGGCTCTGTCGTGTTTGAAGCGCCTACGCCTGTAGCCGTCGTCGTCAAACACGCGAGCGACCCGCCCCGTCGCTTGCAGGAATTCCGGCCCGATATCCCTCCCCGTATAGAACAGATCGTGCTGCGCGCTCTCAGTAAGAGGCGGGAAGACCGTCAGGAAACGGTCGCGGAACTGGTTCACGAATTTGAGGAAGCGCTTTACACAAGCGGCATAGCGCCGAGGCGCACAGGCACAAAGGTGTTTCACTCTCCCTACCTTCCACCCTCCCCCGACACGCCGACAACCGCAGAGATAATCTCTGAGCCGGGCCGCCCGATCCCCACTCCCCAAAGCGAAGAGGTAGGCAGAACCGTCCCGCTCCAACACGCTCAATTCGACAGGTCTCAGTTTGATATATCTCAATCGCCCAAAGCTTCCGGCTACGATGATTCAAGTGCCTCGATGCACAGGTCTACGCCTGCGCCTGCCTATAGCTCACAACAAAGCGCGCCGCAGAAGTTCAACACCCCTTCATATGCTCCCGAATCTGCGCGCGCGCCCGATGAGACAGCGACGAGGCTTACGGCAGCGAAAAAGTATTTGATACCTGTCGGGGCCATAGCCGCGATAGCCCTTTTGATTCTGGCAGCGGTGCTTCTGAATAAAAAGGGTACGGATGAAGGAGCTTCGTCGGAAACAGGCCGTGAAAGCACAACCACAGGCGCGCCGCCCGGAATGGTGAAGATCAAAGGATACCAGTTGCGCGTAGGCGGAGGCGGTTCCGCGCCGCCACAAGTTGTAAAGGTCCCGGATTACTTTTTCGATATTCAGGAAGTAACAAACGAAGAATATCAGAAGTTTGTCAAAGAGACGAAACACACACCGCCTCCTGATTGGCGAAATGATCAGTTCAAATCGGGCGCTGCCCGTCTGCCCGTAGTCAATGTTTCGTGGGAAGACGCAAAGGCCTACGCCGAGTGGGCGGGTAAGCGACTGCCGACCGAGACCGAGTGGGAATTTGCTGCGCGCGGAGAAACTCAGCAGCGTTACCCCTGGGGTGATGACTGGTCTCCTGATAATGCTAACTTGAAGGAGAGCGGGATAGGAAAACCCGTGGCGGTTGGCTCTTACGCACAGGGCCGCAGCTGGTGCGGCGCGCGAGATTTGATAGGCAATGTGGCCGAGTGGGTTACAAGCGAAGGGCCTCTTTACCCTGGAACGGGAGTCCAAAGCGATCCGCGACTGAGGGTTTTTCGCGGCGGATCATACTTTCATTCTAAAGATGAAAACCCGACAACGAATCGCTGGGTGGAATTTGCCACACGAAAGCTGCCTTATGTCGGCTTCCGTTGCGCAAAGGGCGTGCCCCGATGACAGCATCGCGCTCCGCGATGCTGTATCTCGAATCTCAAATTTCAGATCTCAGGTGTGTAATCAATCATCAATGAGAAAAAAGAGCGGAGGGGACAGGACTCGAACCTGCAAGGGCTTTCGCCCGGCGGTTTTCAAGACCGCTTCCTTACCATTAGGATACCCCTCCGTAAGGTGACAGCTGTAGAGTATAGGTGATGCCGGTCCGGCTTTTCAAGATATGGATGTTTCTGAGAAAAATATCGACGCAAAAATGAGAGTAAAATAAAAATGAGGGTAAAATAATGAGGACAAAAAAATAACGGAAGAGTCCCTCGGGCGAGTTTCCCTTCCGTTTTCTGCGTCCCTTCAATGGTTGTGTCCCTCAACCAGAGAAGAAGAGGAGGTTATTTGACAGCCACAATCCAAATTCCCTCATGGTTGCCGAGTTGCCCGCAATATATCAAACCCTGTCTCTCATAAAAACCCTGCTTACTCATAAAGCAAAAAAAAGTATCGGTTCGCGCAGGAACCGAACTTCGGTTCTCTGAAGAAAAGCCGGAAAATATGTCTCCGAGCCTAGGCCGGTTTAAATTCGTCGAAAAGGATTAATCATAGTGAACCGGGGGCTGCTTAAACCTCTGTCTCGCCTGGATGTAGATATGATATGATGCGCCGAGCGTTTAGACCTCAGAGATTCAGGAGTGTAAGAAATCATGGCTAAAACAAATGAGGGCGTGAAGTGGGGCGCGCTGATGCTGACTCTGATTTTGCTCGCAAGCTCGATCACTCTGCCAGTGGCGCGCGCGTCTGATTTCGGCGAGAAATCGACCTTTGCGGCTCGACAGGATTTCGACGAAGATTCGATCACTTTCGATAACCTGCTTCCGGCGGGCGGTTATTCGCTCTATATCGAAATGCGCAATGTAGGTCAGCAGGTAAAGTCGGGTGGATTTGCCGAGATTCTTGGTCCTCTTTTGCCTATAGTGAGCGGAGGCGCGCGCGAGGTAACCGAGCTTGTCGCCTTTGTCACCGAACATGCCGACCAGTTATCCCGGTCGCGTATGATGGTTGCCGCAATGGCTGCTAACGCCTCGCTTCCGCAGGTGGTCTTTGCTCTTGAGATGAGTTCCCCCGACGGTGCAAAAGAATTCGAACCGGCGTTTCGAAGCTTTCTCTCATCTATGATGCATTCGCCGCCCGGCGTGCTCGCAGGCCCGCAGCCGTCGGCCGAGGAAGCTGCGCCTCAACCGAATCTTATTAAACGGGCGGGGAGCCTGCTTATAGTCAGCGACGCGCAGTTCTCTTTCAAATCGCTCAGGCGCGAAGACGGGAAGCTTCTCTCAAATGACCCAAACTTTCGCGCGGCGCGTGACCGCTTCTATTCCGAAATTCTATTCGTCTATTACGATATGGCCTTGAGCGAACGCGCAGCCAGCGAGCGATACGACTCCTATGACACAGCCAGCCGGACGGCCGAAATGCAGACCGAGATTCCACCGCCTGCCGAACAGACCGGGGATGCTTCGGTAGAGGCTCCCCGGTCCGAGCCGGTCCATCAAGCGCCCGCTGTGGTTGCAACTCCCGAAGTCAAAACTACCGAAACCGGAGAAGATGCAGGTGCTGCCGCCTCGGGCGCGCAAACCTCACCGCCGCGCAAGGGCCGGAGGCGGACGCGCGCCGCCGCGCAGCCAAAGGGTGCGGGCACAGGCAAGGTCGGGAACAAACCCGAAATAGTGGCTTCTGTAGGTGAGACACCGGCCCCGGACGCCACGGACAACACAAATCGCGGAGATCAATTTGAGGGGATGCTCTCTTTCCTGTTTAGCGGCAGTATGAGAGAGGCAAGACCGCCTCAGTCCATAGCTCTTGCTCTCGGGTTGGATGGCGATGAATTGCTCATCCACGCTCTGCTGATAAATGAATTTGGAGCGCCCGCAAGTCCGCTTCCTTTCTTTACGTCTCTGGTTTCAGGTCCTCCATTGCCGCCCGAAGCCGCCGCGTATGCGCCCTCGGATACGGAAATATTTGTGAGCGCATCGCTCGACCTGGCGCGCAACTACATTTCGATCTTCGATATGGCCGGGGGGCCGAGTCAGTTGAACCTGAACCCGGGAAGAAAGCAGAAAGAGAAGACCGAGACGTTTGAAATGAAGATAGCGGCCTTTGAGAAAAAGCATGGCTTCAAGGTTAAAGACGTATTGCTTGCCTCTCTTGGCAATGAGGTTGCGCTGAGTGCTCAGGGGTCGCTCTTTTCCGGGCGAAGCTCTCCTTCGGGTGTCTCCTCTTCTCAAATATCACAGGCAGGCCCGATTCTTTTTATCTCGGTTCAAGACAAGGTCGCTTTGCAGCCAAAGCTTGTACCGATACTGGAATTACTGGGATTGAAGACGGCCAGTGAAAAAGGTGTGACCGAAAAGCACGGGGAGATTGAAATCACCAGCTACAGCAAGCTCTCTTTCGCATTCATCAACAACTTTCTGTTGCTGGCTCAGAATGCCGCCTCCCTGCGCCGTGCGATAGAGGCTTATACCACAAATCAAACGCTTGTAGGAGATCGCGATTTTCACAATTATATGCGCTGGCAGCCGCGCAATCTGCTCGCCCAGGTTTATGTTTCAAGCGCGATTATGAAGGGGCTGCTTGATGAAACCAAGAAGGCGGCCGAAGAGACCGATGATGAAACACGCGAATTTATCGAGCAGTTGAATTTCGCGCCTGAGCCGATCACATATGCGGCAGAGTCGGATATAATCGGGCCTCATTACGAATTGCATCTTCCAAAGAGCCTGATATTGATGATGATTGCGCAAATGACGACGGGCGCAAACCGGGGGCGAATTCCTGCAAATGAGGGATTGGTAAGATATATGTTTACGACGTTGCACGAGGCTGAGGTGCAATACCAGAGCCAGCACGGAAGATTTGCCAGCGCCGACGAGCTTGAGGAAGCCAAGATGTTCGATAAATCAGTCTTCGATGGGATGGGCTACAGCTTTGAACTGAGCGCGTCAGGCGGCAGGTATCAGGCTACGGCTGCGCCGCTCACCTACGGCAAGACGGGTCGCGTATCTTTCTATATTGATGAGACGGGCGTTATCAGAGAGGGCGATCACGAAGGAAAACCCGCGACCGGGGCAGATAAGGCGTCGTCGCAGACGGGCAAGAACTGAATAAAAATCGTGATGCGGTCAATGATGCGTGATGCGTGATGCGTGATTTAGCAGACTATCAAGCTGTCTTAAACCTGCGGTCTGCCGTATAGTCACAAATCACTCTTCACGCATCATTGACCGCGTCACTGGCCGATGACAGCTTTTCCAGCTTATAACGCTGATCAATTAGCTTGATCGCAAGATAAGAGAGCGCAAACAGTCCGTATCTTTGCTCGGCAGTCAGAGTGCGGGGCACGCGGTCTATCACGCAGAGCGATCCAAGCGCATACCCATCAAAAGTGACAAGCGGCGCTCCGGCGTAGAAGCGCACACCTGCTTCGCCGATAACGAAAGGGTTTGAAGAGAAACGCGCATCAGTCGAGGCATCTTCGATTATAAACAGACCGTGATGGCGGATCGTATGAGCGCAGAAGGCGACCTCTCGCGGCGATTCGTTTATATCTAATCCGACCTTTGATTTGAACCACTGTCTTGAGCGATCAATCAGGCTCATCAACGATACGGGCGTTCCGCAAATGGTAGAAGCCAGCCGGGTAATATGGTCGAACTCTTCTTCGGGCGGAGTGTCGAGCAGATGGTATCGGCGCAGGGCTGCAAGCCTTCCTTTTTCACTTTTCGGCTCGGCAGGTTGATCGGGCGAACGCGAATCAGCCTGAGGCAGATTATCTTCAATATTTCCCTTGCTCTTTTCGAAAGAGGCTCCGCTCAGGGTGATGTCCGGGAGCGTCGCTTCCGGGAATCTGGCTGGAACCGAGCCTCCGCAATAAGGGCAAAAGTGGACCTCTGATAGAATCTCAGATTTACACGCTGGGCATATCATCGGCGCATACTCTATTTTACAATCCGAGAGATTTGCAAGCCCGTGTGCGCCTCGGCTTAAAAGCAGACGGAACCAGGGTCATTCGGTTCTCAGATTGGCCCCCCGAGATCGCAGGAAATTAAGGAATCACGTATTGCTTTATGAAAAATCACAGCGTACTTTGCGGCTTCGCAGCTTCGCGAGAAATAGTCGCTCGCAATGTCGCAAAGTACGCCAGGGATTCCCTGAAAGTTAAATGACACTGGCCGCGACTGCCATGTCGCTTATTTGCTTGCCGACTCAGAGCCGCCGAGGAATTTGATCACAGCAGCGTTGAATTGTGCCGTCTGCTCTATCTGCGGGACGTGGCCGCATTTTTCGATTACCAGAAGCTCTGATCCGGGAATGTCTTTCTTGAACCGCTCGCCCATTGCAAGCGGAGTCAACATATCTTCGCGGCCCCAAACGATCAGCGTCGGCTGCTTGATTTTAGATGCGTGGTCGTCAAGCACATCTTCGCCGCGACCGATCGATTCGATGAATCGCTGGACGGTGTAACCGTCGCCCGCCGTCATTTTTCGAGCGAAGAACATGGCTACATTCGCGTCGTTGAGGAAAAGCTTTTTGTTATAGAAGACGAGCGAAAGAATTTGCCGGGTATCTTCGAGCGTCGAAGGATTCAACGCACTCAACGTGCGAGGATCTGTCTCTTTTGGGAGCGAATAACCGGCTGCATCTACCAGCACAAGCCGCTCGACTTTCTCCGGGTGAGCGAGAGCGAAAGAGGCGGCAGCAAATCCGCCAAGCGAGTTACCCACAAGCGAAGCGCGTTCGATCTTCAGTTCTTTGTAGAAGCCGTCCAGAAAATCGACGAGCGTCTGGATGCGATAATTGATCATGGGTTTGTCGGATTTGCCAAAACCTATCTGATCGGGCGCTATAACGCGAAAGTGTTTGGCGAGCGCGTCGATATTCATCGCCCAGCTTGAATTATCCGCTCCCAGTCCGTGCAGCAAAATCACCACGGGGCCGCTGCCCGCTTCGCGGTAATGAATCTTTACGCCGTAAACGGTGACGACCTTGTCTTCGGCGTTCTGGGGGAGGGCCGCCTGAGTGCTGCCGGCGCGGGCGAGCAGCGCAGGCATAGAGACCAGTTCTTGCGCAGCCGCCGCAATTGAGGTTGGGATCAGGATGAGGAGCGAAAGCGCGATTGCCCCGCCTCGGTTGATGAGACCAGGTCCACGGAAGTTTTTCATGGGCGGTGTCCTTTTTATTCTAATGGGATCAGACCCAGACTTTCTCAAGCGGCACGCCGTCATTACATTGCGGGCAATCCTCCTGCGTATGGAACTTCGAATCCACATCGAGGACCGAGTAATAGGGTATGTCGCCAATGTCCATCTTTGCGTCATTGAAATGCACGAGCGAGCCGATGGCTATCACCTTCGCCCCGACCTGCTGTATCAGGTCTACCATGTAAGTGATGGCTTTGCCCGAGCGCACTATATCATCTACGAGAATGCATTTTAGTCCTTTGGCATCCAGATACTGCCGGAAGTAGTAGCGGCCGTCCTCTTTTTCGGCCCAGAATATCTGATCGGCATCAAGCGCCTCGCGAACGCCGAAGGCGACAGGGATGCCGCCGGCTGCGGGCGCTACTATCGCGCAGTCGGGGAGCGCGGCCAGCACATCGTGCTCCATCCGCATCTTGCGCGCAAGAGCTACGTTCAGCACCCGCGCGTTGCCGTGATAACGCATAGCGAGAGGCATCTGGAAATAATGCTCCGAATGCAACCCATTCGGGAACTCGAAGTGGCCTTCGCGCAGCGCGTCGGTCTCTTTTAAAAGATCGCACACCTGCTCACTTGACGGTATAAGCTGAGGCGTTGGTATTAACATTAAACCTCCGTTCGAGCAAAAGAAGCGCTGATCTATTTTGTTGAGCGCCCCGGCCCGGCAACAAATATTGATAAGGCATTCAAATTAAGTTGCCATTATATTTCGCCGCCCAAATTGTTTCAAGGTAAGCTTCCGAAAGCCTTCGCGCCTGCCTGTCAGAGCGCAGGGCCATTCAGTTATTGATTAGCGAGCAATAGGCGGAAGAAATCTTAAAAGTTGAGTTCAAGCAAAGGCGTGTTGAAATAGGCCGGGACGCCTATTCCCCTTTTCCATATGCTACATTTTTGGAAAACTGAATGGTCCTGATAAAATGCCGCTCTAATTATGGTTCTCTTTTCACATCCTGTCATCCTGTTGTAGTATCGTGGCGTCCTTGTTAACAACCGGCGCTGTCCGGCTTTCGATCAACGGGGCGAATTCAATATCGAGACTATGGAAAGAAAATCAAAACAACCTCAATCTATGGAAGAGGCAGGGCTCATTCGCAACCTCTCATTGTTTGATATCACAATGGTAGGCGTGGGCGCGATGATCGGCGCGGGCATTTTCGTGCTGACCGGAATCGCAGCCGGCACGGCCGGGCCCGCGCTTATACTGGCCTTTGCGCTCAACGGCGTTGTAACGGTCTTTACCGCGATGGTCTATGCCGAACTTGGCTCGGCGATCCCGGAAGCCGGAGGCGGCTATCTCTGGGTCAAGGAAGGTCTGCCTTCGTGGAATGCCTTTCTTGCCGGATGGATGAGCTGGTTTGCGCACGCCGTCGCGGGAAGTCTCTACGCCCTCGGGTTCGGCGCATACGTAGAGCTGATGCTCAACCGCTTCGACATATCGCCGTTCGGGCTGACGGGCGAGCCTCT
Source organism: Blastocatellia bacterium (assembly GCA_963765495.1). GTDB lineage: Bacteria > Acidobacteriota > Blastocatellia > UBA7656 > UBA7656 > CAVXWP01. The sequence continues at coordinate 658,993 of CAVXWP010000001.1, forward strand.
GCATAAGATACTGGCGCTTTTGATCGCTCTGGCCTTTATCGCCATCAATTTCAAAGGCGTGTCAGAGACCGGGGCTATCGGCAATCTGGTCACGGTGGGAAAGATCATAATACTTGGAATATTCATCGTGAGCGGGCTGGTCGCAATCTATCAGCATCCCGCTTATCTGGATAAATTCACACCCTTTGCGCCTACGGGTATCACAGGGGTGCTGACGGCTATGGGGCTGACCTTTATCGCCTTCGAAGGATACGAGATCATCGTGCAGGCGGGCGAAGAGGTGAAAAATCCGAAGAAGAATATCCCGAAGGCGATATTTCTTTCGCTTGCCATAGTGATTCCCATCTACATCCTCGTAGCCTTTACGGCCCTCGGAGCGGTGAACCCTGAAACCAGCGAGCCTACGTGGCAATGGCTGGCCGCTCACGCCGAGGTAGGACTTGCCGAAGCCGCGCGCCAGTTCATGCCGCTCGGGACGGTGCTGTTGCTTGCGGGCGGGTTGCTTTCGACCATGAGCGCGCTCAACGCGACTACGTTCTCTTCCACTCGTGTTTCGTTTGCGATGGGACGCGACCGCAACCTGCCTGATCTTTTCGCAAAAATTCACAAACGTACGCGCACGCCGCACATGGCTCTATTGTCGAGCGGCGCGCTGATAATAATTATGGCGGTGATGATTCCTATCGAAGACGTAGCGGCGGCGGCAGATGTAATGTTTTTGTTGCTCTTCTTACAGGTCAATATCGCCGTGATTACGATACGAAAAAAATATGGAGACAAGCTCGATTACGGATACCTGATTCCATTCCATCCCGTGTTGCCGATCATCAACATAGGGTTGATCATCTTTCTCGCGCTCTTCATGTTTCACTTCTCAACGCTTGCGTGGTTTTTCGTGATCGGCTGGATCGTTGCCGGGCTCGCTATCTACTGGACCTATGCCTCGCGCAGGGAAAGAGAGAAAGAACTGACGCCTATCCTGCTAGAGCAGAGGCTGATTACGCCCGACGAACGGTTCCGCGTGCTTGTTCCCATAGCCAATCCGCGAGCCGCCGACACTATTTTGCGGGCTGCCACACGCATTGCGCGCCCGATGGACGGCGAGCTTTTATTGCTGTATGTGGCGACGCTCGCCCCGCAGACTCCGCTCAGCGCCGGACAAAAAATCATCGAGCAGATTCGCCCCGTGATTGACCAGACCGCAACGCTTGCCGACAGCATGGGAGTTGATTCGCAGGTGCTTGTGAGGTTGAGTCATAAGCCTTCAAAAGGCATTATCCACACCGTAGAAGAGAGGAAAATAGATTTCGCCGTCATGGGATGGCGCGGTCGGTCGCGCGATCCGCAGACGATGATCGGGCGCAACATCGACGACGTGCTCAAGCACGCTCCGGCCAATGTGCTCGTCGTAAAGCAGGGCGCTCCCATCCCTGCCCGCCGTATCCTTATACCTGTGGCAAACCCCCGGACCGCCGGCCTGCTGCTTGCCATAGGGCGGTTGATGCTCGATGATGAGGGCGAAGGACATCTTATAACGGCGCTCCACGCAATGCCGCCGGGCCTGTTGCCGGAGGAAAAGACCCGGCGCGTGGACGAAATCAAAGAGGCGCTCGCAAAGCCTGCTTTTTTCGATCCTCAAGACGCGGTGATACAACTTGACGGCAATCCCATAAGCTTCACGGTTGTCGAGGCGACCGACGTTGTGAAGGCCATTCTCGACAGTCTGGACGAATCGGATTTGCTTATCGTAGGCTCTTCGGAAGAGAGCTGGCTCAAGCGAAGCATCTATGGTCAGATGCCTTATCGCATAGCAAAACAATCGGACTGCCCGGTTATAATGGTCAACCAGGGAACCAGCCAGGTCAAGTTCGGGATTCAGAAATTCTTTCAGTTCTTCCGAGAGTTGGAAGAGTAAGAGCCCACGACGCGAAGGACTGGCTGGCCGATTGGCGGAGACCGCTTATGTCACTCGAAGACCTTGAACGCGCAGGTGTGTTGCTTCCCCGCGATGAATGGGGAAAGCGCGACCTGCACACAACCGTAAACAAACCCTTGCTTGGGGTCACGGGCGCGACTGCCGCGATTTCAGCCTTGCTGATGTATTTCGGCGGCGGGGGCCTCTTTACATGGATCGGTGTAGGGCTGTATTTCGTCGTGCTGTTTGGCTTCACCCTCGTTTCGCTTCGAGCCGTCGAGAAGCAAGTCAGCCAATCAGCGCTCGATCAATCAGAGCATCAGAATCAAGAGGCGCAAGACGCGGATAAAAAGTAGCGGCGCGCGTCTCCTGTCTGCAAATTATGGAGGTTTGCCATGAGTGAACCGGCTTTAGCCCTGCCAGAAGAGTTCCCCGATTATTTGAAGTATTCGGATGAAATCGCTCCCGTACCCTCGTGGGAGCAGGTGACGCGAAGCGTAGAGACGATCAGCCATGAGATGCGAGAACACCTCTCGCGGATAATAACCGGCTCAACAGACGAGGCTCAGGCGCAGGCGGTGTGGGAAGCGTGGCCGGGCAATTATCGCCGCTCGGTCGGGCTGCTCGCGGATAAGATTTACAACGAAGGGTGGCTCGATCTGGTAGGACAGATAGAAGGCTACCCCTGGGATGGAGGCTTCTTCTTCCATCCGCGTGCGTCTGAGCGGGGCACCTTTTCCGAAGTGATGGAATCGAAATCCGGCAAGGACGGCGCATACACGGAATGCACCCTGCGCAACGGGCTGTTTGCCTACCTGAACAAATCGGCCCACAAAGGCTGGCAGAGGGGCTGGATGGAAAATAACGCCCCGCTTGCGGCGCTGCACGTAGGCATATTTGCAAACGGCACCGCCGAAGTCCATTTCGATGCGTTCAACTCTTTGTATACCAACGGAGCGCCGCGCCGCGAGGTCATACGCATACCCTTGCTTGGCTCGTTCAACCACGTGATGTTCCGGCTGCACAAGCGGTGGGAGATGTCTCCGTACGGTGCTGTCGCCCGCACATCGGCAAATTTTTATTACATGCTGCGCGACAAGATTCCGCTTTCGTTTTAAAGGTAGCGCAAATAGGCCGCAACCTATTGCCTCTTTCCCAACCATTCAAATGAATTTCGATCAAGCTCTAGCGGTCTGATCTGGCCAATCTGTTATCTTCTATTTCTTCTTCTTCTTTCTCCTGGGCTATGCCTTCGCGCAAGGCGTCGAATGCGGGCAGTCGCGCGATTTCGGGCATGGGCGAACCTGCGCCCCGTACAGAAAACCAGATGATCTCGTTCAACACGCGCGGGTCGGCCATGTCGGCGTGCGTCAAATCCTGCTCGTCGGTGCGCCTCATCCAGTAGGCCGATGTCTGATCGCGCGATGACTGCACCATCAAATTGTTCATAGCCACTTCGGGCAACATCGCTTTGTAGGGGCGCAGGTCGGTTTGCTTCTGAAAAATATCTATAGGCACGGCCGCCGCATCAAGCTGGTTCATAGGCTCAAGACCGAGCAACATCTCAATCGTGCGAATCAGGCTGACCGTGGTGTGAAACTCGTGAACGAGCGCGCCCGGACGGTTGTATGCGCTGATGACGAGCGCGGGCGAACGATGCGCGTCTACGTGATCCGGCCCATCCTGCGCGTCATCTTCGACTATGAAGATGGCCGTATCTTTCCAGTAAGGGCTGTTGGATACGGCTTCGATCAGGCGACCGACTGCGTAATCATTCTCCGCGACATAAAATTGCGGCGTAGGATTTCCCACCCTCAACCCGGTTGTGTGGTTGCTTGGGAAACGCAACATGGAGAAGTTCGGCAATCGATCCGGTCGCCCGGCTTCAATATCGGCCACATAGGTGCGAAACTCTTCAAGCCATTCTCCGAGCCGCGACGAACCTCGAAATCTTTCGTCCGGGTTTGAAGGCATTATGACGGGTTCGATCTGCGCGCCCGCTTCTTTCGCCGCGCGATAAGATTCCACGGTCATCGAATCCACCGTGTTCAGATCGAAGCTGCGAAATGTCGGGCTGTGATGTCCTTCGAGCGATTTCTTTGTGGGGAATGCCTTCACGGTTGGCGAAATATCCGGGTAAGGCTTCGACTTTCTCTTATTGATCGCTTCAACATCGGCTTCGGAAATCGTCCCTATAAACTCGCCGTAATTTCGATAGCTGAGACCGGCTCGCGCCACCGCGTCCCAGAGGTAAAGCGTTTCCGGCTCCGCGACATCGCGCGAGCCTTTCAGATAAGGCACGAATCGTTGCATGTATCCGGCTACGTCACCTGCATCGACGGGAAGGCGAAAGACCGGAGGCAGGGAACCGGGCGGTTCGTAGCTCGGCAGGCGATTGAAGCCCTCGTAATCGTATGTGCGGCCCCGCCCCGAATAATCCCAGCGATAGGCTTTGTCAACGTAATCGCTTGAGAAGGCCGCCGTTGACCAGTTGTGCCCGTCGGGGCTTGCCTCGGCGTTGACAAAGAAGCGATCAAACAATCCGAAGCGCAGGGCCAGCGCCCGATGATTGGGCGTTATGTTTTGACTTGCGCCGCCCGAAAGACGAGCCGCCTCGCCCGCGCCGAAGATGGCAATCTGCGGGTCGCCGTCGGCCGGAGCCCCGTTGCCCGCTCGTTCCAGATCGCCGAAGATTTGATCATAGGTCCGATTCTCTTTTATCACATAGATAACATGTTTGATCGGCGACGGCCCGGCAAATAACGCCGCGCGGCGCTCGCCCACAAGACCGTTGTTGCGCATCACCTGTTGAGTGTAATCGGAAAGTTGCTTCTCGCCGGGTTCGGCCAGCCAGCTTATGTTGCCCGATATGAGAGAGAGGATGTATTGCCCCTCTCCGTTTCGCTCTCGGCTCGAGGGGAAGCGGTCGTTTGATGTGTTGGGCGAGAAGCCCGAATTGTTTGCCACTACGGATGAATTCTCGAACCCCGTCCCTTTGCCGTTGCCTATAAGGACGCGCCCCGCCGCCACGGCGACCGCTGACGGATACTGCCCCGTAGGAATGAACCCGCGCACCCGGCTTCGTTCCCAGTTTTGATTATCTCGTTCTTCACGTTCTTCACGTTCTTTTCGCCCAGGCTTTTCTTCGCCGCGTGCTTCTTCTGAGAGAGCCACAACCGCCACCGAATTGCTGTGAGCGTTTGCAACATAAAGCGTAGCTCCGTCGGCGCTCAAGGCGAGGCTTTCGGGGCTCACGCCGAGCGGTGTACCCTCTTTCAACTTAACGCTTATGCGCTCGATTTCCCGATCATTTTCGGTCTCTATTACCGAGACGCTGTCGGCATCGGAGTTCACGACGTAGAGCCGCGAGCGCGACTTATTCAAAATCATTGCGGTCGGATGTCGCTCTACCGCGATGAAAGAAGCGGGTCGCTCGGGTCTCTGCGGATCGACTACGGCGATCGAGGCGTCGTTCCAGCAAGAGACATAAACTTTAGCGACTTTGGCCGTTTGCGCGTTGTCGGGTGAGGCGAGCGCGACCACTCCATAAGGGTAGATAAATTGATCGGCGTTGTTGTGGTGCAGGTCTACGCGGGTGATCATTCGCTGGTCGCGCAGGTTGCTGATAATGCCCAGATTATCGCCCAGGTTGTTGGCTACATAAAGCGTCTCTCCGTCGGGGCTGATGGCAAGCCCCGTCGGATAGACCGCCGCGCGGTTATCGTTGTAATTGGGCGAAGGCGCGGCAGTAGCAAACGCGCTGACATCAATAAAGGGCGCTTCAACCCGGGTATCGGGTCCGGGCGATGTGGGCATTATCGGCACGCTTGCTTCGGGTCGGAAGCGAAACATCCATATCTTGTTTTCGAATCCGCCCGAAGCGTAGAGCGTATAGGTTCCATCACTTTCGGGTTGAGGCGAAAAGACGAGACCGACGTTGACGCTCTGCGGCGAAGGGAAGTAGATGTTTTGAATGACCGCAGGCGCAGGTTTCCGGTTTAGATCAATCACGGCGAGTGACTGGTTGGCGCGATTTTCACCCGCGTTGAATTGAATGCCAAACCCGGAATTGACGGCGATCAGGTAGCGCCCCGCCTTGTCGGGTCCAAGTGTGTCGGGGCTGCGCACGAAATCTACGGGGAGCGCGCCGACCGCCGCCTGCCGGGTACTGACATCTAAAACGAGCGAGCCTGCGGGTGTGAGTGGACGTCCCTGAATCGCGGGGTTATTTTGGATTTTTATGTCCGCAGAAGAAGCGAGCAAGCCTGCTGTCGCAAAAGACAGTATGGCTGCAAGGGCGACTGCCTGTGCGAGCCGCGAGCGGGAAGAGATCATAAATGAGCCTCCTTATAAAGAGCCTTGATGCCGAAAACCTTAGCATCAATCCTCGTTTCATACTACCTGATCTCTTCGTCCTCGATTTAACGGAGTGTTAAATCCTCGTTTTACGAAACCGTTTACTTCAGAGAGCAATGTACTCATTCGGGTTGCCCCTACAGGCTACATTGATTTGAAAACCGCTATAGATCAAATAGGGACTGATCCGCGTAAATCCGCCCGATCCGCGTGTGGTAGCAGCATTGAGCCGGGCCGCTTGCCTTCGGGCACGTTGGCCCGGCTATTTGTGCACTCATCTTTACAATGCGCGAACGGCAGTGATGGGGCGGTAAGCAACTTGCGTCGCGCGCTCCGGTGCGACCGCCAGTTGGGTCTGGCGTAGCTGACAAAACGCAACTTCGCCAGGTATAGAATTTCATTGTGAGGAATTCCTTCTTTGTGGCTTTCCAATTAAGCGAAGACTCTCACCGCTTAAATGATATTCCAGCGGCACGATATATTTCGGCGAGGCATGCGGGCCATCTGCAAACACTTCAATTTCGAGGTTGCCACTTCTTATCTTTAAGTCGTTACCAGTAACGCCCCAATAAGTTTCAGTATCAGGATAATAGTGGCGATAATCCCTCTCCATGTCCTTGTCGCTGATCTCTGCAAGTAATGTTGTGCGGCCATCTTTGATTGTGTAGATATAGACTTCCGAGAGACTGAAGTTGGCCATCATTGCACCACAGCCAATAGGTACGATTGCGTCTTCACGCCCATCGCCCGTCACATCGCCGTAAATAACCAAATTATCTTGAACAGCGAAATAGACATTCTTATTCTTGAACTCGCCTTTACGCACGCGAACTGTCTTGCCGATACCCTTTTTGCCAAATTCCTGCGAGCATAGAGAGGAAGGATAGGTGAAGTTGAGGAAATCAACTTGCCGAATATCGGTTATGGTGTCTGCGCCTGGTGTTGAGTCTGGTCGTTTACTACTCGACTGAGCAACACCGCTTGTAGCACACAGCAAAATTATCGTCAGGCACGAAATCATTTCTCTTCTCATCTTTCGTCTCCTTCTGTTTAGGATCGGGTAAGCGCCCAGCGACGGAGGTAACTGGCGCGCCGAGGGATAATGAGTAGCTGGTATGCGCGTCCGGTTGATCGACCTGTCAGGCGCGTTCCCGTTTGTCGGTTCGTTAGAGTTGGTCCCTGCCGCCCTACAAATCGAGTACTCGCCTCTTCCCATAAACACACTGTGGTACTCCCCTATTGTCAGGACAACAATAGTCGTTCTTGCCGGAAGCCGTGGGACACCAGCGTCCCGGAAAAAGGGGGCAGAGTCAATTCACCTTTTTGATGCTCTTGACGAATGCCGCTAGTTCCTTTTGGTGCTCTTCGTAAGCACCGGGCGCGGCGAAGCTCAGGGCAATCACCGGTTTCTTGGCTTCGATCAAGACGGCGCTCCATTCAATTGCCACGCCGTCAACTTCGCCGGTGCCGTTGACGCTGTAGACTGTCAGGCCGTTGAGCATACCTTTCTGCGGCTCGCCGCTTGGCTTCATATTTTTCATTATCTTGTCGAACTCTTCGTCGAGGGCATTGAGCGATTCCTTGACTGTGTCTTCCTCTGTCACCCAGAAGATGACGCTGAGAGTGCCGTCGGCCGAGGTGAGCGTCATCATATCGCCATCCGCTTCGGCTTCCCACGACGGCGGCGCTTCAAACTGCAAGCCGCTTGCGGCGTGCGTGTAGAGGTGGTCGCCACTTTCGGTTGACACCGGTTGCGGATGGGCCTTAGCAGCGGCGGGTGCGGGGCTCATGGCTGGCGCGAGATTGGCGCTGGCCGTATTGGCAGTTGTAGTGTTGCTAGGCTTGGGCCCTTCTTTCTTGCGCGCGCCCGTGCTCAGCGCAAACATCGTGAGGATTACTATAAGCTTTATTTTCTTCATGGTTTCTTTGTCTCCCTTGTGTTTTTTGATGAGATTCATGCATTCCAACCAGCTCAAGCAAAATCAGGAGTTTTGCCATCTCGTGTTTTGTGATCTCATGAACTAAGGGGTAATTGGCGGGCAAATGTGTTCAAGACAGGAATAATATTTTTTTGATGTGGGAGTATTCAGGGTACTCTACACGCGTTGGCACTACAACCACAGCGCCCGCGCGTCTGAGAGACTCCTGACAGCGAATCTGAGAGGGGCTGAGTCGTCCACCTTTGCCCCTCCTCGTCTCGACCGCGAGCAGCCTGCCGGTACCAGGGAGGCACCACGTTACATCGGGCCATCCATCCGTGGGAACCGCGCGCGCTGCGATCTCTCCGCTATCGTCACCGCCTATTCCACAATCTTAACTCACAACCCCGGACGGCTGGCGCGCTTCTCGTCGGATTGCTTCTTCACCACCGTGATCTTGAGTTCTGACGGATACTGCTTTGAGTGATGGACGACGTTATGCGCGACGATGCCTCGTGTTTCGTCGTAGTTCTTCCCGCCCGTGTTCATGTTGCGATCAAAGCGCGGGAAGTTGCTGCTCGATACCTCCAGTCGAATCTGATGCCCCGCCTCGAAATAATTACTCGTCGTCATCGGCTGCAACGTCACCTTGTACACCTTCCCTGCCTCCATCCACACAGGAGGTTTATCGTACCCATCGCGATATCTCAGCCGCTGTATAGTCTCGTCCAGATTGTAGGCCCGCCCGTCTGGATACACGTCTATCAGCTTCACTGTGATGTCCGTGTCCTTCGCATCCGACGATACATAAAGCGTCACCTCGATTGGACCGCTCACCTCGACTCCCTCCTTCAGAGGCTCAGTGCTGTAAACCAGAATGTCGGGCCGCTCTTCCATCTTGCGCTGATCGAAAGCACCGCCCTGCACGGCGGTCCCCGTACAGCAGACATTCCCTCCATATGACATCACCGGATTCATCGGGTCGTAGTCAAATTTATCGGGTTTATCCACGGTTGGGGCCGTAACGCTCAGCACCCCATCGCCCTTCAGCGTATTCGCCTTCCCGCCGCTCGACAGAAAAAAGCTCATCGGCTGCGCCCCTTCGGGCGGCCACGTATCCGACGATTGCCACTTATTGATTCCCATCGTGTAGTAACGCACCTTTGGCATTGTTTCGAGAATGTGGTTGCTCTCTCCTTTGAGGAAATAATCAAACCAGGCCCAGGTCAACTCGTCATAATTCAGCCGCGCGTCTCCAAGGTTGCGCTCGCCTACGATTGTATTTTCGGTAGCACGTTTGTAGGAACAGTGGAGAGTTGGCGCGATCACTGCGTACTGCTGGTTGGCGATCTCTGGCCTGGCAGTCTTCCGCACGTGATTGTAGGCAGCAAGGTTTGGCCCTACCGACACGTCGTACCACGACATGAACCAGAATCCCGGCACGTTGATTGTCATCTGGTCGTGCCACAACCCTCCCTTGTACCACGCCGGATCGTTTGGCGCGCGCTCGATCATCGCGCCACCAGTATCAACAGCCATGTGGTCGGCGAAAATGCCATGCGGACCATCCACAGCCTTAATAATATCCTTGACGGGGAGATGCTGTAGCGCCTCAGACCAATCGACCCTCGGCAACTGCTGAGCCAGATCGAACGACTTTGATGCGCGAATCAACTCCTCCTGCGATGTATTGGGCGGAAACATCGGCCGTACCTGGTTCTGCTCTCCGTAGAGCCATGCAATAAACAGCATCTGCACCGCGCCGCCGCGATACCAGTTCCCCTGCTCGAAGTACGGACCCACGCGCCCCACCCCTGCGCCAAATCCTTGTGGGATCATCGCCGCAAAGGCCGGATTGCCCTGTGCCGCAACCGCCAACTGCCATTCGGCGGTCGAGGAACAGCCAATCGTGCCGACCTTGCCGTTTGACCACGGCTGATTGGCCATCCACGATATGGCGTCGTCACCGTCGCTCAGCGGTGGGCCCAAAATGTCATAGTTCCCTTCGGAGAAAAAGTGTCCGCGCTCGTTCATCTCGACAAAGACGTACCCGCGTTTTACCGCTTCGAGTTCTTTGCTCATATCGCGCGGCGCGCCGATGCGAACATCCCAGAAGTTGAAGTTATATGGGGTTCGGACGAAAATCACGGGATACTTTTTCGATCTGTCTTTGGGGCGATAGACATCCGTCGCCATGCGCTTTCCGTCGCGCATCGCTACCATGAGCTTGCGCTCGATAATCGCAACTGACTCCAACTCTTTCTCAAGCTCGTTTCGATGGGCAATCAGTTCCGGGTTCGCGGCTTCTCGCCCCTGTGCAGAAGCGCTTTGAATTGCTGCGACGAATCCTGCTCCAATAAGTATCAAGACCCAGACTATCTTTATTCGCATGCTTATACTCCCTGGAAAGGACGCCGGACTGCGCGTCGAATTCATAGTTTATGAGTGACTCACCCCTCTTTCTATCTCACCGCAGCCGTCCACGCAAGCGGATTGGCGAATTTGATGAGCCTGCGACAGCCACGTGTCTTCAAACATCTGAACATACCTCAAATGCTGCTTCGCTCGATCTTATTCCATCAAAAATGCTCGCGGAAAGTGGTTAGGTGCTGGTAAACTGGGGGCCGGTTCGCGAGATTTCTGATAGATCGCAATACATCGGGCCTTATACATCGGGCCTTTGTGTAATGCGAATGTATTGCGATCTGTGAAACCATTCCACACGCAACGAAAGGTACATCATGCGAAGCTCCTTGCTCGTCTGTCTTATCCTTGTATTGACCTTCTCACCCGTCCTTGCCCAACAGCACGGACGGCAATACTCCAAAGCGTCTACCCCTTCGACCGATGGCTCTCGGGCTCTGCCCCGCAGTTCTCCCGAGCGTCAGGGAATCTCATCATCGGCCATTCTGGCGTTTGTCGAAACCGCAGACAGAGAGATCGACGCGATGAACAGCTTTATGCTGGTGCGGCACGGGCAGGTCGTCGCGGAGGGGTGGTGGGGACCCTATGACGCGAAGACCCCGCACATCCTGTACTCATTAAGCAAGAGCTTCACCTCAACGGCCGTCGGGCTTGCAATCGCGGAAGGGAAATTAAGCCTCGATGACGAGGTGTTGAAGTTCTTCCCCGAAGATGCTCCGGCCGAGCCTTCGGCCAATCTCAAGGCTATGCGGGTGCGTGATCTGTTGCGAATGGCCACGGGAAACCAGACGGAAGCCCAGATAAGGCAGGCCGAACCGGGATCAAAGGATGAACCGTGGACGAAGAGGTTTCTGGCGCACCCGGTACCGTTCAAGCCGGGTACACACTTTCTCTATAACTCGCCTGGCACGTATATGCTATCGGCCATCGTACAAAAGGTGACCGGCATGACGGTGCTTGACTATCTCCGTCCGAGGCTTTTTGAGCCGCTGGGCTTCGAAAATCCAACCTGGGTGACGAGCCCGCAGGGGATTTCGGCGGGCGCCTACGGTCTGTCGGTGCGCACGGAGGAAATAGCACGCTTTGGACAGTTGTACCTCCAGAAAGGCATGTGGAAGGGTCGGCAACTCATACCCGCAGCGTGGGTCGAGGAAGCGACCGCGCGGCAGACTTCGAACGGTTCTTCTCCCAAAAGCGATTGGGATCAGGGCTATGGTTACCAGTTCTGGCGCTCGCGTCACAACACTTATCGAGGCGACGGGGCATTCGGGCAGTACTGCATCGTCATTCCTGACCTTGACGCCGTTGTGGCGATCACAAGCGGCGTGCGCGACATGCAGTCTGTGATGAACCTGGTCTGGGATATGCTTCTTCCGGCGATGAAGCCGAATCCCCTGGCGGAAGATGAGGCAGCCCGCCGGAGACTTGAGGCGAAGCTCGCAGGTTTGACGGTTCGTCTCCCTTCGGGCCAGCCCACTGTACCGCTCGCCGCGCAGGTATCACGGAAGTGGTATGAGTTTTCCGAAAACGACCGTGGCATCCAGGCGATGGCGTTCGATTTCAACTCGGGTACGCCTGCGCTCATGGTTCGCACGTCCGAGGGGGAAACGCGGACCCTGATCGGGGTCGGGTCCTGGACGAAAAACCGTGAGGGCTTCGCAAACGGTCTCGACCGATTCCTGAGCGTGCCGACCCACCCCGAGGTCGCCGCAAGCGGGGCCTGGACGGCAGGGGATACCTTCACCGTCAAACTGGTTCTGGACGAGACGCCGTTTTATTCTATGCTGACGTTTCGATTCGACGGCGACCGGCTCCTGCTCGATGCGGAACACAATGTCGCGTTCGGCCCTACGAAACTGCCGCAACTGATCGGGCAGGCAGCCTCGATCAGGTAAAGGGTTCAACCGGCGTAACTGGGCAGGCGCGTACGCAAAGCTCGCCGGGGCCGTTTAGTTTTGATCCGCGTTCGTCCTGGCCTATTCCCATTTTCCTATCCTAAATGTTGGGAACTGAATAGCCCCGAAGCCCGTAAGAAATTTTTGTTAAGTTTTTAAGAAGTACTTGACTCTGCTCGCCGCCGAATGCTATACGTTGATTGTCGTATGGAAGACTATAGGCTTATGAACCGAATGCTTTGTGGTATCTGTTGCATCTGTTGTTGCGCGCCAAAGGCGCGCAGGCTGAAGCCTATAGTGGAGGTATGCTATCGTAAAAACTGAGTAATAGACTCAGATTATAGAGTTACCCAAAACCCACTATTGGCTTTAGCCGATGGTGGGTTTTTCGTTTTTGCGGATGTAAACGATACGATGATTGGGGAAGCGAGAAAAACCGGGAAGGTGTATTTGATCGGCGCGGGGCCGGGCGATCCGAAACTGCTTACGATCAAAGCGGCCGAATCAATCGCGGCAAGCGACACGATAGTCTACGATTACCTCGTAAACCCGGAAGTCCTCGTTCACGCGCGGCAGGGCGTGGAATTGATCTACGTTGGTAAACGCGCAGGCCAGCCTTCAATCTCGCAAGCGGAAATCAACACAATACTTATCGAGCGCGCCCGGTCGGGTCAGGTTGTGGCCCGGCTCAAAGGCGGCGACCCGTTCATCTTTGGGCGCGGCGGCGAAGAGGCCGAAGCCCTTGTTGAAGCAGGGATTGAATGGGAAGTCGTGCCGGGCATATCCTCGGGCGTAGCCGCCGCCGCCTATGCCGGAATCCCTCTCACACATCGGAGGTTCGCTTCGAGCGTCGCCTTTATCACGGGGCACGACGGACGCGGCAAACAGAGACAATCGGTTGACTGGATGAGCGCCGCACGCGCCGCCGATACCCTCGTGATCTTTATGTGCGCCGAGACGATTTCAAAAATCGCTCGTTCACTTATTATCGCGGGCCGACTGCCTTCCACACCCCTCGCCATAATCAGATGGGGAACCTGCGAGCATCAGGAAGTCTACACCGCTACGCTCGACCAGATCGCGGCTCTGGATGAAATGTCGGGCGAAGCCGGCTTCCGCCTAGAACCGCCCGCTATCGCTATTGTGGGCGATGTAGTGTCGCTCAAGGACAAGTTGCACTGGTTTGGGCGCAGGGCATTCCAGCTTGCGACCGCGCAAACAGTTCAGGTCTAAACGGAGGAAACAGATGGCACAAGCTGAACAGGAACTCATATCGCTTTCCTACGAACCGGGTCGTATAAACTGGATAGAAACGGCCGCTGCTCAACTCGAAGATGCCTCGCCCGAAGAGATAATTCGCCGGGCTTACGAAGAGTTCGACGACCGCATCACGATAGCCACGGGCTTTGGCGCTGAGGGCATCGCTCTCATAGATATGGCCGTAAAGATCAATCCTCGCCCCGATGTTTTCTTTCTCGATACCGGCTTTCTTTTCCCCGAAACTTATGAACTTCGCCGCAGGGTCGAAGCCCGTTACGGAATCGAGATACGCGCCTTTCAAACATCGCTCACGCCGGAAATCCAGGAAGAAGTGTACGGCCCGGCGCTCTGGTCGCGTGACCCTGATCTGTGCTGCCGACTCAGAAAGATCGAGCCTCTTAAAGAAGCGCTCACCGGGCGAAGCGCCTGGTTTACCGCCATACGCAGAGATCAAACCGCTGCCCGCCAAAACGCTCGCGCCGTGGAGTGGGATCACCGCTGGCAGCTTGTTAAGGTCAACCCGTTTGTTCGATGGACAAAGCGCGAGGTGTGGAATTACATCGTGAAAAACGACGTGCCTTATAACCCTCTGCACGACGCGGGCTACCCGAGCATAGGCTGCACTCACTGCACTCGCGCAGTCCGAGCGGGCGAAGACGAGCGGGCAGGTCGATGGTCGGGCCGGGCAAAGACCGAGTGCGGGTTGCACGCCAGCTAGCCTCTGGGATTTGAGATTTGATTTCGAAAGAAGAGATTAAACAAAGAGGAGACGAATTTGAGCGATGAGTAAAAAAGGGTTGGTAATCTGGCTGACGGGACTTTCGGGCGCGGGCAAGACTACGATTGCCGAGGCGCTTTCAAAAGGCTTTCTAAATCGCGGATTGCGAGTCGAGATTCTCGACGGCGACGAGGTGAGAGAGAACCTCAGCCGGGGGCTTGGATTTTCAAAGGAGGACCGCGACACAAACGTCCTCCGTATAGGTTTCGTCGCGCGGCTGCTGGCACGCAATGGTGTTATTGTGCTCGCCTCAGCCATTTCGCCGTATCGGCAGTCGCGCGATGATGTACGCCGCATGGTTGAAAGCGATGGCGCATCTTTTGCCGAAATCTTTGTTCGCTGCCCAATTGATGTGCTCGTAGAGCGCGATGTTAAGGGGCTGTACAGGCGGGCGCTCGCGGGCGAAGTCAAGAACTTCACCGGCATAAGCGACCCTTACGAGGAACCGCTCGCGCCCGATTGCGTGGTCGATAGCTCCGCAGAAACCGTGGACGAGAGCGTGGCAAATCTCTTTTCGCATCTCGAGCAAACGGGCCTCGTCACAGGCCAACTCGCTCAGGCGGAACTGATCGCTTCCGTTGAGCCTGTAAATCGGCAAATCACTTTTGCCGCCGAGGGGTAAGTCATGAATCGCATCGAAGAGATCAAGAAACATAAGGACGGTCTCGATGTGCTGGCCGATGTTTATCGCTATGCCGAGACTGCCAACTCTGCCATTTCGCCTGACGATGAACAGTTGTTCAAGTGGTACGGCATATACACGCAGCGACCGGCGGCGGACGGTTTTTTCATGGTGCGCATACGCATACCGGGCGGGAACCTCTCCCCCGCCCAGTTGCGCACCATCGCCGATCTGTCGGACGAGTATGGTCGCGGGCTTGCCGATGTCACCGTAAGGCAAAATATTCAACTCCACTGGGTGAAGATCGAAAACATCCCCGACCTGCTCAAGCGTTTGGACAGCGTAGGGATCACCACGACCGAAGCGTGCGGCGATTGCGTTCGCAATATACTGAACTGCCCCGTGTCGGGCGTGGACGCCGACGAATTGTACGACACTACGCGCCTGGTCGAGCAGGTAAACGAATACTTTCTGGGCAATCGCGATTTTTCGAATCTGCCCCGCAAATTCAAGATCGCCATCACCGGATGCCCGGTTCGCTGCGTCTATCCCGAGATCAACGACATAGGTCTGTTTGCCGTGCGCGACCCTGAAAGCGGAGACGCGGTCTTTCGCGCCCGCATCGGCGGAGGGCTTTCGACCACGCCGCGATTTTCGAAAGACCTCGGCGTTCTGGTCGAGCCCGGTGAGGTGGTTGATTTATGCGGAGCCGTGGCGACGGTCTTTCGCGATGAAGGCAATCGAGAGAATCGCAAGCGGGCGCGGCTCAAATTCCTGATCGAGAAATGGGAAATCCCGCGCTTCCGCGACGCGGTAGAAGCGCATCTGGGCCGCAGGCTTCGCCGCGCGGCTACGCCCGAGGCCGAAGCCATACAAGAGCGTGACCGCTCGCATCTCGGCATCCACCGGCAGCGCGATGCGGGGTCGTCTTACATAGGCATCTCCATTCTCGGAGGCCGCACATCGGGGCGCGAACTGAGAAGGCTGGCCGATCTTTCCGAAGAGTATGCGAGCGGTCGCATTCGGACTACGAACACGCAAAACATAATCCTGCTCGATGTAAGGGAAGAGAATCTGCCCGCGCTTGAACGGGAACTGGACCGCGACGGGGTTGGATACAAGCCTACGTGGTCGCGCAAGGCAATCATCGCGTGCACGGGCGTGCAGTTTTGCAAACTCGCCATAGCCGAGACAAAGAACCGCGCCGCCGAATTGAATGCTCAACTCGAACAGGCGGTTGATATGGATGACTCGGTTCGCATAAGCGTCACCGGATGCCCAAATTCATGCGGACAGCACCACATCTGCGACGTAGGTCTTGAAGGCGCGCTCACGACTATCGACGGCGTGAAGCGCGAGACGTTTCAGGTATTTCTCGGCGGTGGCGTGGGAGAGCACGAAACCTTTGGCCGCCGGATAGGCGTGCGCGTGCTTTCTGACGAACTCTCGGAATCGCTTGCACGATTGTTCACCCGCTATAAAGAAGATAGAAACGAAGGAGAGACGTTTCAGGAATTTTGCCTACGCCATAACAACGAGGAACTGGCGCAGTTTCTGGCCCGGCCCGCTCTGGCTGCCGGTGATGCCGCGCTGCGACGGCAACAGGAGATTTAGACAGGATTTACAGGATTATGAAGGATTAAACAAGATTGCCGGTTGAGCCGGGCCGCATCGCTTATCAGGTGATAAGGATTAATTATTTGCCGCCGCCCGAAGTTCATGGTATCCCCTAACAGGCCATAAATTTTTCAAGATCACGAATTTCAAGAAAGGCTTGAACGAATGTCTAACAGGGTAGCCATCTTCGATACCACGCTCAGAGACGGCGAGCAGTCGCCGGGTTGCAGCATGAATCTTGAAGAGAAACTGCGAATGGCTCATCAGCTTGAAGCGCTTGGGGTGGACATAATAGAAGCCGGTTTTCCAATCGCTTCGGAAGACGATTTCGCGGCCGTGCGCCAGATCGCAGGTGAGTGCCGGAACACCCGGGTAGCCGCTCTTGCTCGCGCAACGCGTGAAGATATAACGCGAGCTTGGGAAGCGATCAGAGACGCCGCCCGCCCGCGCATCCACACGTTTCTCGCCACCTCTGATCTTCATCTCGAATATAAACTTAAGATCACCCGCCAGCAGGCGCTCGAACAAATCAGCAGCATGGTTGGGCTGGCCGCGGGCTTTACGGATGATGTGGAGTTTTCGCCCGAAGACGCTACGCGCACCGATCTCGAATTTCTTTGCGAAGCGGTTCGCGCGGCCATCCGAGCCGGGGCTACGACAATAAATATCCCGGACACCGTAGGCTACACCATCCCGCGAGAGTTCACACACATCATCAACACTCTGCGCGAGCGCGTAGAAGAGATTGATCGGGTCACCATTTCCGTGCATTGCCACAACGATCTGGGGCTTGCGGTTGCAAATTCGCTTGCCGCTATCGAAGCGGGCGCGCGCCAGATCGAATGCACCATAAACGGCATAGGCGAGCGCGCGGGCAATGCTTCGCTTGAAGAGGCCGTGATGGCGCTCAGAGTGCGCGGCGATCTCCTCCATTACGAAACCGGGATCAATACGGAAGAGATTCACCGCGCAAGCCAGTTGCTCTCAAACATCACGGGCATTCAGGTGCAGCCAAACAAGGCGATAGTGGGCCGCAACGCATTCGCGCACGAGGCGGGCATACATCAACACGGCGTGATACAAAACAGCCTGACCTATGAAATCATGCGGCCCGAAACGGTGGGCGCAAAACAGAGCACCCTCGTCTTGGGCAAGCACTCGGGTCGGCACGCGTTGCAGAAACGATTTGAGGAGATGGGCTATACGCTGTCGCGCCCCGACCTCGATAAGGCGTACAAGCTTTTTACAAAGCTGGCCGATCAAAAGAAAGAGATTTACGAAGAGGATCTGATAGTCATACTGCAAGACGGACTGCGCGAGATACCGGAGACTTTCAAACTCCGCTCCGTAGAAGCGATGGCCGGAACGTCGCCGACTTCCTGGGCCTCGGTCACGCTCGACCGCGACGGCCGACTGCTTTCGCATACGGGGAACGCGGGCGGGCCGGTGGCCGCCGTCTATTCAGTTATCGATTTTCTTACAGGTATGCGTGGGCGACTGGCTGATTACTCAGTGCATTCGGTCACACGTGGTAGCGATGCCGTGGGCGAGGTCTTCGCGCACGTGGAATTTGATGGTCGCGTATTCACAGGCCGCGCGGCCTCGACCGATGTTATAGAAGCCAGCGCCCGCGCTTATCTGCATGCTGTCAATAAAGCTGTGCACGCGCGCCGCCATCAGGCTGGTGAAGCCGGGCGCAAAGAATCACAGGCAAAAGCCTTCACGGGAGCGGCGGATTGAAGCGTATGAACGAATATTCACTTCCGAAATACCACCGTTCCTTAAAGCCGGCAGGAGGGCGCCGCTCTCCTGTCGCGCTCCTCACCAGCGCGCTTCCCGTACTCGCTAAATCGCTGCTCGTAGTCGTTATTAGCATTATTGTGCTCCGCAGCAGCGGATGAGGGCCAGCGCATACAGGATAAAGCGAAGGCCATCATCCAAAGCCAAAGGATGATGGCCTTCTGGTTTTTAGCCCGGCAGGTAAAAGCCCTGAGATAGGAACTCTGAGATTGAAACTCTGAACGAGACAGAAGAAAAAGAGGAAAACTTATGACGATAACCAACGCGGCTCTCGGAGGACTCGAAGCTCAAGCCGTGCCCCAGACTATGCGCGGCGCGAGGATATTGTGCGAAGCGCTCTTGCAAGAAGGCGTCGATACGATCTTCGGCTATCCGGGTGGCGCAGTGCTGCACATCTATGACGAGTTGTGGAAGATGCAGGACCGGCTGAAACACATCCTGTCGCGTCACGAACAGGGCGCAGTCCACATGGCCGAAGGCTATGCCAAAGTGACCGGCAAAGTCGGTGTTGCGCTCGTCACATCCGGCCCGGGCGCGACAAATGCCGTCACAGGCATCGCAAACGCGTTTCTGGATTCGACTCCGCTCGTAGTCATAACCGGCCAGGTCCCCAGAAAGATGATTGGTAACGATGCCTTTCAGGAGGTCGATACCGTAGGCATCACTCGACCCTGCACAAAGTACAACTATCTGGTCGAAGACATTAATGATCTGGCTGAGATAGTCAAAGAGGCGTTCCACATCGCGCGAACGGGCCGCCCCGGTCCCGTCGTCATCGACATCCCCAAGGATGTCACCGCTGAAACCGCTCCATTCGTTTATCCCGAGCGCGTCCGACTTGCCAGTTATCGCCCCTCGATGCGCGGCGATGCCCGGCAGGTTATGCGCGCCGTCGATAAGATGTGTGAGGCTCGACGGCCCGTGCTTTACGTGGGCGGCGGGGTCATCCACTCAAACGGCGCGGAAGAATTGATCGCACTTGCCGAAAGGCTTTCGCTTCCCGTAACGCCTACGCTGATGGGGCTCGGGTGTTTCCCGGCAGGTCATCCGCTCTGTATGGGGATGCTTGGCATGCACGGCACCTACTGGGCAAACATGGCGATTTCAGAATCCGATCTGATAATAGCCATAGGCGTTCGCTTTGATGATCGAGTCACGGGCGCGCTTGAAAAATTCGCGCCAGAGGCCGAAGTCATCCACGTCGATATCGATCAGAGTTCCATAGACAAAAACCGCAGGGTACAGATTCCGATCACAGGCGATGCAAGAAGCGTGGTCGGGCAGATGCTCGAACTGTTGCCCGAAGCGGCGTGTCGGTCGAGCGCCGACCGTCTCGCCCCGTGGTGGGAGCAGATAGAGGAGTGGAAAGAGTATGCGCCGCTCACCTTTAAGAATTCGGATCAGGTGATAATGCCGCAATACCTGATCCAGCAGCTTTACGATTTGACCGGAGGTGATGCGATCATCACTACCGACGTAGGCCAGCATCAGATGTGGCTCGCTCAATACTATCCGTTCAACTCGCCGCGACAGTCGGTTACATCGGGCGGGCTGGGCACGATGGGATTTGGCTTCCCGGCTGCCTTTGGCGCGCAGATGGCATTCCCGGACCGGCAGGTGATCGCCTTTGTCGGCGACGGCGGATTTCAGATGACATCGCAGGAACTCGCCACCGCCGTGCAGTACAAATCAAACGTCAAGATAGTGATTATGAACAACAACTATCTGGGCATGGTGCGCCAGTGGCAGGAGATTTTCTATGACCGGGTTTATGCCGCCGTCAACATGGAATGGCTGCCCGATTTCGTCAAACTCGCCGAAGCATACGGCGCGACGGGGCTTCGCGCAACCCGCCCCGATCAACTGCGCGGCGTGCTCGAACGCGGCCTTGCAACACCCGGCCCCGTCGTTATGGACATACTCGTGTCCGAAGAAGAAAACGTCTACCCGATGGTTCCCGCAGGAGCCGGGTTAAAGGAGATGGTGCTCGGATGAGACACACGCTTTCAATACTGGTTGAGAATCGTTTTGGAGAGCTTTCGCGCATAATCGGGATGTTCAGCGCGCGGGGCTATAACGTGGAAAGCCTGACCGTGGCCGAGACTCTGGACCCTGACTTTTCGCGCATGACGCTTGTGACCACAGGCAACGATCAGACCATCGTGCAGATCACCCGGCAACTCAACAAACAGGTGCGAGTCGTTGAAGCCGTGGACATGACCGGCTTCAAGCACATCGAGCGCGAGATGGTCCTCATAAACGTGAGGGCCGAAGCGGGACCGGCTCGCCAGGAGGTCTTGAGCCTCGTCAACATCTTTCGCGCAAAGGTGGTTGATGTCTCAAACGACGGGATTATCGTCGAGGCTACAGGGGACTGGAACAAGGTGAGCGCCTTGATCGAACTGCTCAAGCCAATCGGCATACGGCAGATCGTGCGCACGGGAACCGTGGCAATAGCCAGGCTCGCAGAAAAAACAATCGAGCAAGACATCAATGAAGAAGAGATGGTATTTGCCGTAAATTCGGAGGGAATATGAAAGTTTATTACGACAGGGACGCTGATCTCGGCCTGCTGAAAAGGAAGAGAATCACCATCATAGGCTATGGCGCGCAAGGATATGCCCACGCGAACAATCTTAAGGATTCAGGCTTCGATGTGATCGTAGGTCTGAGACCTGATAGTCCTTCGCGCGCCAAGGCCGAATCTGCCGGACTGACAGTCGAGGACACGGGCGAAGCCGCCTTCAACGGCGACATAGTGATGATGCTTGTTCCCGACGAGCTTGCGCCAAAGATATACAAGGAAGAGATCGAGCCAAACCTGCTGCCGGGCAAATATCTCGCCTTCGCTCACGGCTTTTCGATCCACTTCAAAAAGATCGTCCCGCCCGAAGATGTAAACGTCTTTATGGTAGCGCCGAAAGCGCCGGGCCATCTCGAACGCTACGAGTTTACGCAGGGGCGAGGCGTTCCCTGTCTGCTTGCGGTCAATCAGGACCCTACGGGCGACACGCGCCAGATCGGGCTTGCATACGCATCGGGGATCGGCGGTGGGCGCGCAGGCATTCTTGAAACAACATTCAAGGAAGAGACCGAAACCGACCTGTTTGGCGAGCAGGCCGTGCTGTGCGGGGGATTGACTTCGCTGATACAGGCGGGATTCGAGACGCTTGTCGAGGCGGGTTATTCTCCTGAGATGGCCTATTTCGAATGCCTCCACGAGGTCAAGTTGATAGTCGATTTGATCTATGAGGGCGGCATCGCAAACATGCGCTACTCGGTGTCGAACACGGCCGAGTACGGAGATTTGACGCGAGGCCCCCGCTTGATTGACGACACCGTAAGATGGCGGATGAAACGCCTGCTTGAAGACATTCAATCGGGCGTATTTGCCGACGAATGGATGGCCGAGCACGAAGCGGGCAAGCCAAATTTCAAAGAGCTTGAACAAAAGGCGCGCACTCACCCGATAGAAGAAGTCGGCGAGCGACTGCGCGGCATGATGCCGTGGCTTTCGGAGAAGCGTCTTGTCGATAAGGCAAAGAATTAGCAGGAGAAATACAGGTTTTTGACAGGATTAACAGGATTATGACGGATTAAATGAGATTCTTCTTAATCAGGTTCAAGCCTCTGGAATCTTGTAAATCCTGTCAAAAGATAATCGAATCAATACGGAGGAAGTATGGGTTTTTATGATTGGGACAAGATGAAGCCGGAAGAGATTACCGAGCTTTACACAAGAAAAGTTGCCACCGGAGACAACCTGACAGTTGCCAGAATCGAAGTCATGCAATGGGCCGTAACTCAGCCCCACCGCCACGAAAACGAAGAAGTCATCATGGTGCTCAAGGGGGCATGGCGCTTCTATTTACCCGATGGTGAGATCACGTTGTACCCGAACCAGATGCTCTCTATCCCGGCCGGGGTGGAGCATTCTTCCGAAGCGCTCGAAGACACCATAGCGATAGATATTTGCACGCCAACCCGGCGCGACTGGGTCTCGGGCGAAGACCGCTTCCTGCATCGCAATCCCGATGATTTGCTTTGGGCGGTTTAGCGAGGGATGAGGGATGAGGGATGAGGGATGAAAAGGAAATAGCTAATTCTTTTCATCCTTCAATCTTCCAGAGGGGATACAAATATGAAACTGGATATAGCTGTATTGCCGGGCGACGGCATAGGGCCGGAAGTCACAAAAGAAGCCGTAAAGGCACTCGAAAAAGTGGCCGAAGAGTTTGGCCACGAAGTCGAGGTCAAAGAGTATTTGATCGGCGGACGTGCGCTCGATCAAACCGGCTCGCCTTTGCCTAAAGAGACCATAAAGGGATGCCTGTCGAGCAAAGCCGTGGTGCTGGGCGCGGTCGGCGGCCCTCAATACGATAATCGCCCGCGCGGTTCAAAACCCGAGGACGGGCTTCTGGGATTGCGCCGCGAACTGGGCGCTTTTGCAAATCTCAGACCCGTGATCGTCTATGACGAGCTTTTGGCGGCTTCGCCTCTCAAATCTGAAACGGTCAAGGGCAGCAACCTGCTCATCGTCCGCGAACTTCTGGGCGGGCTCTACTTTGGCACGCCTCGCGGCTTCGAGAGAAGTTCGAGCGGCCCCTTTCGGGCTTATAACACGATGAGCTACACCGTGCCCGAGATTGAGCGCATCGCTCATGTCGCTTTCAAGGCGGCCTTAAAACGGCGGCGCAAAGTCACTTCCGTAGACAAATCCAACGTCCTTGAAGCCTCTCAGCTATGGCGCAGCGTTGTCAGCCGCGTAGCCAATGAGTATCCGAATGTCGAGCTTGAGCATCTGCTTGTCGATAGCTGCGCCATGCAACTTGTCACAAGCCCGCGCCGGTTCGATGTCGTGCTGACTGAAAACCTGTTTGGCGACATCCTCTCGGATGAGGCGGCGGTGATAGCCGGTTCCATAGGTCTGCTCTCGTCGGCGAGCCTTGGCGGGCCGGTCGGCCTCTACGAACCCGTGCACGGTTCAGCGCCCGACATAGCCGGGCAGGGAAAGGCAAACCCGCTTGGAGCCATAGCATCGGCTGCGCTGATGCTGCGGTATTCGTTCGGACTCGAAGCCGAAGCCTGCGCTCTTGAAAAGGCAATCGAATTGACCATCCGCCGAGGACTGCGCACGGCAGACCTTGCCTCGGGCGGCGCGTATTCGACTACTACTGAGGTTGGTGATGCAGTGTGTGAAGCTGTTTTCGGGCAGAAACACGTGGATGCAGAGGCCCGCAGACGCGGAGACGGCGTGAGTCGTTCTGCGCCAAAACATCTGCGCGCAGGCCAGTGATTGAGGAGAGCCCAGTGATTGAGGAGAGCCATGAAAGATGATGTTCCTGAGCGTTTACTCTATGATCCGGCATTTGAGCACGATGCCTGCGGGGTTGGATTTGTGGCCGATATACAGGGCCGCGCAAGCCGCCAGACTGTTGAGACGGCGCTTCAGGCTATCAGCAATCTCAGCCATCGCGGCGCAGTGGATGCCGACGGAAAAACCGGCGACGGCGCAGGCATACTCACTCAGATACCGCGCAAACTGTTTCTAAGGGAGGTTGAAAAACTCGGCTACGCCCGCCCGATCCCCGAAGACCTCGCAGTAGGAACCTTCTTTCTCCCCCGCGATGATAAAGACATCATAGTCAGTTGCAGGCGGATTGTTGACAATGCCCTCGAGCGTTACGGGCTTGTCCGCTTCGGCTGGAGACATGTGCCTGTGGATGAAAGCGCGCTGGGAGAGAAGGCCGCCTCGACCGCGCCGCTGATAAAGCAGGTTCTGATCGGTCGCGGATATGTGTCGCTTTACGATTACGAGCACACGCTCTATCTGGTGAGAAAAGAGATAGAGAAAAACGGCTTGAGCCTGGATGGGTTCTACGTCTCGTCGCTATCGAGCCGGACCATCGTTTATAAGGGGCTCTTCGTAGCCACACAACTGAAATCTTTCTATCGTGATTTAAACGATCCCGATTATGAATCGGCGCTAGCGGTTATACATCAGCGATATTCGACAAACACTTTTCCAAACTGGTTTCTCGCGCAGCCGTTTCGCCTGCTTGCGCACAACGGCGAGATAAACACACTGGCGGGCAATCGCAACTGGATGCGAGCGCGCGAGGCCGAAATGAGTTCGACCCTTTGGGGGCAGCGAATCGAAAGATTAAAACCCGTGATATGGGAAGGCGGGTCGGATTCCGCGAGCCTCGACAACGCGCTCGAACTGCTGACGGCGAGCGGGCGCGATGTGCTCCATTCGATGATGATGCTCGTGCCCGAAGCCTACGAGAGCGCGCCCGATATGAGCGCGGAGGTGCGAGGCTTTTACGATTACGCGGCGTGCCTTATGGAGCCGTGGGACGGCCCGGCGGCGCTCGCCTTCAGCGACGGCCGGTTTGTGGGCGCGGCCCTTGATCGAAACGGCCTGAGGCCAGCGCGTTATGTGGTCACAGATGACGGCCGAATCATCATGGCCTCTGAGGCAGGAGCCGTCGAGGTTCCGGCTGAAACGATAGTTGAAAATGGAAGACTCGGCCCCGGGAGGATGATTGCCGTAGACACCGAGCGCGGCCTCCTGCTAAAAGACGAAACCATAAAGACCGAGAGGGCCACACGCAAGCCTTATCAGGATTGGGTACGTCGCTCGATGGTAGTCTGCCCGGCTAATTTTGGTGTCGCGGGCGCTTCGCCTTCTGATGAAGCAGATCTCGCCGTTCGCATGAAGAGCTTCGGGTACACGCTCGAAGACGTGCAGCGAATCATCGAGCCTATGCTCACGGACGGCAAAGAGCCCGTCGGTTCGATGGGCGATGATACGCCGCTCGCGGTGCTCTCGGCCAAGCCCCGGGTGCTTTATAACTATTTCCGGCAGCGATTCGCGCAGGTAACAAATCCGGCGATAGACCCTATACGCGAACGACCTATCATGTCGCTTGAGACGCTTATTGGCCCGCGCAAGAGCCTGCTCGAAGAGACCGAAGCGCACGCAAGAGTTATAAAGCTCAACAGCCCCGTGGTGACCGATGCGTGTCTTGACTGGCTCCGCAGAGGCAACTGTCACGGGCTGCAATCGGTGACGCTTGCGGCGCTTTATGGCAAGCGCGGCGGCGACAAATGGATGGAGCAGGTGCTCGACGCGCTTTGCGAGCAGGCGGTCGAAGCTGTGAGCGAGGGCGCATCGATTCTGATCCTGAGCGACAGGGGCGCAAGCGAATTTCAAGCGCCGATCCCAATGCTTTTGGCCGTCAGCGCCGTGCATCATCACCTGATCCGCGAAGGCAAACGCATGCGCGTGAGCCTGATAGCCGAAACGGGCGAGGCGCGAGAAGATCATCATTTCGCCTGCCTGCTCGGGTACGGTGCGAATGCCGTAAATCCCTATCTGGCCCTTGAGGTCGCGGCGCTTGAAATCAGCAAGCGCGGTATGAGCGTCCCCGGCGCGCTCAGAAACTATAAGGCGGCGGTCGAAAGCGGATTGCTCAAAATCATGGCAAAGATGGGAATTGCGACCGTGGCGAGCTATTGCGGCGCGCAGGTCTTTGAAGCCATAGGTCTTGACGAAAAGTTTGTTGAAAAATATTTCATGGGCACTCCGTCGCGCGTAGGCGGCGTCAGGCTTCGCGAGATAGCGCGCGATGTTTTGCGCTTTCATCGGGCAGCCTTCGGACAGAGCGAAAAGCCCCGGCTTGAAGACGCCGGATACTATCGCTATCGCTCGGGCGGCGAGTATCACGGCTATAACCCGGCGGTCTTTCGCGCGCTGCACAAACTGGCGAAATCCGGCACACCCGATGAGTACGCAAACTACCGCGAACAGATCAGGAAACGGCCTCCTATGGGTTTGCGCGATCTGCTCGAATTTCAAGCCGGGACGCCCGTCCCTCTCGATGAAGTCGAGTCTGTCGAAAGTATCGTTCGCCGCATGTGCACTCCCGGCATGTCGCACGGGGCGCTTTCGCGTGAAGCGCACGAAACCCTGGCCGTAGCCATGAATCGAATCGGCGCGAGAAGCAACAGCGGCGAGGGGGGAGAAGACCCGGACAGATACCACCCCCGCACAGACGGAGACTGGGCCAACAGCCGGATCAAGCAGGTGGCTTCGGCGCGATTCGGCGTCACTCCCGAATATTTGATCTCGGCCGATGAGCTTGAGATAAAAATCTCGCAAGGCTCAAAACCCGGCGAGGGCGGGCAACTGCCCGGTCACAAAGTCACTGCCGAAATAGCCGCGATACGCCATTCGGTTCCGGGCGTGACCTTGATTTCGCCGCCACCCCATCACGATATTTACTCGATTGAAGACCTGGCGCAATTGATCTATGACCTCAAGCAGATCAATTCACGCGCTCGCATCGCGGTCAAACTTGTCTCCGAAGCGGGCGTGGGAACGGTCGCCGCCGGAGTCGCCAAGGCTTATGCCGATGTCATTCACATTTCGGGGCACGATGGAGGCACGGGCGCTTCACCTCTTGGCTCCATAAAAAATGCGGGCACGCCCTGGGAACTCGGGCTCGCGGAGACTCAGCAGGTTCTGATGTTGAACGACCTGCGCGGGCGGGTGCGGCTCAGAGTTGACGGCGGATTGAAGACGGGCCGCGATGTAGTGGTCGCGGCCATGCTGGGTGCCGAAGAGTTTGGGTTCGGGACGGCTGCGGTCGTCGCGCTCGGATGCGTGATGGCCCGGCAGTGCCACCTGAATACCTGCCCCGTAGGCATCGCGTCTCAGGATCGGGGCCTGCGCGAGCGTTTCGCCGGAAAGCCTGAGATGGTCGTGAATTATTTCCTCTCCGTGGCCGGTGAAGTGCGCGAGATACTTGCCCGTCTGGGCTTTCGCTCTCTTGAAGAGATCATAGGACGAAGCGAGCTGCTTGTTGAAAGAACCGATCTGCAATTGCCCAAGCGCGTGAGCCTCGATCTGCTGCCGATAATCACGCGGGTCGATCCGGGGGGCGAACGCCCGCGTCAATCCACGCAGCGACGAAACAGCGAGCCTGGCCCTTCGCTTGGCGACCGCGTTTCGCTTGAAACTCAAAAGGCTGTAGCCGAAGGCCGGCCCATCGCGCTCGACTACCAGATCAGAAATACGGATAGAGCCGTGGGCGCGCGTGTCGCGGGCGAAATAGCCCGTCTGCACAAAAGCGCAGGACTCAGGGACAGGCTGATCGACATAGTCTTTCACGGCACCGCAGGTCAGAGCTTTGGCGCTTTCACAATCTCGGGGATGCGCCTGACCCTCGCGGGCGAAGCCAATGACTATGTAGGCAAAGGCATGGGCGGGGGCGAGATCATCATCCGACCGCCGGACGGGGCGCAGTTTGCGTGGTCCGAGAATGTCATCCTCGGCAATACGGTGATGTACGGAGCGACGGGCGGTTCTCTGTTTGCGGCAGGGCGGGCGGGCGAGCGGTTCTGCGTCAGAAACAGCGGCGGCATCGCCGTAGTCGAGGGAGTCGGAGACCACGGTTGCGAATACATGACCGGAGGCACGGTTGTAGTGCTTGGAGAGACCGGGCGTAATTTTGCGGCGGGGATGACCGGAGGCGTCGCCTACGTCCTGGATGAGAAGAGTAGTTTTCAGCGTAACTGTAATCACGAGCTTGTCGAATTGCGGCAGGTTGAAAGTCGCGGCGATATGCAGACATTGCGCGTGCTTATCGAGCGCCACTATGAATTGACGGGAAGCCCCCGCGCCCGCGAAGTGCTCTGGCACTTTGACAGCTATCGGCCCCTTTTCTGGAAAGTCGTCACACAGGGGGCCGAGCTTCAGACAAAGCTTGCCGGGGCCCGGACTCATCCGGGCCGCGCGGCCGATGAAGCGATACCGCTCCGTTCAAAGTCAAATGCCGGATAACGTGTGAGATGAATTGGAAATGCATTTGAATGGTTGGGAAAGCGGCCTATTTAAGCCTCACAAGCCTCGCGCGTTTCGGTTTCAAAGGTATCCGTAGCAGGATGAAAGGCAAATATTTAGTTATGAAAGTAAGGGTATACGACACTACGCTCAGGGACGGGACTCAGGGGGAAGGCGTCTCTTTTTCCGTTGAAGACAAGTTGATGATCGCAGCCAAGCTTGATGAGCTTGGCATTGATTACATCGAGGGTGGCTGGCCCGGCTCTAACGTAAAAGACGCAGAGTTTTTTCTGCGAGCGCGTTCGCTCAAGTTAAAGCACGCGCGGCTGGCTGCCTTTGGCAGCACCTGCCATCCGCGCAATCGCGCCGAAGACGACCCAAACTTGAGAGCCTTGCTCGAAGCCGAAACACCAGTGGTCACTATCTTTGGCAAGACGTGGAATTTGCACGTGACGAAGGCGCTCGGCATCCCTCTTGAAAAGAATCTGGAGTTGATACGCGATTCTATAGCCTATCTGAAATCGAACGGGCGCGAGGTGATTTACGACGCCGAGCATTTCTTCGACGGGTTTTCCGCCGACCCGGATTACGCGATTCAGACGCTGCTTGCGGCTGAAAGCGGCGGAGCCGATTATATAGTGCTGTGCGATACAAACGGCGGCACGTTGACTGCACGCCTCACATCTGTCATCCGAGAAGTTGGAAAGAGTGTGAGCGTGCCGCTCGGCATTCACACACATAACGACTCAGACCTTGCGGTCGCAAATACGATAGCTGCGGTCGAAACGGGAGCGCGTCAGGTGCAGGGCACCATAAACGGCTATGGCGAGCGATGCGGGAATGCCAATCTCTGCTCGGTCATTCCTGCGCTGGAACTGAAACTCGGATACGAAACCATAGGGCGTGCGCGACTGGCCACTCTCACTCACGTATCGCGCTATGTTGCGGAACTTGCCAACCTGCCGCATCGCTCTGATCTTCCTTTTGTAGGCCGGAGCGCATTTGCTCACAAGGGCGGAATCCACGTGAGCGCCGTTATGCGAGACCCCGCGACCTATGAACACATTGACCCGGAGCTTACCGGAAACAGCCGTCGCGTGCTTGTCTCTGACCTTTCGGGCAAGAGCAACATCCTGTACAAGGCGGCGGAGATGGGCATAGACATTGGCGGAAATGAAAGCAGTTTGCAGCCCGTGGTCAAGCGAATAAAAGAGCTTGAGCACGAGGGCTTTCAATTCGAAGCAGCGGAAGGTTCGATAAGACTTATGCTCGAACGGGCCGTGGGCGCTTATCGGGATCACTTCGATTTAGAGGGCTATGAAGTTGCGACCGAACGCGGCGTAACCGGCACGCTTAGATCACAGGCCACGGTAAAGGTTTCGTTGAACGGGGAGATAAAAGAGGCGTCTGCCGAAGGGTGCGGGCCGGTCCACGCTCTGGACTGCGCGCTGAGACGCGCGTTGAGCAGCGAGTTCGAATGTTTGAATGATGTTCATCTGACGGATTACAAGGTGCGCGTGCTCGATGCCGACAAGGCTACGGCGGCAAGGGTCCGCGTGCTGATACAGAGCCGTGACGATACGGAAACGTGGAGCACGGTTGGAGTATCGGAAAACATCTTAGAGGCAAGCTGGCAGGCGCTTGCCGATTCGGTCAACTACAAGCTGCATAAATCTCATAGCGGGAATGCGGAGACCGGGCGCGAGCATTTGGAGGAGGTCGCCAATGTCTTTTGATAAATCGGAATGGGTCTGGATGAACGGCGAGGTGATCAGATGGCAGGATGCCAACGTGCATGTTTCCGCCCACGGCCTCCATTATGGCAGCGGCGTCTTCGAAGGGATGCGTTGTTACGAAACCGAAGAAGGGCCCGCCGTCTTTCGCATGGACGCGCACTTTGATCGCTTTTACTCTTCCGCCGAGTTTTATGGAATCGAAATTCCTTACACTCGCGCCGAGCTTGAAGAGGCGGTATGTCAGACCATCTGGCGCAATGATTTCGGCAGTTGTTATGTGCGCCCGATCTGCTATTACGGCAGCGCAAGCCTCGGCGTACATCCGCGCAGCTGCCCCGTCGAGGTTGTGATTCTGGCGTGGCCGTGGGCGGCTTATCTGGGCGATGATGGTTTGAAGACGGGAGTGCGCGTGACGGTCTCTTCGTGGACCAAGTTTCACTCGCGAATGATGCCTACGACGGCAAAAGCCTGCGGCGGGTATTTGAACTCGATGCTTGCCGTGCGCGAGGCCATCAAGGGCGGGTATGATGAAGCCTTGTTGCTTGATGCCGATGGCAACATCGCCGAAGGATCGGGCGAGAATCTGTTCATAGTCCGCGACAACCGGCTATTGACCAATGACGAGCGATCTTCTATTCTGCTCGGCATCACGCGCGATGCCGTTTTACAGATCGCCGATGATTTCGGATATGAAGTTGAAGTCGGACCGATACGTCTGGAAGATTTGCTTTCGGCTGATGAAGCCTTTTTCACCGGCACGGCCGCAGAAGTGACTCCTATACGCGAAGTTGACGGCGCTCAGATAGGCATCGGCGCGCGAGGCCCTGTAACGGAAAGGATTCAGGAAGCCTTCTTTGCCGCCACCGCCGGGCGGGAGTCGCGATACAGAGACTGGCTCCATTTCGTTGCCCGGCAACCGGCGGAAGTTTGCCTGTGAAGTCTCTGCGTCTGAGAGGATTAAATGGAGTTGATGCAACTTGAGATGTTTGTGGCGATGGTCGAAGAGGGCAACTTTCACAAGGCGGCCGAGCGGGTGTTCCGCACTCAACCGGCCCTGAGTATGGCCTTGCGGAAGCTTGAGCAGGAGATTGGCGTGCCGCTTTTCGACCGCTCTAATCGCAACGCGTATTCGCTGACCGATTCGGGAGATGTGCTCTACGATTATGCCAAGCGGCTGCTCAATCTTCGCTACGAAGCCACTCAGGCTCTGGAACAACTGCATAACCTTCAAAGCGGGCGCATACGTCTGGGCGCAAACGAGAGCACGAGCCTCTATTTGCTTCCGATGCTCATTCTGGCGTTCCGCGAAAAGTACCCCAAGATCAAGATAGAAGTCTTTCGCCAGATTTCAGCCAAACTTCCGCAGGAGCTTCGCCAGCGCAATCTCGACATCGCCATTCTGTCCTTTCTGCCTGATGATTCCGACCTCGAAGCTATGCTTATCCAGCGTGATGAACTGGTCTTGATAATGAGCCCCGAGCACCGGCTCGCAAGCCATGATCGCGTTCACATAAAAGACCTCGGCGCAGAGAGCTTTATCGCACATAACGTGCGTTCCCCGTCGCGAGAAAAGGTCGTAGAGGCCTTTCGACGGTTCCAGACGCCGCTCAATATAACAATAGAAATTGCCACCATCGAAACGATAAAACGCTTTGTGATGCGTGGCCTCGGTCTGGCATTCGTGCCGCTGATGTGCGTGCAGGAAGAGGTCGAGCGCGGCGAGTTGCACGTGCTGCCCGTGGACGGGTTCCGCTATGAGCGCTCGCTGTGGGTGGTGCGCCGTCGCACCGATGCTCATTCTCATGCGGCCAAGGCTTTCATAGAGGTTGCGGGCTCGATGGCTGAAAAATTATTGCGTGACTGGCAAACGCCCCCTGCGAATGAAGAGAAGCCGGCCCCCAACGTGGTCAATTGACCGCCCCGCCCTGATGACATAATACAATAATGAGGGGCATCGCCAAGAGCCCGACAATTTTGTAGATATGAGCCGTAAAGACTTACGGGTTGAAGCGCAATCCTAACCGGGGCGGTATAAATAGGCCAGTACGAATAGGCCACGGATGAACGCGGATCAGGCGGATTTACACGGATTAAATCATATAAGGTCTAATCCGCGAAAATCCGCCTGATCCGCGTTCATCCGTGGCCTATTTCTATTTGCTCAATATTCAAATTTAACTCCATCAAGTTCCTGCCAACTCATTTTAGCCCATTGCCTAACTTACGATTTTGTCGGTCCTTGCCTTTTCATCCAACATGATTGTAGATTTCGCAAGCCTTCCTCTTCTGCCTGCCTGAGCCTTTAAGTCCAGTAACCCCTTTAATAATAATTATTTACCATTAGACATTAACAGGCGCGCCTGCTGGTACAGATATTGCTCCGCTTACGGGTGGCTCGTTAAATACAATCTGGGATGCAAATGCATATCAACACGGAAAAGATACTGGTGCATGCAAATGAAGAGTTGGCAGTGGTCGGCCCGGAGACCGGCTATGAAGAGCAGATAGAGCGTTTCAGAAGGTTTTTGAAAGTAGAGACCGAGCGATTGAAAATCCGCCACCGGTTTGGACTGGGCGGCGGCGAGATCACCAGTGGCAGAAGCTATCTGACCGATCTGATCATATGCCGCGCCTGTCAACTTGCGGTGTCGGAACTTGGGCCTTCCGACCCGGATTTGAACAATTGCGCGCTCATCGCGCTTGGCGGCTACGGTCGCCAGGACCTGGCTCCGTTTTCAGACGTAGACCTGTTGTTTCTTTATCCGGGCAAGCAATCGAGGATCGTGAAAGAGTTTGCCGAACGAATTTTGTACATGCTCTGGGATATAGGCTTTAACGTGGGCCACAGTTTCCGCTCCATGAACGAGTGTGTGACAATGGCAAAGACCGATCTCCACTCGCGCAATGCGATGTCGGAAGCCCGTCTTGTCACAGGCAACGCCCATCTGTTTCGCCAGTTTACCAAGAGGTTAGACGAAGCAGTCTTTAGAAATAAGAAAGAGACCGAAGCCTTCTTTGAAGTGATGAAGAGCGAAATCGAAGCCCGTTACGCCAAGTTTGGCGGGGCCGTTTGCCTCCAGGAGCCGAACGTCAAAGAGAGCGCCGGGGGGTTGCGGGATTTGCATACGGTGTTGTGGATAGGTCATGCGAGATACGGCAGCCGGGGGCTTGATGATCTTCGCGCCAAAGATCGTCTGTCGGGCGCGGAATATGCTTCGGCTCGCCGCGCTTATGATTTCATAGCGCGCGCGCGCAACGAAGCGCATTTCGCTACGGGACGCAAGACGGATTTGCTGACGCTCGATTTGCAACCGAAACTTGCCGCAAGCTTTGGTTATGAACCGAAACGCGGCATGCTTGCCTCGGAACTCTTCATGCGCGATTACTATCAACGCGCAAACGAGCTACACCGATTCGCGGAAAGTTTTGTAACGCGCGCCGTCGAGATGCGAGATGAGAAACGCGGTTTCGGCTCGCGGGTGAAGCGCATACGTGCGAGCTTCGAGTTCAGGCAGGGAAAAGTTTATCTGAGCATAAGAAAAGTCCACCGGAGCGAAGACCCTGATTCAGCCAGCTTCGAACTGAGGCAGGGCAGGCTCCACTTGAAGGAAGAGCCTGACGACTTTCGCAGCAACCCCTTGCGGCTGATGGAAATATTTTCGGTCGCACAGAGCGAGCGCGCCGACCTGAGCGATGAATTGAAGATGACCGTGCGCGATAACCTCTCTCTTATTGATCGCGGTTTTCGCGCTTCGACAAACGCGGGGCTCGCGTTTGTCGAAATATTGGAGCAGAAGGGTCACGTCACTTCCGCTCTTCGCCTTATGCACGAAACCGGAGTATTGGGCCGATTGCTGCCTGAATTTGCGCGAATAACTTTTCTTGTTCAACACGATTTCTATCACAAATACACGATTGACGAGCACACGCTCAAGGCCGTGGAAGCCCTGGACCACCTTGCGACGGAGAAGAATTCCAAACTCGCGCGGTTCGCAAGAGTCTTTGATGAGGTCGAAAATGCAGCGCCGCTCTATCTCGGTCTTCTGTTTCACGACATAGGCAAAGGGCACGGCACGGGGCACGTGGCGCGCGGCGTACGCATAGCCGAACGCGCCTGCCGACGGCTCTCGCTCGATCAGTTGAGCTGTGAACAGGTGGTTTTTTTGGTCAGGCAGCATTTGTTGATGTCGCATATTTCGCAACGGCGAGACCTGAGCGAAGAGAAACTTGTCGAAACATTCTCTTCAACCGTGGGCTCTGTCGGAAATTTGAACATGCTTTTGCTTTTGACCTATGCCGATATTAACGGCGTAGGTCCGGGAGTGTGGAGCGATTGGAAGGGCGAACTGCTCTGGGAACTCTACACGCGGGCGCGGGCGCACATGACCGGAGGCAGGCGAGCGCGCTGGGATCGTGACCGCGCCGCCTCTTTGAAACAGCAGGTTATGCGAGAGATGCTTCCCAGCGTTTTGCCGAGCGAAGTCGAGCGCCATTTCGCCATGTTGCCCGAACGCTACTTGCGAGCCAACCGGGCCGCTCACATTGCGCGGCACCTGAGACTGATCAAGCGAATGGGGGCCGAGCCTCTGATCGCCGATTGGCGAACCACTCCTGACGGGCATTGCACGGAACTCACGATCTGCGGGCACGACAGCACGGGTCTATTTGCGGCCATCGCGGGGACGTTGACGGCTCACGGTATAAACATTTTGAGCGCGGACCTGAACACGCGCGAGGATGGTCTGGTCATAGACACGTTCAAAGTGTGTGAAGTCATATCTCACGAGCCGGTGGCCGAAGAGCGACTGGCCAGGGTTCAGGAAAATCTGAGAGCGGCTGTAGAAGGAAAATACGAGGTGGCGGCGGCGATTGAAAAATGGCGGAGCACGGCTCCTCGTCGTTCGAAGCGTCGCAGGCCGGTGTCCCCTGCGGTGCATTTCGATTCAGACGTTTCAAGCGCCGCCACCGTTATCGAAGTCCGGGCCGAAGACGAGCCGGGACTGGCTTACAAGATAGCCAGTTGTCTGACCGGGCTCGGACTCAATATTACGTTTGCAAAGATCGCCACTGAAAAGAGCCACGCGCTGGATGTCTTTTACGTGACCGACACAAAGGGCAAGAAACTCGCTCCGACCGAAATGCTTGATGTCGAATCTGCGCTGGTGGAAGCTCTCGGCGGGAGCGCAAAGTCCAAATAAGAGGAAGGAGGGAATATGAGAAAGATAGAGAGCATTATCCGTCCGCACCTGCTTGAAGCCGTCAAGAGCGCCCTGCAGGAGGTCGGTGTCATGGGAATGACGATCACCGAAATCAAAGGCTTCGGTCGCCAGAAGGGGCACACGGAAACCTACAGGGGCAGCGAGTACAAAGTAGACTTTTTGCCCAAGGTAAAGATAGAGGTTGTGCTGCCGCTTGAGATGGTTGATCTGGCCATTGACGCGATCATGAAGACAGCCAAGACCGGCAAATTCGGCGACGGGAAAATCTTTGTGATTCCGGTCGAAGAAGTGATACGCATCCGCACGGGCGAGCGCGGCGAACTGGCGCTTTGAATCTGGCCCGAATTCGAAAAACCTATTGAAAAGGAGGAATATTCGCAGATGAGTAAAAAGAGGCTTCTCATTTCGAGCTTCGCGCTTGGCGCGCTACTGATGTTTGCCATCGCTTTGTTTGCTCCTGTCACATCCGCGCAGGAAGCAGCACCAGCACCCGCCGCCGAAACGGCTCCCCCCGCAGCCGACCCCTCAGGCGGCACGACGGGAACCGCAAGCGATGTGCCTGTCGCCGACCCCGCAAACCCTACGCTTCCCGAAGTGATGGAATCGGTCGGGCACAACCGCGTGGCGATCAACTTCGTCTGGATGTTGATTGCAGGGTTTCTGGTCATGTTCATGCAGGCCGGGTTTGCGATGGTAGAAACCGGATTCACCAGAGCTAAGAATGCCGCTCACACGATGGCCATGAATTTCATGGTCTATGCCATAGGCTTGCTCGGATACTGGATTTGCGGCTTTGCGCTTCAGATGGGCGGCGTCGGGGCGGTTGGCGCGCTTGGCGGAACACCGCCTCTCAGCCACGAATTCACCATAGACCTTTTCGGCAAGACGTTCGGGCTGTTTGGGACGAGCGGATTTTTCCTGAGTTTCGGCGCTTATGATGTGGGAGTCTTTGCGCTGTTTCTCTTTCAAATGGTCTTTATGGACACGACGGCGACCATACCGACAGGCTCGATGGCCGAGCGATGGAAATTCTCCGCGTTTGTCATCTACGGGTTCTTCATGTCTATGCTTGTCTATCCGTTGTTTGCCAACTGGGTGTGGGGCGGCGGCTTCCTCTCTACGCTTGGAACAAACTTTGGCCTGGGCCACGGACACGTAGATTTCGCGGGCTCGTCAGTCGTTCACATGGTAGGAGGTGTGGCCGCGCTCGCGGGCGCGATTGTAATCGGCCCGCGCATAGGGAAGTTTGGCAAAGACGGCAAGCCCATAGGCATTCCCGGCCATCACATTCCGATGGCAATGGTTGGGACCTTCATCCTCGCATTCGGGTGGTTCGGATTCAACGCGGGCTCGACGCTCGCGGGCACGGACCTTCGCATCGCGGTCATCGCAACAAACACGATGCTCGCATCGGCTGCGGGCGCGTTCTCGGCGATGCTCTACATGTGGCTGCGATACGGCAAACCGGACCCCAGCATGCTTGCCAACGGAATGCTCGCGGGTCTTGTGGCGATCACCGCGCCCTGCGCCTTTGTAAACAGCGTATCGGCTGTCATCATAGGCGCGATAGCGGGCGTGCTTGTCGTGCTGTCGGTCTTCTTTATCGAGCAGAGGCTGAAGATTGACGACCCCGTAGGCGCGATCTCTGTGCACGGCGTATGCGGCGCGTTTGGCGTAATCTCGGTCGGATTGTTTGCCGACGGCGTGTACGGCGATGGTCTGAACGGCGTGCCGGGCGGGGTGCGCGGGCTCTTTTACGGCGACGGGTCGCAATTGCTTGCCGAACTCATTGGCGTAGCCACGTGCTTTATCTTCGTCTTCTCAGCCTTCTATGCCTTCTTCAAACTGCAAGACGCTCTGATGGGTATTCGCGTTCCGGCAGCGGACGAAATAGGCGGGCTCGACCTGCCTGAAATGGGCGCGCTGGCTTATCCGAGTTTCACAATTTCGCCTGAGATTATCGAGGGCGTGGATGCAGGCACGCTGCTTGACGCTCCTGTGCATAATCAAGCGCCTTTGAAGGCTTCGCCTGCTGAAAGTTGAAACCGCGATGAGGAGTAGTGAGATGTAAAATGAGAAGCCTGGCGGATGATGCGGGAAGCCTTTTGAGCGAATGATTGGAGACCATCTCTCAAAAGGCCCTCCCGCACGCCGCGCTCAGATGACCTGGAGGCTACCTGTGCAGCGGTCAAGAGAATATTAAGTAACTGCCTCTCTATTCGCAAGTAAGGCAAAGAGGTAGAGGCGCGACGCGCTGCCAGGTTGTAAAGCGATAACGCGGTCTGCGGCCCGATTTCTAAATCGGTCGCAGCGCCCTCTCGCGCAGGCGGCAAGAGTCTCGAAAGCTCTCCCCCGGCCTGCGAATACGGAGGTGAAAATGGTATCCGCTTACAATCGAGCATTGCGCACTCTTTGCAGCGCAGGACTTAGTTGCTGCTTAACGATAATGATGATAGGGGTGATGACAGGCCCGGCCATGGCTCAACAGGCAAGCGCGGACAGCCGAATGATCAAACCGGCTGGGAATACGGTTGCGCCCGCGTCCGCCGTCAAACCTCTGGATACAAACGCGAGCCTTCAAGAAATGCTCGTGACCATCAAGCGATTGGAAGATCGGGTCAAGGAACTGGAATCGAAACTCAATAAGTCTGACTCGGAAACCTCGGAGAGCGTCAAAGCCGTGAAGACCGTGCAGGAAGATGTATCGAAGATTCAGGAAGAGAGAAAGGCGGAGGCCGAGAAGAATTCGGGGTTCCTGTCCTTCTTTCAAAACACGGAGATCTCGGGTTTTGTGGACGCTTACTATACCTATAACTTCAACCGTCCGACAGGCGACACCCAGCTGCGAAACTTCGACACGAAACACAATCAGTTCAGCTTTCAGATGGCCGAGCTTGCGCTCAGCAAAGCGCCGACCCCCGACAGCCGTCTGGGCTTTCGCATGGACCTTGATTTCGGCCCGACCACTGAAATAGTTCACTCTTCGGAGCCGGGCGGCCCGGAGGTCTTCAAGAACATACAACAGGCTTATATAAGCTATCTCGCGCCAGCGGGCAACGGGCTGCAAATTGATGTAGGCAAGTTTGTCACTCACGAAGGGGCCGAGGTCATCGAAACAAAAGACAACTGGAATTACTCGAGGTCTTTGCTCTTTGCGCTGGCCATTCCCTATTACCACTTCGGAGTGAGAGCCACCTATCCCGTAAACGACAAACTTACGCTGACCGGTCTTGTCGTAAACGGCTGGAACGATGTGGTTGATAACAACTCGCGCAAATCCTATGGCGCGAGCGTCACCGTAAAACCCAATTCAAAGCTCACGATAATTCAAAACTACATCGGCGGGCCGGAACAGTTTGGCAACAACGACGACTGGCGGCACGTGTTTGATACGATAGTGACATACACGGTCAACCCGACGGTCAGCCTGATGGCCAATTACGATTACGGCTATGACCGATTCGCGGGCGCGCGCGTTCACTGGCAGGGCGTAGCCGGGTATGCGCGCTTTCAGGTAAACGACTGGCTGGCATTTGCGCCGCGCTTTGAGTGGTATGACGACCACGACGGATTCACGACGGGCGAGAGCCAGGCGCTTAAAGATATAACGATCACGAGCGAGCACAAAATCAGCAAGGGCTTGCTCACACGCATGGAGTATCGCCGGGATTTTTCAGACAAGGAGTTCTTCATCAAGCCAGTTGACAGGTTTGTAAAGGCGCAAAGCACGTTCTCTTTCGGACTTGTTTATGCCTTCAGCTCGAAAGGCGATCAATGATGAAGAAGCGGCAAGGCAGGT
Organism: Blastocatellia bacterium; assembly: GCA_963765495.1. GTDB lineage: Bacteria > Acidobacteriota > Blastocatellia > UBA7656 > UBA7656 > CAVXWP01. The sequence goes on from CAVXWP010000001.1 coordinate 698,183, forward strand.
CCATAAATCCGAGTCTTTTGGGTTCCGGCAAAGAAGCGTTTTGAAGAGTTTGAAGCAAGGCTGCCGATCCAAACAGTCGGCAGTTGGAAAAATGAAAACGTAGGAGGAAAGAATGAATCCAGAAAATGTCTTGAAATTCGCTGCCGACCAGAAGGCAGAGTTTGTGGACCTTCGCTTCACCGACCTTGTAGGGGCCTGGCATCACCTGACGTTCCCAATCGAAGAGTTGACCGAGAGTTCCTTTGAGGACGGTTTCGGATTTGACGCATCGAGCCTGCGCGGATGGGCCGCGATAAACGAGAGCGATATGCTCATGATCCCGGACCCCACCCGTTACTGGATAGACCCGTTCATGAAGCAAAACACGCTCTGTTTGATCACAGAGATAGTAGACCCGCTGACCAAAGAAGGCTACTGGCTCGCGCCTCGTGCGCTTGCCCGTCGCGCCGAAGAGTATGTGAAATTCACGGGTCTTGCCGATACGGTTTACTTCGGCCCGGAAGCGGAGTTTTTCATCTTCGACCGCGTCGCCTTCCACAACGAGAACAACTCGTGCGGTGCGCTTGTCGATAGTGATGAAGGCGCGTGGAACTCGGGCGCGGATAATGAAAACAGTGGCTATCACATCCGGCACAAAGAGGGCTACGTGCCGCTTCCCCCGCTCGACGCTCTTCAGGATATAAGGTCAGAGATCGCTACAGTCCTGAAGCAGATGGGGCTTTCCGTAGAATGCCATCACCACGAAGTTGCGACCGGCGGACAATGCGAGATCGATTTCCGCTTCTCGTCCCTGATCGGCACGGCCGACAATTTGATGATCTTCAAATACACGGTCAAAAACGTAGCGCGCCGCCACGGCAAATCGGCCACCTTCATGCCAAAGCCGCTTTACGGCGACAACGGCAACGGCATGCACTGCCACCAGAGTCTGTGGAAAGACGAAAAGCCGCTCTTTTACGGAGACGGTTACGCCGGGCTTTCAGAGATGGCGCGTCATTACATCGGCGGCATACTCAAGCACGCCGCAGCCATCGCCGCGTTCGCCGCGCCGACGACCAACAGTTACAAGCGACTCGTGCCGGGATTTGAAGCGCCCGTGAACCTGGCTTACTCTCAGCGCAACCGCTCGGCAGCCGTGCGTATCCCGACCTATTCTCAGAGCCCGAAGGCGAAGCGAATCGAGGTACGATTCCCCGACGCCTCCTGCAATCCGTACCTTGCGTTTTCAGCCATGTTGATGGCGGGACTCGACGGCATCCAAAACCGGCTGGAACCGGGTGAGCCTCTGGATAAGGACATCTATGACCTTCCGCCGGAGGAACTGGCCGAGGTTCCGAGCCTGCCCGGTTCGCTCGATCAGGCGCTGGCGGCGCTTGAAATAGATCATTCTTTCCTGCTCAAAGGAGAAGTATTCAGCGAGGCATTGATACAACGATGGATAGATTATAAGCGAGAACGCGAAATAAACCCCGTGCGCATGCGCCCGCACCCGATGGAGTTCGCGCTCTACTACGACATCTAAACGGGGGTACATATTGAATGTAGGGGCAGACTTGTCCCCGCCCGAATTGGCCGTTGGAGCGACGGCAGCTACGCACTTTTCGGGCGGCCACAAGGGTTGCCCCTACCGCTACCTTTTTTCGGATTTGACCATAGAGTGTTCATTGCGTGATAGGTGATGCAGTGCATTTCTTAGACAGGATTAACAGGATTTTCAAAGATTCGACAGAATTCTCTTTTCAATCCTGTTGAATTTTTTTACGCATCAATGCTTTCCCGGCGGAGAAAACCAAAGGCTCCGGTAAATATCTTTATCGGCTGATAAGGATTACTTATTTGCTCGCGCATCAAGAGTCGTGTTATCCACTCATGGGGATTTCCAGGAGAGGTGTCTCCAAATACCAGATAACAGGAACACTTGATTTATGCCACGCACTCTATTCGAAAAAGTCTGGAGCGGTCACATAGTCTTTGAGGAGCCGGGCAAGCCCGCGCTTCTTTATATTGATTGCCATCTGGTTCACGAAGTCACGTCGCCTCAAGCCTTTGAGGGGCTGCGGCTGGCCGGACGCCGGGTGCGTCGCCCCGATCTGAATCATTCCACGGTGGATCACAACATCCCGACCACGAATCGCACATTGCCGCTTGCCGACAGCGTGGCGCAGACACAGATTGAAACCCTTGAGCGCAACTGCCGCGAGTTTGGGATCACGCTTTACGGGCTGGACAGTCCCAATCAGGGGATCGTCCACGTCATCGGGCCAGAGCTTGGACTTACGCAGCCGGGCATGACGGTCGTATGCGGAGATTCCCACACGGCAACTCACGGAGCCTTTGGGGCGCTTGCCTTCGGCATAGGAACAAGCGAAGTCGAGCACGTGCTTGCGACTCAATGTCTGATTCAATCCCGCCCAAAGACTTTCAAGATAAGCGTTGAGGGAAAGCTTGCCGGTGGTGTGAGCGCAAAAGACCTTGTGCTTTACATCATACGAACCCTGGGGACGGATGGAGCGACCGGCTATGTGATCGAATACGCGGGCGCGGCGGTTCGCAATCTCACAATGGAAGAGCGCATGACGGTCTGCAATATGTCGATTGAGGCGGGTGCTCGCGCCGGTATGATCGCGCCTGACGAAACCACCTATTCTTATCTTGAAGGACGCCCTTCGGCTCCGCAGGGCAAGGCTTTCGAAGAGGCGGTCGAGTATTGGAAGAGTCTGCCTACGGACGAAGGCGCTCAATTTGATCGTGAAATCGAGTTGGAAATATCTTCGCTGGCTCCGCAGGTAAGCTGGGGGACGAGCCCCGGCATGGTCACGGATGTAACCGGAGCTATCCCCGACCCGGAATCTTTCTCTGATGAAAACTCTCGCAAGGCCGCGCGCCGCGCTCTCGAATATATGGACCTCAGCCCCGGCACCGCGATTGAAGAGATCCGACTCGACCGCGTATTTATAGGCTCCTGCACAAACTCGCGCATAGAAGATTTGCGAGTGGCGGCACGGGTAATCGAAGGCAAAAAGGTAGCCTCGCCGATCCACGCTATGGTGGTTCCCGGTTCGCAACAGGTAAAGCGGCAGGCCGAGCGAGAGGGCCTGGATCAGATATTCAAACAGGCGGGTTTCGACTGGCGCGAGTCGGGTTGCAGCATGTGTCTCGGGATGAACCCGGATATTTTGAGCCCCGGCGAAAGATGCGCCTCTACATCAAATCGAAACTTCGAAGGTCGTCAGGGGCGCGGAGGCCGCACGCATCTGGTAAGCCCGGCAATGGCGGCAGCGGCAGCCGTCGCGGGCCACTTCGTAGACATACGCGAATGGGAAGGAGTTGAATGAAAAGTTTTGAATTTTGAGTTTTGAGTTTTGAGTTATTTTGAATAACTCAAAACTCAAAACTCAAAATTCAAAACTCAAAACTTTTTATGGAGCCTTTTATAAAACAGACGGGTCTGGTTGCGACTCTTGATCGAGTCAACGTAGACACGGACCAGATCATACCAAAGCAATTTCTGAAGCGAATCGAGAGAACCGGGTTCGGAGAGTTTCTCTTCTTCGACTGGCGATTTGATGAAAGCGGGTCGCTCAAGCCCGATTTCGAGTTGAACCAGCCGCGATACAAAGGCGCTACTATTTTGCTTGGCCGCGCCAATTTCGGTTGCGGCTCCTCGCGCGAGCACGCGCCGTGGGCCCTGCTCGATTATGGTTTCCGCGTAATCGTCGCGCCGTCGTTTGCCGACATCTTCTACAACAATTGCTTTAAGAACGGAATGCTGCCGGTGCGACTCTCTGAGGCGGAAATAGAGGAGCTGTTTCAGCGCGCAAAAGAGAACCCCGGATACCAGTTGACTGTCGATCTCGAGCGGCAGGAAATCACCGACGAGCAGGGCAATCATTACAGCTTCGAAGTCGATTCACACCGCCGCGAGTGTCTGCTCAAAGGGCTGGATGACATCGGCCTGACCCTTCAGCACGAAGACAAGATCAAGGCCTTCGAAGCAAGCCACGCTAAGGGATGAGGGATGAGGGATGAAACGGACTCTCACGAATCACCCCGATACCTGAAGCGCATTTCGGTATGGTTGACCAAAAAGGAAGCCACGAATTATCACAAATTATTCGTGGCTAAATCTTACTGGAAGCGACTCTACTGAGCCGCTTTTTACTGAGTTGTTACATTACAGTCCTTTTCATCCCTCATCCCTCATCCCTCATCCCTCAAGAGGTCCGTCACGGCTCCGAGGCTGCTGCTCGATACCAGATGAGCATATTTGGCAAGGACTCCGCGAGTGTAACGTGGCGCGGGCGGTTGCCAGGCGGCACGGCGGCGAGATAATTCTTCATCCGAGATGTTGAGTTGCAATAGGCGCGCTTCGGAATCAATAGTGACCGAATCGCCTTCTTCGACAAGCGCGAGGCCGCCGCCCACCGCCGCTTCCGGCGAGACGTGACCCACGACCATCCCATATGTGGCTCCTGAAAAACGCCCGTCCGTGATCAGCCCGACCGAATCTCCAAGACCCTGCCCGATGATTGCCGATGTGGGCGCGAGCATCTCTCGCATCCCGGGTCCGCCCTTTGGCCCTTCATAGCGAATGATTAGCACATCGCCCGCTTTGATTGCGCCCGATAAAATCGCCTTCAGGCAGGTCTCTTCGGAATCGAAGACGCGAGCCGGGCCGGTTATCCTCGGGTTTTTCACACCCGTTATTTTGGCGACCGCGCCTTCTGTAGCGAGGTTGCCCTTTAGGATCGCAAGATGCCCCTGCGCGTATACGGGATCAGTCCAGGGGCGAATAACATCCTGGTCTTCTCGCGGCGTGTCGGGCACGGCGGCGAGAGATTCTCCGATAGTCTCTCCAGTGATAGTCAGGGCGTCGGCGTGGAGCGCGCCGTTTGCGAGCAGTATCTTCATCACCTGCGGAATGCCGCCCGCCTTGTGCAGGTCCGTAGCCACGTATCTGCCCGAAGGCTTCAGATCGCACAGCACAGGTACGCGAGCGCGTATCTCTTCAAAATCATCTATCGTCAGCGGCACGCGTGCCGCGTGAGCCATGGCGAGCAGATGAAGCACGGCATTGGTAGAGCCGCCTATGGCCATGACTACCGCTATAGCGTTTTCAAAGGCTTTGCGCGTCAGAATGTCTTTTGGCAGAATCTGCCTGCGGAGCGCCGAAATCAACACCTCGGCCGAAAGCACCGTACTTTCGCCCTTTTCGCTGTCTTCGGCAGCCATTGTCGAAGAACCCATCAGGCTCATTCCCAGAGCTTCGATAGCCGAAGACATCGTGTTTGCCGTAAACATTCCTCCGCAAGCCCCTGCGCCGGGGCAGGCGTGGCGCTCGACTTCGAGTAGCTCTTCGCGGCTGATCTTGTTTGCGCTGTAGCTGCCAACGGCCTCAAAGGCGCTCACGATTGTGAGGTCCTGATTGTTGTAGCGACCTGCTTTGATCGTGCCGCCGTAAACAAAAATCGCGGGGATGTTCAGACGCGCGATGGCCATCATCGCGCCCGGCATGTTTTTGTCGCAAGCGCCGATTACAAGCAGCGCGTCGACGCTTGCCGCGTTCGATACAGTCTCGATGGAATCGGCTATGACTTCGCGCGAAACGAGCGAATATTTCATGCCTTCGGTCCCCATCGAGATGCCGTCGCTTACGGTGATGGTGCCGAATTCCTGAGGCATAGCGCCTGCCGCGCGCAGGGCACGGTTTGCGCGTTCGGTCAGGTCATTCAATCCCATGTTGCACGGCGTTACAGTGCTATAGCCGTTGGCTACGCCTATGATTGGTTTGTCAAAATCACCATCGCCAAAGCCTGTGGCGCGAAGCATAGCGCGATTAGGCGTGCGCTCTAACCCTTCGGTGATGGTCTTACTTCGGGCATTATCACTCATGGTTTTTCCTCAAGTTGATATTGGTTTGATTTGCTTCAACCATGTAATACCCTATCTGCGCGTGAAACGAAAGCGAAGTATGGATTCACGATAGCCACAGAGAAAGGATTCTAAAAACTCTATGTCTGCGGTGCCTCTGTGGCTAATACTATCCGCACAGGACTGAGCCGCCGTTGACGTTGAGCACTTCGCCCGTAGTGTGGCGGGCAAGGTCCGAGGCCAGAAACAGGATCGGCCCGGCGATGTCGTCGGCTGTGGCCACGCGCCGGAGCGGGATGGCTGAGAGGATGCCTGCGATTTCGCGCCGGTTGTGCAGAGGTTCCGCAGACATATCGGTGTCAACCCAGCCGGGCGCGACCGAGTTCACCCTTATTCCAAACGGTCCCAGTTCGCTTGCGAGCGATTTCGTGAGAGAGATTATCCCGCCCTTTGACGCGGCATAGTGCGAATGAAAAGCTTCGCCTCGCTGGCCCGCTGTCGAAGAGACCGTGATGATGCTGCCCGACCGCTGTCGCTTCATCACCGTCGCGGCGAAGTGGCAGCAGGCATATACGCCCTTCAGGTTTATATCAATCGTCTCTTGCCATCCTTGCTCGTCGAGTTCATCTATGGCGCTGCCGGTCCAGACGCCCGCGTTTGCGACTACTATATCAACGCGGTCAAACTCTGAAAGCGTCTGGTCGAATAAGGCTCGCACATCCTCGAAGCGCGAAACATCCGCCTGCATGGTGATCGCTCGGACGCCAAGCAAGCGAGCCTGTTCTGCTATGGCTTCGGCTTCGGCTTCGTGCTTGAAGTAATTCAAGACCAGAGACGCCCCGCACTCGGCGAACCTTATGGCCGTAGCCGCGCCGATGCCCCGCGACGCGCCCGTTATCAATGCGACTCTACCGCTCAAATCTATCATCTTTCCTCCTGTGATATAGATACACGTTTACTCTCTTCGGACGTGAAACAGGCTGTGGTGGCCGATCTGGTGTTAACCGCCCGCGATTGCCGGGACTATCGAAACCTCTGCGCCTTCGGGCACTCGCGTTGCCAGATTGTCAAGAAAGCGCACGTCTTCGCCGTCAATATAGATGTTTATGAAGCGGCGCAATTCGCCCCCCTCATCGCACACACGGGATTGGAAACCCGGATAGCGCGCCTCAAGTTGAGTGATCAAGTCTCTCACGGTCCCGGTTTCGACTTCGACCTCTTCGAGGTCGCCTGTGAGCTTGCGTAGCGGTGTCGGTATGATTAGCTTGAGTGACATTATGATTCTCCTTTCAATCGAAATGGTTTAGAGATGAAGCGTGATCCGTGATTTTCAGCGGGCTTGCTTGTACCAGACAATTTGCAAATCTGTTCCGGTCACGCATCACGCATCGCGCATCACGCATCACGTTAATCAGGCAGTGGCCGCAAAGCCCGAGATCACGCTTTCGAATTGAGCGAGGCGAGGCTCGATTACTACGGGCGGCCCAAGCTCGACGGCCTCCTGCGTCTTCAGCCCGTTGCCTGTGATGGCGATGACCGTCACTTCATCGGGATTGATGCGCCCCTGCTCGATCAACTTTATGGTCACGGCGACCGTAACGCCCCCGGCGGTTTCCGTGAATATGCCTTCTGTCTCGGCCAGTAATCGGATGCCCGATCTGATCTCGTCATCGGAAACATCTTCGGCCCAGCCGCCGCTTTCGCTGATTACACCCGCAGCATAGTAACCATCCGCCGGGTTCCCAATCGCGAGCGATTTTGCAATCGTCGCAGGCTTGACGGGGCGGATGTCGCGCGATTTGCGCTTGACGGCATCGGCTATGGGGTTGCACCCTGTTGCCTGCGCGCCGAAAATGCGCGTCTTTACTTCTTCTTCGAGAAGCCCGAGCCGTTCAAGCTCTTTCAGCCCCTTGTGAATCTTTGTGATGAGAGACCCCCCTGCCATCGGCACTACTACGTTTGCCGGGGCGCGCCAGCCTAGCTGCTCCGCTATCTCATAACCGAAGGTCTTGGAGCCTTCGCCGTAAAAAGGTCTGAGATTGACGTTGACAAATCCCCAGGGATGCCGCTCCGAAATCTGGGTGCAGAGACGGTTCACATCGTCGTAATTGCCGCGCACGGCCACGACTCGCGCTCCATAAATCGAGGTCGCGGTGATCTTGCTCTTTTCCAGATTTTCAGGGATGAGGATGTATGCGGGCAGACCGGCGGCGGCGGCGTTTGCTGCTACCGAGTTTGCCAGATTGCCGGTCGAAGCGCAGCCGACCGCTTCGAGCTTGAACTCCTTAGCTTTATTTATAGCGACTGCCGTGACCCGATCTTTGAAGGAAAGAGTGGGAGAGTTGACGCTGTCGTTTTTGATGTAGAGACGCGAAAGGCCAAGCCGTTTAGCGAGGCGGTCGGCCCGCACGAGCGGAGTCCCGCCGCTTGTCTGGCCTACGACGGGTTCTGAGTCCAGAGGCAAAAGCTCGCGGTATCGCCAGAGTGAGGGCGGGCGCGAATAGATGACTTTGCGTGTCAGCGCGCGTCCAATCGCTTCGTAGTCGTAATCAATTTCCAGTGGCGCGAAACAATCCGCGCATCCGGCTGAAGGTTCTTTCGGGTAGCTGCGCCCGCATTCCCGGCATCTCAATCCGTTGACAAAACTCATCTGGTTTCCCTCCTGTCTTAAGAGCCGCGCGGTTTCAAACGCCGCGCGGGTTAGGGCTACAGGTTAGAGCTACAGCCACGGGCAGCAGAGCAAAAGAAAAAGCCCCGCGCCAAACTAGCGCGGGGCCTGCTTTCAGTCTCCGGGCTGTTTAGCAGTTTTTTTCGTGGAGCAAGTAGCCTTAAATCGCCACGTATCTGATTAAGAAAGAACAAAAGCCCCGCGCTAAACCAGCGCAGGGCTTTCGAAAAACTCTCTCGCGGTTTAGCACATTTTTAACGTGGAGCAATTTGCATTAAATCACCACGTCCAGCTTCGAAGTCTCAGACTACACCTCTCGACTGACGATGTCAACAAGCTCACTGATTTTTTTGCGATTTTGTTTCTGCGCCCGCAAGCGCATCAAACCGTCGCTTTGTTTCATTTGACCAGCCGGGGATCAACTCTGTAACTGTGCCTTTGTCGTCTACGATAAACGACATCGGGACCGACACCTCTTCCGTAGCGTACAGCTTTTCGATAGCCGGAACTCCGCCTACATAAACCGGATAGCTGACGCCTTTCTGCGCGAGGAACCCCTTGATGTCAACACCCGACTCCGTATCGACGCTCAATCCGATCAGATCGATGCCGCGCGCCGTAAAGCGCGAGCGCAGCTTTTCAAGCTCGGGCATTTCGCGGGCGCAGGGCGCGCACCACGTAGCCCATACGTTGATGAGCAGACGGCGACCGGGGCGCAGTTGTTTGCGTAGAGTGGTCGCCCGCCCGTTCGCAGTCTTCAAAGCCAGATCGGGCGCGGGGCGGCCCACGGCTATTTTTAGTCCTCGGGCGAAGCTTTCAACTCGCGTCAATGGATCGGGCAGGTTCGCGCGTTTTAAGGCAAACGGTTCGGCGGTTCCCGCGCCCTCGCGCAGCAACAGGTTTGAGCCTGCTTTCGTTTCTGCCTCGAATCGTTCGGTCTTGCCGTTTGGCCATGTGACTTCTATCCACTCGGCGCGCTCGTCTCGGCCTAACCCGAAAAGCAATCGCGGGTCGTTTTGCGAGATGAAGCCTGAGCCGCCGCTCTTGATCTTTGTCAGCGTACCGGCTGATGTCTTCACGCGCACCACTGCGCCGTAAGCATCGCGCCCTACATCCTTGCCGCCTTCGAGCGATATTCGCAAATAGTTGTTTGCCTGCCCTACGTTATTGCGAAAGAGCAGGTGCGAATCACCCTGAATGGTTGTGATGAAAACGTCGAGGTCCCCGTCATTATCGAAATCGGCGAAGACGCCTGCGCGACCGTCGCTGATCGAATCTATGCCGGAGACGCCTGATACATCCAGGAATTTTTTTGTGCCGAGGTTGAGATAAAGCGGATCTCGTTCGTACCCGCTGAAGGAGAATCCCTGCTCGGAAATCAATTGATTCTGATCATTGCGGAGCGCGCCTTTTTCTTTGCTTGAGTCATTTGTCTGCGTCACGACCTGACGCCAGAAATGACTTCAGGTGTCTTTCATCGACTTGCCCGAGATAAACCCGTTTGGCGAGTACAAATCTTCCCACCCGTCATTATCGAAATCAATAAAGCCGCCGCCCCAGGCCCACCCGCCTGAAAATCCGCCCACTTCCGATGTTACGTCGCGGTACTTTCCGTTGCCGAGATTTTCATAGAGGTTGTTGCCCGCGGCCAGTTTCTTCAGCACGTTGTCTTTCGAGCTCGAATTCGGAAAGAGCCGCGACAGAATGCGATTGCCCGCGGTCGAAGACATGTTTGTGGCGTGAAGATCGAGAAGACCGTCGTTGTTGTAATCCCCGAATGCCACCCCCATGCCGTTGCCGGGGTCGAGCACTCCCCGCTCTTTCGCCTCGTCAACAAAGTGGTCGCCTTTGTTTATGTACATGGCTTTTTCGCCGAAGTCGTTTGCCACGTAAAGGTCGAGGCGACCGTCGCCGTTTGCGTCAAAGAACTCAGCCGCGTAACTCCACCGGCGGTCGTCAACCCCCCACTTCGCGGCCTCTTCGCGGAAGCGGCCTTCGCCCTGATTTATAAAGAGCAGATTGGGCGTGCCGTTCGTAGCGCGAAACCAGGAATCCGGCGTCACCTGTCCGTAACGGTTATAACAGGATACGTAAATATCGGGGCGACCGTCGCCGTTCACGTCTCCGGCCACGGCGCTGAAGCCTATGCCCTGTATCGAAACCCCCGCTTCGAGCGAGACATCCGAGAATTCGAGCTTGCCGTCGGGGACCATTCGATTTTCCAGGAGGATTTGCGAACCAACCGTCGAGATGAATATGTCTTCGTCACCGTCGCCGTCATAGTCGAGCACAAGCGGCGCGACCCCGGTGGCCAGGCTCTTTACGCCCGCTTCGGTCGAAGCATCTCGGAAACGCCCGTGACCGTCATTCAAATACAGGTAATTTCGATCAGGCGCGGTCACAAACAGATCCATCCACCCGTCGCCGTTGAAATCAGAGGCCGCCGCTCCGTGCCAGATGAAGCCGTTGTTGCCCGCCGAGCCGTAAGAGGGAAGCGTGGCTGCTACGCCTGCGGGCGCGCTCACCTCAGAGAAAACATCCGTAGTTGCGACCATCGAATCGAGGCTCGCAAGTTCGAATGAATCAAACTGCCATCTTCCTTTTGCCGCGCGTCGGGCGTTTACGTATGTGACGCCCCGCGCCCATTCGCGCTGGCCCTCGGTGTTGCGGCCTATCACATAAAACGCGAGGCGGGCGCGACCCACAGGATTTGCCTCCTCAGGCGAATTCTTTGCATCAGCCGAGGCGGGCGGATTGAAATTAGCCTCTTTGACCTTGAAGCGAACATCTTCGATTTCGGCGAAGTGATCAAGAAATCCCGACCAGTCTTTAAGGAAACTTTCTTTCGTCATCGTGCGAAGCGCGGGTTTGCCCTCTTCGCCGTTTACTCCCCAGTCGCGCATGGCTATCCACTTGACCTGATTCTTGACAGGCAACGGCCGGGAAGGGAACGGGGCAGCCTGTAGCTTGTCGGAGAAGAATTCCGCAGTGCGCTCCGCGTTGCGATCCCGCGTTGCGACCGACAGTTCGAGCATATCGTTGGCGAGCGATTCGGATAAATCCTCGACCTGCTCAAGGCGTGTGATCTCGCCTGCGGGTGGCGATTTCTGTTCCTGCGCGCTTGCTTTGCGAGTGACCACTGCCGCAAGACAGAGCGAAAACGCGAGGCAAAGACACAACAGCGCCCTGCCTGAACGCGATGAGAGCAACTTTAACAACTCCATAAATTCAATCCTTTGATAGAGGGTCTTCTGAAGGGATTCGAGTCCGTAACACCCAATTTATAGCTTTCGGGTTGCGCAAAATCAAGTCACTCTGCCTGAGCGTTTTGACAAAGCCGAGCGGCGAATTATAATGGTCCGGCCAACTACCCCAAATAAGAGAGGTGGAATCAGTGAGCAAGCCATCTGAGAAAGATCAGCACAGAGAAGCCCGTCGAAACTTCGCAAAGACGCTGGCGGTCGTTGCCGCAACTCCGTTTGTGTCGCGCGCAGCCCCGGCTGAATCGGGACAACCAGTATCGGCCAGGGCTTTAGCTTTGCAAACTAAAGCACCTGAAAAGCATTCGCCGACAGCCGAGGCTCTGGGCGAGGCCGTGCGCTACCAGTACGGCAAGTACCTCGACGAAGATCAACTGGACAAAGTGAAGGGCAGCATAGATCGAGGGCTGCGCTCGGCTGAAAGGCTCAAACAGTTCAAGCTGAAAAACAGCGACGAACCGGCATTCACCTTCAGCGCCGATTTACCGTCAGCAAAATGAGGCGCGCAAGCGCTCAAGCGTCACACTTACTTGAGGAGCGATTTTCATGCAAAAAGGTATAACCGAAGACATACTCTACATGTCGGTGCGCGAGCTTGGCGCAATGATCCGCGCGCGGCGGCTTTCACCCGTGGCGCTCGCCGAAGCATATCTTGATCGCCTTGAAAGCTTCGGGCCAAAGCTTGGCGCAACCGTCACCATCACGCGCCAGATAGCCCTGGATCAAGCCCGCGCCGCCGAAGACGATTTGCAGCGCCGACGCTATCGGGGGCCTCTGCACGGAATCCCTTACGGCGTGAAAGATTTGCTTGCCACCAGAGGAACCGCTACTACGTGGGGCGCGACTCCTTACATAAATCAGGTATTTGACTACGACGCCACGGTCGTCAAGAAGTTGCAAAACGCGGGCGCGGTAATGGTCGCAAAACTCGCTATGGTAGAGCTTGCGGGCGGGTTCGGCTATAACAACCCCGACGCTTCTTTCACGGGGCCGGGCAGAACCCCCTGGAATAAAGACTACTGGTCGGGTGGATCGTCATCCGGTCCGGGCGCGGCCACTGCGGCGGCTCTGGTAGCCTTTTCGATAGGTTCTGAAACATCAGGTTCGATCATCACGCCATCGGCCTTTTGCGGCATATCTGGACTACGCCCGACATACGGGCGAGTGAGCCGCCACGGGGCTATGGCCTTAAGCTGGACGCTGGATAAGCTTGGACCCATGTGCCGCACGGCAGAAGATTGCGGTCTTGTGCTTGCGGCCATCGCGGGGCGCGACCCGCTCGACCCGACAAGCGACCCCCGGCCTTTTACCTATCCCGAGCGCCCGCAGCCGGCGGCGCGTGGGCGGGCGCGGGGCAAGCGATTTCGCATAGGCGTGATCAAAGGGTCAGCCGACCACGTACAGCCCGAGGTGAAAAAGAATTTCGAAGATTCGATTGAGGTGCTGAGACGATTCGCCGATGTGGAAGATGCGGTAGAGTTTCCCGACATGCCTTTTGGCCCGGTCGTCGGCACTATTGTTGACGCGGAAGGCGCAAGCGCTTTTCGAGAACTCCTGGAGAACGGCGGCGCGCGCCAGTTGAAGGCGACCGCCGACCGATGGGACGGTTATTCGGGAACGGCAGTGCTGGCCATAGATTATCTTCAGGCGATGCGAATACGCGGACCGATGAAGCTTGCTATGGATGAACTATACTCAAAGTACGACGCGCTCGTAGCGCCGTCACGCGCCACGGTTGCTTATCCGATAGGGGTTGATTTTGATAAAGCATACACAGGTGTGGGCGGCGGGCCTCCAGTGATCCCGGCGGGCAATGCCGTAGGCCAGCCGGCCCTCTCTGTGCCGAACGGGTTTGGTGAAAATAATTTGCCTACAGGGATTCAGTTCACAGGCCGTGCCTGGAGTGAAGCGCGACTTGTCCAGATAGCGAGCGCATATCAAGATGCGACCGAATGGCATAAGAAACGTCCGCCTGTTTGAAAATAATCACAACCAAAACAGGACCGCTCAATTCCTTTGCGAACCTAGCGTCTTTGCAAGGGACAGGTTCACGCGCAAAGACGCTAAGGCGCATAGTTCGCAAAGCTTTTTTTATTCGGCAACCAAGAATTCTTTAACACCTTTGCCGTTCTTTACCTCAATCGGGCATTAGTGTGACGCGCACACGTCATTGCACACAAACGGCAGAGAGGCTACGCCGCCCGGTGCCGGGTTCTTCACAATGATCGGTCCGGGCAATCCCCCGCATATATTCCCTTTGAGCAAAAGTTTGTTGAAGGAATTCGTATTGCTTTGAAAATCTCTGAATTTGATTTTCTTTGGTGCGGCCCCTCCGACTGTTGCCGTTGCTCCCTGCTTGAAATTGCTTCCAGTCACTGTGAGGATAAACGCGCCGGTCGACTTTCGATTGACCCTGCACCCGTTGACGATGGCAATGTCGGGTGGGTTTCCGCCATTGCCGTTACCACCGGTCGTGCAGGTAAACGTCACCTGGATCCCTTGCTCGTTTCCAAGTATGTTGCACGTCTGTCCCGCTACCAACGCCGACAGGTTCCTGCTCGTCCCTCCTGGGCCTGTTACGAAGATTCGGAACACCTTCCCTGCGTTAGCACTCCCGAAGTTGAATAACGCATCTATCGTGTCGTTCTTCAAGATCGTGAATACCGTCGCCTGTACCACTGTCCCGTCTTCGGCTACTGCAAACACCGATGTCACTGCTCCCGGCGTCAGGAAGCACGATCCCACTATCAGGATGTCCTGTGGTACCGCACAATTCCCTGATGACGGCGACGCACTCAACACTACCGGTGCTCTCACGCCAAGGTTCACTGCGCACACCGACGTCCTCGTGAAGTCTCCAAACACATTGTTGTCTCCATCCGTGAACGTCGTTGTCACTATTACTTCCACTACTCCTCCACAGCATCCCAGCGGGAAGGCCGTGCTCGTCGCTGCTGCTCCGGCTGATCCGAAACTCACGGTCGGGAAACTCGCCGTGATCAGGTTCTTGCTCACTGGCACCACGTTTGCCAATACGATCGGCACTTCCGTCGTCCCGTCTCCCTTCACGTCGACTTCGCATACCGCCTCGACCGCTGTCGTCACTGTCTTTCCGGGTCGTACTATCGGTATTCCTGTCTCCGTTCCGATCCCAGAGCAGATCGTCGTCACTTCATTTGGCAGGAATCCACATCCGACTATCTCTACTCCTACTGCGCAGAGTCGGTCTACTATGTCTGTTCCTGCGTTCGGTGTCCCGGCTCCTGCCGGTACTACCACCAGATTGCAGGTCGGGTTGGGCGGCTCTCCGCATCCTACTCCGTAGAAGCACACCTTCCCTCGATTGTTCTCATCCTGACGCAGCGGCGTGCAGTCTCCGTTTCCTTCGAATCTCAGGTCAAATGACGGTTTGGCAAACGTCACCTGTCCCTGCGAATTCACCACTGCATCAACTCCTGTGTTGAACAACTCGTAGATCTCCGGCTCCGTCCCTTCTCCTATCAAGCACGGGCAGATCGCTCCCACCTGCGCCTGATCGCAATTCGGGATCACTCCAAAGTGGCCGTCGGGCTGTTCGACTTCTCTGGCCAGACACGACAGGTTTGACGCGCACAGTCCTGGCGGGTTCAACGGATCGCGGAACCCTATGGTGTAGCCCACAAGCACCGGGCGATCCTTCGTCCCTAGCAGGTCCATCCTGCAATACTCGAAGCAGAAGTTCCCGCTTCCCGGATTGCGCGGCGGGCATCCTACGATTGTCCCTGTAACCGGTTCCACCGTGTAGCGCAGGTCGGTCGGCCCTTCCTGTCGGTCGAACGGCACGGCGTTGTTGCCTATCGGGTTTGCAGGATTGAAGGCCTGCGCCTCGTTCTCGTCGCAGCCTGTTCCATCGTCATACAGCGTCACTGAGAACGTGTTCGACGACATACACTGCGCGAAGTTTACTTCGTCGACTCCGATCGTGCCGAACTCTGGCACGTTGATCCATCGAATCTTGAACGAGTTGATGTTGGCAAATCCCAGTGCCATCACAGGGAAGGTGCCAAAGTCTGGTCCCAATCCAAAGTCTGCCCCACGAGTGTCGGGGTTTAGGTCGACCCAGGCCGGAGCGATTCTCGGAGGACCGGCTCTGAATATCAGCACATTCGGGCTTGGCGTAGGATCGCCCTCGCCGAAAGTGATGTTGCCGTTTGAGTTCCAGAAGAAGGCGTTCCAGACATCGACGCCGTCTGAATCGCAGTTGGCTCCGATTGTCGTCCCGCCACCAAAGCAGAACTCGAATCCGCCTTCAAGCGCCCCATCAAGGGAGGGGTCGCCTGATCCGTCATTGTCATCGCCACGGAAGGGCGTGTTCTGATCGTCTCCTCCGGCTACCTGATGGCTCGGATCGAGATCTTCAAATATGATCGGCCCTGCGAAATCATCATCGCCAAGCACGGTCTGGGTCACACCAAGCGGGCTCCCGTCTGCTAGCGGTATCGCAAACGGGCTTGTTCCCACAAGTCGGTTTGTCTGTCGAAGGAATCCAACTGCCAATCCACTCAAGCCAGTCGGCAGCAAATTCACCGTGTCTATCGGTGCTTGATAGTAGATGTGATCGAATCGATCCGAATCTCCATCTCCTACATTCCCTCCACTGGCTGGCGGGTTCGGGAACGAGTTCCCTCGGTAGTCCACATAATCCGCTCGCCGATCCATCGGACACCAGTCGGGGAAGCACAACACTTCTGTCACAAACGGCGAGGCTCCCGAGTCGGCTGCCGGCGCTCCTCCGCTTATCACATACACGGTTGACTCCTGGTTTACTGCTATCCCAGAGTGCGAGGAGAAGTCTATCTGCATATCTATATGCTGGGTTATGGGGATGTTGCCTGCCAGCGCGTTCGTTCCTATGCTCGGGAGGTCTGGTCCGTTGCCTACGACGAAGACTCTCCAGTTGCCAAAATCGCCTCCCCCGTCTGCTCGCCCGTCTGCAATTGGAAGGATGCCGCCTACATTGGGATCAATCAAGGCCACGGCCTCTCCTGAGCACATGTCAAAGGCCCCGCCGCAGTCGGCGAAACTGATCACCATCGAAGGCAATCCGTCTGGGAAGGTTGAGGTGGCCTTGAATCTGCCCTGAGCAAGGGACTGAATCCCGGTGTTAGAGGCAGAGACGGCTGCATAAAGCACGTTGCAGGGCCCGCAGGTGATAGCGACGATGTTGCCGAAATTCGTCGAGGCCCCGGTGTAGTTTGTCAACCTCGTCGAGCCGTTGGTCAGGGCCGTGGTCGAGGTGATTGTCGACGGGGTCGGTATCAACGGGATCACGCGGTTGATGCGGCCCGTGTCGCCGCAAACGGTGCGTTTGAGTTCGGTAGCCTTGAAGATGGCAGCGCCTTCCGAACCGGTCCCCGTGCTCGGATTGAGAGTGACGAGGTTGACCAATTCGAAATACAAGCTGCCGTCATCATCGACGGCCACGCCCGCGACGTTTGAAAACTGGCTGCGGAGCAATTGCCGGACGTTTGTGAACTGAACGAATCCGCCAAGCGCATCCGAATTCTCAAACAATCCTATTGCAAAAATGCGAGTACGGATGGGTTGATTGGCGGCATTCGAGGCTCCGCCTTCCGTGTCGTGAGTCGAGAAGTAAATCACCTCTCCGTGTCGCGCCTCAGGAAACGCATCCGTATCGCACAGGTCAAAATTAGAGTCAGGTCCTTCGGAAAAATCACCGAGGTCAGCTACGGGGTTAACGGCGATACCGGTTATGGTCACCTGATCGTCTGTGAAATCACCCGCAGTTGGATTCAAAAGCGTGAACCCGTTTGTCGTCCCTGTTGTGACCAGTTCGGGAACGTTGATGATCAGAATCGTATCTACAAGAGCATCCCCAAAAAAGTCTATGCCGATATAGAGATTGCCGACCGAATCACCATAATAATAAATATTGAAGAAGGGATGGCCGTTGCCGCGTGTGTGCTCAGAGATTGCTGCCCGAGTCAAAACGAAATCGATATCAGGCTCAACTTCCGAGAGATCGTCAATCTTGACGCCGCGATCAACAGCACAATCTTCGCGACCGTCCCAGTCGGCTACCAATGCCACCTCAGAAAACTGAGTGTCGCGTCCGCCGACCGTTGTGATGACGGCAGCCGACAAGGCGGCGTTCTCATTCAAAACGACAGGTTGGCCGATCAGAGGCGGGCTAGAGCGGCGAGACTGGCGGCCAGTGACGCTGATCTTGCCGTCAGCAGGTCTGGCGATAGAGGCATTGGATCTACCGGCAATACCGGCTGCGATCTGCTGCCTGATAGCCCCGAGTTTGTTTTTAGGAACGCGCTTGATGCCGAGTGCATCAAGGGTCGCCTGAGGAATCTTATTGTTGTCGCTTGAAGGCTGAGGAGCCACGGTAGTGGTGGGCTCGACAACCGGAGCAACAGGACCGGAGGAAGCCGGTCTTGAGGCAAGAGAGGCAATTGGGGGAGTTGAGGCACTGGAGGCCGAGGCGCGAAGGCCAAAGATCGGCACAGCCAGTGAGACAACTGCCACTGCCAGCACTGCCATCATCACTGCTCTTTTCGTTTTCATCTTCTGTCCCTCCGAAACGCTGTGGGGCTTCATAACCTGCGACCATCACTCCCGAAACACAACCCGGCCCGGGTCGTTTCTGTAAACTCGGTTTCTTAGAATCAAGTCTATTACTGAGGGTCTTATAAAGACTGCATATAATATGCCACACACTGGTAAGGTCTTCTGTCGCGGCAAATTCGTGTTATGGTTTTTTCTATCTGGATGGAATTAAAGGGCTGGAAGCATTGGCCTACGAAGTGAACCGACACTAAAGGTTGCCCCGAGCATGGATACAAAGTTTACGAAAAGTTGTCAAGAAAGTATACAGACGGTACTCAATACCCATTCGATCAGTCAGAAAAGGCCTTATTTTCTTCTACAATCAGGTGTTCATAAACACAGACGGGGCTTATCTCCTGTGTTATATAAACCACTTATTATCCATAAATTGGACGCATATGCGCTCAAATCCATCCTTTCCGACATAGCGGTTGCGTAATATCGCAAAGCTTTCAAACCCTCTGACAGGGCAAGTGAGTCTGACGATATCAAACTCAGGCGGCGCAGCCCTGACACAGATGCGAGCGCCGCTGCTGCTGAGATTTTCTGTTCTGCCCATCTCTTTTGAGATTGGTTTCAACGTTTCGGAGAAATATTCGACTGTGACAATCTCAAGGCGTTCGACTCGCGATATCCTTCGACGTTCGGTACCTCCCCATTTCCCTGTGCGGAATGAGGCCCAGGGTTTTTCGAGATAGCCCGCGGGCGGATGTTCGCCGATGAACTCAATACCTATCACCCTCGCTCCCTGTTTTGATCGCTCTATGCGCCGCACCAGCCCATAGACGCAATAAGTTGAAGCCGAATAGCTGTGTGTGCGCAGTTTTACCGGTAAAGGGACCGTAAGGTGTAATACCATTCCGTGTCGAACTCTTCTGTGCAACTGAAATGTGAGTCCGGTCCGGCTTACATCTATAGTGTTTGTCATCTCGTGCCACTTGCCGGATTTGCGGTCGTGGCCTGTGATGCGCGCAGGCACTGAGAGTCTGAATCGCTCGCATCGGCGGCGATTGTCGTTGGCCAGATTCTTCGTTGATTCTGTATAGACACCTTGCTGCGCCGGAATATGATTGATGTTTATGGCGGTCTGAGCGGCTGGCGCAGCCGCAACCGAACCGGCAGCGGGGCGCGCAGGCGGATTAACGCCCGGATTGGTTCTCTTTTCGATGTTGTTTGAAGATGTCCCCAGGCTGATCCTCGGAAGCACGGAATTGTCGTACTCGGTCCTTCGTCCGAAGTTGGCAAGAACGGAAAAGGCCCACGATGCGCGGCTAAAGGCTCGCTCCATCCTCACCATCAATTTTTCAGGCAGACTCGTGCTGATTCTGTATGAAGGATAGAGCAGAGCAAGAGCGTGCTGATAGGCGCACCTTATCTCTTCCTGCGTAGCGGCGCGTTGCACCTCCAGAACCTGATAATGTGTAGCGGAACTCCCAATGTTATCGAGGAACCTTTCAAGTTCCAGATAGTACGCGCTCAATTGCTCGGCAGTATATTCCGGCTCAGCCGTATGAGGCAAAGCAGATGGAGGTGTCACAAGTATCTCGTTCAAAATCAACTCCTCAACCAGGCTCGAAAAGCAATCGTGTTGTGGATGCTAGGGGCAGTCAAAAGAGGCTTTGCTTGAAATTCACGCCCATTATGATCTGTATATCTGATTTGTCAATCGTGATATTTTACAGCCTGCCGATGAGACTACCCAAAGGGGGCAGGGAAGCCTTCATCTCAGCAAGAATTATAAGAGAATATTGAAAAGTTTCCGGCAGCCTGCGCCCGGGCCGGGCGCAACCGGGTGTCAGTGAGTGTTCAAAAAAGCCACAGAGCTGTGCCCGGCTCGACAAGAAAGCCCTTTCTGTCTATATGTCTTTCTGCGGCAGGGCAGGTCCCAATCCGCACACCCGGAAGTGGAAAACGATCTCGGTCTCTCTTGCCCAGGTAGTCTGAAATCGCTGTCGAATCGCTCATGTAAAAAATTGTAATTGCAGACCCGTTTGCTTGCTCACGGGCTAAGGGGTGGCTAATAATTTCGCGTGTGAAAAAGTTTGTAGTTTGTACGGAGGAAAGGTAATCCATGAATTCAAGAAGATTGTTCGCATGTGTGATGCTGCTTTGCCTCGCAACCCCGTTGCTGGCTCAGGAAGGAGGCCGTGGCGAGGCCGAGGTAATGATCAAAGGAAAGAAAATTTCTGTTGATTACGGTCGCCCCGACCTTAACGGTCGCGACATTTTTTCGCTCGCCCCGACCGGCACCGTCTGGCGGCTGGGCAAAGACAAGGCTACAAAGCTGGTGACAACCGGCGATTTGATGGTCGGAGGCAAAGCGCTCCCGGCCGGGCAATACTCGCTGTGGGCAAAGAAGACCGGCGATAGCTCCTGGGTGCTTGAGTTTCACCCCAAGGCAGATGTCTGGGGCGCGCCCGCGCTCACCGCAGGTTATGTGGCCGAAGTGCCTATGAAATTTGAAAAAGTGGGCGACTCAGCCGAGATGCTCACAATCGCCCTGGCAGAAAACAAGGGCAAAGGCTGGATAAAGGTTCACTGGGGGAACGGAATGCTCTCTGCTCCTTTTGACGTGAAGTAATTTTAGCGCAGACCTACCGACGCGAAGATCGACTCTACAATCCTCTCCTATGAGCAAATGGCTATCACAATGTGGTAGCCATTTTTTCTGGTTCTTTTCGGGCGCGGGTTTGACTATCAACGACTTGTGCGAACACAATCTCAGATTGTAGACTTCGTGACCTGGCAACAATGAACGAAGAAATAAGCCTCGACAAATATCTGGTCGCCGTCTGGCGCGCAAAGTGGTTCATTATAATCATGGTCCTTGCGGCAGCCGGAATCGCTGCCTATCTGGGACTCAGACAGCCTGCGCTTCACACGGCGGTGGCGCTTATTGAAGTGGGCCGGGTTTGGAAAAACTCTCTTGAAGACCCTTACGCCACGGCCGAAATCGCAAACAGCCCCGGATTCTATCAGGAGCTTGCCGAAAAGATAGGTGTGAAGCCGGGACAACTCAAGCGCAGCGTTCAGGCGGAGGCGGTGACTGCCGGGCCGCGCCGATCGCGTTACCCTATACTTGTCCGCATAACCGCTACCGCCGAAAGCGGCGAACAGGCCGTGCGGTTTGCCGAGGAAGTGGCGGGCGAATTGCTCAGGCGACACGATGAACTTTTTGATGAAGCCCTTCGCCCCAATCTGGAGCGCCAGCAGAGGATCGAAGAACGCCTGAAAGAATTCTCGTCGCCGTCCTCATCCGAATCGCGCGACCTGAGGCTCAAGCTCGAAAGCGAACTTGATGAAATAAAGGTTCAAAATACCTCTCCGACCTTGACGGAAAAATCTCATCTGGCCTCGCCGGTTGTGCAGGCCTCGACAATCCGCCCTTCCGTCTGGCGAGGGGTCGCCACTACCGCAATCGTTGCCGCCCTGGCAACCGTCGCCGCCGCGATTCTGTTTTCCATTCTCCGGCCCGTCGGCCAGCCAGAAACCGAGCCGGTAGAAACCGAGCAGCCAGAAGCCGCAAGCCAATAGTAGAATAAAATTATGCTGAAGATCGTCAACGTAGTCGGCGCTCGACCGAACTTCATGAAGATAGCTCCTGTGATCGAAGAGATGCGCCGCCGCCCCGACCGGATAGAGCCGCTGCTCGTCCACACGGGTCAGCATTATGACGAGGCCATGAGCGAGTCGTTCTTTGAAGACCTCGGAATTCCCCGCCCGGATATAAACCTCGGCATAGGCTCGGCTTCGCACGCCGAGCAAACCGCACGCATCATGATGGCCTTCGAGCGCGTTATCCTTGAACATCGCCCGGACTGGGTGGTCGTAGTGGGAGATGTAAACTCGACTATGGCGGCGACGCTTGTGGCGTCGAAACTCCTAACCCGCGTGGCTCATATCGAAGCGGGGCTGCGCAGCCGCGACCGCACGATGCCGGAAGAGATCAATCGCCTTGTGACCGACGCGCTTGCCGATCTGCTGCTGACCCCTTCACCCGACGCCGACCGAAACCTGCTCGCCGAAGGCGTTCCGGCCTCAAAGATTCGCTTTGTAGGCAATGTGATGATAGACACGCTTTATCGCAGCCTCGAGCGGGCGCGTGAATCGAAGATGCTCGAAAGGCTGGGGCTTGAGCCAGCGCGATTCTGCGCCATGACTTTGCACAGGCCATCAAATGTGGATGACCCGAATACGCTTTCGGGCATACTCGACGCGCTCGATGAACTTCAGCGACACCTGCCGCTGGTCTTTCCCGTTCACCCGCGCACGCGCGCTCGCATAGAAGAATTCGGACTCGCTGATCGAATCAGTCGTATGCCCAATTTGATAATGACCGAGCCGCTTGGCTATCTCGATTTTCTTCAGCTTTACAGCAACAGTCGTCTGGTGCTGACCGATAGCGGAGGCATTCAAGAAGAGACTACGGCGCTCGGCATTCCCTGCCTCACACTCAGGCATAACACGGAGCGCCCCATAACCGTGACCGAAGGAACAAACCGCATCGTAGGCAATGACCCCGCGGCGATAAAGCGTGAGGCGCTCATCGCTCTCAACGAGCCCGCAGGTCGCGGTCGTGTTCCCGCCTTGTGGGACGGCCACACGGCTCGCCGCATCGTTGACGCGATTGAAGGCTATAGCGGGGGCCGGGGGCCGGGGGCCGGGGGCCAGTAGCAAGCGAAGCAGTATGTGCCCCTCCGGGGTCGAGGGCTTTCCTGACATCAGTGATAATTATGGAATTAAGGGAAACAGGCGAGCCGGGCAACTACGCATCACGCATCACCGATCACGCATCACTTGCGATCTTTGTTGCGGCGGTCGCGGTCAGCGTGATGGCGGCGGCGCTTTGCGCGGCAGGCAGGTACAGAGAAGCCGCCGGGGTTACGGCTGCCACGATTGCGCTCGGCGTACTCTTTTCCGCGCGTGCGTCGATAGAATCAATCCTCATCATCTGGTTTGCGGCATCTCCGCTCGTCTCTTTTTACGTTCAGTTTCCGCGAGAACAGGCCATCATCACCTTCGACCGCGTGGTCTTCGCGCTTGTATTGATAATGTTTGGCTTTCAATTGCTATCCCGACTTGAGGACACAGCTACGCGGGAACGCGGCAATGAGTTTAGTCTTCGTCTATCGCATTTTGAAATGATCTGGGCGTTGTTGTCGGTGCTCGCGCTTCTGAGCGTGACGACGAAATCCGAGGATACGGGCTACGGCACAAGGGTAGCGATTGATTCCTTCTGGCTGCCTCTGGTCGCGTTTTATTTTGCGCGGCACAGGTTTCGGATGCGAGGCCGCGAGGGCTTTATCTTTGCGGCTGCCGTCTGCCTGGGTCTGTTTCTGTTCGTTACGGGCGCATACGAATTTCGAACCGGCACGGACCTGTTTGCCTACAAGGGCTCTCAGATCGTGCGCGGAGGCGAGATAAGAGTAAACGGGCCGTTTCTTTCGGATTCCTCCTACGCAGGAATATCGCTTCTGGTGAGTCTGTTCCTGATACCGGCGCGCAGAATATTGCGAGTTCGCCTGGATACAACCGCGAGGATAGCCTATTTCTGTGCCGTAGCCTCGGCGATAATCGCGTCTCTGCTACCGCTGTTCAGGGCAGTGTGGATAACGCTTGCTTTGAGCGGCCTTATCATTTTTTGGGGGCTCAGGAAAAGCAAAAAAGATTTCGACTCTGTCTCCGCGTCTCCGCGTCTCCGCGTCTCCGCGTCTCTCCTTCGCATTCGCACATCGCGCGCGCGCATAGTCGCGCTGGTTCTCGTGCTGCTGTCAGCAGCCGTGATCGGTGTGATGTTCAACGGGGAAGCGTTAGGCAAGAGGCTTTCAAGCCCGGAGAGCGTTTACAGCAGGCTCGCGACCTGGAAGGCGGCAATCGGAATTGCAATCGAGCGCCCTTTGTTTGGAGTAGGGCTGACGAATTACAGCGATTACTTTCAAGAGAAATACTGGGGCCATGACCGGTCGGGCGAATCGGTGTTCGACGAGCAGGCCGCGGCCTTTCCGCATTCCAACCTGTTGTGGATCGTCACCGAGATGGGAGTCTTTGCATTTGCCCTCTACATAGCCGCAAATGTATATATTTTTTTGATGGGCTATCGCGCATACAAAAAAGCCGGGAACGTTCGGCAGAGGGCGGCGGCCATCTGTTATCTTGCGCTGGTTGTCGCCTACTGGATACCGGGGCTGACGCTGACCAGTGGAATATATTCTGACTTGAACCTCTATTTCTTTTTCCTGCTCGGACTGCTGTTGAATATCTCAAGGACCGAAGAGGGGGATTTGCGCGAACGCAGGGAGGCGAGGCAAGTCGCATCTTAATCAATTGCTGACCATTTCTAAAATACGCGAAAAGGTTCGAGGGCTTACGCCGTTTGAGGTCGGAGCAGAGGTGCTGCTTCGCGCCCGCAGGCGGACCGTCTGCACGATCAGCCGCCTCGCTGATCGCCCGGATACAAGCTACGTTACGGATGAGAAACTGCAAGCCTCGCTTGATGGCGAACCTGTAGACAGCGTGGCTGCGCACATACGCGAAGGCAACCGCCTGCACCTGACCGCAGGGCTTAATGATCTTGCGCGCACCGTGGAACTCATCAAACGACTCTTTCCCGATTCGGTTGATGACGCGAAGAGCGAAGCCGATCCGATTCTGGAACATCGAATCAGCGTCTTTAGCCGCGCCTTCGATTTCGGACCTCAGATAGACTGGCACGCCGACCCGGCGACGGGCGCTCGATGGCCTTTCAATCACCATACTCGTGTGCCTTACAAGATAGGTCACGCGGCGGATGTGCGCGCGGTGTGGGAGCTTAATCGGCTCCAACACTTCACAACGCTTGGGCGCGCTTATTTGCTTACGGG
Source organism: Blastocatellia bacterium (assembly GCA_963765495.1). GTDB lineage: Bacteria > Acidobacteriota > Blastocatellia > UBA7656 > UBA7656 > CAVXWP01. The sequence continues at coordinate 723,457 of CAVXWP010000001.1, forward strand.
CGATGAAAGCTACACCGAGGAATTTCTTATACAGCTTGCCTCGTGGTACGAAGAGAATCCGCCGAATTTCGGTGTGAACTGGATGGTCGCTATGGAAGCGGCGATCCGCGCGATCAATATCATCGCGGCGCTTGAGATGTTTCGCGCCTCCCCGAATATGACCGATCAGGCGATTGAGTTGATACTGAAGCTTTTGCTTGCCCACGCGCAATTCATTCGCTCGCACCTGGAATTTTCCTATCGCACGTCGAGCAATCATTACCTGTCGAACCTCACAGGGCTTTTTGCGATAGGCATGGTTTTACCCTGTTTCAAAGAATCCGTAGGGTGGGTGAATTACAGCGCGCCCCGGTTGCTGAGCGAGATGGGTAAGCAGGTGACGTCCGACGGCGTTGATTATGAAGGAACGATTGGCTATCACCGGCTGGTGCTTGAGATGTTTCTGACCTTTTTCGCGATGAGCCGGGAAAGCAGGATCGAGTTGCCGGTCGAGTGCTGGGGGCGTCTGGAATCCATGTTCGACTTCGTTCGCCACTATTTGAAACCGGATCAGACAGCGCCCGTGATCGGCGATTCGGATGACGGACGGCTCATTCGTTTCAAAGAGCGCCCGCCTGTTGACCACTCTTACCTGATGCCGATTGCGGCGGTCCTGTTTGAAAACGACATCTTCAAGCAATCGAATCGGATTGATGAAGAAGCCTTGTGGTGGTTTGGCGAAGCGGGCCACGATACGTTCGAGGGGCTTGAGATAAGTGAAATCGGCCCCGTCTCGCAAGCCTTCCCAAATTCGCAGATATACATTCAGCGCGAGGGACCGCTTTATGCCATCATAGATTGCGGCGATCACGGAGCGGGCGGGCGGGGGTCGCACGCGCATTCAGACGCACTCTCGTTTGAGGTCTACGCCTTCGACCGCACATTCCTGCGCGACCCCGGCACATTTGTCTATAACGCGAGCGAGCGATGGCGCAATCGCTTCCGCTCGACCGCCTATCACAACACGGTGCAGGTAGACGGGCGCGACATAAGTCCGATTATGCCGGGTCATCTGTTCGCGCTTGGCCGCAATGTGCGCCCACAGGTCTATCGTTGGGAGAGCACCGATGAACAGGATGTGCTCGACGCGGCGCACTACGGCTATACGAGGCTCGACGAGCCGGTCACACATCGGCGCGTAATGACATTCGACAAAAGAGAAGGCTACTGGATAATCGAAGATTACTTTACTGGCAGCGGGACTCATCAATTCGAATTCTTCTTCAACTTCGACTACGGGCTGGATGTGAATCTCGCGCCCGATCTTCGGATTACGGCAACGGGGGCGCGCGCGGCGATGGCCATAATCCCGGCAAGCCAACACGGTTTCGAGGCGAAGTTTGCTACCCGCTGGGTATCGCTCAATTACGGGACGCGCGTCCGCGCTTCTGGTATCATATATCGTTTATACGCCGGGGTTCCTTTCGAGAATGTGACCTTGATCGTACCCTATAGACTCGGAGAAGAGGCAAGAGTCGAGCGGATAGCAGGGGCCAGGGGCCAGGGGCCAGGGGCCGGTAAGATTTGAGGCTGATATGTCGATTAAGAGCTTTAGAGACCTCAGAGTATGGCAGGCCGGAATGGATCTGGTGGAAGAAATTTATCGCTTGACGCAGGCTTTCCCTCAGAGAGAAATCTATGGTTTAACCAGCCAGATACAACGCGCGGCGGTTTCTACTTCCTCAAATATAGCCGAAGGTCATACCAGAGAACACAGTCGTGAATATCTTCACCACCTGTCTATGGCTCAGGCATCTCTAGCCGAAGTAGAAACACAACTGGAGATTGCTGCCCGTCTGAATTACATCTCACAAGAGCAACCTCAAAAGCTTCTTGAAAAAGAGGGCTCTCTGGGCAGGCAGCTTTACTCTCTGCGAAACGCGCTGACAAAGAATCAAACCCCGGCCCCCGGCCCCCGGCCCCCGGCCCCCAGATAAGTATGTGCGGTATTTGCGGCATCTATGAATATGGCGTGAGCGACCCGGGCGTAAGCGGGTCGCTAGTGGCTCGCATGCGCGACACGATGATTCATCGCGGGCCGGATGACAGGGGAGCCTATGTCAGCCAGGATCGCCGCGTTGGGCTCGGGAACCGCAGGCTTGCCATCGTAGATTTGTCGCCAGCCGGGCATATGCCCATGCCAAATGAAGACGGGCGCATCTGGGTCACGCAAAACGGCGAGATTTATAATCACGAACTCTTCAGGCCCTTGCTCATCGAGCGGGGTCACGTCTATCGCTCGCGCTCTGATACGGAAACGATAATACACCTCTACGAAGAACACGGCCTCGATTTCGTCAACCATCTGGAAGGCGATTATGCCATAGCGCTGTGGGATACGGGCGAGCGCCGGCTTGTCCTTGCGCGTGACCGCATAGGAGTAAAGCCGCTTTATTACACCATCGCGGGGGGCCGCCTGATCTTTGCATCCGAGATCAAGGCGATACTCGCGCACCCGTCCGTCACTCGCGACATTGATGAAGAGGCGCTTTATCATTACCTGACTTTCCTGACCACACCTGCGCCGCTCACGCTGTTCCGGGGCATCAGGAAACTTCCCGCCGGATGCCTGCTCACCTGCGACGCGCGCGGCGATATTAAAATAATTCGCTACTGGGACGCCGTGGTCACACAGGCGGAAAATGATCACGCGCAGGATGAAGAGGAGATCAAAGAGAGGCTCCTCGGGTTGCTTGAAGAATCAATCGAAAAGCGCATGATGAGCGATGTCGCGTTTGGTGTGTTCCTTTCGGGCGGGATTGATTCGACCGCCAACGTAGCCCTGATGGACCGGCTGATGAGCCAGCCCGTCCGCACCTTTACTGTAGGGTTCCGCGACAACCCCGAATACAACGAACTAGAAGAGGCCCGCGCTGTGGCCCGGGAGTATAAGACCGATCATCACGAAATCCTGATCAGTCAGCAGGATTTGTTCGACTTTTTACCCGATCTGATCTTTCATCAGGATGAGCCTCTGGCCGATCCCGTGTGCGTGCCGCTCTATTATGTCTCGAAGCTGGCTCGCGAGTCGGGTACGACCGTCATACAGGTAGGCGAAGGCTCTGACGAATTGTTCTGCGGCTACCGCGATTACGCCGATTATCTTGACCTGCACGATAAGGTCTGGAATCGCCTGACGAGACTGCCCCGGCCCGCGCGCCGAATGATCGCCGCATCAGGGCAGGCGTTTTACAGGGTAGGAGCGGCGCGGATGCTCAACAAGGGGCGCAAGATGATTCCCGATCTTATGCGCCGACTCGTTGCCGGAGAAGAATTATTCTGGAGCGGCGCATTCGTCTTTGATGAGGTGAGCAAACATCAACTCTTTACGCCCGCAACGCTGCAAAGATTAAACTCAAGCAGCAATGGAGGGGCTTTTTCTTCCTACTCGGTAGTGCGAGAAAACCTTGACCGCCTTCTTGCAGAAAAACCCCGTGCCGATCAGCTTGAGCGGATGATTTATATGGAGCTGAAGCTCAGGCTTTCGGAGCTTCTGTTGATGCGCGTAGACAAGATGACTATGGCGACATCGGTCGAGGCCCGCGTGCCTTTTCTCGATCACAGGCTTGTCGAGTTTGCCATGACGATCCCTCGTGATCTGAAATATCATAACGGCCAGACGAAATACATACTCAAGGAGGCGCTCAAAGGCGTAATACCCGACAGCGTTTTGAACCGTAAAAAACAGGGCTTTGGCACTCCCATACACGAATGGATGTTTGACCGGCTGGGCGGATTTATCGAAGACTCTCTATTCAATTCCGGGCTTCGCCGCCGCGAGTTTTTCGACTACGATTACATAAGCCGACTCCTGAGCATTCAACGCGCAGGCCCCGTCAACTACTCGTTTTACCTCTGGAGCCTGCTGAACCTGAGCCTCTGGTATGACCGATGGATCGAAGGACCGGCGGCAGTAGAAAGCGACGCGGGGGATCGCGGAGACGCGGAGATAAACGATCTTAACCAGCCACAGACTGTCACTACTACAGGTTCCTGAGCCTCGATTTTTCCGCCATTTATAAATGTCTACCGAATCGAAAACAACAGATCAACTTGCCGAATCAGACGCAGCCGACAAGCGGGAGAATGACAAGCGGGAGAATGACAAGCGGGAGAGCAATGCAGATTCCGTCTCCGCGTCATCTTCCCTTGTCTCTCTCTTACGCGCTCAAATAGGAGAAACGCCGCGCCAGGCCGGGATGCTCTTTTCGGCTCAAATGCTTTCGACCATCACGGGTCTGCTTGCGAGCATAGTGCTAGGGCGGGCGATGGAGCCGTCCGAGTTAGGAAAGTTTGCCTTCTGTCAGGGATTCGTAGTCATTGCCAGTCTCTTTTTCGATCTGGGAATATTTCCTGCCGGGGCACGAGTGCTTGCGCTTGCCCGAAATAAAGCGAGCGAGCAAAGGGCGCTCGGCGCGCTTGTGCTTATGGCCGTCGTAATCGGGGCCGTCTTTTCGCTCTTCATCGCAGGCGCGTCGATTCCAGTCGATCTGATCTTTAAGCAGAATGTTCGATGGGTGTTCACGGCTACGGCGGTGCTCGCCTTCTTCCTGCCGTTTCAATTGTTGATCGAGCAGAGTTGTCAGGGGTTGAATCAAATTCGCAGATTGTCTCTGTTCCAGCTTTCGATGACCGGCGCGAACCTGTTGATACTGGTCGGGCTTGCTCTGGCGCACAGCTTGAGCGCAGGATCGGCTCTGGCGGCCTATTTGACGGGCATCGGGCTGGCTTCGATGTGGACGCTTGCGCGCTTGCGTCCCAGTTTCCGCGACACGTCGCATTATGTCAGGCTCACGCTCAAAGAGGTGCGCGGCTACGGGTTGAACCTCTATTTCGCGCGGATAACCGGGACGGCGATGACGCGATTCGATGCAATAGTCATCACGTATTTTCTGGGGCGCGCATCGGCAGGCCTCGCGCCGCTTGGGCTTTATGCGATAGCGCAAAAGCTTGGCAATCCAATAACCACGATGTCGCGGTCGCTTGCCATCACACGGTTTCGAGCCTTTACCAGACTCGCCCGCGTGCCTCGAAGGATCACTCGATGGAACGCGACAGTTCTTGTGGCGGCATCGGTGGCGCTCGTCGTTCTGGGGCCGTTTGCCATCAACATAGTCTTTCCGAAATATGCCGGAGCGATTCCGCTGCTCGTGCCCTTTGCCCTGTACAACCTCTTTTCAGGTCTCTTCCAGCCTTACAACATGTTTTTATCTTCCCACGGACGCGGGGCCGAGCTAAGAAACATAGCTCTGATAATCACGATAGCCGGTCTGAGCGGGATGCTCCTGGCGGTTCCTCGATTTGGAGTGGCGGGCGCGGCGTGGACGGGCGCAGCCTCCATGCTGCTGGATTACCTGCTTCACTTTTATTACTACCAGAGATTCAGGCGCACGCTCGACTCAAATAGAGAGTGATGCGTGAAGCGTGATTCGTGACTTTCAGGCCATCACCTTTTGATAGGTTCATGGCTGACTTCACGAATCACGCTTCACGCTTCACTCCACGACAACTCGGTCAGTCGCGCCGCGCCCAAAGGTCTCCGGGTGGTACATCTCTTCTGCTTTTGGCGGCGGTACTATGAAGTTACCGGGAGTGGTGGCGCGGGTTACATACGAATAGTTGTGAACACCCTCCCATAACAAAGAGGCAAAGGCTTCCACCCTTTCATCGCGCATGTTCTGATGCTCGAACCACGTACGCGACCACCACCATCTGCCTTTGCTCGATTCATCCTTCGGGTCTTGAGGAATGCTGCCGGTCGTGGCAAGCGAAGGGTTCAACGGTTCAAGACCGGCGGGCAGAGGGTCTGTGAGCGCCACGTGATAGCGCCGGGCCGGGGTCATCATGGTCAATCGCACTCGCACCTTCGCGCCTGCCCTTATATGCCACACGCCGCTTGAATCTCTGGTTACATCACCGGCATCATCTACGGCTTCGTATGTTCGTTCGACTGTGAAACCGTAATCGGCGGCGGCAAGCATCAGGCTCTCAGGCGCATATCTGATTCCAACGCGATAATAAAGGCGACCCGGCCCTTCTTTGTTGAGGATAAGGTTTTGCGCGTCGTTGCTTTCCGTCAGATAGCGCATCGGTATCTCTAAATGAAATCGCTCGGTGGTGCGGCCTCTGAATTCATGGTCTCCTGCCAGTCGGTCTCCAAGCCAGGCCCGCGCCACAAAATCGGGCGTGACTTTCTCGTAGGCAGCAAAATACTTGTCGAGTGCAAGCAATATGAAGGCATTCTCTTGAGTGTTCTCCCATCGCCCTTTTGTGCGATGCGCGAGCAGTCCGCGAACGATCTTTGGGATAAGGTCGTTTGCAGGCTGATCACCTATGAGTGCTTCAAGAATGATGCCGTCGGCGCGGCGCGAAGAGTGCAACAGCAAATACCCTCCGTCGCTGTAAGAGGTGGTGAAGTGCGCTGTCCCGGCTGTTTCTTCGGCGCGATTGTTGAGGTGTTTGCGAATGGCTGCGACTTCCGCGCTTGAGGCCGCATCGCCGGAAAGAACAGGCAAGAGCCACCCAACGGCTTCAAGCGAGAGCTTGTCTAATCCGGCCTCGGCGATCAGTCGGCGTGCTCTGGCCGCGTCTCGATCACCCATGCGATTGCGCGTGTAGAGGGCATATGCCGTGAGCGTCCTTCTCGTTTCCGGCCCATAGTAGTCGGGCAGACGATTTTCGATTTCGCGCAGATAGCTCTTCGATTTTTCGAGCATTGAGGGCGGCACCTCAAAGCCTTTTTCTTTGGCTCGCTCAAGCGCGTGCGCTACGTGGATGCTCACGTAAGGCCACGAAGGGTCGCCGCGTTTCCAGAATGGAAAACCTCCATCGTCGTTTTGAAGGGCTTCGAGCCGTTTTATGTCGCGCGCTACCGCGCTCACCATCTCTTTTGGCGCGGGCAATCCTCTGGCCTCGAATGCCGTCAGCACATCTTTGAGCGCGGCTACGGCCAGCACGCGAGATGAAAGCTGCTCGGAGCATTCGAACGGATAGGCCGTAAGATAAAGCACCGCGTCGGTCAATGCCCGAAGCTGAGTCGATGAGGTAGTGACTTCAAGCCCGCCAAACTGATTGACCACACCCGAAGGCGCTTTTACGGGTTGAAAGACCGCGCCGCGATCAATCTCTCCATAGGTCGCGAATGCCTCGGTCGTAGCGGGAGTCCACACGGGCAGTTCAACCTCCGCCGCGTCGGCCCATCGCCCCGATGCGGCTGCGATTTGAAAACGTGCCGTGCCCGGGGATGCGGTAGTTGCCGGAAAGCGAACCTCAAGGCGATCATTGGCCGGAACCCTTACGCGGCGGCCTGCGCCTTCGATAAGCGAGGCATTTGTGGCGCGAACCGCCACTTCTACATCCATAGGCGTATCGGTTTGATTTTGAATTGCGACGGGAAGCTCGAAACGGTCGCCGAAGTTGAGAAAGCGAGGCGCAGACGGGCGGGCCATCAAGGGCAGACGCGCGGTGATTGCCGATTCGCCCTGACCGAAATACTTTTCACCCGATACGGCAACGGCCATCACTCGATACCGTGTCAGGTTGTCGGGAAGCTTGACCTTTACGCTTGCGCGCCCCAATGCATCGGTAGGCACCGTGGCTGCGAATGTCGCGAGCGCGTTGAAATCTGCCCGGACGCGAATCTGAGCGGGCTGGACGGAGGCCGCCGCCGGTGCTTTCATCTCCATTGCGACTGCCATCTGGGGAGAATAGGACCTCCCGCCGCCGCCGCCGCGCTCCAAATCAAAAGCCCCGGCAAAGACTCCTTCGGATGAATTGTTATTGCTCTTGCCGATCAGGGTGGCGGCGCTTGCCAGCAAAACATCTTTGCGCATTTGATAAGTGTTCGCTCCGGGCGGATGTTTGGGATAAAAGGCCGCTACCGGGTCGGCAAGATGATAATCCGTCAGGGCCAGGATGGCTTCGTCCACCACCACGACGGCAAGTTCGCCGCCGCTTACGGGCGCGCCGGATGCGTCTTTCAACTCGACATCCACTACGGTTTCGCCGCCCGGCTCAAGCGCTTTATCGCGTGGCGTTGCTGTAACGGCCAGCGTTCGCTCTAAAGGCGGGATTGAAAGATTCAGGTCCCCGGCGGCAAATGCGGGTCGCTTCGGCAGGTTGTCGAGCGGCCTGCCTTCATCGTCGGTTCGAACGGTTTCGCCTACGATGTCAACCCAGACATAGAGGTTGGGTACGTACTCATCTGTGATAGGAATTTTCAGCGTATAAGAAGGCCCATCCATGGTGAAGCGTTCGGAAGAGACTATACCCGACCGCCTCAAAGTCATGACGCCCTCGGCGGGGTAGAAGGGAGCCTGAACCAGAATCTCGGCAGTGTCGCCGCTTTTATACTCTTTGCGATCAGGAATCAACTCGATTCTCTCTTCCGCGACATCGCGTTTCGGAGGCAGTTTACCGCCCGCTACCCAGAGCGAAAGCTCGCTTTCGTTCGCTCGCTCGCGGTCATCCCGAACGGTTGCGGTCACGCGATATCTGCCGCCCGCTTTTGTTTCAAAGGTGCATTGAACCGGGGCGTTCGCGGATGTGATCGAGCACTCTTGCGCATCGACTTCCTTTTCGTGCCACTCGCCGTTTTCATACGTCCAGTCAAGCTGAACCGCCCGCATTTGAATCGCGCGGCCCGGTACGAGATTGCCGTCCAGATCGGTGGCTATTGCCTGAATGATAAGAGGCTCGCCTTTTTGAACAAAGGTGCGGGCGCTCTTGATTCCTACATAGAGGTCAGCCGGGTGCACAAGCATAGTGGAAGAGGCTGACCACGTTTGCCGGTTTACATCCGTCACCCTTGCCTCGGCCGTGACGGTCGAAGGGAGCGCAGGATTGACCGAATCGAAATCTATTCTCAAATTATGTTTGCCCGTAGCGTCGGTCTTTGCAGCAAACGCCTCGATGTGGTGGTTGCTGTCTGCCGGCCTGTCAAACCACCAGGGAGCCCATTTGCCAAATGTGAAATCGCCGCGATTGGGCGGGATGTATTGAGTGGTGGCAGAGGTTACCAGCCATTCGACATCCGCATCTGGAAGGCCCCCGCCCGCGTAATAGGCCGCCTTCACCGTAACCTGCGCGTTACCGCCTACGAAGTAAGGGCCTTCACTTGCGGATGTCGTGACCTCGTATTCCGGCCTGCGAAATTCCTGCACCTGAAAGGCATAAGGAAACACGCCCCCCCTGCCCGAAACGTTGACGCCTTCGGCCTCAAACAATATGTACGCGTAGCCGAGATTCATCGTCTTCGGAAGCTTGAATGATGTGTCGAACCCGTCGAGCGCATTGAGCGAGAGCGTGCCCTTCAGTAATTCATTCTCTCTGGAATCCTTCAGCGTGTAGGTGATTTTCTTCGATACGTTGCGAAGCAATCCGACCTCTTCGGTTTTGCTTTCGACCATTCGCCGAATCCATCCTTTTATGTGGACCTCTTCGCCCGGGCGATACACTCCGCGATCACTAAAGACATACCAGAGGCGCGAATCCGCAGGCTCTTTCCTGTACCACTCCCAATCATTGCCCGCCCAGTAGGCGCGCTCAGGCAGGATAGCCAAATCCTCCCCCTTGCGCGCAATCAGCAAATCCGGCCCCGGCCCCTTCTGAGCCTTCAGCGCCAGACGGGCCATTCCATCCACCCCCGTGCTTACGGCCGATGATTCGCCCGCGTTTTGAGTAAACACCTGAACCCCGTCAATCGGCTTGCCGTCTTTTAGTGACGTAGCCCACGCACGCAGATCGGTATCGTCAGAGAAGGCAGTCAGACCGATGCGCGTCGCCTGAACCCATGCGGTAACAGATATTTGGCCTCGACCCGGCTGACCTTCGACAGGCTCTACGACAACGATCACCTGCCCAAGCCCGTCTTTGAGCGCGGGGCTAAGGTCTATGGGCGTCTCGACCATCTCGTCGGGTTTTGCCTCAACGGCAATATCTTTGGTCAAGATGAGGCGGCCCGGCATCGAAATGGCATTGCGGCCACGCAGGTTGTATAGATTAGTTGTAAACTGCTGCCAGTGCTCGGGGCCTACGGCGTAGAGGTGAACCTGAAAGCTCTTATAATTCACAGTGAAGACCGAGTAGCGAGGCGGGCCGTTTGGATCGAGGATCACAAAACTCTGTTTGGCCGATGTGAGCCGGGGATAAGCCGACTGCACATCTAAGGAGATCGTTTTGTCTTCTTCCAGAGTCTGGCCGAACAGGTCACCTATCGCTCGATCCAGCGTCACTTTGTATGTAGTTTGCCCGCGAGTGAGCCCCCTGATAAACAGGGTATTGCCGTAAACCTGGGACTTCATCCCGGGCAACTCAGGCTCTACGCGAACCTGGGATTGCTGAAAGGCTTCCGTGTCGAGCGGATTGCTGAAGTTGATCGAAAACGGCATGAGAGGACGGCATTCTCCGCTGTTTCCGCAACTCTGACGAACGACATAGAACGGCCCGTAAGTATGAAATGTAAACTCCTGCGCCTTATCGGTCTTGCGCGGCCCTTCGGCAGAAGGCGTGTCCGGCCCTATCGTGACCGTTATATCTGAATCGGCAGGCAAAGGAGTCTTGGAGTCTGAGCCAGCCGGAGCGACCACGCGAAACGCCAGCCAGCGATCTTTTTCCGCCGCATCGACAAGTTCGCTTACTCTCTCGTTGGATTTGATCTCTTCCGGTGTAGCAAGGCGAACTCTGTAGCTGCCTGCCTCGGAGCGAATACGAATTGTCTCTACAACCGAGGCGGGATCGATTCGTTGATCGAAACTTGCGAACATCACAGGGTTGCGAACGAATGGAGAGCCGCTCGGATACGCGGTACGGAGTTGAGGCGGCGGCGTTTGGAATTTCCAGTTTACCGGAGACGCAAGAACGGCTCCTGTAGCCGATTTCACGCCCGCAGGAATTTCCGCCTCATACTCGGTAGCCATAGGGAAACGGTCTGTCGGTTCGAAGAGCAATGTCTTTGTGCCAATCCAGCGCCATCTGCCGGGCGGCGTGGGCGTAAGCCTTACCGGGACATCACGCGTGGAAAGTTCATCCTGTGATGTCACCTCTACCATGGGGCGAGAAAAGGTTACACTCAAATGCGGGGCGAGCGGCAGATCGCCTTCGGGCGCAAACCGCGCCACCTCAAGCGGCCCCGCTGTTTCCAGGTCGGGTTGAGGTGAGGATTCGGACGGCGGGAACGAGGCTAAAACCACACTCCCGGCTTTGCGGAGGCGGAAGCGAACGATCTCGAAAAGCGAAATCCTGCCGGTCGCCTGTTTCTGTCTTGATGACAGGCACGCGCTTCAGCAGCGACTCGACTTCATCCTCGGCCAGTGGCACGGCCTGAGAAAGAGGCGCAGCAGGCGGCCGGGTTGATTCTTCTTCACCTTTGCTCAATCGGAATTGCAATCCTTTTCTCATAGTCTCTTCCACCTGCGCGCCCGCTGTCGGGGCTATTCTGTCCTGGCTGGTCAAACACAAAAGGAGGATAAAAAGCGTAACGACAAGTTTCTTTTGACTCATCATATTTGCACTTCCTTGTTGGATTTGGGCACCGGCTGAACGACAACAATATACCCCGCCAGGGAATCGCAGAGCCACTCTGGCAGTAGGCAGTATGCAGTAGGCAGTAGGCAGTAGGCATTGAGTTAAGCCAATTCTCAGTCTAATTGCAACTGCATAATCAGCGAATAGAAATAGGCCACGGATGACGCGGATCAGACGGATTTACACGGATTAGTTCTTGATTTCAATATAGCTGCCTACTGCCTACTGCCTACTGCTTACTGCTTACTGGGTTGGATTGCTGAAGCGAGCGCGCATCATCTCGGTTGCGCGGGCGCGCGATACCTTCATCACTGCGTCTATGCGTTTGTTTACGCTGCTTACCTTCAGCAGAGAGAGCAACTCTGCCGCGTCGGCGTTTTTGGATTTCTGGGCTAGCTGCGCGCCCCAGAGTATGAGGTTCAAAGCGCCTGCCTTGGTTTTTGCTTCGTCAGCCGTAGGCGCAAATCCGGTGATCGTGAGCCGTGCCATCGAGTCGTTCAACTCAAGCTCGATAGTGTTTGACGTCAGATCGTGTATCGGCGACAGAGCGTGCGATTCGCTTATTGCATAAAGTATCTCAAGCGCCTGCTGATCTATAACGGCAGAGCCGGATTTCTTTATGATCTTCATCTGCGACAGCGACCCGTCACGCTCTATCTCGAAGCCGGCCATGATGGTGAAATTCATAACCGGCAAATCGAGCTTGCCGCCTTTGTATTGTTCATAGACGCGACCGACAATATCTTCGATAGGCTGTTGATTTATCTGGCCAAAATCGGTACTGGCAGGTTCCTTGTCGGCTTCTTTGGCCTTTTCCTCTTCGGCCTTCTTTTCTTTTTCGGCCTTTTCCTTTTCCGCCTTTTCGCGTTCGGCCTTTTCACGTTCGGCCTTTTCGCGTTCGCGGCGTTCCCGCTCCTTTATCTCTTCGAGCGACTCGGTCTGGCCTGCGACGGGCGCAGACATCCTGCGCGGCGGAGGCAGTGGCGCAAGCTTGACATACTCGTATGGTTTGTACGGCTTATTGACTATCTCAAGACTCGAAAACGGCGAGATTACATCCGAATAGAACAAAAACGCGGCCAGCGACACATGAAGAATCACAGAGACGGCAAGCAAAAGGATAAACCATCGACGGGGGCCTGAGCCTGCCGGCGAGAAGGTGGGAATACTTCTATCAGCTACCATCGTCCTGATCATAACTAGAACCGGCAGACGCTGGCGGAAAATCAAGCGCCGAAAAATCAAGCGCCGAAAAATCAAGCACTACCAGTCCGCCTGCCCGGCACCTCTACTCTAATAATACAATACGCAGAGCCGAATAGAAAAAGTGCATTTGTTTATCCGCGCATTTTGTCGCCGGATCAATCGGGCGGGTTGCAATACGGATTTGATGAGTACATCTGGAAAATATGGTATCGAAACGGACACGCGCGGCTTATCGCGTGGCGTTTGTGAGCATCTTGCGGTTCGGTAGGGTGATTTATTTCCCGTCGTTCGGATCTTTGATTTTAGGGTCTCCCATCTCGACTTTGAATTGCTTGTAGTCGAGGAACTCAAACTTTACATCCCAGCTCAGCCCTTCGAACAAAGTGAGGTCGCCGACCGGGTTGATTCGAATCAGGCTTGGGAACCATTTCCCCGTATCAAGCCGGGTTTGCTGATAGATAAGCGCTGCATTCGGGTCGGGCAGAAGATGAGACTCGGCTTTTCCTTCGGCAAATTCCGTTGCGGGCCAGCCCTCAAGCCTCACCAGAACCTTATCGTCCGCATCTATCCAGACCACACCCGCGAGATCCAAAATATATCTCTTGTTGGAAGGAAGGTTTATACCGGCGCGAGGCTGAAACCGGAGGACTATAGTATCGCGACCGTCGAGCTTTTCTTGTCGAGGCGAGAAAAAATCGCAGGAGTGCAGGAACTCGGAAAGATCTATCGAAACTCTCACGCGTTTACCGTGAGCGTTTCCCAGGACTCCCGCAGATATATAATGTGGATCGACCGCCTTCCCGTCATTTTCCCTGGTCCGTTCGGCCGCCATCAATTGCTCGCCCGCGTTCTTGCGCTCCAATCGCACCCGCCAGGGGGGCACCGGCTCGCCGTCAGTGCTCAGCTTTATGAGAACGTGTTCTCCTCGCACGGGGTAGGCCTCAAAAAGCTCAACGCTTTCGTCTTTCACCTTGCCCTGTTCGTTCAAAGTAGTCCTGACCTTTTTCAGGGTATAGGTGTAGTCGAATATGCCCTTGTGCATGGCCGCGCCATTAATCTCGCACAGACGCAAAAGTTCGGGAATATCAAAACCATTCGAACCGGGCTGTTCCGCCATTCCCTGAGCGTTGCCTGTGGCATGTTCGATTCCATCGGATGAGCGTAACCCCTGATTTTGAGGATTGCCGGTCTGGGCAAACGCGCTGATGATCGCGATTTCAAGAAACAGAGCAGGCAGGATAATAGCCGTCAGACCCGGCTTGAGGATGGATAAAATAATCTTAGCCAGGTGCGTATAGCCTGCTAGAGGGTCCGATTTCATAACCGCCTCTCGACTGATTAAGCCTGATTGATTCCCAGCATCTCCATAACGCAAGCGCAATTCGATCCTTACGTCACAGGTTCGTTCTTAAATATCAGCCGTATCAAGATGGCTGCGCGAAACTGCCGCAATGATAAATGAATCGAGCCGTCTGAGCAATTCGTTTTCGTTCAAACCAGGGCTATTGCAAAGTCGAGCAAAAATGTAGGGGCAGCCCTTGTGGCTGCCCGAATCGCGCGTAAGCGCGATGACAGTCATCGCCCTTCGGGCGATCCGGGCAGGGACAAGCCCTGCCCCTACCATACATGTCAAGCTACTTTGCAATAGCCCTGCGTTCAAACAGGTACTACTATGTGGAAGTTCTTCAAGGCTATTCAGTCTTTTGCCCGCAGATATTCGGCTGAAATCTCAACAAAACTCAAAACTCAAAACTCAAAACTCAAAACTTCAGGGGGGGAGCTATTCGCTGGAAAAGAGTTTCATGAATTCTTCGACCGTTGCGGGTGGCAGCTTCGCTACCTGCATATTCTCTTCTACGTGGGTGCGCTGGCTCATGCCCACAAGCGCCGTGGTCACACCGGGAGCGGATCGCACGAACTGGATGGCGCGCTGGGCATCTGAATCCAGCCCTTGCAACGCATTTGCGACGAAGGGCGGGAGATTTTGCGTCAGCCTGGATTGAAATATGGAAGCGCTCGCCATTACGGTCAGGTCGAAGCGGTTTGCGGCAAGTAGAGGCGAGAACTGTTTGTCCTCGATTGTCTGATTAGCCGTAGTGATAGCTTCCGGCATGGCAAGATTGCAGGGCAATTGGACTACGCGGAAGCGATTACTTTCGCCTCCGACCTCGCGGGCTATTTTAACCATCTCGGCAAGCGAAAGATAATCGCGCGAACCGGGTGATTGACGATATCCGTTCCACGTCGCCGTACCGTAAAATTGTATTTGCCCAAGGCTTGCGGCCTCTTCCAGAAACTCGAAAGCCGCGCGAACGCGATTTAGAAACTCTTCTCTTGTGACGCCGTCAAGTTGTGATTCAGGGTTGTGAATATAATAGATGTCTATGGTATCAAGCCCGAGGTTTTTCAGACTGCGCGAAAGCTGATCGCTCAGATAGCCGGGCGACATGCAATGACTATCCACAATGTCTTTGATGTCGGCCACGCCCGGCTCTATAAGGTTTTCCATCACCCAGCCGCGAGCGTCGCGCGGTGGTTCGTTTTCGAAGGGGAAAAAGCCGCCTTTGGTTGCTACGATAATTTCGTCACGCGCAGCTCTTCCCGATTCAAATAAATTTTTGAGGGCCGCCCCTATAGCCCGCTCGCTGCGCTGAAAGCGATAATTGATGGCTGAATCAATCACGTTGCAGCCAAGCTCCGCAGCGCGCTCGACTGCCTCCTGATACATACTGTCGGTATGGTCGTCCCAGTGGCCCAGATAAGTTCCCAGCCCTATCGACGACATGTAGAGTTCCTGTTGCAATCGAAAATGGTCCGGGACCACCTCCGACATCATTCGCTCGGCATACCTGCGGGTTCCTTCCGGGGTCGCGCCGTTCGGTTTATTCATTTTCCTCTCCTCTTCTTTTTACTTTTCTTCGGCTGCGATCAGCGAAGAGACCTCAAGCCTGCGAGAGATCGCATTGCGCCATGCATCTTCGACCTCGGCCACGGAGCGGTTGATTATGACCTGCCCGCCCGCGCTGATCTTCAGCCAGTCGCCGCCTGTTCGTCCTATGACAGATATGCTTGCGCCAAAACTCTCCGCAATCTTTTTTATCTGATCGAGATTATTATCGCCCGCCGTGAGGATTATTCGAGAAGGCGTTTCGGAAAACAGGAGCGCGGCCTGCGAGAGATCGCCTTCCAGATTGACCTCGCACCCCACTGCCGAGCGGCGATAACTCGAAAACGCGCACTCCGCAAGCGCCACACTCAACCCGCCGTCAGAGCAATCGTGAGCCGATTCGACGAGTCCTTCCTGAATGATCCTCAAACACGCTTCCTGCACATTGCGTTCACGTTCAAGATCGAGGTGCGGCACGCGGCCTTCTACTCGCCCTCCTTTTACTCGCTCGCCTTCTACTTGCCCGCGAGTAGCAAGTGCGTACTCGGTTGCGCCGAGATCGTTTTCGGTAGTGCCGAGCAGGATGATCGCGCAATCTTCGTGTTTGAACCATTGAGTAGCCGTATGGCGAATCTCTTCAATGATCCCGACCATGCCGATAACAGGGGTTGGGAATATGCCGCGCCCGTCCGTCTCGTTATAGAAACTGACGTTGCCGCCCGTGACCGGCGTCTTGAACACCTCGCAGGTTTCTCTCATCCCTTCGATGGTTTCGCTGAACTGCCACATCACTTCGGGCCGTTCGGGCGAACCGAAATTCAAACAGTTGGTCAGAGCGACAGGCCGCGCCCCGCTTGCGACCAGATTGCGACAGGCTTCGGCTATGACGAGCCGCGCGCCCGCTCGCGGGTCTGCCTGGCAGTAGCGGGCATTGGAATCGAGCGTCATGGCGAGCGCCCGCCGCGTCTCCTTTATTCGAATAACGGCGGCGTCTGAGCCGGGCAGCGTCACCGTGTTTGTTCGCACCATGTGGTCGTACTGTCTGTAGACCCATCTCTTTGACGCGATATTTGGGGACGCGATGATTCGCATGAATGTCGCGTCGAGTTCTTCGGCGGATGTCTCCTGCTGGTCTATCTCCTCAAGCGGGACAGGGGAATCGGGCCGTTTTATCGGGCGATTATAAACGGGGGCCGCGTCGGTGAGCGCCTCGTTGGAAATATCGGCGACCGTCTCACCGCCCTGCTTTACGCGCAGGTGGCCGTCATCTGTGACGCGGCCAATGACTACGGCGTCAAGCTCCCACTTGTTGAATATTTCGACGACCTGGCGTTCGCGTCCGGCGGCGGCCACTATCAGCATTCGCTCCTGCGATTCGCTGAGCATCATCTCGTAGGCGGTCATGCCGGTTTCGCGTTGCGGAACCAGATCGACATCTATTTCGATGCCGGTTCCGGCGCGCGCCCCCATCTCGCAGGAAGAGCTTGTCAGACCCGCCGCTCCCATATCCTGGATGCCCACGATTGCGCCCGCGCGCATGGCTTCGAGACAGGCCTCGAGCAGGAGCTTTTCAAGAAACGGGTCGCCCACCTGCACGGTAGGCCGTTTTGACTGGGCCTCTTCTCCGAACTCTTCGGATGCCATCGTAGCGCCGTGGATTCCGTCGCGTCCCGTCTTGGCCCCGACATAGATGACCGGGTTTCCTATGCCCGAGGCGCGACCGTAAAAAATCTGGTCCTGTCGCATTATCCCGAGAGTGAATGCATTGACCAGAGGGTTGCGCGAATAACATCCATTGAAGCGCACCTCGCCGCCGATGGTCGGAACGCCAAAGGCATTGCCGTAATCGCCTATGCCCTTGACGACCCCGGCCATAATCGAGCGGTTTCGCGCAATCGTGGACTGCTCTTCGAGGGAAGCATCGGAGGGCGCGTCAATCGGGCCGAAATGGAGCGAGTTCATGGCGGCGAGCGGGCGCGCGCCCATCGTGAAGACATCGCGCAGTATGCCGCCCACGCCCGTGGCCGCGCCCTGATAAGGCTCGATAAACGAAGGGTGGTTGTGCGATTCGATCTTAAAGGCCGCGGCAAGGTCCCCGCCTATGTCGATTATACCGGCATTTTCGCCCGGCCCCTGAAGCACGTACTCGCCTTTCGTGGGAAGCCGTTTGAGATGAACTCGCGAAGATTTGTAAGAACAATGTTCGGACCACATGACCGAAAAGATGCCAAGCTCGGTAAAGGTGGGCGCGCGTCCGAGCAATTCCAGTATGCGGTTGTATTCGTCTTCTTTGAGACCGTGGCTGCGGATCAATTCAGGTGTGATTTCAGGTACGTTCATATCGGAATGCCTTATTCGCCTCATGCGGACGGAAAAGATTGACGAGTATGCTACCCGACAGGCAATGGCTTTATCAAGTTAGGATGGAGCGAGACGTGATCGAAAACTCAAACAGGATTCACAAGATTGCCCGGAGGGGTTTCCGGGCGATCCCGGCAGTTGAATTCAAGTCCTTGGCATCAAAGGTTGGCCCTAAGATGCCTTCGCAAGCTCGGCCAGCGTATCGGCCAGCGAATAAAAGACGATGCGGCCGTCGTTGCTTCCAAGCAACGCTTCGCTTGCGCGCTCGGGGTGCGGCATCAGCCCCAGCACGTTGCGCTCGCGGTTGCAAATGCCAGCGATGTTGTCGAGCGAGCCGTTTGGATTTGCATCACGCGTGATAGCGCCGTTTGCGTCCGAGTAGCGAAAGATGATGCGGTTTTCGCGCTGAAGCTCGGCAAGCGTATCGCTGTCGCAGAAATAGTTGCCATCGCCGTGGGCTATGGGAACCATCAGCACTTGATTGCGCTGACAGCGAACCGTAAACGGAGTGTCGGTGGCTTCGACGCGCATCTGAACATGCTCGCAGATAAACTTCAAATTACTGTTTCTCATAAGCGCACCGGGAAGCAATCCGGCCTCGCACAATATCTGAAAGCCGTTACAGATGCCCATCACCAGCCCGCCCTGCGAGGCGTACTCTTTTATCGCACCCATCACGGGGCTGAACCTCGCAATCGCGCCGGTCCTCAGATAATCGCCGTATGAGAACCCACCCGGCAGTATGACCGCGTCATAGTCTGCAACGGAAGACTCGCGGTGCCAGATAAAGTCTACAGGCTGTCCGATGACTTTGCTGATGACGTGGTATGTATCGTGATCGCAGTTGGAACCCGGAAACACTACTACTCCGAATTTCATTCTTCTATTCCTCTCCTGGGCCTGAAAAGGGTCAGGGCCGTTATCAGGGGCTTTGGTAAGAGGCATTATCTCATGATTGGTCATTGGAATCTAGCTCTTTAAGTATTCTTATTTTGTTGCAAGTACCGTCCACAAGGGTTTTAACCTGCTTTGAGATTATTTGCGGGTCCTTAGGACGGCGCGTCTTTGCGAGAATCTATCGCTTGCAAAGACGCGCCGTCCTAAACCATTTTTAGCCCGTTGCCACTACTTCTGCCCGTCGGAGGCTGTCGCCGATTTGAGCGGCTTCCCGTCAGCGTCAATAAACCTGATCTCGCCCAACCCAAGCTGGCGAATGCCCGTTTCTATCTTTGCGCGGTCGCCTACGACTACCCACACAAGTTTATCGGGCTGGATGATGATCTTTGCCGCGGGCGAGATATTTTCGATCTTCAGCGCCCGAATCCTGCTGGCGTAGGTGTCATAGTACCTGTCATCCAATCCGTAGCTTACGATGTCGCTTATAGTGCTTGAAAGCGCGCTCATCGTTTCCCACGAGCCGGGAAGCGTCAGCGTCTTGGATGCCTGCGCCTTCTCAAGCTCATCGGCAAGGACGGGTCGCGCGCCCAGAATGCCGCGCAACTCTTTGGCAAGCTCTGCCACCGATTCTTTTGTCTTGTCGGTCTGCACCGGGGCGTAGGCGATGAACGGGCGCTGACCACGAGCGTCCATAATAAAGCTGAAGGAACCATAAGACCAGTGCTTGTCTTCTCGAAGGTTCATGTTGATTCGAGAAGTGAAATTCCCGCCGAGCAAAGCGTTCATGGTCTCGATGGCTATCTCGTCGGTGTTGGCCTTTGGAGGGGCAAGCGTTCCCGCGAGGATGATCGACTGCTCCGAGCCCGGACGATCAAGCAAATAGACGACCGGCTTTGACTGCGCCGGTACGGTTGCAAGGTTCTTGGTCGGGACCTTGCCGGATTGCCACCCTTGAAACAGCTTTTCAAGTTTTGGCTTTATCTCGGCCATAGTCGTATCGCCTACGACGACAAGAGTCGCGTTATTTGGCTTAAACCAGGTGTCGTGCATCTTTGCCAGGTCCTGCCGTGTGAGTTTTGATACCGACTCTTCGGTCCCCGATCCGGTCAGCGGATTGCTGTAGGCGTGTCCCGCGCCGTAAAGCAATCCGGGCAACACCCTGAGCGCCATATAAATCGGCTGAACCTTCTCCTGTTGAATGCTGACAAGTTGCTGCTTTTGCTGACGAGAAAAATCATCCTGCGGAAACGCGGGATTGAGGATTACATCGGCAAAGATGTCGAGCGAAGGATCGAGATTCTCCTTGAGCGCCGATAGATTAACTCTCGATGTATCGAGGTCTGAACTCGTCCGCAAATTGGCTCCAAGCATTGCAAGCTCTTCGCTGATCTGTAGGGCGGTGCGCCGTTTTGTTCCCTCATCGAGCATGCTCATCGTCAGGTCGGCAGTGCCCGGAACCCCGAATTGATCTGAGGCATAACCCGCATCTATCAGAAGCTCGAAATTGACCTGGGGAATCGAGTGGCGCTCGGCCAGAACGATTTTGAGCCCGTTGGCAAGTTCTGCGCGCTCAAGGGCAGGGAATTTCGCTTCTGGCGGCTTGCCTGCATCCGGGAGTTTCGAGCGATCAACACCCGACTCCGCGGCTTCGTATTCCGGGAAAGGATGAACCTCTAATATATACACTCCATCCGAAAGCCAGCGCGTGGCGGCAGCTTTCAAATCCGTGGGGGTGGCATCGGCTACGCGTTTGAGCGTGGTCTTGTAATAATCCGGGCTGTCCCCGAAGACCTGATTCACAGCCAGCACATCAGACTTGCCGCCGAAGCCGCCTATCCGCTCGATGCTGCGGATAAAATTGGCTCGATACTGTGTCTTGACTCGTTGCAGTTCTTCCGGGGTCGGCCCCTCGGCGAGAAATCGAGACATCTCTTCATCTATTGCCCGCTCGATTTTTTCAAGCGACTCGCCGGGCCGCGCCGTTGCCTGTATGAAAAACAGCCCGCCGATTTCGGGCAGGTATGTCTCGACCTCAACCTCGCTCGCGATCTGATCGTCATAAACCAGCCGCTTGTAAAGCCGCGAGGTCTTTCCCGAAGCCAGGATATTGCTTACGAGGGTAAGGTAATTTGCGTCGGCGGTTCCCCATTGCGGGATGTTCCAGAATTTGTATATTCGCGCCTGCGGAACGCGGTCCTGCATCTGCTGGCGATGCGTGCCGGTTCGTTTGGCTATCCAGGCATCCTGCTTGGCGATAGGGGGGCCGGGAGGAATATCGCCGAAGTATTTCTCGACCTTCTCTTTCGCGGTCTTTGCATCTATGTCTCCGGCTATGACTATAGTGGCGTTTGCGGGGCCGTAATAGGTGCGGAACCATTCGCGCACATCCTCAAGGCTTGCGGCGTTGAGGTCTTCCATCGAGCCTATAACTTCCCACGAATATGGATGCCCTGCCGGGTAGAGGTTTGGCGTAGCGACGGAGAATACCTTGCCGTAAGGCTCGTTTTCGCCCTGTCGCTTCTCGTTTTGAACCACGCCGCGTTGCTCGTCGAGTCTTTCCTGCGAGATCGCTCCCAGAAGGTGCCCCATGCGATCCGACTCCATCCACAACGCTACGTCCAGAGATGAAGACGGGACATTTTCGAAATAGTTTGTGCGGTCTTCGTTTGTAGTGCCATTCATATCGGTTGCGCCTATGCGCTCGAACGGCTGAAAGTAATCGTCGTTGAAATTTTCGCTGCCGTTGAACATCAGGTGCTCGAACAGATGAGCAAAGCCGGTCTTGCCGGGTTTCTCATTCTTTGAGCCTACGTGGTACCAGATATTGACGGCCACAATCGGCGCTTTGTGATCTTCGTGAACGATGAGCGTCAACCCGTTTTTGAGCACGAATTTCTGATAAGGGATATCAATCTCTGCTTTGCCGGAATTCTGAACCGGCGCTGAATAGGTTGCCTGACTTAACAGGATGATTAGCGAAAGAGCGATAACCGCCCTTGCAGTGCGTAGGTACATCGTAGCCTCCTTAAACTTTTTACAAATGCGGCCTCGTGATGCAGGTTTTTCACTCTAACCCTGACCCGCGTGTCTGTCAAATCGGCCCGGTTATGACGATAAGCGCGGTGATGAAAAATACAACATGCATCACAAACAGCGTTTGACCGAGAAAGGATTGAGGGCTAAAATGCCTGCCAAACCGGGTTTTGATATAAAAGACGCCCGGCTGATACTTGAGCAAAAGGAGATTGAGCAAAGATATGAGAGAACGTGAGCGTGAGATAAAACGCCGCCGCCACCGTTATGAAAAGCGCAAGAAGCTACTTGCAAGACTTGCTTCGGCCGAGACGGATGAGCAGAGGCGCGAGATTCAAGAGAAGATCCGCAAGACCTATCCGAAATACACCTCTGAGATCTGAGGCTGCAAGGGAGACAAAAAATCGGGCAGGCAACATCGCTTGAAAAAACGCGCAACGTCGCCTGCCCCGTGGATGAATTCGACCTCTGGTCGGCTTCTTTGAGAAGATGCCTCTTCCGCCAGTTAACACTCGGAGTAGCCGCAGGCATAACAGGACTGGCAGCCTTCGATTCGCACAAAAGCCGAATCGCCGCAGCTTGGGCACAGGTCTATAGAAGTGCCGGGCGTCGCTTCGGCCTTGAGCTTTTCTGCCTCCGTCGGCTCTGTCGTCTCCACTCCCATCTCCGCACCCTGACCCGGCTCCTTGTTTCCGTAGCTCACTCCAAGATAATTCTCGGCCAGCGCCTGGCCCACCGCATCCGGCAGAGAGAGAACGCGCCGCTTGCCAAACCCGTAAGACCGCGCTCCGCCTATGCCGGTGATCTGTTTGACGATCTCGCGCACGCGCTCGACCGGAGAGACGGGCGAGGCCATGCGCAACGTAAGCGACATCAATCGCCCCATGGCTTCGGCCATAGCCTTGATGTCGGAACCGGCTTTGCCTATCTCAAGAAACACCTCGAATGGCTGCCCCGTCTCGTCTTCATTCATAGTGATATGAGCAGTGCCCGACGGCGTCGTTTTGCTGACCGTATAACCGCGCCGCTTGTAAGGACGCGGGCGCACCTTTGGCTGCACTCCCCCTTCGCTTTGAATGAGTCCGCCCGTGGTCGCGCCGACTGCGCCTGCTGCCTTTTGCGGCTCAGATGCTTCGGCCTTTTGAGGTGAATCGGACGACGTACCTGCCTTCTTACCTTCCGCCTTGAGGTTAAGCACCTGCACGTCGCGTGAACCGTCGCGGTAAATCGTTCCACCTTTACACCCGAGGCTGTAGAGCAATTCGTAGATTTCCCGTGTCTGGTCCACCGAGTAGGAATTAGGCAGGTTGCAGGTCTTCGAAATCGAAGAATCAACCCATCGCTGTATGGCCGCCTGCACTTTGACGTGCTCTTCGGGCGCGAGGTCCATAGCCGTTACGAAGTAAGGAGGAAGCGGCTCGTCTTTGTGCGCCTTCTGCCACTCTTCGAGCACCTTTACGCGTTCTTCGTGCTGACCCAGCCGCGATGTGCGGAAATAGCTCCAGAAATAGAACGGCTCGATTCCGGTCGAAGTACCCGCCATCGTGCCTATAGTTCCGTTCGGCGCTTGCGTAAGCAGTGTGACGTTGCGCACGCCCTTTTCGCGAACCGCCCGACGCACATCTTCCGGCATCTGCCGCATGTAACCCGATTCGAGAAACTTTTCTTCATCGAACATCGGGAATGATCCCTTCTCAGCGGCGATGTCCGTTGAAGCATAATATGCCTCGCTTGAGATAAAGCGATAGAGCCTGTCAATAAATTCGACCGACTCATCCGACCCGTAGCGAATGCCCAGACGGATCATCATTTCGGCCAGCCCCATCGTATTCAAACCCACGCGCCTTTCGGCCGTTTGCTGATCGAAATTCTCGTCGAAAAAGTAAGGCGTCGCGTCAATCACATTGTCGAGGAATCGCACGGAATATCGCACTGCCTTGCCCAGGTCATCCCACGCCACATCACCGTCTCGCACGAATTTCGACAGGTTGATCGCTCCCAGATTGCAGACCCCAAAACCCGGCAAAGGCTGCTCGCCGCAGGGATTTGTGCAGCCCAGATAACCCGCGTCGTAGTACCACGAATTCGACATCTTGTTGGAACGCTCTATGAAATAAACGCCCGGCTCGGCCGAAGCCCACGCCGATTCGATTATCGAATCCCAGATTTCACGCGCCTTCACGGTCTTGTGCACGACCGTCTGTTTGCCCGCAGCAATCCACTTGTCGAGATTGCCGTTCCACAAATGCCCGTAATCAGGATCGGACACGTCCGGGAATACCAGGTCCCAGTCGGCATCGGCGTGGACCGCATCCATGAATGTATCCGTAATACCTACCGAGATATTGGCATTTGTGATCTTGCCCATCTCGCGTTTAGAGTTTATGAACTCAAGCACGTCCGGGTGCCAGCAGTTCAGTATGAGCATCAGCGCCCCGCGCCTTGAACCTCCCTGTTCGATAAGCCCGGTGACGAATGAATAGAGCGCGCCCCACGATACCGAACCCGACGAACGGCCGTTTACGCCCTTTACATACGAGTGACGCGGGCGCAGACTGCTGACGTTGATGCCGACTCCGCCGCCGCGCGACATGATCTCCATCATCTGTGAAAGGGTGTCTACGATGCCCCGGCGGGAATCCTTCGGGGACGGCACTACATAGCAGTTATAAAATGTCAGCTGCTGATCGGTTCCGGCTGCGGTCAGTATTCGGCCAGCAGGCACGAACTTCCAGCCGTTAAGAAGCCAGCGAAAATTATGATACCACTCCTCGGCCTGCTCTCCCTCAATTGCGGCAATTCCGCGCGCTACCCGCTCCATCATCTGCTCCGGCTCGGTCTCTATAGGCTTGGAGACATGCTCGGAGAGGCGATCTATAACCGCGCCGTCTCTGAGCGCAACCGTTACGCGACCGGCTCCCCCGGCGGCTCGCTCATCAATCGAACGAACAAATCCTATCTCGCGCTGGCCGGTCTTGTCGTCAACACAGACGATCACCATATCGCCGACCGTAAGCGTCCTCTTGCTCATGTCCTTCATCGCATACCGATCCAGAAATATCTTCTGGCCGAGCTCGCTGAGCCGGTTGTTTTCAGCCCCGTCGTCCGTCGCATGTTCCCCTTCATGTGAGACAAGAGGCGAAATCGACTCTTCAAGTGAGGACTGGCCGTTCGATTTCCGTAGATCGCCGATAGATCGGGTAGCCATTATTTTCAGTCTCCTTCCGCTTTGAGTAATTTTTATATTCGCAGACACATCTCCTGCTTTCAAGAGAGACCCGTCTGATTCCCTGCACAAGCCGGGTAACCTGGGGACTACTGGTTTGCCTGCTATCTATGATTTGACTATACAGCCAGACCTCTTACCCCCCTGCATGGTGGCCGGGCCGGGCTGCTCCGAGGAGTGTTCCACTACTATTTCCGTACAATAGATCGCCGCTGACAGCAAATTTCGCCATACATAGTGCCGGGTAGACACTGGTCCCAACCCGAATCTATAACAGCGATTGTATTGCCCAATCACAAGGGCTTACCTGCGTTTTAATGATTTCTTTTTCCCTCGAGCGGTTTCGGAGTTTACCCCATACATAGACCTATGTCAACCGAAAAGTACAATATATTGTGGTTTGATAAGATTCGACCACCGGGGCTTTGCCCAAAATGTCTAACAAAAGGCACTTACGGTAACAATCCAAAATCACTTTTTGGGCAAGTAGCGGTTTTGCCTAAAAAGTCACATGCCAGATACGCTTTACGGTTAGGCAGCGTAATTCTATATGTGGAAAAGATGTGGAAAACTTGTTTTCCGCCCGATCCGCGCTATCCGTGGTCTTTTGCTACTTTCCCAATCCTGCAAGTGCATTTACAGGCATAAGTGTCCTTGCTCAACTGCCTACTTCTTACTATCTTTGGCCGGATCGCTCTCTTGATCAATCCCGAGCGTCCAGCCGGGAGGGTCGCTGGCCGGGAAAGACTCTTCGATGGTTTCGTCTATCTCTTCTTCGGTCGGATGTTGTTCGTGTCGGCTGTCGGTCATACATTATTCTCCTTGAATTCTGGCAGGGCTCATCCGATTTGAACCGAGAGCATTGATACGGAACCGCCATCAACGCCTTCGACCGGAAAGCTTACCTGATCGCCTTCCCGGCGAAGCGCCATCACATAAAGAAGCGGCAGGAAATGCTCGGGTGTGGGGATTGAAAGTAAAGCATCGCGCCCCAGACTCTCATAAGCAATGAGCGGGCCGTCATCTCCTTCGAGCAACATCTCACGTGCCCGCTCTTCGAAACGCACGGCCCAGTCGTAAGGGGCAACCTCGTGTCGCCCCCAGGCGTACGCGTGCAGGTTGTGAATGATATTGCCGCTGCCGATGATCAAAATCCCTTCGTCGCGCAACGGCGTGAGCCGCTTTCCTGCCTCATAGTGAAAGAGGGCCGGTTGTGTCTCATCAATGCTCAATTGCACAACGGGAATATCGGCCTGCGGGAAGACGTGATATAACACCGACCAGGTGCCGTGGTCGAGACCCCATTGCTCATCGCGGCTCACACGAATGGGCGCTAGCAAATCCTGAACGCGGGTTGCCAGCTCCGGATCACCCGGGGCCGGATATGTGGCCTGATAAAGTTCGCGCGGGAATCCGCCAAAATCGTGAATGGTGCGGGGCGAGACCATCGCCGTCACCGCACTGCTCGGAACGTACCAGTGCGCCGATACGGAAAGCACCGCTCGGGGTCGCCCGATCTTGCTCCCCAGAGCGGCCCAGCCCCGCGTATAGTCGTTATCCAGCAACGCATTCAACGGGTTTCCGTGCCCGAAGAAAATGGTCGGCATCGGCCCTGGAATATCCGTACTCATCGCATTATCGAGATAGCCTTATTTGATCGGTTCCCTTTCGGTCATCACACGAAATTTACTGGGGAAGCTTTGCCGCCAACACGTCTACCTGTTCGATGACAGGCGGTTCTGAGAGAAGATCGGACGCCTTTTGCATCAGCGCCGCGGCGACCCGGCCCGACAGATGCGCCTGTCTGCCCGCTTCATCCGGGAATGCGTCGAATATGCCAAAGGTCGAGGGTCCGAGGCGAATCGCAAACCACGCCGTCGTTGCAGGCTCTTCTTCCACGATTGCCAGCCCTCCGCGCAGGAAGTCTGCGACCTCATCCTCTTTACCCGGTTTTGCTTCCAGTCGAACGAGCAGTGCTACTTTTACCATGATTTATCTCCTTTTCATTGCCGGGTTATTGAGACAAAAATTATACCGGAGCATCTGTAGTCTTTTGATATGACGCCTCGGCAAACACAACTATCAAGTGTCGTCGATGATTTGCCCTTAAAAAGGCGGACCTTTTGCGCTCAAAAAGATTCTTCATCGTGTGGCCTCTGGCAAGAGGCTGTGACACGTCTGACAAGCTTATTCTACCAGCTTGCCGCAGGGCTTGCGAACCGCTTCCTAATGTAATTTCGCGAAATCGTACTGCGCACGACGGGCATCCCTCTCACATTTGCGGGCGATCAGGGCTACCCCTCAAAATCAACGCTATTGTAATTATCCTGACTCGAATGGCGCGGATCAGGAGGTTACGCTAAGATGTCGGGCAAGGAGGGATGATTAATGCTCGATAGAGTGATGTCACGTTTTGGTGACTATGCGCCTTTGCCTCTGCGCATAGCGGTGGGGATGATCTTTCTGGCCCACGGCTCTCAGAAGCTGTTCGGGGCTTTTGGCGGGTTCGGAATTTCAGGGACGGCGCATTTTTTTGATCAGATGGGTATTTCTCCGGGCACGTTCTGGGCGGTCGTGGTTGCAGTGGTCGAATTCGGGGCCGGTCTTGCGGTGCTCATAGGATTGCTGACCCGCTATGCCGCTTTGCTGCTGGCAATCAATATGCTTGTAGCCATCCTGACAGTCCATCTCGCCAACGGCTTCTTCCTGCCGCAAGGCTTTGAATACCCCTTTGCGTTGTTCTGCGCGAATCTTTCGCTGTTGATAAGCGGTTCAGGTCCCCTGTCGGTTGATCGCGCTCTAAAACGCGGATAAAGCATCTGAGATTTGAAACCTAATATGCGCAGGCGTGATCGGTAAAGAGCGAGAAAGAAATAGACAGGGTTAACAAGATTTAGCGGAGCAGTTTTCCGACAACGGTTCTTCCGTATTCGGCAAGGCTTGTCTGCTTGTCGCCTATTTACCCGTTTCTATGACCTCTCGCAGCTTACGCGCAAGCATATTCGGCGTAAATGGCTTTTGCAGATACGGGATGTCCGAATCCAGTATTCCCGGATGATTGATCGCATCCGCAGAGCCTGATATATACAGCACTTTCATCTCCGGCCTGTGTTGTTTCAGGCGATTTGCCATCTCTCTCCCGCTCGTCCCCGGCATGATCTTATCGGTCAGCAGCAGATGCACCGGCCCTTGATGGCTCTTACAGATTGCAATCGCGCATTCTTCGTCTGTTGCGTCCAGCACTTCGTATCCATTGCATCTCAATACTTCCTTTACGAGATTGCGCACCATCTCGTCATCTTCTATCAGGAGGATACTCTCTGTCCCTCTCAGGCTTTCCTCGGTCTCGTTGCTTTGATTTATCGCCTCCGCCTCTTCGGATGTGCGCGGCAAATAAATATTAAAGGTCGTTCCCTCACCAGGCTCGCTGCATACCCGGATATAACCGCCCGAATGTTTGACGATTCCATAGACGGTCGAAAGCCCGAGGCCGGTTCCTTTGCCCGGTCCCTTGGTAGTGAAAAACGGCTCAAACAGGTGCGCCTGAGTCTCGGCGTCCATGCCGGTTCCGATATCACTTACGGTAAGCATCGCGTAAGACCCCGGCACCAGGGGGATTTGCCCGGGGGGGCACTCCTCCTTGAGGAATATGCTGGCGGTCTCAATGGTCAACTTGCCCCCCTGTGGCATGGCATCGCGGGCATTGACAACGAGATTCACTATGACCTGCTCGATCTGACTCGAGTCGGCTTTGACGCTTCCGATCTCAGGATCGAGCGCCGTTTTCAAATCTATATCCTCTCCGATGAGTCGCCGCAATATCATTTCCAGGTCCGAGACTATGAAGTTGAGGTTAAGATTCTTGAGTTGCACGATATGTTTGCGGCTGAAGGCGAGCAACTGGCCGGTCAAAGAAGCGGCGCGCCGCCCGGCCTTTAGAATCTCTTCTATCTCTTTGTGAAATTCACTTTCCGGGTGAAGACGGGACTGTATGATCTGGGTGTAGCCGATGATTGCCGTCAGCAGGTTGTTGAAGTCGTGCGCGATTCCCCCGGCTAAACGTCCGATGGCCTCCATCTTCTGCGCGTGTTGAAGCTGCTCCTCGCTTTTGCGAAGCGCTTCTTCGACTCTTTTGCGCTCGCTGATGTCTATCGTGACGCCGCGCAAGCCTACGGGCCAGCCGTCATCATCCGTAATGACGGCCGACCTTGACTCGACCCACACCGCGCGCCCGTCTTTGGCGATCCATCGGAATTCAAGCGCGCTGCTTTTGCCGCTGGCAAACGTTGCGGCGGCACGCGCAATCCGCTCTCTGTCATCCGGGTGGATGATCGAGAGCCAGAAATTTGGCGTCGAAACCCATTCGGCCACGCTGTAGCCGAGCAACTCTTCAATATATTCGCTCACGAAAGTAGCCCGTTGCGTTTCAGCGCCCGGCTCGCCCCACGATTCCCAGAAGACGCCCGGCACATTCGCCACGATGTTATCCAGGCGTTTGCGCTGGCTTTCGATCTGGGCGATCAGTCGTTTTTTCTCTTCTTCGTCCTCTCTTCGCGCCTGCCGGGTTTTCGCCTCTTCCATCTCTCGCTCGATGACCGGGCCGAGTCGCGCCAGATTATCCTTCATCAGATAGTCGTGCGCCCCGGCGCGCATGGCCTCAACGGCGAGAACCTCGCCCACGGTCCCGGAAATGATGATGAAGGGGATGTCCAGCCCCATTCCTTTCAGAAGCGCCAGAGCCCCGAGCGCGCTGAATTGCGGCATCGAGTAGTCGCATAAGATTACATCCCACTCTTCTCTTTCGAGCGCCGCCCTCATCTCGGCGGATGTCTCCACCCGGTCGAAAATCACCTCATAGCCCGAGCGCGATAAGTGACGAAGAAGCAACTCAACATCTCGCTCCGAGTCTTCGATGTTCAATACTCTTAATGTTTTCTTCATCGTAGGGTATTTATTCGAGGGGCGCGACCTGATTCAAGACGAGCCAGTAGAGCCCCAGTTGCTTTGTC
This sequence comes from Blastocatellia bacterium, assembly GCA_963765495.1. Lineage (GTDB taxonomy): Bacteria > Acidobacteriota > Blastocatellia > UBA7656 > UBA7656 > CAVXWP01. The sequence continues at coordinate 753,638 of CAVXWP010000001.1, forward strand.
GCTTCCAAAAATTGCTCGAAATCGACAGGTTTTCGGACATAACTGTTGGCCCCGAGGTTGTAGCTGTTAATGAGGTCTTCTTCTTCGTCCGAGGATGTGAAGACGACTACGGGCAATCGCCTTGTGCGTTCGTCCTCTCGAATCCTTCGCAAAACCTGCAATCCGTCTACTTTGGGCAGCTTCAAATCGAGCAGGACCATTTGCGGCATCATGGACATATCACGCCCGGCATAGATTCCGGTCCCGAACAGATAATCGAGCGCCTCGACACCGTCGCGCGCAACCATTACGTCATTGACGATATTGCCTTTCTTCATAGCGCGCAGGGTCAGAGCCTCATCTCTGGAGTTATCTTCGACCAGTAGGATGACTTTGTTTTCCATATTTTACCTCCTTGAAATCAGGGAGCGTAAAATAGAAGCTTGCCCCCTTATTCACCTCACCTTCGGCCAGGACCCTACCGCCGTGTCGGCGAGCGATTCGCTCGACAGTCGCCAGACCAATGCCTGTGCCTTCGAATTCACTATCACTATGGAGACGCTGAAACGCGCTGAACAATCTGTTTACATAACTGATATCGAATCCCGCGCCGTTATCGCGGACGAAATAAAACATCTCGTCGTCTTTCTGCTCTCGCCCGAAAGTGATTCTCGCCTCTTCCCGCTTCGACGTGAATTTCCAGGCATTCCCAAGAAGGTTATTGAGCAGGATGCGCAACAACCTCTTATCGCCGTATGTCGTAAGCCCCGCTTCGATGTTGACGATCACACGTCGTCCCGCATCTGCACCTTGCAACTCTTCTATTACCCCGCGAGCCATCTCGCTTAGGTCGAGTGTTTCGCGGTGCATCTCGCTGCGCGTCACCCGCGAGAGTTGCAGCAGATCATCAATCAGAGATGCCATCTCATTGCTTGCTTCGCATAACTCTCGAAGATAGCCCTTGCCTGTTTCATCAAGTACATCCGAATAATCTTCCAGCAGCGCCTGAGAGAACCCGTTGATATGCCGCAAGGGGGCGCGCAGGTCGTGCGAGACGGAATAGGAAAAGGTCTCGAGTTCCTTGTTGGCGTTCTGGAGTTGCGATGTGCGCTCGTTGACGCGCTGCTCAAGCTCTTCATTGAGCCTGTGAACCTCTTCTTCGGCCTGCTTGCGCCCGGTAATATCCACAATCGTTCCGAGTATCATTACCCCTTGCTGTGTGTCGAGCGGGTTCAGGCCGATCTCTACCGGAAACTCGCCTCCGTCCTTGCGAAGCCCGAAGAGGTCCCGCCCGGCCCCCATCGGTCTGGCAACAGGGGTGGCTGTGAATTGACTGCGGTAAGAGCCGTGATGCGCGCGAAATCGTTCCGGCACGAGCATCTCTATTGATTGCCCGAGCAATTCATCGCGGCTGTAGCCAAATGTTTTTTCTATCTGCGCGTTGACAAGCGCGATTTTGCCATCCTGATCAACCATCACCATTCCATTAGGCGCGTGCTCGATAACCTGACGGAATCGCTCCTCGGCGCGTTTGTATTCGGTAATGTCGCGCATTATGACGGTGTAGAGCTTCTGTCCTCCGGCTTCGACCTGTGAGATAGAAGCCTCGAGAGGGAACTCCTCGCCGTCAGCGCGAACTCCATAAACCGTTTTTGCTCCGGCCATGGCGCGAGTCGTGGTGCCGGTCTCGCCAAAAGACCGGATATGTGAATAATGGACGGCGCGAAACCGCTCGGGAAGAAAGCGATCAAGCTTATGCCCGATGACTTCCCCGGCAGAGCATCGAAACATCTTTTCGGCAGCCGCGTTGAAGAGCAGGATGTGCTGCTCGCTATCGACGGTGATGATGGCGTCCATCGCCGAATCAACGATACCGGCGAGCCTCGCCTGATTTTCGCGCAGCGCCTCTCCGGCACCTTTGCGTTCAAGCAACTGAGTTACCTTCGTAAGCAAACGCACTGGATCGTAAGGTAATTCCAGATAGTCATCTGCTCCGGCCCTTAAACCTTCAATTACTCTTTCGCTGTCTGCGGGGCCGCCGCTGATCAGAAGAACAGGCGTGGCGCACAGTTCAGAATGCTGATTTATCGCGCGGCATAACTCGATGCCTCCAAGGCGCGGTATCGAGATGTTGCTTATGATCAGATCAGGATGTTTCTTTGCGGCAAGCCTAAAGCCTTCCCTCCCATCACTAGAAGATAAAACGCTGTAGCCGGACTGGCACAGTAATAGACACGTCGTCTCCAGTTGACCCGCTCTCTGATCGAGCACCAGAATTTTGACCCCAGCGTTTTTTTCCATTCTCGCGGTTCCTGCTTGATTGCTGAATCTGTTCGGTCTCTTCCCATTGTGATCAAGCTAAAGAGAAAATCACCGGATAATACCCTTTAGGCTAACCCAATCTTATAAAAATAAGATTTATGACAGTTTGTGGGGGGGAATCAGTACAGGCAATAAATTATAACAATCTGATTGATGATAAAAAATCAGCAAAAACTGGATTCTTATGTAAGGATAAAGACAGTTTGCCTGTCGGTGTTTCCCTTACGAAATGCTCTTTGAGGAGATGGATCGGCAAACAATAGCGCAAAGGGAGTTGCGGAAGAAATTCTTGTGCGGGCCGGTGCCGGTGGGGAGGGAGACGACCGTTCACCATCCCGAATTTAGGATTTCGATCACGGCCCTTGATTCTGCTCAGCCTGGCCTCTCTCCAAATCATCGGCGCGTTAATCAACAAGATCATTTTTTATAGCATAATGAGTGATTTCGGCGTTTGTCTTCATGCGCATCTTCTCAAGGATGCGCGATCTGTAGGTGCTGATGGTCTTGTCGCTTAGGGCAAGCATCTCGGCTATCTCGCTTACGGTCTTGCCCGACGCGATCAGCCGCATAACCTCGAACTCACGATCCGAGAGGGCTTCGTGAGGCGGGCGGTCCGTGCCTCTTTCGATGTCGAAGACGAGTTTTTCGGCAAGCGAGGAGCTTACATAGCGTCCGCCTTCGATCACTTTATTGACGGCCCTGACGAGTTCGACACGCGAAGAGTCTTTTGTGATATAACCGGCAGCGCCTGCCTTAAATGCCCGGCGCGCATACTGTTCCTCGGAATACATGGTCAGAATAAGCACGGGGAGTTTCGGGCGGATATGTTTTATTTCCTTCAGGACATCCAACCCGTTTTTTCCGGCCAGAGATATAGCGAGGATCACAACATCCCAACTTTCCTGGCTGGCGAGTTTGACGGCTTCCTGAGCAGTGCCGGCTTCGCCAAAGGTGATTTCACTGAATTGCTCGGCGAGGATTTTCTTGACGCCGTCTCGCACAACCACGTGATTGTCTACTATCAGGATACGCAACATGTCCCCTCCTCAGGTGAGGAGCCGGGTTGTCTGAATGGAATCCTACTTTCCAGCAAGAGAGATTCGGCCTCAATCAGAAGCCTGGCTTTGAAGGGGGATTCGCAGTGTCAGGGTCATCCCTTTCCCGCGAACCCCGATGATATTGATCTTGCCGCCTTTGAGATGAGCGCGTTCCCTCTTACCCAAAAGACCGAGCGAGCGCGACCCGATTATCTCATCTTCTTGAATACCTCTCCCGTTGTCCTTAATCTCTAAGACGAATTCTCTCACATCTTCTTCCATTATGATACTGACACTGGTTGCTCCGGGAAGAGAGGATATCTGTCAGGGGCTTCTTGAAAAATGCGGGAAAATGGCTGTTACGTGTTCCCGGCTCAAAGCAGAATTCGTTGCTTTCTAGTCCTTGTTTGAAGTATGGGATCAAGATGTCGAGCAGGTTCTGCCGGGTCTCGAAGAAATGGCAGAAGTGCGTTCCCCAGGGTATGTCACCCAAAATGCTTATCCCTGTTTGCCTCAATTCCGTTACCATCTCAACCATCCCCTTTCACGCCCGGAGTGATTGCTCAGAATTTCAGCCTTAATATCTGAGCAATCAGCCCAGATCTAAAGAACAGTTCGCCAGATTTGTCAAATAAACTCGTGGGAAACCCAAACACCAATCATTATATACCCAATCGCGTGCAATCTTGAGGGCAATGTTGTAGCCTCAGACACGCAAATATTTTTCCATCAAGGGGGATGTGTGGCATACTTGAGCGGCCTTTTTATACCATCTTGCCACAATAAGATATGAGCAAGAAACCGACATCACAATGGCGCGATCATGGAGTGAAAGTGATTCCGGGCGACCGCCTCGATTCAAATACTCCGCAAACGCCCGGCATGAAGCGCGAGGCAGCCGTCACGCACGCGAGGACCGGAGCCGCCTCCCTGTGGGCGGGCACGGTCATAATCGAACCCGACGCAAAGACGGGCGCGCACCATCACGGCGAACTTGAAAGCGTGATATATGTAGTCAGCGGACGGGCGCGCATGCGCTGGGGAGATAATCTCGAATTCACGGCCGAGGCCGGAGCGGGCGATTTTATCTTTGTTCCGCCCTTTGTGCCTCATCAAGAGATCAATGCCGCAAGCGACGAAGCTCTCAGTTGCGTGCTGGTGCGAAGCGGACAGGACCCGGTGGTCGTCAATCTGGACATCGAGCCGGTAGAGAAACCGGAAGATGTCTACTGGGTTGACCCGATTCACCCGCATCCGTGACAGACGGATGCGCATTCGATCTATATTTCGATCTGGAGGGAGTTACTATGACGGCAAGATCCGTGCGATTATTATTCGCGCTCGTTTGTATGATGATGCTTTTATTGACCCGCGCGCCTCTTGCGTCCGCGACTCAGACAGAAGCAACAGTCACGGGGCTTCGGACCGAGTACAAGGCGAACCCAATCGGGATTGACGCTCTGCGACCCCGCCTGAGCTGGCAAATTCAAGCGCCCGGGCGCGGGCGCTCGCAATCGGCCTATCAAATCCGCGTAGCGAAAAATGAACGCGATCTTCTGGCCGGAAAATCTCTGCTGTGGGATTCGGGCAAAGTGGTTTCGGATGAGTCGGTTCATCGCGTTTATGAGGGGGCCGCGCTTGAATCGGGAGGGCGGTATTTCTGGCAGGTACGAGTCTGGGATGCAGGCGATAAGGCGACCGATTGGAGCGCGCCCGCCTTCTGGGAAATGGGGATGCTCAATTCCGGTGATTGGAAAGCCGCGTGGATCGAGCCTGACTTGCAGGAAGACGTTAAAGAATCGAACCCCGCCCCCATGCTGCGCCGCGAATTCAAACTGAACGGCCCGATTGCGCGCGCGCGCGCCTATGTGACCAGTCACGGGCTCTATGAACTGCATCTGAACGGCCAGCGCGTAGGCGATCAACTCTTCACACCCGGCTGGACGAGTTACAACAAACGACTCCAGTACCAGACCTATGATGTGACGAACCTCTTGAAGAGCGGTGAAAATGCCGCAGGCGTGCTGCTCGGCGACGGCTGGTATCGCGGGAATCTTGCGTGGGGAGGCAGGCGCAACATCTACGGCGAGCGGCTCGCGCTCCTGCTCGAAATCCGTGTCACATACAAAGACGGGCGTGAAGAGGTCATCACGACCGATCAGGGCTGGAAAGCGGCTACGGGCCCAATCCTGATGTCGGAAATTTATCACGGCGAAACCTATGATGCTCGATTAGAGAAGGCCGGATGGACGAACGCCGGGTTTGCAGACGCGCAATGGAAGGGTGTGAAGATAGCCGATTATCCGAAAGATGATCTGGTTGCGCCCGCCGGTCCTCCCGTTCGGAGGATCAAAGAGATAAGGCCCGTCAAGATTTTCAAAACGCCCGAGGGCGACACCGTAGCCGATATGGGTCAGAACATGGTCGGCTGGATCAGGCTCAAGGTTCAGGGAGGGGCCGGCACGGTTGTCACGCTCCGGCACGCGGAGGTGCTCGACAAGGAGGGAAATTTCTACACGGAAAATCTCCGCGCCGCAAAGGCGACCACCCGGTACACGCTCAAAGGCGGCGGGGTAGAGACATTCGAGCCTCATTTCACCTTCTTCGGCTTTCGCTATGTGGCCGTGAGCGGTTATCCCGGCGAACTCGCGCCGGACGATTTGACCGGAATAGTAGTTCATTCCGACATGCAGCCGACGAGCGAGTTTGAAACCTCAAACGGGCTTATCAATCAGCTTCAACACAATATTTTGTGGGGGCAGAAGGGCAACTTCCTCGATGTTCCTACCGATTGCCCGCAACGCGATGAGCGGCTGGGATGGACGGGCGACGCGCAGGTATTTGCGCGCACTGCCGCCTTCAACATGGATGTAGCCGGATTTTTTACCAAGTGGCTCAAAGATGTAGCCGCCGATCAATTTGACTCGGGCAGTGTTCCCTATGTCATACCAAACGTGCTTGGCAACACGGCGGGCGGTTCAGCCGCGTGGGCCGATGCGGCGGTCATAATTCCCTGGACGGTTTATCTCAGCTACGGCGACAAGCGGATTCTGGAAGAGCAGTACGCGAGCATGCAAAAATGGGTCGAATACCAGAGAGTGCGCGCGGGCGAGGATTACATCTGGGACGGCGATTTTCATTTTGGGGACTGGCTGGCCTTTGCAACCACCTCGCCTGATTATCCGGGCGCGACCACGAGCAAAGACTTTATCGCCACGGCCTTTTATGCTCACTCGACCGATCTGCTGCAAAGAATCGCTCGGGTTCTCGGCCATCAGGAGGACGCAAGGCGCTACGGCGAACAACTCGCCAAAATAAAGGCGGCGTTTCGCCGTGAGTATGTGACCGAGGCAGGGCGTGTAGGCGAAAATACGCAGACCGCCTACGCCGTGGCCCTGCAATTCGATCTGCTGCCGGATGAGTTGCGCCCGGTCGCTGCCCGAAGGCTTGCCGAAGAGATTCGTCAACGCAAGCATCTGACGACAGGCTTTGTAGGCACGCCTTACCTCTGCCACGTGCTCAGCCGTTACGGGTATCTGGAAGAGGCTTATATGTTGCTCAAACGCGAGCAGTATCCTTCGTGGCTTTATCCGGTCAAGCAGGGGGCGACGACCATCTGGGAGAGGTGGGACGGTCAGAAGCCCGACGGCACGTTTCAGGATAAGGGGATGAACTCGTTCAATCATTACGCCTACGGGGCCATAGGCGAATGGATGTATCGAGTAATGGCCGGAATCGAGATAGATGAAAAGTCACCCGGGTACAAACATATTTTCATTCAACCTCTTCCGGGCGGCGGGTTCACAAGCGTCAGGGCGAGCCACGATTCCCTGTACGGCAAAGTGAGTTCCGCCTGGACGATCAAAGACGGCAGGTTCGAACTCGCCGTCGAGATACCGGCAAATACGAGCGCAACCGTGCGGCTGCCAAAAGCGGAGCTTGCCACGGTCACCGAATCCGGGCATGCGCTTGCCGATGAAAACGGCGTAACGGCAAGCAGGCAGGAAGGCGATACGGTAATCGTTGAAATCGGGTCGGGGCGATACGTGTTTAGCTACGCTATGGGGAAATGATCGCGGGATGTCGGCGGCAATTAATGACAAAAGCATATTTGATTGAGAGGCAAATACGAATAGGCCACGGATGACGCGGATGCGACGGATTTTCGCGGATCTGACTCTTTATGAGCTAATCCGCGTCGATCCGTGTCATCCGTGGCCTATTTCTTCTTACGCTACTTTGGAAATCCTTAAATGAAGAACGAGAACCCGGAATACAAGTTTGTAAAAAACCTCTGGCAGGATGAAGAGGCTGACCGTCTGAGTGGAGTAGATCGTCTGGTCTATCGCTCTAATAAACTCGGCGAGGATTTGACGCTTACAAACACGGGCGGCGGCAATACCTCTTCCAAGCTGATCGAGCAAGACCCGCTCACCGGCGAAAGCGTCGAGGTGTTATGGATCAAAGGGTCGGGCGGCGATTTGCGCACAGCGCGTCCCGAGGGCTTTGCCTCGCTTTATCTCGAAAAGGTGCGGCGGATGAAATCGCTCTACCTCGGCAGCCCCGAGCGCGGGCCAAAGACCAGAATCGAAGACGAAATGTACCCGATGTATAGCCACTGCGTCTTCAATCTGAACCCGCGAGCCTGTTCTATTGATACGCCTTTGCACACGCTCGTTCCTTACCGCCACGTTGACCATCTGCATCCAAACGCGGTCATAGCAATCGCCGCTTCGGTAAATCAGGAAAAGCTTTGCAAAGAGATTTACGGCGACGAAGTGATCTATATCCCGTGGCAGCGACCGGGCTTTGACATAGGCTTGAAGATCGAGCAGTTGATAAAAGAGAACCCGCAGGCCAGAGGCGTGCTGCTTGGCCATCACGGGATGAGTTCGTGGAACAACGATGACAAAACCTGCTACGAGACGGCGCTTGAGATAATTGACCGCGCGGCTCGCTATATCGAAGAACGCGACCGGGGTGATGAGACCTTCGGCGGACAGAAATACAAACCGCTGGCCGAATCCGAAAGAAGGAGGATCATCGCAGAGATCATTTCATTCTTGCGCGGGCAGGTATCGGTTTACAAAAGATTCGTGGGAACGGTTCAGGACGACGAGAAGATGTTGCGCTTTGTAAATAGCCGCGATGCGATGCGTCTTGCCGCGCTCGGCACTTCGTGCCCCGATCATTTCCTGCGCACAAAGATCAAGCCGTTCTTCATAGACTGGAACCCCGAAAGCGGCGACATTGAATCGCTAAAAAAAGCGATCACCGACGGACTGCCTCCGTACCGCAGGGATTACAAGGATTACTATAATCGCTCGAAACACCCCGACTCGCCCGCGATGCGCGATCCCAATCCCACAGTGGTTCTGATACCGGGTCTCGGTATGATTGCCTGGGGCAAGAACAAAAGCGAGTCGCGTGTGACCGCTGAATTTTACAACTGCGCCATCGAAGTGATGCGCGGGGCCGAAGCGATAGACGAGTATGAGGCGATGGATCAACAGGAAGCCTTTGACATCGAATACTGGCCGCTTGAAGAGGCAAAGCTTAGAAGACAGCCGCCTGAAAAAGAGCTTGCCCGCCAGATCATCGTCATCATAGGCGCGGGCGCAGGCATCGGGCGAGCAACGGCTCATCGTCTGGTAAAAGAAGGCGCGCACGTTGTATGCGTAGACCTTGACGGAGCCGGAGCGGAAAAGACGGCGGAAGAGATCATCACCGAGTACGGCGAAGGCATCGGCGTGGCGGGCACAGGGATAAGCAATTGCGGCCCGGCCATCGGGCTTTCGTGCGACATCACAGATCGCCGGAGTGTCGCTCGAATGTTCGAAGATGTGATGCTTGCCTACGGCGGGTTGGACGCGGTGATAGTGACGGCTGGAATATTCGCCCCGCCCGATAAACGGGGCCGTGTCGAAGACCATCAGTGGGCGCACACCTTTGCCGTCAACGTCACGGGCGCTTATATCGTCGCCGACGAGGCGCGCAGGATTTTCGAGAAGCAGAATCTGCCCGGGGCTATAGCGCTTACTACAAGCGCAAATGCCGTCGTAGCCAAGAAGGGAAGCCTCGCTTATGACACGAGCAAAGCCGCGGCCAACCATCTGGTTCGGGAACTTGCAATTGAGATGTCGCCGCTGGTCCGGGTAAACGCCGTGGCTCCGGCTACGGTAGTTCGAGGCAGCACGATGTTTCCGCGTGACCGCGTGATCGCCTCGCTCGCGAAATACGATATAGCTTTTAACGAGGAAGAAGAGACCGACGCTTTAAGAGAGAAGCTTGCGGCATTTTATGCCCGGCGTTCGTTGACACAGACTCCTATCGAACCCGAAGATCAGGCCGAGGCTATATTCCTGCTCGTGTCGAAGCGGTTGTCGAAGACTACGGGTCACATCATTCCCGTAGACGGCGGGCTACAGGATGGGTTTTTAAGATAGGATAGATGCGGAGAGATTGTCATGACCACACATTTTGAAATCGACGATGAATTTATCGCTGACGAGAACCGGAAAGCGCGCGGCTGGCTCGAAGAGGATTACAACCACCTCGCCAACCAATTGCGGAGAAGGAATCTGGACATCGAAACCCTCGTAGCCCGCGCACAGTCTTTCCGCGTGGCCGTGCCTTCCTGGGGAGTCGGGACGGGCGGGACGCGCTTTGCACGTTTTCCGGGACCGGGCGAACCGCGCGATGTTTACGAAAAGCTTGAAGACTGCGGCACCATATTCAAGCTCGTCCGCTCGACCTCCGCCGTATCGCTGCACATACCCTGGGACAAGCCGGATGATGCCGCTCGATTGCGAGATTTCGCCCGAGAGCGCGGATTGCGATTCGATGCGATGAACTCAAACACGTTTCAGGATCAAGCGGGGCAGAGGCTGTCGTACAAGTTCGGCAGCCTGACGCACCCTGATCGCGAAGTGCGTCGTCAGGCCATCGAGCACAACATAGAGTGCATAGAGATAGGCGAACGGCTCGGCTCTAAATCTCACACCGTATGGATCGGCGACGGTGGGAATTTCCCCGGACAGATGCACTTTCGGCGGGCGCTTGAGCGATACCTCGAAAGCGCGGGCGAAATTTACAGCGCCTTGCCCGATGACTGGCGTCTATTTCTTGAGCACAAGCTCTACGAACCGGCATTCTATTCGACGGTGATAAACGACTGGGGGACGAGCTACTATTGCGCGCGCGAGCTTGGCCCGAAGGCTTTCTGTCTGGTCGATCTTGGCCATCACGCGCCAACCGTAAACATCGAGATGATCGTAGCCCGCTTGATTCAACTGGGCAAACTCGCCGGGTTTCATTTCAACGACAGCAAGTACGGGGATGACGATCTGGACGCGGGCTCGATCAAACCCTTTCAGCTTTTTCTGATCTTTAACGAACTGGTTGACGCCGAGTTGAGCGCCGCGCCGAATTTCGATCCGTCCTACATGCTCGATCAATCTCACAACATCACCGACCCCGTGGAATCGTTGATGATGAGCGCCGTCGAACTGACTCGCGCTTATGTTCAGGCCCATCTCGTTGACCGCGAGGCGCTCACCGAAGCTCAGGACAAATGCGATGCGCTGCTTGCGCTGGCGACGCTAAAGCAGGCATTTACGACAGACGTTTCGCCCATACTGGCCGTAGCCCGCGAGCGGGCAGGCGGAGCCATCGACCCGATTTCCGCGTATCGCAGAAGCGGTTACCGCAGGGCAAAGGCCAAAGAACGTCCGGCGCAGACAGGCGTCGCGGCTGGGATCGTTTAATTGGGGGCCGGGGGCCGGGGGCCGGGGGCCAGGGTTCTCTGGGATGAGAAGCGCTATTAAATTTCAACTCGCGGTATGTACTCCACAACCTGTTCCCCGGCCCCTACTCTTATGAAAGATTCGCTTTACATCGCGGTTGATCTCGGCGCAGGGAGTGGACGTGTCTTTCTGGGCGGGGTCGAGGAGGGTGAGTTTCTGCTTGAGGAGGTGCGCCGGTTTTACTATCCGGCAAGGCATTTGGCCGGGCATCTTCGATGGAATCTGAGCCGGATACTCGACGAGATAAAGACGGGTTTGCGCGAAGCGGGCGAACGGGCGCGGCGGCTCGGTCGGTTTATTCTGAGCATAGGGGTTGATAGCTGGGGCGTTGATTACGGGCTAGTTGACGACGCGGGCCGCCTCATCGAAGACCCCGTCTGTTACAGAGACGAGCGGACACAGAAGGTCGCGGAGAAGGTCTTTGCAATTATGGGCCGCGAGGAAATCTTTAACCGCACCGGCATTCAGTTTTTAAACTTCAACACGCTGTTTCAACTCTACGCCCACGCGCAAGATGAAATCCCTCCGGCTGCCGCGAGGCTGCTTTTGATCCCCGATCTGATCAACTTCTTTCTCACCGGGCGAGCCGCTACCGAGTACACGAACGCCACTACGACGCAGATGATCAATGCCCGGACGGGGACGTGGGATCGCGAAATGCTCGAACGCCTGGGCTTGCCCACAGGGTTAATGACAGAGATAGTTTCTGCGGGCACATATCTCGGGCCGCTTGAGCCTGCGCTTGCTCGTGAGCTTTGCCTCGACGGCGCGCAGGTAGTGGCTACGGCTACGCACGATACGGCGAGCGCAGTCGCGGGCGCGCCGCTCGAAGCCGGGTGGGCTTATATATCTTCCGGGACGTGGTCTCTGATAGGTGTGGAGCGCGAGAGCGCGCTCATCAACTCCGATGTAGCGCGTCACAACTTCACCAATGAAGGCGGCGTGTTTGGAGGGTTCCGCTTTCTCAAGAATGTCTGCGGGCTGTGGATTCTTGAATCCTGTCGAAAGGAGTGGGAAACGCGCGGCCTCGATGTAGACTATGACATGCTCTTGAAACAGATCGAGACAAAAGGTGATTCTGTGGGCTTGATTTATCCCGATGATCCGCGTTTCTTCAATCCGCCGAGTATGCTTCGGGCGATAGCCGCACATCTTGGCGAAAGCGATCAACCTGTCCCCACGGAGCCGCCCTCGGTCGCCAGAATGATTCTCGATTCGCTCGCTTTGCGATACGGGTCCGTGCTTCGCGCTGTCGAATCGCTTACGAAAGAAAAGATCGCCGGAGTTCATATAGTCGGCGGGGGCAGTCGGAACGATTATCTGAATCAGGCAACCGCAGATGTCACCGGGCTGCCGGTGCTGGCCGGGCCGGTGGAAGCAACCGTCACGGGTAATCTGCTGGTTCAGGCCATTGCCTCGGGCCGCTTTCGATCACTCCGAGAGGCGCGGCGGCATGTGGCTGAAAACATCCGGCTCAGAAAATTCATGCCGCACCCTTCAATCGAATGGCAGGAAACCATCCGGCGATACGCAGGTCTCGAAGCGCGCTACGGGAATTGACGCGAAATCTATGCGAGTATCTCTATTCATCACATGCCTGATTGACCAGTTGTGGCCGGAGATAGGCACGTGCGCGGTCGAGGTATTGAGACGCGCCGGATGCGAGGTTGTCTTTGATCGCAGGCAAACCTGTTGTGGTCAGCCTGCATTCAACACTGGTTACAGAAGCGAGGCGCGAAAGCTTGCCCGCCGATTTATTGAAATCTTTGAAGAGGCCGACGCGGAGTCAATCGTCTGCCCGTCAGGTTCGTGCGCGGCGATGGCGCATCACTTTGAGGAACTCTTTCCAGATGACCAGGAATGGCGCAATCGCGCGCGGGCACTTGCGGAGCGCACTCACGAATTCGGTTCCTTTTTAGTCAACGTGCTTGGCATCGAAGATGTCGGGGCAAGCTTTCGCGGGCGTGTGACGTGGCACGATGCCTGTCACGGCTTGCGCGATCTGAATATTCACAGCGAGCCGCGCCGTCTGATTCAGAACGTGCGCGGGGTGGAATTTGTCGAGATGGCGAATGCGGATGCCTGCTGCGGCTTCGGTGGAACTTTTTCTGTGAAGTACCCGGAGATTTCCGTCGCCATCCTCGATACTAAGATTGATTCAATCGAGAAGACGGGAGTAAGAGCCGTAATCTCAGGCGATGCGAGTTGCTTGATGCAGATCGGCGGTCGCCTGACCCGAAAGAAATCTCAGGTCAGGGTAATGCACCTGGCCGAATTGCTCGCTTCACGGGAAGAATAGTATGCAGTAGGCAGTTCGGAATAACCCGACAAATTGCGCTAAAGCGAGCAAGCCAGAGGCAGGGAGCCGGGTATTGATATGAATAGTTGGTTCCCGGCTCCGAACTGCCTACTGCCTACTGCCTACTGAATATGGAACATCAAACATCAGAAACCTTCGATCAGAATGCGCGCCGGGCGCTCAAGGATGACCAACTGCGCGGCGCGTTGCGTAATCTTGTTTCTACGTTTGGAGAACGCCGAAAAGCGGCTATCTCGACCGTTGATGACTGGGAGGGTTTGCGCGAACGCGCCCGCGCCATCAAAGATGAAACTCTTGCTCATCTGGATCATTACCTTGAAACCTTCGCCGACAATGCGGAGCAAGCCGGAGCACAGATTCACTGGGCGCGCGACGGGGCCGAAGCGTGCCGGATCGTCATAGGCTTGCTCAAAGAGCGCAACGCTACGCGCATAGTCAAATCCAAAAGCATGGCGACCGAAGAGATTCATCTAAACGCCGCGCTCGAAGCCGAGGGGCTTGCCCCGGTAGAGACCGACCTCGGCGAATGGATTATTCAACTCGCCGGGGAAACGCCGTCTCATATCGTAGTTCCGGCCATTCATAAATCGAAAAAACAGATCGCCGAGTTGTTTGTTGAAAAGGTGGGAATCGCTCCTACCGATGACGTGGCGGAATTGACCGGCGCGGCGCGGCGCACCTTGCGCCGTCGTTTCGCCGAAGCCGATGTGGGCATCAGCGGGGTCAACTTTGGCGTAGCCGAGACGGGAACCATTCTGATTCTTGAGAATGAGGGAAATATTCGCCTGACTACGAGTTTGCCAAAAACTCATATCGCGCTCATGGGGATTGAAAAAGTGATTCCGCGTTTTGCTGATCTCGACGTGTTTTTGAAACTGCTGCCGCGCTCGGGGACCGGGCAGCAATTGACGACCTATCAATCACTGATCACGGGAACTAAGAGAGCCCCCGACGAAGAAGGCCCGCAGGAGGTCCATATAATCCTGATGGACAACGGGCGTTCGCGGATGCTCTCACATCCGGTGACGCGACAATCGCTTGCCTGCATACGCTGCGGCGCGTGTCTGAATGCCTGCCCCGTCTATCAGCAAATCGGCGGGCACGCCTACGGCTCCGTCTACCCCGGCCCGATAGGCGCGGTCATCACGCCGCAGTTGATCGGGATAGGAAAGGCCGCGCAGTTGCCTTTTGCATCGAGCCTGTGCGGCGCTTGCCGTGATGTCTGTCCGGTTAAGATAGACATACCCGAACTGCTGCTGCATCTGCGGGCGGAGGTGGTTGAAGCAGCGAGCGGCACGACGGGCCGGAAAGGGCCGGTGAAAGGGAAACTGATCGAACGGCTCGCGTTTCGCTTGTACGCCTTTGCGTGGTCCAGCCCTGCATTGTATGAATGGAGCCTGCGCGTCGGGCGACTGCTCACCCGTCGGGCAGCGCGTGAAGGGCGCATCGGCAAAATCGGCGGCGTGGTTGCGAAGCTTGTGCCGCCACTTGGCGCATGGACCGCCTGGCGCGATCTGCGTCAGGTTGCGCCGCGCTCTTTCCGTGATGAGTGGCGCGATAATTTAGCCGGTAAAAAATGAAAGAGATTGGAGGGAGTTTGAACGAACGCAGGCAAAACGATCAGGCGCGGCGCGAGATGCTTTCGTCTATCAGAGAACATCTCGCGGCGAGTGCCCCACTTGATCGCGCCCGTGATTTCACCAGTGATCGAGCCCGTCACGGGCGCGAACAACAACACCAGAATGCGAAACACAAAAGCCCTGCCTCAGTCGTTTCTCACAAGCAAACCGCTTCGCCTGTCGAGCGTTTCCGGCGGTCTCTCGAAGCTGTCAGCGGGCACTCTTCTGTTGCGCGAAATGAATTGGAAGCGGCCGAAACGATACATGCCATTTTAGAGCAGGTGAAAGCGCGTCGAGTCGCGATCTCAAATTCACCGCTTGTCGAGCGTGTGATGGAGAGTGTGAGCACAGAGGCCGCGATTCTGAGAAACATTGATGCGTCTGAGTTGTTTGATTGCGATCTAGGCATAACGGGCGCTCAGTGGGCCGTAGCCGAAACAGGCACGCTGGTTCTGGAATCGGATGCCGAGCGCCATCGCCTGACCTCGCTCGTCCCACCCGTTCATATCGCGCTCATCGAAGCCGAAACGATTCGCGAGTCCCTGGAAGAGGTGCTCGGGTCGCTCAGTGAGGCTGGCCGGGATGGCCTGAATCGCGCGGTGACATTTATAACAGGCCCGTCGCGCACCTCGGACATTGAACTGACTCTGGCAATCGGAGTACACGGCCCCGCGGAGGTTTACGTAATCATCCTTGAACGCTGACAGAGAGCGCGTGACTGAGATTGAAATCACAAATCTCCATTCACAAATCTCAAATCACACAGGTATTCTTCGGATTGCGCGGATATTTTCTCTGTACGGCTTTCCCGTAAATAGTGCTATACTTGGCCAATTCCGGCCCGCGCCCCTGTGATTTCTCAGGTATTACCAGGTGTCGGGCAGGGCATATCAAGCGAGGACAGAGATCAAGTTTATGGGCGTTCGCGGAGAGATTCATTTTCTAAACGAAGATGCAGGTGATGTCTTCACGGTTGAAACCCCACGATTCACAATCGGACGCGGGATTGAAAACTCGCTCTGTCTGCCCGATCCAAGCGTCTCTCGCTTTCACGCAGAGATCATACGTCTCGGCAAAGATTTTCTCCTCAGAGACCTCGGCTCCACAAACGGCAGTTATGTCAACGGTGTTCGCGTTGCCGAGCAAATGCTCAACGACGGCGACCTTGTTTTGTGCGGCGAGTTCGGCCCCCGATTGCTTTTCAAGCAGATTGAAGATTCACAGGAGATCCTCGCGCAAAAGCGGCCTCGCTGGGGCAGGACCGAAAACCTTATAAAATCGCTCTCACACAAGCTCGACGATCTGACAACGGATGAGCGCGAAGAGGTGAGCCTTCGCTGCGTGCTGGCCGAAGCCTACATCAACAAGGGCAAGCACGAAGACGCATTCGATATGCTCTCGAAATATGTGGCCCCGGTCAGGTTGCTTTCGCTGTCGCCGGAATTTCGCGCCTCGGTCCTTTACTGGGTGGGCTCCGTCTACATCGAGAGAAAGCAGTACGCAAGCGCCATAGACGCCTTGCATCGCAGTCTCGATTATTACACACAGGTTGGAGACAGCACCGGGATAGCCGGCGCGCATACTTCGCTCGGTCGCGCCCTGAGCAGCACGGGAGATTTGCTTGCGGCCCGCGACTCTCTGCACAGGGCTATGCTTGTCGCGCGGCGTGCCGGAAACGCGCGGCTTCGCGCCGAGGTCCATCTGCTCGTAGGAAAGCTGGATTGGAAGGAAGGCGATCTGGAGGGCGCGCGCTATAACTGGATGCGTGCCGCGCGTCTGGCCGAAGGCTCAAGCGATGCGCTGTTGCAGGCGCGCGCGCAGCTTCAGCAGGCGTTCGTGCTCTACAGTGAAGGCAAGCTCAAAGAGGCCGTGCCCGCTTATCAGGCGGCTATAGATCAGATCGAGGCGGTCGAAAACGTGCGCTTTTTGCTGAAAGCCTACAGCAGCCTGTCTCGCGTGCTGACGCATCTCGGGTCCTGGATTGCGACCGAGCGCCTTTTGGAAGACCGTATGCGCCTTGCGCGCGAAAATTCTATCAGTAAGGCCGAAGCCATAGCGCTCACCGACCTTGCAGAGTTGAGACTGAGGCAGGGAAATTTCATCGCCGCCTGGAATGTGATTCACGAAGCGATAGAGCGTCACGGCCCGGTTGTTTATGCGCGCACGCAGAGAATACTGGGGCGCATACTCTGGGTGCGCAAACGCCATCTGGAAGCCGTCGAGGCGCTCGAAAAAGGGCTTGCCTCGGCATCGAAAAAAGGCTCGCTCGAAGAACAGATTCTGATAGGGCTCGAGCTTGCATTGATCTACCTGGAGAGCGGCGACACGGCGCGCGCATTCGAACATCTGGTCGCGGCCGAATCGGTCACACCGCTCGACCCGGCTCTCGGTTTAATGGGGCGGGCGCTTTACACGCGCGGGCGCATACAGGCCGAGGCAGATCAAACGGCGGAAGCAAATCGCTGCTTTACGCAGAGCCTCTCGATACACCAGACGATAGGCGACCCGTTCCGAGCCGCTATGTGCCACGCGGCCATAGGGGCTTTGCGGGCGCGCATGGATCGCCCCGAATCGGCTCGCGGTCACCTTGAAGAGGCGCATGAAATCTTCACACGCCTCGGAGCCGCCTTCGAGCTTGAACAGGTCGAAGCCGAATTAAGATCGGGCGAACTCGATCTGGTCGAGGCGAGTATGACCCGCGCGCTTTCGCCCGGTCTGACGATGACCGCGCCCCTGTCGCTTTCAAGTACGACGACCGTGACGATGATAAGCCCCAGCCCGCATCGTGTACTTGTGGGCGAGGCAAATGATGATCTGGCCGCATTGCTTACAAGAGGGCTTGAAGTCGAGAATTATGTCGTAGAGCGAGCCCGCGATGGGCGCGAAGCCTTTGAGCAGGCCACTGACCGCAAAGAGTCTTTCGACCTGCTTGTGCTCGATACCTTGCTCGAACACCGCTCAGGCTTCGATGTCTGTTGCGAGTTGCGAAAGATCAAGCTTGAGATCCCGGTCATTTTGCTGGGGAATCGTCAGGGAGTCGAAGACAAGATCGAGGCGCTACAGGCCGGAGCGGATGATTTCATCGCCAAAAAAGATATGGTCTTCGAAGAATTGCTGGCAAAAATAGAAGCACTTTTAAGATAAGGTGGCCACCGATCCAATGGAGGAATGGCTGTGCGCGTGATCATAATAGGAGCCGGGCGGGTTGGATGCGGCGCACTGGGGATGGCGCTGGCCTTGCAGGGGCACGAAGTAGTCTTTGCGGCCCGGCGCGATGACATAGTTGATTCGATAGCCCGGTTTGGTTATGACATCGTGACCAAGGGCGATGTAGAGGCTCGCGTTCAGGTGCGCGGAGTGCGCGCCGTAAATTTCAATCGGCCTGAATTTGCCTCTGAAATAGCCCTTGCCGATCAGGTCTATACCTGTGTGCGACCGGATAATCTTCCAACGGTCGCCCCCGTGCTTGCCGAAGCGATTCTTCACAGAATCAGATCCGACATAAGACGCACGCTTGATGTCTTTTGCTGCGAGAACCTGAAGAACGCCGGGTCGCAACTCGAACGCCTGACGTTTACATACGTGCCTTTTGCTTATGCGCAGCAGGTACAGAGCCTCATCGCCTTTAATGCGGCGGTCTCAGACCGCGTAGTCTCCGGGCAAGAGATGGACCCGGAGGGCCGACTCGTCTTTACATCGGACGCGAAAGGCGATGTGTTGTTTGATGTCTTGCAGATAAAAGGCGATTTCGAAATATTGCCGCCCTTCAAGGGTCTCGAGAACTTTCCCGCCTGCATAGAAGAGAAGCTCTATATCCTCAATTGCGGTCATGCCGCCTGCGCCTATCTGGGTTACAAACGCGGCTATACATACATTCACGAAGCGATGGCCGACGAAGCGATCAATCGGTGCGTGGTCGGGGCTATGCTTGAAGCGCAGCGGGCGCTTCATCTCAAACACGGGCACACGCTCCATTACGGCGGATTCATAAACGAGATACTCGCAAGCTTTTCAAACGCCGCGCTGATGGATACGATTGCGCGCGTAGGTCGCGACCCCGTCAGAAAACTTCAGGCGGATGACCGCCTGATCGGGCCTGCAAAGCTGGCCTTTCGTTACGGCCTGAACCCAACCTATCTCATAAAGGGGGCGGCGGCGGCTCTCTCTTTTACTTATGCCAGTGACCCGCAGGCGGTCGAGCTTCAGAAGACGATGAGCGGTAGCGGCATCGAACAGACGCTCGACACAATATCTCAACTGCGCCCCTGGAATCCTATATCGGAACTCATCCGCAAAGAGTTCGAACGAACCACGGCCGCCGCCTCTTGAAATGAGTGGTCGTGATGCGTGATGCGTGATGCGTGACTTTCAAACAGGCAGCATGTTTTAGACATATTGCAAGTCCGGTAAATCACGAATCACGCATCATCCACCGGCCTGTTTTATCCTTAAACACAGGGGCCCTGTTGCTGAGTTGCAATGCCACTGTTTGAATCAAATCGGCTCGGATTTTTTGCCTGATTTTTCTGAGAGTAGAGCGGCATAAATTACAATTATTCGCTTGTAATTTATCGCGTTGGGTGTATATTAGACCGAGCGAAGCGACTGGCAGCATTTTTTGAACATACGACTTTTGAAATAGCGTCGTGTCGGTTATGAAAATCCGGTTGAGCAAATTTGCGAAGCTGCGCGCTGTTTGCGTGCTTCTTGCGATGTTGGCGGGCTGGCTATCGCCTTCGATAGCGATTGCCGTCACCTCCCCGGATGTTTGCTCGATGACCTGCTGTGTCAACGAGGGTTATTGCTGTTGCAGCCCGCGCCACAGATATGTCGAAGGCCAGTTGCCCGGCGAGGGCGAGCATATCAGTGACCAGCAGATTGCAGCGCCCTGTTCAAAAGGCTGCTCAACGCCGTCGTCTTCATCGAATTCGCTTTTCCGCAATGCCGACCGCACAGCTACCGGCCATTTACTTGCTCTAACATCCGGCTCGATTCATTCCCACACGCCGCTTGCTTACGGAAAGACTTTTGAATCAGGCCGGCCCTCTCCTCGCGCTCCCCCTCGATCCTTAAAACTTTAATCGCTTAAACATTGAAGGCAGACCGGGCAGTCCGATAAGGCCGATTATTTTATAAGGCCGATTATTTTATTGAGATGCCTTTTATCGAGCTGCCTTGCCGCGCCTTCCATGCTCAGGTGACGACTGGTTGCAGACTTGCCGTGGTTGGAAAGATGTTTCGCATTCCGGGCTGATTTTAGTCTTTCGACCCGCACTGACAACCGGCAAAGGGTCTTTGCCTCCGCTGCCAGTGGACTGCGGGGGCAAAGATCGGGGAGAAGAGAGATGGCTTCAAAGAGCAAGAACCGACTCATTCGCAGTTTGGTCTTATTCGTTCTTATCAATTTGATCGGTGGAGACGGGTTGCCTGCCTTCGCTCAACAGTCGGTAGCCGCGGCCACGCTCAGCGGTCGGGTTGAAGATACGACCGGGGCGGCGCTCACTGCTGCATCGGTTAAGGCTACCAATACTGACAGAAACCAGACCTGGACTACCACAAGCGACGATGAGGGTCGCTACAACTTTCTTTATCTGCCCGTAGGCACCTATCGCCTGACGGTCGAGCAAACAGGTTTTGCCCGAATGACCAGAGAGTTTCCGCTTTCGGTCGGGCAATCACTCAACGTGCCGGTGCGGCTTTCGGCTGCCGGGGTAGATGAGAACATCAGCGTCACAACGGTGCCTGTGATCGAAACGGTCCGCACGCAGATAGCCGAGACGGTCGTTCCGCGCGAGATAGACTCGTTGCCGCTCAACGGGCGCAACTATCTTGATCTGGCGGCGCTGACGCCGGGCGTAACGCGTGCCAACCCGGTTGCCAATCAACGCTTCGCGGAGACTTCCGCGGTGCCCGGGACGCAGATCAACATAGCCGGTCAGCGCAATATCAATAACGGCTTTGTCATTGACGGGCTGTCGGCCAATGATGACGCGGCCGATCTGCCGGGGACTTTCTTCAGTCAGGAAGTGATACGCGAGTTTCAGGTCATCACCTCGGGCGGCATCGCAGAGTTTGGACGCGCCTCGGGCGGCATAGTCAACGTAGTGACCCGTTCGGGCGGCAACGACTGGCGCGGGCGCGCATACGGATTCCTGCGCAACCAGCGACTCGATGCGCGCAACCCTCTTGCTGCGACAAAGGACCCGCTGACGCAGACGCAATACGGCGCTTCACTGGGAGGTCCGATCAGACGTGACCGCACATTTCTGTTTGGAAATTTCGAGCAGACGCGGCTGCATAACTCCACCGTTTTGACTATCTCACCCGCCAATGTAGCGGCGCTCAACACGGTGCTCGATGAAATCAACTACACTGGCCCGCGCCTAAGCACGGGGCTTGCGCCGACCGGCTACAACGCAACGAATATCTTTTTGCGCGGCGATCATCGGATCAATCCGTCGAATCTGCTGACCCTGCGTTATAACTTTTACGATATTGAAAGCACGAATGCGCGCAACGTAGGCGGCTTGAACACCGTGAGCCGTGGGACCGCGCTTGACGACCGCGACCAGACGGTGGCCGTAAGCGAAGTGGCGACTCTTTCACCGAGCCTTGTCAACGAAGCGCGCTTTCAATTTACGCGCAGCCGGCTCGCCGCGCCCCCCAATGATCTGGTCGGTCCGGCAATCAATATTTCGGGTGTAGCAAATCTCGGAACGGCTACTTTTTCGCCCACGGGACGCGACCTCGACCTGTATGAACTGACCGACACCGTAGCGACCGAACGCGGCGCGCACGCGCTGAAAATGGGCGCTGATTTCCTTTACAACCGCGTAAATATAACCTTCCCTGGCGCGTTGCAGGGAGTCTACACATTCTCTTCGCTCGACAATTTGAAGACCGGGCAGTACTCGACTTATCAGCAGGCATTCGGTGAGCCGACACAGTATCAATCGAATCCGAATACAGGTTTTTTTGCGCAGGATGAATGGCGCGCGCGGCCCGATCTTACGATCAATTTAGGGCTGCGCTACGATCTGCAATTTCTCCCCGACCCGATCCGTACGGACAGGGATAACATCGCTCCGCGCATCGGACTGGCCTATGCGCCCGCAGGCGGCAAGACGGTGATTCGCGCAAGCTACGGTATCTATTACGACCGAATTCCACTGCGCGCGACCTCGAACGCTTTGCAGCGCGACGGATCGAAATACAGGGTCGCTTTCTTTTCATTTGGTCAGGCGGGCGCGCCGGTCTTCCCAAATGTAGCGGCGGCTTTCCCGACAAATTTCCTCCCGAGTGTTACGACGATTGACACGGCTATCGAAAACGCCTACTCGCAACAGGCGAGTCTACAGATCGAGCGCGAGTTGACGACGAAGACCTCGGCTTCGGTCGCCTACCTGCACACGCGGGGCCTGCACCTGATTCTGTCGCGCAACGCAAACGTGCCTGCGCTGTCGGCTGCCGATGCGGCAAGGCTCGGCATACCAAATCTTGGCCGCCCCAATCCGAACTTCGGCAATATCAGTCGATACGAAGGGTCGGGCGATTCTTATTACAATGCGATGACCGCTTCGCTGAATCATCGCTTCAGAAGCTGGGCGGGGCTTCGCTTTTCCTACACGCTCTCGAAGGCGATTGACGACACGGGCGGCGCATTCTTCTTCACGCCGCAAAACAACTTCGATCTGCGCGATGATCGGGGGCTGTCGGATAATGACCAGAGGCATGTGCTCGCGATAAGCGGCTCGCTTGCGATGCCGGAATTGGAGAGCGATGCCTTGTGGCGGCGGGCAGTAAGCGGCTTCCAGTTGAGCTATATCTTCAGATACGGATCGGCGTTGCCCTTCAACATCGTCACAGGCGCTGATCGCAACTTCGATACTAGCACAAATGATCGCCCGGTCGGAGTGGGGCGCAACACGGGCAAAGGATTCGACTTCAAATCTTTTGACCTGAGATTGAGCCGCCGTATTCGTTTCACCGAGCAGGCGGGATTGGAGGTGATCGCGGAAGGTTTCAACCTGTTCAATCGCTCAAATTTCCAGTTGCCCAACAACACGTTCGGACAGGGCGTGACGCCTTTGCCATCGTTTGGTCGTCCGACGGCGGCGGCCGACCCCCGGCAGGTTCAATTCGGTCTGCGACTCAATTTTTAGTCGAAGGGCGCTTGAGGTTGATTTGAACGAAAGGCTGATAGTAATAGGCCAGGACGGGCGCGGTTCAGACTCTCTTTGAGTTAATCCGTGTAAATCCGTCCGATTTGCGCCCGTCCTGGTCTATACCCGTTTCCCCGGTCTACAATTTTAGGGATTGAATTTACGAAAAGAGGAATTATGAAATCGAGAATTATCATAGTCGCTTTCCTGCTGATCGTCGCTTATCCGGCAGGCGCGCAACATCACGGACACGGCTCGATGGCTGACGGAGAAGGGCAATTCAATCCATTTGTGGCCGCAGATTTGCGCGGCGGGTTTTATCTCGCTTATGTCGAACGCAAAGACGGGGCAAGCAATGTCATGTTGCGCCGCTCTTCGGACGGGGTGAGTTTTTCCGCGCCGGTTCGAGTCAATTCGATTGACGGGGACGCGACCGTGCGCAATGAAAATCCGCCGAAGGTGATTGCCGATTCAGGCGGAAATGTATACGTCTGCTGGGCCAACGAGCGAGGCAAATGGAAAGGCAATGTGCGCTTTGCGCGCTCGACTGACGGCGGAAAGAATTTTCTCTCGGCCCTGACGATCAATTCCGACGGCGACGGCGAGCCTGCCGGTCACGCTTTTCAATCCATTGCCTTAGACAGGCGCGGCCGAATCTATATCGCGTGGATCGACGAACGCAACAAGCAGCCAAAGGATCGCGGCGCACAAATCCGGCTTTCGGTTTCAACGGATCAAGGCAAGACTTTTTCGTCTGATCGCCCCGTCTTGAGTGATGTGTGCGAATGTTGCCGCACAAGCCTGCAAATTGACGCGGCTGGAAATCTTTATCTCGCCTATCGCAGGGTGCCGAGCACCGGGCCGATGTGCCGCGACATCGTTCTGGCCCGCTCGGAGGACGGCGGCAAGACTTTTACAGAGAGCGTGGTCAGTCACGATAACTGGGAAATCGACGGCTGCCCGGTCGCGGGTCCGAGCTTCGGTTTTGACAGAGCGGGCAATATTACGGTGATCTGGTTCATGGGCGGCGGCGGGCAACCCGGCCTTTACTATGCCACTTCGACCGACAAAGGAAAGACTTTTTCTGTGCGCCGACCGCTTGACTCTTCCGAGCGGATTGGAAAGCACGCGCAAACGGTCATGCTTTCCGACGGCAGACTCTTTGTCGCGTGGGATTACGCAGCGGACAAAGCTTCGACCGCATGGGGCGTGCTTGATCCAAAAAGGGGATTGCTCGGAAGAAGCGGCGACGAGACAGGAATCATCTATCCGGTGACGGCTGTCAGCGGCAGGGTCGCAATCGTTGTGGGAATGCGGTTGGCGACACACGAAATCGCGACCTATGTCGAGGATGTGAAGATTGCTTCCGAGTCCGCGCAATAGGGCACATATAGATTTAAGGTTTATTTGGAAGAAAGGGGAGTTGAAACAGGCCACGAATCCGTCGAATCCGTGGCCTATTTCTATTTCCCGTACTACATTTTGGCAAACCGAATAGCATCAGGCCCCTCAAGCTAACCCTGCTCGATAATCTCGCCTGTGCTTTGGTATCCGCGCCGCGAGTGCTATCATAGCACCGCCTGTCAAAGCAGCCTGATCTTTTCAGGAGATAACACATGAGCGAAGACTATGTACTCGCGCTCGATCAGGGCACAACCAGTTCGCGCGCCATTCTATTCGACAAATCCGGTCAGCCAGTCCACATAGCGCAGCAGGAATTCGAGCAATTGTACCCGCAACCCGGATGGGTCGAGCATCGCCCCGAAGATATATGGAATTCACAACTCGACGCCGCCCGGCAGGTGCTCGCCCGCGCGGATGTCAAGCCGGGTCAACTGGCCGCCATAGGCATAACCAACCAGCGCGAGACCACGCTGATCTGGGATCGCGAATCGGGCGAGCCAATTGCCAACGCCATAGTCTGGCAGTGCCGCCGCACAGCGGAAGAGTGCAATCGGCTGCGGCAGGAAGGGCTGGATCAGATATTTCAGCAGCGCACGGGGCTTGTGCTGGATGCTTACTTTTCGGGGACAAAGGCGCGGTGGCTGCTTGATGAAATTCCTGATGCCCGCCGGAGGGCTGAGCGCGGACGCCTTGCCTTTGGCACGGTCGATTCGTGGCTGATATGGAAGCTCACGGGCGGGCGCATACACGCGACCGATCCGTCGAACGCGAGCCGCACATTGATGTTCAACATAGAGACCGGCGACTGGGATGATGAACTGCTTGAGGCGCTCAAGGTCCCGCGCCAGATTCTTCCTCACGTTGCGCCTTCAAGCGCCATCCTGGGCGAGACGGACGAAGCGATATTTGGGCGCGCTATTCCGATAGCAGGGATCGCGGGCGATCAGCAGGCGGCGCTTTTCGGGCAGGCATGCACTTCTCCGGGGATGTCGAAAAACACCTACGGCACGGGCTGTTTTCTTTTGCTCAACACGGGCCGGGAACCTGTTGAGTCGGCGAGCAATTTGATCACGACCGTGGCATGGAAGATAGACGATGAGCCTATGGAGTATGCGCTCGAAGGCAGCATCTTTATCGCGGGCGCGGCCGTTCAGTGGTTGCGCGACGGGCTGAAGATAATCGAGACGGCTGCCGAGACCGAACAGATGGCCACAAGCCTCGAAGATAACGGCGGAGTCTATTTCGTCCCGGCCTTTGTAGGGCTTGGCGCTCCGCACTGGGACCCTTATGCGCGAGGTACGATCATAGGTTTGACGCGCGGTTCCACACGCGAGCACATAGCGAGGGCGGCGCTCGAATCAATCGCCTATCAAACGCGGGATGTGCTCGACCGAATGAGGGAGGATTCAGGTGTAAAGTTGAGCGAGTTAAGAGTTGACGGGGGCGCAACCGCAAACGATTTTCTTATGCAATTCCAGGCCGACATACTTGGCATACCCGTAGTGCGACCGAAAAATACGGAGACTACGGCGGCGGGCGCGGCCTATCTTGCGGGGCTCGCCACGGATTTCTGGCCCGATGTGAAGGGACTCAACGAGATGTGGCAGGCCGAACGGGTCTTCGAGCCTGAGATGAGTGAAACCGAGCGTGAGCGATTGCTGGAAGGATGGGAACGGGCAGTCGGGCGCGCGGGCAAATGGGTCTCTCCGTGACTTCGAAGACTGGTCATGTCGGCAGCCGGTTGATAGAATTTTTTGAGTTATGGAAGAGTCATCGCTATCAGCGATCCTGTTAAAGATTGGCGTAGTAATTCTGCTTGTGCTCAGCAACGGGTATTTCGTAGCCGCCGAATTCGCTATGGTGAGCGTTCGCCGATCACGCATAGCCGCGCTGGTTTCAGAAGGCAACAAACGCGCGCAGGCGGTTATGCGCGTGCTCGACGACATCACAGCCTTTATTTCCGCTGTTCAGTTTGGAATCACAGTAGCGAGCCTGGCGCTTGGCTGGCTGGGTGAGGCTACGTTTGCGCACCTGCTGGAACCGCTGTTTGAGCGCATAATGCCCGGCCCCGTTTCGGTGCTGATCGCCGCGCATTCGATTGCCACGGCATCGGCGCTTGCCGTTGTAACTTATCTCCATCTTCTGTTTGGCGAATTTATACCCAAGGCCCTGGCTCTGGAACGTACCGAAGCCATAGCGCTGGCGGTCGCCCGCCCGATGGAGGTCTTTTATCGAGTCTTTAAGGCTCCGATCTGGCTGATAAATAAATCGGGACAGGTGGGACTGCGGCTGCTCGGGCTTCACACTACGGATGAGCACGGCAAGGCGTACAGCGAAGAAGAGTTGCGCCAGTTGATCGCGGTCTCTCAGAAAAGCGGCCACCTGATAGAAGACGAGCGGCGGCTGATCTATAACATCTTCGATTTCACCGACGCGACGCTCGACGAAATCATGCTGCCGCGCACCGAAATCGAGGCGCTCGACGCCGATATGCCCGCCTCTGAAATGCTCGCGCTCTTTGCGCAACTGGGCTATTCGCGGATGCCCGTCTATCGCGGCTCGCTCGATAACACGATAGGCATTGCGCTCTACAAAGATCTGGTCAACCGCTCTTACACGGGCCAGAGCTTCAATATCGAAGATATAATCCGCGAGGCGCTTTACCTGCCTACCTCCATGAGGCTCAACGATGCGTTGCGGAGTCTTCGTCAGTCGAACGCTCACATGGCGCTCGTCATAGACGAGCACGGAGGGGTCGAGGGGCTTGTGACGCTCGAAGATTTGATCGAAAAGATAGTGGGCGATATCCGCGACGAGCACGACGAGATAATGGTCCGCCAGATAGTCGAGCACCCGGACGGCAGCTATACCATAAGCGGGCGATTATCAATCAGAGAGGTGAACCGGCAATTGTCGCTCGGGCTTGCCGAATCCGACACCTATCACACCATCGCAGGATTTATGATGGCGCGCGCCGGGCGGCTCTTGAAATCCGATGAGAGCATAGATTACAACGGCCTGCGACTGACGGTCGAATCCGCTACTCGCAATCGCATAGACGCAGCCCGAATCGAACGACTCAAAGACGAGCAGGCGCCCGCCTCGCCCGTCGCCAGTTAAGAGACATCGGTGGAGGTTGATTTGAACGAAAGGCGAGTTGGAATAGGCCGTCCCGGCCTATTTCAAATTCCATTATCTGGTGTCCGGCGCTCAGCTTGACCCGGATGTGCCTTTGCTGTAGCCTCAAACTTAAGGATTTAGAGAGTAGGAGGTAACAAATCATGAGTGCAAATGCCAACACGAGCGCAGCCGAAGATGTAAGACGAGCCTTTGGCGCTCTGCCTCTGGGAGAGAGGCTTTCAACGCTCATAAAAGTAGAGATGGATATGGTGGGAGATGTGGCAGACGCTATAGTTGCCGCGGCCTCAAGGGTCGCTGATGATATAGTAGACGCATGCGCCGGGCCTGATCAGGCGACTCAAGCGCCGTCTGATACCGCAGGCCAGGCTCCCACGAGTTAGACTCGACGAACAAAACGCGGGCATAAATTATTTATGTCAGGCATCAATTATTGTGGTTCGAATCATCGGATGGATTGGTTATGAGCGAAAGTATTCAATTGCAGGACCCGCTTTTCAAGTTGATAGTTCGATTCAGCAACGGCGAGATGGTTCATCACGTCATGAATTCCCCGATTGATGAGCGCCTGATTGCGCCCGAGACCCGCTACGTTGTCATCAGTTCGTTCTCTTGCGAGAAACCGAGCGAATGCACCGATATAACGGTTATCAATCTCAAGGATGTGACCTTTATAAAGACCGAGCGGGTCACGCTCGATCAACTTGCGGGCGAGCGCCGCTCGGCAGGCATGCGCTCAGGCGGCGACGACGAGAGATTGCCCAGGAATCTGGCTCAGTTGAAATTCATTTAATGAAGCGATTCGGATTGGAAAACAGGATGGCAGTTGCGCTCAGTTTGTTACTTTTGATAATCAGCGCCGCCGGTTGTCAGGGGCAGGCGTCCTCGAAAACTTCAACCTCGGCCTCAAATGCTTCGGCTCTTTCCGGCAAGGAAAAGGTCGTGGGTGTTGATGCCGGTCGCGCCTACGAGCACATGACAAAACTCGTAGCGATGGGCCCGCACCCGCCGGGGTCTGCGGCTATCAAAAAAGCCCAGGATTACATCAAAGCGGAAATCAAAGGCTACGGATTGCGCGTCATCGAAGACCGTTTCGACGCTCAGACGACAAAGGGCGTCGTGCCTATGAATAACATCATTGCCGAGCTTCCCGGACAAAAGACCGACACTATAATGATCGCGGGCCACTACGACACAAAGCCGCAGGCAGGCTTTCTAGGCGCAAATGACGGCTGTTCGAGCACAGCCGCCGTGCTTGAGATGGCGCGTGTGCTTGCAAAATCGAAACCCGAATACACGCTCTGGTTTGTCTTCTTTGACGGCGAGGAAGCCTTTGTAGACTGGAACGCCAACGACGGCATGGATAACACATACGGCAGCCGCCATATGGCCTCGAAGATGAAGGCGGACGGCTCGATCAGCCGCATCAAAGCGCTTGTGCTGGTCGATATGATTGGAGATAAAGACCTGGACCTGCTCAAGGATTATGAATCGACTCCGTGGCTGATGGAGGCTATATGGAATACGGCCCAGCAGGCGGGGATGTCAAAGTATTTTCTGAAGGACGGGAGCGGGTATTCGGACGACCATCTGGCGTTTAAGGAAGTGGGCGTCCCCGTAGTGGATATAATTGACTTCAATTACGGACCCGATAATTCTTACTGGCACACAGATAAAGACACGCTCGAACACGTCAGCGGCGAAAGCGTCAAGATCGTCTGCGACGTTGTGATCAAAGCTCTGCCCGAGATCTCAAAACACCTCAACAACTCAAACGGCGCGTCTCATTAGCTCGCTTTATCGCGCAGGAGGCGAATCTTGAAACGTGTAGCTGTCATCCCCGGCGACGGCATCGGGCCGGAGGTCATAAATGAAGCTGTCAAAACTCTGGAACTCGCAAGCCGGATATTCGGCTTCGATCTTGCCCTCACCGATTTCGACTGGGGAGCCGATAAGTATCTTACGACGGGCATCACCATGCCCGAAGGCGGGCTTGAGATGCTCGCGCGCGAATACGACGCCATACTTGCCGGAGCATTCGGCGACCCCCGCGTGCCCGATAACAAACACGCGGCAGACATCCTGCTCGGAATGCGGATGGGGCTCGACCTCTACATAAACCTTCGCCCGGTCAAACTGATAGACTCCCGCCTTTGCCCTCTCAAAGACCGCGCTCCAAAGGATGTGGATTTCGTGGTCTTTCGCGAGAACACCGAAGGGATGTATGTCTTCATGGGCGGCAATTTCAAGAAAAACTCAAGCGACGAGATAGCCGTTCAGGAAGAGGTCAACACCCGCAAAGGCGTCGAGCGAATAATAACTGCTGCCTTCGAATATGCCGCACGGCACGGTCGCAAGCGCGTGACGATGAGCGATAAATCGAACGTCTTAACCTACGGCCACGACCTCTGGCAGAGGACTTTCAAAGAGGTTGCCGCGCGTTTCCCCGACATCGAGGCCAATCACCTGTATGTAGACGTGCTGGCGATGTGGATGGTGCTCGACCCTTCGAGGTTCGATTGTGTAGTGACCAACAACCTGTTTGGCGACATAGTGACCGATCTGGGTGCGGGCTTGCAGGGCGGATTGGGGATGGCCGCATCGGGCAATATTCATCCCGGGCGGGTGTCGCTTTTCGAGCCCGTGCACGGAAGCGCCCCGCAGTTTGCGGGCAAGAACGTCTCTAACCCGATTGCCTCTGTGCTCACGGCGGCGATGATGCTCGAATACCTTGAACTCCCCGAACCGGCTCGCGCAATCGAAGCCGCCGTCGAAAAATCTGTCGCGCTCGGCCAGACCACAAAAGACATAGGCGGCGGGCTTTCGACCACCGACGCGGGAGAAGCGATCAGGCGGCACCTGAAGGCTGCAACAGACTAAACTCGTAAAAAATGAAAAAACCTGGGCAAGATTAACAGGATTAACAGGATTTTCTTTCAATCCTATTTCAGAAAACTTGTTAATCTTGTTAATCCTGTCTAAGATTCCGGCATCAATTTGCGAGGATAGTCAAATATGATAAGTCCGTTGCACATAGGAGTTCTCGTCGAAGCTCGCTATCTCGTTCAGAGTCAGCCTTCGGGCATGATTCGGGCTCTTAAGGCCGAGGGGCATCGTGTTGAGGTGATAGACCCGCAGACGGATGCCTATGTGTTGGGCGATGATCGATGGCTTGAAGGGTTTGACGTGGCGCTTGGGCGTGGGCGCAGCAACGCGTTGTTGTGTCTGCTTGCCTGGGCGGAATCCTTTGGCATCCCCGTCATCAACCGCGAAGCGGCAATCGCCTCCGTTTATGATAAAGCCGAAATGTCTGTGATTCTGGCAAGGGGCCGCATACAGACTCCGCGCACTTTTTTTGGCAGCATCGCTTCACTCGCCCGGCAGGTCTCCGAAGGTTTCTATCCGCTTATACTCAAACCTATCTTTGGCGATAATTCTCAAGGTTTGCTTGTAGTCTCTTCTCCCGAGGAGATGGCCGGGATAGAATGGCGAGACCCCGTGGCCCTCGCTCAGAGCTACCTGCCCACGGATGGATATGATGTGAAGCTTTACGGCATTGGCAATGAGGTATGGGTAGTGCGAAAACCGTCTCCGTTCAACAAGCCTGTTGAACCGATTACCGGCAAATCGGAGGCCGAGTTGCTGCCGCTCACGCCGGAGCTTGAAGCGCTTGGCAGGCGTTGCGGTCAATTGTTTGACCTTGAGCTTTACGGCGTTGATTGCATACTGACGGAAGAGGGGCCGCTCGTGATCGAGATAAACGAATTTCCGAATTATACGGGCGTGCCTGAGGCCGACCGCAGGCTTGCCGAGTACGTCACCGAGCGGGCGCGGCAGGAGCAATCAAAATGAGGATCGCGATAATCGGAGTCCGCCACAAGGAGGACCGCAAAAGCCCGCTGGTCGCTGAGCTTATCGGGTTGCTTTCCGAAAAAGGCGCAAGCGTGGATATGCTCTATCCCGAAGACGATCTGATTGATCTTGCGCGTGTGCGCGTCGCCTATGACCTCTATGTTTACAAATCGGGAACCGAGACGGCCTTTGCGCTTGCGGGGATTTTGAACGCGGCGGGCGCTCAGATACTCAACCCTTACAGCGTAGTGGCCGCGATGAAAGACAAGTTCATCGCCTCAAAAATCCTCGAAGCCGCGCGCATCCCGCTGCCCGAAGCCTACATGGCGGCAGAGGCCGGTCAGCTTGCCGGGTTGCTTGACGGGGGGGCGCTTGTCGTCAAACCTTTCTGGGGGTCGCAGGGGCGCGGCGTTCAGGTGATACGAAACCTCGAAGAACTCGACCGGATAGAGACAGGGCAGGGGCCGATATTTGCGCAGCGCTACCACGAGCCTGACGGGCGCGACCGCAAGATATATTGCATAGGCGGAAAGCTCTTTGGCGTGATGCGGATTTTTCCGGCGCGAACATACGAAGAGAAACTCGGCGAGGTGTTCACACTCACAGACGAAATGCGCGACATCACCGAGCGCGCGGGTCGGGCCTTTGGCATTGACCTGTTCGGGCTCGACATCATATTGAGCGACGGGCGTCCTTACGTGGTAGACATAAACACATTTCCCGGTTTCAAGGGAGTGCCGGAGGCGGCCCGCCTGCTTGCCGATTATATTTACGGCGCAGCCACGCGCGCGCTAAAAGGCGAGCCGTTGATCGAGGGTTGGGAGTGAATTTGAAATTGATTTGAGGCCGAGACGCCTCAGATTGATTTGATTCACACGCGCTCATCTGAGATTTCAAATCTGAAATCTCAAACCTTTGGGGTGAGGAAAGATCATGAGACTTTACTTTATGGTAGTCCGTCGCGTTCCGCCCGTGCCGAGCCCGGTGCTTGTGGAAGCCTACGAGATATTGCGACATCGCGGGTTCGAGATCGAATCCGGCATAGCCGAAGAGGTTCTGTTGCGGCCCGACGAACTGGTTCCCTCCTACGACCTCTACATACTCAAGTCGCACACGGAGTTGTCGCTCAGCCTGGCGGGGATTCTTTATACTCAGGGCGCGCGACTGCTAAACCCTTACGAGTCGTGCGCGCTGACGCAGAACAAACTCGTAGTCTCGCGGCTTTTGCAGAAGGCAAACGTCCCGGCCCCGCGCTCGTGGGTGACGGCTGACCTCTCGCTTTTGCGCGAAGTGGTCGAAGAGACGCCGCTTATAATCAAGCCATACATGGGCCATCGCGGAGCCGGTATAGTCAAGGTGACAAACCCGGATGAGCTTATGGCGGTTCCAAACCCCGACGCGCCCGTGATAATTCAGGAGTACATCGAAGGCAGCGGCGAAGACCTGAAAATTTACGTAGTGGGCGAACAGGTCTTTGGCGTGCGTAAGCCGTTTTCGGAAACGAGCTTTACGGTGCCGGGCCGCCCCGTGCCGGTCTCGGATGAGGTGCGCGACCTGACCATACGCGCGGGCCGGGCTTGCGGGCTCGGGTTGTACGGGCTCGATGTTATCGAAAGCCCTCGCGGCCCGTTTGTCGTGGATGTGAATTACTTCCCCGGATATAAAGGCGTGCCCGATGTAGCGCCCATCATCGCCGATTATATCGAAGGCTACGCCCGCGAGCGGTTTACTCTCACCCCGCCCGCACCCGTTCAGTAACCCCGCGGATTTGCCGGGCAGACTCCGAATGCGACTTAAGCCTGAACAGATAAACTCCTCTCTGCTGGTCCTACTCGCGGAGGGCTTTCTCTCAAGACTCAGCTTTGGGCTGATCAGCTTTGCCCTGCCGCTTTATGCCTACTATCTGGGGCTGAGCCTGACCGAAATCGGATTGCTTGCCTCGCTCAACCTCGTGGTCGAACAGACGTTCAAACCTGTGATGGGCTGGGCGGCGGATCGATTCGGACTGAAGCGAAGCTTTACGATTGCAATCGCGCTCAGAAGCGTAGTCGCCTTGATGCTTGCCTTCGCCTCCGCGCCGTGGCAATTGTACGCGATACGCATCGTTCACGGTTTATCGGAATCGCTGCGCGACCCGTCTGTCAATTCGCTTCTTGCAGATAACGGCACACCGAAAAATACCGCTTCGCATTTCGCGTGGTATTCGACCGCAAAGACCGTCGCGGGCTCGCTCGGCAAAACCACGGCGGGGTTGCTGCTCACTTTTACGGCTTACAATTATTCAAGGGTCTTTATGGTCGCGTTCGTTTTATCCGGGTTGCCGCTTTATGTCGTAGCCCGTTACGCGCGAGAGAGATCGTCGCTCGACCAATCAAAGAGCGGGCATACGTCTGAGGCGAGCGCCCCGCCTGAGGCTCTCGAAATTGAGAATACGACGGTCGCGGCCCCCGAGCGCATGGCGATATTTCCGGTCGCGGTGCTCGGGTTTCTGATCGCCTCCTCGGCAAACATGATGAGCAATCTGTTTCCAATTCTGGCAAAGGAGTACGCCGGATTGAGCGCGGCAGAAACGGGGCTGATCTATTCGATTTCGATAGCCGTTGTGATCGTTTCAGGACCGCTTTTCGGATGGCTTTCCGATAACGTCAGCCGAAAACTGGTGCTGATGGTGCGAGGCATTTCCAATACCATCTCTTCAATTCTTTTCATAATATTCCCGACCTTTGCCGGGATAGCCGTGGGCAAGGCCGTCGATGATCTCGGCAAATCGGCCTATCGCCCGGCATGGGGCGCGGTGATGGCACGCGTCTCGGGTTTCGACAGGCGGCGGCGGGCGCGTACCATCGGGTATCTGAGCATGGGCGAAGGGATTGGCGAGACCGTGGGCCCGGTGCTCGCAGGGTTGCTCTGGAACGTGTGGGGGGTGGGCGCGTTGCTTGGTGCGCGAGTGGCGCTTGCCCTCATCAGCGAAATCTATACGGTGATCGTTACAAGAGAGTTGGATAAGGGAAGCGAGCAGGTTGGAGCGAGACGTTTTATAATGCGTGATGCGTGATGCGTGAGTTTTGGAGTCCCAGTTAAAAAGAAACCATCTTTCAGATCACGCATCACGTATCACGCATCATTGAGCGCATCACGGAGCGGCTGTGGTATAAGAATGAGCCAGACAGGCCGCACCCGTATGAGTCAGGAAAGGAAGCCTTATGCGAATCTGTTTTTTGATGGAACCGCCCAGAAGCAAGACCTCTGTCACGCACGACATACTCGATGGCTTGAAAAGCGAAGGCGCTGATGTGGAGATAGTCACCGAGCGCACGGGGCTTGTTGACCTCGAAGGCTTCAAGTTTGACTACGACCTCTATCTTTTCAAGTCTCACTCGCCGCTTGCGGAGTCCTTAGCCGCCGCCGCTCATTACAGAGATTCTCTTTTGTTAAACGAATACCCGGCGACGATGAAGGTCCGCGATAAGGTGCTGACCTGCACGATGCTCTTGCAGGCGGGGCTGCCCACGCCGCGCACTTTTGTGACCGATTCGATAGAGACGCTTCGCCCGGTTGTGCGACGTATGCCGATAGTTGTAAAGCCTTATCGCGGCAGACGCGGGCAGGGAATAGAGGTTTGCATGGATGAGGCTCAATTTGATGCGCTCATCAAGCGCCGCGCCGGAGAGTCTGTTTCAGATGACGAAGGCGGCGAAGACGGGACCGCGCTTGGCGAGCGGCTGATCTTTGCTCAGGAATTTGAAGAACACGAGCCGTTCGATTATAAAGCCTACGCGATAGGCGATTATGTTCACGCGATAAAGCGGATATTTCCGGCCACGACCAGAGAAGAAAAAGACGGCACGCCCGTTGGTGACGATCCCGAGCTTCAAGACCTTGTCAAGCGCACGGGCCGATTGTTTGGCCTCGAACTCTACGGCGTCGATCTGGTCAAGACGCCAAAGGGATTCTCGGTCATCGAAGTCAATTGTTTCCCCGGTTACAAAGGGGTTCCTCAGGCGGGCGAGCGCATAAGCAAATTTATCGTGGATCGTGGCAGGCAACTTATTTCTGCGCGATAATCTCTGACCTCGACGGCCACTAAATCAGCCGGTCCAGATTGACAAACAAAAGGGCGAGGAGTAAAACGACGATGTTCACAAGCCATGCGTAAGCGCCCCAAACTCAGGCAGCAACGCTAACGGGCCGGACTCTCATTCAGGTTGTTTCCGGCTCTGTCGTTATTAGGAGGAATTTTATGAGCAGAAGCCCCGTATTTAAGACTCAGTTCACAAGTTCTATGACAACGGCTGTGATGATCTTTCTCTTGCATCTGGCCGTTGCCGGTTCCGCACTGGCACAGGCGCAGACAGGCAACGCGCCGCCTGAGCCCGAGAAAGACCCGCAGCGCGCGCACTGGCGCATAGAGGTCGAGCCTTATGCCGTTTTAGGCAGCGGGCAGCCCGGCAAACTGGCCTCCGATTTCGGCAAACCCGACGGCGCTGCATTCACTCCTACGGGTTTGCTGCTTGCAACCGACGGGAAGAATCGCCGGGTGCAGGTCTGGGACGTGCGCAATCGCACGCACCTGGGCGAATTCGGCCACAAAATCTTTGGAGGCGAGATCGTCGATATAGCCGTTATGCCCGACGGACGAGTGCTTGTAACCGATCAAACGCTCAATCTCGCTTACGTATTCGCCCCTCCCGCGCCGGGCGAAAAGGACGAGAACGGCAAGACGCTCGGCCCTTACGATTACCAGTTCAAGGGCACGCATTTCGGCGAGCAGGGATTCAATAAACTCGGAGGCATAGCCGTTGATTCGCGAGGCAGGATCTATCTGGTCGACGCGCATCTGAACGATGTGCGCCGCTTCAACTCCGACTTCTCGCTCGATTCGTCGTGGAAGTTCGAGCGGGCGCGACCGGATGGGACCACCTATCTTCACGGCTGCGAAGGGATCGCTATAGATGAGCAGGAAGGAAACCTTTTTATAGCGAGCGAAAAGGATTACATCATTCAGGTCTTCGATCTTGAGACAGGAGCCTACAAGCGCCGACTCATCGGCGCGGGCGTGGATAAATCGGGACAGCCCGTCGGGCAGTCCGTATTTTCGGGTTCGGTCGAAGGTCTCGCCGTCACGCGAAATCATCTTTTCGCCGTAGACGAAAACGCCGGTTTTATTCAGATATTCGACATCATGAAGCCCGACAGCTTCAATGTTGATCTTGCCGGATACAATCGGACGCGGCGCACTCGATCAGGCGGATACAGGGGATTTTTCGGCCATTCGCCTCTGGTCAACTTTGCCGATAAAGAAGATACAGCGCTGCAAAAACGCTTGAAGGATGGTTCGATAATACCGGGGCAGGCCAATCCGCCCGGCTATTTCTGCTCGCCTGACGCGATTGCCAGCTACACCGATGACGAATCGGGCGAGACATATATCGCCATAGCCGATCAGTGGAATTTCCGGCTTGCCGTCTATCGCTGGTCCGATCTGACCAAAGCGATGGAGCCCGCCTCGGCAAAAAGCGAAGCCGGGGCGAAAGGCAAATCGAAAGGCGGAGGGAAGAAGAAAGGCGATGGAAAGGGAAAGAATAAGGACGGCAAGAAGAAGAAAAAAAAGAATTGACCTGATTAAAGACTTGCTCGTAAAAGTAAATATATTACGGTCCTCTGCCGGGACTTCTGTATCTGAGGAAATGTTGTGAAACTCTGTCCCGTCTGCAAAAAAGAAGCCCCCGACGAGCGCAAATTTTGCCCTTTTGACGGGACACCTCTTCCTGATCTTGCGCCGCCCGCCTCGCCCGGCGATGCCGCGAGAGCCTTTCCCCTGCTTATAATTCAATCTCCCGGCGGGCAGGTTCAGGAAGAGGCGATCACAACAACGCCGATCAATATAGGCCGCGCGCCCGATAACGACCTCTCGCTTTCCGACCCTACCATCAGCCGCCATCACGCGACGCTTATCTGGGAGGATGGGCAGTACAGAGTTGTGGATGCGGGCGGGCGCACGGGTCTCTTTGTCAACGGGCGTAGAGTAGATGAACAGGGATGGGCACTGTGTCAGGACGATGTCATTACAATCGGGCGAACTCAGATCACCTTTCAGATTCCCGGCATCGAGCTTGGCGGGCACCCATCCAGAACTGCTCGCACACAGGGCCAGCCAGATTCCACCCCCGATTCGGCTTATCCCGAACAGGCGGGGCATATCGAAATACTGACCCCTTCCGGGGAACGCCTCTATGTAAATCTCGCGGGCGACCCGGTAAGGATAGGCGCGGGCGCAGACAATGACGTAGTGCTCGACGACCCGGCCATCAGTCACAACCACGCGATCATAGGTTTGCGCGACGGCGGGTGGTACATTCAGGATGCGGGCAGCCGCAACGGCGTCTTTGTCAATAGGAAACGGGTAGGCTCGGACGGGCAGCCCATCGAGCCGGGTGATTCGATAATAATAGGCCGCACACGTATCGCGCTCGCGCTTGGCCCCGAGACAGCCGATGTTCCCGTGCTCGACGAGAAGGCCACGAAATCCGGTTTGACCGGGTTGCCGCCCACCAGACCTTTCTCCCCAAAATCTTCTCCTTCGGAGGCGGAAGGCGCTCAGGGCTACAAGACGCCCGCCGCTATACCTAAGACCGGCCCCGCCGGTCTGCCTTCCATAGTCCTGGACAACCGATATAAGCTCGGAGCCCGAATCGCGCAGACATCGACCGGCACTCTTTATCGCGCCCGTCGCATAGCTCTTGGCGATGAAGTTCTTGTGAGAGTCCTGTACCCGGATCTGGTGCGCGACCCGGCAGCTTACGCGCGGTTTCGCAGGGGCGCGCAGGTGGCGGCAAGGATACAGCATCCGAATTCAGTCAAGATATTCGATTTCGGCTCGACCGAGGATGGGGTCGTCTATGTCGTAGAAGAGTTGCTATCGGGCCGCACCTTGCGCAATCTGATAGTCGAAGAGCGCGGCCTGACCTTGCAGCGCGTCGTCGGGCTGTTCAATCAGATATGCGGGGCCGTACACGCGGCGCACCTCAACGGCATAGTGCTGCGCGACATAAAACCCGAATCCATCTTTATCGAAAAGGGGCCGGACGGCAAAGAGCTAATCAAGGTGGGCGGTTATGGTCTGGCCAAGCTCAGCCCCTCGGAAAGCGCGGGCGTGACTATGGCCAGTCAGGCAAAAGTCTTCGGAGCGCCGCAATATATGTCGCCCGAACAATGGCTCGAACGCCCGCTCGACTCCCGATCCGATGTCTATTCGCTCGGCGTCATCCTCTTTGAATTGCTCACGGGCGCTGTGCCTTTTGACGCGCTTATGCCGGGAGAAATCGCCCAATTGCATCTGACCGCAAGGGTGCCGGATATTACCGAACTGGGACGCCCCGATCTAAACGAGGATGTGGCGGCTGTGGTAAATCGCGCGCTCGCAAAAGACCCGAAAGACAGACAGCCCACGGCACTCAATCTGGCCTCCGAGCTTCAGGCCGTATCGGGCGCGCCGCGCGGCATACTGAGCGATTTCCTGAGCCGGACCATAGGCATAAAAGCCCTGCCGCCTGTTGTCGTACCGACTGCGCCCGCCTCGGTCCCTGCCGGAGAAGAGACCTTGCCATCGGTTGTCGCCGCGCCCGAGCCTAAAGCGGGCGGCTCGCTCAACCCTGTGGTCCTCGCCCTGATGTGTGAGGCCTTTCTTTCGCGCATATCGAGCGGGATGATAAAGACGGCCGTGCCGCTTTATGCGCTGCTGGTCTTTGGCCTCGACATCACTTCCGTCATGGTGCTCGTGCTGATTCAAAACATAGTGCCCCTGCTGCTGCGCCCCTTCTTTGGCACGCTCGCCGACAGGTACGGCAAGAAGCGCGTATTTTTGATCGCGCTTGCCATTCGCACGCTTGTCAGCATACTTTACGCGCTAGCCACGCTGCCGCTTTTATTTATCATCAGCGCCATAAGGGGGATAGCCGATTCGGCAAAAGGGCCGTCGGCCTCGGCTATGATAGCCGACAACACGGACGAGCGACACATAGCCAAAGCCTATTCCTGGTATACGACTACGAAATCGACATCGGGCGGCATCGGCGAGGCGCTGGCGGCTTTCCTGCTGGTCACACTGATAGTCTTTCTCTCTGGCAGCCAGAATGTGACTGTAAATGTGGCCGTGCTCGAAGAGAATCATCTGGGCAAGCCTGTGGAAGAGATTTTAAAAAGCCCGGCGGATGTGACCGCAGACCGGATGCTGCCGGGAACCGAGGCCAACCCGAAGCCGCGCCGTGTGCTCATGGTAGAGCAGCGCCAGATGCCGCTCAGTCAGGTTCCGCTCGAAGATTTGCCAAAGGTCATAGAGGACACGTTCCTCAGGAGGGCGCTCGTTGTCATCTTTGTGGGTTCGACTATTCTTTCGGCCATCTCGCTCATATTGGTTGCCGTCTTTATTCGCGAAAAAGACAAGTCAAAGAAAGTGAAAAAGAGCGCATCCAATGAATCCGCCCTGCTCGACAGATCAACCTCGCCCGCCACGCAGCCAAACATCTGGGCATTTGCGCTGATGGGCACGGCGCTCACGGCTCCGGCCTACATGGTAACGGGCGAGTTTTTCACCGTGCTTGCGGTGAAACTGGAAGTCACATCGAATGCGCTCGGATGGATAAAGATACTGGCCGAGACCATAGTGCCGCTCCTGTTCGGCCCGTTTTTCGGCTGGCTTGCCGACCGCGTAGGAACAGGAAAAGTGATCGCGACGCGCTCGATTGCCAACCTGGCCACGTCGCTGCTGTTTTGGATAACGCCCTGGTTTGCCGGAACCTTTTTGCTCAGCACGATGATGGGGCTTGCGCGCGGGGTTGACGAAATAGGCAAGGCCGCCTTCAAGCCTACGTGGGGAGCCATCGCGGCCAAAGTGTCGAGTTTCAATCTGAGCAATCGAAGCCGGACTATGGGCATACTCGAAGGCGGTGTTGACGCATCGGACCTGGCTTTCCCGGTGCTTGCGGGGTTGTTGTTGCAATACCTCTCGCTCGGCCTCCTGATGGCCGTCCGCGCCTTGTTTGCCATCGCCGCCGAAGTTTACACTTTTATCCTCATGCGGAGATACAGGATTTAGCATATCGAGATTTGAGATTTGAGACTTGAAACCTCAGATGGGCGCGTGTGAATGAGATTAATTTCCAGCGTATTTGGTTTGCATTTGACGATAAAGGCGAAAATCGAAAGGTAAAGGATAAGATGAGAAGTGATATGGATAGGATAAGAACAGGTGGTTCCGGCCTCCCACACGGGTCGGCCTCCGCTTTTTTGTGTATGGCTATAATCGTTATTTCGGTTATCGGGGCCGCCTCTTGCCACGGAAGTTCCAACAATAATGAGGCTAATGAGACGATGGCAAAGGGCGAGAAGAAGCATAAGGAAAGATCGAAAGGGATAGGCGAAGGCATTGCGATCAAAGGGGGAACGTTTGAAACATCCGGGGCGGCGCAGGTTCCCGGAACCGATTATCTGCTCGTCGTTGACGACGGCAGAAACGATCAGATTCTCTTGCTGCAAATAGACAAAACGGGCCAGCAGGTAGGCGACCCCACTCCCTTAGACCTCGGGGTGAGCGTCAACGACCCGGAAGGCATCACCTTTGACGGAACATATTTCTACATCGCGGGCTCGCAATCCCGGCCAAAGCAGGAAGAGAAAAACGCGCTCGCGCGATTTGTCTTTGACTCAAACACGCGGCAGATAAAGAGCGCGGAGGCGATAAAGGATTTCAGGTCGTGGCTCCTCGAAAAAGCGCCCGAGTTAAAGGCCGAAGGCGACCAGAAGGGCGAAGACGGCGGGCTGAACATCGAAGGCATCGCGTGGGACCCCGATCATAAGCGCCTTCTGCTCGGGTTGCGCTCGCCGTTTGTCGGCGACAAGGCAATGATTATACCCGTGAGTTTACGCACGCCAACCGGCCCGTTTTCAGCCGACAATTTGCAGGTTGAAAAAGCCATCGAGTTGCCACTCGGCGGTGCGGGCGTCAGGGACATTCAATACGACAACCGATTGAAATCTTTCCTGATAATTTCGGGCGCGCCTGAAACGCGCAAGAAAGGCGAATTTGATCTCTGGCGGTGGGACGGCAATTCAGAACCGCAGAAGATGGCCGTGCTTGATCGCAAATTGAAACCCGAAGGCGTAGCGCCGATCAAAATGGCCGATAGCGATTTTATCTTTGTAGTCTGCGACGCGAGTTTTTATTTCAAAATCGACTACCCCGAGGGGCAGTAGGCAGTAGGCAGTAGGCAGTTTTTAAGGGGGAATATCGCTATCTATACAGATGCCTGATTAGAACGGTGGGAATAGACCACGGACGGACGCGGATCGGGCGGATTTACACGGATGAACTCATCGCTTCAAAATAACTGCCTACTGCCTACTGCCTACTGCATACTGCCTACTATCCATAGGCCACTGTCTGGGCTTGCGGCCTCGTTTGAACATCAATTGGGGGAACATCAGATTGGCGCGAAACCGCTCAATCGAGTGGTCTCGTTCGACGTGTATTCGCGGCAGGGCGAATCGGTCAAACTCATCATAAAATGCCATCGAGTCTTCATAAGATACAGCGTAGTGAAATCCTGCGCGGGCCACTGCTTCCTTTGCTTCGAGGCTGAATCTGGAGAGCGTCCCCGCCGGATAGGCGAATGCTATGGCCTCTTTCCCCAGATGTCGTTCGATGGCTCGCTTGCTTTCAAATATCTCCTGCTCAAGCTGCGCGTGGCCGACATTGGCAAGAATCGGATGTGTGATCGTATGACTGCCAAACTCGATGCCTTCGGACGCCATCAGATTGATCTCTTCCCAGGTGAGCATCATCTTTCGGGCAAGGTGCTCGGGCATCTCTACATCGAGTTCCAGATTGAGTCTTTCCAGAAAGCCCTGTCTGACCTCTTCGGGAACCTCCTTGATCCATTCAAGCACGCGCTCGATGGCGCTGCGTCTGTCGATTGCAGACCGAAGCGACATAGGCTCTCCTGAAACTGAGGGGAAGGAGATTTCCGCGCGCCGGGTTTTTTTCAATGAGTAAGTGATCCGATCCCACCAGAAGAGCTTCGATTGATTTATACAGCCCGTCGTGAGAAAGATGGTCGCAGGGAGCGCCAGAGCTTTCAGCACGGGGAAGGCATTGGTGTAATTGTCTTTGTATCCGTCATCGAAGGTGATCAGCAGAGCGCGGTGGGGCAATTTTCGCCCTTCGATCTCCGACTGGCGCAGGTCTTGAAAAGAGATAACATCAAAATTGTTCCGCGCAAACTTCATCTGATTATAGAAGCTCTCGGTGTCGGCGCTTATCAACTCTTCGTCAAAAGGAAAGGTGGCCGGGTCATCATCTATCACGCGATGATAGGCGAGTATGCGCAAGCCCTCCGAGCGGGCGCTGGCAAGCGACCATATTCGGCTGGTGAATTGATTGCCCAATAAGCGGGATGCAATCTCTCGTCTGCTCATAATCGGCTCTCAAGACGCCGCGCTGCGAAGGCTGCGCCGGGCTTCGCGCAGATGGGCGATAACCCGATCAGCCGCGCTGAAGACGGCTTCCTTTGAGTGCGCGCGCGCAAGTCGCAACTGGCGAATGCTACGGCTCTCAGCGCCCCACCTGAACTTGTAGCTGCCCGGCTCGCCTTTCAGGAAATCACATTCCCTCAAGCCCATCTCTATGGCTTTCTCGACGGCGAAACTGCGAATCAGAACTCCGGGGCTTGATATACGGCCTCCTTCGAGGATGAGGCCGCTTTGATAATAATACATTTTGTTGTTGTAGATGAAATCATAGAGCGCGGCGGCAGGCTCTCCCGATTCGAAAAGCACGAAGAGCTTGAGCCACCCCTTTTGCAATGCCTTTGGCGCAAGCAAGCGATGAAAGCGCGTGAATCTTTCGCTTGAGAAAACACCCGGTCTTCCACGCGAGGTCCATCGCGCCTGATGCAGCCGGATCAGTATCTCGAAGTGCTCGTCAAAACCTTTGAGGCTTTCGATCAGGCGCACTTCTCCCTTCAGGCTTTCGAGCGTTCTTCGCTCTTTGCGTATCTTTCTGCGAAAATCCCGGCTGAGCCCGCTCATAAATGTCTCCCAGTCGCCGGGCAGAGGAACATAGACGCAGATTT
Organism: Blastocatellia bacterium; assembly: GCA_963765495.1. Taxonomy (GTDB): domain Bacteria; phylum Acidobacteriota; class Blastocatellia; order UBA7656; family UBA7656; genus CAVXWP01. The sequence goes on from CAVXWP010000001.1 coordinate 797,404, forward strand.
GATCGCGCAGGGTTTGAAATTTTGTATCGCTCGCTTCGCATAAGGTTTCAAGGAAAGGCAGATTCGGCGACTCGCCGGAAATGTCGGTCAGGATGAATTCATCCCAGTCCCTGTCTTGTTTGTGCAGGAATTCGAAGATGGCCCGAAGAGATTCGGCTTCGCGCCCGCCGAGAAGTATGAAATCGAGATAATCCGAGCAAATCTCGTCGGCCTCGTCTTCACCTGACCCGAGAAATTCAAGCCTGCGGTAAGGCAGCACTCCATAATGCCGCACCGTGCGTTTCAATAGCGGGGCGATGCCGATAAGTTCTTTCCCGTCGCGGACCAGCAAAATATAAAGCTCTCTGCCCTCGCCAAACACATCCCACCACGTGCTCAGCCATTCCCATGTAAGTGTGATCGAGTTGCTGGAGCTTGCTTCAAGAAGGCCGTTCCACACCGATTCGAGATCGTTGAAATCTTCGCGGGTCGTTATCTTTTCAATCGTGATCTTGCTACGCAAAACTTATCTCCAAATCAGGCTCATCAAAGACGGGAAGACTTTATCGCCGGTCGCGCCACATCAGGCTTGCGGGTACTGTTAAAAGGGGTACTCTTAAAAGCGCTCTCGTGCGCGCCTATGTCATAGCCTGCGCCTTGCGGACGCCCGGACGTTGAATAATCCGTCATCACTTCCGTAATACTCTCTCCGTGATCGATGGCGGGGCTTGTTGGGCGCAGCCTGTACAGATCATGTTCATCCAGCATAGGATTGGCGACAATAGAGTTATAGTCAACTCTTATATTTTTCTTCCACTCGTCAAACCGCCAGGAATCGGCCTCGCCCGCAGGGGTTTCGCGGCGAAACTCTACGCCCTTTTGCCCGCTGAAATATATGTTCGAGTTGCATATGAGTTGATCCGCAAGATTCTTGATAAAGATGACGGGCCGCGAGTTTGAAACGACTATGTTGTTCTTAAACATCACGCGCTCGCTCGGCACATCCCGCTCGTTTACTACTACCCAGAAGGCCGCCTGCATCCGTTTTGCCACATCGTAAAGCGTGTTGTTTATGAATCGAACATTGTTGCCCGAATAGGTGCCTGCGCCCGCCGCCTCAGACCCGATGATCAAATTATTGCGCGCCACACAATTTATCGCTTCAAACCGAGCGCCGTCTCTCATAAATTCAAGATCGGTAGACTGACCGAGCAAGATGCCTGCGTGGCCCGAGCGTTCGACCAGACAGCCTTCTATCAGGCCGTCACGCGCTCCGCCTTTGAGGTAAAGGCCGTTTGTCGCCGCATCGTGTATGTGGCATCGGCGAATGGTTATGCCCACCGAGCCTATCGAGTCAATGCCCTCGGCATTCGACGAATCGCGCGCGCCGGTCGGGCCGATTTCGCAGTCTTCGATCAAGAGGTTATCGGCATTGAATGTCTTTACGGCATCGCGTCCGGTATTTTGAATGCGGCAGCCGCGAATCACTACGCCGGTGGTCGAAGCCTGTTTATCCACATCCACCTTTACGCCGTAATAAGATGCGCCCTCAATATCGAGATTGATCAAAGAGACGCGGTTTGCGGCGATGATGATGATGCTCGTAGGGTTATCGGCGCGCTCATCAATTCCGCCGACGATACTTGCGCGCTCGCCCGGATATGAAGAGATGGTAACTCCCTCCTCATCAACCCAGAGAAAACGATTGATCGTGTAGCGGCCTGCTCTGAGGTAAACCGTATCCCCGGCAGAAAGCATCTCGGTCGCCTGCGCGGGTGTCGAGACGGGGCGTTCGAGAGTGCCGGGATTGCTGTCATCACCCGAGGGGGATACATAGATTGTCTTAGCCTGCGCGCAAACGACCGATGCCGATGTGATGAGCGCAAACGAGAAGACAAATTGAAAAATCAGTTTTTTAGACCGGATTCCGATTGAATGTAGGGGCAGGGCTTGTCCCTGCCCGGATCGCGCGTTAGCGCGATGGCAGTCATCGCCCTTTGGACGATCCGGGCAGGGACAAGCCCTGCCCCTACATTTATCATATATGCAACTGGAACTCGGTCTAAGATTCGCTTTAATCATCATAAGGTCCGTCGAGGCTCTGGAAATCTCTAATCTCAGCCTTCAAATCTTAAAACCCTTCCTGAGTTTTAGCCGCCAGTAATCGGGGTCGAACCCGGCCACGCGCGCTCTGAGGGCGAGCCGGCTCAGGTGGCCGTTGCCTACGTCTATGCGGCGGATGTTGAATACATCGAGCCCGCGCGAATTGGCCCCGCCGTAAGCCGATGCCGCGCAATAATAACCCGCGCGCTTTACTTCCTTGACGGCCTCGGTTGAAATATCTTCGGGCTTGCCCCAGGGAAACGAGAAGGCGCGAGGTCGAGCGCCAAGCTCGCGCCTGAGCGCCGCAAGCGAATCGTTGACTTCGGTTTCGATGGTCAGATAATCGGCGCTTCCCAGATTTGCGTGGTTGACCGTATGCGATCCTATCTCGAACCCTTCCGACTCCATCGCGCGGAGGTCGTCCCACGTGAGCTTTACGTGGCCCAGACTTTCGGCGCGTATGTCGTGCGAAAACTCTCTGTCGGTTCCGATGAAACCTGTAGAGACGAAAAAGGTCGCGCTCACCCCGGCGCTCTTGAGCGCGGGCACGGCTTCGGTGAAGTTGTCGCGGTAACCGTCGTCGAAAGTTATAGCGACCGCACGCCTGCGGAAGGGCGCGCGAGCAAGCGAACGACGGCAGAGTTCGACGAGACTCAGGCATTCGTAATTTTCTTTGAGGTAGAGGAGGTCGCCTCGAAATTCATCCGCAGGTTTTGTGAGCACATCGCGGCTGCCTATACGATGATAGTACAAAACTACTGCGCGTGACCGGCCCATCATGGCAAGTATCAGATCGCGCAATTGGATGTAGCCGCAATAGAGATAGATAAAAAAGAGGCCCTCTTTGGCAGCCCGGATCATGCGAGACGTAAATGATGCGCGAGAGTTTTCGCCGCGCACGCTTGCCCGGCTCGATACCAAAGTAGAGATGGTTTCCTCAGTCAGTCTCATCATTTTTCACTCTCTTTTACGCGACTCGAGCGCCCGATAAATCGGCATCCGATAAATCAGCCTCCGGCAAATCAGCGCCCGGCAGCAACCGGCTATAAATCTCAAGCAGAGCCGCGAGTCGCGCCTCAGGCGCGTGATTGCGCAAAACCCTGTCGTAAGCGTTGCGAGCCAGCCCTTGCGCAAGTTCACGGTTCTTTAGCAAAAGATCAAGCGCCCCGCCCATCGCGTTTCTGTCACGAGGTTCGACAAGCAGGGCGCTCTCTCTGTGAGAGACTATTTCGGGCACGCCGCCCGCGAGAGTCGCCGCTATGGGAAGCCTTGCCGCCATCGCTTCGAGCAGTACGTTGGGCGAGCCTTCGGTGTGCGACGGCAGGGCAAGCGCCGAACTCATTCGATAAAACGGTTTTACATCGCTCACCTGCCCGGCAAAGATAACCTGCCTGCCTAGGCCGAGCGCGGAAGCGGTCTTTTCCAGTCGCGCGCCCTCAGGCCCGCAACCGACAATGATCAGCTTGATGCGCTCAGACGGGTTGAGTTTGCAAAGCCGGTCGAATGCATAGAGAAGATCGAGATGTCCCTTCTCGCGTGACAGTCGCCCTACCGCGAGCACTACGCTTTCGCCGCCCGCGACGCCCAGCCGGGTTCTGAGGGCGTTCACTTCCTTATCGCTGATATGTGCGTAAGCGCCCGGGTCTATCGCGTTGTGCAGCACGCTTATGCGATTTGAGGGAGCGCCCGCGCGCGCAATGTCAAGCGCAAATGCGCGGCTTACGGTAAGGATGCGCGCGGCGGCTCTGAGCGACCACCTGTCGAGTTGGTTATAGACGCGCATCTTCAGATCGGTAGCCGTATATCCGTGATGAAAAGCAAGCCACGGAATCGAGTTGCAAATTCCCGATTGCCTCAACAGAAAATGCGATTTCACATTATGAGTCTGGATGATGTCGGGCGAGCGCCGGTTTACAATTTCTCGCAATTGAACGCGCGCGCGCGGGTCGAATCGGAAGCGTTCGCTGATAATGTCAACGGGTATGCCCGCCTGCCGGGCCGCCGCTACAAAGGGGGCAGGCTGCGAAGCCTGTAAATCCCGGTCGCCGCGAGAGAAGGTTATAAAGGAGGTCTCGATTGAAGAAAAACCGAAGCGTGAGTGTGCAAGCTCCCGCGTATGCCTGCAAAATTCCACAAGGTTTTTGGCCGGACCCGTGACGGTAGAGGCCTCTATCACGGCGACCAGTTTAACCTTCTGCCCGGTTGTGGTTGTTCCAAATAGCATCCACTTCCTTAAATTGCCTGTTCCCGATTCCATCGGGCAGGGTGTTCAGACTCGTTCAGGCACAGGCGATAACGCTCGCTGGAAGGGCGCTTTCTGAGCGTGCCTCGCCTGATTCAATAATCTCGCGTGCAGATTCAGCAAGGACGAACCGAGCGCCGACCAGTCGTAGCGGGCGCTTACAAAAGAGCGCGCCGCGCGCGCCAGTCTCTGCCGCAACAGATCGTTTTCAGAGACGGCAGAGATTGCGCGGCAGAATTCCTTCGGCGTTTCGGCCATCAGAATATCTTCGCCGTCGGTTGCTCTTATGCCTTCGGCCCCGAGCCGGGTTGATATTACCGGGACGCCTGCGGCCATTGATTCAAGTATCTTGAGCCGCGACCCGCCGCCTACTCTCAGGGGAACTACGGCGGCAAGGGCCTCGCGATAGAACGGTCGCACATCTTCGACGGTGCCGGTCACTTCGATGCCCGGCAAACCGGCAAGCGCGCGAATGCTTTCGGCGGGCTTGCGGCCTACGATGGTGAATACGAGATCAGGATTTTGCCTTCGCGCTTCGGGCCAGACTTCGCGGGCAAAGTGCGCGCAGGCGTCTATGTTGGCGTGATAGTCCATAGAGCCTACGAATACGATTCGATTGCGTTTGCCTGCGTACTCTTCTGAGAGATGGCGGCTTGAAATCCACGATCTGTGCGCCTCTTCGATATTTTTCTCGGAGTGATGATTCACATCCACGCCGTTATCTATGACAAAGACTCGAGCATCGGGCGCAAGCTCGCGCAGGTGCTCGCGGTCACGTTCGCTCACAACGATGTGAGCATCGAACTCATTGAGCAGTCGTCGCTCCATCGCGGCGATGCTTCGGGCCGTCACTTTCGCGTAGAGGCGATGGAGCGCGCTCGGCGCGTGCTCGCTATATCGCCTCATCACTTCGGAATCTATATTATGCCAGTCGCAAACCATCACGGGTCGGCTTCGGGCCGAGCGTATGATCGGCACATAAGATGCCAGATGATGCCCTTCGACCTGAACTATGTCGAAATCCTGTTTATAGAGCAGTCGTTCAAGCTCGCGGGCCATAGCATTTGTGGTGTAGTTGAGCACGGTGAGAGGCGTTCGGCCCAGAGCGCCGCGAATCATCTTGGACAGCGTGTAGCCGCGCTCGCGCAACACGATGCTTACCTGCTCGCACACGTTTTCAAGCGAATCAGCCGGTTCATCCGTATAGCTTTTTGCCGCAGGGTCGGCAACCGGGGCCGCGTAGCCTTCCGAGAAGCATAGATATGACAGGCGGGCATTGCGGGCCATTTCTCGGGCGAGATAGTAGTTTCTGAGCTTTGCGCCTGTGTTGCGCGGCCAGCACTCATTCGGCGCAAAATAGAGTATGCGGGTTGTCTCTGTTGCCTGATCCGTTGTGCGAGAGTTTATTGATGAAAACGGGGCTTGTTCGTAAAAATTCTGCATGCTCGATCTGCTCCCAATTACCAGAAACCATGTTCAAAGGCATATATCAGGAACCCTCTTTTTGAGAGAGATGTAAAAAGCAGAGCCATTTCCAGAACGAGTGTCTGCCTGATCTGGAATTTCGTGTTTCAGATCTCGGACATGCAAAAGCAAATATAACGAAGCGCGGGGCAGAAATCCTCAGAAACTATGCGTATTCGATCTCTTCCAGATCGTCGGCCTCCGGCTCGGTGGAGGCTTTATATCGAACAATCAGCGCGCCGGCCATCCCTGTAAGAAAACAGAAAATGGATGAATATGCCTGCGACAGGAAAAAGCCCGATACAACAAATCCTATAAAACTTACCTCGATAGCCGAAGCCAGCCACCACATCTCTTCGGGGGCCAGCCCTTCGCGTGCGCGCCGTCGGATCAATCTCATCTTTCGGATCGAAATTATAAGAATGGCTGTGAAGAGCGCGAGTCCGATAGTCCCAAGCTCGGCCGTGATCTGCACAAATATATTGTGCGGCGAGATGTTTATCTCTGACTTCGAATAACGGTCATAGGCCGCGTTGAAACAGCCTATGCCGACTCCGGCAATGGGATGAGCCGCCCACATCTTCAGTCCGGTCTGCCATATCATTACGCGTCCGGTCTTTTCGTGCAGGTTGTAATCATCCTGATAATCGTAGATGGTGCTGATGCGGCTCCAGTATTCGGGCGGAGCGGCGAATGCGAAAAGCATTACGCCTACGGCAAGGGTGAGCAGCGTGTATTTGCGCGCCTGTTTCGACCCGCGCATCAGGATGAGCGTGCCCACAACGATCAGCCCCAGAAACCCGCCGCGCGAGCCTCCCTTTCCCATGCCTATGAGCATCAATCCGATGGCCGAAATTAGCAGGACGCGCACGAGGGGGCGGCTGGATTTGAGCATAAAGAAGGCAAACGGGATGCTTACGACAAACAGCAGCGCCAGATCATTCGGGTCATAGGCTTTGCCTACGGCGAGGCGCACTTCCTGTTCTTCGATAAAGCTCTCCCCAAACCCGGCGAGCATTGCAAGCACAAGAAGCGCGCAACCCGAGACGAGCGCGCCCGCGATTATGCGGCTGTCGCGGTTGGAACGCGCTATCTGTATAAGGAGGTATGTGAAGATGACATTCTTGACGTAATAGTCGGTGACGAATTGAAAGCTTTGAGCGGGCCACGCGGCGAGCGGAATCGTTATCGCGCCAAGCGCGAGAATCCCGAGAATGTATTTGAAAAGCGGCGCGGAACGAAGCCTGATTCGCGAGGCGATGCGCTCGCGTGAGGCGAGAAACATTATTATTACCGCAAGCACCGTGAGCTTTGCCAGCTGAAGCTTTCCAAGCGCGGGGAACAATTCGAGTATCTGCACTACGAAAAAGAGAGTCATCAACGCAGCGCCAATGACGGGCAATGACGGACGCGGCTTTGCGGCGACCGGCGGTTGTTGTTCGATGTCGCCGTCTAATTCAATATCGGCAGCCTGGCTGTATGCGCTTGTCATATCCGAATCAATATGAGGCAAGAATCAGGAGGTTGGAATACAAATTTCCCGAGTCAGCCCTCGACCTTTACCCTTTCATTGACCGTCCACACGTTTCGTTTGCCGAAGATGAAGTAGAAAAGCCCCAGGAGCGCCGCCGCGTTCATCACCGAAAAGATGTAAGCCATATTCAGAAGCCGAACCCTGCGATTGCGTTTTAGCAAATAGGCTCCGGCCACGACGCTTGCGTAAAACCCGATCTGCCCCGCCAGAAAAAGCCGATAAAAAACCTGCTCAAACCCCTGGGCGGCGGAACCGATCATCGCGATGTTTGCGCCCAGCAGAAGCAGGAAGAAGATGGGCGCAAGCAGCCTCATAAGCTTGTGCGAATAGAACTGAAAGAAGAGGTTGTAATTGGGCATCAACAGCGCGGGCATCAACTGACAGAGCTGGTAATTGCCCGTGAGCGTTCGGACCTTGCGCGAAAACTCGCGCCCGGCCGAATCGACGGCCCGGTCGTGCGCTCTTGCTTTTTCTTCTATCACCGTGCGGAATCCTCGGAGTGCGATCTGCATGGGTGTGTACACATCGTCGAGGATGGTCGAAGGGGGAAGAGGTTTCCAAAGCCCCCGGCGAATGGCATAGATCGCTCCGACGGCTCCGACAAGCGAGTTGAAACGCGCTTCGCTCTTGCGAATCCACTCTTCGTATTTCCAGTAAAGTCCCACGCCTTCCCCGACGGGCGCTCCTGCGCCTCCATCGAGCAGATACGCGCCCGAAACGGCCCCGACCGAAGGGTCGGCGAAGTTGCTCACCATCGCTTTGATCGAGTCGGGTTCGAACCACTGCCGGGCATCGGCAAAGACTATGATCTCGCCTTCGGCGGCTGCCACGCCCAGATTGAGCGCCCCGGCCTTGCCCTGCCGCTCGGCGTAATCGCACACGCGCACGCGTTCGGACTCAAAGCGGCGCGCGATTTCTGCCGTGGCGTCATTTGAGCCGTCCGATACGACGATTACCTCAAGAAGCTCCGGGGGATAATTTGAAGCAAGCAGGTTTTTGATTCTGGTTTCAATGTTGATCGCTTCGTTGTGGCAGGGAAGGATCACCGACACGCGGGGCGTGATCGGAGCCTTTGCGACCTTGCGATTACGCAAGCGGGCCAGCAGCCACACCACTACCGGGTAGCCGATATATGTATAGAGCAGGGCTGCGATTGAAATCCAGAATAGGGATCGTAGCATGCGAGATTTTCCTGTTGAGTCAGGCCCCCTCATCAAAACAAAATGCTTAAAGCGAATCCATTTCCAGAGCGGAGGCGGGTTCAAAAGTGGTTGAAGAAATATCTGGAATGTTCTCGCTCAGACCTGATAATATGTTTCGCGAATTAAAGGAAGGGCGGGGCAGCAAAGACCCGTCAATTCCTCATTCAAGTTCCTGGCTCATTCAGCTCAATTACTGACCGAGATTTATTTCGTCGGGGAAAGGTTTAGCTTATGAAAAAAGCATTAGTTCCCGCCTGCGGTCCATCGGTATGCCGTAGTTTCAGACGCTTTGTATTGATGAGAGTTATTAGATGATCCGACAAATAAAAAAAGAAGCGTGCTTGGGAGACCCACCCGAAAGTGGGCTCACTTCACCCCTTGCACCCTCCTCACTGAAGTATGCGATTGAGATGTACCAGCCCGACCACCGCCGACGCTACCATCGGGAACAACCCCATTGCCAGCCGATACTTCTCTCTCATAATCTTGAATCCTTTCACTCTTCTTATTCCGTGTTCTACATGTACTCTCACTCGCGCCTTCGCTCGATTCTCCTCTCGCTCATCATCACTTAGCTCACCTCCTTTCGGCTTCTTGTGCGGTACTTCGATTCCCTCTGTCCCTTGATAGCCCAAATCTCCTTGCTTGCTCGCTTCTCGATATTGCTCCCCCACTCGACTCGCTTCATAGACTCGCTTATCCGATGCTGGCCCGCGATGTCCAGCACTAATGCCCAGCACTTCTCCCTTTCGATCACTCTCTACTTAACTCTTGAGCGTATGGCATTTCTTTTTGCCCGAATATACACGCTTTTGACGCTCATAATTGGAAGGGCGGGGTATTGGCGTCTCGAAGCTAGAGATGAGAATTCGGTCTATCTCTTCGATTTTGAGGCTCGGCTCCTGACCTCGAAATCTCTTCTGTGCCTCAAAGCGATTGGAGGGAAAGAGTTCTCTGAGCAAGGGGAGAATCTCGTGAAAGAGATTCTCAGACGTGTCGGCGCTGACACCAAACAAGGCTGCGACAACGCGCGTGAGCGAGGTTGTGACGCAGGTAGATGAGAACGAGCAAGACCTCCTGAGAAGGAGTGAGTTTGGGTTTTCTACCGCCGCCGAAAGAGCGTTTGCGATCAGGGCGTTGAAGTTTGGCCTGTTGACGGAGATGAACCAACTGCGGCACGGTAGTGGACAACAATTGTTGAAGGGCATTTGTGGTCATGCCGGTCAAAGCGCGGAGTCTTGCAGGTTTGAGCTTGTTGATATGTTCGATTGTCATGCGAATAGTTTACCAAAACCCATCTTATTTCTCGGATCATCTAATGATCAGCGACAGAAGACGAAGCCGGACCCGGCCACCCCGGCTACCAAATTGATCGGCAAGAAGACGGGCAAGAAAGTAAAGCCGGGTGACAGATTACGCGTTCGTAACTCTGATGGAAGCGAATCGTCGGAATTTATCTATCCCTGATGATTCAATCGCACCGACTCTTTAGCCGGTTGCGGCTCTCATAGGCATCAAAAACTTGCAGATAAGTTGAACGAAAGACGATTGGAAATAGACCAGGTATTCGACGCATGCGGCGGACCAACGCGGATCTTATGCTCTTGAGTAATCCGTGGCCTATCTCCATTTTCCTGTCCTGCGCTTTGGAAAACTGAATAACCCTGTCTCTTGAAGCGCCTCCGATCCCGTTTTTGAAGATTCTTGACATCGCTTCGCAGGTCTGTTACTACTACTGCCATCGAAGAGTACACTGGCAAACGTATTCTCGATTTATTTTGCCTCCGCAAGGTAATGAGTCTGATCGCTTACCGATTTGCCCCAATGTTCGCGCTGTCGCTCTGTGATAACCGACCCGGTTTGTTTATGCCGGACAAGTCAAGCGTGACAAAAGATCGCGCATAAGGCTTGAAGTTATGGCGCGAATTTAATGCGGTTCGCGTTATAGGTGGGAGATTATTGATGACCGAGATAGATTGGGCTGGGCTGCTCGCCGCCGAAGATGTCGAGATGTTGTGGAACGGGCTGTTTCAGATGATCTCTCGCCATCCGGCTGTGCGACCTCTTCATTTCGCAACCGATGGGGCCGCCGTCACCTCTCAAAGCGAGATCAATGCCGATCTTACGCAGGAACTCTTTCTGGAACTCTTTCAAAAACAGCGCTTCGAGCATTATCTGGACAACGACTACACGAGCGCCGAAATCGAAAACGAGATAGCGCGAATAGAGGTGCCCAATCTGGTTGGGGCGCGATTGCGCAAGCAGTACCCGGAATCCTTCCGAATGGCCCGGCGCGTGAGCGCGCTTCTAAAATCAAGCTCCAATTTTCGCCGGTTCGGACCCGGCTCGGAGTCAAGCCTTGAGAAGCCTCTGCGCCGTCGCGGGCGTCCGCCTAAAAATGCCAAGCCTCCCGCCGGTCCGTCAAATGATGAAAGCCTGAGCTACGGCGAAGAAGAAGACGATTTTGAAGCGATAAATGAAGCTCAGGATGAAGAGTGCGTTTGCCGGGATAACGATAAGGTCGCGTCAAACGAGCCGCGCCGCCGCCGTATGGTGAATCAGGTCTTCGGCCTCCGTGAATGGCCTTCGACAAAACCAATAGGAGACTCGGGCCATTTCGCCGAAAAGATAAAGACTGTGCCGATGCGAAAGCGCGACACGAGGCTTGTGGGACGATCAGGCACGACGCAGTTGATACTGTCGAACCCCGAACTTGAACGGTTGATAATCGAGGTACTTCGGGCGATAGAGTCGCCTGCCGATGTCCGCACTATTCGCCAGCTTGTGCTGTCAAAGATACCTCTTCAGGATTATAACGTGGCCTCGCTCGATGAAGAGCTTCGCGCCGGTAACAACGGCTCAACCGTTCGCCGCGAGACGGCAGATACGCGTGAAACCCCCGAATCCGCTATGCTCAGGCGAGAGCGACACGAGGAAGCGTCAAAACTGGCCTGCGATTTTTTGGATTCGCTGCGTCATTCGGTCAACAACAACGAGCGGCGATTTACCCGATTGCTTTCGACTCTATGGTATTGCTATTACGATCCCAAGAGTCTTTCACAGATAGAGATCGCTCAATTGCTCGGTGTTTCGGATTCGCTTGTAAGCGACAACCGCCGACTCATCGAATATGAGTTGAAGAAGTTGAGTCTTTCGGTCGAAGAAGGCGCGATCTTTTCCGAGTCGCTCCAGCAACTGATTGCCGGGAAGACAAACCGACAGGCTAAAGGCGGCCTCTCGCAAAGGAAATCTCATTAACAAGGAAATCTCATTAACAAGGAAATCTCATTAACTCCGCAGTTGCGCGTGATCCAATCAGGGCTGAGTATTTCGGGGCTCTGGTGTCATACCATCTGCTTGTTTGCGCCCGGATTCGAGTAGAAGCGCCGCAGCAACTCGTCCACTTCCTTTTTTCCTATGACTTCGAAAATAATACTGGGCGGCAGTTCCAGACCGTCGGCCAGTTTCAGGGCCGTCTCTACGTTTAGCGTGTTGACGACAGATGAAAGTATTTTTGACAGTAAGCCCTGATCGAACCCTGTCCGGCGGCAGAAATCAACCTGCCTCATGCCTTTTGCTTTCAACTGCGTGTTGACTAAATCGGCCAGTGGAGAGTGACGGGACTGTCCGTTCGAGGCGCCGTTTGAGTTGGAATGAGTTGCGATGCTCGTGGCGGAGAAGAGTGGTTTAGACATAGGGGGCTCCTGAATCATATTCAATTTCCATTTCTTTTGCGCGGCTATCGCGCTTTTACTCGATTCTATAATTGCTTTCCTGTTGACAGGGGCGAGCGGGCTATCGCGCTCCGTGCGTAAGGAACGTGACGAAACTCGTCAGCCCCACAACGCTTGTGATCTTACTCATTTTCTTGAACAGATTCCCGTGTACTATGATCGTATCGCCTGCCCGCAGGTAGGTGTTTTCTTCCGGGCTTGCCTGGCCCTTGAGTATCTTCTTCACGTCAACGGTGAGCGTCTTCACGCTGCCGTCTTCGTACTGTCTGAGGATGGATACCTTTGAACTGTTGCCGGTCTCAGCGATGCCGCCCGTAGCCGTTATGGCGTCAAGCACGCGCATCGGGCGCGAAAGCAGCACTACGCCCGGCTGTCGCACATCGCCGAGCACGCCTATCTTGGCGCTGTTGGCTTCAAGAAGCGAGAGCGTCACGCGCGGGTCTTTGATGTATTCCGAAATCGCCGTGGTGAAGTAATCCTGAAGCTGGCCGAGCGTTTTTCCGGCGACCGATATGTTGCCAAGCAGTGGGTAATAGACCTGCCCGAAAGGCGACACGGTGGTGTGCTCGATGGTGTCCTGGGGGTGACGGTCTACGTAGATGGCGATGATGTCGCCCGCGCCGAGCCGATAGGTGTTATAGAAATTCTGATAGATCGAATTTATCTGCGCCTGGATAGCGGCTTCATCCGGGGGCGCGATTTGGTCGGCCGTGCCCGAAAGACTCGCCGAAGTCTTCACGCCTGAGGCGCGCGGCTTTGCAGCCGCCGAGGTGTCATCAACCATTTTGGAGGAAGCGGATTTCGATTGCCCCTGCGCAGGAATCCCTGTACCCGAAAGGCCCAGGGCGATCATCGCCATCAGTGTGAAGCTCAGGAATTTTCTTGTTGTCGTCATCATATTCATACTCTTTCTCACGACGGGCGTTTATCTTCCCCCGCGACCGAACAGGACGATCTTGATCGTCTCGAATACAATTATCGCGTCCAGAATAAAGGACTGGTTTTTGATGTAGTAGAGGTCATACCTCAGTTTCTCTATGGCGTCTTCGACCGACGCGCCGTAAGGATACTTGATCTGTGCCCAGCCGGTGAGTCCCGGTTTAACGAGATGTCGTTGAGTGTAGAAGGGGATGATTTCAGTCAACTGATCGACGAAGACCGGGCGTTCCGGGCGCGGGCCCACGAAGTTCATATCGCCCCGCAGGACGTTTACGAATTGCGGCAACTCGTCGAGCCTGAGCTTGCGAATGATCCGTCCCACTCGCGTGACGCGGGGGTCGGATTCGCCCGCCCAGACCGGGCCGTTGGCTTCGGCATCAATACGCATGGAGCGGAACTTGATTATGTTGAACCGGCGGTCGTTTTTGCCTAAGCGCTCCTGGATATAAAAGATCGGTCCGGCAGATTCGAGTTTGACCGCGATGGCCACAGCCAGCATTATCGGCAGCGAGAGCAGAAACCCTACCGCCGCAAGAGCGAAATTAACGATCCTGCGCGTGTGATGAGCGATGTCCGAGAAACGGCTGCCGCTCGAAAATATCAACCAGCTTGGCCTGAGCATATCGGTAGCGATCTTGCCCGTGAGCCGTTCGTAATAGCAGGCGCTCTCTTCGACCGCCGCCCTCCCGCTGAGGCTCAGGTTCAATAGTTCTTCGGTAGGAAACTGTCCGCGCCGATCTTCGACCGCGACAACTATACGATCAATCTGATGTTGCTCGACCAGATTCGATATATCGCTGGTCAGCCCGATTACGGAAGGATTTATCAGGCTCTTGCCGACGAGTTCGGGCTTGTTGTCTACGAACCCGACGATGTGAAATCCGGCGTTGCTGCGCTCAAGCGTGGCGCGGGCAAGCTCTATGGCCTGCTCTCCCGACCCGAGTATCAAGACGCGTTCGCGCACACCCAGTTGAGGATGTCCCGCGCTCCAGGCAACCAGCCACCGCCACGCAGTTATCAGAGCGAAGCTGATAGCGATCATCCACAGATAGACGCCGCGACCAAGCTGGAGCACCGGCAGGACGTAGAAAAGGATTGATATGAGGACAGTCGTTACACCGAGCGCCTTTACGAGGTTGATCATCACCCGGCGATAGCTGCGCATCGCAGGAAGATCGTAAAGATCGAAGAGGTAAAACGTCAGTTGAGCCACGAGCGCCACGAGCAAAAGCTTTTGCCAGCTCTGACGCTCAAGCACCTCATACCATATGGCGTTTGCCAATCTGATGTAGGTCGCGGCAAGTCCCGCCACGAGCATCAATACAAATTCGGCTGCTACCAGAAACATGCGTCTCATATAATTTTCTCGTCAGTTGCGCCATTCAAGCGGTTGCAACTCAGGGGTGAGGGGGCATTAGTTTTAAATACGATTCTTAAAATCATCTTTTGATAATCTCAATAACCCTTATTTCTTGCGTTTGAACAGACGCCCAAAACCGCCCTTCGTTTTGCGGTTGTGATAGGCGATCTCTTCTTCAACCTGTGCCTCGTTCAGAACCACACCGACGCGGCGTTCCTTTGGCACAAGCTTGAGGGCGTCGGTCACATTGCTGTGATGAGTATTTCCTGCGCGGGTCACAAGCACTGTGCCGTCAACTATGGAAGCCAGCCGTTGCGCGTCGGCAAAATCGAGTATCGGGGGCGTGTCAATAATTATGAAATCAAAATGCTGCTCAAGCTCTGTCAACATCTCCTCGACGCGGGAAGAAGAGAGCGCGTCGGCTATCCCGGGAAGCCCGACCTCGCTTTTGTCGCTCTTCGCCTTTGTAGAGGAATCGCCTACGCTGTTTGGCGTCATCACGTAAAGGCCGTTGGGATCGAGCCGTACGGCCGTGTCTTCGAATCGTTCGGTGCCTGCGAGCATATCGAGCCACCCGCTGCCTGACCGTATGCCGAGAAGACGGGCAACCGACGGGTAGCGCAGATCGGCGTCTATCAAAAGCACGCGCCGCTCGGAAGGTTTCGACATCACCCAGGCGAGATTCGTAGCCACGGTGGATTTGCCTTCGCCTTCGCGGGCGCTTGTGACGACAATCGTCTTGAGCTTGCGGCGAGCGGCCAGATTTAGCAGTCTGACCGCAAGCGTTCGGTAACGCTCGCTTGAAAGAACATCGTCGCCTGTGAGTGCCGCCATGTGCGGCTCGATGGTCAGCGTGGATGCATCTGCTATCTGTTTCGGCTCTACGAAAGAAGGTTTGGCGGGGGCTGCGACAGGCGCGGGAACCGCCTGCGGGAACTGTGCTTGCGGGAACTGCGCTTGTGGGAACTGGCCTATAGCCAGATTCGCGCCCGTGTAATCGACCGCTATCGGGTCCGTGTTGAGATCGAAGGGGAATGCCGGTGGCTGGTGGCCTTGTTCTGTCTGATCATTAAATCCGGTTTGTGCGGGCTGTTGCTCGACGAGATACTGGCCGGTGTTTTGTTGACCAGCGACGGGTTCCAGCGCTTGTGAAGACGCGTTTCCCGAAATCTCTGTGGGGCGACCGATTGGTCGGCTATTGTCTTTCCACCTATCGGATTTCAACAGTGCGTTGTAGACTCTGCCCATATCAGTAGACCTTTCACACAGGAGCGGCTTAGGCGTGCCGGGTCACACGCACTCGCGAAAAGAACTTCGACGGCATTTCCTGATCGCTGTCGTTTTCAGAATCGATCACGAATCTTGCTTTGTTGCCTGCGACACTTGCGCTCTGCCCTGACGACGTTTCCGCAGGGTCGCGGTGGATGTAGTGAACGTTTGGCCCGGCCTGATCCTGATTTCTCGCCTGTGACCATCCATCGTTTTGCGGGTTGCGGGCCATAAATGCGTCTCGCTCGGCGCTGGCCTCGGCGGCCATCTGCATCGAAGTGGCCTCCATCGGCATCAGGTCGAGTTCCATGATCACATCGCTCACGATAGAGGCTGTAACGCGGGGGCTCTCTTCGCCAAAACCATTCAGCAGAGCGTTATCGCAGATGTTGTTTATGATGCGCGGGATGCCGCCGGAAAACTGATGGATTATGCGAATCGCTTCGGGCTCGAAAATGTTTTCGTCTCTGGCTCCGGCTACCCTCAATCGCCAGTGGATGTACTCGGCGGTTTCGCGGGCCGATAGCGGTTTGATCGAGCATTTGAGGCTGACGCGCTGCTTTAGTTGCCTCAGTTCCGGCTGTGCCAGCAGGTCGTGGAGTTCGGGCTGGCCGCACAATACGACCTGAAGCAGTTTGTCTCGATTGGTTTCAAAATTTGAGAGCAAACGGATCTCTTCGAGCAGGTGACGGGGGAGCAGGTGCGCTTCGTCTACGACCAGCACCGTGCGAAGTCCCTGCGCGTGACGCGACATCAACACATAACCGAACATCCGCAGCATAGTCGCTTTCGATGTCTGCGACCGCAGGCGAAACTCGCTTCCGAGCAGGTCAAAGAAATCTTCGGTCGAAAGCAGGGGATTGAAGATGTAGGCCGCAAGCACCGAACGGTCGAGCGATTGCAGCATCGAGCGCAGTATGGTGGTTTTGCCGGTTCCAACTTCGCCCGTAACCACTACCAGCCCTTTGCCGTTCTCGATTCCATACTGTAAGTTGGCAAAGACTTCGAGCAGGCTTTCGGTGCGGAACAGATACCGGGGGTCCGGCGCAAGACTGAATGGAATGTCGCGTAATCCGTAAAATTGCTTGTACATTTATTCTCCCAATCCCTCTCGATTCAATTAAATGACTAATGGCGCGATCTTTTCACTTCCTGCCTATGAGGGCGAACAAATTTGCGACGATCAATAGTTTTGTGAGCGCCACGGTTGCCACAATCGCCACGGCTGTGCCGAGCGCCATTCGCATTCTCGCTCGCCGCTCGTTGCGCTTGCGATCCTCGGCCGTCTGCGTGCGAGGGATGGCGGCAAGCATCGGCAGCCTTGTGTAGTGCTCTACGTCCCTGGCGTCCTGAAGCGAGGTGAAGCTGCGCATTTCAAGCAGAAACGCGAAACCGGCTCCCACGGCCAGCCCCAGGGCTACGGCCACAAGCGAGAGAAGGCGGCGATTTGGCCAGGCCGGCAGTTGAGGCAGGTTCGCCTGATCGAGCACGCGGAATTGCTCTACCTTATCGCTGCCGAGAGTCTGTTTCTTGAGTTCGGCGTCCTGTAGCTTGGCGAGCACCTCTTTGTATGTCTGCTTGAGGCCCAGATAATCCTGAGCCATGCGCGCGGCTCCGGCATCGCGTGTGGCGGGAGACGCAGGCACGGCGGGAGCGGACGAGACGGCGGCTACGGGCGGGTTGGCTATGCGGCGTTGGAGTTCGCGGCCTGTGACTTCAAGCTCGATCTTCAAGCGGTTGCGGTCAGATTCAAGCGCGCGGAGGTCGCGCATCTCAGGCGACTGGTTGGTTCCGCCTTCCATCTGGCGGCGAAGTTCGGCTATCTGTTGATCTATGGCGGCTATCTGATCGTTTATGGCAATCACACGCGGGTGCTTATCCGTAAGCTCTTCGCTGTTGATGAGGTTATCGTGTTGGCCCTTAAGCTCTGTGCGTTTGGCAATGAGCGCGGCGTAGGTCGGGTTGTCGCGAAGATTGACGGTCTTCTTTTGCTGATCGACGATGTGCTGCTGCTCGCTTATGCGGCGCTCGACATCGGCCAGTTCCTGCTGGAGCTTGTATTGCTGATCCTTGAGGTTTTCAACGGTCATCTGCTGGGCGCGAAGCGCTTCGGCCGATACAGTGCCGCGCCCGCCCGAACCCGTTGGAACGACGGGAGCGTCTTCTTTTAGCGAGAGCAGCCAGGAGGCTTTCTCTTCAAGCTCGTGCAGTTGAGACGACAGATCGGCCGCGCGCTGGCGCAACACATCGGCTTCGCCCGAAACCTGAGACTGCATCGCCTGAACGTTATCGGCTATAAGCTGGTCTGAGAGTTCCGCCGTCACTTTACGCGCGGTCTCGGGGTCGTTTGCGCGATATGAAATCGTAAAGGCATCGGTCACGTTATCTCTGCTCGAATTCACCTCGACCTTGATGGTCGAGCGCATCTCTTCGATCACATCGTCAATGCGCGTGCCTTTTTGAAGCTCGTTTTGATAGAGCCCGAACTTTGAAATGATCCCTTCAAGACGAGTGCGGCTTGTGACCTGCTGGCGTATGGTGGCCAGTCTGCGCGCAAGATCGAGCGATGCGTCCTCGCCTGAGCCTTTGCCCGAAGGTGAGTCTATGATTATAAAGGTCGAAGACTCATAGGCATTGGGCAACTGTTTTATGGCGACGGCCGACGAGATCACGATGACGAGCGCCGGAACGATTATGGCAGCCTTGCGACGGCTTATACTGCGAAGATACTCGTTGATGGTGCGTGGTCTGAGCGAATCCATTTTTACTCGCTTTGTCCCGTCTCTTTTGGGAGCAGGACCGTTAAAAGATGATCTGAAAATAACCTGCCTGATCTGTGCGCGCGATTCAGGCCTAACCATTCCATCTAATGAAAGTGCCAATTGTGCCCGGGTTCCAGATGCGGGATAGGCAGTGATGCGTGATTCGTGACAGGTGATTCGTGACAGGTGATTCGTGACGGGTGAATCATGAGATTTGGAGTCCATCGTAAGAAGAAAACCGCCTTTAAGTCACGGATCACGGATCACGCATCACCCATCACATGATGTGTATCACTTATTACGAATTATTAAAATGAAAGTGTTGACAAGGCATGGGGAGTGAATTATAACCTTGCCGAAGCTACCTTTTGCCCTGTGAAAGTGTTCCCCGGGTCAATGCCGGCCATTGGCGCAAGTTGGTTGCCTCTGTAATAGCCCGGCTTTCGATCTCCCTGCCCCTCATTGGACTGGCGAGTTGCCGCATCAGGAGTTGAATTTGCACGATTGCAAAGGCTTCTCTGCCTCCTGCGAGCAATAATCAAATGAGGAATGATATGTTGGCTCAAGGGTCATATGGTTCTGCGTCCATCGAAGCACCCATGTCTGATGATACTGACCGCCTGTATAGTCTGGCGGCTGCGCTCGATGAAATAAACGAAGGTGCGGTTTTCTTAAATCCGGAAGGGCAACTGGTCTGGCACAATCGAGCATTTGATAAACTTCTGGTTGATAATAGCGAAGGTCATCTGCTGGTGGCTTCGGTCCTGGAGCTTGGAGCCGATTTTTATCAGGATTTCTATGAATTGCAGTACCCGGTCAAGCTGAACGGAGAGGCGCTGACCTCTGTTGTGCGCGAGGTTATGGTCGGTCGCATAGAGCATACGCTGCACTGCACCTTGATGCCGGCAGGGATGCTTGGAGCCGACAGCTATCTGTTATGTCTGGTCAAACGTTCGGCATCGCGATGGTCGAGCTATGGCGAGCATCTGCGCCAGACCTGGGGGCTTACCGAGCGTGAATCTCAGGTAGCGCTCGAATGCCTCAGGGGCAAAAAGAACCTTGAAATAGCCGAACGGCTCAGGATAAGCGTCGAAACCGTGAATAAACATCTCGATAAGGTCTATCAAAAAGCGTCCGTGAGGGGACGCGCTGAACTGGCTTCCCGCCTGCTCGACAGCGGGCTTTTCTGACCGCTCAGATACGTAGAAGGCTTGCGCGCTTGCGGAGGGAAGAATTATTGTTGTTTTAATGCGAATAGAGAAGAGTTCATCAACCGTATTCACTCCGCTTCCCGACGACAACGGTGTTTTGTTGAATCTGGAAACTCTCTATTATTACCGCCTCAACCGCACAGGCGCGATTATCTGGAAGCAGATAGATGATGGGGGAACCATCACGCTCGATGAACTGGTCAGAGGTGTTTGCGAGAGGTTCGAGGTAAACGAAGAGGCCGCGCGCCGCCATCTCGGCGCGTTTGTAGAGCAGCTTGAACAGTTCAAGATGGTCAGTGTTGCCTGATCGCTCACGACTTCCCGTTCAAGTATCGCAGGTTTCAAATCTCAAGTCTCAAATCTCAGATTCGATCCTGTCAAACTGACATGTTCTGTCAGGCCCAGGCATCGAAATTTGTCAGTCACGGGGAAGTGCTCCAATGATAAATCGTTAGATTTTAACGGTTTAGACTCCCCTAAACAGGTGGCACGAAGCTTGCCCAAATAAATTACGCAGCACGAAAGGCTGCACAGCGGACGGGGTTACGGGGGCAACACCGTCCGCCGTCAAATCGAAGAAGTAAATAGGAGAGCCACAGGGATCGGAGTTAGGGGGGCAACACCGATTTCTGTGGTTCGTGCTGTTTACGGGCTTTATTCAGAAAATGTTTGCCCGCGCTTAACGCATCTGTAACTGCTCTTTCGTATGCTTTTATTAGAAGAGTGTGCGAAGGAGGCGAGTATTTTATGTCAATCACAGTTTCAAACGTCGAATCCTTCCTGCCTGGTCAGATGGTGCAAACCAGTTTCGGACAGGGCGTAGTATCGGCCATCAGCCGTCTGGATTCGATCATATATGTAACTCTGTCAAAACACCCTGCGGGCCTTTACCTCTTGCGCCCCGAACAAGTGGAGGCATTAGGCGGCGCAGATTCGGCAAGCGTTGATCGCAGACACGATCTGTGAGCTTGCCGAGGACGCGGAGGCTGTAATGGAATTTATGACCGTCACGGGAGTATCTGATAAACGGCGTTATATCGCGATATATCGTAAATGGTTCAACGATAAACTTGGAGCCTGGGAATTTGAGATGATACCCGGCACCCTCCGCTGGCTTGATTAAAGAAAAACCTCGAAGGGTCTTGATAGATTCTTTCCAGACGATTTATCTGTTTGCGCCGGTCCCTGGCGCGGTATTCAGTCGATTTCTTGCCTGGCTGCATCCGGTTTGCCGTAAGCCGGTCCTTCTGCTCTTGACTTTTTATCCTTCTGCTATAAAGTGATTTCGGTGTTGTCAGGCCCTGACAACTTCATTGAACAATACGGAGTTTTTAAGGAGAAAATCGACATGGCATTTTGTCCGAGGTGTGGCACGCAAAGCACCGAATGGGAGCAGGTCTGCCGCCAGTGCTCATCCCCGCTCCCGAATCGCCCGGCGGAAAACCCTTACGGCGCGCAGCCACCCATGCAGCAACCGCCGCCACAGATGCCGCCTTATGGCGCCCCGCCCGTTTATGGCGGCTATCAGCAGCAGCCCGCTTACGGCTATGGAGCGCCTTACTCAGGAGCCTACGCAAGTATAGGCAAGCGCATCGCCGCTGTGTTGCTGGACGGATTGCTTGGATTTGCAGCAGAGGTGCCCGGATTCGTGTTCATTGCGATTGGAGCAGCTTCGGCAGGCCCCAGCGGACGCTTGGAAGGCGGAGCCGCCGCGCTGTTTTTTCTCGGATACTTCATTGCATTCGTAGGCGCGCTCGGCATAGGTATTTATAATATCTATTTGCTGGGTCGGGACGGCGCGTCGCTCGGAAAGAGGTGGATGCACATTAAAGTGCTCGACCCCGCCGGCCAGCCGCTCGGATTCGGCAAGGCTTTCCTGCGCGAGTTTCTCAAAGGGCTGATTGGAGGTCTTTGCTTTATCCTCTGGCTCTGGCCGCTCTGGGACAAGGAGCAACAGGGCCTTCACGATAAGATCTTCGGCACTCACGTCTATGACGCTTGAGGCTGATAGAGCTTTTCGTTACCACTTCAGGACGAGCGCGAGCCCAATTCCGAGAACCATCAGGCCTACTCCGTCGAGGGGCAGTTTCGAGCTTCGACGTGACAGGCTCAATATCAGGTGGACGATGTAGACCACAGCGCCGATCAGAAAAATAATTCCGCCTATTCCGAGATTTCCTAAATTTGGCATGTTAAATCTCCCGCAAAGCCTCTCAGGGCTTTCTCGATTTTTCGTCTGTAAAAAGGATGCTGATCACAAGGGCTACACCGCCGCCCGCCGCGATCAGAAAAAACAGTATCGCAAGCCCCGGATAGCCGAGTATTTTGAAAGGGGTTTCCACGCGCATGAGCATAGCCGCCCCAACGATCATCGCGGCCAGAATCAATCCAAGCGTGATGCGATTCGCCAGTTTTTGAAAACCCTCCATCAAATGCGTCTCGTCTATCGCATCTACTCTTATCTGTATCTCGTTGTTTGCGACCGCGTCTAAAATCTTATTGACCCGCGTAGGCAGGCGTTCGACGAAATCCTTCATCTCGAGCGCGCTGCTGAATACGTTGCCCGGAGACAGGCTCTTGAACATACGCTGCTGCATAATGCTTGCGGAGTTGCGGCGAATTGAGGCGTTGGGATCGAACTCCGGGTCGAGCGTGCGCCCCACCTGATCCAGATTGAGCAGGGTCTTGCCAAGCATGGCAAGCTCGGGCGGAAGACGGATGCCGCAATGGGTGGAGACCTGAGTGAGTTCAAGCACTATGGTTCCGATTTCAATCTGCTGCATATTTGCGCTCTGATACCGGCTGACCAGATCGGTGATACGCCGCCTGAACTCCGCCTCGTCGAATTGCTCTCTCGCTTCGGCAACATCTATGGCGAGGGTTGCGGCCTCTTCGCCGCGACCCTCGCTTATGGAAAGCAGTAATCGCAATAGACGGTCCTGCAATCCCGGCGTGATGCGTGCGACCATCCCCAGATCGAGCAGCGCGATCCGGTTGTCGCTGGTCAGAAACACGTTGCCCGGATGCGGGTCGGCGTGGAAAAAGCCGTCTACCAGAATCTGCTTCAGATAGGCCCGAAAAAGCTGCTCGGCCAGTTCCGCCCCGTTCAGGTCGAGGCGCGCAACCGGGCTCAAAGAAGTCACCTTCTGCCCTTCCACATACTCCATCGTCAACACCCGCGAGGTTGTGTAATCTTCAATAGGGCGCGGCACAACTATGCGGTCGAACTCCTTGAGGTTTTCGGCCATCGTGAGGAGATTGCGCGCCTCTTCGCGATAATCGAGTTCTCGCAAGAGGCTCTTTCGGAATTCATCGAGCAACTGCTGAAACTGATAATGCCTGCCCATGTCGGTATTGTTGTCGAGGAGTTCGGCTACGCTTTCGAGCGCCTCCAGGTCCTTGATGAGGTCTTCGCGTATGTCGGGCCGCTGCACCTTGACGGCCACCGCCCGCCCGTTGCGCAATCTCGCGCGGTGCACCTGACCGAGCGATGCCGCTGCCATCGGTGTCGCTTCAAATTCCGAGAAAGCCCTTGAGATGCGCACCCCCAACTCGTTTGTCACCGTCTTTTCGACATCCGCGAAAGAGAACGACTCGACGTTATCTTGCAGCCGGGCAAGCGCCTCCATGTAGGCGAAAGGCAGGATGTCGGGACGGGTAGAAAATAGCTGGCCCAGCTTGATAAACGTAGGCCCCATCCGTTCCAGATCATCAGCCAGCGCCTTCGCCTCAGAAGGAATCTCGTTCGCCTGCTCCGCGTCTTCGCCCGCGAGGGCTTCATCCAATCCGACCTGCTTGACCAGATCGCCCCGGCCATACTTCATCAGCAGCCAGGCAATGTCTTTGTATCTTTTCAGATGTTCGGGTTTAAGTGAGATACCCATCCATCATCTCCCGTGATAGATGGCCTTGAGTGAAACAGGCCGTTCAGAACGAGCGTCCAGGACTCGCTGGCATTATGTGGGATTGGCTGGCTCAAGTCCAGGAGTATTCGTGTGATTGTTCGGCGACAACCATATCGAATCTCGATTTGAGCGAGAGGCGAATACGAATAGGCCGCGAACGGACGCGGCCTATTTCAATTGTATTGATTGACATCTTAGAGAAAGCGGATCAATCAAAGCGAAGTCTGTTCAATTCGAATCAGGATGATTTGGGTCTGATTCCTTCTCTTCATCTTCACCGGGGCTATCTTCCTGATCGTGGTCCTTATCGTCTTTTAGCGATATGCCCATTATATTCGGATTGTCTATAAACTGGCTCAGTCTGTCGGGGTCGAATTTGAACTGGACCACGAACGCCTGTTCCTGCTGTAACGTGACGACGAGGAATTTTATATGTTTTCCCTCTTCCGAAGCATAGACATAAGTCCACTGGGTTTTACGCGGTTGAGCGATCTCTATGACCGGCTGCCACGCGGGGTCGACCGCGTCGTGAACGAATTTGTGAAAATCGGTTTGCGAGTTCTCGGAAAAATCGAGCTCCTTGAGCATCACTACCTTGAAGTTCTTGACTCCCGCCGGGCGTACCATCTTTACGGCCAGCCTCGCAAAACTGATCAATCCGAACGTGCTCTGGCTCTTGGCCCCGTAGTGCGCTTTGATGTGTTTGACCACCGAACTGAAGCTCTTGTCGGTTGCAAGCCCCGGTGTCGCGCCAAAGATCACGCTGAGAATCAGGATTAAGATCGTGAGGGAGAATCTTTTTCCCGCTTTCATTGCTTGTCCTCCTCGTGCGTGTCGCCCGTCTCAAGCCCGAATCGCGGGATGCCGAATTTGCCTTCGAGTTGAGAGAGCTTCTCTAAATCAATAGGCCCGACAATGTTTACGACCGTGAGCGCCTTTGGCTCGACCGCGAGCACCGCGAGCCCTTTGATCACGTTCCCCTCCGTCATGATGACAACATCGAAACTGGCTTTCTTCTTGCTGCGAACATCGGCGATCTTAGTCCAGCCCGGAGCGTTTAGTTGCGCGCGGATTGTTTCGACATCCGACGGCAGGTATTCGCCTTCATTCTCGAATTGAAACCTCTTGACATAGACGCCCTTCAAATTCTGGATCAATTCCTTGGCCTTGGCTTCGTCGGGCGATCTCTCCGGTCTGAGGAACGTAGCCGCGAGCTTGAGCAGATTCTCGGGCACATCCACGTTTATGACTTCCGATGCCTTATCGGTGAAGCGGTCGAGGTGCGCGATATTCAATCTGGCCTCTTGCCCGTAGGCGGGCAGCGCCCCAACGACTGAAAGTATCAGGGAAAGAAAGATCAATCTCATCGAAGTAGTTACTATAAATTTCATGATTCCTCCATTAAACACACAGACTATTTACCGACCTGGAAGCTATTTCATTCATCGTCTCCATTGACCGCCTTTTGAGCTTCGCCAAGGGTGCTGCTGGCGATGTGAAGGGCCAGCATGAGTTGTTCTTTGGCAATCTCCCCTTCGGACTTTACAGCCACATTGATTCCGGGCTCATCCGGTCGCGCCGATTTGCGAACAGACCGGGGCCGGTGCTTTACCGGGTGTTTCGCGTCTTCAAGCTCGGTTGATTCAGCACCCTTCGCAATATCATCGCCGGGCTGATGCTGATTTGAAACATCGGGCGTCTGCTGATTTTTCGGCCCGGCAGATTCCCGATCCCCCGCCTGTATAGCGCCGTCGCGCTCGCCTGCGCGGTCCTTCTCTACGCTCGCGGCCTGCTGTTCAGGCGAGGCAACATGACGGGGCCAGTATTGAAACGCGCCAATCGCTATCAGCAACAGGGCGGCAAGCCCCGCCGCGAGCCACCGAACTCTGGGCGGCTCGATGAGAATCAGCAACGACTCCCACCATCGCCTTCTCGTCGGAGCCTTCTTCGCGGCAGCTTTTTTCATAGTTGCCTGAGCGTTGATTTGCTCCATCACTCGCCCGGTGAAATCCGGTGAAGGCTCCTGGCGGCTGAATGCCAGTCTTAATTCATCATCAAGGCGACTCATATATGTGCTTCCCCCAGGCAGCGCGTCAGCTTCTCGCGCAACAACACGAGCGACCGCCGCAAATGGCTCTTCACGGTATTTACCGGCATATCAAGCGCCTCGGCGATCTCAAGCGGTTCGAGGTCTTCCTGATACCGGAGTATCACTACCATCCGTGGTTTTTCCGGCAAGGTGTCCACGACTCGCCGCAAAGTTTCCGAGAGCAAAAAATCGTCCACCGGTTGCTCTGCTACGGGCTCCGGCACATCTTCCAGACTCACCTGCGGGCGGAGTTTCCGCCGCCGAGACTGGTCTATGCATCTGTGACCGGTCACCTTCCGCAACCAGAAGGTGAGGTGAGCCGGGGACTGTATGGCCGAAAGATTCTGGTGGAGATGAAGGAACACTTCTTGAGCCAGCTCCTCCGCCAGCGCGCGATCTCGCAGAAAATGATAAGCCATGCTGAAGACCATCGCCTGATGTTCCCGCACAATCTCAGCAAATGCCGATTGATCACCCCCGGCAGATTTCGCCAGCCGTTCTTCCGCCCGGTCAAGGGTTTTGCTTCCCAAGTCGTATGTCCCTTTCCACCCCACCATCTGTAAGTACGCAGGACCGTAGTCGAGCGAATGCAAATTATTTTGTACGGTCAGAGAAGGCAAAAGGTTAGCATAACCTGCCGAAAGACACACTCAGACGTTAGGAGGCGGGGAAGATGAGAACATTCTCTGACCTCTATTTCGTAAGATAAAACGGAGGGAACAATGAGCAATTCGGGAACAGCAGCGGTCTTGAGCCTTGTTATTCCAGGCGTGGGCCAGATTTATAACGGCAAGATACTGCGCGGCATCTTCTGGCTGATCGTCACGCCCGGCCTCTGGATAGGCACGGGCGGATTGTTGGGATGGGTCTGTCACGTCATCGCTGCTTATACGGCTTACAGCTACGCCGACAAACACAGATACGAAAGGTGATGCGTGATACGTGATGCGTGATACGTGATTTTCAGGCATATGGTTGTTAACAGATGATTGCCGATCTCCAGGTCACGTATCACGCATCACGTATCACGCATCACTCTCATCTCTTCCATCGCGCCCGACTCCTAGCGCGTCGGCCACGCGGTTGATGTAGTTGAACCATGAGGCGATCAGGGTAATTTGCAATATGGCTTTGTCGTCAAAGCCCACACCACGCAACCGCTCGTGATCCTGCGGGGAAATTCGCGTGGCGTCTTTTGTCAACTGCACTACGTAATCGAGCATGACTCGATCCTGTTCATTGATAGGTGCAGACGTGTAATCATCTTCGAGCGCCTGAACCAGTTCTTTATCCAGCGTGACTCGACGCAGAAACTCTGCGTGCGACTCGATTCAGTAAAAGCACCGATTCGTCACCGAAACCATAGTCGCGATCATTTCGTGCTGCCGCCTTGCCAGAGGCAACTCAGGCGACATCAGCGCACCAAAGGTTGAGAAGGCATGAAAGAGCGCATCGGGGATCAGGCTGTGCGAAGCGACTATGCCGCTTGTCTCGCCGCCCGACACGGGATGAACCGGCGTGGCGTACTCTATCGGGTATAACTCTTTCTGGCCCTCCATAGCGCGGCGCAATTCCTCGCTTGCCTCAGACAATTCTATAGTCTTGATCCAGGTCATTGTTGACGGCTCCCTTCTTCTATGTTTTTCAATGGCCGTTCACTGATTCACGTTTGCGAAAGAAAAGATGATAAACCGGGGCGCCGAGTGCCACAACTCCCGCTCCGAGAAATGCCTGCTTCGGATTGCTTCCCGCCAGCAACACAAGCAGCACCATTACAAGCGCGAGAAACAGAAGCGGCGTAAACGGATAACCGGGAGTTCTATAAGGCAACCCGTCCGCCCCTCTGCGACGCAACACGAATACGGCTCCAACGGTCAGCGCGATAAATATTACCGTCACAAAGACGAAATAAGCTATGATGCCATCGAAAGAACCGAGCGCCACAAGCAGACTCGCAAGCGATGCTTGCAGGCAAATAGCGCGAGCCGGGGTATTGAATTTTGGACTCAGCGCCGCTATGGAATCAATAAACAGCCCGTCGCGCGCCATCGCGTAATAAACACGCGGCGCTGTCATAATCAACCCGGCCAGGCTGCCCAGGACTGAAATAATCACTATGCCGGAAAGCACTTCGCCGCCCGCTTTGCCAAAGAGAGCTTCTCCGGCCTGAGCCGCGAATGTCTCGCCCGACGTGACGCGCTCGACCGGGACAAGATACAAAAACACGGCGCTCGTAAGGATGTAAACCAGCGTTACGGCCACGACTCCAAAGGCGAGCGCGCGCGGAAGGCTGCGGGCCGGGTCGCGCACCTCGCCCGCTATCTTGCTCAGGTCCCACCACCCGCCAAACGAAAAAAAAGCCGCCACCATCGCCCCCGAAAGCGCCCCCACGAGCGGAGACGAACCGGGTCGTTGCGCTGCGAATGGAATGAAGTTTGACCAGTCGCCAAGCCTGAGCCCGAATCCCCAAACGACTACGAAGGCGATCAGCCCGAGCTTGATTATAGTCAGCCAACGCATCAGCCACGCGCCAAATCGCACGCCATAAATATTCGCGGCGGCAAGCAGCACAATCACAGCGATAGCCACCGCTTTTAACCCTGTCGGAGACAGACCGAGCGAGTACCCCACGTAGCTTGCCAGCCCCACCCCGAGCGCCGCCGTGATTCCGGGGTCCATCACAAGCAGACACATCCAGCCGTAGAGAAAAGCCAGTCGCGGCCCGTACGCCTCGCGCAGGTAGACATATCCGCCGCCCGCCTCCGGGTATTGTGCCGCCAGTTCTCCGTAACAGAGCGCGCCGCATAAAGCCATCGCGCCCATCACCGACCAGACCACAAACAGCCACAGGGGCGAGCCCAGCGATTTCGCCATTCCGGCAGGAGTCAGAAAGATTCCCACCGCTATAACCTCGCCTACGACCAGAGCCGCTGCCGTGCCCGTGCCTATCTGGCGCTTTAGCCTGCTCGCTTCCTGGGCTTTTGACGTCATATTTAGAACGAGAGTTTTACCGCAAACTGAAACGCGCGTGGGCCGCCCGAGCCGAATACGCCGCCTGCCGTCGTCACCGCCTGCCCGAACCTCGACGAGCGCAGAAAGCCGGGGCTGGCCGGATTGTCGCTGTCACGCACAAGCGCGTTCGCGTATCCCGAATAATTTACGTTCGACACTCCCAGCACGTTTGTCATATTGAAGAGGTTGAAGACTTCAAGTATAGGCTCAAGCCTTACACTCTCTGAAAACCTGAACTGCTTCGACACGCGCAGGTCGAAAGAATTGAATCCGTCGCTGAATCTGGCATCATCGCTGACGAGTGGCAGGAACTCGCCGTTTATGCCTCCGCCCGCGTTGACTTGATTTATGAATCGGTTGAGCTCGGCTCCCGTGTGGAAGAGTCGCCCGCCCGCATTTCGCTGCAAAAGAGGAATGCGCGAGATGCCGTCGGGCAAGAGAATATCCATTGGAACGCCGGAGGCCAGCGTCCAGATGGGCGATAATCGAAAGCCCTCGAACAGATCGAACACGCCCGAAAAAGTGAAGCGATGGCGCTGGTCGTTTGGCGTAGGCCCGTATTCCAACCCGAGATTGTTCGGATCGAGCGGCCCGTTGGAAAAAGGGATCTGATCGTCGTTGGCATAGTTGAATGCCTTAGACAGCGTGTATGAAGCGCGGAATTGGTAACGATTCGAGAATCGCTTTTCAAGGCTGACTAGCAACCCGTCGTATTGTGTATTAACACTCGATTCCAGATTCACAACCGAGTCCGGCCCGCCCACCACGGGATTGAAAACGGTTCCTATCGTCCGGCCTATGATGAAATGTGTGCCGAGATTGTGCAGGTAATCAACTCGCGCCACGAAATTCTCTCCTAGCTCTTGCTCTATGCCGATGTTGGTCTGCTGCACGGAAGGGTTTTGCAGTCTGTTATCAATGATGTTTATCCCGCCCGCGCCCGCGCCCGGCAGTATGAAACCCGTAAATGGATTTGAGATGGTCGGCGCAAAGGGCGGGAACTGGCCTGTCATCGGGTCTATAAAAAAGAGGTTACCCGCCCTGACTTCGATGGGCAGTGCGCGCCCGTCAAGCCCGCGCTCCAGAGATTGAATCTGCAAGATGACGCGGTCGTAATAGATGCCGTAGCCGCCGTGTATGCTTGTATGTCCGCCTTTGCTCGCCCAGTTGAATCCTATTCGCGGGCCGAAGTTGTTTCTGTCACGCGAGCGGGTGACGCCGAGAAAAGAGAGTATTATCGGGTTTAGCTCATCCGTGCGACTGATGTTTTTGACATCGGTGTCGAGTTCGTATCGCAGGCCGAGATTCAAAGTAAGTTGCGGATGTATTCGCCAGTCGTCCTGCGCGAAGAAGGCCAGATGCACATTGTCGGCGTTGTCGATAATAAGGGGTCGGTCGGGTACTCCGCTTCTGAGGGTCACGGCAAACAGCAGGTCGTCATCATCTACGCGACCGTCGCCGTTGTGATCGAAATCAGGGAAGTCCTGAACAAACTCGATGCGGCCCTGTTGAAATACGCCGAGATCGAAATCGGCGTCTATTTTCTGAACCTCGCCTCCGAAACGCAGAGTGTGAGCGCCTTTCACAAGCGTGAGGGTGTCTGAGAACTGAAGTCTGTTCTGGCGGGTTTGCTGCGGGACGCGGAAAGAGGCTCCATCCTGCAAAGACGGGAATGTCAGTTGCGGCGCGACGGTGACCGGCTCGATTTCATTTATGAAATTATTCACGCTGAAGCCAAAGCTGTTTACGACATTTGGCGAAAACAGGCGCGTGTAGTTAGTCAGAAAAGTTTGATAATGATTCGTGCTTTGCTGGCGCTGAGAGGCCGAGCCGATGGCGCGTATCAGGGTGCTTGCCGTCACGTCATCGGCGCGCTCAAGCGAGTACCGAAACGTGAGATTGTCGTTGTCGGAGACGACGATATCGCCTCGCGCGGTCGCAAGCAGATCGTTGAGCGGCGCGGCGGCAAAGTTGCGATTGATCGTTCGCGTAGCCGCATCGCGTTCGCCCACGAGCACCGCGCCGTCCTGATTTCGATACTCGATGGAGCCAAACCAGAATGCTTTGTCGCGAATTACCGGGCCGCCGAGGGCAAAGGCGTATTGCTCTCGATCAAAGGGTGGCTCTTCATTGCCGCGGTCGAACGTAGCGGGGAGCCCTTGAAGCCTGCGGTCGCGCACAAAAAAAGAGGCCGATCCATGCAACTCGTTTGTTCCCGTCTTGGTGAGTATGTTTATGATCGAAGATCCCGAGCGTCCGTATTCGGCCGAGAAGCGATTCGTGGCTATTTGAAACTCCTTGACGGCGTCCTGCGAGATGTTTTCAAGCGGCCCGCCCACTACATCATCGTTGTTGTCGGCTCCGTCAATCGAGTAATTCCCGCCGCGCCCAAGCTGCCCGGCCGAAGAGATGGTCACGCTGTTGGTCTTTGTAGGGTCGAAATTCGGCGCGGGCGAGTTGCCGGGAATCAGCAACGCCAGTTCCAGAAAATTGCGCCCGTTAAGAGGCAGCGACTCGATCTGCCGCGCGGCTATCACACCGTCAACTACTGATGTGGTCTTATCAATCGGCTCGACTTCGGGAGAAGAAAAATTGTCGGCTTCTAAAAAGCCAACTTCAAGAGTCAGATCAAGCGTAGCACTCTGCCCGACTCGAAGCACGATGATCGAAGAACTTGCCGTTGTAAATCCAGGTGACTCGACTTTTATATCGTAATCGCCCGGCGGCAGGTTCGTCAGTACATACAGACCTTCGCTGTTTGTCTCGGTTTCGCGCTTGAGGCCGGTAGCCGATTGCGTCAACGTCACCCGCGCTCCCGGGATGACGGCATCCTGAGGATCGGTGATTCGCCCTCCGAGTGTGGCCGTCGCCGATTGCTGAGCGCGGGCCGCAATACTCAACAAGCATATAAGTACAAAATAAAGAGTTGTCGTAAGTATTCTTCTCATCGTGAGTCCGTCCATAGGTGTAATCGAGGAAGCGCAAACAGCGAGACGATCTTCGATCCATATCGAAGATCGTCAGGAGGGCGCTTGTTTTCTCCCTGGTTGAATCTATTGAGCCGGGAATCGCTTCGAGTGCGCTTTCACCTGATAAGATTAACCGCCGCAGACACCACGGGATGCAGAGGCAATTAGTTCGAATCTCTGCAATATATATTTGCTCTCGGTGTCTGCGGCGGCCAGCTCTACCCTGGATTATTCAATCTGGGGGGTGAACCGTTTTCCGTAAACTTGAAGTCTGCCGTAGAAAAACAGCGCCTAGAGAATAACGTCTGACCTTCGATTTGTCATCAGACCAGAGGAGAGGATTTGGCTACAACTTTCGATCTAAGCAGAGGTAATACTGTGCGGGATTCGAGATTTGAGATCTGAAATTTGAGACCTGATCCCCGAGTTTGAAATTTTCTCTTTAAAAGAAAACAGGTCTTTACCTTACGCCTCACGCATCACGTCTCACGCATCAATGCGTGGTTTTTGGCTTTAAGCTTTCGATAAAATCGCGGTCTTTCGTCCCCTGATGACAGACCATGCAGGATTGCTGGCCTCGCTCTTCGAGGTCGCTCACGAGCGCGTAGGTCAATCCGCGATCCGACCAGGTCATCACTTTCAGCCCGTCTATCGAATCGTAATGAAATGTGATCCCCTTTGAGGTTATCTCTTCGCCGCCCGACGGGTGCGCTACGGTGGCCGAAGTGACTACGAGGCTGATGGGGCGCTGCCGCATCTGGTAGGCGACATAAGCGGCATAATCGTTTTTGAAACCTACAAGCCGCGCGCCTTCCAGTTGATAAAGTTTTTCCTGCCCGGATGATTCCTGATACGCGGGCAGCCTGAAACTGAACGGGACTTTGCCCTTGAACCAGTCGGATATTTCTTCAGGCGAGAGGCTCGCGATCTCAAGTGGAAGCTGACCTCGCAGGTGTCTGAGGTGAGTGTCTACGGCCATGACGGCGAACTCTGATGGGGGGAGCGGGCGCGAGATATCTTTGCGGTTGATGCCCGCCCAGATGCCAAGCGCAGCGAGGACGACAAGCAAAACGGCAAGCACCGCCACCTGGCGGGCATAGCGGAATCGGGACGCGAAGGGCGCGCCTCGCCGGACCGCTTTCTGCACGCGACGGCGCAGCCCGGAAGGTGCCGTATAGGTCGGCTCTGCCTTATCCAGTAGCTGCTCTACTCGGGCGCGAAGCTCGGGCGGGGCCTCGTGAAGTGGGCGTGACTGCCGTATGTTTTCCAGAAAGCGCCGTTCATCTTCTATCGCAGCGCGACAGGCGGCGCACTGGCTGAGGTGCGACTGAAAACTGGCAAGCTCGCTGCCGCGCAATTCGTCGTCCAGATAAAATGCCATCCGTCCGTGATTTTCTTCACATTGATTCATAGCACTTCGATACACCCTCTCGTCCGAACGAGTCAATTTGATTCAGGCTCTTTTCGCGTGCAGAGGTTTCGGCTCTCTTCCACTTTGCCACTGATAAAGCAGTTGCCTGAGTTTCTCTCTGGCCCGTCCAAGTCGGCTCATCACTGTTCCGGCGGGGCACTCCAGAATGCCCGCTATTTGCTGATAACTGAAGCCTTCGATATCGCGCAGGACGATGACCTCGCGATATAGATCGGGCAGACTCGCAATCGCATCCCGCATCTCTTCGCGCTCCACCTTGCTGACATAGACCGCGTACGGGTCGCACGCTTTCTGGTCAAGCCACCACGACTCGTTCTCTGCTTCGGAATCGAGTTCGACAAACTGGGGTCCGCTCCGATGATGGCGAAGCTGGTTGAGCCAGATGTTTCGCATGATGGCAAAAAGCCAGCTCTTGAGATTGCTGTCAGGCATCAACTGCCCAAATGCTCGAACGGCCCTCAGATACGTCTCTTGCACGAGGTCTTCCGCTTCGGTCCGATCACGGGTGAGCGTCATGGCAAATCCATAGAGCGGATCGAGGTGCGCGAGCGCCGCCTGAGAAAACTCCGATGTGCGCATATTGGATTTGCTCATATCAGGATTATCCGTATCGCGATTTCCGCGACCTCTTAATATAACACGCTACGGGCCGAAATATTCCCGGTCTGGCAGTTTTTCCGCCACAGCGAAATAGGCGTGGAATAAATCCGGGCCTCGCGTGTTATTACAGGTGCGGCCGAATTATTAAAGCGGCACAAGGCCGAAATCAAGCAACTCAATTCTACTGACATTGCGCCCTTGCGCTATTCAAGAGAGGGCATTTTTACAATACGCTGCGAATATGCAGGCGTGCGAAAGTGGGCAAAGAGAGGCGTGAGACTCCCTTGCCATGAGAATCAGGAGGAAGCAGATGACCAAGATAGCTGGTTTACGGCGGCGGCTGTTGATGAAGCTTGTGGCGCTCGCGCTCTTTTCGGCAGCAGCGGCAGCCCTGATGAGCGGCGGCGGAAGTCGACATCAAGTGGAAGCAGCCGCGCCGCAGGTGAAGAAGTTTCAGATGAAAGTTCCTCTGGGATTGCCTGCCGATATGTGGGAGGCGATGGTGCCGCCGAGTAATCCCATTACCGAAGAGAAGGTCGCCCTGGGCGAAAAGCTCTATTTCGACAAGCGCCTTTCAGTTGACCGCACGGTCAGTTGTGCTACCTGTCACGACCCGGCTACGGCGCTCGCCGATCACAACATGGTCGGCGTAGGCATCGAGAACAAAAAAGGTGCGCGCAATTCGCCCACCGTACTCAACGCCATGTTCAATGAGGCGCAGTTCTGGGACGGACGCGCTCCTTCGCTTGAAGAACAGTCGAAACTCCCTATCATCAACTCGGTCGAGATGGGCATGAAAGATCACCCGGCGGTCGTAGAGCGCGTGCGAAGCCTTTCCGAATATCAGCCGCTGTTTGCCAAAGCCTTTCCCGGCGAAGAGATCAACATCGACACGATAGCAAAAGCCATAGCCTCGTTCGAGCGTACGCAGCTATCGGGCAACTCTCCGTTTGACCGCTTCATGGCGGGCGATCAAAACGCGATGTCGGCTGCGGCAAAGCGCGGCTGGGACCTCTTCAACAACAAGGCCCGCTGCATAAGCTGCCACGCCTTTAACCCGTCAGCGCCCTTCTTCAGCGATTTCAAGTTTCACAACATAGGCGTCGCGGCCAAAGATCAAAACTTCGATTCTCTCGCCCGCCGCGCACAGCAAATCACGGCCTCAGACCCCAGCAGCGTGCAACTCGTAGACGAGCTTGCGCTCTCTCCGGGCTTTTCCGAACTCGGGCGATACCTTGTCACAAAACAGCAGAGAGACATCGGCTCGTTCAAGACCTCTATGCTGCGCGACATAGAATTGACCGCGCCCTACATGCACAACGGGTCTGAAAAGACTCTGCTCGATGTGGTCAAGTTTTATGACAAGGGCGGAGAGCTAAATGCGAATCTTGACGGCGGCATGCGCCCGCTCAAGCTGACCGATCCGGAGATGAACGATCTGGTAGAGTTTTTGAAGGCTCTCACAAGCGATGACACGCGCCAGAAGGTCAAGAGCGCCAAAGCGCAAACGCGCGCGCCGTTCCCGAATTAATCGGAAAGGAGATGATCAGAAATGAATCCTTTGAAATGGATCAAGCGCCGCCAGGAGTATCTGAGCGAGCGCGAGACGTGGCTCGATCAATTGATGACGGCGGGCCGGATGGAAGAGGGGCGGCGCAAGTTCATGAAGATGGCGGCGATGGCCGCGACCGCGGCTGCCGGAAAATATATTCCGCACTCTTTCCAGCTTGTAGACGTAGTCAGCGCCGCAGGGTCGCAAACGGCTTCGGGTTCCGAGCCTGCCTTTACCTTCGCCTACATATCGGATTCGCACCTCTACGAAAAGAAACTCAACGAGCGGTTCGTGCGCCAGCTTGAACGCGCCGTGGCCGATGTGAACGCGCTCGACCCGCAGCCCGACTTCGTGCTTTACGGGGGGGATCTTGCGCAACTCGGCCAGCCGGGCGAATTGAAACTGGGCGCAGAAGTACTCAAAGCCCTGAAAGCGCCCGTCCGAATGATGGTGGGCGAGCACGACTGGTTTCTCGATATGGGCGATCTGTGGAAAGAGATGTTTGGCCCGCCTTACTATTCATTCGATCACAAAGGCGTTCACTTCATCACATTGATGAGCGTAAACGAGGCCGATTTCTGGACCCCTCTGGGGCTTACTCCGATGCAGCGAATGCAGATAGTCGCCGGCCTTGACGATGGCCGCCAGAGCCGGTTCGAGGTGGGCGAAGAGGGGCGCGCGTGGCTCAAGCAAGACCTTGCGAAAGTTCCCACCAGTGCTCCCGTCGTGGTCTTTTCTCATTCGCCGCTCTACAAATACTATCGCGACTGGAATTTCTGGACCGAAGATGCCGAACAGGTGCAGGCGCTTTTGAAGCCATACAATTCGGTCACGGTCATTCACGGTCACACGCATCAGGTGCTGACGAACAGAATCGGAAACATCCATTTTCACGGTATGCTCGCGACCGCGTGGCCCTGGCCTTATGCGCCTTCGGGGCTGCCGCGCCTTACCGTGATGATGAACCGGTCAGACCCGTTCAATCAGGTAGACGGGATGGGCGACGGCACTTTTCAAGTCAACAAAACGGGCGGCGTAGATATGCATTACAACCTGTGGAATCGCAACCCCCTGATAGTCTCCGAGCGTTACCTGGCTTCAAACGGCGCTGAAGACGTACCGGCGAAAACCACTCTACCGTCCTATTGAGGGATGAGGGATGAGGGATGAGGGATGAAACAGATGCTCTCTCATCCTCTTGATGAAAAGGAGCGGAGATAATGAGAAGGAGAGACCTGTTAAAAACGGTTATGCTTGTTGTCTTTTTGATGGGCGGAGTCGCTTATCTCAGAAGCGTGCACGCGCAGCAACAGCAGCCAAAGCATCCGCCTGTACCCGGCGACCCCAAGAGTCTGGTCGTGCAGCTTTGCGACGGAAAGACAAATCTTGAAGTGCCGGGCGTGGCACCTGACGCGCGGCTGTCACCTGACGAGGCGCAGGCCGTATCCGATAAATTGATGCAGATGTGGATGGGCAAACAGGACCCGACTGTTGCAGCCGCCTGGGCGAGCGAGGCCGCCGAGCAGTCGGATCGGCAAAAGAATCCGTCTCAAAAACAGGAGTCGATGAAGGATGACAAGACCGCCCCGAAACAGGATACGAGTCGCGGCCCGCTGACTCTTGTGACCGAGCAGGTAGCGCCCTTCAGCCCGCGTGACAACGTAGTCTGGGACCGCGAGGTATCGAAGGAAGTCGAGTACGGCAATAAGCTTTTTCACGATGACAAACTGATCGGCAGCACAAACGGGATAGCCTGCGCGATGTGTCATCCAAATGCTTCGAATACGCATCCTGAGACTTATCCGAAGTTTCAGGTGCAGCTTCAGCGCGTAGCCCTGTTGCGCGACATGATCAACTGGTGCATCGAAAACCCCGCGCGAGGCAAGACGCTTGCTGCGGACGATCCGAAGATGCGCGCGCTTGAAGCCTACATTTTATGGCAACGGAGGGGCGTTGCCATGGCTCCGGGAAAACACTAAGGGCAGGGTGACCGGAGCCCGAACAGGATTAACAGGATTCTCCTCCTTCGCTTTCAAATCCTGTTAATCCTGTCAAAAAAAACTATATATCCAGTTTGCGTCTGATCTCCGCTTTATCGGCGGCCACGCGGATGGGGCGATTCGCAAGGTTACCTTCGATTCGCGTCTGTTTGCCCTCTTGTTCGCTCTCTTCTTCCAGCACAAGATTGCCGGTGTGAT
Source organism: Blastocatellia bacterium (assembly GCA_963765495.1). Taxonomy (GTDB): domain Bacteria; phylum Acidobacteriota; class Blastocatellia; order UBA7656; family UBA7656; genus CAVXWP01. The sequence goes on from CAVXWP010000001.1 coordinate 834,960, forward strand.
AGCCTATCGTATAGTTCGGGTCTTTCAGCAGATTGCCCGTCAGCACGCCTATTACACTTTCATATGAACGGATGGTACCCGCAGTCACAAGTCGGCGCAGACCCGCAAGAGTGGCGGCTGAGGCGGGCTCGCAGCCTATGCCGTCGCTGCCTATCACGGCCTTTGCGTCGGCGATCTCCTGTTCGGTTACGCGCTCGACAACGCCATCGGTCAGCCGAACGGCGCGCAGGGCTTTCTTCCACGAAACGGGATTGCCTATCTTTATCGCGGTAGCAAGCGTCGAAGGATGAGCGCGAGCTTTGAAGACCGAGCGATCCTCGGAAGCGAACAGGTCATAAAACGGCGATGCGCCTTCGGCCTGAATTATCGCCATACGAGGCAGCCGGTCGAGAAATCCCAGCGTAAAGAGTTCGTCAAGCGCCTTGCCGAACGAAGACGAGTTCCCGAGGTTCCCGCCCGGAACCACTATCCAATCCGGGGCCTGCCAGTCGAGTTGTTCCATCATCTCGATTATGATCGCCTTCTGACCTTCGAGCCGGAACGGGTTGATCGAGTTCAAAAGATAGATATCGGTTTCGCTTGCGAGTTCGCGCACGATTCGCATAGCGTCATCGAAATTGCCTTCGATTTCGATGACGGTCGCGCCGTATTCGAGCGATTGCGCGAGCTTGCCGTAAGAGATCTGACTGGCGGGAATAAAGACGAAGGCGCGCATTTCGGCGCGCGCGGCGAAGGCTGCCATCGAGGCCGACGTGTTGCCCGTAGACGCGCAGGCGACAGCCGTGGCCCGGAGCGCGCGAGCCTGAGTCACGCCCGTCGTCATGCCGTTATCCTTGAAAGACCCCGTGGGGTTCATCCCCTGATGCTTAAAACTGACCCGTTCGAGACCGGCGAAACGGGCCGACCGCGCCGCCGTATAGATCGGCGTATTGCCTTCCGAGAGCGTGATTATATCGTCTGTGTCGGTGACGAAAGGGAGCAACTCCCGGAAGCGCCACACGCCGCTCCGGTCAATATGAGTCTCGCTCGTCTTTCGAGATTTAAAGAGCGATTTCAGGTCTTCCGCACGGGGCAGATCGAAATCGTATACGACATCGAGCAAGCCCCCGCACTCGGGGCAGGTATAAATTCTCTGATCGATCGCTTGTTGAGCGCGGCACTCGGGTTCTATGCAGCCGAGATGCGCGCTCGTCGGGTTTGTCCTCATAGCAGGTAGGTTAGTTGAGATGCCGCAGCAAAATCAAAGTGATTCGTGACGAGTGACGAGTGAAAAAAATCGGCTCTTTCTCGATTCAACAGATATTTTCAGTTCTTTGCTTGCCTGCTGCCTCAATTGACAATAGGGCCTTGCGCAAATTAGATTCTTACTGATCATGAAAACAATCCTGATTTCACTTGTAATGATGATAGCTGCCGTGAGTGTTTACGGGCAGTTGCGCGCGCCGGCCAAAGAGCTGAAGGTGGGCGACAAAGCGCCCGATTTCGCGCTGCCAAACCCTGACGGCAAGATAGTAACTTTATCGGAGTACACAGCGCGCGGCCCCGTGATAGTGCTCTTCTACAGAGGTTACTGGTGAGCCGCCTGCACGATGCAACTCACCAGGCTGGCTGAGGATTACGACAAGATCAAGCAGGCGGGCGCAGACCTTGTAGCCATAAGCGTCGACGACCCGTCGTTCGCGTGGTCAATGGGTCAGACTACGGGGGCGAAATTTCAGTTACTCTCGGATACGGATCATAAGGTGATAGAAACCTACGGGGTTCTCAATCCGAACGAACACGGCGGCATCGCTCACCCTTCGGTCTTCATAGTTGATAAGGAAGGGCATATCAGATTCCTCTACGTGGGGAAAAACCCTACTGATCGCCCTCCCGACGAAGAGATAATCACAGAACTGAAGAAGGTCATGGCCGCCAAATAAAGAAGTGATGCGTGATTCGTGATTCGTGATTCGTGATTGTCAGGCAGGTCACAGACTTGAGACGATTTGCAAACCCGGCAAATCGCGCATCACGCATCACTCCCCGCGCATAGGGTTGTATAACTCATCTTACGGGCGTAGAATCCAGTCACTTTTATTACCTTTACAGCCTGTTACAACAAGGAGGTAGAGCTATGCCTGAAATAACCGATCCGCCGCCCCAGAAGATAGCAGACGAACTTGGCGAATTGCAGCTTGATCTTGATGCCCGGATTCCTTCCAAGGCGCTCGACCGCAATCTGCTGATCGCCACATGGAACCTGAGGGCTTTTGGTGATTTGACTGAGAAATGGGCGTCTACGGAAAACGATACGCCCAAGCGGGATTTGCAGTCTCTCTTGAGCATAGCTGAAATCGTTTCGCGTTTTGATGTGATCGCGATACAGGAGGTGCACGGCAAGATCAAATCGCTCAGGCACATGCTGAAGAAGCTCGGCCCGCACTGGAGCTTTACTTTGACCGATGTGACCAAAGGCGATGAGGGCAACAATGAGCGCATAGCCTTTCTGTTTGACACCCGCAAAGTGAATTTATCGGGGCTTGCCTGCGAGCTTGTCGTGCCGCTTGAAGAGCTACAGGCGGTTGCTGTGGGCAGCCTAACAAAACAGTTTGCGCGCACGCCTTATGCCGTCAGTTTCCGTTGTGGAAGCAAGACCTTTATCCTTGTGACGTTGCACGTGCTTTACGGCAAAAAAGCCGATGACCGGCTGTCTGAACTCCGCGCGATTGCGCGCTGGATAGCCGACTGGGCCAGAGACATCAATGCCTTTGATCAAAACTTGATCGTGCTGGGCGACTTCAACATTGATAGAAAGGACGACAAACTCTATCAGGCATTCACATCGACCGGATTGGAAGTGCCCGCGGATTTGAACGCGGTGCCGAGGACGATCTTCAGCGATCAGAACGACCCGAGCGGAGGCAAGTTTTACGATCAGATAGCGTGGTTCACAGGGAAAAACGGCGCGCCTGCCCTCTCGCTCAACTATTCGCGAGGCGGCTTCTATGATTTCGTGGGCAATGTCTTAAAGACAAGGAATCTGACAAAATCGCAGCTATCCTGGCGCATATCTGACCACTATCCGCTATGGACCGAGTTTTTGATCAGAGATTGAAGCTGCTCAGAAAGAGAGAAAATCTGTCACGGCAGGCGCAGAGACACAGAGAGAAGTTTTTGTAAACTTTTCTCTGTGTCTCTGTGTCTGCCGTGGGTATTATTCGGATTGCGCGAGCGATTGCCTAAGCACGAAAGGCAGGATGCCGCCGTGCCGATAGTAATCGACTTCGATAGGCGTATCTATGCGCAGGGTGAGCGGAACCTCTTCGGTGTCGCCGTTTGCGCGATGGATCACGAGCCTTACATCCTGACGCGGCCTGATCCCTTCTTCGACGCCTAAAAGGTCAAAGATTTCGGTGCCGTCCAGGTTGAGCGATCCGGCGTTTGTGCCTTCCTTGAACTGGCAGGGCAAGACGCCCATGCCTACCAGATTGCTGCGGTGTATGCGCTCGAAGCTTTGAGCGACGACCGCCTTCACGCCTAAAAGCAAAGTCCCTTTGGCTGCCCAGTCGCGTGAGCTTCCGGTCCCGTATTCCTGACCGGCTATGACTACGAGCGGAATGCCTGCGGCCTGATACTTTATCGCCGCGTCATAGATGCTCATCTGTTCGCCGTGCGGCTGATGAAGCGTGACGCCGCCTTCGGTGCCCGGAACCATCAGGTTCTTGATTCGGACGTTTGCGAAAGTGCCGCGCACCATCACCTGATGATTGCCTCGCCTCGCGCCGTAGCTGTTGAAGTCTCTGATCTCGACGCCGTGTTCTTGCAGATAGAGCCCCGCAGGTGAGGTAGGCTTGATCGCGCCTGCCGGGCTTATGTGATCCGTAGTAACCGAGTCACCGAATATGGCCAGCGGGCGCGCACCTTTGATGTCGCACACTTCGCCGGGCTGCATGCTGAATTTTTCGAAGTAGGGCGGTTCCTGAATGTAGGTCGATTGCGAATCCCATTCGTAAACATCGCCCAGCGTGGATGGTATCTCGTCCCACATGGGGTTTTGCTCGGCGAAGCTTCCGTAAAGTTCCCGGTAAGTTTCGGGGTCAAATGCCTGCTTCATAACATCGTTGATCTCTTTCATACTCGGCCACAGATCGCGCAGGTAAACGTCCTCGCCCGCCTCCGTTTTGCCTAGAGGCTCTTCGGCCAGATTGATGTCGACTCGCCCGGCAAGGGCGAAGGCGACCACAAGCGGCGGACTCATAAGGAAATTTGCCTTCACGCTTTGATGAACGCGCGCCTCGAAATTTCGGTTGCCGCTCAGGACGCTTGCGGCGACCAGATCGTGCTGATTCAGCACCTCTTCGATTCGGGGGTCGAGCGGGCCGGAATTGCCTATGCAGGTAGTGCAGCCGTAACCGACCAGATTGAAGCCTATTTGATTGAGGTAGGTTTGTAGTCCGGTCTTTTCCAGATAATCGGTCACAACACGCGAGCCGGGCGCGAGCGATGCCTTAACCGTGGGGCTGAGCGAGAGATTTTTTTCTACGGCTTTCTTTGCCACAAGACCCGCCGCAAGCATCACGCTCGGGTTTGATGTGTTTGTGCAGGAGGTGATCGCAGCGATGACTACATCGCCGTGGCCTAGATCGACAACCGCGTCGGGGAACTCTCCGTCTATAACCTCTTCAACGCGGTCAGGGGTGGGACGGTTATTCATCATCTCGGTTTCGGTCCAGGAACTCGTGTTTTTCGTGCTAACCGTGTCGTGTGTGCTTTCGGGCGCGGTATCGGATCCCTGCTCTCCGCCTCCGGCAAGTGGTCGAACTCTGTCACCCCTATGAAGACCGATCTTTGTCGGATAGCGTTTGTGAATCTCGGTTTCCGATTTCTTATACCCGCCCTCGGTTGTCGGCTTTCCGAGCAGTTCATAGAATCGATTTTTAAGATTGGTCAGATCGATCCGGTCCTGCGGGCGTTTTGGCCCCGACACACCCGGCTTAACGTCGGCCAGATCGAGTTCGAGCAACTGGCTGTATTCGCATTCACCCTTGCGCGGGATTCCGAACATACCCTGCGCCTTGAAATAACTGCGTACCGTCTCGACCTGTTCTTCGGTGCGGCCAGTAGCCTTCAGATAAGCGCAGGTCTCTTCATCGACGGGGAAAAACCCGAGCGTCGCGCCGTATTCGGGCGACATGTTGGCGATGGTAGCGCGGTCGGGAACCGAGAGCGTAGCCGCGCCTTCGCCGTGATACTCTACGAATTTGCCCACGACCTTTGCCCTCCGCAACATCTCCGTGCAGTGCAGCACGAGGTCGGTAGCGGTTACGCCTTCATTGAGTTTGCCCGTCATGTGAACGCCCACTACATCGGGTGTCAGAAAATAGACGGGCTGGCCGAGCATGCCCGCCTCGGCTTCGATGCCGCCCACACCCCATCCGACTATGCCAAGGCCGTTTATCATAGTCGTGTGCGAATCGGTTCCCACGAGCGTATCTGGATAATAAACGCCGTCGCGTTCGATCACACCTTTGGCGAGATATTCCAGATTTACCTGATGGCATATGCCTATTCCGGGGGGCACTACGTTGAATCCGTCGAAGGCCTGTCGGCCCCATTTAAGGAACTGGTAACGGGCGCGATTGCGTTTGAACTCCATCTCCATGTTGAGTTGGAGCGCTTCGGGTATGCTTGAAAAATCGACCTGTACCGAATGATCTATTATAAGATCAACAGGCACAAGCGGTTCGATGATTTTGGTATCGCGCCCGATCCGATCAACCGCCGAGCGCATTGCGGCGAGGTCCACAAGCAAAGGCACGCCCGTGAAATCCTGCAAGAGTATTCGCGCGACGACGAAGGGAATTTCTTCGGTTCGTTCGATGGTTGCCTGCCAGTTGGCAAGCTGGCGAATGTTTTCTTCGGTGATCCGCTTACCGTCATAATTCCGCAGCACGGATTCAAGCACTACGCGGATGCTGACGGGAAGTTTCGAGATGGGGCCGACTCCTTCTTTTTCAAGTTGAGGCAGGGAGTAAAACTTGCCTGTGCGGTCGGCTGTGATGTTGAAGGATTGAAGCGAGTTGAAGAGGTTATGTGTCATATTTTTCAATCATCGGAAATTTGGCGCGGTCCGCCTGCGCGGTTACGCGGCGAGGTTAAAGTTGGGCTACAAAGTGTGCTTACTACTCTGTGGCCAGTGAAGATTAGTTTAAGTGGCTATCCGGCAGAACGTCAAGCAGGGCGGTGGCCGGTGGTCGGTGGTCGGTGGTCAGTGGCGAGTAAGTAAAGACTTTGATTAAATCGGAGCGCCCAGAGAGATAAATGGCAATAGGCCACCCATGACACGATGGTTTGTTTTGCTATGGGCCATCCATTCGCAGATTTCACCCATTCACCCATTGTTGAAATCCATCCATTGAATATCCAGTGAAGGATGCCGGAATTGGGTATATCTTCGTCTGTCACTTAACAGCAGAACCTCTCGGCCTTCCCTAAGGGCCACGGCAGAGAGTTTCTCAATGAGTTTATTATGAAATCGCTCGTTTCGAATCTGAGCGCCAGTGCAAATTCAGTTGTTTCGAAGCTGCCGGATTGCGCGGCGTACGCAGTCTATTCGCGAATGCTCCACTTCACTCACTTCAAGGAGACTTCCTGAATGAAAATGAATAAGCAGATGACCCGTCTCTTAACGCTGATCTTTGTCTTGAGCAGTTTTCCGGTGATCGGTTACGGTCAATCGAACGGCACATTGCGCGGCAAGGTTACCCTTGAAACCTCTGGAAAACCGGTTCACGGCGTCATCGTGACAATCCTGCAGTTGAGGCGTTCTGCCGACACTGATGATGATGGAACATACGAAATTCAGGATGTTCCACCCGGCACCTATGATGTGACTGCGCATCTGGACCGCGTCCCGGATGTAGTACAGTCGGTGCAGGTCACGGAAGGGACTACCACTGCCGATTTCCAACTACGCCTCAGAGTCGTTGGCGAACAGGTTAATGTTAGCGCGACGGGCGGAGAAGAGACTTCTTTCAACTCCATTCAGTCCGTCACCTCGCTAACGGCCTCCGAGATTTCGGAGCGGAATACCCAATCATTGGGCAGTGTTCTGGATCACGAGCCTGGTGTTGCCAAGCGGTCGTTTGGACCTGGTAACGAACGACCCGTCATCAGGGGGTTTGACGGTGATCGCGTGTTGGTGCTGGAGGATGGCAACCGGATTGGCGCGCTGGGGTTTCAGTCGGGAGATCACACCGAGCCAATCGACCTTTTGAGCATCGAGCGACTCGAAGTGGTTAAGGGTCCGGCAACCTTGCTCTACGGTAGCAGTGCAATCGGCGGTGTGGTGAACGCCATCTCCGAACACGATGCGGCTCATCCCGGTTTGCGCGGGTACATCACAGCCCTTGGCAGCAGCAACAACTGGCAGGGCGGCGGTGGTGGTGGCATCGAATACGGCACCAATTCATGGTTGGTTTGGGGCAACGGCAGCGGCCAGCGCGCCGGCGACTACGATACGCCGATTGGACGGATCACAAACTCTTACACCAAAGAAGGGGCCGGCGACGGCGGCTTCGCCTACTACCCAGGCAAGTCGTTCTTCAGCGTGGGTTACTCCTTTGACAGGCGGCGCTACGGGATTCCTTTCGATCCGGCGGAAGAAGAACCGGAGATCGTTTTTCTCAATCCTCGGCGACACGCCATTCGTTTCAATGGTGGCTTCCGCGACCTGGATTCATTCGTCACCGACGCGCTGTTTTCGCTTCAGTACAACGACTATAAGCACGAAGAGACCAATCCCATCGAGAACGTAGTGAACACCACGTTCAAGAACAAGACGTTCATTTATCGCGGCTCGTTCGACGAGCGCAAATCCGGCAAATGGTCCGGCACCTTCGGCTTCTGGGGGTTGCGGCGTGATTATAGCTCGCTGGGCGAAGAGGCGTTGGCGCCGCCGACGATTCACAACGCTTTCGCGGTATTCGCGCTTGAGAAGTTAGACTTTGACCGCATCGGTTTCCAGTTTGGCGGTCGCTTCGAGCACAACGGCTACAACCCCGCACAAGGCGTCGTCGAACAAGCCACCCCGCCGCGGTCGTTCAACGGTTTTTCAGGCGCAGTTGGTATGCGCATTCCAACCTGGGAGGGCGGCGCCTTCGTGGTTAACTACACGCATTCATACCGCGCACCGGCGCTCGAGGAGCTTTACAATTTTGGCCCCCACGGCGGCAACGCCACCTTTGAGATCGGCGACCCGACATTGAAGCACGAAACGAACGATGGCCTGGATGTATCGCTTCGCCATTCTACCAGCCGGGTTCGCGCCGAACTGAACTACTTTTACTATCACCTGAAAAACTTCATTTTCCTCGCGCCGACCGGTGAAGTGGAAGACGGACTCATAGAGGCCAACTACGCGCAAGGGAAAACCCGATACACCGGAGCGGAGGCTCGATTCGACATCGGGCTGAGCCATAATCTGTGGTTGCTCTCAGGGCTTGACTATGTCAACGCCAAACTGACCGATACAGACACGCCGCTGCCGCGCATTCCGCCACTGCGTGGCCGCATCGGATTCGAAGCAACGTATAAGGGTTTGCGCTTCGCCCCGGAAGCCGTGATGTCGAAAGATCAGGATCGGATATTCCCGACCGAGACACGAACCGCAGGGTACGCGGTATTCAATGTGAATGCGTCATACATCTTTCCGCACCAGCACTACGCTCAGACTATCTCGGTTACGGCCTTTAACCTTGGTGATCGCCTGTACCGCAATCACCTGTCGTTCATAAAAGAATTCGCGCCGGAGATAGGGCGAGGTGTCCGGCTGACATATTCGTTGAGATTCTTCTGAATGTTTCAATAGGAAAGCTCACCTCAAATTAAGAACGGATGTGCTAGTACTCCTGTTATTGCTCGTTACAATAGCAGGAGTACTTTTTTATCAATTTTACGGTTAGACTCAAAGAGGAAGTCATGTCAGCTCGCGGCATATATGCGATTGTAAGCGTCATAGTGGTAAGCGTGATCTCGCTGATCGGAATCGCCTTCATCTCGATCAGCGATGAGAGAATGAGAAGAATAGACTTCTTCCTGGTCAGCCTGGCAGCGGGTAGTCTTTTCGGCGATGCTTTTATCCATCTATTGCCGGAAGCGTTTGCGAAGACCGAGACGAGAGTGGAAGTTTCCATATATGTGCTGGCCGGGATATTCGCCTTCTTTATACTGGAAAAATTTCTGCTTTGGCGACACGAGCATTCGTTGAAATCCGAGAGTTCCATACACCCTGTCGGCTATATGAACCTGTTTGCCGATGGCGTGCATAACTTGATAGACGGGCTGATTATCGGCGCATCTTATCTGATCAGTACTCGGGTTGGAATTGCTACTACGCTGGCCGTCATCCTGCACGAGATACCGCAGGAAATAGGTGACTTTGGCGTCTTGATTTACGCCGGATTCAGCAAGCCTAAGGCTCTGCTGTTCAACTTTCTATCGCCGACATTCGCTGTGGTGGGAACCATCATTGCGCTGCTGGTAGGTTCGAATGTGGCAACCTTCACGGCGTTGATGCTGCCACTTGCGGCAGGGGGCTTCATTTACATTGCCGGGTCCGATCTTATACCGGCACTCCAAAAAGAGGTATCAGCATCGAATTCGGTGGTGCAACTGATCGCGATGGGAACAGGCGTTGGTATGATGCTCTTACTCATCTTGCTGGAATGATACAACCTCGATGAGGAAAGGACGCGCCACTTGGTCTGGACAGCTTGGGAAGCTGAATTCTCATCTCCGGTCATTGCCAATTCCGCCCGCCTCCCTGGAATGAGAGAGCAGGATTGAGGGGGTCTATTCTTCCAAATGCAATGGTGCGTAGGCTTCCGCCATTGGCCGCAAAGAATCACCTGTTGAACTGCCTTTATAGCCCATCCATTGAAAACCGATTTTGCGATTGAGTCTGCGTGATTAAGCTCTACTCCACTCACTAGTTTCAAGGAATTAATTTCCGCTGCACAAAAGTAATGGCTGATAAGGGCTTATATTCTCAAAGACAGTTTGACACCCTGAAAAGCTATTCCTCCAGCCTTGCACCTGCCGTCCTGATCCCAGCTTTGTTGATCTCCGCTTTTTTCCTGCTGACATGTGCTGCGCTTTGCCGACAGAATTCTTTCTCCGGGCAGACTGAAATCGGTAAGAGCGATGAGCACATCAATCCCGATAAGAAGAGAAGTAATCAAACCGATCAGAAGATTCTGATTGAGACTGACCTGGTGAACTTGACGGTGACGGTTACAGATTCTCATGGACGATTCATTTCCGGGCTGACGAAAGATCGCTTCCTTGTCTACGATAAAGGCGTCGAGCAACAAATCGCGCACTTTTCCAATGAGGACTCTCCAGTCTCGCTCGGAATAGTTTTTGACGTATCGCATTCGATGAAGGACCGGATGAAGCAATCCGTGCGCGCTCTGAAGCGATTTCTTGAGACCTCACACGCGGATGATGACCTCTTTCTGATTATATTCAATGACAGGGCCAGACTGGCGCAGGATTTCACGACCTCTGGCGATCAAATCATCGAGCGTTTGAGACTTACAAAACCGAGCGGCTCGACGGCGCTTTATGACGCTGTCTATCTGGCCATTGAGAAGGTGCAACAGGGGCGTCATCCGAAGAGAGCCATCCTCATTATCTCCGATGGCGAAGACAATAACAGCCGTTATAACAGCAGTGAACTTCGCGCACGGGTCAGAGAGGCTGATGTGCAGATTTACGCGATAGGACTTATAGACGCTTTTTCAGAAAATTTTTCATCTTCTATGGATGGGCGCAAACTGCTTGAAGGAATCACCCGGATGACCGGAGGCCGCGCTTTCTTTCCAAATGCATACAAGGAGGAACTGCTCGTTGAAATATGCGCGCGAATCGCGCTTGAGCTTAGGTGCCAGTATTCAATTGGATTTTACCCAAGCAGCAAAGCTCACGATGGCACCTGGCATAAAATTCAGGTGAAGGTCAAACCGCCAAAAGGTTTTGGACGGGTATCACTGTCGCATAGGGAAGGCTATCAATCCATAAAGAGATGATTGCGTACTTCTCACCTTATAAACCAATGTAGTTCTCTTGGAAGCCTTCGGGGGCTATTGACTGGGAGGACGCTTCCTGATGCAAGCCTCTGCCTGGAGACTCAGAATGGTAACAGGGCAGCGAGCCTGTGTTCGCTGCCCTGCACTTGCTAAGGAGAATAATTCTCTGCATTCGGCAAGGAGTCGTAGCGGAGAAATTCACCGCCGCAATAGTATATTGATAAGCGACACAGGTGTGACTGATTTTCAATAAATTGTCGAAGGTGGGAGGTGAATGGTTTTTATTTCAGGATGGCCGGCATAAAGACGATTTATCACTGTAAGGACTATAACCCTTCGTTTGCAGCGCCGTTCTCCTTAAAAGGAATCTTACGCCTCGCGCTTCTTCGGCATTCAATTCATTACAGATAGTGTCTCCCGCACTACCATCCGCTTCAGAAGCGTGAGGCGTTCTCTCAACAGATGCATAAGAGTAACTTCATGGGAAAGGCTGCGTAACTCTTTTTCAATGAGCGGCAGTTAAAGCGGGATCAGAAACCTGAAAGCGGATGTGGATGGTAACGTTGCTGTTGTTAGCTTGCGATTTTGAAAGCGGGTATCGCAATGAGAAAGAACTGTCTGGTGAAGTCGCTGATTACAACCGCAGTAGTTGCTCGCGCAGTACACGCGATTGCAGCCGGCTGACTTGAAGCTGCTGCTCATTGGTCAGAGTGACGATATAGGTCCCGCCCGGCATCGCATTCACTCGCGCAATCATCTCGACATTGGCTAGCGTTCCGCGACTGAGCCGCACGAAGCGTTGAGGATCAAGCCGGGCTTCGAGGTCTTTCAAACGGTAGGTGATCGTATAGCAGTCCTTTTTTTCAGTAGTTATTCGCAGCAATTCCCCGTCGGCGACAATGGATGCAATCTGGTTGGTCGAAACAAGCACGATTTCATCGCGCCGACGGATCGGCAGCCGCTCAAGGTAAGGTGAGCGCGTCGCGGCCTCGTAGTCATCGGTGGCGGCGCGGACTCGGGCAGTCTCCTCCGAGCGGAAGTCTTCGCGTTCCAATCGCTCGTGCGCACGGTTGAGCGCCTCTCTGAGCCGTGCGCGGTCAACCGGTTTCAGAAGATAATCTACCGCATTCATATCAAACGCCTGCACGGCGTACTCATCGTAAGCGGTGACAAAGGCGACAAGCGGCATTCGGTTTTTCTTGAGCAAGCGCACAACACCCAGGCCATCCACTTCCGGCATTTGCAGATCGAGCAACACCAGGTCCGGTCGCTCGCGCTCGATGATTTCGACCGCTTCTACGCCATTCTCCGCCTCGCCGACGATTTCAACATCCTCAAAAGCGCGCAGCATCGCAGCGAGAAAAGAACGGGCCGGTCGCTCGTCGTCGGCGATTACTACGCGGAGTTTCATATTTATGCGCGCCTCCTCCGGGTTGCGCTTGTAGACAAGGCTCCTTCACCCGATGGCTTGATCGAAACGGGCAGCCACGCTTCGACTTTAGTTCCGACGCCGCGCAGACTCTCTATCGCCAGATGCGCGGCAGACCCGTAATAGCATGCGAGGCGCTGCTCGACATTGGCGATTCCCAGCCCGCGCTTGCGACCATGCGCCATTTCGATCTCGCTCACGCCTGCCCCGGTATCTCGCACGGTTATGCACAATAGCTGTGTCTCTTCGGACTCGTCGCCTCTATCTTCGATGCGCGCCGAGATGATGACCTCTCCACCTGAGCGATGAGGAGCGATGCCATGCTTGATGGCGTTTTCCACCAGAGGCTGGATTAGCAAAGGCGGGATGCGAATCGGAGAGAGGCTCGCAGGCACTTCGATTGAAACCCGCAATCGTTCTTCAAATCTGGCTCGCTCGATATCCAGATAAGATTCGATCAGGGCAATTTCCTCGCCCAGAGCGACAAACTCTCCGCCCGTACGCAAGACGCCGCGCAACAGCTCTGTGAGTCGCATCAACGTGCCCAGCGCACGCGCCGGGGCGGTTTGGATCAAGAAACCAATGGTCGTGAGCGCGTTGAAGAGGAAGTGCGGATTGATCTGCGCTCTGAGAGCACGCAGTTCGGCTTCGGTTGCCAGCTTGCTGATCTCTTGCTCGCGCAGGTTCTGTTCGCATCTTTCGTGCGTGATCCGCAAGCCATCTATCCGGCGCGCGAGGGTGAAAGCCACTCCCTCAAGCATCGCGAGATCATCCGACAACAACCGTCTCCCGGCAGAAAGCTCGCCGATGATGAGCGTGTAGCGCGGCGGTTCGGTTGTCGGGATGATTACAATGGCACCGGTGTCGTGCGGGTCCGTCAGTACGATTCGGTCAATTCGATCAATCTGGAATGAACGATTTGCAGCAAGCTCTCCGGCTTCAAGACTTTGATAAAGAGTAGGAGTTGATCGGGCAAATAACTCTGCGCTTCCTCCACCCGTTTCCGCTTGATCGAGTTTGATCCAATTCATCCCGCGCGAACTGAGCGCGGGCGCAAGGCAACTGCAAACTTCATCCAGAATTGCGATGACATCCTCTCTGGTTGCGGTCAGTCGCGTGATCTGCGCGCGCAATTCATCGTAATCGGGACGTCGCAACACAACCTTATCGACAAAAGCGCCAACGGCCCTGCGTAGCGCCGGGTAGGCGAGCGCCGTCATCACCCACAATCCAAGTAGCGCGCCCACCGCAAGCGGCTCCGAATGTCTTTCTTCCCCGCCCGATAGGAACTGGCTGGCGACTCCCAGATAGAGGGCAAACGACATCGCGACAAGCACGACGAGCGAGAGCGCCCGCTTCAAAAAGATGTCGGCGAGCGCAAACTTGTAATCCTGGTACAGAATCGCGAGCGCCAGCGGCAAAGAAGCATGGTGGCCGATCAGTTCGACCGGCCACGAATATTGATCGCCTTCGTGATGGCTGAGGTGTAGAGCCGAGACGGCAAATACCGACAGCGCGACAAACCAGAGCACCCGTGACCGGTCAGGCTGTCGCCGCGTCAACAGCAGCAACGGAATAATCAGAGCGCCGAAACTGAGCGTCAGCAGAAGCAACGCGCGTCGCGACGGGGCCGTATGCTCAAAGATCGCCGAGTGAAAGTGCAACCCGGAGGCGACCAGGCTCAATAAATAGGCCGCGACGACTAACCATACTTCGTTCTTGCGCTCGGCGGGTCTCTGGTGGTTTCTGAGGGCGGTATGAACGACGACGGCCGGGAGAAAACCAAGCGCCGTGAAGGCGGTTGCAGTAAGCAGGGGGGGTAACTCGCCAACGCCAAGATCACGCAGGCCGTAGGCAGCCAGAGCAACCAGATTCCAGAATAAACCTAAGATGGCAGTGGCCAATGGCAGAAGGTCTTCGGGTAGCGACGACCGCCTCAAATCAGTCGGCAAGCTCAAGCCGCGAGAGCTGCGCAGTCCGCGCAAAACCATCACCAGCAACATCGCATATAGCGTCGCGCCGGTAATGAAACCGATTAGATTGACCAGAACAGCCGCGTCTCTGGAGGTCATAATATGCTACTCGTGGTTTGAGAACTATAAAATTGCCGACATCGTTTAACGCCGTCGCAGATTGTAATCGCAAAGGCCCTCGGCGGCAACGTACTGCCAACCAATAGGGGTTCTGGACAGATGAATGGATGGGAATTGAGGTTCAGTGGTTATCCAGCCATGCCCAAATTAAGCTATGGCAAGCCCTTCCAGTAATTCTTACGTGCGTCGCTTCTAAGACAATGTTTGACAAAGCTCTTTTCTTGTGGTTCAATCGGCCTACCCAAAGAAGTTCTAATAGCCCCCTGGCAGTACGCAGGAATTATCCGGGCCTCCTTCATTCGGATGTTTACCGAAGTTGGAGGGTTTGTGTTGTCCCGGAGTGGCAGGCCCCCTCACGAATAAGTACAAGTGTAGTTGAGGGCAAGCAGTGACTGTTTGAGTCGAGAGGCGATACCGGCAATTTCCTCAGGTTTCAAGTATTTTGCCGCCGGTTCGTGGGAACGCGTCAAGTGCTCTACAGAGTCCAGGCTTGTAAAGCAAAAATAGATCCGGGGCTAGCCGGGTTCCTCATACAGGAGGCAAGTATGGAACGCGTTCTGAGGTGTTCAATAATAAAAGCCGTAACAATTCTCATCTGTCTGCTGGGCCTGGCCCGGACGGGATTTTCTACTTCGGTCATCATACCTTCCGACGACGATCTGGTCATAAGCGCCCGCGCCATCGTCACGGGCACAGTGCTTTCGATGGGCACTGGCTTTGACGATGAACAGGAACGCGTATACACCTACGTTACTTTGCAGGTCGAGGACGTGCTAAAAGGCGCGATTACCCAGCAAGAGATTATTTTGAAACAGGAGGGCGGTCAGTTCGGAGACCGCGGCGAAATTTTATACGGCACTCCCGATTTCAGCGTAGGCGAGCGAGTGCTTGTATATCTGGACACGTGGGCCGACGGAAGCCTTCGGGTTCATCAGATGTTTCTGGGCAAGTTCTCCATCGTGAAGGACCCGGCGACCGGGCAGGAGATGGCGGTTCGAGCCAGTCTCAGAGACGACGTGGTCACAGTGCCTACGGTCAGCAATAAAGCAAAAGCGACCAACCGCATGGAGTTGAACGCGTACAAAGAGATGCTGCGCGAGAGGCTCGCGGCAAACCTTGCGCGCTCGACAGAGTTCCAGAATGCCTATTATGGAAATGTGCCGATGTATGCTCGCCCGCTCAATTACGATGCGGAGAAGGCGCGGGGAGGCATACTGCCGAGCTTTGTCACGATAAGCCCGCTCAACCCGCGATGGTTCGAGCCCGATTCGGGGCTGCCCGTCTCTTTCAAGGTCAACCCTGACAATGCGCCTTACGCGACAGTCAACGATGACATCACGGCGGCGATGAACGCGTGGACCCACGTCAACGGGATTCCTCTTGAAGTGATAATAGGCGGCACGACGAGTTCCTGTTCGCCGTCTCTTTCAGAGAACACGATAATCTTCAACGGATGCGACGGGCGATGGTCGCCAAGCTCAGGTTGTCAGGGCGTACTTGCGCTCGGCGGGTTGAGCTGGACCGGTGCTTCGATAACGATAGAAGGCACGACCTTTCGCAAGGCCGCAGCCGGGTTTATATCGTTTAATCCATACACCTGCTACTTCTCGAATCACTGCAACGTTCAGGAAGTCACTACGCACGAGCTTGGACACGCTCTGGGGCTCGGCCATTCGCAGTTCAGCGTCGCCACGATGTGGGGCGTAGCGCACTTCGACGGGCGTTGTGCTTCAATCAAGCAGGACGATATTGACGGGATTTCTTTCCTGTATCCTCCGGCGGGTGGCGGCGGCGGTGGCGGGGGTGGAAGCCCTCTCGCTATCACGACATCTTCTCTGCCTTCGGGCACAGTCGGCTCGACCTATTCGCAGAGCCTTGCCGCATCAGGCGGGACGCAACCATACAGTTGGAGTCTTGCAACGGGGTCGGGACCGCTCCCTTCGGGTTTGAACCTGAGTTCAAGCGGCGTGATAAGCGGAGTGCCCGCGTCAAGCGGCACATCGAGCTTCTCGATAAAGGTTATGGATTCCGCGGGCGCATCTTCGCAAAAAGCCTTCGCCATCACGGTCAACGGAACATCCTCACAAAACTATGATTCGATATTTTTATCCCAGACCGTGCCGCAGACGCTGCAACCCGGGCAACAGTTCACCGTCAACCTCAAATGGCAAAACACGGGAACGGCCACGTGGAACGGATACTCCGGGTTCAGGGTGGGGTCACAAAACCCCGCAAACAACGGGACATGGGGAGGCAATACCGTGTTGCTGCCCGGATTCGTAATCCCCGCCGGTCAGACGCTCGACCTTTCATTTAACGCTTTTGCGCCAGTCGAGCCCGGCCTCTACGATTTTCAGTGGCAACTGGTGCAGGACAACGTGTTTTTTGGCCAGATGTCGTCCAACGCTCAGATAGCGGTAGGAGTGATTACAGATGAGTCTCCGCCTGCTATGAGCGGTTCTACTTCGCTGACGGCGGTCAAGGCCGTTGCCTTCAGTTATCAGTGGGCCGCAAGCGGCGGCACGCCCCCGTATACGTGGTCAATAGCGAGCGGCACCGTGCCTGCCGGGCTTGGGCTGAACGCGGCTACGGGCACGTTGTCGGGGACTCCGACCGATACGGGGAATTTCACGGTCGCTGTAAAGGTGACGGATTCCGCATTCTTAAGCGATCAAAAGACGGTGGCGATCACAGTAGAGCCTCCGCCCGCTGCGCAGATAGAAGTCACCACTTCATCGATCCCGGATGCAGGAATTGGAGCGACCTTCATCTTCTCGTTAGAGGCCACAGGCGGCACACCGCCCTACACGTGGTCGATAGCCGGGGGTACGTTCCCTGCCGGATTGAGCCTGAACTCCACCACGGGCGTAATCTCAGGCGTGGCCGCATCGGCCGGGAATTTCTTATTTACGGTTCAGGTGACTGATTCCGCCTCGCACAAGGCTCAAAAGGATTTCTCGATCAAGATCAAGCCGGCCCCGCTTTCGATTGACGCGGTGCCGCAGATGGAAGTGATGATGGGAGCGCCCTTATTTTACCAGCCGAAAGCGAATGGGGGGACGCTGCCTTACACCTGGTCAATGACAGGCGGCGCGCTGCCTGCGGGGGTGGGGCTCAATACGAGCACGGGAACCATAAGCGGGACTCCGACCGTAAGCGGAACCTTTGATTTCAGCATCAGCGTCAAGGATGGAAATCAGACAAGCGCATCGACAGCGGTGCAGATCAAGGTGATCGACCCGGCAAGTATACCGCAGATAACCAATGCCAAATACAAACCGGCAGGCAGAAAGCTGATCGTAAAAGGTGAGCGGTTCGACCCGACGGCGAGGGTCAGGGTTGACGGGGGCGAGATAAATGTCAGCCCGAAGAACAGCCATAAATTTGTGATCAAGCGATTCCCTCTGGATAAGGGACCGCACACCGTTGTCGTAGTCAATTCCAGCGGAGGCATTTCGCAAAGCGTTACCTTCACTGTCAAATGAACGGGTGGGAAGAAGGCAATATGGGTGAAGAGTGATGCGTGATGCGTGACGCAAGCAGGCTTGCAAGTTATCTTAAACCTGCGACCTGCCTGAAAGTCACGTATTACGCGTCACGCTTCACGAATCACGTTTCGCGTCTATTTTTCCGGCTGGCTTTCCGACAAAGCTTCCAGTCTCTTCGAGCCGTTGCCGCTCTGGTCTATTTTCATCGCGCCGGAGCGAAGATGAAGATCACGTTGCGGGAAGGGAATCTCTACGTTGTACTTGCGGAATTGAGCGTCTATCTGAAAATTCACCTTGCTGCGAATGCGGGGATGTTTGTGAGGTTCTTTTATCCAGACCCGTATTTGAAAATCGAGCGATGAATCGCCAAACCCGCTAAAATGGACCTGCGGAGGCGGGTCATCCATAACCTCTTCCACATTACGAGCCGCTTCCATCAAGGCGTCTGAAACCACTTTCAGATCGCTGCCATAGGCCACGCCGATCGGGATATCGAGTCGAACGGTTGGATCACCATAAGACCAGTTTATAAATTTTTCCTGAACCAGCTTTGAATTCGGAATGATGACGGCAATGTTTTCATTCGTTATAACGAGCGTCGAGCGGATACTGATATTTGCAACGCGGCCTTCTATCTCATCCAGCTTTATGCGGTCGCCCACGCGGACGGGCCTCTCAAAAAGCAGGATAAAACCCGAGACCATATCGGCGGCGATGTACTGGAGGCCAAAGCCTACGCCTACGGAAAGAAATCCGAGTATGACGGCTACGCCGGTCAGGTCTATGCTGAAGCCGACCTTCAATGCGTAGAGGAGGCCGAATGTTATTATCAGGTAATGAGCGATTCTGAGCAGCGTGTATTGAAGCCCCGCGTCAAAGGGGAAATTCGGCAATACGCGCTTTCTTAAAAAGCCCCTGGCGTATCGAGAGATCAGCGCGGCGAAGATCAGTATCGCGCCAAGCAGCACAAGGCTCAAAATAGAGACCTTGAACTGTTCCTGATTTACGAAATTGTAATTCAGAATGTGGAGAATCTTTTGGAGTATAGTATCGCTGAGCGAGGGTGGCGGTTGGGTGGATTCCTGAAAAATCAATTGTCAATCTCCCGTTTTTTGGCGGGCTTACGGACCCGCTGTGGATGCCGGATTCAGCAATAATTCTTAATGAAGCGCCACGTGACTGCCGGTTCAAGAGCAGCATGAATGAACATAGACCCTGACTAATATAGCACTAACGGGTAGCGGTTCTTCAAGTAATGCGCGGATCAGACAGGGCTGGATAAGGGCTGGATAAGGACTTGATACCGGCTGGCGCTGGCACTGGCTTTCTCGGAATTGTTATACTTCTGGCTCACGATAAGCAGATAATTCATCATAAATCCCTGTTGCGAGGCGCAGCATTCGAATGCTGCCGGGTTAATCTGGAGGAATGTTCAATATGGCGAAGCAGTCATCGCAGACCCGCGAAAGCAAGAAGGCTCAATTTGCCGAGCCAGTTCAACCCAAAAACAAGCTCACGCCTGTTTTGATAGTGATAGCGGCAGCCATGATTGGCGTGGTCGCTTATCTTATCGTGAGCAGTTCAGGCACTACCGAGGCTCCCGTCGCTTCGAATGCAACTGAGATAAGGATTCCGCTCGCGGATCTGGAGGGGGGCAAGGCGAAGTTTTTTGATCATACGTTGTCCGACAATAAGCCTGTCCGGTTCTTTGCGATCAAGAGTTCGGACGGCGTTTACCGCGCGGCGCTCGACGCCTGCGACGTATGCTTTCACGCCAAGAAAGGTTATCGCCAGGAAGGCGATGACATGGTGTGTAATAATTGCGGATTGAAATTCCATTCCGCCTTGATCAATGAAGTCCACGGCGGCTGTAATCCGGTCGGGCTGCCTCGCACAATCGAAGGCGATTTTCTGGTTATCAAAACCAGTGAATTGGAGAGCCGGGGCGGCTACTTCTGAAGGATTTGAGATTTGACGGGTATGAGAATCAGCACTATAGCTTTCGCAAATCTGAAACGGCGCAAAGGCAAGGCCGCCTTTCTCGTCATAGGCATAGCCATCGGCATAGGTACGGCGGTTGCCCTGTTGAGCCTGAGCGCATCAATAAAAGAAGAGATAGGTTCGCAGCTTGACCGCTTCGGAGCCAACATAGTCGTAGTGCCGCAATCAAACAGCCTCGCGCTCGATTACGGCGGCATATCGGTCTCAAGCGTCTCATTCGATGTTCATCAATTGAAAAACGAAGACGCCCGAAGCGTGCTCGATATACCTTATCGCAATCGCCTGAGCATAGTCGCGCCCAAGATTTTAGGCGCGGTCGCAGTCGAGGGGCGCGAGATTCTGGTTGCCGGTGTTGATTTCGAAAACGAACTGAAGCTCAAACGCTGGTGGCATATCACGGGTGAAACGCCCTCGGCAGAGCAGGACGTGATCGCGGGCTATGAAGTGGCGCGGGCGCTTTCGATAATCGAGCCGACCGCAGACTCGCATCTTGAAACCGTTTCGCACTCGGATCACGCGGATGTTCAAATTCCCTTCAAACTCGTTCGGGATCAGATTCAACTTGCCGGTTTCGCTCATCACGTTTCAGGCGTTATCGCACAGACCGGAGGGCCGGAAGACCGCATGATTTTCGGGTCGCTCGCGCACATTCAATCGCTTTTGGGAAAGCCCGATCAGTTGAGCCTGATCGAGGTGAGCGCGCTGTGCAAAGATTGCCCCGTCACGGATATAGTCGCGCAGATCAGCAACAAACTGCCGCACGCGAAGGTCTCGGCCATACAGCAATCCGTCCGCGCCCGTACGGAAACCGTCGAGCGGCTGACTCGATTCTCTGCCGTAGTCGCCGCCGTAGTGCTGGCAATCGGCGCGCTTATGATCTTCACAACCATGACGGGATCAATCGTCGAGCGCACAAAAGAGATAGGCGTCTTGCGCGCCATCGGCTTTCGCAAGACTCATATCATCAAGGGGCTGATGATCGAAGTTGCGACCATAAGCATAGCAGGCGGTCTGCTTGGCTGGGTCGCCGGTATTTTTGCGAGCCGCCTGGCACTGCCTTATTTTGCCGAGACCGATATAGGTTTTCACCTCCAGCCCTCGCTTGCCCTTGCAGCCGTAGGCGCGGGTCTTGTGATAGGCGTACTCAGCAGTTTTTATCCGATCATACGCGCCTCGCGGCTCGACCCCTCCGAATCGGTCCGCTACGTTTGAGGAAGTCCAACAGCGTGTCTTTTCTGCTAATTGAAAATGTCGGCAAGACTTACAGCGAAGACGGGCAGTCTTCGAGCGTGCGAGTGCTTTCAAACGTCACGGCCGAGATCGAAGAGGGCGAATTCGTCTGTCTGATGGGGCCTTCGGGTTCGGGCAAAAGCACGCTGCTTACGGTCGTAGGCGCGATGAACCACCCGACCGAGGGACGCGTCGTCGTAGACGACATCGATGTGTATGCATTGCCTGATGAGCGCCGGGCAGATTTTCGCCGCGAGTATCTCGGTTTCGTATTTCAGCAGCATCACCTGATGCCTTATCTGAACACGATTGAAAACGCCATGCTCCCGCTTGCCACAGTGAATCTCGGCGCAAAACAGAAGCGAGAGCAGGCCGCAGAGGTGCTTGAGCGGGTCGGCCTCGCCGATAAAGCGCGGCGGCTGCCCAATCAGCTCTCAGGCGGAGAGCAGGGACGGCTGGCCATCGCCCGCGCCATTATCAATAACCCTCCTTTGATACTTGCAGACGAGCCTACGGGCGCGCTCGATACGCAAACGGGGCGCGAAGTGATGGAAGTATTTTTGAAACTCAACAAACAGGGACAGACTATCTTTATGGTCACGCACAACCCCGAAAACGCTATGCTTGCGCATCGAACAATAAACATCAAAGACGGGCGGATAGTCTCAGATGAGCGCATCTGATCAGGCGGGCAAGCCTGAGTGAATCGCTTTTTCCACCGCCTCGCAGAAAGTGTCTATCTCTTCCACCGTGGTGTAGACATTCGGCGTAACTCTGATGCCGTTGAATTCTTCGTGGCCTATGGGTGTGACTATGATTCTGTACTGCTGCCAGAGGTGAGCGCCGAGTTTATAGTGATCCATTCCTTCTATGTGAAAATTGGCCAGCCCGCAAGATTGCTGTGGGTCGTAGGGCGTAAGGAGTCGCACTCCTTCCATCTTCTCAAGCCTTCGCGCCCAGCGGTCTTTCAGATAGCGCAACCGCGCGGCCTTGCGCTCGCTTCCTATCCCTTCGTGAAAGGTGAGAGCCTCCGATATAGCATTGTGATTGGCCGCCGGGTGTGTGCCTATCTCTTCAAACTTGCGGATGTTATCATCCGATTTCTCATCGGCCGCCATCAGAGGCCACAGCTTTTTGATCTTCGATTTCCTCACGTAAAGAAACCCGGTTCCGTGCGGCGCAAGCAGCCATTTGTGCAGGCTCGTGCCGTAGAAATCGCAATCCAGGTCTTCGTGCTTGAAGGGGAAGTGCGCGAATGCGTGCGCGCCGTCTACGATTACCTCGATGCCGCGTTCGCGCGCCATGCGGCAAATCTGCTTGATAGGAAAAATCTGACCCGTGAGGTTTGTGATGTGGCAGACCAGTATGACTTTTGTGCGCGGCGTCAATGCCCGCACGAATCGCTCGTAAAGATCATCCATCGAAGGGGGCGGCACGGGAAACGAGATCATCCTGAGCTTTACGCCTTCTCTCCGCTCGCGCTGCCGCCAGCTTGTGAGCATCCTCGGGTAATCCTGATTAGTGGTTAGTATTTCATCGCCCGCTTTGAGGTCGAGGCCGAAGATGCAGTTTTCGAGTGATTCGCTTGCATTTCGAGTGATGGCTATCTCTTCCGGGTCGCATCCGAACATTGCGGCAAGGCGGCGGCGGACGCTTTCGACTTCGGGTTCGAGCACCTGCCACATATTTATAGTTGGAGCCTGATTTGAAAATTCAAGATAGCGGCGCATCGCCTCCTGCACGATGCGAGGCGAAGGGCTGACGCCTCCGTTGTTGAGATTGATGAGCGAGCGATCAACGGTAAATGCCTGTTGAATCTCGCGCCAGAAATCTTCGTTGCTTGCGATATCTTCGGGAGATACGCGGCTCGCGCTGCGCGAGGCCGCAAATATCCGCTCGATACCTCCTTCCCGAAAAGAAGCCGTGAGCATCGCTGTTGCGCCGCCAAGAGTTCTCAAGAAGCCTCGCCTTGTAAACATGATCGCCTCCTGTATGGGGGTTTTAAGAAATGCGGCAGGATTTTATCACAATAAAATCCCTTCACCGAAACAAATCCAGTTCCGGTCGCCGGATCAATTCGGCGGCGCTCGCCTCTCTCGCCTCGTAATCGAATCCGCGCACTATCGCGACGGGCACGCCGAGACTTTTTCCCGTCACGAGTTCTGCGGCCGAAGCCAGTTCATCGGCCACCGCCAGAACCGTGACCCTCAGCAATTGCCCGTGCGAATCCAACTGCCCTCGATAATCGGTCAAAGGCGCTATCCCTGAGACTCCGAGCGCGACATTGACAAGCCCTTCGCGCCACGGACGTCCGAAGGTATCAGAGACGATGACCGCCAGACGAACGCCGAAAACCGCTTCGAGTCTTGCGCGTATCAGTTGCGCTGATTCATCCGGGTTTTCCGGGAGCAGCACGACCGTTCCTTCTGCTGTATTCGATGTGTCTACACCGGCATTTGCGCAAACAAAGCCGTGATGAGTCTCTGAAATAATCAGGCCGCGCTCCATTCTCACTATTCGCCGGGTCTGATTGAGGACCACCTCTACGACGCGCGCGTCCTTGCCGTACTCATCGGCCCACCTGCGAGCGAGTGGCGACGGGTTCACCGAATCGAGCCGAAGGATGCGGCCCTCGGCCTTCGAGACTATTTTTTGCGCGATCACAAAGACATCGCGATCCTTGATTACGGCGGACGACCTCCGCGCGGCATCCGCGATCAGTGAAGGCAGGTCGTCGCCCTCAGATATTTCGGGCAGACCCGCGAGCCCCGTAATCGTGATTTCAGCCATGACGCTTTTTGACAGGATCAACAAGATTAACAGGAATCCCGTCAAATCCCTTCTAAATCCTGTCAACACGGTCAAAGATTCCCATCCTGACAAGCGTATTGAAAGTTTCTGTGCCCCGCCCTGCCTCTAAAAATAATTTCAGATCGGCCGGATCATCAATATCGAGCGCGATTCTTGGATTGGTTACGACCACGCACCGACTGCCCGCGCGAGCGGCTTCTTCCTTGTGCAATGCGAGCGAATTCGGGCCGAAGCGCGAAGGGAATAAATCGGCCGGGGCGCGAACGATGGCGTTTGTTCCCGTTCCGTCACGCGAAGGCACAAGCAGGGTGGCGGGCGCTCTGAGTTCTGTTGCCAGCAATTCGTCCACGTCTTCGGCCCTCACGAGCGGTATGTCTGCGGGCAGCCTCATCACGGCGTCAAATCCCTGTCGACGGAGTCTTCGCGAGGCCCAGTCTATCGAGGCGCTTTCCGAATCCTGAGTCTCTTCCCTCAGCACTTCCCACCCAAGGTTGCGGGCGCGCTCGATTGCTGCATCAAAGCTTGTGACGATAAAGATTCGGTCGGCTTCTTTCGCCCCGGTAACAGCGCGACTGACATCTTCAAACATAGCCCATGCCAGATGCCGCCTTTCATCTGCCGATAGCAACCGGTCAAGGCGCGTCTTTGCCCGCACAGGCTCTTTAATTGGAATCAGTAATGCTTTCATCCATCAAGTTTGAGTTTTGAATTATGAGTTTTGAGTTTTGAATTTTCACGACGACGCGCTAATTCAAAACTCAAAACTCATAATTCAAAACTGTTTTGGCCAGCCTCTGTTTGTCTTCCGCCGTATTCATAATGGTATCGGTCACAACTACTCGCATACCGAGGTCTTCTATATCCGGGCAAGTCCGGGCGTCTGTTTCGTCAAGCACGAACAGAGAGGCAAAATCGCGGTAGAGTCGAGCTACGCCCGTCGCTGAAACCTCGTGCCCCAGATCGCGGAGCATATCAGCCGCCGGTCCCTTGAGCGCCCGCCCGCTAATGATCGGTGTGATGGCTGTGACAGAATCACGCTTTTGCCCGAGGGCCTCGCGCACGCCCGGTACGGCCAGTATCGGCCCTATGCTGATAAAGGGATTGCTCGGACAGATGATTACCCGGTCGGCTTCGGCAATCGAGCGCAGGAGGCCGGGCGCAGGCAGGGCCGATTCCATGTGCTCAAATCGAATCTCCCTGACGCGGGGCTCACACCTGCGACGCACGAAATATTCTTGAAAGTGCATCTGGCCTTCATCGGTCACAACCCGCGTCGGAGTGTAGTCATCCGTCATCGGGAGTATCGAAGAGCGAACGCCGAGGGCGAGACGTATCTGATCTGTCGCCTCCGAAAGCGTCTGACCGCGTCTCAGCAAATCTGTGCGATGGATATGTGTGGCAAGATCGCGGTCACCGAGATTAAACCACGAAGGCGCGCCGTAGCGCGCCATCCATTTCAACGATTCAAACGTGTCACCCGCGATTCCCCAACCCGTGGCTTCGTTTATCACCCCGGCCAGCGTGTAGGTCAGCGTGTCTATATCGGGCGATATGCGAAGGCCGAACATCTCTATATCATCGCCCGTGTTGGCAAGGATAGTGATCTCCTCCGGCCGCATCACTCGCGCAAGCCCCAGTAAGAATTTCGCTGCCCCGATGCCGCCTGCAAGTGCTGTGATCTTCATAATAGAGTGATGAGTGATGAGTGATGAGTGATTCGTGACTTTCAGGCCGTCCGGTTATTAAAGCAGGTTTGCAAGACGGGTAAATCACGGATCACGCATCACTCATCTCTACCCCGGCAATCCTACGATTCGATAACAGGCCGTCTTTATCTTATAGCGGCGATTGATGCCTATGGCCAGCACTGTCATCCGCTCGATGGTTCTCGCGCTGTAGAGAAGGCCAGCATCTACGGGCCGAAGCCCTTCGATAGACTCGATTGCTTCAATCACACGCGCTCGCGCTTCTTTGGAGTCGCTTGCTACAAGCACATCTGAGTCAAGCTTCTCAGTTGGGTCAACCAGCAGATGGGCAGGCTCGGTCTTGAAGGCTGCCACAAGAGGAATTGATTCGGGCAGCCTTGCGCGCAGATGCTCGCTTGCCGAGCCTTCGGGCAACTCCGTGTAGCGCACTCGCCCGCCTTCAAACGACACGGGCACGGTTATGTCTATCAGCACAGCGTCTTTCTGAAAATCGTTTTGAAGCTCTTCAAGCGTCGCCGCCGCGTGCGAAAAAGGCACGGTGAGCAGGACAAACTCCGCGCCTGAGACGGTCGCGGAGTTTTCCGCATATGCTATCGAATTGCCTTCGAGTAGCTGGTTCAATTCGTCAGCCGCAGCCTTCGCCCGCTCAATTGAGCGCGACCCTATAATCACCTGCGCGCCCGCCATTGCCCATCTGAGCGCAAGCCCTCGCCCCTCTTCTCCAGTGCCTCCGATCAGACCTACTTTCAAATCACTGATGCTGGTCATCAAGTTATGCTCGCTTTCAATCCATTGATTAAGTGTCAGGTCAAGGTTGCCATCTGGGGCGAAGGGTGTCAATGTTTGCGCTGTCGGGTCGAGTGGCCCCGGCCTTGGCAGTGTGCAAAGACAGGCTCTAATCGTTTATACTCTGGTTGCCCTCCATACTAAATCTGGAGTTTATTTAAAGAGCCTCGTAAACAGGGTAAAGAAGAGGCGGCCCTCGTTTATTCATCCGGGAAAGGAGAAGGGACAGGATTCATGCCCTCGAAGAGCAAATTCCTCATAAACAGGCTGGATAAGGAACTCGATGTCGTCTGCCTCGAACAAGAAAGCATAACCATAGGCCGGCTTATCAGCAACGATCTTGTTTTGAACCACCGCGCCGTCTCGCGCACTCACGCCGGGATAAAAGAGATCGGCGGCGTCTTCTGGCTTTTTAATCTGTCGCTTTCAAACGGAACTTTGCTTGACGGCGAACTGGTGCATAAATCGCCGATTTCCGACGGGGATGTAGTGCAGATAGGCCCGTATCTGCTGCTGATGAATTGCCCCGATAATGCGATCTCCATAACCGTCGAGATGGAACTCGATGTCCACCCGCTCGACACTCAACCCAGGGCGCTCCAGGACCAGACCGTCCTGATAGCCATCCCCTCTTCGCCCGATAAGCCGGCCAGGTTCGGCGCTAAGAAACTCATAACCGGCGGAACCCGACTGAGCAAAGTCATGCCCGCGATAGCGGCACAGGCGCTCGACCTCTACTGGGCCTTGCGACAGAGGGAGGCGGGGAAAATGTATGCCCGGACCCCGCTCCATCCGAGAGGCAACGAGAAGGTAGGCAAGATTCAATTCAACTGGCGTCCGACGCTCGACCTGAGCCGGTTCAGCCGCGCGTCGCTCTTTGTCTGGGGCGCTCTGGTTGTCGCGCTGCTTTCTGTAGCAGCCTTCTTTGCTCATGCGAATGCGTATTCGCCGGGCGAATTGTCGGTCACTCACAGTTCCGCTTTCGTCTCTGAACGCAATATCGCTGTTCGCTCAAACAAGGGGGACTGCGCGGGTTGTCACGGCGTAAAGCAGGGGATGCTGGATAAATGCATCAATTGTCATACGACGCCGGCCTTTCAATCGGCTCCGGGTTTTCAGCCCGCCATATTCGATGCTCACAAACGCGCGCGGGTCGGCTGCACAGATTGCCACACGGAGCACGCGGGCGTGAAGCCGGAAGAAGGATTGATGAGCGCGGGGCTTTGTTCGAGCTGTCACAACGACGCTTATAAAATCAAGGCGGGCGAAAGGGCGGGCCAGATACTGGGCGAGCCGCACGGCGGCGGCATCGGTTACCCTGTCGTTGACGGCGTGTGGAAATGGAAGGGGTTATCGGCCGATTTGTGGGCCGCAAAGAACCTCTCGCCTTCGCTTGCCCAGGAGAGACCCGCAGACCAGTTTCATCTGCTCCATATGAGGGGCAGGATGCAGGGTCTTGTGGGATGCACGGACTGTCATAAGGGAGATGTGAGCGCGAGCGAGGAGTTTCGAAAATCTCCCCGGGGCGAATGCGCCAAATGCCACGGGCTCGCGACGACCGAAGGCGGGCTCACGGTTGGAAAGCGAAATTGCTATACCTGCCACGTACAGCATCACAGGAATGAAACCTTCGACGCGCTGCTTGCCGCCGGAGCGAGCGAGACGTCTATCCGCGATTATCTCGCCAGATTGAATGCCGGGGAGAATCAAGCCGCTCGCTCAACGGCGAAGCCTGATAGACCTCTTGCGGGCAGCGGGGGAGCCGCCGCGATGCGCCAGAACCGGGAGGCTACGGGCTGGAGCGCGACTTCGAGTCTGGGCGCGTTGCCGTGGTATGGGTGGCTCGGACTGATTGCAGTCCTGCCCGTTGTGGGGCTTGTGCTGGCCTTTGCCGACACGGCCCGAAAAAAACGCATGCTGATAGAGGCGAGCCGCGAAGTGATCGAAACCGAGAAGGGCCATACTACGGGCTCGCTCGATCTGGAAAAACTGAAGGCCGAAGGCCCTACATACCCGCATCCGGTGATTGATCCGGCCCTCTGCATAGGCTGCCATGCATGCGTAGAAGTATGCCCGCACGACGTGCTTACAATCGTCAACGGGATAGCCTCGCCCATCCACCCCGATCAATGCATGGAAGACACCAGTTGCCAGGTCGAATGCCCTACAAATCCAAAGGCCTGCATAGTCCTCAATACGACAAAGAAGATTCCGCACCGCCTGATCCCGGATCGCGACCGCGAATATATGACAAACATATTTGGGGTCTACCTGATTGGAGACGTATCGGGTGTGCCGTTGATCAAAAACGCGGCCAACGAAGGCGCGAAGGTCATAACCCATCTGGTCGAAGAGATGAGAAGAGAAAGGCCCGACCCGGCAGCCGAATACGATGTGGCGATCATAGGCATGGGGCCCGCCGGTCTTTCGGCGGCGATCACAGCGAAGCGGAATAATCTCAGGTATGTAGCCCTCGAACAGTCTAAGGTGCTGAGGACGATTCGAGCCTATCCGGCGGGCAAAGAACTTCACTTCAAGCCCGACACCCTGAGGGCAGATGCCGGGATGGATGTTCCGCCTTCGGGTGAGAAGCGGGAGAAGAGATTGAAAGAGGTAGTGCTCGACAACTGGCTGCGCGCCATCAAAGAAAACGATCTGGTGGTGAATGAAGACGAAACCTGCAAGGACATCAGGCGCGAAGGAAATATAATCTCTATCATCACGGAAAGAGGCGAAGAGAAAGAGGAGGTGGTTTACAGGGCGCGCAGGGCTGTTCTGGCCATAGGCAATCGTGGAGCGCCGCGAAAGCTGAATGTTACGGGCGAGGATTTGAAACTATATGTGATGCCCGATGATACGACCGCCGGGTTATGCCGGAAATGCGGTGCGCGAGGCCGCCCGGATGCGAGATTTTGCCCCGGTTGCGGGGCCGGTATCAGACCGGGCACAAAAGCGGTCTATCTTGACAACAGAGTTAAGTACAAGCTCGCGGACCCGGAATATTACTTCAACAAGAAATGCATGGTCGTTGGCGCGGGCAATTCGGCCATCGAAGCGGCTGTCGCCTTGAGCGGTTTTGAGCGAAAAGGTGAGCAGATTACTTTTAACGGGAGTAACGAAGTGACTCTCTTAATCAGAAGTGATTTCAAGATAGACCTGAAGTTTGGCAACAAGATGAACATCTTTGATTGCATCGATGCGGGCCGGGTGAGGGTGATCTACAGGGCCGAGATTAAAGAGATCAAAGAGGGTGAAGTGGTCCTGAAAAGCACCGTGACCGGAGAAGAGATGCCGCCTCTGCCAAACGATTATGTCTTTGCATTGATAGGAAGCGAAAAGCCTACAAAGTTTTTGCATCAACTGGGGATAAAGATAATTTGAGATGGCGGTAGCATTTGATGCGTGAGACAAACAGGTCTGAGTTTTCAAATCTCAGAGGAGTGCTATCCGCTGACTGATCAGTCAGCTTCTTTTCCATTATGCTGAGTATCTGAGCCCATATGTGTTCATCTGCGGTTGTTTCCCCTCTTTTCTCCAAGACACTAATCTCCTCGTCGGGTCGCAACCCCGATGCGCCGCGCAAGATCGGCAAACCTCGGGTCCGGGCGCAGGCCATCGAAAATTGGGTCTGCTCCGATATATATGATCCTGTATGAACGCTCCTCGTATGCTTTTTCAAGCCATCTTAGCGTCTCATCTCTGTTGCCAAGCCCAATATGGATCATCGCTATCTCGTAGGCCGGCGCAGCACCGCGCTTCGACTTTGTCTGCAACTCGTCGAGAACTCTCAAAGCTTCGTCTCTGTTGCCTGACATGGCATATGCGTATCCAAGCGATGCCTTGATCGGGGAACGATCTCCAATAAGGGCAACCGATTTCTCGAAGCTGGCGATGGCTTCTTCGTGCATCCCTTTTTGCACGTAGACAAATCCGAGCGTGAAATGTGCCGCCGCGAAGTTTCGGTTCAAATCCAGTGTCTTTTGCAACTGCTCTATCGCCTGGTCGTACTGTCGGGCGAAGTAATGTATCCTTGCTTTGTCCCTGTTGATGATGAGTGAGAGAGGGTTGAGTTTTCTGGCCTGTTCCACCTCCCGCAACGCCTCTTCGATCCGTCCCGTCACCGCCAAGCAGTCGGCATACCACTGGCGCGCAGAGGCATAATTCGGATTGATCTCGATGGCGCGCTGGAACTCGTTTTCGGCGGCTGCCATGTCGTGATCGTAAGCCATCCTGACAAGCCCCAGCGAGGCATGGGCCTCAGCGAGATGGTCGTCGAGTTCCAGCGCGCGCATCGCTGCCGATCTCGCTTTGGGCATCACCGTACTTGCGGGCAGTCGAAGCCCTCCGCCAAGCACATAGCTGTCGGCAAGGCCCGCGTAAGCCAGCGCGTAAGTCGGGTCTTTGCCGAGCGCTTTTTCGAAATACTCAATGCCTTTGCGCAGCCCTTCCTGACTTCTCTTATTCCAGAAGTAACGGCCTTTGAGATAGAGTTCATAAGCCTCGGTGTTGTGGGTGTAGCGTTTGGTCAGAAGCCCTCTTTCTTCGCCGCTCAATTCCAGTGTCAGCGCCCGCGTCACCTGTTCGCTTATCGAATCCTGCACGGCGAATATGTCCGTAAACTGCTCGTCGAACTTCTCCGCCCATAGCGTTTTGCCGTCGGGAACGCTTATGAGTTGAACGGTCACTCGAATTCGGGCGCCCAATCTTTGGACGCGACCGTCAAGCAGCGAGTCCACGCCAAGCTCGCGACCGACCTCAAGCAGATTCTGTCGGGGATCGTCATACCCACTGACGGCGCTCGTGGGGCAGATAGACATCTCCTTTATGCGGCTCAGACCCGTTATGAGCGCGTCGGCCATACCCAGACCCAGAGACTCATCGCTTCCGTCATCGCTCATAGGTTTGAAAGGCAGCACGGCCAGCGATCTCGGCTTCGCGGCAGGCGCGCGCTCGTTGGATTTGTCCGCGAAGAAACGATACGAGGCCCCGGCAACAAGCAATATCAGAAGGATGCCTGCGGCGGCAGCGATTCGGCGCGGCGTCAAGATAGCTTCTGGCGTAGTCGCTCTACTCGCTAATTGCGAAGTCTGTGCGGAGCGGTCTTCTTCCTCCTCGGTGATAATACGCGACCTCGTGAAGCTCGCTACTATTAACCCGTCATCATTATCTGTCGAAATGCTAACCGGAGCCACAAAGCGATAGCCTCGCTTCGGCACAGTCTCTATATACCTGCTCTGGCCGGGCGTCTCGCCAAGAGCCTTTCTCAAAGTGGAAATGTTGCGGTTGAGATTGCCTTCTTCAACGACAGTATCGCGCCAGACCAGGCGCATCATTTCGTCCTTTTCAACTACCCGGCCCCGGTTTTCGACAAGCGCCAGAAGTATATCGAACACCTTTGGAGTCAGCGGCACCGTCTCTCCACCGCGCAGCAGAACCCGTTCGGTAGCATCTAACCAGTATTCATGGAATATGTATAAATGCTTTATTTGCTTGTTCATAATGGCCTTCGGAACTTTTTCGGGGAAATTTCGGAAGTATTTCCAGAGTTCTGCAAAGACTTAAGGCCGCATTCGAGTTATTGTCTGCCGAGTGATCAGAATTCGACGGAAGCCGATCTATCGTACCTATTGTAATAAAAGGGGACAGTGAAGGCAACGCCTGTCGGTAGTCGATGTTCAGTCGTCAGAAAGCAATCATCTCGGGGCGATTTGCTTTCTACACTTGGAGTCGGTGTGAAGAAAAAGCGCAAAACAGAGATCACTATAGAAACAGCGCGAGTCCTGGTAATAAAAAAATCAGGGAAATCCGTTTCGGCCTGGTGCCCGCAATGCTTGCAGCGTGTCGCAATGATCACGCCCGAACAGGCTATGGTAGTTGCGGGCGTCAACTGGCGCACGATATACCGCTGGGCTGAGGCCGGTAGTATACACTCTACCGAAACCCCCGAAGGCTTTCTGCTCATCTGCCTCGATTCGCTCTCCCCATAATTTAAGAGGTTCGCATAATTTAAGAGGTTCGCATAATTTAAGAGGTTCGAATGAAAAGCAGATTTTCACTTCCAACAATCATTCGATTACCATTGATGATCAAGCGTCGAATTTGCCGGGCTCGATTCCAATTTATCCTCGCCTTCCGGCCCTGCTCGACCGGGGCCGCCTTCGCGTTGATTGCAGTTCTGCTTATAGGAGCGGCAACCGCGATAGCCGATTTGAAAAGCGCCGAACAGGCTCAAAGCGCTTCGCCCGATCTCAATCACTCCTATCTCGGCAAACTTGAGCCGGGTACAAGCATCAAGCGTGAGATCGCAGGTGGTAAGACACACTCATATCGCGTCACGCTCGCATCAGATCAGTTTTTACGAGCCGTCATCCATCAACGTGATATTGATGTCAGTGTCAGACTGATCGGGCCGGATGGGATTCAGATCACAGAGGCGAGAAACATCCTTGACACGGCGCGACCGGAGCGGATTTCTTTCGTGGCGGATAAATACGGCGATTACAGCCTGGAGGTGGTCGCAATAGGTAATGAAGAGGATGTGGGCAATTATGAAATGCGCGTCGAAGAGTTGCGAATCGCCACACCAGAAGACCGTAGTCTCACCGCCGCCGAGAAACTCTATCGGGAAGCAGAGCGGCTGCATGCGCAACCGAATCCGCGGTCGCGGCGCGAAGCCATAAAGAAATACGAACAGGCGCTACCGCTATGGCAGCAAGCCCGTGATCTGCGTGGGGAGGCCGACACGCTTCAGTATCTTTCGAACGCTTACTACTTGCTTGGTGAATCGGAAAAGGCGGTTGAATACCTCACCCGGGCACGTCCGCTCTATCGAGCCGCCGGGGACAGCCACGGAGAATCGCTGACCCTACAGGGGCTTGGTTTGATGAATCACCTGTCGGGTAACCTGCACAGGGCGCTCGAATACTATAAGCAGGGGCTGGAGCTGCATAGAGAGCTCAGGGACAGATGGGAAGAAGCCGGGACGCTCAACAACATAGGCGGAGTTTATTCCTATATGGGAGAGCACCAGAAGGCGCTCGAATACTATAAACTCTCGCTTCCCTTGCACCGGGATTTAAAGGATCAAAGGGGCGAGGCCGTCACGCTCAACAACATCGGCGAGGTTTATCGCATCCTGGGCGATAACCAGAGGGCGCTCTCATATTACGAGAAATCCTTGCCGCTCCGGCGGCGAGTGAAAGACCTTCGCGGGGAAGCTGTCACGCTCAATAATATAGGTCTGGTATACATGGCGATGGGCGAGTATCGCAAAGCCCTTGAGCGAATGGATGAATCATTGAAGCTTAAGCGCGAGGTGGGATACCGCTTCGGAGAAGCCTCCACGCTCAATGGTATTGGGGCCATCTATCATAAGCTGAACGACTACGAAAAGGCGCTTGAGATTCTCAACCAGGCGCTCGAATTGAGGCGGGCCGTGGGAGATCGCAGGGGAGAAGCCAATACTCTCTACACCCTCGGCTCGGTCTATTTCTCGATGGGCAAACCGGCCAGGGCAATGGAGTATTTCAACCGGGCGCTGCCGTTGAGCAGGTCCGTCTGGGACCGCATCCTGGAGATGGCGATTCTTTACAGCATTGCCGACATCGAGCGCGAGCGGGACAACCTCCTTGAGGCCCGCTCGCGGGCCGATGAGGCGCTGGCAATCATCGAGTCATTGCGTTCGAATGTGGCGGGCCAGGAATTGCGCGAGTCCTTCTTTGCGTCAAAACAGAATCATTATGAGCTATACGTTGACGTGCTGATGCAACTTCACCATCAGAGCGGGTCCGACCGATATGACGTGAAAGCCTTCGAGGCAAGCGAACGCGCCCGTGCTCGTTCTTTGCTGGATACGTTGAGCGAAGTTTGCGCCGGCATCCGTCAGGGGGTTGACCCTGCGCTATTTGAACGCGAGCGGAGATTACAGCAACAACTAAATGGCAAAGAGGCGCTTCGAATGCAATTGCTCAGGCGCAAGAACGCCGAAAAGAAGATCGAGGCGATGGAGCGCGCGATCAACGACCTGCTCAATCAATATAGAGAAATCCGAACGCGAATACGAATAGAGAGCCCGCGCTACGCGGCGCTTTCCGACCCGCAGCCGCTCAACCTCGAAGAAGTCCAGCGTCTCGTTCTCGATGATGAAAGCCTCCTGCTTGAATACTGGCTTGGAGAGAAAAGGAGCTATCTGTGGGCTGTTACTACCTCTTCGATTACAGGCTACACTCTGCCTGCGCGCGCTGAAATAGAATCTGCGACGCGGCGCGTTTACGAATTGCTTACGGCCCGCAACGAGCGCCCGAAGGGTGAAACCCCCAGACAGAGACAATCGCGCGTAGCGAGAGCGGATGGTGAGTACATGGCAGCAGCCCGCCGCTTGAGCCGTATGCTGCTTGGGCCGGTTGCTGCTCGGCTCGGCAACAGACGGCTGCTGATCGTAGGCGACGGCGCATTGCATTACTTACCTTTCGGGGCACTGCCTTTGCCACAGGTTCGGGAGGCGGCTGCCGTTGATAAACTTAAAGGCGGCAGAAAAGATGCGACCGGTTTATATAAGCCGCTGGTAATTGAACACGAAATAGTGACCCTCCCATCGGCTTCGGTGCTGGCAGTTCTCAGACGAGAAATAAACGGACGCAAGCCTGCTCCAAAGCTTGTGGCCGTGCTGGCCGATCCGGTATTCAGGAGCAACGATCCTCGCATAAATATCAAACCAGTAGAATCGGTGGACGATCCAATCAAGCGGAGCCGGACCACTACAGGATTGCAGGTTTCAAATTCGGAATCTGTTCGTCCGATCAACGAATCGGAGAAAAACAGCTTCAGACGGCTCCGCTTCAGCCGCCAGGAAGCCAATGCAATTATAGCCCTCGTCCCGGCAGAAAAGAGCCTCAAAGCGATTGACTTCGCCGCCAGTCACGCGATGGCCATGGGAACTCAACTGGAAAAGTATCGCATTCTCCACTTCGCCACACACGGATTGCTCGATAGTCGTCACCCGGAGCTATCAGGGATCGTGCTCTCGCTCGTAGATGAACAGGGCCGTCCGCAGGATGGTTTCTTGAGATTACATGAAATCTACAACCTCAAGCTCAATGCCGACCTCGTTGTGTTGAGCGCGTGTCAGACGGCTCTGGGCAAAGAGATAAAAGGAGAGGGCCTTGTCGGGCTTACCCGAGGTTTCATGTACGCGGGAGCGCCTCGGGTGGTGGCGAGTCTCTGGAGCGTAGAAGACCGAGCTACGGCAGAACTGATGAAGCGATTTTATGAGGCGATGTTGAGCAAGGGCATGACGGGGGGGGCGGCGCTCAGGGCGGCGCAGGTGGAGTTGTGGAAAGAACGCCGGTGGCAATCGCCTTATTACTGGGCCGGATTCGTGCTTCAGGGAGAATGGAAATAAAGATCGGCGCGCGGTGGCCGATGGTTAAGCATATCGTAGAGTTAAATTGATCTCTTGCCGATTCCGTATTTGAGATCTCAGATCTCAAATCTCAGATGAGCGAAAGTGAAATATATCAATCTCTGACCACCGACCGCCGATCACTGCTTTGAAATGTTTTCGCAAATTTTGACAGCTACGGGTGAGGCGGTACGGGAAGACTGCGCGCGGCCAGGGCGCGTTGTGTTAATGGAGTATTGGAGACGTGAGTAAGGCTGTGCTGCAAGAAAAAAAATGGGTCTTAACGCAACGCGCGTTCGACAAGTTTCTCGCCTGCCTAGACTCGGATCGGGAGCGAGCGGGACGGCAGTACGAGATGATCCGCTCTAAACTCATAAGCTTTTTCGAATGGCGCAACTCGCCGTTTCCCGAAGATCACGCCGATGAAGCAATCAACAGAGTCGTCAGAAAGATTGATGAAGGAGTTCAATTGCGCGATCCTTCCACTTACGTCTTTGGCATCGCCCGTATGCTACTTCTTGAGATCGCAAAAGAGCAGCACAAGAAATGGGCAGCAACCGATCATCTGGCCAGGTCTGTCCCTCCTCTTGAACTTGCGGATGGATCCGAATCGAAAGTTGAGTGCTTGAGACGTTGCCTCGCGGAGTTGCCCACAGAGAGCCGCGAGTTGATCACACAGTATTATCAGGGAGAGAGACGGGAGAAGATAATAAACAGAAGACGTTTGACCGAAAGACTTGCAATACCCATCAATGCGTTGAGGATCAAGGCTTGCAGGATAAGGGAAAAGCTCGCAGGTTGCCTCGATCATTGTATGGAAAAGCGTTGAGCAGGGTAAGGGACGAAAGGCCGAAGAGTGAAACGGATTTGAGATTCCTGTCAGTACCGGATAGGCGAGGGTTGAGCGAAATGGACCGACAAACGGATGAAAAACTGATAGCCCGATTTCTGCTGGGAAATTTGGCAGAGCAGGATCGCGTTGCTCTCGAAGAGCGATTCTTTGCCGATGACGATTTCTACTCGCAAATGCTCGCTATCCAGGAAGAGTTAGCCGACGATTATGTGTGCGGCGATCTTTCTGAAAGCGAGCGCGAGCAGTTTGAGCGGCGTTTCTTAACATCTCCTTACAGGCGAAGGAGAGTAGAATTCGCTGCGACCCTGGCAAAGGCGCTCCCAGAAATGCGTGATGAACAGGCGAAATCTGCTACGAGCGCGTGGGACGTTTCCTGGTGGCGCGCCCCGCTTGGATTCCTGCGAACGCAAAGCCCGGCTTTCACTCTGGCCATTTATGCGGCGATATTCTTGTTGTTGTTCGGGATTACGTGGCTTGAGATTGAGAACCGGCGGTTGGACGCGCAGCTTGAACGAGCGCGTGACGAGCAAGGCCGGTTTTCAAAGCAGGCTCAGGCGGATCGTGAAGAGTTCGAGCGAGAAGAGAAAAAGCGCCGTCAGCAGATGATTGAGCTGCAATCTCAAAGAGACGAAAAGGATGCGAAGCTTCGAGACGAACGGCGCAGGGTTGAGGAGATTGAGCGAAGAGCGGCAAGTGAACATCGTCGAAATGAGCTCCGTCCGTCGGACAACCTCGTCTCGTTCGCGCTTCTTCCAGGACTTGTAAGGGGAAGCGGCAATGAACCCGCAGATGAGCCTGAGAAGATCGTTATTCCACCAAAGACAAACTCTATCAGGCTGCAACTCGAACTCGATAAGGAAGAGAATTATCGGAGTTATCGCACCGAACTGCGAACAGCGGGCGGCAATCTTGTATGGAGCCAGACTCTACTGGCTCCTAAACAGAGCGGCGGCTCGCAGGTTGTGCCTGTAACTCTTCCGGCCAGTATTCTCTCTCAGGGCGAATATGAAGTGACGCTTGCGGGAGTAAACCGGGATGGCGCCCGCGAAGTCATAAGCTATTATTACTTTATCGCGCTGAAGAGGTAGTTTTCCAACGAAAAAGAGAGAGGGCGCAAAGAGATGACGCAGATGATTCGTCATCCTTTTGCGCCCTCTCTCTTTTTCGTTGAACCCTGCGCCTGTCCGCAGAAGCCCGCCTTTGACCGCAGCCGGAAATCGAGAAAGTTATTGTGAAATGTTTTTATGATCATCGCCAGTAGAGGTGAAAGAAGGATTTGAAGCAGGTTGGCTTAGATAAGAGTCCCGCTCGAAGCCGGGCTTCTTATCCAGGTCGGGGGATAGAGTTATTGACTCCTTGCCTGATCAAGCCAAAACGAGGCGCAAAATGATTTCAGATTAAGGGGAAAAATCATGAAGAGCGTTTTCAGATCAAGACGCATTTCAAGGACTCTCGCGGCGTTTCTATTCGTTTCTGCGCTCTCTCTTTTTGGAGTGACCGCGCCTGTGGCATCAGCTCAGAGCTTCCCCGATCTTACCTTTTCTGCTGCCGGGCAGAATTGCAGCAAGTTCCGAAATCAACCCATCGCCCTTATAAGCACAAGGGCGTGCCGGATCGAATGAGACGAGGAGGGTTATGAAAAGTGCGCTCAAGACAATTGCGATAAGAACTTTGCCGACCGCTCTTGTGACGCTCGGTCTCGCAATACAAATCTGCGCCAACACAAGGACTATTGAATCCCGTTTCGCGTTGTCGGCCGATATCCGAAGCGAATTCAGCACACGGTTTAATGCCCTCAGCCCCGGGAGGATCCTGATGGAAGGCACATGGACTGCCGCAGGTCCCGGCTCCGTTTCTGTTGCCTTGAAACTTATGCTGATTCGACCCGACGGGACCGAAGCGGCCCGCAAGCAGGGTCCGGCTCCGCTCAGGCTCGAATATCGTGTATCTGAACAGGAGATAGATTCCTTTATCGCCAGAGGCCGGACCTTTTGGACCATCAAGGTCATAAACAGCGCCGATGCGAACAGGCGAGAGGTGGGGGGCAAACTGAGAGTGACGGTTCCCACATTGAGCCGCAAAGTCTTAGACACGCAATTCACACTGCTCGGGTCGAGCAACGCTCAGGAAATACCTTTCCTTGTCCCCGCGCCCGGAAAGATAGTTGTAGGAGCCGAATGGGCAGGCGATCCGCTATCGGCCTCCGAACAGCAAGGAGTGTCAATAACGGTCAGTTTGATCCATCCCGGCCAGGCGAGGACTTACGCGCGGAGGCAGGGCACAAGTCCTCTCAGGATAGAGCATCAGGTGACGGATCGCGAACTCGATAAGGGGACCCGTTGGATTGTCAGGGTCCAGAACGATAATCAGGTGAAGATAAAAGGCAGGGTCAAGGTTACATACACGCCAAGCCTTTAAGGTGAAACCGCTCCGCCGCTTTTTTACCGGCGGGTAGATTTTGATCAAAGAAAGGAGAACGCAATGAAACGCATTATGATCTGCATGCCGGTATTGCTTGCTGTATTCCTGCTGAATGCAGCCTACTCGATCCCGTGTACTGCCGCACTCGCTGAATCAAGGATGTCGGCCTTTCAGCTCTCATCGGGGGGGTCATCGGGTTCATGCCCGGATCTGCCCGCGCAGGTTGTTCAACTCGATGTTGCTCCCGCTTTGCTTGCGTCCAAGTACAGCATAAAGACCGCCTGGAGCGCGAACGCGCCTCAGTGCTTCACTATAAGGCGGTTCATAGTAAAAGCGAATATAACATTCGCAAACGGCCAGACAAAAAGCATACAAAAGTCGCTCTCCCCTTCTCAGACAAGCTTTCAGGGAGATGTGCCCGGCGCGGGCTCGCTGCCCAGGTTTGCCGATGTCACCATCACGGCGATAGCGACCGCCCCCGCATCGGGGATCGTGGCTTCCCCGTCAGGCATAGGACTTTCCGGAAATTGCCCGAGCATACCTGTGCATATCACGCAGACCCTCTTCAACGGTCTTCAGCCTATTCCCAACCGCCCCGGCGATTATTATCCCAAGGTCAAAGTGGTCTGGAATGTAAACGGGTTGCTTCCGTGCATTGCGGTCAAGGAGTTCAAATTGACCGTCAGAGTAGGGGCTGATGGAAAAGAGCATCAAAGGACGGTGACTCTTCCCAGCAATCAACTCTCGGCAGATGTGGTCATAACATCTGTGGCGGTAGGCTCAGGTTTTACGCCCCAACAGGTCAAATCACAGATCCAGGCTTCGGGCACGGCCCGCATAGAAGGAACCGCCCTGAAGAAAATACGGATCAACCGATGATGCTCTCCCGCCGTTCGCGCGCCGATGGCAGGCGAGCATCTTACCGCAAACTCTGGATGTGACCGTTTCCCGGACTCTACCAATGTCGTTCAACAGAGTGCCGTCACAAAGACGGTCGTAGTCAGAGAAACGTTCGGACAGCCCTGTGCTGTAGGCAATTTTCGTGAAATGTTTTTTCATAATCTGCCAGGAAGAGTGATGTGAGAAATCAAGACATCAACGGATTAAAGAATCGCCCGCCAGGCGAGTCGCTCATCCGGGCCGAGAATTTTCCAGCAAAGAAAGGAGTAACGAGATGAAGAACCAGTCTATCTTCAAGTCAGCTATAACGTTAACCGCAACAATGTTGTTTATGATTATGCTTGGAGCAAGCCAGAGCGCCAGCGCGCAATTCGGGCAGAAACCGGACTTGAGGGTCGCCAGAATTGATACGCCGGGAGGGCTCTGCGTCGGAAACAAGAGCAAGATCAGGGCTACCATAAACAACTCGCAGAACATCGGCGTCAGACAAGCCTTCAAGGTCCTGCTCAACATACAGTTTCCCAACGGCGGGCAGGGAGCTTACGAGGCGACAATAAGCGGCATAGGACCCAACGGCAATCAAGCCGCCTGGTTCCAAAACGTCAGCCTGCCAAGCGCCGGGTATTATGCGATGAAGGTGTTTGTTGACCCGAAGAATAACATTGCCGAAACTGTCGAGAGCAACAATGACAGAGGTCAAGGTTTCAATGTGACGAAGTTCTGCGACGCGCCCACTCCTGTGCAGACATACACACTCACAGTGAAAGTCCACGAGAGCGGCACCTGGAGCGGGGGACAGGGGCAATGGATTCAGGGCGTAACGGTTCTTCTCGAAGACCTGGCCTCCCCGCACCAATTCAGTTCTCGCACGGCGACGACCAATAGCCAGGGGGTGGCGACCTTTAATAACGTGCCGCCCAGCAAGCCGGGGAAAAACTTCAAGATCACGGCTTCGAAATCGAGATGCGCGCAGGTGTCCGGCAACCCCGCGCTTGCTCCCTCAATCAAACAGTTCAAAATGGGCGCATACAACTCGACGCAGCATCTGGCCCTCGACTGCGATCAGTGATCTTCACTCAAAGAGTCTCACCACGGTTGCGAGAATCAACCGAAAGGCAAAATCACTTCAGCACAGGGTTGGCTCTCGCAACTGAAACCAAAACAATGAGGCCGGACCAGGAACACCGGCTTCATAAAGGCGAGGGAAATAGAGATGTTTAGAAAAACGAGATCAATCCCGCGCAGGCCGGGCACGATCCTGGCCCTCAGCCTGGCGACTTTGCTCGCCTGTGCCAACGCTGTCTTGCTTGCCCGGGCCGATTCACAGGATATTAGCGCCACAGCCAGCTTCTCAGATAAAGGATCGCTCGCTCTCGGCGAAAGGCTTTCCTTCAGCCTCAATCGCCCTCTCCAACCCGATGAGGGGGTGCTTGCAGCCCTCATCGGCTCGACAGATATAACCGCCCTGTCGAGCGTGGATAAAAACGGTCTGAGTTATGATACGGCGATACTGCCTTTGCCTGCGGGTGAAACCGTGGCGGTCCTCTATCTGGTCACGCCAGACAACCGGTGGACAGAGATAGCCCGATTCCCTCTGCGCATCGAGCCCGACATCGCCGCAGCGCCCGTCACCCAACAGCAACCCCCCGCAGATTCCACTCAGCAGTCCGTAAATGTTCAAAAGAAATGGGGATTTGACAGAGCCAACATAACTCCATCGCTGACCATAGGGATGAAGTCACAGTTTGCAGAAAAAGCGTTCCCCGACACAAGCGCTTCCGAGCGGCCCACTTATAATGACCTCACATTGCAGGGTAGCCTTCAAACCGACATCGCTCGCGGGGCTTTTAACTCGCAAACTCAATTCGATATCGTAGGCTCAAGCTTTCGAAAGGAAGCGATCCGTTTCGATCAACTGGGCGATGCCGCCCCTCATGTAGACCTGTCGAGTTACCTTGTACAGTTCCAGGCGGGCAAAGCCAAAGTGCAGGTAGGTCATGTGGCATTCGGCGCGAATCGCCATCTCATCAACAGCTTTTCGAGCCGTGGCATAACGGTTACCTTTCCCGTCACTTCGCGCGCGGACTTTTCGCTCGCGGCCATGAACGGTACGAGCATAGTCGGCTGGAGCAACTTCTTCGGTCTGAATCGTCGCAAGCATCAGATCATAAGCGGCGCTTTCGGATATGAGATCATCCCAAGCCGCCCGGGCGCGCTCAGAATCGAGACCTCGATAATGCACGGGTCGGTTCTTCCCTTGAGCAACTTCAATCAGGGAGTCGTAAACGACGCGGAGCAGAGCAAGGGGGTGAGCGTGCGCGTTGTGGCAAGCGACAAGACCGAGCGTTTTCGCCTCGATGGCGGAATGGCCCGAAGCCGCTTCAATAACCCCGCCGATCCTTTGCTCCAGCAAGGACTCAATATCGTTCCGGTTCGCGAGACGGCTCGCAACGCGCGCTACCTGGACGCAAGCTACCACATATTGCGCAATCTCCCCTTGAGTGCATCAAAGAACGTCAATCTCACCTTAAATTATCGCCACGAGAGGGTGGCTCCATTGTTTCGCAGCGTGGCGGCCTTTACGCAGGCTGATCGGTTCGACAATCAATTCGAGATCGTCAGCGGCATCGGCGAAATCATGGCTACCTTCGCTCATGGCCGGTCCAACGATAATCTCGATGACATTGCTTCGATCCTCAAGACTTTCACACGGCGCACGGGCCTCATTTTGGGCGTGCCGCTTGGCTCGCTCTTTGGCGATCAGGCGAGCCCTTCGCCCTGGCTTCCGAGAGTCTCATACAATTTTGACCGAACGCATCAGTTCGGCAAGGCACTTCCTGTAAACGGCGGCTTCGATAGCGCGAGCCAGATACCCGATCAGATCAGCACAAATCAGAGCCTTCTCGCCGAGTGGCAATTCGAGAAGTGGCGCTTCGGTTATCGCATCAATCATTCGTTTCAAAATAACCGGCAGCCGGGAAGAGAGCTTGCCGATCTGAAAAATTTCATTCACGGTTTCACGTTCGGCGTGACGCCTGTTCCGGCTTTCGATTTGAGTTTCGACCTCGGCAGGGAAAGCGCCGATAACAGAGAACAAAATCGCACTGATAACACTCTTCGCATAGGCTCGACAATCAACTGGCGAATGACTCAAAAAACCGCTCTTGCCGCGACCGTTTCAACCACTCTGGCCGGAGACGTTGCTGATACAAGCCGCAGTCGCAATGCCGAGCTTGACTTGCAATGGTCTTACAGGTTCGACATGGAAAAGAGCCGGTTCAGAAAGATCAGCGGCCAGTTCTTTATCAGGTATGCGAACCGCTACGCGAGGATGCGAGACAGGTTGTTAGGATTCAGTAACCTGACGAAGATCCAAACGCTCAATACTGGAATCAGTTTTACCTTTTTCTAAGCGCCTCATTCTAAGCGCCCCTGATTTTCGATTTGAGATTTGAAATCTGGATTCGGGGGTTAGAGATGAGCGAATCAAGACACGCAGCGAGGTTAAGATTATGAAGCGACTGCTACTCATCCCCGCACTTCTCTCTCTTTTATTAACAGACAGCGCGGCGCAACAACAGATCAAGGTCAACCCTTCGGGTGTCAATGTCAACGCAAGCGGCGCGACCACGGTCTTTCTTACATTCGGCAGTCTGCTCAACAAGCGACCGGCTGAAGCCACGTGGTGCGGCGAGTTGATGTCGGCTGCGCCCGACATAGGCTTCAAGTGCAACCCCGCGACCATATTCG
Source organism: Blastocatellia bacterium (assembly GCA_963765495.1). Classification (GTDB taxonomy): domain Bacteria; phylum Acidobacteriota; class Blastocatellia; order UBA7656; family UBA7656; genus CAVXWP01. The sequence goes on from CAVXWP010000001.1 coordinate 878,900, forward strand.
GCCAACTCCCGTCGCGCTTCGACCAATCCCGCTTGAGCGGCTCGAATGCGTTTACCGACATAATGTCTATACCGCCTTCGGTTGCGAGGCGGGCCTATCAGGCTGCGCAGGACGGGCAGCAGTCGTCGTTCTTTTACGTCCGGCGATTCGTTAATCCTTCGGGTGGAGCCGATGAGTATGTCCCGGTTACCTGCCGCATGACGGGCGGGGGGGCGCGCACTCCTTTTGCGCTGACCGATGTGCGGCTATCGTTCTCAATTGATAAATCCGTTCTGCTGGTAGGACCCGGCCAGAAGATGCCTGCGTTGAAAGCCGAAATAGCTTACAACGGCACGGGCCGTCTGAAGGGTCGCTGGGAAGTCGTACTGCCGGGTGAAGAACCGCCTTCCGAGCGCGACCTGCTGACAGAAGCAACGCTTCCCATCGAAGAGCGGGGATTGCAACGACGTTACACCGAGTTGAAAAGGTTCAACATCTTCTTGCCTCCGACCGGGAAGTACACACTGCCCGGACCTGATCCGGCGCGTCTGCCAAACGAGGTCAATGGTCAGTACCTCGTGTTGTTGCGCATAGAAGCTTCGGATGATAAGGAAGCCGATTCCAGCCTCGCAAGCGTCGGGGCCGGAGCGGGTGTCGTTCATAGCGGCGCGGTAGCAGGCTTTCCACTGCCGCCCCTGCGCTACTACGTCGGAAGCGGCAGCAGCAACATTGCGGCTCAACCGGCAGGAAAGCTCGTACAACTTCTGCCCGAAGCCAATTTCATCGTCCCCTCAGGCGCGCCCGTGGATTTCAGATGGCAAGAAATAGAGCAGGGGAGCTTTTACCGAATAGAGATAAGCAACGCGCAGCAAGAGATAGTCTTGTCGGCGCTGATGCCGCCCGGCACCGGATATTATCGTGCTCCATCGTGGTTGAAGGACAAAGCCGGAGACGGAAGCTTGCGCTGGCGAATAGTTGCCTTAGATCGAGCAGGAAAGCCGATTGGCGAAACTCCCTGGCGCTTTCTGCGACTCATGTAACCGCGCAGATTCAGCCACAAAAAAGCAGGAACCCAAGGTGATGAGTGACGAGTGACGAGAATCGGGATTCTTTGACAGGATTAACAGGATTAAAAAGATTCCCGCAAGATTGTTGGGAAAATCTTGCTAGCCCTGTTAATTCTGTCTGAGTCTTTGTTGCCGATCTCACATCTGCTACAAGACGGCGGCGCGTTTCGGCAACAGGACCACTCGTTCTATCTCGAATACCTTCTCGTCGAAACTCGACTCAAACAAATCCACGCCCCGATTGATTAATGCGCCGGGTCTTTCGTTCTTTACGGCTACAAGGTGGAACCGCGCGATACCGGCCTGGTCGTTGTGATCTCGCTTTTCCAGTATGCGCGAGGCCGCGTAAAGCGTGTCGCCCGCAAGCACAGGCGCGGGGTGGCTGCCCCGGTCATAGCCGATTTCCCAGAGCGCGCTCGCCGTCGTGTCGCGGCAGGCAAGCGCGCACGCCCAGCCAAAGACCAGTCCCCCTTCGACCACTCGAGTTCCGGCGAAACTCTGCTTGCGGCAATACACTTCGTCATAGTGCAGGGGGTGGCTGTTACGCGAAAGCGTTGCAAGCTGCATGTGCTCGCTTTCTCCGATGGTTCGCCCCGCATCGTGAAGTATCGTATCGCCCTCTTCGAAATCTTCGAATAACCCTCGCGGACGCCCCGGCCATCTCGAAGCTTTGATGCCCTGAGCAAGCTCCATCGGCAGATGTTCCTGCTCTCTGGCCGGAGTCATATGCGGCGCGTTCGCGGCATATGCGGGAGCGTAGTGCGCGGGGGCCTGCGGGTCATTAAATTCTCTGAGAGGCGGATGAGCGCGGCCCGACAGTCTGCCCGCCGGGATCAAAGCCTTTCGCTCGAAACAGACCACAATCGCCCTGTCCTGATTGAGCGCGGTTGTTCGTACGTGGACGATTCCGCGATCAGGCTTCGATTTCGACGGGCGCGCAGAGATGACCTCCGATGTCGTCTGTATCGTGTCGCCGGAATAGGCCGCGTTTGGAAACCTCATATTCATGTAGGCGAGGTGCGCGATGGTCTGTTCGGAAACATCGTGGACCGAGAAGCTGAGCGCAAGATTCATCAGGACTACAGGCGGGATCACTCGGTCTCGAAAGCCCATCTCTCTCGCAAAACGGCGGCTGGAATAGAGCGGATTCGGATCGAGAAACGACGCGGCAAACATCGCAAGCATCCCGTCATCAATCGTCACTTCCCACGGGTGATGATAGACCTCGCCTGTTCTGAAATCATCAAGCAAGCGCCCGTATTTCGGCTCTCTTGTATTACCGCCCATATTCGCCCCTCCACATCTTTGGAAATCTCAGATTTGAGATTTGAGATTTGAGATCATCCGTCAATCAGGCCAAGCTCTCGGGCTAACGCTTCGTCGATTCGGCCAAGCGCGTAAGCCGTCCTGAGCGTATTGCGATTTACGCGGTCGGTTGCGCGGTCGGCCATTCGGCCCGCGATCATAGTCGCGCCCCGCCCCGCCGATTCGGCCTCAAGAAACAGCTTTGCCTCTTCGATGGCGCGCTTGATCTCTTCATCGGGGAGTTGAAATATTTCGACCGCAATCCTCGATTGCTCGGGTATGCCGGTCCATTTGCCCGCAAACCCGAAATCGAGCGCAAGCAGGCAATCGCGGCGAAACTCTTCCAGTGCTGTCTGCCGTTCCGTTTCGCTTTTATCCCGTGTAGGGTAGTTTGTCGTCATCTCGGCAATTGCGGGAATCCCAACCGAGGCGGCTGCCTTCACTACGCGCCCGCGCGCCTGGTTGATGAGCGGGTGGTTTGAGTGGTACGTGGCCTGACGCAGCCCAAGCGATGCCCAGTAATCGAAAGAGCCGAATATCAACCCGACCAGGCGGCGCGATGACCGGGCTATCTCGAATGCCCGCTCTTCGGCTGAGACCGATTCTATCAGGACTTCGATTCGAATGCCGCCTGCGGGAAGCCCAAAACGGCGTTCGAGCGCGCTGAGTGTTTCGTCTATCGAGCGAACTTCGTCGGCGTTTTCGATCTTTGGATAAACAAGCCCGTCAAGATGCGCACCTGCCCCTTCGACTATGACCGCTATGTCTTCGTGCGAGGGGTCAAGCTCGGCTCCTCGCGGGCGGAAAAAGCGGAGCCGCCTGTCCCAGTCAAGCTCCTTAAGCGCGCGGATAATATTTGCCCGTCCGTCGGCCAGAAGCGCGGCATTTCCGCGAGGGATGGAGTCTTCCAGATCGAGCATGACAAGGTTGGCGAAGGATTTTGTAACCGCGCCTTCGATATATTTCCAGACCGTGGCGGGCACGGTGAGGTGGGCCATCTGGATCAGATATTTCGGCTCAAGTTCTATCAGATCATTGCTCATCTTTTCTAAATCATAACGCTGAATACTGGTAGAAATGAATTTGAATAGTTAGGAAAACAGTAATAGCCCAACCAACATGGTGCGTTTCAGGCTTGCTCCTTCGCCCGTTCGCGTTCGACGAGGACGCGGCGCAGGATTTTGCCGGATGCCGTTTTTGGAATCTCATCAACTATTTCGAGCCGCCGGATCTTCTTGTGCGGCGCGACATGCTCGGCTACGAACAGGATTATCTCGTCGGGCGTAGCCTCTGCCTTCAGGACTACGAATGCTTTCGGTATCTCTCCTGCCTCTTCGTCCGGGCTTGGTATGACCGCCGCATCCGAAATGGCCGGATGAGTGAGCAGTACGGCTTCAAGTTCGGCCGGGGCCACCTGCATGCCTTTGTACTTTATCAGTTCTTTGACGCGGTCCACGATGTAAAAGAATCCATCTTCGTCGGCGTAGCCGATATCGCCCGTATGCAGCCACCCGTCTTTATCAACCGTGAAAGCGGTGGCTTCGGGGTTGTTGAGATAGCCTTTCATCACCTGCGGGCCGCGAATCCAGACTTCGCCCTTTCGGTTTGGGCCGAGGTCTTCGCCGGTCGAATAATCCACGATCCGGGATTCGGTGTTGGGGATCAACCGGCCCGAAGCCCCCGATTTGATCTCCGCCGTATCGTCGGGGCTCATGTGAGTTATGGGGCTTGTTTCCGTCAGGCCGTAACCTTGTTTGATCAGACAATCCAACCGCTCGGATGCGGCTGCGGCCACATCGGCTCCGAGGGGGGCGGCCCCCGAATTTATCATTTGCAGGCTCGACAGATCGAACCTATCTACAAGCGGATGCTTGGCCAGCGCAAGCACTATCGGCGGCACAAGAAAGGCTCGCGTCACATGATAGTCTTGAATTACGCGGAGGAATTGTTCGAGGTCAAAACGCGGCATGCTGACTATGGTCTGGCCTTTGTAAAGCCCTATGTTGAGGATGACCACCATGCCGTAAATATGAAAGAAGGGCAGCACGCCGATCAGCACCTCTTGATCAGTAGATGTATCGACACCGCAAGCCTGACAGATATTTGCGACTATGTTGTAATGCGTCAGCATCACGCCTTTTGGAAAGCCGGTTGTCCCGCTTGAGTAGGGAAGGGCTACAAGATCGTTGCGCGGATCAATCTCTACGTGGGGGACGGGGCCGGAGCTTTCGAGGAGCGCGGCAAAGGGCGTAGCGCCTTCGGCGTCTCCGAATACAAAGACTTCTTCGACACCTGAGAGCCGGGCGGCTTCGAGCGCCTTATCCAAAAACTGCGGAATGGTGATGAGGTATCGCGCGCGTGAATCGTTCAATTGAAAGACGAGTTCTTCGACAGTGTAGAGCGGATTCACCGTTGTATTGATGCCGCCAAGCAGCGAGACGGCGTGAAAGACGACTCCGTATTCGGGAATATTAGGGCTGTAGATGGCAAAGACATCGCCTTTTTTGAATCCGCGCCGGGCGAGCCCCACGGCTGCGCGATTGACCATCTCAGAGAGCCGTCCGAAGCTGATTGCGCGTCCGTCTGTTGCGTCAATCAAGGCGGGTTTATCCGCTAGGTCTGTGAATCGTTCAAAGACGAACCGGGTCAACGGGATTTCCGGTATCGTTACATCCGGGTACGGGCTGCGAAAGATCATCGGGCGTTACCTCTTTCTCAAGTGTCTGGTTATTAGAGAGTGATGCGATCTCTGATGCGTGATTCGTGATGCGTGACCCGGATTTATGAGACAGGTGGTTTATAAATACCTCCGGCTGAAAAGTCACGAATCACGCATCGCGAATCACGCATGGAGACAAGGAAGATAGCCTTTCGGCTTTGCCGGATGCAAGCAGGCTTTAAGATATTGGGAGTTTTAGCAAAGGGGAAAGAGGTTCGGGCGTGTGGGGAGGGCAGGAAAGAGAGGCGGGCAGACCGTCAGATCATGCCCGCCTCTATATCTTTAGACTTGAGACGCGGTAACGTTGCTCGCGGCCAAACCTTTTGGACCCTGACTGATGGTGAACTCGACCTGCTGGCCTTCGTTCAGAGTCTTGTATCCGTCGGTCTGGATGGCTGAATAGTGTACGAACACATCATCGCCGCTCGAACGGGTGATGAACCCATAGCCTTTTGTGGCGTTAAACCACTTTACTGTTCCTATTTCTCTCAATGCTTTCTTCTCCTTTTCATCTAGAGTGAATCGCGTAGTGATGATCGGAGCTAAAGCAAAGAGCGTTCGCGGTCAAACTTACAAACGCGCAAAACCTTAACTTCAACTTCAGTCCTCCTCACACTACTGCTAAATCAAAACTCGCACATCCTACACGGCGGCTTGCAAACTGTCAACTGAAATGAGCAAGCCGCCGTGGTGAGTTTTTTGGCCTGTTTCATCAATCGGTTTTACTTCGACAGGGCCGTAACCTCATTGGATTGAATACCATTCGGATTGGTGATCCTGATGTGCAACTGCGTTCCCGAGGGCGGAGCCGCCCCCGCGCTGATTTTAACTTTGATGGCGGTTGCACTGTTGACCGATACGGATTTGAGCGTGAGCGGCTGACTGTTCCCGTCAAGCACCGAAGCGGTCGCGCCGTTTACGAAATTAGTTCCCGTCATCTTTAACAGCAACAATCCCGACCCTTTCTTCTTCACTTTGACCGCGTTGATCTCAGGCCCCGTCAGGTGCCCGGCTATGATCTCAGCCGACAGATCCGACGGCGGATTGGTATTGCGCACGCGAACCGCAAGCGGCCCCACAGTGTTGCGGACCGTTGGGTTGTCGTCAAGCTCGACTATGCGCCGCGTGGCGGCAAGCCCGGCGTCTGCCGGGATTCTGGAAATGACCGGCGTGCCGTTTATGAGAACTTGAGTATCCTGACGATAACCTGATCCGTTTATCGTCAGGCGGATGCCGCTTTGACCCGCCGCCGCTTCCGTGACCGTCTGGCCGTTTACCGATAGCCCGACCGCATCGAGCGTGGGCGCGGGCTCAGGGTCGGGTGGCATCATGCCTAGACGCTCGGAGAGCTTCCTGCCGCTGAAGATATAAACATTGCCCGTATCGAGTCTGTCGTTAAAGTGCCCGTCACCGTGCATGGCGTTTGCGACGTAGTCTATAAATCCGTCGCCGTCAACATCGCCGCCCGCAAGCCTGTAAGACATCTCATCGCCGTCCCGGCTTATTGAATCGTCCTCGCCGTGCGCGGCCGCAAGCCGGAACACTCGCAGGCCCGGCGGCAGGGCGTACAGCTTTATGACGGAGGGGAGAAAATCGTGCTGGCCGTAAATAAATTTGGTGTCGCCCGCGTCCTCGCGCTCATCGAGACCGTTTAAGTCGTCGCTTTTCAGAGTGTGTTCGGGGCTGCCGATAAACAGATCAGACATCCCATCTCCGTTTATATCGAAAGAGCGGACCGAATCGCCGCCGCAATCCTGATCATGTTCGCCATAGATGGCCGTTATGTGGAACGGGTAGGCGTCGGGTGTGGCCAGGTCGATGGTCGCGCCCTGCAACGCCTGATCGCCGTAGATGACATAGACGGCTCCCGTGCGGCCTTTATTATCAGGGGCCAGCGCCTGGAGCGCCCCGATTATCAGGTCTCTCTTGCCGTCGCCGTTGAGGTCTGCGCTGTGAATCTGTGAGCCGAGCAGATCAAGTTCGTGCGCGCCTATCACGCGGGTCGAGCCTGCGGGCGGAGTTCTGAGGTCTATATTGGCAGGGATGTTTGCCGAACCGTAAAGCACATAGGCTTCGCCGCAACGAGAGCGCTGCCCACCGAAACTTGCTCCCCTGTTGTCGTGGCCGCTGTCCTCATCATCAGGCGAGACATAAGAGGCCGAATCGCGGAAGATCGAACCGCCGAACACCATGTCGCCGAATCCGTCGTTATTTATATCGCCTACGTGGACGGCCGCGCCCCAGTGCTCTTCGGCTCCCGATCCTTTTACCTGCGTCATGCGGACGCCAGCGGGCGGATTGGCGAGATCTATAACCTGGGGCAGGGAAGGCGAGCCGAAGATTACGCAGCCGCCGCCTACGTGATGGCCCGCGTCGGAGTTGAGTTGATCCGCGCCCATGACTATATCGGCGTATCCGTCGCCGTCCAGGTCGCCTACGTCAACCCAGATGCCAGTCCGGCCTCCGAGCTGGCTGCCGTAAAAGACTATTACGCCCGGAGAGGGAGTTCCATCGGGCTGGACAAGTTCTATATTAGGATTGAAATCCTGATTTCCGAGCAGCAGATATACCGCGCCGGAATTTGTGCGCCCGTTGTTGAGGCCGTCATCCCCGGCCGCGCCCAAGGCTATATCGGCCAGCCCGTCGCCGTTTACATCTCCTGTGGCGATGGATGTTCCAAGCAAATCGCCGCCGTCTACTCCGTGGACGAACTTTATCTGGGGTGGATTTTGATTGGCGTCAACGACGCCTGTATCGCTCCCGTCGCTCAAATAGATGTTGACCTGTCCGTTGTTTCTGCGAGAGAAGGCACCGGCGTACATCTGGCAAAACATGACATCCGAGCGCCCGTCGCCGTTTACGTCGCCCGCGCCCACGGGCATGCCTATAAATCCGCCATTTCGCTCTTTTCCGAAGAGCACGAGCAGACCGTCCTGATTGAAATTGGCAAGATCGACCGCCAGTTCTATCTTATTATTGACCTGAGCCACGGCTGAAAACAGCCCTGCCGTAACCAGCATCGAAATGATTCCGAGCGCCAGAACGGAGCGCAAAACAGTACCCCTTTTGCTCATAATCTCCCTTCCCTGGATTGAATTGAAGTTGTGAATTATACAATGCGCGTGGCAAAGATGGCGACCCCCGTTCCCGCGAAAAGATATTACAACTATGTTGTTTCAAGGACATGTCGGTTTTTCAACAAGTAGATCGGGGAAATGGGAATAGGTTGGGACGGCCGCGGATGCTCGACCCCGGAGGGGTCGAAGTAAGGTAGCCAGAGGCAAGCCAAAGGCGCAGCCTCTGGAATGAATTGCAATTCAATGTGCGCCCTTCCAGGGCGCGCTCCATTGCGTAACATCGGTTAGTAAAACACGTCTATGAATAATTCCGTGTTGTTATGGCCCGACGAGTTTGGTTAGAGTGCGGAAGAAAAACCGGGCAAGCCTCGTCTAATATGCGAATATAGGGATGACAATGCTTATGGAGCAACTCGCGACAATGGAGAAACGCGAAAGCGAAGCACAAATCATCGAAGCTTGTCAGCGGGGCGACCGGGCGGCTTTTCAGCTATTGTTTGAAGCCCATAAGGACAGGGTTTATTCGATAGCTCTGCATTACGGCAATGATGAGGCGCTGGCGAAAGATGTTACCCAACAGGTCTTTTTAAAGCTCTTCACTACCATAACGCAATTTCGCCATCAGTCCGAATTCACCACCTGGCTCTATCGAATCGTAGCAAATACTTGCGTGGACGAGCAGCGCAAGCGAAAAAGGTTCGTCCCGCTCGGCGAAGATGTAGAGGTCAGAGATATGTCAGGCAAAGATTCACAGGAAGAGGTTTTCATGAGGCGACAACTGGCCGATTCGGTCAGGGCCGCTATCGCCGATCTCTCACCGAAACTGCGGATGCCCATCCTGCTCAAGTATGTCGAGGAACTCTCTTACGATGAGATCGCCGAAGCCCTCGGCTGCTCGACCGGGACCGTAGGGTCGCGACTCAACAGGGGGCACAAGATATTGGCGCGTAAGCTCGGCCATTTGCGTGGCGCGCTTACGGCAGAGGAATGATGATGTTCGACAGACACGTTTCAAAAAAGCTTTCCGCATATTGCCACGGCGAGATTTCAAGAGAAGAGACCCGCCGTGTGACAGAGCATTTGTCAAAGTGCGGTCGTTGCCGCGAGGAGTGCGAAGATATAAAACTCGGTATAAATCTGGCAAAACAACTCCCGCACGTAACGGCTCCCGAATCGCTCTGGAGCGAAATAGAATCCGCCCTGGACGGGCGCGCCGCCTCGCCCGCCTTACGGTCTGATCGGGCGCGTTCATTCTTTGGCGGGGGCTGGCCCCGCTTTGCGACTGCCACAGCCGCGCTCCTCTTTGTGGTGGCTTCGTTTGCCATCTGGTACTTTGTGCGCCCGACGGGGCCGTACTGGTCGGTCGAAAACCTTGCGGGCTCGCCACGAGTCGGCTCTGATTACATAAAAGAGACGGGCCGCATAGGGGTAGGCCAGGTGCTTGTCACCGACGATGAGTCGCGCGCAAGGATCAGCGTAGGCATGATAGGTCAGGTAGAGGTTGATCCGAATTCGCGCGTCAGATTGCTTGATGCGCATCTGTCGGAAAATCGTCTGGAACTTGAGCGGGGAAGATTAAAGGCAAAGATCTCTGCGCCGCCGCGTCTGTTTTTTGTCAACATCCCGTCGGCAGAAGCCGTGGATTTGGGATGCGCCTACACGCTTGAAGTTGACGATGCGGGTCGGGGGCTTCTACACGTCACAAGCGGGTGGGTGGCACTTGTGCGTGACGGGCGCGAATCGTTCGTGCCCATAGGCGCAATGTGCGAGTCGCGCCCGCAATCAGGCCCGGGCACTCCTTATTTCGACGACGCAAGCGACACTTTCAGAGAGGCTCTTGAAAGATTCGATTTTGAAAACGGAGGCGACGCGGCGCTCTCTCAGATACTTGAAGAGGCGCGCGACCGTGACACTTTTACGCTCTGGCATCTCTTCTCGCGCGTAGACGAAGAGCGCCGCGCGCGCGTCTTTGACCGCATGGTAGGGCTTGTCGGGCTGCCCAAAGGCATCACGCGAGATGGTATAATGCATCTCGATAAAGGGATGCTTGAATTGTGGAAAGACGAACTCGATCTTGTCTGGTTCTGATCCACAGTGAAAAGGACGCCAGTAAAAGTGTGACGGAGGTAACGTTAGATGAAGAGATTTTTGAAATGGGCGGGGCTTGCGCTTGTGGTTCTATTCGTAGCCGCGCAATTTTATCGGCCTGAGAAGACCAACCCGCCCGTTGACGCTTCGCAATCTATCGAAGCGCATGCGCAAATGACGCCCGAAGTCGAGGCCATACTCAAGCGCTCCTGTTACGATTGCCATTCAAACGAGACGCGCTGGCCCTGGTACACCAATGTAGCGCCTTCCTCCTGGTTTGTGATCGATCACGTAAACGAGGCGCGCAGGCATTTGAATTTTTCCGACTGGATGAAGGTCAAGAGACGCACGAACAAACCCGACCCCGAAGGCCAGCTCGAAGAGATTACCGAACAGGTCGAAGAAGGCGAAATGCCGCTCGAATCCTATCTGCTGCTCCACCCAGATGCAAAGCTTTCCGATCAGGATAAAAAGGTGCTCACCGACTGGGCGAAGGCCGAAAAGGAACGCCTCGCCTCGCTCTCAAAAGAGTAGACAGGATTAACAGGATTTAGAGGGACTCAACAAGATTCTCTTTTAATCTTGTTGAGTCCCTCTAAATCCTGTTAATCCTGTCCACGTATCACTCGTGCTTGAGTTTCGAGGCCGGGATTATCTATGATTAGGTGGAGATGAGAAGTTCCCCATCGCAATCATTCAGTAGAAAACTGATCTGGTTTTTTCTCAGTTGCACGCTTGCCTCTCAGGCGCTCGCGCACGACGCGGCAAACGGCGATATGGGAGTCCGGTTCATAGACGTAGCGCAGAAGTCGGGAATAACGGCTCGAACGATTTTCGGGGACGAGCGCAAGAATCGTTACCTGCTTGAGACTACGGGTTGTGGCGCGGCCTTTCTCGACTATGATAATGATGGCCGTCAGGACATTTTCATAGTCAACGGCACGCGGCTCGACGGATTGTCGAAAGATCAAATTCCTACCAATCACCTCTACCGCAACAAAGGCGACGGCACTTTCGAAGATGTGACCGAACGCGCAGGACTCATCCGCACAGGCTGGGGCCAGGGCGTATGCGTCGGAGATTACGACAACGACGGGCGCGAAGATATATTCATCAGTTATTTCGGAAAGAATGCCCTGTATCACAACAACGGCAACGGAACCTTTACCGATGTGGCCGAGCGCTCAGGCGTGGCCAATAATCGCACCCGCTGGGGATCGGGCTGCGCTTTTCTCGATTATGACAAAGACGGGACGCTCGATCTGTTCGTAGCCAGTTATATCGATCTCGATCTCAAGACCGCGCCTCTGCCCGAAACCGGCCCCTGTCTATACAAAGGCGTGATGGTGGCCTGCGGCCCTCCGGGACTTACTGGAGGCACAAACACTCTCTACCACGGCAAAAGTGACGGCACTTTTGCCGATGTTTCAGAGAAGGCCGGGATAACCAAAACCAACGGCACTTACGGCCTGGGCATACTGGTGATGGATTTCGATAACGACACCTGGCCCGATGTTTATGTGGCAAACGATTCGGCACCCGCCGCGCTCTTCCACAACAACCAGAACGGCACCTTCACAGATATAGGCATCGAAGCCGGCTGCGCCTTCAGCATAGACGGAAAGCCGCAGGCAGGCATGGGTGTTTCGGCGGGCGATTACGACCGTGACGGCCTGCTCGATATTTTTAAGACCAACTTTTCCGGCGACACCTCCACGCTCTATCACAACGCGGGAAAGAAGGTGTTTGACGATACCACCTTCGCCGCCGGAATAGGCATCAACACGCGATGGCTCGGCTGGGGCTGCGGTTTTGTAGATGTGGATAATAACGGCTGGCTCGATATTTTTCTGGTCAACGGTCACGTCTACCCGGAAGTGGAAAAACTCACAACCGAAGCCGGGTACGCGCAGCGAAAGGTGCTCTATAGAAACCTGCAAAACGGCCATTTCGAGGACGTTTCGGAAAAGATCGGCGGAGCGGTAATCTCGCCCGCGCCTTCGCGTGGCTGTGCCTTTGGCGATTACGATGATGACGGAGACATAGACATAATCATCAATCCCGTGAACGCCGTGCCCGAACTCCTCAGGTGCGAATCCACGAACCAAAATAACTGGATCAAGATAAAGACCATCGGCGTGAAGTCGAATCGAAGCGGGATAGGCGCTCGCATCAAATGCGTGACCGATGACGGAACCCAGATAGACGAAGTGCGAAGCGGCGGGAGCTACTATTCTCAAAATGATCTGCGCGTACACTTCGGGCTGGGAAAGGCGCAAAAGGTAAAGATGATCGAGGTAACATGGCCTAGCGGACAGATAGACACCCTCCGCGATGTGACGGCCAACCAGCTTGTCGTAGTGAAGGAAGGAGCCGGAGCGGCGAGCGCCGACCCTGTCAAGCCTGTCAAATCCGTCAAGCCTGTCAAAAAGGAGAAGAAGTAATGTGCGGCAATTGTAGGGGCGGGGCTTGTCCCTGCCCGGATCGCCCGAAGGGCGATGACTGCCATCGCGTTAAGGCGCGACCCGAGCAGGGACAAGCCCGCGCCGCGCGAAAGGGCATATTGCGCCACTCATCCCTGCGCTCAATCGGAATCTGGTTTATTGTCGGCCTGCTTCTTCTCAGCCTACTTCTTCTCGGCTCGTCTGTCGCAGAGGGACAGCGAAAGGCTTCCGTTACTGCCGAACAGCATTACAATAAGGCTCTCACACTGCTCGAAAAACAAGAGACCGATCCTGCCATCGCGGAATTGAAGGCGGCCATAAGGCTCAAGCCCCGATACGCCGACGCCCATAATGTTCTCGGGCTTGCGCTTGCGCGTAAGGGAGACATCCCCGGTGCTATTCAATCTTTTCGCAAGGCGATTGCGCTCGACCCATCCCAGTACAAAGCCCATCGCAACCTCGGCATAGCGCTTCAACAATCCTCTGATCTTGACGGCGCGATTGCGGCCTTCAAGAAATCGCTTTCGCTCAAGCCGGATGATGCCGAAACGCGCATGCTGCTCGCCCTGGCCCTGCATCAGAAAGGCGATGTCGAGGGCGCGATAAATGAATACCGCGAATCGGCCCGATTGAAGCCCGATCTTGCAGAGCCGCATTTCTATCTGGGTTATCTGCTCGCCGCAAAGGGGGAGCTGAAAGACGCGGTCTCGGAATTTGAAGAGGCCATAAAACTCAGACCCGATTACGCCGAGGCATACTATTACCTGGGGACGGCCCTGTGGTTTTCAAACGATGTGGAGGGCGCAATCAAGGCGCTAAAGACATCGACTCGTTTGATGCCCAATCACGCCGATTCTCATTACTATCTCGGACAGGCGCTCAAGAAAGAGGGCGATCTCGACTCGGCCATAAACGAGTTTACAACCGCCGCCCGCCTGTCTCCTGATATGGCCGAGCCTCGACACGCCATGGGGCAGGCGCTCGAAGAAAACGAAGACCTGGATGGAGCCATCGAAGCGTTTCGGATGGTGATAAAGCTGAAGCCCGATTTCATCCAGGCCTACAACGATCTTGGTCTGGTGTATGTGAGAAAACGCGACCCCGACGCGGCTATCGAGGCGTTCAACGGGGCCTTGAAACTCGACCCAAACAACATCGTAGCGCATCACAATCTGGGAATGGCCTTTATTCAAAAGAGCGATTACGCGGCCGCCATAGCCGAGTATCAAAAGTTGATCGCGCTAGTTCCCGACAATGCCGAGGCGCATTACAACCTGGGCCTCGCCTATAAGAATAAGGACGATTTCGATCAGGCCGTGGCCGAATTGACGAAGGCCGCAACCCTGCAACCCTCTTTGCGCGAGGCTCACTACACGCTCGGCGTTATCTACTTGCAGCAGTCGAAGCTAAACGAGGCCGCGACCGCCTTCCGCGCCGCCATAACGGCGAAACCCGATTACGCGGAAGCCCACTATGCGCTTGGCACGGTCTTGCAGCAGCAATCGGATCTCGACGGCGCTATAGCGGCATTTCGCGAGGCGATGCGATATTCGCCCAACGCTCCCGAGATTCACAACACGCTAGGGACGGCCCTGCGCCAGAAAGGCGATATGGAAGCGGCGCGGGCGGAGTTTCAAGAGGCCGCCCGGCTCAATAAATTAAAGTCGGACATGCAGGCCGCGATGTTTGCGTTCAATACGGGGATGGCGCGTCTGAAGGCTGGCGATCTCGACGCCGCAATCGAAAGGTTTGAGGCCGCAATAAAACTGACTCCCGATAGCGCCGAGGCTCATTATAATCTGGCCCGCGCGCTAAAGCAGAAAGGCCGGGTTGAGGCCGCGCGCGTGGAGTATGAAAAGGCTAAGGGACTCGACCCGCGCTTGAAGCCGATTGAATAGTTTGGCCACGAATTCTCACAAATCATTTCTCAGGAAATTCTTTGCGTACTTCGCGTCTTTGCGCCTTTGCGAGCGACAGGTTCTCGCAAAGGCGCGAAGTACGCAGAGTCTTTTATCTGGCAATCAACGGTTTCCTGCGGTGAAGGCGGAGGCGGTTCCCACCCTTTCATATTCGATCAACGAATCGTCATTTGATCTTCTTTAGCAGATTCTTCCATCTGACCCACGCTTCGTCGTGCGCCTTCTTGTTTCCCTCGACCGTGTTTGAAGGGTCTTCACCCGCGCGCATGAACCCGTGGCCCGCTCCGTCATAAGTGACCGGCTCGTATGTCTTGCCGGCCTCTTTCATCATCTCTGAGGTCTTGGCTACCGTAGAGGTTACGCGAGCATCATTGCCGCCATAGAAACCATAGACCGGGGCTTTTATCCTCTTGAGATCATCCACAGACCCCGGCCCCGTGCCGTAAAAGACAAAGGCCGCGGAGAGTGCCGGGCGGTTGGTCGCAAAACGGAAGGATTGACCTCCCCCCCAGCAAAAGCCCGCCACGGCGACCTTGCCGTTAGCGGAGGGGAGCTTGGCTACATAATCTGCCACCGCCTTCAAATCGGCGGTGACCTGGTCGGGGGGCAGCTTGCCTACTGCCTGCGTGACCGAATTGCGATCAGTGAAGGCGCTGGAACCGCCTCCGTCGGGCCCCATGCCGGAAAGCAGATCGGGAGCTATGGCGATGTAGCCCGCTTCGGCCAGCTGGTCGCAAACGGTTTCGACCCATTCGGTCATTCCAAAGATTTCGTGAATCACTACGACGGCCGTCGCCTTATTCTTCACCTCCGGGTAGACGATGAAAGAATTAACAGCCCTGTTTCCATTCTTGACCTGTACCCATTCCTGATGGCGTGGCGATTTCTCAAGACGCTGCTTCGCCCAGTCCTGCGCTGACGCGGGTGCGATCACTAAGAGCGTCAGTGTAATAATGAAAAAAGCTTTCTTCATTTCTCCTCCGTTTTTCGTCCACAACATCCGGTTCGGCTAATATTAATACTTCGAAAGTGATAATGATACTGCGTCAGAGGGCGGGAATAAACCCTTTAACCGCCGAATCGGAGCCGATGTTTCTTTGAGGCGGGAAGAGGTTTTAATCAGTGTTTATTGCGCAACTCCTTTATAGTTGAGCGCAGGCGGTCGGCGTCGGGCGCTTGAGGCGACAGCTTCAAGTAGGTTTCCAGTTCGTCTGCGGCCCGACCATACTCTCTCTTGCCCCAGTAGATTCCCCCGAGATAATAATGGGCCATACTCACATCATCTCGCCCGGACTTAACCGCCTTTTGAAGCTCGTTTTCGCTTTCGTCCAACCGGCGCAGCCTCATCAGCGACACGCCCAGATACAGATGCGCCAGCGCGGATGCGTCATTCTTCTTTACCGCTTCCCGGCACTGTTTTTCGGCTTCGGCAAATTCCTTTTTCTGGATCAATGCTATTCCATAATTGAGTCGTCCAATATAGTTTTCCGGCTCGAACTTGACCGCCTGTTTAAGCGTCTCAACAGCGTTGTCGACCTGATTGAGCTTCAGGTATTGCACGCCGAGTTCGTTTAATGCCTGTGGGAATTCCGGATAAATCGCAATCGCGCTCTTCAGATTCTCGACCGCCGCCGCAGAGTCGTTCTTTCTTGATGCTTCAATCCCTTTTTCATAAAGCTCAAGGGCGGGTTTCGGCACTTTTGCAAGCGAAGCGTCAACTGTGCCCGTCTTCATCTCGGAACCGCTTGCCGTGCCCTTTCGCCGAAGGTAGATCGGAACCGTCAAAATGCGCGGTGAGCTTATTGTGACAAACCCCTGTCTATCTATCGTGATAGGTTCTCTGTACGGCTCATAGTCTTTGTCTCCATCAATGATGATGGTGTAGTTGCCCGCCTGTAGACCGCTGAACCTGAACGAACCGTTCACATCGCTTATAGTGCTGAGATTGGCCATGTCCATGCTTTCAAGCCTCACCTTTATCCGAACCTCTCCGGCCGGGCCTGTGGGCAGATAGATACGACCTTGAATCGTATTGTTCCCGCCTGTCCCCGTTGTATCGATTCCGCCGCCGCTTTGAGCCCTGCCTGCCGAACAAAGAAGCAGAAGCATCAGCGAAGAGATCAGGATTTTAAGCCGGGAACCAGTCTTTTTCTGAGCCATTATGCCGAAACAGGAATGCATATGAGCGCCTCCTTTCAAAGCTTATTTGTATAGAGCGAGTTTATCGAGAAAACCTGATGTAGAGTCTAACTTTATCAGAATGATCGGGCAAAACAAAAATGAGAGAAGCGCTTTTTAAAAGAGCGCTTCTCTCAAAGACTTCTCAGACGCGCTTTGAAGCGCGTCTGAGAAAGGTTGACTTAGAATTGGAACTTAACTCCCAGGCGAAGTGAGGATGGGAACTGGAAGATGGTTCCGGTTCCATAAAATGGATTCGGAACATTCGGCTCGCCCGAAGCGCCGGTCGTAATCTCGAATGTTTCATCGACTCTGATTGCGCGCTGTGTGTTGAACACATTGAACCAGTCGAGCTGGAGCTTCAACTGCTTGCTCTCAGACAACTTGATCGGGTAGTACGCGCCGAGGTCGAGCGAGGTCGTCGTCGGAGTGCGTCCGGCTGAGCCTCGCGGAACGGCGAATCCTTCATTGTTGCCGTAGACCGGATGCGGTATCAACTCGTTGATCGGAATCCCCGATTGCGCGCGGAACGATGCGCTCAGCAAGAGAGCAATCGGCGTACGGTAACTGCCGTCGAACTTGAACTGATGCGGGCGGTCATTGGGCAACCGTCCGTAGGTGTTGTTAAGCAGGCTGACGAGATCGAACAGCGAGGTGATATTCGGGTCGGATTGCCCGTTGTCGTTACGGAACAACCCTTCGTAGTTGCCGATCAGGCTTGAGTAGGTGTAAGAAGCGATGAACTGATAGTTATCGCGGAAGTTCTTTTGCGCATTGATGACGAGCGCGCGATAGTAGCGGCGGGCGCGGCCAAAGCATCCCACATCGGGGTTGGCGCAGGCCAATCGCTCAGTTTCGCTTTCGCCCGGATTGAACAGGAAGTAATTGTTGCCGTCATCGAACGAACCGTCTTCGATAACGTGACCCTGTGCGCGGTAGATTCCTCGAACGCCGAGCACCAGGTCTTTCATCACTCCATATTCGAGTCCGACGGTCGCTTCGTGCACTGTCTGCGGTTTGATGTCGAAATCTATCGGTGTTGCGGAAGCGCCAAGATTTACGCCGCCAATGGTCGGATCAGCGCTGATTCCCGGAATGACGGTCGCATTCGAAGGAGCGTTGAGCCGGTTTACGTTGAAGTTCTTGTCGGTCTGGCTGTCGCCGCCGCCTGCTCGCACGTTGATGTCGAGCGGAATGGGCGTTTCGACGTAGTAGGCGTAGTTTGCAAAGAGCTTGCTTCGCCCGTCGCCGAGGAAGTCCCAGCTAAAGCCGACGCGTGGCTGCATGTTGTACCAGAATTTGTCGAGCTTCAGATACGCGTCGCCATCGGCGTTATAGGCTTGCTGGAAGTCCCAGCGCAGTCCGCCGATGAGCAGGAAGTTTGGTGTTACCTTCCAATCATCCTGAACATAGAAGCTCTCGGTGTTGGAGTGTGTGTCGGCATTGAGCTTGAAATCACGAACACGCACGGAACTCAAAACCAGGAAAGGATTGTGCAGCGCCTCCTCAGGCGTGATCGATCCCTGTACGGCTCCGGCAAACCCTGCCTGTGCCGCAATCAGATTTGCCCGACCCACCGCAGTTGCGCTCGGGCAGACGATCTGGTTGCCGCGCGTAGTGCAGACGAGGAATCGGTTGCTGATGCGAACGCCGTTTGTCTGGTTGACATCCGAACCGTTGATGAAGTCCAGCCCCAGCGGGTTCCCGTAGGTATTCGCGGCGCCGGTTGAGGTCGTGCCGATGTTATATGTGTTACGACCGTATTCAAAGCCGTACTTGATTGTGTGCGGACCGAAATTATTTGCGAGCTTTGCAGCAAATTCATAACGGTTGCGGTCTTGATTTCCAAAGAGGCCGAAGCCCTGATCTACGAAATTGCGATCAAGTGTGCCTCCTCCGCCCGGTGCCCTTACATACGAGACTAAGAGCCCCAGGCTGGTCTGCGCATTGGTTTGCGTAGGAGTGATGACCTGACCATTCTTTACGATGTTAAACGTATCGGCGACAAGCGGTATATCCGCCACGTCGGCGCTCGGAATGGTGTTGAACCTCTGGAAATGGAGACCGAATGAAAATTCGCCGATCATATTCGGCGTAAAGCTCGAATTGAGGCGAAAAGCGTAGTTATGGCCGCCTCTTTCAATCGTTCCATCGAAGCTGTTGACGTTAGCGCCAAACCCCGAGCCGCCAAACAGGAACCCTTCTTCCTTGTTGAAATCACCAAAGGTCGAAAAGGTGAAGGTGTGATTCTGGCTGATCGAGTAGGTGAGTTTGCCCGCGTAAAACGGCGTAGTCACCTTGTTTTCAACTTCGTCGCGGAAGGTCTGTGTAAGGAAGAAATTCTTGCGACGCTGGGGATTGAACGCGCCAAAGAACCAGAGACGGTCTTTGATGATCGGGCCGCCAACGTCCACGCCTGCGTCTACTTCCGAAAAACCGTCAGGAGCAGAGCCTGTGAACGGGAAATTCTTGGTGTCTCGAACGAAGCTCTTCGCGGAGAAATAAGCAAACGCATCGCCGTGGAACTCATTGCCGCCGCTCTTGGTGATGACGTTAAAGATTCCACCGGTCGCCTTGCCGTACTCAGCGCCAAACGCGCCGGTCTTGATCTCGACTTCCTGCACGAATTCAAACGGCAGGTTCGCTCCCGAACCGCCAAAGGCCGGGTCGGTCGTGTTGACCCCATCGAGGATGTAGTTGTTTTCGGGACCGGAAGCGCCGCCAACCGACGGATCACGGTCGCGACCCGAAGAATCGCGCAGCCCTGAGCGCGCAACTGTCGGTGCTATTGTGTATAGCGACTGGACCGTGCGTTGTGTCGGGAAGTTTGAAAACTGCTCGGTGGAAACGTTCGTCCCGGTAGTGTTGCTGGTCGCGTCGATAACATCACCAGCCGTAGCCGTGACCGTCACGCTTTCAGCAGAGCCTTCCGGGCGAAGAGTTATCTCAACCGTAGAAGTTTTTGACAGATTCACTTCCACGTCCGTACGCTCGAACCGGGCAAATCCCTGTGCCGCTTCGATTGCAACGCTATATCTTCCTGGAGGGAGATTCGCTATTCTGTAGCTACCATCACTGTTGGTCGTAGCCGATTGAGAGCGAATAAGGTTTGGACTTGTAACTACTACCACTGCTCCCGGCACAACCGCGCCGTTAGCATCGGTTACGGTGCCTTCTATGGTGCCCGTCGTTGACGTTTGCGCAAATGCACTCATCCCGGGGAGCGCAATGAACAAAGCCAGCATCACGGCGAACACTCTGACAGAGTACTTCTTCATCTAGAGTTCTCCTATATTTGGTTAATTGATCCTTCTACTTTGAGATTCCCACACGGTTGGAATCTTATTCCTCACAATGATTGTGAGACATGGAAATCATCTGAATCCACTATGTTAAATACTTTGCAAGCACCAGTCCATTGATTGGCACAATGTATGAATGGGGGTCTGTAAACCGCTGTAAACGCAAGGGTAAGCCTGCTGCGGCAAAAGGAAGAGAAGCTACGAAACGCTCAAGAAACAAAATGAGAAAATAGGAAATTATGGATAATATCCATAATTTCGGAGATCAATATTAGATTCAATTTTTTGAATCTGCCGAACTCGAATTCATGAATCTTTGTTCCGGCAGATGGATAGCCCTTTGGCGCGGCAAGGGTGGAAAGTCGAGCCGTCCAGTTTCATTTGTTTCCAGGTTTTGACCTGGAGGCGCATCTACTTCCTGCCTGTTGAATCCCTCCGCCCGGCGCCTTCTTTTATAGTCACGATCTGGTTGGCCGCGATGTCTTTTATAGTCTCTTTCTCCCCGTTCGGCCAGCGTATCTCTATCTGATCGGCCTGCTTGTTTACGCCCAGACCGAAATGCAGCCGCAGGTCGTTGTGCGAATAATAACTCGACTGGCTCGTGACTTCCTGAGTCGCGATGCCCGTTTGGGTCTTCAATACGACGCGAGCGCCTATGGCCGAACGGTTCGATTTCGTGCCAACAAGCTTCAGCTTGAGCCAGTTGTTTGCCGCGCGGCTCTTTGAGCTTATTAAGTCGTTGCGCAGCAGCGACGGCGGCTCGTTCATATTCATAATCAGAACGTCTATGTCACCGTCGTTATCGAAATCACCAAAGGCGCAACCCCGGCTCGAATGCGGGGTGGTCACTCCCGGTCCGCTTTGGGCCGAAACGTCTTTGAAGCGTCCATTGCCCAGATTTTGATAGACAAGGCGCGGGCTTTCGTGCGGGTATTCTTTGAATAATTTTTCAACCTCTGGATAGACGTTCCCCGTGACGGTCAGGATGTCGGGCCATCCGTCGTTGTCGAGGTCCACCATCCCCGTCCCCCATTGAATGTAGCGCGTGTGGTCGAACCCGGCGGCCCTGGATGCGTCTTCGAAAAAGCCGCGCTCGTTGTTTTTGTACAGCACCGGCAGATCGTCGGCAAAATGCGTCTTGAATATATCGGGGCGTCCGTCACCGTTGTAATCGCCTACGGTTACACCCATGCCTGCCTGCGGCTGTCCGTCTTCGTTATAGGCCGCGCCCGTCTCAAGCGCCACGTCGCTGAAGGTGTTGTCCCGGTTGTTGCGATAAAGAATGCTTGCCGTCGAATCACAGGCCACATAGATGTCGGGCCACCCGTCGTCGTTATAATCGGTCACGATGGCCGTCATCGAATAATGATTCTTCACCTTGCCGACGCCCGAGGCGTCCGTCACATCGACGAATGTGCCGGAGCCTGTGTTGTGATACAAAAGATTCGTATCGGTCGGCAGTCCTTTGGGCCCGCAATTGACCGGCACGCCTTTCCAGAGACAATTAGGGCCTTTGCCCGGCTCAGGCACCTTATCAGGGTCGAAGATCAAATAATTCGCCACGAACAGATCGAGTTTGCCGTCGCGGTCATAATCAATAAACGTGCAGCCCGACCCCCATCGCGTCCCTTTTGTCGAAAGCCCGGCCTTCGATGTGACATCGGTGAATTTGCCGTTGCCGTCATTGTGATAAAGCGCATTCTGCCCCCAGTAGGTTATAAACAAATCGTCGTATCCGTCATTGTCGTAATCGCCCGCGCAGACTGCCGATGCCCATCCGGTTCGAGCGAGCCCCGATTGCGCGGTCACGTCTTTGAAAGTGCCGTCGCGGTTGTTTCGATACAGGCGGTTGGTAGGAGGGCTGCCTTTTGGAAAGCCTTCGAGGCGGGTTCCCGCGAGCAGGAAAATATCCATCCAACCGTCGTTGTCATAATCCGTAAAGGCTACGCCGCAGCCGTTTGTCTCGATGATATATTTCTTTTTATCGACGCCGCCGTATATGATCGGCTCGACAAGACCCGCGCTCGCCGCTACGTCTGTGAGCGTGACCGCAAAATCGCCCGCGCTCTTTTCACTCTCTCGCTTTTCACCCTCTCGCGTTTGAGCCGTGTTGCGGGCGGAAGCAATCGAGTTTAAGGGGATAGCGGTTAAGGCCAGCGCGCCTGCCAGCAGGGATATGGTAAGCATGCGAATGGGTGTGAAGGAGAGTCCCTGTTTTATTGCTGACGGCACTTGAAAACCTGTTTTTGAAGACTTATCTGTCGGAGCCTGTTCGCAATCGGTCGGCAAGCTCAAACTCTTTTTTTGCTTCTTCGGCTTTATTCCCCTGCTGAAGCACCTGTGCGAGCAGGTGATGACCAGAGTAGTTATTAGGGTCCATCTGTAGCGCACGTCTGAGCAGCGCCTCTGCATTGGCGAGGTCGCCCTTCTTAAGATAAACCTTTCCGAGCACGATGTAAGGCCCGCTAAAGAACGGGTTCAACCAGATCGATTTTTGAAGCGGCGCGCGGGCTTCATCCCATTTGAGCTGGCGCGTGTAGGCTTCGCCGAGCATGTAATAGGCCATCGCAAATCCCGGATTGATCTCGATCTCTTTCTTTAAAAGCTCTATTCCGGCGTCGAGGTTGGCCTTGTAAACAGCCATCTCGCCGAGCAGAAAATGGACCTGCGGCAGACGCGGGTCCAACTCGAGCGCGCGTTCGAGCTCCTTTTCGGCATACTCTTCGAATTGCTGTCTTATCATCATCTGGGCATTCAGCAGATAGGCAGATGCCGAGTCGGGCGCAACTCCGTACATACGGGCAAAGGATTTGCGCGCGCCCTCAGGGTTATGGTCCTGAATGTGGCTGACGCCAAGCACATAGGCTATCTCTACGTTGTCGGGGTCCCACGTCATGACCTGTTCGAGATAGGGGATGGCCTCTTTTATGTGCCCCAGAAAGTAATGCGACATTCCGAGCAACTGCACGCTTCCCTGATATTGCTTGCTGTCGACGAGCGCCTGCTTCACGGCGAGCGTGAGGTACTGGACCGCATTTGTATAATCTGTCTTTTGATAATAGGCGAGTCCAAGCAGATGAT
This sequence comes from Blastocatellia bacterium, assembly GCA_963765495.1. Taxonomy (GTDB): domain Bacteria; phylum Acidobacteriota; class Blastocatellia; order UBA7656; family UBA7656; genus CAVXWP01. The sequence continues at coordinate 902,059 of CAVXWP010000001.1, forward strand.
TTATCTGCAAGGCGTTCAATTCGGTTTTCGGGATGCCTGAGAGCAGCTTTATAACTTCGTCGGGTTTACCATCGCTCAAAAGTTTCTGCGCCTGCTGGATCGAGGCGGCGTCGGATTGAATCGGTTCCTGCCCCTTCTGATCCTGATTGGTTTGAGTTTGCGCCGAGGGTTGCGCAAAGGCAGGCGATGCCCCCGCGCACAAGAAAAACAGCAGATATGAGACCCTTATTATTGACATACTTGCTTGATCCGATTAGCGCCGCAGGATTCGCGGACTATGAGTTTGCAGGAGAGGAAGATTTCGCGGACCGGCATGTCCGGTTGCGTGATGCGCTCTATCATTGCTTTCATAGCGGCAGCGCCTATGTGGCGGCAAGGTTGCTGCAATGTCGTCAGCGGTACGCGCAAAAGCCTCGCATATTTGACATCGTCAATCCCGACGATGCCCACATCTGCCGGGAGCTTTACGCCCAGCCCGTCGAAGGTGTGCATCAGGTTTGCCGCCGTATGGTCGTTTGCGCAGACAAAGGCTTCGGCTCCTGTCTTTTCCAGCATCTGTGAAACAAAGGCGCGGTCTGAGGGGTCGCCTCGGCATATCCACTTGCAATCGGGATTTATGCGGTACTGGCGCAGCGCGTCATAATAGCCCGCCAGTCGGCTTTCAACGGTCTCGGCCGAATCGGGCCGCCCAAAGAAGGCTACGCGTCGGCATCCGAGCTTCAGCAGGTGCTCGGTTACGATGTATCCGGCGCGGCGGTTGTTTATGCCTACCAGATCAAAGTGACTGCGGCGCGGATACTCGTAGATGTCGCGGTCGAGCAGGACCACTGGTATTTGCGCGCGGTCCAGGGCATCGAGGATGCGGCGGTTCACTTTATCTTTGTGCGGGGTCAGTTCAAGCGGCGCAAAAAAGACGCCCGATACCTTTCTAATTATGTACTGCTCGCAGAGGCGTTCGGCCATCTCTTCCTTGTCGTATGCCTCGTCGGTCGTATCTCCCCAGAGCAATGCGTGAGGGGTAGCCTCGGAATAGCGAGACATTTCCCGGCAGATGGGTTCGAATATCTCGGTCTCGCCCAGTCCCGGGATGATGAGCCCAAACAGGTCGCTGCGCAGGAGAGGAATCTGGCGAACAAAGGTGCCTGAGCCCACGCGCCTTTCTATCAATCCCTTGTGTTGCAGGTCGCGCAGGGCACGCGCTACGGTTGGTCTTGATGTTGAAAACTGTTCGACAAGCTCGGCCTCGCTTGGCAGCCGCTCTCCCTGTTTGTACTCGCCGCTCGTGATGGCGCGATGCAATTCGTTGAAGATGCCTGTGTGTTTTGCTTTCTTCATTGCGAACCGGTAAGAATATTACTTCCACTGGTGTCTTCGGGAAAATTGGCAACCTGATATTACAACTTATGGGCGGCGCGTTCAATGAATTCTTTTCCCGCCTGTCCGGGGGAACCTCTCTTGCGCGTCTCTTATGCGCGTGAAAGCACTCAAATAAAGGGCTTAATTACTGGAAAGCGATGCTGAAATCAATAGCGATATAGCCAGTCAGAGGTAGATCGCCCGCGCTTAGACCATCTATTCTTGACAGTCTCCCGGCAATTTGATATAGCATATACCCCGTTTTATTTTACATATTTAGGAGTCAGTTCCGGCGGGCAACTGTTTTACCCAATCCCTTGGCAGTTTTTGAGCGTTACGTATCACAGATGCCCCGAATCGTTTCTCAGGTAAAAACCAGGGTGATTAATTGCCCCCTAACTTCGTCATTATAAAGATGCGGCCGTCCTGATACGATAATATTTGATCCTGGCGCAGGCGTCCGGGAAGGCACTAAATTAGAGGCATAGTTTAGTAAGGTTGCTCAACGAAGGAAACCCCTTGAGGAGAACTCATTGAGGGGAACTCATTGAGAGCCGGTTTTTGAAATAGGACCAGAGGCCAAAACTCAGAAGCTCAAAACTCAGAAGCTATGGAGGCACCAACAATGCAAAAAAGCAAGTTATTAATGCTTGTATGCAGCCTTGCGTTAGTACTGTCTGCGCTCTCCGCAAACAGTATGGCGCAAGCTGTTTATGGGAGCATAATCGGTTCGGTTACTGACCCGCAGGGGGCCGCAATCGTAGGCGCGACGGTAACCGTTACCGACCTGACTAAGAATATCTCCACAACCGTGCAGACCAATGAATCAGGCAACTACACCGTAACACACCTCATTCCTGGTCAGTACAGCATTAAAATTGAAGCGGAGGGTTACAAGAGTACAAACCAGGAAGTCCAGGTAAAGGCCGATGTTGCCGCACGCACGGACTTCGGGTTAGAGGTCGGAGCGGTGACTGAACAGGTCACTATATCGGCCACTGCCGAAAACCTTTCTCTGAAGACTGACCGCGCCGATGTTGCTACAACCTTCAGCGCACGGCAACTTGAGGAATTACCCATTCTCGACCGCAACTTCACAAAGTTTCTGTTGCTCACGCCCGGCACACAACAGCTCGGCTGGCAGCACGCCTCAAGCGAGAACCCGCAAGGCTCGGTTCAGATCATGGTAAACGGGCAGCACTTCAGCGGGACCTCATTCCAACTCGACGGCACTGACAATCAGGATCCGATCTTGGGAATCATCGTCATCAACCCGACGCTTGAGTCTGCAATCGAATCTAAGATAACAACTCAAAATTATGACGCGGAGTTTGGCCTGGCCATAGCCGGTATTGTTACAGCGCAGACCAAATCCGGGAGCAACGATTTTCATGGAAGCCTGTTTGAGTTCCGGCGCAATGACGAAACATCGGCGCGCAATCCCTTCTCGCAATCCACGGTGAACTCACTTACGGGCAAGGCAATCCCCGATACGCTCTGGAATCAGTTTGGCGGCTCGGCCGGTTATCGAATCAAGAAGGACAAGAACTTCATATTCGGCGACTTTCAGGGCACGCGCCGCAAGAACGGCGGTTCAATACTGACGACCGTTCCGACGGCAAGGGCGCGCACGGGTGATTTGAGCGAGTATGGCAGAACTATCTATGACCCGCTGACGGGTTCTGCAAACGGCGTTGGGCGCTCGGCATTTGCCGGAGCGCGCGTCCCGTCCAATCGTCTATCGCCGCAGGCTTTGACACTGATCAATCTGCTGCCGCTGCCAAACCTGCCCGGGATAGAGAATAATTACACGGCGTCCGGTATCGAAGCGTTCAACAGTGATCAGTTCAACGTTCGCGACGATCACTACTGGAGCGAGAAACTGCACATCTTTGGTCGCTACAGCTTTGCGCGCTATGATAAATCAGGACCGGGCGCATTCGGGACGCTGCTTGGCGGTCCCGCCTTCGACAATATTTTCTTCTCCGGCACTTCATCGGTTCGCAATCAGTCAATTGCTGGTGGCTTCGACTACACTGTGAGCACGAAGACGATCACGGACTTCCGATTCGGTTTCTTCCGTTATCGAGTTGCCGTGCTTCCGGGCGGCGTAGGAACAACGCCAGCGGCTGATGCAGGCGTGCCGGGCCTAAACGTTGACGACTTCTTCACCTCCGGCATGCCCGATTTCGGGATACGCGGAGTCGGCGGATTCAAGTTCGGCTATTCGCTTGATGTCAATCAGTGCAACTGCCCGCTTGATCAGCAGGAACAACAATTCCAGTTTGTCAACAACTGGAGCTTTATCCGCGCCAACCACACCTATAAGACTGGTGCTGATATTCGTTATGCAATGAATCTGCGTGTTCCTTCGGACGCGCATCGCGCCGGGCAGTTGCGATTCGAGCCGAGTCGGACCTCGGATTTCAACGCGGACGGCACGATCAATGATGAAGGGCTGGGAATAGCTACGTTCCTTCTTGGTGATGTCAGCAGCTTCCAGCGTTACGTAGGCAGAACCACAAGCGCGGCCGAAAGACAGCGCCGATGGTTTTTCTACGGCCAGGACACCTGGCGCGCGACCCAGAAACTCACAGTCAATTACGGTCTGCGCTGGGAGTTGATATTCCCTGAAAGAGTTAAGCAAGATGGTGACGGAAGCCTGCTCAACCTCGAAAGCGGGGACCTGTTTGTAGGCGGAGTCGGCGATGTCAACCGCCATTTCAATGTCAAGCCCACTTACAAGGCATTCGCGCCGCGACTCGGCATAGCTTACCAGTGGTCGGACAAGACCGTTATTCGGGCAGGCTATGGCCGCAGCTTTGACATAGGCGTGTTTGGCTCTCTGTTTGGTCATACAGTCACCCAGAACCTGCCGGTTCTTTCGGCTCAGGACCTCTCGACATCGGGCTTCAACCGGGTATTCACTCTCAACTCGGGGCCGCCACCTCCGATCTTCCTCGACGTGCCTTCCGATGGTCGTCTGCCTTTGCCAAACGGCGTATTTGCGCGGGCACGCCCCTTCACTCAGAGACTACCCACGGTTGATGCCTGGAACATAACGGTTCAGCATCAGTTGTGGAATAATACTTCGGTTGAAGCCGGTTACGTGGGCAACAAGGGAACACACGTGTTCGCCGGTAATGGCCCGGCCTTTAACATCAATCAGCCCATCAGTGATCTATCTCAGCCGAATGCTGATCTTCGCAAGCCGTTCTTCAGCAATTACGGATGGACACAGGGGATAGACTTCTTCTGCAACTGCGCCGACAACCGTTATAACGCATTGCAGACGAAGTTCGAGACCCGTTTCGGCGGCCTCTCGATACTGGCCCACTATACGCTCGCGGCGGCAAGATTCAATGACGCCGATTACTTTATCTATGACAGATCGGTGGGTCGCGGACCGACCGATGAAGACCGAAAACATGTCTTCCTCTTCTCCAACGTGTGGGATCTGCCGATTGGTCGCGGCAAGGCACTTTTGGGGAACTCTTCCAAGACAGTCGACCTCATACTTGGTGGCTGGCAGCTAAACACTATAACCACCTGGCAGAGCGGTCTGCCGTTCACCCCGGCCGTATCGGGAGGGAACTGCTCTGTTAACTCCGGTCCCTGCCGTCCTGATCTGGTAGGCGACCCGAGTGTGAGCAATCCTGATCGCAACCTGTGGTTTGCGGTTGGAATAGGGAATGGAACCCCCTGGGCAAAGGCTGCTCCGGGGCAATTCGGCAACGTGGGCCGCAACACGCTTCGAGGTCCCAGATTCTTGAATACGGATGCTTCTTTGTTCAAGAACTTCCATATAAGCGAAAGCAAGAAGCTGGAATTTCGAATCGAGGCATTCAATCTGTTCAACCATGTCAACCTCGGTCTGCCCGACAGTTGCGTTGATTGCAGCAGCAACGCCGGGAAGATAAACGGCCTGTCTCCGGGCGCATTGATGCGTCAGTTCCAGTTTGGCCTGAGGTTCACTTACTAACTACCTGCGGCTGAAAAGCTGCAATTCTTCGGTGGCTGGTCTGAGGCCGAATCAGGCTTCAGATCAGCCACTTCACAATCTTCAAACACAATAAAGGCAAAGCACCGAATCCTGCGTAGAGGGTATCCACCTTTTCGACTATTTGAACCTGCACACAAGTTACTCCCGCTCTTGTAGAGCATTTCACAGGAGTGAGAGAAACATATTTGGGATAGCAAATACGAATCCAGCGAAACTCTATGGAGGTCGCAAAATGCCCTGGCTGCCCGGCGACAAGTATCTGTGGGATTTCTGGTTTGCCTGGAGGGAGACGGAGCTTCATCTGTTCTATCTTCAAGCCTCTCGCCTTGATTGTCATTACAACCCCGACCTCAGACACAACAAATCCTCTGTGGGCCACGCCCGCCTTACCTCTTTGGGCTGGAAAGAAATTGATGGGGCACCGGCATTTGAAAAAGGCGAGGCGGGTGCCTGGGATGACCTCTCAATCTGGACCGGCAGCATCATTGAAGCAGAAGGCGGGGCTTACTATATGTTCTATACCGCGCGCTCGAGCGAAGACGCGCCGGTCTGGACGCCTCACGAATGGCAGCGGCCTCAAAATATTGGACTGGCCGTATCCGACGATCTCCGGTCGTGGAGGCGAACCGAAATTTCAAAGGCATCTCCGGTTATCGCCAACCCGGGAACGGCATCCATTTATGACGGGGTCTCGTGGCGAGACCCTTACGTAGTGCGCGGCGAGGAGGGGGATTTTTTCGCCTTTATCTGCGCCCGCCTAAAGCCGAAAGAAGAGGCTTCAATAGACGCGGGCGGCGCGGTCGTATATCTGAAATCCCGCGATCTGGAAAAGTGGGATAGCCGGGCGGCGCAACCGCTCGTTCATTCCGATGAGTTCTATCAAATGGAAGTTCCTCAGGTCTTCTGGCGAAAGACCGCCGAAGGCAAGAGGCTTTATCTGCTGTTTTGCGCTCAAGAGAAGGATTGCTCGCGCGCGAGGCGAGTTCGTATGCCGGAGGCTGAATGCCGGACCGGGACATATTACATGATGAGCCGTCTTTTGCCGCTCGATTACGGAGAGATGCCTTCACTTGAAGAACCGGCCCGATTGCTTGCGCCCGCGCTCTATGCCGGGAAACTCCTGAATCCTGACACCGAAGACGAGCCGGTTTTTTTTGGCTTTCCCTGGAGCGACGCGGGCGGACATTTCACAGGCGGATTGAGCGACCCGATCAGGACGAGTTTTAACCAGGACGGCAGCCTTGATCTTGTGGAAGAGGTTTAGCGTGAAGAGATGAATTTGCATCTGTGCAGAAAGAGAGAGAATTTGCCACAGAGACACAAAGACACAGAGATTTTTTTGTAATTTTTCTCTGTGCCTCTGTGCCTCTGTGGCTATTGCTGAGCGCCTACATGGATTCCAAAGAGTACAACATAGTCGGCCTGGGCGAGATACTCTGGGATTTGCTGCCCGGTGGAAGGAAACCCGGCGGCGCGCCTGCCAATTTCGCATATCATGCCTTCAGGCTTGGGAATCGCAGCCGGATCGCAAGCCGCGTCGGAACCGATGTGCTCGGATGCGAGGCGATTGACAGGCTCAAGGCATTGGAGCTTTCTGCCGACTGCGTGCAGGCCGATCACAGACACCCTACCGGAACCGTTTACGTCGAGGTTGACCCGAAGGGACAGCCGCACTACACCATCACGGAAGATGTCGCCTGGGACCATCTGGAATGGACGCCCGAATGGCAGGAACTGGCTGCCGGGGCAGATGCCGTCTGCTTCGGATCGCTTGCCCAGCGTTCCGCGTGCTCGCGCCAGACGATACACCGCTTTTTGCGGGCAACTCGCAAGGATGCTCTGCGGATTTTCGATGTGAATCTCAGACAGTCATTCTATTCGTGGGAAGTGCTCAAGCAATCACTGAAGCTTGCGCGGATAGTAAAGCTCAACGATCAGGAACTGCCGGTGGTGATAGAGTTGCTCGGCTTCGATTACGGAAATCAGAAAGCCTCGGCTCGCCGGTTGCTCGAAGTCTTCGATCTCGATCTCGTATGCGTGACGCGAGGCTCTTTGGGAAGCCTGCTCGTCTCTGCGGATGAAATGTTTGAGCACCCCGGAATCAATATTAAAGTGGCAGATACTGTAGGAGCGGGCGATGCCTTTACGGCGGCGCTTGCGCACTATTACCTTCACGGCAAATCTCTCGAAGTGATCAGCGATGCGGCCAACCGTCTTGGCGCGTGGGTAGCCTCGCAGGTGGGAGCTACGCCGGTCATCAAGCAGTGCGAGTTGAAGCGAATAGTCGAAGGAGCGGACAAGTCATGGCAGACGTGACGCTAAAACACGTGTCAAAGATTTATTCGGGAGGGGTTCGGGCCGTTTCGGATGTAAACGTAGAGATTGCCGATGGTCAGTTCATCATACTTGTAGGTCCGTCGGGCTGCGGAAAGTCTACGCTGCTGAGGATGATTGCGGGTCTTGAGACGATCTCGGAAGGAGAGCTTTACATTGATAAGAAGCTGGTCAATGATGTGGCCGCCAAAGACCGCGACATCGCCATGGTCTTTCAAAACTATGCCCTCTATCCGCACATGACGGTCTTTGAAAACATGGCCTTTGGTCTGAAGATGAGAAACTTTCCCAAAGACGAAATCGCCCGCCGGGTGCGCGAAGCCGGAGATGTTTTGGATCTGACTCGCTATCTGGAAAGAAAACCAAAGGCGCTTTCGGGCGGGCAGAGGCAGAGGGTCGCGGTGGGTCGGGCCATCGTGCGGCAGCCGAGCCTCTTTCTCTTTGATGAGCCGCTCAGCAATCTTGACGCAAAGCTCAGGGTCGCAATGCGCGCCGAGTTGATAAGGCTGCACAAACGGCTTCGGGCGACGATGATCTATGTCACGCACGACCAGATGGAAGCCATGAGCATGGGCGATATGCTGATCGTGCTAAAGGACGGCGTAGTGCAACAGAAAGGGCCGCCGCTTGAAATCTATAACTGGCCTGCCAACACCTTTGTAGCCGGTTTCATCGGCAGCCCGGCGATGAATTTTCTAACGGGCGAAATCACAGGCCGCAATGGAGGACAGGTATTCGACACCGGCTCGCTCCAGCTTGACGCTTCCGTGCTGGGCGGGGGGCTCGCGGGCAGGCGCGTGACCATAGGGGTCAGGCCCGAATGGATGCGAGTGGATAAAGCCCGATCCGAAACCGACGTTCTTTTTCCGGCTCGCGTCGAAGTCATCGAGCGCATGGGAAGCGACACGTTTGTAAATATTTCGGCGGGCGCGCACGAACTGGTTGCGCGGATTGATCCTCAAATAGCGATCAGCATGGAAGAGACGCGAAACTTTTCCTTCGATATGCGCGAGGCGCGGCTTTACGACGGCGAGACCGGCATTTTGCTGAAAGGGAACGGAGAGCAGGGTGCTACAAATTGAGGCTAAAGGCTTGCGAGCCGGTTTGCTGCTGCTCATTTTAGTGTTGCTCGTCTTGTGCGCGATGATGCTGGCCTGTTCGGCCACCCGAGGCGGCGACGGACGCATCCGCGTCACCTTCTGGCACGGGATGGAATCGGGCGTCAACAACCAGGTGTTGCAATCCAAGATAGATGCCTTTAACCATCGGCATCCCGACATACTCATAGACGCTCAGGTGTACGGCGCGGCGGATCAGTTGAGTCCAAAGCTCGACGCGGCGGTCGCCGGGCGCACTCCGCCCGATCTGCTCTGGTGGGCTCCGGCCTTTTTCCCAAAGTATGCCGAGGCGGGCGCGCTCCGCAGCGTAGACGATTTTATAGCTCAAGACGCCCGCTTCAACCGGGATGATGTATACGATTTTCTGTGGGAGATGGGTAGCTTCGAGGGTCATATCTATGCCACGCCTTTTTCAGCAAACGATCTGGCGATGTATTACAACAAGCAGATGTTTGCCGATGCCGGAATCACCGCTCCGCCTCAAGACTGGGAGCAGTTCAAGACCGTGGCCGCGCGCCTCACTCAAGGCGATGTTCACGGCTTTCTTTTGCCGATAGGCAGTTCGGAGTGGACCGTCTGGACGTGGCAATGTTTTCTCTGGCAGGCGGGCGGCGAAATACTCACGCCCGACAAACACGGCGCAGCCTTCAACAGCCCTGCCGGAGTTGCGGCGCTCGATTTCTGGAAGTCTATGCTTGATGACGGCTCGGCAGTCTTTTCAGAGACCGACGCGGGGTACAAAACCGATGCCCTTTTATCCGCGCGCGTGGCGATGACTATCAACGGCCCGTGGAACTACTCTCTGCTCAAAGATCAGACCGAGGTTGACGTAGGCGTTTTCCCGTTGCCCGCAAAAGAGCGCGCGGCTACGAATATCGGCGGCGAATCGCTCTTTTTATTCAAGTCGAACCCGGAAAAAGAGCGGGCCGCGTGGGAGTTTATGAAGTACGTCATGAGCCCCGACTTTCAGGTGGACTGGGCGATCGACACCGGCTATTTGCCGGTGTCGAAATCTGCCGCCGCAAGCAAAGAGTATCAATCATTTTTAGAGCGGAATCCTTTCATGAAAATCTATAACGAGCAGATGTCGGCCGGGAAAACACGTCCGTCAATCCCCGAGTATCCGGCGCTATCGGCCACGCTCGGCAAATATCTCGAGGCCGCGCTCTACGGCAAATATTCGTCGAAGGAAGCACTGGACAAAGCGGCAGAGGAAGTCAACAGGTTGCTCGAATGACAGGCGCAAGAAAAGATACACTGACGGCCTATCTCTTTATCCTTCCGGCGCTCGCGCTGCTGGGCATTTTCGTCATTTATCCGGTGGTGAATCTGCTGTGGGTCAGCCTGAATCAATGGAACATTCTGAAAGACGAGATGCGTTACGTAGGGGCGGCGAATTTCAGCGCTATTCTTTCGGAAGAGGGTTTTTGGAATGCGCTCTGGAACACATTTTATTATGTAATAGCCACCGTGCCGCTCGGGATGGCGATCTCGCTCGGGCTCGCGTTGTTGCTGAATGAGCGCATCAGGGGGGTGAGCCTGTTTCGGACGGCGATCTTCACGCCGGTTGTGACATCGACCGTAGCGGCGGGCGTAATCTTTATTTGGCTTATGGATTACGATCAGGGCCTGCTCAACCGCTTTTTGATGGGAATAGGTGTGAATAAAATCAACTGGCTGCAAAGCCGCGAGTGGGCCATGCCTGCTGTAGTCCTGATGACTCTGTGGAAGCAGGCGGGTTACAACATGGTGCTATTTCTTGCGGGGCTGCAAGGCATACCGGATATGTACTATGAAGCGGCGGCCATTGACGGGGCCGGAAGCGGGTGGCAGACCTTTCGCTACGTTACGTGGCCGCTGCTGTGGCCCACCACTTTTTTTGTGATGGTCGTGTCAATCATCTTTGCGTTTCGCGGCTTTGAATCAATGTATGTCATGACGCGCGGAGGCCCCGTAGGCGCTACGACCACGCTGGTCTATTACATTTTTGACAAGGCGTTCAAGTTCGGCAACATGGGGCAGGCGGCAGCGGTGTCGGTATTGATGGTAGTGATAGTTCTGGGCATCACGTGGGTGCAGTTTCGATGGCAGAAAAGCGAAGTCTGAAACCGAAGGAAATAACCACCGAGGCACAGAGAAATAATTACAAAAAAACTCTGTGTCTTTGTGCCTCTGTGGCAACCCTTCTCCCTTTTTGAGCAATGACATCATCAGCCTTCAGCAGAGTGATTAAATATGCGGTGATCGTAGTGGTCGCGTTGATTTTTCTGCTGCCGCTTATTTCAATGCTCACGACATCGCTCAGAGCGCCGAATGAAGCGGCCTCCGGGTTTTCGCTGCTCCCGCGCGGTTTCCACTGGCAGAATTATGCCGAAGCGTGGCGCGCTACGAACTTTCCCCGGCAGTTTGTCAACAGTCTGATCATGTCGCTTGGCGTAACGTTCGGCCAGATCATCACATCGCTTATGGCCGGGTACGCATTTGCCCGCATGGAGTTTCTGGGCAAAAACATCGTCTTTCTGATATTGCTCTCGACGATGATAATCCCGTTTCAAATTCTCGTGATTCCAATCTTCATCATCCTTGTCAAACTGAGCTGGATCAACACCTACTGGGCGCTCATAGTGCCTTCGCTTGCGAATGCGTTTGGCATATTTTTGTTCACGCAGTTTTTCAAGACCATTCCATACGAACTGGAAGAAGCGGCCTATCTGGACGGGGCCAGCCGGTGGACCGTGTTATGGCGCATAATGGTGCCGCTCGCGCGCCCGGCCATCGCTACGCTATTTTTATTCACCTTTATCGCCGAGTGGAACGATCTGTTCAAGCCGCTGGTCTTTACAAGCACAAAGGACATGCGGACGGTGCAGCTTGGGCTGACCGTTTTTCAAGAGCAATTCAAAGTAGATTACACGCTTCTTATGGCGGCGGTCGTTTTTGTGACCGTGCCGAGCGTGCTCATATTTTTCATCGGGCAAAAACAGTTCATCAAAGGCGTGGCCACAAGCGGGCTGAAATAATAGGTGATCCGTGATGCGTGATTCGTGATTGACAAGACCTATAAGTTCGCTGTCACAAACAGGTTCCATTAAAGTCACGGATCACGGATCACGATTCACGCATCATTCCCATTTAGTTTCGAGCCTTCTCTGACTCTCGCAGCATCTCAGAAATAACCTCTATGTTATGCGTAGCCCGCGCCTCGCTGTCGTGGTCGCCAAGGACTCGAAAAATGGGCAGGGCCTGATTATAAGCGTCCATCGCTTTTTGCAGTTCCTTTTTGTCGGTATAAATCTGGGCAAGCGCGCTCAAGGCGATGGCTGTGCTTTTGCGCTCGCCCTCTTTTTGCGATAGCGCGAGGGCCTCGTTGAACAGGTCGAGCGATTTGTCTAACTCCTTGGCCCCGTAGTGCGCGGCGGCGCAATTGAGAAGCGCGTCTATCTCTCCCGGGCGATGTTTGATTTTTCGATACAGGTTGAGCGCCCCCTGAAAATGGCGGAGCGCCTCGTGATCCTGTCCCAGTTGTCTCAGCACAAAACCTGCTCCGAGCAACGCCACGGCCTGCTTGCCGTAGGCCTGTGCCTCGTTGAAATCGCTGGCCGCCCGTCGAAAAAAGTCGAGGGCTTCGGGCAGATCATCAGGGTTTTTTCTGTTGTAAAGCGACAGCGCGTGAGTTAAGAGCATCTGGCCGCTCGCTTCCATCGATCTTGAGGCGCGCTCTGTTGCCCGCGTCTGACTGAGTGCGGTGCTGGAAATGCAGGCAATCGAGATCACCGATAATGCGAGAAAATTTCTTCCGCGAAGGTGGCTTCTGATGGTTGCGTCAGGCATCTGAAAACATCCTTTCCGGGTTGATCCCTCGCTCACTTTTTAGAAAGCAGAGGGATGACAAACTCTCGCCGGACATATCTGTCGCCCGGCCCTTCAAAACTCAGAATCAATTGCGCGGTATTGGTCGGGCTCTTCTTTACGCCCTCCGTCTCGCCAAAATCCCGCCCTGTGCGTATGCCGATTGTGTAAGCGTGCCCGCCGAGCCCTTCAGCCGTCAGGTATAAAGCATCTTTGTCGGCGTGTGAGCGAAGCAGGCGAAGCCCGCTGTTGCTTGCGCCCGGCGCGGGAACTTCCGGCTCGATAAAAACGTCGGTTCCTTCGTCGTAGACATAAACTATTTCCGTTCTCGGTCCCGCGTTTTCAATAATGACTTCGGCTCGCTGTACGTCGCCCGTGCGCGCGATCTGAAACTTCATCGCTCGACCGTTGACGATCACAGAGCGAACCTCGGCGTCGAGCGGGAAGGCGGGAGAGACGATTAAACGGTTTGCCCCGCCCTGTGGGTTTTGCTCTCGCGGTTGATCGCGCTCGGCGAGAATCTCCATGCGCCCCCTGAGATTCTTAAGCGTCAAATCATAATGAGACACGCCTGCCGCGATCTTTCGCGCCGTCAGGCCACTCCAATTGGCGGGCAGTTGCGGCGCGAATATCAGGGTCTTGCCCGCGTCCCTCGCTTCGATGCCGAGCAGCCCCCGCATCAACGGGGTTACCACCATCGCTTCCGACCATATCTGATGATGAGACGAGCGCCCGAACGCGGTGTTGAAATCACCCGACAATAGCTCTGTCACATAGCCGAGCGCGCCCTGATAGGTGAGCAAGGCATTTGCCGTCAGCGCCTGATAGCCTACGTGCGGACGCCCGTAGCGATAGGCCCCCACTGATGTCCAGCCGGTGAAGAGCGCCCAGACCGAGCCGTAATGATAAGAGAGCGGGTCGTAGAGGCGGCTGCGATTCGAAATAATTCGCGCCCCCCAATCCGTAGCCATCTCTCCGCTGCCGAGATGATCTATCTCCGACTGCGCCCGTCCGTCCTCAAGCGTGTGCCACCAAAGCGGGACGGCGGGCAACACCGTGTCTTCGTCAATCAATCGCTTGCGGTCGAGTTCATTTATACGCTGCTGGCGAATCTCTCTATTCGGCCCCGGCTCGGCCGTGCGCGACTCCGCCCGCGGGAGGTTTGTTGCAAAGGCGTAATAACCCTGATCGGCAAGCCAGTAGGTTTGTTCGGTAGCTTTGCGTGTGCGCTCGGCCTCGGCTCGCGCCCTCTGAGCCAGGGGCGCGTCTTTTATCGCGTCGGCCATCTCGGCAAGGCGTTCGAGAGCCTCCATCCAGACGCCCTGCATGTATATCTCTTCGTGCGGAGGATAGAGAGCGCCGCCTTCTACCCAGCCGTGGCCGAATTTTGTATTTTCGATCAACCCGTTGTTGTCCGTGTCGGTCGCCGATGTAAAGCGATAGGCTTTCAGGATGGAGTCCCAGTTCTTCTTTATGAAATCCAGATCGCCCGACGAGCGCCAGTAATCGCCGTGAGCGATTATGTAAAGCGGGGTCGCGTCGGCGCTCGCCCATGGATAACCGTAATCTTTGAACCACGGAAGAAGGCCCGCGCTCTGCGAAATCTCGTGCGGAATCTTTCCGTCTTCGCGCTGGAATTGCTTGAGAAAATCGAGCGCCTGTCGCGTAGAGGCAAAGTCGCCATACGAGGTGACGGCAAAGGATGTCCAGAGCGCGTCACGCCCGAAAAACCAGGCAAAACCGGGCCTCTCGCTTTCGCCCGACGTGCGAAACCCGGCCAGTAAACCCGTGCCGAGCATGGGGTTTGTGGCAATCCCCTTATCAACTCCTACCTTCGCCCACGCGAATGCGCGGGTGAGCCTGTCATCGGGCGTCGTGATGTTTGCGGTCTCGTCGAGCAGGCGTCTGTAATAGGTCACGTTCTTTTCATAAAGCGGCCTGATGGAGGCCAGCATACTTTCATAGGCGGCTTTTGCCTTATCGCGCCCCTCGACGCTGCCCGCGATGATTATGGGGATCAGGCTCGCTTTCATTACGTCGAGCGATGCTTCGATGACAAAACGGTTTGGAACATCGCGCGGCTCTTCCTGATAAGGCATGACGGAAATGTCGCGGGCAAGGGGTGAGCCGATCACGCCCGCAAATCGGTTAGTCTCTTCGCTGATAGTGTAAGTGTGTGAGGTTTCATCCCAGCCGATATAGCCGGTCATCAATCCGGCGGGCCACATCAATCGCAGCTTTGGCCTGAACGCGCCCGTGATGGTCATAGGCAGCACGCTCTTGACATCGAGCAACATCACTATGCCCGGCTCTTCGATTGGCGCAAAGATTATTTGTCTGACGGTGAAAGCCGCGTGCGAGTAAGTGAAGATCGTGGCTTCGGGCCGCACGGTGATGCCCGTCATAATGTCCGGTCCGTAGATGTCGAGCGGGTAGCCTTCAAGCCGGAATGACAGCGTGAAATCGTCCAGCAATTTCATCGGATAGACCCAGGCTTCGAAGGGGCGATTCTCGTAACCGAATACGGCTGACTTGCGACCCACTACGTCAAAGAAAGAGCCGACCTCGGAGTGCCGGTCGAGTTCCAATCCGCTCGCGTTCAGATTGAATTTCTGTGGCAGCGGGGATGTGGTTTGCGCGGCTTCCGTGAACGCGGCGCATAGGTTGAATGTGATTATCAGACAGCAGATCAAGCGTATATGGATTGAATAAATCCTCAAAGCGAACCTCCGGGTAGAAAGCGGTTGATTGGATGGGCTGCATTTTATGCGGGCAGGCCCGACAGTTCAAGTCTATGCTGTCGGCGCAGATGCTTTGATCGAAATAGGCGGAGTCTTCGGTCTTCCTCCAAACTCACTTTTGATATTATTTGCTCACAACGCCTTTGCCCTCGGCGATTGTCAGCACGCGATCTATGCCGGGTATTTTTATCGTCTCGGTCTGGCCGTCGGGCCACTTCACTTCCAGTCGATCAACCTTGCTGCTCGACCCCAGGCCGAAATGCAGCCGCCTGTCATTTTGCGAAGCGAAACCGGCTCCGCTGATTACGTCCTGTCGCTGGCGGGTCTTGCCCGTGGTCACATAGGCAATAGCCCCGGTTGCATCGAGCGGGCTTTTCTTTGCCGTGTCGCCGATCAGTTTCAGCGAGAGCCAGTGGCTTGAATTCTTTGTGACGTTCTTTAGCACCGAAGGCGGCGAGTCCATATTGTTGATCACAACGTCGAGCAGCCCGTCTCCGTCGAGGTCGCCTACGGCAAGCCCGCGCCCGCGTGTGGCTATAGCCAGCCCGCTCCCCGCTGCCGCGCCCGCGCGCTCGAATTTGCCAGTGCCGAGATTGCGAAACAGCAACGGTTGTTGCGCGTAGCTGGTTCCCCACTGATGTTTGTCTACGCCGGGATAGACGTGCCCGTTGGCGATTATTATGTCTTCCCATCCATCGTTGTCATAGTCTATAAAACTGACTCCCCAGCCGAGAAAAGGCAGGGTTATCTCTCCGTGCCCGGTTTGATATGTGAGGTCTATGAAGTTGCCGTCGCCTTCATTATGATAGAGCGTATTCGAGTCGTCCGAAAAATTTGTCACATAAACATCCATGCGGCCATCGTTGTCGTAATCGCCCAGCCCCACACCCATACCGGCCTGCTCGCGCCCGCTCTCGCTTAAGGCCAGGGCCGACTCGTAGCCCTTCTCTTCAAATGTGCCGTCGCCTTTGTTGACATAGAAAAGATTTGCGGTCGAGTCGTTTATCACGATCAGGTCGAGATAATCGTCTTCATTGAGATGAGCGAACGCCGATGAAAACCCGTAGAATTTTTGCGGGTCATTCACACCCGCCTTTATGCTTACATCTTCAAACGTGCCGTCTGTTTTCTGGTGATAGAGCGTATCCCCTTCGCCCGTCAGACCGCGCGGCCCACACATCACCGGCTCGCCGCGAAACTGGCAGAACTTGCCCAGATTTTCTTTGTCGCTCGCCTTTGCGGGCGAGGGCGGAAGGCTTTTGAGATCGAACACCAGATAGCCGGGAACGAAGAGGTCCAGCCGCCCGTCGCCGTCATAATCTCCCCAGCTTGCTCCAGTGCTCCATCCCTTTCGCGCCACGTTGAGCTTTTCGGCCACATCCGTAAACGTGCCGTCGCCGTTGTTGTGATAAAGGCGAGAGACGCCGTAGTTGCCTACGTACATATCGAGCCGCCCGTCGTTGTCGTAATCGGCGACGGCTACGCCAAAGCCCCATCGCTCGTTTGCTACTCCGGCCTTTTCCGTCACGTCTTCAAACTTCCAGTTGCCCAGATTGTGATAGAGCGCCGCGTGCGGCGGTTTCTCTTTGCCTTCGAGCGCGGGAATCGTCGAGCCGTTGAGCAGATAAATATCGACAAGCCCGTCGTTGTCGTAATCAAACAGGGCTACGCCGCCCGAAGGAGTGTCGATAATATACTCTTTTGCGGGGCTGCCCGACCTGTGCATGAATTTTGCGAGCGCGGTCTTTGCCGTCACGTCTTCGTAGATAACGGGGGCCTTTGGATCGGTGATGCCTGTGGTCCTGAGCGATGTGTAAGCCCGCGCCGCGCCGGTCGAAACGCCGCCCATGCCCTGAGACTTTTCAGACTGCTCCTGATAAAGGCGCACGCTCGACGGCAAAAGCAATAGACCCGCCGCAAGATATAAAAACAACAAAACAGGTTTTAACATAATCTCTGGTTTCAACTCTCAAATCTCAAATCTCAAATCCTATTTCTCAACGATTGTGTGATAGCGATCTATCGCCGGATTTTCGATCAATTGAGTGCGTTTGCCCGGCCAGCGAATCTCCACAGAGCGGACGCTTTCGTCTGCGCCGAGCCCTATCAAAATGCGCTGATCGTTTGATGACAGATAACTGCCCGCGTTTGTCGCGTCGAATATTCTCTTGCGACCGTCTGCCCGCACAATCGTAATGCGAGCCCCTATCGCGCTGCGGTTCGATTTCGTGCCCGCAAGCGACAGCCCTATCCAGTGATTCTTTGTGCCGAGGTTTCGCAACACGACCGGCGCGCCGTCAAGCACGCCCATGACGATGTCTGTGTCGCCGTCGTTATCCAGATCGCCAAAAGCTGCCCCGCGCGCGGCCACGGCCACCTTGAACGCCGCTCCCGCCGAAGCGGAGACATTGACAAAGCCTTTGCCGAACCGGCGCATGAGCAGAGGCGGCTGTTTGTATTTCAGATAGCTCGATGTCTTCTCAATCGTATCGAGCACGTGGCTTTGAGCTACGAAGATGTCCGACAGCCCGTCGTTATCGGCATCGATGAAATGGACTCCCCAGCCCGAATTCAGCAGCGTGATCTGAGCTACGCCCGAAGTATTGGTCACATAGCTGAAAGAATCGTCGCCGTTGTTGTGATACAGGGGGTAGGTTTCATTTGACAGCGCCGTGATTATTATGTCGGGGTTGCCGTCGTCGTCATAGTCAGCCGCGTCTACGCCCATGCCTGCGAAGGTCTTGCCGTTTTCGTCGTAAGCCACACCCGAGGGCAAGGCCGTATCTTCAAACGTGCCGTCGCCGTTATTGCGGTAAAGCGATTGACGAACGCTGTCGTTTGCGACTATCACATCCATCCATCCATCGCCGTCGAAGTCGGCAAAGGCCACTCCAAGCCCCTTGCCCTCCGGGTCTGCGACCCCGGCTTTGACGCTCACATCTTCAAAGGTTCCATCCGCCTTTTGATGAAAGAGCAGGTTCCCGACTCCCTTGAAATTATCGGGATGGCAATAGGCGCGAAACCCGGGCCGCGTGTCGCCGCAATAGATCGAACCGCGCTCGAAATCCCAATCCAGATAGCGCGCAACGAACAGGTCCAATCTTCCATCGTTGTCATAATCAAACCAGCCCGCGCTTGTTGACCACCCGCCGCCCGTCACGCCCGCCCGCTTTGTCACATCAGAAAATCGGCCGTCGCCGTCGTTGTGATAGAGCGTGTTTCGGCCATAGCCGGTCACGTAAATATCCGGGCGGCCATCATTATCGTAATCGCCTACGGCCACGCCCATGCTGTAACCCTCGCCTTTTACCCCCGCACGCGCGGTTGTGTCTTCAAACGTGCCGTCGGCCTTTTGATGATAGAGGCGGTTCCAATACTTCGCATCGCTCTTGTCGGGCATCGCGCCCTCTGGCATAGGGTCTTTTAGCTCGGCCCCGTTAGTAAAAAACAGGTCCAGCCGACCGTCATTATCATAGTCGAGCAGCCCCACGCCGCCGCCCATGGTTTCGAGCAGATACTTTCGCGATGTTTGGGATGCCGCCTGTTTGAAGACGATGCGGGTTTCGGTAGTGATGTCAGCGAAAGTTACCGGCGAGGGAGATTGCGGCGCTGCGGGAGGCGGCTTTTTTACCTCACCCGTATCATAAGACCGGCCCCGTCGCTCGGGCGGCGGAGGCTGTTGTCCTTGAAGTCCGAAAACATTGCTCAAAGGCAATAGAGCGACTGTGAAGATAATGATCGTGCGACACAGAGTTTTCATAGCTTGATAGTGGTCTCAGGGTTTACGACAAATATTCTTATGATTATTGCTGCGAAGATCAAGGCCGGTTCGACAGGCTCCGTCGATTATGTAAATATAAGGGCGACACGATTCGGCTCGCTATTCCTGCAAGGTCAGCTGTAGCCGAATGGGTTGTATATTGTTGATCGTAGCGGCTGGCATAGTGCTCAACTTGCTGGCCCGAAAACATCCATCCTTATTATGAGAAGACATATCCACTTTACTAAATTGCTCGTTCAAGCCGCAACAATGCTTGCGCTGCTTTTTGGCGGGGCGTCAATCTGTCTGGCTCAGGGCGCTCCTGAAATCCTAAAGGTCGAGCCGCCAAACTGGTGGGCGGGTCACACGATCAACCCTGTGCGCGTTATGATCCGAGGCCGCAACCTCGCAGGCGCAAGCGTCCAGTCGGGCAACGAGGGCATCAGCCCGGTCGGCCCCGTGAAGGTCAACAATCGGGGCACGTATCTTTTCGTTGACGTAGCCATAAACCCTGCGGCCACTCCCGGCAAGCGCGTTCTGAAAGTCTTGACGCCCGGCGGAAGCGTTGATGCTCCGTTCGAAGTCTCGGCACCGCTCGCGCGTGCCGGGCGGTTTCAGGGAGTGACGACCGATGACGTGATCTATCTGCTGATGCCCGACCGTTTCAGCGACGGGGACACCTCGAATGACGACCCCGCAAAGTCAAAAGGATTGTTCAACCGCTCCGAGCCCCGTTATTATCACGGCGGCGATTTGCGCGGCGTAATCGAGCGATTGCCTTATCTGAAAGACCTGGGCGTTACGGCCATATGGCTCAATCCGTGGTATGACAACAATGATCATCTGAACGAACGCGAGATGCCCGAAGGCAAACCCATAACGGATTATCACGGCTACGGCGCTACGGATTTCTACGCCGTAGACGAGCACTTCGGCGACCTTACGACACTGCGAGAGATGGTCGATGCCGCGCACGCGCTCGGGATAAAAGTAGTTCAGGACGAGGTAGCCAATCACACCGGCCCGTATCATCCGTGGGTGACGGATGCGCCTACCGAGACGTGGTATAACGGGACCGAAGCCAGTCACATAGACGAGACGTGGCAGACGTGGCTGTTGAAGGACGCGCACGCGACTCCTGAAACGCTGCGGCCCGTGCTCGACGGGTGGTTCCTCAACATCCTGCCCGATCTCAACCAGAACGATGAGGAGACAAGCCGTTACATCATTCAAAACACGCTCTGGTGGATAGGCGTTTCAGGGCTCGACACCGTTCGACAAGACACTCTGCCTTATGTGCCTCGCCGGTTCTGGCGCGACTGGACGCGGGCCATCAAGAGCGAGTATCCGCACGTAAACGTTATAGGCGAGACCTATGACGGCGACCCGGCTCAGGTCGCTTTTTTTCAGGGGGGCGTGCCGAGGTTTGACGGCGTAGATTCGGGCATCGACACGGAATTTGACTTCCCGCTCTTTTACGCGATACGTACCGCTTTCGCCAGTGGCAAGTCCATCAAAGCGATACCTGAAATGCTCTCGCGCGATTATCTGTATCCGAACCCTGATATCCTCGTGCCGTTTCTCGGTCTGCACGACATGCTGCGCTTCATGAACGAGCAGGGCGCAACGCGTCAGGGGTTGATGCTCGCGCAGACCTTTCTGATGACGACTCGCGGAATCCCTCTGATCTATTACGGCGACGAGATAGCGATACAGGGCGGAAACGACCCCGACAACCGGCGCGACTTTCCGGGCGGTTTCCCGGGCGATGCGCGCAACGCATTCACAGACGAGGGGCGCACCGGCGACGAGCGCGAGGTATTCAATCACCTTCGACTGGTCGCAAACCTTCGCAAAGAATTGACCCCTCTGCGGCGGGGCGGTCTTGTGACGCTCGGCTTCACGGATGACCAGTACGCTTTCGCGCGCACTACCCTGAGCGACTGGGTTGTCGTCGTATTCAATAACGCTTCCGCGTCGGCTCAGGTAGAATTGGATTTGTCGCCGTTGAAAGCTGCGCCGGGCACGGTGCTTACCGACAGGCTCGGCGCAACCGGAGACATACGAGTAGATGGGAATAAGGCGCGCATCACTTTGCCTGCGCGCTCGGCGGCAATACTGGTAAGGAAGTGAATCATGATGCGTGATTCGTGACGCGAGCAGGCTTGCAAATTGTCTTTAACAGGCGAACTACCTGAAGATCACGCATCACGATTCACTTTGGAAAGGCGATAAAGGCTATGGAGAAACCGCGTCTGAGTTTCTGGCAAATCTGGAATATGAGCTTCGGCTTTCTGGGGATACAGTTTGGCTGGGGTTTGCAACTTGCCAATATGAGCGGCATTTACACCTATCTTGGCGCTAAACCGGACAAGATACCTATTTTGTGGCTGGCCGGGCCGGTGACGGGACTTCTGGTGCAGCCGATCATAGGCTCCATGAGTGATCGCACGTGGAATCGGCTGGGCCGCCGCCGCCCTTACTTTCTCGTAGGCGCTATCCTTTCAAGCATCGCGCTCTTTTTCATGCCCGATTCATCGGCGCTATGGATGGCCGCCGGGTTGCTCTGGATTTTAGACGCGAGCATCAATATCAGCATGGAGCCGTTTCGCGCTTTTGTGGCCGACAAGCTGAACGTCGATCAGCGTACCGCCGGATTCGTAATGCAGAGCTTCTTTATCGGTGTAGGCGCGTCTCTGGCTAATGCGCTGCCTTACATCTTCAACGCGTATGGAGTTGATGAGGGCTATAAAAGTCAGGCCGCATCTCAGCTTGCGACGGGAGCCGCGCGGACGAATGTTATTCCTCCGAGCATCATCTATTCGTTCAAGATCGGCGCGGCTGCATTTTTGCTCGCGGTGCTGTGGACAGTCTTTACTTCAAAAGAATATCCCCCGGCGAATATGGAAGAGTTCGAGCGCAAGCGCAGCGAGCATAAAGGTATAGGCGCGGCTCTGAGGGAAGTATCATCGGCCTTCAGCGAGATGCCTCAGACGATGAAGCAACTGGCCGTGGTTCAACTCTTCACGTGGCTCGGCCTGTTTTGCATGTGGATGTTTTTTGGGCTGACCACGTCATATCACATATTCGGCGCGACAAGCGATAAGGACCCGGCCTTTGTCGAAGGACAGGCGTGGGGCGGAATCTCGTTCGCCGTTTATTCGATAGTCTGTTTCGCGGTCGCCTTCCTTTTGCCTATGGCCGCGAAGGCTACGAGCCGTAAGACCGTGCACGCGGCGGCGCTCGTTTGCGGCGGAATCGGGTTGCTTTCGGTCTATTTTATCCACGATAAAAACGTGCTGCTTTTGACGATGATCGGCGTAGGAATCGCGTGGGCCTCGATTCTTTCAATGCCTTACGCGATCTTGTCGGGAGCCCTGCCCCCGGCGCGAATGGGCGTCTACATGGGCATATTCAATTTCTTTATCGTCATCCCCGAGATCATCGCATCGCTCACATTCCAGCCGCTTGTAAAATACGTCTTCAACAACAACCCGCTCTATGTAGTGATGCTTGGCGGAGCGTCGATGCTGACGGCGGCCGTTCTGGTCGGATTCGTGCGTGATGTATCGGATCAAAGCCTGCCGGGCGCTGTGCTGAAGGCCGATGAGAAAGAACCGTTCATAGTTCCTGAATCCGCGCAGCCCGTGCCGAGCACAGGGCTTGTCGATGAGTAGTTGTGCGCTAATTCCAATATGTAGATCAGGCGAATAGAAATAGGCCGCGGCATTCGCGGCCTGTTACGGCAGCCCTTATATCTATTCTGGGGAAACCAGAATAGTCGTAATTCTGCTGCCGGTTCTTATTCCCTTTTCGCAAAATACGGGCTGGCCGAAGTTCGCGCCTGCCGGTAAACTGCCTGACGGAAAAGGAGATTTATCGCCTATGTTGAAAACTACCCGCTCGCGTTCTTTCGTCGCTTTGCTTATCGCACTTTTTCTCGCTTTGTCCTCGGTTTCTGTAGCGGCGCAAAACAATCAACGGGATTTCTCAAAAGAACCGGCGCGGTCTTCGCCTGATTGGGTGCCGTCGGGCGTTATCTACGAGATCAATACGCGCACCTTTTCGCCCGAAGGCAATTTCAACGGCGTCACCGCGCAACTCGACCGTTTGAAAAAGCTCGGCGTCACGATTCTCTGGCTCATGCCGATTCATACCGTAGGCCAGAAAAATAAGAAAGGCTCTATCGGCAGCCCCTACGCCGTGCAGGATTACTACGCGATAAACCCCGATTACGGTACAAAGGAAGACCTCAAGCGGCTGGTAGCCGAAACCCACAGGAGCGGCCTCAAGATCATCATCGACATAGTCGCAAACCACACGGCATGGGATTCTGTGATGATGAAAACGCCCGCCTTTTACACCCACGACGCGAGCGGAAAGATTGTCCCGCCCGTGCCGGATTGGGCCGATGTGGCCGACCTCAATTATGAAAATGCCGACCTGCGCCGCTACATGACGGACATGCTCAAATACTGGCTGAAGGAATTTGACCTGGACGGGTTCCGCTGCGATGTGGCCGGGTTTGTGCCTACGGATTTCTGGGATCAGGCGCGGGCGGAGCTTGAAAAGATAAAGCCCGACATCGTTATGCTTGCCGAATGGAACGAGCCTGACCTGATGGTCAAAGCCTTTGACCTCGACTATGCGTGGCCGTTTCACAGCGCGCTCACGCGAGTCATCGAAAACGGAGCGCCCGCGACATCTCTGCGCGCCGTGTGGGAAGAGGAGCGCGCCCGTTTTCCTCGCGGCGCAATGCACATGCGTTTTTCGGATAATCACGATGAGGAACGCGCCATCGCCAGATTCGGAGAGCGCGGCGCGCTTGCCGCGTCGTTTCTGGTCTTTACTATGGACGGCGTGCCGATGCTCTACAACGGCATGGAGGTGGGCGACACTACGGAATCGGGCGCGCCCGCGCTTTTCGAGCGCCTGCCCGTCTTCTGGCAGATAGCTGAGCGCCGCCCGGAATTTCCTCGCTTTTACGATCAGATTATTGAGTTGCGGCGAAAGCACGCGGCCCTTCAGCAGGGCGAAACCGAATGGCTTCGCAATTCGGATGACTCGCGCGTATTGACTTACACTCGCCGGGCGGGAAACGAGGAGTTTCTCGTGGCGGTCAATCTTTCGAGCCGCCCCTTCGTAGGTCTTGTCGAAGCGGCAGACGGAGCCGGATTCAAAGACGTGACTCCATTGCTTGACGATGCGCAAAAGCGCCCGGCAGTCAGTCTGCCCGCGCTTGCTCTTGACGGGTGGGATTTTCGCCTCTACACACGTTCAATAAAATAGAAAGCAGAAGCATGAACAGGGCCGTTCAGTTTTTGAATTATGGGCAATATTCGTCAGGCATTTTTGCAGGTTAATTTGAACGAAAGGCGATTTGGAATAGGCCGCGGATGACGCGGATGCGGCGGATTTTCGCGGATCTGAACCTGATATGGTCTAATCCGTGTAAATCCGCCGCATCCGCGTCATCCGTGGCCTATTTTCGATTTTCTTCTCTACATTTTGGGAAAACTGAATGGCCCTGAGGATGAAAGATCAATTTCATCCTTCATCTTTCATCTTTCATCTTTCATCCTTTCTCTTACCACGTCCAGGTGACGCTGTAGATTTGCGCCAGTTCATTCAGGTGATTGCGCAAGCTGGCCCAATCGTTTTGCGCCTGCACGCTCAAGGGGTGGCGATTCATGAATACATTTATTCTGGCCGCCCGGTTGAGGACCGATTCTACGGTGCCCGTAGCCGCGTCTCTATCATCGAAACGATCTTTTAATTGATCGGTCGCGGCTTCAAAGTCTTTTACAAACTGGTTGATGTCGTCTTCGCGGTTTGTGCCGTCGAGACGGCTGCGGTCGAGCGCGCTGTCCAGACTGTTGCGGAAATGGTCGGACTCTTCTTCAATGGCTCCGAGCAGGTTTTTTACGCGGTCCTGGCTCACGCGATATGGATGGTTGGTAACCCCGGTCCACGTCCAGCCTACGTTATAAGCCTGCGCCAGTACGTCGAGATTTGCGCGCACTCTCATCCAATCCTGTCTGGTACGTTCGTTCACCGGATGAGTTATGACGAAATTGTCTACGCTTGCTGCGCGCCTCAGAACTTCTTCTACGTTACCGGCTGCCGAGTTGTTTTCATCGAAGCGATCTTTCAGGCGATCAGTCGCCTGCGCGAAGTCCTTCATGAACTGATTTATGTTGTCTTCGGTCTGTGTTCCGTCAAGGCGAGAGTGATCAAGCGAATGATCGAGATCTTTGCGAAACATGTCTGCGTCTCTCTCAATCCTTTGCAACAAATTCTTTAATTCCTTTTCGGTCATGCGGTGCGCGTATTGCGCTTGAACGCTTGTGAAACACCCTATGATCGAGAAGACTGCTACGATGGCTATCAAATTCCTTACCTTTTTCATTTTACCCTCCTGTTCGATTATCAAAGCCTTTATGCCGTATGGATACATAGTCTGTATGGTTAGGCTGCATCCGAAGTATCTCTACCCGTAAAGCTGCAACCACCGTGCCAGTACCGTGGGTGAGCCGCTCATTCCTGTTCAGGCTTGGTTCGTCACTTTATATGAACGGTTGGTTCCAAATCCGATGACAGGCGTTGTCGATCCTTGTAGACTGTACGGTGGCCGGTACTGCCCTCTGGAAAGCCAGTTGAACCGGCCTTGCAGGCAAAATCAATCAACATTTCGGCCCTGTGTCGTTACGTCCGGCAGGATAGATCAGATGGAAATCATGAGAGATTCTTTTACCCGAAAGATAATATTTGTCCTCGCGCTTGCCTTGTCGTTTGCCTCTACCGCGCTTGCGCAGACGGACGGGGGCAGCGCGCTGAAAGAGTCGGCAAAGGAATCGAAGACCGCTCGGGAAGGCTCGAAGCCGCAAGATGTCAATCTGGATGCGAGCGCCGCGCCCCGGCGGATCGTCACCGATTCGACCTTGCCCGTCGATATTCCTCGCGTAGAGCATCCGCCTGATCTTGAAGACTTCCTCGGCATGAAGCCGAGCGGCGAGATTCAGGAGCGTATGGCAAAGGTTGAAGGCTTCACACAACAGATACCGAAAGACGGAGAACCCGCAAGCCAGCGCACCGATGTCTATCTCTGCTACGATGACAAGAACCTGTATGTGGTTTTTGTCGCTTTTGATTCCAGCCCCGATCAGATACGCGCTCGAATGACCCGGCGCGAAGATGCCTTTGCCGATGATTTTGTGGAGATGACAATTGACACTTTCCACGATCACAGACGCGGTTATGTTTTCTGGTCGAACCCGCTCGGCGTGCAGGCCGAAGGGTTATGGACCGAGGATACGGGCAATCCTGATTTTTCTTACGATACGCTGTGGTACACGCGGGGCAAGCGCACCGATCAGGGGTATGTGGTCTGGATGGCGATCCCTTTCAAGAGCCTGCGTTTTTCATCAAACTCCGAGCAGACGTGGGGCATAGTCCTTCTGCGCCAGATTCCCAGAGTAAACGAATGGTCATACTGGCCCAGAGTTTCCAGCCGCGTGCAGGGTCGGTTGAGTCAGGCGGCCAACGTCACGGGGTTTAACAAAATCTCGCCCGGGCGCAATATTCAATTTATTCCTTACGCGGCTTTCAACTCCTATCGGGCGCTCGACACACGCGATCCAAACCTCCCGCGCTTTATTCACGACCCGGCGAATTTCGACGCGGGGCTGGATGCGAAGTTTGTGCTAAAAGACAAACTGGTTGTAGACGTGGCCGTAAATCCCGATTTTTCTCAGGTCGAATCCGACGAGCCGCAGGTGACAGTAAATCAGCGATTCGAAGTCTTCTTCCCCGAAAAAAGGCCGTTTTTCCTTGAGAATTCCGACTTTTTTCAAACCCCGATGAATCTGGTCTTCACACGTCGCATTGCCGATCCGCAACTCGGCGTGCGGCTTACGGGGAAGGTCGGGCCTTACTCAATCGGAGCCTTGTTGATAGACGATCAGTCGCCGGGTCGGAGAGTGCCCGACACCGATCCTCTGGCCAACAAGCGCGCGGGCTTTGGCATTGTCAGACTGAGTCGCGACATATTCAAGCAATCGAACATCGGAGTGATCTACACCGACCGGGAGTTTCAGGACAGCCATAACCGCGTAGGCGGGGTGGACGGGCGATTGAAGTTGAGCGACAACTGGGTAGCGCGGTTTCAGGGTGTGACCAGTTCTACGAATTTTCTGGACGGCAGCCATCTGGCTGGCCCCGCCTACTACGCCGATTTGAGCAAGACCGGGAGGCAGTTGAATTACTTTGGCTCGTACACGGATTTCAGCCCTGGCTTTTTCACTCAGACCGGGTTTGTGCCTCGGACCGACATCCGTAACACCTCGCATACCCTGAGCTATCGTTTCCGCCCGGAAGGTAAATATCTGATCTCGTGGGGGCCGAATATTCATTACGACCGGACGTGGGACCACAGCGGCACGCGGCTCGACTGGACTCAGTCAAACAATATGAGATGGGAGTTTACGGGTCAGACATACGCCGGATTCTTTTTCGTTACGAACCGCGAACGGTTGCGGCCCGAAGATTATTCTATCTTGAAAGAGGATCGGGATTTTGCGAGTGAGGTCAAGGGGATATTTTTCGACACGAGCTATTTCAAACAGGTCAGTTTCGGCGGAGAATACACCCGATGGGCCGGGATAAACTTTGTCCCCCCGGAGGGGCGCGAGCCGTTTCTTGGCGACCGCAGTTCGGGAAATGTCTATTTGACGGTGCGCCCGACAACATCTTTGCTCATAGCCAACACCTATATCTTTTCGCGACTGCTCGACCGTGAGACCGGCGCAAATATCTTCAACAACCACATACTGCGTTCGAAGTGGAATTATCAATTCAACCGCGAGCTTGCCCTCAGATTCATAGCGCAGTACAACACGGTGCTTGCAAACCCGGACCTGACCGCGCTTGAGACTACAAAGAATTTCAATGTCGATTTTCTAGTCTCTTACCAGTTGAATGCGTGGACCGCCTTGTTTGTAGGCTATAACAGCAACCGGCAAAACCTCGACATAGTGAATCTGCCGGGCGGCGGGGCGGAACTCATTCGCCCGCGCGACCGCCTGATAAACGACGGCCGTCAGTTTTTTGTGAAATTCTCTTATCTGTTTCGGTTCTGATGTGAATTGCGCCGCTCAAAAAATGGAAATTGAAATAGACCGGGACGGACGCGGATCGGGCGGATTTTCGCGGATCGGATTCTTAATTTGTCGGTAGTTGACTTGAGGAATAAAGCTGGTCGGTTTTTGCCGCCATTATGAAATCGTTGCGGTGAAGACCTTTTATCTTATGAGTCCACCAGGTGACGGTTACCTTGCCCCACTCGGTCAGGATGGCCGGATGATGGCCTTCCATTTCTGCGGCTTCGCCTACGCGATTTGTGAATTGAAGGGCCTCGGCGAAATTCTGGAATTTGAAGACTCGCTCAAGCTGTTTGATTTCGTTTCGCTCGACTATCTGCCAGTCGGCCACTTGCGGGTGCAACTCTTCGATCTCTTCTTCGGTGACTCTGGGCGCGTCCCTGCGACAGGCGACGCATTTCATCTGTGACAATTCTTCCATCTCAGATTCTATTCGCGGTCCGACCGGAGGTTCCGGCCATCTCTGCGTTCGAGTCGGTTATCTGTACCAGCCCGTTTATTTGATTGATCATCTCTTCTTCGTTGAGCAGCAGGTCTTTCAGCGTAGTCTGGCTCAAGACCTGATCTACGGCTATCTGCACGGCTCGCCATAGCGAGCGGATAGAGCAATCCGTCGAGTGAGTGCACGATTTTTCGCTGCCCGAATAGCGGGTGCAGAACCCGCTTTCAAACAGAGGCCCGCCCAGCACGCTCAACGTCTCGCTCACGGTAATCTGATCGGCCGGGCGAGCAAGCGTATAGCCACCGGCCTGACCGCGCGTGCTCGTTACGAGATCGCCCTGTCTGAGAATGCGCATGATCTTGGCCACATATTCCGGGGTCAGCCCTTCGGCGCGGCTGATCTCCGGGATGGTCATGCTTGCGTCTTCTCCGAGCCTCGCAATTTGCAACAGGCAACGGAGTCCATATTCATCCTGAGCACCGAGTTTCATATTCCTGACCTCCGGCTACGCGATTCGTAACTCGTGATTCGTGATTCGTGACCGTCAGGCAGATAGCCTGTTAAAGATAGTTTTCAAGTCTGGTAAATCACGAATCACGAGTTACGAATCACTCAACTACATCATGCCAAGCTGGAGCCTGGCCGCTTCAGTCATCTTGTCCGTGCACCAGGGGGGATCCCATACCAGTTCGACGCTTACGTCGCTGACTCCGGGTATGGCCTGTATTCTTGACTCCACTTCGGTGGGCAACGATCCGGCTACCGGACAGTTGGGCGCAGTGAGAGTCATCTTTATATCTACCTTGCCCGCAGGTTCTACGTTGATGTCGTAGATCAATCCCAGATCATAAATATTGACTGGAATCTCCGGGTCAAAGACCGTCGAAAGCGCTTCAATGACCTGTGCTTCTAAAACCATCTCGCTCCTTATTCCGTCGATACGACTTCATCGTTCCCCTTGAGCGTGGAAAGCAATGTGTGCCACGCTAAGGTAGCGCACTTGACGCGCGTCGGATATTCGCTGACGCCTGAAAAGACGGCCAGCTTGCCGAGCTTGGCAGTCTCTGCAACTACCATCGGGTCTCCGGTCACTAGATCATGAAATCGCTCGAAGATCGCTTCGACTTCCTCGCGCGATTTGCCTTTGAGGCTTTCAGTCATCAGCGAAGCCGAAGCCGTCGAGATAGCGCATCCCGCTCCCTTGAAACTTATATCGGCGACTTTGCCATCTTCCATCTTCATGTAGATAGTCACCCTGTCGCCGCAAAGCGGATTATATCCTTCGGCCTTGCGCGTGGCATCTTC
The DNA here is from genome assembly GCA_963765495.1 of Blastocatellia bacterium. GTDB lineage: Bacteria > Acidobacteriota > Blastocatellia > UBA7656 > UBA7656 > CAVXWP01. The sequence continues at coordinate 932,125 of CAVXWP010000001.1, forward strand.
CATCACGTGAAAATTGCGTGGCTTCCTTGTGTGGTCAAGAATGACCTCCTGATAAAGGTCTTGCACGTCAGACATTAATCGAAGACCTCCTTGACCTTCTTTATCCCGGCTACGAGCGCGTCTATCTCTTCGGCTGTGTTGTAAAGCGCAAGCGATGCGCGCGTGGTCGCGGGCACATTGAAACGGTCCATAACGGGTTGCGCGCAGTGGTGGCCCGTGCGCACGGCAATCCCTTCGCGGTCGAGTATCGTGCCTACGTCGTGCGGATGCACGCCTTCGATGACGAATGAAAGCACGCTGGCTTTCTCTTTTGCCGTGCCGATTAAGCGCACTCCCGGAATGTCGGAGAGCGCAGTCGTGCCATAGGCAAGCAACTCGTGCTCGTAAGCGGCTATGTTATCCATCCCGATATCGTTCAAATAATCAATCGCGGCTCCAAGCCCGATGGCTCCCGCGATGTTTGGCGTGCCTGCTTCGAACTTGAACGGGATGGTGTTGTATTCGGTCTTTTCAAACGTGACCGATCTGATCATATCGCCGCCGCCCTGATAAGGACGCATGGTTTCAAGCAGTTCGGCCTTACCGTAAAGCACGCCCTCGCCGGTCGGCCCAAACATCTTGTGGCTTGAGAATGTATAGAAATCGGCGTCCAGTTCCCGCACGTCCACTTTTGTGTGCGGCACCGCCTGCGCGCCGTCGATGAGCACGCGAATGCCGCGCGCGTGCGCCATTTCGATTATTCGCTTGACGGGGTTGATCGTGCCGAGCGCGTTGGAAATATGAGCAAGCGATACAAGTCTGGTCCTGTCGTTTAAGAGACGCTCGAACTCGTCGAGCATAAGCTCGCCATCATCGTTGATGGGAGCCACGCGCAAACGCGCGCCCGTCTCTTCGGTCAGCAGTTGCCAGGGCACTATGTTGGAGTGATGCTCCATCGCGGTGATCAGGATTTCATCGCCCGCCTGGATCAGGGGGCGGCAATAACTGCTCGCCACAAGGTTGATGCCTTCGGTCGTGCCGCGCACATAGACGATCTCTCTCGACTCTTTCGCGCCTATGAATCGCGCCGCCTTTATGCGCGCATCTTCATACGCTCTGGTAGCCCGCTCGCTCAATTGATGCACGCCGCGATGAATATTCGAGTTGTCGGTCGTGTAGTAATTGACAAGCGCATCAATAACCGATTGCGGTTTCTGGCTCGATGCCGCGTTGTCCAGATAGATCAGGTCGTGCCCGTAAATCTTCTGTTTCAGGATTGGAAAGTCTTCCCTGATCTTCCAAACATCGAACGAGAGTTGCGATGCTTCATCGGCTTGAGAAATAAGAACGTTTCCGGTTGCAGTCATAGGTTCTCCTTGAAATCAAGTCGCGTGGACAAGGCTGCTTCTATCCGCGCGCGGACCTGCTCAGACTTCATGCGCCCGAGTATGTCGTGTGCAAATGCGGCGGTCAGCATGGTGTAGGCCATCTGCTCGCCGATGCCGCGCGAGCGCAGATAAAAAATGGCCTCGCGGTCCATTTGACCTATCGTAGCCCCGTGCGTGCATTTAACGTCGTCGGCGTAAATTTCAAGCTGCGGCTTTGTGTTTATCACTGCCTCATCCGACAGCAAAAGGTTCTTGTTGGTCTGGCTGGAATCGGTCTTCTGCGCGTCCTTGCGGACGATGACCGCGCCGTTAAAGACGGCCGTAGATTTTCCGTCAAGTATGCCTTTGTAAAGCTCGCGGCTCGTGCAGTGAGCCATCGCGTGATCTACGATTGTGTGGTTGTCTATGTGCTGGCGACCCGCCGTCACATAAAGCCCGTTGAGCGAGCAATCGGCTCCTTCGCCGTCAAGCGTTGTGTTCAGGTCGTTGCGGACCAGCGCGCCGCCAAGCGATATGGAATGTGAACGCAGGGTGCTTGTGCGCGCCTGATGTACCTGAATGGTGGCGATGTGAAAAGCCTGATCGCTTTCCTGCTGCATCTTGTAATGCTCGATCACGGCGTTTTCGCCCGCTATTATTTCAGTCACCGCGTTTGTGAAATAGAGGTTGTCCGCAACCGAGATGTAATCCTCTATGATCGTCGCCTGGCTTTCACGATTCGCCAGGATCAGGGTGCGCGGGTGAGAAATCGTCGCCTGCTCGCTCGGGGTCGAAACATACAGGATGTGAATCGGCTTTTCGACGATCAAGCCTCTGGGAATTTCGATAAAAGCGCCGTCTTCGATAAAAGCCGTGTTTAGCGCGACAAAAGCCTGCTCGTCATATCTTGCGTAACGCGACAGGTGCGCTCTCACGGCAGGGTTTTCATCTCTGATGGCTGCGTGAAGGCTTGTGACAATTAACCTATCTGCCGCCGCATCTTCGGGCGTTAAAAGCGAAGAAAGTTTCTCGCTGTAACGCCCGTTGACAAAGACCAGCCGGATTGAGTCAAGGTCTGCAAGCGGCGAGCGCTTGAGGTCTTCCGCCGTCACGTTATCCGAAGCCGCACTGCTCGGATGAAAGTCGGTTCTCGCAATCGCCGCCACGCTTGTGTACTTCCACTCTTCCATTCGAGTGGTTGGGAACCCGAGTTCGGCGAATCTTCGGATCGCGTCCTTGCGGATCGGGTGAAGCCACGACTCAGTGGTGTCGGCGGCTCTTTCCAGCGCCTCAAATCTCGACAGGTAAGCGTTTTGTGTCTCTTTTGCTCCGGTAATCAAGCCGATGCTCCTTCTCCGGTTGTGGCCGGCGTATCCGGCAACTCGTCCGCCCATGCATAGCCCGTCTCTTCGAGTTCGTGAGCCAGTTCCTTGCCGCCCGATTTGACGATGCGGCCGTCGGCTAAAACGTGAACGAAATCAGGGACGATGTAATTCAACAATCGCTGATAGTGCGTGACCACTACCGTGGCTCGCTCCGGGTTGCGCAGCGCATTGACCCCGTTGGCCACGATTCTCAACGCGTCGATATCGAGGCCGGAATCGGTCTCATCGAGGATGGCGAGCTTTGGTTCGAGCACGACCATTTGAAATATTTCGTTGCGCTTTTTCTCGCCGCCTGAAAACCCCTCGTTTACGGGGCGTTTCATCAGCGAGTCATCCATATCGAGTATCTTCATCCGCTCTCGGACCATCGTCAGAAAATCCATGGCGTCGAGTTCATCAAGCCCCTGATGTTTGCGAACGGCGTTTAAGGCCGACCGCAGGAAATACATATTATTGACGCCGGGAATCTCTACCGGATACTGAAAAGCGAGAAAGATGCCCGAGCGGGCGCGGTCTTCGGGCGACAACTCCAGAAGGTCTTTGCCTTCGTAAAGCACCTGGCCTTCGGTGATGTCATAATCATCGCGCCCGGCAAGCACTCCCGCCAGCGTGCTTTTGCCCGATCCGTTCGGCCCCATAATGGCGTGAACTTCGCCCGCGTTTACCTTCAGGTTTATGCCCCGAAGAATTTCGTTTCCATCCACACTTGCATGAAGATTCTTTATTTCCAGCATTCGTTTTCCTTTTTAATCTCTACGGGTTTAATTAGCCAACGCTACCTTCGAGGCTCACGCCTAACAGTTTCTGGGCTTCGACGGCGAATTCCATAGGGAGTTCGCGGAAGACCTGTTTGCAGAAACCGTTGACTATCATCGAGACGGCGTCTTCGGTAGAGATGCCGCGCTGACGGCAATAAAATATCTGGTCCTCGCCTATCTTTGAGGTAGAGGCTTCGTGCTCAACCTGCGCGGTCGCGTTCTTCACTTCGAGATAAGGGAAGGTGTGCGCTCCGCACTTGTCGCCCATCAGAAGCGAATCGCATTGCGAGTAGTTGCGCGCGCCCTCTGCGCCCTTGAGTATCTTGACCATGCCGCGATAGCTGTTCTGCCCGTGACCCGCCGATATTCCCTTAGAGATGATCGTGCTGCGGGTATTCTTGCCTATGTGAATCATCTTGGTTCCGGTGTCGGCCTGCTGGTAATTGTTCGTCAGCGCCACGGAGTAAAACTCGCCTACCGAGTTATCGCCTTGCAGAATGCAACTCGGGTATTTCCACGTAATGGCCGAGCCGGTCTCGACCTGTGTCCATGAAATCTTGGAATTCACGCCCTGGCATTTGCCGCGCTTGGTAACGAAATTATAAATGCCGCCGCGTCCTTCTTTGTCTCCCGGGTACCAGTTCTGCACGGTCGAATACTTGATCTGGGCGTTGTCTAAAGCCACAAGCTCGACGACCGCCGCGTGCAACTGATTCTCGTCTCGCATCGGCGCGGTGCAGCCTTCAAGATAGCTGACATAGCTGCCTTCGTCGGCGATTATCAGAGTGCGCTCAAACTGGCCCGTGTTCATCGCGTTGATGCGGAAATAAGTAGACAACTCCATGGGGCAGCGCACGCCTTTCGGGATGTAGCAGAACGAGCCGTCGCTAAAGACCGCCGAGTTCAGCGTGGCGTAAAAATTGTCCGTGTAAGGCACGACCGAACCCAGATATTTCTCTACCAGATCGGGGTGCTCCTGAACCGCCTCCGAAAATGAGCAGAAGATTATGCCTAATTCTGCAAGCTTGCCCTTAAAGGTAGTGGCTACCGAGACGCTGTCGAAGACGGCATCCACGGCCACGCCCGCAAGCATTTCGCGCTCCTTGAGCGGGATGCCCAGCTTTTCGTAAGTCTCAAGCAATTCGGGATCGACTTCTTCGAGGCTCTTTGGCCCGCTGCCTTTGGATTTCGGAGCCGAATAGTAAACGATTGATTGATAATCAATCGGCGGATAATGCACGTTGGGCCACTTTGGTTCTTCCATCGTCAGCCAGTGGCGATATGCTTTGAGCCTCCACTCAAGCATGAACTCGGGTTCATTCTTCTTGGCGGAGATCAGCCTGATAATGTCTTCGTTCAGGCCGGGGGGAGCGGAATCGGTTTCGATATCGGTGACGAAACCGTATTTGTATTCCTGGTTTACCAGGGATTCTATCGTGTTCTCTTTCGTGCTCATCATCTCTCCTGTACAGTCAGCACTTCCTCTTCTGCCGAAATCTCAAATTTCAAATTTGAGATCCTCATTTTGTGTATCGGACGTAGTTGATGCCTTTCTCAAGCATCTCTCTGTCCCACCGGAACCCTGATCTGTGATATACCGCCAGCTCAAAACTCTGCGTCAACTCCAGGCAATCCGTCGGACACGCCTCTGAACATAAATTGCAAAACATGCACCTCGACGTATCAAAGGTAAAAGTTGTCAGCACCTTCTTTTTGTTTACCTTCTCTTTGTCCCTAACCTCGCGGCGGATAGAGCCTACCTCTATGCAGTCAACCGGGCAGGCCAGCGCGCACAGGTCGCAGGCTATGCAGAGCGTGCCGCCGGTTTCGGGGTCGAGGTTTAAGCGGGGAGCGCCGCGAAAGCGTTCAGAGACGCGGGCAGGCTCGAGCGGGTACTGCTCGGTATAGATGGCCTGATTTGGATTGCCGCCGTCGCGAGCTTCGTAGAGGGCGCGGGCGTTGTATTTGAAAGTGACCGCGAGCCCCTTGAACAGGTCCAGTAACAGAAGCCGACGGATTATCTCGCCAAAGGTTCGCTTCTTTTTTTCTACTATTGCTTTTGCCATATTTCAGTTATTAACCTGCGCCTGTTTATCAAACCTTATAAGTTCAATCCCCGGAACCAGCCCCCAAACCGCTTAAATCATAACAAATCTATACAAAAAAGTCCAGATTCAGGGTCTGCCCGTGCGCATTTGACAAAAGGTAGATGATCCATAGAATGGAAGCATCCGCCAAAACGAAAAGACAACTCTATACTATATTGAAAAGGACGGCAACCCGATGAAATCATGGACGATAATATGTATGCTGGTGATGATGCTGGGGCTTGCGCCGCGCGGCTTCGGTGATCAGAAAGCTGGTAAACAAGAGAAGGCTAAAAAGGCTATGAGTAATTCGCTTGCGGCAAAGATCGCCCGGTTTGCGCCTACGGAGATAACCTCCGACACCTCGCAACTATCGAAAAACGACCGCAAGGCTTTGATGAAGATAATCGAAGCGGCCGATTATATGGACCATATTTATCTGCGGCAGGTCTGGAGCGGCAACGTTGAGTTGAGGCAGAAGCTAAAGGCGGATAAGACCCCCTCAGGCCACGAGCGATTGCATTACTTCAAGATAAACGTAGGTCCGTGGTCGCGGCTGGACAACAACGAGCCGTTTATCGAAGGCGTCCCAGCTGAAAAGCCCCCTCAGGCGGGGTTTTACCCTGATGACATGACCAAGGACGAGTACAACAACTGGGTAAAGGGATTGCCCGAATCCGAGCGGGAAAAAGCCACGGGATTTTTCTACGTGATTCGCCGCGATGATAAGGGCAAACTCAAAGCCGTGCCTTACAGCCAGGAATACCGCGAGTTTCTCGAGCCTGCGGCCAAACTGCTGCGCGAGGCCGCAGAGCTTACCACAAATCAGACATTGAAAAACTTTCTCGTGAAGCGGGCCGACTCCTTTATGTCGGACGATTATTATGCGTCAGATGTCGCGTGGATGGAACTCGATTCTCCGATAGATGTGACCATAGGGCCGTACGAGACTTATGAGGATGAGCTGTTCAGTTACAAGGCAGCCTTCGAGGCTTATGTCACCCTGCGCGACGAGGCCGAATCGGCGAAGCTGGCTAAATTCAGCGGCTATTTGCAGGAGCTTGAAAACAATCTGCCGATGGAAGCGAAGTATCGCAACCCGAAACTTGGGGCCGCCGCGCCCATTCGCGTTGTGGATGAGGTTTACTCATCGGGCGAAGGAAACAGCGGCGTGCAGACGGCTGCCTTCAATCTGCCTAATGACGAGCGGGTTGTAAAAGAGAAAGGCTCCAAGCGCATAATGCTGAAGAACGTCCAGGAGGCGAAGTTTAACAAGACGCTTGTGCCTATCTCAAAGGTAGTGCTCGACCCGTCGCAGCAAGGCGATCTTTCTTTTGATTCGTTCTTTACTCACATACTCGCGCACGAATTGATGCACGGACTGGGGCCGCACAACATCAAGGTAGGCGCAAGCGAGACCACTGTGCGGATGCAGCTCAAAGAGCTTTACTCGGCCATCGAGGAAGCCAAAGCGGACATAACCGGGCTGTGGGCATTGCAATATCTGATAGACAAGGGAGTGCTTGATAAGAAGATGGAGCAGTCGCTTTACACCACATATCTTGCGAGCGCTTTTCGATCCGTGAGGTTTGGCACCAGCGAAGCGCACGGCAAGGGTGTAGCTTTGCAGTTTAATTATCTGATGGACGAAGGGGCCATCAAATACGATGACGCGAAGGGAACCTTCAGCATCGTCTCTGCTCGCGTCAAGGACGCCGTTCGCAAACTGACTCACGACATACTCACGCTTCAAGCCGAAGGCTCTTACGATAAGGCAAAGACGATGCTTGACAAGTACGGCATCATTCGCCCCCAGATGCAGAAGGCGCTCGACAGTCTGAGCGGCGTGCCCGTAGACATTGAGCCGAAATTCCCTCTGGCGCAGCAGGCTTCAATCACAAAGTAGCCCGGTGATGAGTTCACGTGATGCGTAAAGAGTGATTTGTGATCGGTCTGGCTGCAAAGTGTCTAAAACTTGCTGCCTACCTGAAAGTCACGAATCACGAATCACTCTTTACGCACATTGCTTTCCCGTTCGAGTTGGTTTAGTCTTTACCCATCTCAGCCCCGTCAGCAGGCAAATCCCGGAAGGTACGATCATGATTCTACAGGTAATTGTAATTGTGCTGGCTTGCATTGCTGCGTCGCTTCTGGCAATAACTATAGCCGGAGTCTCGCTTGCCGTTTTTGGACGACTGCTCAAACGAACCAGCGAGGAAAACGATAAACAGAGAACCTGACCCTACAGGCCAGGGATGAGGGACGACGATGCAACAGACGCCCGACATCAATCGAGTCGCACTGGAAGCTCTGCGCAATCGCATCACAAAAATTCTTCCCGCGCAGATAAGACCCTGCATAGCGGAGTTGTCCGAAGAACAACTCTGGTGGAGGCCAAACGAAAAGGCCAACTCCGTAGGCAATCTGGTACTGCATGTCTCGGGTTCGCTCAGACATTATCTGTCTCGCGGCATAGGCGGGATGGCCTATGACCGCAATCGCCCCGCCGAGTTTGCCGAACGCGGCCCTCTGCCAAAAGAGGAGTTGCTCTCCATTTTTGATGAGACGATAAGGCAGGCTGAGGCGACACTCGACTCTTTCGACACATCGCATTTTACCGAAGAGACCGAAGATCCTCGATACGTCAAAACCAATTTCGACCTGATTCTGAATATAGCAATCCACCTGTCAACGCACACAGGTCAGATAGTTTACGTGACGAAGATGCTCAAGGAAGGCGCGCTTGATGAGCTTTGGACGCGCTCTCACCGCTCGGCATAGCATTATATTTGAACATTTCTGCATTATATAGTAAGCGTTTTGCGTCTATACAGCTTGAAGGAGATCACTGCATGTGTCCCCAGGTCATGCAGCAGCAAAGCTCCTGATACATACATCCGAGGAGGAAAGTCCCAAATGAAACGATTAACCTTTTCAATATTCGTGTGTCTGCTGCTGGCCTGCGGAGCGGTAGCGGCGCAGGATAAAGAGAAAGCTCCAAAGAAACCCAAAGCCGAAAAAGCCGCACCTGTCGATTGCTCTACGGTTGACGATGCGATGATCACAAATAACGTAAAAGCGAAGCTCGCCAACACGCCCTCTCTTAAAGGGATGACCATCAACGCAGACACAAAAGCCGGGGTTGTAACGCTCACAGGGCAGGTAAAGACCGGGCGCAATAAAGGTCTTGCCACTTTACAGGCTAAACGAGTCGCCTGCGTGACAAAGGTGAATAATCAGCTTACGGTAGAACAGACAAAGGAAAAGACGGGCGGGCAATGAGGCAGGGCTAATCCGAATCTGATGCGTGGGATGTGATACGTGATACGTGATGCATAATTGGCCCGGCTTGCAAATAGGCTTAAATCTGCGGCCTGCCTGAAAGTTACGGATCGCTCTTCACGGATCACGCATCAGATCACGCTCACTCAAGGAGTTTGCCTTTTTCGTCGGGCATTAAAATCTGTCGGTGGACCCAGAGCGGGGCCATGCCGTTTGAGAGCAGCCGGTCGTGGAACGAGGAGAGCGAAAACTCCTCTTTGCGGTAGCGTCTGTAATCTTCGCGCAGTTTCAGCAGGGCAAGCCGTCCGATAGCGCCCGCTATGGCCATTGGCTTTATTGCGCACCGCTCGGCTTCGGCGCGTGCTGCCGCATCGGATATGTATGCGTTCTGTTTGAGAAAGATGATTGCCTGATCGAGCGTCAGCCCTTCGACATGCTCTCGTACGCCGACGATGAGGCGGCTCAGACTTAGCAGCGTGTCGGCAAGCATCGCAAGTCTCATCTTCGGGTCATCGCTTGCGAAGCCCTCTTCGATCATCATCTGTTCGGCATATTCGGCCCAGCCCTCGACGAAACACGCGTTCCAAAATACATATGACTTGCGTACCAGAGAAGGGTTCTTCCCTAAGGTTGCAAGCTGCGTGAAACGGCCCGGGTATAGATCGCGAACAGGTGCCGTTCGAGACTGAGAATAATTCGTGCCGGGCAAGGCCGATTGCTTTGAGCCCGTCTCTCTCACCAGATAGCGCGCGGGCAGGGGCCGAGACTCAAAAGGGCCGGCCATCCACAGACTCGTGGCGGAGTCTGACACGGAATCAGGGGCCTCGGCTACGACCGGGTCGGGGATTGCGGGCAGGCTCACAACCTGCTTTTCATTGATGAAATTTTTTAGCGTATCAAGCTGCTTTTGTACTTCATCAACAAGAGTGCCCGGTTTCAGATGCTCGGTTTCAAGCGTGGCCAGGACCGATTGGGCATCGCGTTTAGGGTCAATCAAAGCGGCGGTCTTGCGGAACGCTTCCTGTGTTTTGAGCAACTCGCGGGAAGCTATCCTGAGCAGCGCATCCGAAGGCACGTCTACGCCCGCTTCGTATTTGAGTTTTGCTTCAAGGCTTTCTCTGCCGATTGCAAAGCCTGATTTTGAATCGGGAGCGAGTTGCTCAAGATGCTTGATGTATTTCGCTATCGCGGTGGCCGCAAGAGAGGTTGACTTTTTGAACTCGGCCTGGAGCTTTGCATCCTTGACGGTTGCGAAAGCCCTGGGCAATTCGGTTTGAACCAGTATCAAGGCGCTTTTAAAACTTTCGATGCCTTTCTTCAGAAAAGACCGGAGGAGGGGCCTGCACACCTGCGCGAGCGGCATCAATAAGGTGCGGAATCTGTTTCTGTTTGGCAATCACGTGACGGAGACGCGAATCGATCGGCGCGTACTCGAACATCTCTACGCGCAAAAGCCCGGCGATTATGGGGTAGCTGTAAATCGCCGGATCGCGGGTATAGCTTTTAACCTGTTCCAACTCCACAAGCCGCGCCTTCATATTCGACGCGATGATCTGGTAATCGAAAAGCTCGGAAAAACTCAATTGAAGCGGGGGAATCTTTTCCAGCCGCGCTTGAAACTTCCTGATGGCGGCTGCCTCATCGGCAAGCGCCGGGGCGCTGTAATCTTCGAGTCGGCTCTCCCAGGCGTGCATCCCGCTCATCGAGGCAAGCAGAGGGTGACGCGAATAGGTGTCTGCCAGATACTCATCTATGAATTTTGGGAAATCCGCGGCAGCCAACTCGCCCCTCTCCTGCGACTGCTGAAAGCAGTAGGCAGCAGGCAGTAAGCAGTAGGCAGCAAGCAGCAGGGAGAGGGCAAATGCAAAGGCGCGCAAGCCGAAAGTCTGAAGCCGGAGATTGCATATGAACAGGTGGTACCCGCCTCCGGCACTACTGCCGCTTGCTGTCTTCTGTCTGTCGTTTATTTGATAACTGCCTACTGCATACTGCCTACTGCTTACTTTTTTTTGCCTGCTGCCTACTATTTTCATCAGGTTTCCAATAATTCCTTGGCGCGATGAGTAGCCTTGACAACTGCTTTGATCAGGGTCACGCGCAGACCGCCTTCCTCCAGTTCGAGTATGCCGTCTATTGTGCATCCGGCCGGTGTTGTCACGGTGTCTTTGAGTTTAGCCGGATGCTCTTTCGTTTCCAGCACCATAGAACCTGCGCCGACGACCGTTTGCGCGGCAAGCTCCGTAGCGACATCACGCGGAAGCCCGACCTTGACGCCCGCCTCGGCCAGCGCTTCGATTATGATGTAGATGTATGCAGGACCGCTTGCCGACAGACCTGTTATCGCGTCCATGTGTTTTTCATCCGCGACCACCGTGCGGCCTACCGCATCGAAGATGAACTTGGCAAGCGCCAGGTGTTCATGCGAGGCGTTTGTCCCCGGCGAGATTCCCGTCATGCCTTTTTTTAGCTGACAGGGAGTATTTGGCATAGCCCGCACCACGGGAACCGGCAAGGGCATGTATTTTTCTATAAAGGTTGTGCTGACGCTTGCGGCGACCGAGATCAATAGCTGCGACGGCCTGAGCAATCCGCTGATTTCCGACAGCACGTGAGGAACGGTCTGGGGCTTCAGACTCAGAATGATTATATCTGCCGATTCGGCGGCCATCGAATTTGAGAGCGTTCCCGTGACGCCGAACCGGTCTCGCAACTGATCGAGCCTCGCCTGATGGCCCGCCGTGACTATCACGTTACGCATCTCGATGACGCCCGCTTCGAGCAATCCGTTTATCAATGTCTCGCCCAGCTTACCTGCGCCAAGCACCGCGAGTTTTTTGTCCTTTAACATAGTCATCTCTCCAATTATGTCACAAGTCAGGCATCTTATCAGGGGCCGGGGGCCGGGGACCAGGGGCCGGGGATCAGTGGCCGGTGGTCGGTGGTCGGTGATCACTGGTCACTGGCCCCCGGCCCCCGCGCATGCTAGGCTAATGGTCGCCCGATGGAAGGAGCTATAGATGTCGCGACGGCCGAAGATTTGTAACAACATACTCGAGACCATAGGCCATACGCCGCTTGTGCGGCTCAACCGCCTGCCGGGAGCCGAATCGGCCGAAGTGCTTGTGAAGATGGAATCGTTCAACCCCATGCGCAGCATCAAGGACCGCATCGCCTGTTCGATGATCGAAGCGGCCGAGCGCGAGGGGGAAATTACTCCGGGCAGGACCACGATCATCGAACCGACAAGCGGTAATACGGGGATCGGACTGGCTATGACCGCCGCCGCAAAGGGCTACCGCCTGGTGCTGACCATGCCCGATTCGATGACCGTAGAGCGCACAAGGGTGTTGCGAGCGCTCGGGGCCGAGATCGTTCTCACCCCCGACGCCGAAGGGATGGAAGGGGCGATCAGAAAGGCCGAAGAACTCCTCGACAATTTGCCCGAAGGTTATATGCCTCAGCAGTTTCTGAACCCTTCCAACCCGGCCATCCACAGGTGCACGACGGCTCACGAGATCATCGAAGACACCGATGCAAAGCTCGATGCGTTTGTTGCGGGGGTTGGGACGGGAGGAACTATCACGGGTGTGGGGGAAGTGCTAAAAGAGCGATTGAAGGATGTCAGACTGATTGCAGTCGAGCCAAAAGATTCGGCAGTGCTGTCGGGTGGCCCGGCTGCCCCTCATCTGATTCAGGGAATAGGCGCGGGGTTCGTGCCGGGTGTGCTCAATACGGAGATCATAGACCGCATCATCCCGGTCGAATACGAAGACGCGAAGCGGATCGCTCGCCGACTCGCACGCGAAGAGGGCATTCTTTGCGGCATCTCTTCGGGCGCTATTTGCTGGGCGGCGCTGCTCGTAGGACGAGAAATGGGCATAGGCAAACGCGTGGTCGCGGTGCTGCCTGATCTTGGCGAGCGATACCTGTCTACGGATGTTTATGCCTTTGATGAAGAGGAGCTTTAGTGATGCGTGATGCGTGACCTCCGGGCAGGCCGCCTGTTAAAGACAACGTGCAAGCCTTGTAATTCACGCATCACGCATCACGTATCACTATTCATTCCAATGCCGGAAACATCTGCTCGCGTCTGCGCCGTTATCATCGAAGAGACGACCGAGCGTGCTCGCCAGGCAATCGAGCGCGCAACGGGGCGGGCCGACCTCGTTGAGTTAAGGCTCGATTATCTGCGCGACTTCGATTTCACAGGCATTGATAATCTTCGATTTCTGCTTGAAGGCAGACGACTTCCGGCGATAATAACCTGTCGAGCCGTAAGCGAAGGCGGACGTCAGGCTATAGGTGACGACCTGCGGCTGCGATTGCTGGTTGAGGGGGCGCGGCGCTGGGCCGATTATTGCGATGTTGAGGCCGAATATTACTCTCAGGCCGCAATACTTTCGCCCGATATTTCACGGTTGATAGTCTCTTATCACAACTTCGACAAAACGCCTTCGGATCTGGATCGCGTTTATGATCGAGTGTGCGGTCTTCCTGCGAGCATTCACAAGATAGTGACTCGCGCCCTGAGCCCGTCGGATGCGCTTGCCGTCTTTGGTTTGCTTGATCGCGCTCGAAACGAGGGGCGCAATCTGATCGCTCTGGCGATGGGAGAGCAGGGCTTGATGACTCGCGTGCTTGGGCCGAGCCGGGGTTGCTACCTCACTTACTGCGCGCTTGCCGATGGGCGCGAAAGCGCGCCGGGTCAGATTACCTGTAAAGAATTGAGCGAGCTTTACCGCGTTCCCACCCTCTCAGATAAAACCTCGATCACGGGGATAATCGGTAGCCCTGTCGGGCATTCTGCATCGCCTGCCATGCACAACGCCGCCTTTCGAGCCGAAGGGCTCGACTTTGTTTACCTGCCTTTTGAAGTGAGTGATGTGAGCGATTTTTTTGCTCGTTTCGTACGGCCCGCGACGCGCGAAATTGATTGGCGCTTACGCGGCCTGAGCGTAACCATCCCGCATAAACAGGCGGTCATGCCGCTGCTCGACAGTCTCGATGAAACGGCTCGCGGGGCAGGCGCGGTCAATACGGTAATCCTGGATGGCGAAAGGGTTTTGGGATACAACACGGATGTTCATGGGGCGATTGAGCCGCTTGAAAGAATCTGTGTCCTGACGGATGAAAGCTTTGCGGTAATAGGTGCGGGCGGTTCTGCGCGGGCGGTCGTGTACGGGCTTTGCGAGCGCGGCGCGCGCGTGAGGCTGTTTGCCCGCGACACGGAGCGGGCGCGACTTCTGGTCGAAAATTTCGGAGTGAGTTTACACCCCCTCGAATCGCTGGCCGCAAGTGATGCAAGCGTCCTTATCAACACCACTCCCGTGGGGATGCGCGGACACAGCGAAGGTGAGAGCGTCGTGCCACGTTCGGCGCTTGCCGGTCGAAAGATCGCCTATGATCTGGTTTACAATCCCCTTGAAACGCGATTCTTAAAAGAGGCGCGGGCCGAAGGCTGCCGGACCCTGAGCGGCATCGAAATGCTTATTGCTCAGGCTGCATTGCAATTCAGGTTATGGACCGGGCGGCAAGCACCTCTCAGCCTTTTGCGAAAGGCTGCCTTTGACAGGCTCAAATTAGCGACTGGATGAAGTAATACAGCATTTTTTTGGCGCTCAATTTTCAGAAACTTCTTTGCGAACGCGGCCTCTTTTCGACGGAATACTTTGTGCGCCGGTTGATTCTCGGCTTTCATATTATTGCGCTTACGAGTGGAGCGTTATAGAATTGTCAACCTGAAAATATCGTCTTCTTGTCCGATCATCTGAAGACGCGACCCGCAACGTGCCCAGGAGGGAAACCTTATGAAAGCACTTTTGCGCGCATTCTCGATGATAGTCCTGACCTGTCTTTTTCTGATTGGCGCGCTGAACTCTGTTTTTGCACAGGATTCAACAACCTCGACATGCTCTATAACAGGGCGCGTCACCATTGACAAAGAAGCGGTGGCGGGTGTTGTCGTGGTTGCAAACGTCGAATTTTCCAGCAACTCGATCAGTATAGAGCGAAGGATCAATGGTTCCTTATCCCGGAAGGCCACGACCGATGGAGAAGGCATCTATTGCATCACGGGGGTCAGGGCGGGCCAGTATAGAGTCTCGGCGGCTACGCCCACCTTTGTATCCGCAAATGATGATGATCGTGGCAGAAGCGAAACGCTTGTGACTCTTGCGGAAGGCGAGACGGTCGAAGGAATTGATTTCTCGCTCAAACGCGGCGGCGTCATCACGGGTCACGTAACGGATTCCGATGGACAACCGGCCGTTTCTGAACCCGTTTTTTTGAAACTGGCCGATAAATCAGGAACCTTTCAAAAATATTATCCTGGATTACATACGTCCCTTACTGATGATCTCGGCATATACCGCATTTACGGATTGCCTCCCGGCCTCTATCTGGTAAGCGTAGGAGGCGAAAGTGCCACGCCATATTCTTCGCCTTTCCTGAAGGCATCCAATAGAACGAGAACCTTCTATCCGGGCGTAACCGATGAAGCGAAAGCCAAATCCGTCGAGGTCTCGTCGGGCGATGAAGCGACCGACATAGATATAAAGATAGGCGCACCGAGCAAGACCTATACACTGAGCGGGCGCGTCATAGACGCAGATACCGGGAAGCCGGTACCCAATACCAGCGTAATGTACATGGGTACGGAAAGAGAGAATCGGTTTGGGCCGAGCAGGGATGTGACGATTACCGATGCAAAAGGAGAGTTTCTATTCAGCAACCTTCTGCCAAAGACGTATATGATTTCTCGCGCTTCGAGTACTGATCAAGAAAGCGATCTTTACGGTGAGAGAGTGGAAGTTGAAATAAAGAACGAAGATATAACCGGCATAGAGATCAAGTTACATCACGGCGCGAGCATGAGCGGCACTGTAGTGATCGAAAATCTGGAAGATCAGAGTATCGCCGACAGGTTGAAGGAGACGTATTTGCTGGCGGTTGTCAATGCCCGCGACAGACGATCCGCTTCGACAGGCAAGGCGGACATAGCGCCCGACGGCACCTTTTTGATCAAGGGATTGAGTCCAGGCCTGGCGAACCTCAGATTGTTAAATAGATACGGTTCAGATGAATTAAAGCTCATGCGGATCGAGCGTGAGGGCATCGAGGTGCGCGGAGGGATTGAGATAAAGGGGACGGAAGATGTTTCCGGCGTTCGAGTCATCCTCGGCTACGGCAGAGGCATCATTCAGGGGCAGATCGTTATTGAAGGCGCGCAAATGCCCGCAGATGCCGGAATGACGGTATTACTTAATCGTCCGGGCGCGCCGCCCCTGCCTGACAACTGGTGTAGAGTTGATGCAAACGGGCGGTTCATCGCCGAGGGGTTACCGCCGGGCGCTTACGAAGTGGAGGTAAGGGTATATGCGGGACCGTCGGGTGTGAATCCGTTTAAGGGCCTGCCCCCGGTCAAGCAGATCGTCACCGTTACCAACGAGGAACCTACACAGGTAAGGATCGTTCTCGATGCAAGCGCTAAAGAGACAGACAAGTAATTTCCTGTGCGAGAGCTATCGGGCAAATCGGCTTGAATAAAGAGTCTTGAATAAGGAGTGAGAATGAATCGCCTTTTGCACGCGTCCATGTTTCTGATTCTGATTTTAGTAAATACATCGAGCGCGCAGACGTCCGCCGCATCTGCAAAGGCCGCGCAATCATCCGCCGGTCGCTCTATTACCGGGCGAGTAATCGGCGAAGGGGGACAGCCTTTTCGAGACGCGTCCGTTGTGGCGATGTTTGTGGGTGGGGCAACCAGAAGCGCGAGGGCGGCTTCGTTTAATCCCATAACTACGGGCGAGGACGGCAGGTTTGCGACGAGCGAACTTGAACCGGGCGTCTATGTGGTGTTGGCCTTCTCAAACGGCTACAACATGTCTGATAGAGATGCGCTTCCCTACAACAGACCCGGCGACAATGTAGCTATCTCAATGGTTAAAGGAGGCGTCATCACGGGGCGAGTAACCGATTTTTCGGGCGAGCCTGCCGTCGAAGCTCCGATTCGAGTCATTCGCGTCAAGGATGCGGGCAACCACCCGATTCGCCCCGGCGGTTCACCGTTTTCATCCGTATTCAGTATTGCTTCAGCTCCGCCCGGTGGGTGGCGAACAGATGATCGAGGCATTTATCGAGTCTATGGATTGCAACCCGGCACATATCAGGTCGCAGCAGGTGAAGGAGAGCGGATGTCTTACCGGGGAAATCGCTATACAGGCAACGCACCTACGTACTTTCCTTCGAGCACTCCTGACACCGCCGCAGAAGTATTGGTGCGCGAGGGAGCAGAGGTTACGGGCATAGACATACGCTATCGCGAAGACCTCGGACACAGGATCAGCGGAAAAGTTACGGGCGCAATCGGCAGTGGCCCGGGAGCAGTCTCCCTTAAGCTTGATCGCGCACAGGGCGGTATAAGGGAAGCATTCTCATACGCTTTACCGGGTACGGCCAATAACGGCTTTCTCATTGATAGTGTGGCGGACGGCGACTATTATCTGACGGCGGAATTCCTGGCAAATGAAGGTGCAGCTTCAAAACCCCGCCGCGTAAAGGTAAACGGCGCAGACGTTACGGGCATCGAGATTAGCCTTGTGCCGCTCGGCTCGATCTCAGGGCGTGTAAACATAGAACCGGCTCAGAGGGCCGATCTCAAGCTGGCGTGCAAGGGCAAGCTCGGCGGCATGGCTCAGGAAGTGGTACTTAATGTTCACACCGATGGAGACTACAAAGCAGAAGTACCCTTTCGCTCGACGTCTTATAATTTTAAGACTACGACTCCCGATGACAAAGGTGAGTTTAAGATCCGCTTTCTCGAAGCGGAATCTTATCATCTGAAAATAGAACTGCCCGGCGAGAGCCTCTACGTTCGCGCCATCACTTTGCCCCCGCCCGGCGGGTCGGGGAAGCAGATTGATGCGGCGCGAAATGCTATAGCGGTCAAAGCCGGAGAGCGCGTTAGTGGAGTCGTCGTCACTTTAAGCGAAGGAGCAGCTACGCTCAGCGGGCGAGTTGTCACGGCCGAAAAAGAGAAAACCCTGATGGCCCGAATGCGCGTTCATCTCGTACCGGCTGAACCGGAGGCGGGTGACGATGTGCTCAGATTCGCCGAGGCAGAGCCGGAAAGCGACGGCTCATTCACAATCGAGCACATCGCGCCCGGACGGTACTGGCTCGTGGCGCGGGCTCTTACCGATGAAGAATTATCCGCGAGTCTCGTTCGCCCTCTGGTGTGGGACGCATCAAACCGCGCCGGACTCCGATTTGAAGGCGAAGCTACAAACACGCCTGTCGAATTGAAACCCTGCCGCGAGGTCAGGGACCAACTCCTGCGCTACACACCGCTCACCCCGGCAAGCAAAGCTGCTCGGAAGAAATCGAATTAGCCGGTCCGAGATTTGGAATCTCAAATCTGCGATCTTATACGGCGCTCTCTGTGTCGCCTGTAGCTGAAACCGGCTATAATTTCATGGCAGATAAAGACTGAGAATCAGGGAAAACAATGGCAAAATCCAAAGGCCCGAAAACTGTTTATGTATGCCGTCAGTGCGGCTCTCAACAGCCAAAATGGATGGGCAAATGCCCCGATTGCGGCGAGTGGAACGGACTGGTCGAAGAACGCTCCACGCCCTCACGACCCGAGACCGGGCGCGGCGGGTTGTTTCGCATGCGCGAGGTTGTCCCTCTTGCCTACCAGGACATAGAGAGCCAGGACGATTCGCGTCAGCCCTCCGGCATAACCGAGTTCGACCGTGTGCTGGGCGGCGGCATCGTGCCCGGTTCGCTCGTCCTGATTGGCGGGGAGCCGGGTTGCGGAAAATCGACCCTTCTCACACAGGTTTCAAGCAAGCTCACCGAAACCTGGGGCAAAGTCCTTTATGTGTCGGGCGAGGAGAGCGAGCGCCAGATAAAGCTCAGAGGCGAGCGGCTGGGCATCAACCCGCAACACCTTTACCTGCTGCCCGAAACATGCCTGGAACGCATCTTTGAAGAGATAGACCGGCTCGACCCGCAGGCCATCGTAGTCGATTCCGTGCAGACGGTCTTTTCCATGAATCTGGAATCTGCGCCCGGCTCCGTTTCGCAGGTGCGCGAGGTGGCCGGGCAATTCCTGATGCTCGCCAAGAACCGCGCCATCCCGGTATTTCTGATCGGGCACGTCACAAAGGAAGGAACGATTGCGGGGCCGAAGGCGCTCGAACACATAGTCGATACGGTGCTCTATTTCGAAGGCGAGCGCCATCACAATCACCGCATCATCCGGGCGGTCAAAAACCGATTCGGCGCGGCAAACGAACTTGGGGTCTTCGAGATGACCGGCCACGGCCTTGAGCCTGTTCCAAACCCGTCGGGCCTTTTCTTAAATGAGCGTCCGCTCGGGGTTTCAGGCTCGATTGTGACCGCCTCGATGGAAGGGACCCGGCCTCTGCTTGTCGAATTGCAGGCGCTCGTCACCGAAAATAAATACGGCACGGGACGGCGAATGACTCAGGGCGTAGACGCAAACCGCGTGGCGCTTTTGATGGCGATGCTCGAAAAACGGGTGGGCATGAACCTGCTGGGTGATGACGTATTTGTAAACGTAGCGGGTGGAATGACGATAGATGAACCGGCGGCTGACCTCGGCATAGTGGTCGCGATAGCTTCGAGTTATCGCAATCTGGCCGTAGACGAGCGCGCCGCCGTCTTTGGCGAAGTGGGGCTTGCGGGCGAAGTGCGCGCGACCTCGCAGGCATCGGTTCGGGTGAGAGAAGCCTATGCTATGGGCTTTCGTCGATGCATAATCCCGCAGGGAAACCTGGTCGGGCTTGAATATGACGACGGAATAGAGGTGATCGGCATACGCAACGTCGCCGATGCTCTCGATGCAGTATTCTGATTTTAGATTTTGGATTTTGGATTTTGGATTCTCACTTTAGGTAGCGCTATGACTGAACAGGAATTCAAAGACCGCACGAAAGCGTTAGCACTGAGAGTCGTAAGGCTGATAAATGCCTTACCAAGAAACCAAGCGGCAGAAGTCATTGGAAAGCAGTTGCTTCGTTCCGCCACATCGGTTGGGGCAAATTATCGTGCAGCTTGCCGAGGGAAATCTGCTGCTGATGTAATTAGCAAACTCTGTATCGTTGAAGAAGAAGCAGATGAATCTCTATATTGGATGGAACTTCTGATTGAGGCAGAAATTATTCCCAGAACTAAACTTGTGAATTTAATGTCAGAGACCAATGAGATAATTGCTATGGTTGTTTCGTCAATTAAGACTCTTCGTTCGAATCAACTGCGAAATCTAAAATCTAAAATCTAAAATCCAAAATACCAAAGGGGATGACGCAGCCCCCGTTGCCTCATCCCCTTCGGCTATTGTTTTGCTTTGTCTGTCGCTTCTCTCAGTTTTGCGATGGCCGACGCAGCCCCCGTTGCCCCGACCACCGCGTAACTTTTAAGCTACGCATATAGGTTTGGCAATGCGCGTGCCATACGGTCATGACCCGCGCGGGTAGCCGTAAATGCTGTATTTGAAGAAAAACGCCCGCAAGCTATTTGCCTCCGGTAACAAAACTTGTCAGCCGAATGGTGACATATCGCGTGAGGGGGCCGATTGGCGCACGATGCGCTATCGCACGGCGCGGGGCCGGGGGGCGGGGGCCGGTAGATTGTGGCTTGTACGAATCTGATGCCTGTTGCCGGGGTCATGATGGTGCAGTTCGATTTAGACCGATAAGTAGCAGGGTAAACCGGCCCCTGACCCCCGGCCCCCGGCCCCTACTTTTGGGTAGCAAATCTGTTCAATTCAGTTATAATGTGTGCCGGTTAGGGGCCTCTCTCTGACCTGACTGGCAGCCAAGGCGATTTTGCGGGCCGGAGCCAGGAATGTATTCGCTCATACTTACCTGAAAACCGCGCCCCTGTAAGCTCGAAACCGGTCATATCTTCATTCGGGATTCGGGCAGTATCTTTTTTTTATTTGAGCACGATGGCTGAAAGTCATATTTGCGGTCAGGTGACCGCAACCGATCTTTAACAATTCAGCTTAACTATTCGCAGTGTCGTATTGCAGGAACGGCTAAAGCGATAGGTAAGACGTGCGGAGGTCATATGAGATTCGACGTTACTATAATTCGTATCGTCTTCATCGCAGCGCTCGTGAGTGCAGGCTATTTGTTAAGGCCCATCTACGGCAATCCTAAGCTTTCATCCGTAGTAGGCATAATCGTTGCCGCCTCAATAATCTTCTTCGAAACCCGCATACGCAAGGCCACTCTTAAGACTCTTATCGGCGGCGCGGTCGGGTCAATACTTGGGATCACTGGCGCTACTTTGATTGGTTGGATCATATCGGCACAGCAGGGAATACCGGAAGAATTCAAATCCTTTGTCACGCTCACTTTGATGTTGTTTATGGGGTATGTGGGATTAATCGTAGGTGCAGTCAAGGGGGATTATATTGATCTGGCAGCATTGGGTGGAATACTGGTAGAGAAAGGCGCGACTAAATCACATCCTCTTATCCTCGACACTTCGGTGATCATAGATGGACGTGTGGCCGACATTGCCGAGACGGGATTTCTGGCAGGCACTCTGGTTATTCCTCAGTTTGTATTGCGCGAGCTTCAGCAGATAGCCGACAGCGCAGATTCGATAAAACGTAATCGGGGCCGTCGCGGGCTCGATATCCTTCAGCGCCTTCAAAAGAAGAAGGGCAGCTACGAGATCGTCATCAGCGAGGCCGATTTCCCCGATGTGCGCGAGGTGGACCACAAACTCATAGAGCTTGCCCGCCAGCTTGAAGGCAAGATCGTAACAAACGATTTCAATCTAAATAAAGTCGCTCAACTGCGTGGCGTATCCGTACTCAACATCAACGAACTGGCCAACGCTCTCAAACCCGTGGTTCTGCCCGGAGAGATCATGCGCGTCTTTGTGCTCAAAGAGGGGAAAGAGTACAACCAGGGCGTCGCCTATCTTGATGACGGCACAATGGTAGTCGTAGACAACGCTCGCCGCATGATAGGCAAGAACGTGGACGTTTCGGTGACATCCGTATTGCAGACGACGGCCGGAAAGATGATCTTTGGCCGCTTCAGTGAGGACGGGCGCGCAGCCGCCCCGCGTCATTCGGCCTCGCAGTGATTGAACGAAGACTCAACATAGCCATAATTCCCGCCGCCGGTATCGGCTCGCGCATGCAGGCAAACCGCGCCAAACAGATGATAGAGCTTGCAGGCGTGCCCCTGCTCGTCCATACGCTCCGCCGTTTCGAAGAGTGCGATTGTATAGATCAGGTCATACTGGTTCTGCAACCCAACCTGACAAGCGAAGTCCTCGCGCTTATCTCTCGCCATAACCTGACAAAGATAGTCCGGGTTGTGGCCGGGGGAGCCGAGCGCCAGGACTCGATTTATCGCGGCCTTCAGGTTATAAGAGAAGAGGTCGCAGACATAGTAGCCGTTCACGACGCGGTGCGCCCGTTTGTGCGTCCCGAAGAGATTCAGGCGGTAGTCGAGCGGGCGCGCTCGACGGGGGCGGCGCTTATGGCCGTGCCTGCCACCGACACGATCAAGCAGGTGAAATCGGGTCGCGTTCAGCGCACGCTCGACCGCCGCCGCATATATCTGGCGCAGACCCCGCAGGCATTTCGGTTTTCCGTAATCCGCCAGGCCTATGAGCGTGCCTACGCCGACGGCTTCATGGCTACCGACGACTCTCAACTTGTCGAGCGGACAGGCCAGCGAGTCTCGATAGTCGAAGGCTCTCCGATCAATATCAAGATCACGCGCCCGTTCGATTTGAAACTGGCCGAGGTCATTCATTCCGAATTCTTCGGTTAAGGCTTATGAGCGAACCCTATCGCATAGGCACGGGCTATGACATTCACCGGCTGGTTGCCGGGCGCAGGCTTGTGCTCGGAGGGCTTGAGATACCGTTTGAAAAAGGACTGCTCGGCCATTCTGATTCCGACGTGCTCACACACGCGCTTTGCGATGCGCTGCTTGGGGCGGCCGCACTCGGCGACATCGGCACTCATTTCCCCGATAGCGACCCTCGATTCAAAGGCGCATCGAGCCTTGACCTGCTCGCCCGCGTAGTCGCGCTTATCGCCGAGCGCGGCCTTCGAGTGGCGAATGTAGACGCGCAAGTGCTGGCCGAACGTCCAAAGCTTGCGCCTTACATCCCGGCGATGCGAAAACTTCTGGCCGATATTCTGAAGGTTGATATAGACCGTGTGAGCATAAAGGCGAAAACCAACGAAGGGCTTGACTCCATCGGCCGGGGCGAAGCGATGGCCGCGCAGGCCGTGGCACTCTTGGCAGTAGGCAGTAGGCAGTAGGCAGTTGAGTAAGGCTAACTATCAGTCTAATTGCAACTATATAATCGGGCGAATAGAAATAGACCACGGATGACGCGGATCGGGCGGATTTACGCGGATCTGATCATGGCTTCATAATAACTGCCTACTGCTTACTGCCTACTGCCACTTGTCACACACATAAGCCGCTAGTAAACTTACCCCAACTCTGAGGAGGCTCCAATGGCAGTTGGGCGAAACGTCTTGCGCAAAGAAGGACGCGACAAGATTACCGGCGCGGCCCTCTACATAGACGACATCGCGTTTGAAGGAATGCTCTACGGCAAGACCATTCGCGCGCAGGTAGCTCGCGGGCGCATAAAGAGCATTTCATTCGATCCGCAATTTGACTGGTCGCAAATAGTCGTCTGTGACTATCGCGACATCCCGGGAAAAAACTACGTCGCGCTTATAGAAGACGATCAGCCATTGCTTGCTGAAACCGAAATCCGTCACTATGACGAACCCGTCTTGCTTATCGCAGCCGAAAGCCGCTCGAAGGTGGAAGAAGCCGCCCGCCTTGTGCTGATCGAATACGAAGAACTTCCCACGGTTCTGACTATCGAAGATTCGCTTCGGCGTGATGAACTGATCTATGGCACGGATAATATCTTCAAGCGATTTCTGATCGGGCGAGGCGATGTGAGCGAAGGGTTCGAGCGCGCCGACCGCATCATTGAAGGCACATACCGCGTCCCGCATCAGGAACAGCTTTACATCGAACCACAGGGGATGATCGCCATACCGGGCGAAGGCGAGATGACCGTGATGGGTTCGATGCAATGCCCTTACTACGTTCATAAAGCGATCAAACAACTCTTTAACCTGAGCGACGAACGAGCCGTCATAATTCAAACGACGACCGGCGGCGGCTTTGGCGGCAAAGAAGAGTACCCTTCGACGATAGCGGCTCACGCGGCCCTGCTCGCGCATAAGGCCCGACGGCCTGTAAAACTCATCTATGATCGCGCCGAAGATATTTCCGCCACAACGAAACGACACCCGGCCATCATCCGTCACAAGACGGGCGTGACTGGTGACGGGCGATTGCTTGCAAGCGAGATCGACATAGTGATGGACGGCGGCGCTTATGTTACGCTCACACCCGTAGTGCTTTCACGCGGCGCGATTCACGCGCTCGGCCCATACGCTTGCCCGAACGTGCGCATCACCGCGCGAGCCGTTGCCACAAACACGCCGCCAAACGGGGCGTTTCGCGGATTCGGCGCTCCGCAGGTCGCCTTCGCCTATGAAATGCAGATGGAAAAAATCGCCGCCGCTCTCGGTATTGATCCGCTCGCCATCCGCCGCATAAACATGCTCGGCGAAGGCGACATAACGGCGACCGGGCAGAGGCTTACCTGGAGCGTAGGCTCCGAAGATGTTTTGAACGAGGCAATCGAACGGTCGGGATTCGTGGAAAAAAGAGAGACGCTTGCGGCTGCCTGTAACACACAGAAGCGGCGCGGCGTGGGGCTGTCTCTCTTTTTTCACGGCGCGGGATTTACCGGAAGCGGCGAAGCGAAGATGAAAGCGCAGGCCGGCGTCGAGATCACAGCCGAAGGGCGCGCCCGCGTTCTTTCGGGTTCGACCGAAATAGGGCAGGGAACTAGAACCATCTTTTGCCAGATCGTAGCCGAAGAGTTGGGAATCAGCTTTGAAGATGTCGAGATAGAAGACCCCGACACCTCTCGCGTGCCCGATAGCGGTCCCACGGTCGCCTCGCGAACCTGCATGGTTGTTGGCCGCGTAGTGCAACTGGCCGCCGCCGAAGCTAAAGAAAAACTGACCCGCTACGTACGCGAAAGATTTGGCGCGCCCGAAGCCGTGTTGACAAACGGCCATTTCACTGCGGAAGGTAAACCCCTTACGAGTCTCCGCGAGATGGCGGGCGAATACATTTCGCTGCACGGGCCGTTGCTCGCCTACGGGCGATACGCGAGCCCGCCGGGTATCGCGTGGGATGACGACACCTATTCGGGAGACGCTTATCCGGTCTATTCTTGGGGAGCGGAGGTGGCCGAAATAGAAGTGGACATGGACACTTTTGAAGTCTCTGTTCTTAAAATCACAACGGCTCAAGATATAGGCCGCGCCATCCATCCTTTGCTTGCGGCCGGGCAGATCGAAGGCGGAACATTGCAAGCGGTCGGCTACGGATTGCTTGAAGAACTTGTCTGGGATCGCGGGCGGATAGTCAATAATCGCCTGACCAACTACATCATCCCGACCTCGCTCGATGCGCCGGATATGGAG
Source organism: Blastocatellia bacterium (assembly GCA_963765495.1). Lineage (GTDB taxonomy): Bacteria > Acidobacteriota > Blastocatellia > UBA7656 > UBA7656 > CAVXWP01. Next base: position 957,589 of record CAVXWP010000001.1, read on the forward strand.
ACGATCATCGTAGAGAATGCTTATCCGCACGGCCCGTTTGGCGCAAAGGGCGTGGGCGAACTGCCTATGGATGGAGCCGCGCCCGCAATCGCGGCGGCGGTCTTCAACGCCACGGGCGCGATGGTAACCGACATCCCCATAACTCCCGAGCGATTGATGGTCGCTCTGGAAGCAGAGACAGTCGAATCATGAAAATAGAGTTTCACGTCAACGACGCCGCGCGCGAAATCGAAGCGCCGCCGATGAGGCGATTGCTCGATGTGCTGCGCGAAGACCTGCGGCTGACAGGAACAAAGGAAGGCTGCGGCGAAGGCGAATGCGGGGCCTGCTCGGTATTGATTGACGGACGGGTGATCAACTCGTGTCTGGTTCCCGTGTGTCAGGTGCGTGGCGCTCGCATCCTAACCGTCGAAGGGCTTGCCCGCGACGGGCGGCTCGACCCTTTGCAACAGGCTTTTCTTGAATGGGGCGGCGCGCAATGCGGCATCTGCACGCCGGGGATGCTCATAGCCGCTCGCGCCCTGCTCGATTCGAACGCAAATCCTGATCGCGAAGAGATCAAAGAAGCGATAGCGGGCAACCTGTGTCGCTGTACGGGCTATGTGAAGATCATTGATGCGATAGAACGGGCCGCCGGGTCTCGCTAGATCGGATTTCATTTGCGTATAAGATGCAATGTAGGGGCAGCCCGAATGAGTACATTTATTGTGGCTGCCCGGATCGCGCGTTAGCGCGATGACAGTCATCCCCTTTCAGGCGATTCGGGCAAGGACAAGCCTTGCCCCTACATTCAATCGGAAATTTGTATAAACAAGTGTTATGACCGATTTCTCCACAGTCCATTCGCCCGCAACGCTCGCCGAGGTTTACTCGGTTCTTGCCGAGCGCGGCAGGTCGGTGAAGATCATCGCGGGCGGGACCGATTTGATGGTATTGATAAATGCCCGGCTGCTCGATGCGGCAGAGTTTTTAGACATCTGGCGGGTAGACGAATTGCGAGGGATCAGCGACGACGGCGACGCGGTTCGCATGGGCGCGCTTTCGACTTACACCGAATTGATCCATTCGCCGCTCGTTCAAAAATATGTGCCTGTGATGGTTGATGCTTCTCGCACGATAGGCGCGATCCAGATTCAAAATCGCGGAACAATCGGCGGCAATATAGTCAACGCCTCGCCTGCCGGAGACAGCCTGCCGGTGCTTGGAGCCTGCGCGGCTGAGATCGAAATAGGCAGCCTGCGCGGCACAAGGCGCGTGAGTTTTAACCAGTTTTATACCGGCTACAGAGAGACCGTGCTTGAGCCTGACGAAATTGTACTTTCCGCTAGGGTGCCGAAACTAAAAGAGGGCGAGCGCGATTTTTTCTGCAAGGTAGGTACGCGGCGCGCTCAGGCCATTTCTAAAGTAGTCATGGCCGCGCGAGCCGCGATGTCGGGCGAACGGATCGAATCAATCGCAATCAGCGTCGGCAGCGTAGCGCCTACGGTTGTGCGCGCGCCTGAAACGGAAGAGTTATTGATGAGCGCGCCGCTCACGCCACAATTGATCGAGCAGGCCCGAGAGATGATTGCGCGAGAGGTTGCGCCGATCACTGATCTTCGTTCGACCGAGCACTATCGGCGGACCGTCACCGGCAATGTGCTTGCGAAGTTTTTGCGCCAGTTGATTCTGAAATGACTGATTGAGATGAATTTGAACGAAAGGCGAATAGAAATAGGCCACGGATGACGCGGATTAGACGGATCAACACGGATTAAATCATATCAGGTTCAGATCCGTGTAAATCCGTCGCATCCGCGTCATCCGTGGCCTATTACCGCTGGCCCTAAAATTAAGGAGACCTTTTTCATGCATCGTCAAGTCCGCTTCGCGTTCTGGTCGCTCGCTGTTTGCCTTTTAACGATTGCCTGCGCCGCTGCTCAGGATAAAGCGAGCCTTGCTCATCCTCTTGACCCGCTCAGCAAGGAAGAGATCACCTCGGCGGTCGAAGTGTTGAAATCGGGCGGCAAGGTGAATGACGCGAGTCGCTTCGTTATGATCGCGCTGAACGAGCCGCCAAAAGAAGAAGTGATCAACTTCAAGCCGGGCGCCGCGATGCGACGCGAAGCTTCCGTCGTGGTCTATGAACGAGAGGCGAATAAGACTTTCGAGGGCGTGGTAGACCTGAAGAAGAAAACTGTTCTCGCGTGGCGAGAGGTCCCCGGTGTTCAGCCTTCGGCGTTGATCGAAGAATTCTTTTTCGTCCCCGGTCTTGTCCGATCTAACCCCGGGTGGCAGGAGGCCATGAAAAAACGCGGCATCACCGATTTTGAAAACGTGCAGTTGGATGCGTGGTCGGCAGGGAATTTCGGTTTCCCGGATGAAGAGGGCGTAAGAGTAGTCAGGGCTGTAGCGTATTACAGGGGCAAGTCCACCAATCCTTATGCGCGGCCCATCGAAGGCGTAGTTGCCTATGTCAATATGAACACAAAGAAGGTCTTCAAGGTGGTTGACACGGGCGTCGTGCCGGTCTCGAAAGCGAACGGCGATTTTGACGAGGTGACAGTGGGCAAGCTCAGAGAAGCGCCCAGGGATTTGCAGATAGTTCAACCGCAGGGGGCGAGTTTCGAGGTACGGGGCAACGAGGTTCGGTGGCAGAAATGGCGGTTCCGCTACACCCTGCACCCCCGCGAGGGGCTTGTGCTTTATACGGTGGGCTACGAGGACGAAGGCAAAGTGCGAAGCGTTCTCTATCGCGCTTCGCTTTCCGAGATGGTGGTGCCTTACGGCGATCCTGGCACGGGCTGGTTCTTCCGCAACGCATTCGACGAGGGCGAATTCGGAGTGGGGCGCGGGGCCCTGACGCTTGAACCGGGAACCGATTATTTGAGCAACGCTACGCTGTTTGACGCGGTCTTTGCGGGCGATACCGGAAGCGCATACAGTGTCCCTCGCGCGGTCGCGCTTTATGAAAGAGACGGCGGTATATTGTGGAAGCACGTTGACTACATTTCGCGCCGTAATGAATCGAGAAGGGCGCGGGAACTGGTGCTGTCTTATGTTGCCAACGTAGGCAACTACGAATACGGGTTTGACTGGGTCTTTCATCAGGACGGCACGCTTGAGATGGAAGTATTGCTGACCGGCATCATGGCGGCAAAGGGCGTGATGTCGGATTCAGGCTCACCCGAAGATCACGAAAGCGCGCACGGGCACCTCGTAGCCGATAACGTAATGGCGGTTCATCATCAGCATTTCTTCAATTTCAGACTCGATATGGATGTCGAAGGCCAGTCGAACAGTATAGTCGAGATGAACACTCAGGCGCTTCCGGCAGGGCGCGACAATCCCTACAACAACGCGTTCACTATGAAAGAAACGCCGCTTGCAAAAGAGAAAGACGCGCAACGAGTGCTCAGCCTTGAAGCCAGCCGCAAGTGGAAGATCATCAACCCTTCGATTAGAAATTCGCTTGGTCAGCCCGTCGGATACATGCTTGTTCCAGGCGAAAACTCTATACCTTTTGCGGCGGCAAGCGCGCAGGTGAGCAAACGCGCAGGCTTTATGAAATCTCATCTCTGGGTAACGCCTTACAATGCAACTGAAATGCACGCGGCGGGCGAATACGTCAATCAAAGCAAGGGAGGCGACGGATTGCCCCGATGGACCAGCGCCAACCGCTCTATCGAGAACAGAGATATAGTCGTGTGGTACACGATGGGCATCACTCACATTCCGCGCCCGGAAGAGTGGCCCGTCATGCCCGTGCATAAAGCCGGGTTCAAGCTGATGCCAAACGGTTTTTTTGCGCGCAACCCCGCGCTCGATGTGCCGAAACCGAAATAGAGCTTCTTTCGCGCCCGCTCATCTGTGATCTCAGATGCTCTATGCCTCAGAAAAGCCGGTCTGTTAAACTAACCGTGTCAGTAAAGGATCGAACCGGCTTCACCTGAGTATGAAAAAAAGATTCAAACATATAGCTCTCTGGCTGCTTGGCTGGACGTTTATTCTTCTGGGCATAATCGGATTGTTTCTGCCCCTCATGCAAGGCATTCTCTTTTTGCTCATCGGTCTGTCGCTGCTTTCGACCGTATCTCCGTGGGCGGAACGAATGCTATGGAAGATAAGAAAACGGTTCCCAAGGATTGCCAAAACATTCGATCAGGCGAAAGAGAAGACAAAGAAGTGGCAGGACAGATTATCAGCCCGCTTCGATGACGCAAAAGAGAAAGTCAAAGACGCGAAATCGGATTTGACCGGACATTTATAAAGTGATTCGTGATTCGTAATTCGTGACTATCAGGCAGGTCACAGGTTCAGGACGACTTGCAAATCTGCTAAATCACACATCACGCATCACAATCAATAGGAGAGACCGTGATTCGCAATACCGCTATTGTCCTCTTGATTCTTCTGACAGGATCAACCTCTCTGGCGCTGTTATTTGACGATAAGGACTACGCAAAAAAGATGCACGAACTATTTGAAGAAGACTGGCAGTGGGCATTGGAGCAATACCCAGAGACGGCTACGTTTCTGGGCGTAAATCGTTATAACGACCGGCTGACCGACCTTTCCTTCGAGGCTATCGAAGCTCGGAAACAGCACGAGCGCGAAATGCTTGAGCGAATACAAAAGATTGATCGGTCCAGGCTGTCGGGGCAGGATTTGATCTCTTACGATCTTTTCCTGCTCGATAAAAAGATGAATGTAGAAGGCGAGCGCTTTCCTTCCGAGCTTATACCTATAAACCAGATGCAGGGCGTTCAATTGACCTTTCCTCAAATGGTAGAGGCGACCCCTTTTCACAATAGGAAAGATTATGAAGATTACCTTTCGCGCCTTTCGGCTTTTCCCGCACAGGTAGATCAATTGATCGCGCTGATGAAACGCGGCATCGAGACTCGCTGGGTTCCGCCCGCCGTCCCGCTTCGTTCCGTTCCTGCGCAGATTGAAGGGCAGATAGTGAGCGATCCCGCGAAAAGCCCGCTTTATAGGCCTTTCAGCGAGTTTCCACAGGATGTAGCCTCATCCGATCGTGATCGAATATCGGAGGCCGGTCGCCAGCGGATAACCGAATCCGTCATGCCGGCGCTTAAAAAACTCCATGCCTTTATAAAGGATACCTACCTGCCAGCCTGCAACAAGGACATCAGCGCCAAAGCACTCCCCGAAGGCGAGGCTTATTATAATTACTCGATCCGGCGACTGACGACCACAAATCTTTCGGCAAGAGAGATTCACGAAATAGGCAAACGAGAGGTCGCGCGAATTCGCAAACAGATGGAAGGCATCATCAAACAGGTGGGTTTCAAGGGATCGTTTCAGGAGTTTCTGACTTTTCTTCGCACAGACCCGCGTTTTTATTTCACAAGGCCGGAAGAGCTTGTAACGGCTTATCGCGACATCGCCAAGCGGGCCGACGCGCGATTGCCCGAACTCTTTGCCGAACTTCCGCGAAACCCTTACGGCGTGGCCGAGATTCCCGATTACGAAGCGCCTGCGCAAACTACGGCCTACTATCAACCCGGCGCGGCCGACGGCTCGCGAGCGGGCTATTACATGGTGAATACTTATAAATTAGACACGCGCCCGAAATATGAGATGGAGGCGCTGTCTCTGCACGAATCCGTGCCGGGCCATCACCTGCAAATCTCGCGGGCGCAGGAACTCAAAGACCTGCCCGATTTCCGCCGTAACGGCGGCTATACGGCATATGTCGAAGGCTGGGGGCTTTATGCCGAAAGTCTTGGCCCGGACCTTGGGTTTTATACCGATCCTTATTCGAAATTCGGCCAGCTTACCTATGAGATGTGGCGGGCCTGCCGCCTTGTCGTAGACACGGGGATGCACCAGTTCGGATGGAGCCGGGGGCAAGCCATCGATTTTATGAAAGAGAACACCGCCAAGACGGAAAACGACATCATAGTAGAGATAGACCGCTATATAGTCTGGCCCGGCCAGGCGCTTGCCTACAAATTGGGCGAGCTGAAGATCAAGGAATTACGCGCCAGGGCGGAAGGCGAACTCGGGGACCGCTTCGATTTGCGAACATTTCACAATGCCGTGCTCGATGACGGGCCTCTGCCTCTCGACCTCCTCGAACAGAGGATAAACGCCTGGATCGCGGAGCAAAAAAGGAAGGAGTAGTATGAGCGCGCTGCTAAGAAAACGCATCTTGCTTTATATGGTTCTGGCAGGGCTGATGATGCCCGGTCTGATCGCGTGCGCAGGCGTCAGCCAGTCAAACGACATGATCGGCAACGCCGCGCCTCCGAGTGATAAAAGAGACACTATGGAAGAGACACAAAAGAGACCCGCAACAGTGCAGGTTGATGCGCGTCTGGTTTCGGCCAATGCGAAATTCGGGCTCGATCTTTTCAAGACACTTGCCAAAACAAGCGCCGGGAAAAATGTCTTTATCTCTCCGTCAAGCGTCGGCCTTGCGCTGGCCATGACCTACAACGGTGCGGAAGGCGAAACCCGACAGGCGATGGCCCGAACGCTCGCGCTTCAGGGGATCAGCCTCGAAGAAGTGAATCAGGCTTACGCTCAGTTGAAATCGTCGCTTGCAAGCCCCGACCCGAAGGTGAAACTCGATGTCGCCAACTCGCTCTGGGCAAATAACAGCGTGATGTTCAAGCCGGATTTCATCAACCGAAATAAAGAATATTACGGAGCCGAAGTTGCTGAACTGGACTTTGGCGACCCCGGCGCTATATCGAGGATAAACTCCTGGGTCAGTAAGAACACGGGCGGAAAGATAGAAAAGATCATCGACCACATCGAACCAGATGCCGTCATGTTTTTGATCAACGCGATCTATTTCAAGGGATCGTGGAGCGTCGAATTTGACAAGGACAACACGAAAGACGATTTCTTTACCGCAGGCACCGGCACCCGCAAAAAGATGCCCATGATGTCGCAGTCGGGCAAGTTCCGCTACTTCGAGGAGAAGAATTTTCAGGCTATCAGTCTGCCTTACGGCGAAGGCCGCGTGAGCATGTATATCTTCCTTCCCAGAGAGGGGTTGAGCCTGGCGGATTTCATCAAAAACCTGACCGCCGAACAATGGGATTCGTGGATGTCGGAGTTTCAGAAAACCAGAGGCGATATAGTTATGCCGCGCTACCGGCTGGAGTATGAAACGAGCCTCAACGACGCGCTCAAGGCCCTTGGCATGGGCATAGCATTTGCGCCGGATCGGGCGAATTTCTCAAATATGATCTCTCAGAAAGATGGAAACGCCTTTATAAATGAGGTCAAACACAAGACCTTTTTAGAGGTAAATGAAGAAGGCACGGAAGCCGCCGCCGCGACATCGGTCGGCATCTCGGTAACTTCCTTGCAGGTAGAATCGCCTCCATTCCGAATGGTGGTCGATCATCCGTTCTTCTGCGCGATCAGAGATAACGACACCGGGACCGTGTTGTTTATGGGAGCCGTAACAGACCCCCAATAATAGAGTTCATGTTAAGCAATGTACGCGCCCCGGATGGGCGCAAGGAAGATAGCCAGTGGCAAGCCGAAGCGCACCCTCTGGCTACCTTCCTCCGACCCCTCTGGGGTCGAGGGAATCGCAACGACGCAAAGACCGCAAAAAATTAAAGAGGAGACACATCTGATGCTTTTGGTTTTGCTTTTTCTCTCACTGCTCGCGCCGCCACATTCAGACTCGATCAAGACTGGCGAAGAACTAATTCAGGCCATGCGCAGTCGCTATGCCGGGAAGTGGTATAAGACCGCCACCTTTGTGCAAAAGACCACAAACTATCAGCCGGACGGCACAAGCAAGGCCGAGACATGGTACGAGGCGATGGCCCTGCCCGGCAGGCTGCGAATAGATTTCGACCCCATCAAGGACGGCAACGGCTTGCTCTTTGTCGACGATACGCTGAATGTCTTTAAGGACGGCAAACTCGATAAATCGCAACCGCTCATACATCCGCTGATGGTGCTTGGTTTCGATGTGTACGCGCTTCCGGTCAAGGATACGCTCGACAAATTAAAGGAATTGAAGTTTGACCTCTCCATCCTGCGCGAAGACACGTGGCAGGGCAGACCCGTCTATGTAGTCGGGGCAAAGGCGGGCGACACGCATTCGCCGCAGTTCTGGATAGACAAAGAGCATCTCTATTTCGTGCGAATGCTGAAGCCGGCAGGGAAGGACGGGTCGCTCACTCAGGAGGTGCAGTTTAACAAGTATCAGCGTCTGGGCGGAGGATGGATGTCCCCCGAAGTCGTCTTTTCGGTAAATGACCGGCGCGTGACTCTGGAAGAGTACTCCGACATCCACGGGGACGTGAAACTCAACGACGAGTTGTTTAAGCCGGAAACCTGGACCACAGAGCATCACTGGAGGTAGATGTTTCGGCTGCCGGATATTTTTTAGAGAGTTTTAGTGAGCCAATGATAAAGAGCACCTTTTGCCACCTGCCCGGCATCAACATAGCGGCGGAGCGCAGTCTCTGGTCGTCGGGCGTTCATTCCTGGGATAGCCTGTTGCTTCCTCCCCGACATGTCAGGTTGCCTCGCGGGGTGGCAGGCTCTTTATCGACTCATATCGAACGCTCATTTGAATCGCTGGTAAACAATGATCCGAACTATTTCGCGGGGCTTCTTCCATCAAATCAGCACTGGCGGTTGTTTCCCGATTTTCGCCATTCAATCGCCTATCTCGACATCGAAACTACGGGGCTGGGGTACTCAGATAGCATCACTACCATAGCCATCTATGACGGCAAAACGGTTCGTCATTATGTGCGCGGGCGGAATCTGGATGACTTCCGGCGGGATATTAGAGAGCACAGCGTCGTTGTCACCTATAACGGTAAATGCTTCGACGCGCCTTTCATCGAGCGGTCTTTCGGAATCAGGATGAATCACGTTCACATCGACCTGAGATATATCCTTAAGGCGCTCGGGTACACGGGCGGATTGAAAGCCTGTGAACGCCATCTGGGACTCGATAGGGAAGGGCTCGAAGGCGTAGACGGAAACTTTGCCGTGCTGCTGTGGGATGATTATATAAGAAACCGCAATGAAAGGGCGCTTGAGACGTTGCTGGCCTACAATATTCAGGATGTTGTGAATCTTGAAGTGCTGCTCGTCATTGCCTATAACCTGAACCTCAAAGCGACACCGTTTCGCGACAGCCATCGCCTGGCGTCGCCATCGCCCCCCCTCATTCCATTCACACCCGACCGTGAAACTATAAACCGAATCAGGGCAACAAACTTTACAACCTCCTGGTACGGTCGCGGCTACAGAAGGCGGTGATGCGGTCGCTCGGCAAGCAAAGATCACTTGCCCCGGAAGCTTTGCACCGCATTATGCTGCGCGGCCAGCCGCTCGCCCAGACTCGTACATACGGCCTCGCATAGATCGAAAATAGAAGAATCGGCTACCCGGTAATAAACATTCAACCCTTCCTTGCGACGCGCCACCATCCCCGCATCCCCTAACAGACTCAGGTGCTTCGATACGTTCGCCTGCCCTGCCCCGGTCGCCTCGACCAGTTCCGACACGCTCATCTCATCCGCGCCAAGCGCGTGCAGTATCTTCAGCCGCATGGGCTCGGCCAGTACGCGAAACCGCGCCGCTATCAATTCCAGCGCATGCTCGGTCAACTGCGCCCGCTCTCTTTTTATACTCTCTGAACTCGCTTTCAATTCTACCTCCCTGTCCGTTCGCTTCTCCTATTCTAACCCGCTTCCTCTCCCTGAGTATATCTCTATATTCTTTCTTGACTATATCACTATATAGTAATATAGTAGACTCGTCAACAGAGTCAGCAAAGTGAGGAGGGAGAAGAGATGACGGTTGAGAGGTATTTAAGGTTGATAGCGGGGGGTATCGTTTTGGCGACGCTGTTACTCGGCCATTTTATCAGTTCTTACTGGTATCTGTTCACGGGGTTTGTAGCGCTGAACCTCATACAGTCGGCCTTCACCGACTGGTGTCCGATGATGACGTTTCTGCGATGGTTGGGCGCTAAGGACGAGGGCTCGCGCAGGGTTTCCGGGCGCGTCTGAGTAAGGCAAAGGGGGAATCATCATGTCAGGCATCACACAGGCGGTAAGCAGCGTATCAGGTCAAGATCCGGCTCGGAAAAAGATAAGGCTCGCGCTTTGCGCAGTCGGGCAGGGCATACGGACTTCTTTAAGAAATCTCATTATTTTAATCACGAGCGGCGGGCTCTTGTTTCAGGCGTTGCCTGCTCGCGCGCAAATGACCGCTTCTGCACCGCCTGCCGCCGAGCCGGGTCAGAGCGCGGCGTTGACTTTGCCACTGGCTGTAGACATAGCCCTGCGGTCGAATCCTCTGGTGAGGGCTACGACTTCGGGGCGCGAGATGGCCGAGGCTCAGGCGAGCGAAGCCCGTGCCGGTCGCCTTCCATTCCTGCAATTCAACGAGACGTTTACACGGAGCAACAATCCGGTCTTTGTCTTCGGGTCTCTGCTTGAGCAAGGCAGGTTCGGACCTGAAAATTTTGATCCCGGTCTCTTGAACAACCCCGACCCTCTGAACAACTTTCGCTCGTCCATCACATTTCGCATGCCGGTATTCGATCAGCGGCAGAGCGAAACCAGAATCAATCAGGCCGAGATTGGCCGCAGTCTTGCCGACGCCGAGAAGCTTCTTATTGAGCAAAAGATCCGCTTTGAGGTTTTGCGAGCTTACTACGGCTTGATGGTCGCCCACGCGAAAAAGGATGTTGCCGATGAAGCGGTTAGATTGGCCGAGACCGATGTGAAACGCATAAACGACCTGTTCGATACAGGGATGGTAGTTGAGTCTGACCTGCTCGCGGTAGAGGTGCAGCTGGCCGAGTTTCGCCAGCAACAGATACAGGCCGAAGGCGATATCATCACGGCGCGGGCCACGCTAAACACCGCGCTTGGAATCTCGATTGACACTCCTCAAAAGATCGCGGGCGAACTGGTCGAAAAGACTTTTCAGACGGAGAGTCAGGAAGAACTGATCCGACTGGCTCTCAGGAACCGGCCTGAGTTTGCGCGTGCTCGACTCAGTGTAGAGGCGGCGCACGAGCGGGCTCGCGGCGCTCGCGGCGAGTTTCTTCCGCGAGTTGATGTGTTCGGTGGTTTCGGGGTGAGCAGCAAATCTCTTACAGGCGCGAGCAGCGATTACACATTCGGCACAAGCATTACCTTCAATATCCTCGATGCGGGTAGAAGCGCAAGGCTCAAGCAGGCGCAAGCCGCAGAGTCTATGGCCGCTGCCGAAGAGGAGCATCTGGCCAACCAGATTCGACTGGAGGCCGTGCGCGCTTATCAGCAATACGTGTCGGCCCGCGAGCGGGTGAATGTAGCCGCCCGGGTAGTGGATCAGGCAAGGGAAGCGCTCAGGATTGTGCAGGACCGCTATCAGGCGGGCCTTACGACAATCACCGAAGTCCTGAGGGCCGAGACCACTTTCGTGCGGGCGCGCACCATGCTGAGTGCCGCCCGCTACGATCACTATGTCGGATACGCTGCGGTATTGCTTGCGAGCGGAAGACTGACAGGTGTCGAGCCCTTTGTGTCATAGGGAGGCAGATATGCGGACTATTTTTTCAAACATAAGAACAAGAGTGAAAGTGAAGGTGATATTGATCCCGGTCCTCACCGCTATAATGGCGCTCAGTGTCGCGTGCGAGAGCAGGCAAGAGCCATCTGCCGACAAGGCTCCCGCAATCGCAGGCATCAAGGTTGAGCCGGTAACTCTGACTCCCGTAGACGATTATTACGAGGCGACAGGCACCATAAGATCAAAGACTTCAAGCGAGATTTCCAGCAGAGTGATGGGCAGCATCATTGCGCTGCACGTCCGCGAAGGCGACCGCGTGCGCCGGGGGCAGACTCTTATAGAGATTGACAACCGCGATGCCATGACTCAAATCAGCAAGGCCCGCGCGGGTCTCATCGAAGCTCAGGACGCGCTCGAAGAAATAGAGCGGTCTGCTCGCGCCGCCGAATCTGCCGTAGCGGCTGCCGAGGCGAATAAACGGCTTGCCGAGGCTACCTACAATCGCTACAAGACGCTCGCCGAACGCAGGTCTGTGAGCAGGCAGGAATTCGACGAGGCACAGGCAAAACACGAAGTAGCTCGGGCCGAACGAGAACGAGCCGACCGCCTCCTTCAGATGGTCGCGGCCAGAAAGCAGCAGGCGCTTGCAAGGATAGATCAGGCCAGGGCAGACATCGCGGGCGCGCAACTTCTCGCAGGGTATGCGCGAATCACATCACCCATCAACGGGATAGTCACTGCTCGTCAGACAGACATAGGCCAGATTGCCGCGCCGGGCGCTCCGCTTCTCACCATCGAAGACGACGCTTGCTACAGGCTCGAAGCTTCCGTAGAAGAATCGCAGATCAAGCTAACGAAGATCGGTGACCCGGTCTTTGTGAGCATCCAGGCGCTCGGAGATACGGAGCTTGCGGGCAGTGTCGCTGAGATCGTCCCGGCGGCGGATGTGGCCAGCCGGAGCTTTACTTTGAAAATAGACCTTCCCGTCGAGGGCGATAAATCGGGTCTGCGCTCGGGCATGTTTGGCAGGGCCAGATTCAGCCGGGGGCAGAAGCCATCCATAACCCTTCCGCTATCGGCTGTCAGCGTGCGCGGTCAACTCACGAGCGTCTACGTGGTTGATGGCGGGGGCATCGCGCGTCTGCGTTTGATCAAAACCGGCAAGGCGTATGGCGACCGGGTGGAGGTGCTCTCGGGCTTGAACGAAGGCGAACAGATAATCACAAGCGGAGCAGAGCAGGTGAGCGACGGCAGCCGGGCTCGATAGGTTGATTTGAAATCTGAAACCTGAAAACTCAAATCAATGAGGATGAACGTCATGGAAGACAAATCGGGCATAGGGCATAGACAGGGGCTTGCGGGGAAACTGGCGCGGGCCTTTATTGATTCGAAGCTCACGCCGCTTGTTATTGTGGCAGCGATCCTGCTCGGATTGGGCGCGGTCGTTTTGCTCGCGCGCGAGGAAGAGCCGCAGATAATCGTTCCCATGATTGATGTCTTTGTTGAGATGCCCGGCGCTTCGGCTAAAGAGATCGAAGAGCGCGTGACTCGACCTATGGAAAAGCTTCTATGGGAAGTGCCCGGGGTCGAATATCTTTACTCGACTTCATCACCCGGTTCATCGATGGTAGTGGTCCGGTTTTACGTAGGCCAGAAAGAAGAAGACGCCATAGTGCGGCTCAATCAGAAGATGTTTGCCAATTCTGACCTGATCCCATCGGGCGCGAGCGCTCCTTTGATCAAACCGCGTTCGATTGACGATGTACCGATACTGGCGCTCACACTCTCAAGCGACCGCTACGATCATTTCACGCTCCGAAGGATTGCTTCTCAGATTCACGATCAGATAAAAGAGATCAAAGATGTTTCTGAGGTGCAAATAACAGGCGGGCAACAGAGGCAGATTCGCGTGACGCTAGATGAAGCGCGCCTGGCCGCTTACAATCTGGCTCCCGCCGCGATCATACCTGTCATCGAACAATCGAACCGGCAAATGCAGTCGGGGAGTTTTGCTTCCGGCAATCGCGAATATCTGGTAGAGACTGGCGGCTTTCTGCACACGGTTGATGATGTAGGCAACGTGGTGGTTGGCGTTTTCGACAACCGGCCCGTCTATCTTCGCGATGTCGCCGGCATGGAAGACGGGCCGGAAGAGCCTGCGGATTACGTGCTCTACGGCACAGGCCCTGCCGCTCGTCACGAGGCGAGTGTTTCTAGTTCGTCGCCTCTCCCGGCCGTCACCATATCGGTCGCAAAGCGCAAGGGAACCAACGCAATCGAGATAGCCGACAAGGTCCTGGAAAAAGTTGATGGGCTAAAAGGCGCGTTCATCCCCAGAGATGTCAACGTCGCCGTAACGCGTAACTACGGCGAAACCGCAAGCGAGAAATCAAACGAATTGCTTTTGCATATGCTGATAGCCATCGCTTCGGTGTCGCTGCTTGTATGGATCGTGCTGGGTTTCAGAGAGTCGGGCGTAGTGGCGACGGCTATTCCGGTGACTCTGGCGCTTACGCTTGCGGTCTTCTATTTTTACGGCTATACGTTGAATCGAATCACTCTGTTTGCCTTGATCTTTTCGATAGGCATCCTGGTTGATGATGCCATAGTCGTGGTCGAAAACATCACGCGGCACTACAGGCTGCCGAAAAATCACGGGCGCTCGATCAAAGAGATAGCCATAGAGGCTGTGGATGAAGTGGGCAACCCGACCATCCTGGCTACGTTCGCCGTGATTGCCGCCATCATTCCTATGGCTTTCGTAAGCGGGTTGATGGGGCCTTACATGCGGCCTATCCCGGTGGGCGCGTCGGCTGCGATGGTCTTCTCACTGCTTGTTGCCTTCATGGTCACGCCGTGGGCGAGCCTCCGCCTGCTCAAACGAGAAGGCGGCCCTCACGATTCGGCAGATGGTCGCGCGACACGCCTTTATCGCCGCCTGATGGGGAGCCTGATTCGCCAGCCGCGCAGTCGCGCTCTGTTTCTTTCGGGTGTCGTAGTGCTGCTTTTTGCCTCGATGTCGCTTGTGGCCTTCAAGCTGGTCAAGGTGAAGATGTTGCCCTTCGACAACAAGAGCGAATTCCAGGTAATCATTGACATGCCCGAAGGCTCGACGCTTGAACAGACAGCGGCGGTGACGCGCGAGATCGGCAATTACATCTCAACCGTGCCGGAAGTGACCGACTATCAGATGTATGTGGGAACGGCCTCACCTTATAACTTCAACGGGCTGGTGCGCCATTACTTCCTCAGACGAGGCCCGAACCTCTCCGACATTCAGGTGAATCTGGCTCCCAAATCAATGCGCAACGCACAGAGCCACGACATCGCCAAACGAGTGCGACCGATGATTGACCGTATAGCCGCTCCTTACGGCGCTCGCGTCAAGGTGGCCGAAGTCCCGCCCGGGCCTCCGGTTCTTCAAACTCTCGTAGCCGAAATCTATGGCCCTGATTATCAGAGACAGATGGATGTGGCCCGCCAGATACGCGATATATTCGACCGGACGGATGGCGTGGTTGATGTGGATTCTTATGTCGAGGATGATCAGCTTAAATACAGCTTTGAGGTGGACAAAGAGAAGGCCGCGCTTGGCGGCGTTTCGGCCGAGCAAGTGGCCTCTACGCTTAGAATCGCGCTCACCGGAGTGAAAGCGGGTCTGCTGCATCAGCCTCAAGAGAAAGAAGACGTACCCATAAGCCTGAGGCTCGCGCGGGCAGAGCGGTCGAGTATAGAAGACCTTAAGCAGATAAAGGTCCAGGGGCAACGCGGCAATCTGATACCGCTCAGCGAGCTTGTGCGTGTTCGCGAGCAGACCTCCGACAAGAGCATTTATCATAAGAATCTTATGCCGGTGGTTTATGTTACGGGCGACGTGGCTGGCAGCGCGGAAAGCCCCGTCTATGCGATCCTCAGGCTGAATGAGGCTATAGAGAAGTTAAAGCTGCCCGAAGGCTATGCGCTTGAGCGATACGTAGCAAACCAGCCTTTTACATCCCAAAAGCTCGCGATGAAGTGGGACGGCGAGTGGCACATTACTTATGAGGTGTTCCGCGACCTCGGGCTTGCATTCGCCACGGTGCTGGTCCTGATATACATACTGGTAGTCGGCTGGTTCCAGTCCTTCAAGACACCGCTTGCGATCATGGCGGCGATACCTTTTTCGCTTGTAGGGATACTGCCCGCGCACGGTTTGATGGGTGCCTTCTTCACAGCCACTTCTATGATCGGGTTTATCGCGGGCGCAGGTATAGTGGTGCGCAATTCGATCATACTCGTAGATTTTATAGAGCTGCGACTCAATCAAGGCATGCCTCTGGCAGAGGCGGTAATTGACGCAGGCGCTGTGCGCTTTCGCCCGATGATGCTGACGGCAGCCGCGGTGATCGCAGGCTCGGCTGTGATACTGTTCGACCCGATCTTTCAAGGGCTTGCAATTTCGCTTATGGCCGGTGAGATCGCTTCGCTCATGCTGTCACGCATGACGGTGCCTGTGCTCTACTATCTGAGCGAGCGAAAAAGGCTGGAACTGCCCGCGACCCCGCCTGCGGTGACAAAAGAAAGTCAAGCGGTTGGCGGTTGATAACAGTAAGCAGTAGGCAGTTGAGTAAAGACAATCATTGGTCAAAAGGCAACTGCATAATTGGAGAAGTAAGAATAGGCCGGGACGGGCGCGGATCGGGCGGATTTACACGGATTAGATCATAAAGAGTCAGATCCGCGTATATCCGCCGCATCCGCGTCATCCGCGGTCTATTTCGAGTGTTCTAACCTGCGTGTTGAAAATCTTTATGATTCTACGAATTCGACTGAAAAGATTCGGTATTACACGGATTGGCTCATGGTTTCAAAATAACTGCCTACTGCTTACTGTTGTGAAGCAATTTGTGCCGTCTTTAGTTTATCGAGTGCGCGCAATGTCTCTTGCCAGTCGTCTTTGTCCTTTCTGGTCGTAATGGGCGCGCTCGGGTTCCCGAAAAAGCTCAGTATGTTTTCGCGCAGTTCGGGCGTGAGGCCCTCGAATTCGTTGTCTGCGAGTTTTCTGACAAGCTCGGAATATGTATCGTCGGCCAGTTTGTATTCGCCCGCTCGCGTAGGTTCTCCCGTATCAAAATCCATATTCTTCAGATCGAGGCGGCCTTGCTTCACCGAGTCGAGCGCGGCGCGGTAACGTTCGAGCGTCAGGTTGAAGCTCTTCATAAACATCTTTTCTGTTTCGGGTGTCGGCGGTTTGAAGGCGATGGCTTTGAACGGGCCTATCTTGGGCATTATGCGAAAGACGAAAGCCGTAGCCTTGGCAAAGACGCCCGGCTTTTCGTATTCGTCGCCCCACTCTTTTTCGTAGCTTGCGCGAGAGAGGTTATAGAGGAATTTTTCGCGCGTGATGCCGGGATTCGATTTTACTATCTCGTCTTTTTTCAACTCCCACGCTATGCGGGTCGCCTCTGGAATCAGCGTGCTCACAGCGCGGCGATACGATCCGATAGCGATGTCTACGCTTGTGAATACCTCTTTCATCTCCAGGCCGTAGGTCTTTTTGAAGGCGCGTTCCAGCACCGGTTTTGAGACCTTAAACCCTATGAAATCGTGATAGGCTTCCGGGGCGTAACGTCCCTGGGCCACCTGCAATACGTCAAACCCAAATTCGACTTTGATGTGCGCCGACGGGTCGTTCTCGTAGGTCACTTCGCTGCCGTACTCACGCCGCAGCTTGGGATAGGCCACCGGAACCGCGCGGTTCACGGCTACCGGGTGGCCGCTGTTGTCAGCCATGTAGTGCGCGAGCGCGCCAAGCGCAAATGCGTATTCGTTGAGGTCTTCGGATTCGTCCAGCAGGTTTTCCACGAAATCGCCGCTCCGCACATAATGCGCGAGATCGGTAAAGAACTTGCTCCCAAACGGATAATATCCCATGTCTTGAATGATCGCCCCGCCGTAGGCATAGGCGTGCGCCTCGCGTAATTGCTCTTTGGTTGCGCTCGGGAAACGTTTCAGCAGGAGCGGCTCTAATGATTTCTCCCAGACGGTATCGATTATTGCCTGATGAGTCAGAACGGAATATCCGAACGATGTTTGAGATATGAGAAAAACGAGCGCGAGCGTTGTGAGCACCTGCGCAGCCTTGCGGACGGGAAAGCTTATCATCGAAACCCCTCAATCAAATAGATGTACTGATAAAGATCGAGCGACCGGCATTCGCGTACAAAAAGCGAACGTAAAACCCTCTCTCTTCGGTCCGATTAGTCATATAAGCAATCTCGATGCCTTGCTGCAAAGTATCGAAATCAGGACAATCGCTCAGATGAAATAGTGGGTCTGATGAAGTGCGATTCGGCAAGGACTTTTGATTCGAGTCTATTTGTCTTTTACTTTGAAATCTCAACGGTAACGGTAAAGCTTGATCCGTTGGATGCCGAATCTGCCCGGCACCAACCGCAGATGTCGGCCTTGATGTGTTTGATCTCCGTTTAGCCAGCGGCCCGGAAGCCATTGACCATTTTCATATTTACCTTCCTGGGCTGAAAGTATGCCCACAATTTGATCATCCGATGTATCAGCCTCAAAGGTGACTGTTATGCCGATACCGGCAAAGACGAATTCATCCGGGCCAGTCGCAATCACAAGTCCCCCGGAGATCACATTCGGCGGTTGTAGATTTTGTGCGCCAGGCGATGGTGTAGGACGCTCGTAGGTTATGTTTAATCTGTAGTCACCCAACCGCACCTGTTGCGGCAATCGTTGCTCAACACCCCCGGGCAGCAAGCCTGCCATCAACCCCTTTCCCTGATATTCGAGAATTAACGGGGCCAGTTGCTGTAACAGGTCATAACTATCTGTAAGTGACTTGCTCGTCACCTCATCCAAAGACTCGATACTGAATGGGCTAAAACCAATCGCGTCGTGCTGACCTATAGCATATAAGGCATTGACCGCGTCGGGTGGGCCGGGCATGGCTTCTGGAATAAACAACGGATTGCCTGATCTGTGATACTTCCGAGCCCATTCGGCAAAGTTCGGGAAGTAAATGTCTGGTGAGAAAAAATCAATCGTTGGAGCGCCGGCTCGCCAGATGTCCATGATGTGAGGCAGCGGCCCTGCGCTTGGGTATTGACCGGGCTGGTAGCCTGGGCGGATCAGCGCCGCGTTGACAAACATGGGCAGCGAGTACTGGGCTTTACCGAGTTCGGCAACTCGATTTACGTACCTCGCAAAGTGCCAGGCCATGAAAATTTCATCTGTTTCCTGCCCCTTGCCAAAGACTTCCTCCCAGGTGCCCCGAGTCTTAAAACCGTTTGCAGCCCATACGGCCCGGAATTCGGCAATAAGGTTATCCTTGCGTTGCTGCAAATAGTTTATCAACTCGACGGGTACCGGCTGATTGAAAAGCTTGTCCGCGATGGCGCTGCGGTCACGTGAATCCGGGATCATTCCGATCTCGTTTTCCACTTGCACCATGATGACCGTGTGATCGTTGCCGTCCACTTCGCGCAAATGGCGCATGAAGGCCGCGAATGCGTGTGAGTCGGCATCGAGATTTTCTTTGCTAAAGGGTGAAAGTATCTCGATGCCCTTCCCGGCTTTGTCTTGCGAGCGAGGGAAGCGCTGTTGATCCGTCTTTACCCAGGCCGGGGCATAGCACGACTGGCTGTTCTTCCAGGACGCAAACCACAACGGCACGAGACGTAGCTTCTGTTTACGAGCTTCCTGGATCAAGCCATCCACCAGAGTAAAGTCGAATCTTCCTTCGACGGGTTCTATAAGCTCCCAATAGACGGGGATAAGGACCGTATTGAGATTTAGCGAGGCAAGCCGCGGCCAGAGGGGACGCATGTATTCCAGGCTTGAGGACGTGGAGTTACCCAGTTCGCCCGCAAGAACGAGAAAGGGCTTATCGTCAACGACCAGTTGTGTAGCAGTTCCCTGCCGACGAAGGTATGGGGCTCGATATTGCTGCGCGCCACGAATGGGCATAGAGCATGTTAATAAGATGGCACCTGCGATAACGAGAGTCACAACTCTCTGTTTGGGCGAGAGCCCGTAAATCTTCATGGTTAAGTGAGTCCGGCGAACTATCTTTCGCGAGATCAATATTGCCCTATCAAACATTGACGGCATTTCTTACTCCGGGAGTGAGCTATTTCGGTTACGGTGATCACCGGTCGTCAGCACATCACGGCCCGGCGATGAGACCTTCGCAGTTGGAGTTCTCAACCTTTATGTCCGAACCTATTACTGGTGCGAATTGGCGGGAATCTTTCTGGCGCTCGGGTCTCCGGTGGGGGGCGGCGCATTATCTTCTTTCGCGGGCGGCCCAAGCACCTCGGTGAAGATCGGTTTCAGGGCGTCCGCCCACACCTGATAACCTTTAAGGTCCAGATGCAGCTCGTCACGATTGGCCATGCCCTCAAACAACTTGCCGTCTTTGTCGGCCAGTTTATCATTAATGTTCAGATACCTGATCTTTTTTCCGTCGGCGAATCTCTCAATGTTCTGATTGATCTGGTTTATGATCGGCATCACGTCCATGTTGTCGTTGCGTGGCGTTATGCCCATTAGCACAATCGTGGCACGGGGCGCTTTCTGACGGCAGACGTCTAAAATGGCCTTGATCCCGATGGTGACCTCCGCAACTCTCGGGTCTTCGCTACCTACGGGAGACAGCTTGCCGATATTGTTAGTGCCAGCCATTATGACGATGATTTTCGGATTGACGTTATCGAGCTCTCCGTTCTCGAGCCGCCAGAGAATGTTTTGAGTCGTGTCGCCACCCCAGCCGAAGTCGGCCGCATTCCAGCCAAAGAAATTCTGCCGCCAGTTCGCCAGAAGAGCTTTGTATTGCTCGTCACTGGAGCCCCAGCGTCTGGTGATCGAATCTCCTTCAAAATAGAGATCAATGCGCCCCTTCCGGGCTTTTTCGAGCAACTCGGCATGGGCGATCTGAGAGTTCTGATCGGTACGGGGCGCCGGCTGGTCGGCGGATGACGCGTCGGCCTGGCCACCTGGGGCTTTGATGAATTGACCGGCCCATTCGATAAACGCCGGCCAGTTTTCGGCGACGCTGTGACCGCCGTTGTGTTGCCTCCAGGCGAGTTCTCCACCGATCAATTGACCGACCGGCGGCATCGGGTCCGTCAGATAGTTGCCGGGAGTGCCCAGACCTCTCTTGCCCAACAGCTTGTAGGCTGGCCCCGCCGCCACCGCTGCCATGAAACTGCCGTGTGCATCCACCCATTTGGCATCGCCCTTCTCGACCACTCCATAACTGATAAAGCAGGGCCGTGGGGCGCACAGGGCGATCAGTTCATGTGAATCAACCGGCAGGTCGCCTGCGGTTTTGGGTCCAAAGACCGCTTCCGAAGCGCCGTACTTCATGAAATTGCCTGCCATCCAGTAGTATTCCCCGCCGGTCAGATTCTCCACCGTCTCACCAAAGATGTGGCGGTGGAGTTTCGCGCCGCCTTCACCGGAGGAGCCGATAAAGCCAATGGCAATTCTAGGTTCAAAAGCCTCGGTCACCAGAGCGGCTTTGCCATAGCGAGAAAGACCTTCGATCCCAACCTGTTTGGCGTCGACTGCTTTGTCGGTCTCAAAATAATCGAGCAAGCGGCTGACGCCCCACTGCCAGGCCCGCAATGCGCCCCAGTCTTCTGGCTTGCGCGGCTGTCCCTTGTTGGTGAGGCCGATGATTCCTGAAGTCAGCGTCGGCCCATCGGCCTGAATACTCGTTGGGCTGATGCTGCCATAGCCCCAGCCTTTGGCAATGAGCTCCTGTTGCCATGCCGGTGGAGACGGCCCTCTTCTGAATCCCCAATCAAACTCCACCATCACGGGGACCGGGCCCGTGGCATCGGCTGGCGTAGTCACGCTCGCCTGGATCTCTACGCTAATCAGCGGGTAAGAGGAATTATCCACATGCCCGACCAGCATCTTTGTGATCGCCGAGATGCCGCCGATGTTGCCGGTACTCGTATTGGTCACTTCCCAGTTCACCTTCGGAACGTTCTTTGGGATACGGCCATACACTTCCCGCTCAAAATCTTCCTGGATTTCGGCCCGCCGCGTCGCCCATTGTTTTGCCTTGGTCACCTTCGTGCCGTTCTTCATGACCATCAACTCCGGCAAGGGGTATTTATTGGCCGTGGCCTCATCAAACGTGCTCTGATCGTTTGGGTTCGCGCCGGGGCGCAGGGCCTTGATGCCGAGTTGATCCATCATGTTTTGATGGTCTCCGTCCCCGGTGAATTTCACCTGCGGAGGAAACCTGCTCGTGTCGGACTGCGCGGCCATCGCCGCCAGATTAGCTGTCAGGATTAACGGCATAATAGAGACCATCGACAAGACGGCGGTGACGGATGCGGCCAACCATCGAACTCTACGATTGAAATGTATGGGCATGGGCTTAGCTCTCTTTGATAAATGGAGAGGTTATTTATACATTCGCTGATTTGACGGAGTCAATCGATTGGCCCGGTTTGTACCGGCGGGTCCGGCTGTTTAAGTCGGCCTTGCTCCGTTCAATTCCGACCTGCTGGTGTAGCGGCTGTTCCATCTATATACTGACAAAATCAGACTGGTTGAGCGGATTATGCAGATTATTCCGGCGATAGATTTGAAGAGCGGCAGGTGCGTGCGGCTGATCGAGGGGCGCAAGGAGAGCGCGAAAGTCTATGACCGCGACCCGCTTGAGGTCGCGCGGGGCTACGAGCGAGCGGGCGCGCAGCTTATTCATATCGTAGACCTGGATGGAGCCTTTCTCGGCGCGGCATCCGAGAACCGGAAGATCATAAACAAAATCAGCGAAGAAATAGAGGTTCCAATCGAGGTCGGCGGCGGCGTGCGCTCGATTTTGGATATAGAGATTCTCATCGAGAAGATCGGCGCTCGCTATGTAGTAGTCGGCACGCTCGCCGTAGAAGAACCGCGCGTCGTGACCGAAGCCGTGGCTCGATACAAGGGCGCGATAATCGCGGGGATTGACGGGCGGGGCCGCGCCGTTGCGACTCGCGGATGGACCGAAGCGACCGCTATTGACGCGCTTGATCTTGCGCGGCAGGTTGCGCAGGCGGGCGTCGAACGAATCATCTACACCGACATCACGCGGGACGGGCGGCTCGCGGGGCCAAATTTCGAGATGACTCGCCAGCTTGCCCTTGCTTCGGGCGTTCGCGTTACGGCATCGGGCGGGATTGCTTCGCTTGAAGATATCGCTCGAATGCGCGAGCTTGAAATTGAAGGTGTCGATTCGGTAATCATCGGCAAGGCGCTTTACGAAGGCCGCTTCGGTTTGGAAGAGGCGATTAAAACCGCCTCTTCCGAGAATTAATATGCTGGCTAAGAGAATCATCCCATGTCTTGACGTAGATCGCGGTCGCGTGGTCAAGGGTATTCGCTTTGTTGATCTGATTGATGCCGGAGACCCCGTGGAGCAGGCACGTCGCTATGACCGCGAGGGCGCTGACGAGCTTGTCTTTCTCGACATCACCGCATCATCCGAGAGCCGCCAGATCGTTCGCGACATGGTTCGGCGCGTGGCCGATTCCGTCTTTATCCCTTTCACGGTAGGCGGCGGCATCCGCACAATCGAAGACATCCGCTACCTGCTGGCATCGGGCGCAGATAAGGTTTCGCTAAACACGGCGGCGATCAATAACCCTTCGATAATCACCGAAGGCGCAAGAGCTTTTGGCTCTCAGGCCATGGTCGTGGCTATAGACGCCCGGCGCAGTCAGGGGCCAGCTTCGCAGGGGCCGGGGGCCGGGGGCCGGGGGTCGGTAACAAATGTAAGGATAGAATCTGAGGAAAATAGTGAAGGATTAGAAGCGTCGCCCAGAACCGGCCCCCGGCCCCTGGCCCCCGGCCCCTGCGAAGTTTACACCCACGGCGGGCGGACACCTGCGGGGCTTGATGCAATTGAGTGGGCGAAGAAGGCGGAACAACTCGGGGCCGGAGAGATACTTTTGACAAGCATGGACGCCGACGGCACGCGCGACGGCTACGATCTGGAGCTTACTCGGGCGATTTCAGAAGCGGTATCAATACCCGTGATTGCATCGGGCGGTGCCGGTACGCTTGAACATCTGCGCGAGGCGCTGGACGAAGGCAAGGCCTCGGCGGTGCTGGCGGCTTCGATATTTCATTTTGGCGAGTTTACTATCAGTCGGGCGAAAGAGTACCTGCAAAAGCGCGGACTGCCTGTCAGGCTGGTATCCGACCGCGAAACATAATATGCCGGAAATAAATCTCTTTCACACGCGCTCATCTGATATTTCAAACTCAAATTTCAAATCTCAAATGGGTGCTGCCGCGTCCGTGCGTCTCGCTTCGCGTCTTTACTTTGCATCGGCGCGACTCAATCGTTTGTCGAGGGCCGACAGAAACTGTGCTATATGGCGGCGGTTCTCGCCAAAGTCGCCTTTGCCCTCGCGCGATTTCGAGCGAACATCCACGCGAGTCTGCTCTGGCTCGCCGCCGAGGCTTATGCTCACATCGTCTGTGAAGATCACGACTTTCTTCTCTGCCTCGATTCTGCCTTCGGATGCATTCTGCGCGACAAGCTTCCAATCGGGCAGATTCTCGATAACGCTCGCCGCCGCTTCAAAGGCCTGCTCACGCGGGGCGTTGTAAAAGCGCGTCTTGAGTTCCGGGAACTCCGGCTCCACACTGGTTTCGGCCACGTTTGTAGAGAGCGCTGTCTGTATCCTGCGCCCAAACTGTGGAGTCAGGACGAATATGGCTGCCGCTCCGGCTGAGAGCAGAACCAGCAAGATAATTATCAATTGCGGCGTTCGCTTTACGCTCCTGCGCGCGATCATGATTACTATTGCCGTCGTGGCAAGAATTATGATCGCGCCGATTATTATGCTGAATATGATTTCCATTTGTCTCTCCGGGCAAGGCTGACTCCTGTGGCCGACCCTGTTTGAATCTCGTCCTTCTCTCAAAAGGTACCCTCGCCGTCATTGGCGTGCAAAGAATAATTGCCGGGCCGTCAAAAAAATTCTAAACATTTTGCGATATTTTGCATTTCATCGTATCTTTATTCCGTCTCATTTTATTGAGTAAATCCATCGTCTCATCGAGACGTATTAGCAGGCCAGTTTTCATGCGGAATCTGTTTCTGACGCGGATTGTCTGTAGCCTATGGCATTCAAACATCTTTAAGGTTTGCCCTTACTTCTTCGGGCAAGGCCGTTCTCAGGTTAGGAGGTTTGACGTTATGCTGAATAGTGCTCTCAGAGTATTTGTGGTTCTGATTCTAAGCGGGCTCTTATGTTTATCGGGTGTCTCAGCCAATTCGGGCAAATCCGGCCCCCGGCAAATCCGGCTTTCAGCAGAGTTGAAACAACTTACTCTGGAATCTCCCACTCGCGAGAAGCAGTCACGGGCGTGGCACTGGAAAAAAGTAAGCTCTAGAATACGCCAGACACTTGCCCGCATCGCCCAAAACGGCATTGCGCCTCAATCTCTATCTCAATTCGATATGTCTGTTTACGGCGATCAATATTTGAAGATTGAAAAAGACGGTCGATTTCGGGTGACGATTCAGGTATCGCGAACCGGGGCTGCGGAGCGCAAAGAGCTTGAACGTCTCGGGTATAAGATCACATTTGAAAGCGGCGAATATCTTTTTCTGGAAGGGTGGCTCCCGTATTCCGAGATCGAAGAGACAGCAAGACTCGATTTCGTCAAAGCAATACAGCCCACGCTCGGCCCTGTCACAAACACCGGCAGCACCAACTCCGAAGGCGACGCCATTCTGCTTGCCAATCAGGCGCGGCAGACGTTTGGCGTCACGGGCAACGGCGTAAAAGTGGGCGTGATGTCCGACAGCATAGACGGGATCGATACTTCTAAGGCAAGCGGCGACCTGCCCGCGAATGTTCAGGTCTTAAAACCCGGCGAAGGCGAGGGCGAAGGCACGGCGATGCTTGAAATCGTAAATGATCTGGCTCCGGGCGCGGCGCTGGCTTTCTACGGCCCTTCGTCGAGCGGTGATATGATTACGGGTATCAATCAGCTTGCGGCGGCAGGGAGCAAGGTGATCGTCGATGATCTCACTTTCCTTGACCAGCCGCACTTTGAAGAAGGCCCCATCGCCCTTACCGTGAACTCGGTCGCCGCGCAGGGGGTAGTCTATGTGACCTCGGCCGGAAACTACGCTTCGGGCACAAACACGGATCGCTCCCACTACGAGAGCAATTTCTCTGGAATCGGCTCATTGGGAGGTCCTACCACTAATGTCCACGATTTCGGAGGCGGAGTGCCGGCCCAGCAAATCACGGTCGAACCCCATACAACTGCCGGAATATTTCTGCAATGGGCAAACCAGTTCGGGCATGCGGCTGACGATTACGATCTTTATGTCGTTGACGCAGACGGCAATATCCTGGACCAGAGCGATGACGTGCAGGATGGAGACGATATCCCTCGCGAAACGGCCGTCGTCAGAAATGACACGAATTTCCCGGTCAATTATTTCGTAATCATCGACCTGTTTAACGGCGCTCCGCGCACTTTAGAACTGTACTACAGTCATGTCAGCAGCGTGGAATTCGCCACGGCGGCGGGCAGCATCGCGGGGCACGCGAATGCGTCGGGCGCAATCACAGTAGCGGCCATAGATGCAAATGATCCGGGAAACGATACGATAGAGGATTACAGCAGTCAGGGCCCCTGCACGCTCTTTTTCCCTTTCTTTGAAAACCGCCAGAAACCCGATGTTACAGGCATTGACGGGGTGGCAGTCACGGGCGCGGCAGGCTTCCCGAACCGTTTCTTCGGCACCTCGGCCGCCGCTCCGCACATCGCGGCGATAGCGGCGCTAATGATCCAATCCAACCCTTCGATAAGTTCATCCCAGGTCAAAAACGCGCTTAAAAGCACCGCGATTGATTTTGGTTCGCCTGGCCCGGACACCCTGTTCGGAGCCGGGCGGGTCAACGCTCTGGAAGCGGTTCGCGCCGTGCAAACGGGGAACGGAAATATTGCTCCTCATATCAACGCGCTCACGGCAAGGCTCACAGGCGATGTGCTGACCCTCACCGGCAATGCGACTGACCCTGACGGTGATATGACTCAGGTTCAGGTCTTTCTGCTCAACGGCGCGGGCCTGATCATAGCCGAAACCAACCCGTTTGCGGTTGGCTTCGGCTCAGCAACTATGAGCAATTTCACCGTTCAGGTAAATAATCTGAATACATTCCCTTTGGCCTTGAAAGCGATTCTGGTTGTGATTGACAGCCACGCCAATCGCAGCGACACCTTTACGGCGGATTTCTCTCAGGCAGATCAGGGAGGTCCGACTATAAAGAATGTCACCTTCAACGGGGCGAAAATGAAGATCAAGGGCAGCGGGTTGAGCGGCCAGCTACAGATAGAGATCAACGGCGTGGTCGTGGCTCAGGGCAGCAACAGCGCCAACGGCAAGGTAAAGATCAAAGGCAGCGCAGCAAACCTGAATCTCAACTTCGGTCTTAATCGCGTACGGGTGATTAAAGGGGGGCTGGTGTCAAATATCTGGTTGCTGAACCGGTAAAAAAGAGTTTGACAGGATTAACAGGGTTTCAAAGAGTAAAAGAGAATCTTATTGATCCTCATCAAATCCGGTTAATCCTGTCAAAAAAATATCACCCCTCATCTCGTCATTCGCCTTTCGGGGAAATTACCTTTATATTTTTAGATCGAATGTAGACGGGCAAAAGCGAATGGCAAAAGATCAGCAACGACAATCCTGGCAGGTGCCGGGCTATCTCGAAACCCACAACGGACGCCTCACGGTTGACGGGGTTGATTCGATAGAGCTTGCCGGACGGTACGGCACGCCACTTTACGTCTTTTCCGAGAAGCGAATCGCCGACAATACCCGCTCGCTTCGCCGCGAGGTCGAATCGGTCTATCCGCGCATCAAGCTCTGTTATGCGGCAAAAGCGAATTCGAATATGGCGGTGCTTGCCATCGTGCATCAATCAGGCGGCGACATCGAAGTGAATTCGGGCGGCGAGTTGTTCAAGGCTATAAAGATAGGATTTCGACCCGATCAGATTGTCTTTAACGGCGTGTCAAAGACCGATGAAGAGATAGCCGCCGCCGCCCGGTACGGCATACTTGCTATCAATGTGGATTCGCTTTTCGAGATAGATCAGGTGGCGCGGGTGGCTCGCAGCGTGGGTAAACGCGCTAATGTGGCGATTCGCATTGTGCCTGAGATAGTCACCCGCTCGCATATAGGGCTTCAAACCGGGTTGCTGTCGTCAAAGTTTGGCATCTCTCCTTCGCTCATCGAAGAGGCTTTCTCGCGGGCGCTTGCCGCCCCCGATTGCATAAACCTCGCGGGCGTTCACATCCACGTAGGCTCGCAGACGCCCGACCCGCAGCCCTTCGAACGGGCCTTTGCCGAGATGTGGCGCTTTCTGGTCGATATCTACAAAAGGACCGGCCACCGCCTGAGCCACATAAACATAGGCGGCGGTCTGCCGGTCGATTATTTGCCCCCGACTCCTATGGTAGACGAGATAGGCGAAACAGAACGCGACATGCTCTCGGCTCAACTGGACGCAAGCGAAGTCTTGCGCTCGGCGCTCAAACACGCGGCCGAAGAAGATGAATCGGGTTTGCTCGACGGGTTGACCATAGTGATGGAGCCGGGCCGCCGGATAATCGGAGACACGGGTTTGCTCGTCACTCGCGTCTGCAATATTAAAGAGAGACCCGAAACGGGCGACACGTGGCTCTTAACCGATGCCGGGTATTCGCTGATGCTTTCGATCAACACATACAAATGGTATTACCATCTGATCTCGGCCACGCGCGCAGGCAGCGAGCACCTGCGACCCTTCAAGGTAGCCGGTCCCCTTTGCGATTCGGGAGACGTTTATTTCGACATAGAACGTGGCACGAGGCTCCCCAATTATCGCCTTCTGCCCGAACAGACCGACGTAGGCGATGTGCTGGCTCTGTTAAACACAGGCGCATACGCGCTCGATCAGGCTTCGCAGTATAACGGGCGGCCCCGCCCGGCTGCGGTGATGATAAAAGAATCGGGCGAAGTGAGGGTCGCTCGCCGCCGCGAGACATACGAAGATTTGTACTCGTTCGACGAATGGGAATGAGAAGCCTGAGAGTCTTGTCGATACGTCGAAAATTACCCTGGCTCGCCATCATCTGAGGTCTCAAATCTCAAACTCAAACCTTTCAGGCCGTGGGCTTGTCGGGCAGCGGTTGCGTGGCATGAAAATCTTCATACACGCGCAGGGTATAATCTTCTAGCAAGGACTCGACCCGTTGGGGGTCATAGCTTGCTACGATAAGTCCTATGTGATGGTCTTTCTTTAAGCGCCAGACGATCTCCGGGTCATTGAATCGAGAGGTGTCGGGCTGCTGCTGACGGGCCAGCGAGATTAAAATGCCCGCATAGTCGTCCCGGTGTTCGGGCAGATGATAAGTGCGCTCGCCTCGACCTATTTCGATCTTAGCCCACTCGGCCCACATATTGATGCCGGTCGAGGCTTCGATGAGTTCCGCTATGTTTGCTCCGCCGACGCGAGAGGCCGTCTCAAGAAAATAGAGACGCCCGTCTTCGTGGCCCTTGATGAACTCCGTGTGTGTGACTCCGCGAACGAGCCCGAGCGCCGCGATCAATTCGCGGTTGGCCGTCTCAAGCACCTGCGCGTCTATCGATGCGCGAGAGATTTTCCGGCTTGTAAAGATGCCGCCCCCGTGCGCCACCGCCATAGGCGGATGGCCGTATTTGTGCGGGACGGTGAAGACGACTTCGCGCTCGCTGACTATCGAATCGATGTGGAAGATGTCACCCGGAATAAACCGTTCGAGAACATAAAAAGATTGGCGGTCGCCCAGTTCATCAAGTATCGGCCATAGCTGGTAAGAGCTTTCGATCTTCTTTATGCCTATGGCCGAAGCCTCCGACCTCGGTTTGAGAACCCAGGGAGCAGGCACTCGTTCCATGTACTCGCGTACGCGGTCGTAGTTGAGGATGTGAACGAATTCGGGCACGAGTATGCCGTGATCTTTCGCCTTCACGCGCATGGCGAGTTTGTCTCGAAAGTATCGAGCCGTCGTGTCGCCCATACCCGGAATGCGTAGATGCTCTCTGAGTATCGCCGCCGTCTCTACGTCGTAATCATCGAGCGGCACGATTCGATCTATCGCGGTGGTGCGCGCCAGATAGCTTATGCCTTTTATAATATCGTCGCGGATCGAGATACTGGGCATGTAAAAGATTTCGTCTATAGATTCACGCGGCCACCGGGCTTCCTTTAGCGATTCCAGAGTCACAAGGATTACGCGACATCCCTGGCGTTTGCACTCTCTTAAAAATTCGTGGCCTTTCTCGTAGCTGGCCAGACAGAGAATAGTAATCGGTTGCTGATCGGACACCTCGCACGCTCCTTCAAAGAGGGAAATAGATTACGCTACGCGAGACGGGATTATACAGCATGAGTAGTTGGGACAGTAGCTGACGCGTTCACGCGATGCGTTCACGTGATTCGTGATTCGTGATTCGTGATTCGTGACTTTCAGGCAGATCGTCTGTTGAAGATAAAATGTAAGACAGGTAGGTCACGGATCACGGATCACTCTTTCGATAGAACATCGTGTAAACGGTCGGCGTCACGATCAGCGAAAGCAGCAGCGCAACCGTCAATCCGCCTATCACTCCGATGGCGAGCGGTTGAAGTAGCTCCGCTCCCGACCCAAGTGCCAGGGCGAGTGGGAGCATGCCAAGTATAGTGGCAAGCGAGGTCATAAGAACGGGGCGGAACCGGCGGCGGCCTGAGCGGATGAGCGCCTCTCTGAGCGTGTCGCCCGAGGCGAGATGATCCTCTACCGCGTCGAGCATCAGGATGCCGTTTTTCGCAACAAGCCCCACGACCATTATCATCCCCATCAGTGAAACTACGTTCAGCGTAGTCCCGGTGATAAAGAGAGCCGCGAGCACTCCCCCGAGCGCGAGCACCGCGCCCGTAAGTATCGCCACCGGGTGAGCAAACGATTTGAATTCGATGAGCAGCGTGATGAAGACCAGCGCCACCGCAAGCGTGAGCGCCAAAAGCAATTCGGCGAAACTCGATTGTTGTTCGCGATACAGCCCGCCGTATTCGATTGTCATTCCGGGCGGGAGTTTTACATCGCTTGCCAGCTTTCGCTTGATCGCATCAATGGCCGAGCCAAGATCGCTGCCCGACAGTTGCGCCGTCACACCGATTGTCTGCCGAAGCCCGTCGCGGGCAATTTCGGTCTGGCCCTTGTCATATTCAACGTCGGCCACCTGATCTAACCTGAACAGAGCGCCCGTCGCCGTAGAGCGAATCTTCAGACCGCGCAATGTGTCGAGCGAACTGCGCTCGCTTGCGGGCAACACTACGCGAACGGAGATCAGGCGGTCCTGTTGCAGAATGGTCGAGGCTTCATCGCCCGTCATCGCGGTTGTGACGGTCGATGCTATATCGTTTGCCGTCACGCCAAATGTCGCGGCGCGTTGCGGGTCTATGCGAAAGGTCACCGCCGGGCCGCTCACCACTATGCCGTTAAAGACATCGACGATGCCCGGAATCTTTTCAATCGCATCGGCGACCTCGGCGGCTTTCTTTTGCAGCGCGGCGGTATCTTCGCTGAAGAGCTTTATCTCGATAGGCTCGGGCGAGCTTGTCAGGTCGCCTATCAAATCGCTCAGGATGCCCACGAATTCCACGCGGGCGGCCGGTTCGGAAGATTCGATCTCTTCGCGCAGCTCGTCGGTCACCTCTTCGGTTGAATGCTTGCGATCCGGTTTTAGCTTAACAAGAAAATCGCCCGAATTAGGCTCGGTGATAAACAGCCCCAGTTCAAGCCCGGTCCTCCGCGAATAGCTCTCGACATCGGGCGAATCTTCGATCATCCTCTCGATGTGTTGCAGGATGCGATTCGTCTCGGCAAGCGATGCGCCCGGCGGGGTAGTGTAATCAAGCACGAACGCGCCTTCATCAAAGGGCGGCAGAAACTCCGAGCCGAGACTGCGATAGAGAAGATAAGAGACGACCACAACCACAAGACAGATTGCAAGCGCGAGTGAGCGGCGGTTCAGAACGCGGCCCAGCAATGCTTCGTAACGACGCGTGATCGCGCCGAGTATACGGCCCTGTTCCTGTTCTTCAAATTCGTCCGCCGATAGTTCTCGCTCGCCTCTGTCGCTTTCATCGGCGGCCTCTTCACCCTGTTTCTTATCAGCGCGTTTTGCCCTGACGAAGAATTCGGCAAGCACGGGCGTGAGCGTAAGCGCCAGGACAAGCGATGTGAGAAGCGCCACAGCCATCGTGAGCGCGAGCGAGCGAAAGAAGACGCCGGTAACTCCTGTGAGCAGGGTCAGGGGCAGGAAGACGACTACGGGTGTGATGGTCGAGCCGATGATCGGCACTGTGATTTCAGAGACGGCCCCGTGTATGGCTTCGCGTTTCGACTGGCCCCGGCGCATGTGCGTATAGATGTTTTCGACCACCACGATGGCATCATCAATGACGAGCCCGATGGCAGCGGCTACGCCGCCAAGAGTCATCAGGTCAAAGCTCAACCCGGCGAGCCACATCGCAAGGAACGCCGTAAGCACCGTGACAGGTATGACAAGTATCGCGACAAAGGTAGTGCCCCAGTTGCGAAGAAAGCCGTAGAGTATGGCTACGGACAAAAGCAAGCCGAGCAGTATGGCATCGCGGACCGATTTGATGGCCTCGCGCACAAGAATCGACTGATCGTAAAACGGCGCGATCTTCACATCCTTTGGAAGCTGCGCTCGCATGGCGGCAAATTCGGCCTTTACTTCATCAACGACCGCGACCGTGTTGGCATCGGGCTGGCGATTGACGTTGAGCAATACGGCGGGGTGGCCGTCGGCTGTGACTATGGTGTAATTCGGGGCTATGCCTTCGCTCACGTCCGCAATATCGCTGAGCGTGACAGGCCCGTTATTCACATTCGCCACGACTATTGCTTTCAACTCGTCGGCTTTTTGAGCCTGCCCGCTTACGAGCGTAAGCTCAAGCTGGTGGTTTTCTTCTATGAGTCCGGGCGAAGCGAGAATGTTGGCATTGGTCACGGCTTCGACCACCTGTTGAAGAGACACGTTGCGCGCATCGAGGCGGGCAGGGTCTACGGTCACGTGGTACTCGCGGGTTTCG
This sequence comes from Blastocatellia bacterium, assembly GCA_963765495.1. Classification (GTDB taxonomy): domain Bacteria; phylum Acidobacteriota; class Blastocatellia; order UBA7656; family UBA7656; genus CAVXWP01. The sequence continues at coordinate 990,267 of CAVXWP010000001.1, forward strand.
CCGCCCGCGATTGCCACGCCCGCCACGCCCGCGAGCCGGGCAAGACGCGGACGGATGGTGTAGGTGGCGAGGTCGCGCAGGGCGGCCGGGTTGCGGGTGTCGGATGTCAGGCTGTAGCCGGTCACGGGAAAGACAGCGAAAGTCAGGCGGTCAACCTGGCGAATCTCGGACGTGGAGGGCAGGCTCGATGTGAGCTGCGAAAGCCGCGCCTGAACCAGTTGCAGAGATTGCAGAATATCAACCGACCAGTCAAAGAAGAGATCGACCTGCGCCCCGCCTCGCGCCGTGTTCGAGCGTATTCTGACTATGCCGGGGATGCCGTTCATGGCCTCTTCTATCGGGCGAGTGACCGACACAAGCATCTGCGGCGCGGGCACTACGCCGTTGTCTATCAGGATAACTATTCTGGGGAAATCGGTCTGGGGGAAAATGGCTATGGGCAATTTGAAGGCGGCGTAAATCCCCGCGGCGCAGAGCAAGCCTACAAGGACCAGCACAGTGCGTGATTGAGTTGTTACCACCTGCGCAAGGCTCAAGGCTTTGCTCCTCCGCCCTTCGCGCCCGGGTTTGATTTTGCGCCTGCCCCGGTTTTCGGTTCCGGCTTCGTTCCGGGATTTTTCATCGCGCCGTCTTTCACAGACGACCCCGGTTTTGACTGAGCGCCCGACTGCGTCTCTTGAGGCTGTGTCTCCTGATTTTGCCCCGGCCTCGCGCCATCGGTCGCGGGCGTTCCGGTCGAAGGCGTGCCGCCCGCAGGGGCTTCGCCCGTCGTGCCTTCATTCTCTTTTTCGTCCTCGCCTTCTTCGCTGATCTCTACCTTGCTGCCGTCGGGCAGGGCATAGTTGCCTTCGATCACGACCGTTTCGCCTTCCTTGAGACCGGATGTGATTTCGAATCGGTCGGGTGTGCGAATGCCTACGGTTACTTTGGTCTCGTGAGCTACGGATTCGTCGTCCACGACCATGACAGTGCCTTCGTCGGCGTTTGTGGCATCGAGTGTTACGGCTGAGGCGGGAACGACTAAAGCATCGGTTTCAGTGTTCGTTGTGACGATCACTTTCGCTGCGCCGTCATCGCGCAGCCGCCCGCCTTCGTTCTTCAGGCGAATCCAGATTTCGACCGTGCGATTTTGCGGATCGCTCGACCTGCTGACGAGTGATATTTGCCCGACAATCTCTTCTCCGGGCTGATCCTGCGGCAGGACTCTGGCCGGGGTGCCGTCTTTGAGTTGTGCCGTGACTGTGTCGGCAAACGGGGCTTTGACGATGACCTCGCTCATATCGGCTATGTTAAAAAGCTTTCCACCCGAAGAGGCATATTCGCCTTCGAACTGGAATTGCTCGGTGATAATTCCTGAAAACGGAGCGCGGATAGTTCCGTAACTCAACTGCGAGTTGAGCGAGGCGAGTCGCTCTTCGGCCTGCGATACGCGAGCGATGGCCGCGTCGCGGTTTGCAGGGTTTGTAGTAACTTTGTGCAGGTTGGCGGCGCTTTCGGCGAGGCGAAGCTCGTTCTCAGCCGTTGTGAGCGCGAGCTGCGAATCTTCGAGGTCTTTCTTTGAGATGCCGCCTTTTTCATAAAGCGTCAATCGTCGTTCGTAAAGCGCGCGGGCATTGTTGACCTTTGCCTGTGCGTCGCGCAGCGCCTTTTCATCCTGAGCATTGTTTTCAGGGATGGTCCCTCCGCTTAGCAGGCGAGCGTTATGACGGGCTTCCTGCAAGGCGGCTGCGGCCTCGTCGCGTTGCGCCTGAATATCGCGTGACTCAAGAACTGCAATTACCTGCCCCGCGCGTACGGGCTTGTTTTTGAGCAGAGCCATCTGCTTGATCTGAGCGTTCATCTTTGCGCTGACCGTTGCTTCTTCGCGGGGAAAGATAGTGCCGATGGCAGATACCTCTTCCGCTATTGAATCGCGCTCGGCCTTTGCCACGCGAACGCTCACGACTATATTGGCCTCTTCTTCAGCCGCCTCGTCGGCCGACTTCGAAGACCAAAGCCAGATTACGGCGAGCACCACCAGAACGGCAACGACTGAAAGGATAAGCCAGTCGCGTCCGTTCAAACGTGAAACCCGCTCCCGGAGCCGATTTCGCCAGAAATGCGGCTCATCGGAAACAGGCTCTGGCTCCGAGAAAATAGACTCCGGCCTCTGGGGGCTGTTTTTGTCCTGATCTTCTTTCCAGTTCATTGTCCTGCCGCCTGTCGGAGACGCGCGCGGGCTATCTGATAATCGAAGAGCGCCTGAAACAGAGCGGCCCGCTGCGCGGCAAGTGTCGTTTGCGCGTCCGTGACCTCGATGATTTGAGCCTCGCCCGCGCGATAGCGAGAGATCGAAGTTTGCAGATTTTGCTCCGCTTCCGTGATGCCGTTGCGCAATACGCTGACGCGAGCGGCAGCCGAAAGGGCCTGTGCCCGCGCCGAATAAAATTGCTGGGTAAAGTTACGCAAGGCCAGATCGCTTTGCGACTTCAGCGATTTCGCCCGGAGGTCGGCCTGCCGCTCCCGGCTCTTTGTCAATCCCCAGTCAAAGATGGGGATCGTGACATTGATTGTCGCAAGCACACCCGAGTGCTCTTTCAAGGGGTCGGGGTTTAGCGAGTCGGTATTGAATCCGCCGTATATCGAGTAGCTGACCTGCGGCAGGCGTTCGGCGTGAGCGGCCTTCTTTTCCTGTTCGGCTGCTCGGCGCTCGGCCTCGAACTGTTTGAGTTCGGGCCGCTGAGCGATAGTGGCCGTCGTGAAGCGATCAAGCTCGGCCGGGTCGGGCGGCGCTATCTCAAGATCGGTTGCGGCGATTGGTCTGGCCAGATCATACCCGACGAATACGCGCAGGCTGTCGGCGGCTACGATCTCTTCTGCGCGAGCCTGTTCCAGTTCGTCGCGGCGAGTGATGGTCTGCAAACGCGCGCGCGTCAGGTCTACCTGGGCGACTTCGCCGCCTTCGGCAAGCAACCCTGTGACGTGCTCGAATTCTTCTGCGGCGGCCAGTGTAAGCTCTGCCGAGCGGCGGCGCGCTGCGGCAAGCGCCAGCCCGTAATAGGTTTCATTGACGGCTGAAATCAACTCTCTGCGAGCCACTTCGGTCCCCGCCCGCGCCGCTTCGAGAAGCGCCTGATTGCGTCTGAGCGTAGCGCGCAGCCGGCCTGACAGGTCTATATCGCCCGCGACACCCGCAAGAGCTTCGTAGGCCGTGATCGCATCAGCGCTGATAAAGCTTGGCGAGCGCGGCACGCCTTGCAAGTGTGGGCCAGTAGCGGGCGAGTTGTAGGTGAAAGACAGGGGCGCGGTAATCTGCGGCAGAAAAGCGAGTCGCGCCTGCCGCACATCTTCGGCCGCGCTCAACTCGTTCAATTGCGCCTGTTGAAAATTTGACACCTGATTGAGCGCGAGGCTTACCGCATCATTTAAGGCCAGAGGAGTAGTCTGCGATGCGGGCGATTGGGTTTGCGGCTGAGTCGCCTGAGCCGGAGGCGATGCGGGGGCGGTCGGATTTGCGGGCGGGCTCTGAGGATTCTGTTGCTGCGTTTGAGCGGGCTCGGATGGTTTTGGTTCTTGCGCGGGCTCTTGCTGGCGACCCCATGCCCAGCCTGCTATCGCGGCAATGAGTGAGGCCGCGGTTAATATGCGCGCGAAAAAAATGAGATAGCCTTGCTCTCTCGCAAGAGCAGAGCATCGGGTTTGTTTGATCATCTGTGTCTCAGGCCGTGGCAACCTCACCTGGTTATCCAAAATGTAGAAGAGGAAAAGGGGAATAGGCCGCGTCATCCGCGGCCTATTTGTGCTCGCCCTCTCGCTCAAATTCACATTCAATACTCTTGCCTCTAATCGTTTCTACTCTTTATTGATAGTAGAGTTGTCGAGAATCTTGCCGTCGGGGCCTATCGCTTCTACATTCATGGATTTGTCTTCGACCTGGACTATCAGGAAGGAATTGACCTCATCATTTCCGGCCTCAAATAATCCGCTCCTGCGATTCAGGTTTCCCTTTCGAAGCTGCCCGCTTGCGCCTTCCGTAAAGTAATGTACCCCATTTTGCGGTTTCACACGCTCGTAAACATGGTCGTGACCGGCAAAGACGGCATCCACCTTGTATTTTATAAACAGCGGCTCGACCAGTGCGCGCAGCCTGAGATCGGAACCGTGCTTTCGACCGGAAGAGTAGATCGGGTGATGAAAGAAGGCGACCTTCCATCTGGCTTTGGATGATTTCAAAGCGTCTTCGAGCCAGGACAATTGTTTCTGGTCCATCTCGGTCGAATCGAGCGCAAAGAATTCAATGAGTCCGCCACCGGTCAGTTTATCAATCAGACCCTCTCCCTTTGTGAAACTATAATAGCGGCGATTGTCCATGTGAAATTTATCGTAAGATATTTCTGCCGCCGCACCCTTTCGCTCGTCGTGATTTCCGAGCACGGCATAAAACTTTATCCCGTCATCGAGCAAATCCTTGTAGGGGTCTTCGAATCGGGCCTTGATAAGTGTAGATTTGCCGTCGGGGTAGATGTTGTCGCCAAGCATAAGGACGAAATCGAAATGGACCTTGTCGCGATAAGTTTTCATCTGGCGGGCAACCTGAAACTGCGGCTCCTCGCCTGTGCCCGTGTCGCCTATCACGGCGAAGGCGAGCGGGTCTTTCGCGGTAGTTATGTGAGTGGGTGTTGCCTCGGCGGCTACGAGCAGCGCCAGAAAGGCCGGAAGAAACAGAGCTTTTAGGATTAAGCTCAAGCGGCTGATTGTCATTGATCCTCGCGTGAATTCGATTTTAGCGACCCCTTATATTTTATTTGTTGCTGATGAACAGAAGATTAACAGGGGGTTTGCGAAAAACTATTTATTCGCCATAACAACCTCATTGCGGATCAGCCCGATTCTAGCACCTTGCTCGACAGGCTTCTATATCTGCTGCTTGCTTGCTCCACAGAGCGCTTTCTGTATGCACATACCCAATCCAGCCAACTTCGCGGATAGGCAGGGTTGCGCGGTGGGGGGGAATAAGCGAAGGCCTCTTGCATAATTATATCCACCGGCTGTTAATATCGAAGCGATGATCGAAAAACTTCATACAGAAGCAGGCTGCCCGCTACAGCGACATTGAGCGAATCCACGCCTTCTTTCATTGGGATGCGAACGAGATCGCTGCATATTAACCGCTCGCCTTCGGTCAGACCGGTTCGCTCATTCCCCAGTAGAAGTATCGTAGGACGTGCGTAACAAACCTGGTCGTAATTCAATTGTCCATCGGGAGAAGCCCCGACTACCTGTAGATTGTGCGATTTTATCCAGTGCCGGAACTGTTTGGCATTTGTTCTCACTATCCTCTGGTTGAATATTGCACCCATCGTCGCTCGGACTACATTCGGATCGTAAGGATCTATGCCGTCTCCGATGAAGATAAACCCTGCGCCGCCGACGGCTGCCGATGTTCGCATCAGCGATCCCAGATTTCCAAGTGAACGGATTCGACTGAGAGCAACCCAGCATAGGCTTTCGTTGGGATTCGTCTGATCAAGCCTTTGGGCATGTTGGCGAAGTATCGCTCCCACGCCAGATGCGCGTTCAGTCTGGGAGATTTGTCGAAACTGTTCTGGAGAAACGCGCGCGAATGGAGCCCCGGCGCGTTTCAACCTGCGCACCATCTTTCTGGCGATGGGGGATATAAGAAGTTTCTCGCAGTAAAATAGTGCATCTATCGAGAAGCCGCAGTCTACTGCCAAGACGAAGTTGCGTATTCCTTCGACGAAGAACAGTCCATTATTGTCGCGATAGGCGCGATCGAACTGGAGCTTCTTGATCTTCGCTAAGACAGGAGCGATTTCCAATTGCCGAAAATCGGCTGTTGCTTCATCGCTCATTCTCCTTTAGCTGAACCGGATGGTTAGAGTAATTTGAAGGCATTTTCATTTGTCTTAGATAAGCAATTTGCTTTGAACAAATTTTTCGGCTAAACCGAATCGGACTGGCATTATACTCCAGTCCAATAAATTAAAACAACATTTCCCTTAGCCTCATCGACGATCAGTTGAACACTTGATCTATAACTTTGCTATTCCTAAACACCCTTTCAAGGCTAAACTGATCGAATAGCTCAACGACTGGTTAAATTCGATCAGAGTTTATACGCCTTGCGTGCGAGAAAAATGAGACGCGGGTGAAAAAGCTGTGAGAAAATCGGTCCAATGAGGCAGCAAAGGATGCAATCGACCAGCTATATTTGATAAGTTCTATCTGTATGTCGATAATCGCCAGCTACTATATTAGGTCTGGCCGCGAGCCTCTCAAAAGAGCAGAGGCTCGTGAAGATGATTAAAGAGATTCGCATGCTGCACGTAGGCGATGCTGGTTATGAGGAGTCTGATCTGATCGAGGATCTGAAATACAAATGCGAGCGGCAGGGAATTGAGTGGGATGAGAAGCTTGTTTGTAAATTGCTTAATCAAGCTGGTACAGGACGCTAAACTCTGAGTTAAGTCCGAAGGAGACCTGCATGAAGGTTGCCATCAACGGTGCTGGCATCGCCGGTCCGACGCTAGCCTACTGGCTGCGGGAATCCGGTCACGACGTGTTGCTCGTCGAGCAGTCGCCACAGCTTCGCAGCGGCGGCTATGCCATCGACTTCTGGGGGGTCGGCTACGACATCGCCGAAAAGATGGGTCTGCTTCCCCGAATTAGAGAATTGGGCTATCAGGTGAAGGAGGTGCGCTATGTCGACCGGCATGGCCGCAAGAGCGGCGGCTTCTCGGTCAACGTTTTCAGCCGCATGACCAACGGACGCTTCACCGAGCTGCGGCGCTCCGACCTTGCCGCCACGATCTACCGTGCGCTGGATGGAAGGGTCGAGACGATCTTTGGCGACTCCATTGTAAGGATCGAGGATGAGGGTAATCGCGTACGGGTCGACTTCGATCATGCTGCTCCGCGCGAAGTCGACCTGGTCATTGGAGCGGACGGGTTGCATTCGCGTGTTCGCCAGCTAGTGTTCGGGCCCGAGGCAGGGTTCGAAGTCTCACTCGGTTATCACGTCGCCGCGTTTGAGATCGAAGGTTATCGACCACGCGATGAACTCGTAGCGGTCAGCCACGCGGTTCCGGGAAGACAGATTTTGCGATTGTCCTTGCACGATGACGTGACGCTTTTTCTCTTCGTTTTTCGTAACGAGTACTTGACCGCCGAAAGTCCATCGAGCGAGCAAGAATGCAAATCGGTGCTAACAAACGTCTTTGCTGATGTCGGCTGGGAATGTCCCCGGATTCTCGCGGCAATGGAGGATGTCAGGGGCGTCTATTTCGACCGTGTCAGCCAGATTCGCATGGATCGCTGGACAACAGGACGCACGGCACTAATCGGCGATGCCGCAGCCTGCGTCTCCCTCGTTGCCGGTGAGGGAACAGGGCTTGCGATGGCCGAGGCTTATGTGCTCGCAGGCGAACTTCGCGAGAGCAGAGGCGATTATCGCGCTGCCTTCGCTCGCTATGAGGAACGCTTGATGCCGTTTTTGAAGCGCAAGCAGGAGTCGGCGGCGAAATTCGCCTCATCATTCGCCCCGAAGACAGCCTTCGGCATCAAGTTCCGCGATGTTGTAACCCGGCTAATGCGAATACCTATAGTTGCAGATTATTTCATTGGCCGCGACCTTCGAGACGACATCAAACTCCCCGACTACCGGTTCTAGCCAACAAGCCGTTACTGATGGGAGGATAGACAGAATGTTTCCTCATCTCAGATCGAGAGAAGGGCTTTCAGAGAAGATTGTGAAATACCCTGATCAAGCGCATTCTAGCCTGCTTCAAGCGATCTCCTGCCGGTTCAATGTCTGGAATGTCTCCGGCTCCGAGCGTTTGTAGGCGAGTTTAGAGCGTTGTAGAGGCAAAATAGAGAAGGGAATTGGACGAAGCTACATTACAGGCTCCGAGGGCGCGGTCGCGACGATCAGGACCTGGCTAAAGCGCGCCGCTGAATTCGTCCTTAGCCCTCCGATAGTAGCAATTCGATGAGTGCTTGAGGCGTTGATTGCCCATCAATACTCTGGTATGCTGCCACTCGATTTCCTCAATATTCTTGTCATTGTGCACAACCGGATTATGAGTCGAATCAATATGGGAAACAAACTTCAAAGGACGTATCTATTTTTCACACTAATTGCAACTCTCGTACTTGTTGTCCATACTGCCTTCGCGCAAACTGACAATACTCCCAAGAAGAGGCTGCGAAGCCCGGCGACAGTCAGGGGGGGCATTGGCGGCGAGGCACATGACAGCTATGTGATTCGGGCGCGTAAAGGCCAAACATTGACTGTGCAAATCTCCTGGCGAAACGAAGGCGACAATCACGCCGAGTTTACAATTAGCGAATCGCGTAACTTCTTTGATGCCGAGCAAGTGGGTTTTGGAAAGGCGTCGGACGATAATAAACGATGGACCGGAAAGGTTCCCAGGACACGTGATTATTACGTCTACGTAGTTGCCCATCCTTTGGCTCACTACACAATCAGGGTGACAACCAGATAGAGCTTTGTACCAAAGTATACCTCGCTGAGAAACCTACAATGCAGCAAAGATAGATAGGAGCGTCAGTTCGAAACATGATGATGAGCAAATGAAGCTTGCGAGGAGATAGATGTATTTTCGAGTTGAGAGATAAGCGCATCACATCACCAGCGCCGATCCTTCCTGCGTGAAGTCCAGCACCTCGCCACACTCACACCTCATAAACGGAGTCGAGCGCGCGTCAATCAATCGAGCCTCACGCATTCGGGCGCGTCGCTTCAAATCGGCAACGTTGCCGGTCGCAGTTAAAGCGGAGAAAAGAAATCTATGAGGCGATGCACCCTGAGACGGGCCACAGCAAAGCGCCCGGGTTATGCAGCAACTGCCAGGTGAGATGCGGTACTCGGCTGAAAATATCCCCTCAACTATTCCACCGGCAACGTTGCTGGTGATTCGCTCGGCCGCTCCCTCCAGATCATCCGAGAACTGGCAAGCCAATATCTCGGCCTCATTCCAGACATCAGCCATCACAGATGAAAGCCCGGCCTCGGCCTGGGGTCTGAGCATATCCGCCTGTTTGATCGCATCGCCTAAAGCTCGGATAACTCATACTGGGCTCGACAAACTCTTGGCGTAAGGATTGAATTCTGTGGGAGTCGAACACCCATGCTGAGGGTTATACCTTATATTTTCTTGTTGTAATCCCACAGGAGACGTGATACCTTATGTGGCCATACAACAGGAGAAGATCTATGGGAGAATCTAAGTTAGATTTATTGCAAGGGACACTCGACCTTATGGTACTACAGACGCTCGCAGCGATGGGAGCGATGCACGGTTACGGAATTGCTCGCCGGATCGAGCAAGTGAGCGGTGATGAAGTTCTGCTCAATCAGGGGACTATTTACGCTTCGCTTGTCAGGCTGCAACATCGAGGACTGATATCGGCCGAATGGGGAACCTCGGCTAACAATCGTAAGGCAAAGTTCTATTCCATCACCCAAAAAGGACGCAAACATCTCTCTGATGACGCGGCATACTGGCGCAGGCTTGCAACAGTTATGGGGAAGGTACTCGACATGCAGGAAGAAGGAGGGGAGCAATGATCGATTTTGTGCAGCGAACGATTCGTCGTCTGATGGCTGTTTTCCGCTATGAGCAACTGGATAACGATCTCGACGAGGAAATGGCGGCTCATCTTGATCTGGCAACCGAAGAATACATCCAGCGCGGCATGTCGCCAGGGGAGGCTCGCCGCCATGCGTTAATTAGATTCGGCAGTCCAGGGCGTGCGAAGGAGCGGCATCGCGATGTTCGAGGCCTTCCTGCCGTGGAAATCCTGATTCAAGATATTCGGTATTCCCTTCGCGCCTTTCGACGGAATCGAGGGTTCACCATAGTTGCGGTATTGATACTCGCTCTGGGGATTGGCGCCAATATCGCCGTCTTCAGCGTAGTCAACACTATCTTGCTGCGGCCACTGCCTTTTCCTGACCCGCAACAGCTCGCGTGGCTGGCGGTCGGAAATGGAGAAGGCGGTCTATCGAGCGTCACCTACACCGTAAGCGCTTATGAAGAATTTCAGCGACATAATCAGTCTTTCCAACAGATCACAAGTTACAATCCATTTCTTGGCAACAGCGAAACAAAATTGATAGGCCGGGGTGAACCGCAACCTGTCGCAGGTCTTATGATAGCTGAAAATTTCTTTCAAACTCTGGGCGTTCAACCTCTTCTCGGACGATTCTTTTTGCCCGAAGAATGCCAGAAGGGTGGCCCTCCGGCGGTTATTCTCGGCCACGCCTTTTGGCAGCGACAGTTTAGCGGCGACCCAAACATAGTTGGCCAGGCAATTACTCTGAATAACACAAGCGCGACGGTTGTCGGCGTGCTTCCTCCGAGCTTCGATTTCGGCTCCGTATTTTCGCCTGGTGTGAGAATGGATCTTTATATGCCTGCCCCTATGGATGTACTGCGCGATTGGGGCAATACACTTGCTTTGATTGGGCGGCTAAAACCAGGAGTAACGATAGCTCAAGCCCAGACGGAAGCTAATGTCGTCTTTCCAGAACTCAGGGCTGCGCATCCGGAATGGTTCATGGATTATTCTTCGACAATCACGGGGCTGAAAGATCACGTCAGTGGCAAGCTCCACCGGGCTCTCGTCGTATTGTGGTGCGCTGTAGGTCTCATATTTCTAATCATCTGCGTCAATCTTTCAAACCTGATGCTGGCGCGGACCGCTGCGCGCAGCAAAGAATTTGCCCTGCGCAGCGCGCTTGGTGCAACCCGGGGAAGATTGATTCGACAGCTTTTAACTGAAAGCCTGCTGTTATCGCTTGCCGGTGGAGTCTTTGGGTTGATGTTAGGGTTTGCGCTTACTTTTTACATTTCGCATCAAGGGTCAATCGCGCTGCCTCTGCTCAGCAGTGTTGGCGTGGATAGATCAGCCCTCATGTGGGCGGGAGTTATCACAATCAGCGCCGGGATACTTTTCGGACTGGCTCCGGGCCTCAGAATTTCCTCGGGCAATTTGCAGGAATCGCTCAAGGATTCGGGCCCCGGGTTGAGCGAGGGCAGGAAGCGATCCCGATTGCGTTCAGTGCTGGTTGTCTCGGAGATGGCGCTCGCCTGCGTCCTGCTTGTCGGCGCCGGTCTAATGCTGCGTAGCTTTTTGCGCGTGCTGGATGTAGATCTGGGTTTCAACCCGAGCCATGCGGCTGCGATCAAGATCGACTATGACGATGGTGGGAATCTGGAACGTCGCAGCGCGATACTTCAGGATATGCTGGAACAAGTCCGCGCTCTTCCCGGTGTGGAAGCCGCTGGTATCACGGATATGCTGCCCCTCGATAGGAATCGCAGTTGGAGCATGGTGGCAAAGGGAAGAGTCTATCCGAAGGGAGAGGATCTCTCGGTTTTCATCCGCATGGTTACGCCCGGATACATCAAAGCGATGGGCATGAAATTGCTTGAGGGGCGCGACTTCACCTGGGAAGACAATGCGAACAGCCAATCCGTAATCATCATCAACGAGGCGGCGGCCCGTCGTCATTGGCCCGGTGAAAATCCAATCGGACGTATGGTAAACGGCATCAGCAGAGGAGAGAGCCGGGTGATAGGAGTAATTGCGAATGTTCGCCAGAATAGTCTGGAAGAGGGTGTGGGACCGGAAGTTTTTACGCCCATGATACAATCAGACCCAGAAGGAGCGGAGCTGGTTGTTCGCTCCTCTCTTCCTCCCGAGGCGATAGCTCCCAGCGTGATAGGCTCACTTCGCGCACGCAACTCTAATCAACTCGCGGCAGAATTTCGACCCGTCCAGCGGCTTGTCGATCACGCCGTCTCACCGCGCCGCTTCTTTGCAATGCTGGTCAGCGCATTCGCGGCTCTTGGTTTGATTCTGGCTGCGCTTGGTATCTACGGGGTCATCTCGTATTCTGTGACGAGGCAGACACAAGAGATCGGCATTCGTATGGCCCTCGGAGCTACATCAAGGCGAGTACAGCTAAGCGTCATCGCAAAGACCTTACGCCTGGCACTGGTAGGGGTTTGGATTGGGACACTTCTGTCCATGGCTGTGGCGAAGCTAATCGGGTCATTGCTGTTTGAAACGGTGCCGACTGATCTGGCGACCTTCGCGGGAACGATTTTTTTGCTGAGTTGTGTTGCATTTGTTGCCGGGTACATTCCGGCGCGGCGGGCCTCAAGGATAGACCCCATGATTGCTCTCCGAAGTAACTGAAACTCCCACTTCGTCCAGGCGCAATCTGCAATGAGAGAGTAATCAGAGCTTACCTAAACCTACAAACTTTTTTGGAGGCATTCGGGTATGGAAAGGTTAGTGATCGGTGTCCCTGAGTTTCGTATTGAGCCTTTTTGAAGCTTTTACTTGCTGCGGGGCTTAATTGCTTCTTTGAGTGGGCGATTTCGTGGCTCCATAGATTTCGTTCCTCAAAGGGTCATCGCTCGCCGTGTGCGAAGCACATCTCAGGCCATCTCGGGCGATCCGGGCAAGGACAAGCCTTGCCCCTACATTCATTCGGGAATTGGTATAAGAGATCACTGTGTCTGCGGTGCCTCTGTTGCGAATTCCTTTGATATTAAAGAGGGAGTGTGACCGTAAATGTGCTGCCGCGCCCGGGCTGGCTGTCAAGGTCAATAGTGCCGTTGTGCGATTCGGCTACCCATCTGGCTATCGAAAGCCCGAGCCCGCTTCCGCCTTCGGCGCGAGAGCGCGCTTTAGAGACTCTGTAAAACCTCTCGAAGACGTGGCTTGCGGCATCGACCGGGATCCCTATGCCGGTATCGGAGACGATTATCTTTGCCTGTCGCTTTCCGCTTTCCAGCCTTACGACGATAGAGCCGCCCGTGGGCGTGTATTTCACCGCGTTATCGAGCAGATTCAAAATCAGCCGCCTCAGCATATCTTCATCGCCCTGAAACGGTGCGTCCTGACCGGAATCCGATACGAGAGCCACGCCCTTTCGAAGTGCAAGGATTTGCGCCGCCTTGCAGCATTCTTCGACCAGATCGTTCAGATAAAACTCTTCCCGGACCATTGGGCGCTGTCCCGCGTCTGCGCGAGCAAGCGCGAGCATATCGTCTACGATGCGGGAAAGTCTGCGGGTTTCGTCCTGAATGATCGCAAGCGATTCTCTGTATTCATGGGCGTCGCGGTCCTGGGACAGCGCCACTTCGGCCTCGCCCCTTATGATCGAAAGCGGGGTGCGAAGCTCGTGCGAAGCGTCGGCCATAAACCCCTTCATCTTTTCGAATGACTGTTCGAGCCGGGAAAGCAACTCGTTGAAGACTTCGGCAAGCAGCCCGAGTTCGTCGCTTTTGTTGCGAACCTTCAGCCGTTCGTGGAGGTTGCTTGCGCCTATCGCGCGAGCCTGATCCGACATTATCACTACGGGCGCGAGGCTCTTTCTGGCGAGCAAAAATCCTCCAAACCCGGCTATGAAAAGCGCCGTAGGCAACGCCATATAATAAATGCGCCTCGTGGCCTCGAGTTGCTCGATCACATCGTGCAACGGTTCGGCAATAACAACGAAATACTTTGCGCCCTCCTGTTTGATTGGAAGCGCCACAACGCGCGCGCCCTCTTCGCCAAAGCCGTCTGTTGTGTGAAATGCCGGGCGGTCGCCGCCTGTCGCCTGAAAGAGTTCCGATGTGAGCGCGGGGGACAAGTCCTGCGGGTAGTTTGAAGCCAGCAATTGATCTCCGGCATAGAAGGACGTGTAGAGGCCGGGCAACGACAGCTCGCGCAGGGTCTCTTCGGCTCCGAGCTTCGTATTGCCTCCGTTTTCTTCTGTCTCCCCCACGAATTCCGAGGCCATACTTTTGGCGGCCTTCGAGAGCGAGTCGTCCATCTGATTGTATAGATTTCTTGACAGCAGCGCATAAGTGAAGACGCTGAAGCCAATGAGCAACAACCCGAAGATCAGCACATACCAGAGCGTAAGACGTACGCGAATGCTGCTAAACACTTTCGCCCTCCAGATCGGCCGAGAAGATATAACCTTCGCCGCGTCGTGTGTGAATCAGCGTTCTGTCAAAACCTTCATCGATCTTCTTTCGCAGGCGGCGCACATACACGTCTATGACATTTGAAAAGGGATCGAAATTCTCATCCCAGACGTGTTGAGCAATCTCGCTGCGCCCGAGCAGTTTGCCCTCTCTCATCATAAAGAACTCAAGCAGGGCGTACTCTTTGGCGGTCAGGCTGATGCTTTGCCCCCGTCGCGTGACGCCGTGGCTCGTCGTGTTGAGAGTCAAATCGGCCGTCTGAAGCACTTCCGGCCTTAGTTCCTTCGATCTTCTGAGGAGCGCGCGCACGCGAGCGAGCAGTTCCTTGAAATCGAAAGGCTTGGTCAGGTAATCATCTGCGCCTGAGTCAAGCCCGGCGACCCGATCATCAATGTCGTCGCGGGCGGTCAGCATCAGAATCGGAGTCACAGCGCCCCGGGTGCGAAGCTTGCGACACACGGTGAACCCGTCCTTTACCGGCAACATCACGTCGAGGATTATCAAATCGTATTCGTTGAGAAAAGCCTGATAGAGAGCCTCTTCGCCGTCGGAGGCGATGTCAACCGCATAGCTCTGCTCGCGCAGCCCCTTCGATATGAAGCGCGCGACTCGCGGCTCGTCTTCTACAAGTAAAACTCTCAATCTCGCTCGGCCTCTTCGCGATGTGCTCAAGGATATTTTAGCAGGAGAAGATTAAAATTCGATGAGCAACGAAAGCGAAGATTCGTGATTCGTGATTTTCAAGCAGGCAGCTTGTTAAAGACGATTTGCAAAACTGTTTGGGTCACGCATCACGCATCACTTGCCTTTTCAGCCCGTGTTGCGAAGCCCCGCCGCGATGCCGTTTATCGTGGCCGCGAGCGCGTAATTCAATTCTTCGCCCTGCTCGCCTGCTCGCTTGCGGCGCAACAACTCGACTTGAATCAGGCTCATGGGATCGACGTAAGGGTTTCGCAATTTTATCGAACGGGCAAGGACCGGGTTGGTTTCAAGCAGACGAGTCTGCCCGCTCACCTTCAAAATCATGCGGATTGAGCGTTCGAACTCTTCGGCTATCATGGGAAAGACACGCTCTCTGAGTTTTTGATCCGAAACCAGTTCGGCATAAAGCTGCGCTATACCGAGGTCGGCTTTTGCAAGCGCCATCTCCATGTTTCGGATCATGTCTCGAAAGAGCGGGAACCGCACCATCATAGCCTTCAGCAGCGCCTCGTTTTCGGCGCTCTTTTGTGCGAAGCGTTCTAGCGCATAGCCTACGCCGAAATAGGCGGGCAACACGCTGCGACTCTGCATCCAGCCAAAGACCCACGGTATGGCCCGCAAATCATCGAGGCCGCGACTCTCGCCGCGTCGCGCCGGACGCGACCCTATCATCGCGTGCTTTAATTCGAGGACCGGCGTCGATTCTTCAAAGTAAGGCAGGATGTCTGGGTTGTCGTAAACCTTCTCGCGGTAGCAGGCAAAAGCATCCCTCGACATGCTCTCCATAGCCGCTTCCCATTCCTCTTTTACCCCGGCCTCCTGGTTGCCTGCTTCGGCAAGGGATTCGAGCGCGGCGGCTATCATCACTTCAAGGCTGTTTTCGGCAAGCACAGGGTCGGAGTATTTCCAGTTCAATACTTCGCCCTGTTCGGTTATCTTCATCTGCCCGCTGAATGCCCCGGCGGGTTGAGCGAGTATCGCTCGAAACGTAGGCCCGCCGCCTCGCCCGACCGTACCGCCTCGCCCGTGAAAGAGCCTCAATTTCACGCCACACTCGCGCGCCACATCGTGCAACGCACGGTGAGCCTTGAAGATTTCCCAAGTGCTTGTAAGCATCCCGCCGTCCTTGTTCGAATCCGAGTAACCGAGCATCACTTCCTGATTGCGACCCCAGGAATCGATTAGCCTCGCGTAATCGGGCAGCGTCCAGAGTCGGCGGCATATTTCGGGGCAGTTGCGCAAATCCTCTATGGATTCAAACAGAGGGACGGGAAGGATGCCGGGGTCATCCCGGGATGAGGCCGCGACCCGCACCCCGCTCAACTCCGCGAGCCACGCCACGGCCAGAATGTCTTCGACGCATTGAGAGCCGCTGATTACATAGCTTTGTATGGCGCGCGGCGAATAATCCTTTTTGAACTCCGCCACGGCGCGCAGGGTGTCAAGCAGGTCGGTGGTTTCGGGTGAAGGCGGAGAGGGCAGATGAGAGCTTCCGCTTTCGCACAGCAGATCACCGCTTGAAAGCTCTTTTATAGCGCCTCGGTGCAGGCGGGCGTGCTGACGTATGTCGAGAGTGTGCAGGTGAAAGCTGAAGGTCTCGACCTGTCTGAGCAGAGGCGAAATCAGCAATCGGGCGAGCCTCTCTCCTTTATTGCTCTCAAGGCTTTCGCGCATGACGGACAGGTCGGCGGCAAATTCCCGCGCATCAGGATACGCATCATCGTGCTTTGGATCGTCGAGCGTTCGCTGCAATCTGAGCAGTACGTAAACCAGAAAGCGGCGATAGGGTTCGTTTTCCCAGCCGGTTCCCGCCTTTAAATCCGTGGAGGTGATGGTCGAGGTGTAACGGTCGAGCCTCTGCTGTAATGATCTGGAAATCCCGGTCTGCATACGCGATGTGCTGAGTCTCCTGACCAGTTCTTCGGTCGCGTTTATGTAGTGACCCAGTATGGTTTCGCGGGCCATACGCAATGCCTCGCCCGTCGTTTCGGGTGTGACATAAGGATTGCCGTCGCGGTCGCCGCCTATCCACGAGCCGAACCTGACAAGCGCGGGCAGATCGCTTGCGGCAATTTCAAGCCCGAACACAGAGCGAAAGGCACTGGCTATCCCATCGTAAAGCCCCGGCAACGTGGGTATGAGCGTGGTCGGATAATAATCCAACCCCATCTTTATTTCATCGCGCACGGTGGGCCGCTGGCGGCGCACTTCGTCCGTCTGCCAGAGGGCCGTGATTTCGGCGGCTATAGCCTCTTCGTGTTCGGCGGCTTCCGATTCGGTGAGTGGAAGGCGGTCGAGTTTTTCCAGTCTCTCAGAGATTCGCCTTCTTTTGAGCAACACCGTCCGCCTTGCGACCTCGGTCGGATGGGCGGTGAAGACAGGGATGATCTCTATCTCTTTGAGCAGCGCGAGCGCCTCTTCTGCGGATGTCCCCGCTTCCTTCAAATGCGCGAGCGCGCCGCGAAATGAACGTCTCTCAAAATTGCGATCCGGCGATAGCTCTGCCGCGCGGCGGCGGCGTTTGCGGTGATTGGTTTCAGCCAGATTGGTCAATTCGAAATAGATGGCGAATGCTTTTGTCAGATGATAGGCGCGGTCGAGGTCGGCTCGGCTGATGATGCTTCTGGCGCGTTCGAGCAATTCGGCCTCGCCCGAATCTGCCTGACTTTCCAGGCGCAATTCCCTGTGCTGAATGGCGAGCAGCCGAAGCTCCTCGACCGCATCAAAAAGTTTTTGCCCGCCCTGTTCCTTCAACACCTCGCCAAGCAACCGCCCAAGCGAGCGCACGTCGCGGCGCAGCGGCTTTTCTTTCTCCTCGCCCGAATCACCGATCAATTCGACCAGCCGCGCGATCTGATCTTCGGTCTCCCATAATGGTTCTGCCTTCATAGCCTGTTACCTGATCCCCTCTTAATTGAGCATAAGTGATGCTCCGGCAGATGAGCAATAGATCGAGGCTGATCCGTGAAAAGTGATTCGTGAAAAGTGATTCGTGACTTCCAGGCATCGCGCTTGTAAAAACCGACTTGCAAGCCTGCTTGCGTCACGGATCACGGATCACGAATCATTGTCCTGTCCGGGAATAATTTTAACCGGCAGCGGGTATACTCTCATGTCATAGATATTTAGTGACGGAGATAAATTGGCAGAGCCGAGATCAGATTCGCCCATACTGAAATTTGAACGGGAAGCCCTGACGCATCTTGATGCATTGATGAGGGCCGCTACGCGGATCGTGCGCGCTCGCCAGGAGGCCGAAGACATCGTGCAGGAGACTTATCTGCGGGCGTGGAAGTATTTCGACTCTTTCGAGACCGGATCAAATTGCGCCTCGTGGTTGTTCCGCATAATGTTCAACGTCATAAACGGCAGAAAGGGAAAAGAGGCCAGAATGCCCGAGTCTCCGCTTGAAAATGAAGATCGAATCGATTATCAGCCTGGCAATGTAGTTGCGATGGACCCGCTCAAGCGACTCGAAGGCCGAGAGGTGCTGGAAGCAACTGAGCAATTATCCGAAGATCACCGCTCGGTTTTGTGGCTGGTCGTGGTCGAAGAGTTTTCGTATAAGGAGGCGGCCGACATACTCGGCGTCCCTATAGGGACGGTGATGTCACGTCTTCATCGCGCTCGCCGCGACCTCCGCAGGATACTTATAACAAGCGGGCTGAAAGGCGCTGCGGGGTAAGTTCCCGTGCCGCCGGAGCATCGAATATAGTAAAGTAGGATTTGAGCTAACGATGAATTGCAACGAAGTAAAAGAGATAATCCAGATTTACATGGATAGCGAACTGGATGCCCGAAACACGCTCGAGGCGCAACGTCATCTGGACGGCTGTCCCTCGTGCCTTTCGCTGCTAAACGTGTTTCTGGATCAGGACCGGCTGTTGAAAGAAACCGCTCTCGCTGAAACGAGCGACAACGGAAGGCTTCGCAAAGAGATACTTCAAGCCCTCCCAAAAGATGTCGCACGCGCACGCGGTAGCGTTGTATCGGCCTCGATTTTGAAGCGGGCAGCAGCAATTGCGGTCATCGCAACCCTCGCCGCGATATTTTTCCTGCGAGGCGCAACGCCCTTTATAGAGAATAAAGTTTATGCCGCCGCCGCCGCCGATCACGCCGCGCATTGCTCTATGGACAAGCTTGTGACGGCGATAAGCGATACTGATCAGATAAACCGTCTTATGGATCAATACGGCCAGATGAAAAATCCGCCCGATCTTTCCCTATTCGGCTTTGGCGAACTTCGCGCAAAAGAGTGTCCAATCAACGGCGTAAGATGGCTTCACCTGATCTATCACGACTCAAGCGAGCGCCCGCTCTCTGTTTACATAGCGCCCCGCGGTGAAGCCCCGGCTGCCGGAGAACTGGTCGTGTTGGAGGAAAACGGCTACGAGGTTGCATCAATTGCCAGATCGGGCATTAATCTGATGGTCGTGTCATCTCTGGATAAAAAGCAAACTTCCGAAATAGCCCGCGCGATTACCGCGCAACTATAAAGCGAGACGATTATGAAATATCCTGTCACCATGCTTGTGATCCTTGTCGCATTGCTCGTCTTTTCATTTGCGATTACTCATCGGAAGGGCGACCGCCCGGCTGTCGGCACGTTCGAGCAAACCGTCGAAGCCGCTACCGCATCAGGCGCGCCCGTCATAGTCGAGCTGTTCACATCCGAAGGGTGTTCGAGTTGTCCGCCTGCCGATCAGGTGCTCGCTCAACTCGACAGAGAGCAACCCGTTCAGGGCGCGATGGTCATCGCGCTCAGCGAGCACGTAGACTATTGGAACTATATAGGCTGGACCGACCCCTATTCATCATCCGCCTACAGCACGCGGCAGAACCGATATGCCGAGGTCTTTGGCCGCGATCAAATCTATACGCCACAGATGGTCGTTGACGGGCAGGCGGAATTCGTAGGCAGCAGCATGGATCGAGCGCGCAACGCGATTTCCAAAGCCGCGCAGTCTCCAAAGGCAACCGTGCAAATCTCTCGCGCCTTGCAGCCTGCCGGAAGCGATAAGGTTCAACTCAAAGTTCACGTCGAAAACATGCCTGCCGTCAAAGACGGCAACGGGGTCGAGGTGATGCTTGCCGTAACAGAGAACAACCTGCGTTCATCGGTTCAACGCGGGGAGAATGCCGGGCGCAAACTCGCCCACAGCGCCGTCACGCGAAGCCTCACGACCATAGGCCAGATCGCTTCGGGTAAGAATAATTTCGACGCCGAGCCCGTCATATCGCTTGCGAAAGAGTGGAAACCGACGGATTTGCGGGCGGTTATTTTTTTACAGGAACGCACAAGTCGCC
The DNA here is from genome assembly GCA_963765495.1 of Blastocatellia bacterium. GTDB lineage: Bacteria > Acidobacteriota > Blastocatellia > UBA7656 > UBA7656 > CAVXWP01. Next base: position 1,010,291 of record CAVXWP010000001.1, read on the forward strand.
GCATAATCGGGGCCGGGCAGATCAGTCTGGCCAAAGAGTAACGCATTCAAGATCACTCGCCCCCATCTGAGATTTCAAATCTCAAATCTCAAATCTCAAATCCCAAATCTCGGATGGGGTTCACCTCTCAGGCGAATATCTGTATATTATGAAACCTGAATGGTGGACACTTTATCAAATCCGGGCTCAGCCAAAGAGCATTCCGAAAGGGTCTCGATGACCGTTCGCGTGCTGGGTTGTTCCGGCGGGCAGGTGCCCGGACATAACCTGTCTTCGTATTTGATGAACGACTCTTTGTTGATTGACGCGGGCTCGACTACCTCGGTGCTTGATCTGGAAGAGCAGGCAAAGATCGAAAATATTCTCATCACTCACGCCCATCTTGACCACGCGGGGTCGCTTGCCACTTTGTCTGACAATATGTTCGACCAGCGCGCAGACAGCATAATCGTCTGGGGGATACGCGAGACAATCTCTGCGCTCACGCTCTCGTTTTTCAATAATGTAATCTGGCCCGATTTCACAAGACTCACGAGCCGCGACCGGCCTCACCCGGTCATAGTGCTGCGCGAGCTACAGGAAGAACGGCCTGAGACGATAGGCGATTTTACCATCACCGCCGTTGCCGTAGCTCATTCGGTCCCGGGAGTAGCCTATTTTATCGAGCGCCGGGGGACGACCCTCCTCCACGTAGGAGACACGGGGCCGACCGAAAGAGTCTGGCAGATGGCCCGAATGGTTGAAAATCTCAGCGCCCTGACGCTCGAAGCCTCCTTCCCGAACAGACTCAAAGAGATTGCAGCCCGAAGCGGCCACCTGACGCCGGAGACCCTGGCCGGTGAGCTTGCCAAACTCGACAGACCAGATGTCCCCGTCTATGTCACACACCTCAAACCCGCCTATCGCGATGAGATTATCGCGGAACTCAAAGAAGTGCGGGGATATTCGCTGACTCTGATGAATGACGGCGATGTGATTCGTTTCTGATGCGTGATGCGCTCACTGATGCGTGATGCGCTCACTGATGCGTGATACGTGATGCGTGATACGTGATGCGTGATACGTGATACGTGATGCGTGATACGTGATGCGTGATACGTGACTTTCAGGCGCGGTGCTTGTAAAAACCAACTTCCAAGCCTGCTAAATCACGCATCACGCATCACGTATCACGTTTCCCCCTACATCGCGGCTAGGCGCTCGCGGGCTACGTTTGTGTAAGTATCATCGGGAGCGACTTCGACGGCCTTCTGAAAATATGTTTTTGCCTGCTCTTTATCGCCAAGCCGTTCGTAACAGAGCCCGAGACTTGTATAGGCTTTGGGGTTGCGAGGGTCCTGGCGAATAAGTTGTGTGAGCGGAGAGACGGCCTCCTGATAGCGGCCCATTCTCATGTATGTATCGCCCAGATTGTAAAGCATTACGGAGTGTTCCGGCGCGTACTGTTGAGCGATTTGCAGTTGTTCGAGCGCATCCTGAATGCGGCCCTGTCTTGAGAGCAGACCGGCCAGGTTTATACGCGGCTCAGGGTAGGCGGGGTTGTATTCGAGCGTCTTTCGATATTCCTGCTCGGCAAGATCGTTCTTGCCTTCCTTGTCGTAAGCCCAGCCCAGATTATACCGGGCTGCGGTGTTGGAAGGCATAATCTCCAACGTCTGGATGAGCGCCTGTCGGGCTTCTTCGAGCCTCCCCTGAGAGGTGTATATCACTCCGAGGTTATAGTAAGTATTGGCATAGGGCGAGCCGTACTCTATCGCCTTTTGATAAGCCTGCTCGGCCTCGCCAAGTCTGCCCTCCTCGCGATAAATATCACCCAGATTTGTAAGCGCGTCGTAATATTTCGGCTCGTCCGCGAGCGCCTGCTGATAATATTTTTCCGCGAAGGCAAAGTTCTTGGCCTGAGCATAATACGCTCCGATGTAGTTATGCAGAAACGGAGAGGTCGGGTCCAGCCTCAGAGCGTTATTCGCCATTGCCAGATCGTTTTGCCAGGTGCGGTTTTGATTGAGAGTAAGACCGAAAAAGATCACGGCGATCAATACGACCGCGACTTGAAATGCTATTTTTTGCCTTGCGCCCAGACGCGCAGCGAGCCATTCGAGCGCAAGCGCCGCAAGCAGACAGAAGCCTATCGAAGGCAGATACAAATAACGGTCGTGTATGAGTGATTCCTGCTGATTGAATGCCTTCAGATTCAGCACAGGCAGCATAAAGAGAATCATAAAGGCCAGCGCCCGCCTCCCCGTTTGAGAGCGGCGCACAAGCCAGACAGTCGCCGCGAGTATCGCTGTCACGGCCAGCAACGAGCCCCAGAAACGCGGGTCCGACGCTTCGGTCACATAGCCCTGCTTGTATGCGATTGCCAGCGGATAGGGGATGAAAAGAAGCCGCACATAACTGAGCAGAATCGAAGGGATTGTAAGAAATACGTGAAAAGCCGGGATGATCTCAGCCTTTGGCTCGGTCTTGTCTAAAAAGCCGAGAACCGCAAAGCGCATCCCCAGGTAGACGATTACGGCGATCAGGAAAGGAGCCACGCGGCGGATCGTTTTTGTAAGAATGGCTGGGAAGGGCTCCGACTCTGGGCGATCCAACCACTCCCGCACGAGAAGAAAGACAGGGAAGGCTACGGCGACCTCTTTGCTGAGAAGCGCAAGCATCGCAAGCCCGAGGCTTGCAATCAGCAGATTTTTTCGCTCACCCGCCCCGTGATAGCAACGCTCATACAGAAGCAGGGAGCCGAGAATAAACAGGGCCGCAAGCGGGTCGGGCAGCCCGGAAATCCAGGCTACCGATTCGCTGTGAATCGGGTGGAGGCCGAACATCAGCGCCGCCGCCGTAGCAGTTTGCTGCGACATATCCCACCGGCGGGCGAGTCTGTAGACAAGAAACGTGACCGCCAGATGCAACAGGATAGAGACCACGTGCCAGCCTACCGTATCGAGCCCAAACAGGTGATATTGAAATATGAGTGCCGCGTTAAAAATCGGACGGTAATAATTGCCTACGGGTGAGTCTGATCCCGCATTCATAAACTGCCAGACGCTCTGTGTAAACATTCTGGGGATGTTGGAAAGGGTCTGGAGCGTGGGATTCTTCAAGACCTGAAATCTGTCGTCATAAGTGAATTCGCCGCCCGTCGAGTTCAAATAAGCGAGAAACGCTACTATAAGCACGCCGCCCACAAGGAGCGCCTCCTGCGTTTTGCCGTGTGTGAAATCCTTTGTCTTGCTTCGGCGGTTTGCGCGAGCAGATTGACGGTGGGCTTCGGATTCGACCGCAACCGGAGCGTCGGTTGATCGTTTTTTGCTTCTTTGTGGCTTTGACATAACGCTGTCACCCTGCTTGAATTTTGGCAAACATTATACGCTAACGCTTCGTAGTGCAAGTTGTACTTCGACTTTATACAGTTAAATAAATCTATGAGATACATTTATTCTTTCTATACTGACGCGGCAAAGATAGCCCTGCAATCCATCTTTGCCCACAAGTTGCGCGCCTTTTTGACCCTTATCGGAATCATAATCGGCGTCGCATCGGTCGTGGTTGTCGGCGCTTCGATTGACGGGCTGAACACTTATGTGGTTGACAAGATATCGAAGATACTCGGGGTCAACCACTTCATGATAGCCCGCATCGCCCACGTCGGAGAGATGAACGAAGAAGACTGGGAGAAGATGCAGAAGCGCAACAAACGGCTCGAATGGGAAGATTTCGAGTGGATGCTTGCGCACTGCACCGATTGCAAAGAGGTCGGGGCGCAGGTCATGGGCAGCGAGGACCTCAATCAGGACGGGCAGGAACTTTACGGCACTCAGATTCAGGGCGTCACGGCCAACATGGCTGACATAGAGGACAAGACCATAGGAGAGGGCAGATTTGTGCTTCCGCACGAGGTAGAAAACGCCGCTCCGGTCGTCGTGATAGGGTCGGATATACAGGATAAGTTCTTTCCCGGAACTGACCCCATCGGCAAAGAGATAAAGATCGGCGGGTTGCCCATGCGCATTATCGGAGTCGAAGAGAAGCGCGGCTCGATGTTTGGCCAGTCGCTCGACAACAACGCTTATATACCGATCACTACCTACCGCAGAATTTACGGGTTCCGCCAGAGCCTGCAACTTCACGGCAAGGCATACAGCCGCGATGGATTTCAGCCTACAATCGAACAGGCGCGCATGATCATGCGCAACCGTCACAAGCTGAAGGGCGATGCCGAAGACGATTTCGGACTGGTCAATGTCGAAGAGGTCAATAATCAGATAGACCAGTTTACGGGGGCCATCGCTATGGTTGTCACTCCTATCACGCTGATCTCGTTACTCGTAGGTGGAATCGTCGTGATGAACATAATGCTTGTGAGCGTAACCGAGCGCACGTTCGAGATAGGGCTCAGGAAGGCTGTAGGCGCAAAGCGAAGCCATATAATGCTGCAATTTCTTATCGAGTCGTCGCTTCTTTCCGCCTTTGGCGGCGTTTTAGGCTTACTGCTTGCCGCCGGTGTCTCGTCGCTGATTTCGGCTACTACTCCAATACCGATGACGATCACGCTCACATACATGGTGCTGTCGCTTGCGGTCTCAGGCGGGATAGGGGTGATCTTTGGAATCTATCCGGCATTCAAGGCTGCGCGGCTCGACCCCATCGTGGCTTTGACCAAGAATTGAAGGTGAACTCTGTGAAGCTGCAATCATTCTTTCCAGTTGAAACGCTCAAGATGGCGCTCGATAACGTCAGGGCGCATAAATTCAGAAGCTTTCTGACCGTGCTCGGCATAGTCATAGGCGTGGTGACGGTCATCGCGATAAGCTCTATCCTGACCGGATTGCGCGCCAATATGGTGAATCTGATAGAAGAGTACGGGACGAGCAACATCTATGCCTTTCACCTGACGACGGGGCCGCAGATGGGGCCGCGCGACCGCTCGGAGTGGAACAGAAAACCGCTCAAGCCCGAAGACGGCGAGGCCATTTTACAACAGGCCACGGCGGTCGAAGACGTGGCGAGCGACGCTTTTACCGAATGGCGTCAGGATAAGACGATCACCTACAAGGGGCAAAACTACAAGCGCGGAAATGTGGAAGGCGTCACGGCCAACTACGGAATGATAACCAACATAGTGATGTCAGAGGGCCGCTTCATAAACGAGATTGACGACCAGCACCGCCGCGACGTGATGGTGATAGGCGTCAACGTAGCCGAATCGCTCTTTCCTCATCAGGTACAGATCACAGGTATCAAGGTGATTATGTGGGGCAGGGAATTCGAGATAATCGGCGTGCTTGACAAGCGCAAGGGCAGCTTCTTTGGCGAAAACGAAGAAGACAATGCCGTCTTTATACCTTTCAGGACGGCCCGAAAGCTTTCGCCCGCAAGCGAGTTTATGATGCTGATCATCAAGGCGAAAAGCGGCCAGTTGCAAAAGGCCCTGAACGAAGTGGAATCGATACTGCGCCGCCAGCGCGGAGTGAAATTCAGCGATCCGAACAATTTCGACCTCTCTACAGCCGACCGCTTTATCCAACAATTCGACTCCATCACGGGGGCAATCGGACTCATAGCCATCGCCATCTCAAGCGTAGGGCTGCTTGTGGGCGGCATAGGCGTGATGAACATAATGCTTGTGAGCGTCACCGAACGCACAGCGGAAATAGGCATCCGCAAGGCAATCGGCGCGCGCCGCAGAGATATAGTCAACCAGTTCCTGTTTGAAGCGATGACGCTGACTTTTTTAGGCGGCTTGCTTGGCGTAGTGCTGGCTATAGGGATCAGCCGGTTAATAATGCTGCTCGTTCCATCCCTGCCCGCCTCGGTGCCGTTGTGGGCGGTCGTTACCGGGCTTACGGTTTCGATAGCCATCGGACTTATATTCGGCGTCTGGCCCGCTCGCAAGGCTTCCCGCCTCGATCCCATCGAGTGCCTCCGCTACGAGTAGTGATGCGTGATGCGTGATTTTCAAGCAGGCCGCTTGCTAAAGATGGCTTGCAAGCCGGGTAAATCACGAATCACTCTTTGCGTGACCGCATCACTTAAGTTTTATTCGTTCCCGCCTCTTTGATAGACTGTAGCCTCTGGAGGGAAACGGATGGCTATTTCTGAAGATAAGATCGAACAAGAAGAAATCACTGACGGCTTATCGCGACTGGAAGAGAAGAACTCGGCTGCGTTTCTAGGCGGCGGAAGCGCCCGCATCGAACGCCAGCACGCCACGGGGAAGATGACCGCCCGCGAGCGCATAGAGTTTCTGCTCGATGAAGGCACGTTCGAAGAATTTGACCGTCTCAAAAAACATCGCTGTCTCGATTTTGGCATGCAGGAACAGCAGTATCCGGGCGACGGCGTTGTTGCCGGGCACGGCCTCATAGACGGACGCCGCGTCTTTGTCTTCGCGCAGGATTTCACCGTCTTCGGGGGATCGCTTTCGGAAACAAACGCCGAAAAGATTTGCAAGATCATGGATATGGCTATGAAGGTCGGCGCTCCTGTGATAGGGCTAAACGATTCAGGCGGCGCTCGCATACAGGAAGGCGTTCAGTCGCTCGGCGGATACGCCGATATTTTTCTGAGAAACACTCTGGCTTCGGGCGTGGTGCCGCAAATATCGGCGATTATGGGGCCCTGCGCCGGAGGGGCCGTCTATTCGCCCGCCATCACGGATTTCAATATCATGGTCAAAAATACATCATACATGTTCATCACCGGGCCTGACGTGATAAAGACCGTGACGCACGAAGAAGTGACTAAAGAAGAGCTTGGCGGCGCGATGACGCACAACTCGGTGTCTGGCGTGGCGCATTTTGCCGCCGATACGGATGAGGATTGCCTGCGCTTGATTCGCGAATTGCTCTCCTTCATACCGTCAAATAATCTGGATGATCCGCCGCGTCTTCGCCCAGGCGACCCCTCCGACCGCGCCGATGAAAGATTGAACTCGATTGTGCCTGAATCTTCCAACCTCCCATACGATATACGCGACATCATTCATCTGGTAGTTGATGACGGGTATCTGTTCGAAATCCACGAGCATTATGCCCGGAACATAGTGGTGGGATTTGCGCGTCTTGCGGGCCGCACCATTGGCATTGTGGCCAATCAGCCCGCATATCTCGCGGGCGTGCTCGATATTGACGCTTCGATAAAGGCGGCGCGATTCGTGCGATTCTGTGATTGTTTCAATATCCCGCTCATAACGTTCGAAGATGTGCCTGGCTTTCTACCTGGAGTTCAGCAGGAGCACGGCGGCATTATCCGGCACGGCGCGAAACTCTTATTTGCCTTTGCCGAAGCCACCGTTCCAAAGATCACCGTGATTACACGCAAGGCCTACGGCGGCGCGTATTGCGTCATGGCAAGCAAGCATATACGAGCCGATATCAATTTTGCCTACCCCACGGCCGAGATCGCCGTCATGGGCGCTGAAGGCGCAGTAGACATACTCTATCGCAGAGAGATAGCCGAGGCTTCCGACCCCGCGAAGGAAGCGAAACGCCGTGCCGATGAGTTCCGCGAGAAGTTTGCCTCTCCTTACGTAGCGGCCGAGCGCGGATTTGTTGATGAGGTGATCGAGCCAAGATGGACCCGGCCCAAACTGATTCGCGCGCTTGAATTGCTCGAAACCAAACGCGATCAGAATCCGCCCAAAAAGCACGGAAATATACCGCTCTAAGCGCGACACGGGGACACAGCGATTATGATCGCGTTCCATCTTGTGCTTGAGAATCATCTGCCTTCGGCGAGCCTGTCGGGGAGCACAAATACCCTTTTTGCCGTCTCCGACTGGAGCGTGCCGTCGAGGTAGTAGGATTTCAGTATCCCGTCTTTCCACTTCAGAAGATCGGGGTTGTTTCGGGCGAACTCCTCCCAAAGCGTCTCTCCCCCACGAAGGGCGCGCTCGTGGATCAGAAATATGTAGGCCCAGGTGATCGTTTCGTGATAGAGATCGGGTTTCCCGTGCGCGGTCGCAAATCGCTTCAGCGCTTCGGGAAATCTTGCAAGCACTTCTGCGAGCGTATACCTGCGCAGATACAACCAGACCAGCCTGACATGGTCTGCGTGATGGAAGCTTTCGAGAGTTATATTCTCGAATCGTTCGATGATCTCTTCGTCTCGCATCGTTATCACCTCTGTCTTTATTCACTCCAAAAGAAAAACCGCTCACGCGATCAACTCGCGTGAGCGGTCATTATTTGATGCTCTAAGTATATCAGCGCGATAACGAGATTTCAACAATGATTCCGAGCCTCTATTTCTCCGCGTCCCGCGTCTCTGCCTCTCCGTCTCTCTTGTCGCTCTCGGCCTCAAGTTGAGTTTGGAGCCGATTCGTGATGTAATCTAGCGACCGCAGGAGAGACAATTATGAAAGAATGCCCAAGCTGTCAACGTTCTTACCCGGATGCAAATCGCTTCTGCCCGGTTGATGGAATCTCGCTTGTAGAATCCGCAAAAAGAGCCGGAGAATCCGAACTGGAAAAGAGGCAAAGGAATATACCGGCACCACCGGAGCCGCTTCCCATGCGATTGACGATCATAGATCAGGAAAATGAAGGACATCGCTCTCGCGTCATTCAAGGGCTGGTGCTCGATACCGGGCAGCAGGGAATGCGCATTCAGACCGGCACAATCGAAACGGGCCATTTGAATATCATCCGCGACCACACGATAGCGTTCAAGAATAAACTCGAAATCGAGGTCGATTTGCCGACAGGCACCGTAAAATGCACAGGCTTTGCCGCCTGGTATAAACCGGTGGGCGACGGAATAAACTGGGTCGCCGGTATTTACATACGCGATATGCCTGCCAGTGACAGGCGCATTTATGACGAGTATTTGCAGGAGCTTTCTAAGATGGCCGAATCCGAAGGCGCTGTCGCCGAATCGAATGCCTGACAGAAAGGGCTTTTTCCGTATGAGTAGAGGCGAACTCGACAGCCACCGATGCCAGTCGTTATCATGAACATGAGCAAAAACCGAAAAAGCATTCGATAGAACTGTCAGCCGTAAGCGGGGCGTGTCGTCCGTGAAGGCGTTTTGAAATCATCCGAATGGGAGGTAGTGACAATATGAGCGACCAGCGCAACTGGCTTGAGCGCCTCGGAGACAAGATACCCGGCTATAGCGGATACGTGGACCGCGAGCGAAGACGCGACATCGACAAACTGCACCGCGAGCATCTGGCCGACCGTTTGCGCTCGCTAAAGGCTCCGCTTACGGACCTCCTGCGCGAGTTGAGCAACGGCGGGCGATTGTTTGAAGTCGGCCCCGTCGATCTGGCCATAAAGAAACTCGATAAGCTTGAAAACCGCGTGCGGTTTGCCAGCTACGGCTACGGCGGTTTCTTTGATGTTGTAAAGATCGAGCAACCGCAACTGGATGCCATATACCAGTTCGATCTGGCGCTGGTCGAACGAGTCGATACGCTCGAAGCACAAGTGCGCGAGTTGCAGTCGAAGGCCGACACGGGCGAAGGTCTCAAGAAGGGAAGCTCTGAGGTGGCCGCCACGCTTGACGCGATTGACCGCTCGTTTGAAGAGCGCTATCAGGCCATAAATAATTTTGGCCAGAGTCAGCCGCCCGGACGCCCGTTGTTTACGTGAGCCGGGATGCGTGATAGCCAGATAAATGGCGGTTGACTGTGAATTATCAAACTCACGCATCACGTATCACGCACTGGACACGTACCACGCATTAGAATTGATATGGAACAAAGTTGCACAAACTGTGGCGCGGCTTTGATTGGTGGGCAGCGATTCTGCCGTTTTTGCGGCGCGCCTACCGATCAATTTCCCGAAGATAATGTTCCCACGGAGATGATGCCGCCGATTGTTGATCCGGGCGCGCGCCCGCGTGGTGCGACCAACACGGCTCCGCCTTCAAGCCCTGGAACCAGTCCGATCTATAATCCGCCGCCGCTTCCTTATCAGCCGCCTAAATACAGATACCCGATGCCTCCCTATTCGCCCGGGCACAGAAGCGGGCCGCCCTGGGGCTGGATAATCGCCCTGCTGGCGATAGGAAGCATAGGCGCTATGGTACTGGGGATATTTCTATTTGCCGCCACGTCTCGCCACAGGGGTGATACGCGCAGACCTCAGGATCCGCCTGAGATTCGTTCGGGCGAAGCCACAGTGGGCCAGGGAGAGAGCGAATTTACAAAAACATATACGCTCGGCAACAACGCCAAAGTCTCCATCGAGAATGTGAACGGAAACATAAGCATCGAAGGAACGGATGAAGATCAGGCCGAGGTGAAGATTACAAAACGCGGCGGCTCATCCAGTGATCGCAAGAACCTTGAAATAGCCGTCGTAAATGAGGGTGGCAACCTCTCGCTCAGAACCGTGCCCACAAGCAACGTTCAGGTCGATTACGAGATCAAGCTGCCTCACAAACAGCTTAAGTTAGAGATCAACTCGATATCCTCGAATGTTCGATTATCCGATCTCGAAGCCAGAGTCAACGTGAAGACTCAGCAGGGGACGGTAGAGATGAGTGATGTCAAAGGCGATGTCTCGGTCGAAAATACCAGCGGTTCTATAAAGCTGTCGGATATTCAGGGCGAGGTCTCGGCTAACTCCAAGAGCGGCTCGATAGAGCTTTCGGATATAAACGGGGCGGCCAGCGCAAATACCGTGAGCGGCACCACAAAGGTCAGCTTTGCCGATGTGACCAGGGGCAAAGATTTGGAGTTCAACACCGTGAGCGGCTCGATAGAGATCGAGTTGCCCTCTGAGATAAACGCCGACTTCAGCGCCAGAACCGTGTCGGGCCGAATCGATGTTGATGAAGAGTTGGGAATCAACGTGGAGAAACAGATGGTCGGCCAGCAAGCCAGCGGAAAGCTGGGCGCAGGCGGGCCGCGCTTTTCAGTCAAGTCAGTGTCCGGCAATATAAAGATCAGCAGATAGCCCGAAGGGCATCAACCAAGGAGAGCAAAGAATGGCTATAGAAGTCTTACAATATTTCGATTCTACAGGCACAGAGATAGTTCATCGCATACCGGAGGCCGGCGCGACCGACATAAAGATGGGCGCGCAGTTGATAGTTCAAGAGAATCAATCTGCGGTCTTCTTTCGCGACGGCAAGGCGCTCGACACTTTCGGCCCCGGCCGCCACACACTCACAACGATGAATATCCCCCTGCTCACTCGTTTGCTTTCGATCCCCTTCGGCGGCACCTCTCCGTTTCAGGCATCCGTCATGTATGTCGCCCGCCATACGTTTCAGGATTTGAAGTGGGGCACGAAAGAGCCTATCGCCTTCCGCGATACCGAGCTTCGCATGGTGCGATTGCGCGCTTTTGGAAAATATTCTCTGCGAGTAGTCGATCCGCAATTGTTCGTAGGCTCGATAGTCGGCACGCGCGGCATAGTCTCTACGGAAGCCATAGGTTCTTACCTGAGAGACATAATCGTAAGCCGTCTGAACGATCTGCTCGGTGAAAACCTCAAGACCATCTTCGATCTTCCGGCCTACTACGACGAGCTGGCAGCGGGCGTAAAGGGTCGCGTGGCCGAAGACTTCAGCCGTCAGGGGCTGGAGCTTGTGGATATGCTCATCTCTGCCATCACGCCGCCCGAAGAGGTGCAGAAGATGATTGACGAGCGTTCGGGGATGGGCGCGATAGGCGATATGCAGGCTTATATGCAATTCAAGGCCGCGCAGTCCATGCAAGATGCGGCCAAACAGCCGGGCGGCGCTGCCGGTCAGGGCATGGGCCTGGGGCTTGGCCTCGGTTACGGCCAGATGATGGCCGGGGCCGTAAGCGGTCAGGGCGGGCAAGCGGCTCAAGGTGGAGGCGCGGCTCAGGCGCAGACCTCTCCTTGTCCGAAATGCAGTACTCAAAATCCAGTGGGTACGAAATTCTGTTCGAACTGCGGCACTGCCCTGCAAGCCCCGCAAGCGGCTACGGTAGAGTGCCCGAATTGCCACGGGCAGGTTCAGGCCGGTTCGAAATTCTGTAACAACTGTGGACAATCCATGCAGCCTCAACCATGCAAGAATTGCCAGAACCCTGTGCCCCCCGGCTCAAAGTTTTGCGCCAATTGCGGCACGCAGGTTTGATGAGGTGACTATGAACAAGATGAGCATGAGAGTGTTGACAGTCTTTGTGTGCCTGTTTGCCTTCTGGGCAACGCCGGCAACTGAAACGATGGTGAGGGGTGCAAAAACCAGTGCGGCAGTCGCCGCCGCGCAGAACGCGCCCGTAATAACCGGCGCCAGTTTGAGGAACAAAAAGCTCATAATAGAGGGCAGCAATTTTGACGCGGCTCCTGTCATATTGATAAACGGCGAAAAGCAGAATACAAAAAAGAAGATCAAGAAAGTACGCACCGTGCTGATAGCCAAAAAGGGCGGCGACCAGATCGAGCAGCAGGAGCCGGTCACGCTACAGGTGCAAAACTCTGACGGCGCTATGTCGAACACCTATTCTTTCTTTCAGGGCCGCACTATATCTCAGGAAGACAACGGCAAGACGGTCGAGCTTCAGGTAGGCGAAAGGTTCCAGCTAAAGCTCGAAACCAGCGACTACTCGTGGACGGTGACCGTCGCTGATCCGGCAATCGTTCAGAAGATTGACAGCGCGCCGACTGTCCCTGATTCCGAGGGTCTGTACGAAGCTAAACAGAAAGGCCAGACCCGCCTCGATGCCATAGGCGAACTGCCCTGCCATAAATCGAATCCGCCGTGCGATGTGGCCAATCTGGGTTTTTCCGTGACCCTGGTCGTTCAGTGATTCGCTTTTGATCAAAAGAAGACAACTGGCCGCATGATCCATTGATCGTGCGGCCAGTCTTTTCAGATAAGATAAAGGAGACAATGATGACAGCTTCTCGACAGCCGGACGTGATAGTCCACGACAAATTATTTATTAACGGTGAGTGGGTCACGCCTGCCGGTTCAGGCGTGCTCGAAGTGACCAACTCGACTACCGAAGAGGTGATGGGGCGCATACCCGAAGGCACGCCCGAAGACATCGACCGCGCCGTTTGCGCAGCCCGCGCCGCGTTCGATTCGTGGTCCGAGACTCCCGCCTCAGAGCGCGCCGCATATCTTCAGAAGATTTCCGAAAAGCTTGCCGCCCGCCGCCCGGAGATCGCCGCGATAATCGCAAGCGAAGTAGGCATGCCGTTGCCGCTTGCGACAGCCGTGCAGGCGGGCCTCCCCGCTATGGTGATGGGATCGTTTGCCGGTCTGTTGAGCGAGTTCTCTTTCGAAGAACAGGTTGGGAATTCGCTCGTGGTGCGAGAGCCCGTAGGCGTGGTCGGATGCATAACTCCGTGGAATTATCCGCTTCATCAGGTAGTAGCCAAGATAGCGCCCGCGCTTGCCGCCGGTTGTACTGTGGTGCTGAAGCCAAGCGAAGTCGCTCCGCTCACGGCCTTCATACTGGCCGAGATTATGGACGAAGCCGGGCTGCCTTCGGGCGTCTTTAATCTTGTCACGGGACTCGGGCCTGTTGTGGGCGAAGCCCTTGCCGCGCACCCCGATGTCGATATGATTTCGTTCACAGGTTCCACGCGGGCGGGCAAGCGCGTAAGCGAACTGGCCGCGCAGACCGTGAAGCGAGTAGCTCTGGAGCTTGGCGGCAAATCGGCCAACATCATTCTTGATGACGCCGATTTCGAAAAGGCGGTCAAGAGCGGAGTCGGCAATTGTTATTTCAACTCGGGCCAGACCTGTTCGGCGCACACTCGCATGCTTGTGCCGAAATCTCGACACGATGAGGCGGTCGCAATCGCAAGGGCGACGGCTGAAAGCTTCACGCTCGGAGACCCGCGAGAAGGGCAGGCGAAACTGGGTCCGCTGGTTTCCAAAGCGCAACAGGAGCGCGTTCGCAACTATATCAGGAAGGGGATAGAAGAAGGCGCGACGCTTGTCACAGGCGGAGCGGAACAACCCGAGGGCCTCGAGAATGGTTATTTCGTCAGACCCACGGTCTTTGCCGATGTGAGCAACCAGATGACGATTGCGCGCGAAGAGATATTCGGGCCTGTGCTTTCCATCATCCCTTACGAAGACGAAGATGATGCCGTGCGAATCGCCAACGATACGATTTATGGGCTTGCGGGCGGCGTCTGGTCCTCCGATGTTGAGCGAGCGAAACGCGTCGCGCGGCGGTTGCGCACGGGCCAGGTAGACATCAACGGCGCGAGTTTCAATCCCGTAGCCCCCTTCGGCGGATACAAGCAATCGGGCAACGGTCGCGAACTTGGAAAGTATGGTCTGGAAGAATACCTCGAAGTGAAGTCTCTCCAGTTATAAAGTGATGTGCGATACGTGATGCGTGATTCGTAAAATTTACTGCCATCTTCTGTCACGCATCACGTATCACGTATCAAAGATCGCATCATCAATCTGATTCACCGGGCGCAAAAAATCGGCTTGTTGACAACCTTTGCCCGCCCTCTATACCATTCATTTTACTTTTATTCGAAGGCTTGGGAGGTTGAATGCTGAGGTTAAAGAACACATTGACGCGCGCGCTGGAAGATTTTAAACCGCTTGAAGACAATCTTGTGCGAATGTACGCGTGCGGGCCTACGGTTTACGATTACGGTCACATAGGCAACTTTCGAACCTTTGTCGCCATAGATTTGCTCCGCCGCTATCTGAAGTATCTCGGCTATGAAGTGCGCCACGTCATGAATATCACGGATGTGGAAGACAAGATAATCCGTGGAATGCTTGAGTCGGGGAAGAGTCTGGCTGAGTACACCGAATTTTACACCGAGGCATTTCTTGATGATCTGACCACCCTCAGCATCGAACGCCCCGAACTTATGCCGCGCGCTACGGAACACATCTCTGAGATGATTGACATTATGAACCTTCTGGCCGAGCGCGGGCACACATACGAAAGCGAGGGGTCGCTCTATTTCAGCATCTCTTCGCTTCCGGGCTACGGCAAGCTTTCGGGTCTGAAGCTTGAAGGCAATCTCGCGGGTGCGCGCGTTGACGTGGACGAGTACGAAAAGGCGGATGCGCGCGATTTCGTATTATGGAAGGCCTCCAAAGCCGAGCACGAGCCGCGCTGGGATTCTCCATTTGGAGAGGGGCGACCGGGCTGGCATCTGGAATGCTCGGCCATGTCGATGAAATACCTCGGCGAATCCTTTGACATTCATTGCGGCGGTGTGGATTTGATCTTTCCACATCACGAAAACGAGATAGCGCAATCGGAGGGAGCTACAGGCAAGCCTTTTGTCAAAACGTGGTTCCACGCGGAGTTTTTGCTGGTCGAAGGCGAGAAGATGTCGAAGTCGAAGGGGAACTTCTACACCATCCGGCAACTGATCGACCAGGGTTATTCGGCGATGGCCATACGTTACCTGCTGCTGTCGGTCCCCTATCGCACGCAACTCAACTTCACGCTCGAAGGTTTGCGCGCCGCGGCGAGTTCGCTTGAGCGGTTAAAGAATTTCCGCCGACGTGTGACGGATTTCGAAGGTGCGAGCGGGTCACGCCCTCGCGTGCAGGATATAATCGCCCGCACCCGTGAAGGGTTTGAGTCGGGGATGAACGACGACCTCAACACAAGCGGGGCGCTGGCTGCAGTCTTCGATCTTGTGCGCGACATCAACATAGCGCTTGACGCAAATGAGTTTGGCGCAGACGACCGGCAATCGGTTTTAGGCCTGCTTGGACGCATAGATTCTGTTCTGGGCGTGCTTGGTGAAGTGCAGGCAGAGATGCTCGACCCGGAGATCGAGGCGAAGATCGAAGAGCGAAACGCGGCCCGTCGCGCCCGCGATTTTGCCCGCGCCGATCAGATAAGAGCGGAGCTTTCCGAGTGCGGCATCATCCTTGAAGACACCCCTCAAGGCACTAAATGGAAGCGTAAATAGAAGACAGGATGGACAGGATTAAAAGAGATTATCAAGACTCATCTCGATAATCTCTTTTAATCCTGTCCATCCTGTCAAAGAAGGGGTCAAGCCATCTGTGGCTCGGCTTGCGGGGCAGGCTTCTTCTCTTCTACGGGCGTGAGCCAGCCGAAACGGTCTTCGCTCTCGCCTGTGATTATCCCGAAAAACTGTCTCTGAATCTCTTCGGTTAAAGGTCCGCGACGGCCTTCGCCTACCTGCACTTTGTCTACCGAGCGAATGGGCGTGATCTCTGCGGCGGTGCCTGTGAAGAATACCTCGTCGGCGATGTAGAGCATCTCGCGCGGGATGGCCCGCTCAAGGACGGGTATGTTCATAGCTTCACAAATCTTTATGATCGAATCTCTGGTAATGCCGGGCAGGATGGTCGAATAAAGCGGCGGCGTCATAACTATGCCGTCCTTGACCAGGAAGATGTTCTCGCCCGAGCCCTCGCTGATGTAGCCCTGCGGATCAAGGGCTATGCCTTCGATGTAGCCGTTAACAATGGCTTCCATCTTGATGAGTTGCGAGTTCATGTAGTTAGCGCCCGCCTTGGCCATCGAAGGCATGGTATTTGGCGCGATGCGCGTCCAGCTTGAGACACACACATCAACCCCCTGCTCGATGGCTTCCGGGCCGAGATATTTGCCCCACGGCCAGGCGCAGATGTAAGTCTCTACGGGAGCGGGAAAGGGGTTGACTCCGAAATGACCATAACCCCGAAAGATGATCGGGCGCAGGTAACACTCTTTGTAATCATTGACAGGGACTATTTCCCGACACACCTGTTTTAGCTCGTCGTGGCTGTAGGGGGTCTTCATGCGATAGATATGAGCCGAATTCAGCAGACGGTTGAGGTGCTCGTCGAGCCGGAATATCGCGGACCCGCGTTTTGTATTATAGCAACGTATTCCTTCAAAGACGGACGAGCCGTAATTGATTACGTGAGACATGACGTGGAGGGTGGCATCTTCCCAGCGAATCAACTCGCCGTTGCGCCACACATACGCTCCGTGTTCGGGTTCTTTATTCATATTCCTGCTCCTGATTCATTGATAATTTTGCTGTCAGACGGTGTGAATAACAAGAATCATCATACGGACGAGGGCGGGAGCGGTCAAGTTGATTCCATCTGACGTTCTTGTCTAAATTGTCGCGGATTCATCCGGTATAACGTGATAAAGCAGTTTCCCATTTGCCCTGCGCCTTGAGTATCAATTCGATCACTTCACGCACCGCGCCGCGTCCGCCTTTGCGCTTCGTCACCAGATGAGAGAACCTCTTTACCTCTTCGACCGCATCGGCGACCGCCACGGCAAGCCCTGCCCGCCGGAGAATCGGAATGTCAACCACATCGTCGCCTACGTAACAGATTTCTTCGTCGGTCAGCGATTCTTCTGTCAGTATGCTTTCATAAGGTTCCAGCTTGACCCATGCCTTTTCGTGCAGATGAGCGACGCCCAGTTCCTTAGCCCTTCTTCGCACCGCATCAGACTCGCGTCCGCTGATGATCGCGACGCGCAGGCCCGCTCGCGGAGCCATTACCATCGCGTGCCCGTCTTTCACATCGAATGTCTTGGTCTCCCCTCCACCGGGCAGCAGGGTTATGAGCCCGTCTGTCAGCACCCCGTCGCAATCGAGTATGAGCAGTTTCACTTTGCGGGCGCGCTCGCGCACTTCATCCGGTAATTCGGTCACACGCGCTCCTTCATTCGAATAAATCTTTCAACTGATCGAATCGCTCGATCATCGTGTCGGGTGAAGTCTTGCGCAACTGATCTGCCGTGCGGAAACCGTAGGTGGCGGCGCAGGTGAGCGCCCCCGCGCGCCGCCCCGCATTTACATCGTTTTCGCTGTCGCCTATCATCACAGCCTGTTCGGGCGTGCCTCCGAGCCGTTTGATGGCTTCGCTTACGGGTCGCGGATCGGGTTTGCGTTCGGTGAGTGTATCGCCGCCGATTATGCAGTCGAAGTACTGGGCTATGCCGAAACGTTCAAGAATAATCTCGGTGAAACGCGCCTCTTTGCTTGTGACGACGGCTTTAGATTTGCCGGAAAAATGCTCGAGCGTCTCCGCGACATTCGGATATAACCCCGTAGTCACAAACATCTGCTCGGCATAATGCTTGTGCATCAGGGCTATGCCGTCTGCGTGAAGAAATTCATCGGGCGGGCGGCGCTCGGGCTCGGTAGCCGTGAGCGACCTGTAGACCAGCACGCGAACGCCGTCGCCGACAAAACTCGCGATCAGGTCTTCGGCAAGCGTAGGCCGACCGACCTCTTCAAGCATCAGATTAATAGACCGTGCCAGATCCGCCCTCGAATCTATGAGCGTCCCGTCCAGATCGAATAGCATCATTTCGACTAAAGGCATAATTGGGGGTCGGGGGTCGGGGGCCGGGGGCCGGGACTGAGCCAGAGAGCAAAATACCTGTTGGATACTCTCTGAACACTGGCCCCTGACCCCTGACCCCTATTCCTCTTCCTCTCTCAGTTTCTTCAATACCGAAAAGTCTTCGAGCGTCGTGACATCGCCGTGTACTTCGTCGCCCGTGGCGATTTCGCGAAGCAGGCGGCGCATTATCTTTCCGCTGCGGGTCTTGGGCAGCGCATCGGCAAAGCGTATGTCATCGGGTTTGGCAAGCGCCCCTATCTCTTTGGCAACCCATTGTCGCAGTTCTTCCTTGAGGCCATCCGTAACCGCCTGGCCCGATTCCAGTGTGACGAACGCCGCGATGGCCTGCCCCTTCAGGTCGTCCGGGCGAGCGACAACCGCAGCCTCGGCTACCTTGGGATGGGCCACCAGAGCCGATTCTACCTCCATAGTAGAGAGTCTGTGCCCGCTCACGTTTATCACATCGTCCACGCGGCCGAGTATCCAGAAGTAGCCGTCTTCATCCTTTCGCGCCCCGTCGCCCGCGAAATAGACGCCGGGAATCTCGGACCAGTACTGTTGCACGTATCGGTCAGGGTCGCCATAGATCGTACGAAGCATGGAAGGCCACGGGCGCTTGATGACCAGATACCCGCCCGAACCGGGCGCGACCGGCTCGCCCTCTTTTGTGACCACATCGGCTACGATGCCGGGAAAGGGGCGCGTGGCCGACCCCGGCTTTGTGGGGATAGCGCCCGGCAGCGGCGTGATCATTATCATCCCGGTTTCAGTCTGCCACCACGTGTCTACTATCGGGCAGCGATTGTGGCCGATAACTTCTCGATACCACATCCACGCCTCGGGGTTTATCGGTTCTCCAACCGTGCCGAGAAGACGAAGGCTCTTCATCTCGTAGCGGCGCGGCCACTGCTCTCCCCACTTCATAAATGCGCGGATTGCCGTAGGCGCGGTGTAAAAGATATTGACCTTGTGACGCTCGATTATCTGCCAGAAGCGATCAGGTTCCGGGTAGTTGGGCGCGCCTTCATACATCAGGCTTGTAGCGCCGTTTTGAAGCGGACCGTAAACAATATAACTGTGCCCCGTGACCCACCCTATGTCGGCCGTGCACCAGTAGATGTCTTCATCCTTGATGTTGAACACCCATTTGGTGGTCAGATATGTGCCTACGGAGTAGCCGCCGGTTGTATGAACCACGCCCTTCGGCTTGCCCGTGGTGCCCGAGGTGTAGAGTATAAACAGCGGGTGCTCGGCGTCGAGCGGTTCGGCCTCCGAGCGATCCGAAGCGACGGCCATCAGATCGTGCCACCAGTGATCGCGGCCCTCCTGCATCTCTACATCTGAGCCGGTTCGTTTGTAAACGACCACGTTCTTGATTGAAGGACACGAAGAAAGCGCCTCGTCAACCGTAGCTTTAAGCGGGATCTCCGAGCCTCGCCGGTAAGCGCCGTCCTGCGTTATTACGGCGGTGGCTTCGGCGTCGTTGATGCGGTCTACGAGGGCGTTTGCGGAAAAACCTCCGAAGACTATCGAGTGAGGCGCTCCGATGCGGGCGCAGGCGAGCATCGCGATGGGGAGTTCAGGAACCATGCCCATGTAGATCGCTACGCGGTCGCCGCATTTGATGCCGAGCGACTTCAGGACATTGGCGAATTTCGAAACCTCACCGAGGAGTTGCTGATAGGTGAGCGTTCTGATTTCGCCCGGCTCGCCTTCCCAGATGATAGCGGCCTTGTTTCTGCGCCATGTGGCGACGTGGCGGTCCAGGCAGTTGTAAGAGAGATTGATCTGCCCGCCTACGAACCACTTGGCCCAGGGAATCTCCCATTCGAGGACTTTATCCCAGGCGCGGAACCAGTGAAGCTCGCGCGCCACGCGACCCCAGAACTTTTCCGGGTCGGTTTCGGCTTCGCGCGAGATGCGCTCGTACTCTTCCATGCTCTTGATGTAGGCCGTTTCGCTGTACTCTCTGGACGGCTCGAAACGACGGGTTTCATTCAAGATAGAATCTATGCTCGACTGCGACATGCTCAGTAGCCTCCGATAAGAGATGTGATTGCGGAGATGAAAAGGTATCACATTGGCAGGCAGTGCCTCAATGACGGGGGCCGGGGGTCGGGGGCCGGAGGCCGGTTTTATAAGGATTTTAATCGCCTTAAATCAAACTGCATAAGACGGGCAGCGATAATAGCTCACGGATCAGATTTGCGCGCACCTGCTTATTACCGGCCCCCGACCCCTGACCCCCGGCCCCCGGCTACTGCCCGGCGCATTTTTGCTCGATAAGGCGTTTGAGCGCCTGGGCATCCTGATCGCTCGGGTCAATCTGAAGCGCCTTTGCGGCGGCGGCTTGAGCGCCGGGGCAATCGCTCTTGAGTACGCTGATGCGACCGAGAAGCACATGAGCCGCCACAAGTTTCGGGTTCCAGAAGGCGGCAGCCTTGAGCGCGTTTGTGGCCCGGTCGAAATCGCCTCGCCTTTCATAGATGCGACCCATCAACAGATGCGCCTCATAGTTTTGCGGCGCTACCTGTAAGACCTTGCCTACCGTGGTGAGCGCCTCTTCATCCCGGCCCGCGAAGAAGGCATTGCGCGCCGCGTCCAACAACTGATCGGCCTGCGCCTGGCCCCCTGCATTTGTCGGCGGATTCAGGCGCTCGTCCTGATCGCGTTTGTAGCGATAATAATTTGCCTTGCTGAAGGAGGTCTTCATGCGCCCGATCATCGGCGTGCCTTTTGTCTCCCATTGAGCGTAGGTCGGAAGCAGCTTCTTTGCCTGATCGGTTGCCGCGCTCGCGCCCGCCTGATCATTGCTTGCGGCGAGCGCCTTGCTCAGGATGTAATAGGATTCACCATCCGAAGGCCGCCGCTCGATCTCGTTTTTCAACGTCTCTACCGCGTTTTTATAATCCTTTGCCAGATAGTGAGCGTAGCCGAGATTGAAGAGCGTGTCCGTGTCTCGCGGAGCCACCTCGGCGGCGGGCTTGAGGTGGTTGACCGCCTCCTCGTATTGCTTCTTTTTCAGCATCAGAACGCCGATGTTGTTGTAAACCTCATATAGCGGCAGCGTCTTAGAGAGTGTTTGCAATATCTCAAGCGATTTGTCCGTATGGTTCAGCGCGTCCTGAGCCACGCCCAGATAGAATTGCGCCTCGTCATAACGCGGGCTTTTATCATCCAACTGGCTCAATTGCTGGGCAGCCTGCTCGTAATCTCCTTCCTCAAATCGAAGGCGTCCGACCTCGAAGATGGCCGGGGTGTAGGGGCGGCTGGTCTTGTCAGAGAACTCTTTGATCGCGCGTTCCAGAAATTCAATGCGCGCGTCGCGGTCCCGCGTCAGAGTCCCTTTGATGTAATTTTCGAACGCGCCGATGGGCGCAAGGCTCGCCTGCGTGATTATCTGATCCCGCGAATAAGGAAGGGCCGGGTTGTGTTGATAAAGTATCTCGTATGCCATCTCTCCCTGGAGCTTTTGCAGATCGATGAGCGGCCCGCCCCGGTTGAATTCGTTTCCCACGAGCCTTCCTTCATTGATATTAACCACGCGGGCCGTGATCGAAATGGTGCTTTCACGCCCTTCGCCCGCCACGCGATAAGTCCCCATTATCACGAGGTTCGCGCCCGCGCGCTCGGCTATCTTGATCATGGTCGCTCGCGTGAGAATAGCCGTGGGCGGAAGCCCTTCCTGTTTGTAGGCCACATTGCGCTCGTCGGGGCGGATGGCTACGAGGCCGGGCTTGTCGAGCAGGTCCGCGAGGTTTGCGGCAAAACTTTCGCCCACCCAGTTGTACTCGGCGCGGCCCGACAAATTTTCAAAAGGCATAGTGACGATTGTGTCGGTCCCGGCCGCAAGTCCCGTGATTGATGTGATGAGGCAGAGCATTAGGGTTGATAAGATTTGTTTCTTCATAAGCATTATCATGAGGGCCGCAAACAGGCCAGGTATCAAATAAGTATTGTCACGGTGCAACGCTCGTATTGTCAACGCCGGAGGATTTGAAGGGGTTTGAGATCGCAGGAAATTACTGATCGCTTTATGACTTCGCAATGAATCTCCTGAGAATTAAAAGGCCCTGGCTATGCGGATTTCAAATCTCCTGACCCCACAAATCTCAAATCTCAAATCTCAGCGGGGGTGCTGCCGCCCGCGTTACTCTGGTATAATTTTGCGGAACGAGGGTTTATCATAAATGCCGTTACATACTACCGAAGCGTTTGTGCTGCGTACTTATTCGCTGGCCGAGGCCGACAAGATTTGCATCTTCCTCACACGCGAACTGGGCAAAGTGCGCGGAGTGGCGCACGGCGCGAGAAAGATGAAGAGCCGCTTCGGGTCGGCCCTCGAACCCTTTACCGAGGTTTCGCTCACTTACTTTCAAAAGGAAGGGCGTGAGCTTATGAGCGTCTCGACCTGCGAGATTACGCGTTCCTTTTTTCACACCGCCGCTCGCGATGTGGAAACGGCCACCGCGTTCTCTTATATGGCCGAATTGCTTACGGAATTCCTGCCTGACCACGAGGCAAACGAACGGCTTTACAGGCTGGTCGGGGCTACTCTTGAGGCGCTTGTGGAAGGGCGCAATCTTGAGCGCGTGCTCAGATACTTCGAAACGTGGATGCTCAGGCTTGTGGGCTTTTTCCCCGACACGTCGCGCTGCGGTGTCTGCGGTGAAACGATAGCCGCCGACCAGTCGGTTTTTCTTACGGTCGAGGGCGCGCCACGTTGTTATGATTGTAGCGGGGGGCGGGGCACGCCTATAGACAGAGCCTTGCGGAGCGTTATACGAGAACTTTTCCGCGCGCATCCTTCGGCCTTTGCCGAGGCCGGAACTTTGCCCGCGCATCTGGCCGAGATCGGTGAGATAAACTATCAAATAATCCGGCAGGCGCTTGAACGAGATTTGCGGTCGCGCGTGTTGCTCAAACAACTCAGCGCGGGCACCGAATTTGCCGCAAAGGTCGCCAAAGACTGAAGGCAAAGAGCGCCAAAATAATTCAGGCTGTCTCAGTAGGTCAGGAGTTGATTCTTTTATTCGTGCTCATCCGAGATTTCAAATTTCAACTTTCAAATCTCAGATGGAAGTTGCCGCTGTACACAGGAGGACCGATCGAATGCTTTATAAAAGAGTTTCAAGTCTGATACTTGCCCTGTTCCTGGTGAGCGCAAATATCGCATCACCAGTCCTTGCCACGACGCTGCCTCAAAAGCGAGAGGATAAGAAAGATTCGTCCTCCGTTGCCTCGCGGCCCGATCTTAAGGAGCGCCTTGCCGCAATAGAGAAGGCCATTGACGAGAAACGCGACGCGCTTGGTATACCCGGGCTCTCGCTTGTAATCGTCAAAGATGACAAGGTGATTTATAAGAAAGGGCTTGGCTTCAAAGATGCCGAACGCAAACTTGGTGTCACACCCGCGACGCTTTTTGCCATTGGCTCCTGCACAAAGGCCTTTACCGCTATGGCGGCCGTGATGAGCGCCGACGAAGGAAAGCTCTCTCTTGATGATTCGCCAAAGAAATACCTGCCCTATTTCAAGCTACAAGACCCGGAGGCCGATCAGAATGTCACTATCCGTGACCTGCTCTGTCACAGAACGGGCCTCGACAACACCGATATTGCCTGGTACACGGGCGTGCTTAACCGCGAAGGGGTCATAAAGGTAGCCGGTAACGCAAAGCCTACCGCAAAATTCAGAGAGAAGTTTCAATATCAGAACGTGATGTTCAGCGCGGCGGGCGAAGTCGTAGCCCGTGCGCAGAACTCTACCTGGGAACAGATAATCGCCAATCGTTTCTTCAAGCCGCTCGGGATGAAGGCTAGCAATACATCGGCCAAACAGATGCTGAAGTCATCAGATTTCGCTATCGGTTATAAGCTTGCCGACAAGAAATCCGAACCCCTTGCCCTGCGTGATCTGACCAACATCGCTCCCGCGGGAGCCATCAATTCGAATGCAAACGACATGGGGCAGTGGCTGCGATTGATGCTCGGAGGAGGCGTGTTCGAAGGCAAACGGCTCGTCTCTGAAAAAGGCTTTAACGAACTTCTGACAAAACAGATAAGCATCGGCGGCAGCCTGAGCGGCTACGCGCTCGGCTGGGGTACGGGAGAGTGGCGGGGGCACCGACTGGCCCTGCATAGCGGCGGTATTGACGGCTTCAACTCGCTTGTAGTGCTGGCCCCTGACGACAGTCTTGGATTTGTCCTGCTGACTAATGTGACTTCCTCGCCCATACTCGGCGCTGCCAGAGAGATAGTGCTGTCGAATCTCATCACCGTGCCTGAGCCCGAGGCCTCGACCTCAGGCAAAACCCCCTCGGTTGATCCGAAAACGGAAACGGGCAAATACAAGTTTGCGGCGGCGGGTTTAAATATCGAGATAGTCTTTCGTGACGGCAATCTTGTTGCCATAGTGCCGGGGCAGCCCGATTATCCGCTCATAAATGTCGGCGGGCGCAGATACAAACTTGGCGCGCCCGCTCCCGACGGCTTCTACATGACGTTTCGCCCGGTTAAAGAGAAAGAGTCTGAAACGGAAATGTATCTGGAACAGCCACAGGGCAATTTTGTCCTGCCCAAATTGAGCGCGGACGCGGAAACCGATGCCGCCCCCACACTGGCAACCTATTCGGGCAACTACGAAGAATTGCCCGGAAAGTACCAGAAAAATAATCAGTCAATCGAGGTCAAATCGAAGGAAGGTAATCTGATTCTGGTAGTGCCGGGCCAGCCGCCATATACACTGGTCGAAAAAGAGAAGGATCAGTTCGGCGCTGCCGAATTGCCCGATTCCTACGGGTTGAATGTCAAGCGCGGGGAAGACGGCAAGATAACTGCCATCTCGCTCAAACAGCCCCAGGGAGAGTTTGAATTCACAAGAATGAATGAGCCTGCCGGTGAGTCGGGGTCGCTTTCAGTCGAAGAGTTGATGGCCAGAGTCATAGAGGCATCGGGCGGCGAAGCAAATATCCGCAAGCATAAAACGATGATGGTGACAGGCGATCTGATTTTTGAAAATCAGGGTCTGACCGGCCATGTCATAAACATGTCCAGAGCGCCTGCCTCGATTGCTTCTATGATGACTTTTATCGGGCTTGGCAAGGAGATAGGAACCGTGCACGAGCATTTCGACGGCGCAAAGGGCGGCTCCGAGACAAGCTTTTCTCCGCCCGAAGTCTATGGCGACAAACTGGCGAGCGAGGCCCGTATTACGGCTGATTTCTATCAGCCGCTCGGCTGGAAAGAGCTCTTCGAAAGCGTAACCATAAAGCAGATGTCGAAAGTAGGCGATGAAGATGTTTACGTGGTTGTAAAGAAGCCGAAAGAAGGCACACCCGTAACCGATTACATCTCGGCGAAAACCTTTCTGGTGCTCAAACGCGATATGGTAAAGACGACAGGTGATGGAGCGATTCCCGTGACCGAATCCTACAGCGATTACAGGTCCGTCGATGGTGTGATGGTTCCGTTTGAAATCCATACCTCGCAACCCGGCTTCGGCTCTGTCATCGCTCAGGTAAAAGATGTCAAGTTCGACGTAGAGATTTCCGATGCCGAGTTTGAGGCAAAGAACTGATCTTCGATGCGGTGTCTGAGATTTGAGGTCTGAAAGTTCAGACCTCAAATCTCAGATTGCTTTTACTGGCCGCTCAGATATTCGCGCAGGATATTGGTGAGGGCCGTCAACCACAAATGCGTGCTCCAGCGCGACAGGGTTTTCCTGACGGTTTGATTTTCCTCGTGCTGCCAGGCGTTGGATATGGCGGCCGATGTCAGACCTCCGAGAAGGAAAGATATATTTGGCTGATCGCCGCTGCGATCCCCCTGAGTTATAAACAACCGGCTCACCGCATAACCTATCTTGCCTCCCGTGCTCTTTTTGTTGGAGCGGTGATAGCGAGGGTCCTGTTTGAAGATCGTTGCGTAAGCGAATTTTTCAAAGAAGCTGTTTGTGATGCGTGTGCCAAAGCTCCGTCCCGCGCGCGCAATCGCGTCGCCCATGAAGTTGCTGAAATCATCGTCTTTAGGGCCGTTATTATCCAGCAATTCGTTGAACAGACCCGTGAAAAGCGACTGAGCATAGGGTCCGGGCGGGGCAAATGCGCTCTTCATAGCGAGGTTGAATTTTTCCCCCGCCGTCATGGGTGCGGTGCTGGCTCTGGGCGGCGGCGGCGCAGGGAGCGGTCCCGGGTTGGCGGGAACGAGTGTTTCAGCCCCATCGGGTTGTGCTTTCATCGCATCGCTGAAAATGATGGACGCAATCATTGGTGGATTTGAAGCATTGCTCCCTTCGGGACTCGATGCCTGAACGGGAGCAGGCTCAACGGCTTTATCCGAGCCTGTGGCTCGGCTCTCTTTTGCTTTTTTGTCCGATGTGTCGCTTGCAGTCGCGGTTTGCGCAAGCGACAGCAGCAACGCGACGATAAGCAGAGAGACAAACGACTTTATCCCGGCTCGTTGAACTATGTTGAGCATATTTCACCTCTGCAAAAGAAAATATGTTTCTGTACTACGACGGGTCATACTACCATAACCTTCTGCAATCTCGAAACGAAACTTCTCCCTTGTCTTGCGGGCAGACTGATCCTTTTACCTTCCTTATCCAGTTTCTGCGGAAAACTGAATGGCCCTGCCGATTGCATGAGGTATAGAATAACTCTTCCGATTCCAGTTCGGATTATCAGGAGGTAAATCTAATGTTGTATACGGGGACTCCGCTCAAAGTGTTACTGCCGCTCGTAGCGGCCTTGATAGCCCTGCTTGCCGGAGACGGGGGGAGCCAGCAGTCAAAGCTGGGCAAGATTGATTTCCCTACCTCCGGGTCAGCAGATGCGCAGGCGCATTTCCTGCGAGGGGTCGCCGCGCTGCATTCATTCTGGTATGAAGAGGCTCTGGATGAATTTCAACAGGCGACAAAGCTAGACCCCGATTTCGCTATGGGCTACTGGGGCGAGGCGATGACCTACAATCACCCGCTCTGGCGTCAACAGGACCTGGAGGCGGCCAGAAAGTCGCTTGAAAAGATCAAAGAGACCGACAGGCTCACGCCAAAAGAGCGCGCCTTTATCAACGCGATAAAGGTGCTTTACGGCGAAGGCGACAAACTCGCGCGCGACATCGCTTACTCGAAGGCTATGGAGAAAATCCATCTCGACTATCCCGATGATCTGGAGGCCTCGGCCTTTTACGCGCTGTCGCTTTTGGGTACGGTTCGCTTTGGCGACAAAGGATTTGCTCGACAGATGAAAGCCGCCGCAATCGCGCTCGATGTTTATCAGAAGAATCCTGACCATCCGGGCGCGGCGCACTACATAATTCATGCCTTCGACGATCCTGAGCACGCTATTCTGGCCCTTCCGGCTGCGCGCCGCTATGCCGAGATCGCGCCCGAAGCGCATCATGCGCGGCATATGCCTTCGCACATTTTCCTTCAGCTCGGAATGTGGCCCGAAGCCGCCCGTTCAAACGAATCTGCGTGGGCCGTCTCCGACGCGTGGGTGCAGCGCAAAGGGCTGGGCGTGAGCCAGCGCGATTATCACAGTCTCTCGTGGCTGCTCTACGTTTATATGCAGCAGGGGCGATACTCAAAAGCCGAAGAGTTGCTCGCGCTGATGAGAAAGACAATCGAAGAGGCGGGCGCAAGCAATCATCTGCAAAGTGTCTACACCACGATGGCGACTACCTATGCCGTCGAGTCCGAGCGATGGCAGATGCTGGACACGCTGTTTGCCGCAAGTGATGCAAAAGGCGAGGAGGCAAATCACCACGGCGGAGGGATGGGTTACGGTTCTGACGAAAAAAACACACGCATAGCCTTCGCTCACGGTCTTGCCGCAGAAGACGCAGAAAAATACATCGCCTCGCTTGCTGAAAGTCGCAAGCAACAACAAGCGGGCGACCCGTATCAGGCGAAACAGACCGAGATTATGGAACTCGGGGTAACCGCCGTGACTCTTACCAGGAAGAGAGAGTTCGACAAGGCTATTGAGTTAATGAAAAAAGCGACCGCGCTTGAAGAAGAACTCTCTCCGCCGTCGGGGCCGCCCGATCTGATAAAGCCCTCGCACGAAGTCTTTGGCGAAATACTGCTCGCCGCGAATCGTCCAAAGGAAGCCATCCATCAATTCGAGGTCTCTTTACAGAGACAGCCGAACCGGGCGCGCTCGCTCCTGGGTCTTGCCCGGGCGCTGGCCCGGAGTGACGATAAGTCGGCGGCTCTGTCGGCCTATACCCATTTCCTCCAAGTGTGGAAAGAGGCCGACGGGAAACTGCCGGAACTGGCCGAAGCACAGGAGTATCTGGGGCAGACAAGCTCGCGTTAAAGCCTTTGTGATGACTGCCGGGCTACGCAATCTTGTACATTGAAACAAATGCTGATGTAGAGAAAAGCTACATCGCCTTCCGTGACAGGTCTGTAATAATGCCTCACAATCTGGATCTAAACGGTCCAAAATAGCCCTTTATCCGTGGTCCGCCGATTGCTGAAACTGATTTATCTCTATTGGTTTTAAATCCGGTTTAATGGGCTGGACTATTGATGGATATTCAAATTGATTCGTCGGTAATCGGACCGCTAAAAATTTTGCTTGTTGATGACGATGTATTCGTACACGAGATGTTGGATGCCTTGCTTAACAAGGATCAGTTTTTGCAATTTGCCGTAACAAATGTCGCGGATGCCATGAGGTATATGGAGAATGAAACGCCCGATATTATAATCACCGATGCGATGATGCCGGGCGAAAGCGGTTTCAGCCTTATACACAAGTTAAAATCCGAATCTCGAACCAGGGAGATACCTGTCATTTTGTTGACCATACTTCAGAAGCCGGACGGGTCTGTAATGGACGCAAGCGGCAAGGCCGACATCTGCGTCACCAAGCCTCTGTATCTATCAGACATCGAATCCGCGCTGGCGGAGGCGAAGCGTCTGGTCAAGACCCGCAGGGCTATTGATGTAAGTATCCCTAAACCGGAAATCATCCATGTGGATATTTAGCAATGACGGTCGAGGGGGGTTGCTCGGCGCGATGACTCAATCTTATAACGGCAACGATACACATCTGATAGACCGTTCCGAGCTTTTATTGAGCGTAGATGGAGACACGCAACTGCTTGGTGTGCTAACGAATCTTTTTCTAAAGCATTGCCCGCAACAATTGGCCGATATCGGGCGCGCAATCGAGCGGAAGGAAAGCGAGGCCCTGGCGCGCACGGCCCATGCATTGAGGGGAGGCGCGGGACACTTTCTCACTCGAACCGCTTATAAGTTATTAACCGATCTGGAAATGATCGGGAAAGAGGGACGCCTCGACGATGTTGAAGGATTGCTTGAAGAGTTAGAGGCTGAAATGCTTGCGGTCGAGCGAGAGCTATCCGCATTCGTGATAGAACAACCCGTCTGAAAAAATCTTAAGACGTCTGATTGCCTTAAGATTTTTTCGGACGGGTTGTAGGAAATCTTACCCGATTATTTCCCGGCCAGGGCGACCACTTTTTCGGCCGCGTCCTTCATCCCGGAAGCAGTAGTGAAATTCAGGCCGGAGGTCTCTATCACCTCGCGCCCGCGCTCGACATTGGTTCCTTCGAGCCTGACGACCACAGGCACCTCGATGCCTATCTTGCGCGCGGCTTCGACCACACCCGTAGCAACCATATCGGTTCGCACTATGCCGCCAAAGATGTTTATCAACACGGCCTTTACGTTAGGGTCGGAAAGCAGAATCCTGAAGGCGTTCTCGACCCGCTCCTGAGATGCGCCACCGCCTACATCGAGAAAGTTGGCAGGCTCGCCGCCCGCCAGCTTTATGATGTCCATAGTCGCCATAGCGAGCCCCGCCCCGTTGACCATGCATCCGATATTGCCGTCCAGCTTGATGTAATTCAGATCGAATTTCGAAGCCTCGATTTCAAGCGGGTCTTCTTCGTTCAGGTCGCGCAATTCGGCGTAGCTCTTATGGCGAAACATCGCGTTATCGTCAAAGTTCAGCTTTGCATCGAGCGCGTATAACTGATTGTCTTCCGTCAGCAGGAAGGGGTTGATCTCGAGGAGCGAAGCGTCCAGATCGACAAAAGCGCGATAGAGCGCAATCATAAAGCCAGCCGCTTTGTTTATGACCTCTTTTGGCAACCCTATGCCGAAGGCCAGCTTGCGAGCCTGAAAGGGCAATAGCCCTACGGCCGGGTCTATCGGCTCTTTCAATATCTTTTCCGGCTCGGTCGCGGCCACTTCTTCTATGTCCATGCCGCCTGCGGACGATGCCATAAAGACGAGGCGCGAGAGAGCGCGATCCAAAACTATCCCGAGATAAAATTCCTGTTTGATCTTCAGCCCTTCTTCGATCAGGAGGGTGCGCACCTCGCGGCCTTCGGGGCCGGTCTGGTGCGTAACCAGATTCATGCCGAGGATCTGCCGGGCTATCTCTTCGGCCTCGTCAGCCGTGCGAGCGAGTTTTACGCCGCCGCCCTTGCCGCGCCCGCCCGCGTGTATCTGCGCTTTTACGACCACGGGCAGGCCGAGTCTTTCCACAATTGCGCGCACTTCATCGGTCGATGTTACGACCTCGCCGCGCGGGACCGTCACTCCATATTTCGCCAGAAGCTGCTTGCCTTGATATTCGTGTATCTTCATTCATTCGTCCTATCTGCTGGTGGCTTTACCGCTGACAGCGCCGCGCTGGATCGTGAGGATATAGACGCCGCTTGAAAAGCTGCCGGCGTAAATGCGGTCCCGCTCGAAGGGGTCGAACGTGATCGTCCACACGCGGTTGCTCGGAAGTTCGGTGTCTATGCGTTCCCAGGTGTAGCCCTTGTCGCCCGAACGGTATATCCCACCTCGTGAATAATCCGATACCATCATTTCGTCGGGATTGACCGGATTGATCACAACGGTAGTGTAATCGCCTGCGGGCAATCCATTGCCCCTGCGTATCCAACTCCGCCCGCCGTTTGTCGAGCGGTACACAAACTGATTTGTGCCGACGATGACCAGATTCGGGTCGCGCGGGTCCTGCGCTATCGTCTTCACAGCCATATCGCTCGGCCCCCGCTCGACCTGCGACCACGTTGCCCCTCCATTGTCAGATATGTAGAGCCCTGACTGTGTGCCCGCGAATATTTTTTCAGACATCTGTTTGTGAACCGATACGGAAAGCACTCGGCTCGCTCCGCCTACATAAATCTTTTCCCACCCCTTGGTTTCATCCGTGGTGCGATAGAGCCCGTCCATTGCGGCGGCCCACAACACGCGATGGCCTTCGCTGTCTACGTAGCCCGACAGGTCGTCGACCTGAGTCGACAACTCAACCATAGGCGGCCCGGCAGGCTCTGCCGGTTTTGGCGCAGCTTTCTTGACGGGTGCTTTTCTGGTCGATTTTTTTGTCCGCTTCTTCGATGAACGGCGTTGATAGGCTACGGTCTGAATCTCGTACTGTTCATCGGAGGCCGGGGAATAGACTGCGGGTGATGCCGCATCGGCGCGCCTTCTGCTTTTGCGCCTCGGTTTTGCTGCCGGTTTGGCCTTCTCTTTTTCGACGTAATTCCAGCTTGCGCCGCCGTCGCTTGAGCGATAGACGCCGCTGTTTGTGCCCGCGTATATGACGCTCGGATCATCGGCGGCCTGGAAAAAAGCGAAGACATCGCGTGTGCCAAGACCGCGCGAAGCAGACTGCCACGTCTCGCCCTTGTCTGTGGAAGAAAAGACGCTGCCCGCCTGTCCGTCGTGATAAACGCTTGCAAGCAATCGGCCTCGCTCGTTTGTTTCCGGCAGGATGGCAAGAACGTGCCTGTGAATAAATCCCGCGTTCGCGTCAGAGAAGTCATCGCCCAGGTTATTTGAAACCCGCACGCCGAAATCATCTGTTGCTATCATCACGCGATTGGGGTTTGAAGGGTGAATCACTATCGCGCGAATCACTACGTTTTTGGATGTCAACAGCATCCACCGTTTGCCACCGTCTTTGCTGCGCCAGAGCCCTTCGCTTGTCCCGGCAAATATGACATTGGGCATAGTCGGGTGCGTTCGCAGAGCGTAGGTGCGGCGAGCGCTGAAGGGTATGCCCGGCAGCTTTGCCCACTTCTCGCCGCTCGATGTCGAGCGATAGATTCCACTACAGGCATTCATATAAACGAGCGAACCGTCAGCCGGGTCTACGCTGATCCCCATTATGTCTGAATCGTCTATCATCCCGCTCGCTTTATAGCCGGTCTGCTTCCATGTCTTGCCGCCATCCGAAGTCTTCCACGGCAGGTGGTGCGTCCCTACGTAGATGATGTCGGTGTTGACCGGGTCGATTGCAGCCGAATTGATATTGCGGATTTCTGGGTTGTCTTCGGGCGAGATGCGGGTCCAGTCTTTGCCTGCGTCTGTCGAGCGATAAACACCGTGTCGGTCTCCGACTATCAGGAAATTGGAATCCGAAGGCGCGATTGCTATGGACATGATGATCATCCCTTTTGTGTCCTTGAGCAATTGCCAGTGCTCGCCGCCGTCTGTGCTCTTGAAGATACCCTGATCCTCGACTCCCTGAGCGACCGCCCACGCGCCCGCATACATGATTTTGGTATTGCGCGGGTCGATGACTATGTTGTCGATAGAGAGCCCGCGTTCGCCAAGCCCCGGTTTAAGCCTCTGCCAGGTCCCGGCGCCGTTTGTAGATCGGAAAATCTGACCGTCGCTCGTGCCGAGATAAAGGAGTTCGGGGTTGTCAGGCGATCCCACCATCGCCCGCACGTCTCCGCCCCACGGCCCGGTAATCTCCCACCTGCGCACTTCGCCGTCGGAATCGGTGCTTGAGAGAACATCGTGATGTGGGGTGTCAGCCAGAACCGCCATTCCTGTCATTGAGGCAATTAAAGTGAAGATGAGGAGGTAACGAACAGATTTAGTCACGGGGCTTTGCTCCTTACTTTGGTGATTTATTCCTGAAGAAATTCTGCGCAATCCCATTTCTTGCTGCCTGGTTGACACACTATACAATAGAAGCCTTTGCGATACCAGACTGCAACATAATCGTAACAGGTCTTTCAGGCTTCGAATCGCTTGCGCCTCTGTAGGGGCTTCATGCTTACTTTGAAAGCGCCTCGCGCGCTACGAAATTGAGAGCATCCTTTGCGGTGACGATACCTGTGACGCGGCCTTCGCGGGTGATCGGAATGTGGCGAAACCCTCCGACCGACATTTTGTTGAGCGCAAAGCGCAGGCTGTCTGCGGCCTCGATCGTCTCAGGCGAGCGGGTCATCACATCGCGCACCAGCAGGTCGCTGAGATCGCTTTTTGTGCACGCAAATTTCAACAACACATCGCGCTCGGTGAATATACCGACCAGGAGTTGATCGGCGACCACCAGCACACACCCTGTATGCCCTTCTCTCATCAGCCGGATGGCTTCCGCCACCGAAGTATCAGGGGCGACAACGACAGGCTCCGACTGCACGATGGCGCTCACAGGCTCTTCCATAATCAGCCTCTGAAGGCCGCGAGTCGGTTGCGGCACATCGCGGTCTCTGAGCGGTTCCATGCAGTTGACGCAGCGGTCAGTGCCTTCGAGGTTTTCATCTCCACATCGCGGACAAACCATCGGGATTCTCCGTATTCTCCGTATCCGGGTGTCAGGAGCCGGAGGTCGGGGATGAAAAAAACGTTTCTGCTCTCAACCCCGGCCCCCGGCTCCCGACCCCTAATCTATCACCCACGTATCGCCGCTGTTGATGAGCTTTTCCAGATCGCCCGGTCCAAGCTTCTCAATAGCCGATTCGACCTGCTGGGTCATCAGATCTTCGTAGGTGGGTTTTTCGACTTCGCGGAAGACGCCGACCGGAACCGGATAGGCCGGATATTCCATCCGCGCCAGCATGTAGGCGAGATAGGAATCCGGAGCCTTCTCGTTATGCGCGATCAGGTCCGATTCGCTCACGCCGTTTCCAAGCTCGACGACCTCCAGGTGCATGTCGGCGCGCATGCGGATTCCGCGATTGCGGTCGCGCCCGAATATGAGCGGCTTACCGTGCTCAAGCTCTATCATGCGGTCTTCCTTAACATCGCGCGAAGTGAACATATCGAACGCCCCGTCATTAAAGATGTTGCAGTTTTGATAGACCTCTACAAACGATACGCCTTTGTGATGCATGGCGCGCTGCACGACCGATTGAAGGTGCTGGGTGTGTGTGTCAACCGAGCGCGCCACAAATGTAGATTCGGCGGCAAGCGCGACCGAAAGCGGATTGAGCGGATAATCTATCACGCCGAACGGGGTCGATTTTGTGCGTTTGCCAAGCTCGGAGGTGGGCGAATACTGCCCCTTTGTAAGCCCGTATATCCGGTTGTTGAACAGGATGATGTTTATGTCCAGATTGCGCCGGATCGCGTGGATAAGGTGGTTGCCGCCTATCGAAAGCGCGTCGCCATCGCCCGTGATTACCCAGACCGATAGCTCGGGATTAGACGCTTTTATCCCCGTAGCTATAGCGGGCGCGCGCCCGTGTATCGAGTGGAACCCGTATGTGTTCATGTAGTACGGGAAGCGACTCGAACAACCGATGCCGGAAACGAAAACCGTGTTTTCTCGCTTGATGCCAAGCTCGGGCATCACCTTCTGTATCTGGGCGAGTATGGCGTAATCGCCGCAGCCCGGACACCAGCGAACTTCCTGATCGGAAACGAAATCTTTTCTCGTCAGCTTGACCGGAGGCTGCCCGCCGTTTCCGCCATTCTTATTCTCGATATTAGTGCTCATCTTTTTTCCCTTCGATGCTCTCTAGCCTGATGATTTGAGATCTGAAATCTCGAATCTCAAATCTTAATTCCAAATTTCAAATCTCAGATTTGAGATATTTAATCCTCTAAGATCTCGTTCATCTTCGCCGTCAGTTCACTGATTTTGAACGGCTTGCCTTTGACCTTCGGGAACGAGACCAGCGGCACCAGATATTTTGCTCTGAGCAGCATCGCAAGCTGGCCCATGTTTAGCTCCGGCACGAGCACGCGGTCAAAGCGTCCGATTATCTCTCCGAGGTTTCGCGGGAACGGATTCAGGTGGCGCAGATGTATGCTTGAAACCGCCTTGCCGCGTTTCTGCATCTCTTCGACGGCCGAGGTGATCGAACCGTGTGTGGAACCCCATCCGATCACAAGCAATCGGCCTTCGGATTCGCCAAAGGTTTCAAGCTCCGCGATGTCATCTGCTATGCGGTTGACCTTCTCCTGCCGGGTCCACGTCATGTGCATGTGGTTTTCAGGGTCGTAAGAGACATTGCCCGTGATGTCCTGTTTTTCGATGCCGCCGATTCGGTGTTCGAGCCCGGGAGAGCCGGGTATGGCCCAGGGTCTTGAAAGCGTCCGGGGGTCGCGGCTGTAAGGATGAAAGTCTTTCGGGTCGCTGTGGAATTTCACTTCGAATCGCGGAAGCTCATTCATGGGAGGAATGCGCCACGGTTCCGCGCCGTTCCCGAGATAGCCGTCCGACAGATATATGACCGGAATCATGTGTTTTGTCGCTATGCGAAAAGCCTCAATCGCCATGTGAAAGCAATCGCCGGGCGTGGCGGGTGCGACCACCGCTACGGGGCATTCGCCGTTGCGCCCGAACATCGCCTGCAACAGGTCTGCCTGTTCGGTCTTCGTAGGCAACCCGGTCGAAGGGCCGCCGCGCTGAACATCTATGATGACAAGCGGAAGTTCCGTCATCACGGCAAGCCCTATGGCTTCCGATTTCAGCGCAAGACCCGGCCCGCTTGTTCCCGTCAGCCCAAGCTGACCCGCAAAGGATGCGCCGATTGCCGCGCAGACGGCGGCTATCTCGTCTTCGGCCTGAAACGTCTTCACGCCGAAATTCTTGCGGTTCGAAAGCTCGTGCAGAATGTCTGAGGCGGGCGTGATCGGATAGCTCGCGTAAAAGAGCGGGCGGTCGGCAAGCACAGAGGCGGCTACGAATCCGAGCGCCGTCGCTTCGTTGCCTGTGATGTTTCGGTATTTGCCCGGCGTGATCGCCGCCTTTCTCACGCGATAGTGAGTGGTGAAGATTTCGGCCGCCTCGGCATAGGCAAATCCCGCTTTCAAAGCCGTGACATTTGCCTTTACCACTTCCGGGTTGCGCTTGAATTTGGATTCGACCCATTTTTCCGTAGGCTCAAGCGGGCGATCATAAAGCCAGTACATCAATCCGAGCGCCCAGAAATTCTTGCACCGATCAACCTCTTTCGGGGCCAGTTCGATCTCGCGCAACGCCGAGCGGTTGAGCGTGGTGATCGGCAGTTTGAAGAGGCGGTAAGCCGACAGGCTTCCGTCTTCGAGCGGGTCTGCGGGGTATCCGGCTTTCTTGAGGTTGTTCGGGCTGAAGGCATCGGTGTTGACTATCAGAATGCCGCCCGGTTCCAGATCGGCCAGATTAACCTTGAGCGCCGCCGGGTTCATCGCCACAAGCACGTTTGGCTCATCGCCCGGCGTGCGTATGTCGTGGTTGGAAAAGTTCAACTGGAACCCTGAGACGCCCGGCAACGAGCCGGCAGGCGCGCGAATCTCAGCCGGAAAGTCCGGCAACGTCGAGATGTCGTTTCCGACAATCGCCGACGTCTTTGTGAATTGCGTCCCTGTTAGCTGCATGCCGTCGCCGGAGTCACCGGCAAAACGTATGGTTACGGATTCCAGTTCTTCTATATGCTTATCTTCGACGTTATCGAGAATCGTTGTGGATTCCATATACTCCTGTCCTTTGTTTTCAGCCTATCCGCCTTCACGCGAATCCATGTATTGATGTGGGCGTGGAGGCAGGTTCAATACCTCTTCCGGCAGCAGTTCGGCTAAAAACTCTATTATGTTTTGTATGGAGATTATACCTTCTACCTTGCCCGAACTGCTTACGAGCGGCAGATGACGATAGCCGCCTGCATCCATCAATCGGATTGCCTCGTCCAGATGATCATCGGCAGTAAGCGTCTCAGGGTCGCTCGTCATGTATTGCTCTACGGAGGAATCGGGCGCAATTTCGCGCCCGGCCAGCTTATTTAATACGTCTCGCTCGGTGAGAATCCCTTTCACCCGTCCGTCTTCACAGACGAGCACGCATCCGGCGTAAGTACCGTGCATGGAAATAATCGCTTCCGCGACAGTGGTGCTGGTTTCGATGCAGACGGGTTGAGGCGGTTTAAGCTCGCGAATTTTAGCCACGCGCAAGGCATCCCTAACAGACATATGGCATTCTCCGTAAAGCCCTCAGACAATTACCTTCAGGGGATGATGGATAGATTATCACCAGGGCGCAACCCTTACAGTCGGTTTATTTGTCACTTGCCGAAAGCCTGATTCTACACAAAACATCTTACAACGTAAAGTTTGCGCCGAATGATATCGAGCGTCAAGTTTTTCAAAAGGTATGGCAGGCTGGCAAGGCCCGGCCAATATGGGCCAGTTCGGTCTTTGACCGCCGGGTTTCAAGAGAGTTTCTCAAATCCTGCTTGAAGCTGTCTCGAATTTCTGTGGCAAAATTTCAGTATAGCTCGTAATATATTTCACTCCGCACATTTGATCCGAAACCCGATTAATCCGAGCCTTTGTCAGTTGAAGTGAGAGATCAATGAACGATAATTGGCAGATGCGCCCGAAAGCAAAGAAACCAGCTAAACCCGGAAAGGGGTTTCTGTTTTCATCCGTTACGCATGCCGGAAAGATTTTCTATGATTTTGGTTCGCCGCAACATTATGATTCGGGAAGAATCTTATTCAAACAGGGGTTTTTCTCTGAGGATGTATATTGTATTAACCGAGGTCTGATTAAGCTCGTTAATCTCAGCCAGCAAGGGCAGGAGATGATTATCGCATTGCGTTCCGCCGGTTGGATGCTGGGGGTGGTTTCAATAATGATTCAAGAACCTAATCCCGTTACGGCGATAACATTGACAGACTGTCTGTTACACCGCATTCCCGCGAATGATTTGCATCACCTTGTTATCAATGATGTCGGATTCTCATCCTATCTGCACCAGCTTCACAGTTATGAAATTCAGGATTACCTGTCCAGACTGGTCAGGCTTAAATCATTCTCTGCCAGACAGCGCCTGGAGAGGTTATTGATGCAATTGGCCCTCTCTGAGGGGGAAATCAGTCGGCAAGAGCAGGTTCGCATACACACACCTTTGAAGCATTGGGAGATTGCTCAGTTGATCTCCATCACGCCGCAACACCTCAGCCGTTTATTGAAAGAGATGGAGCAGGAAGAAATGATCCGCCGGGAGAGAGGAGATCTGGTTATCTCCGATTTCGAGAAGCTGAGGACTTCTGTTGATGGCTCGGCCGGATAAGACATACAGTTCACAGACAAATACATCGCCGAAGATTCGCAAGCTGGTTTGAACCGCCTTAACCTATGTTAATGACAGAGTCGCTCTAAGGTAGTAACTTTACAAAAGCAATAATTAAAGACTGTCAGAGGTTTTCTGACAGGCAGATCAAAACGGCAGAGTTCGAGGCAGCGAGACAGTGTCTCACGGTCAGCTATGACCGTCTCGAAAACACTAAACTTTGAATCACCTCTCTCTGTGACGGAGATTTGTGTCCGACGTCAGGAGGTGATGGTTGCCGGTTTGTTTCGGTATCGAATCGCCATTTTGCGATGTGAAAAAACGCGGGCTTTTTACAGACCGAGCGATCTTTCGTTCAGGCACAGGAGAACTCTATGTATACAGCCGTTCAGGCACAGGAGAACTCTATGTATACAGCGCAGCTTTCCAGCAGATTTGAAACTATTTTACGACTATCGTTGAAGCTCCTTCGTTGCATCTTTTCCAGAAAGTTGCTCTGTTTTGCTTTGATACTGAACCTGTTCATGTGGCCCGGTTCCCAGATTGCGCTCAAACAAATTCCGGTCTTCGCTTCGGCAGCCGTCAACACGACTGCGACATCATTAAATTACGTTTCGCCCCTTCTTAGCCGGCTTTTTTCTTCTACCGCTTCTACCGCGCAGCGGCGGCGTGAAAAGCTGGCCGACCGATTGACACATGTTTCAAACATAGAAATCTCGCCCGGCAGATTAGTCGCCTACGAGGGCGAATCAATAATCTTCACGGCCTTGCCTACGGATTTCGCGGGTCGCGCAGTTCAGGGAGTGAAGCTCACCTGGGGATCATCGAGTCCCGACAAGGTTCGAATAGATGATTCGGGTCAGGCGACCTTTCTCCAGCCCGGACTGGCGATGGTCACTTGCCGGGCGGGAGCGGCAGCGGCTGATGCGCAGGTTTTGATCCGTTCGGGTCAAAGACCAAGACAGACCGATCAGGAGTGGTTGGCTGATCAGGAGAGCTTCGTGGGTGTGAACACTTACGGCAAAACCGCAAGCCACGGTATTGCACTGGCAAATGCTCTTTTGAATAAGCTTGTGCCGACCGCGCATGCGCAGCCGGGTGTAGGGTTTGGCACTCCATCCGATATCTTTTATGACGAATTCTATGACGAGCCTCGCAATCTCATCGGCGCGCCTCGCAATCGTATTTCCGAATCAACACGGCTGGGCATAGTGCACCCCGAAGCGAGCAACTTCAATT
The DNA here is from genome assembly GCA_963765495.1 of Blastocatellia bacterium. Classification (GTDB taxonomy): domain Bacteria; phylum Acidobacteriota; class Blastocatellia; order UBA7656; family UBA7656; genus CAVXWP01. The sequence continues at coordinate 1,050,081 of CAVXWP010000001.1, forward strand.
TAACAGTGCCGCTTTTGAGTCTGGGCGGTCGTGGCCTCGGCGCAGGTCTTTCGCTTCTGTACAATTCCCGGGTCTGGTTCCGGCACGGCAACACGGTAACTTTTAATCCGGTCGCTGGCTGGCCCGGGCCGGGCTTTTCCCTCGGTCCTGGACGCATTGACACTTACGGACCAACCACAAGCCTGAAATACGTTCTGATAGACGCCGACGGGACTCGTCACTATCTGGGCCAGGGCGGCAGCGCTTCGCAGACCGTTACTTTACAGACCTCAGACGGAACGCAAATAACTTATGTAGGCAATGCCAGCACAGGCGGCACGCTCTATTCCAAAGACGGCACGCAGGTCATTATTTCGATTACCAACAATCGGCTTCTGCCTGTTCGTATACAGGATAGTAACGGCAACTATATCACCTTCGGTTATATGCAGGCCTCAACAACCATCTCTCCATTAGCCATTAGCTATATTACGGACACGCTTGGGCGCATCATTCATTTCTTCTATGATTCCAACGGTCATTTGACTTCGATAACCGCGCCGGGATTTGGCGGAACGAGCCAGAACCCCGTAACGCGAACCGCAGCGCAGTTTGATTATCAGAGCCTCTCAATGAGCAGCAGCTTCAGTGGGCTGACGGTAGAGAACGCGCCCTCCGGTCCGATTCAAGTCTTGAGGAGAATAGTCTTCCCGGAGACCGGCACGGGCTATCTCTTCACCTATTCAGCCTATGGGATGATCTATGACTACTCACTGCGGAAGGAAATGATTGACGCAAACGGGAATGTCGGCGATGGCACGGAACAAGCCAATGTGAGCTTTAATTATCCGACAACAGGTTCTTCGCTGACAGATGCCCCGGCCTTTACACAGCGAACCGAAACGGCCACCGACAGCCCGACGAGCATTTATACCTATTCAGACAGCACCGACTCCGTGGCGCAGACCAGAACTTTTGTAATAACGCGACCTGATTCTTCGACACTACACCTTACGCGATCAACCGACAGTACCTCTTCGGCAAATGGGCTGCTGGTTCAATCCGAGATCAAAGACGGCGGGCAGATCTCCTTCGGCCGGTCCGTTTATGCTTATGCCAATGATCCGGGCGGATCGGTGCAGGCACAATCGGTTGTGAATTACGATGACGCGGGTGCGCCGACAAAGATCGATTTCGATTACGACCAATACGGCAATCTCATCAACAGCCGGGAATACGGTTACCAGACGGGCGGCGTGTGGCAGGTTCGCAGACGGACTCATATCACATATAAGACGGATGCTTCCTACATCAGCGCCTATTTGCGAAACCTGATGACATTGACGGAGATACTTGACGGGCAGCAAAACACGAATGACGCGGATGATGTGTTGACAGGCAAGACCTCCTACACATACGACGATTACCAGGCGATGGGTGGGATGGAAGATTACAACGGAGCCGCCGCGCCGCCCGGCCATCTTTCCGCCTATGATGCCAGTTTGACTGTTCGCGGGAACGTGACGGGCAAGACCGAGTGGATTGATCTAGGGGCTAACACCTCGATCACTCACCTGTCGAAATACGACATATTCGGAAACGTAGTCAAGACGCAGGTATCCTGCTGTAATGAACAATCATTCACCAACGAAGAGGAGAATTACTGGTCGCAGCCCATATATGTAATCAAAGGCAGCCCTTCGGGGGTGTATCTGACTACATCATTGACGGATGATTTCAACACCGGCTTGAGAGTTGAAAAGACCGATCCGAACAACCAGACAATCAGCTACTCTTACAATCAGGCGATGCTGCCGACCCAGATGGACCTGCCAACAGGGGCATCGCAGACGAATGATTATGATTTTGACAACCTGATATATTCAAAGACCTTGGGCTATGATGATGGAGGAGTGACAAAGACTGTCACCGCGACAGACAAGTATGACGGCTGGGGCAGATTGATTGAATCTGTGGATGCAAACGGTGGGCAGGTAAATATTACTTATGATGCTATGGGCCGCGTAATCAGCCGCACGAACCCATTCACACCGGGGCAACAACCGGGTCCCGCCAGTACATACGAGTATGATGCGCTCGGTCGCGTGACGGTCAATACATTTCCCGACGGTAGCACGGTTCACTCCGAATACAGCGGCAGCGCGGTTACGTTGACGGATCAGGTGAATCGAAAGATCAAGCGCGAAGGCGACGGATTGGGAAGGCTCGTGGAAGTGACCGAGCAAGACGGAACAGGCGCGCTGACGCAGGAAACAGACTATAGCTACGACCTGTTCGACCGCCTGGCAGAGGTCAATCAGGGCGGTCAGACTCGCGCTTACAAATACGATGGCCTGGGACGGTTGCTATATGAGCGCATCCCCGAACAGAGCGCCACAATTAACGACGGGACAGGCACGTTGTGGTCATCGAAGTTCACATATACCGACTTTAACGCCGTTGCTACGGCAACCGATGCGCGGGGGGTTGTAATAACCTACGGCTATGACGATTTGAACCGACTCATCTCGATTAGCTATGACACGAGCAACGCGCCCGGTGTGGCTTCGACATCCACAGTCAATTACAATTATGATACGGACGAAAACAGCCCAACCACAGGTCTGCTGCTTTCAGTTGAGATAGGCTCACTTGCCGGGGGCGGCTACAAGGAAGAGTACGGCTATGACGGTTTTACCCGCCTCTCTTCGATAAAGCGATGGTTCAGCCCCTCTCAAAGCTACACGACCAGCTATCAATACAACGCGGCCTCGCAGAGGAAACAACTCACCTACCCATCGGGCAGAGTCGAAAGCTATTCCTATGACGACAAGGGAAGACTAAGCTCAGGGGGAGGGTTGAAAGAGATCGCTTACAGCATCTCAGGCCAGATAACAAGCTCTCGCATAGGCGAATACAACCCCAATCCCAATGATGACATTTACGTCGTTGAGAACTACACCTACAACGCCGAGCGAATGCAGTTGATCTCGCAGACGGCGACCAGACACTGGACCACCTGCACAGGGTCGGGCAAGACGCTAACCTGCACACCGCAAACGAGCGAGATTATGAATCTGAGCTATGACTACGAGGCGGCAGCCGGTGAGATGGGAGCAGGCTCGACATCGGGCAACGCGGGGCAGTTGATGTCAGTGACCGGGACTATCGATTCACAGCCCGAGAGCGCAGTCTATACCTACGACAATCTCGGCAGGCTTGTGACAAGCTCACAGACCACAAACACAGTGAGCGCCGAGCGGCGATATGAGTATGACAGGTGGGGCAACCGCACAGGGATGTGGGATCAGACCACAGGCGGCTCTCAGATACAAAGCCTCAGCTTGGAGCAATCAGCCGGAGCGCCGACAAACCGCATCACAAACCTGAGCAATCCGTCCGGCACATCGGCCTACAGCTATGACGAGGCAGGCAATGTGACAGGGGACGGTTTGCACAGCTACACATACGACGCGGAGAACCGGCTCGTCAGCGTGGATTTTGGGGCAACGGCTCTCTACAGCTACGATCAGGCAAACAGGCGATACAAGAGAGTCGTGGGGTCATCGAGCAGGCACTACATCTTTGAAGGGAGTCAGGTGATAGCCGAGCACGAGGGGAGCACAGGAGCCGTCGAGGTAGAGTACATCTATGCGGGCAATCGTATGGTAGCCAGAGTAGAATCGGGTGAGACGAGATATTATCTGAGAGACAGGTTGAGCGCGAGGGTGACGCTTGACGAGCAGATGAGTGTGGCAGGCAGGCAAGCACATCTGCCGTTTGGAGAAGAGTTGGGATTGAGCGGAGAACAGGAGAAGCACAGGTTTACAAGTTATGAGCGAGAGGGTGAGACGGGGCTTGATTATGCGATAAACAGGTGGTACTCGCCCGTAGTGGGAAGATTCCTGCAAGCAGACCCGTATGAGGGGAGCAATGATTTGAAGGACCCGCGAAGTTGGAATAGATATAGCTACACGCGAAATGTGGTGACAAACAGGGTAGACCCGTTGGGGCTGGATGATATACCGCCTGATCCTTGTCCAAATGGTTGTGATGATGAAAGTGTAATAACGCTAAGCGGGTGGGATTATTACCCCTATGGATGGGGAACCGGCGTTGGAGGAGTTGGTGCCCCTAGTCCGAGAAGTATAGACGGGCACAGCACCGGTCCAGGCGGGCTGGGTTATGCTGGCGCGGCGCGAAAGCATATAAAGAAAAAGTTCAAGCGGAAGTTTCCGTGTAAGAAAAATGCCGTGGCGGCAATGGAAGAGCTAAAGAAACGTTTCACGACCTTAGCCAGCTATACAAGTTCTAATGGTTCGTTCATAAATTTTGAAAACGTCCAGATTGCAAATGGCGCGACGATATCAATTTTGACTTCGCTCGTAATTAGTATGTTCCCAGACAGTATCCCCCTCTTTACTCGATTTCATGTAGATGTGATAAGGGAAAGCCCTACGAGTTGGACTTTTGGAACTCAGCGGGATCATGTCTTTTACCCAGGGACCATAAGATTTAGCCTGGCTGACAAGGGTAACGGAAAAGTCAAGTTTTCTATTGATCTTGAAGGTGAGACCAATGGAACGTCAGGCACTCTCGGCTACCTTATTGGAGGCGGTAGCTTCGAGGACGAATTATGGGATAACCTAATCAATAGAGTGAAGACAGAAATCTGTGGAGAGTAAACGCATGAAGGGAAGGTAAATTTGGACAATGTAGAACCCAGGTTGGGGGCGAAGCCGAGTGAGAGTGGCCCAACGCCCTTGGACAAGACCAACCGGAAGATAGATATTTATGCCTTGTACATTTGTGTGAATGTATAGCAGTTTTCGATTGCGTTTAGCTGTAGGGGCAACCCGAATGAATACATTTTATGAATGAATACATTTTATTATAGTTGCCCGGACCGCCCCTACAGCCTACATCCATTTGAAAACCACTATAGATAACGGCAGAGGGGAAGTAAGCAAATATGACTATAACTGTTAGAACCGCAAGCCTGATAGTTTTCTTTATCGTGTGTATGGACTTCTTTAGCGCTTTGGGAATTCCCCAGATGCAAAGTCAAGCTAACGAGAAGTTGAATTTAATTCTGGAATCTATCTCTAAGACCTCTCCCGAAGGAATTCAGATCATTGAGGAAGCTCTCGATAAATATCCAGTAGTCAATGGGAAGCGTTCAACAAGAACCCTTTTGGAGATCATTGAAGAGTATTCAGTGAGGCGACGGGTATATAATATTAATCCTATTGGCTGGTATGCGTCGCGCTCGAAGAATCATCTTTGGAGAATAGTATTTTATTACCAGGATTACCAAAAAGAATACCAGTCGGCAGAATGGCAATATGAGGCCGATACAAAGGAATTACGCTCTTTCGAAAGCAAGAATGCTCCACAATTCTGGACAAGTGCGCCGAGAGAAGAAACAAGCTCATTGAACCAAGAATAGGAACTGCTCTGTACAGACCCAGAGGCAGATATGTCAAATCAACCATTTTTAGCAGGACATCTGATCGGGATCACTTGATCTGTACCTGCTTTGGAGCTTGGGCATGATACTTTTCATCTATGTATTTTGCATAGCTACACCCATCGGCGCATATGTAGGATGGCTCACAGGGGCATTAATAAAGAGAGTCCTGCATGAAAACAGGCCAAGGGTTATTCTTGACGTGGTTATTGGCGCTATTGGATTTCTCGTCACCTCATTTATTTCGTTTCCTTACGTGAAATCTTACACTGAAGAAAAATGGATGAATGGTCAATTAGTATATAAGAAGACAACAGGATTTTCGGGACTCTTCCTCTTATATGGGCTTCTGGGAACTGCAATCCTGGTTATAGTTGTTCATTTGGGTATAAAAGCCTGGAGAAAGTTGGACCGCACTGGCCACGTAGCAAAAACTGATGCTGAGTAATGTATAAGGCACACCGCAAACGAGCGAGATTATGAATCTGAGCTATGACTACGAGGCGGCAGCCGGTGAGATGGGAGCAGGCTCGACATCGGGCAACGCGGGGCAGTTGATGTCAGTGACCGGGACTATCGATTCACAGCCCGAGAGCGCAGTCTATACCTACGACAATCTCGGCAGGCTTGTGACAAGCTCACAGACCACAAACACAGTGAGCGCCGAGCGGCGATATGAGTATGACAGGTGGGGCAACCGCACAGGGATGTGGGATCAGACCACAGGCGGCTCTCAGATACAAAGCCTCAGCTTGGAGCAATCAGCCGGAGCGCCGACAAACCGCATCACAAACCTGAGCAATCCGTCCGGCACATCGGCCTACAGCTATGACGAGGCAGGCAATGTGACAGGGGACGGTTTGCACAGCTACACATACGACGCGGAGAACCGGCTCGTCAGCGTGGATTTTGGGGCAACGGCTCTCTACAGCTACGATCAGGCAAACAGGCGGCCAGAAATATTGCAGCCTGAGTACTGCCATCACTTCTCCTTCGAAGCCAGAATATCCATTCGATTCCTTATATGGGCTGATTGCAACATATTCCGGGGGCAATTACGTATAGCTTGGCATCTTTGATTTTGCATAAAACCGTTTTTGCTTGCGACTGTACAAGAGTAAAGGAGGAGTGTTTATGAAAAGACTGATGAATATGTCTGCCCTGATTCTTTTGGCAATCTCGATGACGCTGATAAATTCTGCCGCCGGCCCGGCACAGGAGTTAAGGCAACCACCCGATCTCAAGGTTGACGCGGGCGCGCGCGCAGAGGTTATCGAAGGCGTTTTGAAACAACTCAACGAAGGTTATGTCTTTCCCGAAGTCGCCGCAAAGATGGAAAAATCCATCCGCGAGCGGGAGGGAAAAAAAGAGTACGACGGGATCACAAGCGCAATCGAACTGGCTCGAAAACTGACCTCGGATTTGCAGGAGGTCAGCCACGATAAACACCTGCGCGTGGGCTACAGCTATGAAGTGCTGCCTCTTGAGAAGGAAGATGGAGAGCCGACCCCCGAAGAGCGCGAGCGATTTCTCACTCGTCTGAGGTTGATCAATTTCGGTTTTGAAAAGGCAGAGCGGCTGCCCGGAAACATTGGCTATCTGGAATTGCGCGGGTTTGTCCCGGCCCAGTTTGGCAGCGAAACGGCGGTCGCGGCAATGAATTTTTTGGCAAATACAGACGCCTTGATCATAGACCTCAGACGCAACGGCGGCGGAGACCCCGCAATGGTAGCCTTGATTTCCAGCTATCTGTTTGACTCCGAACCCGTTCACCTCAACAGCCTCTACTGGCGTCCGGGCAACACAACTCACCAGTGGTGGACGCTGCCTTATGTGCCGGGCCAGAGATTCGGCAGGCAAAAGGATGTTTACGTACTGACGAGCAACCGCACGTTTTCAGCGGCCGAAGAATTTACCTATAACCTGCAAAACCTCAAGCGCGCCACCATCGTGGGAGAGACCACAGGCGGCGGCGCGCATCCGGGCGGCTCTCGCCGCGTAAACGACCATTTTCAGGTGTGGGTCCCAAGCGGGCGAGCCATCAATCCCATCAGCGGGACCAACTGGGAAGGCACAGGCGTGAAACCGGATGTTGAGGTGCCCGCAGATCAGGCATTCAAAACTGCCCAGCTTATGGCGCTCAAGAAGGCGATGGATAAGACATCCGACGAGGATTTGAAAGACCAGCTTAAGAGCATTACTGAAAACGTTCAAAAGGAACTTGACGAATTGAAGAAGAATCAATCAAACAAACCCTGAACAACTCCGTCGAGTGAAAAACACTTAGACAGGATTAACAAGATTCACCAGGATTAAAAGAGAATCCTGTTAATCCTGTCAAAAAAATCCGGTTTTCCGGTCACACATCCGGGCTTTGTCATGTCTGAAGGGTTCATTAATAAACAACCGCCAAAAGGTTTGCTCCGTTTGCTTGCGCGATTTCCCATCCTGCTTTATCGCGCACATCTGGGCTGGCTTCTCGGAAAGCGGTTTCTGATGCTTACGCACACGGGGCGCAAAAGCGGGGAACCGCGCAAGGTCGTGCTCGAAGTAGTCAGCCGCGACCCGTCTACCGAAACCTGGGTTGTCGCTTCGGGATGGGGCGAAAAATCGAACTGGTTTCAAAATATTTTAAAGACACCTGAAGTGGTTGTGCAGACGGGGAACCGGAAGTTTCAGGCCGTAGCCGAAAGGCTCTCCGTAGCCGAGGCGACGCGCATATTATGCGATTATGCCCGCCGCCACCCGTCCGCCTTTCGCAAGATCGGAAAACTTATGCTCGGCCGGCAGATGGACGCGACCGAAGAAGATTGCCGCCGCGTGGCCGAGTTAATCCCTCTGGTTGCCCTGCGAGCTAGACCGTGAGCATCGAATCCACAAACGAATGCCTGCTCAAATTTGGCCCCGCTCCATCAGCAGTGTGAGCAAAATCATTTTTGCTGTTGCGTCAACCGCTCAAATGCTATATGGTCTCTGACCATTGGGGATATACGCCCTTTCGCTCGGCTTTTAGGTCATAAGGTCGTAGCCGAGATTGAAGGACAATCGAATTACGATTGCAATCATCTTCGCATAATGAATTGAAAGAACGGGTTCAGGTCTTGTCTGCAATTTTAGAGTTGCACGCTCGCAGTTTGAACATGTGAAGTTTCTGTCAGGAACTGTTTGATTCTTTCACTTGAAAAGGAGAGATTATGGCAAAGACTGTTGCAACCGTTATCGGTGTAGTGTTTGTTCTGGTGGGATTGATCGGTTTCGCTGCTCACGATCTTATGGGCACGCATCTGGGCACCGTGCATAATCTGGTGCATATTGTTTCAGGAATTGTCGCGCTTTACTTCGGCCTGAAAGGGACGCTCGGGCAGGCGCGGTTGTTCTGCATCGTGTTTGGAATAGTGTACGGCCTGCTCGGGGTGCTTGGCTTTGTCGCTGGAACGGGCGCTGACCGTATGCTTGAACTGCCTGCCGGGCTGATGCTGGGAACAAACGATCATGCGCTTCACATCGTGCTTGGGATCGTTTTTCTTGCCGCAGGGTTCCTTACTAAGGCTGAAACAAAACACACGGCAGCCGCTTCCTGAGCTTTTCAGCTATAAATGGCCCTGAAGATGAACACAGATAAGCGCGGATTTGAGCATAGAGTATCTGCCTTTACCCGTATTTATCCGTGCTCATCTGTGATCGATGTTTGCTGTTCTCGTATCAGCGGCTCAAACTCGTAAAATGCGATTCAACACTTGCCGTTTGAGGCGGCGCGGAAAAGCTTCAGCAGCGCGTACTCTTCCGGCTCGTATTCGGGTTGGATGCGGCGAATAACGCGCCGGGATTTCGGGCGAAACTCTTCGAGCGTGACGCCTTCCACATAACGATCAAATATGACCGGGTGGATATAGCAACTCCGGCACACGGCCGGGGTGTTTCCCAGGCGGTCGGCCACGCGCTCGACCGCCTCCACTATATTTTTTTTGGCCTGCTTTTCATCGGGCGGCTCTCCCAGATCGGCCAGATTGATCGCCGCCAGAAGCGTTCCTCCCCACGTCCGAAAATCCTTGGCCGAGAACTCGGTCGAGGTCGCCGTCTTTATATATTCATTCACATCCTTTGGCTTGACCGGATGAATGCGCCCGTCCTCTCCCACGTACTCAAACAGTTTCGGGCCTCCCAGTCTTTTCAACTCGCGAAGTATCGCCGCCAACTCCTTATCAACCAGAATGCGGCGCTGACGCACGTGATGCTTTCCCCTGAATTTGAATATAAGCCTGCCGTTCGACTTGATTTCCAGATGGCGATTGCGAAGCGTAGTCACTCCATAAGTGCGATAGCGTTTTACGCTCGCTTCCGAACCGATTCGAAAATAGAGATCATTGATGAGCCTTATTACTACGGCAAGCACGCGCTCGCGTGACAGCCCTTTCATGCTCAGGTGCTCGTTTGTCGCCCGTCGCAGCGAAGGCAGATTATGACCAAATCGCTCGATCTTTTCATACTTCTTTTTTTGCTGCCGCGCGGCGTAGGCAGGATGATATTTGTATTGAATGCGCCCGAGAGTGTCTACGCCTACGGCTTGAAGTCGTCCCCGCATTGAAGGCGATATGCGCACCTCCTGCCAGGCCGGTGGGATGACAAGCGCCTGTATGCGCTCGATATGAGACGCGTCTTTTACGGGGCGGTCGTCGGCCGTCACATAGCGAAACCCCTCCTCTTTCGAGCCGAGCCTTCGCCACCATCGCGAGCGCCTGCCTCGCTCGACCAGCGCCCTCGCCCGCTCCTGAAACTCCTTTTCCTGATCCGCTTTACTGCTTGCCATCGTTTGCCCGCCGTTCGACTGTAGGAAACTGCTCCGGTCCGCACTCGGAATCTTCCCGAGTGCAATGATTGTGCCAGCAGTCTGAAGCGCGGGCAGGCTTTTGACAGGATTAACAGAATTCAAATGGATTCTCTTCAACTACCTGCGTTAACTTCTGAGCAGGTTGTCGAAATCATCGAGGTCGGGGACCAGCGACCAGCTAAGCCGCTCGATGGTGTCGCTGTATTCATCTACCTGACTGCCGCCGACCCATACCCGCGTCCCGAGAGGGAGGCGTTCCGCCAGGGTCTCCATCTGCGATCGGACTTTTATATCTTCGGAATTTATCAGGCTAAGGGCAAGAAAACGCGACTTGCTCAACTCTACGGCAAAGGCAATCTCGACCGAAGGCAAATCCGCGCCCAGATATATGACCCGCCAGCCGCGCGTGGCCGCAAGCAAGGCGGCCAGCAGCAACCCGAATTCGTGCCGCTCACCCGAAAGCGTCGCAAGCACTAAGGTTTCAGCCGCTTCCGTGGGCGGATAAAGCTTGAAAAGCGAACTCAACAGATTTCTGAGCAGACCCGTTGCCACGTGCTCTTGCGCAACTCCGAATTCCTTGTGCGCCCATCGACTGCCTATTTCATCCAGTACCGGAACGATCACGTTTTTTATCAGCGGACGGGCCGGAAACAGTGTTGCCGCCCGGCTCAATTCCATGTCGGCCGCCACTACGTCCAATACCTCAATCGCGCTCAAAAAACGGGCGCGCACAATCGAGTAGGGATCACCCGCCTCTGTCGTTGGAAAAGGGTCGTTGCTTAACAAGCGATCCAATTCTTCTTCTGATAGCCTCGCCACCTGGCCTATGCTGTGGCCCTTCTCGATTGCCTGCCGCAACCGCCTGAGCCGCGAAATCTCCGCGTCGGAGTAGAGGCGTGACCCGCCCCCGCTTCGCACAGGCTGAATGGCCCCGTAACGCCGCTCCCACACCCTTACCACGTCGGCCGAAAGCCCCGTCAGCTTTGTGACCGTCCCAATCCGATACTTTGCCGTCGCTTCGACTGTACTATCGCTTGCCATAACCCCATGTTGCTGTCGTGTCCTAATTCTGTCAAGATAAAATCTTGACAGACGATGTAAAGCCGTCTAGCCTTTTAAGTGTCAAACGGGGTAGAATGGAGCCGAACGCAAACTGTTTAGGAGGGGCGCGATGAAGATACTGATGACGGGGGTTACGGGGCTGATAGGCAGGGAGTTAAGCCGGTCATTGACAGGAGAAGGGCACGCGGTGACGGGTTTGTCGCGGTCGCCTGAACGTGCGAGCGGGGTGGCTGTGGCAGAGATGCTAAAGTGGGAGCCGCAATCCGGCCCGCCGCCCGCCGAAGGGCTGGAAGGCGCAGATGTGGTCGTGCATCTTGCCGGAGAGCCTATCGCCGCGCGTCGCTGGACCGATGAACAGAAGAGACGGATACGGGATTCGCGGGTCTTAAGCACCCGAAACCTCGTGGAAGGTATGGCCTCGGCAACAGAGAGGCCGAAGGTCTTTATCTGCGGCTCTGCGGTAGGGTATTACGGCAATCGCGGGGACGAGCGAGTAGATGAGGCCTCAGCGCCGGGAAATGACTTTATGAGCCAGGTTTGTCAGGAATGGGAAGGTGAAGCCGCGCGCGCGCGCGCGCTTTCGATAAGAGTTGTCGAGGTTCGGACGGGCGTGGTTTTGAGCGATGAAGACGGGGCGCTCAAAAAGATGTTGCCGGCTTTCAAGCTTGGCGTAGCAGGCCCGCTTGGCGGCGGCAATCAATGGTTTCCCTGGATTCATCTGGCCGACATCGTCGGCATCTTTCGTCACGCGATCAATTTAAACTCGCTCGACGGCCCCATCAACGGCACAGCGCCAAACCCGGTCACCAATGCCGAGTTCACCAAAGAGCTTGGTAGGGTGCTGCACCGGCCTACGATTCTGCCCGTCCCCGAATTTGGCTTGCGGCTCCTGATGGGGGAGATGGCCGACGTAGTCCTGACATCGGAGCGCGTGCTGCCAAGGGTAGCCGAAGCGACCGGGTATGAATTTCATTTCCCGGACCTCGCATCGGCGCTGGAAGATTTACTGAGTGAAAAACGATCTTCCGGTCGCGCGGCGACCGGCACCCCCCGATAGCTGAGAGCCAGACCCATACTCTACAGGAAACGAAAATGCAGACCTATTTATTGGAGCGCGAGCAGGAAATTCCGCGATCTCGAACCGAGACATTCGCATTCTTTGGCGACGCCGTCAATCTGGAGCGCATAACGCCCGGGTTCTTGCGGTTTCGCATTCTGACCCCCGCACCCGTATTGATGAAAAAGGGCACACTGCTCGAATACCGGCTGGCTCTTTTTGGAATCAGCTTTAACTGGCTCACACTGATCGAATCTTGGACGCCGGAAGAATCGTTTGTTGATACACAACTCAAGGGGCCGTATTTGTTGTGGAGGCATACGCACAAGTTTGAGCCGCTCGGACCTGATCGCACGCTCATGCGGGACCGGGTAGAGTACGGTTTGCCGTTTGGCCTCATCGGGCGTATAGCGCACGCTCTGTTTGTAAAAGGATTGCTGGACGGAATCTTTGATTATCGGGCAGAGATGACGGCGCGCCTGCTTGCGCCGGAGGCTCAATCAAACCCGGCATCAATTGAGCAGTCGAAATCACAGGAGCGAAGAAAGGCATCCTGAGCTTGCCTGTTCTAATTTTTATCACCCGATTGATAAGGCGAGAAAGTTATATATTCAAATGGAAAACATTGCGACGGGCAAAAACGAATGGGTGGTCCTGATAATATTTCTTGTGGCCTGTTTTGCAGTTGCGGGGCTCGGGTCGTTTGCCACGACCCCTGAGATACGCGGCTGGTATCGAGGATTGCAAAAGCCCGCCTGGACTCCGCCCAACTGGCTTTTCGGGCCTGTCTGGACCCTGCTTTACGCGGCTATGGCCGTCGCCGCGTGGCTTATCTGGAAACGCGCGGGATGGTCGGAGGCAGGCACGGCATTGACTCTGTTTTTCATTCAGCTAGGATTAAACCTGGCCTGGTCATTCATTTTCTTTAAGTTTCACCAAACGGGCGCGGCACTGGCGGACATCGTTTTTCTGTGGATAGCCATCGCCGCGACTATTATAAAATTTGCCGAAATCTCGAACCCGGCGGCAATACTCTTAGTACCCTATTTGATCTGGGTAACTTATGCATCGGCGCTCAATCTGGCCATCTGGCGAATGAACGGCACGTGATGCGTGATTCGTGACCTTAAATGAGTCTGTCTGTTAACTGTAACTTGCAAATTAGATAAATCACGCATCACGCATCACGCATCATTGAACGCATCACGCATTATCCTTATGTCTGAGTCCATCAAAATCAGCAGGGCCACAGAAGTTTGGAGCGAACAGCAATGGGAGCGCCTCGAGCGCGACACTCGCCGCCAGGCTGTAGCAGCCGAAAACGAAGAGGCAGCCCGGGCAATCATCGCCGGGCAGGCCCGAAAAGTTATGCGCGCCTATACTACGAGCTTCTTCATAGTCACGCGCTTTTTGCCAGCGGTCAAACGCGCAAAGGTCGAAGCCATCTATGCAGCCGTCCGCTACCCGGACGAGATAGTAGATACTTTTCCCCTGTCTCCAGCCGAGCAGATAAGTCTGCTTGATAGGTGGGCTGCCGGGTATGAAGAGGGGCTTGCCGCCACATCCATAAAGGACGCGCTTACAAAAGGGGTGCCCTGTTTTCTTGCCGGATTTACTCAGGTTGTGCGCGAGGCCGGGATACCGCCCGAGTATTATCGCTCGTTTATCGAAGCAATGCGCCGCGATGTGTGGCCAAGACCTTTCACTACGCTCGAAGACTTGATCGAGTCTTACATCTACGGCAGCGCAATCGTTGTCGGTTATTTTCTGACCTATGTGTATGGCGCGCAGTCTGAACGGGATTTCCCGCGTGCGCTGGAGAGCGCGCGCTTTCTGGCTATAGCTCTTCAACTGACAAATTTCCTCCGCGATGTGGGCGAAGATCATCGGCGCGGCAGGCTCTATCTTCCGCTCGACATACTGCGCGCCGAAGGCATCATTCGGGTAGATATTGCCGACCTCTCTCAACACGAGGCGCTCAAAGGCGCGCTAAGGCGGATGGTCGGTATCGCGGAAAATTATTATGCGGCATCGGCGGCGGGTCTCGATGCTTTCGCCCCCGATTGCCGCGTGGCCATCAACGCCTGCATAGAAGTTTATCGCAAACTCAACAACCGAATAGGCCAAAGCCCGGAAGGCATCTTCCACCGCGAGAGCGTGCCTATGACTGAGAAGTTCAAGGTATTGCCCCCGAGCAAATACTGGCGCTTGCCTATCGCCTATTTGGGCAAGTAAGCAGTTGGCGGTAGGCAGTTGCCGAATGATGATGGGGAAGAGATTGAAAATGGCAGGAGAAAATCACAAGGCGAGAGCAAGCTATCAATCAAAGGCGGACTCACAGCCTATAGCCTACAGCCTACAGCCTACTGTGATAGGCGGCGGGCTGGGAGGGTTGAGCGCGGCCATACACCTGCGGCTGGCCGGGTATGATGTAGCTATTTATGAGGCGAACGAGCGTGTTGGCGGGCGTGCAAATCTGATAGAACGCGACGGATTTCGCTTCGATACGGGGCCGTCGCTGCTCAATTATCCGTGGGTCTTCGAGCAGCTTTTTGAAGCGGCAGGCCGCCGCTTCGAGGATTACGTCACGCTCTTGCCCGTCGATCCTTCGGTGAGTTTTCAATGGCCGGATGGTACTCGATTTACCCTGTCGAGCGATCTGCATCATTTGCTGGATGAATGCGAGCGGTTGGATTCGGGCTCTCGCCCTCGCGTGCTCGCTTTCCTGCGCGATGCCGAGGTAAAGTACCGGACCTCTTTCGATAAGCTTGTGACGCGCAACGAAGATAATTTTGTTAAATGGCTCGGCGCGCTCTCGCCCCTGGAACTCTTGCGGACATCGGTCTGGCGCTCGCTTGCAAGCGAACTGGGCCGCTTCTTTCGCAGTCGTTACATTTGCGAGGCGCTCGGGTCGTATGGGATGTATCTGGGAGGGTCACCTTACGATCTGCCCGGGCTGTTTTCGATACTGCCTTATGGTGAACTGGCTTACGGTTTATGGCTGCCTAAGGGCGGCGTTTACGGACTTGTCTCGGCGATTGAAAAGCTGGCCGGTGAACTGGGCGTTTCTATTTACACGAATAAGCGCGTGCGGCGAATCCGTACGCGGCAGAATCGAGTGGAGGCGATAGAGTTTGAGGACGGAAGCAGATGCGAAACTCGTCTGGTCGTTTCGAATGTAGATGTGCCGACTACGGATACGGAGTTGCTGAGCGGGGCGGGCCTTTCAGGGCGCGCGCGCAGGCGAGCCGGTCGAACGCGAATGACGCCCGGGGTCCTGACCTTTTACTGGGGCATACGCGGAGCGGTCGAAAATCTGGGCCATCATACGATTTTTCTGCCGGAGGATTATCGCGCCGCCTTCGATGAGTTGCTAAAGCTCAAGCGCATACCGGAGCAGATGCCTTTTTATGTCAGCCTACCTTCGGCCACTGACCCTGATCTAGCGCCCGCAGGCTGCACATCTATGTTCGTGCTTGTTCCCACGCCCTTACTTAGCGAGATGTCTGAAGCCGATTGGCTGGTGATTACCCGAGATGTGAAAGCGCGAGTGATTACCCGGCTCCGGTTTCACGGAATCAAAT
Source organism: Blastocatellia bacterium (assembly GCA_963765495.1). Taxonomy (GTDB): domain Bacteria; phylum Acidobacteriota; class Blastocatellia; order UBA7656; family UBA7656; genus CAVXWP01. The sequence continues at coordinate 1,066,061 of CAVXWP010000001.1, forward strand.
TCGACCCGGCGCAAATAGTTGTCGAAGAGGTTTACACACCATTTGAATGGCGGCGGCGTTTCGGGTTATATGACGGCTCGGCATTCGGAGCGGCGCACACTCTCTTTCAAATGGGACCGTTGCGCGCCCGCAATTACTCGCGAGAAATCGAAGGGTTGTTTTACACGGGCGCGTCTACCACGCCGGGAACAGGACTCCCCATGGTAGTGCTGGGGGGCAAGATGGTAGCCGAAAGGATTCAACGCATGTGGCCCCTGGCCGAGCGTGGTGAAGAGGCCGCCTTTGAGATGTCAAAGCTGAGGTCCGACATCTCGAATCTCAAATCACAAATCTGATATCCGCAAGATTATGTACGTCGAAAGATACGGAACGGGAACGAATGGCTATTTAGGGCTGCACGGATGGGGCGGCAGTCACCGGACGTTTGCGCCTCTGGTTCCTTATCTGCCCGAAGAGGCTGTTTTATATAGCGCGGACCTGCCCGGCTCGGGCAACTCGCCTGAGCCGCGCGAGTGGAGCTTGAAGGGAATCAGCGCGGATATTGCCGATACGATCCGAACAGTGGCCGACCGGAAAGTTACGATCATAGGCAATTGCAGCGGAGCTATACTCGGGCTTCTGGCCGCAAGACAGGCGAGTGATTCGATAGAGCGGTTTGTCTTGATCGATCCGTTCGCCTACACGCCGTGGTACTTCAAAATTTTCGTGCAAACAAGCTGGGGCAAGTATGCCTATTATTCCACGTTTGCCAATCCTTTTGGCCGGTGGCTCACAAACCTTTCGCTCAAGCGCAAGCGAACAAAATCGTCAGACCTCACGCGGACTTTCAGCGCCGCAAATCACGAGGCGACCTATCGCTATCTCAGGCTCTTATCGGAGATGAAAGAGGTTGGTCAGTTTGCTGATTTGCAGATGCCGATTGATATAGTTTACGGCGAACGCACATTCGGCGCGGTCAGGCGCTCAATCGATTTATGGAGAGAGGTCTGGCCCGACCTCAGATGTTTTGAGCTTAAAGGAGCCGGGCACCTGCCTATCGAAGAGGCTCCAGAACAACTCAGCCGTATACTTTTTTCCCGCGCGGCGGATGAAATAAAAGTGGATGAAATAAAAGAGGACGCGGTTCCCCGGCTTGTGGCCGCCTCTGTCAAAGAGTGAATAAAAATAGAGAGGGATTTGTGCCAGAGGAGATATTCGATTTCATAGCTCGCCACAGACAGGCGTTGGAAAACTCGCTTGCGGCTCATTTGCCGGTAAGCGCTAGCCCTGGGACCCGGCGACTAAACGAGGCGCTTGATTATTCGATATTTCCCGGAGGCAAGCGCATGCGCCCTGTGCTTACATTGCTTGGCGCTGTGATCGTAGGCGGGACTACAGCGCAGGCGCTCCCCGCCGCATGCGCGATAGAGTTTCTTCACACAAGCTCGCTCATACTCGATGACCTGCCCGCGATGGATGATGCCGACCTGCGGCGGGGCCGCGCCGCAACGCACCTGATCTTTGGCGAAGCCATTGCAATCCTTGCAGCCCTGGCCCTGCTCAACAAATCTTATGCGCTGCTTGTTCAGGCTGCCCGCCAGACGGGAGCGGACTCGATTGCCGGGGCTCTCGTTTCGGAAGCGACGCGCTTGATAGGAGCAGACGGAATGATAGGCGGGCAGGCAGCCGATCTGGAATTGCATGTGGTATCGGTCGGAGCCGATGCGCTTGCGAGCCGCAGCTTGAAGACCACAGCCCTTATGCGGCTCACGATGAGCGCAGGCGCATTGGTATGCGGCGCAAGCGAATTGGATGCAAACGCGCTCGCACAATTTGGCGAGTCACTGGGCACAGCCTATCAGATCGGCGACGATCTGCTTGATGAACTGGATGACAGCCGACTGACGGGCAAGAACAGTCGGCAGGATCGTCGCCATTTGCGCCCAAGCTACGTTGCCGAACTGGGCGTGGAAGGAGCGCAGCGCATGGCCTTGAGTCTCGTAGATCAAGGCAAATCGGCTATCAGAGAACAATTCGGAAATCGCCCGGAAGCGCGCCTGCTCATCGAAGCCGCCGACCTGATTATGGGAAGACTCGGCCGCATGGAAAACGTGGGACGCGGGGCGTGAAAGGTGATTCGTGATCCGTAATGCGTGATCCGTGATTCGTGGGATTTGCAATTGCCCGTGAAAAGCCATTCGCCTGAAAATCACGCATCACCTTTCACGCATCACTATCAAATATGTCGCTAGTTCTGCTGATCCTCGCCCTGACAATTCTTCTGGTGGTCGTGTGGAATGTTCTGGCCTGGCCCGGCTTCAAGGCCGCAGAGCCGGTTCACAATCGATTGGTTTCGGTGCTCATACCGGCCCGCAATGAAGAGGCTAACCTCGCGCGATGTATTGAGACCGTCCTTGAGCAGGGAGATATTGTTTTGGAGGTCCTGATCTATGACGACCATTCGTCGGATGCGACCCCCGAAATAATACGCGAGTATGAAAGGCGTGACGGACGCGTTTGCCTCGTGGCAGCCGAAGAGCTTCCTGGCGGGTGGTGCGGAAAGAATTTTGCCTGCGCGCAACTGGCGCGGGCTGCCAAGGGCCAATGGCTGCTCTTTCTGGATGCCGATGCGCGGCTTGCAGACGGGGGCGTTCAAAAGATGGTTGAGGAGGCCCGCCGCCGCCGGGTCACTTTGATTTCAGCCTGGCCCGCTTTGATTCTTGAAAGCTTCTGGGAAAAAGCGTTGATGCCTCTGCTCAACTTTGTCGTCTTCACGATCTATCCCGCCCCGCTTTCGCTTGCGCGTACGGATGCGTCACTGGGAATAGCGCATGGGGCCTGCATAATGGTTGATCGCCTGGTGTACGGGCGGGTAGGCGGGCACAGCAGTGTGCGGGATCAGATTTTTGAGGATGTGAGGCTTGCGCAATTGTGGCGCGCGGAAGGCAATCGCGGGCTTTGCCTGGACGGGCAGCATATCGTGTGTGTTCGAATGTACACCTCGCTCAGAGAAATCTGGTTCGGATTTCAAAAGAATTTCTTTCCCGCCTTTCGCCAGGAATTGAGCTTCTGGGCATTTCTCGCGCTTCACTTCGTCGTGTTCCTCTTGCCTTTTCTGCTGGCGGGCTGGACAGGCGGATGGTCAATGCGGCTCGCAGTCGCAAGCATTCTTGCAATGCGTTTGCTACTTGCGCTCCGCTTCCATCACCCGCTATGGTCCGCGCTGCTTCATCCCGTGGCCGAGATTATCCTGATTGCGCTCGGGCTCTCTTCGTGGTGGAGATCAAAGAGCGGCAAGGGCGTTGAGTGGAAAGGAAGACGGTATCAGTAATCAGGGGCCGGTGGCCGGTGACACTTGGAGGGTATAAGTCTGATCCGTGAAATTCCGTTCAGATTTGTTTGAATTATGCGAGAGAGAAGGGCGGTAATAATCGGGGGTGGGCTGGGCGGGCTTGCCGCCGGATTGCGGCTGGCGGTTCGCGGCTGGAAGGTGACTATCTGCGAGCAATCGAGCAGACCTGGTGGGAAGATGAACACGTGGGGCGAGCGCGGGTTTCGCTTCGATACCGGGCCGTCGTTGATCACAATGCCATGGGTCTTTGAAGAACTGTTTGAAGTTGCGGGCGTACGCCTGCGAGATCACATAGAGCTTTGTCAGGTGCACCCGCTTGCGGATTACATCTACGAGGATGGGACGCGATTCACTTATACGACATCATTGCCTGACTGGCTCGACACGGTGCGCGGGCTTGAGGCGCGTGACGTAAATGGATTTCTGAAATTCATGGAGCTGGGCGCAAAGCTCTACGAAGTGTCCAAAGAGACTTTCCTGCGCCGCCGCCCTTTAGACCCGCCTGATGCGCGCTCGATGTCGGCGCTCAGACACATGCCTTTGCGTTACGGCTGGGGCAATTATCATCGCACGGTCGCGGCGCATTTCAAGAGCCCGCACCTCAGACAGCTTTATGATCGCTATCCGACATATGTCGGCTCGTCGCCTTATCAGTCGCCTGCGACATTGATAGTGATTCCCTATATCGAATATGCGTTTGGCGGCTGGTATGTGAAAGGGGGGCTTTATCGGATTATCGAGAGCCTTATTGAATTGATCGGGCAGGCGGGCGCGGAATTGCTCACAGACGCGCGTGTTGAGCGCATTGAACACGAAGGGAAAAAGGTGCGAGGCGTGAAGTTGAGCGACGGCACACGGCTGCCTGCCGATGTGGTCGTGATGAACGGAGACGCCTCGTTTGCGCCCCGGTTGTTAGGCGAAGACCCGGCGGCAGAATTGCCGCTATGTGAGCGGTCGCTTTCGGGGCTGGTATTTCTATTTGGCATCAAGCGCACTCTGCCGGATCAGCCGCATCACTCTATCTATTTTTCTTCCGATTATGAAAGCGAGTTTTCTCAACTTTTCGATCAGCGCCGCTTCCCCGACGATCCTACGATCTATGTCAACATTCCGAGCCGAAGCGACCGGAGCGTGGTGCCCGGCGAGGGCGAAACGTTGTTTGTGATGGCCAACGCTGCTGCGGGCGGCGAAGACTGGACAGATGAAAAGATATTTGAAGCGCGCAAGCTGATTTTTGAGCGGCTGAGTCGAGGCGGATTTCCCGACATCGAACCCTTCGTAGTCGTCTCTGATGTCTGGACACCGCAGCGAATTGCCCAAAGCTATTTAATGCCGGGCGGAGCCATTTACGGCACGCACTCGCACGGCTGGAGACGAGCCTTCCTGCGCCCGCCGAACAAAGATAAACGCCACGAAGGGCTCTATTACGTAGGCGGCAGCACTCATCCCGGCGGCGGAACACCTACTGTTTTGATGTCGGCCCGCATCACTACGGATTTAATTTTGAGTTTTGAGTTTTGAGTTTTGAATTATGACTGATTCAGGAGGCAAAAATGCCGGAAAGCGTTATTCAGAAAAAGAGTTTTGAATTTGCTCTCCAGATTATACGATTATACCGAGAACTTCAGGTAGAGCATGAGTATGTGCTATCCAGGCAGTTACTGCGAAGCGGAACCAGTATAGGAGCCAATGTTGAAGAAGCCAGTGCCGGTCAAAGTCGTAAAGATTTTCTCTCCAAGATGGCTATTGCTTCAAAAGAAGCCAGGGAGACGAGATACTGGTTACGGCTATTGCAAGCATCCAGACTTGTGAAAATTGATGTGAAAAATGAGATTACTTTGGTTGATGAAATAATCCGAATTCTAACTTCTATAGTGAAAACAACCGGCGAAAGACCTTGATCAACTCAAAACTCAAAACTCAAAACTCAAAACTATTTATACTCCTCCTTTTATCAGTAGCATATGTCGTGATGTGGATTGGCGGCGTGGGCGTTCATGTCTTTGGCAACGGATTGGTTGATGATACGCCGTGGGCGGCTCCGGTCTTTCTGCTGCTTGCCGGGCTCATAGTTGTTGTAACAACGAGCCGGTATGATCTGCCGGGTCTTCTTGCGGTGACGTTGTTGGGTTTTGCTGCGGAGGTTGTCGGGGTGCGCTATGGGTTTTTATTCGGAGCCTATGATTATACGCCCACACTTAACCCTCAACTTTTCGGCGTGCCACTTGTGATGGCGAGCGCATGGCTTGTGCTTGTGGCCTATATCAAACAGGCGCTGGTGGGGTTTGATTTGCCCGCGTGGCTTGAGGTGTTGCTGTCGAGTCTCTGGATAACAGCTATAGATTTGATTATCGACCCGCTCGCCTCGGGCAAACTAGGGTACTGGCGCTGGGTGGAAGAGGGAAGTTATTACGGCGTCCCGGCGCATAATTTTATCGGATGGTTCGCGGTGAGCCTGTTGATATTCGGCTTGATAAGGTTATGGAGCGGGCACAATTGGAAGAAAAACATCTGGGCCGGTTATGTCGGATTGAGCATAATTCTTTTCTTCACCCTGATAGCCCTCTCCCACGGGCTGCTTCTTGCCGGTGGAATCGGCATATTACTTTGCGCCGTTCAATTAATCAGTAGGCGGTAGGCAAGTAGGCAGTTCTCGGAGTCGGGAACCACCTTTCCTTATGCATACGCCATGCTCTTTTTAGGAAGCCGTCAGTTCATTATCAATTGCCTACTGCCTACTGCCTACTGCGAAAGGCGGAAGTCGGCATAAAGCGGCAGATGATCGGAGGCGATCATCGCCGTGCGGCTCTTGTGCAGTTTCAGCCCTTCCAGTTTCAGCCCTTCATCAAAGTAGATATGGTCCAGGTGCAGGAAGGGAAGCACGCCGGGATAGGTCTTTGAGCGTTCCAGATGCTCGCGCACATCGGCGCTCTTGAGGTGCGCGCCAAGCAGTTGCGTAGTCAATCCGCGAGTCCACTCGTTGAAGTCTCCAAGCATTATCCGCTCGCCCTTTAACTCTTCATTCTTAAGTATGGCGGAATCTATGAGTTTGCGGGCCTGATGGCGGCGTTCCAAATAAGCCGTGCCTAGATGCACGTTGAAGACGTGGAGCAGCCGCTTTTCGCCTATCTCCAGGTCTGTGCGTAGGCAGCCGCGCTGCTCACGCCCGCGCACGCTTATGTCGTAATTGCGCGTCTCGCGTACGGGGAAACGGCTCAACACCACGTTGCCGTATGCTCCGCCTCTGTAACGGCGATTCTCTCCGAGCGCATAATCGAATCCCAGTTCTTTGGCCATAAACTGCGCCTGATTCTGTTCGGGAGAAGTGTCTTCGATGCTCACGACTTCCTGAAGCGCGATTATATCCGCGTCTATTTCGCGCAGCACTTCCAGGATGCGAGTGGGACGGACCCTGCGGTCCAATCCCCGACAACGATGGACGTTGTAAGTGACTATGCGTAACCTGTCCATCTGTTCTTTTATTGCTGACGTTCCAGTAACCATCCTATTATTTCCTGAGCCTTCTCAAATATCGAGCGACCCTGCCATTCATGATAAGAGATAGCGCGGCTGTTGGCCAGATCGCTTGCGAAGTCTTTTTGTAAGCGGGAGGCGAAGGCCGAATCATAGGCGGCGAGATTGACCTCATCATTCAAGCCGAATGAGCGGGTGTCGAAATTGGTCGTGCCCACGACGCTCCACCTCGAATCAACGATCATGATCTTGGCGTGTATCATCGAAGGCTCGTACTCGTAAATTTTCGCGCCCGCCCTGAGCAGATCGCCGTAGAGGCGGCGGCTCGATCTTCTGGTCAGTATATGATCGCTGTGGCGACCGGGAGTAATGATCTTGATTTCTACGCCGCGCTCTTTGATGGCGCGGACCATCTCATCACGGGCGCTTTTGTCGGGCAGGAAATAAGGCGTTGTGATCTGGATGCTCTGGCGCGCGGAAGCCAGCAGCGTTTGAAAGAGAATCCTGGCGCGAGTCGATGCGCCCGTCGTGGGCGAGCTGTCAATGACAAGCGCCCGGGTCGGTCCTTCGACTTCGCAAAGTGGAAAATATTCCGCCCCGGCAAGTATCTCGCCCGATGATTCGAGCCAGTTTTCCACAAAGGTGGACTGCAATCCGGTCACAGCCGTGCCCTCTAGGCGAAACATAGTATCGCGCCACCGCCGCTTTCCGCTCCTGCCCTTCAGCCAGTGATCGGCTATGCCTGCGCCGCCGATGAACCCGATTTCACCGTCAATGATTATAATCTCGCGGTGCGTGCGGTTATTGATGCGGGGGAGCGTGTACCATCGGATGGGGTGATACCAGCTGACGCGCCCGCCCGCATCCGTAAGCTCTTTGAAGTAGCTGTTCCAGGTAGCAAAGCTCCCGACCGCATCGAGCACGATATTGATTTTGACGCCCGCGCGCGCGCGTTCCGTGAGCGCCCGGACGAAGCGGTCCGCGACCTCGCCTTTTTGAAATATGTAGGCTTCGATATTGATGTTGCGACGCGCCTTGCTTATCGCCTCAAGCTCGGCTTCGTAAAACACCTCGCCGTTTGAGAGCACTTCGACGCGTCCCCGGCCCCGAACCTGGGAATCGGTTATGGCTTCGAGGATGCGCAGAAAATCCTCGGAGTCGAGCGAATCGGCGGGCGGTCCGGCTATTTTGTAAGGCAGCCCCGGCTCAAACAGCGCCAGAAAGAGCATCAGCGCAAGGAAGGCAATCGAGATGATTGCGATGACATTGAAGGCCGAGATGTCCATTGAATAAGAGAGAAGTTGGAACGGTTAAGACGCGAGTAATGTAATACGCCCGGCAGGACTCGAACCTGCGACCTACGGATTAGCTTCCAGCATCACGTTTCCGTGACCTCCCTCATCGGGGTTGCTGGCTGGACCATTTCTTCGCCATTTCAGGCGGCGGGCGTATGGCCTCTACGCATCCCTTCATCCAAGGTTTGCTCGGAGTTGTCGTAGGAGGTGTACTCCCTTACGAGATTCTCCGAAATAGCCCGCTCCAGTTCTGCGGTTTTACCGAGGATTTGCAGTCTTTGAGAGAATTTGCCTCTGCACCGGGCAGAACAACAGGTAAAGGCAGTGCCTTTTTGCAAAAAGGTTTGACCTTTTCTTCTCTCGAAGATCAGACCACATTCCGGGCATTTCAAAACAACCATTTTTCGTCCGTGTTCGAAGTGATGTTTGCGAACGTGTTCGCCGTTGTTCATCACCTCAAGGTTTTCAATCCGGTTGTCTTTCTTATCCCGGTTTTTATGGTGCACAACTTCATCGGGATTGAGAAGCCTGCCAAGGTGATTCTCGACTACGACTCTATGTTCCAGCACATAGCCATTAGCAGAAGCCTGCGGATGTCCAGAAACAAGAGCGTAGTTGTAATCTCCCTTGTGGATGATCTTCTCAATCTTCCACACAGAACGCTCCTATTGAAGTCCGTTGCTCTATCCATCTGAGCTACGGGCGCAAAATAAAATGGTCGGGGCGATTGGATTCGAACCAACGACCTCTCGGTCCCAAACCGAGCGCACTACCAGGCTGTGCTACGCCCCGACAACCGTTCGTTATTCTAAAGGAGTTACGGGTGTGGGTCAAAGCCAATTTGATGCAAGATGCCTGGTTGTGCGGATCGAAACGGGAAAATAACGGGAAAATAACGGGAAGTGGTTTTCTTGAATTCATTCCTTCTCGCAGTGACCTAATCCAACATTGAAAGGTCACTAATTATGAGTAGATCACGAGAAGGCTCCACTAGAACGATCAATGGCATTCTCTATGCTCGGGTTCGTTGGACTGACGCTGAGGGTAAGGCAAAGGAGAGGTTGAAACGAGCCAAGAATAAGACTCACGCCAAACAACTCATAAAAGAGATGCAGCGAGAGATTGATGATTACGGCACCAAGTCGCTTGAGTACGATTCTATCACTTTCGATGATCTTGCTGACTTCTATGTACAGTATCATCTCAAACCTGCCGAATACGTAGGGGGCAAAAAAGTCTCTGGCCTGCGGTCTCTTCATACTGCCAATTATGCCCTGCCCGTCTTTCGAGAATACTTTGGTACGAAGCGGTTGCGGTCAATCACTTATGGCCACCTTGCTCGCTTCCGAGATCACCGGCTCAAGACTCCAACAATGCATAACAAACCGCGCTCGGTGACGACTGTAACTCGAGAGCTTGAAGTTCTCCGCAATATGCTTAATGTTGCCCATAGGGAAGGATGGCTACTCCGAAACCCCTTCACATCTGGCCTCCCTCTGATCTTGAAATCTCACGAGAAGATGAGAGAGCGAATTCTAACCCCCGAAGAAGAAGAACGCCTGCTGTCAGTATGCACCGGCAAGAGAGTACACCTCCGAGCACTCATCATCTGTGCTCTTGATACTGGGATGCGACGGGGGGAGATTCTAACGCTGACCTGGGAGGATATAGATTTCAACAACAGGCTTATTAATGTGAAAGCCTTCAATACGAATACGCAACGTGAGAGATGTCTCGCATTGACCCCCAGGCTGGAGAGCGAATTCTTGGCCCTCTATGAGAAGTCCTCAAAGCAACCGGATGAGCGTGTCTTTGGTATCAAGGATAATGTCAAGCGGTCTTTCAACACGGCTCGGAGACACGCAGGCATTCCAGAGGTGCGATTTCACGATCTCCGACATACGGCAGCAACAAGGTTGGTTCAGAAAGACATTCCTCTGCCGTTGGTAGGGCGCATACTTGGGCACACGCAGGCGAATACTACGATGCGCTATGTGAATGCCAACATCGAAACGGCACGCAGAGCGGCGGAGGCGTTAGCTGGATTCAGAGATGATAGAGAAAAAGAGAACGAAGCAACGCTAATCAATTGAGGTTTTTTGTGGGGCTGGAGTGAATCTCTGGCCCCCAAGACAAGCCCCTTTTCTTGATTCCTAATGAAGGCTCTCACTCTTTTTCTTTTGGGGGCTTTTTTTCAACTACCGCTTTGAATTTGAGGCAATACCCCCTGCGCGATGCATTATCCAAAGAGTGCTTTTTGAAATGCCCCCAGTCCGACCTGATTATCGCTCTATAGCGAAGTAAAATATTGTTGACTGCGAGACAAGAGATACGTATAGTGTCCCCGCTTACCTAAAGCACAACAAGCGGGGATGTCCTACTGGTCACATTAGTATTTGGCACCTGTGCTAATGATTAGCCAGATCGTTCAACAACTCACATCGGCTTTCAGTTCTTGGGGGATTTTTTTGAGGAGGAGTTATTTATGTCAGACAAAGTATATCTGCTCAGTATTCGGATTCTCATCTCATTAGTATTCGCAGCTTTGGCTAACTCGTCTGTATCGGCGCAAACCGATGTTTTTACATATCAGGGATCGCTTACAAACGGAGGCGCTGCTGCCAACGGTCTATTCGATATGCAGTTCAAACTTTTTAACACCCCGAATGTCGGCACAGGGACTCAGCAAGGCGGTGTTGTGATACACCCGTCGGTTCAGGTGACAAATGGAGCATTCAGTGTGCAACTGGAGTTCAGCGCATTGGTCTTCAACGGCTCTGATTTGTATCTTGAAATAGGAGTACGGTCAGCGGGAGACTCGAACCCCTACACATTACTAAATCCAAGGCAACAGATCACGTCAGCGCCTTACGCAATCAGGAGCCAAACGGCAGATGTAGCCAATAAACTGTCATTTTCGTGCCTTGGCTGTGTGGCAGATACTCAGATAGAGAATGTCTCAGGCAATAAAGTCATTGGAGTAATTCCTATCGGCGCCCTCCCGGGAGGGAGCGCTAACTACATACAGAACCGGACATTACAACAACCGGGCAGCAGTTTCAACATCAGTGGAGATGGCGCAGCGGGGGGTACGCTATCAGGCTCAGTTGTGAACTCTGCGACGCAGTATAATATAAATGGCAGCCGGGTATTGACCGCAGGAAACCTAACAGCCAACCTGATCGCGGGTATCGGCGCAGGTTCCTCGATCAGCAGCGGTACGTCAAACTCTTTTTTCGGATTTAATGCTGGACAAAGCACAACAACAGGTGCGGGTAATTCCTTCTTCGGGTTTTACGCAGGTGCAAATAATACGTCAGCTGCCGGTAATGCCTTTTTCGGTAGTAGTGCTGGCCGAAATAATACGACAGGGATTGCGAATGCTATATTCGGAGACAGCGCAGGCGTCTTCAACACAACCTCCTGCTGCAATTCATTTTTCGGAACTAATTCCGGTTTTCAGACTACGGAGGGTTACAACGCGTTCTTCGGCTACAGTGCCGGTTTTGCAAATACCACAGGGGGCTGGAACTCATTTGTCGGGTACCTTGCTGGTTCATCCAACACCATAGCTAACAACAACTCTTTCTTCGGAGCTTTTTCCGGCAAGTCAAATACTACGGGCGAGGGGAACTCATTCTTCGGGGAGGGTTCTGGCACATCTAACACGACTGGTTATAATAATTCATTCTTCGGAGCGTCTGCCGGCTTTGGCAATACTGTAGGCCAAGGCAATACTTTCTTCGGAGTAGCCACAGGCCAATCCAACACGACAGGAATAAATAACACGTTTGTTGGTTCCGGCGCCGGCATTACAAACACCACTGGGAATAGTAATATCGCAATCGGCGCTTTAGCTGACGTAGGCGCAGGCAACCTCACCAATGCCACGGCGATTGGGACGGGCGTAGTCGTCTCGACGAGCAACACGATGGTGCTCGGCACGAATACTATAGCCGTTCAGGTTCCGGGCACGCTCAAGGTTAGCACGCTCGGATCGGCAGGCACGACGACCCTTTGCCGCAATGCTTCACAGTTGATCGCTACCTGTTCGTCCAGCCTTCGATATAAAGAACAAATCAAGCCTTTTAGCGCCGGACTTGAACTCATCAACCGGCTGCGCCCGATCACTTTTAGCTGGAAGGAAAGCCACGACCGAGACCTCGGACTTGGGGCGGAAGATGTCGCTTCCATAGAGCCTTTGCTTGTGACCTACAACGACAAGGGGGAGGTCGAAGGGGTCAAGTATGATCGCATCGCTGTTGTGATGGTAAATGCTATTAAGGAACAGCAAACCCAACTCGAACAGCAGCAGGATAAAGTAAAACAGCAACAAGACCAGATCGCGCAACAACAGATTCTGATAGAGGGGCTAAAGAAGCTGGTCTGCCAGGATCACCCAGACGCTGAGGTGTGCAAGTAAAGGGCTTGATTAGAAGGGTGTTGCAAGAATTTATTTCCCCCAGGTGGAGAAGGTGTTCAATAATTTTTGTGGGCAACCTAATGGCTTGGCTGTGTGCGTTAGCGCAATAACCTCAACCATATAAGGTTTCTTGCAAGACAGACTTCTATTTTTTCTCTGGGGGATTTTTTAGTTACGCATTCACTGTTAAGAATTTAGGCCACACTGGAGCAATTTTTGAGACACACCATCAATATTGGATTCCTAACGATTGAACTTGAAGCGTAGCCTCCCAATAACCCGTACAGGCTCACCGCCGAGTTTGGTTGGCTCAAACTTCCACTGACGCACTGCTGCTATGGCTGCCGCAATCAAAGTGCTGTCACCCGATACCCCTTCTGCTGACGCAACATTGCCCTCTTCATCGAGACTTACTTCTATCAACACCTCCCCTGAAATATTTGTAGCAGCCGCTTCCGGGGGTTAGACGGGGGCAACTTTCTTGACCGCTCTTTTTTCAAGCACTCCGCCTGAAAGGCGAATGACCCTTGGTCTATTGGCTCCGGTCTGAGCGGCACTCGCCATAGCCTTGGATGCTGCATCATCGAAGTAGCTAATGGTGCGAGACTCGATCTTGTAAGGCTTGAAATCTGACTTGCCGCCTTCGCTCCGCAACACCTTTCTTTTTATCCAGTTGCCTCTCAGGTCAATTGTGTAATCCGTGTATATGTGTACACTGCTGATGTTGCCCTCGCTGTTGTAGTAGGTTGTCTCGACCTCATTGCCTCTGTCATCAAATACCGATGAGTAACTGTAATTGAGCTTGCCGTCACGAGTGTAGAGTTCTAATCTCGTGAGATTCCCCTTCCCATCGTAAATTGAAACAGTCTTTGTGCCCCGATTGCCGTTATTATAATAGAGAGTACGCTCGATTTTGTTCCCCTCGGACTAACACTATGGCTGAATTCCAGAGACAAAAAAACTGGCTATGATTGACAGTCATTCGCAGGGAGAATACAGTGATTGAACAATTTCTCAATCTCAAAACAGGAGGGATAGAATGGCAAAAGTAATCAACTGTAGAGATGTTGGCGTAGACTGCGACTTCCAGGCTCGCGGTGAAACCGAAGAGGAAGTGATGCAAAAGTGCGCTGAACACGCAAAATCAGAACACGGAATGAATGAAATTTCCGAAGAACTGGGAGCTAAAGTGAAATCTGCTATGCGCGATGAGTAGATATTAAGTCCCCATAGGGTTCGACAGCCAAAAAAACATCTCTCGGTCCAGAAGTCAACTACTAAACCTGCTCTCAATAGTCGTAGCTTCTCAACTTGGCAAATTTTCCGCCAAAAAACCCTTGTGAATGAGATCACTATATTGTATTGTCTGCCGTATCACAGTGTTAAGTATAAATAATCACTTGCAGGAGAAGACGAATGGAAGATAAAAAAAGGAATGTACTGATCGTGGAGGATGAAAGCGTTATACTGCAACTTCTCTCGACAGTCCTTGAGATGAAATACGACTGCTCTACAGCAGAGAATGCGATGCAAGCCCTTTCGCTGATAAAGAATAATAAATTCGACCTCATACTGGCTGATGTAGGGTTGCCAGGCTTGTCCGGCTTGGAGCTTTGTCACATTGCCCAAAGAACCAGCCCACAAACTCTCGTTGTTCTAATGTCGGGGATGAATGATGAGGACTCCGCAAAGGATGCAACCAAGGCTGGCGCATTCGATTTCCTTAAGAAACCCTTCAATCTCTCAGAGGCTATGGAATGTGTCGAGCGCGCACTGAACTCTCAGAATGAAAGCGCAATGAGACAGCAAATGGTCTCTTAGTTTGAATTTGCCCCCTCCCCCATTGCCTGCCTAACCTTTCGACCGATCCGGTCAATTTCGTAAGGTAAGAAATACCTCCATCTAAAGTAGCAATTATAATCTAAGCCTTTTTAATACTGAATTTACTGGCGCTATTGAATAAAAAAGCAGCAATTCTCGGTTTAGAAATTCTGTCTTAACAAAAAGTGAACCACGAAATACACGAAGCACACGAAATAGAAGAATTATTCGTGTATTTAGTCTGTTTCGTGGTATATCCCGGTGCGATTTCCTCTAAACCGAGAATTGCTGATACGTAAGCTACTTTCAACGTATCTCGGCCACACTTATACTTGCACGACGGCCTCAAGCGTCGAGGAGGCAACAAGAGCACTCGAAGACTGCTACTTCGACCTTGTAATCACAGACCTGAGTAGGCCGACCAGATCAAGGCTAGAGTTTTGCCAGTTTGTACGTAAACACTATCCTGAGACCGTAGTGCTCATTATATCGGGGATTGCGGAAAATATCGGTGCGGTGCAAGAGTGTGCGTTTGAGTTCATACAGAAACCCTTTAGCCTTTCAAGAGTCGCAGAGGTTGTTGATCGTGCATTGCAGTATCAGGCGCTTCTGTCTCAAGAATCACAAAAGAGAAGTGATTAGAAGTTTTTGAGGTATGCAGTAGATTTCACGAACGCGAAAACAAAGATGTTTTGTAATGCTGCCTTCGTGTTGTATCATTGTGCCGGTTTAGTTGAGTTGGTCCCTTATCTTGGCAACTGATTATGGATTTAACACCGGAGCAAAGAGCGCGGCTCGATATTGACCTGGCATTAAATGATGCTGGCTGGAAGGTACAGAACAGAGATTCAGTAAACCTCTACGCGGGCAGAGGCGTTGCTGTTCGGGAGTTCTCTCTACAAAAAGGCTACGGTGTCGCTGATTATCTGCTCTATGTTGACGCAAAAGCAGTCGGGGTTGTCGAGGCAAAGAAGCAAGGCGACACCCTCACCGGCGTAGAGATTCAAGCCGAACGCTACAGCGAAGGCGTGCCTGATTTGATTCCCGCTTTTGTTCGTCCGTTACCTTTTCTATATCAAAGCACAGGGGTTGAAACTCGCTTTACCAATCGGCTCGATCCCGCTCCTCGCAGCAGAAATGTCTTTCACTTTCATCGCCCGGAGACTCTCGCTCAGTGGGTTACTACATCTCCCAGTTCGACGCTCCGCAGCCGCATTCAAACCATTCCTTCTCTCGACGGGGGAAATTTATGGCCCGCTCAAAAGAAGGCTGTGGCAAATCTTGAATGCTCACTGCGCGAAGATCGCCCGCGAGCCTTGATCCAGATGGCCACCGGAAGCGGCAAGACCTTTACTGCGGTGACTGCTGCATACCGTCAGATCAAGTTTGCAGATGCTTCACGGGCTCTCTTCCTTGTTGATCGGGCAAATCTGGGCAGACAGGCTCTCAAGGAATTCCAGCAGTACACTACTCCCGATGACGGTCGCAAATTTACCGAGCTTTATAATGTGCAGTTGCTTACCTCAAACCGAGTTGACCCTGTTTCTCGCGTAGTCATCACGACTATCCAGAGACTCTACTCGATGCTGCAAGGCAAAGAACTCGACCCCGACGCCGAGGAAGGCTCTCAGTACGATACCGCATCTGTGCCTATCTCTGAGCCGGTCCCCGTAGCGTACAACCACGCAATCCCGATTGAGTTCTTCGACGTGATCTTTATTGATGAGTGCCATCGCTCCATCTATAGCCTCTGGCGGCAGGTGCTTGAGTATTTCGATGCTTACCTGATCGGGCTGACCGCTACTCCATCGAAGCAGACATTCGGGTTCTTCAACAAGAATCTTGTGATGGAATACAACCACTCTCAGGCAGTGGCCGATGGTGTCAACGTAGACTTCGATGTTTACAAGATACGCACTCGCATCACAGAGCAAGGCTCGACGGTTGAGGCTGGACCATTTGAAGTGATCGGTAGGCGTGATAGAGAGACACGCGCCGTTCGCTGGGAAAAACTCGATGAAGATTTGAGCTACGATGCAAGCTCGCTCGACCGCACCGTAGTGGCTCAAGATCAAATCCGCACCATTGTCAGGACATTCAAAGAGAAGCTCTTTACAGAGATATTCCCCGGTCGCGCAGATGTGCCCAAGACATTGATCTACGCTAAAGACGACAGCCACGCCGATGACATCGTTCAAATTGTTCGCGAGGAGTTTGGACGTGGAAATGATTTCTGCGAGAAGATAACCTATAAGACCGGCACTGCTCGCATCGTTGAGAAACAGACCGGGCCGGATGGGGAAGAGGTAGAGAAGATCAGCTATACGGCCAGTGGAGTAAAGGCCGAAGACCTGCTTTCGTCATTTCGCAACAGGTACAACCCTCGGATAGTCGTTACGGTGGATATGATCGCCACCGGCACCGACATAAAGCCGCTTGAGATCGTGATGTTTATGCGAGCGGTCAAGAGCCGCAACTTCTTCGAGCAGATGAAGGGGCGCGGTGTAAGGATCATAAACGACACAGACTTTCAGACTGTAACTACGGACGCAAAGAGCAAGACGCATTTTGTGATAGTGGACTGCGTAGGAGTGTGCGAGCAGGAGTTGAGCGAGACTTATCCGCTTGAGCGTCAGCGCAGCGTATCGTTTGACAGGCTCTTGAATGCGGTTGGGTTCGGCAATACTTCCCCCGAAGTGCTCTCATCGGTGGCGAGTCGTCTTGTTCGATTGGAGCAGAAAATAGGCGAGGCAGATCGAAAGGCGATCCGAGAGCTTGCCGGTGGGAAGACTCTCAAAGATATAGCATCGGGGATAATCAAGGCGCTCGACGCCGACCGGCAGGCAGAAGAGGCGCGGCGTGAAAATAATCTCTCCCAGGAAATAGAGCCTAGCTCTGAACAGATCAACAGGGCTGCGGGATGGATGCTTTCGGAAGCGGCGCAGCCTTTGGCCGCAAACCCTGCGCTCAGGAATCGGCTGCTTGAGACAAAGAAGCGATTCGAGCAGACGCTTGATACAACGAGCCAGGATGAGGTAACGGTGGCCGAGTTTTCAGAAGAGGCGAAATACCGGGCGAGCGCGATGGTTGAATCTTTCGAGAAATTCATTAAAGAGAACAGGGACGAGATAACGGCGCTCGAAGTGCTCTACAGCAAGCCTTATCGAAACCGGCTGCGATTAAAGGACATCAAGGCGCTGGCAGAGGCGATACAATCTCCGCCAAGATCGTGGACGACCGAGGTATTGTGGAAGGCATACGAGACACTGGATGAAAGCAAGGTGAAGGGGGCTGGCGGTAGCCGTCTGCTGACTGATATTGTTTCGCTCGTCCGGTTTGCGCTGCACGAAGAGGCAGAGCTTGTGCCTTACGTTGAAAGGGTCAAAGAGAGGTTTGAGAACTGGATAGCGCAGCAAGAGAATGCGGGGAAAAAATTCTCCCCCGAACAGAGACAATGGTTAGAGCTAATCCGGGATCACATAGCAGGGAATCTAAAGATCGAGATGGAAGATTTCGACTATGTACCCTTCGCGCAAAGAGGAGGAACGGGGAAGGCATATCAAGTATTTGGCGCTGAGTTGGAGAAAGTAATGAACGAACTGAATGAGGTGCTGGCAGCGTGAGCAAGGAGAATAATTTTCGTTTGCCAAATGGGTGGATAGAAATCGAATTGGGCAGATGTGCAATCGTCACTGAAAGACTAAGGGTAGCACTCCCACTACCTACGGCTATCAGTACCAATCAGATGGTATTGCCTTTGTACGGGTTGAAAATCTCTCGAACGGCTACATTGATAAGAATTCCATAACTACTTTCATTGATGAGGAGGCAGATGAGGCACTTAGGCGGTCACAGTTGAAAGCGGGGGATTTGTTATTCTCTATAGCTGAGCACGATTGGTCGAACTCGACTCTTGTTCGGGAGCAAGATTTACCCGCCAGACACGAATCTGACGCTGAGTTATTGCATTCAATACGTGATACTGATCTCTAATATTCATCCCCTCATTTCTTCGATTTGTCTTAAGCTCCCTAGCGCACACAGCATCAGGCTCAATCAGAAGCTCGTGGTGGGGCAATGAACAATATATCTCTTGCCAATGTTAAAGCTTTACTCCTTCCAGTTCCCCCTTTTGCCGAACAACACCGCATCGTTGCAGAGATTGAAAAACAATTTACCCGACTCGACGCAGCAGTATCAGCACTCAAGAGAGTACAGGCTCAATTGAAGCGTTATCGCGCCTCCGTGCTCAAGACTGCTTGTGAAGGCAAACTCGTTCCGACAGAGGCAGAACTCGCTCGATCTGAGGGAAGAGACTACGAACCGGCAGATCAGTTGCTTGCGCGCATACTCAAAGAACGGCGGGCCAAGTGGGAGGCAGATCAGCTTGCGAAGATGAAGGCTAAGGGGAAACCCCCAGGAGATGATAAGTGGAAAGAGAAGTATAAAGAACCCGACCCGCGCACTGATTTAAGCGAATTATCTTCCTTGCCGAAAGGGTGGATTTGGGTCAATTTAGAACAACTTTCTGATGAAACGCTAGCAAACACATCCGGAGATAATCAAACTAGGTGATCCTGTTCCTAAAGGTGTGCCAAACTTACGTACTGCGATTTCGGCACTTGTATTTTGATCTAAGCAGAGTTAAACAAATTGCTCCTGAATCGCTGCAAACTACAAGTGAATTTTTGCGAGGAGGCGAAATATTCGTTACGGTTCGCGGCACTTGGGCGGAGTTTCGGTAGTTCCGGACTCCTGCGCTGAATTTAAGTGTCACGTGAAGTCGCAATGTTGCTCTGTTCAAATGACATATGTCCGTGCTATAACGAAATTCTTGGCTCCTCATCTGTGCAAATGGTTATTGCGCTCACTCAAAAGGAACTGCTGGTCAATTCAACCTGACGCTAGAAATCTGCCGTGATTTGCCGCTACCACTCCCACCTCTTGCAGAACAGCACCGTATCGTAGCCGAAGTTGAGCGCCGACTCTCCGTTATTGAAGAAGTCGAAAATACTGTTGAGGCAAATCTAAAAAGAGCCGAGCGACTGAGGCAGTCAATTCTTAAACGCGCATTTGAAGGAAAGCTAGTCCCTCAAGACCCGAATGATGAGCCTGCAAGCGTGCTGCTCGAAAGGATCAGGGCAGAGCGCGAGGCTAAATCAGCAGAAACTCAAAAGAAAAAATCCCCCAGAAGGGCAAAAGGGAAATCCAAATCTAAATCAGCCGAACCGAGGCTTTTCAACTAACACAAAACGATTATGACCAATCATTCACAACAGATCGTTCAGAAACTCTGGAACTATTGCAACCTTCTTCGGGATGACGGGCTTTCTTACGGCGATTACGTCGAACAACTCACCTGCCTCTTATTCCTCAAGATGGCTCACGAACAGTCTCAGCCTCCGTGGAACAGACCTTCTCCTATTCCAGAGGGCTACGACTGGCCCAGCCTTCTATCAAAGGACGGGGACGCGCTCGAAACCCACTACCGCCATCTTCTCGAAGAACTTGGGAAGCAAAAGGGGATGCTTGGAATCGTCTACCGCAAGGCCCAGAACAAGATTCAAGACCCCGCAAAGTTGAGGCGTCTGATCGCTGACCTCATTGACCGGGAACAGTGGATGACGCTTGAGGCCGATGTGAAGGGGGATGCCTACGAAGGGCTGCTCGAAAAGAACGCTCAGGACACAAAGAGCGGCGCGGGGCAATACTTCACACCAAGACCTCTGATTGAGGCTCTCGTTGACGTGATTCGCCCTGCCCCCGGCGAGACTATCTGCGATCCGGCCTGCGGAACGGGGGGCTTTCTACTGGCAGCGCACCGATATATCGCTGACCATAACCCAAATCTTGATAGGGATGAAAAGCGCCACCTCAAGCTCGATGCTCTCAGAGGCGTGGAGCTTGTGGATAGCGTTACCCGGCTCTGCGCGATGAACCTTCTCTTACACGGCATAGGCCCCACCGCAGAAGAAGCGCCTCCACCCATTCAGACCGATGACAGCCTGCGGGCAGACCCCGGCAGCAGGTTTGAAGTAGTGATGACAAATCCCCCTTTCGGCAAGAAGTCGAGCGTTATGGTTGTCAACGAAGAGGGCGATCAGGAGCGACAGGCATTAACCGTAGTGCGCGATGATTTCTGGACTTCGACAAGCAACAAACAACTCAACTTTGTGCAGCACGTAAAGACCATCTTGAAGATCAACGGACGGGCGGCAGTGGTCGTGCCCGATAACGTCCTGTTTGAAGGTGGAGCCGGGGAAACGATAAGGCGCAACCTGCTGAAAGACTGTGATGTGCATACACTGCTGCGGCTGCCTACGGGGATATTCTACGCTCAGGGAGTGAAGGCAAATGTGCTGTTTTTTGACAAGAAACCGGCGAGCGGTACGGCCTGGACAAAGGAGCTTTGGATATACGACCTCCGCACGAATATGCACTTTACCTTGAAGACAAACCCGTTGAAGCGGTCTGATCTGGATGAGTTTGTAGAGTGTTACAAGGCGGAGAACAGGCACAGGCGAGAGGCTACCTGGACGGAGGAGAACCCGGAGGGACGCTGGAGGGCATACGGCTACGAAGAGTTGATCGAGCGAGACAAAGTGAGTCTGGACATCTTCTGGTTGAAGGATGAGAGCCTTGAGGATTCCGATAATCTTCCCTCGCCCGATTTGATTGCGGCAGAGATAGTCGAAGACCTGCGGGCTGCATTGGAACAATTTGAAGAGATTGAAGCCGATCTTGGCGCGAGCGATGAAGTGGCAGTCTTATAGAGCAAGGCGTCTCAAGAAATTCCCCCGAGAAGAAGAGATAGTAGGGGACCAGGAGTTCGATGCAGAGTGTTCTGCCCAATTCCTTTTTGGCCCCCCGGTAGACGCATCCGACTGCTACTTTTTCAACTCAACCAGTATTACCTCTGCGGGCTTGTTGCCCGGGTTCTCAACCATATGTTTCTCGCCTGCTGCCCAGACTGCTTCTCCTGCCTTTCTGCTGGCCTCTCTCGTCTTACCGTCTGCGAGGGTAAACTTTGATGGTCCACTTGTCAGGAAGATCGCAACCGCGTCCGGGTGTTCGTGTTCCCTGGTCTTATCGTGTGGTTTGAACTTAATCCTCAGCACCCGCACACGGTCATTCTCTATTTCTACTTTATGGTGCTCAGGATCAACCTCCACAGGGTCTAAATCTACTTTTGTTGAAGTCGTTGCTGGCTCGCCCTTTAGTTCGACCAGTATCGCATTTACTGGTGTACTGCCCACATTTTCAGGCAGGTGCTTTTCTGCTTCGCTATACCCAACCTGCCCAGCTTTTCCGGCATTATCTGTCGTAGTTCCATCAGCGAGAGTAAACCTGTTCTTACTGTTGCTCAAGAAGACTACTACGCTGGCGGGATGTTCGTGCATCACAGACTTTTCTTTTGGATTGTAGTGAATCTTCAGAACTCTAACTTGATCATTTTCAAATAGAATCTTGTAGTGTTTGGAATCCACTTGAACCGGGTCCTGTGCAATAGCGGTTGAAGCGGTTATACCTAACAGAAAGGTGAGGAGCAAAATCTTACACATATCCGTTGCCTCCTTACAGGCTAACCTTCAGATTGTCAAATTTGGTGGCCGAAGCCTACTCCTGTTGGGTAAGCAAGTCAATTGCAATAGACAAACTCATCTTTAGCCTCCAAACATTGAGCAGTAAGCCTTAAAAACCGACGGTAAACCTCCTCACATAAAGGAGATGAGGATAATTGGGGCGCAAGAGACGACGAGGCGGATCCTAAGCACTAGCTGGCTCAAAAAAATTCCCCCAGAGAAAAAAGTAGAGCACTCAACATCGCAAACTTTGCCATTGAATCCGGCTCCAGTTTGCCTACAGGAGTGTCTATTAGCTCAATAAATGAGGCGTGGCTCAGCCTAGGAGTGAATCAAGGGCGTTGGTTGGCAGGCAAGTGTAAGTAGGCCAAAAACACGAAAACAAAAGCGTCCATTTTGTCTCTAAATAGCCATTGAAAGATAGCTCTGAAAAGCCATAATAGAGTTGGTCACTAGCGAGGCAAACGGGAATGAAAACGGGAAGTAAACAACTGGTTGAAACCCAAGATTCCGCTATCTCTTTGATAAGAAAAGGTTGAAGCCCGTCGAACCAACAAAAATTTTCTCGGTCCCAAACCGAGCGCACTACCAGGCTGTGCTACGCCCCGACAACCGTTCGTTATTCTAAAGGAGTCCGCAAGGATTGGTCAAAGGGAATCTAAATCAGCCACACAAGCTCGGCGCTAACGAACAGGGCTATTCAATTCTCAGATTTCCCTTGCCGAGATGACAGGAACCCATTGATTCCCTTATGAAAATGCTTTGCAGGCTTTTGCTCGGTCAATCTCCATCACGATGCCGCTTGCGTGACCGAGAGCTTGAGCGCTGCTGCGTTCTTCAGCGTTTCGTCAGACTTTACTTCCATTCGGTCGTAGGCGACGCCCCATTTTGAGGCCAGATATTCCGCGATTGTTTTCGCGCGTTCTCCGGCAATGGTTTCTCGCTCGCCTCGCCCGTCGCCCATATTTATCTCAAGCCGCAATCCCGTCCGACGTTGCAATATCTGTCCGGCGAGGTCGAGCGCGGCTGAACTGGTCGCGGTCAATTCGGATTTATTTCTTTTGAACTCTATCTGTCCGACCAAAGCCGGGATACGCTCGAGGCTTACGGCGGCAGCCGGATAATTCAAACTCGCCTTGATCTGGTCTGCGATTAGCGATTCGGCGTCGGGTTCTATGTCGCGCTCGCTCAGATAGCTCACCGTTATCTGCAAAGGGTTGAGAGTACCTGTCTCGACTCTGTAATCGAGCATTTGAGCGGGCGGGGGAAGTCTCAACTCGCCCAGGGCCGATTCTATGCCCTGCAAGAAACCAGCTTGCAATTGAGCAACAGTGGGAGGGGCGGGCGGGCGGGATTCTTCTCCGACTTTGGCCGCAAGCTCGCTTGATGTAGTGGGTATCTCGACTATCTGCAAGTCTATGGAATCGGCGGGACGGTTGAGGCGGGCAGCTACAACCCGCGTGAATTCGTTTCTTTCGCTCGGAGAGTACGGCTTTTTGGTGAATACTCGCATGAAGAGCGCGAGCTTGTCGGGCAGCATCGAAACTGAAAGCTGATCGAGATAAGATCTCGGTTCGCCCGACGGCAGTCGTTCGAAATCCTGCTGCCAAAGCTGGGTTGCCGCCAAGCGAATGCGATTGCTCTCCTGCTTCCGGGAAAAGTCGCGTCTGAGCTGGTTAAAGGATTCGGTGAGCGGGATCAGGATCACGAGTATAGGGATGCCTATGAGTATGAATCGGCCCGGCAGACTGCCTATGCTTTTGATCTTGTCCGATACGCGAAACCGCCTTAAAACATCCTGACAGACTGCGCTCTCTTTATCTTCTTTGCACCATTCGTGGACTCGATTGCGGACCTCTTTCGTATCAATGTGGAGGGCCAGGAAGACCAGCATTGCGCTGAAGGTGATGGCTACGAGGTTGGTCAGAAAGAGCAATCCGCCGCCGCGAGCCACCGTCATTCCCTGAGATACATTCAGGCTGAAAGCGACGCCCAGACCGTAGCCGACAACACACAGCGGCGGCATAAGGGCTACCGCAATCGCTACGCCTGGAATGCTTGTGACCACTCCTTTCACTTCCTTACAGGTGGCTATCGAGCCTATCGCGCCTGAAAAGAGCGCCACTACGAGATCGAGCGTGTTTGGTTGAGTGCGCGCCGCTATTTCAGGAGTCATCTCTTTGAAAGGAAGCAAGCCGACCAGCAGGACCGAAAATGCTACGGCCACTATGCTGCTTATCATAAGGCTTGTAATGGACCGCAATCCGAGCACGACGTCGCCCGCGGCAAGGGCGAGCCCGCCCGACAGTATCGGACCCATCAGCGGGGAGATAAGCATGGCTCCTATGATGACGGCGGGGCTGCCAAGCACAAGTCCTATAGTGGCTATGCCGCTTGCAAATAGAATTTGCAGCCAGTAACTCGCGTCTATGAGCGAGGCCGATTTGGAAAGCTCTATATAAATCTCTTCTTTGCGTTCGGGCCGGACCCCCAGACTCCTGGCAAACCAATTTCTGCGGCGACCTCGAAGCCCGGTCTCGGATTTTTTCGCCTGCTCAAAACTGCTCATGCGACTCTCCTCAACTTTGGAAGGAATTTCGGCAAAGAGTGTAGTTGAAAGCTGCCGGACTGTCTAACTTCGGAGCCGAAAAGGCCGTTTAATCAGAGCGCAAGAGCCGGGCCATACGGTCTTCCAAAATGTAGGAGGGGGAAATTGAAACAGGCCACGGATGAACGCGGCCCGTTCCGATCTGCCTTTCAATCAAATTCATTTGCAACGATAGACCGGGAACAGGCGCGGGTTGGATGAAAACAATCGGGCCAGGGTAAACTGGCAAAAACCGGCCTGTCGTCGCGCTTTATCTTTGGACGATTATGAGTGTCTTTATATTTTGTGGTTCTGCGTATGGGCCGATGATTCGATCCCGAACCGGGTCAATGCCTTGCGACAGCCTTCTTGATCATATCGGCAATCTCTTTATGCTTCTGGCTCGAGGCGAAGTCTGCGGCCACGTACCCGGATTTGTCTTTCTCGTCAACTCTGGCCCCGTTTTCAAGCAGCGTCTTTACTGCCTCTGTATGGCCCCAATAGGCCGCAAGCATCAGGGCGGTGCGTCCCTCTTCATTCTTGGCATTGATGTCGGCCTTGTGTTCGAGCAGAGCTTTAAGAGGCTCGACGCGGCCACGCGCGGCGGCCTCGATCAGGGCGGTACGCCCCTCTTTGTTTTTTAGCTTCACATCTGCGCCTCTGGTCAGCAGTTCCTGAACAATCTCAGTATGACCATTCTGCGCCGCATCCATAAGGGCAGTGTGTCCGCTCGAATCCTGGCCGTTTATGTCAGCGCCTTTCTCGAGCAACATCTTCACGGCATCCAACCGGCCCCAGTAAGCCGCCTCCGTAAGCGGGGTCCGTCCGGTCGTGGATTTCGCATTGACGTCAACGCCGTCCTTTATCAGCGATTCTATCTGCTTGATATCTCCTTTTTTGGCTGCCTCAGCCAGATCGGAGTTCCGATCCGCCCCGTAGACGGTCAGCGAAATCAGGAGCGCCATTAACAATCCTGCCACGCGTTTGCACATGATAAGGTTTCCTCCTTAAATGAGATTAAGAGTTATTACTATTAAATTGGCTGTGGCCGTTTGCGCTGCTGTAGGAGTGCCGCCGCTCCCGGCCGTTTCTCTTAACAGTATATTCGTCTGTTTAGAGCATCATCTCTTTTGAGATGAAACAGGTCGAAACCATTGCCCTTTTCGGCCTTTCTGAGGCCGGGGCAATTGAGCTGGTCTCGACTTTTGTATTGAACTCTGAAATAAAGATAGTTCTTTGCGCACCGATCTGCAACGCCAAAATTGCCTTCTTGCAAACTCTCCGGCCCCGCTAATGGTTTGCGCGCCCTTGAAACGGTGTGCTAGCATCGCCTCTTAGGTGAAACGATGAGCGAGCAAGAACGTCCCATAAGAAAAACGATACTGGAGAATGGACTCACCATTATCACTGAGCGGATGAGCCACGTAAGATCAGCCTCCGTAGGCATCTGGGTGCGCTCCGGGTCGCGCCACGAATCGGCCCCGCTCAACGGCATTTCCCACTTTATCGAGCACACGCTTTTTAAGGGCACGCGCAATCGCACGTCGCGCGAAATAGCCGTCGAAAGCGACGCCATCGGCGGTCACGTGGACGCATTTACGAGCCGCGAAGTGGCCAGCTATTACGTAAAAGTGCTTGACGAACATCTGCCGCGCGCATTCGATCTGCTCGGCGATCTTGTGACCGCGCCGCTTTTCGACAGCACCGAGCTTGACCGCGAGCGAAACGTCGTGCTTGAAGAGATCAAGATGGTCGAAGACGCGCCCGACGATCTGGTCCACGAAACCTTCGTCTCAAATTTCTGGCCCGATCACCCGCTTGGCCGTTCGATACTCGGCACATCCGATACCCTGGCCACGTTTGACCACGAACGCGTAGCCAAATATTTTGACGATATTTACACGCCGCGCAATCTCGTGGTTGCGGGCGCGGGAAATCTCGATCACGACAGTTTCGTCGAAATGGTGAGCAGACATCTGGGCGGTATGCTTGATCGTCCGTGCGAATTGAGCGTATCCGTGCCTTCCTCCGACCCGTGCCGCATAATACTGCCCAAAGACCTGGAGCAGGCGCACCTCGTTCTTGGGGCGCGTTGCCCTTCGATGGTTTCCGAAGACCGTTACACGGTACATGTTCTGAACGTAATCTTAGGCGGCGGAATGAGCTCGCGGCTGTTTCAAACGATAAGGGAAGAGCACGGACTCGCCTACTCGGTTTATTCGGGCGTGAACGCTTACACGGACGCCGGATATCTGGCCGTCTATGCCGCAACCTCGCCCGATCAGATCACCGAGGTCATCCGTTTGAGCATGGAAGAGTTCAACAAACTGGAGACCGAGCACGTGCCTGAATCCGAATTGCAACGGGCCAAAGATCAACTCAAGGTCTCGATAATGCTCAGCCTCGAATCAACCTCTGCGCGAATGAGCAATCTGGCCCGGCAAGAGATATTCTTCGGTCGGCAGTTTACGCTTGACGAGATACTCGACCGCATCGAGCGCGTCTCGGTTGAGGACGTGCAGCGGATAGCGCGCGACATATTCGGCGGCAGCGAACTTGCTATCACTGCTCTCGGGCAGCTTGAAAACCTCGATCTGGAAAGCCTGCAACTTGCTTATTAAGGCGGTGATCGGTGGTCAGTTGTGGATTTAGCTTTCAACAGCATTTTTCTTTTCTATAAACTACCGACCACCGGCCACCAACCACTGATTGCTAAATGAGATTGATCGTTTTAGGCAGCGGAAGCTCCGGCAACGCCGTTTATATCGAGACGGGTGAGACCCGCGTGCTTGTTGACGTAGGGCTTTCGGCCAAACAGACCGCCTTGCGAATGACCGAAGCGGGGCTCGATCCGGCAAAACTCACCGCCATCGTCGTCACTCACGAACACGCCGATCACGTCAAAGGCGTTCGCGTCATGTCAAAGACAGCCGAAGTCCCGGTCTTTATTTCCGAGCCTACGCGGGCCGAATGCCGCTTCCCCGGTAACGGCGATGGTATACGCTGGGGTGAGACCATCTCTTCAAGCGAATCGTTTCAAATCGGGGAGATGAATTTTCATCCCTTCACAATCCCTCACGACGGAGTTGATACCTTCGCATTCACAGTCGAGTCACGCGGCGTCAAGGTCGCCATCGTCACAGACCTCGGCTACATAACGCAACTCGTGGCCGAACGGATGAAAGGCTCGAACCTCATAGTCATAGAATCGAATCACGACCGCGACATGCTTAAGGTAGGCCCCTATCCGTGGCCGCTCAAGCAACGCATAGCGAGCAACCTCGGCCACCTGTCGAATGACGAGACGGCGCGCTGGCTGAGGGAAGATTTTGACGGGCGTGCCGAGTATCTGGTGCTTGCGCATCTTTCCCGGCAATGCAACCACCCGGAGCTTGCGCGGCTTTCAGCCCGTCAGGCGCTCGAATCGCGCGGGCCTTCGTTTTTTCCTGACGCCGACCGCCGTGTCGAGGTTGCCTTTCACGACCGCCCGACCCGGTGGTTTGAGCTTTGAGATTTTAACCCTGGGATTTTAAGATGATTTCGCGTTATACATTGCCCGAAATGGGCGCGGTCTGGACCGAAGAGAATAGATTTCAAAAATGGCTCGACGTAGAGATAGCCGTGTGCGAAGTCCACGCCGAGATGGGAACTATCCCTCGCGAGGCGGTCGATGTCATTCGCAAAAAAGCGAGCTTTACAGTCGAGCGCATAAAAGAGATAGAGCGCACCACCCGCCACGATGTTATAGCCTTCACCACGGCTCTTGCGGAAAATATCGGGCCTGAATCGCGCTTCGTGCATTACGGGCTTACCTCTTCCGACGTGGTCGATACCGCCAACGCCCTGCTTATGCGGGATGCGGCTGCGCTTATCATCAGCGACCTTGAGCGGCTGGCCCCCGTGTTTCGCCGCCGCGCGATGGAGCACAAACAGACTCGCATGATAGGGCGCACGCACGGTGTTCACGCCGAGCCTACTACGTTCGGCATGGTGATGGCGCTTTATTACGCCGACAACGAGCGCAACCTTGAACGGATGCATAGAGCGAAGGAGCTTATCAGCTACGGCAAGATTTCGGGCGCGGTCGGCACATTCGCTCACCTCGACCCGGAGGTCGAAGAGCGCGTGTGTCAAAAGCTCGGACTGCGGCCCGCTCCCATCTCGACTCAGGTCATTCAACGCGACCGCTATGCGGAATTTCTTTCTGCGCTCGCGATCATCGCGGCTTCGATGGAGAAGATCGCCTTAGAGGTGCGCCACCTTCAGCGCACCGAAGTGCGCGAGGCGCAAGAGCCGTTTTCAGCCGGGCAGAAGGGGTCGTCGGCCATGCCTCACAAGCGAAACCCCGTCACGAGCGAGCAGATATGCGGGCTTGCGCGGGTGGCGCGAGCGAATGCTCACGCGGGATTTGAAAACATAGCCCTGTGGCACGAGCGCGACATTTCGCATTCTTCGGTCGAGCGCGTCATCCTTCCCGATACCTGTATACTAACCGATTATCTGCTTCACAAAACCGAATGGCTGATAGGCGGTCTGATAGTAAACGCCGACCGCATGCGGGCAAATCTTGAAGGGCTTGGCGGAGTGGCCGCAAGCGGGCAGTTATTATTAAAGCTGACCGAACGAGGGGTGACTCGCGAAGACGCCTACGCGCTTGTGCAGCCGCTCGCCATGCGCGTGTGGGATGAGGGAGCCAACTTTCAGGAACTCGTTTTTGAGGACAATCAGATCACGGAAAAGCTCACCCGGTCGGAACTCGAAGAGCTGTTTGACATAGATCGACAGCTACGCAATGTTGATAAAGTGTTTGATAGAGTCTTTAAGGAATAGGGGGCGGGGGCCGGGGGCCAGGAGCCGGTGCGTTTGAGCGCCGACCCCGCCCCCCGCCCCCTGACCCCCGACCCCCGATTATGAAAGCCAGAATCTACGTCACGCTAAAACCTTCCGTGCTCGATCCGCAGGGCAAGGCCATTCATCACGCTGTAGAGACGCTCGGTTACAAGAGCATCACAGATGTTCGACAGGGAAAGTATTTCGAGATCACGCTCCGGGGTGATATGTCGAAAGAGGATGCCCGCGCCGAGGTCGAACGCATGGCCAGGGACGTTCTCGCAAATCCTGTGATGGAAAACTTCTCCATCGAGATGGATGCCGAAGAGCAATCTTAAATTTACCGCTGCGCGATTAGGCGGGTCGTCGGGCTATTACAGTGTAGTTTGACATGTATAGTAGGGGCAGGGCTTGTCCCTGCCCGGATCGCCCAAAGGGCGATGACTAACGCGCGATTCGGGCAGCCACAAGGGCTGCCCCTACATTTTTGCTTGCCTAGCTTCCTTTCCGGTCCGGCTTTACAACGCGGGAAGAGTTTTATATCCTGCCAGGACGCAAAAAAACGGGGATTCGACGCACCCCTCAGGGAGACCGAGTGTGAGTATAGTCAGCAGCCTCAAGCAAACCATCGCCTCGAAACCTGAAAGCCCGTCCGTAATATGCGGCGACACGCGGCTGAACTTTAAACAGCTTGACGCGCGAATAAACAGGCTATCGAGCGCGCTTGAGCATCTGGGCCTTCGACAGGGTGATCGCGTGGCGATCCTTGCTTTCAACTGTCACCGCTACATCGAACTCTATTACGCTCTCGCGCAAATGGGCGCAGTCGTGGTGCCTATAAATTTTCGACTCCCCGCACAGGAAATCTCCTACATCGTAAACCATTCAGGCTCGCGAGCCATCGCCGTAGACGATCAACTCGCGCCGCTTCTCGAATCCGTTCGCCCGCAGCTTGAGACCATAGAGCACTTCATTTCGCTCAGCCCCGAGGCGCGCGCGGGTTATTTCGCCTATGAAGATTTGCTCGACATCGGCTCCGAAAAATTCGACGCGCCTCGCATAGGCAAAGACGATTTGCTCGGATTGTTCTACACGTCAGGCACGACGGGCGAGCCCAAAGGAGTGATGCTCACGCACGAAAACATTCTGGCAAACGTGCGGAATTCAGAGCCGTTTTGGGAGCATAAACCGGAGGATGTATATCTGCACGCCGCGCCCATGTTTCATCTGGCCGACGGCGCGGCGATATTTTCAAACATCGCAAGAGGGACCGCGCAGGCTTCGATCCCGCGTTTCGATCCGAAAGAGGTTCTTGAAATGATAGCGCGCGAGCGAGTAACTACGATAGTGCTCGTGCCGACGATGATCAATTTTCTGTTACAACAGCCCGCTCTTGCCTCATACGATCTGTCATCGCTGCGCCAGATCACTTACGGCGCAGCCCCCATCGCGCCCGACCTTTTGCGTCGAGCTATGGATGCGTTTGGCTGCCGTTTCGGGCAGGGGTATGGGTTGACAGAGGCCTCGCCGCTTCTGACCGTGCTGACATCCGAAGACCATATCATCACGGATGAGAAAAGCCTGCGCCGCTTGAGTTCGTGCGGAAAGCCCGTGGCGGGCCTTGAGGTGCGGGTCGTAAAAGAGGGCGGCGCTGATGTCGCTCCCGGCGAAGTGGGAGAGATAATCGCTCGCGGGCCTAACATCATGCTCGGCTACTGGAAGCGGCCCGAAGATACCGAGCTTGCGATTCGCGATGGGTGGCTACACACGGGCGACCTCGCTACGGTTGACGAAGACGGCTATCTCTATCTGGTTGATCGCAAGAAAGACATGATCGTCACGGGCGGCGAAAACGTCTACTCGACCGAAGTCGAGGCCGCGCTTTACGCTCACCCTTCGGTGAAAGAGGCCGCCGTAATAGCGGTGCCCGACGAAACGTGGGGCGAGGCGGTTCATGCCTGTGTGGTCTTAGGCGACCGGGAGCGGCTGACGGCCGAAGAGTTGATAGAATTTTGTCGCGGCAGACTTGCCGGTTACAAGCTGCCGCGCGAAGTGGAATTTATCGAAGGCGAATTGCCCAAAGGTGGCTCGGGAAAGATACTCAAGAAAGAACTCCGCGAGCGCCACTGGCAAGGCCGTTCGCGCAGGATCAGCTAAAGTGATTCGTGATCTGGCAGACTTGCAAATAGTCTTGGACAGGTGGCCTATCTGAAAATCACGGATCACGGATCACGTGGGCGCATCACGAATCACGTAAAGGAGAGCTATGGACCTGACCCTTACCCCGCTCAGATTCAAAGAGCGCGCCGTCACTCATTACGGCAATAAAGTAGGAATAATAGATGGCGATGTGCGGCTGACCTACCGCGAATTTGGCGAGCGCGCCGACCGTCTGTCGAACGCGCTTGCGGAGCTTGGCACCAATCGAAGGGACCGTGTCGCGTGGCTCGGTTATAACAGCCACGCGCTGCTCGAAGCCTACTACGGCGTAGTGCAGATGGGTGCGGTCCTGTTACCGCTAAACATCAGGCTTACGCCGCAAGAGATTGAATTCATACTCAATGATTCGGAAGCTACGACCCTCGTCTATAACAGAGATTTTTTGCCAATCGTCGAAGCGGTGCGCGCCGGGGCTAAAACTATAAGGCATTATATCCCGATTGAATCCGGCTCAGTGGCGGGCGACGAGATGGATTATGAGACCCTGCTTTCAGCCGCAGGAGCCGATTTCACGCCTCCCTCAGACATCAAAGACGATGACCTGGCGGAACTCTTCTACACATCGGGCACGACGGCAAATCCCAAGGGCGTGATGATGACGCATCGCAATCTCTATCTCCACGCCTTGCAGGTGCTGGCGGGGATGGGCGTAAAAGACTCGAACGTACAGCTTCACACCATACCGCTTTTTCACGTCAACGGCTGGGGCACTCCGCACACCATCACGGGCGCGGGCGCTCGCCACGTAGTCGTAAAAAAATTCGACCCCGCGGAGGTTTTACAACTCGTCGAGCGAGAGCGGGTCACTCATTTTTCGATGGTCCCGACGATGGCCACGGCGCTCGTCAACTGCCCCTTGCTTGGCCAGTATGATCTGTCGAGCCTGGAATATGTAGGCATAGGAGGGGCGGCTGCGCCCACGGACCTGATCCGCGAGATAGAAGAAAAGCTTGGGTGTCGCGCCTACGGCGGTTATGGCCTTACCGAAACCACCCCGGTGCTGACGTTCTCTTTTATAAAGGATCATTTGAAGGACTTGCCCGATGAAGAGCGATGGAGACGACAGGCGATGACCGGCTACCCCATGCCGGGCGTCGAGATGAGCATAGTCGATGCGGATGACAACCACCTGCCGCGAGACGGCGCAAGCGCAGGCGAGATAGTCGTCCGCGCAGACAACGTGATGGCCGGTTATTGGAAACAGCCCGAAGATACGGCGCATGTTATGCGCGGCGGCTGGTTCCACACGGGCGATATGGCCACGATTGATGAGGAAGGCTACTTTCTGATAGTAGACCGCAAGAAAGACATAATCATATCGGGAGGCGAAAACATCTCTTCCATAGAAGTGGAAAAAGCGATCTTCTCGCACCCTTCGGTCTTTGAATGCGCGGTCATTCCCGTACCCGATGAAAAATGGGGTGAGGTTCCGAAGGCGCTCGTTGTCGTAAAGCCGGGCGAAACGCTCGACGAGAAGGAACTTATTGATCACTGCCGGACGAGGCTGCCCGGTTTCAAGATTCCAAAGTCAGTGATCTTTATGGATTCACTTCCAAAGGGAGGGACCGGAAAGATACTCAAGAAAGAACTGCGCGAGAAATACTGGGAAGGTTACGAAAAGCGCGTCCACTAGGGAAAGGATGAAGGATGAAAACATGCCAGGGATACATTCTGATTATTGCGGTTGATCATTTATCAGGATTTCTTCCTTGCAGCTTTTTATCCTTCATCCTTCATCCTTAGCTTTTTTTTGAGCCGCCAGAGGGCGCGGGGCATCGTGATCCACGCCGAACGGGGCAGACGCGACAAAGCCCGGGTGAGCATCTGTCGTTCGGGCTGGTCGAGTTTGATTTCACAACTCCAATCCCTTAGCCGTTCGTTTGCCTGCTCGAATCTTGCCTGCTCTTCACTCGAACTAGCTTGCTGTCCGTTCTGCTGGGCGTTTGCCATCAATTCAAAAATGCCGCTTTCGATCAATCCTTCACGCAGGTGATTGTTCAGATGCCGAACGAGTTGCTTTTCGGGCGCGAGCGCGTTTATGCCCGTCAGATGCTCGAAGTCCTCGACTATGGGACACGCCTCTTCACACGATGGAGATTCTGCCGACGTGGCTTCGGCAGGCGGGCCGCCTTCCAGTAAAAAGAGCAGCAGGCTTAGCTCTTGATGCGAAAACTCAACTGTCACTTTAAGGTTCGCCTTTCAGATCAGGGCTCCTGATCAAGCCGGAACAAACGCTTGAAGTTTGCGCTCGTCACGCGGCCTATCTCTTCGACCGCGAGGTTGCGAAGCCCTGCAATGCAACGCGCGGTCTCTACGACATAAGCGGGTTCGTTTCGGCGTCCGCGAAAAGGGACGGGCGCAAGAAACGGGCTGTCGGTTTCAATCAACAGTCTTTCAAGGGGAATGCTTGCGGCCGTCTGGCGTAAATCGTCCGCTTTTTTGAAGGTCACGACACCGGAAAACGATATAAAAAAGCCGAGCTTGATCGCCTCTTCGGCAAACCACCCGGTGCCGGTGAAACAATGAATTACTCCCGGCAATTCAGCGCCCGCCCATTCTTCGTGGAGCAGGGCAAGCGTATCCTCTTCCGCCTCGCGAGTGTGAATGCTCACGGGTAAGCGCAGCTTGCGCGCAAGCTGTAATTGTTTGCGAAAAGCCACGGCCTGAGCGTCACGCGGCGAGTTGTCGTAATGATAATCAAGCCCGATCTCGCCAATGGCGATCACCTTCGGATGCCGGGCGAGGTCCGCGAGTCTGTTGTAGAGATCGTCATCGAGCAGGCGAGCCTCGTGCGGATGGAGGCCAACGGTCGTGTATATAAACGGATGTTTTTCGGCTACGCGAAAGGCGGCCGAGTGAGAATCGCGAGCAACATCTCCGTTGCCTACGTTGACGATTATCTCGACTCCGGCATCCCTTGCGCGTTTTATCATCTGCTCGCGGTCGCCGTCGAAGTCTTCCATTTCAATGTGCGCGTGTGAATCTATATACATATCGGTCCATCAGAAAACTTAAGAGCCAAAGCTGAATCCGCCGCCGCCGCCGCTCGATTGCGAAGGAAAGAACGGCTTGAGCAGCCCGGCGAGCGCCGCAAGGTTTCGGGTCTGGATCAAAAGCTCGCCCGGCCCCTGAAATTCTGCGACTATGCCTTCCCCGCTCACAAGGCTGCGGAAGAACCCCGCTGCCGCTTTGCGTAGCTGGTACTGCGTAGAGCCTTCCCATGCCACGAGATGTCCCGTATCGACTACATATCGCTCGCCCGGTCCCAATCGCTTGCGATGAATCGCGCCGAATGATGAGAGCAACAACAGCCCTGTGCCGTAAACCTGCAATACGAAAAGCCCCTCGCCCCCGAAGAAAGATTTCGCGCCGCCCCATTTCGTATCAACCGTGAGCCCCGCGTCTCCGGCGAGGTATGAACTTGATTGCACGAAAAACATCTGATTGTTCATCTCTATCGCGGCGATGTCGCCGGGCGCGCCGGGCGCGAGCGTCACTTCGCCGGGGCCGCCCCTCGCCGTAAACGTAGAGACGAAGGCCGATTCGCCTCCCACGGCCCGCTTTAACGCGCCCATCAACCCGCCTTTCATCTGCGATTGCAACTCTACGTTTGCCGACATAGAAACCATAGCGCCCGCTTCGGCAAGAATCGATTGCTCTGCCTGCAAGTGAACCACCGCAAGCGAAAACGCCGGTTGATGAAGTATCTCGTAGCTGTACCCGCGTCCCGTCCCTTGCGCATCATCGTCAATATGTATGCCGTGCCCGCCCCCCGAAGGATTTGGCTGCGGAGCGTTTGAGCCGTAGCCGGGCGGTGGGTTTTCATAGCCGGGCGGCGGATTGTTAGCGCCGTAGCCGGGTTGCGGATTGCCTGCTGCTTCAACGCGATTGCCGCAGAGTGTGCAAAACTGCGCGCCCGGAGCCAGTGCTCCACCGCATCTGGAACAGTTCATGTCTTCCCTCCTTTATCAAGAATCGACTGTCTCAAGCCCTAGTTGATACTCTACCATTCCAGGCGCGAAATCGACAGACCATCGGTTTGGCGATTCAAATCCGTATGAGTTGCTTTGCTCTCCGGGGCAATTAATGTATGATCGCCCTTCCCGATAATTTCGCGCTGCGATTCCTGCGCCAGAAACTCGATACTGTCGTCAAGCAGTAGGACTCTAATTCAACGAAGGAGAATACTCATGGGAAAAATCAACGTGGGTCGTGTGCTGCTCGGAGGTTTGCTTGCCGGTCTGGTGTTGAATATAGGTGAATATCTGGCTAACGCAGTATTGTTTGCCAGACAGATCGAAGATTCTATGCGCGCTTTGAATTTGCCGACTGCAAGCGGCAGCTTCATCGCGCTGGCCGTAACGGTCACTTTTGTGTTGGGCATTGCCATGGTGTTTTTGTACGCGGCGATACGGCCACGGTTTGGCCCCGGCATCAAGACCGCCGTCATCGCCGGGTTGATGGTATGGTTGCTTGCCTATGCCTATAACTCGGTATTGAATGTCGGTCTTGGAATATTTCCTCTGAATCTGACGTTGATCGGGCTCGTCTGGGGATTGGTGGAAGCGCCCCTTGCGGCTGTGGTCGGAGCCTGGGCTTACAAAGAAGAGGAGAGCGAAGCGCGCGTGTCGGACGCTTATCAGCAACGAGGGGCTTGAAGACGAGGGGCTTGAAGACGAGGGACTTGAAGAGGCGCTTGACGCTCACATCAAGCTTACGGGATCGACTTCGATAGAGATTGATCGCGGATTGTGGCCGAGCGCCGTAGCTTTGTCCATCGCTATATCGAGAATCTCGCGGGCGCGGCGGCGACTACGCGCCTTTATCAATATCTGAAATCGGTGCTCGCCTTTGAGCCGGGCAAGCGGAGCGGGCGCAGGCCCAAGCACTCGAAGAGAGGAGTCGCGGGCCGCCTCTCTGAGTTCGCGCGCCAGATCGGTGGCCGCAAGATTTGCGCGATCAAACTCCTTATCACGCACGCAAATGTTTATGAGCGCGCTAAAGGGCGGATAGTGCATCGCCCGGCGAAAGCTTATCTCTCGCTGATAAAACGCGTCGTAATCCTGCGCCCGGGCACAGACCAGAGAGTAATGCTCCGGGTGATAGGTCTGAATTATCACGCGGCCCGGCAACTCGCCGCGACCGGCTCTTCCGGCCACCTGCGTGAGCAGTTGAAACGTCCGCTCGGCGGCTCGAAAATCGGGCAGCGACAGCCCCACGTCAACCGAGATCACGCCTACGAGTGTGACGTTATGAAAATCGTGACCCTTCGCAAGCATCTGCGTGCCGACGAGCATATCAATGGTCCCGGCTGCAAACTCCATCAGGATATGTTCAAGGCTGCCGCGCCGCCTGGTGGTGTCGCGGTCTACGCGGGCGATGCTCAATTCGGGAAATAATTCCTGCAACTTCGATTCAAGTTGCTCGGTCCCTTCGCCTACATACTGGATGTAAGGCCCGTCACAGGCAGGACAGGCGCGCGGCACGGGGCGAATGTAGTTGCAGTAGTGGCAGAGCAGGCTCGAATTATAACGATGATAGGTGAGCGTCACATCGCAGTTCGGGCAGCGCATAGCCGTGCCGCACGACCGGCACAGCGCGAACGAAGAATAGCCGCGCCGGTTCAAGAGGATCATGCTCTGCTCGCCGCGCTCGTGCGTTTCGGTGATGGCTGTCTTTAGCTCGTCGGAAAAGGTCTGAGACTTGCCGTATTTCTTGAAGACCTCGCGCATATCGACCGTCTGCACTTCGGCCAGCGCCCGGTTGCCGTAGCGGGTATCGAGCCTTATATAAGTAGACTTGTTTGTGCGCGCGTTGTGAAAGGATTCGAGCGAGGGCGTGGCCGAACCTATGACAACGACCGCGTGGGCCTGAACGGCGCGCACTATAGCGGTGTCGCGTCCGTGGTAGCGCGGCGTCTCGTCCTGTTTGTAAGAAGTCTCGTGTTCTTCGTCTACGATGATGATGCCGAGGTTTTCAAGCGGAGCAAACACAGCCGAGCGAGTCCCGATTACCACACGCGCATCGCCGTCCTTGATGCGCCGCCACTCGTCGGTGCGTTCGCCTTCCGACAGGCTCGAATGAAGTATGGCAACCGCTTCGCCGAAATGCGCTCGCAGCCTGCGCGAAAAGACCGGCGTAAGCGCAATCTCGGGCACAAGCATCAAGGCGCTCAACCCGCGATTCGTGGCCTCACGCATTGCCCGAATGTAAATCTCCGTCTTGCCGCTTCCCGTGACTCCGTGGAGCAGAAACGTAGCGTACTGGTGCTCATTGAGTTTTGCGACTATCTGATCGAGCGCGTGTTGCTGGTCTTCGTTGAGCGAAACAAGGTCAAGCTGATCCTGCCGAATGTGAGCGAGCGGGTCGCGTCGAACCTCGCGGGGAAAGACTTCGATCAGGCCGCGCTTTTCAAGCGTCCGAACGACCGAAGCCGATACGTCAGCCTCTTCGAGCAATTCGCTGAGCGAAACATCGGTCTCGGCCATTTCCAGAAAGTCGATCACGCGCTGTTGCTGCTCTGTGAGCGGGCGGGGGCTTTTCTGGGGGCCAGGGGCCGGGGGCCCCCCCCTGAGCCGGACAGCATTCTGGAGCTTTGGCTTGAGACCGCTTTCGCCTACGCGATGGGCTACGTGGACGAGGCCCGCGCGTTCGAGTTGCCGGATGAGCGCCGCGGCGTGAGATTTCGAGAGTTGTCGTTCAAGCTCGCGGGAACTGATCGAGCCGGTATCGGCGAGCAGTTCGAGCGCCTGATGTTTTGAAGAGGACCACGCAAACCCGGCCTGCGATTGAGCAACCATCGAGCGCCCCGCTTCCGTGATCGTCAGCACCTGTTCGGTGGCTACGGTAGCGCCAGCGGGCAGAGCCGTCCTCAGACATTCGCCCCAGGGCGCGTGGTAATAATCGGCCATCCATTTTGTCAGTTCCAGAATATCGGGCGTGATGATGGGAGATTCGTCTACGAGTTCTTCGACATCTTTTATATCGGAAGAAGCGATTTCTCCATCGAGTTGTTTATGCAGAGAGACGATAAAACCGGTCAGGAGCTTTTTGCCGAAGGGAACGATTACGCGGCAGCCGGGGAGGGCACGAAGCGCCATATCGCCCGGCAGGTGATAAGTAAACGTCTGTCTGACATGGACGGGAACCGCAACCTCCGCAAACATCAGCCGTATTGTACACGATGCGGGCGACAGCCGAAAACCTGAACGGCGAACAAGGAA
The DNA here is from genome assembly GCA_963765495.1 of Blastocatellia bacterium. Classification (GTDB taxonomy): domain Bacteria; phylum Acidobacteriota; class Blastocatellia; order UBA7656; family UBA7656; genus CAVXWP01. The sequence goes on from CAVXWP010000001.1 coordinate 1,104,848, forward strand.
ATTACATGTATAGAGACTGTTGATTTGATGTGAGAAGGAACAGATCAACTTCCTGACGGTAAACCCATTCGTCGTCGTGTTGTGGACCCTCTCTGGAAATATACCGATGATTGAACTCGCCCATAATCTCTTCTGAAGAAGGCGGAGGATTTGTTGTCAGGTCATTATAAACCGCGATAGCGCGATCACGTTCCCCTAGTTCACCAAAAGAATGGAGGCGCAAGATATTAGCCTGCGGTTGAAGCATCGGAAATGTGATTTGCTCAAGTACTTCACTGGCTTTCCTGAATTCATTCTGTCGAAGCCATGCAGCGCCCAAAGCTGTAAGAAAGTATTGCCTGCTGGAGGGCCAAGGACAACCTATCGCGCCATGCTCAAACACTTGTAATGCCTCATCTGTTTGGCCCATTCGTAACAGAATCATCCCGCGTATGTGGTAGCCAATCCAGTCTTCGTGGCTAGTTGGAACTTTATCCGGCAGATATGAAATAGCCTCCTCGTAACGTCGCAAAGCGGCAAGAACGCAACTCCGTCCATTTCTAGCTATAGAATCTTGCGGATGCGCAGTAACAATGTCGTTGTAAGCGGCAAGAGCATTTTCAAAACGGCCAAGTGCCTTCAATACCTCTGCTCTTCCAGTCTTGGCGATGACATCCTCAGGATGCTCGACAATGACCTCATCATAGGCAGCAAGAGCATTTTCAAAACGGCCAAGTGCCTTCAATACCTCCGCTCTTCCAGATCTTGGCGATGACATCCCCAGGATGCTCGACAATGACCTCATCATAAGCGGCAAGAGCATTTTCAAAACGGCCAAGTGCCTTCAATACCTCTGCTCTTCCGTCTTTGGCGATGACATTTTCAGGATGCTCGACAATGACCTCATCATAGGCAGCAAGAGCATTTTCAAAACGGCCAAGTGCCTTCAATACCTCCGCTCTTCCAGTCTTGGCGATGACATCCTCAGGATGCTCGACAATGACCTCATCATAGGCAGCAAGAGCATTTTCAAAACGGCCAAGTGCCTTCAATACCTCTGCTCTTCCGTTTTTGGCGATGACATCCTCAGGATGCTCGACAATGACCTCATCATAGGCAGCAAGAGCATTTTCAAAACGGCCAAGTGCCTTCAATACCTCTGCTCTTCCGTTTTGGCGATGACATCCTCAGGATGCTCGACAATGACCTCATCATAGGCAGCAAGAGCATTTTCAAAACGGCCAAGTGCCTTCAATACCTCTGCTCTTCCGTTTTTGGCGATGACATCCTCAGGATGCTCGACAATGACCTCATCATAGGCAGCAAGAGCATTTTCAAAACGGCCAAGTGCCTTCAATACCTCTGCTCTTCCGTTTTTGGCGATGACATTTTCAGGATGCTCGACAATGACCTCATCATAGGCAGCAAGAGCATTTTCAAAACGGCCAAGTGCCTTCAATACCTCTGCTCTTCCGCTTGGCGATGACATTTTCAGGATGCTCGACAATGACCTCATCATAGGCAGCAAGAGCATTTTCAAAACGGCCAAGTGCCTTCAATACCTCCGCTCTTCCAGACTTGGCGATGACATCCCCAGGATGCTCAGCGATGACCTCATCATAAGCAGCAAGCGCCTTATCAAGGTGACCGAGTGCTTTCAGTACCTCTGCTCTTCCCCTCTTAGCTACGGCCCCAGCCCCAAATGAATATGCTTGTTCATATGCCCTTAATGCTTCATTTGGTTCTTGCATGTTTAAAAGCGCATCTCCGTATTGCGTCCAGGACCAGGCATCGTCAGGCTCCAGATTGATACTTCGCTCTGTCAGTTCTAGCTGCAAAGAGTACATGCCTAGAGCTTTTGCTTCGACTGCCAGATCACATAATGACTTAACCAAAAACTTAGAACCGCCGTACCGTAGCTGATACTCAATGAGTTGATCTATAATTTCGCGAGCGCGTCCAATTTCTCGCCGTTGCATGGAATCAATTATTAATCTCTTCTGGCTTTCGACGTTTGCGAGTACAACTTCACGATTGATACCTGCTCGACGCCCTTTGCTTTTCCTTGATGAACGGTTGCTTTCGGTTTCTTCTTCTATTTCGGGCCTTATGACTTGCGGCTCTTCTGTGATGCGAAAGGGTTTTACCCATTGCTGCAATATCGTTCGATGGTTTTTCAGCGCCTTTATTGAAGGTTTCCACAAAGAGTTAATGAGAAATTGGTTTACCTCTTCATTGCCGCGCCTGATGGCGAGGTCGCGGAAAAGCCCTTCCTGAATTGCAGTGTGGTGGAATTTTGTCTGTTCCTCAACTCCTCCGAACATCGTCACGGGGATACCGTCCCAGGATGAGCAGGCGAGACGTATAGACGGCTGATTCTCTCTGAGTCGTTCCAGCAGAGTGTATGCTCTGTTTGCCTGACTCTTATCGCGTAAACTCAAAGCTCCGTCAATATCGGCTGCATCGGGCAGGGGCCGCCCATAAAGTACGCTTTCCAGTTTCAACTCAATATCCGCGTCAATAAGCAATTCTTCGAGCGCATCTATGGCTTCGGCTCTGGTTTCATCCGAAAGCTCGGAGTCAAGCGCGATCAACGTCAGGTCAAGCGCAGCAGATGAGTTATAAGCTCGTTCCAATTCCTGCGCGACCTGAGCGCGGTCTACGTCTTCGAGAAATTGAAGGTCGCTCGCATCGCCGAAGAGGAAGGGAAGGTCCGCCTGACGTCTGGGCACACAGGTATTCGGGTCGTCCACGTCGAACGACATCAGTGTGTTGCCTTCTATCAGTAGCGCCATTCCTGCGCGCCCGGAAATCGCTGCGTTCATCGCTTTACCTTCAGTGTGGCTCCCGTCTTTTCGAGCCTCTGCCTCAGAGCTTTAATTCTAACATTTTGGATTGTATTCTTGCGCGGGGTAAAGGTGACTCGCTCTATAGTCCGAGCGGTCATTGGCCCCCAAATATGTACCTCTACAAATTCATCTTCTTCGGAGGTCGCGCCCTGGCGCAACAGCAGTCCAGAGTATTCATCTGCTCGTGTCGTGCTGTCAATACTCCCGGCGAGCTTGGCGACGCAGAGTTTATGCCGATTTTCCCACGTCGCACGGTAGCCTTTAGGAAGGGTTGGTGTATCGTACACCTCGACATTCCGGTGTTTCATGAACATCACCGAGTTCTCTTCAAATACAGAGGCGCGATGCGCGATCATATCGGTGCGAAAGACTAGCCAGCACTCGCCGTAGTTAGACAAACCAACCCCATCGAGTGAAAGCGCGGCGAACCGGATATGCTTTTTATAGCCGGGAAAAAGCGCGCTATCAGTTACGGCGCGCAAGATGTCCCATTTGTTGCCTTCGGGCAATCTGATTTCTGCTTCTGTTAGCTGGTAGTATGTTGCGTAAAGCTCGTTATCGCTTGTAGCGAGCCTCTCGACTTCGGCTAAGGAGCGCGAGATGACAACCACTGTGTTTGCCAAAGCAGCCTCAAAGTTATTAACGGCTTCATCTGCTCCGCGAGTTGCGGCCTCTGTTCTGGCTGTCTGGTAGCGATCTTCTAATGCTGAGTACTCGTCCGGGTCTTCGGCGGCGCGAACATTCGGAGGAGGACACCATCTTCCGCAATGCGGGCATCGATCAACCGAGGATGGGATATGATTATTACAATTAAGGCATAAATACAATCTGCTCATGAGCGTTTACACCACGTTTTGCTGTCGTTCTGTCATGGACGGGAACCGCAATCTCCGCAAACATCAGCCGTATTGTACACAATGTAGGCGGGTGGCGAAAGATATTGAAACGATGACTCAAGCCCTGTGATTGCCCTCGCGGTTTTATCTCTCTATAATCTGGTTCTGGAGCAGAGGGTGCAACCCCAGCCCGCTTCTCTTCTTCTCAAAAACAGGTAACTTTAATGGCAACTGTCGCGCTCTTAAATCCTGATACTCGCATATTGCCGCTCGCACAGGCGGACCTCACGGGTCTTGAAGCTCTCTTCGATCAACAATGTGCTGAATGGCTCTCTCTGCTCAGATGGGATTACAGCGGGCCGAGCCGCTTGATACGCGAAGTGGCGCGTCAGCGCGATCTGTCCGGCTTTGTAGCGATGGCTGGAAACACAACTGTGGGCTTTGCCTTTTACGTGCTTGAGAGCAATCGCTGCTCGATAGGCGACGTGTATGTTGCTAAATCGTGGCGCAACATGGGTGTGGACCGGCAGATGATCGAAGCCATTCTTGAAAAGCTCAATCACACCCCCCGACTCCGCCGCATCGAAAGCCAGTGCGTAAGCATAGACAACGATGAGGCGAATCGGCTGCTTGAATCCATAGGCTTTGAGCGCTTTGAACGTCTTTACATGCTGGCTGACCTTGCGCCGCTCGACAAATTCAAGCCTCGGCCCGAAGTCTCGGAGTATAAAGGCGCGAGCCAGATTGACATAAATATCAGAGGATGGAAAGAGGAAGATTTCGCGCAGGCGGCCCGGATCATACACGGTTCGTATCGTGGCAAACACGACAGCCGCATCAACAGCCAGTACCGCACGGAAGAAGGTTGCGCCGAACTTCTCTCAATACTGACCGATCATATCTGGTGCGGCGATTTTCTGCCCCAGGTAACGCGAGTGGCGGTCTCTCGCGCAAGCGGCAACAGGTTGGGCGTGTTGCTGGCCTCGCGCATCGCATCGGGCATCGGGCATATCGGGCAGATTTCGATCCTGCCCGCTTATCAGGGGCTTGGCCTCGGATGCCGCCTCGTCACCGAAGCCCTGACAGAATTCAAGCAACGCGGTTTCCGCTCTGTGACGCTTGCCGTCACTGCCGCAAACGAACGGGCGTTTCGCCTATATCAATCCACAGGCTTTCGCACGATCCATCAATTCCCGGTCTTTTACCGCGAATTAAGATGAACCCGACTATTCATAAAGAGAGATAATTTGCCACAGAGGCACCGCAGACACAGAGATTTCTTACAATCTTTTCTCTGTGTCTGCGGTGCCTCTGTGGCTATTCTGCGTTTTTACGGATGAACTTGTTTACTGGCCCGCGATCACCATGAGCGTTACGGTATTCGATGATTTCCCGTCCGCGTTGCGAACCTGAATTGTGTGGTCGCCCGCCTCCCTGAGCATCTTCTTTTCAAATTTGCCTATCAATTCCGTGGTCGTGGCGCTTTCGATTTCGAGCGCCACGCCGTCGAAGAGCAACTGGGCGCCCGCGTCAAAATCTGTCCCTTCGACTACGAGCCGGAATTTGTGGGCCTTCTTCAGCGTAGTCACAGGATTGAAGATGCGGTTTCTGGTCTTCTTGAAAACCTCGAACGACGAGATGTGCGGAAGGGAATCGCCCGGCGGATTGCCGGACTTCGTTACGGCGAGCGTCTGCTGATTTGAATGCGTGCCGTCGGGATTCTTTACCTCGATAGAGATTAACCGCTCCGTGGAAGTCGTTCCCGCAGGCAGTATGCCTGAAAGCTCAAAACGGTCAGCGCCCGGAGTCGTGGGTATCTGGACGCCGTCGGCGAGGATAACGGCTCCCGGTTTCAGGTGTCTCCCTATCAAATCGATGGCGACGGCCCCGGGTCCGCTCTTTACGCTTGCGGGATGCAGCGGGCCTATGAAAGGCATCGCGTCGCTTCCCGTGCGATGTATCCGATAGATGATGTGGTGATGCTCCGTATCAATCCTGTGATGTACCGGATCGTAGCGGACTACGTAGATGTCGCCACTGATTGGATTAATAGCCGTCTCGACCGGGCCGTCGAACGGGTCTATCGGATTGAGCCGCGCGATAAATTCATCCTCAATTACCTGGAATCCGTTTGCGGAATCGCCTTCCAGCTTGAGCCTGCGCAGGTCGCCGCCCAGATTTTGTGCGTTGGGCAGGTTTTTGTAGAGCGTGAGCAATAACTGATTTTCGAACTCGCCCGCCTGCGGCCCGGTGTAAAAGGCGAGCGATGTCGGCGTGAGGTGTCGCGGAAATTGAGTTATGGGAGCGGTGACCCCGGCGCAGTCGGCTCTTTCAGGCGAAGGCGTTCCTTCGCAAAGCGGGAAACCGTAATTGCCGTTTTGGACTACGTGATTGACCTCTTCGGGCGGGGCGTTATCGGGCGGGCAGTTGTTGCCCTGGCATATCTCTCCCGATCCGCCGTCGGTAGAAAAGAGTTCTCCGTTAACTGGATGAAAGGCCATGCCGAAAGGGTTTCGAAGCCCGGCGGCGAAGACCTCGGGCGCGGGGTTTTCCGCGTCAACATCAACGCGCAGCATCTTGGCGTTTAGCGGGCCTTCCTGCGGGCGTCCGGGCTTGGCCTCACCGGCGTCGGTGGCCGATCCCTGTCCGAAATAAAGCAGCCCCTCGGGACCGAACTTCAGCCGGTCGGTCTGATGATCGCCGCCGCTCGGCAGCCCGTCTAGGATTACCTTTATGTCATCGGCAACATCATCCCCGTCAGTGTCTCGCAGGCGGATTATGCTCCCCCGCCCGTCGTAGGAATTGCTTGTGATAAACAGATCACCGTTGTCTCTGAATTCGAGGCCCAGAAATGCGGAGGGCAGAGGATTTCCCGGATGAATCTCCTTATCGGTGATAAATGTCTTTACCTCATCAACGACCCCGTTGTCGTCATTGTCGAGGAGTATGAGAATCTTTCCCGCCGTGGTCCCGACAAACATCCTTCCTCGCGCATCGAATGCCATGCCGACCGCCCCTGTTACCAGCCCTCTTCCAAACTCTTCTACGTTATGCTGGTCGGCGAATACATTGAACTCAAAACCCTCGGCTATATTTACCGGGTTTAATTGCGCGTTTGTATGAGCGGGAAAAATTATTGGTGCGAGCGCAAGCGCCAGTATCAAAAACGCGCTCGCCGTCTGTGCAGTTCTTATCTTGAGCAAAACGGTGATCTCCCTGATGATGTTTGACCTCTGGTTGCCGGTAGAAAACCATGACTATAGCCTGCCGGATTTCGAAAGCACAATATCCTGTCGATCAATCCGGCGCTATTTCGATGGAGAGTTGATTCGAACGCACGCCGTTGGGATTGACTACCTCGACTATGAGCAGCCCCGGCGCGGAGAGAGTGTCGCCGCGCAGCCGGGCTACGAGTATCGAATCTCCGTTGTCGGATGTCTTGAGCTTGGTCTTCACCTCCCGGTCGTTTATCACCACAACCGATGCGTCAACAAACCCCTCGCCGGAAACCACCAGTTGATACTTCTTTCCCTTCTTTTTGACCGTCACCGGCTGTAGCAATGCGTGATCGGATTTCTTGCGAACGAGGGCCGAGGTGATCTCTATCGAAGAGGGCAGCGGGCCGTTCGGATTGGCTATGCGAGCTACGCTTCCTCCAAGCCCGACGACATAAATCTCTCCGTCCCGATCCTCGCCGAATGAAGAGATGTTGAGATCGGTATCCAGAAGCACGCTCTCGACGCCGCCGTCGAGCAGGAATATCTCGCCCGTGCAATAATCACCGAAAACATATGACCCGACCGGCAAAGCCCCTTTTGTGCCGCGATAGACATATCCTCCCGTAAGCGAGCATCTCCCTTGCGTGTGCCCGTATTCGGCTATGGGGGTGGTGAACCCGGCCGTAGAGCACTGGCCGTTATTAAAGCTCGGGTTGCAATGATTTCCTTCCATCACGCGCCAGCCGTAATTTCCGCCGCGCGTGACCTTGTCAATCTCTTCAAAACTGCCCTGCCCAACGTCGCCCACGTAAAGCTCGCCGGTTGCGCGGTCGAAAGAGAAACGAAACGGATTGCGCAAACCGACTGCGAAAATCTCATCGCGCCCCGCCGTTCCGTTAAACGGATTATCGGGCGGCGAAGAGTATGCTTGAGCGCCGTTTGGATGATCTACATCAATTCGCAGCATCTTTCCTAAAAGCTCCTTTATGTTCTGCGCGCGATTGCCGGGATCGTTGGCCGAACCGCCGTCTCCCATGCCGATGTAGAGATAGCCTTCGGGGCCGAAGGCTATCATTCCGCCGTTGTGATTGGCAAAGGGCTGCGGAATCGTGAGCAGCACGGTTTCGGCGGGTTCGGCTACATTTGGGTCTTGCGCCGAAACGTGATATTCGGCGATCACGGTTGCTCCGTCAGGTTCGCGAGTATAGTTGACAAAGAAGCGGCGGTTCTGTTGAAACTGGGGATGAAAGGCGAGCCCGAGCAATCCGCGCTCTCCGCCGAAATTCACCTTCGAGGTTATATTGAGAAATACGGTCGGGACGGTTGCATCCGCTTGAAGCACTTTTATGCGTCCGGGCTGTTCGACTACGAACAGGCGGTTGCTTGCATCGGTCGCGTGCGTAACAAATACGGGATTGTCCAGCCCGCCAAGCACGGGCACGAGCGTTATATCTACGGCAGCGGCAACCGAGGCTTTTCCATCACGGAAGAGTGTGGAGCCATAAGCGGCGACAATCGCCATAGAGATCAGAATCATTCTCGCCCTTTTCATAAGGCACCTCTTTTTACTGCACTCAGCGTCCGGCACAGGACCATGTTTTTTGGGGAGAGATAGAGCGCAACAGCCGATGATTATTTCTCGATTTACAGCCTTTGCGATTCGCCCGGGACAGTCGAAAGGCTTGAGTAATACTAGCCGCCGTCTTTGGAATTGTCCACTGAATGAATTGGAGAACGGGGCTTTTTGACAGGATTAACAGGATTTCATGTCACGGGTTCGCTCGATGGACAGTATGCGCGGGATGCCTTGCAGGTCGGCTGTGACTTCGGCTTCACTCCACAGGGCAGGATCAATCATAGCGCGAATCCGGTCGAGCTGCTTGTAGCCGATTTCGCAAACCATGTAGCCTCCCGGCATCAGGTATCGGGGGGCTTCGGCAAACAGGCGATGATAAAAATCGAGCCCCTCCGCGCCGCCGTATAAGGCAAGACCCGGCTCCCAGTCCCGCACCTCGCGTTGAAGCAAGGCCAAATCCTCTGCGCTGACGTAAGGCGGGTTTGACACAAGAAAATCAACTCTGTTTTCAAGCCCACGATCTACAAGTCCGTCAAGCAAATCGCCTTCGATAAACTCGATCCGATCAGCTACCCGGTGATTGTGAGCATTCGCGCTCGCAACCTTGAGCGCCGCCCCTGATATGTCGATTGCCATTACACGAGCGGTTTTGAGCTTTACGGCGAGCGTCACGGCTATCGAGCCCGATCCCGTGCCGATGTCAACTATCAATGGATCGTCCTGCCGCGAGAGCGCGAGCACGCGTTCGACTAGAAACTCGGTTTCGGGGCGTGGGATCAAAACATCCGGGTTGACGATGAAATCGAGCCCGTAAAATTCCTGATGACCTGTAATGTACTGTAGCGGCTCGCCCGAAGCGCGCCTGTCAATAAGGCTCAAATACTCTCCGAGCCGCGCTTGATCAACTTCCATATTCGACTCAATGAGCAGGCGGGCGCGGTCCATCCCCAACACATGCCCGAGCAATACGCCTGCGGTGCGGCGATCTTCGTCTACGCCGCAGGCGCGCAGCCGACTGGCTCCCGTGTCAATGGCTTGAGTTATAGTAGGCAAGGTGATTTGTGAAGAGTGATACGTGAAGAGTGATGCGTGAGATTTGCAATCAGCCTGTAAATGCCATCTGTAAATGCAATTTCCTGAAAGTCACGAATCACGAATCACTCTTCACGTGGTTACGCAGCGGCTTCCGTATCGGCCTTGAGCTTTTCGGCCTGAAAGTGGGCGACGAGCGCGTCTATCAGATCGCTGATGTCGCCTTCCATAAACGTATCCAACTGGTGAACCGTGTAACCTATGCGATGATCGCTCACGCGATTCTCTTTGAAATTGTATGTGCGAATCTTTTCTGAGCGGTCGCCTGATCCGACCATAGACCGGCGTTCGCTGGCTATGGCTTCGTGCTGCTTGCTCTGCTCCATTTCGAGAAGCCGCGACCTCAACACCCGCATGGCCTTTTCGCGGTTTTTGATCTGAGATTTCTCGTCCTGCATCGAGACGACCGTATTCGTAGGCAGGTGCGTCAGCCGCACTGCCGAATAAGTGGTATTGACCGACTGGCCGCCCGGACCCGACGAGCAGAAGGTATCTATGCGAAGGTCTTTCGGGTCTATCTGAATGTCTACCTCTTCGGCTTCGGGAAGTATGGCGACCGTCACGGCCGATGTATGTATGCGGCCCGAGCTTTCCGTCTGAGGAACGCGCTGCACGCGATGAACGCCGGATTCGTGCTTGAGTTTGGAAAATACGCGGTCGCCTTCGATCAGCAATATGGCTTCCTTGACTCCGCCTATGCCGGATTCGGAGGCGTCGAGCACCTGGACCCGCCATCCTTGCCGTTCGCTGTAACGCGAATACATTCGCATGATCTCGGCGGCAAAAAGCGTAGCCTCGTCGCCGCCGGTGCCCGCTCTTATTTCGAGTATGACGTTCTTTTCATCATTCGGGTCTTTGGGCACAAGCAGGACTTTAAGCTCCTCTTCGACCTCCGAGAGCCGCTTTTCAAGATCTTCGAGTTCTGTGCGCGCAAGTTCGAGCATCTCAGAATCTTCTTCCGCTTCCAGAAGCTCTCTGGTTTCAGAGATGCCGCGATCAAGCGCCTTGTACTCGCGATACTTCGCCACGACTTCTTCCAGTTCGCGGTGCTGCTTTGCGATCTTGGCATACTTCTGCTGGTCGGCCAGCACTTCAGGGTCGCCAAGTTGCTTTGCGATGTCTTCGTATCTCTCTTCTATTGAATCCAGTTTTTCTAACATAAATCCTCTGCTGATCGGCTCGGGTCAGGCCAGGGGCGCGGGCTCGTGTTCGCGTGAAGGCTCAAGTTTGAGCGATTCATTTAAGGCGAAGATGGCCACTTCCAACTGCTCGTCGTCCGGCTCTTTCGTCGTGATATTCTGGAGCCAGATTCCCGGCCTCGTAATCACCGAGAAAAACCATTGGGCGCGGCTGCGCGCCGAAGCCCGGATGATCTCGTAGGACGCGCCCGCAATCACCGGCATAAGCCCCAGGCGCACGAGGAAATTTAAGAAGAGCGAATCGAATTTCACTGCCGAAAACGCTATGATCGAAACCAGCATCACGATCATCAGAAAGCTTGTGCCGCAGCGCGGATGCTGGCGCTGCTTTGTGCGCGCGTTCTCTACGGTCAAGGCTTCGCCCGCTTCCCAGGTGTAGACTACTTTATGCTCCGCCCCGTGATATTCAAAGACGCGGCGAATGTCGCGAAGAAATGAGAAGCTTGTGATCATGATGAGAAAGAACGACATGCGAATGAGGCCGTCAACAAGATTGAAGGCTACCGACGGGCGAATCGGGTGCAGCGCCGCCTGAATCCAGGCCCACGCGTCCCCGTACCATGTGCCGCTTGCGGAAGCCGCTCCGATAGTTCCTCCGCTGAAATAGACAAAGAGCATGTTTGTGATGACAAGCGGCAGGACTATGAACAAAAACACGTTGAATATGACGGCGAAGACCATCGAGCCGAGCGCAGCCGAAGTAGAGGTTTTCTTCTCCGCGACGGGCTTCGTTTTGGTAGCGACCGCGACCGGCGCTGCCGCGATTATGCCTGACGTAGCGGCTGCCGCCTGTAGCTCGGCCTCTTCCAGGGCTTCGCTTTCTGCTTCGTGAAATACTACGTTGGCCGAATAGTTGAGCGCCTTTATGCCCAAAATCATGGATTGAATCAACACGGCAGCCCCGCGAAGCACAGGCAGTTTCAGGATAGGATACTGATCGGAGAGCACGGGTAATCGCTCGCCTTTTGAAACTATTTTGCCGTCGGGACGGCGCACGGCGACCGCATACGAATGCGGGGCGCGCATCATAACGCCTTCGATGACGGCCTGCCCGCCGACTATGATCTCTTCTTCCCTCATAATTTATAGCCTCCGGCAATCAAACGCCTGCAAAAAAATATTGGTTGCCGGATGCCGCTTTATACATGTTGATACTTGCGGCATTCGGCAACCAATATTCGGTTGTTAATTGCTTAAGCTTCGGCGGACTTGCGCCCGTATTTCCGGTTGAATCGTTCAACGCGCCCGGCTGTGTCAACGAGCTTTTGCTTGCCCGTGAAGAAGGGGTGGCAATTCGAACAGATTTCAAGCCTGATTTCTGGCCTGGTCGAGCGCGTCTCCCAGGACTCGCCACAAGCGCAATGCACGGTCGTCTTCTGGTATTTCGGATGTATATCTGGCTTCACCTTGTTACCCTCGCTCCTGTTACAAGTTTGTCTTCGGTCGAAACACTTAAGACTAACCAATCCCCCGCTTATCTGTCAAGGAGGGTTCTCGCTTCTGAAGATTTCGATGATTTGGAGAAAAAAATAGGCGACGCAGCGTGGGAAGACTGCGTCGCCTTGTGTCCGGTTACCGTCCTCACCCCGGTAACCGAAGAATCGAGAACAGGAAGTGATGTTGTCATCACCCGTATCTCTTGCCCCACCCACCCTTGTGCAATCAGGATGCCAAAAAACCGGATTACTCGTATCGGGTATAAAGGACCGGTTTTTCGCAAACTTTCCCGCTTTTTCAATAGCCTTTCCTTCCCTGTAGAGAATGGTTGCGTGTAAAAAATACATATTTTGGATGAAATTTTTACTTGCATCCTGTGTAATTTCTCTAACTATTCTACGCGAAGGCCTTCGATTGTAGCGGAGCTGCGCTGAAATTTAAGACGCAAAAACGAGCGCCCGGCTTGTTCTGGTATTGGACGGGATCAACATCGCTTCCGCGTGTTATACTGAAATCAATGCGCATTTTGCTTGCAACGACAAACAGGGGAAAGATCAGAGAGCTTAAACAAATACTCGGTCAAGAGGGGCTTGAAGTGATTGGTCTGGACAAACATGTCACTACGGAAGAGCTTGAGGTCGGCTCGACATTTGCCGAAAACGCCCTTCTAAAAGCCCGTCACTATCACCTGGCGACAGGGTTCGTAACGATCAGCGATGATTCCGGTCTCGAAGTTGACGCGCTCGGCGGCGCGCCCGGCATCGCTTCGGCCCGCTACGCCGGACCCGAAGCATCGGACCACGACCGTATAAACAAATTGCTCGGCGCGCTCGAAAACGCAGGGGAGGGCGAGCGGGGTGCGCGTTTTGTATGTGCGGCTGCGATCAGATGGAGCAGTGGCGAGCGCGTATTTGAAGACGAGGCTCGCGGGCGCATACTGAGGGAGCCTCGCGGTGACGGCGGGTTCGGTTACGATCCCGTATTTTACTATCCGCCGCTTGATCGGACTTTCGCGCAATTGAGCGAGGAAGTGAAGGCGAAAGTCAGCCATAGAGGGCTCGCTTTTCGCCGTCTTGCCGACTGGTTAAAGCAGTCTGCCTTGCTTGACACCTTAAAGCGGTCTGAGAAATAATAGTCATTCCCACAATAGGATGAAGCCTCTGCTTCCTCGTTTAGAGGTGATGTATGAAACAAGCGATTAAATTATGGGCGCTGATCGCAATTGGGGCGATAGCCTGTATACACATGCCTGATGCTCAGGCAGCGGCCAGAGGATCAATTCGCGGCCTCATCAAAGACGGGCTCGGGAATCCGCTTGCGGGCGCGGCGGTCCTTGTGCTGACTGCCGGTGAAGAGGCGAAGTCCGAAAAGCTGATAAAACGGGCCAGCACCGACAGTGAAGGCAAATTTATCGCTTCGGGCATACTGCCCGGCCAGTATCGCCTGAAGGCCGAAGCCGATGGCTTCAAACCCGTCGTTTTTGACGCGAGCGTCCAGCCTAATAAAGTCACGGTATTCGATTCAATCAAAATGCGCCGCGAGGGCACGCTTGCCGAAGAGACAAATCTCAACCTCGGCACAAAATACGCGACTCGAAAAGCCCGAGGCTCGATATTCCACTTTGAAGAACCCGGCACTACGCCCGCCGAAGCCGATGAAGAATCGGTCGTGGCGCTTACCGACCGCGCATCCGACATGCACGGCTATGTTCACACTTTCGCTCAAACCACAGTCGCTACAAAAGGCGACGCCAGTTCCTTTGTTGGAGCAAACTTTGCGGTCGCCGAACAGTTGGGACGCTCAGCCAACCTTGTCGTCAGCGGGCAGGGTGGTCTGGGCGACGGGGCTATGCAGAGCCTCAAGGTTGTGACCACGGCGCACGCGGGCGACCGACACCGTTTTGCCGTCGCGCTCGGTTACGGGCGTTTCACCTTCTCTCGCCGAGGCTCTATTCCCAACCTCGGACAGTTTTCGCTTTCGGCCACCGATACCTGGCAGGTGTCGGGCCCGGTCCTTATTGTTTACGGGCTTGAAGTGGCTCGCTTCACCGAAGGGGCTACGGGTACGAGCGTTCTTCCGAGATTTGGAATCGCCGTAGATGCAACCCCGCGCACCAGATTATTTGCAGGACTGGCGCCCGGCTCATCGGTTGATGCTCAGGAAAAAGTCAATCTCGAAAGCGGCGAGATCGTATTTGCCGAGCCCAAGACGGTTGCTCTCAGAGAGAATGGCGAGAATGCCGAGCCGGTAATGGACCGCAGCTATCGCCTGCAATTTGGCGGCGAGCAGATTTTGTCCGACAAATCATCGGTCGAGATGATGGCCTTCTTCGATACGGTTTCCGGCCACGGAGTAGGGCTGCTGGCTGTTCCGCTTGATCGCCCTGAGAGCCGCGAGATAATGCGCAACGAGGCTCAATCGGGCCGTTCGCGCGGAGTTCGTGTGGTCTATCACAGACGCCTGACCGATGTGGTTGATGGCTCAATCGGGTATGCCTTTGGTGAAGGGCAGCGTCTTGATCCGCGCGGCATAACCGACCCTGGCGACCTTTTTGAAAACAGCCTGTTTCACATCTTCTCTGCAAAGATCGACGCAAACTTTGTCCGCACCGGCACAAAGGTTTCGACCGTTCTGCGGATCGCGCCCGAACAGGCCGTCTTTGCGATTGATCCGTTCGAAGGCCAGATAGCAACCAATGATCCCAACCTGAGCGTTTCGCTGATACAGGATTTGCCCAGATTCGGGTTTATGCCCGGACAGTTGCAGGCAATCGTTGATCTGCGCAATCTGCTCGATCAGCAGGCCTCGGTTGCAGACGACCAGCAGGAGTTGCTGACGAGCCGGTTTCACAGACTCGTTCGCGTGGGCGTATCGCTTCGGTTTTAGCAGGCCGCTGTACTTCAGTGGAACGGGCTAAGGCGCGGGTAGGTGCCTTTAGATTGCTGCTTTTTAGTGGGAAAGCCCTCGTCATTATTTCCTTCAGGCTTTTCCTGATTTTGTGCCCCTACTCATGCCTGTAATTTCAGCCATAGGCCAGTAATAGAAAGGTTAAACAGGAAATTTCGGCATCCAAATAATTGGAAAACGTATCCGAAAATATGGAAAGCGCCGATGCGCTAATCCCTATAAATAGTAGCAAATCCTTATTTTCGGCTATTCTTTGCTGTATTTGGAGTAGGAATAGCAGTTGCACAAAATCTGCCGGATAGAACTGTCTACCCAAATAGCGGCTTTTTGGGGCAAAGATAATGAGAGACCTGGCGAACAAGACAAAGCCTATCGCGATCCTGGCGATAACTGTTTTGCTCGTTGTCATCGGGGTGCTCAATCTGCGCGACCGATTGAGCGCGCATCCCATAGCCGACGATGGCGTCGAATGGGTGGATACCGAAAACGGCGTTCAGGCTAAATCGATAAGCCCGCAATCACCGCTCGCGCCGGTCCTCAAAAAAGGCGACTACGTTCGAGCGATCTTCTATCACGACAAGTACGAAAAAATAGACAGAGCAGAAACGCTCGCGCTCTATCTTGACAGGCAGGGCGTGGGAAACGATGCCCGCTACGTAATAGAGCACGATGACCCTGTGTTGCAATCCATCTACGGCATGCAGGAGCCGCTTTTTGACTTCGATTTCAAGATCATATCTCTGCAACAGAAACTGGGGCAGGGATTGTATCTGGCCTTTATCGGAGTGGTTTATCTGATAATAGGTCTGTTCGTTCTCTTCAAACAGAGCCGCGCTCAATTGACATATCATTTCTTCGCCTGGTCGCTTGTCTCTTTTGTTGTCTATTTCTATGATTCGACCGGCGAATTTACCCGTATAGACAAACTGGTGAGTTTGCTCGATGGTGGAGCCCTCGCCTTGCTGGCTCCGATCTTTCTGCATTTCTGCGCCAATTTTCCCTCCGGGAAAAAGCTCTCCCTGCGTGAGCGCCCCGCTGTAGGGCTTTTATACGTGCCTGCGTTTGCAATCATCCTTGTCGAAATACTATGGCACTATA
This sequence comes from Blastocatellia bacterium, assembly GCA_963765495.1. Classification (GTDB taxonomy): domain Bacteria; phylum Acidobacteriota; class Blastocatellia; order UBA7656; family UBA7656; genus CAVXWP01. Next base: position 1,121,039 of record CAVXWP010000001.1, read on the forward strand.
AACCGGCTATCTTCGGCGGCGGCTCGCTGGTTCGAGTGCGCAATTTTTTAGAGCCGTTGGAACTGGTGCAGTATGCGCTCTTTTTCCTTGCCGGAAGCGCGCTTCTGGTTCGCACCTTTGTTCGCTCGCACAACACGCTGCTCAGGCAGCAACTCAAGTGGATCATCTGGGGGCTTGGTTTATCGGTATTGCCCTTTGCGGCGCTCTATGTCCTGCCTTACATATCCAATGTCGAGATCACGCCGCTGATTGAAACGCTGGCTTTTGCGCCTCTGATTTTGATCCCGCTCTCTTTCGGATATTCGATAGTCCGCTATCGCCTGATGGATGTGGATGTGATAATGCGCCGCAGCTTCGTCCACGTGGTTGCAATCGTCCTGGTCGCGGCGCTCTACATGGCGGTGCTTCTCGGCGTAGGCGATCTGGTCAAGTTCATCTGGGCGACGGCGGATTTGAATTCCTGGAATACGCGAGCCGTGGTCATCCTCGGCATGTTGATCGTGACAATGTTGTTTGCGCCCATCAAGAACAGGCTCCAGACGCTGGCCGACCGATGGTTTTACGGCGAACGCTATACGGTCAGGGCGGGGCTTCAGGATTTCGGCAGGACTCTTGCGCAGACTACGGCGCTTCCGCAACTGCTCGATTCGCTTGTGCGGCGGTTGTCGGACATGCTCTCTGTCAGCAAAGTGGCTATCTTTATCGAAGACAGCCGCTCGCCGTCGGGTTTTAGCCTGGCTCACGCGCTCGGAATCAGTCGCGATATTCATCTGCCAAACGGCATCAAGAATATAATTCGGACTCGTTCGATAGGACGCGGCTATGTTTCGGCCAACGATCTCGATCTGAAATATGAAGGCGAGATGACGCCCGAATTGCTTCTCGAAGCGCGAATGAGCGTAAACGATCAGTCACTCGTGCGAGCGGCAACCACAGACAGGAGTTCCAGCTTTTATCTGCCTTCGTCGGAAGAAACGCTCGCGCAGGACGAGCTTTACTATTATGTGCCCTGCGTGGTCCGCGACCGTATGGTGGCGATCATCGGGGTGGGGAGGGAATCGTCGGGCGCGCTTCTGACGAGCGAAGACACCGACCTGCTCAGGGCGCTGTCTGGCTATGTAGCCATAGCCATAGACAACAGCCTGCTCTACAGATCAGAGCAGGAGAAGGCCGAAGAGCTTGCGCGACTGAAAGAGTTTTCGGAAAACATCATCGAAAGCGTCAATGTTGGCATACTGGTGATAGATTTCGATGGCCGCGTCACTACGTGGAACAGCGCCCTCGAAGAGATATTCGGCATGTCGCGCGAGCGGTCGTTTGGGCGAAGCATATTCGAAATATTCGACCGTGATTTGATCGAAACCGTTCAGAATGTTATCGGAGAGGAAGGCTGGGCGCTCAGTGAAGCGCGCCACATCTACAAATACAGCGCCGCGACCGAAGACGGGCGGCCTCTGACTCTCAACATATCGCTCGCGCCTTTCGAAGCCGCGCCCGGCGTTGTGACCGGAACTCTCGTGGTGTTTGAAAACGTCACCGAGCGTATGCAGCTTGAACAGCAGTTGCTCGAACGCGAAAAGCTCTCTTCAATCGGATTGCTTGCCGCAGGAGTGGCGCACGAAGTCAATACGCCGCTCGCCGGAATATCTTCTTACGCGCAGATGTTGCTCGCGCAGATTGCCGAAAACGACCCCAAACGCAAATTGCTTGAAAAGATTCACGTCCAGACGCTCAGGGCTTCGGGGATAGTAAACAACCTGTTGAATTTCTCTCGCACGGGCGATACGCAGTTCCGCGAAGTCGATATAAGCGAGGTGCTTGAAAACACCATACAACTGCTGGAGCCGCAACTGAGAAACTCGATGGTCGAGATTGTCTGCAATCACGGAGAGGATTTGCCGCCTGCTCACGGCAACGCGTCGAAATTGCAGCAGGTCTTCATGAACCTGATCCTGAATGCGCGTGACGCTATGCCCGGAGGCGGGCAACTGACGATCAACTCTCGTCTGATAGAGACATCTATCGTAGTAGATTTCCGCGATACGGGGATGGGAATAGCGCCCGAGCACATCGCGCGCATCTATGACCCGTTCTTCACCACAAAAGAGGTAGGGCAGGGGACCGGGCTTGGTCTTGCGCTCTCATACGGAATAATTCAGGAACACAGCGGGCGCATGTTTGTCGAGAGCCGACCCGGCGAAGGCGCGCATTTCACAATTAAACTTCCCACCGCATTCGCTCGACAGATGCAAGCCGCCAGCGATTAGAGTGACGCACAATACTTGATGCGTGAAGAGTGATTCGTCATTAACCAGGCTTGCAAGTTGTCTAAAACATGCAGCCTGCCTGAGAGTCACGTATCGCGCATCAAGAATCACGCGTTACGTAAATTGCCTGCTGGCTATCTGCTTCGTTTACTTCTTCGGCGGCGCGATTGCCCGATTCCAGGGCTCCATTCATCCATCCGTGCCACAGCGACGTATGCTCTCCGGCAAAATGTATAAGGCCTTCCGGGCGCTGGGCCGCAGGCAATAGCCCGGTTATCTGCCCGGGTTCGAAATAGGCGAATGCGCCTCGCGCCCATTCGTCTTCGTGCCATATCTGGCTCGTGCCCGATTCGTACTGGCTGTCGAGGCCGCCAAACAGATTTCCCATTCGGCGCAAAACCAGATTCTGCCGGTCCTTTTCGCTCATTGCTCCCAAATCGAGCGCCCGCTGCCCGCCGGTGTAGGAAGCGAGTATCCCTCGCTGGCCGCCTTGAATCAGTGTGGGCGAATAGGTGTCCTGGATGTTCAGGTCCGTTATTCCGTAGCCGTCAAGCCCGTCCTGTTCCCATACGCGTTTGCGAAATTGCAGATAAGTGCGCGTGACCGGCGTCAGCTTGATCTCTGATATGGCTCGCTGTTTCTCTTCGGAAAACGAAGGCGAGACTTCTATTTCGCTGAGCAACGGAAACGGAAGAGTGCAGATGACGCGATCTGCCTCGATGGTTAAGACCTCGCCGTTGCGCAGGTAAGTTACCTTAACGCCAGTTTCATTCTGCTCCAGGGCGATGACCTGTGATTTCTTCTTGAAGTTCTTTTTAACGCGTTGTTTTAGAGCCTTTGGCAACAGGTCGTTTCCCCCTACGATCTCATAAAAGACTCCGCCCGACGCAACCTGTTCAGTCACTACGCCGTCGAGCGCTGAAAAGGAATCTAGTCCGAATCCGAGAATGCCCAATTGCGAGGCGGCGATTATGGCAATCGCCCCGTCGGATGCGCCCTGATCGCGCAGTAATTGCTCGAGCGAAATATTGTCCAGGTCTCTTAAACTGTCGGGCGGCCAGCCCTCTTTTCGAGGATTGCCTACCTGCGCCATGAATTCTCCCAGATAGAGCGCCGTCAAATTATAGATGCCAACTTCTCTCTCTCTCGATTTAAGGTTAAAGGGGACACTTGCCGCGCCGCCCGGACCTATGCGAAAGCGACTGCCTTGAATGTAGGCTACCGAATCAAGCCCGAATCTGACCGAAGGCTGAAGGAGCAATCCGAAATCCGTAGCATAGCCCCAGGTGAATGTATGGTCTTGAGGGAAGCTGAGCGGACCGGCTTCCGCGTATTGCCCGTCGGCAAAATTTCTGAGAGTCCGCACTCTGCCGCCCGGTTTTTTCCGCGCTTCCAGAATGGTCACGTTATGCCCGGCGCGTTTAAGCTCGTAACCGGCGGCAAGCCCCGCCAGCCCCCCGCCGAGAATCACTACGTTTTTTGGCGGTCCGACCAGCTTTATTCCGCGTCTCTGAGCTCTTGATACATAAGGCATCAAGGCGAGCGCGGCGGCGCTGAGACTCGCTTGCCTGATAAATTCACGGCGATTGATGAGCTTCGACATCCGGCCCCTCCTCATTTTTCGTTCACGTAATGCTATAACCTCAAGGGGCTCATTTCAAGCCTGCTCAATAGCTTATGGAGCGAGACTGTTGCAAAAGTCTTGTATTGCGCTGACTCGGCTTGAATCATTCTTTGAAACAACATCAAAGTATATGCGTGTAAGAGAGTGTCCGAATTCAAGAAGGCCGAGGCCGTTTCCCTGTTATTGTGGTTAAAAATGAACCGGTTGTGTTATGATTTCGTTTGGCTGCGTATAGCCCCAGAACGCAAGCGCCCGGCTGCTACAGGCCGGGATTCACAAAGAGTTCAATCTTATGGCTGAATATGTTTGCCGGTTAGGCACGCCCACGGGCGAGGTAGTAACACGAACGATTGAGGCCACGGCAGAGCGTGACCTGAGGACGAAACTCGAACGCGATGGGTTTCGTGTCTTTTCGATCTCGGGTTCGGGCGGGCAGAGCGTTCGCAAGGCATTCGGAGGCGAATCGGGTCAGCGCAAGATCAAGACGGAAGACTTTCTGCTCTTCAACCAGCAGTTATCGGCGCTGCTGCGCGCGGGTCTTCCGATCATTCAGGCGATAGGGATACTTCGCAAGCGCGTTCCAAACGAACGGCTGCGGCTGGTGCTCGAAGATGTCGAGGAAAAGATACGCGCGGGGCAGGCGCTGTCGCAGGCGTTCGCCGCGCAGGGCGATGCCTTCCCGCGAATCTATATAGCTTCGATACTTGCGGGCGAGCGGTCAGGCTCGCTTGATGAAGTCCTGCTTCGATACGTCAGCTATCAAAAGACGATCTCTGATGCACGGCGAAAGATCAAAAAATCGCTCGCCTATCCGATGGTGCTCGTGGGCGCTTCGATCATTCTCGTGATAGTGCTTTCGACTTACGTCATACCGAAATTCATGCAGCTTTACAGTGGAGTGGGCGCGCAAGAGCTGCCCTTTATTACGGTCATGGTCGTAAGCACAGCCGAATTCGTCAGCAAGAATCTTTTGTGGATCGTGCCAAGCATATTAGGCTTTTTGATCTTCAGCTTTTTCTGGCGACGTACCCCGAACGGGCGGCTTACGATTGACCGATGGATTATGAAGTTGCCGATTGCGGGCGAAACCGTTCGCCAGCTTACCATAGCGCAATTCACGCGCAGTCTGGCCACGCTGCTTGCGGGCGGAATCACGCTGCCCGAATCCGTGGAAATTGCGAGCGAATCTATCACCAATCGCGCGCTCAGTCAGGCGAGCAACGGTGTGCTGGTAGGCATACGCGAAGGCCGCGCCTTCACCGACAGCCTCGCCGCCTCCGGCTGGGTGAGCGAACTTGCGCTCGATATGATCGGCGTCGGCGAACGTTCGGGCGCGCTCAGAGAGATGCTCGACGAGGTGGCCAATTTTTATGACGCGGAGCTCGATGTGCGATTGAGCACGATAACGACATTTATCGAGCCGGTAGTGCTGGTCTTTATGGGCAGCCTGGTTATGACTATTCTGCTTGCCATGTATCTGCCGCTCTTCAACATGATCGGCAACATGGGAGGCGGTGGAGCGCACTAAGTGATTCGTGAAGAGTGATCGATGATCCGTGATTTTCAGGTAAGCCGCCTGTTATAGACATCTTGCATGTCTGGTAAATCATGGATCACCGATCACTCTTCACGGTCAATATTTTGGGAAGCGAATTCGAATGTCAGAAACAAGCGAAACAACCACAGGAAATAAACAGAATCTGGCAAGCGCCGTTCAGATACCGCCTGAGTTGACCGCAAGCGAGCGCAGCGCGGTTCAGATGGGGCAGGAAGAGATGGTCGCGCGCGAGAAGGCGCGAAGATACAGGCTCCGGTTCATCGACCTGAAAGAAGATGCCGACGAGATAGATTATCACCTGATCCACGAACTGCCGGTTGATTTGATGATCCGTCACTGTTTTGTCCCGCTCAAGCGCGTCAATAACACGCTCTTCGTAGCGATGGCGGACCCGACAAATCTCGAGATTATAGATGAGCTTCAAGCGCAATTGCACCTGCGGCTCAAGCCTGCTGTTGCCACGCAATCGGCCGTGGAAGAGGCGCTCAAACGAGGCGATACTGCCGCCCGCATCCTCCAGACGGCGACGGCAAGTTTCCGCACAGACACTCTGGCTCTCGTACGCGAAACCGAGCAGGGCGAAGAGGTGCTCGACCTCGACCGGCTCGCGGGCGACGAAGAGATGTCGCCTATAATCAAGCTTGTCGATACGGTGGTTCTAAACGCGCTCGAACGTCGCGCATCCGATATTCATATCGAGACGCGCGACTCCGATGTCATGGTCAAGTATCGCATAGACGGTGCGCTCTATCGCGCGGCAGACCCGATTGACATAGCTCATCATCAGACCATCATTCAGCGCATAAAGGTTATGAGCGAGCTTGACATCGCCGAGCGCCGCGTTCCGCAGGACGGGCGTTTTCGCATGCGAATTCGCGGACGCAAGATAGACTTCCGCGTCTCGATCATGCCTTCGGTTCACGGCGAAAATTGCGTTATTCGTATTCTCGATAAAGAGCAGATCAACGAAGCCTTCCGCGAATTGAACCTCGACGTGGTGGGATTTGCTCCGCAAGACGTCAAAAAGTTTCGCAAGTTCATCGCCGAGCCCTACGGCATGGTGCTGGTCACGGGGCCTACGGGGTCCGGTAAGACGACGACTCTTTACGGCGCGCTCAACGAAATCAAGAACGAAGAAGATAAGATTATAACCATCGAAGACCCGGTCGAGTATCAGCTTCAAGGGATCACTCAGATACCCGTAAACGAGAAGAAGGGGCTGACCTTTGCGCGCGGGCTTCGAAGCATACTGCGCCACGACCCTGATAAGATAATGGTCGGCGAAATCCGCGACTCCGAGACGGCGCAGATAGCCATTCAATCCGCGCTTACGGGCCATCTGGTCTTTACAACCGTCCACGCAAACAACGTCATTGATGTCATAGGCCGATTCCTCAACATGGGAGTCGAGCCTTACAACTTTGTTTCGAGCCTGAATTGCGTGTTGGCTCAGCGTCTCGTGCGTATACTCTGCGCTCATTGCAAGATCAATTACGAACCGGAAGATCAGGAACTGGTCGAGTCGGGAATCAGCCCTGAGAAGTATCGCAAACAGGTCTTCTATAACGCGGTCGGATGCGAGGTGTGTAACTTCACGGGGTATCGCGGGCGAACCGCGATACACGAATTGCTGGATGTGACCGATCACATACGAGAGATCATATTGGAACGGCGGCCCGGCTCGGAGGTGCGCCGCGCGGCCCGCGCCGAAGGGCTCACATCTTTGCGCGAATCCGCGCTCGCAAAGGTGTTTTTGGGAGTGACGACACTGCACGAAATAAACCGGGTCACGTTTGTCGAATGACGCCCGGGCGAATGTAGCAGATCCGTGCAAAGAACAGCGAATTTGAAAGTTTTGCGTTTTTTTTGAAACTAACTCGTGGTAGAGTAGTTCTTAAAAAACGAGTGATACAAACTTCAAGGATACGGACCGGGCGCGGGCGCGCCTCCCAAAGGGAAAATCAATAGTTGAGGGTAGAGCGATGATTAACAGATCGGTGAAGATGCGAAAGGCAATGACGATAGCGCTGACGCTGGCCTTTATGGTAAGCGTTTCGGTGCCGGCCTTTGCCGCTGACGGTAAGAAGTATTTCAAGGAAGGCATGAAGTATGCCGAGAACCGTCAGTGGGACAAGGCCGCCGAAAGGTATGCGCTCGCGGTTGCCGAGAAGCCGGGTAACATCGAATACCAGTTGCATCTTCAGCGTGCCCTCGTCAATGCCGCGATAATGCTGGTCGAGCGGGGCGACAACTTCGCCGAGCAGAAAGATTACAACGCCGCTTATCTGGCTTACCGTCAGGCTTTCGCCTTCGATCAAACAAACGAGCTTGCGCTGGTCAAGATGCGGAGAATGCTGGAAACTCAGGGTCTGCCTACGACAGACCTGCCGAGCGGCAGCGACCCTGCCGGGCCGAGTTATTCTCCAAACAAAGAAAAGAACGTAGAGGCCATCTACACGCCGACGGTTGCGACCTATAAAGCGGGTTCGCTTCGAGCAGACCTGCCGGGCATCTCGCCGCGCCGCTTTCCGAAAACCACCGTCATATCCCGAAGCGACAGCCTGCTCTCTTTCATCGAGCAACTGGCTCAGGACATAGGGCTGAACGTTATGTTCGATCAGCAGGTCTCCAATCAGATGAAGTCTCAGAAACTGAATGTGGACCTGCGAGGTGTGAGCAAGCCGAAGGCGCTGGAGATGATCCTCCAGACCAATAACCTTATGTACGCGCAACTCGACACCAAGACCATAGTGATCGCGGTTGACAACCCTCAATCCAGAATGCGCTACGAGCCGCTTGCCGTGCGAACTTTTTACGTCAAGAACGGCGATATTCAGGAGATGCGCAGCGTGATTACGGCTACGCTTGCCTCAAAGCAGGTAGTTCCGGTCAAACAGCTTAACGCGCTTGTCGTGCGCGACACACCCACCAATTTGCAATTGATCGAATCGCTTATAGATTCGATGGACAAGGCCAAGGCCGAGGTGTTGATTGATATCAACATCTATGAAGTGTCAAAAAATGATCTGCTGCAAATCGGCAACCAGTTCAATACCGGGGGGAATTCGGGCCAGCAGGGCGCTCTCTCTCTGGATGCTCTCGGCGGACTCGGTCAGACGGGATTGGTCGATACCAGCGGATTGGCCCATAAATTCCTGAGCAACGGTCCTCTGGGGCTTGCGCTCGGGCTTCCGCCAAGCTTGATAAGCTTTTTCCAGGACAAGGGTAAAGCGAAACTGCTTGCGTCCACACAGGTCCATATACTCGATAAAGAGCAGCACACGATAAACATCGGCCAGCGTGTGCCTGTGCAATCGGCTTTCATCCCGACCTATTCAACCACGGTCGTAAACCGTCGCGGCAATAATACGGGCACTGTTCCTACCAATCCGAATGACATCACTCAGGGTGTCAACCCGTTTGGATTTGGCGGCTCGGGCTATCCGCAATTCCAGTATGAAAACGTCGGTCTGAACATAGACATGACGCCCGAGGTTTATGAGAACGAAGTCCAGATGAAGATGAAGATCGAATCTTCATCGCTCGACCGTAGCACGGGCAATTTCACGCCGTCGTTCAATCAGCGCACGATGTCTTCTGTGGCCCGCATCAAAGACGGGCAGACGACGCTCGTAGCCGGTGTCAGCCAGACTGAAACGGCGAAGCAGGTAAAAGGAATTCCTCTTATCGGATTGATACCGATTCTGGGACGGTTCTTTGCTACTCCTTCCACGACCGACCGGCAGAGCGATGTGATCATTACCGTGACACCTCATATACTCCGTCGCGCGGACATAACTGAAATGGACCATCTGGCCAAAGCCGCCGGTACGCAGGCCGACCCGAGCACACAGTTGACGCTTGAGCAGATTCTATATCTGGCCGATCAAAACGAGGCCGGGGCAAGTCAGGTGGCCTCAACCGCCGAGCCGCCCAAACCTGTTGTCTCGCCTCCGGTGGAGAATCGCAACGTCAGCACATCGCCTGCGGGCAATACCGGCACGCCGGGCGTGGTTGTAATGCAACCGACACAGATGACGACGCCTGTCGCTCCGGCTTCGAGTCAGAGTTTTACACCACAGGTCGAGCGTCAGATCGTGGAAAAACCCGGTGCCACGACTAACAATCCCGTGCTTGATGATGACGACGATGATGACGACGACGATGACGATGACGACGGCAACGGACAGGCCGTTCAAAACAATCAGGCTGTCCAGCCGATTGAAGTGAGCGTCAGAAGCGCGTCGAACGTGGCGGTAAAGAATCAGGATATATACGCTGCCATAATCGTCAACGGCAATTCCGAGATTTCATCCACGACCGTTTCGCTCAGCTACGACGCGAATGTGTTGGAGGTCAAGGGAGTGCGCGACGGCGGATTGCTCAGAGTCGGAGGAGCAAATCCCGATCTTCAATTCACGGCCGAAGGCGGAGTGTTGAACGTGCAGATGAGCCGTCCGGCAGGCTCCAACGGTGTGCCTGCGCGCGGGCAGTTGCTGTTGATAATATTCAAGGTGAAGGGACAGGGCACATCGCCTCTGACTCTTAACGAAGGCCAGACGGTCTTTTATTCTGCCAGTGGTCAGATGGTGCCGCTCAGGCTGCAATCTTCGCAGATCGAGGCAAAGTAATCTGATCCTGGATGTGAGTTTTCAGATGTTTACAAGGGTTCTAACGACCGGCATCCGCCTTGCGGATAAAATGGCGCGAATTGGCAAAGATCGCTATTCTGTCTGGTCTCGCGTCTTAAAATCCGCGCCGCGAGCATCGTCAGGTTTCACGCTTGTCGAGCTTATAATCGTCATAACGATTCTTTCGGTCCTGACGGCGGCAGCCGTGCCTATGGTGCGAAACTCCGTCAGACGCGAGCGCGAGATGGAGTTGAGGCTTGCGCTCCGCCAGATACGCCAGGCCATAGATGCCTACAAGAAATACAACGACGAGACCGGAGGACAGGCGATCCCGATTGAGTGGAGGACGCAGAGCGGGTACCCGAAAGAGCTTAACCTGCTGGTCGAAGGATTTATCCCTGCAAACGTAGTCGGCGCGAGCGGCAACAAGAAGCGTTTCCTGCGCCGCTTGCCTATTGATCCCGTAACGGGCAGTGACGAGTGGGGATTGCGCTCATATAAGGACAAACCCGACTCGACCTCCTGGGGAGGCGATGACGTTTTCGATGTCTATTCAAAGAGCGATAAAGAGGCGCTCAACGGGACCAAGTATCAAGACTGGTAAAGGCGGGAAACAGCAAGCGGGAATTTATAATGAAGTATCAGCATCCGACAAAGATAAAGAATTGTAAAAACCGGGCGGAGCGCGGCTTTACGTTGATCGAACTCGTCATGGTGATGACGATTATCGTGATCCTCGCGGCGGTCGGGGTGGCTTCCTATCAGCAGATTCAGTTGAAGGCCAGAGAGGAAGTGCTCAAAAAAGACCTGAAAGAGATGCGGATAATGCTCGATCAGTATGCCGCCGACAAAGAAGCGCTCCCGCAGTCGCTTGACGACCTCGTCTCTGCCGGATATATGCGCGAACTCCCGATTGACCCGATCACCGGACAGTCGGACTGGGTCGTCGAGTCTGGAGAGGATGACGTTTCAATAGAGGGTGGACAGGGCGTAGTTGATGTTCACAGCAACGCCGCCGGAGAAGGCAGCGACGGGAAATCCTACCGGGAATACTGACCTGATTTGTGAAGCGCGATGCGTGACTTTCAGGCAATCACCTGTTAAATAAGGTTCTCGCTGGCTTCATAAATCACGGATCACGGAACATGCATATCTGAAAATATGGCAACAGCTATACAGAAATATTTACTGGCTCCGCGCGTGCCTAACATCGCGGCCGGATTTGTTGACAACCAGTTTGCCGTAGTGGATGTCAGGCGCGGGCGTCGCGGCTACTCGCTTGCCGCCAGCGCAATCACTCAACTGCCGCAAGGGGTGGTGACGGCAAGTTTCGACGAACAAAATATCGATAACCCAGACGAACTTGCCGAGATAATTTTGCAAACGGCGGAGGCCGCCGGGCTTGGGAACAAGAAGCGATGGTCAATTGCCTTGCCCGAAGGCGTACTGCGTACCTTTGTGGTCACGCTTGAGAGCAAACCCTCCGGGCGCCGCGAACTGAACGAAGTGCTGGAGTGGAAGATAGAGCGCGTCATCCCCGCGCCTCCTTCCGCATTGCGTATCAGCCGACAGCGATTAACCCCCCTAAAGGGGCAGGAGCGTTATCTGGTGAGCGCCGGTCGTGAAGATGTGATTTCGCAATACGAATCAATCTTTGACGCGGTACGCTGGCACGCGGGGCTTATTTTGCCGCGTCATCTGGGCGAGGCGCAGTGGATTATGCTCGATCAAACGCCGGGCGATAAGATGCTAGTATCAGCCAACCACCTTGGCTTTACTGCCCTGATAGTCAGAAACGGCGAGCCCGCGCTAACCCGCACATACGAATGCGAGCCCGATTCAATCATAGACGAATTGCATCGCTTTGCGCTCTACTATCGCGACCGCTTGGGCGATGGAGGCGTTGTCGATCTTTCAGGATTACTGGTGCTTGGCGGCATCAACCTGGCCGAGGCTTTGAGCGCCATCGTTGATGCTACGGAAAGCGAGCCGCAGCCCATTGATCCGGCGCGGTTCGGATTTGATCTGATCGGCGAGCCTATAGAATTCGATGATCTCGCGGGTGTGGCGGGACTGGCAAGCATCGCATATCAGTAATCAGTTGCTCTTTGTTTTGGGTTTGCCTTTCCAGACGCGGACCGAACTCCCGAGCGGGAGCGCGCCCTCCGGCGGGGTCCCGTAAAGATCTATCCACAGGGCAAATTTCTTCCTGACCACCAGTCCCACCTCTAGCCGCGCCTCGATTGTTTCTCCCGGCGCAAGCAAATTGCCTTCGCTCGTGGTGAGTGATTGCCGCGCACCCCCGACCGGCTTTGACTTCAGATCGCGAGAGAGCAAAACATTATTGCGGCTCAACTGGGAAACGCGCAGGAAGGGATTCGTTATGGGTATGTCGCTGTGGTTTTTTATACTCAGGTTGATGACGAGCCGCGACGAACCGCTCGATTGAGTGTTAAACCCGTCGCTTGAAGTGTCGGACCAGTTCAAATCCACAAGCTCCGAAGAGATAAAAGAAATATCTACCGCGGAGTTGACGTTCGAGCCTACTGAAAACTCTGCCTCGTTGTCTCCGAATACGGCATTGCCGCCCACGCCGCGCACGATCACTCGCAATCGCGCGTGATCGGTGGAGATGGCCGGAAGCACGACCATCGATTTCTCGGCATCGCCGGGTATTCCCGTAGCGATGCGGTTAAAATTCACGCCGCCGTTTGTCGAGAGCCATACCTCGTTTTGAGCCGGTATAAAATTAGCAGTTTTTGTTGTCGTCCATGTCACCAGATAGGGGTCGCCCCCGGCCAGTCGTTCGCCGCCTGTCGGGGTCCCCACAAAAACATAAACGAAACCGGCGCGCAAACTCGGCGACATCACATGTTGAGTATCGAAGCCGCCTGTTGTGCCTGCACCGTTCGAATCTTCGTAACCCTGCCACGCTCCGGTTCCCGTGGCGTAGCTTGCAATTGTCGCGGGCGCTGCGTCGAGCGAATCACCTTCCGCATCCTTTGCTTCAACCTTGAGTTGCCAGGCATTTGTCAGATTGTCGTCCTGAGGGATGACCGTGTCGCCTATCCAGGTGTCGTTTGTGTAGTCGGTCTTTTTCCATCCCCCGACTTCGACCGCATCGGCAAAGCTCGCTTCGTTGATCTGTTCGTTGCGTCCGAGCGTAGCCACAAGCGAAGATGTGTCCATCGGTTTTGAGAACTTTAACTCCACCCGTAACGGGCTGCCCGGCTCAAGGACCGGGCTTCGAGTGTCAACCTTCAATTGCCTCAACCCGCCCGATGCTGCGGTCGGCCTGGCCCAGTTGGCGGAATATACAAGTTTCGAAAAATCGCCGCCGGGCGCTTTCTGATAAGCCTTTACCGATTCCAGAATGGGCGGCCCTACGGCCCATTCCAGAACGGGCAGAGCGCCCGCCCAGTTTTCGCGGTTTATCGGCTCGATCTCGCTTTCAGGCACATTGAAATTGCAGCAGGCGGGCCGCATCTCGACCACAATCGGAGCGGCCACGCGATTGACCTCATAGGCGTAATCGCTTGAAGAGCCGGTCGTGACATAGAGATCAAAAGCCCGCTGGGCTTTGTAACGTACGCCATTTACATTAAAAATATCGTCCGACATACGTTGGGCCATGGGAACGAGCAAAGCCGAATCCGGCGTATTGCCGCGCTGGTAGCCCCACGGATAAAGGATCAACTGAGAGAAATTATGGTAATCAATCTCCACGCGGAAGTGGCGATTGGGATCGTCCACAAGCGATTTTATCGCCTTTATTTCCGGCTCGCTTTCGGCCTTGGGGCCGCGATAAAGCTCATTAACGGGGTCATCGCTCGCCCCACGGTCGTCGTTATAATTCGGGCAGGGGTCGTCTCCTTGCAGCCGCCACTGAAAAGCATAATTGCGATTAAGATCGACTCCTATGCCGTTGGCGCAGCCGCTCGCAGATACGGGGCGACGGCTCTTGCGCCACATCCTTGTCGCGTCTATCTGATCGTTTGGCGAACTCTGGCTGTACTCAAGACCATCCGGGTTGACTATAGGCACGATCCATATTTGCAGAGTGTTTACGAGGAGCCTTATTTTCTCGTCGGTCTCGTACCCGCCGATCAGTTGATTGGCAAAATAGACGGGGGGTTCGACCGATATCCATTCGCGCGCGTGATGGCATCCGGTGATGAGAACATCCGGTTTGCTGGAATCGTCAATCTCGGGGTCTTTTGCGATCTTGAGCGCGAATATCTGGCGGCCTTCAAAGCTCGGCCCCAGATTGACGACTCGCGCAAGTGTGGGGTGTGCAGCGGCCAGAGCCTTGAATTCCGCGAGCGTCTCTTCGTAGCTGTGGAACTTTCCTTCGGCAAGCGCAAGGTGCACATTGCTCGATTCTTTAGCGCCCGATCCTTTTGTGTCTGATTCTTTAGCGCGACCATGACCGGGATCGAAAGTCTTGCCGTGGAAAAACCGTGTGACCGTGGCGGCAAATTCATCCAGAGTGAAAAAGCCCGCAAGCGTATAGCCTCGCCGCCCGTACTTCTCTTCGATATGCGAATTTATTGAATTATCCGAGCCGTCGGATGGAAAGATGTCCAGATAAGCGAGGAAAGAATCATTGCTCATCAGGATATTTTCCTGATCGCCGAGCCAGTCGGAGTAGCCCGCCTGAGGCGGCCTTTGTTTAGAGAGAGAGACGACCGCGATACGGACCTGTGATACCACCTCTTCGGATTGATAGGCGGGCGTGATCGCTTTTGCCAGTTGATCTCCGGTTGCTCGCGCCCGTTGCCAGTCGGCTATCGAGGGGTAAAGCACTTCGGCGTAGTAGCCTTCGCGGCGCAATCGTTCGATCAGAAAATCGGGCGCGGCGACTACGGTGTCATTGCCCGCCTTTGACCAGATATTTGCGTCTATCCCGACCGATTGAGCGATACTTAAAATCTCGTCAGCCGGAGCGGGGATACGCGCGACACGCGGGATGGTCTCCCGTTCGATTAGAGAGCGGCGTACTTTCTGGTACTTTGCCCACGCTTCCCGTCGCAACTCAATGTCAGGAGTCTTGAGCGCCTCTTGCCAGACATCGAGCGCGCCCGGCTCGTCCAGTCTGGAAAGAGATTCGAGCGCCTTGCGGAATTCATCCCCGCGCGCGGCAGATAATTCTGCTTTCAGGCGCACCTGTCTTGCGCGCCTGAGGCCGTCATCAAAAGCCCCGCGTTGTTTTCCCGTATCGGTTTGAGCCGAGACAGTGAGATAAAAACTAAATCCGGCGATCAGCAGCGCCAGGGGAGCTAGAAAGACCAGCAGCGCAACCAAACGGCGAGGAATGAACTTCTTCATCAATATCCCCTACAAGTATTTCCCCTACAAGGGTTTATCAAAACCCCGGCGATACGTCAAGAATTTTTGAGATTCCTTGACAACCGCCCGGCCTTTCGATAACTTTTCTTGTTGCTTTTTTAATGATCTCGGCAGCATAGGGACACCACTCTTAGTAGATTTAGTTTTGGAGGTAAAAAAGGATGGCAATCAAAGTAGGTATTAACGGTTTCGGTCGCATAGGACGCAACATCCTGCGCGCCGCCATGCAACGCGGCAGCGGCATCGATTTCGTTGCGGTAAATGATATTACCAATACAGGAACTCTTGCCCATTTGCTCAAGTACGACTCGGTACTCGGCAACCTCGAAGCCGACATAAAGGCGGGCGAGAACAGCATCACCGTCGACGGTGATGAATTCCATGTCTTCTCGGAACGCGACCCCGGCAAGATTGACTGGGGCTCGTTTGGCGCTGAAATAGTCGTGGAATCAACCGGCCTGTTTACAAAACGCGAAGACGCGGCCAAACACCTGCACGATTCCGTAAAGAAGGTCATCATCTCTGCCCCGGCAAAGAACGAAGACGTAACCGTAGTTCTCGGCGTCAATGAAGAGGCTTATGATCCGAAGGAGCATCACGTCATCTCTAACGCCTCGTGCACGACGAACTGTCTCGCTCCAATCGCAAAGGTGCTGCACGAAAACTTCACGATCAAAAAAGGTCTGATGACCACGATCCACTCTTACACAAACGATCAGCATTTGCTCGATCTTCCGCACAAAGATTTGCGCCGCGCTCGCGCAGCCGCGCTCTCGATCATTCCGACCTCGACCGGCGCAGCCCGCGCCATCGGCCTTGTCCTGCCTGAACTAAAGGGCAGACTCGACGGCTTCTCACTGAGAGTCCCGACCCCGACCGTCTCGGTCGTGGACCTTGTCGCCGAAGTCGAAAAGAGCACAAGCAAGGAAGAGGTCAACGCGGTGATGAAGAAGGCCGCCGAAGGATCGCTGAAGGGAATCCTCCAATACTCCGAAGAGCCCCTGGTCTCGGTAGATTTCCGGGGCAACTCAAACTCCTCGATACTCGATGCCGAGTACACCAACGTCATGGAAGGCAACATGGTCAAGCTGCTTTCCTGGTATGACAACGAGTGGGGATACTCTTGCCGCGTCGTGGACCTGGTCCGCTATGTAGCCGAGAAGGGATTATAAAAACTGATGAAGCGTGATGCATGACGGGTGATTTATCCGGGCTGCAAGTTATCTTTAACAAGCGGCCTGTCTGAAAATCACCCGTCACGCATCACGCATCACGAGTCACTTTCTATGTCCAAGCTTTCAATATCTGATCTGGACCTCAAGGGTCAGCGCGTCTTTATGCGCGTTGATTTCAACGTGCCTCTGGATGAGGACGGAAACGTCACCGACGACACGCGGATACGGGCGGCGCTGCCAAGCATAAAGTATGCGCTCGACCACGGCGCGCGGCTGGTGCTTGCCTCTCATCTCGGCAGACCAAAGGGGAAGCCCGACCCTAAATATTCGCTCGCGCCCGCCGCCCGCCGCCTCTCAGAGTTACTCGGGCGCGAGGTAGAGCTTGCGCCCGATTCCGTTGGGCCGGAAGTCGAAGCTATGGTAAAAGACCTGGGCGAAGGCGACGTGCTGATGCTCGAAAACGTGCGTTTTCACGCGGGCGAAGAGAAGAACGACCCCGAGTATGCGCGCGGTCTTGCATCGCTCGCCGATCTTTATATCAACGATGCCTTCGGCACTGCCCATCGCGCTCACGCTTCCACGGAAGGCATAACTCATTTCGTCGAAAAAGCGGCTGCCGGTTTCCTGATGGAGAAGGAGTTGCAATACCTCGGGCAGGCTCTGGAAACCCCCGAGCGCCCGTTTGTGGTCATTCTCGGCGGAGCCAAGGTGTCGGACAAGATCGCCGTGATCGAAAACCTTTTGAAATCTGCCGACTCGATTTTGATCGGCGGCGCTATGGCCTATACGTTTCTCAAATCACAGGGGCTTGAGACGGGGCGATCTCTTGTCGAAGATGATAAACTCGATCTCGCCCGCAGTTTACTCGCCCGCGCAAAAGAGAGCGGCGTCGAGCTTTTGCTGCCGGTAGACAATGTAGTTGTGGATAAAGGCAAATGGGACAGCGACCCGCAATCCGTAGAGCCGCGCGTCTGTTCTGTGAAAGAGATTCGCCCCGAAGAAGCAGGGTTTGACATTGGCCCCGAGGCCATAAAGCAATTTACCGAAAAGATAGCCGGAGCAAAGACGGTTGTCTGGAACGGCCCCGTCGGTCTGTTTGAGCGAGAGCCGTTTGACCGGGGTACGAGAGCCGTCGCCGAAGCCGTTGCCTCGACCGATGCCACGACGATCATAGGCGGCGGCGACTCTGTAGCGGCAGTGACCGAAGCCGGGGTAGTGGACCGCATCGCGCACGTCTCTACAGGCGGTGGCGCATCGCTTGAGTTTCTTGCAGGCGAGCGGCTTCCCGGTGTGGCCGCTCTGACCGATAAATAGGCCCGATTATTTACGAACCAGAGGATTTGTTAGAAGTGAAACCCCCTAGAAAATTAATTATGTCTTTGCTGCTCGTTGCGGCGGCTGTATCGCTTCCGGCCTGCGGAAAGAAGCCGGCTTATGACAATATTCAACTCAATCAAAACAGCGCGCCTCAGCCGACTGATGCTGCCGCAAGCAATACCAGTGAGACGCAGCCCGACGCGCCCGCTCAACCCGAAGCGAACCCCCAGCCCGATCAAACCGCTCCGGTTCCGGGGCAACCGCCTGCGGGACAACCGCAACCGGCGCCTGCTCAGCAGGGCGAGAGAAAGTTGCCGGATTTCGTCAATCCAAACACAGGGCAGATCAAAGACCTGCCCGATTATCCCAATGCTGTCAGGGTCAATGTGCAGGTTGGACCTGCATCCAGTGGCAAAATGGCTTCTGTCGTCATGCAGGCGAATACCACTATAGAAGAGGTAGACAAGTTTTATGGGAAGGCGATAAAGAGCAACGGGTGGAGTGTGAATCGCGAAAGCCGCCAGCCGGATTCGATAAGAATTGAACTCAAAAAAGGCGAGCTTCAGGAGGGGCTGATACAGATCATGAAATCTCCCCAGACCAGCAACATAACTATCTCACTGACTCGGCTCGAAAAGGAAGCGCCGCCAAAAGTGATCAAGTAATCCCGCCCAGGATATTGGAAATTACCATGCGAAGACCTGTCATAGCCGCAAACTGGAAGATGTACAAGACGATTTCTGAAGCGGTGGAATTCGTCCGAGAATTTAAGCCTCTTGTTGTGTCGTCAACTCACTCGGACATAGTGCTGGCCCCGCCCTTCACTTCGATGAAGGCGATAGCAGACCGCCTTGAAGGGTCGAATATAGCCGTCGGTGCGCAGGACGTGGCGGCAGAGGGTGGGCCGGGCGCATTCACCGGAGAAGTGTCTGCCGCGATGGTCAAAGATGCCGGGGCGAGTTACGCGATCATAGGTCATTCGGAGCGACGGCAATATTACTGCGAAACCGACGAATGGGTAAATCGTAAGATTAATTCTGCGACAAAGGCCGGACTCCTCCCCATAGTCTGTTGCGGAGAGCGGCTTGAAGATAGAGACTCGGGCCGAGCCGAAGATGTGGTAAAGCGGCAACTCGGCGAAGGATTGCAAAACTTGACAGTAGAGGAAGCCGCCCGTATCATTATCGCTTACGAGCCTATATGGGCAATCGGCACAGGGCGCACTGCAACACCGGAAACTGCCGAACATATGCACGCCTTTATCCGATCCCGCATACGCGAGATGTTTGGTGAAAAGGTGGCCGCAGATTTGAGAATAATCTACGGCGGCAGCGTGAAACCGGATAACATCGCCTCGCTGATGAGCGAGGCCGATATTGACGGCGCGCTGGTTGGCGGAGCAAGCCTTGAGGCGGGCTCGTTTGCGAAGATAGTAAATTACAAAGAGAACAGGTAGGTTTAATAGTGATTGGTTATATCTTAATGGCGCTTTATATTATTTCCTGTTTTGTCCTGATACTGTTCGTGCTTTTACAGCCGGGCAAATCGGATGCGGCAGCGGTTTTTGGCGGTGGTGCGAATTCGACGGCCTTCGGGCCGCGCGGCACGGCGACTGTGCTTGCGAAGGTGACTATAGGAGCTGCAATAGTATTCTTCTTAACGGCCTTCTTGTTTTCGATTCCCGGATTGTTTGCAAAACGCTCGCTCGGCGAAGGCGTAGGCCCCGCAGAGCAGACGGCCCCGGCCCCGCCCGCGACACCCCTTCCGGTGACGCCGGAATCCAGTGCGCCTCCGACCGCACAGCCCGGAGTGAATGATAAAGGGTCCACGACTGACTCAACGTCGTCTACGGACAGCGGGGCGAAAAAGGAGCAACCGGCACCGCCAAAACAGGATTCTCAAAAGCCTCCGAACAAGTAGCTAGCGATTTATTAGCGGCAAAAGCAAAGACGGTTTGCAGTTGGGAAGTAAGCATTGTTGTTTGAGAGATTGAATTTTTTGGGGATGTGGCGGAACAGGTAGACGCGCACGTTTGAGGGGCGTGTGGGGCAACCCGTGAGAGTTCGAGTCTCTCCATCCCCATTGACAAAACATTATCAGTGCATCTGGGACAAGTAATTCCTTCGGCACCAATTACATCTCTATTTTATAGATAGGCCTGAGCCAGAAAGCTCAGGCTTATTTCATTACCGGCCTATTTCCATCTAACCGAATTGACACCTGCAAAGCGTGACCATATTATTAACAGCCTTGTTACGTGTTTGTTAATAAAATGTAAAGAGAGGTGTTATGGGGCTGTTTCCGCGAGACGAGAAATACTTCGGCCTGCTCAGCCAACTGGCGGGCAAAGTTCGGCAGGGTGGCGAACTGTTTGTGAAGTTATTCCAGGATTACGAGAATCACGCCGGATACGCCGATCAGATCAAGCAGATAGAGTTGGAATGCGATGATCTTGCGGCAAAGATCACGGCGAAGTTGAATTCAAGCTTTATTACGCCCATTGATCGAGAAGATATATTTCTGCTCGTCACGGAACTCGATGACGTGATTGATATGACTAATGATCTGGCGCGCAGGCTTGAGACATACGGAGTGGCTGCGCCAAAGCCGGAAGCCATAGAGGTGGCCGGTCTTCTGGGCCGGGCCACGGCTGAGATCGAGAGCGCGTTCCTTATGCTTGAGCAACACGAAGCAATGAACGAACACCTCCGAACTATAAGCCAGCTTGAGAAACGCGCCGACTCGCTTTTCAGCGATGCGATTCGCCGTCTCTTCAGAGAAGAGAAGGACCCCATCGAAGTCATAAAATGGAAATCCATCTTTGAAGAACTCGAAGAATCTGTTGACCGATGCAAGGATGTGGCCGAGGTGCTTGAGGCCGTCATGGTTAAAAACAAATGATCCGTGATCCGTGATTGTCAGGCAGGCCATCTGTTAAAGATGACTTGCAAACCTGCCGTATCAGCATCACGCATCACGTATCACGCATCACGTATCACGTATCACCTATCACTTCTGGAGGTCCAATCCTATGACAACGCTGATGGCGTTTGTCGTAACTATAATCCTAGTCGCCCTCATTTTTGATTACGTCAACGGATTTCACGACGCAGCCAATTCGATTGCGACCGTAGTATCAACGAGAGTGCTTTCGCCGGGGATAGCTGTAATCTGGGCGGCATTTTTCAATTTTATTGCCTTCCTGGTATTCGGGACCCGTGTGGCCAAAACCATCGGCGGCGACATGATCAACATCAAACTTATTGCCGAAGAGTGGCAGTTGTGGGCATTGATGTGTGGCCTCCTGGGGGCGATCATCTGGAATATTATTACCTGGTATTACGGTCTGCCGTCGAGTTCCTCGCACGCGCTCATAGGCGGATACGCAGGCGCGTCCGTGGCCGCGCATGGCGGTTTTAGCGGTCTCTTTATAGCCACAGGATGGATAAAGACAATAGCCTTCATATTCATCTCGCCGCTTGTCGGCATGTTTCTGGGATTTTCGTTTATGGTCGCCATAATGTGGATTTTCCGCCGTCGTTCGCCCGACCGTGTTGACAGCATATTTCGCAAGATGCAATTGATGTCGGCGGCGCTTTTCAGCCTCGGACATGGCGGAAACGACGCGCAAAAGACCATGGGCATCATTGCCGCCGTACTCGTAGCCTCAAATATCAATGCCGGTGCGACAAAAGAGATACCGCTCTGGGTGGTCCTGGTCTGCCACGCGGCCATCGGGCTGGGAACCCTTTCAGGCGGCTGGCGCATAGTCCATACGATGGGGTCGCGCATAACCAAACTCAAGCCCGTGGGCGGGTTCGCCGCTGAATCCGCCGGAGCTACCACCATGTTTATGGCTACCTTTGGCGGCATACCCGTAAGCACTACGCATACGATAACGGGAGCCATCATGGGCGTAGGCTCTACCCGAAGGCTTTCCGCCGTGCGATGGGGGGTCGCAAGGACGGTCATCTGGGCCTGGGTACTGACCATACCTCTTTCGGCGCTGATTGCTGCCCTCTGCTTTTACCTCGTTCAATTCGCCGATAAAGCGATAAAGTAGTCCGTAGTCCGTGGTCCGTTGCCCGCCGTTTGCCGCAGAGTATTCGTTATCAGGAATTCGCAATTTTACAACACACCACGAACCACGGATCACGGACAAAGGACACAGGGCTTATCAGAGATTATTATTGACATGCCACGAGCCTGATGTTACAAGGTTATCGGCTATAAGGCTGACCGAATATTCTGTCTTTGCCGTTCCCCACGGCCATTCAATCAGAGATCGGAGCAGCCCGGTTAGTTTTCAAACTGCCCCTGCGGTTACTGAGCTGTTATCTGTCGAACAGGTCGCTTCCCCCAGAAGTCTCTCAGTTAGCAAACAATTTATAAGTTACCAATAGCGCGCCCGCCCCCCAGGGTTTGTGGACGCGGGTGAAAGGTTTTCGGCGTATTACGCCGATTATCACGGGTGCACGGCAGGCAAGAAAGCTTGCGTTGCCGGAACCCTTCGAAAGGTGACTCCGCCTCGAATCAACAGCGAAGGCGGAACATTGTTTTAATATGTCGGCTAAACTGGGAGAGACCCTCCTAAAAGACAATCTAATAACGCCGCAGCAACTCAAAGAGGCGCTTGACTATCAACGAGTCAACGGTGGCCGGCTCGCCTCTACGCTGGTTAAGCTCGGCATGCTATCGGATGAAGAAGTCACTGCCGTGCTGTCTCGCCAGTACGGCGTGCCCTCGGTCAATCTGGATCTGTTCGAAATTGATCCTGCGGCAGTGGCGCTCGTGCCTCAAGAGACTGCCGAACGTTACTGCGTGCTTCCGCTCTCTCGTGTCGGGGCTA
The DNA here is from genome assembly GCA_963765495.1 of Blastocatellia bacterium. Classification (GTDB taxonomy): domain Bacteria; phylum Acidobacteriota; class Blastocatellia; order UBA7656; family UBA7656; genus CAVXWP01. Next base: position 1,143,809 of record CAVXWP010000001.1, read on the forward strand.
CGCTCACACTTGCCATGGTGGACCCGACCAATGTCTTTGCCATAGACGATATAAAGTTTATGACCGGGCTCTCGGTAGAGCCTGTCGTGGTCAGTGAAAACACTCTGCTTGCGGCAATCGCAAAGTATTACGGCACGTCACGCGAGATCGAACTTGCCCGCGTGATGGAAGACCTCGTCGCCGAGACCACAGGTAAGAACGATTACGGCGAGGAACTGGACCAGCTTGAACTTGAAGACGAAGAAGAGATAGACCTCGAAAATCTTGAGAGGATGGCCGAGGACGCTCCCGTCGTCAAACTTGTAAACGTCATACTGGTTGACGCGCTTCGACGCGGCGCTTCCGATATTCATATCGAGCCCTACGAAAAAGAGTTCCGCGTGCGCTTCCGCATGGACGGTGTGCTTTACAACATAATGAATCCGCCGCTCAAGATGCGCGATGCGCTCACGTCAAGGATGAAGATCATGGCGCGACTCGACATCGCCGAAAAGCGTCTTCCGCAGGACGGGCGCATAAAGCTCAGAGTGCGACTCGACAATCGTTCGCGCGAACTGGATTTTCGCGTCTCGACACTGCCGACCATCTTCGGCGAAAAGATGGTGCTGCGCCTGCTCGATAAAGAGAACCTGCGGTTAGATATGACCAAGCTTGGCTTCGAAGCTGAAAGCCTTGACAAATTCAAACGCAACATCTCTAAACCATACGGCATGGTGCTTGTCACAGGGCCTACGGGGTCGGGCAAGACCTCTACGCTTTATTCCGCGCTTCAGAGCCTGAACACGCCGGAAACAAATATAATGACCGCCGAAGACCCCGTAGAATTCAATCTGCCCGGCGTCAATCAGGTGCAGATGAAAGAGTCTATCGGGCTCAATTTCGCAGCCGCCCTGCGTTCGTTCCTCAGACAGGACCCGAACATCATACTGGTAGGTGAAATCCGGGATTTCGAAACCGCCGAGATAGGCGTCAAGGCCGCGCTCACAGGCCATCTGGTCTTATCAACGCTTCATACCAACGACGCGCCTTCGACCATCAGCCGTTTAATGAACATGGGTATTGAGCCGTTTCTTGTGGCTACGTCTGTGAACCTGATTCAGGCTCAACGCCTCGTGCGCAGGATATGCAAGGATTGCAAGGTCGACCTGGCCGCGCCCGATGAGGCGATGATTGACGTGGGGTTTGCCGCAAGCGAAGTGGGCAATATAAAGACATTCAAGGGAACCGGATGCCCCAGTTGCAACGGGACCGGATACAAGGGCCGCGTGGGGCTCTATGAAGTTATGGAGATAACCGACGAGGTGCGCGAATTGATTCTGGTCGGGGCGTCGGGCCTCGAACTGCGCCGCAAGGCGATTGAAGAGGGAATGCTGACCCTCAGAATGAGCGGCCTTGAAAAGATACGTCAGGGACTGACAACCATCGAGGAAGTGGTGAGAGAAACAGTGAAATGATTTTATATTTTGGATTTTGGATTGGCGGCTAATCTAAAATCTAAAATCCAAAATCCCGGGAGGGAAAATGCCAGAGATTGTTTTGAGTGATTTGTTGAGGAAGATGATCGAGATGGGCGGGTCTGACCTGCACATTACGACCAATTCTTCGCCAATGGTCCGGGTGCACGGTGTGCTCAGGCCGCTTGAATTTGGGGAGCTATCCCCGGCCGATACGAAGCAACTGGCCTATTCTGTGTTGACCGACGCGCAGAAGCATCGCTTCGAAGAGACGCTGGAACTCGATTTCTCGTTCGGCATCAAGGGGCTGTCGCGTTTTCGCGCAAACATCTTCAACCAGCGGGGCGCGGTCGGCGCGGTATTTCGATCAATCCCGTACGAAATAAAATCATTTGAAGAGTTGGGACTGCCGGCGGTGATCGAAAAGCTTTGCGAGAAGCCACGCGGCTTGATTCTGGTCACAGGGCCTACGGGGTCGGGCAAATCGACTACGCTCGCGGCTATGATAGACAAGGTCAATCGTGACCGACACGAGCACATCATAACGGTCGAAGACCCGATTGAGTATCTGCATTCGCACAAGAGCTGCCTGGTGAATCAGCGTGAAGTACACGCCGACACACACTCGTTTTCAAACGCGCTCAGAGCGGCGCTTCGCCAGGACCCGGATGTTGTGCTCATCGGCGAAATGCGCGACCTCGAAACCACCGAGACCGCGCTCCGCATAGCCGAGACCGGCCACCTGACCTTTGCCACTCTGCACACCAATTCCGCGGCGTCTTCGATCAACCGCGTGATAGACATTTTCCCCGCGCACCAGCAGTCACAAATACGAACGCAACTTTCGATGGTGCTCGAAGGGATTGTCACTCAGGCCCTGCTTCCGAAAGCAAACGGACAGGGTCGCGTGCTTGCTATGGAGATACTGATTCCGAATTCCGCCATAAGAAACCTTGTGCGCGAAGATAAGGTCCACCAGATTTACTCGATGATGCAGACGGGCCAGGAAAAATACGGAATGCAGACCTTCAATCAGGCGCTTGCGAGCCTCTATTTCAAGCGGCAGATAACGCTTGAGATGGCTATGATGCGTTCGGGAGTACCGGACGAACTTCAGGATTTGATAAGTCGCGGGGCCGCCGCTCTGCAAACCGGCCAGCCGCAAATGGGAGCCCGGTCCGGCCAGGCGCAAGGCAACAGGCCGCTTTCGCCGCTCGGACGTGTGGGAAGATAGCATAAGGGATGAGGGATGAGGGATGAGGGATGAAAAGGACTCTTAGTAATTATCATATTGATTACGGAACTGCCTGTATGACATTGCGTGGTCAGGCTCCTTTTCATCCCTCATCCCTCATCCCTCATCCCTCAAGAGTTGCCCCTTTAGCAGAATGCTAAACAAAAAATCAGTGAGGTTGTAAAATGCCGACTTATGTATTTAAGGGTCGTAATCGTTTGAACGAAATAGTCGTCGGCGAGCGGGTGGCAGCAGACCGTGGGACGCTTGAGGCGATGTTGCGCCGAGAGCAGGTCATCCTGACCAGCGCGCGCGAAAAAGGGCGCGAGATCAGCTTGCCAAAAGTGGGACGCGAAAAGGTAAAGAGCAAAGACCTGGCGCTGTTCACCCGGCAATTCTCCGTCATGCTCGATGCGGGTCTCCCGCTCGTGCAATGTCTGGAGATACTCGGCCAGCAGCAGGACAACAAATATTTTCAGAAGGTAATTTTCCAAACGCGCAGCGATGTGGAATCCGGTATGACGCTGGCAGACGCTATGGCCAAACACCCTCGCGTGTTTGAATCGCTCTACACCAATATGGTGGCGGCAGGCGAGACCGGCGGTATACTCGACATCATCCTCCAGCGCCTGTCAACTTACCTGGAAAAGATGGTCAAGTTGAAGAGCGATGTCAAGAGCGCGTTGATCTATCCTATAGCGGTCATTGTCATCTCGATATTGGTGATTTCGGTAATCATGATCGTGGTCATCCCGGCCTTCAAGAATATATTCGAAGGTTTACTGGGGCCGGGCGAAAAATTGCCCTGGCTGACGGAATTCGTCGTCATGATATCGCAATTTATGGCCGGTTACTGGTGGCTGATAGGCATCGTGATCGGCATCTTTGTCTTCGCCATGAAGGCCTGGTACAAGACCGAAAAGGGCCAGCGCATAATTGATAGTATTATGTTGAAGCTGCCGGTTTTCGGCCCTATCCTGAGAAAGATTGCCATCGCGCGATTCAGCCGTACGCTCGGCACGTTGCTCTCTTCGGGCGTTCCGATACTCGAATCTCTCGACATCACTGCACGCACAGCGGGCAACGTAGTCGTAGGCGAGGCGATCACGAAAGTGCGCGTAGGCGTAGAGCAGGGACAAACATTCGTCGAGCCGCTCAAGGCTACCGAGATATTTCCCGTTATGGTCAGCCAGATGATAGGCGTAGGCGAACAGACCGGCGCGCTCGATGCGATGTTGTCAAAGATAGCCGACTTTTACGAGCAGGAAGTCGACGCGGCAATCGCAAACCTGTTGAGCCTGATGGAGCCTGCGATGATCCTGTTCCTCGGCGTCACGATAGGAACTATCGTCATAGCGATGTATCTGCCGCTCTTCACACTTATCGGCAAACTCGCGGGCGGGGGGCACTGAAAAAAGAGCATCGGGGAGCTGTGGGGCAGCCACGATAAATGTATCCATTCAGGCTGCTCCTATCCCCCCTTGCTTCGGTCCCAAGGTCGGCTTGAAGGTCTTGAGCCGGATTCCGGTGCGTGGTATAGTCGGTGACGACTTTTTGAATTCATGCCTCTAAACTGTTTCTCGGTTGTAAGCGGGATGATTTGGGGTTGACCGCAAGTCGGTTCGTCCGGCTGCCGAAGGGCGTTCCAACACAAAGGCCGATAACTGAATTCGTTAAAGCCATGTGATGGACATCACGTGATTGTGTTATGCGTAGAAAGCTGAAATGGTTAATGATTTCGCGGCTCATCATAGCCGGGGCACTGCTTGTGCTTTTGGGCGTGATTGAGCAGAGCACATCCAGGTCATTTCTGCCCGTCCTGACGATTGTAACCGCGTCTGTATTGCTGGTATCGGCGTTGTACTTTCTGGCTTTGCGCTCCTCAATACCTTTCACAACGCAGGGTTATCTGCAACTGTCGCTCGACCTTTGCATAATCACGTGGCTCGTTTATAACACGGGCGATGTCGAATCACCGTTTCTGGCACTCTACCTTGTGATCATCTTTGCCGCCAGCGCCCTGTTTGGTCGCTTTGGCATCTCGTGGCTGGGCGTCTCGGCCGGGTTGCTTTATGCGGTTACGGGGCTGCTCACTTTGACAAGCGCTGTGCCTCGCGCAAAGGGCTGGCCGGCCTATGAGATGAAGATGCTGCCCTGGGTCGAGTTCATGTTTGCCCTCAACCTGATAGCCATCCTTGCTGTTGTTGCCCTGTCGTCACAGTTGGCCGAGTATGTGCGCCGCAGCGAATCCCAGCTTGCAACCGCTACAAGAGAACTGGCTGATAACCGCCTCTTCAATGACCGCATTATTGAGAGCATGAGAAGCGGTCTTGTCACAACCGATCTTCAAGGCAACATACGCACCATCAATCGAGCCGCCGAAGAGATAACCGCTTATAAGGGGCAGGATGTTCGAGGCAAACATATCTCTACGATATTCGGCGATATAGAAAAGCAGATCGAAGTGGGGCTTGAATCAATACGCACGCGCTCGCGGCTGCCCCGGTTTGATGTAGGGTGCAAGACCGCCGAAGGAGACGAAATACATCTGGGATTTTCGGTCGCGCCGCTTGTCGACGAGGCCAATCGTTCGGGCGGATACGTGCTGACTTTTCAGGATTTGACCGATGTTATGGAGCTTGAACGCGAGGTCCGTCGCCAGGAACGGCTTGCCGCGCTTGGCAAGATGGCCGCCGGGCTTGCGCACGAGATTCGCAATCCGCTTGCTTCCATGCGCGGGTCCGTGCAGGTGCTCGCAAGCGAATTGAGCCTCTCTCCTGACCAGTTGCAGTTGATGGACATTGTGTTGCGCGAATCCGACCGGCTCAATCGCATAGTCTCTGACTTTCTCACTTATGCCCGCCCGCCGCGCACCGAACGCACGGTGGTCGAGCTTTCCAGCATCCTTTCCGAAACGGTAGCTCTGTTGCGTAACAGCCCGGAGCTGATGTCGTCTCATCAGATATTGGAAGAGTACCCGCAAGAGCCTGTCCATTATAACGGCGACCCGAATCAGATAAGGCAGATATTCTGGAATCTGTCGCGCAATGCGATTCAGGCCATGCCGATGGGTGGCGAGCTTCGCGTCACGCTTGATGAGGGTCGCGACGGAGAGGTGACTATTACATTCGGCGATACGGGCAAGGGCATGAGTCGCGAGCAACAAGAGAGGATGTTCGAGCCCTTCAATTCCTCAAGCGGCGGAACGGGGCTGGGAATGGCCATAGTCTATCAGCTTGTCAGAGACCACGACGGCAAGATACTCATAGATAGCGAGGCCGGGAAGGGCACGCGCATTTCGATCAAGCTGCCGGCCACGGGCCGGGTCACGCGAAACCCGGACCCGAATGCGCTCGCGGAGTCCCACTCGTCGCTGGCAACTTTAAGTCGAGTTTGATCTGGTCAGAAACTAGAAGAGAGAGTGAAGAATCCTTTCTCGTCTTTGCTTATTTGCATAATCAGTTATAAATGAGGGGAAGTAATGGAGAAGATTTTAGTTGTTGATGACGAACGCAGCATGAGAGAACTGCTGGAGCTTGTGCTCAAGCGCGAAGGCTATGCGGTGCACACGGCCGAAAACGGCTCGCGCGCGCTCGATCTGGTCCGGCAGAACCTTTACGATCTGATAATCTCTGACGTGAAGATGCCCGACATAAACGGGATAGAGCTTCTCGAACGCGTGCGCGAGGTTTCGCCCGACACGATGGTTATTATGATCACCGCCTTTGCCACGGTTGATACAGCGCGGCGCGCCTTTAAGCTCGGGGCGGAAGATTTTGTCATCAAAGATTCGGGATTCGATGTAGAAGAACTGAAGGTCACGGTCGGCAAGGTTCTGGAAAAGAAACACCTGCGTCAGGAAAATGTCCTGCTCAAGCGTGAACTGCGCCAGCGCAATTCTTTAGACAATATAATCGGGCGCTCGCCTCAAATGCAGGCCGTCTATCAGATGATAGAGACCGTGGCGGCGACGGCTTCGACCGTTCTTATCACGGGCGAGTCGGGAACGGGAAAAGAACTGGCGGCGCGCGCTATCCATCACATGTCTGACCGCGCAAGCCACCCGTTCGTATCCATAAACTGCGGCGCTTTTACCGAAACATTGCTTGAATCCGAATTGTTCGGTTACATGAAAGGCTCGTTTACGGGCGCAGTCGCCAATCGCAAAGGATTGTTCGAAGCGGCGGAGGGGGGAACCATCTTCCTGGATGAAATAGGCGAGACCACGCTCACCATGCAGGTAAAGCTGCTGCGAGTGTTGCAGGAGCGGTGCATTCGCAGGGTCGGCGGGCTTGAAGAAATACCAGTAGACTGTCGCGTAGTCGCGGCCACAAACCGTGACCTCTCTCAGATGGTCGAAGACAACACGTTTCGCAACGATCTCTTTTATCGCATAAGCGTCATTCCGCTCGAGATGCCGCCCCTGCGCGCCCGAAGGATGGACATACCCGAGCTTGTCCGCCATTTTCTGATCAAGTACAGCGCGGCGGCGGGCCGGTCTACGCTGGATATTTCGGAAGAAGCGGGCAATTATCTGGAAGGCTATGATTGGCCGGGTAACGTACGAGAACTGGAAAACACCATCGAGCGCGCCGTCGCGCTTGAGCCTACGGGCATCGTGCAGCCTCAACGCCTGCCCGAGCGGATATTGAAATACAAGCCGAGAACCATTACCGACATAGACCTGCCCGAAGAAGGCATAGACCTTGAAGGCTATCTCGCGCAACTCGAAAAGGATTACATCATTCGCGCTCTGCAACGCACGGGAGGCAACCAGACCCGCGCCGCGGAAATTTTGAATATGTCTGTCCGCAGCCTGCGCCATCTGCTCGACAAACATAAGATACGTCAGACCGCGAGCCTCCTGCGCGAATCGAACGCTATGAGCGATAGCGCCGTTCACAAGTAAAGACGCGAGAGTCGCGCGCCGGTTTCCTCTCTCTTTCGATTGCCGCACTTTGTCTGCTCTATATTTATCGGCTCTATATTTATTGGATGTTGGCGGAAATCCTATCCCAGATTGCCCTCCGTTCGTCAGACTCATAGTCGTACTTCGTTTTTCACCTCGTTTTTGAATTCAAGTTTTCAAGTTTTTCTAGTAGATTTAGTGGGCGCTAAAGACTCTGCGCGTTGCTTGAATATAAGAACGACATTCGGGTTTGAGGTGAGAATGACTTCGATATACTTCTGGACAATTGTAGCTTACATGGTTTTCCTGGTCGGAATTGGCGCAATGCGAAGTCGCGGCGTCGAAAGCCAGGAAGACTTTTCAGTGGCCGGACGTCAACTGGGCCCCTTCGTCTTATTCGGGACTATGCTGGCGACGTGGATAGGGACAGGCTCGATTTTCGGCAATGCCGGAAAGACCTATGAAGTCGGCATCGCCGCGATAATTCTGCCTCTGGGGGCGCTGGTCGGCATTGCGGCGCTCTCGTTTCTTGCCGGACGGGCGCGGAGCCTGCCTGCTATTACGGTGCAGGATATTCTTGAAGCGCGCTACAACAAATGGGCCCGCGTGCTTGGAGTAATAACACTCGTCTTGACTGCGGTGACGATAGTTTCTTATCAGTACCGGGCGGCGGCGGCGGTCATCAACCTGACTTTGCCTGATCTTGATTTCAAAGCTGCGGTCATCATCGTTGCGATCTTCATCGTCATCTATACGGCGCTTGCAGGCATGTTTTCGGTGGCCTACACCGATCTCGTGATGGGCGTAACGATGATGATAGGCATTCTCATCACACTGCCTTACCTGTATCTGAAAGCGGGCGGCTATTCAGGTATCGCAGCCGCACTGCCCGAAGATCATATGAAGGTCTTTGGGCCGATAAACTGGGTGCAGGCGATAGGACTGGTCCTACCGGGCGGGCTACTCATTCTCGGGGATGCGAATATGTATCAGCGTTTCTTCTCCGCGAAATCCGAAGGCGCGGCGCGACGAGCGACTATCTGGCTGCTGATCGGTGTCACCTACATGGAACTGATGATCATATTGACCGCGTGGGTCAGTTCGGCGCTCGAGTGGCAGGGCGGAAAACTGGAGGTGCCCGGGCGCGTGATCGCTTATGTAGCCCGCGATCAATTGCCCGTCTGGCTTGGCGCTCTGGTGTTGACCACGATAATGGCTATCGTAGTGTCAACGGCGATCTCGTACCTGCTCGTTCCGGCGACCGCGCTCGTGCGCGATGTCTATCAACGCTTCATTAATCCCAATGCCAGCGAGCGCAGCCTTGTCTGGTTGCTGCGGAGCATCGTTGTGGGGCTTGGGCTGGTGGCCTATGTGATCTCTACTTATTCAGAGAAGTTTCTCGAAGTGGCATTGCGCGCTTATACGATTTACGGGACAGGAATAACGCCCTCGCTGGTGGCGGCGCTTGTATGGAAGCGGGCGACATCGGCAGGAGCCGTGTGTTCGATATTCACAGGCGTTGCGACAACGCTCATCTGGGAGTTTGGCGGACTGGGCGCGAGCACAGGAATCGATCCCGTGATTCCGGCCATTACCCTGTCAGTCTTGATGCTGATAGCGGTTTCGCTGCTTACCTCACCAAATCCTGAACCATGACCAGGCAGACTCGAAATTAATCTCTCTCTCTTCCGGGCTTTCAAATCTCAAATCTCAAATGGTTTTTTCTTGACCGATCTACGACATTTGTAGTAGAATCAGCCTCGTTTGTAGTAGTAGCTTTTTGGGAGGGTTGAATGGGGCGCAAAAAAGGCGTAAAGCTGACGAAGTTTGAGTTAGAGGTCATGGACGCGCTGTGGGAGATGGGAAGCGCATCTGTCAGGGAGATTCAGGAGCGGCTGCCGGAAAAGCGGCGGCCCGCCTACACTACGGTTCAGACGATAGTGCGAAGGCTTGAAGAGAAGCAAGCCGTTCGACAGGTAAAGAAAATAGGCAACGCGCACATATTCGAGCCGCTCATCACGCGCAAGGCGGCGCATCAAAGGTTGATAACCGAATTGCTTGAATTGTTTGGCGGTTCGGCCCGACCTCTGATGGCTCACCTGGCCGAATCGGGCAAGCTTACGCTTGAAGACGTGCGAGAAGTGGAAAATATTCTGAACGAACAAGAGAGCGCCGACCGAAGTGGAAAGGAGTAGCAGGCTATGGAGTTGCACGAATGGATGGCCGGCTGGTCAAGCCGGGCGTGGCCTTTGGTTGCCGATCACCTGTGGCAGGCCACTCTGTTTTCGGCTGTCGCATTTATTGCCGTGGCGCTGCTCAGGCAAGCGCCTGCGCGGGCGCGCTACTGGGTCTGGCTCGTAGCCTCGGCAAAGTTTCTGATCCCGTCAGGTCTGTTTGTCGTGGCAGCAGATCGGCTGGGGCTGGATATATCGGCGCTCATTTTTTCGAGCGAGCAGGGGGCCAGGGCCTTTCAGATCGTCGCGCCGGTCTACTACTTTTCTGATCAACTCATCGTAAACGTCACGGCCGGGGCGGGGCATAATGAAATCTATTGCGCTCTCACAATCATCTGGATAGCCGGATGCGGTGCGCTTGCTAGTTTGTGGAGTAAGCGACGATGGCAGTTTCAACGGGCGCTCAGGGCGGGGAAGACTGTCACCAGTGGTCGGGAAGCAGAGGTCTTAAAGAGGGTCTATTTGTGGCTTGGCGTCAGGCAGCAGGTAAGCCTCGTGGTCTCGCCCGATGTGGCGGAGCCGGGAGTCTGGCGAATCCTCAGGCCAATCATCGTGATGCCTGAAAGCGTGGCCGATCATCTGAGTGAGGCGGAGCTTGAGGCCGTAATCATGCACGAACTGGTTCACGTCGTCCGGCGTGATAATTTGTTCAGCGCGATTCAGATGATTCTTTGTTGCCTCTTCTGGTTTCATCCCCTGGTCTGGGTGATAGATCGTAAGGCGCTCGCCGAGCGCGAGCGGGCTTGCGATGATCGGGTGGTGGAGCTTGGCGGAGCTTCAAGAGTCTATGCCACCGGTCTGTTGAAAGTTCTGCGTTTCTGCGTAGGATCGCGAATAGCCGGGATCTCTTATGCTACGGGTTCAAATCTGCGAAGGAGGGTTGAACAAATCATGGCTAATGATACGAATCGACGGCTTTCAATATCGCATCGTCTGTTGATTATAGCGACTGCGGTGATAATGACAGTTCTGTCGTTTGCGGCCGGGGCCTTAAACCGCGACAGCGTCCTGGCCTGGCAGAAGGTAAGTTCTGCGGGGCTAGGGAAGGCGGCAGGGGAAGGCACAAGCGCGGGTGTAGGGGGCGGCCTTGGTGTAGGGGGCGGCCTTGGTGTAGGGGGTGGCCTTGGTGTAGGTGGCGGCCTTGGTGTAGGGGGCGGTGTTTCAGACGGCGTATCGAGCGACTTGATTCAAGTTGACACTTCTCAGGGAACGCTGAGCGTATCGGTGAAAGAGAAATTGTTTAAGGAACTGGAACAGGCCCCCAGAGCCTCCATCAAATTCGATAACATGTACAAAGCGCCGGTTTCAATTTCCAGCGCTTATATTCAGACCGTCAGGACCACTTCTTTTGACGCATTCAAAATCTCCGTCTCGCTCGTCAGTAATTCGGATCGTCCCATCTCCGGTTATGTAATAGAGATAAAGAATAAGGCGACTGACCTGACGCTGGAAATGTTTGGTAAGGCGCCCATCGAGCCCTATGCGTTTCAGGAAGGACTGTCGCTGACGGGGATGACAAGCGGGCTGGGCGATTCAGACGATTTAACGGCGAGGATTGCTGGCGTTTTATTCAAAAACGGTGAGACCTGGGGCGATGTGCCGCCGCCGCCGCCGCCCCCATCTTCTCTTTCTGCGCCGAGCGCACCGGCTGCGCCGCCCCCGCCGCCGCCGGCCCCGGACGCGCCCAGGGTCATTCGGAAATCAGGTGGCGGGCTTGCCAACAGTGTCGTTACGCGCGTAGACCCTGTCTATCCCGCTCTGGCCAAAGCCGCGAATGTTTCGGGCGTGGTCGTCGTCGAGATTACGATTGATGAAGCCGGTAATGTCATAAACGCGCGAGCCGTAAGTGGACATCCTCTTTTGAGAGACGCTGCATTAGATGCTGCGCGCCAGTGGACATTCGTTCCGACTCAGTTATCTGGAGAGCCGGTCAAAGTCATCGGCGCTGTGACATTCAACTTTACGCTTTAGCATCTGGACACTCGCGCGCGGGCACCCGGGATTTCAGGTTTCATATCTCCGTTCGGCAAGAGTGAAAGGTTTTGATTTCAGATGTAATGAATTTGTCTGTTCGAGTTTGAGTTTGCTATCGTTTTGCCACGCGCTTGATCGAATGGCAACGATAGGAGATCAAACTGATGGGATGGGAATACCAGCTTCGGATCATCGCCGAGGTGGGACTTGCGATGTTGCTTGGCGGTCTCATCGGCTTCGAGCGAGAGGTCGCGGATAAGGCCGCCGGGCTTCGCACTCACATGCTCGTAGGCGGCGCGGCCGCGTTGCTGGTCGGGTTGAGCGATGCGCTGCTGAACACCTACAGCGCAAATAACAATGTCGGTCTTATCAGGTCTGACCCGATTCGAATCATCGAGGCGATAATCACAGGGATCAGTTTTCTCGGAGCCGGAACGATCTTTCGCCGCGATAAAGGCGAGCAGGTTAAGGGGTTGACTACGGCGGCATCGATTCTATTTACTGCCGCCGTAGGTATCTGCGTAGCTCTACGCCAGTTTGTGCTTGCCGTAGGCGTCACATTGCTTGCGCTTGTAATCCTGCGCCTTATGGTCCTGGTCGAAAATCGCATATCCGGTCATCACGATAAACCTTAAAGCAACACGCCGCGCGACGGTATCCACAAATTCATTCTGAGCGGCGAAAGGTTGATCCTCGGTAAGGGGAGGGCCATCGGGGCAATCGCGGGTATCTCGATGCGTGGCATCTCAATGACCATAGGGGCGATCGCGGGTATCTCGATATGAGGCGACTGAATCGCCATCGGACCAATCCCCGGTACCTTGATATGTGGCAACTCCAGGACCATCGGTTCGATTTCCGGTATCTCTATTGCGGGCATCGAGAAGCTGAAGTCGAAAGGCTCGATTATCATTTGATCCGAATCGTCATCAAGAAAGACCTCAGACGTATTCGCGCCTTTTTCAAGCTGAACACTAAAGCTCATCTCCTGCTTGTTGCGCAATACTTTGACCTCGACCGCGCCCTCTTGTTTCTGTCTGAGCGCGCGCATGACGCCCACGGGACCTTCGATCTTTTCGCCGCCAATCGAGAGAATTACATCGCCCGCTTTGATACCTGCTCTGGCAGCCGGTGAATCTTCGCGAACGGATGTGACCAGCGCGCCCGTCCCTTCGGGCACGCCGAAGTATTCGCTCAACTGTGAAGTCATGCCTTGCAACTCGATCCCCATCCGACCGCGCTCGCGCACCCGGAAGTTTCTGCTAATAGTCCTGGCACCTGCGGGGGCGACCTGGACGCGAACACTCGAAGGCTCGGCAAGCTCCATATCAAGCTCTATCTCGGAGCCGTTTCGCACGACCCCAATTCGCACGGAACGCCCGGCGGGGGTCTCGCGCTTGAGCCGCTGCAATTCCATAGCGCTGTCCACCCGTTCGCCGTTCCACCGAATGATCACATCATCTTTTTGCAGACCGGCCTTTGCAGCAGGGCTATCGGGCAATACTTCTGTCAGCAGCGCGCCGCGCTCTTCCCGAAGATTCAAGCGCTTTACAGTCTCTCCGGTCACTTCTTCCAGCCGAACGCCCCTAAATCCGCCGCCCCGAAGCGACCAGACGCGGGGCTGTCTTTGATTGTCTCTCTGCGCATCTCGTCCGGCTTTGCCTTCGGCCAGGGCCACGGCGCTCGTCGTCAGAAGAATGGTCAAAAAGAACAGTGATATTCGTTTCATAACGCTTTTTCCTCCCTGATTGTGAAGTAGTCCTTAAACCATTACTCGCTCGTTACCCGCTTCTGGTTCCAAATATTTTGGCCTCCGGTCAGCGAATCGTGATCGTGCCGTTTATATTGCTCATCGTCAGCGGTATGCCGCCCCCGCCTATCTGCCCGCGAAAACTCGAACGGCTCACCTTCTGCAACGACACATTTGGCATTTCGGCGCGAACATTGCCGTTTATCTGCGTGACGTCGATGTCGGCATTCAGGCCGTCCAGAACATGTATGTCAATCGCCCCGTTGATGCTCGACATGCGAATGCCGCGCTCGCCGAGCCGGGCAATGGTCATCGTCACGCGCCCGTTGATCGAGGATAGCTCAACATGATCGAGCGCCTGCCCCAGTTCGAGCCTGCCGTTGATGCTCTTCAAAACAACAGGGCCGTCAATCTCTCCGATATTGATCGTGCCGTTGACGCTTTTAGCCGTCAATTCGACCTGACGCGGAATCTTGAGCGTTACGCGATGGCGCACCTGCACATCGCGGACATCGTCTCGCGCCCCCGACACAACAAGGCTCGACGGCGAATGCGAAATATTTATCTTGTGATACTGGAGGTCTTCGCGGGTTCGTGCCGAACGAATTATGTGAACTTCGGCGGTGTCGGTGTAAGAGGTTTCAATCACGACCGGCCCGTTTATGCTCGATACTTCGACGCTAGCGCCGGGCGACAGTTTGTAGGATTGATTTATCTCTTCGGTTTCCGGCAGGTCGTGGTCTTGCCGGTCGTTTGTGGATGGATAAAAGCTCAAAGCCTGCGGCGCAGCCACAAAGATCATCGCTACGCCAACGAGCAAGGCAGTCAACACTCTTCTCATAATTTTTTCACCTCTCGTAATTGTTTTGCCCAACGCCCGGTTAGTGACGCCTCCGGGCAAAAAGTTTCAGGTATTCATCTGCGGGCAATAAACGTCAATTCTTTTCGCAGCGTAATTTGAACGAAAGGGTTGCGCTAACAGGCCACGGATGAACGCGGATCAGACGGATTTACGCGGATTAATCCCAATAGGGGCTGATCCGCGTAAATCCGCTAAAATCCGCGTTCATCCGTGGCCTATTTCAACTTTCCTGATCTAGATTTTTGAAAACCGATCAGAATTATTCTATGTTTTCTGGCGACCCAGATGCAGGCTGCCGTTTATGTCATAAATCGAAATGGGCGCGCCGCCCGACCCGATGCGCGCTCGCATGTTCGACCTGTCTACTTTGCCCTCAACGATCATAGTGAGAGGCAGATCGCTGTATATGCCTCCGCTTACTTCTCTCACATCGAGATCGGCATTTAACTCATCGGCAAATTTGATCTCGACCCGCCCGTTTATGTCGCTCAACTCCAATCCCTCTTTGCCGAGACTGGCGACAGTTACGGTAACGCTGCCGTTTATATCGTTGATCTTTGAATGATCCGAGGCCCGCGCTACTTCCACTTTGCCGTTGATGTCGTTCAGATGAACCGGCCCTTCGATTTCGCCGCAGATGGCGTGGCCGTTTATATCGTTGAGATTTAGCTCGACCTGGCGCGGAATCTTCAGTGTGACGCGCTGGTGCACTCTGACATTGTGGTGGTTGTGATCCTCTACGCCGTGGACGGCGAGACTCGAATCAGTCTGCTCCACAATCACCTTTCGGTATTCGAGATCGGATTTGCTTTCAGCCGAGCGGACGATATAGACCTCGGCTGTGGCAACGTTTGCGGTTTCGATCTCAACCGCGCCGTTTATGTTATAGACTTCGACGCGAGCGCCGGGCGAAAGCTGAAAAGTCTGTCGCATCTCGTCGCGCTCACGCAGGTCGTGGTCGTCATCATCATATCCTTGCGCGAAAGTGCTTGAAACCTGTGGCGCGGCTGCGAAGACCAGCGCCGCAAGCATGCTGATAACAGTCAGTCTGTATCTCATCATTTTGCCTCCTCACTCAGTTGACAATTGGTACACTGCGAAAGCGCCGCGTCTGTGCCTGTGCTCAGATGCCGCGCCTGAACAGATAAGACATCTTTATAAAAAACGTTCGGCCATTTCTTTGAAATCCAGGTTCTCTGCGTGATGTGAACGGGCTGAACCCGTTGTAATTCAAATCATCGTTATAACCCGCGTAAAAAGAGGTGCCCGGATTTGGAGTCCACCCAAGCAGGTATTGCCCGCGTACGCTCGAAGCCAGCGTATCGTAATCGACCCGCGCTCTCGCGAATATGAAGCGCGTAAATTGATATGTGGCGCGCAGGGCAAATATGTTGTCGTCAAAAGCCAGTAACCCTGTGTCGTTGCGCCGCAGCCTGTCTTTCGTAAAGCTGAAGTCGGTGCGCAGCGCGTCCGTAGGCTGATAGACAAACTGGGATTCAAGATAAAATTCCTTGCCCGGACCCGGATCGAGCGGAGCATCGGGGTCGGCGAGCGCCGCCGGGCTTATGCGAGGGAAGCGAGACCCGCCGCCAAAGTCGAAGTCAAACGAATTCAGGATGTATGAGCCGAAGATGAATATAGAATATTTCTTACTCGGAGTCGTTCCGCCGTAAGCATAAACATTCGTGTTGTTTGTGGATCGCTCCGAATCATTGCCAAAGAAAGCACCCGCGCGCGTCAGTGTGCGCGCCGGGCCGAACTCCTCTTCAAACAGCCGTTCGTATCCCTTTTGAAAGCCTCCGGCCAGAAACGATTGCTTGGGAAGATTGACGCGGAACTGAGATTCATTGACCCACGATTGTATGCGCCCGTCCCAGTCGAAATTGGTCGCGATGACGCTGAATGCGCGCCACTGTATGATCTTGCCTTTTGGATTCGGTTCGGATGCGTAGTAAGCGAAAAAACCTTCGCGGTTTGTGTTTGTGCGGCGCGTAAAGCCTACGTCTGCGCGGTAATCGCGTGAGCGCCCTTCGCCGTCGAAGTTATAACCGAAATGCCTTCCATCCTTTTCATATCTGATGGAGTAGGCGAAACCGTTTCCCGTGCGATAACGGTTATCATCCAGTTGAGGGTCGTAAAAGTCGCGGCGCGATGTCGTGCCGAGCGCCTGAAAACTAAAAGTGGTCTGCTTATCCAGCTTGAAACGTCCGTCGAAACCGGCAAGCTGGTTGTGTCTCTCAATAAAATTGTAGCTCGTAGCGATCAGGCCGAGACTGTTCTCTTTGCCGATGTCGCGCTTTAGTCTGAGCACGCCGATATAAGCGTTTTTATCCAGAAATCGCTCGATATCCGGGAGCAGATCGGGGTCGGTTCTTTCCTCGTCGCTGAAGTTTCCGGGCGCGTTGTCGGAAGCCATCATCAGTCCAAATGTAGTGCGGCCCTGTTTGCCCGTTAGCTTCACAGCCAGATCGGGGTCAACGATTGTGCGCGTGTGGACGGCCTGGAGGCTTGTTTGAAAAATATCTATGCCTTCGAGGAAGAACGGGCGCTTTTCAGCAAAGAAGATGGGGAAACGCTGATTGGTTGTGATGACGGTCTGGTCTGCTTCCACCTGAGCGAAATCCGGGTTGGCGGCAAAATCGAGAGTGACGGTAGGCGTGATGCCGAACTTAACCGTCAGCCCGGGATCGAATTCCGGCGGACGGTTGAGGAAACGACCGGGATCGTTGAGAGCAGGGTTATTATCCAGGATTGCCGCCCCAATCGTGCGGATGCGCTTGCCGGATTCTGAAATCGTCAGCGAAGGTATGATTTCAAGCGTGCGCTCTGTCGAGATGCCTATGAGTCCGCCGAGATGACCTGTTTGATTTAGGGTGCCTGATATATCACGCGACATCGGCATCCAGGAATCGAGTTCGTTATTGAACCGCTTGATTCTGCGAAAGAAGTGCGCGCCCCATACCTTGTCTTTTCCTGCCTCGTACCGCAGCGACTTGAAGGGGATGGCTATCTCTACCGTATAGCCGTCTTCATCGACCGTGCCCTTGGAATCCATCACGATGTCGAGGCTGTAATCTTCGCCCTGGCCTTCGGTCATAGTACCATCCGCCTGTATGCCGAGCGGGCTAAAGAACAGGGCATAGGCTTTTCGTTTGTCGTTAAAGGTGTCGAGGAACATCCCCACGTAATCGTCCGAAAAAATATTATCGCGTTTTGGAACGGTTGCGCGCACCTTGCCCGATTCGTCGTGCGCGCGAAAAGCTATGTAAAGAATCTTGGAATCGTACCCGATCAGGACTTCGGTCTGTTTGGAAGGTTCTATATTGTCGCCGGGGTTCACCTGAAAAAAATCTTTCAATACGGTAGCCGATTTCCATGCCTCGTCATCGAGACGGCCATCAATGACGGGGGATTTTTCGAAACGGGCTATACTGACAGGCACAGCCTTCTCAGGCGGAATGGAAAAGGATTTAGCGACAGGTTTTACTGTCTTTGTCTCTGCGGCATTCGTCGCGGTGAGGGGCTGTGGTGTTTGGGCATAGATAGACGCCGGAGTCAGACACAAAATTAGTATCACAAAAAAGGATTTCATTTACTCAATCTCCCTGGATCGACCATATCAATTTTTGGGGCTGTGTTTTAACCCTCGAATTGCGCGAGCCTGATTTGACTCTTTCCTTAGACGAACCGCGCCGCTAATTTGTTCCATTCAGAAGTAGAGAAATTGTTTTCTTCAACAGAAGTAATACGCACGATGTTGCCCAAAGTGTGCAATCAAGCATTGAATTTGGCGCATAACTAAACTGAAGACACAATGATCCTGTAGTTAATCAAACTTGACCGAGTGAGCGGTTTCTCTCAAGTCACACATAAAGACGCGAGAGAAAGGGAAGCGTTAACAGAAGGGATGAGGGATGAAAAAGAGTCTAAGAACAGAATCCGATAAATTGACTTGGCCAAATATCGGGATGTGTCCTTAGAGTCCGTTTCATCCTTCATCCTTCATCCTTTCCTACATTGCTGCTCGCGTGAGCCGGACACCGCCGTTTACTCCGCTGATCGAAATGGGGATGCCGCCTGCGCCTATGCGAGCGCGAAAGTTGTTGCGGTCCATCTTGCCCTGCAATGTCACATTCGGCACATCGGCATTCACGCTACCGTTGATTCCTGTCACATCAAGGTCGGCATCCAGATTGTCTGCGAATCGCAACTCTACCCGACCGTTGACGCCGCTTACCTGTATGCCGCGCTCACCGAGGCGAGCTATTGTCACCGTCACTGCGCCGTTTATGCCGGATAGATCGGAATAGCCCACGGCCTGTGCCACTTCCACGCGGCCGTTTACGCCGCTTATGCGCACGGGGCCATCTACTTCGCCTACGTTGACGCGACCGTTTACGCCGCTGGTTGTAAGGTCAATCTGGCGAGGCAGACGGAGTTTTACACGTTGACGCACTTCTGGTCTGTTCCCCGAATGATCACGCTCTTTTTCGCCGCGAATCGTCAGGCTGTTGGCGGTGTGTTCGATGATTATCTTGCGGTAGTTCAGGTCTTCGCGGGTTTTGGCCGACCGGACTATGTATACTTCGGCTGTGCCGGTGTTTGAAGTTTCAATATCAACTGTCCCGTTTATGCCCGACACTTCAACGCGGGCGTTAGGCGCAAGTTCATAGCTCTGGCGAATCTCGTCGCGTTCCGCGAAATCGCGGTCGTCGCCTTGAGAGCTTCCCGGCAAATTGCTTGCGGCGAAAGCCGACATCGTCAATGCTGCTATCATCATTATGGATAAGGCTATTAATCTGTTTTTCATCTCTTCTCTCCTTAATTTATATGTGATTCGTGACGCGTGATTTGTGACCATTAAACAATTCGCTTATACAAGATCGGTTGTTTGAAAATTACGCATCACGAATCACGCGTCGCTTCCGCGTCAGTCACTTACAATCCGCCAGCATATTGGCACCGCCTTTGACTATCCTAACCGAGCCGCTGAATGAATCAAGCGACAGCCTTGTGCCTCCATCGCCAAACACGCCCGTGATGCGCCGATTGATGGGGCCGCCATCCAGAGGCGAATTAACTTTGAGCGGAAATGCCGTTTCAAGCTCGCCGCTGTAAGTAAGCATAGTGGCCGTAAAGCCGGGCGGGCTGTCCTGTATGTACATCTCTACCTCGCCGGAGATGGATTTCAAGTTGTAACGTCCGTTTTCGCGCAGGATTCCGCGAAAGGTCACTTCGCCGCTCGTCGTGACGGCGTCAGTGTCGCCGCCTATGCCTACGAGCATGATCGAGCCGCTTGCGCTTCTGATCTCCGCTCGCCCTTTGGCGCAATGTACTTCGACCTCACCGGTCGCCGTGGTTGCGCGAACGTCGCTATTGGCGTTTCTTACAGTGATGTCGCCGTTTGTCGCGGCGACATCTACAAGACCGCCGATGTTCTCCGCGTTCACATCCCCGTTCAGAGTCCTCGAAGTAAAGTCGCCTTTAACATCCCTGATCACAATGTCGCCGCTGCGGCGGCTCACTTTCAAGGCTCCGACCTTTGTCACCTTTACATCGCCGCTGCCGCTATTTATCGCCACGTCTCCATCGATCCCCGTCACCTCAACATCGCCGCGTGCGCTCTCAAGAAGTTCCACGGAGGCATACATCGGCAGCTTCACATCGAGTCGGATTTCGCGACCGGCGCTCCGCCTTGCCATATCAGGGATGGATAGATAAATCCTTGAGCGGGACTCTTCGCCCGATACCTGTATAGGCACGGAGCCGGACTCTTCGCCCGTGGCCGTGGCCTCAATCGTGTCCTGGTCCCAGCCGGTTATAGAGATGTTTCCGACGCGGTTGCTCACAATCACCCTGCCGCCACGATCAAGCTTTGCCTTGACCTCGCCCGTTTGAATGGTCGTATCGGGATCGGCGGGCCTGGCTACGGGAGCGGGCCGTGGGCTTTGCGCGTGTGCGGGCGGGCTCGCGGGGGTCGGCTTTGTCTTCACAACCACTTGAGCTATTACGGCGGGACAAATGATTATGAGGGCCGCTATCACTGAAATTTTCAGAAGTATCTTATTCATGATTTCGTCACAGGTGTCTGTCTCTCTACCTTAAAAATTTAGCTTCGGAGCGCGAAATAAAAACTATGATATGTGCTACTGTTCCCGGGCCATTTCTCTGAGAACGTCTACCTTCTTCGCATAGGCAGAAAGCATGTATTGCAGGGCCACGGGGTCGTTGGGGTGCTGTCGCACGGTTGTCCGCGTCTCGGCAATTGTATAATCAATATCAGCAAGCGCGGTGTCGAAACGGGCCAGCACCTTCGGGTCAATCTGCGACCGGCGCGAGTTCACATCACGCGAGAGGATATTGATGGCCGCCACGTATTTCTGCTCGGCTTCGCGTATCAGCTCTTCCGGCGTCGGCTCCTTAACGACCGGGCGAGGCTTCCTTGGCCGAGGCGTGTTGCTCGCCACCTGTCTCTCTTCCGGCGCATTGGGTTTTACTATCTCTTCTTTTGGATTCTTTGTAGCCACCCGCTCCCCGAGGTCTGACTGAGTTTCGTCTTTTACACCGGGCTGAGTCGATTCATTCGCATTTAGATTCCCGGCTAATTTCTCTCTTTCATTATCGCTCGCATTGTTGTTTGCGATCTCCTGATTGCCTGCGCCCGGGCCGGTCGAATGCAGATAGCTCATCAAGGCTACGGTTACACCCACGGTGATGATCACAAGCGCAACGGCAAGCGCGGGGCTGAATCTCGGCGTGGAAGCCAGATTCATAAACCACTGGCGCAGCCTGCTTGTGAAGGCAGGCGGACGGGCAACCTGTTCGGTCGTAATGCGATCCTCGATGGTGGCCCACAGCGCGGGCGAGATCTCGATATCGCGCTCGTAGTGCGTATAGATTTCCTGCTCTCTGCGGACCTCTTCGCTAAAGGCCAAGCAATTCTCGCAAGCAGCAAGGTGTATTCGAACGCGCTCGGCGCTCGCACGGTCAAGCTCGCCGTCTATGTACTCTTCTATGATTTCCTGATAATCATCACACTTCATAGCCTACTCCAAGATAAGGGCGAATCCGGCGGCGCATCTCCGCTCTCGCCCTGTGCAGATCGGTCTTGAGTTTTGGGATCGAGAAGCCGGTTATTTCGGCTATCTCTTCATAACTGCGCTGCTGGAAAATCTTCAGCGTAAAGACCATCCGCTTATCTTCGTCCAGCGCCTTAAGCGCTTCCTGAATGACGCCGTTCAACTCTTTATTCAACAACTGACTGTCGGGCGGCAATCCGGCGTCGCTCAATTCCATCACGCGGTCGTCTTCAATCTCTACATTATTATCGTTTCTAAAGCGATAACGAAGCGATTCCCGCGCAACATTCTTGGCTATGCCAAACAACCAGGTCGAAAGCTTTGTGTCATCACGCAAGGCGTTCATATTCTTGTACGCGCGCACAAAAGTCTCTTGCGTCAATTCCTCGGCCAGCTCGCGCTGACCCACCATATCATAGATGAAGCTGATGATGGGACGGACGTAACGGTCAAAGATGAGCCGAAAAGCTTCATCATCGCCGGAGCGGGCACGCGCTATCCACTGTTCAGAACTATTCATTAAAGTCCCGGCGCGTCCGCTCGGCTGGCCCACCAGAGTTGTTGCCTCCATCATTTGCTGCTTCATCCCCTGTTCAACCAGTAAGTGGCGGACGCGCGTAAAAGGTTGCAGACGAGGCTAATCCTTCGCAAAAAAACTTTCTTCAAGGCTCAATAAAGGGATGAGCGATTTACATACGAGCATCTTTACTGTGACGTTTCAGCCATCTTCCCCGACATATTTCTGGCATTACTAATGATAAAACAACTAAAAAAATCTCTTGAGGTGAAACTTTTTCAGATAATTTTGCACTCACCTTCGTTTATGGGGATAGCGCCCGCATATTTGGTGCACCCGCAAAGCATAGACGAGGCGTAATTGCTTCAAAGGACTTTGGGCAGGCTATTTCGATTCGAATGCCAGGATGTTCAACGCAAAGCGGCGAGCTTTTTTCGACCCGAACTAGCCCGGCCCAAAGGTTTAATGAATTTACAAGCAGGCATCGAAAGAGTTTCGGAGGGACATAAAATATGAGCACATCCGACCAGGCTTTGTTGAAACTTGAAGCCGTTACAAAGGTTTTCTACACCGACGAAGTTGAAACACACGCGCTCGCAGGGATACATCTTGAGATAAATCAGGGAGAATACATCTCCATCTCCGGCCCGTCAGGTTGCGGCAAATCCACCTTGCTTTCCATACTTGGATTGCTCGATTCGCCGACGGACGGCAATTACTGGCTTGGCGGCAAACCCGTAGCCGATCTGCCGCTTGCCGAGCGCGCCCGCATTCGCAATCGAGAGGTTGGTTTCATATTCCAGAGTTTCAATCTAATAGGCGATCTTTCGGTTTACGAGAATGTGGAATTGCCGCTCACCTATCGCGGCATGCGAGCAAGCGAGCGCAAGGAAAAAGTGCGCGCGGCGCTCGAACGAGTAGGCATGTCGCACAGGGCAAAACATCTGCCTGCCCAGTTGTCGGGCGGTCAGCAGCAGCGCGTAGCCGTTGCGCGCGCCGTGGCGGGCGACCCTCTGATACTGCTTGCCGACGAGCCTACCGGCAACCTCGACTCTACAAACGGCGAAGCGGTCATAGATCTGTTGAAAGAGCTTCACGAAACGGGCGCAACCATCTGCATGGTCACACACGATCCTCGCTATGCCCGGCACGCCGACCGCACCGTTCACCTGTTTGACGGACGTGTGCTTGAAGAAAAGACTATGGCTGCCTGATGCGCGATGCGTGATACGTGATTCGTGACCATTGAGGAAATGACTTTTACTTCTTAATTGCAAATCTCACGAATCACGTATCACACATCACGTATCACACATCACTTTCCTGCCGACGCGTGGAGGCAATCCCTGATGGATAGCTTACTGCAAGACCTTCGTTATGGTTGTCGAATGCTCCTGAAGAAACCGGGCTTTACGGCTGCCGCGGTGCTGGCCCTCGCCCTGGGGATTGGCGCGAATACGGCGATCTTTAGCGTCATCAACGCGTTATTACTCAGACCTCTGCCGTACCCGGATGCCGACAGGCTTGCGCTCGTCTGGGAAAAAGATCTAAAGACGGGCCGGCAGGTGTCAAACAATTATGCTGACTATCTCGACTGGCAGCAGCAAACCCAATCATTCGAGGAACTGGCGGCGGCGGGCGATTCGGATTTTACCCTTTACGGCAATGACGCGGCCGAACGCATCGACGGCGAGTGGGTAACGGCAAATTATTTTAACGCGCTCGGGATACTGCCCGTTGAGGGGCGCGCCTTTCTTCCCGATGAAAACGCTACGCCCGGCACGCATCCGGTGGTTATTTTAAGCCATGGTCTGTGGCAAAGCCGCTTCGGAGCGGACCGGAACCTTATCGGCAATACGGTAAATATAAACGGGATCACTCTGACCGTGGTCGGAATAATGCCCGAAGGCTTTCGCGGGATAAGCGGCAAATCAGAGGTGTGGATTCCCTTTATGATGTTCGAAGCCGCAAACCCGATTCTCGCGCAGTACAAAATACTGAGCACACGTTCGACGGGCTGGCACATGGTCATAGGCCGCCTCAAACAGGGGATCACTCCCAGTCAGGCGCAGTCGGAGATGGACGCAATCGCGGAGCGGCTCGGCGAACAATACCCAAAAACAAATGCCACCAGAGGCGCTATGGTAAGATCGGCCCGCGAAGAGCTTGTAGGCGATCTGCGACCCGCATTGCTCGTGCTGTTCGGGGCAGTCGGATTCGTGCTGTTGATAGCCTGCGCAAACGTGGCGAATCTCTTCCTCGTTCGCATGGCTGCGCGTGGGAAAGAGATGGCTATCCGTGTAGCTCTGGGCGCGAGGCGCGGGCGCTTGATACGCCAGTTGCTCACCGAAAGCCTGCTGATTTCGCTTGCAGGCGGCGCGCTCGGATTGTTACTCGCCTATTGGGGCGTGAAGTTTCTTGTAGTGTTGATTCCGGTAGAGATTCCGAGCTTTTTCTCCGTGACGATTGACGGTGGGGTTCTCGCCTTCACCTTCGCGATCTCGATTTTTACGGGCGTGATTTTTGGGCTTGCGCCCGCGACCGGAGCGGTAAAGCCCGACCTGAACGAGTCGCTGAAAGAGGGAAGTCGGACCGTGGGCGCAAGCGCGCGAGTCCGCAATCTTCGCAGTCTGCTTGCGGTCGCCGAAATTGCGCTTGCGCTCGTCCTTCTCGTAGGCGCGGGGCTTATGCTAAGAAGCTTTCAGCGTATCCGCCAGTTCGATCCGGGGTTTAATCCCGAAAATCTCCTTACAATGCGGTTCGACGTACCCAGTACGAAGTACTCCGAGTCGGAGCAGGCAGCGATCCGTCATCGCGTCCTTGAACGCGTGGCGAGTTTGCCGGGCGTGGAATCGGCGGCCATCTCTTCACACATATTTTTTGGAGGCGGATACCTGACGGGCAAGAATTCTGTCGAGTCAAGCGACGTGCCAACGCCCGATGAAGGTATATCAACTTTTCAGCAGTATCTGAGTCCAAACTTTTTCCAGACCCTCGGTATCCCTCTTTTGAAGGGGCGCGATTTCACCGACCAGGACAACGCCGAATCTCCAAAGGTAGCCATCATCGGACAGACCTTTGCCGAGCGTTACTGGCCGGGTGAAGACCCCATAGGCAAACGCATAAAGCCGGGCCGACCCGATTCAAATAATGGCTGGATCGAGATCATAGGCGTTGTGAGCGATGTAAAACCGCGAACGCGCACGACCGACGCGAATAACTTCCCGCAGGTATATATGCCGCTGGCGCAATGGCCCGGCTGGCGTCCTGCTCTTATGGTTCGCACACGGACTGCTCCTGAAAAACTTGTTGGGAGTCTGCGCGCGGCTGTTCAGGAAATCAGCCCCGATATACCGGTCTACGAAATCGCCGCGATGCACAAACTGCTCGCTGACAACTCGGCAGATACCCGGTTTATCGCGTTGCTGATGGGGCTGTTTGCGGGGCTTGCCGTGATAATGGCGGCGGTTGGAATCTACAGCGTAATAGCCTATTCCGTCAGCCAGCGCACACGCGAAATAGGCATACGCATGGCGCTCGGCGCTCAAAGAATGGATGTGCTCCGGCTGGTAGTAGGGCAGGGAATAATACTGGCCCTTGCCGGGGTGGGGATCGGTCTCGGCGCGGCTCTCGCTTTGACGCGCGTCGTAGCGAGTCTGCTTTACGAAGTGAGCGCAACCGATCCCACTATTTTTGCGGTCGTATCGCTTGGGCTAACGGCAGTGGCCTTTCTTGCCAGCTATATCCCCGCTCGAAGGGCCGCGAGGGTAGACCCGATGGTTGCGCTTCGCTACGAGTAGCGAGTTTTGAGTTTTGAGTAGGTGGTTCCCGGCTCCGGCGCTTTACTGACAACTGTGAACTCAAAACTCAAAACTCAAAACTCAAAACTGATTGAAGGAGTGGTCACAGATGGAAGCACTACTGAAAGACATTCGATATGGTTTTCGCATGTTGATGAAGCAGCCCGGATTCACGCTGACCGCAATCATAGCCCTTGCTCTGGGCATAGGCGCAAACACGGCGATCTTCAGCGTGGTCAATGCCGTGTTGCTTCGCACTTTGCCGTACAAAGCTCCCGACCAGCTGGTGATGGTCTGGCATACCTATCGAGACATAAATTTGCCGAAGGCTGCCGTTTCGGCCCCGTCTTTTGTCGAATACAGAGATCAAAATCATGTGTTTGAAACCCTCACGGCCATGACCGGCTGGAGCGTAAACCTCACGGGAAGAGGAGAGCCCGAGCGTGTTCGGGGAGGGGTTGTTTCGGCAAGCTATTTTTCCACTTTCGGAGTCGAACCGGCGCTTGGGCACGCTTTCAGACCCGAAGAGGATCAGCCGGGCAATAACCGCGTCGTGGTCTTGAGCAACGGATACTGGAAGCGGCGTTTTGCCGCCGATCCCGACATAATCGGACAGACACTCACGCTCGACGGCAACAGCTACACGGTCATAGGCGTGATGCCCGCGAGTTTTGAGGCGTTGCGGGAAACCGATCTCTGGTCGCCCATAGCTTTCACGCCCGAGCAATTGTCGCCGGATAATCGCAGAGAATACCTGGGCGTGCTTGCGCGATTGAAACCCGGCGTCACGCTCCCGCAAGCTCAGGCAGAGATGAACACAATAGCCGACCGTTTGCGCGATCAATTCTACGGTCCCGGCTGGAGCATTACGCTCACATCTTTACACGAAGAGATGGTCGGAGACATACGGCCTTCGCTTCTCATACTGCTTGGCGCTGTAGGGTTCGTGTTGTTGATAGCCTGTGCCAACGTGGCCAATTTGCTGTTGACGCGGGCGGCGGCGCGGCAAAAAGAGATCGCCCTGCGCACCGCGCTCGGGGCTACTCGAATGCGGGTGATGCGGCAGTTGCTGACCGAAAGCGTACTGCTTGCGACGGTCGGGGGCGTTACGGGTCTCGTGCTGGCATTCATCGGAGTCAAGCTTCTGGTGGCGGGTGTTCCTACCGATCTCGCCAACTCCATCCCCGGCTGGAAAGCGATAGGGCTTGACGGGCGGGTGCTGATTTTCACATTTGGTATCGCGGTGCTTACAGGGATTTTCTTTGGTCTGATTCCTGCTATTCAGGCCTCGAAACCTGATCTGAACGAAACGCTCAAGGAAGGCGGCAGAAACCCGTCCGCCGGATTTCACTGGTACAGCCTCCGCAGCCTGCTTGTGATATTCGAAGTAGCAATCGCGCTTGTTCTTTTGATAGGAGCGGGATTGCTGATCAGAAGTTTCATGCGACTTCAAGAGGTCAACCCCGGTTTCAGCCCGCAAAACGCCGTGGACATGCAGCTATCGCTTCCGCCAACGAAGTACAAAGAGCCTGAAAAACGGGCGCAATTCTTTCAGCAATTGATGGAGAAAGTAAAGACGCTGCCCGGCATAGAGGCCGTGGGCGCAGTATCGAACCTGCCGATGAGCGGGAACAATTCCACCGCCTCTTTCACTGTCGAAGGGCTCACACGCGCCGAAGGCGAGCCGAGCCCTCACGGCGCGCCGCGAATGATAACTCCGAGTTACTTCCGGGCTATGGGTATACCTCTAATCAAGGGCCGGGAATTCACCGATCAGGATAACGACAAGTCTACGATGGTTGCCATCGTGGATGAAGATACGGCCAATCAATTCTGGCCCGGCCAGGACCCGATTGGAAAGCGTGTGGCCTTCTATTTCGAGGGCACTGACACAGAGCTTTTCTGGCGCGAAATAGTCGGCGTAGTCGGCAATGTAAAGCATTACGGGCTGGACGGGCAGGCAAAGATGCACATTTACATGCCGAACCTTCAACGCCCGCAAGCTAATATGGACCTCGTGGCGCGGACGACCACCGATCCGGCGAGCATGGTGTCGGCAATCAGAAATCAGATACTCGCGGTGGACAGCGATCAGCCCGTTTTTGGGGTAAAAACACTTGAACAGGTGGTTTCCGACTCCGTAGCGCCCCGGCGGCTGTCGATGATACTGCTTGCCATCTTTGCGGCTGTGGCAATAATCTTAGCCGGCGTAGGAATATACGGCGTTATGTCATACGCGGTCACGCAACGAACGCACGAGATCGGCATAAGAATGGCTCTGGGGGCTCAAAGGCGCGATGTGATGCGGCTTGTCGTAGGGCACGGGCTGGGGCTGGCCCTGGCCGGCGTGGCACTCGGCCTTGCAGGAGGGTTTGCCATTACCCGCGTCATGTCGAGCCTGCTGTTCGGCGTAGGAGCAACCGACCCTCTGACCTTTGCACTGATACCTCCGGCCCTCATAGTCGTGGCGCTTGTGGCCTGTTACATCCCGGCGCGTAAGGCTATGAAAGTAGACCCGATGATCGCGCTCAGATACGAATAGTGAAGCGTTCACGTGAACGCTTCACTACACAAATCGATGGAACTTCGAGGCCGAAAGTTGCGTTAGGGTTGACGAAGTTATTTTGAAAGAGAAAGGCAATTGCATCTCTCTTTCACCTGTGAATTCGGTTAGACCCTCCTCATAAGGGTGCGTCAATAAACAGCGCACCCTTATTTTGTTCTTCATAATGCTGCTCGCCACTCGCCACCTGTAATTATATAATCGTCCTATGACTACAGCCTTGATTTACGATACCGCTTTTCTTAATCACGAGACGGGCCATCATCCTGAAAACGCGGGCAGATTGAAAGCGATAGTTTCGGCGCTCGAAGCCGACGAAGAATTGATGTCGCGGGTGAACAGGGTTTCGCCACTTGCCGCAACCGTCGAAGACATCGAGCGGTGTCACAGTGCGCGGCTCGTCGAGCACATAGAGAGTCTTTGCGAAAGAGGCGTGCCTTATATCGATCTCGATACCGTCATCTGCCCGAACTCTTTCGAGGTTGCGCGGCTCGCGGCGGGCGCAGCCGTAACGGCGGTTGATCTGGTATTTGAGGGGCGGGCTGATAATGCCTTCGCATACGTGCGACCGCCCGGACATCACGCCACATCGAATCGGGCTATGGGCTTTTGCCTCTTTAACAATGCCGCGATAGGTGCCAGGTACGCGCAGGCAAAGTACGGGGCCGAGCGCGTGCTGATAATAGACTGGGACGTTCATCACGGCAACGGCACCCAGGATATTTTTTATGATGACCCGAGCGTCTTTTACTTCTCATCGCACCAATTTCCTTACTATCCCGGAACAGGAGCGGCGAACGAAAGAGGCGCAGGCACGGGCGAAGGCTACACATTGAATATGCCGCTTCCTGCCCGAACCTCGGCCCGCTCGCATCGGGAAGGATTTGCCGACGCGCTCAGGATGATCGAAGCGAAGTTCCCACCCGATCTTATCATTATCTCGGCGGGGTTCGATTCTCGGCTCGGAGACCCGCTTGGCGATCTTATGCTCGAAGACGATGACTTTCGCGAAATGACAAAGCAAGTGATGGATATGGCCGAACGTCACGCAACGGGCCGAATAGTGTCGGTTCTCGAAGGCGGCTACAACCTGCAAACCATAGGCGAAACCGTCAGAACGCACGTCACCGCCCTCTCGATATAGGTTTTAGACAGGATTTACAGGATTAGATTGGATTTGACAAGATTCCTGCTCAATCTTTTTTAACCCTGTAAATCTTGTCTATACCACTCGACCGTGCGCTTTAAACCTTCGTCAAAATCCACCTTTATCTGATAATCGAAGGCCGCCTCGGCCGCCTCAATAGCGGCCTGCGAATCGCGCACATCACCTGCGCGCGCGGGTTCGTGTACGGGCTCGATGTCTGACCCGAGTATCTCTTTGATCTTGCCGAGCAGATCGAGCAGCGTATAGCGCCCGCCGCAGGCGACGTTGAATGCCCGCCCGCCCGCGGCTTCGGACCGGGCGGCGAGGAGATTGGCTTCGACTACGTTTTCGACGTAAGTGAAATCGCGCGACTGAAGACCGTCTCCGAAAATTATCGGGCGGTTGCCTGTGAGCAGGGCGGTCACGAATTTTGGTATCACCGCCGCGTACTGAGATTCGGGGTCCTGGCGCGGGCCGAATATGTTGAAGTACCGCAGAGCTACGGCTTCGAATCCGTAAACCTTTTTGAAGATGCTGATGTAATGCTCGCCCGCGAGCTTCGAAAGTGCATACGGAGAGAGAGGTTGCGGCGTCATCGCCTCGCGTTTTGGCAGCTCTTCCGTCTCGCCGTATACGGACGAACTCGATGCATAGACCACGCGGCGCACCCCGGCATCTCGCGCCGCAAGAAGCACGTTGAGCGTGCCTGTTATGTTCACTTCGTGCGTTGTTACGGGGTCGGCCACCGAGCGGGGAACCGAGCCCAGCGCGGCCTCGTGAAAGACTACATCGGCGCCCGCGACCGCTTCGTCAACGGTCTTGCGGTCGCGGATGTCTCCGCGAATCACTTCAATATCACCGCCGAGCGCGTTTAGATTCTCTTCCTTGCCGGAGATGAAATTATCGAGCACACGCACGCTCTGGCCGTCGTTCAAGAGTCGCTCGCAGATATGACTGCCTATAAAGCCCGCCCCGCCTGTCACCAGATAAAGTTGTTTTCCCATTGTTCCCCTATTTCTGTATTAAGAAATTTCCGATAGCCAGACAATCGATGCCTGAGCAGTAAAGGCCGCGCACCGCTTCGCGAGGAGTGGCGACGACCGGCTCTCCGAAGAGATTGAATGATGTATTCAGCAATACGGGCACGCCTGACGCTTCGCCGAATTTCATGAGCAGTTTCCAGAAGGCCCGATTGGTCTTGCGATCTACGCTGTGGACGCGCACGAGGCCGTCTCCGAATACGGCGGCCGGAATCAATGCCTCTTTATCCGGCTTGATGCGGCTTACGCCCTGAAGGAAATCGGTCAGCGTACTGGGCGTGAAAAATTCTTCGGCTCGTTCTGAGGGTACAGCGGCTGAAAAGGGGCGAAAGCCCTCTCTGTGCTTGATGAAAGTGTTCAGGTTGTCGCGCATCAGTTCGTCCACGGGCGAGGCAAGAATAGAGCGCGCGCCGAGCGTGCGCGGGCCAAATTCCATAGCGCCCTGAAACCAGCCTGCGATCTTTCCCTGCGCAAGAGCGCGCGCCACATCGGCTATGATCTTGTCTTCCGTCAGAAAGTATTCATAGCTGATCTTGCAATTATCGAGAACGCTTTTGATCTCTTCCTCATTGAACTGCGGGCCTAAAAAAGCGTGGTCCATTTTATAGACACGCTCCGGGTTTCCAAGTATTTGATGCCAGACGTAGAGCGCCGCGCCTATAGAGCAGCCTGCGTTGCCCGCCGCCGGTTGCACAAAGATTTGCCTGAACCCTGCGCGACGTTCGATGGCCGAATTGGCCAGGCTGTTGAGCGCAAGCCCTCCGGCAAGACAGAGATTTTCTTCGCCCGTGCGTTTGCGGTGGCAGATTGAAATCTCGCATAAAACATCCTCGATGCGCGATTGCAAACTGCAAGCGAGATTGCGGTGTTTTTGCGTCAGGGGTTCATCTTTTGCTCGCGCCTTCAAACCTGCGGTCTCAAGAAATTTTTCGGAAAGCGACGGCGCGCCTCTGGTGGTTATGTCGAAGTAATCGAGATTAACCTGCGGCAGCCCGGCGGCGTTCACCTGTAACAGGTCGCTGAATAAATCGGCAAATTCCGCCTTACCCGTGGGCGAAAGCCACATGGTTTTATGCCAGTCGCCGTATGCGTCGAAACCGAGCCAGGCCGTGACCGCGCTATAGACCATGCCAGGCGAATTTGGAAATATCGCCTCCCTGTCGAGGGTCAACCGATTGCCTTCGCCCCGCATCAGGGCCGTTGAACTCATATCGCCGCGATTATCAGCGGCAATGACGGCCGCTCGCTCAAAACCCGAAGCGTAAAAGGTGCTCGCTCCATGAGCCAGATGATGGTTGACCGTCAGAAATTGCCCTCCGGCAGACAAACGCGATTCGGCGAGGCTTCTGGTTCTGAGCCGTTGTTTCAATTCGTTGAGGCTTTCGACAAAATAGCTGGGAAACTCTTCGAGAGGCGGAAGATCAGTCGTGTTGACGGCGTGCTGTGAGTGAAAGGCTATCTCGCGGTGAAAGAGCTTGTGCGGTTCCAGATAATAGGCTACGTAATCGACCTTATCGAAGGTAATCCCCGCCCGATCGAGGCAAAACTCAATGGCGCGAAAAGGCAATCCCCCGGCATAGTTCATTCCTATATGGCGAATACGCGAGAGTTTTTCTTCTTCGATAGCGGCTCGGACCCGCCCATCCACGACGATTGCAGCAGCCGCGTTTCTCTCCTGTCCGGAGATGCCAAGAATATTCATGTGAGAATCCGTTCCCTGTCCGTTCCGAATAAAGCCGAACGCATATCAATAACATTCGGGAGCGGTGTTTTCAAGCAAGCTCGCTCGACTTGAGCCCTGCCTTGAGCGCCACGGCGAGCAGGAGCAAAACCGCGCCCGTCAGGATCATTGAGAGGGCCGAGCCAAAAGGCTGGTTCAATTGCGAGAATTGATTTTGTATTAGGTTGCCGATCATCACGGATTTTGCGCCGCCTAATAAATCGGGCGTGATGAAGGCTCCAAGCGACGGGATGAATACGAGCACGACTCCGGCAATAAGGCCGGGACGCGAGAGCGGCAATGTGACTTTCGCAAAGGTCCAGAAGGGATTGGCCCCCAGGTCCTGAGCCGCTTCAAGCAAACGGGTGTCGAGCCGTTCCAGCGCGACATAAACGGGTAAAATCATGAAGGGCAACTCGCCGTATACCTGTCCTAAGAGGACCGCGAAATCCGTATAAAGCAGCTTGAGCGGCTCATGTATCAATCCTGAATGCAGGAGAATCGAATTTATTACGCCTTCGCTGCGAAGCAGCAATATCCACGCATAGGTCCTTATCAAAAAACTTGTCCAGAAGGGAATTACCGTCAGCACCAGGAGCATGCGCCTCCATTTGACGGGCGCTCTCAAGGCTATGTAGTAAGCTGCCGGAAAGCTGACTATGACACAGAGCATGGTCGTGAGCGTTGCTATCCATATCGTGCGCCAGTAAGCCGCGAGGTAAAGCGGGTCTATCGAGCGCAGATAATTGACCGGGCTGAAATCATATATGATCCTGCCGTAGGGGCCGCGCACGGCAAAGCTCACGACGATGATTACGATGAGCGGTCCAACGACAAAAGCGAGCAGCCAGACAAGCGCCGGCGCAAGCAACAGCCTTGCCGGTCTGTTGTTCTTTTCACCTGCGCGCAACTTTACCTCTTTTTTACCTGTAGCCATAACCTGCCGGATCAATCAACATAGATGGCGATCACCGCGCGCTCTCTTTTTCTGAGCTTGCTGAAAAAGTCTCCCAGCCTTTTCATCAGGCCATATTTTTTATTGAGCAATCTGTGACCTCGCGCTGCGCCCTCCTCATCCTGAATGACGGTTCTTGCATCCACCCACTCGCCTTTCAGCTTTCCGCGAAAGTCACAGGGAGCTATGCGCGCGCGCGGGTTGTTGCGCAGGCGTTTTACTTTGCCCGCGTTGGCAAGCGAGTAGATGTAAATCGCGCCATCGGTTTCGGCAAACCAGACGGGCGTTTGCACCGGGGCCCCGGTTTTTCTATAGGTTTCGAGGTTCAGGTATTGTTCATTCTTGAATTGAGCGAGCCTGTTATTGCTCATAGGTTTTTCTCTTTCTGAGGGCGCAGCATCACGGCGCTTTGCGCCTCCCAACTGATTGTGACCGGCTGGCCGATCCTGTTTTGGGTCGAGCCGGAAGCTTCGCGGTTTTGCTCAAGGACGATTATCTCCTGCCCGCTTTCGATAACTATTCGCCACTGTGTGCTCTCGCCAAGATAGACGGCCGAGGCCACCCGTCCGCGCAGTAACCCACCCGAACCGTTTTGCGAAAGCGTGATCTTTTCCGGTCTGATCATAACGCGCACTCTGTCGCCGGGGTTGACCCCGTTGCTGAGAACTTCGATCTGCGCGTTGCCGAGACTTATGATCGAAATATGATCGCGCACATTTTCCACAGTGCCTTCTATGATGTTGGATACGCCTATGAAATCGGCCACAAATTCGGTTTCGGGGCGTTCGTAAATCTCCTGCGCGCTCCCTATCTGCTCGATGTCTCCGGCGTTCATGACCGCCACGCGGTCGCTCATCGTCAGCGCCTCTTCCTGATCGTGAGTCACATAGACAAAGCTGATGCCGAGCCGTCGCTGCAAGCTTTTCAATTCAAGCTGCATCTGTTTTCTGAGCTTGAAATCGAGAGCGGCGAGCGGTTCGTCAAGCAACAATACGCGAGGCTCAAGCACGAGCGCGCGAGCAAGAGCCACGCGCTGCTGCTGCCCGCCGGATAGCTCGGCAGGTCTTCTCTTTTCGAGCCCCGACAGGCGGACCATTTCAAGAGCCTTGACGACGCGCTTCTGTATTTCATTGCGCGCCACACGCCGCCGCTCCAATCCGAAGGCGCAATTATCGAATACGTCCATGTGAGGGAATAGCGCGTAGTGCTGAAACACCGTGGTGACATCGCGGCGGTAGGGTGGCACGTCCGTAACATCGTGCCCGCCGAGTATTACGCGGCCTTCGTCGGGTATCTCAAAGCCCGCGATCATCCTGAGCAGCGTAGTCTTCCCGCAACCCGAGGGGCCCAACAGGGTCAGGAATTCAGCCCGACGCACGCCAAGCGATACTCGGTGAACCGCCGCGACATCGGTGAACTTCCTGGTGACGTTTACCAGTTCGACTTCTAAGGCATCTTCCATCGCAACATACGATCTCCCGCCGTGGGTCTGAGATTTGAAATCTGAAATCTCAGATAGTCATTGCTTGAGCAGGTCGAGCAACCCCTGCTCGTCGAGCACTGTAATTCCAAGTTCCCGAGCGCGGTCGAGTTTCGAGCCGGGGTCTTCGCCTACTACCACAAAATCGGTCTTCTTCGTAACCGAGGCGGTGACTCTGCCGCCGCGCAGTTCGATCTTTTCTCTGGCTTCGTCTCTTGTAAACCCGGTCAACTTGCCCGTCAGCACAAACTGCTTGCCTTCAAGCGTCCGCTCTATTTTTTCGATCGCAGCCGCGCGTTCCCGTATTCGCGAAGTGTTCACACCTGCCTCTTTAAGACGAGCGATCAACTCGCGGTTGCGAGGTTCGCGAAACCATTCGGCGATGGATGCCGCCACGACAGGACCGATCTCGAATATCTCGGCCAGGCGTTGTTCTTCGGCTTCCATCATCTCGTCAATCGAATCGAATGCGTCCGCAAGTATTGTGGCCGTTCGCTCGCCCACGTGACGAATGCCCAGCCCGTAGATCAGGCGAGGCAGATCGTTTGCGCGGCTCTCTTCTATTTGCCCGAGAAGATTATCGACCGATTTGTCACCCATTCGCTCAAGCCGGATGAGTTCATCACGGCGCTCTTTCAGATGATAAAGATCGGCGAAATCGCGCACCAGCGGAGGCAAAGACAGAGGCTCGCCGTTTTCATCTTCGGCGGCGCGTTCGGAAATCAATTGATCAATCAGCGCCTCGCCCAGACCCTCGATCCGCATTGCGCGGCGCGATGCGAACTGCTTCAGTCCGGCCTTGATCTTTGCGGGGCAGGCCGAGTTCACACACCGCCACGCCACCTCGCCCGGCAGTCGGACAACTTCCTCGTGGCAGGCGGGACAATTTTTCGGCATCTCGAAATCGCGCAATTCGGCCTCGCGCCCTCCCCTGCGCGATTCGATCACCTTTATGACCTGCGGGATTATCTCGCCGCTCTTTTCGATCAATACGTAATCGCCGATCCTGACTCCAAGACGGCGAATCTGATCTTCGTTGTGAAGCGATGCGCGAGAGACCGTAGTGCCCGCGAGCAGCACTGGTTCAAGCTCGGCCACGGGCGTGAGCGTGCCTATGCGGCCTACCTGAACGGTGATGTCGTTGAGTTTTGTCGTCGCCTGTCGGGCGGGGAATTTGTAGGCGACGGCCCATCGCGGAGCCTTTGACGTGGAACCCAGTTCGTCTTGCAAGGCGGTGCTGTTGACCTTTACGACCACGCCGTCAATCTCGTAACCAAGCTCGTCTCGCTTCTCGCCCCAACGCTCGCATGTGGCGATTACTTCTTCGATTGAGGCGCAGAGTTGTCTTTCGCCATTGACCCTGAAACCGGCTCTGAGAAGCCATTCCAGGGCCTCCCAGTGTGTTGGAAACGGCTTACGCCCGTCAAACAAAAGGTCATAGCAGAATATATCCAGCTTGCGCCGGGCCGCCACCTTTGCATCAAGCGACTTCATGGTTCCGGCTGCCGCGTTGCGCGGATTGGCAAAGGCCGGAAGCCCCTGCTCATCCCTTTCGGCATTGATTCGGCGGAACTCTTCGTTAGGCAGATAGACCTCGCCTCGCACCTCGATTTCCTGCGGGATCGAACTGTCATCAGCCGCATCGAACAAAGAAGATTGAGGGATGGGTGAGCCTTTTCGCTTTCGCGTTTTCCGGGCGGGCTCAGGTGATTTGAATGCCTCGGGGCGAAGCCTGAGAGGGAGCGAGTGAATCGTGCGTACGTTCTGGGTCACGACCTCGCCTATGCGCCCGTCGCCCCGGGTCACGCCTCTGTTGAGCGCCCCGCCTTCGTAGATGGCTGAGATGCTCAGACCGTCTATCTTTAATTCGGCGACATAAGCGACCGATTCGCGACCGACGCCGCGCAGCACGCGCTGATCCCATTCGCGCAGATCGTCTACGGAATATGTGTTGTCGAGCGAAAGCATCGGACGCCGATGTAGGTATTCATCGAAGCCTTCAACGGGTCGGCCCGACACCCGTTGCGTCGGCGAATCGGGCGTGATCAAATCGGGACTTGCTTCTTCAAGCTCGTGAAGCCGCTTCATCAACTGATCGTATTCGAAGTCGCTTATCTCAGGATCGTTATGGACGTAGTATCGCTCATCGTGATAGCGCAGGGTCTCTCTGATCTGCGCCATCTCGTCCCGGATTTTTTCTTTTTCGGTTCGCATATGTCGAGTAAAGGACTGATGCGTGGTTCGTGATTCGTGATGCGTGATCCGTGAAGTTAGCTGTGAACTTATCAATAGGTAATTGCCTGAAAGTCACGAATCACGAATCACGAATCACGCATCACGCCCGCAATCTCTTGCGGCCTGCACGTGCCGATGGCGTGAATTTGTAGACGGCAGCCGCGCGCCGGAAAACAGATGAATGTATGCATATACCTGGCCTCTGTGATGAGAGGCGTGTGTCAAGGTATTGATCAAGATTTCGCCGATGGTAGCCCCCGTAGCATTCGGAAAATATATCTTCTTGGGCAGGTCCTGGTCTGTCAGGCGAGCAAAGGCTACCCGTCGCGTGCGCGCCGTTTCTTCCAGATAATCGGCTATATGCAAGCGTGTGGGAAGGGCCTCGCGTGTTATCCACTCGAAAGGCTCTTCCCAGAAATTGCTCGTAATACCGTTGAATGCGTATTCGATGCTGCCGCCTATGTGGCTGATAAGTTCTCCACACGAATAGATGTGAATGAAGTCGGCGCTCTCAAACGGCTTCCAGTAAAGCCGGTCTTCCGGGATCAGGGCGAGCGCCTCCAGGAGGTTGCTGTGTATAGTCTCTAATTCGGAGTTCAGGACTTCGACCGTCGCCAATTTTACCTCACTCAAGACTGATCATCTGTCAAACTATCCGCTGTCAAGTCAAAAAGCAATTTTCTTACTGCGTAACACCAGTGAATAATATGCAGGCGGAAAAAATCTTTTGCAAATTTTTTACATCAAAGTGCCGTCTAAATGCGTCTAAGGTTATGAGGGACAAAATGAAGATACTGGCATTTTTCAGAAACCACGCTCACTACTGGGGTATTCCCCATCCTCGCAACACTGACGACCGTCTGGTTCAGACCTGCTACGAATGCGGAGCGGAGCGAGAAGTAAAAATCGAACTGCGCCCGTCGCCCGTGGATGGCGTCATTATGCCTGCCCCGGGCGATCCGATGGCAGCCTGATATATTCAATCGACAGCAAATCAGTGCAACGTGCGGTTCGGATCGTCGAATCCGAATATATCGCGATAGGCGACCGCTGCCGACGAGACTATCCACGGCATCGTGACAAATATGCCGACGAAACAGGCAAAAGTTCCGCCCACGGCTATTGTCGAAAAGACAAGACCGACAACCCACCACATCAGCGCATCGCGCGAAAAGATCAATCGCCCTACCTCGTTGACCGCCGCTGCTACGTCCATCTTGCGCTCCAGTATCAGCGGCAGCGTGAATCCGAGCAGCATGGTCAAAATCGGTACCACGATGAAAGCCACTATGGCAAATAGCCCCCCGTTCTTGCTTGCGCCAGTGAGACCGCCATATATGACCGCGCTTATCAGGTAGGCAAGAAACGCCTGAAAGAATCGGCCTTCCCAGTTGAACAGATCGTGCATCTCGGGGCGCTCTCCGCGCATGGCCTTAAACGCCATGCGAAAAAGCCCCATCAGCAACGGCCCGGCCAGTATGCCTATCGAAAGCACGCTAAATAGACCGCCCAGAAATGAAGCAAGCGACATAAGCGCCGCATTTTCTTTGTAGAGGTGCCATCCGCCTGAAAGCCAGTCGCCCAGAGAAATATTATTGTATCCGGTACCGGGATTGATCGGGGCCGGCTGCTGCGGCTGTACGTACTGCGGCTGCGCGTAGGGTGGTTGCGTGTACTGCGGCTGCGCGTAGGGTGGGGGTTGAGGCTGTTGAGGCGGTTGATAATATCCCGCCGGAGGCGCGTAATTTGGGTTAGGTGGCCGCTCGGGATATGGAGCGGGATTATCACGCACCGGCATAGTCGGGCGCTGCTGGTCGCCGGTTACCCGCTTTTCCGGCGGCAATCGCCACGTGCCCGCATCTTCTGTGGGAGAAGTGTCGGGCGGCAACCGCATCGTGTCGCTCTCCTCTTCTGTCAGCTGGATGGGCATGCCGCATCGTTTGCAGAAGTTCACTCCCGGTTCAAGATCGGCTCTACAATTCGGACAATAATTCATTCGTCTGGCTCCGCCTTAGCTTAACGATGAATGGCTGTTTATTGTTGCTTGCTTACACCCGTTCGAATTTGAGTGATATAAAGACACTCGCAATTTCTCGAACGATGATGATTTAGATTGTATCACACGCGACCGATAGAGACAGTCTGCGCCCCTTCGACAATGCGACCTATATCGTAGTATGTCTCACCTAGCTCGTCCAGATGCCGTCGCAGGCCGGCGGCATCATCGGCGCTCGTGACTACGACCATGCCTATGCCCATGTTAAATGTTCTGTACATCTCCGGTTCGGGCACGTTGCCCAAGCGGGCGAGCAGGTCATAGACGGGCAGGACGGGCCAGGAGCCTTGAATGATACGGGCCGCAACACCTCTGGGAAGGATACGAGGAAGGTTTTCAAGCAATCCGCCGCCCGTGATATGAGCGAGACCCTTGATCACGCCCGATCCGATTAATCCTTCGAGCGCGCCGAGATAGCTTTTATGCGGCTTGAGCAACTCTTCGGCGACCGTGCAGCCAAACTCCTCAACCTGTGTATCGGGCGCATAGCCAGCCACTTCAAACAGTAATTTGCGCGCGAGGCTATAGCCATTTGTGTGCAGCCCCACCGAAGGCAGACCTGTCAGCACGTCTCCCACCTCGATGCGCGAGCCGTCAATGATCTCTGAGCGATCAACCACGCCCACAATAAATCCGGCGATATCATATTCGCCGTCTGCATAAAATCCGGGCATCTCGGCCGTTTCGCCGCCAAGCAATGCGCATCCCGTTTCGCGGCATCCACGCGCAAGCCCTTCGATCACCTTTTCGATGGTGTCAGGCACTAGACGTCCGGCAGCGATGTAATCAAAGAAAAAAAGCGGGCGCGCGCCCTGCACAAGTATATCGTTCACCGAGTGGCACACCAGGTCGTACCCCACCGTGTTGTGAATGCCGGTCATAAAGGCCACACGGAGTTTTGTCCCCACTCCATCGGCAGAGGAAACAAGCACGGGTTCGCGCATGTCTCCGAAGTCGGCGCGAAACATGCCGCCGAACGAACCTATCTCGGTCATCACACCCGGCGTGAAAGTATCTCGCGCCAGACGCCTGATGCGCGCCACGGCATCGTTTGCGGCGTCTATATCAACGCCTGCATCGCGATAACTGATCTCTTCGGTCATAAGTTATTGCCAATCCGTAAGTGATACGTGAAGAATGATACGTGATGCGTGATTTACCCGCCTTGCAAGTCGCCCTTAACAGGTGGTCTGCTTGAATATCACGCATCACGCATCACGTATCACTCTTCACGCATCATTGCCCGTGAGTTCTTTCAGTAAATCTTCCACACGTTTCTTTTCCGCATCGCGGCTTGTCTTGTCTGCCTCGAAGCGCATCAGAAAATGGTCGCCGCCGCGCGCGTCTTCGGGCAAATACTTCACCGGCAGGTTGAACTTTACGCTGTCGTCGTCATAAAGCACAATGACCGCAAGATCATCTTCGATACGATCAATCACGATCTTCACACCTGTTTTGTCCTTCATCGCGATCTCCTGCCGCTGCTCTTGCTATTTGGTTCGCCCGCCACCTTACCCGCCACTTCATCGCCCGTCAAGTAAAGCCGGTCGCGCGCTACCTGCTTTTCTGTGCTCATCTCGATGTTCTTGCCGTCACAGACGGCCGTTATCGTGCCTTCAAGATCGGTGCGATATACATCCGTGCTCTTCCGGCGCTGGTCGAGCATGCGTACGACCTTCGGATGTGGATGATGATAATCGTTTCCCACCGCGCAACTGATCGTTATTATGGACGGGTTGACGGCTGCGAGCACCTCCTCGGTTGTGCCGTTTGAACTGCCGTGATGCGCGGCCTTGAGCAAATCGGCCTGGAGTTTGCCTTTTTCTTCACCGATCATCTGTTTCCATGTCTCTTCTTCGGTGTCGCCTGTAAAGAGAAATCGCTTGCCGCCAAAGGTCAGCCGTACAACCAGCGAGGCGTTATTAGGGTTGTCATCGGGCAAATCTTTCAGGTTCTTTGGAGGGTTTAGCACTTCAAGCATCACCTGCCCGATCTGGCGCGTGTCGCCTCGTCTGGGAGTTGAAAATTTTATCTTCTGATCCTTTATCGCCTGGAGCATATTGCCATAGGTTTTTGTTGAGTATGGAAAGCCGGAATCCCAGAACTCTTTAACCTTGAAGGCGCGCATTACGTCGTCCATCTCGCCTATGTGATCAGAATGCGGATGTGTGGCGATTATCAGATCAATATCTTTTACACCGTATCTTTTCAGCAGGTCTACGGTTGGCGCGCCTCTGTCGCCTGAATCTATAAGGATCGTTTCGCCATCGGGCAATTGAATCAACTCCGCATCGCCCTGACCTATATCGAGGAAGTGAATCGTGAGCTTTCCGGCAACGGGGCCGGGCACGGGTTTTGGCTCCTGTCGCTTCTGATAAAAATAGTAAGCGGCTCCAAGCGCAAGCAATAAGAGCACTACGACGGTCGAGGAACTGGAACGTTTTCTCATTATTTTTTTGAGGGGCTAGGTGCGCGGCCAGACGCTGTCCTGCGCGAGTGCGCCTTCTTCTCTTTCGGTCTTGGTCCGCGCGCCTGATGTCACTGGTATAGGGTAATTAGAGGTATAACACGCCGTGCAGTGACGGTTGCCGAAAGGGTCTCCGCAAGCGCGCAGCATCCCTTCCAGGCTCAGATAGCCGAGGCTGTCGGCCCCGATGTAATGGGCTATCTCTTCGACCGACAGGTTGGCGGCTATAAGTTCTTCCCGCGTTGGCGTATCGACTCCGAAAAAGCAGGGCGCGATTGTCGGCGGGCAACTGATGCGGACGTGCACTTCGCGCGCGCCCGCCTGACGAACCATCTGCACGATCTTCTTTGAAGTTGTTCCGCGCACTATCGAATCGTCAATCAACACTACGCGCAGCCCTTCGATCAGATCGCGCACGGGGTTGAGTTTTACCTTGACGCCGAAGTGGCGGATCGATTGTTTCGGCTCGATGAAGGTGCGCCCGACGTAGTGGTTGCGCATCAGCCCGAAACGAAACTTCAGACCCGATTCCGACGCATAGCCGATGGCGGCGGCGGTTCCCGAATCAGGCACGGGGACGACTATGTCGGCGTCGGCCGGGTGCTCGCGGGCCAGTTGTTGCCCCATCTTGTGGCGGCTCTTGTTGACGGAGCGGCCAAAGACTATCGAATCGGGGCGCGAGAAATAGACGTGTTCAAATATGCAGTATGTCGGTTTTTCCTTTTGAAGCGGGAAAGACGAGTGAATCCCCTCGCGGTCGATTATGAGTATCTCGCCCGGTTGCACGTCGCGCAGATAGGTCGCATCGATCAGATCGAAGGCGCAGGTTTCCGACGCGATTACATAGGAATCGCCCAACTGACCCAGACACAGCGGGCGGAATCCGCGCGGGTCGCGCGCGGCTATGAGGCTGTCTTTTGTGAGAAAAAGCATCGAGTACGCGCCCTGTATCTCGGTGAAAGTGTCGACAATCGCGCCGGGAATATCGAGGGCGCGCGAGCGGGCAATCTTGTGCAACACTACTTCGGTGTCTGAGGTCGAAGAGAAAATAGCGCCGTCCATTTCAAGCTCGGCGCGCACCTCGGTCGCGTAGGGCAGATTGCCGTTGTGGCAAAGCGCGATCTGTCCGCGATGTCCGTTTACGAGAAACGGCTGCGCTTCGAGCAACGAGACGCTTCCGGCAGTTGAATACCGAACGTGCCCGATGGTAGCGCGGCCCGGCAGGCGGGCGAACTGGTCTTCGCCGAATATTTCGCTTACGTGCCCCATGCCGCGAGCCGCCTGAAGGCGCTCTCCGTCGGATGAGACTATCCCTGCCGATTCCTGCCCGCGATGTTGCAGGGCGTAAAGGCCCAGGTAGGTAAGACGGGCGGCATCTTCGTGGTTGAAGATACCAAATACGCCACACTCATCTCGAAACTTATCCAGCATATTGTGGTCTCCTGAGAGATCATTAATTTTAACCGGATCGGGGCCGACTGGCAATTACAAACCAATGTATTAATGCAATGCCGGGCCAGAACTTCAGGGCCAGTTGATTCTCAGGAAAAGCATAGGGCACTTTGAGGCTCTGCGAGAAATAGATTATCGCTAAGGCGCAAAGCCCTAAAGTGCGCAAAGGTCTTGTATCGATCAAAGAGATTCTGTTGAGAGGGTGTTTGCGGTTACATCAATCTGAACTGTCCGGTTTCGGTTAGTTTGAATTCGCCTGATTGCGCGGGCATCGCTTTTCGCTTGTTTTTGTTCGAATACATGGAGCGGTCGGCGGCAAGCAGCAACTCGTCAAGCGTCGTTCCGTCTACGCCAAAACAGGCCCAGCCTACGCTGATGCCCACATAGATGTTGGTCCCGCCAAATGAGAAATCGTGTTTGTCTATGGCATTTTGAATGCGTCTCACAAGCTCGCTCACTTCCTCAGAGCCTACCTGTAGAATGGCAACAAATTCGTCCCCGGCATACCGGCTTATAAAATCCGAAGATCGAATCTGAGTGAGCAGAATCTGCGCGAGTTCTTTCAGCAGGGTGTCTCCGGCCTGATGGCCGAGGCGGTCGTTGACCGATTTGAAGCCGTCCAGATCCATCATCACAACCGAGAAAACATCGCGATGACGCACGGCCCGGTCCACTTCTTCTTCGAATTTGTGACGCAGGGCGCGCGCGTTTGGCAATCCCGTCAGAGAGTCTGTCAGCGCGCTCGTTTCGGTCCTCTCGTGGTGCACGGCATTGGCTATTGCGTCGGAAGCGAGCTTTGCTACGGCCTCTACAAGGCGCAGGTGGTCTCCGTCATAGGCGCTCAATTCGGCCGAATAAAGCGCAAGCG
This sequence comes from Blastocatellia bacterium, assembly GCA_963765495.1. Taxonomy (GTDB): domain Bacteria; phylum Acidobacteriota; class Blastocatellia; order UBA7656; family UBA7656; genus CAVXWP01. The sequence goes on from CAVXWP010000001.1 coordinate 1,187,605, forward strand.
CCCCAAGCACTTCTCCGTCCCGCATCAACGGCACGACCGTGGCGGTCTGATATGTTTCAGCCACATCGGCCCTCATGGCGTCGAAATCCAGCACCGGGTCGCTATTGTGCATGGAATGAGCGTTGACCACGACCCATCCGGCAATGCCTGCTCCGGCGGGCATGCGTCTGCCTTTGAACCGATCCTGATTCCGCCCCGATACATGCGTCGCCTCGATCTCATCCGAATCCTGCTTTGTCAGGTATAGCACGCACGTCGTGTAGCTCACTATATCCTGTAGCCTGGAAGAGAAGACCGCGAACGTGTCGCGCAGGTCGAGACTCGTTCCAATGGTCTGCGCTATGTCATAGAGCGTTATTACCTCGCGGTGCGCATTGCGTATCTGCTCAAAGACGCCCGGGCTGTTGTCGAGAGGCGTTCTCTGGGCATGATTTCTGCTCTTCCGGGGGCCTGCTGACGGCAGTTCCACTCTTTGATTGCGTATATCGGCTTCGAATTCTTCCAGATGTTCGAGAAAAGTAGTGACCACGTTCGGATCGAACATAGTCCCTTTCCCGGCCTGCAAAATTCCGAGGGCCTCTTCGCGAGTCATGGCCTTGCGGTACTGGCGGTCTTCGCGCACCGCGTCGAAGCAATCGGCCACGGTCAGTATCCTCGCAGTGATCGGTATCTGATCGCCACGGAGTCCGTCCGGGTAGCCGCGCCCATCCCACCTTTCGTGATGGTGGCGGACGACGGGTACCACCGGATAGGGAAACCCCACCCGCTCAAGTATTTCTGCGCCCACGATTGTGTGGACCTTCATCTTATCGAACTCGGCAGGCGTGAGCGGGCCGGGTTTGTTGAGAATGTAATCCGGCACGGCCAGTTTGCCTATGTCGTGAAGCAGCGCCCCGGCCTTGAGCGCTTCTATCTCAGGCTCGCTCAGCCCGAAGAGCCGGGCAAGCCCCGTGGCGTATATCTGCACTCTATGCACGTGATCGTGAGTCACTTCGTCTTTGGCGTCTATGGCGATTGCGAGCGCCTCTATAGTTCTCAAATGCAGATCGGCCATCTGCTCGACGTGAGTATTGGAGGACTCGACCTTGTCGAGATATATCTTGTAGGTGAAGTAGGTGATGGTCACAATCGGGACCGAAATGATGAAGGCGTAAAAGGATATGACCGAGATGAGCTTGACTATGAGGCAGGCGGCAGCCGCGCCCGCGAAATAAGAGATCGAGGTCCACAGAAACGAATCTTTCCAGGTCTTTCCAACTCCCTGTCTGCGACGGAGAGCCATCACTATGCTGACTATGCCCGAATTCAATATGAAGTGAATCAGGGCCAGCGTAGCGGCGGCCATAAACAGGGTATCGAGATCCGAGGCCGTGCTGATCGCATTGCCGTAGGCGAGCCTTGTCAATGTGCTCGAAGCAAACACCGACATGCTCATGACGGCCACATTGAACGGCAATACCCTTTGCTTGTTCTTGTAATGAAGTGAGCAGATGGCGGCATCAAACCCGGCCAAAAGTACCGAATGATGCGTTCCATACAGGAGGACGGATATAAAAATGAAAGCGTCTGTGATCGTCACCGTGCTCGTTGTTCTGGGAATGTCTATGTCTATGCGTGACACAAGCATCACAGTGACAAGGCTCAAAAGCACCCACTCGAAATTCAGAGGACTTGTGATTACCACAATCGTGGAATAGGCGAATAAGGACAATCCGATAACCGATACCGCTATGATAAAAAGCCGGGTTATTGAGCGGTCATGGTCGGTTAGGATATACCCCATATTCTTGCCTCTACACGCAAATCGCCTAACTGGAAAAATCAGGTCTATTTGGCAAGAGCAACATGCATGCCATTAAAGCGGACAAAAAAAAGCGCTTATTACACGGGCTATTAGAGATACATAAGAAAAATGGCCTGTCGACCCCTGCGTCATGTTGCATCAATATGACCGAATTATTTCGGTCATATTGCCACAGTTCTATACACAAAGAACGCCGGGTCGCGACCATCTCGCTTCACCCGCGATGCCTTTTTCAGTGTCGGGGTAATCAAACTCGCATCGGGTTTCCAGATCCAATAAGGAAGTTTAACCTGAACCGAGAATTGTTGACCGGGACGGATCGGGTGGTTATAAATCAATGTAGTAAGCATGAAGACGTCGTCGGCCCCAGTTCTTGATCAGACCAGCGACGCGGCGGCTAAGAGAACCTCCGGTCACGCCGGTTTCCTCGACTATGCCGGCGTAGCCCTCGACTCTTTGCGCGCAAACGCGCTTCGGTCGTTTCTGACCCTGCTCGGCATCATAATCGGCATCACTTCGATCATAGCCGTAATATCGATTATTAAGGGTCTGGATCTTTACTGGAAACAGAAGGTCTCCAATTTTGGGCCAAATGCCTTCGTGGTCACGCAGTATCCGATTACTACAAACCTCGACAAGTTTTTCGAGATGTTGCGCCGCAACCCTGAAATCTATGTGGAGGACGCCAATGCTATACGTGCCGCTTGCAGCAGTTGCGAACTGGTAGGGGTAGAGACACACAAGGCGGTAAATGTTCGCTACGGCAGGCGCACGGTCGAGCAGGTTGATCTGGACGGAATGACGCCCAACGTCATCGACATAGAGCCTTATGATGTCGAGATGGGGCGTAATATAGTGGATTGGGAAGATGAGCACTCGCGTTTTGTGACCTTTATCGGCTGGGAGATCGCTGAAAAGGTTTTTCCGGGCGAAGACCCTCTGGGCAAGTCCCTCAAGATCGAAGACCATCCGTTTACCGTAGTAGGCGTGGCCGAAAAGCGCGGCTCGGTGTTTGGGTATTCGCGCGATAATTTTGCGAAGATCCCGCTTTCGACATTTCAAAAGATATACGGCGCGCGCCGGTCGGTGAACATCTCGATAAAGGCCCGGGCCGACCAGATGCAGCAGGCTCAGGATCAGGCGCGGCTCGTTATGCGTTCGCGCCATCGAGTGGGTTATCACGAAGAAGATGATTTCGGGTTGATAACTTCCGAAGGCGTAAACGAACTCTTCAACAACCTGACCAGAATCATCTTTTCGGTATCGCTTTTCGTAGTCGGGATATCGCTTGTGGTCGGCGGCATAGTGATAATGAACATAATGCTCGTGTCGGTCGTTGAGCGGACAAAGGAGATAGGGATTCGCAAGGCAGTGGGCGCGCGTCAGCAGGATGTAGTAAATCAATTTCTGGTTGAGTCGGTCGTTTTGTGCTGCGCGGGCGGAGTCGGCGGAGTGATGATGGCTTACGGCATCTCGTGGTTGATAGCGCGGTTTACACCCCTGCCGTCGGCATTTCCTTTATGGGCACCCCTGCTGGCCTTTCTGCTCTCAACCATAATAGGAGTCTTTTTCGGGATATATCCGGCGCGGCGTGCCGGTCGCCTCGACCCGATTGAGGCGCTTCGCACAGAATGATTAGCGGGGGCCAGGGGCCGGGGGTCGGGGGACCAGTGATTCCTGGCAATAACTTTCAACCCGATCTAATACTACTTTAAAGTCTTTTACTGACCCCCGGCCCCTGGCCCCTGGCCCCCAAGATATGAACATAACCGGCATCAGAGAGAATACGAGGCTTGCGCTCGAAACCCTGACGGCGCATAAATTCCGCGCGGCCCTGACTATTCTGGGTGTATTCATCGGCGTGCTTGTGATCGTGCTGATGGCGGCGGTCTTGAACGGTTTCCGCCAGACGGTGCTCGATCAGGCCGAAAGCTTTGGCACCCGCAATGTCTATCTGTGGCGCTATCCTTTTATTCAAACGGGGAGGCTTCCTGCGGAAGTCCTCAATCGTAAACCGCTTACGCTCGGAGACGCTCAGGCCATCGAGCAGGAAGTGGACGCCGCCGAATACATCTATGCCGGTTTGATCTACGGCCTGCCGCCGCCCGGAGAGATGCCGCCCGCGCCGCCCGAGGCTCATTACCGCGACCGCGTTATGAGCCGCCCGCGCGTCATAGGGAATTTTCCCGTGGCCGAGCTTGTCATGAACGTGCCCGTAGGCGAGGGCCGGTATTTCAACGAAGTTGAGACCGAGCACCGCGCCTATGTTTGCGTTTTAGCCTTTAACGTGGTCGAGGCGCTCTTCCCTTATGAAGACCCTATAGGCAAGACGATCAATGTGGGCGGTCAGGATTTCGTAGTCATTGGAACGGTCAAAAAGCAAAAAGCAGGTCCGTTCGGCTCTGAAAATCAGGAGGACAACGACATATTCATCCCTTACTGGACGTTTCACAAGATGTACCCGGCCGTCGACGACCATTTTATTATCATCCGCATGCGCGAAGGCCGGATGAGCGAAGGGATAGATAAGATCGAGCAGGTTCTGCGCCGCCGCCGCAATGTGTCTCTTCACGCAGAAAATAATTTTGAGGTAGGCACTCCCGATTCTTTTATCTCCACATTTGATGACATAGTAAGCGCGGTCTTTGGGGTGATGATGATCATCTCTTCGATAGCCTTTATGGTGGGCGGCGTAGGCGTAATGAACATCATGCTTGTCGCAGTCACCGAGCGCACGCGTGAAATTGGGATAAGAAAAGCCGTGGGCGCTCGTCGCTCCGACATAATTCTGCAATTTCTGACCGAAGCCGTGACGCTGACCGGATTGGGTGGGATAGCCGGTCTGTTATCCGGCTGGTTTCTGGCCGTGACGGTTACGGCGCTTGTGCCTGATCTGGCTATGACGATACCTGTCTGGGCTGCCGGTTTCGGATTTTTCGGCTCCGTTATGGTAGGCATCGTATTCGGACTATGGCCCGCAATGAAGGCGGCACGACTCGACCCCATTGTCGCGCTCAGACACGAATGAAGATTTGAGATTTGAAAATTGAGATGCCTTGATCGGAATTCCCTTTAACTCAAAATTCAAAATTCAAAATTCAAAACTGATTTCAGTAGGTGGGGAAGGCGTACTCTTTGTACAGGTCGGCGCGTTCTTTTTCCTCTTCGACGCTCATCGTGATGCAGTCGCGCATCGAGACCATCCCCAGAAATTTTTCGTTCTCGTCTTCGACTATCAGATGGTAGACGCCTTTATCGTGCATGAGTTGCATGGCCTGACTGCACTGGGCGTCGGAGTCGATTTTGATCAGGTTTTCGCTTGCGATTGCCTGTACGTTCACCTCTGCCGGGCGATAGTTTTCGGCTACGACCTTATCGGATATATCGCTTTGAGAGAGGACGCCTACGATCTTGCCCGACAGGTTGTAAACACCTGCCGCCCGTATGCCCCGATCTTTCAGATAGCGCGCAGCTTCGGCCACCGTCATCTGATTCGAGATGCTGTAAACCTCTTTTCTGTCTTTGATGATGTCGCTCACGGTTTTCGACATAATGCCCTCCAGAAGGTTTATTATTCTCAGCGCGTTGACTGATTCAGCTTACGGCAATAATAGCAGACAACAGCCTGGTTGTCGATAAACGGCATTAATCTCTCGATAAACGGGATGAATCAAGCCCGCGCGCTAACGGCTTGAAACGACGGAGTTGGCAGGGAGAATTTCCTTTCGCGCATTCGGCGAGACATTCCTGTTTGCGATAGGGAAACGCAGTTGAACCAAGAGACCTCCCGCCTCGGCGTTTGAAGCCGTTATCGTTCCGCCGTGGATTTTTACCGCGCGCTGGCTTATCGAAAGCCCCAGACCGATGCCTCCAGATTGCCTGTCCCTTGCATCGGTGACTCGATAAAAAGGGAGAAATATTTTCTCAAGAGCAGCCTGGGGAACGCCTTCTCCCTGATCCAGAACGCTTATAACGGCCTGCGAGTTTTCTGCTTTGACTTCGCATTGCAACCGGACCTCGACATCGGTTCCGTCGGCAGTATAAGTTACCGCGTTTCGAATCACGTTTTCGATGGCGCTGCGCAGAAGTTGTTTGTTTCCGTCTATTAGGCAATCTTCGGCTGTGACTATTTTTACCTCGCGGTTGTTGTTGCGCGCCTCAAAATCGGCATCCATGACGATTTCACTCACGAGGCGTTTGAGATCGACCGGATCGGTCTTGGCTACGGGCGACACGCTTTCCAGCCGCGCAAGCGTGAGCAGTTGATTGATGAGATCATCCAGGCGGTCGCCTTCGCGGTCTATACGGTCAAGCGCCCATCCGACATCTGCCGGGTCGCCCTGTCGCGCCAGTTCAAGAGCTATTTTCAGCCGGGCAAGCGGCGAGCGCAGTTCGTGGGAAATATCGTGCAGCAACCGCTGTTGTGAAACCATCAGAGACTCGATGCGCTCGGCCATGATGTCGAAATCCCGCCCGAGGTCGGCCAGTTCGTCGCGTCGTTTATTGTTAGCCGCGCCTACGCGTGCAGAAAGATCGCCCGCCGCCAGTTGCTGGGTCGCCGCTCGAAGCTTGACGACCGGGGAACTGAGATATCTGGCGAGCAGGTAGCAAAGCGCGCCGGTCGTCAGGATCACGGCTAACAGTTGCGCCCACCACACCCCGGGCCAGAAAGGCAGACGCAACCATGGAGGACGCCCCGATTCACTGGCTATCAGGTATCGGTTTCCGCTCTCGGATTGTATCCAGCGGGTCAGAAAATCGGTCCTTGCCTTCTGGCTGAAATTGTCTCTGCCCTCCGCGATTGAAAGCCGCGCCATCTCTTCCAGTTCTGGGCTGATTTCTCGCCCTGCCAGTTGATTCCCCTCTTCATCGAAGAGGTGGACGCGCATTCGCGTGTTGCGTTCGAGCCGTCTCAGATAATCATCCGTAGCGGCTTTTCCTCCCTGTTCGTATTTTTCTGTTACCGTGAGACCATATATCGCAAGCTGCCCGCCCAAGAAGCCCCTGGCTCCTTTATCAAAGACCATCATGGTTGACAGGGAGTGCGTGAACACGACAAGCCCCATAGCGACCCAGAACCATATAAAGATTCTCAGAAACAGACTTCGCATACCCGTCACTCCTTTGGCGCGTCTGAGGGGCTTGCGTAAATGTAGCCGACCGAGCGAATGGTCTTTATTCGTTCGATGTCGTCGATGTAGTGGCCCAGTTTTTTTCGTAGATTGCTGACGTGAGTATCTATGCTGCGGTCGTATGGAGTGAAGGCGCGGCCAAGGACCGACTTTACCAGGTCTTCACGGGTGATTATGTGCCCGGCTGACCGCATAAGGTTTTCCAGCAGATCGAATTCTACTGTTGTGAGCGTTATCTGCTCGCCCGCCCGCGTGACGATCCGCGTTCCTTTGTCTAGTTCCACATCGCCTACGGAAATCCGTTCCGGGCCGGAGGCGGGCGCAGATTCATCCGATTCCACCCTTGTCCGGCGCAGGATGGCGCGGATTCTTGCGATAAGTTCTCGCGGGTTGAAGGGTTTCGACAGATAATCGTCAGCGCCCATTTCCAGACCCACGATTCTGTCTATATCATCTCCGCGAGCCGTCAACATCAACACCGGCAGGTTCGACCTGCTTCGGATGCTGCTCAGGCAATCGAATCCATTAAGACCCGGCAACATGACATCCAGAATGACGAGCGCATGATCGCCTGAAAGGGCGCGTTCTACGCCGATGTCTCCCCTGTGCGTGATGTCAAGCTCAAAGCCCTCGCGGCGAAGATACTTGTCGAGTAACTCGCATAAATCAACATCATCATCTATGACCAGAATGCGATTCATCCCTCAACCCTCACTTAGACTTCTCAGGACTGCTCTGTATTTATAATGCTACCACACCAGATTAATCTAACGATTTCGCAGGCTTGCCTGCCGTAAAGAATTGTCAAGGCATAAGACTCGAAATTGACAAAACTAAAGATGCGCTTGACAAACCCTTGACGCTGGTTTGGCCAAACGGGGCGTTCCAACATTGCAGAGGATGTTGCAAAAAACTTGGGGCTATACTTTTTTTGCCCGATGGCCGAACGGGCGGCGAACTCAGACGAGGGTGATCGGAATCTAAGTTTGCTGCGGTAACCTGTCAGCTTCAGGTTCACATTAATCTTTCAACGAAAAAAGGGGAGAACAGTAGTTATGATGTTCAGGGTAGGTGGTTTGAATAAATTCGTCTCTACGATAATCGTGATGACGATCCTGTCGGTGCCCATGAGCGCGGTCGCCGCCCATAGCGACGACGCCCATAAAGACGATGCGGAAAAGAGCGTGCCGAAAACGACCGAGCCGCTCAAGGATAACGAAAATCCTGAGCTTATCGGCAAACGCGACATAAACAAGAGAAGCATAGACTTCTATTCATTGGAAAAAGAGACCCGACTCGGGCAACAACTGGCTGCCGAAGTCGAAAAGCAAGGCAAGTTTATAACCGACCCGGTCATTACCGAGTACATAAATCGTGTGGGCCAGAATATAGTGCTTCACTCGGACGCCAAAGTCCCGTTCACGATTAAAGTGATTGACTCGGCCGATGTAAACGCCTTTGCCCTGCCGGGCGGGTTTCTCTTTATCAATAGCGGGGCGATTCTTGCCGCCGACAGCGAAGCGGAAATAGCCGGGGTCATGGCTCACGAAATAGGCCACGTAGCCGCGCGCCACGGCGTCGAGCAGGCATCGAAGGCCACGCTGGCCCAGTATCTTTCGATACCGCTTATATTCGTAGGCGGCCCGCTTGGAGCCATCGCGCAGAATGCGGCGAATGTGCTTGTGCCGCTTACGTTCCTGAAATTCAGCCGGGGCGCTGAGGAAGAAGCCGACCGGCTTGGTCTTCAATATATGTGGGCAGCCGGATACGATCCTACGGCGATGCTCAGCTTTTTCGAGAAGCTCAAAGCCAAAGAGGCAAAAGAGCCGGGGATGCTCGCAAAAGTCTTCAGCACTCATCCGACAACCGGCGACCGTCTGGAAAAGGCTCGCCTCCTGCTTACGCGCTTCCCCGAACGAGACGAATACACCGTCTCGACATCCGAATTCAACAGGGTAAAACAGAAGCTGCTTCAGATAACCAATCAGCGCAGCCTCGATAAAACCGATAAAGCGCCCCCTTCACTCAGAAGAAAGCCCTCACGGGGAGATTCAAACGGCAATGACGGCGAGTCGGACAAGGCCCCGCCCACGCTGAAACGCAAACCGGGCAGCGATGCCGATAATGACTAGCCACGCTACAGGGAACAGGGAACAGGTTACGGGTGGCAGAATAGGGAGAGTGTCGCCTCATCGCCTGCTTCCCTGTCTCCTGTCACCTGTGATAATTAAACAGTCGTCTGTCAAAGGAGCAAGCATGCAAAGTGTTGTTCGATCAGTAAAATTGTCTTCGCTTTCAATCTTTCTGGCTCTGGCCGTTTCGCTTTTACCCGGCGCGGGCGGCGCTGCTCTATGGCGGGCGCAAGCCTCTGCGCAAAGCACCCCGCCGGCCGTTCAGGGGCGCACAATGCCTTTGCCAGTTTCCCGTTCCCGTGCCTTTATCAACTACAGAAACAGCGGCTCGGTCGGGTGTCGTGAGGCTACCGAGGCAGAGGCGAGAATGTTAAAAAACCGGGCCGATCCATCTCTTCATATAATCTCTTCCGCCTCTTCTGTAAGCAGCACACGCACTCAGAACCTTAGCGCGGAAAGCACAGGATTACAGATCATCCTGCGGGCAACCAATCAATTAGAGAACTATCCGAAAGCTAAAGCGGCTTTCTTAAGCGCCGCCGCCCGCTGGCAATCGCTGATAAGCACTCCGATAACGGTCATCATCGACGTAGACTTCGGGCCTACCTGGTTTGGCGAAAAATATGACACGGATGTTTTGGGTCAGACCGATTCCCAGGACCTCGGCGATGCTTCGATTTACACCGAAGTGCGTAGCGCGCTCACAGGGCTTGGCGCAAACAACAATCGGGCGGACATCTATAATCAGTTGCCCCTGTACACGGTCCCGACCGACATAGGCAATACCAGTTACGTCGAGGCCCCGTCTGCCGTTTGGCGGTCGCTCGGTTTCATCAGCGCCACAGCCGACCCTGCCTCCGAAAAGAATACTTTGGGCGATCCGCCCGCCGTCGGGTTCAACTCCGATTTCAGTTATGATTTCAACCCCGACGATGGCGTTGATTCCAACAAGATTGATTTCGATTCCGTGGCCGTCCACGAGATCGGACACGTCCTCGGATTTACATCCGACACGGGCTACCACGAACTGGACCGCACCTTTCCCGTATCCGTCGCGATCTGGGATCTTTTCCGTTTTCGACCGGGCGCAAGCTTCAATACCTTTGCCGCCTCAGAGCGGGTGCTCTCTTCGGGAGGCAGTCAGACCTACTTTGATGGAACCGTACAGGCTGCCTTATCAACCGGTCGCCCTGACGGCACGGGTGGAGATAGACAACAGGCGTCTCATTGGAAAGATGATCGCCTCACGGGGCAGTACATAGGAGTTATGGACCCGACTCTTTCCGACGGCAAGCGATACGAAATTTCGGCAAATGATATTGCGGCTCTCAAAAGTTTCGGCTACATCGTAGGCGCAGATCAGGTTGCCGCCGACCTGCCGACCATAAAAAATGTCTCGTTCAACGGGACGAAGCTCAAGATAGTCGGCAAGCGTTTTATCGGCCAGCTTGAGGTTGAAATCAACGGCCTCGTCGTGACCCCGCAATCCGCGATGACGGTCAACTCGGCAGGCAAAAAGATAAAGATAAAGGCCGATCAGGGCTCCTTGAATCTTCGAAGCGGCTCAAATCAGGTAGTGGTAATCAGCAACGGCGTCTCTTCCGGCACCTTCACTTTTACCCTGTGACGAATGTCCTATTTGCGTGATTCGTGATTCGTGATTTAGCTGGCTTCGTAAGAGTCTTTTGCAGGCAGGCACCCTGAGAATCACGAATCACGAATCACGCATCACTCTCCACGCATCACTCACAAATCTTCACACAAGGCTGACAAACACTTAACGTCACGATCCGAGGGTTGATCGTTCTAAGCATATGAGAACGGTTATTGCAATGGGCGGAAAGCTATTGTGATCCGCGCTTTCGTTGAAACCAGATAAAGAAAAAGGATGATGAGGTAAGGATGAAAAAGGTATCAAACCATTCGATCAGCAGACGCGATACGTTGCGCCTTATTGGGGCGGCAGGCGCTACGGCGCTTGTCGGATGGGCAGGCAGGCCGGCGATGAAGTTTCTGCCGTCGGGCGCAGGCAGTTCATCGGTGAGCGCAAGCGCTCTTTCCTGCGTGGTGAGGCCGCAGTTGACCGAAGGGCCTTACTTTGTGGATGAAAAACTGAATCGTTCGGATATCAGAACGGACCCCTCGACCGGTACGGTAAGACCGGGAACGCCGTTGCAATTGGTATTCAACATCAGCCGCGTCAACGGCGCGACCTGCACCGATCTCTCAGGCGCCTACGTAGACGTATGGCACTGCGACGCGGGGGGCAGCTATTCCGATGTCAGGGACGGGGGATTTGATACGCGCGGGCAGAAATATCTGCGCGGGTATCAGGTGACCGACACAAATGGAACGGCGGAGTTTTTGACCATCTATCCGGGCTGGTATTCAGGCCGCGCCGTCCATATTCATTTCAAGATTCGGCTCTTTGCCGGTTCTAACAAGACCTATGAGTTTACATCGCAACTCTTCTTCGACGATTCGCTGACCGATCAGGTCTATACGCAAAGCCCCTATAACTCGAAGGGCACGCGCAACACGCGCAACAATCAGGACGGCATCTATAACCAGGGCGGTTCCCAACTATTGTTAAACGTGACTCAGGACGGGCAGGGGTATCGGGCGGTTTTCGATATCGGGCTTGAGGGGATCACCGAGACCGAACCGCCAACCGAGCCGCCGGTTATTACCGGCGGCTTTATCGAAGGTAAAAAGCTGATTATCACGGGCGCAAATTTCGCCACCGGCGCAAAGCTTTTTATGAACGGCATAAAGCAGAAGACCAAAAACGACCAGTCAAGCCCGGCAACCACGCTGATTGCCAAAAAGACCGGCAAGAAGATCACCGTGGGCGATACCGTCACGCTTCAGGTCAAAAATACCGACAACTCGCTCTCAAATGAATTTCTTTATACACGCTCCAGTGAATGAAGCCGGTGAATGAAGAATGTTAAGAGGATAGGTGTTTCAGCAATTCTCGGTTTAGAGGAAATCGCACCGGGATATACCACGAAACAGACTAAATACACGAATAATTCTTCTATTTCGTGTGCTTCGTGTATTTCGTGGTTCACTTTTTGTTAAGACAGAATTTCTAAACCGAGAATTGCTGTAGGTGTTTGTAAACCACCCTCTATCCTTATCAGTCAATAGACCAGGAGGTTAACCTTATGACAAAAAAAATCAGGATCATTACTGCTCTGGCCGTGGTGGCAAGCCTCGCGCTTGTCTTCATAGCGCAGGGCATCGCTCAGGGGCCGCGACCCGGCAGCAGACGTCCGTCGTTTTCCAGCATCGATAAGAACAGCGACGGCAAAATAGTTCGCGATGAGTGGCAGGGTCCGCCCGACCTATTTGATCGAATAGATACAAACGGCGACGGCAGTATAAGTCAGGATGAGTTTAATTCCGCTGCTCCCCCGCAAGGCCCTCACAGAGGCGGGCCTCCTTTCGGGGGACCTCCTTTCGGGGGGCAACTGATCGGCGCGCTCGATACGGATCAGGACAGTAATCTCTCTCAAACCGAATTTAGCCAGGTCGCACAGTTTTTCGATACCCTCGACGGAGATAAAAACGGCGCGCTCACGGCGCAGGAACTGGACCGATTTCCGCAGGTTTTAGGCAGAAATGATGCCGGTTCGGAGAGACGGGGACCGGGCCATCCGCCAAATTTCGCCGATCTCGATAGCAACAGCGACGGCAAAATAGTTCGCGATGAGTGGCAGGGTCCGCCCGACCTATTTGATCGAATAGATACAAACGGCGACGGTGTGATAGTCGAATCGGAACTGGCGAGCCTGCCCGTTCGAAGGCCGCACGACGGCGCTTCGCCTTTTGGCTCTCACCTGCTCAAATTCCTTGACACCAACGCCGATGATTCTGTTTCGCGTGATGAATTCAATCAATTGACGGGGCTTTTCAGCTCTCTTGATACGGATCAGAACGGGTTTCTGAGCCTTGCAGAGGTTGGACAACTCTTCAGATCCGTATTCGAAGCGGGCAAATAAACCGACGAACCGCTTGCCCGCTTATCATAATCGAGTCGCAAGAGAAAGGAGGTGCAAAAATAGTAAAACGATCCATTTAAGATGGAGCTTAATCGCTTCTCCCCCTCCCCAAACAGACGTGGCCGTAATAAAAGAGATGCCGGTGAACCTTACCTGAAAAGTAAGTTCCTGTCTCTTACCTGGCGGCCACGTCTCGTCCAAATCCGCAAGATGTCTGCCCGGGTCTCGCCCTGAGAGCCGTGCCTTGCCGTCACCATTATGATAAACTCAGCACCGTTTATAACAAGTAATCGGGGAGGCCTTTTATGGATGGATTGCTTCAATCAAAGACGGCCATAATCACCGGGTCTGGTCGCGGCATCGGGCGCGCTACGGCTGAATTTTTCGCCCGTCACGGCGCCCGCGTAGTCATAAGCGACATTGACCCCGAACCCGCACAAGAGGCCGTGGGAGCCATTCTCGCGGCAGGCGGCGAAGCCATAAGCGTGCCGGGCGATGTGACCGACCGCGCTTTCCCCGACCTTATCGTCAGTGAGGCTTTAGAGAAATTCGGTCGCCTGGACATCATCGTAAACAATGCCGGATACACGTGGGATGCGGTCATTCACAAGATGAGCGACCAGCAGTGGGAGGCGATACTTGCGATTCACCTGACCGCGCCCTTTCGCATCATACGCGCCGCCGCTCCTTACCTTCGCGAAACGGCCAAACGGGAAAAGGCCGAAGACGGGCAAGCATCTGCCCGCAAGATCATCAACATAAGTTCGACATCGGGCACTCGCGGAAATGCGGGACAATCAAATTATTCTTCGGGCAAGGCGGGCGTCATCGGGCTTACGAAAACGCTTGCAAAAGAGTGGGGCCAGTTCAACATTCAGGTCAACGCCGTAGCCTTTGGCCGTATCGATACCCGTTTGACTCAGGCGAAAGAGAAGGGCGAAACCCTTAATCGCGGCGATCAGGAAATAGCCATAGGCATTCCGCGAGAGCGACTGGAACGCACTACGCCAATGATTCCCCTCGGACGAGGCGGCACGCCGGAAGAAGCGGCGGGCGCGATTCTGTTTTTTGCCTCCCCGCTTTCAGATTATGTTTCGGGGCAGGTGCTTGAAGTCGCCGGAGGTCTCTGAAATCTCAAATCTCAAATCCCACTGGAGAGAGGCTAAAAAACGATGACGATACTTCGCACACCGGAAGAGCGATTTGCCAACCTGCCCGGTTTCTCCTTCGAACCGCACTATGTCGAAATCGGCGAGACGCGAGTCCATTACGTTGATGAAGGCGCGGGGCAGGTAATTTTGTGTCTGCACGGCGAACCTTCCTGGTCGTATCTCTATCGCAAGATGATCCCTCTTCTTGCCGCCGGGCATCGTGTCATAGCGATGGATTTTTTAGGATTTGGGCGCTCGGATAAGTTTGCCGAAACCGAGGCTTATTCGTTCCAGATGCATACGGATACGCTCGTTTCGTTTATCGAAAAGCTCGATCTTTCAGCCATCACAGCCGTAGTGCAGGACTGGGGAGGTTTGATCGGCCTCAGAGTCGCCGCAAGGATGCCCGAACGATTTGCCCGCCTTGTGATAATGAACACGGGGCTGCCTGCGGGCGATTCTACGTGGACCGAAGGGTTTCTCAGATGGCGAGCCTATGCCGCGAGGACTCCCGATCTGCCCGTAGGCCAGATCATCAAACGCAGCGCCGCGCGTCCCGACTCGATTTCCGATGAGGTGATCGCCGCCTACGATGCGCCTTTCCCCGATGCCTCTTTCAAAGCAGGCGCGCAGGTGTTTCCCTTGCTTGTGCCTGTCGAGCCGGATCAGCCCGGAGCGCGTGAAATGCGCGAGACCCGTGAAAAGCTTTCCCACTGGGAAAAGCCCGCGCTTGTGATGTTTTCAGACCGCGACCCGGTGACCGCGGGCGGAGATCGTTTCTTTCGTAAACTTATACCTTCGACCGCGCGCGAGCCCGAAATCACTATTCACGATGCCGGTCATTTTCTTCAGGAAGAAAAAGGCGAAGAGATAGCCCGCCACATAATCCAATTTATTGAACGCACGCCGGTTTCCTGAGATAACCGCGAGCCCTTTTGCAAGCCGAATTGCAAGCCGAATTGCAAGCCATGTTGCGCCCACGGCTTGCCCCACTTATAATCCCAATTTACTTTGCCTTCGTCTGAAACAAGCAAAGACGAAGCGACGTAGAAGGATAACATCAGGCTTATGGGCGAATTTCATCTCAACGGAATACTTCCCCCCCTTACGACCCCCTTCGATGACGAAGGAGGATTGGACCTTGAAGGACTGGCGCGAAATGTCGAGCGATTGAACGATACGGGGCTTGCCGGTTATGTGGCTCTCGGATCAAACGGCGAGGCGGTGCACCTTTCACCCGCTGAACGCGCGCAGGTAATCGAAACCATAAAACGCGCCGCCACCTCTGAGCACAAGATCATCGCCGGGGTGAACGAGTTATCTACAAGGGCCGCCATAGATTCGGCCAAAGAAGCCGCCTCAAACGGCGCGGACGCCGTGCTTGTGATCACCCCTTATTTCTACAAATCCGCGATGACTCAAGAGCGCCTCGCTCGATTTTTTACGGAAGTGGCGGATCATTCGCCCGTGCCCGTACTGATTTACAATGTGCCGCAAAATACCGGAGTGGTTCTTGAGCCGGCGACCACCCAATCGCTTGCCGCACATCCCCGCATATCAGGAATAAAAGACAGTTCGGGCAATATGGGAGCAATGTCGGAAACGATAGCCCGCGCTCCCTCGGGGTTTGCGGTGCTGTCGGGCAACGGCGGCATACTCTACCCCTCGCTTTCGATGGGTGCGGCGGGCGCAGTTCTTGCCGTAGCCTGTGTGGTTCCTCGCGCCACGGTCGAATTGTATCAGGCCGTAAGCGAAGGCGATCACACGAGAGCGCGCGAGCTACAACATCGCATCGCTCCGCTATCGCACATCGTGACCGCCGGTCTCGGTGTCGCAGGTCTTAAGGCGGCCCTTGAGATGGCAGGTTTCGTGGGCGGGTCGCCTCGCGCGCCGCTTTCGCCTGTGAGCGATTCGGATAGAGAAAAGATAAGAGCCGTTATGCGCGAAAGCAGGCTCTTTCCGGGATTGGCCATTGGCCATACGCAGTAATCAGTGGTCAGTGGCCGGTGGTCAGTGGTCAGTGATTAAGAACAGAGTTAGGCAAGCTGATTGATCTTTTGCCCATCTGAAATCTCAGATGGGCAAAAGAAATACCAATTTTAAGCGCTGGCCACTGATCATTGACCGCTGATCACTGACCGCTGATTGAGGATTTGATGAACGAACCAGATTGTAAAGACCTCGAAGCCGCTGCCGAAAGACTCACCGATGCATTGCGCTTTACCGAGATTCCGCGCACATCAAAACTCTTCAACGACTTTCTTTACGAATACGAAAAGGTTTCGCGCTTTTATCTCGATTGCGGGCGGGCGGTCTCGCCTCTGGCCGAGCACGCGCGCAAAGTTGGCGCGCAGGAGTTTGATCGCAAGCGCGTACCCGAAGCGCTCGAACGGATCAATCGCCGCGCCGGTTCCTCGGACCTGACTTTCAAGCATATCGAGATGCTTCGCCATCCCGGCTCGGTCGCAATCGTGACGGGGCAGCAGGCGGGACTATTCACAGGGCCGCTCTACACTATTCACAAGGCGCTCACGGTCATCAAACTGGCCGCCTGCCTGCGCGAGGAGGGAGTAGAGGCCGTCCCGGTTTTCTGGGTCGCAAGCGAAGACCACGACTACGAGGAAGTCAATCACTGCCAGATAGTTGACCGCGACGGCCATCTGAAAAAGATTCGCTACGAGGCAGGCGATTACAAAGAAGATATGCCGGTCGGCCACGTCAAGTTATGCGAGGGGATTTCCGAGACGATAGATGAATTTATCGCATTGCTTCCGCCGTCGGAGTTTGTGACCGAACTTGAGCGCGATTTGCGCGAAAGCTACAGCGCAGGCGCGGGATACGCCGAGGCTTTCGCAAAACTCATGGCCCGGCTGTTTCGAGATTACGGGGTAGTGCTGCTCGATCCGCAGGACGAAGAGTTGAAGCAGGTGGCAGCGCCGCTTTACGCTCAGGCCATCGAGAAATCCTCGGAGATTGCCGCCGCGCTCGTCGAGCGAAGTCGCGAGCTTGAAGAGGCCGGTTATCACGCGCAGATACATACATCCGAAGACATGGTTCCGCTCTTTATTATGGATGACGGAAGGCGCGTTGCGTTGACCGAACACGAGGGGCGCTTTCTGGTCAAGGGGAGCGAGAGGTCATTCGACAGAGCAGAGCTTGCCGAGCTTTCCCGTCGCTGCCCCAACTGTTTCAGCCCGAACGTGACCTTGCGCCCGGTCGTTCAAGACTGGCTGCTGCCCACGGCCGCTTACATCGGAGGGCCTTCCGAGATAGCTTATTTCGCGCAGCTTCGCGCCGTCTATGAAGTGCTTGGCCGACAGGAGCCGTGCGTGCTTCCGCGAGCGAGCTTTACGATAATCGAAGGCCGTCATCAAAAGACTTTGAAGAAATATAAACTCACTCTGGCGGATTTCTTCGAGGGGCTCCATCCGGCCATAAGCAAGGTAGTAGAGCAGAGCCTGGACCGTGGCACATCGACGGTATTTTCCGAAACCGAGCGCGTATTTGCGGAACAACTCGACAAACTCGATGCATCTTTGCGCCGTGCCGATCCCACGCTTTCGGCTACGGTCAAGCGCGCCAAAAGCAAGGTGCTTTACCAGATCGAACATCTGCGCACGCGCTTTATCCACGCGAGCGCCCGGCGCGAAGAGACCGCCTATCGCCAGGTCGAGCGCGCCTATTCGACACTGTTTCCTGAGAAGAATCTTCAGGAGCGTGAGTTGAATATTTATTATTTCCTGTCGCGCTACGGCCCAAGCCTTATGGAAGATCTTTATCGCGCAGCCGACATTGGCTATTCCAATCATCGTCTGGTATATATCGGCGGCGTGGCCTCGCAGGTTCTCAATGCGAGGTGAGCCTTTAGGAATTGATGAAGTTCCATTTGAGCATGAGGTAAATGGGAATAGGGGGCGGATGACACGGATCGAGGCGGATTTTCGCGGATCGGCTCATAAGCCGTCAGAGCAGATTAAATCCGTGGCAATTTTAGAAATCATCCTTTTATGAAAATTCTAGTAATCGGCTCCGGGGGCCGCGAACATTCAATAACGTGGAAGCTTTCGAAAAGCGATACAAGGCCCGATCTCTATTGCGCTCCGGGCAACGCGGGCATCGCAGAGATAGCGACATGTTTTCCGGCCGATGTGAACGACGCGGGGAGCCTTGCCAATCTCGCTAAGTCAATAAACGCGGACCTGACCGTGATAGGGCCGGAAGCGCCTCTGGTTGCGGGTGTGGCCGAGGCATTCAATTCGATAGGGCTTCGTCTGGTAGGCCCTTCGACCGAAGCCGCAAGACTCGAAGGCAGTAAGATATTCGCCAAGCAGTTTATGGCCCGCCACCTGATCCCGACCGCGCGATTCACCGCCTGCCATTCGCCTGAATCTGCGAGAGTCGCCCGCGCTATGGAATACGAGTTTCCCGTAGTGATAAAAGCCGACGGGCTTGCAGCGGGCAAAGGCGTTTTCATCGCGCCAAATCAGGAAGCGTTCGATCTGGCGATCAGGACTTTGATGGAAGACCGCATCTTTGGCGATGCAGGCTCTCGCATAGTTCTGGAACAGTGTCTCAGGGGGCGCGAAGCCTCGCTTATGATCTTCACCGACGGGCGCGATTATAAGATCATCCCGCCTGCTCAGGATTACAAGCGGGTGGGTGACAACGACGAAGGGTTAAACACGGGAGGGATGGGATCGTTTTCAACGCCCGGATTGATTGATGAAGCGATGCTCACGCGCATCCGTCTCGAAATAATCGAGCCTACGCTTGCGGGGCTGGCCGAAGAGGGGCATCCGTTTTGCGGCGTGCTCTACACGGGGCTGATGTTTACCGAAGACGGCCCGAGGGTGATCGAATACAATGCGCGGCTTGGCGACCCGGAGACTCAGGCGGTGCTCGCGAGGCTGGAGAGCGATCTCGTAGACATTTTCAATTCAATCGCCGATGGCCGGGTGGACGAACAACCGATTGAGTGGAGCGACGATTCTACGGTTTGCATCGTCGCGGCATCGGGCGGTTATCCGTCCGATTTTGAGAAGGGGAAGCCTATAACGGGTCTCAAAGAAGCGAAAACTCTGGAAGGCGTAGAGGTGTTTCACGCGGGCACGATGCGCGACGAGCAGGGAAGTTTTCTGACCTCGGCGGGTCGCGTCCTTGGAGTTACGGCCCGAGCCGCCACGCTTGAAGACGCTCGCGCTCGCGCTTACGAAGCGATCCAGAAAATCAACTTTGAACGAATACATTACCGGAAGGACATAGCGGGAAGAAAATAGATGAATCAGACAACAAATCAGGTAGCCATATTGATGGGCAGCGATAGCGACTACGATGTGATGATGGAAGCCGCCAAGATACTTGACCACTTCGGCATCACCTATGATGTCGAGATAACGAGCGCACACCGCTCGCCCGAGCGCACGCGCCGGTATGTGAAGACGGCTGAGAAGCGCGGTACCCGCGTCTTCATCATCGGAGCGGGGATGGCCGCGCATCTTGCGGGCGTGGTCGCAGCGGAGACTACGTTACCGGTCATCGGCGTGCCGCTTGCCGGGTCCGCACTAAACGGGGTTGACGCGCTTTACTCCACGGTGATGATGCCCGCAGGCATCCCCGTAGCGACGCTTGCGATAGGCAAAGCCGGAGCCACGAACGCCGGGGTGCTTGCGGCGCAGATACTCGGTGTTTCGGACGAGAAGCTTTCGGAAAAGCTGGCCGAATACAAGCGCACGCTGGCAAAGAAGGTGGAAGAACGTTCCCGACAAGCGAAAAAAAGAAGGACTGACAGGAGGGATGAGGGATGAAATAAGGGATGAGGGATGAATCGGACTCTGGGGAAACATCCCGATTAATGCGGTTGATCAAATCATCGAAATCTATCCTGACAGTCCTTTTCATCCCTCATCCCTCATCCCTCATCCCTTTCTTTTATGAGGACTACGTCGTTTGTGATGATGCCACGGGTCCAGGCGAGGCGTTTGCCGTCGCGCGACCAGTTGAATTCGAATATCTGGTCGTTTTTGAAATCGGTCAATTGTTTTGGCGGGCCTCCATCAATACTCTGGCTCCAGATATTTGACACTCCCGCGCGGTTGTCAATATAGGTCAGGGCGCGCCCGTCGGGCGTCCATCTGACTATGCCCTGTGGCAGGTTGAGTATCTTTAAAGGCTGCCCGCCTTCGAAGGGAATGATGGCTATGCCGGTTTGTGACCCCTGTTGTTCATTCCAGTAGTTGCAGGCTATAAGCTCTCCGTCCGGCGAAACAGAGGGCAGCATTGAAAGCTTGTCGAGTAGTTGTTTCGGCTCGCCCCCGTCAATACCGACTTTCCACAATGTAGGTTTACCCGCGCCTACGCTGGCGTAAATCACCCATTGCCCGTCAGGCGAACAATCGGGCCACAGATCGCCTGACCCGTTAGTCAATTGTTTCGCGTTGCTGCCATCCAGGTCCGTCCTCCAGATGTTGAAGGTGTTGACCGTGTTTCCGCGATTCGACGAGAAGACTATATAGCGTCCATCGGCTGTGACGGTCGGGAAGATATTAACGCCGGAATCGGATGTTATCTGTTTTCGATCCGCTCCATCGGGCCCGACCATCCACACATCGAAAGAGCCACCGGCATTCGATCCGTAAATTATCTTACCATTGGGCGTCCACGAAAGGCTGTTATACTTGACCGTGCCGGAGGTGATTTGCTGCGCGCGACTCGCGTCAGCGATGGGGGCGACCCAGAGATTTGCGATCTGATCAAGCTGAACGGCAGCTATGGTTTTCGAGTCTGCCGTCATGCTGAGGCTGATATAGTTATTCAAATCATTTGTGATTTTGTGAGTCTCGCCGCCGGGATAAGCAAGATGCCATACCTGATAAAGTCTCGATGCCGGGTCTACGGCAATCATGGCAAGCCCGCTGCCGTCTGAAAACCATTCGAGTTGCGGGATGTTCAGCCATCTCTGAGATGTAATAGGAGCCTCTGCGCCGTTGTCGGCGTTCACTGCAACTACATTGATAGTCCGGCCTCCGCCGGCGCTCGTTGTGGCCGAGCAGGCGATTATCTTTCCGTCAGGAGACCACGCCGGTGCTAAATAAGCATCAGGAAACTTCCGCGTACTGAGCTTGCGCTCCTGGCTGCCGTCTGCGTTTGCTACCATCAGGGACATCTCGCTCTCGCTCAAGTCGGCCCGCGTAAAGGCAATCTGCTTGCCGCCGGGCGCAAATGTTATAGAGCTGTCTATATCCACTATAACTTTTTTCGACTGGCCTCCAAGCACGGGCACCTGATAGAGCTCCCTGACAGGGCTCTTCGTTTCGCCTTTAACGTAATAGATATAATTGCCATCGGGCGAAAAAGTCAGACCCGTGTAGGTGACATCAGCCGGGGGAACTATCTGCACGTTGCTCGATGTGGCGACCTGGCGCACCCACAAGCTCCGCTGCCCGGCATCGCTTATGACGTGAACCACATACTTGCCGTCGGGCGAGATGGCCGCATCCGTGGCCTTGCCCGTGCTTGTGAGCTTGCTGATATCCATCTTTTGAAAAGGTGGAGCGTGAGTCGAGCCGACGCTGCCAATAAGCTTGTAGATGCCGAAACCGATCACGGCGAGGGCCAGAATGGCGGCGGCGGCGATTAAAATCCGGCGATTTTGTATAGGCGCTTGCTCGATGGATGTGACCCCCGACGCGATGGTGTGCGGAGCAGGGGCGAACGACCTCGTGACCGGCGGCATCGTGTCGTATTCTCTTATCAAGTCGCGCAGGTCAATCGCCACGTCCTTGATCGACTGGTATCGCTCGTCCGGGGCTTTAGATAAACACTTGCGAATGATTCGCTGAAGTTCGGACGGGGTGTCGGGGCTGAATTCTTCTATAGGCGGTGCGGGCGAATAGACTATCTTGTGCATCGAATCAATAATGGATTCGCCCGCGAATGGTTTCTGACCCGTCGTCACTTCATAGAGTATGCAGCCAAACGAGAAGATGTCAGATCGCTGATCGACGACCTTACCCTGCACCTGCTCGGGCGACATGTACCCCAGAGTTCCCATGATCATGCCCGGTTGCGTGTGCTCCATTATGGCCGTGGCGGCTTCTTCAAGATTATCCGCAGGGACCTGTTTGGGTTCGTTCAACTTTGCCAGTCCAAAATCGAGAATCTTGGCGTACCCGTCCTGAGTGATCATTATATTTTCGGGCTTGAGATCGCGGTGAATGATTCCCGAAGAATGAGCCTTCGAAAGCCCTTCGGCCACCTGCGCGAGATATTCCAGCAGTCTCTTTAGATCGGCCTTTTCCAGCCTTGCCTTATCGCGCAGCGTATCGCCGTCGACAAACTCCATCGCGATGTAATGAATTTCGCTAGGGGTCGATTCGGATGCGGTTTCGGGTTTGTTCACGGGATCGCCTGCGCCGGTTGTTTGCGCCTGGCCGACTTCATATATCGTTATTATGTGAGGATGATTCAAGGCCGAAGCCGACCGGGCCTCCTGCACGAACCGCCGCAGCCGGTCTTCGTCTTCTGTCAGGTCGAGAGGCAGTATCTTTAAGGCCACGGGACGGTCCAGTGTGCTATCGTGTGCTTTATAAACTTCCCCCATCCCGCCCGCGCCAAGCCTCGACAGAATGCGATAATGAGAAATTGTAGTGCCTGTAGCAATGGCCATAAACTTTTGAATGGGCCTTTCGATTTCTATGCGTAGCGAATCACTCAGATTCTAATTTCAATTGTCCGTGGACGCAAACCTGCGCGCGTGCCTGACATCGCTCCTAAAGCCTTACCGAATTCAAAGGGGAAACAAAGTTCTTGTAGGCCGGGTGCAAGGTCGTTAGAATACAAGCGTTCCAGCGTTAGGACTGAAGGCGATTCATAGCAGTAATGTTCAAGCAGGGAGAAGTATTATGAAATTGAAACAAACGGTCATCGCAGTATTAGCCGTTGCGTTCGTGCTGGGCAATATCACGGGATTTAGAGCGTCGGCCTATGCCGTGCGTCCCCGCCCGGCGCAGACTACGGATACGCTTTTGCGGATGCTGCCGAGCTTTGGCGGTGTCGTCACTATCGATGTCACGCAACTCAATCAGGAGATCGAGCAACAGGTAGCCGGAAACGTTGATCTGGCCTCAAAAATTCATACGAAACTCGCGCAGATGGCCGCAAAGACCGGCGTTGATGCGCAGACGATAGATCAGATCGCAATAAGTTTTTCACTGCCCGGCGGGGCAGGCCAGCCGCATTCGGTCGTCGTAGCCTCGGGCGTTTTCAATCAGGATCAAATCCTTGCCCGCTTGCGCGAAAGCTCCGGCAAGAAATGGAAAAAGAAAAATTACAGCGGCGAGAACATCTATATCGCGCCTGCCCGAAAAGGGAAGAATAAGAAGTCGGAAACCCGCGCCGCTATATCCTTTTTCGATAATCAATCCATAGTGGCGTTTGGGCCTTTCGAAGATGTCAAAAAGGCCGTGGACGCGCGCTCGGGCGCTGCGCCGAGCGCTGTTCAGGATGCGACTTTGATCGCGGCTCTCAATCAAACAAGCGTCAACGCATCCGTCCGATTTGCCTTCGCCATACCCGAAGAGATTCGGCAGTTGCTTGCGAACGCTTCCGGCCCCGGCGCTTTTCTTCGCCCGCTTTCTAAAGTCACCGAGGTTACAGGGTCGGTTGATTTGAACGACGCCGGGCTGCTGGCGAGTGTTTCGCTGCTCACCGCGTCATCCGGGGAATCGGCAAGTGTAGTTGCGCTTGTAAATCAGGGTCTCGCGCTTGCCCGATTGGCGCTTTCCGGCCACGATGATTTGCTTGAAATCCTCGACGGTGTAAGCGCCGCCGCCGTAGGTAATACGGCTCAGATAACCGTCAGCCTCTCTGCCGATTTGATAAACAGGTTGATAGAAGAATACGGCGCGCGCGGATTTCACCTCGGGCGGAAAAAGGCCGCCGCCGCTCAGTAAGCACCCGGTTTCAATGAACCTGTTTTTTGACAGGATTGACAGGATTCAAAGAGGATTAGACAGGATTTAAAGAGAATCTTGTTGAATCCAATCTAATCCTGTCAATCCTGTCAAAGCTTTCATCTCTCCCGCAAAAAGGCGAAGCTTGACACCACTATGAGCGGGCTATATTCTCGATAGTCAAATGTTGCACTCTTCCATTTACTATTGAACGTATAAAACAGGAGGGACACATCCGAATGGATCCGAAGACGGTATTGCGGTTTGTTGTTGATGAGCAGATCAAGTTTGTGGATTTGCGTTTCACTGATTTGCCGGGCGCGTGGCATCACCTGACGATTCCGATCAGCCAGTTTAACGAAGATTCATTTGAATCAGGCATAGGCTTTGACGCCTCTTCCTTGAGAGGCTGGGCTACGATTAACGAGTCCGACATGCTCTTGATACCCGATTCCGAGCGGTTCTGGGTAGACCCTTTTTATGAAGAGCCTACGCTTTGCATGTTCGCAAACGTAGTCGATCCGATGACGAAAGAAGGCTACTCGCTCGACCCTCGCTCGGTCGCTACCCGAGCCGAAAGCTATCTTCGATACACAGGCATTGCCGATACCTGCTACTTCGGCCCCGAAGCCGAGTTCTTTGTCTTCGACCATGTGAGCTATCACAATGAAGTCAACAGCGCGGGCTATCGCTTCGATTCCTCGGAAGGGATATGGAATTCGGGCCGCGATGAAGACAATCTGGGCTATCGCGTCCGCCACAAGGAAGGCTATGTGCCGGTCCCACCCGTTGACTCTCTGCACGACCTCCGCTCCGACATAGTTCAGAATCTGCAAGGCGTAGGCATAGAGCCTGAGATGCACCATCACGAAGTGGCGAGCGGCGGCCAGTGCGAAGTGGACATCAGATTCGCGTCCCTTCTGGGCACGGCCGATAACCTGATGGTCTTCAAATACATAGTCAAGAACACGGCCTATTATTATGGAAAGGCGGCGACCTTCATGCCAAAGCCTATGTTTGGCGATAACGGCAGTGGGATGCATTGCCATCAAAGCCTGTGGAAAGATGAAAAGCCTCTGTTTGCGGGTGACAGATACGCGGGATTGTCCGAGATGGCGCTCTATTACGCGGGCGGCATACTCAAGCACGCCGCCGCGATAGCCGCCTTCGCCGCGCCAACCACGAACAGCTACAAACGGCTGGTTCCGGGTTATGAAGCGCCTGTGAATCTGGCCTACTCCCGACGCAATCGCTCGGCAGCAATACGAATCCCTATGTATTCGCCTTCTGCCGGGGCAAAGCGACTCGAAGTGCGATTCCCCGACCCGTCCTGCAATCCGTACCTCGCGTTTTCGGCTATGATGATGGCCGGACTTGACGGAATTCAAAGCCGGATCGAGCCGGGCGAGCCGCTCGATAAGGATATTTACGATCTGTCGCCCGAAGAATTGGAGAATGTGCCTACCCTGCCCGCGACTTTAGACCGCGCGCTCGAAGCGCTCGAAGCCGATCACGAGTTCCTGTTGAAGGGCGATGTGTTTACCGAGGGGCTTATCGAGCGATGGATCAGGTACAAGCAGCAGAAAGAAGTAGACCCGATTCGCATGCGACCGCACCCGCTCGAATTCGCGATGTACTTCGATGTTTAGGAGGCGCTGATGAATCATTACAGACTCCGGGCGAGCGCATTGCTGTTTGCCGTCATCCTGTTTGCAGGCGCGGCCCACGCCGATGACCCGAAGAAGCCTCGCGTAGAGATGAAGCGCGTCAAGATCAATCGAGTCGATCTGCCTAATCGCACGGCCGATGTCACGGTCTCTGTCGAGATAGAAAACCCCGGCTCGTCTTTCAGGGTCAAAGACGTAAAGTACAAACTCAAGCTCAACGGCGAAGAGGCCGCCGCAGGAAAATACAAGCAGGAGATCAAAGTGCCCTCAGCCTCGACCGTCACGATTGACGTGCCGCTCACGGTAAACCTGATAGCCCTGCCCGTCGCTGCCTTTGGCGCGGTCTCGGAAGGATTTGTATTGCGTTACGAACTTGAAACCGAGTTCACCGTGCCGATATTCGCGTTTTACAATCGCAAGGTCAAATCCGTTTTTGCAGGTGACATGCCGCTCGCGGGCCTGCTGTCGGCCGCGCCTCCCAAGCAATGAAAAGAATCAAACGGGATTGAATCCCGTCAAAAAAATTGTGAGTGAATCAAAGCCCCTTTCACCGTTGATACTGGCAAAATTCGAAGAACAGATCGAGCGCGCCGATCATCTGCTTCACCTCATACCCGAAGGCAAAGATGATTGGCGTCCCTTGCCGAAAGCCCTCAGTCTGTGCGAACTCCTCGGCCATCTGCTCGAATGTCTCGCCGGGGTTTGCGCCGCGCTTTATGCGCTGAAAAGCGCGCGGCTGGCTCATTTTGAGAACCTGCGCGAGTTGCCTGTGAATCACTGCTGCGCAGTTGAGGAGGCACGTGAGCGCATCTCTCAGTATCTGGCCTGCATAAAGGAAGGTTTCGCGCTCGTAGAAGATGCGGATCTTGCCCGGAGATTGCCCACCGTCTTTACGACCGAGGGAGAGGCCGCGCTGACCATATTGCTCGGAAACCTGGAGCACCTGATCAATCACAAATACCAGTTGTTTTTTTATCTTAAGCTTTTAGGCGTCACGGTCGGCACAGGCGACCTCTATCACCTGCGCGGAAGCTAAACCCGCCTTTGCTCACATCCCTCGAAAAAAACACGTGCGCTCGCCCGTATGACACGCAGGCCCGCGCGCATCTACCCGCACGAGCAAGGTGTCGCCATCGCAATCGACCGAGATCGAGACTACGCGCTGAGTGTTCCCCGAAGTCTCCCCCTTGTGCCAGAGCGCCGAGCGCGAGCGGCTCCAAAACCACGTCTCGCCCGTTTCGATGGTTTTCGTCAAGGAATCGGCATTCATGTATGCGAGCATAAGCACCTCGCCCGTAGCCGCGTCCTGAACGATTGCGGGCACAAGGCCGCGTTCGTCAAACTTCACATCTTCACGCCCGTAGCCGGTCATGGGCTGATTATACAATCCAATGATGAAATAGCCACAGAGACACAAAGAAAAAAACTCTCCGTCTCCAGGGCCATTTACTTCTCAAGAAATACTTGGCGTGCTTAGGGTACTTTGCGCCTTTGCGAGAAATAGAATCACGCAAAGGTGCAAAGCCGCAAAGTACGCCAAGCATTTTTATAAAGCAATCAGCGGCTTCCTACGATCTTGGCAGATCAACCTGAGAATTAAATGCCCTCACGGATTTTGCTTATCGTTTATCTGATCGGCAGGCTCGGGTCGCCAAACAGTATCCACGTACGCCGAACATCCGGGTCATTTATCGCCTGCTTGGCTTTTATTATCGCTTCGCCTATCGTCACGGGCTGGCCTGTTCTATTTTTTACAGCGAATAACTGGCGATACAATTCCCGGTTCATCTGTGCCTGGGCGTCGGGCGCGGTCAGGGCCGATGATGCCCAGACGGCTACCGCTCCGCCTTCGGATTTCATCAACGCTTCTGCAAGGCTGTCTGAGTGCGGGTCCTGAAATAATCCGTTCAAACAGGTCATCGTCAGAAACAGCGATAACTTGTTCTGATTTGTGAGCGTCGCGGCATCTTCTCTCGCAAACAGCCCGCCACGCCAGAGGCCGAGTGACCCGTGTCCGGCGTAATTGACCAGAATTTTTCCACGGTTGATTGCCAAGATAATCTGCGCCCGCGCTTCGGTATCGCTCATCTGTGATCGAAACACCTCTTCGACGGCCACTCCCCCGGGCAAATAGTCGCGAACTGCGCGGCTGGCTGCTTCGAAATCGAATCCATCGTTGCGATCCGTTACCATCAAGACGCCTGTGCTCCTTCCCTGCTGATCGAATCTGATGAGTTTTTCTATCATCGTTTCAGCCTCGCTTCGAGTGCGAGCGGGCAAACGCCCTACGGCCATTTCAGGCACTCCATCCGCGTTGAAATCGACAAGCCAGTCGTCGCTTGCCGTCTCGTGCACAGATGTCTCTACAAGGCGAGTGGGCACAAGGTCCCAGTCCCCGAACCCCAGATGATTGCGCGGGTCAAAGCTCGAATCCCCAACCAGGAGCACAAACCTCGGCGGCTTTTTCCAGTTGCTCTTCGCGCAGGCGAGAAAATCCCGAACGGCGAAAGGGGACCGCGCCCCATAATTGAATTCGTCATACAGGTCTTCGACATCTATCACAGCCACCGCGAGGTGCTGGCTTTGACGAAGCGTTACGAGCGGCGCTACCTGATCGGCAAAGTCGCGATAGGTTATGACAACCATATCAGCGCCCTGCCTCTTTTTGTTCCACGTCGAGGGCTGATTGGGGGTGATTGCGGCGGGGTGATTCAGATTCTCATCCGATACGGCGAGCATCACTCTCGCGCCCGCATCGGGCGAGGCTACCCTGATTGCAAATTCCTTCCCGTCCGCCTCTATTGACCCGATGATCTCTTTTGGCATATTTGGATCGGTGATGTCAAAGACGCGAATATCGGTTTGATCAAACCCGGTGATACGCGCTTCCTCCTGACCCGTGAAACTAAACATCAGGGTATTGTCATCGGCGCGGAAAGTGTGTGGATAGGTGAGGCGAATATAATCAATCAGGCTGACATCGGTGCTTCCGCCTTCGGCTCGCAGGCTAACCGTATTGTTTCCCGCGATCAGCAGAGAAGCGGGAATGGCGAAGCTTGAAACCGCGTGCGCCTGGCCATCGAAACTGATCGTGCCGAGGTCCGCCTCGTTGAGCAAGACTCTGATTATATGATCGGGCGTCGAGTCGGGCAGAGAGGTCACGCCTTGCAGGGCCACTTCCAGAATAGCCTGTCCCGAAGATAACGTGTCGAGGTTTGTCAGGATGAGGTCTTGAGAGACTGCGCTATCGGTTACGGCAGGTCCAAAGAAATTATCTGCGTCACCGTTCTTGAGAGAGTCGAAGTAATTTATCCGTTCTTTGCGCTCGATGGTAAAAGGGAAATTCTGGGCCGTGCCGGGAGGCGCTTTCAATCCGGGCGAGACGATCAGGCGCAGCCCCGCCTCGTCTCCCCGTACGAGCCAGTAAATATGAGCGTCCGTCCACAAGGTGTCGAGCGGTGTGGCGTAAAATTCTATTGAATCACCCGGTTCAAGTCTCTCAATTGACTCTCCGTTTACAAGGATAGGAATCTGTCGGCCATCAACAAAGAGTTGAAGCAGGCGAGGGTCCGTTTCGGGATCAAGCCCGGCGGCTACGAGTTCGGGCTGAGTCACGCGAAACCATCCGGCCTGCTGGATCGAAAGTTTGATGCCCGGTTTTGCTGCGATGTCCCATTGCGTCAGAATGTCGGCAGGCGAAGGCTGTAAAGCAATCGAGGGGGGCACCTGTCTTTCGGCAAAAGGGTCAACCGTCGCCGGAGATCGCAGCCTGCCGAGCAGAAGCGGCGCGGTCTCAGGCGGTATTTCATCCGAACGGGTGGGAATTAAAGGTCCGTGCAGGCGGCTTTTGCCGTTCAGGTCGATATCTTCAATCCAGTAGACTGCGAAATCAGCGTCTTTCGGAATAGCGTCAAACCATGCGTATGATTGCCCGGCAGTCAGGGCGATGTTTGCGCCCGTCCTGAGCGCCGACCCTGCGACAAGCGAAGAGTTTATACGTGTGCGTTTGCCGCTCGTTTCTCGATAGATGTTGAATCCGAGATTGTTTCGCTCATAGCCGGTCCGCCATTCCAGAAACACGCCCTTATCGGTTTGCACGGCATTAAAAGAGTCCATATCTATGGCGGTCGGGGCCGCGTTTGCGACTATGGAAAAATCGTCGATGCCAAGCGCCTGCGCGCTGGAAATGGTTGTCCCTGATGTAACCGAGTAATTCCATGCAAGGAACAGATCGCCTCCGACAGCAACGGTGACATTTAGAAGCTGATTGCTGATTGAAAGGGTCGCTCCGGGTGCAGCCGCAAATCCGTTACTATTCGCATCGGCGGGAAAACTGGTGAGAAAAGCGGGGCCTGCCGAAATCCAACTGGCTCCATCGAGCGAATAATACATCTGAATCTGGAAGCCTGCCGGGTTGGACCCGTTTCGATATTTTTCCACGTTGTAAGAGATGCTTACGCTTGAGATAAGCTGGCCCGTATCGTTGAGGAACTGAGCATAAAGGTTTCCACTCTGTGTGCCACTGCCTGCTGAAATCCAGCCGACAGCCCTGTCTGTCGCCGTTGCTTCATCTCCTGCGCCGTAGTTGTAAATGCCATTCGCGGCGTTATTGGCCATACCATTGCCATCTCTGCGCTCGGTTGTGGTTACTGCGGCTGCGTATGTGCCAACCGTGCGGACTGTCGCCTGTTTATCGACCTTCCAACCCGCAGGCAATGTGGCCGTAGCTGTTGTTCCAAGGCTGTCGAAATCTTGTGTGTAAGGAGACGAGGGCGGCAGCGAGACTTGAGCCCGCACCGCCAGGCTCGATACAAAAGCAAGAAAAAAACAGATGGCACCGGTTAGAATAAACCTCCTGATTAATATGGTCATACTCATAAAGCCTCCTCTCATAATTTCCCGACGGGCGGCCATACTTCCGGCGCTTGAATACGGGTCTTTGCCCTCGCAGCTATCAGGGCAGGCAATCGATTAAAGACACGTGCGCGGAAAACTTACGGAACAACCGGTACATCCTCGCGCCTGGCACTCGGCATCGCTTGAGCATGGAGTGCCGACGCAACTCGCCGAGGCGGATGCCGCGGGAGCAAGGACGGAAATTACTACCGGGATTGAAATGGATAAGCCAAACTTTCGCACGATGTCTCGCCGCAAAAGAGGCTGTGCGTACGGGGAGCGCGGCATCCGTCCTTCTAACAGGTGATGTCTTTCCAAAAGCTCCAGGCCATACCGGATTACCTCTTCATCAAGCGGGCTCATCGCTTTACAATTGAGCCTGATAGCCATCTCGGCTACGGAGGTATTTCCATCACAGAGATTCCAGATGGCAGCGGCGGTCTGATTCAGACAGTATGCCCTGTGCCTGTCGAGATCATAGACTAATACTTCGTCCGGCAACTCGGTCGTCAAGATATTGTTTTTCCGCGCGAGTGAGAATGCTTCTCTATTTTTGGCCATAGCTATCGCTCACCCTCGAATAAGGGCTCAGAAACAAGACTCTCGTTTAGCCCCCTTGCCCGCAACGGCAAATCGTTACGAGCGAAGGCTTGTGAAATGCCTTGTTGTAATGTTCTTATTCTTTATCCAACCATAGTTTGGCTATAACTAAGGTTAGCACCGTAAAAGATTGATTGATTTTCGGCGTCACCTGGGGACAGACGCCGCGTGACGGTTACTACAGGCCGCTATCGTATTCCTCTTTTCTCTGCAAGTCAAGAGGATCGACTCGCTGAAATGGTCATAAATATCATGCCCCGAAGGATTAATGGGCCCGTCTTGATTTGATCTTGAAAAAGCCCGTCTCAGAGGCCAAAAATATCTACCAAACGGCTTGACAGAGTGAGGGTAACTGGATAATGTTTTCCGCTTAGAAGCTTTATATAAACACTTTTTCTTATGACTATCCGACAGATAAAGAGGGAGGCAGTGGTAATATAATTCTTCAATAACTATAATGCAATTTTGGGCTTTAGCGCAGGCACCTCAATACTCTAAATATCGCTTCCCCCAGGCTAAGAATTTTATGCTCTTTTGTGGTGGATTTTTTATGCGTCCGACTGCAGGCAAACTATTTATATGAAGCAGTGCCCCCCACTGCTGCTTCATGTTCAAATGTTAAAGATTGCCACCTATTGTGGCTTCCCTCAGGGGCTAAACCATTGCAAGGCATAGCCTGCTCTATTTGAACATGCTATAACCTTTATCGGTTTATCACTTTTTTTTATGAGGCTGATCGAAACCAATCTTCCCGAAGTGAAGCTGATAGAGCCTTCTATATTTTCTGATGAGCGGGGATTTTTTTTTGAGAGCTACAACCTTTCGCGATTTGCTGAACTCGGTATAAAAAACAATTTCGTACAGGATAATCACTCAAAATCAATCAAAGGCACGATCAGGGGGTTGCATTATCAACTGAATCATCCTCAGGCAAAACTTTGCCGCGTGACCCGGGGTGAAGTCCTCGATGTGGTCGTAGACATACGCGCGGGCTCTCCGTATTTCGGCAAATACACGAGCGCGATTTTGTCGGCTGAAAACCATCGCCAGATTTATATCCCCGAAGGGTTCGCTCACGGTTTTCAGGTTCTATCGAGTGTGGCGGAGTTCCTCTATAAGTGCAGCGATTTCTACTACGCGGAGGACGAACGAGGCGTTTTGTGGTGTGATCCTGAAATAGGCATCGATTGGCGGGGAGATAACCCCATTCTTTCAGAAAAGGACCTGCGAAACCCGAGGCTTCGAGATATTGAGGTCTCACAGTTGCCGAGATTTTCAGAGGATAGTAAATGAAGGGAATCGTACTTGCGGGCGGGCTCGGCACGCGCCTCGCCCCGCTCACAAGAATAACCAACAAGCACCTTTTGCCTGTCTATGACCGGCCTATGATCTATTATCCCGTCAAGACCTTAGTCGAGGCGGGGATAACCGAGATACTGATCGTGACGGGCGGTAACAACGCGGGTGATTTCCTAAAGCTTCTCAGAAACGGGGCCGAGTTTGGGCTGAAACATTTGAACTATGCCTATCAGGAAGGCGAAGGCGGGATAGCGGCGGCGCTTTCTCTTGCCGAACACTTTGCCGATGGCGGCCCCGTATGCGTCGTCTTAGGGGATAACATCCTTGAGAAAAGCATAGCCGAGCAGGTGAAAAAATTTCGCCATCAAGGGGCGGGGGCAAAAATACTGCTCAGCGAAGTAAGCGACCCCGAGCGTTTCGGAGTCCCCGTATTTGAAGGCGACCGCATACTTCGCATCGAAGAGAAGCCCGCCATGCCTCAATCGGTATACGCCGTGACGGGCGTTTATATGTACGACAGCCGGGTATTTGAAATCATAAAGACATTGCACCCGAGCGGGCGAGGCGAACTTGAGATCACCGATGTGAATAACAACTACATCGAACGAGGCGATATGACCTGGGACGTATTGGATGGCTGGTGGACCGACGCCGGGACATTCGACAGTTTGCTTCGGGCATCGAATCTCGTAGCCAAAATCAAAGAGTGATATAGCCTCGCAAGCGAAGTTGAAGCTGGCACAGGTTATTGCCTTTTAGAATTCCGCGTTTATAAAGTTATGCGGTTGACGAAAGCCCAACAGTCTGGCAGAAAGACATATTATATACTTCGTCCCAGCTAACCAATTGGTACTCGACTACAGGTTGAGCAATAAACTTTTGGCTTATGCGTCTTAGATTTATCGAAAAGTGATAAACAGAAAGGAGAGCGAAAGGAAAGCCGGAACTGGCAATCTGTTAGCGTCATTACTCACCGGTTCGTGGAGAGATGCCCCACCCGTTGTGGAGCAGTCTGGTGAGGAACTGGCCAGGGCTTCTTCTCTGCTTGTAGGGTCTGGGGCATCGGGGCTTTGCTGGTGGCGGATACGCAATTCCGAACTGCGATCATCACCCGTAGCCGTTCAACATCAGCAGGCATACAGATTTCAAACCGTCCGGGCTGCCCTTCACGAACGCGAAATCAAAGAGGTCTTCGCGCTTTTGCGCTCGGCTGGAATAGAGCCGATACTGATCAAAGGATGGGCAACTTCCCGGCTCTATCCCGAGAAGGGCTTGCGTCCGACAGGAGATATTGACCTCTTCATACTTCCTGAGCAGCGACAGACGGCGATAACCGCGCTTGAGGCCCGGGAGGGCTACCGGACTGATGTTGACTTCCAACACGACGACCTCGACACCTTGGGTAAACGGGCTGTCGAGGAACTATATGTTCGCTCGCAGACGGTCAGACTCGAAGAGGCGGAGATTCGACTGCTCGGGCCTGAGGATCATCTGCGGTTATTATGCATGCACCTGCTGCGGCATGGTGCATATCGCCCTTTGTGGCTTTGCGATATAGCGCTTGAGGTAGAATCGCGGCCTTCTGATTTTGACTGGGACCTCTGTTTTGGGAAAGATCGCCGCCGCGCAGACTGGGTCGCCTGCACAATCGCCTTAGCGCATCAGTTGCTTGGTGCCAGGGTGGATAATACTCCTGTGGAGAATAAGGCCGGGAATCTGCCGGGATGGCTTATTCCAACGGTGCTGAAACAATGGGAGGCCCCTTTTGCAACGCGCCACGGCGAAAACAGACACAGGGCTCCCATGATAACTTACCTGCGTAACCCTCGTGGTTTGCTGAAAGATTTAGGGAACCGCTGGCCCGATCCTATCTCTGCAACCGTGAGCGTCAACGGGTCTTTCAATAAGACTCCAAGGTTCTTTTACCAACTGGGCAATTGTTTTTCCCGGATAATGGGATTTATTTCCCGGCTGCCCGGATTGATGCAGGCGGACAAATGAGGCCGCAAAAAGGCAGGGACCTACCTCAGGGCCATTCAGTTTTCCAAAATGTAGAACTGGAAAATAGAAATAGGCCGGGACGAATCCGCGCTAATCCGCCGCATCCGCGTCCGTCCCGGCCTATTCCCACTCGCCTTTCGTTCGAATTAACCTGCAATAATTTTGTCGCATACAGCCCGCTACTCAAAAACTGAATGGCCCTGGGAGCCTACCTGATCTGACGACTCGAGAAACGGTCTTAATTCTTGACAGGACATGGATGGTACGGTATGGTCTTTCACGCCCGGTTTTTTGTGATTGCAGGCTCTAGTTAGGACGAGGAAGCGAGTAAAAAGTTTGGTTCGCACCCTCTGGAATTTTGTCCCGGAATTTGTCATAGTACAGATTCCCAAGGTTCTCAAATTGTTTCCCCTGACAGTTAATTTATTTTGGGTTTTATGCCCCTTGTGTTTTCAAAAGGATTGAAATTAATGAGGTAAGAAATTGCAGTCACCTCATAAAGCTTCTCTTCGTTGAAGCCATAGGCCGCCACAAATTGTGGTTTCCCTCCGGGGCTTAACAATTTATGGGAGCGGTCTATCTACTGTCATCCGGGACCGCTTCACGCATATTTCGAGATAACATATATGTCAAAAACCAGTTCCGAATTTCAATCCTCCGAGACTGAGCGCGTTCCATTGCTCGATTTGAAGGCGCAATATGCCGCGATTCGCGAAGAAGTGCGCGCGGCAATTGATCGCGTGGCCGATTCGCAATACTTTATCCTTGGGCCGGAGGTCGAGGCGCTCGAGCGCGAGATCGCCGCTTACTCCGAATGCGCCTGCGGGATAGGCGTATCCTCGGGCACGGACGCCCTGCTTGTGACGCTTATGGCAATGGATGTGAAGCCTGGGGATGAAATAATCACTACGCCGTATTCATTTTTCGCGACGGCTGGTTCTATAGCGCGTCTCGGAGCAAAGCCGGTCTTCGTCGATATCAACCCCGAGACTTACAACATCGATCCGGCCCTCATAGAAGCCGCGATTACAGAGCGCACTCGCGCCATAATGCCCGTCCATCTTTACGGGCAGATGGCCAATATGGACCCCGTCTTAGAAGTCGCCCGACGTCACAACCTGTACGTCATCGAAGACGCCGCGCAGGCCATAGGCGCGGAGTACAAAGGGCGTCGCGCAGGGTCGCTCGGGCATTTCGGGTGCTTCAGCTTCTTTCCTTCAAAGAACCTCGGGGGGTTCGGAGACGGAGGCATGGTCACGGCAAATGATCAGACGCTT
The DNA here is from genome assembly GCA_963765495.1 of Blastocatellia bacterium. Lineage (GTDB taxonomy): Bacteria > Acidobacteriota > Blastocatellia > UBA7656 > UBA7656 > CAVXWP01. The sequence goes on from CAVXWP010000001.1 coordinate 1,223,521, forward strand.
GCCGAGAGCGTAAAGCTGTTTCGCAATCACGGGTATAAACCGAAATATTACAACAAGGTGCTTGGCGGAAATTTCAGGCTCGATGCGATTCAAGCCGCTGTCCTGCGCGTGAAATTGAAATATCTCGACAACTGGACTGCCGGGCGCAGGCGTAATGCCGACGCTTATCGCGAGCTTTTTCGCGCGGCAGGTCTTACCGAAAAACGCGGGATCGTGATGCCTTTTGAGGCCGAAGATTGTCGCCATATCTACAACCAGTTTGTGATCCGCGCGCCCGAAAGAGATGGGCTTCGCGCCTATCTGAAAGAGCGACAGATAGAGACCGAAATTTATTACCCCGTGCCGCTGCACTTGCAGGAATGCTTTGATGAACTTGGCTACAGCGAAGGCCAGTTCCCCTTGAGCGAAGAGGCCGCGCTCTCTACGCTTGCGCTTCCCATCTATCCTGAATTGACACTCGGGCAACAGGAAAGTGTGGTCCGAGCGATTGAGGGCTTTCTATCCGTATGAGCAAGCGGCTTGACCTGGCGATAGCGACGGGATTGCTTTTTACGGTTGGATTTACCGCGCTCGCTTATGGAACGGTCGAAGCCTGGTCTGTCGCCGTATTCGAATTTCTCGTAACCGCGCTCGTAGTGCTCTGGGCAGCAAAGGCTGTCGCGGATAAACACCTCTCGGTAAACATCCCTGCGCTTGCGCTCCCGCTCGGAGCGTTTTTCCTTTTCGGTCTCGCGCAATCGGTGGCACTGACGGGCAGCGACGGAACCATCAAAAGCCTTTCGATGGATGTCGAGGCCACGCGGCGGGCGGTCACGGTGATCTTCTTTCTGTTTGTGGCATTTCTGGTTGCCGCAAACTTTTTTACAACGGCTAAACGATTGCGCGGGCTTGCGATATTCTTGACCCTGTACGGGCTGGGGATGGCGGTCTTTGCCCTCGTACAGCATTTCGCCTGGGACGGCAGATTCTTCTGGATAAGACCGACAAAGGCGACCGTATTTGGCTCTTTTGTAAACCGCAATCATTTTGCCGGATATATGGAGATGCTGGTCCCCGTCCCGCTTGCGCTCATAATTTCGCGCGGCGCGGGCGAAGGGAGACTGATCTACGGGTTTGCCACGGCTCTTATGGGCACCTCGATAGCGATTTCCCAGTCTCGCGGCGGGATCATCAGCCTCGCCTGTGAACTGATCTTTATCGCGCTTATGAGCAAGCGAGTCTTGAACGCCTCGCGCCCGCAGAGAGGCAATCGGAGTGAGGGTACGATCCGCACCGGTCGAAGATTTGCCGCCGTGGGCATCGTTGCTGTTTTGATCTTATCGGGCACGGTATGGTGGCTGGGCCTTGCCCCGATAGCCGAGCGATTCGGGCAGATAATAGATGATGTCTCAGGCTCCAATGCAAACGAGAACTATTCTCGCGCCGGGATGTGGCGAGACACGCTCGCGCTTGTCCGCGCAAATGCTGTTACGGGCACAGGGATTGGAGCCTTTGAAACCGTTTATCCTCAGTATGGTCAGAGCGACGGAACGCTCAGGGTAGATTATGCCCATAATGATTATCTGCAAGTGCTTGCTGATAGCGGCATAGTGGGCGGGATTATCGCTCTCTCTTTTATCGTTCTTATCGGATTTGCGATGGCGCGGGCTACCAGATCGCGCGACCCTTTTGCCTGTGGGCTTGCGCTCGGATTGAGCGCGGGCATACTCGGGTTGCTCGTTCATTCCCTGTTTGACTTTAACCTTCAAATACCATCTAATGCGTTGTTATTTCTGGTTCTCGCGGGAGTGCTCGCGCACCTTGCCTCGACAGTCGATGTATACGGATCAGAAACCACACCCGAGCCTGCTTCAAGTGTTGCTGCGGGTTTTGTTACAAGAGGGGCTGTATGACATTTAGAGCTTTGTTGTCTTATAAATCGGGATTCGTTTATGTCCTGGTTTTCGCGTTTATCTGCGTTTCGGTTCCAGCCGCGTTCTCTCAGCAGGAAGGTCAGCAAAAACCGCCTCAGAGTTCATATCAGGTGAGCGGAGATGCTACATCGTCGAGCGTTATCGTCTCGCCAAAAGAAGAGTATCGAATAGGGGCGAGCGATGTGATTGATATTCAGGTGGTGAGCCTGCCCGAGATGACGAGAACATGGCGTGTCGAAGCCGACGGTACGATAGCATTGCCTTATCTCGGCATCGTTCGAGCGGCTGACAAACCCGCAAGACAACTGGCTAAAGAGATCGCCGACGGGCTTCGCGGTGATTATCTCGTAGACCCGCAGGTCACGGTGATCGTAAAGCAGGTCAACAGCCGGACCTTTTTTATTCAGGGAGCGGTCAGAAGCCCGGGCGTTTATCAGATCACGGGTCGCCCTTCGCTTTTAGAGTTGATAACGGTCGCCGGGGGACTCAGTAAGAGTTACGGCGCTACCGCTTTCATAATCCGCAGAGTCAAGAGACCTGAAAAAACGAGCGAGACGGCGAATCCTCAGACGGATGATAAGTCTTCCGGCGAGCCCTCTGAGTCAGACGGGATGCCGCAATTCGAGTTGATAAAGGCGAATATAAACGGCCTTCTTCGCGGCAACTTCGAGCAGAACATACCCGTTGAGCCCGGCGACATCGTGCACATTCCCGAGACCGATGTATTCTTTGTCGCGGGCGAAGTAAAAGCGCCCGGCTCTTTCCCGCTTAAGGAAGGCACGACCTTGCGCCAGGCCATATCGCTTGCGCAGGGCACTACATTTGAAGCCGCCACGGGTGAGGGCATCATATTCCGGGATGATACGACAAACGGCAAGCGCGAAGAGATAAAGGTTGACATCAAAGATGTCATGTCGGGCAAGAAAGAAGACATTGCCATTCGCGCAAACGACATAATCATAGTTCCAAACAGCCGGTTCAAATCCGTAAGCGGTGCATTTCTTCGGGCGTTTGGATTGAGCGCCGCGCGCGCGCCCGTAAGATATTAGCTTTCAGCTTGCTCCGGGCGGCGTTCCAGCAATTCTCGGTTTAGAAATTCTGTCTTAACAAAAAGTGAACCACGAAATACACGAAGCACACGAAATAGAAGAATTATTCGTGTATTTAGTCTGTTTCGTGGTATATCCCGGTGCGATTTCCTCTAAACCGAGAATTGCTGGCGGCGTTCAAAATTCTATAGGTAATTCCTTGAACTCAAGCAATAATATCTGAGTATTTTCAGGAGAAGTAGAAATGACAGATCAAGGGCTTGAAAAGATCCCACAAAAAGATGTAGCCCCCGCAGAGATTCGACCCAGTTACCCCGGCGCTTTTGCCGACAGGTATCCTCCTTCCTACGGCTACGGGTATGGCTACGGCGCGGAGGAAGGGCAGCTTAACCTGCGCCAGATCTGGCGGCTTGTTCGCAAGCGAAAATGGCTGATCATAAGCATCGCCCTGATTGTGACCACAATCGTCACTATCGAATCCTATCGCGCCAAATCCATCTATCGGGCCTCGGCCGTGGTCGAGATCGGACGCGACATGACCGCGCTCGCAAAAGCCGATAATGTGATCATACAAAATGATGACCCGCTTTATGTCAGCATGGCCACAAGCAAGGTCATCATCAAAAGCCCTCCTGTGATCGAAGATGTAGTGACAAAACTCAAGCTCGATCAGAACGAGCGGTTTCTCGATGTGAACGGGAAAAAATCTTTCCTCGAAGCGCTGCGCGACATAGGGGTCAGGGCGCATGTTTTAAGCGCGCAGCCTACCGAGCCCGCCGTTTTTCAGGTGGCCGAAGATGAACAGCCGCGAGAGAGGCGAGAGCTTTCACAGAAAGAACTGGACCGTCTGTCTCCATATATAGGGGTGATCGAAGCCAATGTGAGCGCCGACGAGATTCCCGATACGCGGACGATGAGCATCTCCTTTACCCACACAAACGCGGAGATAGCCGCGGCGGTCGCCAACGCCGTCGCCGAAAGCTATATCAATTTCGATTTTCAAAACAAGACCGAAAATGTCACAAAGGCGAGCAACTGGCTCGACCGCTCCACGCGTGAACTCAAGGCCAACGTAGAGAAGGCCGAAAGGGCGCTTGCCGACTACACTCGCGATCATAATATTTTCTCGCTCGAAGGCAAAGAGACCTTAACGACCGACAAACTCTCTCGTCTGCACGATCAGGCCACGCGTGCCGAAACCGACCGAATACTCAAAGCCTCGCTTTATGAGGAGGTGCGAAAGGGGCGGGTCGCGCAGATACCCGAAGGCTTCTCCGATCCGAAGCTTGTCGAACTGCAAAAACAACTGGGCGCGCTTTCAACGCGTGCCGCCGAATTGAGCGCCACATACGGGCCCAAGCACCCGGAGGTGGTCAAGATCACTCGTCAGATCGAATCCATACAGAGCCAGATAGACGACAGTCGCTCGTCTCTCGAAGAGAAACTCAAGGCCGATTACGAGCGCGCCCTTCGCGACGAGCAGGCGCTTAAAGAGGCGCTCGCCCGCGCCAAAGGCGAAGCCGTACAGCAAAACCAGGATGCTATCCAGTTCAATATCCTGAAGCAGGACGTAGACACGGCCAAATCCCTCTACACGGAATTCCTGGGAAAGATGAAACAGGCCGATCTCGAAGTCGCGCAGCAGAAAAACAACCTCCGCCTGATCGCGCCCGCGCGAGTGTCGTGGGTGCCCGTTGGCCCGAATCGCTTTCGCCAGATACTTATGGGTCTTTTCCTGAGCCTTGCCGCAGGCATCGGCCTCGCCTATTTCCTCGATTATCTCGATAACACCATAAAGAATGTCGAAGACGTAAACCGCTACATGCAACTTCCCGCGCTTGGCGTAATCCCGGCCATAGCCTCGGGCCGGGCCGATTCGATCAATGGCAGGGCAGGCGCGCGGGCGACCCTCAAAGGGAGCCAGTCCATCAATACACCCGAGAACGGATCGCTTTCCAATAGACCGGGCCAAATAATGGCGATGGACAGACGCTCATCGGCTGCGGAAGCCTATCGCGCGCTCAGAACTTCGGTGATGCTGTCATCGGCGGGCAATCCGCCTAAATGCATACTGGTCACGAGCGGACAGGCGGGCGAAGGCAAAACGACCACCACCATCAATACCGCCATTTCGCTTGCGCAACTCGGCTCCTCGGTCCTCATCATAGATTGCGACCTTCGCCGCCCGTCGGTTCACAAGGTCTTTGGCGTAGATCAGACGCAGGGGGTCTCAACCTATCTTTCGCGCAATGTCGATATAGACACCCTTATCCAGAAGATGCAGATTCCGAACCTGTCGCTTCTGCCCTGCGGGCCGATACCGCCGAACCCGGCCGAGTTGATCAGTTCTCAGAAGATGAAGGACATGCTCAAAATGCTCTCCGAGCGGTTCGACCATATACTGATAGATTCTCCGCCGCTCATAAACGTTACGGACCCCGTGATACTTTCAACGCTTGTTGACGGCGTCATCCTCGTGATTCACGGCGGCAAGAGCCCGCGCTCTGTCGCGTGGCGCGCAAAACAGGAACTGACAAGCGTCGGAGCCAAGATATTCGGCGTGGTCCTCAATAACGTAGACCTCACACGCGGAGGATACGACGAGTACTACTACCACAGACACTATTCCGGCTATTACGAATCGACGGGTACCGAACAGCGAGACGGACAGTAGGCGGGGGCCAGGGGCCGGGGGCCGGGGCCGGTGATCAGTGATCAGTATCCTGGAATCTGGACAAGTCTGATCCGCGTAAATCCGCCTCGATCCGCGTAATCCGTGGGCTATTGCTACTGTCCTGATCTTGCGGTTCCATTTAATCGATAATAATTCCAACAAACCGATCACTGACCACTGCCTATGTGCGGACTTGTAGCTCTTTTTCGATACCATGCTCAATCGCCCGAACTCGACAGAGGCGAACTGGAAAAGATGCGCGACTATATGAGCGGGCGCGGCCCCGATGGAAGCGGAGCGTGGTTTTCCGCAGACCGCCGCGTGGCGCTCGGCCATCGCCGCCTTTCAATCGTGGACCTGAGCGATGCGGGCGCTCAGCCGATGACAAATGAAACGGGGAGCCTCCGCCTCGTCTTCAACGGAGAGATATACAATTACCAGCCGCTCAGAGAACATTTGATCGAACAGGGCCACACGTTTAGCTCGCATGCGGATACGGAAGTCCTGCTTCACCTCTATGAAGAAAAAGGCGAGCGGATGTTTGATGACCTTCGCGGCATGTTCGCTTTTGCTTTGTGGGACGCCGAACGCAACGGGCTGCTGCTTGCCCGCGACCACTACGGCATCAAGCCTCTTTACTACGCCGATGACGGAAGAGTTGTGCGCGTGGCCTCTCAGGTCAAGGCGTTACTGTCCGGGGGCCGCGTCTCGCGCGAGCAGGAGCCTGCCGGGATCTGTGGATTTTATATTACCGGGAGCGTTCCCGAACCCTTTACAACCTATAAAGAGATACGCTCGGTCCCGGCCGGAAGCTATCTCTGGATAACCGAGCGCGGGGCCAAAGAGCCTCGCAGCTATTTTTCTGTAGCCGCGATATTTCGAGACGCCCGTCTTGCGGCCTCTGATTCTTCATCGGTTCAACGGGAGCGCGTGGTGGCCGATGCTCTGCTCGATTCCGTACGCCATCATCTGATCGCCGATGTCCCGGTGATCGCGTTCCTGTCGGCAGGGATCGACTCCGGTTCGATAGTCGGGCTTGCGCGCGACGCGGGGGCCGAAAATTTACAGACCGTGACGCTGGCCTTTGAAGAGTATCAGGGTAAGGCTGAAAACGAAGCGCCGCTTGCCGCCCAGATTGCCTGCCATTACGGCACCCGTCATAGCACGCGCGTGCTCGGCGAAGCGGAATTTTGCGCCGATCTGCCAAAGATACTCGAAGCGATGGACCAGCCTACCATAGACGGCATAAACACTTATTTCGTAAGCAAGGCATCGGCAGAACTCGGAGTAAAAGCCGCTTTATCTGGGCTTGGCGGAGACGAGCTTTTCGGAGGCTATCCGTCATTTCAAGACATACCCCGCTGGGTGGAAAGAGTCGCTGCCGTGGGTCGCGTGCCGGGGCTTGGCAAGGTTGCGCGCTCTTTTGTCGCCCCGTTTATTTCTGAAAACCGCTCTCCAAAACTCGCGGGGATGATCGAATACGGCGGCACGTATGCTGGCGCTTACCTGCTGCGGAGGGGGCTTTTTATGCCCTGGGAATTAAAGAACCTGCTTGGCGAAGAGATGGCCTCGGAAGGGCTTCGCCGCTTAAAGCCTCTGGAGTATTTCAACGCCATGCTACAACCCGATCCCGGTCTGCCTTTCGCCCGCGTGGCCGCGCTTGAGGCGTCTCTTTACATGCGCAATCAATTGCTGCGCGATGCCGATTGGGCCGGTATGGCGCATTCGCTCGAAATCCGAACCCCGCTTGTGGACGCGCAACTCTTAAAATCGCTCGCTCCAGTCCTGATAAAAGAATCGGCGAGAGGCAAGAGCCTGCTTGCCAAAAGCCCTTCACGCCCGTTGCCCCGGTCAATCACCGCGCGCCCAAAGACAGGCTTTACCGTCCCCATAAGCCGGTGGATAGAACAAAACAAGAGCCTCGATGTGTGGCGCAAAATTCCCGAGCTTTCCCGCCCTGGAATTCACTGGTCGCGCCGCTGGGCCTACACCGCGGTCGAACTCGGAGTATCGCTTTAACAGATGTCTGAAATAAGCCGCGAAGAGATAGTCATAGAACCGGGCCGGGGCTTTAAGCACTACTGGCGGGACCTCTGGAATTACCGCGAGTTGTTTTACTTTCTGGCCTGGCGCGACATCGCCGTACGCTATAAACAGACAGTCATAGGCGTGGCCTGGAGCGTCATCCGGCCCGTGTTGACTATGGCCGTCTTCGTAGTGGTATTCGGGCATCTCGCCAAATTGCCTTCGGATGGAGTGCCTTATCCGATACTGGTCTTTGCGGCGATGCTGCCGTGGCAGTTCTTTTCAAACGCGCTCTCGGAGAGCAGCAACAGCCTCGTGGGAAACGCCAATATGATCTCGAAGGTCTACTTCCCGCGCCTCGCGATTCCTGCCAGCGCCGTGATCGTGAGCTTTGTTGATTTCCTGATCTCGTTTGCGGTGCTTGTGATACTGATGATCTGGTATCAGTTTGCGCCGGGCTGGCGTTTGCTCACTCTCCCGTTTTTTACGCTTCTGGCACTCGGCGCGGCGCTCGGCGCGGGGCTGTGGTTTGCTTCGCTCAATGTCAAGTATAGAGACTTTCGCTTTATCGTCCCTTTCGTAGTCCAATTCGGGTTGTACATTTCGCCCGTAGGTTTCAGCAGCCAGATCGTGCCCGCCCGCTGGCGTTTGCTTTATTCCGTCAACCCGCTCGTAGGCGTAATAGACGGGTTTCGCTGGGCGATCCTCGGCGATAATGTAGAGCTTTACCTGCCGGGTTTTGCGCTCTCGGTAGGGATAGTGATTATGTTACTTGTGAGCGGCGCGTGGTATTTCCGCAGAACCGAAAGAACTTTTGCCGATGTGATTTGAGTGAACGGTAAAAGGTGATTTGGTAGAATAAAGCTATGAACCTCGAAATTGTAGAAGATTCAGTGCCGCTCAGGGTAGATGCATCAGGAGTAGTGCGCGTCGGTGAAACCAGAGTGTCAATTGATGTGGTGGTTCGAGCATATCTTGAGGGGGCAATACCGGAGGAAATCGCCGAACAATTCCCCTCCTTGCTACTGGCCGATGTTTATGCGGCAATAACCTACTATCTCAAGCATCGAGATGAAGTTGACAGGTATCTCGGCTGGCGGCAGCAGGAGCGCGAAAAAGTAAAACAAGAGAACGAAGCAAGGACCAACCCTTCAGGCTTGCGTGAGCGTCTTCTGGCGCGGATGAAATCTTCGACAACAAAATAAATGCTGCGTCTGGCGACCGATGAGGACTTTAACAATCGAATCTTGAGAGGCTTGTTGCGGCGTATGCCGGAACTTGACATAGTGCGCGTTCAGGATGCCGGATTGCGGGGCAACGAAGACCGGGATGTGTTGGAATGGGCAGCAGGTGAAGATCGTGTGCTTTTGACTCACGATGTTTCGACAATGTCGGCATTTGCTTACGAGAGGATTAAGCAGGGACTGGCGATGCCCGGCATATTTGAGATAAGCCAGGATATGCCGATTGGTCAGGCTATAGACGAGATTATTTTGATAGCGGCGGTTAGCTTAGAGGGAGAATATGAGGGCCAAGTGCGATACTTGCCGCTAGGGTAACAGCCGCGAATATTTACGAATCGAGAGGCGAGTTGATAAGAATGTCTACTTTGGCTCAACCCTGTAGATTTTGTGCTGACTATGACGGTTAAAGTAATAAGCGATCAGGAAGTAATCAACGAAGCGGCGGAGATTCTGTTAAAGCATATGGAGCCGGAAAAGGTAGCTCGATTCTGGACTGTCTGGCAGCCTGGAAGCGGGAGCTATTTGGCAATCAAAGAGGAGTTGTTCGCGGGCGAAACTGTGGAGTCTCTCTTTGAGAAAGTGCGGGCCTACCAGGAAGATAAATCTTAGCTTTCTTTCCTTAATGGGTGACGAGCGCATTTCTTTGCCATCGAGACTCGATCAATAGGCTTAGTAAAACCTAATGCCGGAAAAAGTCATTCAGGTCGAAAACCTGAGCAAGCGATACATCATAGGCCATCAGCAGGAGGGGGGCTATCGAACCCTCCGCGATGTTATGGCCACGAGCGCCCGGCGATTTGGCAACCGCCTGCTTCATCCGTTTAACGGAGCGGCGGCCTCAAACGGCAACGGCAGCCGCGAAGAGTTCTGGGCTTTGAAGGATATTTCATTCGATGTAAGGCAGGGTGAAGTCATAGGCATAATCGGGCGAAACGGGGCAGGGAAATCGACGCTTCTCAAAATACTGAGCCGGATTACAGAGCCTTCATCGGGGCGAGTGCGAATCAGAGGGCGCGTATCGAGTTTGCTTGAGGTCGGGACCGGGTTTCATCCAGAGCTTACGGGGCGCGAGAATATTTTCCTGAACGGCGCGATACTCGGAATGTTGAAGGCAGAGATAACACGAAAATTTGACGAGATAGTAGCCTTTGCCGAAGTGGAAAAATTTCTTGATACGCCCGTGAAAAGGTATTCATCAGGGATGTACGTGCGGCTTGCGTTTGCCGTAGCCGCGCACCTTGAGCCCGAGATATTGATCGTTGACGAAGTGCTCGCCGTCGGTGACGCGCAGTTCCAAAAGAAGTGTCTTGGGAAGATGGGTGATGTGGCGAAGGAGGGACGAACTGTATTGTTTGTTAGCCACCAGTTGGGAATGATCGCGCAGATGTGTAGCCAAGCTCTTGTCTTGAAATATGGTCAGCTAATTAATCAAGGTAGCGCAAAAGAGATGATAGCGTCTTACCTAGATAATTCAGTACAGAGAGAAGAAATCGGGGTTAGAACCAAAAGCCCAATAAATGAAGAAGTTTATTTTACAGAGATACAAACAATAAATATAACTAATACTTTAACTTCCGAGTTCGGGCATACAGAGTCCGTAACATTAAGGATGAAGTTTTCTGCCAGGAAATATTTTGAAGAAGTTATTCTCGGAGTGTTTGTGAGAGACTTTCAAGGTAGAAAGATATTTACTAATGATATGGAGGTTGAGTTGCCAAAACTTTTCAGTAGGCCAGTAGACTACGTAGCACATATGAGAGTTCCTCCAAGCCTCTTAGCTCCAGGCCATTATACTTTCTCTGTAGCGCTTCATGTTCCAAAGGTCAGATTTTTGGATAAGATAGAGGATGCTTGCAAGTTTACTATTGTTGATGTTGGATCTGAGTTTGCGAAATACGGGAACATAGATTTTGGCTGCATTTTTGCTGATTGTATCTGGAATATTCAACCCGTAGAGTTAGGCGTGAATGCGGAGGGCTGACAGTTTAACCCGTCCATTTATCTGTATGTCTATCAAGCATTTTTTTATGTAGATGCATAATACAATGGAACCTAAGTTTATTGATTTTTTTGCCCAATAAAAAACGGGCTAAACACCAGCATTTAGTTTGACTTGGCAATGGTACAAAAACCTCAAGTATTTTAGGTTCCAGTGTAATAATCATAAAGATAAAAAATATGCGAATACTATATGACGGCTTGATCTATGAATATCAGGTTGCTGGAGGTATAAACCGATACTTTTCGAGCATAATCAGAAGATTGCCGGAAGGATTTGTTCCTCTTCTATTAACGTCTTTCTCTCGGGATGTTAATTATCCGTTTCATCCGAATTTAAAGGTCTTTGGTTTGAATCGTTTCAGTTTTCGCCCGGGTCGTATTTCGTCCAGATTGAACGCCTACTATCGCAAACACCTTGCCTCTATCAAACGTCCGGATGTTGCTCACCCCACTTATTATTCACTGCTCACCAGGCAGGGATTTGATAGTTACCGCTGCCCCGTCGTGATCACCGTATGGGATATGATTCACGAACTATTCGCTGAACAGATGGACCCTACGGGCCAACAGGCGTGGGAGAAGCGGCAGGCTATTATGGCGGCTCAGGCAATAATCTGCATATCTGAAAATACAAAACGCGATTTACTTGAGCATTACAACATTCCTGAATCCAAGATCAGGGTTGTTCATCTGGCTTCAGATATCCACATAGGTCTTGCAAATGGTACCGAACCGGTTTCGACACATCCTTATTATCTATATGTAGGCAGCCGCGCCAGCTACAAAAATTTCGAAGGACTACTTGCAGCTTTAGCAAAGGTAGTTTCGATTCGGCCCGAAATACATCTCACCGTAGTTGGCGCGCCCTTTGATGAAAGGGAAAAAAAACAGTTGGTTGAGTTTGGACTCTCTGATCGCGTTGCGAACCTTGGTAATGTAAGCGATGCCCATCTCGCCAAACTCTATAATTGTAGTATCGCTTTAGTCTATCCATCCCTCTATGAAGGATTCGGAATTCCTCCGCTGGAAGCCATGTGCTGCGGAACCGCTGTTGTTGCCTCCAATACTTCAAGTATTCCTGAAGTTGTAGGCGATGCGAGTCTGTTTTTTGATCCAACAGTAATTGATGAATTGGCAGATATCTTACAGTTTCTCTTTGACAATCCTTCGGACCGTGACCATCTGATTACAAAGGGGTATGAAAGGTCTAAACTCTTTAGTTGGGACAAAACGGTGGCTCAAACAATAGATGTGTATCGTTCCGTATGTGATTGAGGAAAGTTAAAATCATATCGGGCTGCATTATTCTTAGATCATCAGGCAATATGGATATACCAACTTATCAAAACAAAACTGGGTGGCCCTGGGTGGATTCAGATGAACCAGCGCCATCATTGCCAGAAGGTGAATCCTGGCCCAAGATCAGTATAGTTACTCCCTCATATAATCAGGGTCAGTATATTGAAGAGACTATTCGATCCGTCTTGCTTCAAAATTACCCCAACTTGGAATACATAATCATTGATGGTGGGAGTACGGATAATTCAGTCGAGATCATAAAGAAGTACGAGCCGTGGATAAGTTATTGGGTGAGCGAGCCAGATCAGGGACAGTCCCATGCAATCAATAAAGGTTTCGAGAAGGCAACCGGAGAAATCTTTGCATACCTCAACAGTGATGATTTATATGTTCCTGGTTGCTTACAGTGCGTAGCCAGGGATTTTTCTCAAGACATTGAACCTTCCTGGCATGCTTATCCGGTTCAGGATTTTTCAGCAAGCGGTCTTGCTACATTTTATTATGCTCCTGTCTTAAGTAATAACCTGATACCTATAAAGCAAGATGATCAGGCGCTAAGAATGATTATTGGTGACAGATCGGTTGATTGGAATTTATTGTTTTCCTGGGTTCTGGGGAAGGTTCAACTACATCAGCCGGGAGTATTCTGGCCAGCCAAATTCCACAAAGAGGTTGGTGGCTTCGACCTGAGATATCACTATGGATTTGATCGGAAATTTTTTATGGAGTTGATTGCGCGTAAATATCCACTAAAGGTATCTCACGGTGGGGCATTGGCTTACTTTCGATTGCATGACAATTCCAAGACGATAAGTTCAGGTAAAGAAACAATGAAGAACCGTTTCTTCTTAGAGGCACAGTCTATCTCAAAAGATTTCGAGCCCAGATTAAAACGTAAAGAGCGGCTTGTTGTTCAATCGGCAAGGGCTGAAATAATAATTTCTGACGCTTGGACATCTTATCGGCAAGGACAGTTGAGCTCGAAATCCTTTCTTAAACGTCTTATATTGCTTTCCAAAGAATTGCCGGGAGGGCTATTCAGTCGTTTTTATTGGGGATCACTTCGGAAAATGCTGGTTCAAAGTCTGACCAGGCATACGGTTCGTTAGATTCAAATCGGTACAATAGGTGAAGGAAAAGAAACAACCCTTATTATTATGGCAAATGACCAATAGAGGATTTGGCTCAGAAATTAACGTGATGCTTTGGGCCCTCTCTATTCGTTAGAAAAAACATGGAATATGCTTTATCAATGGTTCGGACATTTTTTGAGGTACAAGCCTCGTAAGTTATTGAATCTGTTTAGCGGGCAGAAATTAAACCAAAGTCAAAGCCGCAGCTAACTTCGATTTAATTCTGCGGACAAGTTCTAAATGCTTGATTAGATTAGCTTTTAACAGTTAAACAACACAGTAAAAATGTCCGAACCATTGACAGGGGTACGTAGAACGTTTTCGCTGTGAGCATAATGTCTTTTATACGTGTAGAAATGATAAAGGAAGTTTTAGATGGTGAGTAACGGTCATCGCGGACACAAGAACAGGCTTTTTGTAGGAATAACGTCCTGGAACAGCGTAACCTTCCTGGGTCATTGCATCGATGCGGTAAAACAGACGACCAGTGCCGACTCCACTCGCATTGTGGTGCTCGATAATGAATCAACGGACGGCTCTTTTGAGATGGCTCGATCTCGCGGCGTTGAAGTGATAAGCCGAAGATGCAATCAACCTCAGGCATTGGTTCGCCTCTTTAATCTTTCCCGCAGCGAATTCACCCTGCTTATTCATTCGGACATCATTATCTTAAACAGAGATTGGCTGGACATTTGCGCTCAACACTTAACGGAAAACGTTGCGATGATTTCCCCGGAAGATATTGGCTGCGGACCGTATACGAGGCCCTGGGGGAAGGGCATGCCGGAAAGCTCTTTTATGCTGTTTAGAACTGCGTCGGCGCGTGCCACTAGACAATGGTATTCTGTACAGCGATTCAAAATCCGCTGGCCCTATCGGGCTTTGGACTTCTTCGGAGAACACATCACATACAATTTACCTGACAGGCTAAACGAGCACCGTCTTGAATGGCGCATGATGGCCGTGCATACTTCGACCCTCGAAGCCTCTCCGATATACACTCCCTCGTTCAAACCTAAATACTGGGAAAGCGAATGGGGCTACTATCGTTACGGTCTGGGCAACTTTTATAGTCTGGATGGACAGATAACCCATTACCATAACTGGTTTGATCGCATCTCCTCAGAAGGTGTAGACATTGATACACAATCGCAGGCCACTTTCCCGAAAGATGGGGGACTGCCGCTGGCCTATGTGAAGGTCTATACGGATAATTTTATCTCTGATCTGAAATCCGGTCAGATCGTTATGCCCGACCCTGTCGGGGTTTGTTAGATTTCATCTCGTCCTTCTTGAGTAATCCCGGCAATGGCTACATCGAAAAAGCTTTTCATTTGCTCGCCCTCGGCTTCATTGCACGGAGGGGTTGAGACTATTCTCTCCGACTTGTGCAAAGACCTTCCAGGTTATGGATGGGAGGTTGTGCTGGCTCTTGGCAAAGGGGCGCGCTTTAATAATGTAGAGAGATACCGCCATGCCTATCCCGATCTGCCCATCATCGAAGTTGACGGGACCGGCGGAACTCGCCCGGCACGGGTAAATGCTTTGCTTCGGACAGTAAAGAAGGTCCGGCCCAATGTAGTGCTTTCGGCGCGAATCTTTGATGCGTATGAAGCTATTGGGCTACTCAAACAAATAGATCGAAATCTGAGACTTGCGACGACTGTGCGCGGCTACGAACCGCAATACCTGTACGATGTCCGACTTTACAAAGGGAACATAGATCTTTGTGTCGTGGATGGCGAGTTGTTACTTGGGGCTTGTACAAAGTGGGCAGGACTGGATCATGGCCGTGCCGTTAGTATTCCTGGAGGCGTAAAACTTCCTGATGTCGATGTGTTACCGCGCACAAAAGCGGAGATTTTGCGAATTGGGTATGTTGGAAGGTTAGCCCAAAGTGATAAGCGAATTCTTGACCTCTTGCCTTTGGTAAAGGCTCTGGAGAATTTGGGTGTGGGCTTTCATCTTAAGATTGTAGGCAACGGACCCGAAGAAGCCGTGTTGCTTGACGAGTTAGGCGCTTTAGTCTCCGCCGGCAAAATATCGTTTTGCGGTTGGAAACAAAAGAGCGAGTTATATCGGCAAATCTATCCGAATCTTGATTGCATAGTAAATTTTTCGCCTGCCGAGGGAGTAACTATCTCTGGGCGAGAGGCGATGGCGCACGGAGTAGTTCCGGTGATCTCGCAATTTGTGGGTTTAAAAGCCGAGAAGCAATATATAAATGAGTTCAATGCCCTGACTTTCCCAGTTGGAGATATCCGGCAGGCAGCCAGAAATATTGCCCGGCTGGTAAAAGAACCGGGCCTGCTGAACTATCTTTCGATAAACGCCAGCAATTCTCAAACCGGCAAATATGTTTATGAAGGCGCGATACATGCCTGGGCTGATGCCCTGGAACGTTGCCTGGAGCGACCGCCACAATGCGCGCCTGTGCCTGAACTAAATCTATCGGCGGACGGACGTTTGACTCGTCTGGGTCTGTCGCCGAAGGTTGCCCAGTTCATCAGGGATATGTTTGGAAGACGTAGTGTGCATAATGATCCAGGCAGTGAATGGCCTCAATCAAGCGGTCTGTTATCAAAGGATACCTTTTCTGAGATTATGAATTTCGCTTCTGATCTTGAGGGAAAGTATTCAGTATCAGAAGAAAAGGCGATCATTAAAGGGTAGAGACAAATATCCTCATCTTGAAATCAAGTCATGGCGTACTCGCTAAAGCACAAGATCGGCGCAATCATTTATGAAGGACCGAAGTTCTTATTTGGAATGATGCGGCATCGGCCTCGCGGTTTTGTAGCTTCTCCCTGGAAATTCATTTGCAATCGAAATGAAATCCTGATTCCCGACCATCGCGGCCTGGGTGTTAAGTGTGGATGGCGGTGGACTTCGGATCTGCACATTCCAAGAGTTTTCCCTGCTCTCGGCTTGAGACTGATGAAAAGGGCATTTAGTGATTGGCCGGTCGGTTCAGTATCCGAACCGCTGCAAGCGGATGAGCGGGTTGACGTCACTTTCATTATCGGCCATCGTGGGACGGCACGGCTGCCGCATCTGCTTGCAACGCTTCGGTCCATAGCTGCGCAACGCGGCGCATCAATCGAATGTCTTGTTGTCGAACAGGCCGTTGACCCGGAGATTAAATCGTTTTTGCCTGATTGGGTGCGCTATATACATGCCCGTTTGCCACAGCCCGATATGCCCTATTGTCGCTCAAGCGCATTCAATGCGGGGGCGAGCCTGGCTAGAGGACACATGCTCGTCTTGCACGATAACGATTTGATAGTGCCGGAGAGTTATGCTGCCGAGATTTTGAAGAGGGCAAGCGAGGGATACGAGGTCATCAACCTCAAGCGGTTTATCTTCTATCTGTCTGAGATGCATTCCCAAAGGGTCTTTTCTGCAATACATGTTCCTTTTGATGAAGCGCCGGAGGCTGTAACACAAAACGCTCAAGGCGGAGGCAGTTTAGCTATTACCCGAGAAGCCTATTTCGCTATCGGCGGTTTTGACGAAGCATTTGTCGGCTGGGGAGGGGAAGATAACGAGTTCTGGGAGAGAGCGCAGACTCGAAAAGTTTGGCCGTTCGGTTATCTCCCACTGATTCATCTCTGGCACCCGGCCCAGCCCGGTAAACTCAATCAATCGCGCCAGACAACCAAATTATTTGAAATGCGCTCTGCAATCCCTGTTGAAGAACGTATAAAAGAACTGATAACTCGAAACCTTTCTCGCTCCGAGCATCTCACGCCGGCTTCCGGCTCAATCGCCAATCGGGCCAATTCTAAATGAGATCGAAAGCCAGGGTAATATTCAACAAAGAGGTATTAAGACTCGCGGCCATATCGGCGGCAATTACGATGGCGATTGCCTTGCTTGTCTGCCTTTATCCCATACGATGGGATAAGAAAGCGCTTGGCCCGGTCCTGCCTCAATTCAATTCGTCGGAGATGGCTCATAGTCCTCAAATCCTTTTTGTGAGCAAAGATAACGATTGGGAGAACGGCCATTATGCGCAATACGGATTCGATATGATCGCCTTCCCGCACGGGAAAGTTGATTGGATGGTGTTTAAGGAAGGCTGGCGGGAAAGCCCCTGGCAAGCGCGATGGATGATTGATGAGGAGGGAAATATTTATAGCCCTGGGGGTGATAATTCCTGGTATATGGTGGAAAACGCGTCGGAAGGCTCGATCTCTTTTCCGGGGTCGGCAAGCGTTATAGTTTCTGACCCTGATACCAGAGCAAAACTTCTGAAGCGCTGGCCGTCGTTGAGCGAAGACAAGGTTCTATTGATGAGCAATGAGCCTGTCTCTTTCTGGGAGTCTCCTCGAATTCGCATTGGCCTTTCCCAATTTATACGAATCTTTGTTCTCGTATTCCTCCTGGTCGTGATGTTTGCTTTTTTGAGCGCTGTTACCGGCGAAAATGGAAGAGGTTGGGTGTGGCTCAACCTTGGACTCGCTGTCCCATCTGTTCTCATCCCTCACACAATCGTCGTCTATTTCCTCGGTAAAATCACATCCGAAGCCATTAGCCTGAGTTTTATATTGGAGTTTGTCATTGCTATCGGTCTGACGGTTTATATTCAAAAAAAGAAAGTTCCGGCTAACAAGCCACCGATAAAAAAAACGTTTCCCGATATTTGGCATAGCATGGGGCGCAAAGACATATTGCGCCCGGAATCATTGATTCTGGCGGCTCTCCTTCTATTGTATATCTCCTTTAGTTGCCTGAAGCTCGACTTCGACGGCGACATGTTTACACAGTATGTGCCAGTGGCGCAGTATCATTATCTTGCAGGGAGCCATGATCCGAAGGCGCTGATGGAGCGATTCGGCATAATGACGCAGGCCACATATCCTCCCGGCTTCCCAATACTCATCTCTACCTTGATGTGGGCAGGGGATTTGCCAAAAGAGACGCCGCTCAAATTCGGTTATCAGGCAAATCTGGCGATTTTCCTCTATCGCTTTATGATCTCAATACTGCATTTATCTTTTCTCTTGAGCGCGGGAGGGCTCTTTCGGCTATTACAGAAAGATGAAAACAGTTGGGGATGGCTATTGCCAACGCTGGCGATTCCTTTGATCCTGCCTCTATTTCTTGGGAGGCCCGAGGCCTCAGAGGTATTTCTTGTGCCTGTTGTCGGCTTTTCGATACTGGCCCTTCTGGCAGGTGATGAATTGAACAATCCGCTTTACACGAATTTAGGATTGTTCTTTGGCGGATATGGAATGTTCCTCAAAAAGGAAGGATTTCTGATCTTCGTGCTGATTGTGATGCCATGGTATCTGGCCGGACGGCTGAGATCATCGAAGCTTTCTTTGCGAGCAATAGCGATTAACTCGACATGCTTGCTTATCGGGATCAGTCCCTTCCTGTTTTGGAAACTCGGCCTAAATAGCCTGCACATCCCAGAATACTTCTTTTATGAGAACCCCAGTCTGGCAAAATTGGCGGCAAGCGGTCCTTTGCTCAAAGGGGTTATTGAAAAGGCGATAAAGATTCTGCTGGCCAATAATTATTGGGTAGCGCTTTTCCTCATTTTCCCCCTGGCTGTTTCATACGACTGGCTCTGGTGTCGAAGATGGAAGCAAGCGTGCATACCGCTCGGGGCTATGGCCTATATTTTTTCTATGACATTTGTTTACCTGTTCTCGCGACACCCCGAAGGTGCGGCTGTACACATGGATGTCTCATATGAACGTATACTGGCAGTAGGCATATTATCGGTCATCCTTTATGGTGCCAAAACCATAATTATTCCTGCAAAAGAGCTACAAAGGAATCTCAGGGCAAAAGAATGTGCGGCATAAGCGGCTGGTTTCTCAAACAGGGCATAGCGCGTGATGATACGCACTTGATGGCGATGGCCGATGCGATCACTCATCGCGGGCCGGATGATCGCGGTTATTTCTATGATCGCGAGCGCGGTGTCGCGTTTGCTCACAATCGCCTGAGCATCATTGACCTCTCGTCTGCCGGACATCAGCCTATGGCGAGCGAGGACGGACGCTTTATCCTGAGCTATAACGGCGAACTGTACAACTTTCAGCAACTCCGGCGGGAACTGGAAGCGCTTGGCCACACATTTTATTCTCGCACCGACACCGAAGTCATACTGCGCAGCTTTATTCAATGGGGCGAGGCGTCGGTCGAGCGATTCTGCGGAATGTTTGCCTTCGCGATCTGGGACGCCACAGACGGCAGGCTGTTTCTGGCGCGCGACCCGCTCGGGATGAAGCCGCTCTATTATACGGCGCTGCCGGGCGATCAGGGGTTTGTCTTTGCTTCCGAGATAAAGGCGTTTCTCGCGCTCCCTGATTTCGAAGTCAGGATGGGCCGCGATGCGCTACAACAGTTTCTCGAATTCGGCTACACGTTCGATGACCACGCAACTTTGCTTGAAGGAGTGTTCAAACTGCCGCCCGGCCACTCCCTTGAAGTCGTGAAGGGCGCGCCCCTTTCCCCCAGGTCGTTTTTCAATCCGCCGACCCCCGAATCGAGCGGGCGGAAAGACGAAAGAGAGCAGCAAACAGAGCTTTTTAACACGCTGTCGGAGGTTGTCGCGGAGCACCTTGTTGCCGATGTGCCGGTCGGTTTATTGCTGTCGGGCGGGCTGGATTCAAGCGTCACGGCGGCACTCGCCGCCCGGCATGCGCGCATCACTACCATAAGCATGGGATTTGCCGAATCGCAAATAGACGAGCGTTCCTTTGCCCGGGTAGTTGCCAATCACATCCGATCCGATCACCGCGAAATCACGATTCACCCGGAAGAGATCAGCAACGATATCGAAGATGTTGTCTGGTACTTTGATGACCTGTTTGCCGATTGGGGTACTGTCTCTACGCGGCTGATGTATAAAAAATGTCAGGAACAGGGAATCAAAGTTGTACTTGTCGGAGAAGGCTCGGATGAATTATTTGGCGGCTATACGATTTTTGAAGCGGCGCAGCAAGTGAAGGGGCCTTTATCGTGGCGATTGTTCCAGCTTTACCGGCGTTATGCGGGCAGACGATACGGCGGTCAGTTCCGGCAATTTGCCTCGCTTATGCGGAAATATCTGCGGGCAAGCGGCGGCGATATGTTCCACGCTGTGCGTCTGTTCGAATCACGCAATCAGTTGCCGAATAATTATGTGATGAAAGTGGATAAGGCCAGCATGTCGGTCAGCGTCGAAGCGCGCGCGCCGTTTCTGGATCGTCGCGTAGCAGAATTTGCCTATCGCACGCCCGCAAACTTGCTGCTGTCGAACGGGGATAACAAGTCTTTGCTGCGCTCGATGGCCGAACGATACGAATTACTGCCGCGAGAGATCACTCGTCGCCCCAAGTTCGGAGCGTCAATTGCGGCTTCGTGGATGGATGAGTCCGAGCAGTTTCGCCAGTATGCTCGGCAGGTGATACTCGACCGCGACGGATGGGTAGACGAACTGGGATTGCGCGGCGCGATGACCGATTATTTCGCGGGAAGGCGCAAGGGGTATCGCTTCCCCCGAGCGATCAGCATATTCAGCAACCTTGCCTGGCGATTGTTGTTGTTGAATCTCTGGTCGCGGCGTTATGTCGGCGCATAGAATGCGAATCAAATGAATAAGGGGCTGGTCACCACTATAATCCCGGTCCATAACCGGGCTTTGATGCTTGTCGAAGCCGTTGAGAGCGTGCTGGCTCAAACGCATCGTCCTATTGAGGTCATCATCGTTGATGACGGCTCTACGGATGATACGGCGGGTGTAGCCGATGATCTGGCCCTCGGGCATCCGGGTGAGATTCGAGTCATTCATCAATCCAACACGGGGCCGGGCCTTGCCAGAGAAGCCGGGCGACAATCGGCCACGGGTGAATTCCTTCAGTATTTGGATAGCGATGATCTATTATTGCCGAAAAAGTTTGAATTACAGGTTGCGGGATTGAGGGCGCATTCGGAGTGCGGGGTATCTTACGGAAAGACGCGCTATAGACATAGCGACGGCACGGTTGAAAATTCGCCGTGGAAAGGCTCCGGCGAAAGAGTCGAGACGATGTTTCCTTCATTTCTGAAATGGCGATGGTGGGATACACCAACACCACTGTACAGGGCCAGCCTGTGCCGACAGGCAGGGCCCTGGACGGACTTGAACTCGAAGAGGACTGGGAATACGATTCCCGGATTGCTGCACAGGGAATGCTGAATTACATTACTGCGATGAATATGTGGCCGAGGTGCGCGACCACACAGAGCATCGTTGATGTAAGGGTAAGGCCCTTGACCCGATTCGCCTCGCTGAACGCGCCAGATCGCACGAGATGATTCTTTCCAATGCCCATCGAGCGGGAATCGGTGAATCCAGCCCTGAAATGCAGCACTTCGCGCGAGAGTTATTTTTGCTTTCGCGCCAGTGCGGCGCTGCCGGGCTTGAAGACGAATCGAGAAAGTTGTTTACACTCGCAAGACAGGCTTCCGGCGCAACACGGGCAAAGGGCTGGGACTTCAAGCTCTATAAATCTCTGGCCTCTGTTACAGGATGGGCGCGCCTCGGGAAGATGGCCTGCCTCGCAGACAATTTAAGGAAATGACCTCTATCCCGGATGTCTCAGTGGTGATGAGCGTCTATAACGGCGCTAAATATCTGAGCGAGAGCATTGAAAGCATCCTCTCTCAAAGAGGTGTGGCGCTGGAGTTTATAGTCGTTGATGATGGTTCGACCGATGAATCCGGGCGTATCGTGCAAGAGTATTCGCGTAAAGATGATCGGGTTAAATATTTTCATCAGGGCAATCAGGGGCTGACAAAGGCATTGATCAAAGGCTGTGATTCGGCGCAGGGGAAATACATTGCGCGTCAGGATGTCGGTGACATCTCTCTGCCCGATAGATTGATAAAACAACTGGATTGTATAAATCGGAATCCCGGCTCCGCATTTGTGTCCTGCGGAACTCGTTTTGTCGGGCCGCAAGGCGAGGTTCTTTATGATGTTATTCAAGACCCTGCGGAAGCGACCACCCGGTTACTCACTCTCAATTTGGATGAAATCAGAGGCCCATCCAGCCATCCTTCCACTATCTTTCCGCGACATTTGTATAAAAAAGCAGGGGGGTATCGTTCAGCCTTTTACTTCGCACAGGATCTGGATTTATGGGTTCGTCTGGCAGAGCGGGGAAGCCATGTCGTTATGCCGGAGGTTTTATATCAAGCCTCGGTTACCGTGGGGTCGATAAGCGGCCTGCATAGAAAAGAGCAGATCGAGTTGACCAGAATTATTTTTGAATGCGCCAGGCTGCGACGTGACGGCTTGAATGAAGCGCATGAACTTGAAAAAGCGCGGCTAATCAAACCCAACCCCGATCAAATTAATGGCCGTCTTGCTCGCGCTAAGGCGCTTTATTTTATCGGGGCGTGTCTGAAAAACCGTCGCAACCCGCAAGCGTCGGGCTATTTTAAGCAAGCCCTGCGAGTTTGCCCCTGGCATATAAAATCGGCATTGCGTTTATTGTTGGGTTAGGTCGGGTCTATTTGAATGAGTAATCGTTTCGCATCCTCAGAAAAACGGTTCCGGGATATAACGGTTGTTATACCGACCTATCAGCGAGAGCAGGTGCTGATAGATACTGTCAATTACCTGCTCCGTCTTGAACCGGCCCCGGCAGAGATACTTCTCGTTGATCAGACATTGACGCACGACAGTTCGACGAGTCGGATTCTTTCATCGCTTGAAAAAAACAAGCAACTTCGCCGGATCAAATTATCAAGTCCCTCGATTACTCACGCGATGAATATCGGCCTGAACGAATCCACGTGCGACATAGTGCTGTTTCTGGACGACGACATTATTCCCGGCGCGAATCTGATAGCGGCGCACGCAAAAGCCCACTCACAAGTGGGGTGTGATATTGTCGCGGGACAGGTATTGCAGCCCGGAGAGGAGCCTTTGACCGAAGGCGAGGAATCGGGGCCGTTTCGCTTTCGGTCTGGACATCGCCAATATATCTCGGAATTGATGGGCGGTAATTTTTCTATCAAGCGGAGCCTCGCGCTGAAGCTTGGAGGATTCGATGAGAACTTCGTCCACGTCGCATATCGCTTCGAAGCCGAATTTGCCGGTCGGGTAATTGCCGCCGGAGAGAAGATTTTATTCGAGCCCGAAGCGAGCATACATCATCTGAAAGCGAGCCGTGGAGGTACGCGCTCATACGGCCATCACCTGACGACGATACGCCCGAGCCATGCGGTGGGTGAGTATTATTATCTGCTTCGCTCGAAAGGAACCCCGCATCGTCTGCTCAAGTTTCTGGCTCGGCCATTGAGGACCATAAGAACCAGACACCATCTGAGCCATCCGTGGTGGATACCTTTGACGCTGATCGCAGAGATGATGGGCTTGATCTGGGCGATATGGCTTGCGTTGCGCGGGCCTCGATTGATCCCTGTCAGTATGAAATCCGCCGAACAACCATGAGCGAGTACGAGATTTATTCCATCATCGCTGTTGCCCTGATGATCTGTTTTGCAAACTGGCGGGCGGGTGTATATATCTCGCTTGTAGCGGGGTTTCTACAGGACCCGATACGCAAAGTGGTGCCGGGCGAGCCTGTCTATTTCACGGTGCTTGCCGGAATCTTTGTCGGGGTGACTTTCCTCGGCGCATACTCGCGCGGCGTCCGGCTAAACTTTCGCGCTATTCACGCCTGGAACAGCGTCATTCGAACGCCCCTGAAAGTCTTTGTCGCGTTCGTAGTGATTCAAAGCCTCATGGCTTATTTCAGGACCGGCAGCATCATACTTGCAGGTATCGGTTTGCTTGCTTATCTGACGCCTTTCCCGGCCATTCTGCTTGCCTATCAATTCAGTCGGAATGAGCAGGATGTGATCAAATTTGTGCGGGTCTATCTGGCTATATCTCTGTTGATGATTTCAGGGATATACCTTTCATATCTGGGATATGACTGGCCGACATTGCATACGGTGGGAAATGACCTGATCGCATATCTGCCTTCGATAGGTCGTCTGAAACTCTACTCCGGGTTCTTTAGAGCGCCTGAGGTTGCGGCCTGGCACGCGGGCACGGCTGTCTGTGTGGTGATCCTGATGGTCCTGGCGATTCAGGGACACATATTTATAAAGCTGGCGATTGGTCTGCTGGTGCCATTTCTTAGTTACGCCATATTGCTTACCGGGCGGCGAAAGATTCTTATGGAGGTTTTTCTGTTTTTCTCCGTATATGCGATCCTTCTGGTCTGGTTTCGCAAAGGGGCTTTTAAATCTGCCATTGCGCTCGGGGTTATAGCCGTAGCCTCGTTCTTCACATACACATATTTCGTTCCCGATAAGGTCAATTCCGGCTTACAGATCTATTATGAACGCGGCGCAACGGTTCAGAGCGATTCGTCGGAACGTTTTTACAATATGACATTTGAATCTTTTCAGTATGTCATAGAGCAAAACGGGATATGGGGGGCGGGAGCCGGAACAGGAAGTCAGGGCGCGCAGCATTTTGGCGGCGGCACTCAGATAGTCGGCTATGCGGCTGAAGGAGGGCTTGCAAAAGTGCTGGCCGAACTAGGCATCCCCGGTTTGATACTGCTCCTGTGGCTGGCAATCAATACGGCCCGCTATATCTGGTCCATTATCGTTTATGTAAAAGACGGGGAACCTGCCCGGGCGCGCATGACCTTTGGGATGCTCGCTTTTCTCGTGGCTAACTCATTCGTATATATGATTGCACACCAAATATTCGGAGACCTGTTTGTGCTGATAATCTTAGGCTTCGTTCTTGGCTTCACTATGGCTGTGCCGAAGATGGGAGCCGTTCCCGTGGCTCTGCCTGATCGCGGGTTCATACCGCAAATTATGCAGCCGCAAATCTCAAATCGGAGCGCGATGAGAGAGTGAAAATGAAAATCGCCATCATCGCAACACATCCCATTCAATACCATATCCCGTGGTTTCAGAGACTGGCGAAACAGGAACAGATAGAGCTTAAAGTCTTTTACGCTCTCTTACCAAGCCCCGAAGATCAGGGCGTTGGTTTTAATATTCCGTTTGCATGGGATATTCCCATGCTTGAGGGCTATGACTGGGCGATAATTCCTAACCGTAGAAAGTCGCCGTCGCTGAGAGGTTTTTTTGCCAGCAGCACGCCCGCGATCAAATCGCTTCTGGCCGAATTCAAACCCGACGCTGCGATCATAACCGGCTGGCAGTCGCTGCCGATGCTACAGGCTCTGTGGGCGTGCAAGAGACTCAATATCCCGCGTATAGTTCGAGGCGATTCTAATGCTATGCGTGCAAGGCCCAGACTCGTGCGATTGCTGCACCGTGGTCTTCTGCGTCACTTTGATGCTTTTCTTTCTACTGGAAAGGCCAATAAAGAGTTTTATATTCAATACGGCATAGATTCGAAGCGCATTTTCTCAAGCCCTCATTTTGTAGACAATAAGAGATTTCAGGAACAATATGATCAGGTAATCACCGAACGCGCCGCGATCCGAAAAGGATGGGGGGTGACCGTTGGCCACACCTGTTTTCTTTACGCGGGAAAACTTGAGCCTAAAAAGCGCATTATGGATTTGCTTGAGGCGCTTGATATAGCGCGCTCGACCGCGCCCGCAATTCACCTGCTCGTTGCGGGTACGGGCGAATTGATGGATGAAGCCCGCCAGCTTGTGGAAAACAAAAAACTGTCTGTTACCTTTGCCGGTTTCTTGAACCAGACCGAAATTACCCGCGCTTATGCGGCTGCCGATTGCCTCGTCCTCCCTTCGGATTTCGGAGAGACCTGGGGGCTTGTCGTAAACGAAGCCATGATTTGCGGGCGACCGGCGATTGTCAGCGACCGCGTGGGCTGCGGGCCTGATCTGGTTGAAGACAGTGTGACAGGGGCCATCTTCCCCTGCGGCAATATCAATGCTCTCGCAGATAGACTGATAGAGATGGCATCCGACCCGGCACATCTTATCTTTATGGGTGAACGCGCCAGAGAGAGAGTACAAAACTATTGTGTCGAAAAGGCAGTGAAAGGTATATTACAAGCAGTCGAATATGTGACAGAAGAGCGCCGAGAAGAGTATCAGCTTGAGTCTCACTTAAGCCGTAAGTAGTCTGAAACCCTGAAATGGAAAAGAAAAAAGTCATTCACGCATGGTTGCCCGACACGGCTTTCAAGGGAGGGATTCAAGCCTTCTCGCGCGATTTCCTGAAGGCTTTAAACCAGAGCGCCCCTGATGCGCAAAAGATCGTTCTGATCAAGAATGATCTTCCCGGAGGACTATGGCAGATCAGGGGCTTTGAGTACAGATGTTTCGGGCGCTGGCCAAAGCCTCTGCGCACGCTCTTTTTTGCATTGGGCCTGTTGAGAACGGCCTTTTTTCATCGCCCTCAGTTGATCATCGTAGGTCACGCAAATTTCGCCATCGTGGCCTCGTTTCTCAACTGGCTTTTAGGCATTCCCTACTGGGTGATCATATATGGAATCGAAGTGTGGGATGAAAACGGGGCGAGAGTAGCATCCGCCCTGCATTCTGCCGACAGATTACTTGCTATCAGCAGGTTTACGCGGGATAAGGTGATCGAGCAACAGGGGATTGACCCCGAACAATTCACACTCCTTCCGACCACTTTCGATGAGACACGTTTTCTACCCGGCCCAAGACCCGAGGCCTTGATGGACAGGCTGAATCTGATGCGGGAGAAGCAGATAATATTGACGGTCTCTCGTCTGGCGGGCGAGGAACGCTATAAGGGATATGATCAAATTCTGAAAGCGATGCCCGCAATTCTCCGGGCGGTTCCCAATGCTCACTACATACTTGTAGGGAAGGGCGAAGATAAAGACCGCATCCGTCAGTTGATCGCAGAACTGGGTATCGAAGAGCACGTGACGCTCGCCGGATACGTACCCGTAAGGGAACTGGTCGATTATTATAACCTGTCGCATGTCTTTGCTATGCCAAGCAAGAAAGAAGGATTCGGAATAGTGTTTTTGGAGGCGCTCGCCTGTGGAAAGCCGGTGGTTGCGGGCAACCAGGATGGATCGGTTGATGCTCTGTGTGACGGCAAACTTGGCGTGCTGATCAACCCCGATGACGTGGACGAAATAGCCGGGGCCCTCATAGAGATTTTGCAACGTCGATACCCCTTGCCGATCATTTATTCGCCCGATGCGCTTCGGGAAAAAGTATTAGAGATTTATGGGTTCAATCGCTTTACTCAAACTCTAAAAGAGAATCTCGATGATTTCTTTGGGTTGCTTGATGATCGTGCTGATTATGCTTCTGAGCAATCGCGCAGATTAAGCTCGCCCGCGCCGCCGCCCGGAACACGATAATGAGAGTGCTTCATACAATCCCCTCCCTGTCTCCTCGCGACGGAGGCCCAAGCTTTGCCTTGCCTGTGATTGCCGGAGGGCTTCACAGGGCGGGGATTCAGGTGGATGTGGCGGTGACAGATGATGATGGACGAGGAGGCCACCTCGATGTCTCTCTCGACAGGCCCGTCAACCGCGATGGAGTGAATTACTTTTACTTCAGGCGGCAGTCGCGCTTTTATAAAACTTCGTGGTCGATGACCGGCTGGCTTTCGCGCCATATCCGGCAATACGACCTCGTTCATATACACGCGCTCTTCTCTTATTCGAGTACGGTGGCGGCTTTTCTGGCTATGAAAAACCATATCCCTTATGTAGTGAGACCTCTCGGGGTGCTCAACAGGTGGGGGATGCAGAACCGCCGCAGAGGGCTGAAGCAACTCTCTTTTCGCCTGATCGAGCGGCATATACTCGACAATGCCGCCGCCGTTCACTACACGAGCCAGCAGGAAAGACTTGAGGCCGAAGAAGCAGGCGCGACCTCGCGACCCTCGGTTATTCCGCTCGGGATCGACCTCTCTGAATTTGAGCAGATGCCGGGGCCGGGCAGTTTTTACCGGAAATTTCCCGAAGCAGTTGATCGCGATATTATCCTGTTTCTTTCACGTCTCGATGCCAAGAAGGGGCTAGACCTTTTGTTGCGCGCCTTTGCCGAAATCCAGGATCAATGCCCACAGGCATTGCTTGTTATCGCGGGCAGCGGCGAGGAAGCCTTCGTAGCCGGTTTGCGCCAACTGGCCGAGGCGTTAAAGGTTGCAGATAAAATTATCTGGGCGGGTTTTTTGAGCGGAGAGGAAAAACTCTCTGCGTTTCGGGCGGCCACTCTGTTTGCCCTGCCCTCTTATTCGGAGAATTTCGGGATCGCCGTGGTCGAGGCGCTTGCCGCAGGATTACCTTGCGTGGTTTCCGATCAGGTGGGCATCGCTTCTGATATTTCGGAGTTTGAGGCGGGGCAGGTTGTGCCGTGTCAGGCGGCCCCGCTCGCTTTAGCGTTGCGCAGCCTTTTAACAGAGCCGGACCTGCGGCGTGCTCTTGCGTTGAGAGCGTGCCGACTGGCACGTCATCGCTTTTCCGAGGAGTCGATGGTCCGCGCGCTCACTGGTCTGTACGGTCAGGTTGCGCTGCGTCCGGCTGTGGCGGTTGAAGGATGAAAATAGCCATCGTTTCTTCGTGCGGCGGTCATCTGGCCGAGATCAGAATGCTCAGATCCGTTTATGAAAGCCACGAGCATCTGTATGTCTTGAACGACCGGGCGATATTACCGGAGGACATGGAGGGTAAAACCTTCTTTATACGACATTCGGAGCGCGACTGGCTCTTTTTTGTCAATTTGCTGGAAGCGTGGCAGGTGCTCAGAAAGCATCGCCCCGATATTATTTTGAGCACCGGAGCAGGGCCTGTGGTCCCGTTTGCGCTTGTGGGCAAACTCTTTCGAATTCCAACCGTCTATATTGAAATCTCGACCACCGTAACCCGGCCATCGCTTACGGGTCGCATCATGTATTACCTGGCGGATAGATTCTTTTATCAGTGGAAAGAGCTTGAGACTCATTTCCCCAGAGGCACCTACGGAGGGTTGATACAGTGGTCTTTGTGACGGTTGGCAACGCCACTCAGGGGTTTCGACGTTTGCTCGACGCGGTGGATGATCTTGCTGACCGAGGTATCTTTGAGAACGAACCCGTCACTATTCAATCTGGTCATAATGATGACTTTGATTCTCGATGTTGTGAAGTGCGTCAGTTTATTTCAATGGATGAATTTGACAGATTGATGGAGAGCGCAAGCCTGATTATCTGTCATGGCGGATGCACGCAATTACAGGCGATCCGACTCGGGAAAATTCCTGTAGTGATGCCGCGCAGAGAGAAGTACGACGAACACGTCAACGATCATCAGGTACAACTCGTTCAGGCTCTGGCTGCGGAGAATCGAATCGTACCGGCTTACGAACCTGATGATTTGTCGGCTGCGATTGTCGAGGCAAGACGCCTGAACGCGCACGCGCTGCCCCCTCCGCGTTCGCCTATGGTTTCGCTTGTGGCCCGGGCTATCGAAGAGCTTGTGGCGCGCTAAATCTTGTAAGCAATGAATAAGAAGGCTCTGATTTTTGGCGTGTCGGGCCAGGA
Source organism: Blastocatellia bacterium (assembly GCA_963765495.1). Classification (GTDB taxonomy): domain Bacteria; phylum Acidobacteriota; class Blastocatellia; order UBA7656; family UBA7656; genus CAVXWP01. The sequence goes on from CAVXWP010000001.1 coordinate 1,253,338, forward strand.
CGGCTCATATCTCGCCCGTTTGCTCCTGAACAAAGGTTATGAAGTCTATGGGACTTCCCGCGACGCGCAGGTAGCGTCGTTTCAAAATCTGCTCCGGCTTGGTATTCGTGAGAAGGTCAACCTCGAATCCGTCTCGCCTATAGATTTTCGAAGCGTCCTGCAAGCCATTATGAAAGCCGAGCCCGATGAAATCTATAATCTGGCGGGTCAGACATCTGTGGGGCTCTCTTTTCAGCAGCCCGTAGAGACGCTCGAAAGCATAGGACTTGGAACCTTGAACCTGCTTGAGGCAGTCCGATTCACAGGCCGCCCCATTCGGCTATATAACGCCGGGTCGGGCGAGTCTTTTGGCGATACGATTGATAAACCGGCCGACAGGGAAACACCCTTTCGCCCGCGAAGTCCTTACGCTGTGGCAAAGGCAACAAGCTTCTGGGAGGTAGCTAACTACCGCGAAGCCTATGGCCTGTATGCCTGTTCGGGTATTCTCTTTAACCACGAATCTCCCTTGAGGCCCGAGCGATTTGTCACGAAAAAAATAGTCGCTTCCGCCTGTCGCATTGCCGCCGGAAGCGATGAGAAACTTCATCTCGGAAATATCTCGATTGAGAGAGACTGGGGCTGGGCGCCCGAATATGTCGAGGCCATGTGGCTTATGTTGCAACAGGGAGAGCCGCAGGATTATGTGATAGCAACCGGCGAATCGCATCGGCTGGAAGAGTTTGTTGATGCGGCTTTTTCCTACTTCAATCTGAACTGGCGCGAGCACACCAGCATAGATCAAAACCTGTTCAGGCCGACCGACATTATGGTGGGAAGGGCAAATCCGTCCAACGCCAGAAAACTGCTTGGGTGGCAGGCCCGCTTTAAGATGAATGCCGTTGTGCGAATGATGATAGAAGCGGAACTGGAAGAGACGGGTTTGCGGATTGGAAAGGGTCTTTCGAATCGATAAGAAGCGCAAGAGTTAAGGAGGAAGGTTTGTACATTTTAGGAATCAATGCTTATCACGGCGATGCTTTGGCGGCGGCAGATATTTGGCTTTTGGGACGGCAATGAAGGATTTATTTCAGGCATACTGGTATCGCCTCCTTGTAGATATAAAAATTGATGTATTTCGCAGCGAGGAAACAGATACAGATAATCAATACGGCAAAGCCGTAACTGGTAAAAAAGCCGCAAGATGAACACGCAGCCTCTATAGAAAAGCCTGTGGAGCAAACCTTTCATTTACTCCACAGGCGGTCACTGGATTAGGGATTTAACTTCCCTCGGGACTGGTTCCCCCATTACGGCGCTGTCGGTGGGGTATTCGAAGGCGTTGCAGGTGGCAGTTCGGGTGAAGACCTCCTGCCTTTGTGGCGCTCGACGTGACTCGCGCTCGTCCACGCCGCAAGCATCGCCGGATTGTTGCGGTATTTGTTACGAACTACCGCATTTAGCTGCTTTACATGTTTCAGCCCTTTGCCGATGACTACATCGAGCGAGGCCGTAGCCGTTACCTGGCCTTCCCGGTCGTGGTTGCGCCCGGTAATCGCTTGCTCGAATGCCTGAATAGCCTCCTGAAGTTCGCTCAGGAAGTCTGTCGCCATTTCGCGGCGTGTAAACTCCGCAGCCAACGGCGTGGCGTCGGACAAAAAGGCTCGCGCCGAGTTCAGCAATGCCTGATCCGAAGGGTTGCGCGGAAGCCGGAACTTATTTTCAAGCCCCGGGTCTTCCAGCGCTATAGCTCGCGCAGTCAGGCTTATCGCCTCCATTTCATCCATCAACGTCTCGCGGGCCAGCGATTTCGATTCCGTCTTCTGACGGGCCGCGCCAGCCTTTGATGTTTGGGTCGAGGCCGTCGATTCGATCTCGGATACGGTTGCGCCGACATCTCCGATGAGCGTGCTGCCAAGCGTAGCCGCAGGAAAATCCGCGGCATGTGCTACGCCAAAATCGCGTACACGGCGCAGCATTTCGTATCGTCTCGATTCATTTTGATTCATATTGTGTCTCCTTTTGAAATACGACGCAGGCCGCCGAGGCCTACGGCTGAATATACTAAATATTGATTTTTCAATGGTTATCACACTCGACGAGGGGGCACTCCCCCAGAAAACCGATTTTGACGATTGTTTGAGCCGATTTGACGGCTGGTTTAATCGTTTTGCGCGCTTGCGAAGTTCTCTGAACGAATGTTTGAACCGGTTTCCGCGATGTTGAAGTCATCTTTGCCGATGTTTGAGCCCGCTTTCACACTGTTGACGCCCTTTTCGACTCTGTTGAAATGAGATTTACGGTTGCGCGAAACGATCTGTCCGAGCGGGTAGCCGGTTTAGGGGAATTACAGACGGTCGCGTCATCCCGTCATAATGGATAGACGGAATTAGTAAGGGAAATAACGCAAAAATGTTATATAAATCATCAGCAATTCTCGGTTTAGAAATTCTGTCTTAACAAGAAGTGAACCACGAAATACACGAAGCACACGAAATAGAAGAATTATTCGTGTATTTAGTCTGTTTCGTGGTATATCCCGGTGCGATTTCCTCTAAACCGAGAATTGCTGATAAATCATACAGCTTTATCCTCGTCGCTTGTCTCGATCAGGGCATCTTACGGCGGGATTCAGCCACGAATAAGCACAAATGGCCACGAACGATTTGTGCAGGCGCGTGGCCTGCTATTAGTTAAAAGGAAAGATACAGTTATGATTATTCTTGGCATCAATGCTTATCACGGCGATGCTTCGGCGGCCATCATTTCAGACGGAGAGCTTATCGCCGCGATTGAAGAAGAACGCTTCAATCGCGTTAAGCATTGCGCCGGTTTCCCGGCGGCGTCTATACGCTATTGCCTGGAGGCGGCCGGTGTCAGCATCGAAGATGTCGAGCACATAGGAATCTCGCGCGACCCGTCGGCGCACCTCCACAAAAAGATTCTGTTTGCGGCAACGCGCGCGGCTAAAAGCGTCTCGGGCTTTGATCGCGCGAGCAAAGAGGCGAGCGGTAAAAGCCCTCGCGGTATCTTTACGGCTGTGGCTGAAAGGCTCGCCAACGCCGGGCGGGTGCGCGACCTGAAAGAGGATCTGGCAAAGGCTCTGGGGGTAACAAAAAACAGCCTGCGGGCGGAATATCATAATGTCGAGCATCACGTAGCGCATCTGGCAAGCTCTTTCTTTGTTTCGCCTTTTAACGAGGCGGCGCTCCTTTCAATAGACGGGTTCGGCGATTTCATCTCGACTATGTGGGGCATAGGCGAGGGAAATTCGATAGAAGTTCTCGGGCAGGTTGAATATCCGCACTCGACGGGGATTTTGTACACGGCGACGACGCAGTTCCTGGGCTTTCCCTACTACGGAGATGAAGGCAAGGTAATGGGGCTGGCTCCTTACGGCAAGCCCCGTTTCATGGAGGAATTCCGCGACATAATCAGGACCGAAGAAGACGGGCACTTTCGCCTGAATTTGAACTACTTCCGCCATCACGCCGAGGGCGTAGACATGTCGTGGGACGAGGGGTCGCCGGTGATCGGGCGGATTTTCTCAGATGAATACGCGAGCCTCTTTGGCCCGCCGAGAGAAAAGAGCCAGCCGCTAACGGACCGCGAGCGCGATATAGCGGCAAGCCTTCAGCAGCGGCTCGAAGAGGTGGGATTTCATATCCTGAATCATTTGCATCAAAAGACGCGTCTCACTGATCTCGGGCTTTCGGGCGGAGTCGCTTACAACTCGGTCCTGAACGGCAAGATACTGCTCAACACGCCGTTTCGCCGCGTCTTCATTCAACCGGCGGCGGGCGATAGCGGCACCGCGCTTGGCGTCTGCTATCAAATCTATAACGGCCTCTTGAACCGGGCGCGCAGTTTCGTTATGGAGGGCGCTTACACCGGGCCCGAGTTTTCCGATGAAGAGATACGCCGCGAATTGGAGTTGAGCGAGTTGCAGTTTGAGACGTATTCCGATAGCGAAGTCACAAAGCGCGCGGCCCGTGATATTGCCTCGGGCGCTGTGATGGGGTGGTTTCAGGGGCGCGTGGAGTTTGGCCCTCGCGCGCTCGGCAACCGCTCGATCATCGTCGATCCGCGCCGCGCCGATATGAAAGAGATACTCAACGAACGCATCAAGAAGCGCGAGCCGTTTCGCCCCTTCGCTCCATCAATTCTTGAAGAGCGGGTCGGAGATTATTTCGAGCAGACGCACCCTGCTCCCACGATGCTTATGGTCTATCAGATCAGGCCCGAACGACGCGCAGAGATTCCAGCCGTCACCCACGTTGACGGGTCGGGGCGTTTGCAGACTGTAACCAGAGAGGTAAACCCGCGCTATTATCAGTTGATCTCGGATTTTTATGAGCTTACCGGCGTGCCCGTTGTGCTCAATACTTCTTTCAATGAAAACGAGCCGATAGTCTGCACTCCTCGTCACGCGATTGACTGTTTTTTGAAGACTCGAATGGATGTGCTCTATCTTGGCAATCACGCCGTTCGAAGGGCAAATTAAAAGGAATCAGGTTTATGTCAAAACGCGCGCTTATAACCGGAATCACGGGGCAGGACGGCTCTTACCTGACGGAACTGCTGCTCGAAAAGGGCTATGAAGTCTACGGCATCATTCGCCGTTCTTCTTCATTCAATACGGACCGAATAGATCACCTTTACCAGGACCCTCACGAGCCCGGCACGCGGCTCCGGCTTCTCTACGGAGACCTGAACGATTCAAGCTCTCTAAACACCATTTTGCGTCAGGTTCAGCCCGATCAAATCTACAATCTGGGAGCGCAATCGCACGTTCGCGTCAGCTTCGATGTGCCCGAATATACGGGCGAGGTGACCGGGCTTGGCACAGTCCGGCTCCTTGAAGCGATTCGCGACACCGGGATCAAGACCAGATTTTATCAGGCGTCATCAAGCGAGTTGTTCGGAAAAGTGAAAGAAGTTCCGCAGACCGAGCAAACGCCCTTTTATCCGCGCTCTCCTTATGGTTGCGCCAAGGCTTATGCTTATCATATAACAGTCAACTATCGCGAGTCTTACGGGTTGTTCGCCTGCAACGGCATCCTTTTCAATCACGAAAGCGAGCGCCGGGGAGAGACATTCGTATCGCGAAAAATAACGCGGGCGGCAACGCGCATAAAGATGGGATTGCAAGAGAAGCTCTTTTTAGGCAACCTCGATGCTCGTCGAGATTGGGGGCACGCGCGCGATTACGTTGAAGCTATGTATTTGATGATGGAAGCCGATGAGCCTTCGGATTATGTGATAGCGAGCGGCGAGACGCATTCGGTCAGAGAGTTTCTGGATGAAGCCTTTGGCGCTCTTGATCTGGATTGGAAAGAGTATGTAGATATAGACCCGCGATACTATCGCCCGGCTGAGGTTGATCTGCTGCTTGGGGATGCAAGCAAGGCGCGGCGCACGCTTGGATGGGAGCCAAAGATATCTTTTAAGGAACTGGTGCGCTTGATGGTTACAAGCGATATGGAAATTGCAAAACGAGAGAGAGCAAATGCCGAAAGCGACGGCGAACAGGTTGTAGCGAGCACTCGCTGGGGCACGGTTTAGCAAGCAGATGCGAGATTCGATTTCAGAAAAAAGTATATGCGTGACGGGTGGCGCGGGATTTCTCGGACGATGTGTGGTTGCGCGGCTTCGCGAGAGAGGATGTCGCGATATATTCGTCGTAAGAAAACGCGATTACGATCTTGTAAGCGGCGAGGATGTAGGGCGGTTGTTCAAAGAGACTTGTCCCCAAATCATCATTCATCTTGCCGCTGTCGTAGGCGGCATCGGGGCCAATCGCGAAAATCCCGGTCGTTTCTTTTATGAAAACATTATGATGGGCGCGCAGCTTATCGAAGCGGCTCGCAAGCATTCAATCGAGAAATTCGTCCAGATTGGCACGATCTGCGCGTACCCGAAATTTACGCCCGTCCCTTTCAAAGAAGACGACCTCTGGAACGGTTACCCGGAAGAGACCAATGCTCCATACGGCATAGCGAAAAAAGCCCTGCTCGTGCAGGCACAGGGCTATCGCGAACAGTACGGGTTAAACTCAATCTATTTGCTTCCTGTGAACCTGTATGGCCCCGGAGATAATTTCGACCCCCGTTCTTCGCACGTCATCCCTGCCCTGATAAAGAAATCGGTTGACGCGATTGAAAACGATGAAAGAGTGATCGAAGTCTGGGGAACGGGCGCGCCTACAAGGGAGTTCCTTTACGTAGACGACGCGGCAGAAGGCATAGTCATGGCCACGGAAAGTTATGACGGGCCTGAGCCTGTAAATCTTGGTTCGGGCGAAGAGATCAGCATTAAAGACCTCGTCCACCTGATCATCAAAGAGACTGGCTTTAAGGGCGATATAGTGTGGGACAAGACAAAGCCCGACGGACAGCCGCGCCGCGCCCTTGATACGAGCCGCGCAGAGACGCTATTTGGTTTTCGCGCAAAGACCGATTTCGTCGAGGGCCTCAGAAAAACTATCGAGTGGTACAGAAATAGAAGAGTGATTGGTGATGCGTGACTATTAAGAGCATGTCTGTAAAAGACTATTTGCAAGCCCGGTTTATCACGCATCACGCATCACACATCACCAATCACTCTTAATCTCTCATGCGTATTATTATTCTCAATCAATTCTTTTACCCTGATCATTCGGCCACGAGTCAGTTGATGACCGATCTGGCCGAAAACCTTGTCGAGCGTGGCGTAGATGTGACTGCGCTTGCCGGACGCGGGCGTTACAACGGCGGCGAACGACTCGCGCCGCGCGAGTCGCACAAGGGTATTCGCATCGAGCGGGCATGGGCTACGAGCTTTGGCAAGCAAAGCATGCTCGGCAGGCTTTCAGACTACCTGTCGTTTTATGTAGGGGCTTCGTGGAAGCTCATTCGCCTTCCGCGCCACGATATAGTTATGGCGCTTACGACCCCGCCCCTGATAGGACTTGTAGCTCTCATAATCGGTCGCCTTCGACGAATGCGAGTGGTTGCGCTCGTGCAGGATATCTATCCCGACATAGCCGTTGCGCTTGGGACGGTTCCGGCGCGAAACCCCGCGACAAAGCTTCTTGACGGGCTCAATCGGTTTATCCTGCGCGGGGCGGATCGAATAATCGTTCTGAGCGAATGCATGCGCGACCGCATAACGAAAAAGATCGAAGGCGCTCTTTCGCGCATAGATGTCATTCATAACTGGGCAGACGGGTCGAAGATCAGCCCGCTTGGAGAAGAAGAAAACGCCTTTGCCTCCGAGCATAACTCCGAGGGGAAGTTTGTCGTTCTATTCTCGGGGAATTTCGGAAAGGTCAACGAGTTTCAGACCGTACTCGATGCCGCTCTCGTGTTGCGGGACCGCTCCGATATAGCTTTTCTCTTTATAGGCGAAGGTGCAAAAGCGAGCGAGATCAGACAGTTTTCCGACCGTCACAATCTCACAAATATCCGTCTGCTTCCTTATCAGCCCCGCGAGTCTTTGCGTCTCAGCTTAGCTGCGGGGCACGCCTCCCTTGTTACACTCGCGGATAATCTGGCCGGTCTCAGCGTGCCGAGCAAAACCTACGGCATTCTTGCGGCGGCCCGGCCCATACTCTTTGTCGGCGATAGCCGCAGCGAGATAGCGCGCCTCATTTTGGAAAACGACTGTGGTGCAGTAGTAGCCGCCCAACAGAGCGTCCGCCTCGCTCAAATCATATCGGATTGGGAATCTGATCGGACAAGACTCGAACGGATGGGCGCGGCGGCTCGTTCCTTGTTTGACCGCCGTTTCGACCGGCCCCACGCGGTTAGAGCTTATCTGGAATCCTTCGCAAAATGCATGGATGCCACCCCTCGTCGCCTGACGAGCGCTCTTGTAAAAAGAGCGGAGCATCGAGGAACTCTGTAAAAGAGAATAGCCTTTCAAGAAAGGGTATAGAGTATGTCATTTATATTCCTCACTGCCTTTGTTTGCTCGCTCCTGCTTTCGTTCGTCCTTACGCGCTATGTGCGTAACCTGGCGGTCGCTCGCGGGTGGGCGGCGACTCCTCCCATGCCGCATCACATTCATGCCAACCCCATACCCAGATTGGGAGGAGTGGGCATCTATCTCTCCGTCGCTTTGATTACGGGCCTGATGTTAGTTGGAGCGAAGCTGTTCAATTATGATATAGGCCCCATACAACATCGCGCGCTCTACATCCTTCTTGCGGGTACTATAGTTTTTGTGCTTGGGTTTTACGATGATATTTATTCGGTTAGTCCTTACATAAAATTTGCGACACAGACTCTTGGCGCATTGGTGCTATATTTATCGGGGATTCATGTGGGCGGTTTGCCGCCTCTTTTAGGCGGCTATGATCCGGGCTGGTGGTTGTCCCTGCCTCTAACAATTCTCTGGGTCTTATGGATTACAAATGCCTTCAATCTGATCGACGGGATTGACGGGCTCGCAGCCGGATCGGCGTTGTTTTCAACCCTGACAGTCTTTGTCATAGCATTGATTAGCGGCAACAACATGACCTCGCTACTAGCCATCATTATGGGCGGCGCGATACTCGGTTTCCTTCGATTCAATTTCAACCCGGCGACTATTTTCTTAGGGGACTGCGGAAGCCTGTTTCTGGGATTTATGTTAAGCGCGCTCGCACTCGTCGGATCGCAGAAAGCCTCTACCGTGTTTGCCGTAGCCGTGCCGGTAGTCTCATTCGGACTGCCTGTGCTTGAAACGCTGATTTCCATCGCGCGTCGCTTCCTTAGCGGAAAGCCGCTGTTTTCGCCCGACCGCGATCACATACATCACAAGTTGCTTGATAGAGGTTTGTCTCAACGTCAGGTCGTGATAACCCTTTACGGGGTCTCAGCCATTTGCGGGTTATTGAGCCTTTTTCTTCTGGCTCCCGGCGGCGCTCCCGTGGCAGTAGTACTTTTCGTGCTGGGTGCGGGCATCTGGATAGGAGTCCAGCACCTCGGCTATCACGAGTTTTACGAACTCCGTAGAGTTGCCAATCGCACCATGAGCCAGAAGCGGATCATTGTAAACAACCTGTCTATCAGACGTGCAGTGGCAGAACTGCCGAAAGCTGAAAACCTCCTCGATCTTTGCTCAATACTTGAAACTGCGTTTGAAAGCAATGATTTTGATAGCTTCCACCTCAGTCTCGCGCCCCGTGCCGCCGGGACACAGTTTATGACTGATGACCCTGAACTTACAGGTAGGCATAATTATATCTGGCACAAGCCAGCGGGAGGCAGAAGCATAGACACAGAATCCTTGCCCCACTGGACGCTTGTACTTCAATTGATGACAAAGGAAGGATCGAACGGCTATTTCCTGCTCTACCGCGCCAGCAACGAACGCCCGCTACTGGTTGACGTAAATCTGCTTACATTAGAATTTCAAGTTGCCTTGTCTAAGGCGGTCGATCGCATAGTTGCTAAACCTAAGCGACAGCAGGTGATGAAGCAGTCGTCGCTGGTACAGGGGAAAGCCGTGGCCTTTGTGCCTGAAGTAATTAGCAAGTCATAAGTTTTATCAAGAGAAAGCCCCCGAAGCGTAAGGTAATTAAAGATTGCCATCCACGCTGCCCGTAGGTGTATATAGCCCGCGCCTGCGAATCGCCTTCCACTCCTACCTCGACCATCGCCAGTTCTTCTCCTCCTTCATCTTCAAAGCGAAAACGATCCCCGCTTCCAACCCGGGCAGGGACAAGCCCGCGCCGTGCGAAGCACCGTCTGCGCCAATCGCCCCTACAGGCTACATTGAGTTGAAACCCGCTATAATTGAAGATTACTCCCGCGCCTTGAGTCTCGCTTTGAGATCGAAGTCCGGTGTCCTGATTGCGCCAATCAGATTCTGTGCTATGCACAAATCTCGAAACCGGCCATTCTGCTTTGCCATTAGGGAATTGCCGTTACCTGATTCGACCAAACGCCCTCCTTCAAGCACATAGACCATGTCCGCATTGAGAATAGTTGAAAGCCTGTGGGTTATTATCAGGATGGTTATGCGGCCATGAAGATTCTCTATCGCGCCTTGAATGCGTCTCTCATTTTCGGAATCAAGTGCGCTGGTCGCTTCATCCAGGATCAATAGCGAAGGCTTGCGTAGGATCGCTCTTGCTAAAGCCAGTCTTTGCCTTTCCCCGCCTGAAAGCCGCGCGCCGCGATCCCCCAGAATCGTTTCTATTCCCTCTGGCAGTGCCGAAACAAAATCTTCTGCTGCCGCAAGCCTTAAAGCCTTATTAATCTCTTCGTCGCTTGCCAGGGGGCAGGCCCAGACAAGATTAGCCCGCACAGTGTCGTGAAATAAGAAGGTGTCTTGCGTGACATAGCCTATCTGGTCCCGCCAGCTTGCAGCGCACCCGGCTCTGAGAGGCGTCCTGTCAATCAAGACGCAGCCTTCGGTAGGAGTCACCAGTCCAATGATAAGGTCTGCAATCGTACTCTTGCCCGCGCCCGAAGGCCCGACAATAGCGGTCGTCTGGCCTGCGGGGATATCCAAGCTGAGATCGCAGATTATATCCTTCCCGTCTTCGTCATATCTGAATGATACATTTTCCAGTTGTAATGAATCAGTCAGAGAGACTCCCTGTGTCTCAGCTACCTTGTTTTCAGAAGCGGCTTCGCACCTTTCCTGCATCTTTTTTACCGTAGCAAACGAAGGCAGCAGGTTTATAAATTGCTGGTAGTTTTGTTGAATGTTTGAGAGTCTCGGCATGATACGGGCAAATACGAACAGCAGCAAAAGCACTTCTGCGGTTGGGAGCGAGAGCACCTTGAAGGCGATGTAAACGATCAGGCTTAAGACAAGAACTGACCCTATCTCGAACCATAATCTCAAATCGGCGTAATCGCGTGTTCCCTCAACGCTGACTTTCGTCACCCGTTCGATCAGCGAGGAAAACATTCTTCCAGTTCGCTCTTCGGCGTTATAGCTCTTTATCGTTTTTAATGCGCCCAGATGCTCTATTGTCGCGGCATACATCTCGTTGCTGATTCTTGAGTACTCCTCGCCGTTTACACGCGAAGCCCGAACCTTTCCCTTGAGCAGAAACAACAGCGCCGCCCCGCAGGCAAATACGAGTGCCGACATCGCTGTCGAAAGACGAACGGCCAGAGCGATATAGACCAGGGCTATCGTGGAATTAGATATCAGAAATAAGAGACTGTAGGTTGCCGAGTAAACGCGGTCGAGTTCTGATGTAAGAGCGTGAGTGAAATCCGAGGCCCGGCTTTTTGAAAGGAATATCCACCCGGCATTCATTATTGCCTCGTATATCTGCCGCCGCAGATGATCCACGAATTCGTAACCGAGCGCGAGACTCGAAATGGTTTGCCGACGGGACAACAGCGCGTGCGAGCAGGTTATCGCTATGTAGATAAAGAGAACCGTGATCAAAGTTGGGTGCAATCCGGTGGCCGCAAAAAAAGAAGATGCGATTTCGGCAAGGCGGCCTATGTTGCCTTGCTGCACATCCAGGCCCACGAGTCCCATCAGCGGCAACAGCAAAAGCAACCCTATGCCTTCGGTCAGGCCAACCAGGATCATCAGCCCCAGCACGATCAGCACCCTCCACCGAAGGGTATCGAGCAGGGTTGCCGTATAGGATCCAAGCAAACCGCGCCCGTCCGCAGATTCAGCTTTCTTTTCCACCATCTTTAACTCCGTTAGCTCAGTCCTCGCGCCTTATTATTCTCTGCATGTATTTTGTGGCCAGCCTGAGGGGGCGCAAGAAATAATAGAGTAAAGAGATGGAAGAAGGCAGGCTCAATAGCTCCCATTCGAGAGGAGTTGGGACCGCATTGTCGAGGATCAATCTGGCCTTATCGCGCAACCGCTTCATCGTTTTTATATAGAAAAGGTCTTCTTCAAAAAACCATGCCCGGCCATCTACCTCTCGAAAGAGCTTTGCGCCTGCCTCTGCCGCGAGTGGTTTTACGATTGGGTCGGTTTGAGTTTCCCTCAAGACATCGTCGGGGACATCGGCCTCAAGCATCTCATAGGCGAGCAGGATGCCGAGAAAGAGCATGCGTTCGCTGCCTGCGGCTCTTGCCTGTTTGATCATCTGCGCCCAGTTCATTTGTTCGTATGTCCGGGTGAGTTCGGCCAGATCGCATATCCAGTTCAAATGCTTCCAGGCGTGTTTTGCCCCGTGCACGCATAAGAGTAGAAACAAATCTTCGGAAGAGAGAGTTGGAACCCTGGCTCCATCCATAGAGATATGCTCGATCCGCTTCCAGTAATCCTCGGGGTCGGGCGCGAATGTGTACCTCGTAGGCACGATTGACCAGTGAAGATCAACCGTCGTCATCCAGTTCTCGGTTCCGAAAGCATGCTCGCATCGGAACTCGATGAGGGAAGCCTCCTGCTCGCGGGTAAGATCGAATTGCGGCTCGAACCCGGTTGAGCTTAATAGCTCGCTGATCTTTGGAACATCTGACTTGCGCACCAGAATGTCAAGATCGAGGAATTGCCTGAGCGCGATGTCTCCGTAAACGCTCCGGGCAAGGATCGGCCCCTTGAAGGGGATCGCCTCGATGCCGTGAGATTCGACAAGCTTCAGAAGTTTTATCAATTCGTTGGTCAGAAAAAGATTGTATCCTGTATTAAAATGAAATTGCTCTCGAAGCCGGAGCAGAACCTGTTCGGGAATCTGCTCAGGGCAAATGGCTTTGAGGTGATAATACAGAAGCGGCATCACTGCGTGCCTGAAAGCCATCGCCGACAGGTAATCCCAATCTATTTCTTGCTTGAGTAAAGACCTGATTCGATCAGCTTTTTCAGTCGTCATGCGCGCCCGCGTGCAGCAGATAAGAATTTCAACTTCGGGGCGCGCGCCGATTGTAGTGATGCTTATAGATTTCATGCGGCCCTTCTTTTACAATCCCGGCCATCAGTGAAGCCGAACAGCCGAGTTTGATTCAACGATTCGGCAGAGCATAGGGCCTGTTGATCGAGAGATACTTCTATCGGCTGTATTTTAGCGATAAATCGCCGATCCTGCTCAGGGCGTCGTGCGAAGTCTTGAAGCGAGCGGGAAATCTATCTGAAATCCGGCGCGCGATTTCGTCGAGTGAAGTTTGCCCATCCATCTCGGAGAGGATAAAGCGATCTATCTCGCCTTCTTCATCGAGCGCGGGCGCATAGTTTGAGGCGCGTTTGCGGAGCCGAGCCGGAGACAAAGGCGCGCCGAAAAAGGTTGATTGTTTGAAATCGGCTTTTACGGCCCGGGGATCATTCTGATCAAGGATGCGAGTGTTCCAGCGCCAGATGTAATCCTCTTCTACAAGATCGCCTTGCAGGATAAGAGAAACTCTGTCGTCAGCGGCAATAGCTACCGGTTCATACAAGGGAAATAAGGCATTGCCGTAGATGAGTTCAGGCTCGCCGGGGGCATTGGAAAAGCCCACCCCTTCTATTAAAGAGGCGTCAAACCATGCGATTATTGCGTGCGCGGTTCCCGCCCGCTTCGCGGTCCAGACAAGTTCTGCGCTTACATCAGGGTTTTCTATGGTGTTGTAATCGAGCGTGGCCCAGCATTGCGGTTCAAGTAAGAGTTGTTCTGGCCTGACGCGACTCTTCCTCCAGGTATTGACCACGATTTTATGGGCCGCGCGCATATCGAGGCCGTAGTCATTGGCTCTCCAAGGGATTTTGTATTGATCGTATAAATCAGGCGCGTCAACAACAGAGGCCCACATCGTATCGCGCAGTGGAATCAGCGTGCCGCCGGGCACGAGCAGCCTCTTGCGCGCATCAATTAACGAAGGAATGTGATTCTGAAAAAAAGAGAGTACGCCGCGCATATCAGAGACAATAACATCAGCCTGTTCGGGCAAGGTTATTCGAGTTGATAAATCCTGGATAAACTCGATGCGTCCGTCGAGTTCGTTAGCAGCGGCGATCTCTTTAGCTATTTGAATGGCATCATCCGGCTCAACCCCGTAGACGCGGCGAGCGCCGAATTGACAGGCGAGCATGGCGAAGATTCCAGTGCCTGTGCCTATGTCGAGCACCACCGCGCCGGGTTTGATCGCCTGACGTAACGCCTGAACATAGCCGCTCATGCGCGCACTGTCGGTGATCATTTTTCCATAGGCGGATATAGTATACATTTTAACCCTGTTCGGCCCCCGCGCAGATCAAAGCAGGTTGTGTCAAAGTCTGAAAATCATCAATCAATACATCGCATAGTTTTGACAGATACGCCGGGTTCGTATGAGGGATCGCTCGCCGCACCGGCACACCTTCAATAATACGATTCAGCAATTCGAACTCCTGAGCGCGCCTTATCTTATCCAAGAGATAATTTGTATAGGTGTTTGCGATTAAGCTGATCAGTGTTTCCCTGGAGGCTACAGCTTCGACGAAGGGAGCCCTCGGATCATCAATCCGGTTGGAGAGAATGTAAATCGCGGCAAGAGGGAGCGGGTGTCGCTGAAAATGGTAGCCTTCTTTTGTCAGATCCAGATACCGTTTATCCCAGGTGGGGGTCAGTCGCGGAAGGGCTTCGGACGAACCGTACAGGACATTGACCGATTCAGGCCATAGGCGAACGCGCGGATATGCTGGTTGAACCAGGAAGTGATCGCCCATATCGGAAAGCACAGTGACATCATCCGATAAAACCGAATAACCCAGTTCTCCAAATGCCGCGGCAGTTGTTGATTTGCCCGCGCCCGCCGCGCCGAGCAAAACAATTGCCTGATCGCCTACAGCAATCGCGCTGGCGTGCATGCAGGTGACGCCGCGCAGGCGCAGCACGAATCCGAGCACCGGGCCGAGCAGGTAGGTAGCCGTATCTTCAAGCGTCAGATCATCCGGCCATCTGGCCCATATCTCTGTTCCTGATTTATCAACGATAAATTCGGTCCCGTCGCCGTAAAGCAGGCGAAAATAACCTCCATCCACTTCCCACACTCTTAAAGTCGGGCGGTCTTGCTCATCTCTACTCGTGGTGACATACCAAATCTGCTGAGAGACACAGGTCGGGTCGTCCATCCACGAAGGCATCAGTCCCAACCATACCCGCACATCCGTATGTGACACCCTCGCCTGAGCAATCGGCCCTGGTATAGGCAGGTTTGCACAGATTCTCAACCCATAGGCAAAATAATGTAATGCCATAGTCCTTAAAGAGATGAATTATCTTCCGTACAGTAAAACGGTAATTCTACACGGATACAGGCACTAGATGGGGAGCGTCTTTTCCTATCTAGTGCACAATCAAAAACCGAGGGAGTTAATTTTACTTAATACTCGCTACGCTGTTTTAGTTTCCATGCCCAAACCGCCATCACCCGCTACCTTTGCCATGCCCACGTTCTGTGTTATCTCGCGGATGTTGCCATAGGCAACCATCTCGGGGCTTTTATATGCCTTTCCTGGTTGGTTCTCATCCTGTGACTTCATAGTATTTCTCCTTCTGTGCTTCGCATCTGGCCGACTCAATCGATTGTAGCCAGTTATTCAAACTGAGCGGGCGTAAATTAATCCATGCCTTGTAGGGGTCCTCTTCTCTAAATACATTGCCCATTGCTGCTCTGTCAACGTATTTATTCAATTCCGGCTCAGGAACGAACCAATCAACCCATTGTGCATCGGGTTGGCGTAGAGCTTCAACATAGGGGAAGCCGGCCAGCGGTGACTTCGGACGCCGCCGCACGGATTCAGGTAATACGTCACGCATTGAGGCGCGGAGTAATTCCTTTTTCACACACCAGGGAACAGGCGGAAGCGATAGGAAATAATCTATCAACCGAAGATCAAGCAATGGATGCCGGTGCTCGATTGGAAAACTTGTTATGCCCGCATCGTGGCTCTCTAAAAGGCTCGACCAGAGGGCCGTTGATGTTAAGACTCTATAGGCATAAGGGCGGACAGGATGGTTCGACGGCGGATAGGAACTCAGTTGTTGCCATCGAGTAGCCAGATCTAATTGTTTCGCAAGAGCCTGATTTATCCAGACTGGATATGTCGGCTCTAGCTGCGGGGTTTGCCTCCCCATCAAACGACCGAGCTTGTCTCGAAAGCCGAGCGGTATAATTCTGCGCTGGGAAATGGCGTACCTGGCTGTGTTTATCACAAGTCGTCCGAATTGCCTGTCTTTGAGTAAAGATCGAAGGTAGGGCTTTGGTGACTCGTTCAGAACCGTATCCCCGTCCCACCCCGTCAGCCCGACACGGCTATGAGCCGCCTGTAGTTTTGATTGATCGACAGATATCGCGGGTTGCGGATCATTGACAGGTTCAGGGCGGCGAAATTCGGGGTTGTCCCAGTTTTCATATAGCTTGTAGTCGTCTCCTGCGATGTAATCTATAAGGATGCCCAGTCTTTCTGCCGCCAGTCCTGAGTAGTATCGCTCTTCGTCGGGAATCACTCTGTCATAGACTACTGCATAGGCTCGCAGGTCATAGCAGGCGGACTGCTCCGAAAGCAGTTTAACGGCTGTTGCTGCTATAGCCGTTGAGTCCAGCCCGCCACTCATTGAAACGCTGACCCGGTCAGTCCGCAGCCGATCATTTACCGCTGTTTGCAATAGCTCTCTAAAATGCTCGACATAATCATTTGCGCGGCGGTATCGAATGCGGCTGTCTGCGGGCAAAGCCCAATATCGCTTCAATCGTTGGGTTCCATCCGCCCACGTTAAACAGTGTGCGGGTGGCAGTCGCTGAATGTCGGCAAAGGTCGTCGTGGATGGCTCCTGGTTAGAGTCAAACAGCAGAAAATCTGCGATGGCTAAATCATTCAATTCATCCGAAACCGCCGGGTGCATTCGCACGCAGTTCAACGTGTTGCTGAATATCAGATGACCGCGCACCTGAGCGTGATAAAAGGGCTTTACCCCGAAATGATCGCGTGCGCAAAACAGGCTCCGCTTTCGGCTGTCCCAGATGGCAAAGGCGAAATCGCCTATAAGATGCTCGACACACTCTTCGCCCCAGACCTCGTAGGCCCGCAAAATAAGCTCTACGTCGGTTACTCCCTCAAGCTTTATTGATCCTTTGGATTCCAGTTTCCCGATCAATTCCGAGCGGCCATCTACTCGCGCATCCGCCGTTATCCAGACTCCCCCGTCCAGACTGAATGGCTGATGCTCGCGCTCGGATTCAAACGTAGTCCGCAGCATCGTGTGGCCGAAGCCTATATTGCCGTCAATCCAGATTTCCTGAGCGTCGGGGCCGCGATAGGCCATAAACCCCGTCATCCGCCGCAACAGTTGTCTGTCAACAGGTGCGCCGTCCAGGTTGATGATGCCAAGAATGCCGCTCATTTGTCTCTTGCCTCTGCCGATGCTATGTCGCGGTCGAATGGAGAAAAACGCATTTCAACATCCTGGCTGTCGTTTAGAGCAAGGTCCATAAACTCAACCCAGGCATGAGCCTCCATCCGCCCCGCCTCTTTGCGTGCGCCGAAGCGCAGGCGGCTTTCAATCCGCCGCCGTCGCAGTAGCCACCATAAAATCAGGGATTCTTGCAAACAATTAGCGCGATACGGCCCCCACCGGGAAGCGATTCTCACTATCCTTGCCACCATCCGGGCTTTCTCGATCAATTTCTCGTTTTGTTCCTGCGGGATTTTTTTATCAACGGGCGATAAACGCAATAGAGCAGATTGCCAGCGATTGAATCCCACCACTCGCAACGCAGCGCCTGTGAGTGGAAACATAGGGAGAGCCTGCGCAAGCAATCGCCACTCTGGCAATGAAAGCTGCCGAGCCTTTTGCCACTTACCCGGCATTTATCTCCACTAATCCCTGTTCCGTCAATCTGCCGATCAGGTCCATTAAATCCTGTCGCAGCAGTTGCTCATCCACATCATATTCATCAAGTAAAATCTCGTAAGCCGCCTGAATGGAATCGCTTGTTGTGAGAAGCGCCCACATGCGAGTCCCTATCTCGTCAAGGCCAAAGTAGCGCTCGCTTATCAAATTGAGAATGACCGATTCGCCGCCAACCGTGGAGACCAATACATCTGATGGCACTAATACACGTTTCTGAAATGCTTTCATGATTCCTCTTGCGAACACTCAACTTCCCTGTATTTTGGATTTGCCTGAATTGTGGGCTATCCCCTGCACCCTTTGAATGATGATATCTTGCCATCGTTCCTAATGAAAAGGCAAATCAAGTTTGAGGCTATTGCTCACAAGAACCTTTTTCGTTGCTTTACTTACATAGAATTTCGGCCAAGATTTGGTGCTCGCCTGTACGCTACGTAAAGGAATCTAAAGAGCCGGATACAAACCGGCTAAGGCGCGGCACGGCTTTAGTAAAAACAAGAGTGGGGAGAGAACCTCAAGACCGTTCTCTCCCTTCGGATTTTTTGGAAAAGCGCCGATGCTCGGTCGGCGCGCCTCCGGCTTACTTTGAAGTCTGGCGCAAAGCCAGACACAGGCCCAGCCCTATCTCCACACCACAGGAAATTCGAGTCAGAGTCGGGTGCTCTGCGATTGTCTCTATCATGTTCTGAAATGGTTTTGGCCCGAACTTCCATAAAAGCGTATAACGCTTTGGCTCGATAAGACCTACTACGCCCTCGCCGATCATCGTGACTGCCAGCAATTCTTTTAGCCTTTTGCCAAGCATAAGCCCTCCTATGTTTTGTAGTAATCGAGTTCGAAAAGAGTATAAGGAACTTGAAGCGTCCCGAAGATATTGTATCAAAAGGCGCTGATCGGTTCATGCCGCTCTGCTTTTCTTCCCGTTTTGATATGGATTTGCTAGAATTCCCCAGGCAGGAATCTGATTCTATATTTTACAGCCTCTCTTTGGAGAGAAAGCCCCCGCCCGCAAGCCACGCTTCACTACTTTTTGACTGGCTGAATTGTAAAGACGCTTTGAGAAATTGACTCATATTTCCGCCTCTCAGTCAGCCACCTCTCAGTAGCTTGCGGCCCGGCCCCGCGCAGAGAATTTAAGAAGGAGGCACACGCAATGGCTGCAAATGTTATCGAGTTGCGCCCCGATTATCAGGAACGCTACAGGTTCGAACAGCAACGCATTCAATCAATAATAGAGAGCCGGAAAGCCGAGCGCGAAAGCGTGATAAAGGATTTGAAAGATGCCGCCTGGAATGATCAGGTCGAACTGGTTCGCGTATTGATTGCTCAAAAAAGCGCCCTCGATATCGTTATCGCCGCGCAGGAAAAACGATACCAGTCACTCGACAGACAGTTACAGCTTGCCGAGGCCGAACTCAATCGGGCAAAACAGGCGCTTGATCTTCTCTCCAATCAGGAAAAAGATATACTTGCCAAAATCGAGAAGCATAGACAACAGGCGCAAGCCCTTGAGCAGGAAAGACAGGAACACCTCTCGGTTGTAAGCTTGATCGAGCAGAAGATCAAGGCTCTTCGCGACCTCAATGGCGTGATAGAAAAGATCGAGTTGGCACCTCTAAGAGAGAATATAAAAGAGTGCCGCGAAGAACTGAAAAGATTTCTTGGCCGAACCTCGAATCGCTAAATTGCCGCGCTTCTACAGACTGCCCGGGTGTTTGTACCCGTTGCGCCGAGATTTATTGATTATCGGTACGGGCGGGTTCGCCCGGTTGCCCGTCCGCATAGATTCCTCGCCTTACGCGCACCTTTAAATCGGTCCTTGTGCTGTAAACCTTTATCAAGTGAAATTTCGTATCCTCCGGGCTGCGCTCGGATGAATAGGCGATGACGTACTCGGAGCCAATCTCTTCAATAATCTGATCCCTGATCTCTTCACAATCAATCGTATGAATGACCTGACCCGGCTCCGCCATTGCCCCGCCGTAGTGATTCTGAGAGTCCGCGCAATCGATGCGCTGCTCGAAATCCCAGACCTTTCCCCCGGTCTCCTCCGCAAGCGTTTGAAGAGGCTCTTGACCGGCTTCAAGCTCGCCAACGTATCGCTGAAGTAGTTCATGCATTTTACGAGCGACGGGATCGAGCCGCTTTATAACAGGCAATGGCTTCTCAACCTTTGGCTTCAATTCATGAAGCAGCATCGCCGCCTGACTGACAACATAGACAGTGGCCCGAGCGCGATGCATGGCCTTGAGCGCTTCCTCAAAGGAGGATTGCGAAGATGTATCGACACCGTCGGTCATTAATACCACGCTGCGCCGCCCTGTAATCTTCAGCAGAAGATCATCGGCTGCGCGGGTCAATGAATCGTACAGGCGCGGGTTCGGTCGCGGCCTGAAATTCCAATCAAGAGCCTTTCTGAGCGCGGCTCGATCATCGGTCCACGACGACAGCAATTCCACTTTGTCAGCGTAGGAAATCAGAGCGACCCTGTCTTCTTTACCAAATGACTCGATGAGTTTCCACGCAAGTTCCCGATGGATGTTGATGTTTTTGAGCGTGGTCAGGTCGCCGCTGCTGTCAAGAATGAGAAGAATATTGGCGGGAGTACGCAGGATGGAAGTGATCTGCTGGCGCTTATCGTCTTCGGTGACGATGACATCAGCGTGATCCAGCCGTGTGGGCAGTTTGCCGAGCGCGCCTTGAATGCTGACCGGAAGAAGAACCTCTTCGGTGCGGAGACGAACGGGTGTGTTATCATCCCCCGCTTGTGGCGCAGGCTTTTTTTTCTGCATACGTCCGCTTTGAGCCCTCGCGGATAACCCTGCGACAGCAATAATACAAATTACGAGTAGAACCTGGATTTTTAGAGCTTGCCTTACCATCTCTTCAACTGCCTTTCACCTATAATCGCCCTAACAGACCCATATTACAGATAACTCTGCGGCACCTTTTAAAGAACGATGTTCCGATCAAATATTTCACTCTGATCATAAAAATCAAGCCACTGGATTTCCATTTTGAACCTTACTCTTCACGTGGTTACAATAGTCAGGTGGGCCGAAGGATATCAATGCCAAACGTCTGTTTCTTTTCAATATTTTCAGTGCGCACCTTATTGAACCGATGCGATCCAAAGCTATTGCCCGAGATTGGAGCGGGGCTAGCCGTGAGATTCAACTTTAATGAATACCACTTAGGATTGCATCGGTGAAAGAATGAAATCTGACCCTGACCGGCACGAAATCAACGACTCGGATCGTAAACCTGAACCGAAATCTACCGGGCTTGCCTTTCTGTTGCGTGCCCTCGGACACCGTAACTACCGGCTGTTTTTCAGCGGGCAAAGCATATCCCTTATCGGGACCTGGATGACTCGCGTGGCAACAAGCTGGCTGGTCTATCGCCTGACCGGCTCGGCATTGCTTCTCGGGATAGTCGGATTTGCGGGACAGATTCCATCCTTTCTTCTTGCGCCTTTTGCCGGAGTCCTTGTCGACAGGTGGAACCGTCATCGCCTGCTTATCGCCACACAGGTGCTTGCGCTCCTTCAATCGCTCGGTCTTGCAATTCTTGCTCTGACACACCTGATAAACATCTGGCACGTTATCGCGCTCAGCCTCTTTCAAGGGCTCATAAATGCTTTCGATATGCCTGCGCGGCAGGCCATAGTAGTGGAACTGGTTGAGAAGAAAGAGGACCTTGCCAATGCCATCGCGCTCAACTCTTCAATGGTAAACGCCGCCCGGTTGCTTGGTCCGTCCCTTGGCGGAATCATCATCGCAGCCGTCGGTGAAGGGTGGTGTTTTCTGCTCGACAGCATAAGCTATCTGGCAGTCATCGCTTCGCTTCTGGCCATGAAGATGACTCCGCGCGCGAGTCGTCGGGCGAGACAGACGAGAATCCTGCAACAGTTTCGCGAGGGCTGGACCTATGTTGCCCGGTCCTCTCCCATAAGCGGGCTGTTGCTGCTGCTCGCGCTTGTCAGCCTCGTAGGGATGCCCTACACGGTCTTGATGCCGGTCTTTGCAAACGAGATTCTGCACGGCGGCCCAAATACGCTTGGCCTGTTGATGGCGGCATCAGGCGTGGGAGCGCTTACGGGTGCGTTGTTTCTCGCCTCGCGCAAAACGGTTCTCGGTCTGGGCAAACTTGTCCCTCTGGCGGCAGCCATGTTTGGCGCGGGTCTTATCGCGTTTTCGTTTTCGCGGGTGCTCTGGCTCTCTTTGCCTTTGATGATAGTCAGCGGCCTCGGATTCATGATGCAGATGGCCTCAAGCAATACCCTGCTGCAAACCATCGTGGAAGAAGACAAACGAGGGCGCGTGATGAGTTTTTACACGATGGCCTTCATGGGGACCGCGCCCTTTGGCAGCCTGCTGGCAGGAAGCCTTGCCGAGCGCATAGGCGCTCCGCACACCTTGATGTTTGGCGGGCTGGGCTGCATCCTTGGGGCTTTGTGGTTTGCAAGATCGCTTCCGAGACTGCGGCAGCAAGTTCGCCCGATCTACATCGAAATGGGCATCCTTCCAGAGATCGCATCAGGAATTCGGAGCACCTCTGAATTGGTCGTTCCGCCTGAAACCTGAAACCGCGCTATGGAAAAAGAAGCATTGCCGCTTGTGTTTTTCCGGCTGAGCCGATATTTTGACCAGTAGCAATATAAGACGACGCGCAAACAGAGAGACGTTTACCCGATGAACGTATGAACCAGACGCGCTTCTTCATACGATTCGGCAAAAGGATAACAGGATATGAATAAGATGAATCGTCGCGAGTTTATTACAACAACGCTCGGAGCTACCGGGGTAATAGGCACAGGGATATTGCTGAAAGATGAATTCGTCACCGGCTCTGCCTCGAGCGCCCCAAACTCGAACTCCCCAAACCTGATCGTTGATCCTTTGATTAAAAGCCCGGTCGATAAAGTCGCCCTCGGAAAAAGCGGCGTTAAAGTCTCGGTCGTAGGCATCGGAACCGGCACCGTCGGATGGAATCATCAGTCGAATCAGACTCGTCTGGGTCAGGAGGCTTTCACTCGCCTCATCCGTCATGCCCTCGACAGCGGTATTAACTTCTTCGACCTTGCCGATCAGTATGGATCGAATCCCTATTTCAGTCGCGCCGTAGAAGGCGTGGCCCGCGACCGCTATGTGATACAGACGAAGACAAACAGCCGCGACCCCGATCAGGCTCGACAGGATATCGACCGTTTCCTTAAAGAGCTGAAGACCGATTACATTGATTCGTTGATCGTTCATTGTGTGACCGAACCCGACTGGACTACTCGTTTTCGCGGAGTTATGGATGTGCTTGAAGAGGCAAAACAGAAAGGCAAGATACGCGCGCACGGAGTAACCTGTCACAGCTTCGTCGCGCTGGAAGCCGCCCACGCAAGCGACTGGGTGCAGATAAATCAGGTGCGCTGGAACCCCCGGCAGGCGCATATGGATGCGGAAGTCGAAACGGCGCGAAACCTCTTTGGCAGGATGCGGAGCAAAGGGCAGGGAATGATTGGCATGAAGGTGGTCGGACAGGGTGATATCGTAAACGGAAGTAAAGCTATGGCGGCTAAGGACTGTTTTCGCTTTCAGATCGAATCGGGTGTCGTTGACGCTTTCGTCGTAGGCGTAGAAAGCGTACCGCAAATTGAGGAACTGATTCAGGGGACTCAACTGGCCCTGAATGACATCGGGTACCGCAGAGTCCAGATCGCCTGATTGTACCCCACAGCGGGAAACTACTCTCTTCACTCGGTCTCATCTGAGATTTCAAATCTCTCAAATCTCGGATGAGACCGTTGCGTTACGTCTGTTCTCGCGCCACCTTTTGCAAAGATCACGAGCGGCCTCGCTCCAGTCTGGAAACTCGAAATCAAATCCCGACTCCAGAAGCTTACCCGGTACGACCCGCCTGCTTTTTAATATAAGCTCGGTTTCGGTCCTCAGAAAAATCGCGCCAATCTCAAGCATCCATCTGGTTGCGGGAAGACCTGCGCGCACACCTGCGGCCTCGCGCAAAATCCGCATGAACTCAGCCTGCGGCAGCGGGTTTGGCGATGAGAGATTTACCGGACCTTCAAATTCCGGGTGCTCGATCAGATAGTAGACCGCTCGCACGAAATCCTGATCGTGAATCCAGGAAATGTATTGTCGCCCGCTCGCTGCGCGACCGCCGAGACCGCGCCGCACGAGTCCGAGCAGCACATCGAAAATTCCACTACGGTCGGGACTCAATGTTAGAGCCGAACGCATCAGCACCATTCGCGTATCAGGCGCGGCGAATTCCTCGGCAGCGCGCTCCCACGAGGTAGCTACGTCAATACTGAAGCGCCACGTGTCGGGCGCATTTGGCTCTGCCCCGCCCAGGATTCCTGTCGCTTCATCGTTTGGTGCGTCCAGACGATGGGCATAGATCGTAGCCGTGCTGGCCTGTAACCACACTTTCGGCGGACGCCTGGCGCGAGTTATTGCCTCGCCTATGACACGGGTTGATTTCACCCGAGATTCCTTGAGTATCCGGCGGTTTTCATCCGTGTACCGACAGTTCACACTCTGCCCGGCCAGATTGATGATTACATCCGCCTCTTCAAATTCCGCCGCCCAGTCTCCGAGGCTCTCCCCGTCCCACCCCGCAACACGCCACCGGGCGGTCCGTGGCCTTCGACTGAGGACCACAACCTCGTGTTTGTCTCTGAAAAATGCGCGAGCAAGAACCTCGCCTACCTGTCCTGTGCCGCCGGGGATTACGATTTTCATAAGTCGTACCTTGAAAGAATTGGCGCGCTGTGGGCATGATACACGAGCAGGCACGGATATACATCTTTTGCAGGTCGATTTGAAACCGTTTATTTCCAGATGAGGAGAGAGGAGAAGTCGTATGCTGATAACGCGTCGCAAATTCCTGATGACGAGTTGCGCGGGGCTCGCATCCACTGCGCTTATGAAAGGCCGCGCTCTTCGAGGTATCGCTCGCGCAAGGGGAGTTAAATTCAAGGTGGGTGTGACGGATTGGAATCTGCGCCGGGAAGGCGTCGTCGGTTCTATCGCTCTGGCAAAAAAACTTGGCTTTGACGGTGTTCAGGTGAGCCTCGGGGTAGGCGCAGACAGCCTGCCTCTCAGTGATGCGGAGCTTCAAAAATCATTTCTCGCTGAATCCAAAAAGGTGGGACTGCCGCTGGCTTCGGTTTGTTTGAATATCCTCCACCGCAATATCTTGAAATCCGATCCTCTTGGCCAGCGATGGGTAGCCGATTCGATTCCTATCGCGCGAAATCTTGGTGTGAAGGTCATCCTGTTGCCGTTTTTCGGACGCGGCGCGTTAACGACTCAGGCCGAGATGGATTACGTAGGCGATGCGCTTCGGGAAATTGCGCCCGAGGCTGAAAAGGCAAAGGTGATTCTGGGACTTGAAGACACCATATCGGCTGCCGATAACGTCCGCATAATGGACCGCGCGAAATCCCCGTCCGTCCTGACCTATTACGATGTAGGCAATTCTACTCAAAACGGCTTCGACGTAATAAAAGAGATTCGCTGGCTTGGGCGGGAACGTATCTGTGAAGTTCACCTAAAGGACAATCCGCATTATCTGGGCCAGGGAGCCATCGATTTCACGGCGGTCGTTGACGCTCTTGCCGATATAGGCTTTGACAGGTGGGCGCAGCTTGAAACCGATTGCCCTACAGGATCGGTTGAGGCCGATATGAACACAAATCTGAAATTCATTCGAGGGATAATCGCAAAGCGAAATAGCTCTCGATGATCTGCCGAAGGATTGGAATGGCGGAAGGAAGGGATAAGCATGAACGATGATGACATATCTGCCGCGACTCCGCAGACCGATACCGCGTTGATTGCGGGTGCGGGCGGTCTCCTGGGGCGATTCATGACCGACCGGCTTTCGCTCTCAGGCTGGCGGGTTGTGCCGCTCGCTCGCGCTGAACTCGATATTACAAATGAGGATGACGTGCAAAAGGCGATAGAGAGTGCGCGTCCCGGTGTAGTCATAAACTGCGCTGCGACCGCAGACGTTGACAGGTGTGAGAGCGATCCCGAGTGGACCTTTGCCGTAAACGAAACGGGGCCGCGACTGCTTGCGCGGGCCGCGCGCGATGTGGGCGCAGAGATGGTTCACGTCAGCACCGATTATGTGTTCGACGGCACAAAAGAAGGTTTTTACACTCAGGAAGACGAACCCGATCCGCTCAGCGTATACGGGAAATCGAAGCTTGCGGGCGAGCGGGCGGTCGTTGAAGAAGCCGAGCGTTTCTATATCATAAGGACATCGTGGCTGTTCGGGCCGGGCGGGAAGAATTTTGGAAGTCGCGTGATCGAGTATGCCCGAAAGGGCGCGAGCCTCAAGGGGGTCACCGACCAGACCTCTATTCCCACCTATGCGCCTGACCTTGCGCGGCGAATCGAGGAAATAATAAACCTGAAAGCCCACGGCCTCTACCACGTGACGAACACGGGCGCGGGCAACTGGTATGAGTTTGCGCGGCTTGCGCTCGATCTTGCCGGGATGAGTGATGTTGAGATAACGCCTGTCGTCCGCGCCGATCTCAACCAGCCAGCGCCCCGCCCGACAAATTCCGCCATGCGATGTCTGGTCTCCGAGCAGTTGGGTCTTGCGCCGCTACGTCACTGGCGCGATGCGCTTGCCGAATTCATCCGCGAATACTCTTAGAAAAAAAAGGGTTTTAGACAGGAATAACAGGATTTTAATTTTGTTCAATCCAATCAAATCCTGTTATTCCTGTCTAAGATTATTTGCCCGCCTTCATCAATATCTGCCTGAATCTCTACATTGGTCATATCAGCGTGCTCGATCAGAAATCTGGCAAGCGGCGCGACTATCATTTGCTCGATGGTCCGTTGCAAAGGGCGCGCTCCGTATCGCGCATCGAATCCTTCCCTTGCCAATCGTTTGACCAGCCTTTCGGTCCACGTCAGACGAATGCCTGCCTGACTCAACCCTTCCCGCTTGGAAATCTCCGAGAGTTCCTTGCCTGTTATCGCCAGAATCTTCTCTTCGTCCAGAGCATCGAATCTGACTATACGGTCAATGCGATTGAAGAATTCCGGGCGGAAAAATGACTGCGCCTCCGCGCTGTAAGATCGCGCCGCGCTGTTGTCAAAGCCTACCTGTTGCAGCTTATCTGCTCCGATGTTGGAAGTCATTATGATGATTGCGCTGCGAAAAGTCGTAGCGCGTCCAAAGCGGTCGGTCAATCGCCCTTCATCGAAAACGCTCAACAGCACATCGAATACTTCCGGGTCGGCCTTTTCTATTTCGTCCAGCAGCACGACCGCGAACGGCTGGCGGCGCATTCGTTTTATCAATTCGCCAGGCAACCCGTCGCTATTGCTTATCAATCTTTCAGCCGCGCCCGCGCCGCTGTACTCGCTCATGTCGAGGCGGACAAGGCGATCCTTTTCTTCGCCGTGGCCAAAAATAAATTCGGAAATGCTGCGGGCAAGTTCGGTCTTTCCCACCCCCGTGGGGCCGCAAAAAAGCATGACCCCGATGGGGCGGCCGGGGTCGTTCAATCCAGCTTTGAATGTTGTGACCAGATTGGCACCCGCCCGACACGCATCCTCCTGTCCGATGATCCGGCGGCTGAAATACTCGACGACCTCCGACCGGTTCATCGGCAAATCATCGCGGAGGAAAAGCTCGGGCAACCCCGTCTGCTTTGTGAACTGATCGGTGACAGCGTCCGCGCTCACACTCTTTGAGTGATCGAGCGAGTGCGCGAGTCGGGCGCGTTCGAACAGGTCGGACAGAAACAGAATCGTCTTTCCCGGAAATGCTTGATACGGGACGAAGCGATGAAAGAGCCTGTAGACCAGTCCCGCAAGATCGGTTTCAGCCTCGATGTTATTGCTCAATTCCAGAGACCTGATCGAACGATTGAGAATCGAGAGACTCTTTGCGCGGTCGAACGGTTCGAGATTTAAGACCTGAAACAAATCTACAAGCCCGGGCAGCAATCTGCGACAGGCGTCGAGTTCTGCGGGTGTGGCCTCGGCTATGAGTTGAAGCTCTCCGCGCTCAAGGTAAGGCATAAGAAACGCGGCGATTGACGCCTGCGGCTCGCGGCTTGCGGTCACAATCAAATCGAGAAGGTTTCCGACCGCGAGCGCGCCGCTTATATCTGACAGTTCCTCGATCACGCGCTCGCACCGCGCCTCCCACTGACCGAGGTACTGCATCCCGGCGATCAGTCGGCCCCCGCCGGTCAGCCAGTAGCGTTGCCGATGCGGTGTTTCGCCCTCTTCAATCTTTTCGGCCTGCCGTTCGATGCTGCGCACCGCATTGACCAGCAGCGTAGTCTTACCTGATCCCGTTTCGCCAACGATGATGACGTTTGCTTTCTCTTTGCTGATTCGCTCGGCGAGGTCCGCGACTTCGCGTTCGCGTTCCCAGGCTTGAGAATATTGCCGTCTCATGCTCGGCTCACCCAGCGGTTCGGCCACGCTTGTGAGCGTCGAAAGATCGGGCTTGTACGCGTATGAGCGCTCTTTTCTGGGTATATGCAATACAATCTCGTCAAGCATTACGGATTTCGGCGGCAGGTAGCCGGACAACTGGAGCGGAGTCATCCCCTTCAGACTTTCCTGAACATAGGTAGTTACAAGCTCTTTCAGACTCCTGGCTTCGTAGTAATAAAACCTTATTCCGAGTATCGGCAGCGCGCAGACGAGCAGCCCGCCTTCCTGTCGTCCGTGAACGCAGGCGATGCGCAAAAGTATCGGCTCATCGCCCGGGAAGATGCGATTTTCAACGCGATACTCCGGGCGCACGGCTACCTTGAAATGCACAAGACGAGCGTCAAGGAAATCGGGCTCCGCCTGCCAGGGATACTCTTCATACATCCAGACGATATATGCTTTCAGCTGAGCCGCCGCATCAGAGAGCGTCCTGCCGACGGCCGCGACAGGCGGGTCGTATTCGACGAGGCTGGCCGTGTGGCTGCCTTCGAAGTCTTCCCAGCTAAGATATGGAAATCGGTATGTCGGCATCTGAATATTGTTAATCCTGTCTAAACTCTAAAGGCAAATCGAGCCTCGCAAGCGCGAAGGCGCGAAGCTCGTGAGCGGTTGGCAGCTTCAAGGTTATAAGCCCCGACCGCAAATCGAGCGTATGACCCTGCTCTTCATAAATGCGAATCACCGGCAGCAACCGCGTGTCACTAAATCCCCTGAGAGATGTCTTCGCCCCTTCGCCTTCGATGACGGGCAAGACCCTCACCTGAGCAGGAAAGATGTTCTCCTGCTCGGTATAAAACAGGTGCGTGCCCTCCTCGGTCTTCGCAAGCTTTTGCGCCTGCGCCCCTGTGATGAGCAACGCGCTCGCATTGTTTTCCAAAATCTCGCCGTCATTTTCCACCCCGGTTACATCCAATCCCAACTGGTTCCCAAACAGCTTTGTGTAAAGTTTGATGAGCCTTGCGCGGATGTCGCTTCCAGATTCGCTCAACGAACGGATGTGAATGAGGGCGCGGTTGTGTTTCGGATCAACGGGATCGGCTATCGTTTCGAGCAGGCTCGTTTCTCGAAGCGCCACCGCCAGTTGATCTTCGATCTTGTCTCCGTAAGGCGGAGAGTTCGCCGCAAGTTCGCGCAGATAGCCCTGAACGGAAGGGGCCGCGATTATCTGTTTCCACAAATCCTGCTCGTCTGTCTGTCTCAATGTCATCTGTCCGGCGGCGAGGCTCCGCCCCCTGGAGCGAGCCTCGTGTCTTTCCTCCGGTCTGTCAATTCGTTCGGCGAGGCGGCGGCTGATGTTTCGGATGCGGCGAGCCTGTTCCTGAATCAGAAAGTAGCGATACTGATCCGGCTCAATCGCCTCGGGCGTGATCGGGCCTTCGGGGCGCAGGTGCGTTACCTCCGCTTCGATTCGGTCAACCGCCAAATCGATCCGGGCAAGGACCGCCCTCGAATCCAAAGCCTCAATTATCACTCTCAAATAATCATCGGTCCTGGCACCGATAAGCGCATCCACGCTTACGGCGAGTCCCGTCTTGTCTGGGTAGAGGCTCACGATAGTGGGCGCGTCGGGTCTGAGAAGCGCGAGTCTTGCTGCGATTGGTTGAGTCAGTTGCTGTTCGAGCGCCCGCTTCAAGGCTCGCGCGCCCAGTTGCGGGTGGTAGCCCTCGTCTATGATTCGCTCCATCGCGCGCTCGTCCACACGAAGCACGCATTTTCTTCTGACGAGCCCCTCGCGGGCAAAGACTTCTTGAATAAGCGTTTGCGCGATCTTTCCTACATCTTCGCGGCGCAGCCTTTCGAAAGGGATCACGCGATCAAGCCGATTGAAGAATTCAGGCTTGAAGAATTTCTCGGCAGCCTGAATGTATGCCGATGCCTCGCGCGCGTGGTCCTGCCGAAAACCGAGATTGCTGCTCGCCTCTCTCACGCCGAGATTTGAAGTCATAATCAGGATCGCGTTTGTGAAATCTGCGGTGCGCCCGAGTGCGTCGGTCAATCGCCCGTCGCCCATCACCTGTAGCAGCAGATTGAACACATCGGGGTGGGCCTTTTCTATCTCGTCGAGCAGAACCACGGCGAAGGGGCGGCGGCGTATTGCGCTCGTCAGCAGACCCTCCGGCTGATCGAACGTGCCTACGAGGCGAGCCACCGAATAGGCCGAAGAGTATTCGTTCATGTCGAAACGCAGCATCTTATCGGCGTCGCCGAACAGATAACGCGCCACAGACTTTGCGCATTGCGTCTTGCCTACGCCGGTGGGGCCGAGGAAAAGGAAGGAGGCAATCGGGCGGTTGGGGTCGTTGAGTCTGGCTCTGGCTACGCACACGGCATCGGTAACGGCCTCGATGGCCTCGGTCTGCCCGATCACTTCATTGCCAATCGCCTCTATCACATCCCAGCGTTCGAGGCTTGCGCGGTTGCTCAAAAAAGTCATCCGAAGCCCGCTTTTTGCGTGGAATTCTTCGAGCACGGCTTCTCGAAGTATGCCTATGTTGCGGTACTTCACCGCGAGTTGATTTAGGAAAGCGGCGGCCTTGCCCGGAAACGCCGCGTCGCGCACATAGCGGCGCTCAAGATCGAGCACGGCGGGCAATACCTCTATGGCGAAATGGCAGTTGTGTTGTTGTTCGAGTCTTCTGATCAGGCTGATGAGTATGCGAATCACATCACCTTCACCCGGCTCTCTTACCTGAATTACATGGAACAGATCGGCAAAGCCGCGATCTTTTTCCTGGAGAACGCGATAGGCTTCCGGGGTTATTTCGGCAAGCAGGCGAAATTGCCGCTTCTCGACAAATGGTTTCAATACGTCGGCCACGCTGAGAGTCGAACTGCTCGTCACACCCGCATGAAAGAGTCCCAACAGGTCATCGAAGTAAAGTGTATGCTCGCGCTTTTCGGCTTCTTTCAGGATTGCGAGCAATCTGTTTTCCCACTGGCCTACATAAGACATGCCGGAGATGAGCCTCTGCGGAGAAAGCAGCCAGAGGTTTCTCTTTGACGAGTACCGCGATTTTTTTCGCGCCACTTTCTGATAGACATACTCGTGAATGATGGCGGTCTTCCCAACCATTCGCGGACCCGCGAGCAGAACCGGGCGTTTGTCGACTCCCGAAAGCAGTCTGGTGATTTCTTCCACCTCGCGGTCGCGGCAGATCACCCGGCTCAACTCGTCAGGGAAGAGATGGTCAAGGCATCTGCCTACGGTGTCAAGCTCGGTCTCTCCGTCAAGCTCGGCGCTTGTGGTGAGAGCAGCGAATATCAATTCCTGTGGCGGCGTGGCTAACTGAGGCGGATGAATATCAAGATCGAGCGTAGTGACCCATGCCTTTCCTTCGACCGACATCTCTTCGGGTTTTGGCGCGCTCTTGGGGTCTCTCTTCTCCTTTTCACGGAAGTAGAGGACCAGATTTTCCGTAGCCCTGTCGGCGAGCGTCTCTCCCCGGCCCACTTCAAACCATAGATCGGGCACGCTCGGCGAAAAGGCCACCTTTCGGTCAAGCGCTTCGAAGGTAGCGATCAGGAAACGGCAGGCGACTTTACGGCTCCCCAGATCGAGCACGAGCTTGAGCAGGTGATCTTCCACGACGGGTGAGAAAGAAAAGGCGGCTAATTCTTCGTGGCGCATCGACTTGCCCAGCCGCTTGATCTCCTCTCTGAGGTCCTTGACGAGTCTGTTCACAGTGCGGTTCAGGTCTTCGCCTCTCGCCACGGGGTCGGAAAAAAAGAGCGGGCGAACAGTGTAGAGGGGGGCGGGCGTCCCTTCGGGAGACAGCTTCTCGATGTAAAGAGGAATCGTGATGTTCATTTCTGAGTTTAATCTCTACGAGTCTAATTCTGGCTCTTTGTCACCCTTCGGTTGATTATGTCGCAAAGAGCGAATTTGCGTCTTTGATGATGCGCTGTTCGATGGCCCCGCTTATTGCCTCGCTGATCTCCTGCCAGGAAAGCTTCTTCCTTAGCGCCGTGTCTTCGATGACAAACTCTTTCTGATTGAACAGGCGGCGTTTCTCTTGCGCTCCAACCGAGCCGCGTCGCTCAAGCCCCGCCGGAGGCTGATAACCGGCTATGGCTGCCTCGCTCGTGTGAACAAGGCAGGGCGTAGATTGTTTCTCTTCGACAAACAGATGCAGACCGCGCTCGGGCTCGTATCTGGGATAGGCGAGCGGCGCGCTTATCCCAAGCGCGATACCGACTACTTCCTTCCGGGCCGAGGCAAAAAATTCCTTTACATTCTCAACCTTCTGTTTGATTGTCGGGCGTCCGAGCAGTTCGAACATCTCGATCTGTTGTTCGCTCTTGTCGCCCCTCTTTTGATCCGAATCGGTTGCCTGGCTTGCGAACTTGAAGACCTGAAGACTGGCCCCGATGTTATTGGCTGCGCGGCAGTATGCTTCCGCCAGTTCGAACAGCCATTTTGGATTTTCGCCGTAGACGGCAAGCGTGGCATAATCCGGCTTCTTGAATTGCAACGCGTATATGCAAAGCAGCACCTCGTCCCACTCTCCAGACAGCGCCAATAACAGGGCCGCAAGCTTTTCTTTCTCGCCACTCACCCGGCCGTAGACTGCAAGTAATGCTTTGTCTTCGAGGGCCGATATCTTTTCCATAAACGACTTCAACCGATCCATTCCGAGCTTGAGTCTGGGAAGTTGAGCCAGTCTCTCCATATCTTCGGCTCGTTTCCAGCCTTGCCCGGAGACTCTCTTTTTGAGTCGTTCAAGATTGAATATTTCGTTTTGCGCCTCAAGTACCGCCGGGCTGTGCTCAAGCCTCTGAGAGTTGCGGCGAATCTCGGCCACCTCTCTTGCGATCTCGCCCAATCCCCGGTCGGCTCTGGCGGCGAGCCGTTTGCTTTCGTCTTCCTTTCTCAGTTGCGCGGCAATTGAGAGCCGGTCGCCCTCTACGCCGACATCGGCTGAGAGCGATTCATTCGAAGATTGCGTGTTCAAGACTTCGGCAAGCGGGACAAGAAGCTCGCGCTCGATTACTCGCTTCAAGGGGCGCGCACCATAACGCGAATCGTACCCTTTGCGCGCAAGATAGCCCGCCACATCATCTGCAATATTCAGCCCGACCGCGCGATAAAGTATGCCGTCGCGGTTCTTGAGCAACTCAAGCTCGCGTTTGGCAATGCTCAGAATAGTCTGCTCGTCGAGCGGAGCAAAGGGCACTATCCGATCTATGCGGTTGAAGAATTCGGGCCGGACAAAGGCGCGAACTTCGCTCAGAAAATGTTCGCGCGCCCTTGCCGCTTCATCCGACTCTTGCCCGAATCCTATGGAAGAACGCCGGAAAGATTCGGCCCCGAGATTGCTCGTCATGATGACAACCGAATTCGAGAAATCGGCCACACGTCCCTGCGCGTCGGTCAGCCGGCCTTCGCCAAGAACCTGAAGCAGCAGATCGAAAAACGACGGGTGAGCCTTTTCGAATTCATCCAGCAGGACCACGGCAAAGGGCTGCTCGCGCACTTTCGAAGTGAGCAATCCTTCCGCCCCCCAGACGCCGCCTATCAGGCGAGTGACCGCAAGCGGGCTGGCGTATTCGCTCATGTCGAATCTGATCATCCTCTCTTTGCTGCGGAAGAGAAACTCGGCAAGCGAGCGTGCCATCTCCGTCTTACCCACGCCGGTTGGCCCAATAAACATCAGCGATGCGATAGGCTTGCGCGGGCGAGCGAGCCGCGCCCTCACAATGGCGAGCAAATCCACGATGAGCGATACGGCATCCATTTGCCCGATCACCCTTTCGGCGAACCATTTCGCAGTCTCGCCCAGATCGAGCCTTTCAGTCGGATTCAACAGAAACAGCGGCAGCCCTGTCTCATTCGAAAAGGCATTAATCACATCTTCAACCGAAAGCGGCTTCCCCGGCTCGCGGTCCTCAAAGAGGTTCCTGAGAAAACGTAACGGGCGACCGGGATAAGCCGAGTAGGTAGCGTACCTGCGATGCAGGCGATCGGTTGTTTCTAAGCCGTCAATATCTATGGCTACATCTTTAGGGCCGCTCGATTGGAGGGCATAACCGAGGAGGATGGCTTTGCCCTTTTCAATTGAAGGCTCTTCAATCTTGATTTGCGAAAACGCTTCGAGCAGTTGAGGGTCGTCGCGCTCGATTACGGGCAATTGCTCGGACGTGCATTCAGAGACGGCGAGCAAATCCCCCCGGCTGATGTAGGGGCGAAGGAAGGCGGCTATACCCTGGCTGCCGGAT
Source organism: Blastocatellia bacterium (assembly GCA_963765495.1). Taxonomy (GTDB): domain Bacteria; phylum Acidobacteriota; class Blastocatellia; order UBA7656; family UBA7656; genus CAVXWP01. The sequence continues at coordinate 1,287,790 of CAVXWP010000001.1, forward strand.
GCGCTTTTCCCAACCTCCATGAGTTCAAGGAGATTTCCAAGATGAAGTATCGCCTTCTGTTTCGATGCTTCGCGCCACAGCCGCCCGCAGCGCTCCTGCCACATGCCAAATCCCGACATGCCTGCTACCAGACGCGAGCCGCTCGTGGCCCAGAATGGAGTGCGACCCAGATTGAAATCGTGCCGTCGTCTGACCAACTCGTGCAAGGCTGCGGTCTTGCCTACGCCCGACGGCCCAACCAGCAATACGCTGCGCGGATTGCTCCCGGCCAGGGCTTCGGCTATGCGCGTCACGGTGTCGTCGAGTTCAAATCTCTGAGCCAGGCGCTCGCGTGTCAGATCGGTAGCGACCACATCGAGGACAGATTTATTCTCCTCTTTTCTCCCTTCGGACCCGTCCGCGATCTGTTTCGGAGCACGGATTGTAGCCGTGACGCTTGTCTGATCAAGCATCGTCATGCGATTTCTCTGAAGCCAGATGAGGTCTCCGAGCGAACCCGCCTTCTTGATTCTGAGCAGGTGCGCGTGGATGTTTGATGAAACCACCTGCTCGAACGTGTCGGGATCGCGCTCGACTACAAGTATGCCAAGCGCCGGAACATAAGCGAGATAACCATCATCGGCATGTTGCCAGCGAATCAGATCAAAGCTCAATCGCGCAGGCTCGCGCCAGGCAACGGACCGCGAAGGGGGATCGAGGTGGATGGTTACTTCGTCGATTTCAGGGCTGATCCCAGAAGGGTCCGCGCCGCGCCTCATGTGCAGCGCGAGCGGCGGCGAGGTCTCAAGTATTCGAATCGCGTTTGCCTTGAGCGCATCAAGCAACTTCTTTGCGTCGGCGCCGTATCGGGACACTTCCGGGAAGAAGAGCGTCTCGCTGATAAAGGTATCATTTTCCAGGCGTTGAATTATTGCTGTAAGACGAAAATCATGTTTTGGCATAACAGGTTTCGGCTCGTAAAAGATACCTCACTCGTTTCGTAATTGAAAACTGAATGGCCCTGTGGCCCGACAAAGTAATTCTTCTCATTTTCAAGCTGGCCTTGAATCTGCGACGGTCGCTTATTATACTCGCACCGCTATGGCAGAATCGAATGTGACAATCAGAGAATGCGTATCGATTGATGATTTCAAGCAGTGCGTCGAATTCGAGCGCGCCATCTATAACGATCAGGACGTGAACATCATGCCTATCCGTCTTTACATGCTCTCGAAGGCTTGTAAAGCTCCAACCATCGGCGCATTTGATGAGACGGGGCAGATGGTAGGATTTGTCCACACGGCGCTCGCTCTGATGCACGGGCGCGTAATTTATCATTCGCACCTGGCCGCCGTGGCCGAAAAGTTACGCCACAGGGATATAGGATTTCGAATGAAGCTCGCGCAACGCGAGCGGGCGCTCGATGCGGGCATCTCGCTGATCGTCTGGACCTTCGATCCCATCCATTCACGTAGCGCGCATTTCAACATAAACAAACTGGGCGCGATAATGAGGCGCTACGAGCCAAATTATTACGGCGAAGGTCTTTCGACTGTTTTCGATCCGGGTGTCCCGTCCGATCGCCTTTACGCTCACTGGTGGATAAAATCGCCTCACGTACTTTCGGTGCTTGCGGGCAATCGCCCCCATCTTGATGAGGTGTCGGTTTCGGTCACTATTCCCGAAGATGTTCAGGCCGTGCGGGCCAGTTCGCCCGAAGAGCATGTTAAATGGCGTTTCCGGGCACGCGAAGATTTGCAGCGAGAGCTTTCCTACGACCATATCATTCGCGGGTTTGAGCGCGATCAGGAAAAAGGCGTGGGCCGCTACCTGTTCGGACCCGATGAGGACCAGTTCCATTTCAGCGCCTACGATGGTCAATCGTGAGTTGTGAAGCGTGATGCGTGATGCGTGATTTTCAGGCATATGGCTGTTAACAGATGCTTGCCAATCTCCGGGTCACGAATCACGAATCACGCTTCACGCGTCACGGATCGCGATTCATTGAGCGCCTCCCGAAAATAATCATGAGATTGCAACTTGAAAGAATCGAACTCCGCGAGATCGAGCTTCCGCTCAGGTGGCCGTTTGAGACCAGTTTTGGTCGCACTACAGAACGGCGCATTCTGATCGTTAAGGTCTTTGATCGCTCGGGCGCGTACGGCTACGGCGAATGCACGGCTGCCGAAGGTCCCTTCTATAACCACGAAACGGTTGATACCGCCCGGCTCATCATCGCAGATTACGTCTGTCCGCTTTTGGCCTCGGCACAGATAGAGGAGGCGAGCGAAGTCTCTTCGGCATTGTCGCGTATCCGAGGAAACCTGATGGCGCGAGGTGCGGTCGAAGCCGCCGTCTGGGATCTCGAAGCAAGGATTGCCCGACAACCGCTCTGGAAATATATCGGCGGCACGCGCACAGAGATTGATTGCGGCGTTTCCATAGGCTTGCAGGAGACTACCGAGGCGCTGCTCGAAAAGGTTGCCCGCGAACTTGAAAGCGGTTATCAGCGAATAAAAATAAAGATAAAACCGGGCCGCGACCTAGAGCTTGTCGAAGCCATTCGCTCGCGGTTCCCCGGTATACGTTTGATGGTTGATGCCAATTCCGCCTACACGCTTGCCGACATAGATTTATTGAAGAGGCTCGACGGGTATGACCTGATGATGATCGAGCAGCCGCTTACGCCCGGCGACCTTATCGATCACGCCAAATTGCAGCGCGAGATCTCTACGCCCGTCTGCCTTGATGAATCCATACTGAGCCTGATTGATGCGCGCCACGCAAGCGAACTGGGCTCGTGTCGTGTAATAAACATAAAACTCGGACGAGTAGGCGGGCACAGGGAAGCGAAATTGATACAGGAGTTTTGCGCAAATCGCCGCATACCCGTCTGGTGCGGCGGGATGCTTGAAGCCGGAATCGGTCGGGCGCACAACATAGCCATGTCAACGCTCGCCGGGTTTACGTTGCCGGGCGATGTATCGGCTTCCGAACGCTACTGGGAGGAAGACATCATCGAGCCTCCAGTCACAATCACATCGCGAGGCACTATCGAAGCGCCTGCGGGGGCGGGAATCGGCTATGAAGTAAACGAGCGCCGCATCGAAACGCTTACGGTGAGGCGCGATAATATCGAATTGCATTAGCATTCCGGTGATTTTCAAGACGAGGAGAGAGAATGTCAGAATTTGAAGGCAGGGTAGCGATAGTCACGGGTGGGACGCGGGGCATCGGCCACGCAATTGCGCTTGAACTGGCTAGGCGAGGTGCGAGCGTCGCCTTCAGCTTCACTCGAAACAAGGAGATGGCCGATACGGTCGCCAATCAGATTGAAGTCCTTGGCGGGCGGGCGCTCTCTTTTCAGGCCGACGTTACCGACGCAGAGCTTGCCGAAAAGATGGTAAAGGGAGTCAAGGAACAGTTCGGATCGGTCGATTATCTGGTCAACAATGCCGGTATAACGCGCGACAAACTTATAATGATGATGAGCCGGGATGACTGGGACGCGGTCATCGGCACAAATTTGAGCGGCGTCTTTAACGTGACCAAACCGGCGGTTTCCATAATGGTCCGCCAGCGGCGCGGAAGCATTCTCAACATCGCCTCGATCAGCGGGGTGGTTGGTATGGCGGGTCAGACAAACTATTCAGCCTCAAAGGCGGGGGTTATAGGTTTCACAAAGGCCCTGGCAAAAGAGGTGGGTCGCAGAAACATAAACGTAAACGCTCTGGCGCTCGGCCTGATCGAGACCGATATGACAGGCGCGCTCACGGATGAGTATCGCCAGAAGATGATCGAGCAGATACCGCTTGGCCGATACGGCACGGTAGAGGAAGTGGCGCGCATATCGGCTTTTTTGCTTTCCGATGATGCGCGATACATCACCGGGCAGGTAATTCAGGCCGACGGCGGACTCGCTATGTAGTAGGCAGTAGGCAGTTATTATGAAGCCATGATCAGATCCGCGTAAATCCGCCCGACCCGCGTCCGTCCTGGCCTATTTCTATTCGCCCGATTATGCAGTTGCAATTAGACTGACAATTGGCTTCACTCAACTGCCCACTGCCCACTGCCTACTGCTTACTGCCTACTGCCTGCTAATCAAATGTTACCGTGATGAAAGTCATCTGCCCGCCGCGTTCGATTTGAAGCGCTACCTGATTGGTCTTGATCGAATTTATAGCTTCGACCAGGTTTTCGACGGATGTTACTTCCACGGTGTCTATGCGGTGAATGACATCGCCGTGACGGATACCCGCCTCGGAAGCGGGGCTGCCGGGCGCTACGGATTGGACCATCGCGCCGTGCGGCACACTCAGCTTCATTTGCTCGGCCATTTCGGGTGTTACGGTCTCGGCGGTTATACCAAGCCGCGTGGATTGAGGGTGCGCCTCATCGCCCTGGCTTTCAGAGTCGTTGCGAGCCGTATTGACATCTGCCGGACGTTCGGTGACTTCTACTTTGGCCGAAAGCGGCTGCCCGTTTCGCACATAATCGACCTGCGCAGATTCGCCCACGGAAGTTTCGGCTACGACCTCCATCAACTCTCGTGGCGTTCTCACTTTCTTACCGTTAAAGGCAAGTATCACATCCCCGCTCTGCAATCCTGCGTGGCCGGCGGGGCTTTGAGGATCGCTCAGGCGATCAATCAACACGCCGGAATTCGGTTCCAGATTGAGCGCGTGGGCCGTGGCTTCGTCGAGCGGCCTGATAATCACCCCGAGGTATCCGCGAGTGACCTTGCCGTTTTTGACCAGTTTGTTAAAGACATTACGCACCACGTTTGATGCAATGGCAAAACCGATACCCACGCTGCTGCCCGTCTGGGAAAATATCAAGGTGTTTATGCCGATCACTTCTCCCTGCATGCTGACGAGCGGACCGCCGGAATTTCCCGGATTGATCGAGGCATCGGTCTGGATAAAGCGGCTGTATTGAGAGCCGCGAGTGTTAAGCTCGCGCCCGGTAGCTGAGACAATGCCTGCGGTCAGGGTTTGCGCCAGCCCGAAAGGGCTTCCGAGAGCCAGCACCCAGTCGCCCTGTTCGACTTCATCCGAATCTCCGAGCGTGGTCGTGGGGAGTCCATCGCCTTCGATCTTGATGACGGCGATGTCGGTCTCGGGGTCCGTGCCTACGAGTTTCGCTCGTATGGTGCGTCCGTCGGCAGTCGTCACTTCGATCCTGTCGGCGTGGCCCACTACGTGATCGTTCGTCAATATATACCCGTCGGGTGTGACGATAAACCCCGAGCCTGTTCCGGGCCTTCGCCTGGGGGTGTTCTGATCGGGGCTGCCGAAGTTGAACAGATCGGGCAAGCCGGACTCACGCGAAACTGTTTCGACTACGTTGATGTTGACGACGGCGGGCTTTATAGCCTTTGCAATCTCGCGGAACGAAACTGATAGCTCGACCGGCGAAGGAGCCGCAACCGAATTGGCCGTTCCTGGTGGAGGAAGCACCGGAACGTTTGAAGCGATTTTGTGAGTCGATGAACGCGCGATGGCGAATATAATAAAACCTGAAATCAGGGCGAGCGTGACCCATATCCATGCCTGATCTCTCCATCGCCTGCCTCTAGGTTTCGGGGTTTGATCTTCGGGGTAAGGTTCTGTTCCGGTGTTTATGTCTTGCATTAACTTCAGCCCTTTCTAAACGACGGTAACTTATCTTCAAGATTAGCTGTTAAGAAGAATCAACGCAACCATCTGATAGAGTTGGGTGGAGGCAGGGCCATTAAATTCTCAGGAAAAACTTTGCCTACTTTGCGTCTTTGCGACTTGCGAAGCCACAGGTACTTTCAAAGACGCAAAGACGCAAAGAGATTTCATTTAGCAAGTCGTAGTTTTCTGCTGCTCAGCAGGCTTGGCCAGGAATTAAATTGTCCTGGAGTGGAAATGATGCGTGATACGTGATACGTGATTTTCAGACTGGCCGCAGATTCAAGACAACTTGCAAGCCTGCTAAATCACGCATCACGCATCACGTATCACTATCGCATCACGAATTCATACCAGCTGGTCGGTCACCCTTCGCGAGCGGGTGAGGCCGTAGGTCTTCAGTTGCCGGTAGAGCGTGCTTGGCGAGATGCCAAGTATTTCGGATGCTTTCCCCTGATGCCATCCCGTCTGCTCAAGTACCGTGAGTATCTGTTTCTTCTTCAACTCGTCGAGATTGCCCGGTTGGATGTCTTCATCCACAAATCCCGTCTGACGGCTTGAACTGTGAGTGCGAATCTCGATGGGCAAATCTTCCGGGAGAATCAGGTTGTCGCTTGCCAGTATGATCGCGCGCTCTATGACGTTCCGCATCTCGCGCACATTGCCGGGCCAGGAATAATTTATCATTACCTCCATAGCCTCTTCGCTGATCTGAAAACTGCTGCCCCCGCTCACTCGCCCCAGGAAATGTTCCGCGAGCGAAGGGATGTCTTCGGGCCGTTCCCTGAGCGGTGGCAGGAGGATTGTAAAATTGTTTATGCGGAACAGGAGATCGGATCGGAATTTGCCTTCCGCCACATACTGATTCAGATCGCGATTGGTCGCGGCCACAAACCGCACGTCCACCTCGACTTTTCTGGTGCCGCCCACGCGGAAAAAGGTCTGAGTTTCAAGCACGCGCAACAGCTTGGACTGAAGCGTCAGGTTCATCTCGCCTATCTCATCCAGAAAGAGCGTGCCGCCGTGCGCAAGCTCCAACAGCCCGAGCTTTCGCTTTCGCGCTCCGGTGAATGCGCCTGCTTCATAGCCGAACAGTTCGCTTTCGAGCAACGTCTCTTGAATCGCCGCGCAGCTTATATCGATAAACGGCCCTTCGCGCCGGTTTGAAAAGCAATGAATAGTGTTGGCCACAAGTTCTTTGCCGGTCCCGGATTCTCCTGTCACAAGTACCGTGGCATTCGAGACGGCTACCTTCCTGACAAGCGACATCACATCGAGCATCTTCTTGCTGCGAACGACGATGTCGGGCGCTTTCTCTTTGTAAGTCAGCCGGGATTGAAGTATCAGGTTTTCACGTCGAAGCTGGCGTTTCTCGTATGCCTTGCAGAGTATGGCTTCAAGCTCGCGGATATGGCACGGCTTTGTGAGGTAGTCGTATGCTCCAAGCTTCATGGCCTGAAGCGCGGTCTCTACCGTGGCATGCCCGGTCATCAGAAGAACTTCTGGAGGCTGTTCCATCTGTCTGAGTTCGCGAAGAACGTCTATGCCGCCACGCACGGGCATCATTATATCGAGCAAGGCGACGTCGAATTCGCTCTCTCGCGCTACCTTGAGGGCCGCCTCTCCGTCGTGGACGAGCGTGACCTGATGGCCAAGTCGTAACAACTCTTTCTGAAGGACCAGCCCCAGATTCTTTTCGTCCTCCGCGATCAGAAGTTTTATACTTGCATTTGAACTCACTGTACACCCTCCATTCTAATTACTTCTCCTTCGAATAATTCGTGCGAACTCACCGGCTCTTCCTCAAAAGACAGGGGCAGTAAGACTTTGAACGTGCTGCCTACGCCTTCGGTCGAATCGACTTCCATCTTCCCTCCGTGTTCTGAAACGATGCCGTAGCAGACCGAAAGACCAAGACCCGTACCTCTGCCGAGGGGCTTGGTTGTAAAGAAAGGATCGAAAATCTTTTGCAGATGAGGAGCCGATATCCCACAACCCGTGTCCGTAAATTCGACCGATACGTTACGCTCGGGGCTCGCTTCGCTCCAGCCCGTTTTTATCGTCAGCGTGCCGTTGCCCTCCATCGCGTCGAAGGCGTTTGAGATCAAAGCGATGAATACCTGTTTCATCTGCCCTTCGTTGACCTGGACGGGCGTAAGCGTTTCATCGAGCAGTTTGACGACATTCATCTTGCCGAGCTTCGGATGATGTTTGATCAGTTGCAGCGTCTGCTCGATGATCTGATTGATATCGCTCGAAAGTTTTTCGGCCTGGCGCTGATGCGAGAAGTCGAGCAGGCTGTTTGTGATCGTCTTGCATCTGAAGGCTTCGTCCCGAACGATTTGCAGATATTCACTGAAATCCTGATTCAATTCCTGATCCTGCAATTCGTCTACGCGGGCGGTCAGCGCCTCGGCGCAGGCCGCTATGGTCGCAAGCGGGTTGTTAAGCTCGTGGACAACGCCCGCGGCAAGCCTCCCGATCGAGGCAAGCTTTTCGGCGTGAATGACCGCCTCGTTCATCTTCTTTTGCTCGGTCACGTCTTCGCCTACGGTGATGACGTGAGTGACCTCGGCGTTATCTACGCGCATGGGTATTTTACTGATCTTCCAGACCTTCTTATGGCCTTCGACGAAAGACTCCTGCTCCATGCGGACCATTTCGCCGCTACGGAACACATCTACGAATTCGCCTTCGAGTTTGCGGCGCGGCTGGCGCGTCAGGACGTGAAAGACGTTTCGCCCGAGGACTTCATCGCGACTGATGCCCCGGCCTCCGACCTCGCGATTCCGGTTCCAGGCCACGATGCGCATATCGCGATCCACCACGTAAAGCGAGACGGGAAGCGAGTCAATTATCTTTTCGGTAAACCGTTTCTGTTCTTCGATCTCTCGCGTGCGGCGGCTCACCTCGACCGCAAGGTTTATGGAAGTGTCTTTTGTGCTTTGATAGACCTCTGTATTTCTGATGGCGAGGCTGAGTTGCTGGGCGACGGCTCCGAGCAGTTTTTGATCGTCTGCGCTGAAAGGGCGTGGAGCGTGGCTTGCGCAAATGAGCGCGCCAAGCAGCGATTCATCGAAGATGAGCGGCACTATGGTTTCGATTGAAATATTCGGATCGCGCAGGAGGCGCTCTCTGACGCGGGTTTCAATGGTGGACTGGCCACCGAAATCCGAGCCCAGATAACTCATCGCGCGCTCTTCGTTATACCAGTTGTTTGCCCCGTATTTCTCTTCGAGCGAGCGCGCGTAAATAGCCGAAGCGAGGCTTTCGGGTTCGTTTGCGGCCCGGACTACGACGGCGCAGATGTCGCATTCGAGGCTCTTGCCTACGCTGAAGACCGCATAGCCGAGCAACTCGTCCATTTCGAGCGAGGTCATGAGGTTGTTGCCGAGGTTATAGACAAAAGAAAGTTGAGCGGCGCTCTTTCTGGTTTCGACATATAGCCGGACATTTTCGAGCACGACGCTCAACTGATTGCAGATGGTTGTAAGCAACTCCGATTGCTGTTCGGGAAAACCCTTATGAGTGCGAGAGAACAGGCAAATCGCCCCGATGGCTTTGTCTTTTACACCTAAGGGGGCGCATACGACGCTTTGAATCTTGCTCAACAGTTCCCCGGAAAACCCTTTGCGGGCGGAATCGGGGCGAAGTTCCAGCACTAAAGACCTGCCGTTCATCATCGGCGCGGTCTTCGAATAAAGGTCGAGCAGAGAGTGTCGGCTTTCATCATCGCCCGGGAAGCCTTCTGAGGCTACCACGTTCATGGACTGATTATCGTGATTTCTGAGGTAAACGACACCGGCATCGGCATTAAGATTCTTGACCAGGACCGCGAGCGTGCCTTTTATCAGGACATCGGGTTCGAGCGAGCTTGCAAGCACGCTTGAAACCGCGTGGAGAACATTCAATTGCTCGAATTTCTCTCTTAACTCGCGTTCGTTGCGATGGCTGCGAAGCTGCGCCTTTATACGCGAAAGCAACTCGGTCCTTTGATAAGGCCGGGTGATGTAATCGCTCGCGCCCGCGTTCAGGCAGGCCACTTTATCCTGCGGACGATGGCTCTTCGATATTATCGCTACGGGAAGCTCGGCGGTCGCCCGCGTCTGACGTATCTGTTTACAGAAGTCGAGCGCTTCCTGCGCCCAATTCAACCGCCGCAGGCTTTCGCCCGAATCGTCTTCGGCAGGCTCTATAGCTTTGGCCGCGATGCGAGATGCGTATATATCAATGATTACGAGCGAGACCTCGTTGGTATTGAGGAATTCTCGCGCCTCCTCGAAAGAGACGAACGTGTTTGATGTATAGCCTGTCGCCTGAAGCAAACGTTCTATTGCGCGGGCAGATTTGGCCTCATCTCCCAAAATCAGGAGGCGATCTGCTGATTCGCCCTGGCTGGACATACGGATGCCTGCTTTAGATGCGGGGCTGCGGGGTGGTTTTAGGGGCTTGCCAAATTGATTGAAGCGGGGCCAATTTAAGTCATTTTGACGGATGTGTCAACACAATAATGAAAAGGTGAGGGCAGGTTTTAAAAGGTGAAGACCTGTTTTAAGGCGAGTATCAAACGTGGATCGATGCGTGGAGCGTGATGCGTGAAGGGTGATGCGTGATTTAGCAGGCCTGCAACATGCTTTTGACATGCAGGCTCCTTAAAATCACGTATCACGCATCACTCTTCACTTTCCACGCATCACTCTTTTGGCGCGGCTTTGCGAGAAGAAGTCTTCGCTTCGGTCTCCGGCTCTTGAACCTGTTCCGGGAGTCCGAGCGCCTGACGCACTTCGGTCTCGATCCGGGCAGCCATTTCAGGCTCAGACTTGAGAAGGTTTTTGACGTTTTCGCGTCCCTGCCCGAGCCGCTCGCCTTGAAAGCTGAACCAGGCTCCGCTTTTATCCACTATTTTGTGAGTGACGGCAAGGTCCAGAAGATCGCCTTCGTGCGATATTCCCTGACCATACATAATGTCGAATTCGGCCTCCTTAAACGGAGGGGCCACCTTATTCTTGACTACCTTGACCCTCGTGCGGTTGCCGACTACCTGATCGCCGTCTTTTATGGAGCTGGTTCGACGAATATCGAGTCTGACCGAGGAGTAGAATTTCAGGGCGCGACCGCCTGTAGTGGTTTCAGGCGAGCCGAACATTACGCCTATCTTTTCGCGAATCTGGTTGATAAAAATAAGCGTGGTATTCGAGCGCGCCACGACGGCCGTCAGTTTCCTGAGCGCCTGAGACATCAACCGCGCCTGCAAACCCGGCAGCGAATCTCCCATGTCGCCGTCGAGTTCGGCGCGCGGCACAAGGGCTGCGACCGAATCTATTACCAGCACATCAACGCCGTTTGACCGGACGAGCGCTTCGGTGATCTCAAGCGCCTGCTCGCCGGAATCAGGTTGCGAGATAAAGAGGTCGTCTACTTTGACCCCGAGTCTTCCGGCATACTCGGCATCCATCGCGTGTTCGGCGTCAATATAGGCGGCAACGCCTCCCTGTCGTTGCGCCTGCGCGACAATATGGAGGGCGAGCGTAGTCTTGCCGCCTGATTCGGGGCCGTATATCTCGACTATGCGCCCGCGCGGCACGCCGCCTACCCCGATTGCTGCGTCCAGGCTCAGACACGATGTAGAGATGGTCGGAACATCGACTACCTTTTTCTCTCCGAGTCGCATGATCGAGCCTTTGCCAAATTGTTTTTCAATATGCGCAATCGCTGCGTCAATTGCGCGGTTTCTCTCCGCACGTTCATCTGCCATATTTTGATGAATGGTTCCTTTCTATAAGAGTGAATTTTAAGGGTAAATTATAGCACATCGCGCCTTGCGCTCCTAAGTCAAATCTCGACGCGCAGGAGCGGTTTGCGGAAAGGAAAAAAGGCGCCGGTTTAACCGACGCCCTTGGCCCCTCAGGTTATAATTGGCAAGCATCGTTGGGTGGGTAATGCTTATCTGCTTATAGACTTCTGCAACCCCCGTACCAGAAAGCCTGATCGGGCGCAAACCCGTGGAATCTCCCATTTCATGTCGTTTTACTATCACCGGAAACGGCCCCGCTTCCTTTATTCTCTAGCATTTATGTGTCTGTTTTGTAAGATTCTGGGACAACTATTCCCCACCTCGATCTCAGAGTTATAATGATCGAATAAAGGCTGTTTTAGGGTAAATTGGTCTGCTAATCGAACACTTTGAATCTTAATAAGACGAACACTGCGTATTGAAAACGCTGATGTGGATGAGAATGAGCCTTGAGCCTCTTGGCGGAGGTCTCTGATTTTGGGTTTAAGGAATAAAAAACTTGATTCATGGATTTTCAAGGAGACGGTTTGAACGACAGGGGTAGCCATCTGCGCGTTGGAGGCTTTCGAAGGGCGCAGAATGCTTAAAAGCCTGCGGCAAGGGGTGCGTGAGGGGGGCAGGCAACCCGATGGCATATAAGTTGCACAAAAGCGGTGTGGGAAGAACAAAACGGCGCTGGTCGCCTGAGCGGAGCAAAGAAAAGTGCAAGAATACGGGGATAAAAAGTTCTTGAAACAAAAGAGAGCAAAGGGCGTTAGAAGGGGTTGAATGTGGCCCCATCGCAACAGTGGGGATGAAGGCAACATTCTGGAATTTAAGGTAGAGCAAAAAGTATTTCGAAAAGAAAAAGGGTGGAAGAAATGGCAAAGAATATTAGTTCAAAGAGCAGAGTGGCTAGAACAGAAACCAGAACGGCAAGAATCGATTTTGGATCGCTCGATCCGAATGAGCTGAAGACCATTGTTCGCGACGGGCTGGTCACTATGAATATGGCCGAACGCGAGGAATTTATACAGATGCTTGAAGCGAAAATGAGACAGGCGAGCCTCAACATGAGGGCCTATCTCGTACCGCTCGGCATACCGGGCAGAAGCCCCGAGGACCTTACACCTACGGAGGTGGGGCACCTGATCAGATTCCTCAAATTCAATGTCCCGCGAGCGATGCCGGCAGTCATAAGTGCCCTGTCAGGATACGGCGTCTTTGCGGAGAAGACCGCCGACTACGCGGGTCCGATGGCCGCTTGATCGGCTCAATTCGATTGCTACACTGATGCCCGCCCGGTTTCCCCAAGGATCGGGCGGGCATCGTTGCGTGCAGAATGGATAGAGACCTTCCCAACCATCTCCATAAATCAATCCCGCCTCTTTGATCGGCATTTTTCAGAGAGCGCAGGGAAGCCTAAACGCCACTCCACTGAGGCATTTATGTCTCGGCAAAGCCCCCTGCTTTGCAGTCATAGTCAGTCAACGTGTATACTAAGGATCACGAGTGTTTTGGCATTGAGGTTGCAGTTGACCGATTGCCCGGTTGAGGCAAACTGCGTAGTATCAAGCCAAACAACCTGAGAAATTTATAATCACCGGCAGCGCCAGGTCTCGCTCGCCTCACACTGCTCGACGGAGCGGCTGACAAATAACAGTGTCTCGGGGGGGGCCCCAATTGCCGGAAAATCACTGCTTCCGATTGCTCTGGCCGCGTTTACAGACGCCGGGCTTAAGGGCCGGACGCAGATAATCGTTGATCCGTTCAAACAATCAAGAATGTGGGTGGAGAACCATTTTTATGACTAATACTGATTCTAATATCTCGAAAGCCAATCATGCGCGTCTTGATGCCGTCGCTCAAAAATTGTTGCCGAGGCGCAATCTGATACTCGCTTCAAATCGCGGTCCCATCGAATACCAGTGGAATGAATGGACCTCGGCGTGGGAGGGCAAGCGTGGGGCGGGTGGGGTGGTTACGGCTATGAGCGCAGTCAGCCGGTTTATCAACCCCGTCTGGATTGCCTGTGCAATGACCGAGGGTGACCGCAATCTGGCCGATGAGGTTGGCAATGAGTACATAAAGTGGTCGCAGGGCGAGTATCAATACCGCCTGCGCTTCGTTGCCCCGAGCGAAGAGGCTTACAACGATTACTACGGGCGCATAAGCAATCCTCTGCTCTGGTTTTTGCAGCATTACATGTGGGACGCCTCGCGCACGCCTAACATTACTCGCGCAACCCGGCAGGCGTGGGAGCATTACAAGAGCGTCAACTCGCAGATAGCCGATTGTATTCGGCAAGAGATCGCCCGAGCAGAAAAACCGCCCGTCGTTATGCTCCACGATTATCACCTCTACCTGTGCGCGGGTTTGCTCCGTCCCGAGCTTAACCCTGAAACCGTACTGACGCACTTTATTCACATACCCTGGCCGGAGCCGGGATACTGGGGGCTGTTGCCGGGCGATTTTCGCGAGAGCATATTTCGCAGCCTTGCGGCCTGTGACCTGGTTGGTTTCCAGACATCGACCTTCGCGCGCAACTTCCTCCACACCTGCGCCGAATTCATTCCCGAAGCCGAGGTGAATCTGAGTGAAAGAACGGTGACTATTGACGGGCATAAGACCTATGTTCGATCTTATCCGATCTCGATTGATGTAGAGGGAGTGATGGCGCTCGGCGAGTCGGTCGAGGTCCGCGAGTACAGACAGAGGCTCAGAGCCAGATGCGGCGACCAGACCATAGTTCGCATAGATCGAATAGAACCGAGTAAGAACATCGTTCGCGGTTTTCAGGCCCTTGAGCAGTTGCTGGAAGATTACCCCGAGTATCACGGGCGATTAAAGCTTTTGACCTTTCTGGTTCCGTCGCGGCTATCGGTCGAAGAGTATAAGAAATATCTTGAAGAGATCATGGTGAGCGCCGGGTGGATCAACACCAGATTCTCTGATGGAAACTGGCAGCCTATAGATTTGATCGTGGGCGAAAACTATGAGCGAGCGATAGCCGCCATGCAGCTTTACGATGTGCTGCTCGTAAATCCTGTGATCGACGGCATGAATCTGGTGGCCAAGGAAGGCGCAATACTGAATCAGAACAATGGAGTGATATTGCTTTCCGAAGGAGCCGGGGCCTCAGAGCAGTTGGGTAAAGGCACGATGGTCGTCTCGCCCGCCGACGTTATCGGCACAAGCGAAGCCCTGCGCAAGGCGCTCGAGATGCCTTTCGAAGAGCGAGCGCAAAAGGCCGAATGGCTCAGTCGCGCCGTCATGGAAGAAGACATTACCATGTGGCTCTGTCATCAATTTCAGGACATACTCGAATTATTTGTGGAGCCTGAAACCTCATCCGAAGAATTGACCGATTCAAAGACGATGGCGGCAACCGACAAACGGGCAGCGAAGTAAAAAAACTCCGACATATCGGTTAGATAAGAAGGAACCAGCCACAGAGGCACCGCAGCCACAGAGAAAAGCCAATAAAATTCTCTGTGGCTCTGTGGCTCTGTGGTTATTTTGAATTCTTTCTTTTGCGCCCCGGGTTGATCCCTTCATTGGGCCTCTCTCACTCGAGACTTTCTAATCCCGACCGGATTACTGTAAAATCTCGGCTACGAACCGAATAGATGGTGAAGGGATTCGTCGCACAGGCTGCCGGATGAGAAAAGCTGTTTCATCAATCACGATACTGTTAATTGTGGTGCTGTTTGCGCCTCTCGGCTTCTCGCCGCTTGTTCGGGCGCAGTCGGGCGAAGAGAAACAACAGCCCTCAAGCCCCACGCTTGAAAAGGCGCGGCAGATAGCCGCCCTCGTTGAATCGAGAGATTCACAGGCCCTGAGCAAAATCAGAGAGGCGCTTTCAAGCGATGACTGGTATGTCAGAGGGACGGCTGCGGAAGCTCTCGGGCATCTGGGCGACAAATCGGCCGCCCGGGATTTGCTCCCTTTGATTGAGGACCGGAACTGGTTTGTCAGGAACGCTGCGCTGTGGTCTTTGATAGCTCTCAAAGAGGCGTCGGTCGCCGCAGATGTTCAAAAGCTTGTGGAATCGTCCGACCCGTATGAGCGGGCGCAGGCCCTGACCGCGCTTGGACAGTTCAATTACACACCCGCCACCGACTCGTTGATTCAGGCGCTCGCAGATGAAAACGAGCAGGTCAGGCGCGCTGCCGCCTCTGCCCTCGGCGAAATGAAGGCTTCCCGATCCGTCGATGCGCTTCTGCCTCTGCTGAAAGATGATGACCCGGCTGTAAGAACATCCGCCGTCATAGCGCTCGGCAAGCTGGGAAACAGCCGCGCCGAGCCGATGATCGCCGCTTTGCTGGCAGACGCAGGCGAAGACTCCTGGCAATACGCCGCATCGCTTTATCGCCTGGGGAATCGCGATCATCTGGAGGGCGTCACATCAGCGCTCAAGAGTCCTTACCCGGATGTGAGACTTCAGGCCCTAAATACCGTTGCCGAATTTGGCGATGCGCGGGCATTGCCGGATGTCTTAGAGATGGCAAAAACGGCTTCGGCGAAGGCTTCCGATGCGACCGGCGACAGGGAAGCCCTGGAGATGCGTCTGGGGGTTGCGCGATCTTTATACAGGTTTGAAGGCGAGCAATCGCGCGAGGCTCTCATAACGATGCTCGAAGACCCCACGCCGCAGGTTCGAGCCGTCGCCGTCGAATCGCTTGGCAAGGTCGGGGCGGGCACAGGGGGCAGCGATCAATCCGGGCGTTTGCTTTCGGCGCTCATCAGTCTTTTAAGCAAAGAAAAATCCCCTGTGGTAGTCTCGGCGCTGGGCGAATCGCTCGCCTCGTTTGATCGCAATCGGGTGATCGATCTTTTGCTCGAATCGCGCAAGGCAGACGGCAAGCTCAGCCCGAATGTGGCATCGGCGCTTCAAGCGGTGGATGTAACTACGGATACCTTGATAGCGAGGTTGAATTCGACCGATGCCGACGAGAGAATGCGCGCAGCCGAACGTCTTGGCCTGCTGGGCGACCAGCAGGCGGTCGAGCCGTTGATGGCGGTGCTTGCCGCTTCAAAAGAGGTCGAACTGCGCGCACGGACGGCCTCGGCGCTTGGCGAACTCGGCGACAGGCGAGCGGTCGATGCCTTGATCGAAGCATCAGGCGCGCCTGAAAAAGAGGTGAAAAGGGCTGCTGTGACTTCGCTTGGATTGATAGGCGATCCGGCGGCGACCGACACCCTTTTCCGCGCCGCCAGAGACAGCGACCCCGCCGTGCACGCCTCGGCCGTACGGTCTCTGGCCCTGCTTGGAATTTCAGTCGAACGGCTCGCAACGGATTTGTCGAACCCCAACTGGCAGGTCAGGGCCGCTGCCGTTTCTACACTTGCCCGCCTTGGCGACCGCTCGGCCGTACCCACGGTCATCGACGCGCTCAAAGACCGCGACCCCAGAGTGCGCGCCGAGGCGGCAACCACGCTCAGCGCGCTTGAAGACCCTAGCGCAATCAGTCCGTTGATAGGTGCGCTTGGTGATACGAGCGCGGATGTCAGGATTCAGGCTACCACGGCGCTTGGCAGATTCAAGGACAACCGCGCCCTTGCTCCTCTGACCGGGTTGCTCAATGACAGGGACTCTCGCGTGAGTCTGGCCGCGGCAGAATCGCTTGCGCGTATGCAGGACCCACGGGCCACTCGGGTGCTGATCGAATCGCTCTCAAAAGAGGATTATCGCGTGCGCGCCCGCGCGGCTCAGGTGCTTGCCAGGGTCTCTGCCGAAGGCAATACGGATCAGGCGCTCCCGGCTCTGGCTTCGGCTATCCGCGACAGGGACCCGGTGGTTCGTTATTACGCGTCGGAGGCATTGGAGGGGGCCGGAGCCAAATCGGTGCCGCTGCTAATACAGCTTTTGCGATCCGAGCGCGAAGCCGACCGGGGCAGGGCAGGGCGAGTTTTGTGGCGACTGGGAAAGCCCTCGGTCGAGCCGCTGATCGCCCTCCTGGAAGATCGCTCTTCAACGCCTGAGACGCGGGCAGTCGCCGCAAGCACGCTCGGTATGATAGGCGATGCCCGCGCCATCAAACCGCTGACCGCGCTCTTGAAAGATGAGCGTTACTTTGTCCGCCAGCAGGCCGCGCGCGCGCTCGGACAGATGGGCGAGCCTGCAATCGAGCAGGTGCTCGGTATGACCACCTCATCTGTCCCTGCCACAAGAGAGGCGGCGATAGAGGCGCTTGGCGGCATCAATTCCGCGACCTCGATTGACAGAATAATCGAAGCGCTTTCCGACTCGAACCCTGCCGTTCGGGCAGCGGCGGTGCGGGCGCTCGGAGAGAGTGCAAACGAGCGGGCCGTCGCGCCTCTGATGACCCTGATGCGAGACGAATCGAGCCCGCTCCGTCCGCAGGCCGCCGCCTCGCTTGCCAAACTCGGCCCCGTGGCCTTGCCCGGACTCATCTCAGCGCTCAGAGCCGACCATCCTTCCACCCGCGCTCTTGCATCCGAATCGCTGGGCTACATCGCTTCGCCCGAAGCCGTTCAACCGCTCATTAGTCTGGTCAGGACCGATTCGTCGGGCGCTCGCTCGGAAGCCATCGAGGCGCTCGGCAAAATAGGCGATCCGGCTGCCATAGATGCTATAATTCAAGCGATTCGCAACGGCTCTGTGACTGTCCGCAAGCGAGCCGCTTCGGCTCTTTCGCGGTTCCGAGACGACAGGGCAATCGAAGCACTCAGCTCGCTTTTGACCGATCGCAACGATGAAATCCGACAGCAGGCCGTCGAGGGGCTGGGCGAGATAGGTAATCAGCGCGTGGTAGTTCAGCTTGAGCAGATGGCCGACAACGACAACAGTTCGGATGTGCGCTCTGCCGCTGCCCGTGCCATCGAGCATATACGCGCTCAAGGTCAGGGAGGAAATCAGAAACCGGACCGGCAAAAGGCATCGCGTCCTTGATTTGAAGTTGTTTCGAGAACCGGGTACGATCTTAAAAAGAAGTTGAATCTATGACGAGAAAACTGCAACACATTCTAATAATTTCACTGGTTCTGATCGTGATGGCGTTCGCCGGTTGTGTCAGTGACCCGACGCCGACCACCTCAAGCTCCGGCGGCACACAGCCGTCTGCCACCCCCACCCCCGATCAGCCCGCGACTGCTTCAACAAATAGCTCTACAAGTGGCGCTACGCCACCCGAATCCGCGACGGGCGGGGCAGCGACCGGAGGCGATAATGGACAGGCGAAAGGAAGACTGGCTGGAACTTACACCCTGGCCGAAGTCGAACACGACGGCACTGTGGATATGATAAGCTCCGACAACGCTACCGAGATCAGATTCAGACCCGATGTTCAAAGTCCGCTCAGTACCGGCACGTTCAATCGAACATCGAGAATGAATAAGAAGGTGGATCACATAGATACCGGGCAGTATTTGATAGAGCCGCCCGATAAATTCAGTTTGAATATCCTCACATCCAAAAGACAGATGGTAAATCCGCCGGTTCGGAAGGATTACAAATACGCGCTTTCCCCGGATGGCGATGAACTGAGGCTGACGGCCCCGGATGGGAAAATGGCCCTGTTTCGCAGAACGAAACCGCTGCCGGAGAAGTGAAGTGGCTCTGAATGGGCATAACCCGATCCGCGATGCTGATATTTCTCAGCCTGCTCGCTGTGGCGTCCCTGTCGTGTCACGAGGGTGGCGAGACTTCTACTCCGAGCCAGGGGCAGCAATATGCCGCCTCGCCTGAGATAGCCGAGAATTCAGGCCGTCATCTGTCGGGTGAATTTGCGGTTCGCTCAGTCGAAGATGTTTATACGGCTAAGGATTTTACAAACCCGGTTGATGTGATTTTCAAGTTCACCGAAGACGGGACATTCCGCCGAGAGCGGTTGTCGAAGGGAGTAGTTACAAGCTGGGATGAAGGGTCTTATATCATAGATACACACGACAATCTGGCGCTCTATATTGAGAGCGCCGGGGGAGTCGCGTTTGCCTCGGCCCGCCTTGAGGTTTACACCATAAAAGAGCAGGGCGTCGAGGGATTAAAATTGAGTCGAGGCGAGGCGCTGACTCTTCTCCTGCAAAAAAGATAGTTTGAAAGGTTCAATAAGAGACCGTGTGAAAAAGAACTTTTTTGCGAAATTCGATTTAGACTTTCCGGCTCTTGTTTGTTGCGCTATGATAGCAATAGTTGAACACTCGCGTGGGCAAAAGGGTGGAAATCTGGTAGCAACGATCCGTCCTTGACAGGATCAAAGATAGGGAGAAGCAGAAAATGCGCGCCTATGATGGTATAAAGGCGGAGCGAGGGCGCCCGGTCAACCTTGAGACGCCCGATTTTCTAGAACAGGCTCGTCAATTACTTTCCAGGAGCATCCCCGTAGAGATGCGCATGAGCGGCAGCAGCATGCGACCCTCTATTGAGGACGGGGATATCATTACCATCTTACCCATAACGGATACCCCTTTGAAACCGGGCGACGTTGTTTTGTACCAGAGCCGCTACGATACGGCAGTCATCCACAGAGTCGTTCGCGTCGAACGGGCAACCTCCTCCGAGCGCACGATTGTGACTCGCGGCGATGCATCGTTGCAAAATGATATGCCGGTGCCGCAGCACAGGGTGCTGGGACTTGTGAAGCGCGTCGAGCGCGCAGGCGAGCGCATAAAGATGGTCAGACCTCGAAACAAGACCGTTAAATGGACGATTGCCTTTCTGCGCAAACTCAAGTTCTGGGCCAACTCCTGAATCAGAGCGCAATATTTCCAAATACGCCGGAAATCAAACCCTCCAATCTGAGGTCTCGAATCTCAAAACACAAATCAGGCTCGTCACCCGGCGACGATCCTGCCTGCCGCCAGCAGGCCAAATAAAATAAGTCCAAGCACGATCCTGTATCCTACGAAGAGAAAAGTGGTGTGTCGCTGAAGATATCTTATGAGAAAGGCGATAGATATATACCCCGATATGGCCGCCACTATGGTCGCTATGATGAGCGTGGTCCAGTTTGAATCGAGCGATTTAAAGGCTTTGGGCAATTCAAGCAGGCCGCTGCCGGCGATGGCAGGCATAGAAAGCAGGAATGAAAAGCGAGCCGCGGTCTCGCGGGTGAGCCCGCTAAAGAGGCCCCCCGTAATAGTAGTGCCTGAGCGGGAAGAGCCTGGGATGAGCGCGAAGATTTGAGCGAAGCCTACGATTATGGCGTCGCGCAGTTTCAGATCCTTCATATCGCGGCTGTGACGAGCGGTAAGCTCTGCGATGGTCAACAGGATGGCAAGCCCTATCAAACTTGCGGCTATGACCCTGATATCTTTGGTGAGCTTGCCTTCGATGACGTGTCTGAAAAGCAGTCCGACGACGGCGACCGGGATAGAGCCTGCGATGACGAGCCAGCCAAGCCAGGCATTGTATTTAGCGGTTTCGCTTACGGGTTTGCGCCTGATCAAAGCCAGGTTGGCAGAGACAAAGCCGATGATGATATTAATTATGTCGGACCAGAAGTATATGATAACGGCAACGAGCGTGCCCAGTTGAATGACGGCGATGAGAGCGGTCCACTGATCGGGGTGATCGGGATTGATGAGGCCAAAGAGATTGCCTGCGATAGTGAGATGAGCAGTGCTGCTGATGGGGATAAATTCCGTGAGACCCTGAATCAACCCTAAAATGATGGCTTGCCAGATTGACATCAAAAATATCCTTCCCCTTGAATGTTCAACGGGCGAGTGATACTACAAACAGGAGAGCTTAACTGTCAACGTCAGTCCGCAGGAAGTTGAGCGAGGGCTATAAAAATCATTCGAGAGGCGTAAGAAATAGCATGAGCGAAGAGAGTAAACGGGGATTACGAATCTTTCTGCAATACTGGGCGCTGTTGGGAGTGCTCGCGGGATTTAATCTATACCTCTATTTCAAGCGAGGCTCCGCGCTTTCGCTGATACTGGCCGTCGTCTGTAGTTGCATATTCATAGGCTGGGTCTTTTTCTATATATTTTACGTACGTCGAGAGAAGTAGGCATAAGTGAAAGTTGACAGGCAAGCGAGTAGTTGTTTAAGATCACTATCTTGAATTGAGGGGCTAAAAGAGACCCGTAAGTGGCCAGGTAGCTCAGCTGGTAGAGCAGCGGACTGAAAATCCGCGTGTCGGCGGTTCGATTCCGTCCCTGGCCACCAATAGAATCAATAACTTACAGGCGGTCGAAAGATTGCTTTTTCCTTCAGGGCCACATTCAGGGCCACATTGAAATTGCATGTCTGATTAATATGGATCTTAAATCCTCCAATTGATATTGCCGCAAAATGTTGGAGGGACGCTACCGCAAAGGACGACGCTTCAACACAACCCACTTGGGCAACGCAAAGCGGCTGTTCGCAGACGAAAACCCAAAGGTGGTCAGCGGGCGACAGGGGCACTCCTCGATTGTGCTGACTCTAAACACCTACTTGCAAGTCCCCCCCCCCTAAATGCAGAAAGCGGCGACCAACAAACTAGCTAGGATGCTGTTCGAAAGGGAGGGCATTGAAGTTAACCAGCAAAAACTTGCAACACGCTTTAACCGGACAGAAGACGTTGTTTCTCGGCCTCTACGTCTCTGTAAGTTGCCTCTCTATCCCCAGGACGCCGCAATGCGTTCAAGCATATCTCGGGTTCTGGGCCATGGTATACCCACGGTACGAGCCATCTCCGCCACTGTTCAGCAATAGTGCGCTCTTTATCCCCACCTTCGTATAACCCATGCGAGACAACTCCTCTTGAGTTGTATTGCTCAATAGCGATCCCCTTCTCGATGTCATCCGATTGCAGTTCCTCAATCAAGTTTCTGAGTTCAATATGTGGCCAAGCGAGATCGGAAGGATCAGGAGGATAGTAATAGAGTACGTTGCCAATATGTTGATCAGCGACAGTCTGGCGGTCCCTCTCCGATGCTAGCATGCGGGTTGTAGCTATCCATTCCCTCAATTCCTCTGCCTTAACTTGCAGCGCTTCATCAACACCGGGCGGTTGGTGCCATAATCTTAATAGCTCCCAGGCGAAGTGCGCGCGACGTTTCTGTTCGTCGGTAACTGGTTCCTCTCCTTTTTCAGCAGAATGGGCCTTATAAAGATCGCAGATCACATCAATAAAAAATCTCGGGTCTGTAGATAGAATTTTGTGCAAAGCGAGATCCTTTTTTCAAAGCTCCGTGTAAGTAGTGGTAGGTACGCATATTCGCGGCGAGCGAGTTCGGCTAAGTCGAGATCGCTGCGGGATGGAGCAAATCAAACAATTCCTCTATCCAGTGGGAGCCACTCGACATGCGCGAAGTCTTACCTTCATTTAATTCCTTTAGGGCTTGGTCCAATACTCCCAAGAGATTTTCGGAATCCAAAAGGGTAAGGCTTTTTGGCGTCAGCGCAATAACATCAAGGGCGCGGCCCACAGCCATAAGTTTCTCAACAGCCATTAAGATTGTTTCTCTATCTTCAGTCGGGTGAATCCAATGCTTATTTTGCCAATACTCTCGTTCTACATCGGGGCCTAAAGTACTGACCAGTTCAAATGTCTCTCGTGTCTCTGGATAGTCAATAAAGGCGATGGCCTTCACATCGGCGGGCCACCCCCTCTCATCAGCTAGGGAAATAACCACACTGGTCCATTGGTACCCCAATCGGTAATAAGCAATGCGAGACAGAATGGCGGCAAAGTTACGTTGCCTATGTGAACCTTGAGCCGCTCTGCCGTAAACGTCCAGGAGCGCCTCATCACTTTGCAGCAGGTTAAATACGGGCGCGCTCAATAGGGCTGGGTACGACACTCTGTCTAAGACTCATCAATACCTCAACGCCACCCGCCTCCCAAATCTCTTCAACAGCCTCGGCTCTTAATCTTTTACGTTCCACATCCAACGCTTGAAAGTCATTACTTGAAAGCGGAATGTCCGGATGAGACTCATTGAAAAGCCACGCCACTCGTTCCGCTGGATCAATCGGGGCAAACAAATTTTCTATCTCCTCCAGTCGCTCAAGCTGATTGGCGGGTAGTGCCATGCCGCTCTGCAAACTGACGATGAGAATTTATGAAATCTCTTAATGCATTCCAAAGGCTATTGCGGTCATTCTCTGTTAGATCTGTTGCAGCCAACGATCTGAAACGATTCTCTATTGCAGTTTGGTGAGATTCCGAAACCTGAGTGTAAAACTGAATCAGTTGTTTGCATCGACTCTGCTCAATCCCGGCATACTTAATCGTACGATCTATATACTCAAAATAAGCTTGCCGAACCCCTCCGTGCGTCAACTTTTCTCGCTTCGAACGTGAAAGGTCCTTCCAAATTGGATCATTCGTGGGCGACGCAAAATCATTTGGCTTTGGCATCAATACGAGCAATAATGACCAGCCAACCTCAGGTTCGCGCTCCAATATTGGATCCAGCGCTTGTAGGCGTTGCTCAAGACTAGCGCTTGTGCCTGGATTCCACGCTAAGAAGATCCCTCGGAGGCTGTTAATAGGCCTATTGACTAAGCGACCGCCCGGATCAAGCTTCGCCATTTGTGCCAATATAAGGGCTACACGTCCGAGATACATTGGATCCCAAGCCAGAGTTTCCAGAGCCCACCAGAGGGCGGGGTGCAATGGGTGTCCAAAAGTGCTATCGCCTTCTTCAAAGATGGGGAGTAGCTTTTCAATCGGACCCTGGAGGAGATGTTCCAGGGACTCCAGAAAAGGGTTTGGAGCGGCCTCCACCAAGACCGGATACTGTTCTCTCAGGCTTGCCGTAAGCCGCCAGTCCTCATTTAATCCTGGCAACCGGCGGATGAGTTGATCGGCAAAGGCTTGGCATCTCTGATTTGCCGGTATAGCTCCAGTCGCTTCAAGATCGGTACCTATAACAACAATTCTGAGCAGGGTCTCCGCAAGTCCGTCCCGAAGCCATTTGGAGTGGCGCATTCCACCCGTGTGCAGCGTCGCATAGGCCCTCTCGTCGGGAGGAAAGTCAATGGCCGGGTCCTTTTCTTCAAATACTCTCAGGACAATGTCACTTAGTCTTTCCAAATGACTGCGGGTAATGTAACGAACCACCAAGGCGAAAGCCGTGGCAGGCGCAGTCACAACCCAGGCGTCGCCGACCTTTGTTAGTAAGGGATGGTCGACTGATAAGAATGGATGGAGTTGATCACAGAAGGTAACAAAGTTTTCCCCTGTAATTGCCTGAATGACCTCTTTGTCGCCATCAAAGTGTTCGCTCCAGCCACCGAGCAAAATGGCAAGAACTACCTTATCTGAATGCTCCGCTTTCGCCCATCAGGGATTTCCGAGCATAGGTCTGCTTGTTGTAATAGATTCCACACGCGCCAGACCGAAGGGCTGCAACCACACGCACGCGCTTCGATCTCGGATTGATCTTGAGTTAGCCCCATTTCAATTAGGGCTTTTGTGAATTGATCCGTCAGAGAATTTTGAAGCTGATAGCCCTCCTTGCGCGTTATTGCAGAGTTGCCAAGGGCAGTAATAACAGTGTGTTGGAAGCGGGCAAGCAACTGCGCCTTTTCTGTTGCAGGGGGGCGTAATATGACATTTTGCGGCGGAGAGTATCGCAACGCCTCCGCATCGTCCTGCTTGCTAACTACAATTGAGCGTCCGAAGTGCTGCCTGAATTCATCTTTAGCAGAATCCACAGTGGCGAATATGAATGCAACAGACTCACCGGGCCAGTCTGCCTGAACCTTAAAAACGCCACCTGGTGTTTGCAAGGCCGTTCGCAATTCTTGCGCCACTATTTCGCGTCCTGCCAGAACGAGGCTTGCGGAAACTCCAGGTTCGGTCTCTTGGCTCCAGACGGACCACACAGACTCCAGTGTTTGAATAGTGCTAGGCGGTCCTACACCTTGGCTTTGTAGCCAAGCTTGGACACTAGGGTACTTTTCGATCCATTCTGCCAATGTTTGCGAGTCGTAGATCTTAACATATTTCCATGGGCTATCGGCTTTCAGCTCATTTTCCAATATGTCTAAATCATCAAGCTTCCGCAGAGTGACTGCTACATAAGTCGTTTGTTCGCGGTTCCACCCATCGGATAGATCGCTTTCGCGACGGCCTGCAAAATCGGATCGTATCTTTCCACGGGTAGCGAGGCCCGCACCCAACTCCCAAACGGAACTGCTATTCGGCACCCAAGGCACTTGTGAAACACAGTGTAAAGCCCATTCCATCCGGCTAGCTGATTTGCCTCGTCAGAAAGAAAACGAACCCTTCGTATTTCCTCCAGTGGAACACTAGTACTCAGTCACGATGAAATTGCAGGATAAAGACGATGAAGCTTGATACGTGCCGCTTTGGAAGTGAATTGCCAATCAATACTGGCTTGGGCTTGGTTGCGTCTATCTTCATACGCCTTGATCTCTCGCTTCAGCGTCTCTTCATCCCCTATTCTCCGATCCAGGCATTGGCGGCTCAACACACTCAACTCGATCTCGGCCATGTTGAGCCAACTTCCATGCTTTGGCGTGTAATGAAATTCCAACTTCTTCAAGATGCGCCGCGCTTCTCCTGGCTCAAATGCCTCATAAAGCGATGCCGCCTTGTGCGTGTTGAGATTGTCCATCACTATTCGGATTACTTCGGCTTGTGGGTACTTTTCATCTACCAGCCACTTCATCTGATGAGCAAAATCTATCATGGTTCTTTGCTCGGTCACGGCGATGTGCCGCCATCCGGCTTGCGGCTCACAGATCATAAACGGATTGCTCGTGCCGTTACGTTTGTACTCATAATCAAAGCGTTCGACTTGGCCCGGCTTGCCTTCAAGCGGCTGGCGAAGTTCTTCGATCAATTGCTTGCTCGTCTCATCGAAGTTGACTTTCGGGCGTTTCTCGTCATAAGGCTCTTCGTACAAATCGAGCACATCTTCCATGCATGCGACAAACTCGGCATTCACTTCCGGGATGCACCATTGCTTGTTGAGCCAGGGCTTGAGTTCGTTTTTTTAAGCATACGGCGCACCGCTTCGCGCGAAAACGATTCGGCAAATCCTAACTCAACCACCTTGTCGGCCAGCAAGCGCAGGGTCCAGTGGCTGTGGCCTTCGGGAGCCTTGGTGCAAGCTAAAGCGATGATGTGGGCCTCGTGTTTGCCTTTGAGCTTTGTGCGCGCCCCCGGTCTAGGGCGTTCGTTGAGAGCAGCAAGACCTTCTTCAACAAATCGTTTTCGAGTGCGTTCGACCGTGGCCTCGCCCGTATTGAGAGCCGCCGCGATTTCTAAATCGGTCAAGCCTTCGTAGGCTTTAAGCAGAATTCGAGCCAGTGACTTTGCGGGCAGAAGGTTTGCCTTTACGGATGAGTTGGAGAAGTTCTTCTCGCTCATCAGAGGTTAAGTCAACGATGTATTTCTTGGCTGGCAAATTGGGTATCCTCCAATCAAATGGTGAAACCCAACTTTACCTGATCGCTTGTTAAGCATCAAATACATTGTGACTGGGTA
The DNA here is from genome assembly GCA_963765495.1 of Blastocatellia bacterium. Lineage (GTDB taxonomy): Bacteria > Acidobacteriota > Blastocatellia > UBA7656 > UBA7656 > CAVXWP01. The sequence goes on from CAVXWP010000001.1 coordinate 1,314,624, forward strand.
CTAGTATGGATGAGTCTACGGACCAACTCACCTAATTTATTGCGCCCTACAATTGTGCCTGCCCATCGCTCAAGGTCATCTACACGAATAAGGCTCATCTGTTTACCTCCGTGGCCCCCTATGAAATTATGCACAAAGGAGGCGCTGTATGTTTCAGTTGTAGCGC
>CAVXWP010000002.1:0-605475 GCA_963765495.1 Blastocatellia bacterium
CGATAAGAGAGAAGGCAGAGAAAGGAGAGAAGGAGTGGAAGAAAGAGAGTGGGTATCACAAGAGGAGCTTGGTAGAGACACAGATGGGCAGGCTGAAGGGGATATTAGGAGAGCGAATGAGCAGTAGGAAGATGGAGACACAGATGACGGAGGCAAGGATCAAGTGCATGGTGATGAATCGGATGAGCGAGTTAGGGATGCCCGACACAGTAGCATTCTAAAAGAGGTCGAAGTCTGGGTGAAGTCTATCTTCATCTCGAATTGCGCAACAAAGCCCTCGCCTTTGTCGTTGGCCGCGCTCGGCTTTCTGGGCAATTCAATCAAGGCATATCGGGAGGCGCGGCCCCTTGTCGAGATCGTTCGTTGTTCCGGTTTTATCATCGCTACTTTGTCCTGGCTTTTGGTCAGCATTTTTCCCCACGAGCCTAACGCCGAGATAACCGGCGCGCTGTGGCGTGGCTTCAACTGAGTAGTTGGCAAGCGCGTCCGGTTGATTGAGTAGTTAGGCTGCTTCCACTTTGGCGCTCCGTAGAGCCTCTATTAAATCATTTCTACTATAGCTTCCAAAGAAATCAGGAGATTCATCCCAGAGTTCCTGTGGATTACTTATGAAGTGCTTAAGGTCGGCTGTATCAACAACATTGAGTTGGTAGCCATTGCCTCTTACCACTACGCACTTGAGCATAACCTCATCCGCTTGCACGATTGCTTTGAAGCATTCTATTGCCTCGTCATCTAAACTCTAGGGAAGGTATAGGATCTGTCCCTCGCTAGCATCAGCCAAGGAATTTGCCCATTGGGCGAGAATCTTCTTTAGTACAAACAGCCTGCCTTCTGCGGCCTTGTCCCACCATCGGTCGAAGTAATATGCGTAGTAAGATACGCTTTGGGTATCTAGTTCTATCTTATCTTTTGTAATTCTTATATTCATACAAGGTACTCCGCTGACACGAAACGAAGAAATATATGCACTGAACAGTACCGATTCTAATCACAATAGGATTGAGACTCAAATCGAGTTGCTGAGATGAGAAAGAAAATAAAATCTCATAGTCTTATCCATACCAAGAACCGTGGGGCTAAAGAGGAAGCCTAACGCCGAGATAACCGGCCCGCTGTGGTTGAAGGGATAATGAAACGGTGGTATGCGGGTCCGGTTGATTGAGCAGTTAGGCTCCGTACTGCTATAGGTTATTTGCCCTCTCGAAATCCAACGCACTTTGAATCGAAGGAGCAATTAGATCGCAGAACTGAGTGCCATTCGTCCAAAGAACGTGGGCTGCCTGTTGCCCCTCTTTGCCGCAACAATAAATGGCGACAATTCTTCTTCCAACTCTATGTCTCTTGGCATTCAATTTAGAGGTCCGGTTGATAATTCTATACCCATCAAAACTCAATTCTTCATCCAACGCTTTATCTGCACTTCTAGCAGAAGAAAATTCATTGCAATTAAGATAGGGCTTCCAATCTGGTAAGTAATAATCATCTGGATTAGGTGATAGTCCTCCGGAAGGTCGTGGTGTGGTTTCTTTTGTAGAGGGTCGCAGAGTATTTCGGATAGACGCTGGCTGCAAGTGGCGAGTAGACATGCAAAGGAAGGCGAGTGCCACGCCAGTTATAAAGGACAGGATTGCAATGCCTATGCGTGAAAATAAGGAGACCATTAAATCCTCCTATGCCCGAGAGAACGAGCTATTTAGTAGATGCTTGCAACTCAATTCAGTCTCGGTCATACCCAAGTCATTGGAGCCTAACGCCGGAGATAACCGGCGCGCTGTGGCCCCCGATGCCATCCAGAAGGTGGTATGCGCGTCCGGTTGATCGACCAGTTAGGCGCGTTCTGATTCGCAAGTATGTCACAGATAATTGCCTTCGTAATAGCCGCGCTGGCCCACTTTGCCTTTTAGCGAGGCTTTGACCTATCCTATTAAAGAAGCGCGGCGGAGTGTGAGGCTGACTCGACAGACGAAGAAAGGTGATCGCTGGTTGCAATCTGAGGGCCAGTGAGAGTCAAACAGCACAATTTGTAGGCAGGTAATATTGGCTGCGTTCTTGACGGCCAATGTGATTGATTCCCATCGACCAACTCCCAGCGCACTTAACGCCGAATTCAGCGGCGCGCTGGTAGCTGGTGGAACACGAGCGGTTGGCATGCGCGTCCGCTGGAATGAGCAGTTAGGCCGGTTCCCGAGGTAAGATGTTCTCCATCTATATAATTCGATAAATGTATGCGTCTTCGATAAATGTCCCATTGATAACATTGTGGCTGAATCTTATGCCAGATATTCCATCGCCCGTTCTTATGGCGACTCGTAGCAAAGATACAAGCGGATCATTTGAATCAATAACTGATACATCTTTAAGAGATATTTTAGGCTGATCCTCAGGCATTTTAGATATAACCGATTGAACTTGCTTATAAGCTTTCTTCGGACCCTCCGTTCTTACTTCTGGACTAGCTATAATAAATCTCCAAGCATTAACTTCAGCAATATAGAGCCAAAGCGATGCAGTGACAATAAATCCTGTCTCATCAAGACGGCGAATGAGTTCGTTTCCAGCGGAAATCATTTCGCTGGACAAAGTTTCCTTTACCACCACTTCTGTAACCATGGCAAAATACCACTCCTTCTGCTAACGACCGCCGCACGAAAATCCTTTACTTTTGCTCTACTAACCCCAGCAACATATCTCGACTGTTCTGACCAGTCTTTAACAATTGTCCAATTCACCTCGAAATTAGGGTTCCTTTTGCTTTCCTTACGATATTCAGGTTCAAGGCCTGACACACTGAGAAGTTTGTTCAAGTCATGAGTGTATATATCATTAATGAACTTCTTTTCTGGAAAATCATAACGCCTCGTTTGTTTAGCAATGTAAGCCTTAAAAGCACACTCAACGGCATAACCCAAGAGATAATAAGCTCCCTCATAACGGCGATTATCAAATAACACTTTCGCATCCCGCAACCTTATTTTAGTAAGACGCTGCAAGTCAGTGCGATTCATATATCGCATTATGACTCATTATGATGATTTGGTCTATCGCAACGAGTGGGGACGGAGGCCTAACACCGAGTTCAGCGGCGCGCCGTGGCCTCCGCTTCAACTGAGTAGCTGGAATGCGCGTCCGCTGGAATGAGCAGTTAGGCGGCTCCTTTCGGGATTCATTCATTTCCTTGGGCTTTCCTGACAGGCTTCTTCCATTTCTTATCTCCTGTTTCATCTCAGTTTCTCCTCTTGCGCGCAATTCATACCTTCTCCGCTGGGGCAGGTTTTCTTGTCGGGGAAACTGCTTGATGTGCCAAGTTCCTCCTTTCCAAACAGTCTTCTCTGGCTCTTTGCTCAACAGGTAATTGGCTGCCGGAGTATCTTTGCGAGATAGGTTTATCTTTGAGCAAGCCTGAAAAGAGAGCATCAGAAGAAAGGAGTTCAGATAAGGGAGAGTTGAGAGAAACAAACAGAGTTGAATCAGGTAAAGAGGAGCGAGAGGCGAGCAAGTAGCAGTCCTCACTATGTCTCACTCGATCATGTTTTCATATCATTGCTTGGTGAGTCGTATCGGTTGTGAGATTGACGCCTAACGCGGAGATAACCGGCCCGCCGTGGGCAAAGGGATAACGAGAGGTTGGCATGCGGGTCCGGTTGATCGACCTGTTAGGCCCGCCTTTGTCTTTGGCCGCGCTCGGCGCTTATTTCGAGCAAATCAGTCTGCCTCGATTGGCGCGGCCCCAACCTTAACTCCTTGCTTGGTGTTTTGACCTTTTCGTCATCATGGTCTTGTTGTCCGAAATACCTTTGCATCCAATTCGTTGCTGTTGGTCAGGTACTTTCCCGCGAGCCTACTATGAAAATGTCCGGATGTGGCTCACGCAGCAGGTTGAACCTCTTCAACAGTGACTTTCAATCCCGTTGCTTCGAGCCGATCAATCAATCGCTTCCTTTGCCTCTCTACATTCTGTTTGTCAAGGTAATCTCCTCCCAACTCTTTATAACTCATCTGTCGTTCGATCACATGATAAACAATTACCAAAAGTGTGTGGCCGACTGCCACCAATGCCTTCTTCTTCCCCAGCCGCTTCGCTAGCCTTCTATACTGCGCTGACAGATATGTCTGCTTTGTATGACTCGCTGCCCACGCCGCTTGTACCAGCGCCTCCCGCACATAGGTATTCCCTTTCGTCGTCTTCCCGCTACGCCGCTTGCCTGCCGATTCGTTATTTCCCGGACACATCCCTGCCCAACTCGAAATATGGCTGTCTGTCGGAAAGCGATCCATATCCACTCCGATCTCTGAGACTATTGTTTCTGCCACTCTCTCTCCTATCCCTGGTATTGTTTGTAGCAGTTCTACGGCTTTAGAGACAAAAGGGTCGGCGCTCTCTCCCACCTCCTCGTCAATCTGTTGCTCGACTCGTTTGACGGCAACTTCTACTTCTTCATATCGGGTCAGTAACTCGCCCAGCACAAAGCGTTGAGATTTCGTCAGTCGGCCTTCAAGAGCACGTTTGAGTTGGGGACGCTTGCTTCGCATACGTCGGCGAGCAAACTCACTCAACTTCTCGGCATCGCGCTCACCTGCTGCCAGTGCTCGCAACATCTGCCTGCCACTGACTCCCAAGACGTCGGTGGCGACTTGTCCGAGCTTGATGTTGGCACTCTCGATCAACTTCTGTATGCGATTGGCAATAGTCGCATTCTCTTTAACCAACTGCTGACGATAGCGTGTCAACTCTCTCAACTCCCTTATCTCAAGCGGAGGAATGAAGCTGGGCTTTAACAGACCGTGGCGCAGCAAATCGGCCAACCATTCGCAATCTTTTACATCGGTCTTACGGCCTGGAATACCTTTGTAGTGGCGGGCATTGACAAGCAAGACTTCTACGTTGCCTTCAAGGATGTTGAAGACAGGCTTCCAGTAAACACCCGTGCTTTCTATTGCAGCAATCGTGCAGCCTTCGGCTATGAGCCAATCCGAAAGACGAAGTAAGTCATCGGTCATAGTAGAGAAAGTGCGGACTTCTTTCTTGCCGTGCTTAATGAGGCAAGCGACAACAGTCTTGGCGTGAACATCGAGGCCGCAACAACAAGAATAGATGATCTCCATAGCTACCTCTTTCTGGCCAGGGCGTGAGAGCCTTGTTAATGAAGAGTCTACTATGCGTGCTCGAAGCAACAGTTGGTGGTGCCAGAAAGGCTCTCAGGTCAGGCTGCTATTCGGGCTTGAGGCACCAAGGCTGTACGACCTTATCTGACGCCGCTGACCACAGAGAGTTTAGTCGAACTCGCCCATATTTTCATCATTCGTGGCGAAGCCTCCAGGGCTGTTGCAAAGTAGGCTCAACGACGCAATATTAGATTTAGGGCCTCTTGCGGATTGGCGTTGTAGCGCCGCCTTGCTTCCGGCAGATTCTTCAAACCCTGCCTTAATACCATTGCGATTACCAGATTGTTTATCACTGCCAAGCTCTCTGCTGCATGCCCTGTCTTCAACCTACAATAGTCCTCTTTCATTGTCTTATCTCTTCGGTAGTGTAACCCATTCTCCACTTGCCAATGCTTTCGCACCACCTGTAGCATCCTTTCAGCATCTGCTTCCTTCTTTGTCAGGCTTGTTATTCCATAGCTTGTTTCGCTTCGCTTCTTTCCTGTAGACACTATTTCAACTTCTCGCTCTATCTTGTAGACTTGTTCCAAGTATGGCCAATCCATCTCTCCTGCCATCATTGAACTTGTTGTTATCTTTCTGTGTTCAATTCGCCCGTGATGTTTCTCTATAGAGCAGGCTGTGGCCAGATCGTTTTTCATCTCTTTGAGTTTGGTTTTACCCTCTTCTATTTCGAACAATGTTTCAATCTCTGAGCGCAGGTGGGCTTGATTGTCCTTGACTGTCCAGACGTAATCGCCGCCAGCTTCGACGACTTGTCGAGAGAGTTCACGTTGTGCAAACATGGCATCACCAGTCACTATTTTCCCCTGTAAATCTATAGATTTAAGCAAGCGAGGGGCAGCAGATATTTCATTCTCTTTTGATCCTACTTCCATCTGCAAGAGCACAACGCCTTGATCTGGGAGATAGGCTGCAAGCAGATGCAACCCTTTAGTCTGACCTGCTGGTATAGTCCCTCTAAGAGTCTTTCCATCCATGTTCATTTCTACTGATTGTTCTGCTTTATCAGCAGAAAGCAGAAAGAGACTGAGAAGTTGTTGAAATTCATTAAGATCAAAAGCCTTGCCAAGTATACGAGAGTAAGTAGTAGGGTGAGGAGTGGAATCTCGATCAAAATCGAGAGCCTCACGAAGAAACTGCTTTCTCAAAGCAATCCAATGAGCAATGCCACGAGGCTCATCCTCGCCAGCAAGTTTAGCCAGAACGACAAAGACCAAAGCAAGTGCAAGAGGGTATCGCTTACCTTTAGCTTTGCGATGATCTTTGAGATTCCCTAGATAATGATAGAGACTCCCGACATCGAAGAAAAAGGGAGAATCCCCAGGAACAATAGAAGCGGCAAAAGTGTTATACTCCATCAGAGACCTACCTCCGGTTTGTAAAGTGTTTGATTCAAAGAACAACCGGATAAGGTCTTTTCTCTTATCTTGTCAAGCTACTTTGCAACAGCCCTGGTTGGAATATTGGAATTGCTTTGGTTTATCCACACTAGGATTTTGGGTGTCATCGCGTGAGCCTAACGACGAGTTCAGCGGCGCGCCGGTAGCTGGTGGAACGCGAGTAGTTGGAAAGCGCGTCCGCTGGAATGAGCAGTTAGGCGGCTTCCTTCGCCGATTCATCCTTCTTGAGCTTTCCTGATCATAACCCTCCTATTCTTATCTCTCGTTTCTGCACAGTTTCTCTTCTTCCTCACAGGTCATTTCCTCTCTCGTGCGACAGGTGTTGCTCTCTTTCGTCGGGGAAGCTTTTTGATCTGCCTACTTCCTCTTTTCCAAACTCGCCTCTCTGATGCTTGTCTCAACAGGCAATCGGCTGAACAGGCTTCTTCGCCAGACAGGTTTATATGAGCAATGCTGAAAGACTGCTTTGGGAGAAAGAAGTGTCAGATGAAGGAGCAGGGATGAGAGACACAGCAGAGTAGTATGGGATAAAGAGGCAAGAGAATCGAGCAAGTAGGGGTCCTGGCGATGACTTGCCTGGACAGGTTTCAACAGCAAGGCAAACTGAGTCGTCTCCCTTTCGTCGGTGATCTGACGCCTAACGCCGAGTTCAGCGGCGCGCTGGTATTTGAGGGATAATGAATCGTTGGCAAGCGCGTCCGCTGGAATGAGCAGTTAGGCCAGACATCGAGGACTGATATTAGACCCCACATCAAGCCATTTCAAAAAAGTCGAACCCATTTTCTCTTGCCCTCCGTTGGTATTCCCTTACCCTTTCCTCGTCAGCCGCGACATCCGGCATTGTGCCACCATAGATCGTTGCCAGATTGTTAAATGAAAGTCCACATCCCTTTTTGCCTGCTTTAAGATACCACTCTATGGCTTTAAGGCCATTTGGCTCTGTGCCCCATCCAAGCTGATACAGGCTACCTACAAGGCACTGAGCAACGATTTCTCCTTTTTCTGCAAAGGGGTACAGTAGGGCAAACGCTCTATCATAGTCACCGCTCTGATATGTCGAGAATGCCTCTTGCATTTCTGAAATTTGTCCATCCAAGAAAGGAACACAAAATGAGCAACGCAAAAGTACCTCCCCAGAAACAGGGTAGCAGAATTGAGCCTATGGGCAAGGGAAAGGATGAAATAGAAAAGCAAAATCATAAGGCATAAAAGTTTAGGCGATCTAAGGAGAGGTGATGATGGCTAAAAAGGACCTTTATATCGCTTTATCCACACCATGATTTTGGTTGGTAGCCAGAGGGGCCTAACGCCGAGTTCAGCGGCGCGCCGGTAGCAGAGGGAAAATGAGTCGTTGGAAAGCGCGTCCGCTGGAATGAGCAGTTAGGCGGCTTCCTTCGCCCCTCCATCCTCCTTCCTCTTGGCCGATCATTACCTCCCATTTCTCTTCTCCTCTTTCGCCTCTGTTTCTCCTCCTCCCTACTGTTATCCTCTCTTGCGTAATAGGGTTTCTTGCTTGTTGTCGCGGAAGGTTCCTGATCTCCCAGCTTGCCTTTCCCACACTCTCTTCTCTGCTGGTTGGCTCACCAAACCATTCAACTGCGAAGCTATCTTTGCCAGACAGGTCTATCTTTGAGCAAAGTTGAATAGTTGCTATTGGAAAAGGAAATATCCAATAAAGGAGCAGAAATGATCGAATAAGCAGAGGTGCATCTGGTAAAGAGCAATGAGAAGCGAGCAAGTGGATGTCCTGGCGATGTCTTACCTAATATTGTTTTCGCCTCATTGCTTGGTAAGTCGTTTCGCTTCTGAGAGATTGACGGTCGGGTAAGGAGGCGATGTTATCATCGCCCCCTCCCCTCAGAACGGTACGGGCATCTTTCGACGCATACCGCTCAAGCATCTCAAAGGCTTCTTGCGAAACCCGGTCGTGCTTCTCAACACCACCTTCACGATACTCATTTGCTGCCGATTTGCCTTTCAGCCGGAAGCTGCACCAGCCAGTGTTGCCACTGCCGTCATCTGCGTTGCTTCCTGTATCGGTTCGTCAAACTCTCTCGTGACGAGACACCAGATGGAAGTCTGCACGCTTTCGCGTGAGGTGATCTTGCCATTGGCTCAACCTCTATCCAGTTCATTACAAACTGGCTTTCGCTTCCTCCATCTTCCTTTACCCGCCACTCCATCAATCGACCTTGCGGCTGATCTACCCCGCAGGGAGAGCGACGGGCTTACCACGTTCCGCGTGCGTGCCAGAGTGGGTTAGGTCGTGCCTCTTGGCCGGTGGTTCGACATCTGCGACGGGCGAGTTAGGAGCGCCCGTGCCTGACCACTTGCCTTTTGGCCCAAGCGTCAAAGCATCTTCCGCTTGTTCCGGTTAACGACCTTTATCAGCACTTCACCTGGGTTGACCATACCACTCAATCCTAGTCCCCGACCCCTTTGATGCTAGGAGTCGCAACCGCTTCTCACGATTAAGTTGCCACTTCACAAAGGAAGTGAGGATACATTGTCCCGCAGGCTTCGCACCTCGCCGTTTGAAGCGACGCACGCTACGGTAGGATACTGATGGCAGAACATCAGGTTATATCCGGTTTCAAACAACCGTCATAACAGCCATTCACGCGACTTCGTGTCGCACCCTAACGCCCCGGTTGACCGGCGCGCTGGTAGTTGTTGGAACCTGAGTAGTTGGATAGCGCGTCCGGTCGAACCGGCTTGTTAGACGCGTAGTTATTCACGACAGGCAATCTCTTTCCATCGAATCCTTGCATACCGCTCTTTGTTATCCCCGCCATTGCGCAAAATCGTAACCCGCTCGTAGTTGTCCACTCCTCCCCAGCAATTATCTAAAGGTAAGCACCTCATGTTAAGAAAGTTTCCCATGAGTTGTTTCCCACGCTGGCTTATTGGTACCAACTCATCAATTATTTCCGTTAGTTCCTTTGATCGCATAGTCTTCGTTATTGGGTAATTTAAGTCCGATGTTAACTGTTGCCGATGGATTATCATTTCGCAGACATCTCCGGTCTCAGAATATCTAAAGGTAACAAAGACATCGGGTCGGATAGTGAGTGTCTCTGAGATAGGTGAGCCATATTTCTTGAGGAGTTCTTCTCGGGATTGTGCGTTAGCAGTTATGCAGATAAACAAAATGGCGAAGAAAGCTTTCATAATGCACCTCCGATTCCATAATACGGCCAGTCACAGGCAAGCGCTTAACGCCGGAGATAACCGGCCCGCTGTGGGCTCAGGGATAATGAAGGGTTGGAATGCGGGTCCGGTTGATGGACCAGTTAGGCGCATTCCACCTTGAAGGTTCGGTAAAGATACCACTGTCGAAATGCCAAGCCGCGCCAACAGATAGCTTCGACTCAACCGGAATTTATCGGGTAGCGCGGCGCAGTGATTGTGTCAGTACACTTTGTAGACATGTAGTCTGATTGCTTGGTTGACGATCAGTGTAGCTCATTATCACGGATCGCTTCCCTGTGCGCTTAACGCCGGGCATCAGCGGCCCGCCGTGGTTGAAGGGATAATGAAATGGTGGTATGCGGGTCCGGTTGATTGAGCAGTTAGGCGGTCCCTTGCCTGTTTCATTACTTGAGCTTTGCTGGCCCTGATCCTCCAATTCTCAGCCTCACTTTCTGAGATAGGTTTTCCTGCTATTGCTTAGGAAGCAGCTTGATGTGCCAAGTTCGTCTTTTCCAATCAGGTTTGTGCTGCCGCTTACCTCAACAGGCAATTGCCATGTGAAGGTATCTTTTCGAGGTGGGTTTATCATTGAGCAATGCTGAACAATCGTTTGGAAGAAATATCATATGAAGGAGCAAGAGAAGAGAGAAGCGAGCAAGAGGCTCTCCTCGCTATGACTCGCCTGAACTGGTTTTCGTAGCGTTGCTTGATGAGTCGTTTCCCTCTCATCGACGTTCTGCCGCCTAACGACGAGATAACCGGCCCGCTGTGGTTGAAGGGATAATGAAACGGTGGTATGCGGGTCCGGTTGATTGAGCAGTTAGGCAGCCCCTTGCCTGTTTCATTTCTTGCGCTTTGCTGGCCCTGATCCTCCTGTTTTCGTCTCACTTTCTGAGACAGGTTTTCCTACCATTGTCGGGGAAGCATCTGAATTGGCAGGTTTATCCTTCCAATCAGGTTTGACCTGCCACATTCCTTAACTGGCAATTGCCCTGCGAAGGTATCTTTTCGAGGCAGCATTGTCATTGAGCAATGCTGAACAGACTGATTCGGGAGAAAGCAGTATCAGAGAAAGGAACAGAGATAAGCGATGCGAAGAGAGTGGAATGAGAAGCGAGCAAGCGCATTGTTCTGGCGATGACTACCTGAACATATTATCGCATCATCGCTTGCTGAGTCGTCTCGCTTCTGAGAGACAGACGGTCGGGTAAGGAGGCGATGTTATCATCGCCCCCTCCCCTCAGAACGGTACGGGCATCTTTCGACGCATACCGCTCAAGCATCTCAAAGGCTTCTTGCGAAACCCGGTCGTGCTTCTCAACACCACCTTCACGATACTCATTTGCTGCCGATTTGCCTTTCAGCCGGAAGCTGCACCAGCCAGTGTTGCCACTGCCGTCATCTGCGTTGCTTCCTGTATCGGTTCGTCAAACTCTCTCGTGACGAGACACCAGATGGAAGTCTGCACGCTTTCGCGTGAGGTGATCTTGCCATTGGCTCAACCTCTATCCAGTTCATTACAAACTGGCTTTCGCTTCCTCCATCTTCCTTTACCCGCCACTCCATCAATCGACCTTGCGGCTGATCTACCCCGCAGGGAGAGCGACGGGCTTACCACGTTCCGCGTGCGTGCCAGAGTGGGTTAGGTCGTGCCTCTTGGCCGGTGGTTCGACATCTGCGACGGGCGAGTTAGGAGCGCCCGTGCCTGACCACTTGCCTTTTGGCCCAAGCGTCAAAGCATCTTCCGCTTGTTCCGGTTAACGACCTTTATCAGCACTTCACCTGGGTTGACCATACCACTCAATCCTAGTCCCCGACCCCTTTGATGCTAGGAGTCGCAACCGCTTCTCACGATTAAGTTGCCACTTCACAAAGGAAGTGAGGATACATTGTCCCGCAGGCTTCGCACCTCGCCGTTTGAAGCGACGCACGCTACGGTAGGATACTGATGGCAGAACATCAGGTTATATCCGGTTTCAAACAACCGTCATAACAGCCATTCACGCGACTTCGTGTCGCACCCTAACGCCCCGGTTGAACGGCCCGCTGTGGCCTCCCCTTCAAGCGAGTGGTTGGATTGCGGGTCCGGTCGAACCGGTTGTTAGGCATCCATGAAGCAAGGCTTCTTCACGACGGATGAAAATGTCTGAGAGTTTATGTATCCTTCCTTCTGGTCATTGGCTGATAGGTCGTCGGGCCTTGGTGCCTTTAGCCCGGTCGTTAGTTTGACTTGGGGAGCCTTTTCAGGCATCACAACTTGTTGCTTCGAGCACGCATAGCAGTCTCTTTTGTTTTGAGGCTCCCCGCCAATGCCGAAAGGAGTTCTATCATGCAGATTCTTTACAACTCTTGCTGTGGTATTGATGTTCACGCTCGCACCGTTGTCGCCTGCCTCATCACTGACGGCAACAAAGAGGTTCGCACTTTCTCAACCATGACTGATGATTTGCTTGCCCTGCTCGACTGGCTCACTTCTCAAGGCTGCACTCACGTCGCTATTGAAAGTACTGGCGTTTACTGGAAGCCTGTTTTCAATATCCTCGAATCCTCCCTGGAGGTTATTTTGGTTAATGCCCGCCACGTCAAAGCTGTTCCTGGCAGAAAGACTGATGTTAAGGATTGTGAGTGGCTTGCTGACCTGCTTCGTCACGGTCTGCTTCGTCCCAGCTTTATCCCTCCTCCTCATATCCGTGAACTCAGGGATTTGACTCGCTACCGCCAGAGCCTTATCCGTGAGCAGACTGCTCTTGCCAATCGCATTCAGAAGTTGATTGAAAGCGCCAATATCAAGCTCGCTCAAGTCGCTAGTGATGCTTTGGGGGTTAGCGGCAGGCTGATGCTGAGAGCTTTGGCTGATGGTCAAACCGATGCTGACAAGATCAGCGACCTTGCTCGTCGGAGGATGAAGCGTAAGAAGGCTGACTTGAAGCGTGCTTTGCACGGTCGCCTCACTTCTGCCCAACGCTGGATTCTTAAAGAACTCCTCGATCAGTATGACTCGGTTGAATCCTCTATTAAGAGGGTTGAAGAGAAGATCAGCCAGGAGGTCGAAACTTCCCCAGACCCTTTTGTTAAGCAAGCTGTTGAGCTTCTCGATTCTATTCCAGGAGTCGCAAAGACCTTAGCCCAGATCATTGTCTCTGAGATTGGAGTAGATATGAGCTGCTTCCCAACAGACAAGAATCTCTCAAGTTGGGCTTCGATCTGTCCCAGTAATAATCAATCGGCAGGAAAACGAAAGAGTGGAAGAACCCAAAAGGGCAATAGCTATCTAAAAGCAGCCCTTGTGCAGGCAGCCTGGGCAGCAACGCATCAGAAGGATTGTTTCCTTGCAGCGAAGTACAAAAGGCTGGTCAAGAGAATGGGGAAGAAGAAGGCGCTGGTAGCAATAGCACATTCGATACTTGTGATTGTATATCACGTCTTAGAAGAGAGAGCCGGTTACAAAGAGTTGGGAGTAGATTATCTGGACAAAAGGAATGTAGAGAAGCAGCGGCGAAGATTAATCCGACAGCTTGAGGGGACGGGCTTGAGAGTAACTGTTGAAGAGGTCGAGCAAGCTGCCTGATCAACACCTACTCTTATTTTCATAGCAGGCGCGTTCTGATTTGCAAGTGCGTCACAGATGATTGCATTGGTTCGAGCCGCGCCTGCTTTCTTTGCCTTACAGCTGGATTTTGGCTCACCCTTTTCGAGAAGCGCGGCGGAGTGTGAGGCTAACAGCTTGGCTCATAGACAGGTCTACTTCGCTGCAATCTGACGAGCGATGTGAGTTTAAAAGCATTGCTTGTAGGCAGATATTCTTCGTCGCATCCTTGGCAATCAATGCCTCTCTTTCTCACCGACCAACTCCCGGCGCGCTTAACGACGAGTTCAGCGGCGCGCTGTGGGCTTCGATGCAATCGAGTAGTTGGAATGCGCGTCCGCTGGAATGAGCAGTTAGGCTCACTCCCACAAAAACCTCTTGAAGAACAATGAGGAAAATCTTAAGCGGAAATTGACTCCACTGGACCAATTTCACATCCACATTCCACTGCTCCCATTTTTATGGTTTGAGTGTAGTTTCTACCCACGACATCCTGAAATTCTATCCTTAAAGGAAAAATGCGCCCATTTGCATGTTCCTGCTTAAGATGAAACAGAAAATTCAGCCCAAACCCGTGTCCAGTCGGCTCATCCCCAAATCGGGATATGTGCTTGATGATCGTTGGTTCTCCAGGTCGAAGGTATGTCAATCTCTCGAATGCTATATTCGCATCAAGTGTAGAATCGAGTTGGAGGCTAACTGTCTCTATTCTAATGTTGATAGCTGAAATATTTCCAATGTTGATAATCTCAAGCTGTTCGCCTAATTGGATTAAGCGAGTAGCAAATGCAGGTAAAGAATAAATTTGCGAGATTTTCTGAGCCTTTTGCCTAGATTTGGCGCTATTTGTCCTCTTGGCTCGGGTTCCAGCCTTCTCTTTCGTCTTTCTACTAACTGAATCAGGTGTATCCAAAATGCTTGAGGAACCCACCACTTCCTTAATGAGTTCACTGATCTGGACGAGGACTTGGTCTTGGTCAGCTTTTTTCATACGGGCTAAGGGTTTCTCAGGATTAAGTATAGCAGCTTGGTATTTTTGAATAGCAGTTTCTTTGTAAAGACTAGGTCGAATGGGTATCCACATTATCGTTAAGCCATTTTTTTGAGCGGCATTCAGCAATGGTGGGAGCTCAACATTTGCAATAAAATCAGATGCAAGAAACTCTGGACTTACAAGGAGGACTGCAACGCGGGCACGAGTTATGGCTTCTTCGATTTCCTTTTTCCATTCTGTGCCAACCTGAATCTTAGTATCATCCCACAATGAAACCTTGTTATCTCTAACAAGCGGTTTTAGGATGATTTGGAGCTTTTCCAACCATTTTTGATCCTTGTGACTATAGCTAATGAATATCTGGTTGCGGATGTTTCGTGTGCGTGGCCTCTTCACCATTGCAGGCTTTATTATATGCAAAAAGACAACATGCACAACCCAATGGTTGCCTAACTCAGATTTAGACTCCGTAAAGTTGTTTGATACAACGAACATTAGTGATCTCGCATGAATGGAAATGCCACTAGCGAAATTGAAAGCCATCTCCTTTTTTCCAAATCGAGAAGCATCGGGTCACCGAGAGAGGTCGGGTAAGGAGGCGATGTTATCATCGCCCCCTCCCCTCAGAACGGTACGGGCATCTTTCGACGCATACCGCTCAAGCATCTCAAAGGCTTCTTGCGAAACCCGGTCGTGCTTCTCAACACCACCTTCACGATACTCATTTGCTGCCGATTTGCCTTTCAGCCGGAAGCTGCACCAGCCAGTGTTGCCACTGCCGTCATCTGCGTTGCTTCCTGTATCGGTTCGTCAAACTCTCTCGTGACGAGACACCAGATGGAAGTCTGCACGCTTTCGCGTGAGGTGATCTTGCCATTGGCTCAACCTCTATCCAGTTCATTACAAACTGGCTTTCGCTTCCTCCATCTTCCTTTACCCGCCACTCCATCAATCGACCTTGCGGCTGATCTACCCCGCAGGGAGAGCGACGGGCTTACCACGTTCCGCGTGCGTGCCAGAGTGGGTTAGGTCGTGCCTCTTGGCCGGTGGTTCGACATCTGCGACGGGCGAGTTAGGAGCGCCCGTGCCTGACCACTTGCCTTTTGGCCCAAGCGTCAAAGCATCTTCCGCTTGTTCCGGTTAACGACCTTTATCAGCACTTCACCTGGGTTGACCATACCACTCAATCCTAGTCCCCGACCCCTTTGATGCTAGGAGTCGCAACCGCTTCTCACGATTAAGTTGCCACTTCACAAAGGAAGTGAGGATACATTGTCCCGCAGGCTTCGCACCTCGCCGTTTGAAGCGACGCACGCTACGGTAGGATACTGATGGCAGAACATCAGGTTATATCCGGTTTCAAACAACCGTCATAACAGCCATTCACGCGACTTCGTGTCGCACCCTAACGCTCCGGTTGAGCGGCCCGCTGTGGCCTTCGCTTCATCTGAATAGTTGGCATGCGGGTCCGGTCGAACCGGTTTGTTAGACCCATCCTGGCTATCTGAATAGCTCGTCTACAGGGAACCTCCACCCAGCAACTGCTGGTTCAGCTTCTGCTATTTCGCCGCGACGATAGATCATTGAATTGTCTGGATCATTTGAGCGGTAAACGCTTATCACGTCCTCACTTAGTAAATCAACATCCCAAACCACTAGTGTCCCGCTTCTAAAATAATCTCTGATCTTTTCCATTATGGCCTTCTCTGCCTTTGGGCCATAGTCACTTTTGCTTCTTATTTCGGCAGCAAAAACCGGAGCGCCATCTAAGAAATCCATGCTGTCAATGTTACCGATATACCAAGCTGCATCAGGGCTGAATGAATCTCGATTAGACAGGTTTACTGCAAACCCGACATTGTCTCCAAATGCATACCCGCCTCCGTGCCTGCTCTCGTGATTATTAAGGCTTGTGACAATCTTCATCGCAGCACGGCCTGGTCGTGAACCTGTCGGACTCATCAGAACTACTTCTCCATTGATGATTTCGGCTTTCTGGTTGCCGGGCACTTCGTACAAATCTTGAATGGTTGCTTTAGCTTTAGTGGTCATAGTTGATTCCTCACAAGCGCATCATAGCACAGAATGGTCAGTACGTTCCCGTTCACCTGCAAGGGTCTAACGCCGAGTTCAGCGGCGCGCTGGTAGCTGTTGGAACATGAGCAGTTGGAATGCGCGTCCGCTGGAATGAGCAGTTAGGCCGGGTCTTGACCGAACACTCTGGATGGCCTGACAGTACTGTCCTTCAATTTGAATCGAATCTACTCTTCTTCTGGTACCACATCGTCAACTGGCATTGACCATCCTGGCACTGCATCACCGGCGTCGGCTATATCTCCACGACGGAAGACAATTGGATTCTCAGGATCATCAGAATGATATGCTTTAATCACATCTGTACTCAGCACGTCCACATCCCAAACACATCTTGTTCCGGCGTTAAAGTAGTCTCGGCGTTTGTCTGCCATCTTCCGTTCTGAATGTGGGCCATAGTCTCCTTCACTTCTAACCTCTGTGGCAAAAACCGGAGCCCCTTCCAAAAATCCCATTCCTGTTGGTTTACCTGTGTACCAAGCTGCGTCAGGACTGAATGAGCTTCGGTTTGGTAGGTTTACTCCGAATCCAGCATTGTCGGGGAATGCATAGCCAGACTTTGTTTTGCGCTCATGGTCGCTGAGGCTTCTATAGATTGAGCCAGCAGCGCGACTCGGCCAGAATCCGGTTGGGGCCATCAGTATAAGTTCTCCATCGACAATTTCAGCTTTGCCATTCTCAGGCACGTGATAGAGGTCTTCAATAGTAGCTTGAATCTTTGTAATCATATCTCTACCTCACAGGGAAATAGTAACATAGATGATCATTATGCAGAATCGCCGATGAAAAAATATTGGCAAGGATGGACGAAGGCCTAACGCCGAGTTCAGCGGCGCGCTGGTAGTTGATGGAACGCGAGAGGGTGGAAAGCGCGTCCGCTGGAATGAGCAGTTAGGCGCAGCCTATGGGCGGCGAGAGGCTGTTGCGCCACCGCCGCCAGCCCCCGAGGCCGCAATGTTCTTAAGGTCCAGAACTAATGAGCTTCGTTGAACCGTGCCTTTTACAATATGTTCTTTAACTAATGCAATGGCGTCTGACATTAATCTCAATTGCTCATACCGGCGATCTGATGTGTTGTCTGTTTCTTTAATCAATATTTGCTTCGTGATTAGTGCCTGTGCTGCCCTATAAAGCCGTGCCTCCAAGTAAGGGTGCTGCGGTTGATTTGGATCCGATGGATTTGGAATTGCGAAAAACCGCAGAAATTCTTTTTCATCTTCAGATATTTTTTGTGTTAAGTGAAAGATCAGGTTATTACGGCGTTGCTCGACAAAGTAGGATTTTATAACTGCCTCGACCGCAGGATTTACTTTGTACAACGCATTTGGTGGATCGGTCTTATGAATGAGTTCAATAAATCCATAGTCTTGCAATATCCGAATACAGGTCGAGGAACTATCTAAATTGAGAGGGTTATCTTTAATGTTGGATAAAATGTATCTCTGCTCAAAAGCCAGATGTGGAAGAACCTGAAGACAAGCATCCTGCAAACTCTTTATTTGTTTTTCCCTTTGCTGCCTATTATTGGCTTTGCTGCGGTAACTTTTCCATCTCGTGTGAATTTTCTTTGCCAGCCAAATAATGAAATCGATCAGTAGATAACCGAGTCCAAATGATAGCAGGATAAGAAGAGCAAGAGTAACCTCAGCAGATAATCCAACGGTGCTACTGCTCTCGATAGCCTTTTTATGAAAGGAGAATAACACAATAAAAGCCACTGTTGAGCCTGCAACTACTTTAGCAGCGACCCTTGACGACATTAGCAACTCAACAATTTTAATTAAGAAATCGCCCATGTTGGCATGATACCCCTTAATTGTATTTTCAAGCAAAGATGACAGTTAATAGCAGACAGTACGAAGTGCCGGACTTAATGCTGCTGCCTAACGCCGAGTTCAGCGGCGCGCTGTGGCTCACGATGCAATCGAGGGGGTGGCAAGCGCGTCCGCTGGAATGAGCAGTTAGGCTTCGTGTTTGCCTAGCTTTCGCGCCCATTCCAGCGCAAAATTCTCTGCGAACATCTCGTGTTGTTTTCTTGACCCACAGACCGGCTGATTCAAATGCCCTATCTCATGCAAGAATAAATGGTAAAGATAATACCTTCTGATTTCTTGTTCTTCCCATATCAAATTCCATATTGGTCCATCTTGTTCCCAACGTCTGCACCAAGGATTATAGTGGTGCAAGACAGATTCTCTTGGCTTCCGTTGCCAACTGATTGTCCGGGACTTTGGGAAAGAGTTCATTATTACACAGAAATATCTTCTTCGTGCTTCAATTCCTAAGTTCTCATCATTCTTTGGCGCTCGACG
The DNA here is from genome assembly GCA_963765495.1 of Blastocatellia bacterium. Classification (GTDB taxonomy): domain Bacteria; phylum Acidobacteriota; class Blastocatellia; order UBA7656; family UBA7656; genus CAVXWP01. The sequence goes on from CAVXWP010000002.1 coordinate 18,748, forward strand.
GAGGATAATCGCATTAACACAGTCCGTAACCTCTTCTGGAAGTTGAGTAAGAACATAGTGATAGTCCTTCTCGTTGCATGGATGATAATAATGACGCGACGGATTCTCTTTTATTACTTTCCATCGAATGTTGTCTTCTGATAGACGAGTCCAAAGGTCTTGAGTATTTCTGTGGCTCAACTTTTCCACGGCTCGGCCATCTTTTACTCTACCCCCCTGTGCTGCTCCAATTTTTCTATTTCTTTTTGTTTGGTTACGCATACAATTCGCCTCTTGAAGCCTAACCGAAAATCAGTCTCACTAAATAGGTCTGGTTCAACGAACAATCGGGATGATATGCAATAGAACTGGTCAAATACAAGTGTAAACTGAAAGACGCAATGTTTCTCCATATCAGATTGGAACGGGAGCGCGCGAGAGCCTAACGCCGGGGATCAGCGGCCCGCTGTGGCCGAAGGGATAACGAGAAGCTGGTATGCGGGTCCGTTGAATGCCCATGTTAGGCGCGCCTTTGTCGTTGGCCGCGCTCGGCTTTCTGGGCAATTCAATCAAGGCATATCGGGAGGCGCGGCCCCAATCTTGACTCGCTGCTTTGTGACTGCGTCGTTTAGTTACTATGACATTGTTCACTCTTTTTTCCGCCTCTGTGTCGTTGCTGTTGGTCAGGAAATTTCCCCGCGAGCCTAACGCAGGCATCAGCGGCCCGCCGTGGGCGAAGGGATAATGAATAGTTGGCATGCGGGTCCGTTGAATGCCCCAGTTAGGCGCGCTTCTTCTTGAGAGTGCGTCACAGATGCATTGCCTTCGTTCGAGCCGCGCCAGCTGACTTTGCCTTTTAGCAGGACTTTGAGTAGAGAGGTCTCCTTCTGTCTTCTTGGCCAACAGTATTGTTCATTCTCACCGACCAACCCTCGCGTGCGCTTAATGCTCGTGTTAACCGGGCGCGGGCGACGGCTATGGCCGAAGCCGGATGAACTCGCTGCCTCCGCCCGGTCGAACACGTTGTCAGTTGGCCCCTTCATACCAATCACTAATGACCCGGTGTGCTGCCTTCCGGCCATCGGGCAAAGAACCCGTCTGTCCATACAATATCTTCGTCGAAGCTGTCTGGTGGAAATCCAGCTACCGAATAGCGCGAACTCTCATACTTTCCGTCGCGGCCTGGGCTGCGGATGAACATGACCTGCGGGTCTAACACGCGTTGCCCAACTTTCAAATAGTATTCATAGGGATGCCCCCAGCCGTCTTTCTCCGGAATGTTTTGTAAGTACTGAGGCACGAGCAATTTCTTCAGGTCATCCAAAGTAATCGGCGCGTGATCTTTGAGATCCACCTCTTTGGCCTGTCCTTGCGCGACAAGATGAGTCACAAGCACGCTCCTTGGCCGTCCTGCTTGAAAGTCCAGGCTGTCGGGGCTGTTAACTGCCAGGCTCACGGGTATGGGGGAAATCCCTGGGGGATCTGGTCCTCTGTCACCTACCTGATCTGTGAGCCAGCTAAACATGGCAGTGCCAGTGTTTCTAATATCTGCAACCGTCTGCTTCTGCTTTTCCCGATCTTGTTCCAGTTGTTGCTGCTTCTGCTTCGCCTGATCCTGTTCTTGTTGTTGTTTATCCTGTTTGGCACGATCCTGTTCCTGCTGTTGTTGATCCTGCTTCACTTGATTCTGCTCTTGGAAGTACGGTCTGAGTCCAAAATAAGCTGCAACGGCAATTGCAGCAGTGACGACCAGAACTGCCAGAATCTTCCCTAATTTCATCAACGCCTCCTTAATTAATATTGAGGCTGTAGAGGATACAGAAAATAGGGCAGCTATTCAATTGACCTACCCAGGTTGTCAGGTGAAATCAAGTATTCAGCCTAAATATAGAATTAAGAATTTTCGGGCAACCGAGCGAGCCTAACGCCGAGTTCAGCGGCGCGCCGGTAGCTGATGGAACGCGAGACGGTGGTATGCGCGTCCGCTGGAATGAGCAGTTAGGCTGAGTCCATTTTCGATCTATTTCCACCTTTTCAAATACTCTCAGCAAAACGAATAACCCAGTCTTTCTGTTCTACAGTGTCCGGCACTTCGCAACCTCTTGCAATCTGAATTTGTTCAAAAGCATCTTCGACTTTCGCACCGTTGTTTACCAAAAGCAGAGCAGCAATCATCGCAGAGCGACCAACACCCTGCCTGCAATGAATAACTATGTTCTTCTCTTCTGACAAAAGCCTTTCGACATCCCTGAGAAAACTCATTGTTTCTATGCGTGATGTTGGGACACCTCTGTCAGCAATAGGGAAATGGATGAAGGCAATGCCTGTTTTCTCGCAAAGTGTCTGTTCCTGCGTAAGATCGAGTTCTGAGATTTCATCATTTTCAAGAAGAGAAACGATAACATCAGCGTGAGATTGGTGAAGAGAAGCAATTTCATCTTCAAGCCAATCACCACCGCGAGGACGTGGAATGATCCCGATGTGGCCAGAATCAGATTGATTAATCCAGAACACCTTTACATGCATTTTCGATTCAAGTAGGGGAGCCTGCTATGAAAATAAGAGTAGGTGTTGATCAGGCAGCTTGCTCGACCTCTTCAACAGTTACTCTCAAGCCCGTCCCCTCAAGCTGTCGGATTAATCTTCGCCGCTGCTTCTCTACATTCCTTTTGTCCAGATAATCTACTCCCAACTCTTTGTAACCGGCTCTCTCTTCTAAGACGTGATATACAATCACAAGTATCGAATGTGCTATTGCTACCAGCGCCTTCTTCTTCCCCATTCTCTTGACCAGCCTTTTGTACTTCGCTGCAAGGAAACAATCCTTCTGATGCGTTGCTGCCCAGGCTGCCTGCACAAGGGCTGCTTTTAGATAGCTATTGCCCTTTTGGGTTCTTCCACTCTTTCGTTTTCCTGCCGATTGATTATTACTGGGACAGATCGAAGCCCAACTTGAGAGATTCTTGTCTGTTGGGAAGCAGCTCATATCTACTCCAATCTCAGAGACAATGATCTGGGCTAAGGTCTTTGCGACTCCTGGAATAGAATCGAGAAGCTCAACAGCTTGCTTAACAAAAGGGTCTGGGGAAGTTTCGACCTCCTGGCTGATCTTCTCTTCAACCCTCTTAATAGAGGATTCAACCGAGTCATACTGATCGAGGAGTTCTTTAAGAATCCAGCGTTGGGCAGAAGTGAGGCGACCGTGCAAAGCACGCTTCAAGTCAGCCTTCTTACGCTTCATCCTCCGACGAGCAAGGTCGCTGATCTTGTCAGCATCGGTTTGACCATCAGCCAAAGCTCTCAGCATCAGCCTGCCGCTAACCCCCAAAGCATCACTAGCGACTTGAGCGAGCTTGATATTGGCGCTTTCAATCAACTTCTGAATGCGATTGGCAAGAGCAGTCTGCTCACGGATAAGGCTCTGGCGGTAGCGAGTCAAATCCCTGAGTTCACGGATATGAGGAGGAGGGATAAAGCTGGGACGAAGCAGACCGTGACGAAGCAGGTCAGCAAGCCACTCACAATCCTTAACATCAGTCTTTCTGCCAGGAACAGCTTTGACGTGGCGGGCATTAACCAAAATAACCTCCAGGGAGGATTCGAGGATATTGAAAACAGGCTTCCAGTAAACGCCAGTACTTTCAATAGCGACGTGAGTGCAGCCTTGAGAAGTGAGCCAGTCGAGCAGGGCAAGCAAATCATCAGTCATGGTTGAGAAAGTGCGAACCTCTTTGTTGCCGTCAGTGATGAGGCAGGCGACAACGGTGCGAGCGTGAACATCAATACCACAGCAAGAGTTGTAAAGAATCTGCATGATAGAACTCCTTTCGGCATTGGCGGGGAGCCTCAAAACAAAAGAGACTGCTATGCGTGCTCGAAGCAACAAGTTGTGATGCCTGAAAAGGCTCCCCAAGTCAAACTAACGACCGGGCTAAAGGCACCAAGGCCCGACGACCTATCAGCCAATGACCAGAAGGAAGGATACATAAACTCTCAGACATTTTCATCCGTCGTGAAGAAGCCTTGCTTCATGGATGCCTAACGACGAGATAACCGGCCCGCTGTGGCCAAAGGGATAATGAATCGCTGGCACGCGGGTCCGGTTGATTGAGCGGTTAGGCGGCTCTTTTCTCTCACTCATTTCCTCTCCCTCTTGGCTCAATTTCTTTTTCCCTTCTGCCTCATCTTTCCCATTAGCTTCTTTCTCGTTGCTTTCGTGCTATTTGATTCGCCCCGTCATTTCTCCCAAAGTTGTCTGTTTGGGCCAAGGCTGTGCAGGTACTCTCGCTTGAAGAGGCTCTCAGGATGGCAGGGCTTTTGTGCGACCAGCAGAAATCGAGGGTAAATCGAGCAATGAAAAGCGAGCAGATTGATTGTCCTCGCGATGAGTTTGCTATCAGGTCATTGAATGATTACCTGTTGAGTCGCTTCCATTTCAACGGTGTTCTGACGCCTAACGACGAGATAACCGGCCCGCTGTGGGTGAAGGGATAACGAGGAGTTGGTTTGCGGGTCCGGTTGATCGACTTGTTAGGCGGCTCCCCTTGCTGATTTATCTCTTCGCCTTCGCTCGTTTTCATCTTCCAATCCTCTTCCTCCCTTCTCTTTGCAGTTTCTTCCTGACTGCTTAAAAGCTGTTTGCCTGGTCGAAAGCTTCCTTCCCAAGCAGGTCTGCTTTGGCCAAGGCTTATCAGGCAAACTGGCTTGAAGAGGCTCTTTGGCAAATAACCCAGAGACAGAGCATAGCTGAAAGCACTGCATTGTAGAAGTGTGAGTCTGATGAAGGCGAGAAGATTGATCGTTCTCGGCAGCGACTCCAAAGCAGGTCTTTTTGGCATTGCTTGACGAATCGTTTCCTCTCTATCGATGTCCTGACGCCTAACGACGAGTTCAGCGGCGCGCTGTGGTGAAAGGGATAGCCAGAAGGTGGAATGCGCGTCCGCTGGAATGAGCAGTTAGGCTCGTTCCTTCTCAAGTGATAGCCTTCTCATCAGGTTTTGCAGCTCCTTAGGGGTTTCGTTTTCTGACCCTAATCAACTCACACCCTGATTTGTATAGCCTTTCCCAGATGCCAGTGTTTCTCACTTCTTTCCATTCGTTTTCTGCTTCCCTTTGTGCCAAATCTATTTCTTCCCCTCTGCCATCAAACATCTCCACTTTATTAACCCGGTATTGCCTCACGTCACATTTGAATTCTACAGTTTCAATTACACTTTTGTATTTGACGGCAAAGCCTTTCGACAAGGGTATTGCTTTGGAAAGTGTAATGCGGAATCGGAGGCGTCCGCTGAAAGCAGTGCTGAAGATCACATTAGCAACATCTAGATCGACAGTAGAATCTTCATAAGTTGCTATGCGTTGCCATTTCTCTTTTACTTGAGCTTGTGTGCACGACAATAGCATTGAGAAAAGGATCAGACTGAAAATCACTCGCATCGTAATACCTCCTCAAAGGGCGATTCTTTTCGCCTAACACAGTAATGAATGGCTGATATTCATTTTTTTGCTGCCTAACGACGGAGATAACCGGCCCGCAGTGGCCACAGGGATAATGAAACGGTGGTATGCGGGTCCGGTTGATTGAGCAGTTAGGCGGCCCCTTGAGTGCTTCATTTTCTTGAGCCTTGCTGACCCTGATCCTCCTATTTTCAGTCTCACTTTCTGAGACAGCTTTTCCTGTCATTGCCAAGGAAGCAGCTTGATGTGCAAGCTTTGTCCTTCCCAATCAGGCTTCTCTACCCCTTGCCTCAACAGGCAATTGCCCTGCGAAAGTATCTTTTCGAGGCAGCATTATCATTGAGCCAGAGTGAATAATCCTTTGGAAGAAACATCCTATGAAGGAACAAGAGAAGAGAGAAGCGAGCAGGTGGCTGTCCTGGCGATGACTTCCCTGAGCATGTTTTCGTAGCGTTGCTTGATGAGTCGTCTCCCTCTCATCGACGTTCTGACGCCTAACGACGAGATAACCGGCCCGCTGTGGTTGAAGGGATAATGAAACGGTGGTATGCGGGTCCGGTTGATTGAGCAGTTAGGCTCCGTACTGCTATAGGTTATTTGCCCTCTCGAAATCCAACGCACTTTGAATCGAAGGAGCAATTAGATCGCAGAACTGAGTGCCATTCGTCCAAAGAACGTGGGCTGCCTGTTGCCCCTCTTTGCCGCAACAATAAATGGCGACAATTCTTCTTCCAACTCTATGTCTCTTGGCATTCAATTTAGAGGTCCGGTTGATAATTCTATACCCATCAAAACTCAATTCTTCATCCAACGCTTTATCTGCACTTCTAGCAGAAGAAAATTCATTGCAATTAAGATAGGGCTTCCAATCTGGTAAGTAATAATCATCTGGATTAGGTGATAGTCCTCCGGAAGGTCGTGGTGTGGTTTCTTTTGTAGAGGGTCGCAGAGTATTTCGGATAGACGCTGGCTGCAAGTGGCGAGTAGACATGCAAAGGAAGGCGAGTGCCACGCCAGTTATAAAGGACAGGATTGCAATGCCTATGCGTGAAAATAAGGAGACCATTAAATCCTCCTATGCCCGAGAGAACGAGCTATTTAGTAGATGCTTGCAACTCAATTCAGTCTCGGTCATACCCAAGTCATTGGAGCCTAACGCCGGAGATAACCGGCCCGCTGTGGGCTCAGGGATAATGAAGGGTTGGAATGCGGGTCCGGTTGATGGACCAGTTAGGCGCATTCCACCTTGAAGGTTCGGTAAAGATACCACTGTCGAAATGCCAAGCCGCGCCAACAGATAGCTTCGACTCAACCGGAATTTATCGGGTAGCGCGGCGCAGTGATTGTGTCAGTACACTTTGTAGACATGTAGTCTGATTGCTTGGTTGACGATCAGTGTAGCTCATTATCACGGATCGCTTCCCTGTGCGCTTAACGACGAGTTCAGCGGCGCGCTGGTAGCAGATGGAACACGAGAAGGTGGAATGCGCGTCCGCTGGAATGAGCAGTTAGGCTCAATACCTGTCAAATAAGCCACGAGACGGCATTTATGGCATACTTTCGAGTTGATAGAAACGAAAGTTGTCAAGGAGCCGCCTCGCTTGAGTTACAAAATACGCCATATTACCGATGAACGAAAGTTCTGTGATCATCTCTCTATTGATGCCATCTCTGATGCCGTCTCTATTGAATTAATCCAAGAGGTTCTTGATCTCCACAATGCCTCTCACAAACGACATCGCAAACTCACTATGAGCGCTGTCGTGCTCATTATCATCGCTATGAATCTGTTTTCACATTTCTCTATTGGACATGTCGTGCGGAGAGTCTTTCAGGGTTTGCGTTTCATCTGGCCTGATCCTGACTTTCCTCCTCCTAAACACAATGCAATATCTTATCGTCGTTACCAGTTGGGGCCTCGTCCTTTAGTCTCATTGTTTCATCGTGTTGCACAACCTATGGCAACAGATGAAACTCGTGGCGCTTTTGCATTTGGACTGCGATTAATGGCCCTTGACGGCTCTATTGAAGAAGCCCCGGACACTCCGGAAAATGATGCTGCTTTTGGGCGGTTGGCTTCTGATCGCGGGAAGTGTTGCTTCGTGCAAATTCAGGCTGTCTACCTTGTAGAATGTGGCACTCATGCCATTATTGATGCAGGATTTTGGCCTGCAAAAAGCAGTGAACGAGTTGGAGGTTTTCGCCTGCTAAGAAGCCTGGGAAAAGGGATGCTTTTGATGTGGGATAGAGGCTTTCACTCCTATGATATGGTAGTTGCGACACTTGAGCGAGGGTCTCAATGTCTTGGTAGATTGCCTGACAATGTGAAACCGGAACACCTTTGCACGCTAGAAGATGGAACGTGGTTAGGCTATATCAGACCAACACAAAAAGGACGGCGAAATAAAGAAGACAAACAGTTGGTTCGGATAATCTCTTACACTTTTACAGACCCGACCCAAGCAGGATACCAGAAGAGATACCGCATAGTCACAACACTATTGGATGAAAGGAAGTATCCGGCCAAAGAGTTGGTGTGTTTGTATCACGAGCGATGGGAAATCGAGATAGTCATAGATGAGATAGATACACATCAACGACTAGCAGGAAGGCCATTGAGAAGCCTAAAACCAGAGGGAGTCATACAAGAGTTATACGCATTATTGATAGCGCATTATGCAGTAAGAAAACTGATACACGAAGCAGCAAATGAGGCAGAAGTAGACCCGGATCGGATAAGTTTTGTAGGAGCATTGAGGATAATCCAAGAAGCAATACCAGAATTCCAAATGGTAGAAAAGGAGCAAAAGGAGCAATTATACAAGAGGCTATTGAGAGATATAGGAGAGCAAAGGTTACCAGAAAGGCGAGCCAGATCGAATCCGCGAGTAGTGAAGAGAAAGATGAGTGGGTTCAATCTGAAGCGACCACAGCATTACAACTGGCCCAAGCCACAGCTACGATTTTGTGATGCTATTTTGCTTATTTGACAGGTATTGCAGTTAGGCTGCGTCTCAAGGCTGCAATTTCTATTCAGAATAGAGTGAGAATCCCAACGGAACTATCTTTCGCGAGCGATTCTACAACCTCATAGTTAGTACGAAGTATACTTTCAATCTCTCTTGTTGTGCAGTTGCCACGCCTGATCCATATCACTTTCGGCGGATACCCCAATAGCACATTCAAGTCACTGAAATCGGCATCCCTCGTCACAATTATAAAATCATTGTCTTGTGCATATTGCCAAATTACAAGATCTGGAGCCGCATCTAATCCGATAAGATAAACGTGACTTGAATCTGGATATAGATCGGCAAGCCGTCGAACCAGTCTCGGAGAAAGGTTCTGATCAAATAGTAGTTTCACGCTTGAATCACCATCTGCTGATGCTCACGGTCAGCAGCATAGCTGAGACAAGCAATGATGTCTTCTTTTGTCAGATAAGGAAAATCATCTAGAATTTCTTGCTCAGTCATTCCAGCCGCTAAATATGAAAGTACATCATAGACGGTGATTCGCATCCCTCTAATGCAGGGTTTTCCCCCACGCTTGTCTGGCTCAATGGTGATCCGATCTTTGTAATTCATAGTGAGATATTAGCATATACGGTTGCCGGTAAGCAGCCTAACGACGAGTTCAGCGGCGCGCTGTGGTGAAAGGGATAGCCAGAAGGTGGAATGCGCGTCCGCTGGAATGAGCAGTTAGGCGGCTTCCTTCGCCTCTTCTTCCTCTCTCCCTCTTCTGTCATCTTCTTACTGACCTCTTCTCTTTTTGTCTGCTCTCCTCTTCTTGCTCCGATTCTTGTCGGGTCTTCTCTCCTAGCTTTGCTGGCAAGAATCTCTCGATCAGATCGGTTTCTGTTCGGATGCAGATTCTTGCCCGCCATTGAGTCGTCAGCCTCCTCCATTCTGTTTTCGTTGATTGTCTCAAGGAGATTGTCGAGATCGTGTAATGAGGAGAGCGAGATGTCTGGAAAACAAAGAGAGTAGGAGAGGGGAACGTGAATGCAAAGGCGAGCAAGTAGCAGTCCTCGCGGTGTCTCACCTGATCAAGTTTACACATCACAGCTTGATGAGTCGTGTCGCCTTTGAGATTGACGCCTAACGACGAGTTCAGCGGCGCGCTGTGGTGAAAGGGATAGCCAGAAGGTGGAATGCGCGTCGGCTGGAATGAGCAGTTAGGCGCAGTCCTTCCCGTCTTTTCAAATAAGCAAATATACCTCGTCTTGGGGTTGGTTCCTCATCCCTGATCTCTTAGCTCTATGAAGAAGTGGATTGGTATGCTTACGTTTCAATCTTGAATCCATGGTCTTGCTGCCATAAATGCTTTATCGCTCTCCAACTCTCTAACGAAAAACCTTAGCATGCTCTCAATAGATTCAAACTGACTTGTTCCAGGGTTCCATATCATTAAGTTTCCATCGGGCTCGAGTTTATATTCATACAAGTGATAATTTCGCAAATTGAAAGGTACCTCACTCTTGTCTGCCTTTTCGCGGAATAGGATAAACCTTTTGTGCATTAGCATCATCATTCCGAGCTCTAACATAACATTCGCATTATTTCCTGTTATATCTCCAATCCCGAAATGAGATGATTTAATGCTATCCATAAGATCATCAAGAACATATCCTCTACCTGGAGTATATACATAGTGTTCTGCCTTGATACCCTTCATCTCAAGGAACACGTTAATGTTTTCTTGAACGGAGTTGAATTTTTCTTCAAAAGGACGAGCAACAAAACCCGTTCGAAATGTACTTAGACCCATCTGATCTTTTGTCTTTAGAATTGTCTCGCGAAATAGTCTAATGCCTTCAAATGTGTGTCTCTGGTTATGTTGTGCTGCTTCAACTTTCCAAAGAATCCTTGCGATAGATTTAGATCTAAGTACAGGACAAAAATGATCTTTGAAAATGCATAAAAGGCCACCGCTGCTTTATCCTTTTCAAGAGTAACTACTCAGCCGCTAGTCGAGATCAGAGAAGACGAGCGGAAAAAAGTTTGGTTTCGTAATTTGATTAGGCTATGAGACGTGATGAAATCCAAGCTGTGTATAGCGAAGGAGTTGATGCGGTTGTCTCCTTGGTCGAACGTCTCTTTAGCATCATCGAAACTCAGCGTCTTGATATTGAAGTTCTGAAAACTCAAGTCAAAGACCTCCAACAGCGTCTGGCGATGACCTCCTCCAATAGCAGCAAGCCGCCATCTTCTGATGGTTTCAATAAACAGACACGCTCCTTGCGAAAGAAAAGTAAGAAGAAAAGAGGGGGACAAAAAGGCCACCCTGGCTCTCGCCTGGCCTTGCGCGAGTTGCCTGATTCTACACTTTTGCATCACCCCCAAAGTTGTTCTTCTTGTGGGCGTTCGTTGGCAGAAGTCTTGCCCCGAATCCTCGATGAGCGCCGACAAGTCTTTGATTTGCCACCCTTGTCTGTGGAAGTTACAGAGCATCGGATCAGCAAGAAAAGCTGTCCCGGTTGCCGAAGCGAAACGCTTGGCGAGTTTCCTCTCGACGTGCAAAAGGGAGTCAGCTATGGCAGCCGAATTAAAGGCTTTCTCCTCTATTTGCACAAAGGCCAACTGATCCCGAGCCGACGGAGTTGTCAGATTGTCGAGGATCTGTTTTCTCAGGCGGTCTCGGAAGGCACCTTGCAGACCATCACCAGAGAAGGTTCCAAAGAGTTGGAAGAAGGTTGCGAGTTGATCAAAGCGGCAATCACCAGGGCGGAGGTGGTGAATTTTGATGAGACCGGAATCTATGTTGAGAAGCATCGAGATTGGTTGCACAGCAGTTCGACAAATCGCCTCACCTATTATGCTGTGGATTCTCAGCGGGGGCGAGAAGCGATAGAAAGAATCGGCATCTTGCCCCGGTTTGCTGGCATCGCTTGTCACGATGCTCTGGCTTCTTATCTGAGCTATTGGTGCCAGCACGCTTTGTGCAACGCACATCACTTGCGAGAGTTGACGTTTTTGCAAGAGGTTCAAAGTAGAATCTGGGCCGGGGAGATGAAACGGCTGCTGGTGAGCATCAAAAGGGCTGTAGAACGGGCTCGCGCCAAGAGAAAAACGGCGTTGAGCAAGAGCACACAAACAAGATTTGTGAATGCTTATCAAGCGATTTTGCAACGCGGGTTCGAGCGCGAACAACAAGAGTTGATGCCACGGCAACCAAGAGGAAAACGCGGACGCAAAAAACAGTCGAAAGCGAAGAACCTGTTGGACAGATTGTGCAAGTATCAAGAAGAGACGTTGCGATTCATGCGAGACTTTCGGGTGCCGTTTGACAACAACTTGGCCGAGCGCGACCTCAGAATGATGAAAGTGCAGCAGAAAATATCGGGTTGCTTCCGCACGAAAGAAGGAGCGACGGACTTCTGCCGCATCCGCAGTTATATCTCGACGATGAAAAAGCAAGGTCATAATCTTTTAGAAGCACTCAGAAGTGTCTTCGCAGGAAATCCTATACTACCCGACACTGGCTGAGTAGTTACTTTCAAGAACTGTAAACACTTGAGAGGAGAAAGCACGATGACCTCGATTCGCCCGCTTGAGCGAACCCTTGCTGAAAATATAGATTGGAACAAAGCCCGCATCAACTTCCTAGCGAAGTTTCTCATCGCTTTGATCCAAGTCTGCTCTGTTAATCTTGCTGAGATTGCTTCGGTCTTCCCTGGTCGCGCTAAAGAAGGATCGCACTACAAACGCATCCAGCGATTCTTGCGTGGCTTCCAGATCAGCTATGCAGAGATCGCCGTCTTGATCGTCTCGCTTATGGGCTTGCCCTCTCCCTGGGTGCTGACTTTGGATCGCACCAACTGGCAACTCGGCAAAACGCCCTTGAATATTTTGGTACTCGGCATTGTCTACAAAGGAGTGGCGATACCAGTGCTGTGGACGATCCTTGAGAAAAAAGGGAACTCCAACACGGCTGAACGCATAGCGATAATGGAGGAATTCATCGGCTTGTTCGGCGCTGCTTCGATCCTCTATTTGTGTGCAGACAGGGAGTTTATTGGCAAGACGTGGTTTGAGTGGTTGCAGCGCAATCACATTAATTTCCGCATTCGCATTCGAGAGAACACGCTTTTGCCAAACGGTCGTGGGGAGTTGGTAGCGGCGCGGCGACTGTTCCGCTCTCAGGCAATCAATAAGGCGTTGATCTTCGACAAGCCACGACTGATCTGGGGGCTGGAGTTGTTTGTGAGTGGGATGCGACTTGAAAGTGGTGAATATCTGATTTTGGTTGCGCCAGACTACTCAGTAACGGCGATAGAAGATTATGCAAAACGATGGGAAATTGAAACATTGTTTGGGTGTTTGAAGAGTCGTGGTTTCCGGCTTGAGGAAACACACGTCATTGAGCCAGAGAGGTTGAAGAAGTTGATAGCGTTGATGGCCTTGGCGTTTTGTTGGGCGCATGTAGTGGGTGAGTGGTTGAGCCGACAAAAAGCCCTCAAGATCAAAAAGCATGGGCGAATGGCAAAGAGTATATTTCGATATGGATTGAATCATTTGCGGCGCATATTATGCAATCTTTCGGATCGCCTCCAACAGATTGCTTTTAGACAAGTTACTCAACTTTTGTCATGTACTTAGATTTGGGGGAATCAATTCATATCCGCTTTCGGCATTAGGGTTAAGCCTATAGTACTCTCCTTGTGACCACTTCATACCATCATCAAAGATAACGTATTCAATTCTGATTACGACCTGATTTAAGTCAACAAGTTGGAAATTGCGGGATGCCAGGAAATCCTTAATAATGTTCAGGTGATGAGGTGACAATGTAAAATTGAAAGTATCTCCTGATTCTAGAGCCAAAGGAGACTCAGATTTTGAACTGTTTGCTAATGCTTTTGGATGTATACCTATACCTAACTGATTGTAGACCATCATTGGGCCATTATTTATAGTTTCGGGGAAATCCAGTTCGACGCTAATATACGTCATTCGCTTTGGTGTCAAATTTTTAATACTGAATTGAAGATTCTCAATCCAATCTGCAGCTTCACCTCCTGCCTGTTTAGCTAACGAACTGAAACTAAATTTCTTTTTGAGATCAACCCGGGTGTTCTTTACCTTTAAGTTGGCAAATTGGAAGGGTTCATTAGGAAATTCTTTTTTCTCAATGACTTTTTCATCTGATTGTCTCAATAAGGTTGATGTACTCGCTGTTACCGTAACATCACTTGGCCGCAATGCAAATCCAAATATTGCTGAGAGGATACAGGCTAATACAACAATGAGGATCTTTTTGAATCGATCTAAGCTAGATTTTTGCATTATCATTTTGCGCCTCTCCGTTAGCAGTTATCCGAATACCGAGAATAGGTTTCTAAGACCATCAAACAATTTAATTGTAAGATGGGTTGATTGCCATAACTATAGTGTGAGGCTAGCGATTATTACCACAATTGTTTATATCTGTCAAAGAAAAATTCAATTAGCTTTCAGTATTTTGTATTAATAAGGATATGCAGGTTCTGTATTGCGGTCAAATATTATGGAAGTTCTCTCGATTACAGGAGTATTTATTGGACTGCTGGCAGGTATTTTGTGCAGGAAGACCTATGCTGCTTAATCTTCTAATGCACCTTGCTGGTAATGAACAATTAGGTACAATGCCAGTCAGACCAAATTGATCTAGCAAGCGAGCAGTTGCGGCGATGGGTCTGTTGTCTCGACAGGTGACTTGCCGCGATGTTCTGCCTTTCAATTCATGATCAGACCTTGAACTTCCTCGCCCCGTCAGAAGGCCTAACCTTGGCATTCAGCGGACCCGCATTCCAACATCGCATTATCCCTTTGCTGCTGGCGGGCCGCTGATGCCTGCGTTAGGCTCGCTCAGGACTAACCACGTCAGCGGTATGGATAATTCTAAGGAAATCTGATTCTTCCGTTAAAGCCTGACAACGGACGATGCTCTGATTTATCTACCTTAGATTAGCTCTTGATCTTCCGTACATCTATTGAGCAATTAGACTATTTCCTGCAATACTACTCTCTATAATCGAATGCGCATGCAGATCATCAGTAAATTGGCTAATTTGGAGATTACCAAAGGAGAAGTCAATGAACTTAGACCCAATAACGACTGCCTTAACTAAGGGTGGAGTAGAAGAAGGCGTAAAGGCCGCAAAACCTCTTTTGGAGAAGCTTTGCGGGCCAGCGTTGGAGGAACTCGGTTTGCTCCTACAGGATCGAGCACGTGTATATCGCTTGAAGAATCAATTGCGTATTTTGAGCAAGGTACAAATTATGCTGCGAGAAGCAGGGACCACTGTGCAAGCAGTCCCACTACGTACTTTACTGCCTCTTCTTGAAGGTGCAGCTCTCGAAGATAGTAAAATGTTGTCTGACATGTGGGCCGGCCTACTTGCCAGCGCGGCTAGTTTCGGAGAGTCTGAATCCATTCATCCAAGTTTTCCCAGAATTCTTAGCGAGCTAACACCACGTGAGGCCCATATATTGGATAAAGTCTATCAAGATGAGTTTGAGAAGATTTGGGAGCCATTTCGCGAGGAGCTTGCAAACGAATTCGAAATCTCTCTTGATGAAGTAAATCAAGCACAAGGTAATTTATTCCGTTTAGGACTGTGCCATCTCTCAAGCAGTCCAAAGGGTACACTCCTCAAACTGAGCGCATTCGGTCGACAATTTCTCAAATCCGCATATGGTCCGATACAAAAGAGGTAAACAAAGAGAAGTAGGAAAAGAAAACTTGGATTATTCATCCTTCAAGCGAGCCTAACTGCTCAATCAACCGGACGCGCATTCCAACTATGCAGTTTCCCTCAACCGCCAGCGCGCCGGTTATCTCGGCGTTAGGCGTCAATCTCAAAAGCGACACTACTCAACAAGCAGTGATGCGTAAACTTCATCAGGTCAGATATCGTGAGGACAGCTACTTGCTCGCTTCTTATCCCTCTTTACCCGATACTGCTTTCTCCCGATCCAGACATTTCAGCACTGCTCAAAGATTAACCTGCATCTCAATGATTCCTTCGCAGTTGAATTGCCTGTTGAGGAATGTGGCAGAACAAACCTGATTGGCAATGACGAACTGGCACATCAATAGGCTTCCTCGACGATAGCCAGGAAAACCTGCCACAGAAAAGAAGGTAGCAACATGGAGAAATAGGAAAACTGTGCCGAAACAGGAGATGAGAAATGGAGGAATATGGTAAGCAAACAGGAAGAAGATGAAGCGGCGAAGGAATCCGCCTAACTGCTCATTCCAGCGGACGCGCATTCCAACGATTCATTATCCCGAGGCTACTGGCGCGCCGCTGAACTCGTCGTTAGGCTCACTCGGTCACCCGGAAAGACTTGGATTATTGAATCTGATAGTCCTTTCTTTTCCTTTGTGCTTGCAATACCTCAAAAGCCCTCGCCATTGATTACTCAGGCAAATTTGTCTGCCTAACTCAATCTCACATCTTCCTAAAGGTCTTCCTATTCTCATTCTTCGTTTGAATTCTTATTGCGTTTTCCATTAACCTCATTCAAGGAGACTTCTTTTATGAAAATTATTAGCTTCGTCTTTAATGCATCTCTCTTGATCATGGGTGTAATTCTTTTATCAATATACGGATTACGGACTCGTGATTTATTTATTGCGTGTTTTTTGATGCTATCTGTCGCAACGCCTGTTGTCACATTGTTTGCATTATACCTTGATAAAGCCCCTTCATGGCTATCGCTTTACTTCAAACGAAAAGCAGAAGAAGAAAAACAAAGAATAAGAGAACTTGGAAGCACTTAGAACTGGACTCAGCCTAACTGCTCATTCCAGCGGACGCGCGTGCCAACCGCTCGCGTTCCACCAGCTACCGGCGCGCCGCTGAACTCGTCGTTAGGCTCGCGTGCGCACAGCAAGCAATCGCCTATATTCGCTCGCAATCTTCTCTGATCTGTATTACACTGACCACCGATGTCAGGAAAGCGGGCTGATTCGGCCTACAGGCCGACAATGCCAAGATGTTTGTTTATGCAATAACCTGATGGTTTATGGAAGAACAAACTTGTTTGTCCATAGAGAAACTTGTTTATGAATGAAAAAACTTGGCTTGTGGGTCTATTTCATGGTTGGGCCGCCTTCAATCTCTAACTAGGTACTTATGACCTTCAGGATCAGACTCTTTGTGGTCTTATTGATTGCAGGCTTCACAGGCCCTCTCTCATTCCTTCTCGTCGACCTATCGGAACTCCTGGCCGTTTTGCCGGTAACGGAGAGCGCAAGAATGCCATTCTCTCCTTTATCACTAAAACTATTGAGCCTGATTCAACCCACAGTCCTTCTATCGCTCGCGGTATTTGTCGGAGTCTCACTGGCTCCGAAGGTCGGCCTATTTACGCCGGCGTTCGAAGCGTGGGCGCGACGCGATAATTTCATGACAGCCCTGAATCCGCAAATCATTCCGGGCTTGATTGGCGGTGCAGTTGGCGGCGTTGCAGTCATTTTGGGCTGGGTCCTGGCGAAACCATTTCTGCCACCGGAGTTTGTTATGCGCGCAGTGGAGTTAAACCGAGTACTCCCGGTTCCAACTCGGCTGCTTTACGGAGGCATCACCGAAGAATTACTGCTGCGGTGGGGAGTGCTGACCTTTTTGGTGTGGGCCGCGTGGCGACTCTTTCAGAAACGGCAAGGCCAGCCACGAGGCGTTTACTTCGTCAGCGCAATTGTAATCTCGTCCGTCATTTTTGGTTTAGGTCATCTACCACTTGTAGTCGCGCTCGGTAGCGACTTCACGGCGGCGATAGTCTTGTACATCGTCTCCGCGAATTCAGTATTCGGTTTGATAGCCGGATATCTCTATTGGCGCAAAGGGCTGGAAGCCGCCATTGTGGCTCACATGATGGCTCATGTCGTGATAGTGTCGGCGAGTTATTTCGAGAGGTGAGGAGCCGTAGTGTGGCCGGGGTTGCGGTCACTGTTGGGGTCTTCGGTTGCGAAAGCGTCGGCGGCTGGCTATCGGCGGTGACTTCAACGCGGCCCAACTCCCGCGTGGACCGAAGCGACGCGATCCAGTTTTGACGTGAACCTTGAGCGTTACACGCGTCGCTCGGTCACGCAAACGTTAGGCTCGCTCGGTGACTACGAAAACACTGATTGGGGCAATCCAAAGTATTTTCCGTTTTTCAATCTCCTTAAGAAATAGTGATTGAATATCTGGCTTATTCTTCGTAGAATCATAGCTCTTTCGTATGCTTACAAGGCTCTTGGGCATCTGACGACCTCCAAATGCCTTGAACAGCCAGAAGAGTTTAATATGGTGGATTGGATTTGGAAACGTCTAGCAGTACATCCACAAGACATTCTCGGCGCTGCACACACAATTGATGTAGGTTCGGGAAGATTTGTGTTTGATTTGATTCCTAATTGGACAAGTGCCGAAGCATATTTATCCTGGGCCAAGAATGCATTAATTCAAAATGATGAGTTTGGATGGGATGCAGCAGTTTGCTATGCGAAACGTGCAGCCTGCCGACAAATTGATGCTTTTATTGTTACCAACCATTTGGGCAATTTCTCTAGGAGGCCGTACCCAGAAAAAATGGAATTACTTTCTCAGATAGGATTAGCAGTCCCCGATATACTCCATGAATTGATAATCGAGCCACGTAATGAAATCGAGCATAGATATGAGGCAACCACTTCTGGTCAAGCCAAGCGGTCTGTAGAACTTGCAGATTTATTTCTTCGAGCATTTTCGGAAGAAATGGAGCATAAACCCATCATTTCATTCGGGTGGTCAATCAGCATTCGGGCCGAATCTATGTCTACGCCGGATATTGAATACGAACACATTGAATTCAAACTGACTCATCGAAATTCCCCCATGCTGCTGATCACCTGTTGGGAAGAGAGTCCTCAGGTAATGATAATCCATCCCAAAGATGAAGAACTAATGATTTCACCTCTTAGACTCTTCAATAAGAATGAAGCAATAGAGTTAGCAAGTTTGTTGAGAACGCACGAGAGGTACTCAGGTTGGCAACTTAAAACAGAATGGATTACAAAGCTCAAACAGGATTTGAGTTTATAGGAGCTGAAGACATCTCAACAAGAATCGAAAGCGTATAGGACCGAAAAGAGCAATCGTGTATTTGGATGGATTTAGAATAGACAAGGGAGGCAGCCTAACTGCTCATTCCAGCGGACGCGCATACCAACGTTTCGTGTTCCATCAACTACCAGCGCGCCGCTGAATTCGTCGTTAGGCTCACTCAGTCGCCTCGTCATCTATTCACTATCAGTGTATTATCTTCATATGAAGCTTCCAGTCATTCAGGGCATTATTGACCGTCGTATCTTGGTTAACTATCAGGTTGAGCCAAGTATCTTGACTAGCCTTCTTCCTCCTCCCTTTCAACCCAAACTTATCAACAATGTCGGCATTGCTGGTGTTTGCCTTATTCGCCTCAAAAATATTAGGCCCCATTTCATGCCCTCCCCCTTTGGCCTGACTTCTGAAAATGCTGCCTATCGATTCGCTGTACAATGGAAAGAAGAGAATACATTTCGTGAAGGCGTCTATATTCCCCGACGAGATACTTCTTCTCGACTCAATACTGTTGCCGGAGGTCGATTATTCCCAGGTGTTTATCACCATGCAAATTTCCTAGTCATTGAGCAACCAACCCGTTTTCAAGTTGAACTAAAAAGCGATGATGGTAAGACGCATTTGTGTGTAAAGGGGCATACCTGTTCAGACATCCCTGATTCTTCGATGTTTCGGTCACTGGCCGAGGCATCCAACTTTTTTGAGACAGGGTCATTGGGATATTCAGCAACATCACAACCCGGGAAGTATGAAGGGATGGAGTTGCGGAGTTTCAATTGGAAAGTTGAACCATTGGCAATTGAAGAAGTGAGGTCGAGTTACTTTGAAAATAGAGAAATCTTCCCAGAAGGGACAGTGAAGTTTGACTGTGCGCTATTGATGCGAGAGATTACACATGAGTGGCACACGCGAGAACCGATAAGTGTTTGAAAAGTGTGGGTAAAATTCCCTCAATCAGATGAAGAATGTTGGCCCTGGCCAGAGCCTAACTGCTCATTCCAGCGGACGCGCTTGCCACCTCATCATTATCCCGCTGCTACCAGCGCGCCGCTGAATTCGTTGTTAGGCTCTCGCTGTGATAACCGGAACCCTGATATGGAAAATCTACAGATTATCAATTTCTTTCAGCCAGATAGAACTTGCACATTTGATTAGATGAACTATTCGAAGTAGAATCATCTCGCTTTCTGGTATTCCTTTGGCAAGTTGGGTGGTTATCAAAATCTTTGTTGGCCGCGCAACTTTGTCTGTGATTGTTTATGACTGCTTCAAGGAGATCTTCTTCATGGCTAGAGTCTTAGGTGTTGGCGGTATCTTCTTCAAATCACCTGATCCAGAGAAACTATATCAATGGTATGAGCGTTGGCTTGGCTTTAAGGCAGAACCACAATCAGGCTTTGGATTCCAACCGCACGACATGCCCAAGCATAGCCTAACCGTATGGAGCGCCTTTGAATCCTCAACGAAGTACTTCTCTCCTTCTGCAAAAGAGTTCATGTTCAACTTGGTTGTGGATGATTTGAGAGAGGCACTCACTCAGGTGGAGGAAGGCGGTGCCCAGATCATCGGCGTAATAGAGGAATACGAATACGGAAAATTTGGATGGTTTATGGACCCGGATGGGAACAAAGTGGAACTTTGGGAGCCACCAACTGACGAGCAAAAAACTCTTAAGCCATAGTCCGTGGCTAAGGCGACAGAAAAGCGGATGATTCATAATTCATGAGATGTAATCGCCCAGGGTGTAGCCTAACTGCTCATTCCAGCGGACGCGCGTGCCAACTACTCATTATCCCGAGGCTACCGGCGCGCCGCTGAACTCGTCGTTAGGCTCTTTCATAAACCATCGTAGAATTCCTTCATTAATAAAGCCATTACTTTGTTAATTGCCTATCAAAATTCTTTCACGACTTGCAACCCATTTGGCAATATGTAAAATAAAGTTCCGGAATGACAGCGATTCCCGGTGAGGAGATAGGTATCTGACTCAATAAGTCGCTCAACTTACAAAAGACAAACCCTTCTCATCGCTCCAAGTCTCTGGACGCCTGTTTTCACTTCCTTTCCTTTCTGTTTGTTTCTTCTTTCTCCTCCTCTTCCTCTCTGTTGGATGGTTCTCTTTTGGCCGCTCCCTTGCCCCGGCCTGGGCTTCCTCTTTATCCACTATCTTCTTCCAACTCTGGATCATACTCTGCAAGCAACTGTGCCCAACTCTCTACCAAGAATCTGTGAAAACAGTATTTCAATTCCTGCCACATCTCTCTCAATGTCCATTTCTCTCTCAGCTTACGGTAGGTTCTATCGCTTCTCTCCAACACTTTGTGCACCACGAAGGCCAGCAGATTCAGATAGTAGAAGACCTCACTCAAGCTCTTGCTTCCGTGTCCGAAGTTATGCTCCAACTCATAGCCTCCGTTTTTGTGTATGTTGAAATGCTCGTTTTCTATCTTCCATCTCCCTCTTCCTATCCAGATTATTTCCGAAACATTCTCTGAGGTAACTTCAAGATTTGTCACCCAGGTCGAGTGATAGATTTGCCTGCCTTCTTTGTTTGTTTCCCACACTTCTATAAAGGTCACCCAATTCTTACGAGCCTGACTCATCGGCATCTCCCGTACAATTCTCCATCTGAAATACCTTCGCTTGGCTTTGGGTCCTTCCTGCCAATTACCTCGCTCGACCCACTCTCCTACAGCTTCTGCTTCTTCTACCCACTCGAAGGTCTCTTTGTGCGAGGTGGGTTTAACTGATAGCAAAAAAGGCAGTTGCAACTCATTGAGTTGCTCGATCAAGGGTTCTGATGAAAAGATCGCATCGCCAAGGATCAACATATCGAGTTTGGGATGCTCTCGACGCAGGCGTGCAAGCAATCGCTTTGCTGCATTGATCTCACAGTCCTGTTTGGCTTGGCCGTCAGTGTTTCTTATAGGCTCGGCATCTATTGGCAAGATAGAGTGCGTTCGGCTCTTGAAGAGAGTCGCCGCCAAGATAGAATGACGGTAGCAGACAGAGCCGTCATCCGTTGTGCGACGAAGACAGCCCGGACAGTTGATAGCTGTTGAAGAGAAGTAATCCGTGCCATCTATAGCCACCGGGTAGAATCGTTTACCCAAAGCCAAAGACGTGCGCCAGTCCCAGACCCAGCCCGAACGGCGGTAACGCTGAAAGATCAAGGCAAGCAAGCGACGAAGAGGCTCTGTGTCAGCGCCATCGAGAATCTCGCGCAATTGAGTATCAGAGGGAACCGCTTTAACGCCGAAGATAGTTTCGAGATTGCAGCGCCCCTTTCTTTGTTTGAGCCGATGCTGAAAATGAAGCAAGGAAGGATGATGAAAAAAGAAGATAGCAAAGGCCGAAAGTATAGAGTCGCGCAGAGAGTAGTTGATGCGCTGAGGATTACGGCGATCAGCGAGACGTTCAAAAGTGCGCGAAAGCAAAGCGACGACAGATTCAAAAGAGAGATGAATAGGAGTACGCATAGGCAAATCTTGCCGCTAACTCGTCGGCAAGCCAAGTCAGAATGAAGGAAAAGTTCGCAATTTGATCTTTTACAAAGTGGCAGGGTTGTTGTACTTCTCCTCAAACCGGGAATTGCTGCCGGAATGATGGTCTACAGATAGGAGTAGAATGACTGGTATACAATGGGAAAAACTGACTCCGCGCCAATTTGAGGAGTTCGTTCACAGGCTTGTTGAGGCTATGAACTTTGAAGCGGTCACTTATTGGGGAGGTCCAGGTGATCGAGGCAGGGATATCGTTGCTTACCAGCCACCAAGTATCCCTGGTATTCGCCCAGCAAGCCGAAAATGGATTTTTCAATGCAAACGTTGTAAGCGATTAACCCAATCCGAAATCAATAATGAGCTATCCAATTTCATCTCAGATGATATTGATACTTGGATACTTGTCACTACAGTCAGTCCTTCGCCTGGCTTAAGAAGATGGTTTGAAAAATTGGACAAATCAGTTAATTATCATTTTCATGTGGAAGCGTGGTGGAGAGAGGAAATAGAAGGTTATGCTCGGAAGTATGGGCGAGCACTCTTAAACAGCCTCCCCTCAGATGTATTGACTCTTCTGGATCTTCCCAAAGAGCTAGATTTGCTGACCCAGGTGGGGTTGATACCCTTACAGCAAGATGCCGTGACATAACGAACTCTCAAGTAGAGCGATTCGCTAAGGGGAAGTATATTCCGAAGCTTTATATTCGCAGACAACTCCAGGAAAGACTGACTCTATTTCATAGTTCGGAGGCTGAGCTAGCTAAATTGCTCAAGTCAAATAGTATACACTCAATAAAGGAGGAGATATTACAAATTGAAGATTATTTGAAATCCTTTCCATTGAAAGGTGTAGAAAAAGAAAGAGGGCACGAGCATCCGGTTATTCAAGAAGCAAGACCGCCTGATTTTAGGAGTGAAGTTGATTTTCTAAACAGTTTATTTAGTCGATCAAAAAACTGGATTAATAAACTGGTCCAGTCTGTTAATCTCCTACTTGAAACTGCGCAGGCTCTTTCGGAGTCTGTTTATTTCGATAAACAAGGCGACCATTTAAGATTATGCGAACGTATAAATGCTGTTGTATCCGTTTTGAAGTCCATGCCTAAGACCAATACCTGTCAAATAAGCAAAATAGCATCACAAAATCGTAGCTGTGGCTTGGGCCAGTTGTAATGCTGTGGTCGCTTCAGATTGAACCCACTCATCTTTCTCTTCACTACTCGCGGATTCGATCTGGCTCGCCTTTCTGGTAACCTTTGCTCTCCTATATCTCTCAATAGCCTCTTGTATAATTGCTCCTTTTGCTCCTTTTCTACCATTTGGAATTCTGGTATTGCTTCTTGGATTATCCTCAATGCTCCTACAAAACTTATCCGATCCGGGTCTACTTCTGCCTCATTTGCTGCTTCGTGTATCAGTTTTCTTACTGCATAATGCGCTATCAATAATGCGTATAACTCTTGTATGACTCCCTCTGGTTTTAGGCTTCTCAATGGCCTTCCTGCTAGTCGTTGATGTGTATCTATCTCATCTATGACTATCTCGATTTCCCATCGCTCGTGATACAAACACACCAACTCTTTGGCCGGATACTTCCTTTCATCCAATAGTGTTGTGACTATGCGGTATCTCTTCTGGTATCCTGCTTGGGTCGGGTCTGTAAAAGTGTAAGAGATTATCCGAACCAACTGTTTGTCTTCTTTATTTCGCCGTCCTTTTTGTGTTGGTCTGATATAGCCTAACCACGTTCCATCTTCTAGCGTGCAAAGGTGTTCCGGTTTCACATTGTCAGGCAATCTACCAAGACATTGAGACCCTCGCTCAAGTGTCGCAACTACCATATCATAGGAGTGAAAGCCTCTATCCCACATCAAAAGCATCCCTTTTCCCAGGCTTCTTAGCAGGCGAAAACCTCCAACTCGTTCACTGCTTTTTGCAGGCCAAAATCCTGCATCAATAATGGCATGAGTGCCACATTCTACAAGGTAGACAGCCTGAATTTGCACGAAGCAACACTTCCCGCGATCAGAAGCCAACCGCCCAAAAGCAGCATCATTTTCCGGAGTGTCCGGGGCTTCTTCAATAGAGCCGTCAAGGGCCATTAATCGCAGTCCAAATGCAAAAGCGCCACGAGTTTCATCTGTTGCCATAGGTTGTGCAACACGATGAAACAATGAGACTAAAGGACGAGGCCCCAACTGGTAACGACGATAAGATATTGCATTGTGTTTAGGAGGAGGAAAGTCAGGATCAGGCCAGATGAAACGCAAACCCTGAAAGACTCTCCGCACGACATGTCCAATAGAGAAATGTGAAAACAGATTCATAGCGATGATAATGAGCACGACAGCGCTCATAGTGAGTTTGCGATGTCGTTTGTGAGAGGCATTGTGGAGATCAAGAACCTCTTGGATTAATTCAATAGAGACGGCATCAGAGATGGCATCAATAGAGAGATGATCACAGAACTTTCGTTCATCGGTAATATGGCGTATTTTGTAACTCAAGCGAGGCGGCTCCTTGACAACTTTCGTTTCTATCAACTCGAAAGTATGCCATAAATGCCGTCTCGTGGCTTATTTGACAGGTATTGTGCCTAAGACCGAACATCGGAGGAATGTTGTTGATCCACCGCATGTGATTATGAACAATTTTGGTATTTTTCCAAATAGTCGTATCCAGCTACAAATTGAACACCTTAATTCCCTTTCGTCCTACGTTCAGGAGTTCAGGAGAAATTGTCTCTTAGTAATAGATCGAGCAGGAAGTGGAAAAACAAACCTTGTATGTGACTTTGCTCTCTCGCTGGCAACAAAACAACCTGTGCTGTTACTCTTTGGAAAAGAAAATTTTCATGGCACGGATGGGATTATCGAAAAGTTGGAAAGCCTGATATCCCACGCCTTTGACGTGCAATCATCAAGTCCTATTAGTTTGGTTGACGAACTATTAGAAAAGGAAGGTCTCTTCCTTCATATCTTCCTAGAAGGGGTAAATGAGAATCGCAGCATTTCTGAGTTAGATGTGAATATTGCTACATTTCTTCAATGGGCCAGCAATCATAGAATTAGAGTAACTATCACTTGTAGGGATATATATTGGGTATTCTGTAGTGGTCCCCTAAAACTGGACAGTAGAAACAGACAGAACTACAGTTCAGAAATAGGAGACCACTATGACGAAAAAGAGAACCTTCAAACCCCAATTGAAAGCCCAGGCTGTCTTGCAACTTCTTAGCGGTAGCAAAAGCGCTGCTCAAATCTGCCGCGATCTCAACATCAATGAAGCTCTCCTCAGCCGTTGGAAGCAGCAACTTCTCACTCACGCCCCGACGGTCTTCGAGACTGATAGTGAAGTAAACCACAAAGACCAACATATCGCTGAACTCCAACAAATGGTCGGGCGTCTTACTATGGAGTTAGAGATCGCAAAAAAAGCCTCTCAAGTTGTAATCTATCAAACCAGGAAAAACGGGAGGTGATCGAGATGCTTGCAAGTGACTATCCTGTGAGCGTTATCTGCAAAGTCGTTTGCCTGCCAAGAAGTTCTTATTATTACTCGAGAGTCGAGCGCGATGAGACTTCTCTGACTGCTGCAATTCAAGAGGCAGCAGCGCAGTTCCCGACCTATGGATCGCGTCGCTTGACTCATCAGGTCAAACGCGAGGTTGCTGACCTTGCACCTTTGGGCCGCAAGCGAGTGAGGCGAGTAATGAGAGAAAATGGCCTGATTTTAAGGCGAAAAAAGCAGACCAAACAGACTACAAACTCCCGGCACTCATATCCTCGGTATCCGAATCTGGTAAAGGGAGTAATAGTAACTCATCCCGAAGAGGTTTGGGTATGTGATATTACCTACATCAAATTGGGTAAGGGCCAGTTTGTATACCTGGCGATAGTAATGGATGTCTTCACACGAGCGATACGAGGATGGGCGCTCTCTCAAGGGCTAGGAGTAGAGTTGAGCTTAGCGGCTCTAAATCGGGCGCTCGAATGTGGGAAGCCAGAAATCCATCACTCGGATCAAGGGGTGCAGTATGCTGCGACTGATTATGTGGCTATATTGAAAGCAGCCGGAACCCGA
Source organism: Blastocatellia bacterium (assembly GCA_963765495.1). Classification (GTDB taxonomy): domain Bacteria; phylum Acidobacteriota; class Blastocatellia; order UBA7656; family UBA7656; genus CAVXWP01. The sequence continues at coordinate 44,842 of CAVXWP010000002.1, forward strand.
ATCTCGATGGCCGAAGTAGGACACGCCGAGCAAAACGGCTATGCCGAAAGAGTGATCAGAACGATCAAGGAAGAAGAAGTCTACTTGAGCGAGTACGAAGACTCGGAAGAAGCCCTCTCTCAGATAGGCCATTTTATAGAAGATGTCTATCTGAAGAAGCGGATACACTCGTCATTGGGATATATGACCCCGGTGGAGTTCGAGGCGCAGTGGAAAATGAAGCAATCTGCGTCTATACTATAAACCGACTTTTTACTGTCCAAATTTTGGGGTCCATTACATTCTTCAATTACGATAATTGGAGACATTTTGTGAGTATGACTGTGCAGGGTGGGCTTAAGGAGTTTTCTGCCTCTGAATACAGTTCTGCGCTACCACTTTATCTAAGCCATTTTAATATTAGGTGTGAGTTGGCTGATGAGGCTAGGAGGGCTTGTCAACACCCTCTACTGCTTCGTTTTTTCTGTGAGGCATATGGTTCTGTAGATGGGCCAGAAGTTCAGCTAGGCTTAGTACGCGATATTAGATTAAAGGAACTATTCGATGAGTATTTTACGCGGAAAGTAGCGCAAATACGACAATTCCTTCATCATGGGAACGCGGATTTAGTAATTAGCTACCTGTCTAAACTCATAGCCTATTTGTTCAACAGCTTATCAGTCTCTATCTTCTCTACGGAAATTCAAGAAGCAACAGGAGATGCAGACTTAAGTACAGAGAACTCTCTCTACCTCCGTTTATTGGACGAAGACATTATCATAGAAGAGCAGCCTACAGAATCCATTGAGAAGCGGCGTATTGGCTTTGTATATGAAGAATTTATGGAATATCTATTGGCAAGAACTCTCATTGCGATGCCTGAACGTTTTGGTTTATGCACCGTATCTGATATTTTTCAAAAGCTTTATGAAGCAGTTAATGTCTGGGTGAATGCGCGTGGCGTTGGAGAATATGTCGGAATCATGTTATTGGAAGGTGATTTTGGCTATTCACGCGAAGATGCAATAAATTTTATAACTCTATTAGCTCGCGGGGATTCGGTCTGGCCAACAGCCTTTTGGTCAGTAATTGGCAAATTATCAGAAGAGAATCTCAATGCAGATGTTTTTGACCTTTTTTTTGATGCAATTAAGGCATTTTCTGATATGAAGGTTATAAGAAATGCACTTGAGGCTATGTCAAGATACAGCCAAGAAGGCTGCCAATTACTCGCAGCGATTTTATTATGGTCGGCGGCTGTGCCTAAGTTTTTGAGTTGGAGTGAGTTCTACAGATTATCTCACATGTGTGAGGATGAATTAAAAGAACTGAGCTCACGATTGGTAAGTGCAACCTATTCCAAAGTAAGATTCAATCAGATTACAAATATCTCCTACAAGGATGTTCTAAAATCGATACGACCATATATTGAGGAGGATTCCAGCAAAGGTATAGATAATGTCCTCGACTGTTGTGTTTTGAATTATCCAACGGGGTTATAATCCTGCTTGGGACAAGGTAACAGATTATAAGAATAGGTTGGATGATTTCCATGCAAGTACCGATTGTTGCACCATCGCCAATAGTTGAAAAGCATTCCGTGGCTTTTCGTGATTTATTTGAGAACTGTTGTCAGTACGAGCATTTTCAAAACTATCTGACAGGGTTGATTTTATTAGACAACAAAAGCTTGAGCAACATCTCTCGGTGTGTCTTATCAAGCGCAGACAAAACCAATCTATCTCGGTTTTTCTCTCAATCGCCTTGGAGCGAGAGCCTGGTCAATGACCGTCGAGTCGAGTATCTAATTGAGCAGACACAAAAGCATCTGAGAGCGGCTAAGGATTCTTGTTTGTTGTTGGATGACACTCTGTGCGAGCACTTTGGGAGTTTGTTTGAGTATGTTTCACGTCATTATGATCATTGCGACGGAACTTATCCGTTGGCGCACAATTTAGTGACTAGCCATTTCGTAAGTGGAGCAGTGCGTTTTCCTGTCTCGGCACGTCTTTATCGCCGTTATGAAGAGAAGACTAATTGGGAGGTTTTTGTCGGGAAATATTTTCCTGATCGCAAAATTCCAACCCGGAGCAAAGAGCGAAATAAGTTTCATAAAGAAGTTGATAAAAAGTTGCTTTCAGACCCTGAGTTCGCGCGTCTGCACACGGAGTTTGAGACTAAGATAATGTTGGGGGTGCAGCTAATCCAAGACGCAGTAGGACGCAAATTGCCTTTCAAAATACGTCTTGATGGACAGTTGGTATCTAGCTCCTCTGATTATTGAGTGTTTGCAAAAACATGGGTTGGATTGGGTGAGTTTGCTGAAAAAGAATCGCAAAATAGAGACAGCGAGTTTCACTTTGCGCGATGCCGAGGGGAAGAAGATAGAGATAGCCGGGCCACACGTCAAAGTTGAAGAGTTAGTGAAGTTGATACCGGCAAGGGCGTTTAAGTCGGTGAAAGTTGATGAAAAAGAGTATTGGTATTTTGCGTTGAATCTTAGCATCCCGGATTTGGGAAAAGTGCGTCTGGTCATCAGTTATTCAGATGCGAGCCTTGAGGGAACATATGCAGTGATAGTGACAAATCGAACCGATTGGTCAGCTAAGAAAATAATTGAGAGTTATCTGCAACGCTGGCCGATAGAGACGTTTTATCAGGACAGCAAAGGACATCTTGGGTTAGACGAATATCGAATGCGAGGAGCCGAAGCCGCTAAAAAACATTGGTGTCTGGTCTTCGTAGCCTACTCTCTATTACATCTGGATTGTCTGGAAGCGTCACCGAAGAAACGTCAGCCGCTGCTTCGGCCTATAAGAACTATTGGCGAAGCCTGTCGGCAACAAGGACAAGCATCGCTTGAAAACTTGATAATGAAAGCACACAACTTAATACAACAGGGGGAATCTGTGTCTGCAACTTTCGCCAGGCTTTTTGCTAAACAACATCCAATTATGGCTTGTTGATTGGTTGCTTTTCACCTAAAACACAACAGTCGAGTAATGTCATCAGACTTTATGGAGAGCCGACTAGAGCTCAATCGATTAGCCGCAATCTGGTTCGAGTGATTTGGAGATCATTCCCCGAATTTCATCCCATGCTCATCAATGGACTCTTTAGCACAGATGAGAGCGTACGAAGGGTGTGTGCGGACAGGCTTCGATTTGCAAAGACATGTGTTAAAGAAATCATATTCCTTTGCAAGCAGATTGCAGAAGCTGAAGGCTCATCAGAAGTGGGGAAAATCCTTTTTCATACTGTAGGCTATTTAGAACAAGAAGTCATAAGGCGGTCGAAGACACGAACCGAATAACCAAAGTGCTTGGCCTAACTGCTCATTCCAGCGGACGCGCGTGCCAACTTCTCATGTTCCATCGGCCGCCAGCGCGCCGCTGAATTCGGCGTTAGGCGCGCAGAGCGGAATCCGTATTAGATGACATCTATGAATCAGGAGGAGTGATGATGTTGAGAGTAATTGCAGTCCTAGCATTGTTATTGTTATCTCTGACTGGCTGGTTAAGCGCGATCGAAAAATCTCCGACGCCAGTAGAAGGCTCACCAGTCGAGGTAACCTCACAGCAACTGAAAATCGGCGAGGCAAAAGGTAGCCTGATACAGAACAGGACAGTAGAATTGAAGTACGCCTATGCCCGTAAAGTAAAGGTGCAGGGTGACCCGATGTATAGTCTTGTGCTAACCCACCGCCCCTATTCTGAAGATATCCTAAAAAAAGGCGACACCCTCAGTGATGCAGTAGGATTCAATGATATGCTCCACTTTATGATTACACCCGAAGGCAAAATTGTCACCATGAGCTTCTTTCTCTCGCCACCGAATTTATCTAACTCGAAGGCGTATGCCTCAGCGAACAGGAAATCTGTGACGATTGGCGCCGATAGCATTGAGGGAGAGTTAGCCGAAGAGGATTCGGGTTTTGGTGGAAAATGGAGCTACAGAGTAAAATTTAAGAGCGCAATCCTGAAGGAATAATTTCAGAAGCAGAAGCGGAGCAGACAATAGCAATCCGCCGCCTAACAGGTCGATCAACCGGACGCGCATGCCAACGTCTCATTAGCCCTCGGCTACCGGCGCGCCGGTTATCTCGTCGTTAAGCGCGCAGGAAATTGGTCGGTGAGAATTAACCAAACTGGTCGCCAAGATCGCAGCCAATATTATCTGTCTACAAGCTGTGCTGTTAGACTCACACTGGTCGTCAGATTGCAGGGTAGAATGACCTGTCTACGTCTGTCGAGTTAGACTCACACTTCGCCGCGCTAGTCGAAAGGGTAGAGTCAAAGTCCCGCTAAAAGGTAAAGTAAGCTTGCGCGGCTTGAACGACAGGAATCTTCATCTGTGACGAACTTACAAATCAGAACGCGCCTAACCGTGGCATTCAGCGGACCCGCGTGCCACCGCCTCATTATCCCTTTGCCCACAGCGGGCCGCTGATCCCCGGCGTTAGGCGTTAGATCACCGATGAAAGGGAAACGACTCAACAAGCAACGCTACGAAAACCAGTTCAGGCGAGTCATAGCGAGGAGAGCCTCTTGCTCGCTTCTCTCTTCTCTTGTTCCTTCATAGGATGTTTCTTCCAAAGGATTATTCACTCTGGCTCAATGATAATGCTGCCTCGAAAAGATACCTTCGCAGCACAACCACCTGTTGAGGCAAGGGGTAGAGAAGCCTGAATGGGAAGGACAAAGCTTGCACATCAAGCTGCTTCCTTGGCAATGACAGGAAAAGCTGTCTCAGAAAGTGAGAGTGAAAATAGGAGGATCAGGGTCAGCCAAGCGCAAGAAATGAAACAGGCAAGGGACCGCCTAACCGCTCAATCAACCGGACCCGCGTGCCAGCGATTCATTATCCCTCCGACCACAGCGGGCCGGTTATCTCGGTGTTAGGCGTCCATATCTCAATGGAAGCGAAACGACTCATAAAGCGATGATGCGAAAACATGTTCAGGTAGTCATCGCCAGGACAATGCCCTTGCTCGCTTCTCATTCCACTCTCTTCGCATCGCTTATCTCTGTTCCTTTCTCTGATACTGCTTTCTCCCGAATCAGTCTGTTCAGCATTGCTCAATGACAATGCTGCCTCGAAAAGATACCTTCGCAGGGCAATTGCCAGTTAAGGAATGTGGCAGGTCAAACCTGATTGGAAGGATAAACCTGCCAATTCAGATGCTTCCCCGACAATGGTAGGAAAACCTGTCTCAGAAAGTGAGACGAAAACAGGAGGATCAGGGCCAGCAAAGCGCAAGAAATGAAACAGGCAAGGGGCTGCCTAACTGCTCAATCAACCGGACCCGCATACCACCGTTTCATTATCCCTTCAACCACAGCGGGCCGGTTATCTCGTCGTTAGGCTCGCGGGGAAATTTCCTGACCAACAGCAACGACACAGAGGCGGAAAAAAGAGTGAACAATGTCATAGTAACTAAACGACGCAGTCACAAAGCAGCGAGTCAAGATTGGGGCCGCGCCTCCCGATATGCCTTGATTGAATTGCCCAGAAAGCCGAGCGCGGCCAACGACAAAGGCGCGCCTAACATGGGCATTCAACGGACCCGCATACCAGCTTCTCGTTATCCCTTCGGCCACAGCGGGCCGCTGATCCCCGGCGTTAGGCTCCCGTATTCTCCAGTAATTCTTCTTTTAAACATTTCTATTGCAATTCTTTTTCATCCTGGATTATACAGGCTTTCTATTGCGCTTATTCTCCTCATCCTTGTAGAATTCTTTTTCATTATCCATCTACTCGTTGCATCTATTTTACTTTAGATTGGGAGGTTAGACTGTTGAGATCACCTTTTTTTCTTTTACTTGCAATTCTTCTTTCCCCTCTCCACGCCTTTTCGCAAAATGACTTCAATACTTATCCAATTCGCCCCCTAATTAGTATTATTGAGGACCACAATACAGTTGAGAGCAGCAAGGTGGACTTTGTTGTCTCGGCTGCCCCTTTTCCCTCTAAAACCGCCGTGGTCGTGACTGGCCAACACCGACCGATTTCCAAACCGAAAATGGATTTTATAAAGCTTTGGTTTGAAGTAAAAAATGCTCCTTTGGATCGTCTAAATGAATTCGAGAATGAATACCTCTTCAAGGAAGGCGACAAGGATTATTGGTTACCAGTTCTTAAACCAATCGAGCCCTACATGGAGAAAGAACTTAACAAAGGCGATATGACTGTATTGTACTACTTTTTTATGGGAAGTTATTCCAAGACATTGCGAGAGTGGGTGTTCGTTGTCGAAGAGTTTCACAAGGTCGAGACGAAGTAAACTGGCCTAACTGCTCATTCCAGCGGACGCGCTTTCCAACATCTCGCGTTCCATAGGCCCACAGCGCGCCGCTGAACTCGGCGTTAGGCCCAACAGACGGGTGTACTCTTGCAGTCACCGTTCTATAATCGTTGAAGGTAGGAGGTGTTTTCCTTGTTTAATTACAGAGTAGTGCTTCTGTTTGTTCTTATGCTCAGTTTGAGCCTGGTATCATCATATAGCCAAGTTCGCCTCAGTGCCGAAGACGCGAACAAGTTATTAGTCGAGAAGGTTGAGCCGGACTATCCTTACTTTGCGAAACTAATGAAACACCAGGGAATAGTGAAGGTAGAAATCATGGTTTCCGAAGCAGGTGCGGTTGTTTCATCGAAAGTGCTAGAAGGTAATCCCACATTGAGATCAGCTGCCTTGGACGCCGTAAAGAAGTGTAAGTATAAACCATACGTTGTTGATGGCAAGGCGACACCTTTCATCACTACTGTTGACATCAGTTTCTCTCTAGGCATACCGGATGACGACATCAAGCGAGAGCAAGAGGTTAGTAAGAAGTACTTCCAGCAAGAAGACAAGTGCCGTGAGCTGCTAAGAAGCGGCAAGCTAAAAGAAGCTGAGATGGTCTGTAAGGCTGCTGCTCAGGTGGCAGAGGAATTGCCAAGTGATAGAGCATTAGAAAAGATGGGAGCTTACGAACTTGTGGGGCATACCTTAATGCAGCAGCAGCGTTATCAGGAAGCTTTAGATAGCTATTCACGCGCCCTTCAATTTGCACAGTTGAAGTTGACAGACAAAAATGCCGAATTAGGGCAATTGTACGGCTATCTGGCCATTGCACATCATGGCATGAGCAACTTAGACAAAGCACGAGAACTATATAAGAAGGCTGAAAAGTCCCTTCAATCAGCCTATGCAGATATGGCCTGCGACAACTGTGATGAAGAGATAGAAAAGATCAGACAAGATTATATTAAAACGCTAAGGAGGCTACTTGAATATCACTTGGTAGCCGCCCAACAAGCAGGCGCAGCATCGGAGGTCGAAGAGATCAAGAAGCTGAAGGAAAGTCTTCCCAAGTGAAGTTGGGCCTAACAATGTGTTCGACCGGAGCGCGGGCAGCGAGTTTTGCATGGTTTCTTCCAGTTGGCTTGCCCGCGCCCGGTCAACACGGGCGTTAGGCTCTCGCCGTCTATTTGTGAGATAATAGAATCGTAAACATTTAGGGTGAACCAGAAAGGTATTCATGAAATTGCACATACCCTGCTTATTCACTATCTTCTCTTTGTTTCTTCCATCCGCTGTGGTTTCTCAAGATTCACATGTTCATTCTCAATATAATAAGAATATAAAGGCCACTGTTGTTCAAACCGATTCTATGTTTCTCGTTAATTCTCTTTCTCACTTCTTGCAATTTGAATTGACCTCCAATTTGCCCGGCGAACACTTGACAAAGCCTCCAAAGAAAATAACTTTGATGATTTGGTCAAGTTCCCCGACTATCCTTTTCACAAAGGACACAGATCGGAAGATTCGCTTCAATACTGATGGCGAAAGATGGACATTATCACCGACGACCTATCTGCTCTTGAAAGGAGAAGCCAAGAATGGGAAGGAAGCATTCTATTCTGAGAAACGTCCAGACATGGGTATAACATTTTCATTGCCGCAAACTGCACTGATTAGGAACGGGAGGGACATAAATGGATTGTACCTAGAATGGATAATTGGTGAGCTGAAACCAGAGCAATTGAAAAAACTTATTGAAGCGAAGGAGGTCGCGGGAGAAATGGGAAGATCAATCTTCAACCTCACAGAAAACCAGTTGAATACAATTCGAGAGTTTGCAAATCGCATCACTCCTTAAGAAAGGAAACCAGCCTAACTGCTCATTCCAGCGGACGCGCTTTCCAACTACTCGTGTTCCATCAACCGCCAGCGCGCCGCTGAACTCGTCGTTAGGCCCCCTCGTTTGCCCTGCGAGTCTTGATTTGGAAAAGAGAATGAGAATGTTGGCCCGCCAAGAAATTGACCGATTCAAATTGAATATCAGTCTCATTCTGCATAATATTAATGCGCATTCGCAGATTCGGTTAGAGCTTTGTCATCTGTAATTGTATGTTACAAGAACACATAGAAATACTTCAGAAGCAGATGATGCTCCGATTGGAGGAGATACGCACAACCTATCGCCATAGTGGGAACAAAGGAACCAACGCCGAACAGGTTCTTCGTGACTTCTTAAGATATTTCCTGCCACCATATAACCGTGTCGGTCACGGGGAGGTAATTGATCATAGTGGTGTTAGTAGTCGCCAACTCGACGTCATAATCACTAACGAGTACCACCCGTTCCTCAATGATCTTTCCGTGCCTAGTGTATTTATTGTAGAGGGTGTGTCCTGCGTTGCAGAGGTGAAGAGCGTGCTAACAGGAGTTGAGCTTGAACGAGCATTAGAAAACTCCCTTTCCTTCAAGCGTCTATCTGTAACTATCCAGAAAGGTGCAACCGTTTTCGGAAATCGAGAGGACATCTCGCGATTCGTCGATAAGCGGCCATCATTCCTCTTTGCATTCGAATCACAACTCTCAATAATGACGATCAAAACAAAAATTGAGGCGTGGAATCAGAAACATGGCCTTGCAGTTCCAGAGCAGATTGATGCGGTTTTCATAATGACAGGAGGTAGCATTATTAACTTTGGGACTGGCGCGGGAACTCTACAATTCATCACGCCTGAGGGAGAATCTAAGCCTGGGTATGTTTTCCGAGACCCAAACAACGACCGCCCTCTCGTTTCGCTCCTCTCATGGATTAGTGCCTCACTTCCGCATTTCACCTTACCGTCCCCCCCTATTCTCAATTATCTTGTAAAAGATATAACAACTATCAATAGTGGACCTAAACCAACAGAAGATGCATAACAATCATTTGTGATATTTGGTTAGAAGTCCGGCCTAACTGCTCATTCCAGCGGACGCGCATTCCACCTCCTCATTATCCCTTCAATACCCGCGCGCCGCTGAACTCGTCGTTATACCCCTGCGCGATGTCGCGGCACTTTCAATGCTGAGTGGAGAATGGAAACTACATTCTTGAAAAGCTGGATTTGGCGGGTTGCTCTATTCATGGCTTCTGAATCGAGGTGTCTGCGATGTAAGCATCTCTTCAACCAACTGCACAAAGTTTCACTACGGGGCATAACAATCGGTTCGACCGGACCCGCATTCCAACTACTCGTGTTCCATCAACCCACAGCGGGCCGATCAACCGAGGCGTTAGGCGTCTTGATTAGAGTCGAAAAATTCAGCTATCCTGAATTCAAAAGCATAAACTTGAGTTGAATAGATTCGGATCGTTGAAATGCCAAGGAAGAAAACTACAAATAGAAAGCAATCCAAACAGAGGCAGCAAACAGGCTCTACTGTAAAGAAGGGGAAGATCGTTGAGAAGATTACAGCAGCATTTCATGAAAACCCTGATGTAACCGTTCGCCTTAACGTATTCCTTCCCGTGCTTGGAACGGGGAAAAGAAGACGAGAAATAGATGTTTTAGTCGTTGGTCAGGTAGCAGGATATTCTAAGAGAATTGCTTTCGAGTGCAAAAACGAAAGATCATCTGTTGGTGTTCAAAAGATAGACGAATTTATAGGCAAGCTGAAAGATGTGGGAATCCCGCCACAAGATGGAGTTTATGTTTCTGCAAGTGGTTACACTCAAGGCGCAATCGAAAGAGCTCATAAAGAAGGTCTTAAAACGCTTACCCTTGAAGGACTTACCAAAGAAGGACTCTCGGCTATCCTTCATGAAGCCTTCCAAGCAGTCGTTTTTCTTATGGGTGAGATTACTCAATTCACTATAGAATACGACGAGGAAACAGGTTGCTCTGACAATCCTTATATGTTTTTCAATGAAAGAGGCGAGTTCTACACCTTTCTCCATGATTTTCTTTGGGATGCATGGCTAACAGGCCAACTCCCTTTGATAATAGGAACCCATTCTTACAATGTTAAACTGCCACAAAAGCTTTATCAGTTTGTGGATAAGAAGCTTAAATCTGTCAGGGCTGTCACAATAAAGTCGATGATTTCAGGACTTGTAATTCATACATCGGGGAAGGGTGAACAGTTATTGCTTCGAGATGCAAGCACAAAAGCTATTGAACGAACTACGGTGAAGATCAAGTTCGATACTTCGAAGAAACAGTATCCTGCCACCTTAATTCAGAGTGAAAAAGAACTTGATTCATTTCTTGAAAGGCTAGAACCCTTTAGAATTGTAACACGTGTAAGACTTCCAAGGATTAGAACAGACCGAGGGGTTTACTGGCCGCCAAGTGATCGAATAGTTTCCGTTCTTATGCAAAGACACCGTGCCTATCAGATGGGCGAAATCTCAGAACTATCCTTCGATGATTTAGGAGAAATCGAAGGGTCTGAGCTTAATGGTGCTTGGGAATCAATTTCAGAAAGATATATAGCGGCTCGCCAATATTGGAGAAGTACTAGCGAATCAAAAAAGAGCGAATCAGAAAAGGATGAGTAGTCAATATCAGGAGATAAAACCGATGAGGTGTATGTATTGGGCTAATAAACCTTAATACTTCGAAAGCTTCGTCGATAATCCCCAAGTCTGCCGCCTAACTGCTCATTCCAGCGGACCCGCATTCCAACTTCTCATTGTTCCAGAGATGAATGGGGGCGCTCGCATCGCCCCGGCTGATTCATCCGCTTGCTTGCCCTCATTTATCATCCGTTGCTGTTTGTTCGTCACTGTCAGCCAAATGTTTTTCTATGACTTCGCGCAGAATCTCGGCCGCATTCCTTCCACCAATCACTTCATACCGGCCTGTCTATAACCTCAGCGCCAATCTGTAGGCTTCCGACTCCCTAAACAACAATTCAATAAATCGGTCCAGTTCGGTTTCTACTACCTGCCAGCCGCAGCCTCCTTTCCTCATCCCTCGGCGCAATACAATAAACAGGTCAGCTAATGCTTCTCGGCTCTCTTCTGATAGTCCTTCAAGGCGTACAAGCCTGCTCTCATCATCCATAAACAGGATGGCTTGATTCTCCTGGCTCGATTCTGTTTCCATGTTCTTGCCTTTCTACGCGCTGATGAGGCGCGTGGGATAGTGGGCCGTGCGGTTCTTTGTCGGAGCGCACGGCCCGTAGCCTTACTATGCTGCGCGCTGTCCTAACTCGGCGCGCTCATAATCAATCAAGGCAATTCGATAATCTCGGCGCATTCGCTCAATCTCTGCGGTGAGCATAGCACCCCGGCGCTCAAGAATTCGGGCTGTCTCTCTGTCTCGGCTGTATTGAGCATCGGCTTTCAGAGTGGCGCGTGCGGCTCTCTCGCGTAGCTTGTCGTTTGTGTACATCGGCTTCCCGTCTTCGCCTCTGGCCTCGGCCGCATCACACACGGCGTCAAGCTCTCTGTCTTTGATCTGCTCTCTCACAATGGCGAGGTCTTCACTATCGGTTATCAACTCCTGTTGCTTGCTTTCGATCTGTGCGGGTATCTGATGAATCATGGTCTTATCTCCTGAGTGGGGCAAGTCGAGCTTGCCCCGGTCTGGTGTCGTTAGTTTGTGGTTGCGACCTGTCCGGCCTTTATGATCTTGTCGGCTACGGCAAAGATTCGCTGTGCGCTTCGTTCGGGGATCGCCTCGCCTTTTAACCAGTTCTGTATATATCCCTTGCAATAGCTGGCCCCTTCGAGGTCGAGAGCATCGAGACAAAGCAGGGCGACCGCTTCGGCCTCAGCCTCTCGAAGTGAGCGCGGAAGCGTGGCCGCGTCGTTAAAGTCTGCCTCGGTCACATGTCCTAAAAGGATGTGGCCGCATTCGTGGAAGAGTGTCTTATGTGGGAAAGTTGCCAGCGGCGAGATTGCGATTGACCGCTTCGCTGTGGCGTAGCCCTGAACATTCCCATCTGTGTGCGCGAATTTTTCCTCTGTAATGTCGAGGGCGGTTAGTGCCTGGGCCTTATCCCATTCCGGCATCGGCGGCATCTGGTAAGGCTCTCCATCGGTCTGACAGATGACGAACCATCGAGGCTTGTAGACGAATGCCTTTATGAAAGCCTCTTTCTCTCCATCGTCGTTTGTGCGCTTTGCCGCGAGCGGCATACACAAAGTTAAAGCTCTTTCGCCTTTGCGGACCTGACGGCCGAGTGATTGCCAGCCGGGGTATGTGTTTATGGGGCCGGGTTCAATCCCTCTGATGTTGCATTGAACCATTGCGGCAATTTGATTGCCTATCGAGTACGAGTGAAAAGCAGAGTAGGCTTTGAGAATTAATCCCGGCTCGCTCACTGCTGCTGTGAGTAAATCGCTCCATCGTGTTTGATCGTCCATAGCATCCTCCAAAGTGAAGCGGGGCAAGCATCGAGAGCTTGCCCCAACTGGTCAGTGAGAATAGTGCGCTGTATAAAAGGCGCGGTTCATTTCGTGAGCGGGATCGGTGCGGACGTTGAGAAGATTGAAAGCCCATCTTCGAGATAGTGCGCTGATCTGTCCGCCGATGCGTCCGAATGCTCGAAAGTCGCCTTGTGCGATGTGGTAGGCAATGTGACAGCCTTTGTGAACCGGCTCGGTTTCGGTCCCTCCCTGGCTGCGATAAACCGGATGATGCAGGTTTGTTACATCATCCGGTTTGATTGCCTGCTCGCACAGTCCACAGATCAAATGTCTATACCGCCAATGCGAAGGTCCGAGCGGTTGCATTTGTGAAGTGGGCATTTTGGGTGCTCGCAAGCTTTCTTGATGAGCACTTGTGCGCCGTCATCAAGTGTGACAGGCTTTGCGCCATCCCATGCTTTTGTTTCTTCTTCTGCCAGTCGGATGGTTTCAAGGTCTTCTGACCAATCGCTGTAGCCCTCAAAGTCATCGGCTGCGGATAACTCTTCGGCCTGTAATTGAAGGCTGTAGGCTGCGGGGTAATAATCCTGAGTGAGTGATTGAATGTCGGTCGGTGTCGTGTTAGTCTTCATCTTGATAATCCTTTCATTCTTGACGGGGTGAAAGATTTGAGAGGCTGAGAGGGTCCAATCTCTCAGCCTTTCGCTGTTAGAATGGGTAGTCTTGTTCGTCTTCGTGTAACCATTCGCCAAAGTCTTCGGCGGACATTTCAAACTCAACTTGCGGAATGTTGCCTGCCTTGACTTGCTCAAGTGTGCGCGTCTCTTTTTCCTTCATCGTTGTAGTCTCCTGAATTGAAGTAGTGAATTGTTTTGGGTGAGTGTTGCGTGTTGTCGGATGAGTTACTATTCTTGGCTCATCTCTGCGCCCGTCACCTAATCAGCTACGGAACCTCGCCGTAGTCCCTTTTGGCTTCGCACTAAGTTATCAAACATCAATCATTCAATGATTAAATATTACGCTCTTTCGGAATTTATGTCAAGAAAATAATTACGATTCATCGTAAATTGCCTCTTGAAAAATTACCACTCTTACTGGAAAATGTTAAATAGTACTAACGAAAGAGCGTAATAAACTGACAAGCAAATATTTTCATTCTTGTAATTGATTCCGAAAGGGTGTAAACTGGCCTCTGAGTTTGCTAGTATGCGGAGGCTATGATGAAACTATTTGTCAAAGAAGTAGCAGAAGCCAAAGGATACAAGAACGCGAAGGCTTTGACGGATGCCATGTCTGAGTCCTTCGGAGTTCGGATTTCCTATTCGACTATTTACCCTTTGTGGGATGATACAGCGCAGCAATGGTCAAGAAAGACATTTGACCGGCTGTGTAAATTCCTACAGGTTCCGGCTGGCATGCTGATCCAGTTCGTTGATGAATCGGTGCTTTCTAATCAAAATTCGACATCGAAGGAAAGCGGGAAGTCGAAACGAGCATTAGGCGCTAAGACTGAGAGCAAATCAAAGCGTGCTATACATAGGGCTGCCGGTCTGAGAGTTACGGCACTTAGCTGATAGGATGCGCGATGGCTATCACAGGCATTCCAGCATATGACGGGCGAATTGCTGTAGAGTTCTCGTTGCGTTGCTTGTGCGGCCGTCGCTTTTTTGTCTTCAACCCATCCGGCTCTGTGATCGGTGCGGCCGAAGACAGGGCAAAAGAGCGAGCCGTAAAATTGAAAGCTACCTATGTTAATGCTCGGCTCTCGCCCTGGCGGTACTGTGAAGATTGCCATCAGTTGCTCATTTTTTCGGCTGAGTGCGATATTCAAACAAGTGAGTTTGTGCAGTAGTAAACCACTTATGGAGTAGTAACCAATGAAAAAAGAAGATGTTTCACCGACCTTGCCCGATACATCATCAACCTCGATGTTGCCACAATCAATGACTTCATCCGAGAAACCCGTGCCGAAGCTCAGTCAGAAAGCGTACAACGCGCTGTTTCGGATACTCAAGAAGAGAGCGAGTCAGCACAAGGCCAACAAGATCGCGGCAGATCAAGCATTAAGAGTCGCGCCGAAAATCAGCGACGAGATAATGTAAGATCATGAAGATTTTCAATCTTCGGCTTGCCTAACGTTGGCCTCATGAACCAGCGGACAGCCGCGCGATACTTGGCATGATTAGTAAGTTAGAGTTATTGTGCTGTCTTCGGGAGGAGTACTTATGGCAATCGAAATAAGCCAAGCAATTAGAGACCTTGATAATCCTCAAGGACATGATCGCCTTATCGGGGGATTCGGTCAGTGCTTCTCTGCACACGCTTGGGAAGGCCATCAGCACTACGGCCCTGGGGCACTAGTTGTAGTCCTTTCAGATGTGAAGGAAGTTAAAAATTCGCCTGGGCACTTTGCGGTCTCACCAAAATATGCCCCGCAAGGTAGCGAATTATTAAAGAAAACGGGATTTTGGCCGCACAGTGGAATGGAAAAGATACTCGAAGAATATGATCCAGAGCGTGAAGTAATAATTATCATTGTTGGGCTGAGTAGACGAGTTGATTGTTATAGCTGGCCCACGCCTGAAAATATATTTCCTCCCAAAGCTCACAAAGAATGGAGAGCTAAACATCCTATTGGAATCCGACTCGATCCTAACAGTACTCTGGAAGAATGCCTGCAAGTCTTAATCAATTATGAATTCAGTCAAAGGGAAAAACAGATAGCAGTTCGAAAGAGGATTTTATCTGACCCTGCTCATCAAGCTAGCTACCTGAGTAGTCTTATTGAGGAGCAGAAAAGGCTGCGCGCAGAACTCGAAGCGGGTGGTATAGGGATAGATATAAATGGCCGGGCGTATCTCATTGAAGAACCGACTCAGCCCCCTAGGAATTCATTTGAACGGCTGAATCATTCGATAAAGGTCGTGGAGTATTTGGCTACAACCACTGCCGTAAATCGAGCGGTTCAAGTTTACGAAATGAGTAAGGCAAGCGGAGGAGATTGGCTCAAAGAAGCGGCCAGAGCCGGACTTGAAACCTATGATGATAAATTGACCGTTTCGATGGCTTCACACTTGTCAGCGGATTTCATTTCTGAGGTTGATTTAGCAGACGATACAGAAGAAATACGTAAGATTATTCTGCTATTAACGGCAGCAAGGCTTCGTGCCAATATGAAAAGGTATCCACGTATTCAGGCAGCATTGGAGGCTGAAGCGAGAGCAGAAGGTAAATCAGTCAATGATATATTGCTATCAAAACTTCTGAGCGGCACGGTTCTCGCTTGGGCTGCGTATGAACAAGAGACACATAGCCCTTCTTTCAATGACAGTAACATTCTCGTCAATGAACTCGCCAAACTAATTACCAATGACTCTCAGCCTGAAAGAGAGCAAAACTATCTGAGCGACCCACAAAGTCAGATAGATAAAACGGCCGATTCAAGCTCTATGGATTTTGCACGACATTTAGAAAGCATGGATGAATTGACAGCATGGTTCCGACGAGCGCGATTGACTCCTGCTGAACAGGAAGTAATTGAATTTAAGGCGCTAGGATATACCTACGAAAAAATCGCGGAAGAGACTGGTCGCTCGGTCGGAACAGTTAAGCCGTTAGCTTCGCACGCTTTACGGAAGCTTGAGCGATCTCTCTAATTACAAATTTCCTCCCTGAAAATCTTTCAAAAAAAACTTATGTGGTCGTAAACCTTTTTGCCTTCCTTGCTGCATATCTAGTGAGGGAGAAAAAGACAATGACTACCTTTGTTGCTATCTATCGTGGCCAGACGGTCTCAGATTCGCGTTTGGTGGCTCTGAGTGCTGACCCCTCATTAGTCGCTGATGTGACGGCACGAATACTTGCTGAGAGACAGGGTGAAGAGCCTGATCCGGTCGTGGCCTGTGTGGAAGAGGGTAAACGCAAGGCGCTTCGACTTATTCAAGGGGAGACTTCAAGGGATGGGCGCAACGGGCAAAGCTAATTCCGACCCTAGCGCCGCAGAAGTTCGAGAGGCAGCGCAACGGTATGTCGAGGCTGGTCGCTCTGTCTTTCCAATTGGCACGAACAAGCGGCCTGCCATTGCTGAGTGGAAGCCGTTTCAACAGCGACACGCAACGCATGAGGAATTATTCGACTGGTATGGCAATGGGCGCAGACTAGGCATTGGTATTGTCTGCGGTGCGATCAGTGGCGGCGACGGCTACGGACTGGAAGTAGCCGACATTGAGGGTCGCGCGGCTCATTTGTTCGCTCCATTGAGCGACGAAATTGATGAGCATTTACCGGGTCTATTCGAGAGAATGCCAGTCTTCCGTACGCCGAGTGGCGGCTTTCACCTTCCCTATCTAACTCCAAAAATTGAAGGGGGTCGTCGGCTCGCAGTACGTCAAAGAATAGGAGACGATGGGCAACCAATTCTCAACAAGCACAAGAAACCAGAAACCGAACTGCTTATCGAGACTCGTGCAGAAGGTCATTACGTTGTCACCTACCCTAGCCCGGCCTGCTGTCATCCAGAGGGAAAATACTATCAACTGGTCGCTGGCGATTGGTGCGATCTGCCAATACTCACAGCCCAAGAGCGCGACAATTTGATTACCATTTGCGCGAGTTTCAATGAATACACCGAGTCTGTATATGCTCATATCAATAGCCATAACGAAACGAACGGATCAAGCACAAGGCCGGGGCATGACTTCAATATCCGTGCGACCTGGGAGGAAGTGTTAGAGCCACATGGCTGGCAAGTAGTCAAACGTCGAGGTCATGTTTTGCTCTGGCGCAAGCCGGGCGCTCGAAAGAATCCATACCATGCAACCACGAATTACGGCAGTAGTGACCTACTCTATGTATTTTCGACAAACACGGAATTTGAGTCAGAGCGCGGTTACAACAAATTTGCAGCCTACACGCTATTGAATCACGGCGACCTGACAAAAGAGTCATTCGAGACATCGGCGCGAGAGCTTGGCAAGATAGGTTATGGCGAACAAAGCGGCTTCAATGTATTTGTTGGCAGCGGAAAGCAAGATGACGATGGGTCACAGTCGGAAAAGCGCCGAAGGCTTATTCACGCCGATGAGCTTGACAGCCTGCCATCCATCGAATGGCTGATCGAGAACGAAATCCCTAAACATAGCCTGACGGTGCTATTTGGGCCGAGCGGCGCAGGCAAGTCATTTGTTGCACTCGATTATGCCTTGCGCGTGGCGCAATCCGCGCCAGTCGTTTACATCGCGGCTGAGGGTGTGAGCGGCTATTCGGCGCGAGTGAAGGCATGGTGTAACCATCACAAGCTGCCTGCGGGTCATCTGTATTTTTGGCCGGACACGGCTCAAATCATGCACGCAAACGGTGTTAGTGATCTTTTGTTCGAGATCACCGAAGTTGAGCCAGTCCTGCTTGTAGTTGACACGCTTGCACGATGTATGGTCGGCGGTGATGAAAACTCAGCAAAAGACATGGGACTGTTCATAGAAGGCTGTACGCGGATTATAAAAGCGACTGGCGCAACCGTTATGCCAGTGCATCATACTGGCAAGACTGCCGCAAGCGGGCCGCGTGGTAGTAGTGCGCTCTATGGAGCGGCCGATGTCATCATCGAACTGGCAAACGACAATGGCCGGATTCAATTGCGTTGCGAAAAGGCAAAGGATAGCGCGCTGTTTGAGACGCGCCGTCTTCGTCTGACTCAATGGAGTGATTCCTGTGTGCTCACCGAAGAAACTGGCCTCATAGTGATAATTGAGCCACTTTCTACAAGACAACGCGAGCTTCTTGAAATCCTCGCATATCCAGCATTTAAGGATTCCGGCGCTAAGCTCAATGAACTTGTCAGTTTGTCAAAAATGCCTCAAAGCACGGCCTGTCACTCACTTGTTAGACTAAAAACAGGGGGCTACATCATTCAGCCCAACTCAAAAGGTCCATATTTTATCACAGACAAGGGTACTGCTTTTGTCACTCCAAACGACACCAAAGATATTGAAGTTGAGTTAAATAGTGAGGACAGTGGTAGTTACAGCCACCACTCCAAAGACTCCAATGACACTCCAATATCCCCAAATGAAGCAAAGGGCAACCCATCCTGCTCTTACTCCAACAACTCCAAAACCCCTTTAGGGGTTGGAGTTGATTGGAGTACAGCAGGAGCCGTTGAAGATGAGGACATGGATGAAGGCGAATTATGACGGCGAGAGATTGCATAGAGCGGCTTACGGCAAAGAGGGTGAGGCTGTGGCTTGATGGCGACAGACTGCGCTACAACGCGCCGCGTGACGCACTCACGCGCGATTTGCGCGCAGCAATCGCGGCGAATCGGGCAGAGATAATTCACCTTCTGCGGGATGAGCCGCCCGGTATTGTGATTCCTGAGCCAGCAGAGTGGTTCAACGCCATCGAGCGATGCTTTAACGGGAACTGTAACACCATGTTGGCATTCAAGGCAGGGCGCGGCATCTGTAATCACTGCGGCGTATATCAGCGAATTGTGGAGTAAAGAGTATATGAGCGCACAACTGATTAAACCGAAACTATGGACACCTGAGATGCTGGCCGAACATCTTGGAGTCAGCAGGAAGTGGATTTATCACCGCACTCAATCCAACGGGCCTGAGCGCATTCCCCATCTCAAAATGGGGAAATTGCTGCGCTTCGATCCCGATTCTGAGGACTTCAAACAGTGGCTTCAATCCCACAGGCAAAATTGACAATGATGCTAAATGGCCATAAAATATTACCCAACGACAGCAAAGCACGGGCTATCGGAAAGGAGAAACTTTCGATGGCTCGTACCAGTTATCAAAGGGGTTTCATACAAGAGAAAAACGGGCGCTATACTCTCAGGTATCGTATCCGTGATTCTCAAAAAGGATGGCGGGAGAAAAGAGAAACACTGCCGCTAGGCACGTCTCACAAGGACGCGCTACAGTTGCTTGACAAACGAATAAAGGCCGCGAATTCGCTGAACAACGACGCGCTACGGGTCGCTTCTCTCATATTCGCTGATTTCACGCGAGGTATATGGGCAGATTACCTGCAACGTCGCAAAATAAAAGCTTCAACTGTCTACAGCTACAACTCAATGTTGAAGAATCACATTCTGCCGAGATGGGGAACGCTCGCGCTGCCGAACATCAAGGTTGAACACGTCACGAAGTTCTTTAATGAGCTAGAAGAGGACTATTCAACCAAGTATATCTTGAACGTCTATGCGCTGTTGAATGTCATGTTTGAAGTGGCGAAAGATCACGATCTAATAGCAGAGATACCTTTGCGGGCAAAGATTCATAGACCGCAGAATACTCCAAAGAAGAAAGTGGCACTGACGCCGGAACAGCTAAGGCAGATACTTGATGAAGTCGGAGAGGATTACAGACCGTTGTTTCTGACGGGAATGATTACGGGCGCAAGACTAGGAGAAGTGCGAGGACTGCGCTGGCAAGACCTGGACGCAAAGGAAAGCAATCTGTGCATCCAGCGGGCCGTGTGGCGGCAAGTTCTCCAAACTCCTAAGACAGAGGCCAGTATCAGGACGTTACATATTCCGCGTGAACTGGTAGACGTTCTTATTGCCCATAGAGAACAATCAAAATGGGCTGGCGAGGATGACTTCATGTTTGCGCGGATAGATGGAACGCCTTATGACGCTGACCACCTGCGTCGAGTGGTCCTCTATCCGGCAATGGATCGCTGCAAAATATCGCGTGAGAAGTGGAAGCATGGTTTTCATGTCTTCCGGCACACTGCGGGAAGCATCGTACACGCGCAGACCGGAGATTTGAAACTAGCGCAAGAGTTGCTTGGCCATAGCCGCATTTCGACAACATCGGATATTTACATTCACATGCCGGATAATGTCGCGGGAAAGGCAACCGAGATACTTGCGCGAGAGATTACAGGAGCGTTGGGAAGTGAAAAGGTGCAATAAAACAGGAAAGGGAACGCCGTTTTTGCGTCCCCTTATTGCGTCCTGTTTCTGTAAGTGGTTGCGGGGACGGGATTTGAACCCGTGACCTTTGGGTTATGAGTCCCATTCTCTAACGCCAAATTGCTTAACATTTGGTGCTAACTACTAACATTTACTACGAGCCGCAGCCACGGACGAGCCATTCGAGTGACACCTGATGACGTGTAGTCTCAAACTTTCCGGTCACATAGCGGTCACAAGCCTACTCGAGAAACTCCACAACGAAGGTCGGGCGAAATTTGCCTTATAGCCGGTTCACCCCCACACGCGTGGGGACCATTCAACTCGCGCTATCGTCTCGCCGAAGCACGACGGTTCACCCCCACACGCGTGGGGACCATTGGACTGCGAATTGCCTAAGCTGTGGCATCGTCGGTTCACCCCCACACGCGTGGGGACCATGGCCAGACACACTGCGCCTACTGCAGTCGCCGTACGGTTCACCCCCACACGCGTGGGGACCATTGCGCTAATGGACTGCGCCGATCGGGCCGCCACCGGTTCACCCCCACACGCGTGGGGACCATTGCTCTAGCATTCTGATAAGACCTGACGCGCGCATCGGTTCACCCCCACACGCGTGGGGACCATGTCGTCAGACGTCGATCGATGTACTCTGGCATCGGTTCACCCCCACACGCGTGGGGACCATGCGCCGAGTCGCGATCGCTGCGCATCGGCGGTCGTGCGGTTCACCCCCACACGCGTGGGGACCATGTGCATATTCCGTTTGGCTCGATTCGAGACTGCGCGGTTCACCCCCACACGCGTGGGGACCATTCTTCCGGCAGATCATGGCCAGGTTCTGTCGTGCGGTTCACCCCCACACGCGTGGGGACCATATCACACGCGTCCGCATGGCCGTCGGCAGTGGTCGGTTCACCCCCACACGCGTGGGGACCATCACGGCGAGTCTCCAGTCAGCTTACGCAGTCGGTCGGTTCACCCCCACACGCGTGGGGACCATATGTAGCGCCGTGCACATACGCGCAGGTCGTCGGTTCACCCCCACACGCGTGGGGACCATACTGGCTCGAGTGCTCTACCGCACGGCGACGCCTGCGGTTCACCCCCACACGCGTGGGGACCATCTCGTCCGTGCAGCTTCCATGCGCTCCAGTCGGTTCACCCCCACACGCGTGGGGACCATCATCGGCATTGCGATTGACGACGCTGCGTCATGCGGTTCACCCCCACACGCGTGGGGACCATTCCGCGATTGCCTCGGTCAGCGTGCTGCGACTGTCGGTTCACCCCCACACGCGTGGGGACCATCGCGCGATCACGCGACCAGACCGTGCCTGCAGAGCGGTTCACCCCCACACGCGTGGGGACCATGACATCGGACCTCGTCGAGACCATCGTCCTACCGGTTCACCCCCACACGCGTGGGGACCATCCTCAGAGTCCGCTCGATAGCTTGCTCGTCTGACGGTTCACCCCCACACGCGTGGGGACCATTCCTGCGACTGCGCGCTGCTCGGCCACGATGTCGGTTCACCCCCACACGCGTGGGGACCATGCGTCGCAGATCGCGGCTCGCTGCGTCAGCGTGCGGTTCACCCCCACACGCGTGGGGACCATCCGTGCATCAGCTTCGTCGACCTCGCGTCAATGCGGTTCACCCCCACACGCGTGGGGACCATCGCATGGTCGCACGATCTCGGCATAGCTCGTGCGGTTCACCCCCACACGCGTGGGGACCATTCGAGCTGCTCTGCCCGTGCAGTCACGGTCATCCGGTTCACCCCCACACGCGTGGGGACCATGCATTCATCCGATGCGAGTCACTGGACATCGCGCGGTTCACCCCCACACGCGTGGGGACCACTATCACGGCATCCGAGCTCGCTCGTACGTGATCCGGTTCACCCCCACACGCGTGGGGACCATACCGCACTCAGCGCCGCGATGCATCGCGTACATCGGTTCACCCCCACACGCGTGGGGACCATGCGTCAGCCGTCAATCAGACGTCTGTCGCCCTCGGTTCACCCCCACACGCGTGGGGACCATCATCGACTCGACGTATCATCTGCAGCGTCATCGCGGTTCACCCCCACACGCGTGGGGACCATTGTATCCTCGAGGTGGATCAGTCCGGCTAGTCGGTTCACCCCCACACGCGTGGGGACCATGCTCACGCTATCGGCTGGCGATTAATCCAGACGGTTCACCCCCACACGCGTGGGGACCATGTTCCGTTGAACGCGATACCGATCAATGCCGTACGGTTCACCCCCACACGCGTGGGGACCATGCTGTATTAGCGGCTACCGATTGTGCATCGTGCGGTTCACCCCCACACGCGTGGGGACCATTACTCGAGCACTACTCGAGCCTAGTACGATCCGGTTCACCCCCACACGCGTGGGGACCATACTGGAAAATAAAAGACTTAGGACCAAAAAGCTATTGTATGTCTAGGGATGGTCTGGAGGTTTGAAACGGACAAGGGCTAATCCCTCAAAATCCTCAATTACACGAGATGCAGATCCCAAAGAGCGTATCTCAAATCCTTGTTCATTCGCCGTGCCGTGGACTATAACCCCTGCGCCTCCACGTAACTTTTCGCAAACCATCTTCCACAGCATGTCTCTCACCATCGCCGAAACATTACCAACGAATACACCTGCTTGTAGCTCAAGCATCCACCTTGTGAGTTCTCCTCGAACACTTGTAGGCACTCGCTCCAAAATAATAACAATCACCTCTACTCTCCTTCCGCACGATCATCGGCCCAGTTTAACCCTCCCTGAGCCTCGCCTTCCTCAGGATCCCACAAGCCCCCTGGCGCTTCTTCTGCCGTGTCGTAATCCTGCTTTGCATCTGCGATTATTGAACTTTCTCCAAGGGCTGTCTCAATATCCGGGACAATTCGTTGTAATAGCCGTTCACTGTAAAATAGATCCCGACAATATCTGCGGACCCTACTTTCCAATTTCGCTTCGTCCTCAGCTACTGCTTTGAAGGCTATGGGAACAGTGAGTGCAGTTTTGTAAAGGTCCGCAATATCGTAAACGAATGAGAGCATTTTCCCTGTGTGGATAAATCCCAAAGCAGGAGAGTATCCTGCCGAAACAATAGCTGCGTGACAAATACCATATAGGCAACTATGTGCAGCAGACAGTGCACGGTTAATCGGATTAGCGCTATCCCAACGGTCCCTCTTATAAGAACGCCCCGTCCACTCAACCCCTGTTTCGCGACTCGCTTTTGCATAACCCTCTCGAACGCGGATGCCTTCTCTACCACGGATCTGTTGGAGCGTGAGAGTTTCATCAAGTGTTTCCGGGAACCGCATTTCATATAATCTCCGTACAACCTTCAGACGCAGTACCGGGTCTGAGCAGAGCCTGGCTTGATGCAGAAGGTTGCGGGATGAGCGCGTCTCTCCCATGCCCTGAGCGTAAAACCTCACTCCTTCTTCGCCAGTCCACAACACCAGGCAACCACTATCTGATAATGTTCTAACCGCAGCGTGCGTGATGCTCGTGCCTGGCCCGACCATCAATGTTGTCAGCGATGCACACGGTACTGCTACCTTGCCGTTTAAATCATGTACTGCGATGGCCTTCATTTCTTGGTCTATTCGGCAATGCTCTACATAAAGGTAGCTCCAACTATCACGAACTTTCGGCAGCATATGAAGATCTTTCATCCGTTACCTCCTTATCGGTCCGAGCGATAGAAGCCCAAACCCATAGGCTTTACCAGAGCCGATCCCTCCTTCCAATGTTTCTTTGAAGGTTTTGGCATCAGTGATTTCCAGCTCTCCGTCAAATAACACAGAGCCAAAAGTCAGCCGCTGTTTCTGTTTCTCCCCAGCATTACCACGAAACCCGAGAGCCTTATTTTCAGGCTTTATACGCACATTCGGGACATCCGCGTTGAGTTGCAGTGTAAGCACCCGAAAGCCCGATATCGCCGCCTTGCGCAGCAGCCAGGCGATCTGATCCTCCTCGCGAAAAAGCTCTACGCGCTTACCATTACGTTTCGTCCCATCGGCTAATGACTTAGTTTCAATCTTGCGCGTAGGATTCGCGCGAAGCCGGAATGTGAGCCGCATCCCCGTGATAAGCGATTCATAACTTTGGTCAATACTCTTATAGGTCGGATTATCCGAGACATCCAACAGGTAATCCGCCGGCAGTTTGTTCCAGTCGGGTTGTATGCGCGATTGGACGAGTGCTGTCACTACTCCGGTGCGTGCATTCGTTTCGAGGCGATAGAGCAGTCCGAACTCCAAACGCGCAGCATCGGAATCCTTCTGTGGGAAAGCTGCAAGGAGCGTGCGGTGCATATTATGACAATCAGCCAGATCGCGCCGCACCGCACGACTGCGCGGATTCATGATGAGCTTTGAGAGAAACATCATTGATCTCCTTCCGGTGTCGGGATGTAAAGGGTAGTCACATAGCGAATGGTAAAGCGCCTTGCTGAAAAGGAAACAGGAACATCCTGTCGAACTTCACCTACCAGATCAGAACTGTCCACGATTAGGCGTAATCGTTCCGGCGAGTGAGTTTGACCGATTACTTCCCAAGGATGCGTTGACAAAGCATCACGTAACGATTTCTCTAACAGCCCATTCGGAGTTCTTACTGGCAGGCCTGGTACAAAAGATTTTCTTCCAAGTGATAATTGCCAGCGAGGGTAGGTAATTGCCGTATTCAGCCTTGCAAGCAGGTCATGGCTCTCAGCTTCCAGCCCGACTAGAAAATTCGCATCGCTCAGATACCAGCGTTGCGATGTGACAGTGCCACGACTCTTTCCATCGGCTTTGATGACCCCGTAATCATCACCGCGCTTGTGCGCTCCGCCAGCTGTATGAAAGTCCCGCTTGATTACCCCTTCACGATCTACCCTTACACCCATTCGCAATGCCGAGAGCTGCGTGAGACCTGGAAACCCGTCATCAGGTTTTTCAGAGCGAGGCTTGCCAAGTGCAGCGCAGAGCAATCCGATGACACCGCTTTTCGACGGCTCCAGCCCCGTATCCCTAATCGAAAAGCGGCTCTGTGTGCCCCACGATTGCATTGGCCCGGCCAGTCTCAAGAGTAATGTGGGCATGGCAACTCACGCTCCTTCCTTCGCCGCATCAAGCATCCTTCCGACCAATTCGGAAAGATTGCTGACACGCTTGCCGTTCAGATTTGCAAGATCGCGCCCGTCAAATGTGATGTAGCACTTGTCTATTATCTGGTCATCTCCGTACATCGCTGTCAGTTGCCCCCAGTGCTGATCAAGTGCGCTGATAGAATTCTCCACCAGATCTCCTTCCGAGTTCGGACGCACCGGCTTCACGAAAGCGTTCGTTAATGACCACAACCCCGATTTGCGCGCCACTGCAAGCACGAACAAAGGCGGATTCTGTGCCGCCATACTGTTTTGCTTACCCGTAGGGATTGCCGCGACCGAAGCCCGGATGAATGCCTTCAGAGTCCCGTGAGCTAGATCGAGATCGTTGTTGAGATTCTCCTGAAGCTGATTCAGATCAATATTGGAATAACGATAGAAACAGGCAGAATTATACTCGACAGTGCCAAGCATATCTGCCCCCGCCATATCATCAGGCTTGAGGTCATCAACCGCGGTGTAGAAATCAAATTCCAGGTTAACCTTATTGGTTGAAATTGCATGGGCAACCTGACTGGCAGCATCAATATTTTTCTCAGGTAGATCGGCGAGCATACGCCCGAAAAGCGCTAGATCAGCCGCTTTTCCGCCATTCAAAAGCGCTAACATCCTGTCTCTGATTTCCTTCGGCACAGCATCTTGATCTGCTTTCTTTGATTCCTTGCTGCTCTTCTTTTTCACAGGTGGCTCGCCCTCGGCTTCCTGGGCAGCAGGTCTTGCAACCTCAATCAGTTTGTCCCAATTCTCAGCGCAAAGATCGGCGATTGCCTTGATTTCACCTTCTGCAAGAAAGAGGAGATATTGAGTTTTGCCGTCATCCTTCACCTTGAGTTTGACGCCGTTAAGCAAAGCCTCCGCCACGCGCCGCGCCTCGTCTTCGTTCTTTCCTTGCTCCTTCAGTCTGCCGGCAAGTGTTTCAACAAGACGCTTAGTTCGCTCAGCCAGGTACTCTTTACTGATGAGTTTGTCTGTTCTGAAGCTTTCGCGAATCGCGCGCTTGAGACACTGGCTGGATATGCGAGCGCGACGGAGGCCGCCGAACTCGCAGTCTTTCGGCGATCCCGTATCATCACGATTGAGATTGGCAGGTGCGAAATTCTGAATGATGTGCAGTTCAATAAACATTGCGATTTCTCCTTTTGTAAATGTGAAATTCATTGCCGAGTCGTAAGACTCATCTTAGTTGGCAGTCTCCGAACTCTTTCCCCAGTAGGCGCGCGCCCAGTCGCGTTGCACACGGCGGTCTTCACTATGCCACCAGCGCAGATCTCGCAGCAGGCGAGCCCAATCAATCGGAATCTCTTTTGACTTGAGCAGGCTGACAGCGTGGCGCAGATGTTCAGGCAAATCTTCGCGGTGACAATTAAGCAAAGCTACAAAGCGTTTTTCGATGCTCTCGCTTTCCACCTCTCTATTTAGCCGGGCAAATGATGCGCCCATGTTTGTCGAGCGATTGGATTCTTCATCCAAATGCCAGTTAATCTGATGCAGCGCGAAGAGAGCGCTAACCATATAGTAAACGTCTTCATCCCATAGCGAAGCTTTTCCTATGAAAGGCAGCACATAACGATGCGCCTCCGCCGATTCGCCCGGCGATTTGCCCAGACCGCGACGCAATGCCGCCAGTGCTGCGCGATTTTCATTCTTCACCAGCCCTTCCAAATAAGCGACAAAGGCTTCCTCCCGGCTTGAATGTTTTGTTTCGGTTTTCATTTTTGTCCTCCGTTAATCGAGGGTTTGCTGAGGTAATCCGCCAGTGTTTCGCGCAGCTTTCCGCGAAGCTGGGGCTCAACAATGGCAACGGCTTTTAATGCGCGGGCTGAATTGTCGAGACTGCGTGAGGCGATCCCGAAGGATTGCAATGCACTCTGCTCCAGGGTGCGTGCCCAGATCGGAATTTCCTTTTCGCCATAGTACACGTCACCGTATTGATCCACTCGTTGATCCTGTGGCAGATCAAGCAACAGGCGCTTGAATGGAGCTTCAAGCTGTGACCAGTAATGTGGGATCGCGCCAAAGCTGTCTACAATTTTACCAATGTCTTTCTTGTCTGGTTGCCGGGCTTCCTTGTTGTCAGACAAGGGCGCGAGCAACAGGCGAGCCAGTGCCCATAAACTCTGCTGAACCTTTTTCGCCGTCTCTTCTGCCAGCGCCAGCGCCTTCCTGAGTCTTTCGAGGAGTTCTACTTGATTGAGGTATTCGACTTTGATGGGCAGCCTCTCCTGTCGCCAAAAATGTATTGTTGGCTGCCCTGATTTTAGAGATTGTCCGAGGATTTGCAGCTGGTACATCCGATGAGAATCAAGAAACCCTTCATTAGAAAGCGTGGCCAGATGTCGCAGTCCCTGGGGAATCTGAAACGGGGAGTCTTGCGAGAGATTGAACAACGCGTGACTATCGCGCCACACTGCGCGATCTTCATTGAATTGCCAGACAAATAATCCTTGCTTATCATCACGCTTATAGGCGAATGAAGGCTCCTTTCGCCAATCATCTGTCAGTGCGCGTCCCTGTGCGAAATAGCATTCGCTAACTGTTCCGTCATCCAAAGGCAGCAGTCGAATCGAACGACTTTGCCACGAGAGATATTCGAGCTTTCCGTTCGGTGTCTGATTGTGCCCTGGTTGCCATTCCTCTTCGCGTTCCCACGTTGGTGTATCTTCGTCGAAGCTGAGAAAGTCAGGCCGGTGCAGGTTGAGTAGGTTTAGCATTAACGTCTCAAACAGATTATCCCCTTGCAAAATAATTACCGCGCCTCGAGTCATTGGTGAATCTTTCGTGTGAAGCGTTTCGCTTTTCCCCGCTGACGCGGCAAAACACTGCGTGGCGATGACCCACTGTGCCGCTAGCGCAGGCTTAATTGGGGGACGATCTACATCCAGGCTATGATCGAGCAGGGTAGCGTTATTGCCTGCTGCAAACTCCCACCCAAGGCGTTTCATCGGAGTAGTTTTCTTCGCAGTAAAAGATGCTCGCTGATAAAACGGTCTATCCTTATCGTACAGATCGAAGCGCTCGTGGTAGGTTGCCAGGTACACTTCTATATGCTGGTGATCAAATTCCCCTCTATTCCATAGCGTTTTCCATTCAGAGAGGCTACTGATTGGGAAGCACCGATGTGAGACCGCAAGTAACAAGCGATAGATTCCTGCTGTGATCAGCGGCGATTGATCGAAGACTTCCTTCACTTCCTGTGCGCGGATCACCGCATCGTACAGGCTTAAATCAAGTTGCCTGCCATCCAGCATCAGACAGGGTATCCACGGCTCATCAATCAAATTGAATTGTGGTGGTTTGGCTTCATGCATTACTCTGCTCCTTCCAGTTTTGAAATCACTACTCCTAGCCTTTCATCAAGGTGAATCTCATAGCCGCCATCGCTCCACCTGCCAGCCTCATTCAACTTGATCAATCGGTGATGTCGCAACAAAGCAGACCGCTGCCAGGTTGCGGGAACCTCACTGCGCAACAAATTCCAGACCAGGCCACGATGATTCAGGTTGACAGATCGATGCAGCAGAAACCGGAGGGTGTCGTAGTTTGGCGGTTGAACTAAATCAATCTGGGCCTGGTCATCAACGCGAAGAATCACAACAGAAATGCTTGCATCTGTAAGACGCGTCAGAGCCTGTAAAGACTTGTGAACTTCAGGTTCATCTTCTTCAAGCCTCTTATTCCAGACTTCGAGAATATCGTCAGGATAGTAGGGTGGCGGTATGATTTTGTCATCTGCCTGCATCTGCATCTGTCTAAGTTTGTCTTTCAAATTATTTGAGGTTTCCTGCCAGTAGGAGCGAAGTTCTTCTCCTGCCTCTTTCGGGCACTCACGTTCACCATAAACAGTTTCGATCAAGTCTTCGATTTCAAATGGAATGACGACTGCGGATTGGTTGCAAAGTGCCAGCCACGAACGCAATAGAATATGCGCGTCATATACGGCTTCAGTGCCACGATCAAACCTCGGAACATCCTGTCTTATCTGCTCAGGTGAACTGATCCATAGTGTCGGCTTCTCAAGCCCTGACGGGCGAGAGCGTGAGTGGCGATGCAATCTGCCGGACCGTTGCAGCATCAAGTCAACAGGCGCAATATCTGTCACCATCAAATCGAAGTCGAGATCGAGGCTTTGCTCAATTACCTGCGTGGCAACCAGGACAAAGCGATGCGGGCGGTTGATTGTCTGGCTGTGGCCTTCTTCAATCTCGATCTCATCGCCCACTTTTCCGAAGCGCGCAAGAGCTTGTCTCTCCTTTTTTGTCCCGATCACTGAAGAGAAATCGCGCATGAAACAAATCAAGTTCATCCTCAGCAAAATAGGGTTGCAATGCTCTAAAAATCTGCTGTGCACGATTGACTGTATTGCAGATGACGCCGGCACAACCTCCGCCAGACAGGGCGGCTCTCAGTTGTTCGCCAAGAGTGAATTCTGCTGCTCTCTCAGACGATTCAGGCACACAACCGTCAACCCATCTGATTTGCAATTTGCGGGATAATTGAGCCGAAGTCTCAATGGATTCTTCCCCACTGGCTGATCTTGTTGTCCAGGTAATGCGGGGGTAACTCGCGCTCTCTGACTCTGTAATATCTGACTGCTTCGCATTTGCATTCAGCCCTCGCCGATACGCCGCCAACAAAGCATTTCTGCGCTCGCTCGGTAATGTGGCTGAAAGCAACACCACTGGTGAGCCGAGTGCTGCCAGCCATTCCAGCAGGCGTTCGAGCAACTTCGACATATAGGCATCGTAGGCATGAACCTCATCAATTATGACTGTCTTGTGCGCCAGACCGAACAAACGAACAAAAACATGTTTTGTCTGAAGTACTGCCATCAATGCTTGATCCACCGTCCCAACACCGAAAGGGGCCAGTAACCCGCGCTTGCGATGAGTGAACCATTCGGCCGCAACCACATTCATAGCCTGGGGTGAACATTCCCCATCGCTAAACACTCCATCAATCTTAAAGACTTTATTGCCATTCGCCTTCATTGTCTGGAACTCAGCCGACAGCGCAGCATGGCCGTGAAGGAGTTGTAGATTGACTACACTCTTCGGATAACGCCGCTCTAGAAACTGACGCACACGTTGAAACATCTGATTGCTGGTTGCCTGTGTGGGCAACGCAACGTAACATCCACGAACACCCGGCGCAGTATTCTCCAATGTTTCCGAGATGATCCCCCAGCAATCCGTCAGGTAAAGCGCCGCCTCTGTTTTCCCCTCTCCCATCGGTGCTTCGATGATAACTATGCCGATTCCCTCCATCTTTTCTGCAACGTTGATAGCTGTCTCTTGCAAAGGGCGCGGAGAGAAAGGGAATAGTTGAGTAAATGAAAGCAAATCAGTTGACTGTGTCCAACCCACCCAACCTAGCCGCTTAAGAGCATTCTCCGCCTGTATAGATGCGAGATTCATATACTCGCGCGGATCAGTCCGTGGCAGGTTTCGCCAGTCGCTGACGAGATATGGAAAGAACTCATCATTGGAGCCGATCCAATCCGCAACCGAAACCAGCCCCGCAATGAACAGGAGTGCAGCGTGATCTGCTTGCTTTGGAGAAACGTCAGGTGATACCTCGATAAGACGAGCCAGATATTCAGATATCTCCCTTCTAACCTGTTTCCACGCGCCTCTGCCGGCCCCATCTATGGGGCAGCGATTCATTAGATCGTCGCTGGTTGGAAAAAGCCCGTGATGGCCTCCGATCGCTACACTCAGACATTTGGCCAGTCCCCTCTTTATTCCGAGTAAATCAGGAAGCTCCTTCGCCGTCACCCTGCCGTGCGGGCAATCACTGGCTTTGATCCCTAGCGGGGTTGTCCCGAGGTTGGAATAAAGACCTGCCAGATGTTGCGCCTCTTCGCGCAACTGGAACGCAGGAGATGCTTTGCCGAGATCGTGCAGCGCTGCGAGATAAACAATCCATCGCTCAGTTTGCAACTCAGAAAGCCCAAGCGTTTTTGACATAGCTCTTCGTGCAGTGGCTGAAAGCACATCACGCCATATCGCCCTGGCCACAACTGCTACATCAATCAAATGGCATAATAATGGATGGAAGGAGTCCGGACTTTTCTCCCCATAGGGCAGCTTTGCCCAAAGGGCAAAAGGATTTTTAGAGAATAGTGTTGCCGACATCGTTTCTTCCCCATTCGTTGGCCTAAAGGTAATTCTTCTGCATCTCGGTAATTTCTTCCTGAATCTCTTGTCGCAATTCCTTTGGCGCTATTACCTGTGCATGCGAGCCGTACTGCATCACAAAGCGTTTCACTCCATCCAAAGCTGTCACATGCATCTTTACCCTCAGACCGCCATCCGGCATCTCTTCGCGCTCCTCGGTAGGGTGGAATTTGCCCCGCTCGCGCATCCATCGCGCTTGATACTCATCAAATATAATCTCAACCTCGATAGGATTCTGGCCCCTTATCATCGCAAAACCTGATTCCAGGTACTCCCGCAGATCAAATTCTTCCGGCCAGCCGAATCGCTCCTCCGTAACTTCTAACTCGCGTATGCGGCCTGCATGAAAGTCCCGTATCCCACCGCGCAGATGATCAAACGCGATCAGATACCATTCGCCCAGGTAGTTCCTCAGGTGAAGTGGATCAACTTGCCGTCGCGTCATCTGCCCACGGTTGGCAGTATAGTATGTCATCTCTATGCGGAGGTGCTCTTTAGCCGCTCGGCCAAGCCTACGAAAAAGCTCAGGGTCTAGCTCGCTTGTGGCTTGTGCTTCAAAGGAATATGCCTCAGCCAGTGATCCCAGATCGACAGATACAAGATCAGTCATTGCGCCTATAACCTTGCTGAACGCTGTCTCAACCTGATGAACTATGGCTGTGCCCCTATACTGTTGAACAAGCCGCTCGGCCAATAAGATTGCTACAAGATCGCCCTCAGAGAGTTCGATTGCCGGGAGGGCGTATGTCGGCTCGGTGTAATACCAGCCACGGTGCTCATACGAATATGCCAATGGCAACCGAAGTCGATCACGCATAAAGTCTACTGTGCGTTGCGCGGTCTTCGTACTAACTTCGAAATGATTGGCTATAGTGCGCGCGGTTGGATACCGGCCTAAACGAATTTCCTGATCTATCCAGAAAACACGTTCTAAGTGTCGTAAGTTCTCGCGGCTTTTCTGACTCGAATTCTGCTTCATGATCAAGCCATATTCAAACATGTGATGTAGGACATCTAGTGTCCTATCAAAAATTTCTCTACTCACTAGATGAAGTATGTGAGGGGATCATCGTTATTCAGTTTAAGATTCTCAGTTGCCTTGAACCCTCAAAAGGCTAGTGCAACCCGAGTAATCATCTTCCTAATAAACCAACATGATGATCATATGCTGGATATATGTAAGTAATCATTGCAACTTTGATGGTTAGCCGATTGATTTCTTCTGCTTAAAAATTGGGTGCCGCAGTATCTCTATTATTTAGTTATATTTTGGATAACGCAAAGCTTCTGATTCTTAGGATTCCTCGCGATTATATGCTAATAATTTTACAAGCCACCGATGAACACACATACCCGCCGACCCGGCTGAATACTCATCGGTGGCTTCGGCTCCCCTTTCTCGAAGCCGCTTGTGTTTTCAAATCTCTTCTTCGAGATCCGTACTGGCAACCAGACGGATGTGTTTCACCTGGGGACCGCTGGGCCTATCCCCTCCTCTACAACCCTGGCTAACTATGTGCCCGTTCTCTTTCGAACCGGGAGGCTTCGCTCTTCCAATACTCGCGCCTTTTGTCGTTCGATCTCATCTAACCGGGCTTGCTCGGCAGCTTCCCAAAGGTCTGCGTAATTGGAGAGTATTTCGACCATCACAGTGTTACTGCTCTTTCCCCCATACTTCTCACCGAGAGCCGCTATCCTTTCCAGCAACTCTTCCGGTGCGCGTAATCTGAAGGATTTTTCGTCAGTCATATTGATGCCCATTAGATACCTCACTGGTATCAAAAGTCAATCTTGACAAAATGGTACAACATTGATACCGTTCTGGCCGTATGAAGAAACGAACAAGCAGCAAAACGAAGGACAACCAGATGCAGCTTCGCCTCCCGCCTGAGATCAAGAAGTGGATCGGGCCGTGGGCAAAGCGGCATGGGTTCAAGTCTAGCCAGCGAGCAATCGTTGACATCCTGCGCGACCGAAAGCGCGAGGATGAGATAGCCACGGTCACAAGCAAGTAATCAAGCATCGGCGGGGCTGCGCACGTTCAGAATACTTGAATTGGCCACTTGCGCGGCCCCATGCCCGAGATTTCTACAAGTTGAAAAAGGAGAAACCCTTTTTCAAATCCATTAACCACTCCTCCCCAGGCACACAAGAAAGAGGCATGTATGAAAACACTATTCCTAGCTGTCGTGATGATTGCGCTGTTGATGTTTGTAGCAGCGTCAGGCCCAAGCCTAATAGCCAAAACAACTCCACTTACGGGTTGCGATTCGCCTCTCGTTGACGGCCATACCCTTGTTGGCGGGTCTCCTAATGACTACTGCCCGGACGGCAAGCCGCTGCTCGACGGCCACACTTTCCCCCACGGCTCAGTCGGCAGCGACTACTGCCCAATCGAAGGATGGCCCCTGATCGAAGGCCGCACCACCCAGGGTGACTGATTACTTTCTTCGCCCTGGCCCGATGCGTCAATTCTCGCCGCTATTAGACAACCGCACTCAGGCCGGGGCGAACATTTCCTTCAGGAGAAAACCATATGCTCAGACCCACTACAGCAACAATCTCGTCTAATTCCCCTCGGCACATAGACTGGCTGACAATCCTCGGAACCCGTACCGTACCGATCACAAGCCCGGCTCCAAAGCTCGCCTCAGGTCCTGACGGAACGATTAACGAATTCTATCTGCTCGATCACAATCAACTTTCTGCCGCGCAGCTCCACCGGCTCATTGCCCACATAGCGAAGAAATGGAACCTGCCGCAGATCGAGGTGCGGCGCACTATGGAAGAGTATGGCGGCGTGCCGATCCTGGCCGAAGACGTGATAGTGGCCTGCGATATCAGGCTGTTTTTTTGATTCACTCAGAAGGGTGAGGCGATGAGCAATCTTGTTCAAGGTCTTGTCTATGATCGTGCTCCTTACTCAGATGACCGTTTCAATATCCTGCTCGCCCTGGCTGATTGGGCCAATGATGACGGACGCAGTTGCTACCCCAGTTTGATAAAGCTTGCAAGAAAAGCAAGAGTCAGCTACCGCAATACCATCTACTCAATTCAAAAGCTCGAAAACGAACGCATCAACGGCGAGCCTATGTTGAACGTCACTCGTCACAAAAAGAAAGGTCTCGCAAACGAGTACTTCATCAACGTTCCTCTACTTGAAAGCCTCCCCTACTATTGGCCGGAGAGTCTACAAAACAGAGTGCAACCATTGCACCCAAGCGTTCTGAAAAAGGCTGTGGAAAAAACTCGGCTCAAGGGTGCAACCAGTGGAAAAAATAGGGTGCAATCTAGGGTGCAACCCAAGGGTGCAATGGTTGCACCCCATCCATCATGTCATGCATCCATCATGAATCAACCACCATTAGATGCAACCGTCAATCATGACGGAGGAGAGACTGTGGAAAACTTTCAGGAGAATCTTTTCCCTGATCTCTCGCCTGCCGAGTTGGTCGAATTTGCGGGCGCGCCATCTCTTCCTATCGGGGGGCGATATGTCCGAGACGAAACAGACCCGGGCGGATGGAGTCAGGTCGAGGTGATGGAAGCATACAAAGACATGGTGCCGCACGCCCTGAGCAACGATGATAGAAAAGAACTCCAGAAGATCCGAGACTTTCCTTTCTCCACACAACTAACCATCTACGTAATGCACAAGACCAAAGCGAAAGCCGGCAGCCCGCCCGGCTCAATGAAGTACTTCCGTATTGCGCTCGAAAGGCTCTGGATAGATTGCTCCATAGCCATTGCAAAGGTGAGAGACGAAACCTATTCAATGACACGCGAGCAAGCCTTTTGGAAACTGAACGATGCTGTTTTGAAAGAAATTGCGCTGTGGGAATGTAGGCTTGGAAGAAGCTGAAAAAGGAGACTGCATGAGTTGGAATATAACCACGATGACGCTCAGGCTCGCGCCTGCCTCGACCATCAGGCCACAGCGAAAGCAACGCCGCCGTGTCGAACACGGCAAAAAGGAGGAGGCGCGAAAGCGGACTGCGGCTTACTACTGGAGGGCAACAGATGCAAGGAAGGCTTCACAGAATTGATTATCGTCCGAGTTCCATTCGGGCAGATATTCGATCCCCCTGGATCAGATTCAGAGGCTTTCGGGCGCTACGATTTCACCCTATTTGAAACAACCCCCCTTTTGAAAATCCTGACAAAGATATTTCCATCGCAAATTTAAACGCGGAGATTTTTCACTGTGAACAAATCAACTTGTCGTTATTGTGGCCTTGAGATCGGATGGATTCGCCTTATAAGCGACAAACTCGCGCCGGTCGAGCCGCGCCGAAGAGGTAGTTAGACCCTACGCCAAGCCATCCAGACCTCTTTGCATTAGTAATAGCCTTTCTATTCTAAATACAGTCTTACAGGGGATCTGAAATGTTTTGTGAGATTAGGACATATAGAGGTGTGCAGAAATCTCACAACCAACTTGGAGGAAAACCTATGAGAAAATCGCTGCTTGTCATTGCTGTATGCTGTTTTGTTGCGCTTCTAACTGGCACACAAAGCTTAGGAACTCACACGCATGCTGACTCTCTTCAGATTTCTTCAACATCTGAGAATTACTCCTATGGGGTAATTCTTGTGTGACTTATGAAACAGAAAGTGGCACAAGATGTACCGGCTCCAACAGCCTCTGGCTTAAGAACTTTTACAATGGTTGTGGTAGCCGTGTGGAGGTAATTATAATGGAGAAGCTGAATTCAACCTCTCCTTGGACAAAGAAGACTTCTTTTTACCTGAGTTCTGGTGAAACGTATAGAATAGGAGATTGGTGGTGTGACGCTCCCTATTCATACCGAGTAGATGTCGAATAAGAAGGGAGAGAAGCGCAAGGCAGGCGGGGTCTAACAACCAGTTGAAGCGGAGCGCGCGAAGGACACTTCTCGTGGCTTCAGGCAGTGCCGCTCGCGCGCCCGCCGAACTGGACCGATGGCAGGAAGTTGCTCATCTTCCCGGATGGAATTACAGTCAGGCGACATCTCGCATTCGAGAGCGGTTACACAAATCATCATGCGACTTGTCAGGGATGGCAGAGAATCTTGAGAGAAAGAAAATCGGCCTGTCGTTAATTAACCTACCCTCCTTTTGTAATGTTTCTCCTTGATCCCTCATTTATGGTTGTAGTATATCCTGTGCCAACTCACAGGTATTGAGTTTCCAATGGAAGGACAACCAACATGAAAAAGCTCCTCTTTTCCACTATTCTAATCCTCACAATCACTATTCAGGGCCTCTCATTCGGCGCTCAAGGTCACAAGGCGGTCGGTATGATCGCCCAGGCGAGGTTGAACCTACAGGCCGCCGCCGCTGTCACACGCCTGCTTGGAAATGGTGTCACTTTAGCTGATGTAGCGACCTAGCCGGATGATGTGAAGCAAGCTAAGAGACGGAGAGGCCCTCTCAGGAATGATCCTGAGGCGAGAGCCTTCAACACAGCATTTCCTGATAATGGAAGCTGGCACTTCGTCAATATGGCGCTTGGAACAAACTCTTACGCGGTCAATGGACCATTCAGCACGCAACATGACATCGTTCATATGATCAACACATGCATCCGTATACTTGAAACGCCTGGAAACCAAAGGACGCCGTTCACAAAGCTCCAGGCGCTCCGATGGCTGGTGCATTTGACTGGTGACATTCATCAACCTTTGCATGTCTCTGCCGGATACTATGAGTTTGACGATCAAGACGATGCCCTATTGATCGTAGACCCTGCGAGGGCTCTCGAACTTCCCCAGGATAGAGGCGGCAACTTGCTATTTTTTGGGACGGGCAGTAGCGATGAATTGCACGCTGTCTGGGACAACTTGCTTGTGCGAAGGATCGCCAATACACCTAACTTCAATCAACTCGCGGATTTCATCCTCTCAAGACTTAACGATCTTACCTGGATGAATCAGCGCAGATCTATGTTGAGTACTCCCGGTGAATTTCATTCGTGGGCATCCCGATGGGCCACTGACTCTCTTTTTCAGGCTCGGCAAGCCTATCAGGGAATCAGAATCGGAAAGACGACCTTCGATTCAGATGGAGACATTGTCTCGATTCAAATTGTTTTCCCTGATCATTACCTTGATAGACATGTGGAGCGCGAGACTTTACAGGTGGCAAAAGCTGGGTTCCGCCTTGCGGAATTACTCAACAGGATAAACTGGAGATAGAAAAAGCCAGTAGGGGAACACACCCGAAGTTTCCCCTCACCCGATCACATCAGCGGCGCAGGTCGTCAGCGCCGCTGACGCGATCTCCATCCAATCGCTTTCATAGGTAGGATGAGGATTCGCAAAGTGTGAGGAGTATAGCCAGTCAAAGATGGCTAGTGCCGCCATACCGCATTTGCGATCAGCCCAAACGACAATCCGGCCGATCCCAAACAAACGCCCGCAGCTATCCAGTTGAAAGTGAAGAAAGCGAATATCGCTACTATGAAGCTTGCAAATCCACAAACCAATCCACAGATTACTGCAATGCCTCCGATTGTCTGACCTTTCTCTATATCTCTTGACATGGGCTTCTCCCCTATAAGGGATTTTCTTAAAGACTAGGAAGGCGAGAGATATCAAAAAAACTGTTTCACCTCTAGATCTCTCCCACACTTATAGACGCGATTTATTCTTAGAGTAATGCGATCTTTTGTTGTGCAACGCACTTGTTCCAATCTGCGAATTTGGCTGCCTAACACAAGATTCACGGGGCGCGCAATCAGCGGCTATATCAGCAATCCTCTCTTCTCGCTCGGCCTGTCCCGTATGATGTTTGGTTTTTACGAGGCAAGGAAAGCTACCTCACCAGCCGCATCATTTAACAACTTTATGTATTCATCCGTATCATAACGCGAAGCATTTTCTACACACTCCGCTCTCACTCTTGATGTTCTTGTCTTTGATCGCGCATCGCTGATTATGTAACCTACGCGCTCTCCCGGATGTACTTTGATTCCTGCTTCTCTCATCTGTCGCCCTGCTATAGCCGTTCGCGTCTCTGTCGTGTAATCGTCTAGCTCTTTCGTCAGCCTCCGCTTTACCAGCAATTTCTTTGGCTCTACCTCGTCTCGCTTCAACTCGTCAATTCTTTTCTGTAGCAACTCCCTTGCTTGCTCCATCCTCTTCGCCCTTTCCTCGAGCGTTCGCGCTTTCGCCACGATTGCCAGCATTTCTATCTGCACCTCTTTGATAAACTCAGGTGTATCCGATCTCCTACAGGCCAGCCCTCGCAGCTTCAGATTGCCGCCTGTAAATACCCCATAATACCGGCACGCCACAGGACGGCTTCCTTTCTGCTTTGAAGACAGAAAGATTATCCACTTATAAATCCCTTCCAATGCCATCTCTACTCCGGTTGCTCGCGTGATCTCGTCGCATAATTCAAGCACATCCGTTTCGGTCAGAGACTCGCGCTCGATCCAGAGACTGTCGGTTAGCGCGTGTAATACGCTGAATCCTGCGCTTTCTGCAAGCTCTTTCGCCTGTAGCAGCTTCTCTCGCCCGAATGCCGTTGTCGCTTCGTGCGCCTCTATTCGACCAAAGCGGGCATTCTTATATCCGAGATAGCCAAAGCAGGATACAAGCATCCATTTGATGACCGCCTGCCTGGAATCATATTTCTCTCGCAGCCGATTATCTTTACACTCTCGCAGCATTCGCTTGTATTGCTTTCGACGCTCAAGCAGCGGTTCAAGTGTGAGCGGAATCAGCCCTCGCCGCCTCTCGCAGATGTTGTAGCCTGCTTCGGGCACGGTTCTGTTCTCACAGCAAGGGCAAAGCACGGTTTCCGGCGAGATGTTATGACGGACCATAATCGCCGGATACATGGAGGCAAAGTCTATCTCTGCTACATTCTCGAAAGCCCCAACCTTTTGCTGAAACGTAAGCCCGCCCTTATCTATCACAAGCAACTCAAGCGCCGTTTTGTAGCTCTCAGGCTCGCTCTTGTGCCAGGGCACAAGTATCCCTTCACCTGTAGCCCTGTCCATCTCCATAGAGGTCATCGCAGAGCCGGGACTTGTTCGCGCCATCCTCTGTACGGGAATCTTTGCGAGCCGCGCAAGCTCGATAAGTCCATCTAATCCCGTTTCGCCATAGAGAAATGAGTTTTGACCATCAATATGCCAGCGTCCGAATAGCGGATACGAAGGCCCTTTGTAGATTATCCTGCCATAGCTGAAATATGTACGCCCCTCCGTGACAATCTTTCGCTCAGTTACAACGCGGTCGCGGTCAAGCATCAAGTCAATCTTTTCTCGTTTGGCAATTTTCAGCAGGGCCGGAACGAGTAGCGTATCGCCTCGCTCGCTCAGGATCACATCGGGGTTGTATCGCTCTATCAGGCCATTGAATTCCTGCACGGCTCGCGCGCCATCTTTAAGCCGAAGCGTTACTCGCTCGCCCGCATATTCAAGAATAATGCGGCTGTTGTAATTTGTGGGCCGCATCCTCTCGCCCCGCATCCTCAGCACCCGCAGACTGGGGAGCTTATAGCCGGTTTCCCACACCGAATCGGTGGCGGCGATCTTAAGGATGGTGCCCGCGCTATCCACTTCACAAGCAATGCGGCACAACGGAAAGAGTTGTCTCAGGTAGAGATAATATTGAGCCGTAGGTATGTCGCAATTGTAGAAGGTAATCTCTTGATCGAGCGAGGCCGCAAGACTTCTCAACTTCGGCAGCAGCGAAGAGTCGGCAATCTGCAATTCAAGCACTTCAATCAGGTTACCGCTCCAAAACTCTCGCCGCTCGGTCCATCTCACATTCAATACAATGCCGCGCCGATTCAACTCCCCGGCAAGCTGCCTCAGCCTCGCGCGCTCGCCTTGAACATAAACCGGCGGGTGAAACTCATCGGTGAGTCTTACAAGATTTCCGTCATCGGTATAGACCCATAAGGCGACCTGCGAGCCAAGCTCATCAAGATCGAATAGCCATCCTTCAAGCCGCCGATTCGCCATTGTTCCCCTTCAGAGACTTCAATTGCTCTTCAAGCTCATTTACTCTTGATTCCAGCTTTTCGATTGACTTCCAGCCTTCTATAAGTACTGAGATGAAGAAGGCTTCAGCCGGGTCGGGATTCGAATAATAAACAGCCGCCTGTATGTGCAATCGGGCTTGCTCGAATAACGCGTCTAACGCCTGCTGGTCTTCTTTACGCAAAGCGCGGCGAAACTTGTTGAGTTGTTGCTGCTGTTCGGCAAGCACCTGGCTAAATGGCAGAAGTGTGCGCCCCATACTCAACCTCCTATGATATGGTCTAAGGCCGCGAGGTAAGGAAGCGCCACGCGGCGACGGTTTTCGAGCGCAAATGTATGCTTGCTGCCCAGACGCAACACCACGTCAGACGCCCGGCAAAGGTCTGTCAAGAAATAGGTGCGGCGGGTGGCTTGTGGCATCTGGCTTTGAACCAGCACCAGCGTCATCCCGTCATTGACAAGCCCTACAATCTGCCAGAGAGCGCGATAGAACAGGCGCGCGGCGTCTACGACCGAAACATCTTCATCGAAAAAGGTAGAGCATGGCCCCGAAATCACAACCAGATCATTTTGCAGGTTAGACTTGAGCCTGCCGACAAGCTCGACGAACTGATAAACAGTGAAAGCGCGAGCAATCAGGATTGATTGCAACGCGCTTTCCGGCCTCACTCCTTTCAACTTTGCAAAGAGCGACACAGCATAAGGATCGAATCGGTTATCTCCACAAATGAATCTTACCTGTCGTCTCTCACAAACAGCGCGAGCGATAACATAAGTAGCAAGCCCCTGAGCGCCATCGCCGCACAGCAACACGCTGCGAGCAGGAGCGAGCGAGGCAAAGGCTACAGTCTGGGCCATGCTGATGGAGAGAGTTCTTGAAACCATAAGCTCAATCTCTGGACTTGTATCTGCGGAGTACGCCAATGACAACACCCTGAATATCCACCCGCTCAGAGGCATTGATAAAGATCGGTTTGTAACGCGGATTTGCGGCTTCCAAACGAATACGACCCCGCTCCCTGTAGAATCGCTTTACGGTGGCATCTGTGCCGTCGATGAGAGCAACTACAGTCTGCCCGTTGTCGGCTGTCTGGCGAGATTCAACAATGATGAAATCCTCATCGAGAATACCTTCTCCAATCATAGAATCGCCTCGCACCCGCAGGGCGAAGGTGCGATTATTCCCAAGCATAGTATGAGGAACACAGATAGACTCGCTGCTGAGAATAGCTTCAATAGGATGACCGGCGGCGATGACACCAAGTAAAGGTATCTCGCAGTCATTCTCGAATACAGGGGAGCCAATGATTTCAATGCCTCTACTGACATTGGGGGTGCGCCGTATAAACCCTTCTCGCTGTAAAGCGGAGAGCAGAGAGTGAACAGTGGCCGGAGAGCTAAGGCTGAACTGGTTGCGGATTTCAGCGATAGTAGGCGCATGGCCATGCGCCTGGATGAAGCGACAAAGATAATCAAACACCTGGTTCTGGCGCGGAGTAATGGTCATAATTCGTCTCCTGGCGAAAATCTACTATCCATGATCGAAAATAAACGAAAATTGTCAAGGGATAAAATACTTCCGACCATGCCCCACCATTTTTTAGAAAAGGAAGTAATCAGAAAGTGGTCAACCTCTTCCAGATCATCGAAAAGGTAATCACTCCTGATTTTATTCCGCGCAAGCTACTACTTGCCCTGATCCTTCGTAAGATTCATATCTCTATTGACGTCCTGATGCGGCTGTAGTATATGCTTTGCCCGTTTGTAGGAGAACAACCATGACATCCCCGGATACTCTCAAACCACCACAAGAGTCTACCTTCAAATGTGACTGTGAAGATTGGATGCGTTCTGCCTGTGAGGGTGAGCCTTTCTACAAAGAGCATGAAGGCAAGCAGTACTGTGTGCTTCACTCTCCAGAAAAAGAAAAGAGTGAGGCTTTCAATGAAGCCCTAAACAGAAAGCTTGAGAATAAAGACTTTGATTTTCGCGGTGTATGGTTCCCCGATGATGTGGACTTTAATGGATTTGAATTCAGCGCGTCGGCGGACTTCTTCTCTGCTAGATTCAGCGAGAAGGCCGACTTCCAATCTGCAAAATTTAGCGCGTGGGCGGATTTCCGAGCTGCAAAATTCAGCGAGAAGGCGGACTTCCGAGCTGCAAAATTCAGCGAGAAGGCCGACTTCCAATCTACCACATTCAGCGCGTCGGCGAACTTCTTCTCTGCCAGATTCAGCGAGAAGGCCGACTTCCAATC
Organism: Blastocatellia bacterium; assembly: GCA_963765495.1. Taxonomy (GTDB): domain Bacteria; phylum Acidobacteriota; class Blastocatellia; order UBA7656; family UBA7656; genus CAVXWP01. Next base: position 87,977 of record CAVXWP010000002.1, read on the forward strand.
TGCAAAATTTAGCGCGTGGGCGGACTTCCGATCTGCCACATTCAGCAAGAAGGCCGACTTCTTCTCTGCCAGATTCAGCGAGAAGGCCGACTTCCAATCTGCAAAATTCAACGAGAAGGCCGACTTCCGAGCTGTCACATTCAGCGCGTCGGCGGACTTCCGGTCTGCCACATTCAGCGGGAAAGCGATCTTTTACTCTGCCACATTCAGCGCGTCGGCATACTTCTCCTTAGCCACACTCAGTGGGGAGGTGGATTTCTACTCTGCCAAATTCAGCACGTCGGCGTACTTCTCTGTTGCAACATTCAGCGGGAAAGCGAATTTTCACTCTGCCAGATTCAGCGAGAAGGCCGACTTCCAATCTGCAAAATTCAGCGAGAAGGCCGACTTCTCCTTTGCCACATTCAGTGGGGAAACATCCTTCGCCTCTGCCGCATTTAGCGGGGATGCGTCCTTCTCCGAGGCTACGTTCAAAGATCAGGTCAGGTTTGTCGGGAATGACGGGAATCGGATTTTTAGTGAAGAGTCTACAGTTGATTTTCAAGTTAAACTCATTGAAAAGCCTGACCGAGTTTCTTTTCATACAGTGACTCTTTGCCCAACCTGGCTCATCAATGTAATAGATGCGCCTAAGTTCGAGCTTACGAACGTGAAATGGGTTGAGGGTGTCACCAAACAAGAAATCAAAACGTTGAAATCCAGAAATGTTGAATCACCCCATCAACTCCTTTCTATTGCTTATCGCAATCTTGCAGTCAACACCGAAGAGAATCACCACTATGATAGGGCATCAAGGTTTCGTTATAAGGCGATGGATGTGCTCAGATGTGAAAATTGTAGGGGCTTCGCTTTCTGGTCGTTGGGTTGGTGGTACTGGGTTTCAAGCGGTTACGGCGAAAAGATCATTAGAGCCTTTTTTTGGTTCTTAGTAATATGGTTGCTATTTGCCTGGCTCTACACAAAAGTAGATTTTGCTCACCCGAATCCACAGGCTTCAACTGCGAATCAGGCAGCAGCCGCAGATGTAGGCGAACCACTCAAGTTACCACGCGCCCTCACTTACAGTTTTGCAGTGATGAGCTTACAGAAACCGGAGCCACGCCCGGCAACAAATACGACTCACGCTCTGGTAACACTAGAAACAGTTCTAGGCCCCTTGCAAGCTGCGTTGCTTGCCCTCGCTGTTCGTAGAAAGTTTATGCGATGATTTATTTGCCCTCTCATTCGTAGACCTCAAGCAATCATCGGAGTAGAATTAAGCTAATGAATAACCAACCTCAATCGAAACTGACCTCTCAATGGGATTTGTTATGGCAGGATTTGCAGAAGATCACTCAAGGCTGGCCAGAAGAAGAGGCGCGATACTTTACGAAAGTTTTCACCTCTCAACCTGGAAGAATAGCCTTCACGATTTATCTCGTAATTGTGCTGGCTTTCATATTTGCAGTTTTCAAAGCCCTATGAACCCAAGGGCTCCCAATTCCAGATCATAGGGAAGGTAATCACGCCAACCGCAGTGCCGCTCAAGCACCCACCCGGCCCGAGCCCCACATCATCAGCGCCGCTCACTATCTGGGCCATTGGGATGAGTTCAGTCCAGTCACTCTCATCGGTTGGATCGCTCGCCTTTGTCGAGTAATAGGTGTGAAAGATCGCCCCTCTCCTCTGCAACCTCACATAGCGCCCTGAATCGCCGCTCATGGTCTCGACCTGCGCCGCCGCATCGTATTGATCAATTCTTGTGAACACAGCCGCGCCGTCATTTCTCACGCAGATGTAAACACCAAAACCTGATTCGAATCGAGCGCCGATGAATCCTCTGTAAGTCGGAGGCCCCGCAGGCACATCAACCGCCGCCCACACGTCGAAGTCTTTCATCACGCCCTGATAAAGCAACGAACCATCACCGGCCAGAACAGCAACAGGTGGCGCAATCTCCAACTCACCTTTCTTGTTCACCGAAAAGCCCGCTCCGCTCGCGGTCCAGAATGGATCGATCACCTCATGCTCGAAGTCATCAGGAATGAACCAGGCGATCTCTCGACAGAGCGCAGTCTTTGTGTTGCTCTCCGGCGCGATCTGCACGACCTGGAGAACGCGCATTTCACCGACCGGACCCTTGAGAATATCGCCCACGATCACATCAGCGTTCGACGACACGCGCACGCCCATAGTGTAGGCTCTCGACCTCGCCCCGCGCGCCAGCACTTCGCTTATTCCGACTTCGCCGCGAAGTACCCGAACCCAGGCAGGCGAGATAGTAATCATCTCACTGCCGTAGCGAATGCGAGTAAACGAGGCGCGCGCCCAAGGCGTTTGTGTGCGTCTCATAGTTCTACTTACTCAAGACACGAAGACCCGGCACGAGGAGATCAAGGCTTTGGCCCACGTCCTTGCGTCTCCCGCTCTCTGCGCCGGCAAACGCTATGGAATGCGCTTCACCTGGTCAGTGTCGCCTACAATCCCGGCATAGCGACCAAACCCTGCCAGGTCATCAGCATACTGCACCGGATCGAAACGACCGAACAGCGTCAGGTCCATTCGATAGCCGCCTTTGAGTTTTCCCTTGGGCAAGATCACATAGATGCCAGCCCCGTCGCCATCCACCGGAACATGAACGCTCATCACTGGTCGGATGCGGAATTTCAAACGCTGCTTGCCTGCCGCCTGCTGAATCGCAAAGTCGGTGTTTGTTCTCAGCGCCCCATCAACCTCACCGGCCTTCTCAGGAGCGTACAGCACAACAAACTCACTGTTCGCGCTTGCGGAGTAGCCTTTCCCCTGAACTGCTCGCAGGATCGTAGCGCATGCGCCGTTGATCTTTGCGATCAGGTCAGCACCCTTATTGAAGTTGATCGTGTTGCCGAGACCGGTGATCAGCGAGTAGAAGGCTTTCGCCCGCTCGAAATAGTAGTCTTCTCGCATCATGAAGAAGACATCCGAGATACTCATGTAATCCTGATCGTCCCAGTAAACGCGATCAATCGAGAGTCCCCCGCCGAACATATCGTATTCAACAGTGACCTCAGACCCTCTGACCTGGCGCAGTTCAACCGGCTCACCCGGTAGCCGCTTCTTGAAAGTCACTCCGCTTGTGACATTCAGGATCTTGAAATAACTCTTGATCAGTTGAGCCTCCGCCGTAGCTACGTCATGGATCATAAAGATTTGCTCGTAGCTTGTATCCATCTCACCAGGCGTTATCAAGAAGCGGTCTATATAGGCTCGGATATTTGCATCCGCAGGGAAGTCACCAAATGTTATCCCCTCTGTCACTCGTGCCCGCGCGCTGAATTCGTATAGCGAGGTCCTGAATTTTCGTCGTAGCTTCTCCGGAGCCCTCAAGAACTCTTGCAGGGCGACAACAGCGGCCACACGCCTGGCGGCCTCGCCGTTTCGCATTGCCTCAAGTACCCCTATCATGTCGAACTGCGACGGGTTCTGACGGCCATGCCCCTGCGCTCCCGGCTCAAACTCCCTTACTTGCGCGGCCCTCGCGTATAGGATCGCCTGATCTACCATTGACGCGCCCTTAGGCCCACTCATCGGAATTAGATTCGTTCCCACATTACACCTCCCAGGCATCGGCAGTGAGCCGATGCTTCTCAAATTTGGAAATCTCAACCTCGAATTCTGATGGCCAAAGGCTGTCAGACCACATCGGGGCTGAACTCGATAAACAGAGTGTTGCCCTCCAGCACCCCGCCGCTCAGATCCTTTGCCTCAAGCACTCGACCGCACAGAGTATTGCCGCCGGCAGTCTTTGTGAACTTGCCAGCGCCGTTGTCCCAATAGACCTTATCGAACACGCCGAAGTTCTCAGCAGCGATGTTTGAATCATCGGCTGCGGCGGTCACCTCTGCGCGCTCGACTTTGTAGACATACAGATGGTCCGCGCCATCTGCGTAGCTGTCGAAGGGAAAGACAACCTTGCCGCTCAGGAGCTGAGGCGTCCCCTTCACCTTCGCCCCGGCTTCGGCCATCTTCTTGACAGTGCAGTAGGTACCCACCGCCGATCTGATCTCGATTACATCATTCACGCCTCACCTCCAACTTGTCAGTAAATAGACACCTTTGAATTAGGCCGATTAATCAGCAGGTAAGAATTCGTTAAACTTCGGATCAGTCAGACTCACCGCAGTGCCCTCCCCTTCCGGCTTCTTCTCAGTCGGAGCAGGTACTTTCTCCTCTGGCGGCTTGGGCGGTTCTTGCTTGCCAAAGATATCTTCAGCATTCAGCCCCGCCTCTTTCACCTGCTCGATCAGTTCCTCCCTTGTCGGCTTCGCCGCTGGCGGAGGCTCCGGCTTCTTCTCAGGTGGCGGCTCGTCATCCGGGGGAGGGCAGAACTCAGACAGTGCCATCACCCGCGCGCCTGCAAACCCCGGCGTTTGCTTCGAGGTATGGCCGAGCACTACGCCAGTGGCACGCTCCACATCCTCGACGATCATTCGCCCGGCCTGCTCGCTCACAACCACATCAGCCTCAATCGAGCAGCAGTCACGCTCTCCCTTGCGGATCGCTTCGCGCAAATCCGTCTGGTCGGCGTAGATATAGCCCACAGCTAAAGCCGACAGCACCCCGCTCAACTCCTGCCCTCGACTATGAAGGACCTCACCAACCGCAACCCGGCTATCTTCGCTTCCATGCCAGTTGATGATCCCGTCATAGATGCGAGCAGGAACCCTACCGGCAGGATCGAAGGCATGCACCAGCGCGCGCACAACTCGCTTGCCCCACTCTTTGACACGAGCGCCCAACCCCGACAGACTCCCGCTCGATGTGCCTTCGTGTCCGATGGTCATCTGCACAAAGAAAGGCGACTCATCGGTCGCCACAATCTGCTGATACTGATGCGGGCCGATCAGCGCCTGCACGTCTGCCGCCGCCAGCTCTTTCACGCTTGCTCGAAGAAATACTCTCTTCAAATCACACCTCCTTATGGATAGACACGGATCTCAATCGGTGTGTTAGACAGGAAATCGTCTCCCCCTGTACTCCCATCAAGAGCCAGGGTCACAAGACTTACCTCGTTTGGAGAGTTTGGCGTTATTGAGATGAACCCGGCGGCATTTTGAACGTCTTGAGCATAAGCCACCGCAAACACCTTCTCCGCAGGAAAGGCCCCTGCGAGCGTGCCGGTATACGTCCCTACACCATCGCGAGTCCAAACAACTGTCTCGCCCAGACTGTTCTCAAACACCGTGGCAGTCGGCGCGCTTGTCCCACTTTGCGAAAGTAACGCCACATATTTCTTGTATGCAGCTACTGGCGTATAAGTCACCGAGCCAACCGAGTTTGCGAGTGACCCGTTAGGAAACTTCAACTGTCTGGCATTGAACACATCAGGCGAGCCATCAACCTCAGTGACACGAAGCCCTGAACCTTTCGCCCCAACCGACATCACCGGGCTTGAGCCAGTGTCACAGATGACGCCAACAGAAAGCAGCAGCACAGCCATCACGGCAAGCAAAGCGAAAACCTTTTTCAAATCGCACCTCCCCTCTCAATTTTAGACTTTGGATTTCGGATTTTGGATTTCAATTTCTATCCGCTAATCCAAAATCGAAAATCCAAAATCCAAAATCAGACTGTGTGATCGTAATAGACTAACTCCACATCATCCCCATTGTTGGCCGCATCAAAGCGGAGGTCTGACAGATCGATCTCCCCGGCAAGCGGCGCTTCAAACTCAGGTGAGCTTGTCCCGGGTTGCAGCGCAGCCCGATGAGTTGCATCTATGTCAGCCCCACCATAAAAGACCGCTCCCGCATTCCCAGCTGGAGCGTTCAAGATGAACTTCTTCGCCGTAGCCGCAGGACCATCCACAGGAGTCCCCGCAGCAGGCACATCGATTAACATCGCTCGAACTCGAAAAGGCATCATTCACCTCCCGGCTGTTAGTAATTGCGCGTTGCCGCGCCGAAAGAAAAATATTGAAAGAGTGCAACTACATTATCTGTGTTCCCTCTGATCCCCCAGATAATTCCGGGTCAGTCCGGCCCCCGGCCCCCGACCCCTGGCCCCCGCGAGCGCCGCGAGCTATCCCCTCTTCTCGCCTTTGCTGTCTCGCCCTTCCTGCTTCGGTCTTCTCATCCACTCCCGGCAGCTTCTTCAAAAACTCCTCGTCGGTGATCGCTCCCTCTCTCCACGCCGGAAGCCAGACAGTCGCGATGTGGTTCCACGCCTCGAAGCTCACTACCTCTACCTCAACCCTGCCCGCTGTAGCCTGCAACCTGCTCCCTGTCTCCCGGTTGTACATTGCCATTGCTCGACCTACCAGATCAGTAAACCCGCTCCCCCACTCATCTGTTTCAGTCTCGCTGATAGCAACAAACATCCGGCTTATGTCGTCTGCCGTAGCCCGATTGTTGAGCAGATCTGGAAACCCGAAGTAATGAGGCGGGACCGAGGTGTGACCGCTGATGATCTTCACAAGGATGGTTATCAACTCGCTGTTTGCCGAATACGGCCCATACCCTATTTGCAGCATCGAAGGCTTGCCACCCACAGCAAGCGGATCACCTGCTTTCCAGTTCAGAGTTTTAAGCCTCTCTTGAAAGCTGCTTGCATCATCCTCAGTGTTGAACTCAAAACAAGGCGTAGGCTTCGAGGCTTTCGAGTTGATCGTCTTAAAACAGATGATCGCATCGTCGAGGTCCTCAAGCTGCCCGAGGATACCCGCGAACAACGGAGTGCCTACATTCGAGTTCATCCGAGTGTGAAACTTCATAAATGCAGTGCGACCGGCATCTACGTCATAGTCTAGCTGCGCGTCACCAAGCCAGCGGACATACTTGAAGTAACCATAATCCAGCGGGTCCGACACCACCTCATACCTTGTGTCATACCACGATACAAATCGAATCCGTGGAATATGATCCTCGCCGGGATTGAGCACAAGAAGCACCTGCCCCTCAAAGCATCTCTCCCTACCGAGCCGCCGCAGATAGGCCATGTTGAACCGATTGACCGCAAAGAACTCTTTTATAAACCCGGTCTCTGCCTCACCAACCCAACCCGTATGATTCAGCCCCTTTCCAATCGTCCAGGCTGTGCGAGCCTCCAGAATGTTTCTCAGCAGGATATTGCCTTTGGCAGCCTGCCCTCGATACTTCCTGATAGTCTCATCAACTTGCATCTCACGAGTGAGATAGCGATTGCTCGACGTGCCTTGAAGCGCCTCAATCTGTAAGATCAAATCGCCAAGGTACTCGATTCCACCGTGTTCACCGAATTCTTGTGCTTTACGGCGCAAGGAGCGTCCGCGCTCCGGCCGCTTGCTGGTGTAGGAAAACTCGAAAGGCCCTAACTTCAAATTGCGTCCACTTCTACCTGCCAAAATGTGGGGCGGCGTTGACTCGACTACGAGTCTGCCGGGAGCCGCCCCGCTCGCCTTCTTAGATCAGGATAGATCTGATTTTCGTGAATATAAGCTGTACTTATATAATCGTCAAGTAGAATCAGGAATAGTTATTAAAAGCATGAGGGGAGCTTCACCGCGAAGCTATCAGATCGAAAAGGAAACTTCTTATGCACAACATAGCCCAGAGCGGCCCCAGGATGCGTCAACGGCCCCTTGTAGCTGTCTTTCAGCAACACATCCCAGGTACATTTCTCCAGATCACCTCTGAGCAGCTTGCAGGATTTATCCACGAATAGATGACGCTCTCCCAGACTGTTGAAGATGCGCCCGTTGACGGCATTGATACGATCTTTGATGGGTGGATTTTTGGCCGGTCCACCAAGCTTGAACCCGGCCTCTTTCAAAATCTTATGATCGCTCGTTCCCGTAGTGTGTCTCTGCGCCCCGGCAGCATCGGGGATCAGCACCACGCCCCCGACCCCATACCGGCGCTCAATCTCTTTCACCAGTTGCGGAGTATCGCCGCCTCTGATGTAAATCTCATCTATGACGTAAACATCCAGCCCCCGCACCTCGCAAGCATAGGCATGCATCCCCGGATCAACATTGAAATCAATCCCCACAAGCAATACTTCATCTGTCAACGAATACTCGCCCATATTCTCCACCCTTGAGAAATTCGGATAGCAGTTTCCCGAGTAGATATTCAGCACCTTGCCCTCAATCTGCTGCTGTGCCATCTCCGGAGACATAACGCTCATCACGTCTTCGACATAATCAGCAGGCAGATGATAATTCTCGCGGCTGTCGGCGGTCACAACTCGAACCTTTGGATCTTCCTCAATCTCACCAAACCAGTTCAGACCATCGGGCGAGCTGGTCAGCCAGCCCTCCAATCTGTCTACCCTGCCATCACGGTGACGCTCCCGGATAGTCCTGTATGCGGCCTGTTCCATATCCTTTGCCTCATCCAGCCAGAACCAACCGCATTTGAATCCGTCCCAGGTCTTATAGCCCTTGTTCTCAGCAGCGCGGCAAAGCACCTCCACCCTCTCCCACAGATAGAGCACCTTCTTTTTGGCCGCAGCCTCCGGAGTCTTAGGATGAATCGCCACGCCATACGACTTTGCGACCTCATACAGACCCGTCAGTGTGGATTGCCAAAGCTGAGTGTATGTGTTAGCTCCGATGAAGCCCCTCACCTCTGGATTGCGCGCGGCCTTCTCAATAGCGTAATGAGCGCCGATCCACGACTTGCCCGATCCGATCCCGCCGCGATAGCCCACATACTTGGCCTCTTCCTGATCGAAGTAGCCTACAAACTGAACCTGCCCGGGGATGGATTGCTTGCCTGGAGGAAACAGCCTCGCGCGGATCTCCCCGCCGGTTGGAATGATAATCAACCGCTTGCCTGCTCGTCTTGTCCAGCCTAAAGCCATCGCACTTTTCCCGAGTGGCGAAGTGTGTAAGTCGTTTCAACCTCACTGAAAGCGCGATCACCTCACCCCACCACTACTATTTGCAACACTTACCGTCTCAACAAATCAAACTTCGCAGTTTCTAATTCTGCGAAATTCATTCTCTGCCCATCAGATCGACCCCGCGCTGCCCACTCGCGCACCAGTGAGAGGCCCCGGCTCGCATTCAGAGACTTGCGGGCGCGGCCCTCTCACCCTGTTTTTAACAAACCCCGTTTTGAAACTTTTCACGAATTTCTCTCCGCAAATTTCTGCAAATAAATTTCATCGCCGCCGCTTCTTCCCTCGCATCACAGTATCCGGCGCGCGCTCCAATGAATCCGCGCCGTGTCCTTCTTCAACAACTTTCTCTACCTTGGTGATCCGCTCTTCGTGATCCTCCATCTTGTCTTCGAGCTTCTTCAACGTAGCGGTATTGTGCTCGACCGCATCAACCACAGTCTTGAAATCATTGCGATAGAATTGCACGGCTTGACCGGCGAGATTCAATAGCAACAGCGCCACCGCCGCCCACGTCGCTTTCGGTTGCTTGTCTGTAATGGTCTCAGTCGCCGCTTTCTTCGCGCGGGCGGTCCATCCAGTTTGCATCGCGTCCACCTCCAATCTGCAACAGAGACAGTTCAAGCCCCGTCAGTATTCGATCAACAGCAATGTTGCAGCGTTCGCACTCCTCGACGTGCTTCCAGATATCCGACAGAGCCAGGTCTTTCTGCGCCTCTCGCTTTCGTGAATCGTCGTTGCCCTGAATGCGGTGATCCGTCCTGCGATTGTTATCAATCGCGATCAGCGCCTTGAGCACTCGCTGTATTCCGATGATTTCAGAAAGAGAGACAACACGAGCAAACGCGAGATTCCGTAGGTAATCAGCTTGCTCGCCTGGGTGCATCTGCTCTGCCTTTTCGAGAGCATCGAGGAAGTTGCGCCGATCATCGGCATTCAACTTAGGCAGAAGCGAAGCGCCGCGCCGGTTAGTGTTGCCGGGCTGTCCTCCACGCTTGCGCGGGTTCTTCTTGCCGCCGCCTCTGTCTCCACCGTAGGGGCTTGCCATCACTCATTCCCTTTCCCGAAGCACGATCACCGTGTCACAGATGCAGTATGGGTGAGCAGACGGCCTTCCCACTTCACTCACAGGCTGACCATCGTTGTCTTCACAAATGCCGGTAGTGCAGAGAGCAACTTCGCCAGCAGTATCGTTATTGTTGTCCCGCCACACTTCAACGAATTGAAGCGGCCCAATCACCTCGATTTCGTTCATAGAATCCCTTCCACAGCAGCAGCAGCAGCAGCCTCATTCACCACAAGGTAAGCGTGCAGGCTTTCAAGATTGGCGTGCCTCGATAGCTCCATCACCGTTCGCACATCGAGCTTTGAATCAAGCAATCTCTGCACATAGAACTTTCTTAATGAGTGGGGTGTAATCTTCTTCCTCACATCAGCAGCGAGTCGGATCTCCTTCAATCGAAGCTGTACGGCTCTCGTCGAAAGATGCCTGCCGTTATAGCCCGGAAACATCCAATCACCCTCATACCAGCCTCTAAGCCATCGCACATAAGCAGAGATCACACCTTTCAATCTGTTCGACACCGGCAGTTTCCCGCCCCTGCCTCGCTTCGTATGTTTGCGGTCGAGGTGAAGAATATCTTTCACCTGGCCGTACTCCATAAGCTGGCTCACCCTCAGAGACACAAGCTCCGACACACGCAGCCCGGTACCCGCCAGCACTTCAAGCATCGTGAGATCACGAATAGCAAGAGCGCCGCTGGCAGTTCCTACAGCGCCGATCAGCAGCGTGCATTCTTCGAGGGTGAGGCTATCGCTTCCGCGCATTGTTACTCTCCAGTTGCAACCGGGGCTGGTTCCGGCACAGCCGCCAGAAACTGCCCTGTAGCTTCGTGGGCCGTCTGTACATAGCTCCGCAGCTTCCGCGCGGAGTCAGAGTTAGGGTTCTTCACAAAAGACGCAAGGATAGTCACCAGCGTCGAGATAGCGATTCTCAAAGCAAACTCATTCACCTTCCACACTCCTTTCCCCAACCGTACCGCTCAACTTTTTCAGCCTCATCGGCTTCATCAAGGAGCCGCTGTATCTCACAGGCAGCCTCATCACTTTGCGGGTCGAGGCCCAGGAGCCGAGCGGCATAGTCTGGATTGTTGATTAAAAGTATTTTGTTCAGCACCTTCGCAGTAGGGAGTAAGCAGTAGGTGGTAGGCAGTTTACTTTCCGTCTCCTGACCAAAGAGCACCTCCGCCTGTTTAGCGAAATCTTCCATAACCACCCACTGCCTACTGCCTACTGCTTACTCCCTACTCCAAAAAAGCACACCTTGATCGAATCTCAATCCTCTGGCGTCGTGTCTGTCTTGTTCGTCTTATTCGTCACGTCAAAGAGGGGGTAAAAATCACATAACCTGTGCGAATATAGGCTAGCTCCATTTCAGGAAGTGGGAGGGACGCTGTGAACCGCAAGCAACTTGAGCGTGTAGTCCTCACCGACGCTCTCAGCTACATCAAAGAGCAGACCGGCTACGATTTTGAGCGACGGACATTCTTACACTGGATCGAGCAGGGATTCGTGAAGCTCAACGGCAACGAGTTCAATCTGATCGCTGATAAGATCGGAGAGCGGTACTACATCAACCGTGCAAACCTCGACAACTTGATTGTTTTCCTCAACTGGTCCAAAGAGCAGTACAACACTAACGAGGGGTAATCAATCGGTGCGCTACGCGGATATTTAATCCGGCAAGACTCACACTGATGGAGCGGGCCTGCGGCCCGTCCATCACTTTCTAATCTCAGGTGTGACAGATGAAAGGACGCGCGGCAAACAACGCCGCGCGATTGGCCTGCGGCAGCAACGAGGCGATGCAAAAAACGCATCGCGATAATGGGCTGTGCGGCAACGCGGTCGGCCCATTATCCGCTCAGGCAAAGGCGGCACATAGCCGCCTCTGGCGGCTACGGTGGCGCTTCGCGCTGCACCGCCCTTCGGGTTATGCCGCCTTGCCTTCGCAGGTTTGGCCTCCATCGCGTTGCTGCACGCCCCATGCCACAAATCCCCGCCATCAAATCAATTTATTGACCTGCTTAAATTGATAAGAATTATTCGTTTCCGTTTTGATACCATTATGATACAATAGTGACATCAAGTAACACTCAGTTACAGAAAGGACAACCAACATGAAAACCACCACCCAAAGCGACCGCATTGACCGCGCGCTTGAGATAATCAAGGGCGGTCACGTTCTTAAGGTTCAGTATCACGAGCGAGACGCAAACTGGTTTGTGGCCTCGCAATCAAAACAAGATTTCAACTACAAAGTGGAAAGCGATTCCTGCACCTGCCCGGATGCATCCAGCACAGGGCGACCGGCGCGCATTTGCAAGCATATGTGGGCCGGTCCCGGCGCTCCGGCAGCTTTGCTCATCTCCAAAATTCGAGCGTGCACCGGCTTTCTGCAATTGCGCGAGATTGCCGAAATGTATGCGCCCGCCCTGGCCGATGTGCCTGCTCTGTTCATCCGTGTAGCCCGATCAGAATACAAACTGGCTTGCCGCCGCATTTGCACCCGAATCACTTTTGACACCGCACCCGAGCCGGCCTCTCAACAAAGCGAAAGGGGGCTGGCAGCATGAACGGCATTGTTTATCTTCTCCACTTCACCAGTCCCTACAAACACGCCCGGCATTATGTCGGGTTTACAACCGATCTGGCTGCGCGTCTCGCTGATCACTTCAATGGTCGCGGCGCTCGACTTCTTGAAGTTATCGTTGCCGCCGGGATCGGCGCGCAGTTGGCCCGCACCTGGGCAGGCAATCGCAAACTCGAAAGGCAGATCAAAAACAGGAAAGCAACGCCTCGCCTGTGCCCCATTTGCAATCCACAAACGGCGCTCAACAATGTGGCGCACTTAAACCACTGATAAAACCGGGGCCGGGCAGACCGGCCCCAGAAAGGACAACCACAGATGCAGGAAACCACCACAGATAACCTCAGATGGACGGAGCTGCTAAGTCAGGCGGTTTCACAGCCCGGCTTGCTTCTCAAGGCATATGGCTACTTCCACAACTACAGCTTAGGCAATCAGGTAATGGCTTTGATGCAATGCGCGCTCAGACAGATCGAACCCGGCCCGATCAACACATACCCCGGCTGGCTTTCACTCGGCCGACAGGTCCGCAAAGGTGAACGCGCCCTTGTGCTTTGTATGCCGCTCGCCGCTAAACGCACAAACGACCAGGGCGAGAAAGAGGAATTCATCAAGGCTTTCGCATACAAGCCCCGATGGTTTGTTATCTCTCAGACCGATGGCGCAGCCTATCAGATGCCGCCGCTGCCCGAATGGGACAAGACGCGCGCCCTGGCCGCTCTCTCGATCACAGAGGAAGAGTTCACGCACACAGATGGCAATGTGCAAGGCTACGCCACAGCCCGACGGCGGGTTGCAATCTCACCGCTCGCGGCTTTGCCTCATAAGACTCTTTTTCACGAGTGCGGTCATCTCCTACTAGGCCACACGACAGAGGCAGACTTTAACGACGAGGCCACGCTCCCGAAATCACTGCGCGAAGCCGAAGCCGAAGCCGTCGCCCTGCTTTGTCTCGATGCGCTCGACCTCGAAGGGGCCGACTTTTGCAGGGGCTACATACAGAACTGGCTCGCAGGTGAACCGATACCCGAACGCAGCGCACAGCGCATCTTTGCCGCAGCAGATCAGATCATCAAGGCCGGTCAGCTTCCGGCCTGAGGGTGGTCCCGATTCGTTGCCAACAATCAACCAGGGCCGGGGCGCGGTCCCGGCCCAGAAAGGGTAATTGCGATGAGAATGACAACGAGCCAGGGAAGGCAAATCTTCCTTGAGCGATTGAGCCGAGCCGATCTCGAAGGCTGGATTGAGCGCAACAGCCGGCTCGCGCTTTCAAACTGTCGCGCAGGTCGCGCGACCGAAGCAAACATTTACACGCAGGCAGCAGTGGCCGGCGCGCGCGAGCTCCTGGCCCGCGATCCGCGCGCTGTCGAGACCCGCGCCCCGCTAGTGAAGCCTCAACTCCCAACAAGCGGCCGTCACGAAGACATCGAGATATGAAGCGCATCAAGCGAATAATTCACGAATTGAAACATTGGGGGCCGGGCGCGGGTTGGGTGATGCTCACTCGCGTCTGGCTTCCCAACAAGATCGCACAGATCAGATGGGCACGCGCCCAGAGGAGGCTAGATGCAAAGAGAGCCAACAGAGAAAGAGAAAAGAGAGAGGATGATTGACCTGGCTATTTCCAGTCTGATCACCGCAGCCGAGGCTGTCGTCGAAGATGCCGCGAATAACGGTCAGCCATCTTTGGCCTCGCTTCTCTACCTCAGCCACAAGGTAGTAACCGCGCGAATCATTCTGGGATCTCCAATTCCTACAACCGCTATCACCTGGCATTTTCCAGGTGGCAGCAAACGGAGGATGAACAATGCGAAATTATCCTGATGAAATCCACGCCAAACGACTTGAGCTTATAGACCTCAACGAGCAGATCAGAGACTTGCGCGAAGATCAGAAGAAGATCGAGACACAGGAAACCATCGAGGTTCTCTATGCAAAAGGTGACAACGAGAAGCCGAGATACACCAACGACACACAGCGCGGCCTCGCCCTCGATCAGGCATTAGAGGCAAACGGCTCATATCAAGTTCAAAAAATCGACCTGCAAAACCTCGAAAGGAAGCGAGAAGAATTGAATGCCGAAATCGAACGACTGCGGGATCTGTTCAAGGTCGAGAAGATGGAGAAATGGGAAGTGATCAGCAAGAGGATGGCTAATGCATCGCTCTGAAGAACCCGGCCCCTGGGGTAGCCGGGCGGGCCGGATTACCGATTCGACCCGGCAGCAAAATACGCCTGGCAGATCATAAAGTCAAGGCCCGACTCGCAACCACCACGAAGCGAGCCGGGCCAGAACAACCAACTTTTCAGTCTTGTATGGAGCAAAGATAACAGCCCCTCGGGGAGCAGTCAATAGGAGGTTAAATGAAAGTTCTTGCTGTAATGGTTGACGACAAAATTGCGAGAGTCGAAGACGCGACCGGAAAGGTTTTTGATCTGGTCACAACTCGACTCACTCAAAAGGGCCTGCTTGAAGAGGCAGCGTTAGAGTTGAAAAAACAGGGATGCGAAGCGGAGCTAAAGGAGTTTGATATCAAAGCTCCATACGGTTACTCCAAGGTGCTCAATCGGGCAGAAGGCGCTTCTTTGATCGGCGACGGGCCAAATCCACTTTGCCTTTGTGAAAACGGAATTTCCCCAATGTTCTGCCAGTTTGGTCATCTTACCGAGTGCCACTATCCAATGAATTGCCGAGAGGCCGAGTGTTCACATCTTTCAAGGTATGAATAAGAGGTGATATATGATCGCTAATAATGTGAAAACCGATGTGACCTTGATTTCGACATGTCCATATTGCGAGCAGGAAATAGAAACGATTTCCGCTCAGGTGGCGAACTTCATACAGAAATACGGTTGTGATGATTGCCGCCTGGGTTCATTTGAAATCAAGTCGGAGTTCCTGACGAGAATTGATCTTCAAAGAGTCCTGAAAATCACAAAGCGCCAGGTATATGATCTGGTCCAACGCCGCGCGATCCCCTTCAGAAGAGTAGGGCGTCTGCTCCGATTCTCTCGCAAGGAGATAGACAAATGGACGAAGGGTGATTCCGATTCGGAGCGGGCAGCAAATAATTGATGGAGGTGTCGAGTGAAAGACCCAAGCACTAAGGAGGAATGGCAGGAAGCGGCCGATGCAGCGCACGCCTGCCTTTTGCTTCACGACGCGCGATTGTAAGGCTTCGTGATAGGCGGCCCGGAGATAAACTCTGATCGCTGCATCCAGATACTCGAACTGGCTAAAGCCAGGCGGATCTATCCAAGGCCGGATGCCGCCGAGCGATTCATAGCCGAGTTGCAGGTTGCCTACGGAGAAAGCAAATGAAGGGGAGGGTAATGTCCTTCTCAAGTATATGAATGTAATAAAATACTATTCGGCAATTGTCTTCGATTCTAATCTTTTTTGCTAAGCATTATGACTCATCTGCTTAGTAGTATAACATCTTACCTAAACCGGGGCACAAACCTGCATTTCGTATTCTGCCTATTGCTGCTTAAGTCCTACAGTAAGTGGATGACAACAGCAATGGATGAAAAGGGTCTAAATTTAATTGAGACGTGGTCATAAATTAAAACCTTTACATCTAGCAGTTAGAGGGTCTGACAAGACCGGCCGCAAGCTGTGCTAAATTATGTTACATCTGTAAATGTTGCATCTGGGCCTTAACTGTTTCTGAATTATGACCACGCCTCAATTAATTCCTGTTTTGCCTGGATCACTCATTTTTCTCCTTAATCGTTCGATTTCTTCCCATTCGGGGGGTGCTTTGGAAGTGACTTGAAACTACTTAACCTGCTCATATGTTCCCTCCATGAAAAACTTGTTCTGATCTAATGCGCTTTTGGTAGTGTAAAAGTCCACAGTCACAGAATCCTCATTAAATACCATCTTGATATAGCGACATCTGTCACCATCAAAGTTTGGAGCAGACAACAGACGAATGATGGTTCCGTCCTCATCCTCCGAAATAGTTTCGTATGCAGAACTTTGCCCGCTTCGCCAAGTGATCTTTTTTGAATTTCGATTTTCATACATCGTCATCCTCCCAAAACTCATATTAGAAGTACTGACCGGCTCCCACCGCGTAACTGAATCCTGAAAGATAGCGCAAAGGTGTGAATAACCAGTCCCGTTAAACTGATTTATCGCCGCCTCACCTTCCTCGCGGCTCGCCATCACAACAAAACCGAAACCTCTCGACCTTCCGGTTTCCTTATCCTCACCGACTTCCGCACTCTCGACAGGGCCAGACTGTGAAAAAAGTTCACGCAACTCTTCGCTGCTAGTTTGAAAACTTAGATTGCCCACATATACCTTCATCTGCTCGGCTATCGGGTTTTGAGCTTCGGCAAAATTCGATAGACAAGCAATTGCAGTGATGACAAATACAGTTGACCATATTCTTTTGAACATAATCATAATTTCTCCTCGACTATTTTTTGTAATTCTCCGACACAAACTGATTAAAGAATTTATTCAGGTTTTCCGGTTCCAAGAGCGCAAAACCGTCGGCATTGGAATTCTTAGACCTGACTGCATTCTCTTTCTGCTGCTCATACGCCTCAGCTTCGTCTATGTAAGCGGTCATGAATTTTTTTCCGAGCGCGGTTGCCGTAAATTTATCGTGTTCTGCTTTGTCTTCCGGTGTGAAGTCCAAAGTGCCGCCATTTCCGGTGATGAGTTCTGCCATCTTTGAAATCCTGACGTATTTTAGAACCTGCTGACCGGCGGTTCCCTGAAAAAAGGTGATCAGGCTGTTTAGTTCTTTGACCGTAAATTTCGCGGTATAACTTTTCTGCAAGCCTTCTTTGATCCATTGCTCGGTCGGAAAGTTCTTTCTGATTGTATCGTCAATGATCTTGTCAATGCTTTTGCTCAACCGGTCATAATTGGCTTTGACAAACGATTTTTGACCGGGCGTTAATTTGTTATTGACCTTCAGCGCCTCATCAAAAACTTCTATTCTGACTTTTCTCACTCTTTCTTCCTCATCTTTGACGTCTTTGGTTCCCGGCAGCGAAGCAATTTGCTCTTCAATGCCGACGTAGGGATGCATCGAAAAAGTTAAATCGATCAGGTTTTTTACCGACGCGCCTTTTGCTGGTGCGCCTTTCGGTGTTTGAGCTTCGGCAAAAGGCGCGTCGCCCGCGACCAGCACGATAAGCGAGATGATTACGATAAGCCCTATTTTCTTCATGGTTTCTTTGTCTCCCTTTTCCTGAGGGGGTTGCTCCAAATCTGCTTGATTGATGGCCCGATCCGCCAAGGCTTGTTTGTTGCAGTCCGTATCTAACTCTATGAAAGCAACGTCCAGTAGTTGATGAGTTTCAAGGCTGCCTCAACTCCTGTCGAGTGCTCTCAGTAGATAAGGGGGAATTGGTGGGCGAAAGTGTTCACGCCACGAGAAAACTCAGGGGAAAATCGTTCTGGCTTAGCCTGCCCGGATGTGCCCCCGGATCGGACCTGTCCCGCGGCAAGCGTTAGGCTCTCCTCATCATCGCTCAAGCCACCAGTGAGTGTTTCTGCCTGTAGCCGATCAGGCTCTGATACCCAAGTGCCTGATGCGGCCTTGCCTCGTTATACCACCTGATCCACTCGCGCACCTTCTCGCTGGCTGCTGCGAAACTCTCGAAGTTATGCTGCCACACGCATTCTTCCTTCAAGCGCGGAAGAATCGCTCGATCAAGCCATTCTGCTCCGGTGAGTAGGGCGTGATGTACTCCTTCTCATTTTTCATAGCCTACCTCCTGAGAAAGCATTCTCTGATATGTCTTATTAGTGGTCTACTTCTTAAGGAGAGCACGATACTTTCTTACTAAGCAAAATAACTATGCCGCCGAGTAGCAGAATGCGAAACAGGTGAATTTCCTAGTGTTTGTGTCCCAATCTCAGACCCTTTTCTGCCTCTTATGCTTAGTTCGGCAAATCCTCACCCGAAAAACTGTTCTGTCCAACTGCATCTCTACACAAGATTGGGAATCGCCAAACAGAAGAGATGCTTGAATGGAACAAGAAAAACGTGATATAAGAGGCTCAACCCGACCCCAGGCGGGTTTATCTCATCTCGGAGATAACCCGATGCCTAAAATTCCACGCTCTGGCTTTCTGCCTTTCCTGAAAGATGACCTGGCGAATGGCTACGTCAAGGTAATGGCTCCAAAGATCGGCCAGGTTTACGCAAAGTTGCAAACTATCTCCGGGTCGAGGCGAGTAGAACTACTCGGTTGGGGCTTACAACCTTCGGCTGCCTACCAATTGGAGTGCTACTCGAATGAAGATCAGCAGAAACTATTGAATACTCTTTCTTGAGTCGTATCCGAGTGGCAGTTAAAATGACCACGCCCAAGCTGTGGCTGCGGCTCGGGAAAGGAACAGCCAACTATGTCAGTGTACAAACGTACCTGGAAACAGAAAGACGGAAGCACCGCTTTTTGTTGGTACTTCCACAGAACCATTGATGGTGTGCGCTATCGTGATCGAATCCCAACGGCGCGCACCAAGCGCGAGGCTGATGAAGCAGAGCGCAAAATTCTAGCTCAAATACACGAAGGGACTTACGGCAAGCCCAAAGGCAACACAACGCTTAGGGAGTTTGTCGAAGGAACCTTTATCCCATGGTCAAAAGAAAACAAGAAGTCCTGGCGTTCGGACCTCTCGCGTCTCAAGCCGATCCTCGCCTACTTCGGCAAGAAGCGATTGAGGGAGATTTGCGAAAACCCGTTCCTAGTTGAAACCTTCAAGTCAAAGCGCCTCAAGGCACCGGTTGTTTACAAGACGAAGAATGGTCAGGGAAAACAAAAAAACAGATCGAAAGCGGCCGTCAATCGCGAACTCCAGTTGCTCTCTCGAATCTTCACCCTGGCGATGAGTAGAAAGGAAGTCTCTACAAATCCTGTTAGCCAGGTTGAGTTATTCAAAGGAGAGAAAAGAAGAAAGCGAAGGCTTGGACCGGATGAACGGTTGAGGCTATTCGAAGCAATCCCCGGCAAGCTTTCTCAGGCCAGGCGGTCGCATCTTATACCCATTGTGCTGCTTGCTCTCAACTGCGGACTTCGGCGCACCGAGCTACTTTCTCTGAAAACCGAAGACATAGATTTTGAGCAGAACATTATCAACGTCAGAGACACCAAGAACGGAGAGGATCGAGAGGTAGAGATGAACGCCACGGCAAAGGGAGTTTGTCTCGACCTCGTAGCGCAGGCGCGCGCCAAAGGGTGGATATACATCTTCACGAACCCGAAGACAGGAATTCGATACAAAGACATCAAGAAGGGATTCGGCAATGCGCTTCGAGATGCAGGTATCGAGGATTTCCGCTTTCACGATCTGCGCCATACATTTGCATCAACAGCAGGCGACGATCCAAGGGTGCCGATCACGGCCCTTGCCGAGACTCTGGGGCACAAAGATTGGCGCACAACGATGCAGTACACCCACGCAAGTAAGAGCGGAAAACTGAGGGTTGTTGAAGCCCAGGAAAGGACCGAAGATGAGAGAGCAGGTCACAAAATGGTCACAAAGAACGAAAGGCAGGCTGTATAGCCTGCCTTTAAGTCGTTCTAAATATTGGTTGCGGGGACGGGATTTGAACCCGTGACCTTTGGGTTATGAGCCCAACGAGCTACCAGACTGCTCCACCCCGCGTTAAAGACTCTCAAACAAAAATGTAGTATAGCCATCCCTGAAACGGGGTGTCAAGGGTCCGAAGCCAGCGATTCCCGGTGAGGCTGTAAATGAAGAAAACAAGCCAAGAGGTGGATTGAGTTTTTGCGCTTTGCTATCCTTTGGCCTATGCGACCTCTTAAGAGCCTTACTTTGGATGCTGTTATTTCCCGTTTCTCTGATGCTTTCTCTGCCTTTCCTGATATCAGAGATGCCGGTAAAGTCAACTACCCGCTTCGCGACTGTCTGATGAGCGGGTTTGCGATGATGTTTTTCCAACATAAGAGCCTGCTTGAGTTTCAGCGCAGGATGAAGCAAAGGCGCGGACGGTGTAATCTTGAGACTATCTTCTGTGTCAAAGATATTCCTTCTGACTCTCAGATGAGAGAGGTCCTCGACACTGCTCCTACGGAAGAATTACGTCGGCTTTTGCCAAGGCTGTTTGAGGATGTCAGACGAGCGGGTTGGGCAATCGATTTTAAGACCTTCATCCCTACAGGCCAAGATAAGGGTGACTACTACACGCTTATGCTTGATGGAACCGAGTACTTTCATTCTACAAACATAGAGTGCTCCTCGTGTTTGAGAAGAAGTGATAAGAGTGGCCAAACCCACTACTCGCACTGCGTAGTGGCAGCGTCTTTGCTACGGGCTTCATCACACAGAGTTCTTCCACTCGATGTAGAAGAGGTTCAAAACACTGACGGGCAACAAAAACAAGACTGCGAGTTGAATGCCGGTAAGCGACTCATAGAGCGGTTGCGTCGTGAGCACCCACAGATGGAGATGATCGTTGGAGGCGACGATCTTTATTCACACGAGCCTTTTGTAGAACTACTTCAAAGCAAGCGAATGCATTACGTGTTGGTGGCAAAACCTGATTCTCACAGAGAACTCTTTGAATGGGTAGAAGAGTTGAGTTGCCTGCCGGAGTGTGAGCAAGGCGAGTGGGAAGAAGGGCCAGCCTGCAAGCGGAGATATTTTGAATATAGAATTGTGCGAAGCGTGCCCTTGTCATCAGCGCGCAAGGTGATGGTGACGTTCGTAGAAGTGTGGGAGAGAGACAGGCAAGGAAAATTACTTTACCACAACTCTTGGATAACAGACCTGGAAGTAGAGATTGAGAACCTGTCGGTGATAGTAGCGATAGGACGGTCGAGATGGAAGATAGAAAATGAGCACTTCAACGTGGCAAAGAATCACGGTTATGAGATGGAGCATAACTTTGGGCATGGGAAGAAGAATCTATCTATGGTCTTTTACTTGTTGAACCTGCTGGCATTTGTAGTGCACAAGATAGTAGAGAAGGGAGACCATCTGTATCAGAAATGTCGAGCGATGGAGACGCTCAAAGAGCTATGGAATGGGTTGAGGACCATCATGAAGACGTTTCAAGTGGAGAGTTGGAAAGAAATGCTTATGATGTATATAGGAGAAGAAGAAGGCGATCCGTGAGCAGGAAAGATTCAGGCCGGTGTCAAAGAGAAACGGTCAGGAAAGCAAAAAAGAGAAAATAGAAAAGAGAAGGAGGGGAGGCAAAGAAAGACAGAACGAGAAGAAGGGAAAGCAAGATGGTGGAAAGGAGAAGTTGTATCCAAGTAGTCAGTATCTCCGCTTGCAACCCTAAGAGGACTCTTCATTTAGACTTATTATGCAAAATATCAAGGAAAGAGGTGTCTTTTGCCTTCAGGTCATCTCAACAGATGGCTTCCGAAGGGGTTCGATAAGAAGATTTATCACTACTTCTTCCTAAGCAATTCTGTTGTGTGGTCGGTAATGCTTGAAGCAGGTATTTCAAATGCCTCTCCAGTATCGAAACCTCTTGCCTCTTTACTCTCCAATGGAATCGCTTCAACCCCCTTTATCTTTTTATTGTTCCTGGCTTGCCTTAATTGTCTGAACCCCGTACTTTCATTTGTATCGGAATGACTTTCGCCAAAGAGTGCGAAATATAAAATCCAAAAGATGCCTCCGAGAAAAAGAGTCAGTGGGACAAGCAGGGGAGCCGGAGTATCTACGCCTATTGAGAGGGCGAGAAAAACAGGAGATGCGACAATGCTCGCAAATATCATCTTAGCTCCCCGGCGAATACTTGGCCTTTGAAGAAGAGGCTTATCATTTATTTTCACATTGTTTCCTGGAGAGGAAAGACCATTATTGGAAAGCATGGCAGCCAGGCCATCAAGCTGGAATCCGCACCGGGAACAGAATCGCGCTTGATCGACAATTGCCAGTCCGCATTTTGGACAATACATATAACCTCGCATCAAACCTAGAGATGAAATTTCAAGAAACCTACGAGACGAACGATCACAAAGTTTCAATAACAGAGGTTGCGCGCGCCGGGTAAACACTTTGCCAATAGGTATGATTGGCCGCTCTTTGAGGAGTTTTGAAGCGATATCAAGATGCTCAACGGCTAAGAATGCCGGCGTTCTGTCCTGAGGAGTTTCTTGACCTCCAGTGCCTCCTGATTTTATTGAGCCGGTGGGAAGCGCCTCCGTTCCAAGGGAGTCAGTTCTGGTCTCAACTGATTCTTTCCCAAACTATTCTCCGTGTCGAGCCGGGCTTCAGAATCAATTGCTTTCCTGAGAACTCATATTCCCGCTTTAACTCTTTTCCTATACTGCTTGCCCAAAGGTGCCCCTTGACATAGTGAGTGATGATTCCCTGCACTTCATCTATTTCATACGTACCCCAGAAGGCAGTAAACCCCTCGATAGATTCCTTCAGCCTGCCGTCGCTCATCCCTGTCGACTCTGTTGAAGACAGAGCCGGGCGATCAGGCTTCATGATCTGAACCGCCATGTTGCCTGACGAATCATAAATAAGCAGACCGACAGGATTCCGCCCATACGGATAGGAGAGGTGGCCGTCGGGAAGATCTTCTTCAAAGGAGATGAGCCTCCAGGTTCCGACAAATCTATTCATCACTCTACCGCCATTCCGCTCTCAACGCCCGATTACTTTATACAACTCTATCGTGACCTCTGCGACCATTTTACAAACAGACCACCCTTCGGTCACTTGCGCCATAGAATCTCAGATATGGCCCGGCAACACCCGTTTGCATCATCAAGTCGATACTCTCTACAAAGGCAGCTTTCTTGTTTGATTCGTAGCGGGCTACCCATTGGGTGTCGGTTGTGAAACCTCCCGATATGCTCACCCTTGAAAGCTCAAGCAGAGGCAGGTAATCCTGAGCAACAGGCAATATCTTTGCTTCCACTTCACGGGCAAATATATCAGATACCTCGCTAAAGGGTATGGGTTGTGAATTGTTGGCAAGCCATCCGGGTAGCTCCTGTTCGGCGCGCGCCTCTGACATGAAGTTGACGGTATGGATTCCTTTTTTCCATCCAAAGTATGTAACCGTCAGAAGATGCCAACGAGCGTGGCGAAAGACAAGGGCAAAATCCCCGTCGAGCAGGACGGTATCAGATGTCTTAAGGTTGGTTATATACAAAGTGTGTTCTTCATTCATAATCACGATCAGATCTGTGTGCCTCGATCTTATGGAAGGTATAATCCGCTTGCAAAAAAAGAGTATGAGTGAGTCAGGAATATACGGGCGAAGGACATACAAAATCAAGCAAACAATAGCCGGTGGTTGAAAGGTAAATGGAATAGCCTGGCAGTCTTCGCCTCTTCCGTTCAAATCATGTATGATGGTTCGGACAATTCGCCATTGAATCATCAATATATCAATTGTAGCAGGGAGGGTTTGGTATAAATGCCACACACTGGAATCATAGGAGTCAGGCTCATCATTGCCGCGCTTTTTGTCGCAGGAATTGCCAGGGGTCAGCGGATAAAGAACGCGGTCCCGGAGGTTGCTCGCCCCTTGCCCCTGTCTGCGGTGCGGCTGACCGGCGGACCGCTCAAGCGGGCGCAAGACCTTGACGCGGAGTATCTGCTAAAGCTGGAACCTGATCGCATGATGGCCTATTACCGCAAGCGCGCCGGGCTTGAGCCAAAGGCGCAAGGTTACGGCGGCTGGGATGGAGACGGCAAAAACCTGACGGGTCATATCGCAGGCCACTATTTATCGGCTGTGAGCTTGATGTATGCCGCGACGGGTGATCCGCGCTTCAAGCAGCGCGCCGACTACATAGTGAAGGAGATGCAGGAGGTTCAAAACAAGCACGGCAACGGCTATCTCGGCGCGCTTGAAAATGGAGAGGAGCGATTTGCCGAAGTTTCTCGCGGCAACATTCGGTCGGCCAGCTTCGATTTGAATCAACTCTGGTCGCCCTGGTATGTGCTGCACAAGACATTTGCCGGGCTTCGCGATGCATATCGTTACACGGGAAATCGCGCGGCGCTCGATGTAGAGGCTGGCTTCGCCCGTTGGGCCGAAGGGATACTCTCAAAGCTCGACGATGCCCAGCTTCAGAAGATGCTAAACACGGAATTCGGCGGCATGCCCGAAGTCCTTGCCGATCTCTACGCCGACACGGGTGACACACGCTGGCTGACTCTCTCTCACCGCTTCGATCATCATGCCGTGCTTGATCCGCTCGCCCGTCACGAAGACATATTGCCGGGTCTGCATGGGAACACGCAGGTGCCAAAGATTCTCGGTTATCTTGCGTGTTATGCCTATACCGGAGACAAAACCGACTGGGAGGCCGCAACATTCTTCTGGGATTCCGTAGTGGATCATCACAGTTTCGCAACCGGCGGTCACGGCAAGGATGAATACTTCGGCCCGCCCGACAAGTTGAGCGACCGATTCGAAGGACGCACCGCCGAGACGTGCAACGTCTATAATATGATAAAGATGACGCGCCTGCTCTTCGCGCTTCACCCCGACATCAAATACGCCGAGTTCCACGAGCGCGCACTCTTTAATCACATCCTCGCCTCAATGGATCCTGAGGACGGTCAAACCTGTTACATGGTTCCCGTAGGCCAGGGGGTCGAGCGCGAGTATCAGGATATGTTCAGCGATTTTACCTGCTGTGTAGGCACTGGAATGGAGAGTCACGCGCTCCACGGCGAAGGAATATATTACGAATCGGGTGACCGGCTCTGGGTGAATCTGTTCGTGCCTTCAACTGCCAGATGGGAAGCAGCAGGCGTAGACCTGTCGATGGAAACTACTTTTCCCGAAGGCGAATCAGCTACCCTGAAACTCAAGCTCAAAGCGCCGTGGCGCTTCACGCTGGCGCTGCGTCGCCCTTCGTGGGCAGAGAAAGGGTTTACCGTAAAAATCAACGGACGGGCTTTGGGTGATCTGTCAAAGCCGGGCTCTTATATCGAGATGAATCGCCTATGGGAAAGCGGCGATACTGTGGCCGTGACTCTGCCAAAGACTCTGCACCTTGAGCCCTTAGCCGATAATGCGCGTATCGCGGCCATCGCGTGGGGGCCGCTTGTGCTTGCCGGGGACCTTGGGCCGGAGCCTGGAAAAGATGCCCAATCCGTGGAGCCGATAAATACTCCCGCGCTTGTGGCGGCGGGGCGGCCCCTGACTGACTGGCTCAAACCCGTGCCCGGCAGACCGGGACTCTTCCGCAGTCAAGGCGTTGGGCGCGAGCGCGATGTGGAACTCGCGCCGTTTTACCGTCTGCACCATCGCACATACAGTGCGTACTGGAATCTATTCACACCCTCTGAATGGGAAAAGAAAACCGCCGAGATCGAAGCAGAGCGTGAACGGCAGCGAAGGCTCGAAGCAGCAACCGTAGGCTTCGCCCAACCGGGAGCGATGCAGCCGGGAGCAGATTTCAACCAGCAGGGAGAAGAGACTTCACCGGCCAGCATAGCCGGACGAAAGGGACTCTCGGCAAAGAGATGGATTTCATTCGACCTGCCTGTGGATCCGGCGCACCCGCTGGCCCTGATCACCACTTACCATAGCGAAGAAAGAGGAGAACGCACCTTTGAGATTCTGGTTGATGGCGTGAAAGTCGGAGAACAGAAAATCGCGGGGTATCGCCCCGGCAGCAGTTCCGGCAGCTTCTTCGATGTGGAATACGCGATACCGCAGGAGCTAATCAAAGACAAGCAAAAAGTGACCGTGCGCTTTCAGGCTACAGGTGGCAAAGAAGTCGCCTCGATCTTCGGCGTTCGCATAATCCGCGCCGACGCGCAACGCTAATCGGAATAGGCCGGGACGGGCACGGCCTATTTAAATTTACCCTGCTTCGGAGATTCGCTTACACCGCATAGCATTCAAATCATCAGCGCCCAGCAATCAATTCGACCCAGGTAATAGTATCCGAGAGCGGAACTGTGAAGGCACCACGTTCTTCCCTCAACCGCCCGCGCGGCCTGTAGCTTCCTATCCCGGTCACCCGCGCCGGTTGTTCAATTCTCAGACGCGCTTTCGGGGTTTCAGGTGTCGAGCGCGATAATCCGATTCTCACGGCACGCGTGCGAGGGTCCATGTAAATGCTTTCGAAAGTTCCGGCATCCAGCGTAAGCCACAAACCAAAGGGGGCGATGTATACACGCATTCTAAAAGAATCTCTAGGTTGAACCCTGACCCGGTCGCCCTCCATACGCAGGTTGCCGCCAAATGCCTGCCAGCCGAATTCGGAATGGTTGATCACATAGGTCGCCGTGTTTAAGGCGTGCCCGAAGAAGTTCGGGCCGTAATCGCCTGAGTATGCGTCCCACTTCAGCGTAGAGGGGAAGGAGTGAAAGGCCGCCGAGGCGAACCCCTCACGATCAATGTTTGAGAGCGCGCCCATCATGCCGCCATAGCCTGTCCGCAACAGGTAGTCGTCTTCCGGGTGTTGGCGGAAATGCGCGAGCACGGGAATGGCGTTCAGTCCCGAGCCATAATGATGAAGCTGGCGTTCGATCCGGCGCAACTTGCCGCCGTAGAGGAAGTCCCAGTAGCGGCGGGCGTTGCCGTTGTACCCCCAGTGCGGCAAGGTAGGCATGTAACCGAGAATCGAGTTGAGCGAGACCAGCGCCTTATCGTCATAACCAAAATATCTGCACCACGCATAGACCTCTTCCTGCCCGGTCGAGTCCCACGCCATCTCGCTGCCAAAAGGATAAGCCTCCTGCTTCCATCGGTCGGCGCGCTCTTTCATCAGCGCTTCAACAAAAGCGGCCTGTTTGGTCCAGCCCTCGCGCTTGAGGTCGTCTAGCAGCGCGAGAAAAATATCCCCTTCCATCAATCCAAGCTCTACATATTCAACCCGGCGACTGCCGTCAGCATTTCGTCCAAACATGAATTTTGTTGTCTGATATGCCTGATCGAGATACCACTTCCACGAATGGCTGGTAACAAGACCGTTATGATTGCGAGCCAGCCGGTACATTGACCAGTAAGCGGCGACTACATGGGGATAGTTGTAACCTCGCCCGATGGATTCGGCGGCACCTTTTTTCCAGCTTGTCCAGGAACTCCAATCGAGGGTTTTGTCATACTCAAAGCCGGGTACGGCCTCGGGCGAGTAGAAAAACAGACTCTTGCGGACCCCATATTTTTTCGGCCCCTCGCTGTACTGAAGACCGCCCCAGAGAACTCTATCTACGAACTGCTCATATTTAGCGATCTCTTCCCTCTCGGGTTGGCCGAACTCTTTCATCGCGGCAGCCAGCCACG
Organism: Blastocatellia bacterium; assembly: GCA_963765495.1. Classification (GTDB taxonomy): domain Bacteria; phylum Acidobacteriota; class Blastocatellia; order UBA7656; family UBA7656; genus CAVXWP01. Next base: position 115,697 of record CAVXWP010000002.1, read on the forward strand.
AGCCCGACCCGCCTTCATCGCCAAGCCCGGCAATCCATACCCGGCTGTCTTCGGTCACGATGCGGTCGCGCTCCCGGTCATAGCTCATGACGGAAGGGCTGCGATGAAAAGGATCATCAGGGTTTACGAACCACTGCCGCGTCATCAGGAAATGGCCCAGATCGGCCACGGCCTGCGCCGCCGGTTTTATCACATAATAATTTATTGATTGCTTCACGCCGTCATAGTAGATCAGTGTCAGCCGCGCGCGTCCCCAGTCTTTGCCGCGTAGAGTGTAGGCTTGCCAGCCGTGTCTGGTCGGGCGGTCTTCACTGATGCTGATCGCTCCCCTCGGTTCGACCGTCACACCCGCGACCCTGTGCTTATAATTCAGGAAAAGCCGCGCCTCCTGATCCATCGGCAGAATATAGCCGGGAATGCCTACGGCAACGGGACGCCCGTTTGCCGCAAGCGTCTGCTCGATGTCGCGAATGCTGTCGGATAGAAGAAATCTGAGGCCGTAAGACCGAGTCTCGCCCGGCTCAATCGTCGCAGTCGTAGGCGGGTTCCACGGTTCGGCGTTTCGCCATTCGTTTTCGGCGTAAGCCTGAGAGTTCGCAAGCCATGCAAACGTACCCTCGAAAGTCTGGCTGGGGCGAACAGGTTCATTGAGCAATTGATAGGCTTCAAACGGCGTTTGCCCATCCGGGACTACGATAAGCGCGGGCCCTTGACCGCTCAAGCGTGTCACCCGAAGATAACCGCCGTCCCGCCCTATGTAAGGATCGGAGAAAGAACACAACTGGTGCGCCTGCTCGAGCGAGCGGTCCGTGAGGATGTTGTTGAAGGCCAGGGGAATGCCAACCCCACCCACTTGAAGGGCCTCTGAGGAGCTGTTCTTGAGCACAAAACGCAAAACGAGGCGACCATTTTCGACCGCCCAGATGCGCGTGATCTGTAGGGGACAATTCTCAGGCAAGGTCGGTGAAAGTTCGGCTGCGGCCAGAAATAGCTCCGATGAAGGCAAGGGTTGGACCGGCTTGCGCGCGGTGGCCGTCGAGTATTCCTGCCACGAGCCGGAACTGCCGCTTCGCACTCGCAGGGTCAGATCGCCCAGATGGTAGTAACCATTCCCGGCGCGGCTCTTGAGGCGGTCTGAGGGTGTAAAGTCAAAGCCTCCGGCTCCTTTCGGCTCTAAAGCGGCGATTGTCTGAGACGCCCTGACAAGCTTCAGTTTGAAGTCGGGTGTGTCAAATTCCAGATAACCCTGTTCGAGTCCAAGCGTCTCCGGCTCGTCCTTTTTCGGGTTCCGCTCGCGCCCTTCTTGCGACTGCCGAATTACTGATATGAACGGGTGGGAAGGAACTCCGTACCCGGGCACTGCCGAAGAAATGACGGTTGAGGAAATGACGGCTAAGGCTGCCGTGATTGCAATTGCTTTTAGAAACCCGTAGATCGATTTCATCTCAATACCCGACAAGCTTTGGAATTGTCCGTATCAGATTACCCATACAATCACGGGCTGGCAATCCGGGCGTGTATCCGGCTAAATCGAACCGCAAGAGATTGGCACAAATGAAATTGAATGAAGGGCACGTAGAAATAGACCACTAATGAACGCGGATCAGGCGGATTTACGCGGATCGGATCACTTGATCAGGGCTGATTTATGAAATTCTCGATCAATAAAAGTGCTATCCAGCAAATCAAGCTCGATTATCTATGCTGGGTTGTGCATGGTTGGGGCCGTCTACTTCATATTTCGATCCTGAGCAATGCGCTTTCTTGACAATCGAGGAGTCTATAGCGCAGGCTCTAAAAATCAGGGCAATCAGAGGCGGAGTAGTCAATGGCTTGCTCTTGATTTCTGGGTTCTAAGGCGATTTCACCTCGGCAGACAAAATGGCTGCACACGGGTCAAACAGATGAGCCTGATCGACATAAACAGTTTACCTCCGAATATCAAAATCAGGATTGACTTGAGACCGGGCGACATAGGTTATCTGACCTATCTGCATGGCATACTCTATGCCCGGGAATACGGCTGGGATCACAGGTTTGAGGCATACGTGGCCGGTCCACTGGCTGAGTTCGCGAAAACGCAAAATGACCGGCAACGCATCTGGATCGTGGAGCACGAGGACCGGATTGCCGGTTCGATAGCGATAGTCGAGGCAACACGAGACACGGCTCAACTGCGCTGGTTTTTGCTTCATCCCGCGTTGCGCGGAATGGGGGTCGGCAAGGTCCTGATCAGAAAGGCCATAAGCTTTTGCAGAGATAATGAATACTCTTCGATCATTCTGTGGACGGTCAGCACACTGGAGGCGGCGGCGAGCATTTACCGTTCAATGGGGTTCGAGTTGAAGGAAGAAAAGACGGGCGAACACTGGGGCGCGACAGTTACCGAGCAGCGATATGAACTGCTGCTTTGAGTATTGAGGACAGACCGCATCAATCAAAGTGATATATGGATTTCTGGTCGTTGTATTCAAACAGCCGATGTCCGAAGTCTGGAAAACCCTATGACTGGAAAACTCTATGAATTGCTCCGCAAGGATCGGATAGCCACCTGATCCAACAAATCTTAAAATAATAGACATGATGAACGATAGAATTATTACCCAGGCAAATCTCGACGAATGGCGTTGGCAGGCGATTCAAAATAAGAGTTCGAAGTTTGACGGCGTGTTCCTGTTTGGAGTGGCAACGACCGGAATTTATTGTCGTCCGTCATGCGCTTCGCGGCTGCCGAAACGCGAAAATGTACGTTTTTTCACCGACTCCGCCACGGCCGAAAAAAGCGGCTATCGGGCGTGTCGGCGGTGCGAACCGCAAAAGATTGATTTTGAACATTCAAAGATCAAACTTGTGCGGCAGGTATGCGAATTGATTGAAGCAAGAGGCAGTGAAAATTTATCGCTCGAAGACTTGAGCGTAGAGTTGAATATAAGCCCGGCGCATTTACAACGCACCTTTAAACAGGTTTTCGGCATCTCTCCGCGCGAATTTTCAGAAGCGGAGAGACTCAGGAAATTCAAGCAGGCGGTCAAGAGTTCCGATGTGACGACCGCGCTTTACGAGGCGGGGTTTAATTCGAGTCGCGCACTTTATGAAAACGCCGCCGGAAAGATCGGGATGACACCGGCGCAATATCGCGCCCGAGGCAAAAATATCGAAATCGGTTTCACGGTCGCAGATTCCCCGCTTGGCAAACTGCTCGTCGCAAGAACAGCGAAAGGCATCTGTGCGGTCAGCTTTGGCGATTCGGAAAGAGAGTTGATCGACAATCTGCGCGAGGAATTTGCGGCGGCGGAAATTCATTCGGGCGATAAACTTTTACAGGAAGCGGTGCGCGAAATCTTGCTGCACCTGGAGGGCGAGCAGAAGGTTTTCGATTTACCGCTCGATTTGAGGGCGACGGCTTTTCAGATGCGCGTATGGGCGGAGTTGCGAAAGATACCATACGGCAAGACAAAATCTTACAAAGAGATTGCCGAAGCCATCGAGAAACCGAAAGCAGTTCGCGCCGTCGCGAGAGCCTGCGCGACGAATCCGGTTGCGCTGCTGACACCCTGTCACCGCGTCGTAGCGGCGGATGGTAAATTGAGCGGCTATCGCTGGGGCGTGAACCGCAAAAGGATGTTGCTCGATAAAGAGCAGGCAATCTAAATCATGCCGCAAGAACCTTGTACATTTTAAAAGTGTGTGAAGGGTAGATTTTCAGACAGGGTTTACAGGATTTTCAGGGTCTTTCCATCTATCTCAGCGATCTTGTTAATCCTATAAATCCTGTCTAATTTCTTCTCGCTCTTTACCGATCACGCATCTACTTTATCAGCGCCGATCTTATACGTTTCGGTTCTGTTTTATCTCCTCATCCCACACTTTGGAAACCGATTTGACATTTTCTCAAGCAGTACGCCGCGACATTGGACCCGCTCACACCTCTTTTGGTACGATAGCGCGATGATGAGAATAACCTCTGTTCACATCGCAAGAGTTGTGTCCTGCCTCCTCCTGTTTTTCGCAGGCACATCCACAGGGCAATCCCATAGACCTGCCCAATCAGCCCCTTCGACCCCGGTGCTTCCATTGATCGAAAAGTACAAAGCTCCTCCGTACCCAAAATCCCAATTTCTCACGGCAGAAACTTATGAGTATCGTATCAGCTACAAACGACCTGTTCCGCCCACACTCACGGATGTCTTTATTTGCGATATCTGGCAGAGGGTGACTCTGGATATGAAGCTGACGATTACCCCGCAAGAAATCTCCGAAGATATAGCCAATCAGGCAATCAGGATTTACCTTACAAAAAACTGGTCGGACATCGCGGGTTATCGTCCCTGGACTCACTGGAATTTTATTAGAACCTTAAAAGTGGGGCAGCGCACCGCACTCGCTAAAGAGGTCGTTGCCTATATCGGCGAAAACGGTGTTAGAGATGTAGAAGAAGACGCCCAGGAAAAGAAATAAACTTCGGGCAAGGAGGCTGAGGATGTGGAAAGAGTTTAAAGAGTTTATAGCACGCGGCAACGTCATGGACCTTGCCATAGCCGTTGTCATCGGCGCGGCCTTTGGCAAAATCGTCACATCCCTTGTAGAAGGCATTTTAATGCCTCCTATCGGGTTGCTTCTTGGGAAGATTGACTTCTCAAGCCTCTTCTTTGTCCTCGATTCTTCAAAGGGTGTGCCCGCGTCTCTGGCCGACGCGAAGGTTAAAGCCATTCCGGTCATCGCCTACGGAGCCTTTATAAATGACATCGTGAATTTCCTGATAATTGCGTTTGTCATTTTTCTGATCGTGCGAGCGGTGAACCGGCTGAAGAGCAAACAGGAAGCGCCTACGGGTGAGCCTACAACAAAGGAATGCCCGTATTGCCTCTCTACGATACCTCTCAAGGCCCGCCGATGTGCTTCTTGTACGGTTGATCTTGAACCGGCATAAGGCTATTCGAGATCGTCGTTAGCGGTGCAAATCGCGGGCGATATGTTATTCTGGTATCGGGTTTAAGGGTGGCAACAGATTGCCGCCCGAGCAGGAAAGAGATAGGAGGAGTTATGGCAAAGATGCGCGCGGTACAGATTCCTAATGCGCACGGACCATTGGAACTCGTTGAACGTGAAATACCTGATCCCGGAGCAGGGACAGTGCGAATAAAGGTACAGGCATGCGGGGTATGCCACAGCGATTCCTTTACGAAAGAGGGCGCTTTCCCCGGCATCGAATATCCGCGAGTCCCGGGACACGAGGTTATCGGGATCATAGATGCAGTCGGGGCGGGCGTCGCCAACTGGAAAGAGGGTCAGAGAGTCGGCGTAGGCTGGCATGGAAACAATTGCGGATACTGCGATTCCTGTCGCAGGGGTGATTTTTTTGCCTGCCAGATCGCATTGCAGGTAACAGGCATCAACTTCGACGGCGGCTACGCCGATTATATGATCGCTCCGACCGTAGCGCTCGCGCGGGTCCCCGAAGAGCTTTCGGCCGAAGAGGCAGGCCCCTTGATGTGCGCGGGGATTACGACTTATAACGCCCTTCGAAATAGCGGCGCCAGAGCCGGTGATCTGGTGGCGGTGCTCGGCATAGGAGGGCTTGGCCATCTGGGCGTTCAGTACGCCGCGAAGATGGGATTTCGGACCGTAGCCATTGCCAGGGGCAGCGACAAAGAGCCGCTTGCAAAACAACTCGGCGCGCACAGTTATATAGACAGCCGGGCGACTGACCCCTCCGAAGAACTCGCAAAGATGGGCGGCGCACAGGTTATTTTGGCGACCGTAACAAACGGCGATGCGATAGGCGCGGCCCTTGGCGGTCTCGGCGTAAACGGGAGGCTGATGGTCCTCGGGGCCGCCGAATCGCTTCAGGTCCCTCCGCTGCTGCTCATCTTAGGCCGCCGCTCGGTCATGGGATGGTATTCGGGCACTTCCATCGATTCCGAAGACACGCTTTCCTTCAGCGTGCTTGCAGGAGTGCGCTCTATGAACGAAGTCTATCCGCTTGAGCAGGCGAGCGAAGCCTACGAACACATGATGAGCGGAAAGGCGCGATTCAGAGTGGTTCTCACAACCGGGCAATAGCTGAACTGTTGGTTGATAGACGAAAAGGGGATATGGACACGGCTTATTTCCTTGACCCTGACAAGCTTCAGAGTGTGGCTACAGGACTGCGCGAACAGTATCGCAATGCCAGGCCATTCCCTCATATCGTCATAGATGATCTTTTTCCCGAAGAGACATTAATGGCGATCATTGAAGAGTTCCCAAAACCGGGTGAGATCGACTGGAATCAATTCGATAATCGGGAAGAAAAGAAACTGGCTTCAACAGCCGAATCGCAGATGGGCGAGTTAACCAGATTCTTTCTTTATCAATTGAACTCGTCATCGTTTATAAGCTTTCTGGAGACGCTGACCGGGATTGACGGGCTTATACCCGACCCGCATTTCTGGGGCGGGGGTCTGCATCAAATTACACGAGGCGGCTATCTGAAGATTCACGCGGATTTCAACTGGCACGAACGCCTTCGACTCGACCGGCGGTTGAATCTCCTGCTCTATCTCAACCGTGATTGGAATGAAGAATACGGCGGACATCTTGAGTTATGGAACTCTGATATGAGTCGCTGTGAACAGAAGGTGCTGCCGGTCTTCAACCGATGCGTCATCTTTAACACCGAAGATGATTCCTACCACGGTCATCCGGAGCCGCTGACCTGCCCGCCTGACCGGACTCGAAAATCGCTGGCGCTCTATTATTACAGCAGCAGGCCCGTTGAAAAGGGGGTTAGCCATTCTCACGGGACGCTGTTTCGGAAGAGGCCAAGCGAAGCACTCGGAGGCATACCACACCGCATCAAGTCGCTTTTCAGATAAAAGGAACGCCCGGAAAACAGGCGAGGAGGGTTTTAGCTGAAAGATCATGACAAGCCGGAGAATTGCCTACCTGCGACTCAAGAACCAGTATATTGCCGGAATCGGTTTTGACAGACCCGCCGATACGGTCGAGTGGTTTGGCGCTGTTCAGGCTCAGGATTATTTGGGCGCGTTGTGGGCTGTCGGGCTTCGCACGCAGCAGGCCACAGAAAAAAAGATCGAGCAGGCAATAGCCGAAAAGAGCATAGTTCGAACGTGGCCGATGCGCGGGACATTGCATTTTGTGGCTGCCCGTGATGCCCGCTGGATGCTTGAGCTTTTGACTCCCCGCATCGTGGCGGGAAGGGCAAACCGATTGAAAAAGCATATGGAGCTCGATGAAAAGGTCTTTTCCCGCAGCAAAGAAGTGATCGGAAGGGCGCTTGAAGGCGGCAGGCAGATGGAGCGAAACTCAATTTATAAAGCTTTGGAGGCTGCCCGTATTTCGACATCCAACATGCGCGGGCTTCACATCCTGTCCAGGCTGGCGATGAACGGCTTTATCTGTTTTGGGGCGCGCGAAGGCAAACAACACACATTTGCCCTGCTCGATGAATGGATTCCTGAATCGAGAAAGATGGACCGCGAGGCGGCGCTCGCGGAACTCGCAAGACGCTATTTCACAAGCCACGGGCCAGCCACGTTGCAGGACTTCATCTGGTGGTCAGGGCTGACCTCGGCCAATGCGAGAGAGGGCCTGGGGCTGGCAAAAGCGCGCCTCGAACAGGAAATTATCGATGATCAGACATACTGGTTTTCTTCATACAACGGAGAGGTGAAAGATATTGCCGCAGATGTTTATATACTCCCGGCCTTTGATGAGTACACGGTTGCCTACAGGGATCGAAGCGCCGTACTCGACCCTTTGCATGCGAAACAAACCTCCTCCGGCTACGGTATCTTTCACCCGATTATTGTGGTCGATGGTCGCGTCGCAGGCACGTGGAAACGCACACAGACGAGGGGCTCAATCGTCATCACTCCAAACCTTTTCGTAAAGATCAGCAAAGCAAAAACAGAGGCCCTCGCGGAAGCGGCAGACCGCTACGGCAGATTTCTTGAAGCGACGATTGAATTATCGAAAGGCTGATTGCTATATGAAACCGCTTAGAATTTCCTGAGACTTGAATAACCCTGCCGTATCATCCTTCGCCGTGGTTGTCAGATGATTGGTTGCGACTCTTACGTGAGACGGTTAGATTAGCAATTTACAATTTCAATATTCTTTGGGGAATCTAGCGTGCAGAAGAAGAGCCCGAGAAAAGAGGCAGCGAAGGAGGCGAAAGAGACCGGGCGAGTTGAGGCATTCAGCGACGGCGTATTTGCCATAGCCATCACGCTTCTCGTACTCGACCTCATTGGCCGAGTACATCGAACGCCAAGAGGCTTCGGTGACGGCATTAATTTACTCTGGAATCTTTGTAGTGATCGCAATCCTCTTCAACCTGCTCTGGCGATACGCAAGCGGGCGCGGCAATTTGCTGGCCGCAGATCATGATCCTGCCTCGGTTCGGGCCATCACAGAGCAATACAGGTTTGGCCCCCTCATGTACATTGCCGCTCTTTTGCTGGCGTTTGCGAGCCCGCTTGCGAGTTTTGGACTCTGTATGTTGTTTGCGATCTTTTTCGCCCTGCCAAGAGGTTTGACAGGCTCGGCCAGCATTTGAAACCGGGAGTATAACCGATGGATGAGGCAGACCGTTATGCGCGTTATCCCAGTCTTCGTGACAGGGTAATACTTGTGACAGGCGGCGGTTCTGGCATTGGCGCGGCAATAGTCGAGCACTTCGCGCTCCAGCAGGCGAAAGTTGCATTCCTCGACATCGCCGGAGATTGCTCGGTGGAACTTGTTGAGAGGCTGGCCGACCGCTGCCCGCAGACGCCCCTCTTTCTTCAATGTGACCTGACCGACATCGAGGCATTGCGCGGGGCCGTCCGCGAGGTCGAAGCGCGGCTGGGCATCACGCGAGTGCTGATCAATAACGCCGCCAGGGATGACCGTCACAGGTCCGCCGATGTGACCCCGGAAGAATGGGACGCCCACATGAAAATAAACCTGCGGCATCAATTCTTTGCCATACAGGCGGTCGCGCCCGGGATGGCTGCCGAAGGCGGGGGCTCGATCATAAACATGGGGTCGATAGCATGGAAGATTCCAACTACCGGCCTGCCTGCATATGTAACCGCCAAGGCGGCTATTGTCGGGCTGACCAGGACGCTTGCCAGAGAACTCGGCCCCGCAAATATTCGCGTCAATTGCGTGATGCCCGGAGCCATAATGACCGAACGCCAGAAACGGCTCTGGCTGACGCCTGAATATGAGGCCGAAATAATGGAGGCTCAATCCATAAAACGACAACTTCTCCCCGAGGATGTTGCCCGATTGATTCTCTTTCTTGCCTCCGACGATAGCAGCGGCATCACCAGCCAGAGCCATATCATTGATGGAGGCTGGGTGTAATAAAGCCTCAGAATCTCTTTCCTGGAAATTTCCCCCGATTGAATCTTTTAAGACAAAGAGAGGGGATTCCTTCGCCGGAAGTTTATCCTTTGGTGCTCAAATGAAACTGCAAAATCGTGAGACTCCCTGGATCAGGTTGGATTTGGCTTCGGTGGAAACAACAGACCCGAATCGAGCCGCAACTGAGCTTCCAGAGATTGAGAACAGAACCAGCCGCCTGGCCCCTTCGAATGGAAGTATATTCCCTCACGAAATTTCCATAAAACACCTGATCGCCCCGGCTGCTAAATCGAAACCCAAGACTCACGCCAGCCCCTCATCCGAGCAAACGCTGCACGATGTACGGGCCAGGCTTGAAGCCAGACTCGAATGCCTTGACTTCCTGTTGACTCAGAAAAAAAATGTGCGCGCAAGGAGGAGTTTTCCCCGTCTTTCGGATGAACTCAGAGATCAAGCCCCGACTCCTTCCGCTATCGAATCGTTTGAAACATCCACCGAGTTTCCAACAGACCAGATTGAAACCGAAAACTGCGAATTCGCTCTTCTGGAATATAGCTCCTATAACCGCACCTCTATAATGAGGGATACATATAAGGCCGATCTGCTCGCAAGGCAGGGGCAGGTCGAGCAAGCCGTGACCCTGCTCAAAGCTATCGTCAAGTATGATCCAGATAATGCGCTGATTCGTCTCAAGCTGAGACGTATCTATTTGCAGGCAGGCTTGATGGATCTAGCTTCAAATGAAACGCTTCAGTTATCACGAATAGAGCAGACCCGCCACGAGACGTTTGCATCAGAGGATTCCGAAACCAGAAATGACGGCGAACTGAATTCAACCGATTCGGTCGACAGACGCATGCTGAAGCGAATGCCCCTTTCCCTGCCTCTTCTGGCAATTTCAGATGCGGGGCAGTGGCAGGAATTCACAGAAACTATCGATGTCAATCAAACAGGTCTTATGATTCGTCTGACGCATCCGGTAGAGGTTGGAATGAAGCTGAGAATCAAAACCCCAATGCCGAAACACCTGCGAATCCATAGCCGCGAAAGCCGACTCTATGATGTCAATTGCGTCGTGCGCCACACAAAGAGAGAGAAATTCGGCTGGAATCTGGTGGGCGTGGATTTCGAGATTTTGTAATTCGACGCGAGATCAAAAAGTCAATCAAAGCGCCGGCCCCAAAGCATACACCCTTTCGAAACTGGAGCATTAAGGGCTGATGAGCCTCGGAAGGGACCGCCTGTACCAACTATTCATATAAAGCCCCATCAGCGCGCAAAGCCCGTTCAGGCTTTCATCGAGGCCGGAAGCGGTGTCTTCTTTCAAGCCATCGTAACCGGCGAGCCGGAGCCGGTGTCTGATCTTATGTGGATGATTGGTGCTCTACCTGATTATTTAATTCAAATGATTGCCGAACGCACCAATTACATAGAAGAGGAGAAATGATCATGAAGAAGATTCTCGCATTATCAATACTGGCATCCTGTCTTACATTTGGCGCAGGCACCAGTTTCGCCGCAACAGGTGCCACAAGAACATCAGCGCCTGCGGTCACAAGGAGCGCAAATACGGTCGCGCAAAGGTGGAGGAATCCGAGGGTTCGGACTCGTCTGGTGACACGGACGGTGCGACAAGGTAGGCACCTTTACAGGGTCACTTACAGAATCACTACCTTGCGAAACGGCAGGACATCCAGCAGGGTGGTTCGAAGAGTAATAATCCGCTAGGATTCGGCGACCATACATGACACAAAGAAAACAAGCTCCGAAGATGATCTGCTAAGAGAGCAAAGTATTTCTCTTGGCAGATCATTTTGCATCATTGCCTCAGATCAAGCACAGAAACCCTCCCGGGAAATAATCTGTAAATGTCGTAATCACCCTGCGGGTGCAGTGTAAATTCAAACCTTAAAATTCTTTGCCTGCTTTGCAAATAGACCTCAGTTGCCATGCGCTCAAATAAACGACATGATAAGAGTAAGGAGGCCCCGCAAATTATGTGCTCTGCAAAGCGACAGACCGAAACCCTGGACGGAATCGAGATGTATGTAGAGGTTTTCGGAGAAGGAGAGCCGCTCCTTCTTCTACACGGATTTTCAGGGGCGGGTTCGAACTGGGAATCGTTCATACCTCGTTTTGTCGAGCGATACAGGCTTGTAATCCCCGACCTCAGAGGCCACGGGCGTTCCACGAATCCTACCCGGAGCTTTACATTTCGCCAATCCGCCTTAGATATTTATGCGCTGCTCGACCGGCTGGAAATTGGTAACTTCAAAGCGATCGGCGTAAGTGGCGGGGCCAAGACTATACTTCACATGGCCACACAGCAACCCGGGCGTGTCGAGGCAATGGTAATCGTCAGCGCAGCGCCATATTTTCCCGAGCAGGCCCGCGCCATAATGGGGCAGATGAATCCCGATAATCGGTCTGATGAGGAGTGGAAACTTATGCGTGAATGGCATAAGCACGGCGACGAGCAGATTCGAGCCCTCTGGCAGCAGGGGCACGACTTTAAAGACAGCTACGATGACATGAATTTTACGCCTCCTTATCTCTCAACCATTACAGCCGATACGCTGATCGTACACGGGGACCGTGATCCGTTTTATCCGGTCGAGCTTGCCCTTGAAATGTACAGAGCGATTCCGGCCTCTTACCTCTGGGTCATACCCGACGGCGGGCACGGCCCTATCTTCGGAGAGACAAAGGATCAATTCATCGAGGCTGCCCTGGCTTTCCTCGGCGACAAAGGGGCGTCTAATTCGCAGGGCAAATCTTAGCGCGCTTTGCGAGAGATAGTTGCTCGCAAAGGCATACGATTAATTGCTATGATCTGTCCTGATCTGGATAGTTTTCCGATGAGGAGTTTTTATGCGACTTGTTACCTGCGCCTGCGCGATGCTGTTATTGCTTTCTCTTCCCGTTCATTCGGATGAAAAGACGACCTCAAAAGAGGACGTAATGAATGTAGTAAACCGGCTTTTTGATGTCATGCGGAGCAGAGATGTCGCGGGTATGCGACAGTTATTCTCTCCCGAAGGCCGGTTGCTCTCCATCTTTAAGCGCGATGGTCAGAAAATCGTAAGAAACCTCTCCGTAGATGATTTTGCAAAGATGGTTGAACATACGAAGGAAACATACAGCGAGCGCATGTTTGAGCCCGAGGTTCAGATCAGCGGAGACCTCGCAACGGTCTGGGGCTGGTATGACTTTCACGTCGGGGAGCAATTGACCAATTGCGGCACGAATGCGTTTCAGTTGCTTAGGACGGATGAGGGATGGAAAATCGCGCAGATCGTCTCAACGATCCAGACCACAGACTGTGATCGCCTGCGGGGCGGGAAGGATTTGCGAAAGTAATCAAAGGCGCGTCGGGGAAGGCTAACAAGAAACCGACTCGAAGAAATCAGATCATTATGCGAGTTGTCATCCTCGATGATTATCAGGACGCGGTGAGAAGGCTCGGCTGCTTCTCGAAACTCGAGCATCATCACGTCACCATATTCAATGATACGATCAAGGATATTCCCACCCTTTCCGACAGGCTCAAGGAGGCCGAAGCCCTCGTATTGATTCGAGAGCGCACCGCGATCTCCGACGCCTTGCTTGCCAACCTCCCGCGCCTCAAACTGATCAGCCAGACAGGCAAAGGCGTCTCGCACATTGACCTTGGCGCGTGCACTCGGCGGGGCGTTATCGTCTCTGCCGGAACAGGCTCTCCTTACGCCCCGGCGGAACTGACCTGGGCGCTTGTGCTCGCCTCCCGGCGGAACATCCCGCGCGAAATCGAAGGATTGCGCGCCGGAGGCTGGCAATCCACTCTCGGCTATTCGCTACGCAATCAAACGCTTGGGATCTGGGGTTACGGCAAGATAGGCAGCCTCGTCGCGGGCTATGGCAGGGCATTTGGTATGAATGTTCTGGTCTGGGGGCGTGAGAATTCGCTCTCTCGGGCACAAATGGCTGGATACGCCTTATCCAGCGACAGGCTCGCGCTTCTGGAGCAGTCCGACGTGCTCTCTCTGCACATAAGATTGACCGATCAGACGCGCGGGCTTCTCACCTTTGCCGATCTTTCACGGATGAAGTCGGACGCCTTGCTCGTCAACACCAGCCGGGCCGAGTTGATAGAATCGGGCGCATTGGAGGCGGCGCTCGAGGCAGGCCGTCCGGGTTTTGCGGCGGTCGATGTTTTCGAAGATGAGCCTGTCCTCGACCGAAATCATCCTTTGCTAAAGCTGGAAAACGCATTGTGCACGCCTCATCTCGGGTATGTTGAGAAGGATAGTTATGAGCTTTATTTCGGCCAGGCATTCGATCAAGTCCTGGCATTTGCGGAAGGCAGTCCCGTCAACGTAGTAAATCGCGAGGCGCTATGATGCCCCGCTTGCATATAGAGTTTGATTTGTGGAATACGGTTTATAATATCTCTGGTAGGAATCAAGTATGAATACACAGGTTTTTCAAGTGCTTAAGTTCATGCAAATAAATCTTGGCAAGACTATATCAATTGACGAGATGGCTCATCTGGTTCACCTGTCCCGTTCTCGTTTACACTACCTGTTTAAAACCGATCTTGGGGTGGCCCCAAGACAATATCTGAAGGCCCTTCGTATACAGAGAGCGTGTCATCTCTTAGAGGCCACGCTCCTTGGCGTAAGAGAGATAGCATTAGAAGTCGGGTACAAAGATGATAGCCACTTCATGCGCGACTTTAAGAAGGTCCGGGGCGTCACTCCTTCTCAATACAGGTCGAACTTTTTAGAACCCGAGTAATGCCCAAACAGGCAAAGGGCAGAACAACCAGGGAGTTTGATAAGAACGGGTGGGAAGAGCGCCGACCAGTCATTCGTCCGACCTGCTCGTTTCGAGGGAGTGTTCTCATGATTTCCCGAACTGATTTTTGTGATTTCTCCGACTCAAACCTTCGACCGACACCTATTCTTGATCACGAAAATCCAGACATCTGCGGTCTGGTTTCCAGGTTGCGAGCCGGTTCCTCATCTGCAATCTCATTTCTTCGGTCGGCTCATCGCTCGATCAGTTCAAGTCTCAGACCCATCTATACTCTCGATGAATTTCAACCCGCATCGATCACCCTCTCAAAAGGCAAAGGCTCTTGCAGCCAGCGCATGGCCTGTCTTGAGGCCGTCTCTCGCGCAAACAATATCCCAACACGAGTTCGGGGTCTGCGGATTGAGGGCCGCTTCTGGTATCCCCGATTCTATCTTTCACGCCCCTTTATACCGTCGAGTATTCTCTTAGCCTGGCCGCAATTCTATATTTCCGACCAGTGGGTTGATATAGATGAGTTATACGGGAGCACGTCCGAACTCGTAGAGAAAGCCTACGACGGGTTTAGCAATGCCGGTGAGACCCTCTTTGAGGCCGTCGCGCACACGGCAGTAGATTTCTTCGGGAAGACACGCGATTGCGGAGTGATCTGCTCGACCACGCAATTCGATCTGTCCAGGTACGTAGTCGGAGATGAAGGATTTTTCGATACGCGAGATGAGTTATTCGACAGGTTCGGGTCGTTCCAAAACAGCTTGCGAGGTAGAGTATTTGAGATGGTGTTTGGAGGGCGAAAAAGCGCGTAGAGCGATCATGCGCAAGCATTAGAGCCGGCATAATTTTGCCTTTTGAGTATTTGGTTGTGCTTGCAAAAGTTGAGGGGCTTAGTAAGACTAAGACAGGGGACGCTCGAACCTCGAACCGAAAGGAGAAGCTGCATGTCTACGTTTCTCAGCAGGATATTTCTGACGATGATTGCGATCACGATTGCTTCCCTGCTTTCAACACCCTCACGGGCCAGACAGGACCGGGATGAAAAAGGCGAGTCCGCTCAATCGAAGGCATTGAAGAATCGCCGAATGATGCCAAAAGCTGCCGATATGGACAAGGCTGTTACATTAAGCGGTCTCCTCGAAAAGAAGGATGAGGGCGATTGGTCCGCAAAGAAAGCCGCGACTATTGAGGGCTATGTCGTTCAGGTCGAGAAAGAGGAGGATGGAGATTTTCACATCGTCCTTGCCGAGGAAAAGCAGGAGAATAACACTAAAAAGTGGGCTGTCGTAGAGATGACACCGGCCTGGAGAGCAAAAAAGGCGACCTATTCAGATGCGCGTCTTAGAGGGCTTGTTGGTAAAAAAGTGCGCGTGACGGGCTGGCTTTTCTATGAACCGGAGGAGGGGCAACATGATCCCAGAGGAACGAGATGGGAACTGCATCCGGTGACCGCGATAACTGTCGTAAAGTGACGAATCCAGATGAAAGTTGCGCCTGTCAAACCTGCTATTACCTCTGACATCTTCGACAAACTGGATGTTCGCGCAGGCACTATCGTGAGTGTTGAAGATGTCAGAGGATCAAACAAACTCGTAAAATTGACCGTTGATTTTGGCGATCACAAGAGGACCATTCTGGCCGGATTGAAACAGGAACGTGAGAATCCCGAAGAGATAGTGGGCAAACAGGCATTGTTTGTAATAAACCTGGAGCCGAAAAAGATGATGGGTGAAACATCAGAAGGAATGTTGTTTGATCTTGGTTACGCGGACGGGATCAAGCCGGTCCTTGCGGTCCCCGAGACACCCGTGCCGAATGGAACCAGAGCAGGGTGAGTCAGATGAAAAACGCAAAATCGTTAGTCCTGATGATAATGCTCTCGATAATAGCCTTCCAGCTTGCCTCAATTCCCAACCATTCAGATGCACATCCAACCACCAGACTTCTCGATAAGCTTCCGGGTGATGAGCCTGCTCACTTATCTCATAATGCGAAATGGACATTGTACGATCCTGATCCGAATCATATCTGGAATCGGCTCTATCGCGCCCTTTACGCAAGGACAGGCCCGGACGGACAGGAATACGGCTATGATGAACTCGACCCCATTCTCTGGGTTCGGACAAAGCATTTGATCAGCGGCCCTTCATATCAGCAGGCCATAAAAGTGTTGAATGAATTTCTCTCATCAAACGCAGAGCGTCTGGTAAGCTCCCCGATAAAGCGCGCCGTATTTCAGCACGACCTCTGGGCAATTTTTGACTGGACTACGCGCAATGATGAAAATGAAGAAGTGCTTTCTCAAAGGCGAGAGCTTCAGATCAGGCTGGCAAAGATCATCCGCCGTCTGGCCTTATCCAGAGAACAAATTCAGAAACTCGATAACAATTACGCAGATGTGGTCGCGTTAAAGGAGTTCGCAGCGCGCTATGATGCCGACAAACCGACAGCCCCCTTTTTGCCGCCCGATCTGTTCCGAGAGAATGGGGAGTGGGTGTCAATAAGCACAGCCGACCAGGACCCGGTGGCCCTGTCACACGTCTTCAGTGTCTCGGGGCGTTCGGCGTTCCGAGTCTTCATACACCTGCCGGGGGGACGAGAGGCCACACTAAAATATATAACGACCCTCCGGGAATTCCCACAGCCCTGGCTACAGCAAAACCAGACGGCAAATCCCGATGGCTTTCGAAAGAACCCTTTACTTCCTCAGTTTCCCGCCGGCACGCAGTTAGCTCTGATTCGGCAGATGATTTTGATTGATGATCGGGGCAATCTGGTCCCAACCACCCTGACCGAAGACGTACAGATACGGGTTCATCGCGCAATCCCTACTCGGCTTACCGAGGGACTCAATACCAGTTTTAATGAGGCGGATACGGCGCTTGATACATATGAATTCAGGTTGAGCCGGGAAATGCTGTTTGCGGAGAAGGCAGGTGGACTGCGCGCCCTGACACGTTCAGATAATGAATTCCCGCTTTTTCAATCACACGATATAGACCTGTTTGAAGAGGAATCAGGTGACGATGCAATCCAACGACACCTGCGACCGAGTCTAGCCTTTTGTGCGAAGTGCCATTTTGCGCCGGGGATTCATTCAATGCTCAGTTATCGCCCTCTGCGACCGAAGGTTTCCTGGAGCACTGAGAGTGAGGCAGGCACTATTTTAAGATGGAAAAGCGAGAAATACAGCTGGGGATTGCTGAACGGTTTGTGGATGAAAGAATCCAGCGCTCCGCCCAGGTAATACCAAATCTTTTCAGATTACGGCGGCCTTTCGCTCAAACTCATTTGCGTAAGGCTCTTTCGGTATCATTTATGCAGCGTCCCGAAAGACGATACTCAGACACGTCAAAGCGCCTTCCGCCTTTCCCAGTTCCGAAGTGTCAATCGCTTCGACTCTCGGTGCCACGCGACTCACGATTTCGATAGTCCTCTGAAATCCCGCCTGAACGCACGCTGTTTCATCGATTCGTAGTATGTTGGCTGACCACGGTTCTTCAATCGGCGTGAACAGACGGTTGAACCCCTTGAAAATATCGGGGTCCACCCAGTCTCGATTTATCAGCAACGTCTCGTCATCGATTGCGGTGCAGGCGGATTTGATGTGCAGACTTCCGCTGGTTTTAACCGGCACTACCTCATACCCGAACGGCTTAATTACCATCGCCAGTTCGTTGATGCCTTGAAGATTTGTCCGACTCGATTCGCCAACAAACAATCTCCTGCCGATCCTCAAAACATCTCCGCCTTCGATTGTAGCCGGAAAAGAGAGACGGGCAATTTCGCGATACTCGGACAACTCGCGCTCAATCAGCGCGGGTTCACCCCGGCGCGAAGCCACACCCATGCTACAGATTACCGCAATCTCATCAAGCACAATGGCGGTATCTTCAACAAAGCAGGAATCAGGAAACGCGAGATTTTCGGAGAGCTTTTTGACCGAGACTCCGAGCCTGCTCAAGACATCGCAGTATTGATCGTGCTGGCGAACGGCCAGTTGATGATCAATCGGCAGTCTCTCAACAAACGTAAGCTCGCACGCTGAGATTCTCGGGGATACTTCGTGTGTTATCGCTCTAAGCATAGGATCAGATTCAAAAGACGCATCTTGCGTAAGTCACCTCTTAACTCAGATAAAAATGCCAGAGAACGCGCGCGGCAACGGCCCTCCACGGACGCCAGTGCTGGCTGAGAACATCTATTTCCTGCTCGGTTGGCCTCATACTCAAACCTTTGATTTTCTGAATTGCCACTGCCAGCGCCAGATCGCCTCTTGGCCAGATGTCCTGTCTCTTGAGCGCCATCAGCAGATAAATGTCAGAGGTCCATCTGCCGATGCCCTTTATCTTCATCAACTCTGATCTGACCCGATCATCAGGCAATAAACCAAGCCCTTCAAGATCGAGCCGCCCCTCGATTATTGCCTGCGCAAGCAGTCGACCGTAGACGGTTTTCTGCCGACTGAAGCCGATTGCCTTCAACTCGGAATCCGTCAATAGGAGGAACCCTTCGGGAGTCAAAGGAGAAACAGCCGCGATCAATCTGTTGAATGCCGCCTGGGCCGATCTGAGAGAGACCTGTTGCTCAAGAATTATATGGATGAGTGTGGGAAATCCGGGCTGGCGCTCCCACATCGGTGGAGGCCCAAGACGATTGACTATACCGGCGAGGCAAGGGTCGCGGTCGGCCAGATGGCTCACGCCTTTTAGGAGCGTCACCTGTGTCAAAACTACCGGCCCGTTATCGGTCTTGTGTGTCTCTAACATCGGGAATGGATTATAGCAGCCGGTCTCGTTCTTTCAGAACCCTCAAAGAATAGCGGCGGTTCAGATGATGGCAGGTCATCGCATGAGCGCAAAATACCTGCCGTTCCAGACGTATGTACTACCGAGAAGGCGGCGCTTATAGAGAGTATAAACGGTAAATCGCGGCGCAAGCCGCCCGTTGCGAATTATCCGAGGTGCTCTCCAGCGGGAAGCCATCCTCTCATCCGGGCCGTCACTACCAAAAACATAACTGTCATACCCGAATCGATTGGTGAGTTTGCTTGCTTCCTTAAACAGGCTCTTAGGCACGGCGCGATGCGTGCGCGGCGATATGGTATAAGCCTCGAACGTGACGAAAGGCGATGGCGGCATCGTTCCGTCATAAGTATCTGTTTCAATTATGATGAGTTTTTCGCCGTTGTGATTCGCCAGCAGCATGTTTACTGGCGCGTCTATTCGCGAGAAGTACCCGTCAAGAACCTGAGTCGCGTAAACCCGCTGGCCAACGCGTTGCAAGATAAAGGCATTTAACGTACCGAAGCTATACCAGATGCAAGGGTCCGCCACCATCACCAGTCGCGTCGAATCGTCGCCGTAAATATTTGTGCGATAGAGCAACTCTGCGGCTTCCTCATCAGTCGCCGGGCGCGCTTCCTGTGTTACGGCGCAGACGTTCAGGGCTTTGACTGGAGCGGCCCACCATTCGGGGTCGTTGAATGTTGACTCCAGTTCCAGCGCATAATCTTTCAGCGCCTCGTCTCGCTCAGGTGCTCCACGGTTGTCATCGTCACTTCCCGCACATTCATATTCCAGTTTGGGGACGGCTCTGAGCGCCGAAAGCGCCTGTGGGCTACAACGCGGCGACGGTTTTTCGTTGCTGCGCTGGACGGCAGAAACGGCGTGGGCGAAAGACGGCAATATCAGCGAACCGGCAAGCAGCACAGGCAGGCAAAGGGCACGGCTTCGATTTATCATTTGCATATTCTCTCAGCGATTGTTTTACGCTTGCGCTTTCTTTTAGCGATACTGCCTCTTGAGTAGCTGATGTCCAAATCCTTCATTCGACAATATCAATCCGGCGCGAGTGATCTTGCCGGTAAACTTGCTCCCCGGTGCGCCAGGATCGTCTTTAGGCAAAGTAAACTCAATGTTCATGCCGACTCGCTCTACCCTGACAAGCACAGGGTCATTTGCTACACCGGAGGCGATTACAACGGTAGCCCACTCCCCGCCATAAACCGGGGTGATTATCACTTCCATTCCGCCGACGTCTCCGGTTTCAGGTTCAAGAGCCAGGTTGCTGTAGATTTCAGGCACGCCCCAGGCCGACACGCGATGGCGCTTTTTTTGAGCGACCGCGCCTGACGCGAGCACCGCTAAGAAAAGGGTAATTACTATGATTCGAAGAGTTGGTTTAAGCATAAATCATCCTGATAGAAATTCACACCTCGCTGACCCTACTCTATCTTGCGAAGATTCTCAAATCATGATTATATGCGCCTGTTTCCGGA
Source organism: Blastocatellia bacterium (assembly GCA_963765495.1). Taxonomy (GTDB): domain Bacteria; phylum Acidobacteriota; class Blastocatellia; order UBA7656; family UBA7656; genus CAVXWP01. The sequence goes on from CAVXWP010000002.1 coordinate 136,122, forward strand.
TTGAAGTAAAGGAGTAGAACCACTTCCCGCAATCAATATCGCAGTTCGAAGTTTGATGCAGAAAGATAGTTGTGCCAAGACATTTCTATCGAGAGATTAAATATCATGGATGCCCCTTCCCCGCCAAAAAAAGACTGGACCCTGACTCAAAGCGCATTTGATAAATTGCTTGTTATTTTGAACCCCGACCGCGAGAGGGCAGCAGAAAAATACGAAATTATCCGCAAAAGGCTTATTACCTTCTTCGAATGTCGGGGTTGTACGGTTGCGGAAGATTGCGCCGATGTAACTATTAATCGAGTTGCCAGAAAGATTAGCGAAGGCAAGGAGATCTATTCCGGCGACCCGGCCTCCTTCTTTTTCGGGGTGGCGCACAAAATTCTATTGGAATATTGGCAACGCTTGCCGAAGGATTCTAAGCCTCTCGAGGATGTGCTGATCGAAAGGCAGGGTTCAAAATCTCTGGATGAAACGAACGCAGATGAAGAGGAGCGCAGGGGGAGCGATCAGAGGTTCGAGTGCCTGGAATTGTGCCTCCAGGGGCTCGATCCCAACAATCGAAAAGTGATTTTGCGGTATTATCAGGGAGAAACCGCAATAAAGATTAAAAACAGGCAGACTCTGGCAGAAGAACTCAGCATAACATTGAATACATTGAGAATTCGTGCCTTACGAATCAGGAAAAGGCTTGAGGGTTGCATCGACGATTGTCTCAAGCGATTACCCCTTGTATGAAATGAAATTCTGTTTTGGCCAATAACTAATGGGCGATCAAGACGCGAAAATGAATACAGATACAGATAAAACTGATCTGTTGATCGAGTATCTCTTAAGCAATTTAGCTGAGGAAGAAATGCTACGCATTGAAGAACAATTCTTTGTTGATGACATTGCGTATGAATCTCTTGAGTGCGCCGAGTATGAGTTGATAGACAGATACGTACAAGGCGAGCTTTCCAAAGAGCAGCAAGAGAAGTTCGAGCGATTATTTCTTTCCGTACCAGGCCGCCGCAAGAAACTGGAGGTTGCCATAGCTCTGAGCAAGTATGGTTCAACAGACGAAGAAATGGAAACCCGGGAGAGAACCGATAATAAGGGTAATCCTTTTCTGTTATCCCAGTTATTTTCGAATACTTATCTGAGGTTGGCCGCTTTTGTCGTTATAGGGCTTGGAGTCGGATTTGGGACGTGGTATTCGTTCTTTTACAATTCGGGAATAAGTAAAGGGATGGCTGCGCTCGACAGTGCTTATCGTGACGGGCGTCCCGTTGAGTCTCGCATATCCGGGTTGAGCTATGCGCCGTGGTCAGCCACAAGAGCCGGAGGTCTGCCCGATGGAGAGCCAACCCATCGCGAGCTTGCCGAACGGCTGTTGCTTGAGGCCGTGGCGGACCACCCCGACGCCGCATCTCATCACGCGCTCGGGCAGTTATATCTGGCTGAACGACAATTTGATAAAGCCATCGCGCAATTCAACGCGGCATTACAGTCAGCCCCGTCAAACCCGGGGCTTCAAAGCGATCTCGGAGCGGCGCTGTTTGAAAAGGGCAAAGCGAATAGATCAGGCGATGACTCAAATAAGAATGCAGAACTGTTTGCCGAAAGTCTTCAACATCTCAATGAAGCTTTGAAGCTGGATTCCTCGCGACTGGATGCGCTCTATAATCGCGCCCTCCTGCATCAGGAGATGAGGTTGCCCGAGCAGGCAAAAGAAGATTGGCAAAAGTATCTTGAGCAGGACTCCACATCGCAATGGACGGAAGAGGCAAGACGCAACCTGAGAAGAATAGAAGAACAATCGGGCAAAGTCTCTCAGAGTAAGGAGGAGATACTTGGAGCCTTTTTAAAAGCCTACGAGGCCAGAGACGACCGCGCGATGTGGGAGGTTATAGGTCAGAACAAGGATGTTATTTCAGAAAAGGACGTCTCGTCTCAGTTATTAAATTCATATTTCAATTCTTTGGCCAACAATCAAGAAGGTGAGGCCGCTCGAACGCTTCAAACATTGGCTTATGTTGGAGAGTTGGAGACCCAAAAAGCGGGTGATCCCTACCTGTCTGGTCTTGCTGAGTTTTACCGGCAGTCGCCTCGCAGCAAACTTCAGATGATTGCACAGGCTCGCGAACTGATAAGGGTCGGACACGACAACTACTTTCAGGAGAATATGACACAGGCCGTTGAGGCTTACCGCAAAGCCGGAACGATATTCGGCGATACCGGCGATAGATGGGAAGCTCTGACGGCAGATTACTGGACAGGGTATGCTCTTCTGGAAGACTCCAAGACACTCCAAAGCCTGCCATATCTATCGCAACTAACCCAAATCTGCGAAAGGGAGAATTACAAGTGGCTGCTTGCTCGTACTCTGCTTTCGCTTTCGAGCGCGCAATTCAATCTGAATGAATACTCAAAGGCTATCGAATACAATCATCGTTCGTTAAAACTTGCCAGGGAGATAGAGGATTTAATCGGCACATTCAACGCCTTGAGTGTCTTGATCGAGTATTACCGCTACATCGGCAACTATCAACAATCTCTATATTGCATTCAGCAGAGTCTGCCTCTGTTTGATTCCCCCTCGTTGAACCCGACGCAAATCTGGCGACACTGCTCGATAATCGCATGGGCATACAACTCCGCAGGGTTTTATGACGCGGCAACGGATTATCAAAAAGAAGTTCTACTCTACGCCGAGGCAAGGCAGGAGTCTTCGATGATTTGCGTCTCTTATGTGCACCTCGGATTGATATGCGGAAGAAAAGGGGATTACAGCGAGGCGCTTGCAAACGCCCAACTCGCCTATCAGAGAGCGGGAGAGATTCCGAACAAGGATATAAGCAACCAGATGATGGCCTACGTATCACTGCAAATGGGCCATATCTACAGGCAAGGCGGAGATCTCGAAAATGCCCTCTCCAGGTATGACGATTCAATTGAACTATATAAGGCATCTGAATTCTCTACACATCTATATCAAGCTCATAAGGGCAGGCTTTACTGTTATATCTCAGAAGGTAAGGATCATCTGGTCAAAGAAGAGTTGCAAACAACATTGAATCTCATTGACAAGAATCGTTCAACCATACTTGAAGAAGACAATCGAAACAATTTCTTTGACATCGAGCAGAGTGTATACGATCTGGCGATGGATTATCTGTATTCAAAGATGAACGATGCGGAGGGAGCCTTCGCGCTCTCTGAGGACTCCCGCGCAAGGTCACTGCTCGATTCCATGAATTCTGAGGTAAAGACTTTTGAGGAAGACGGCTCAACAAAGATCAGTGTTGAAGCAATTTCTCACTCGCTCGCGCTCACAGACATCCAGCAACATCTGCCTGAACATGCTCAAATACTCCAGTACGCCGTGCTCGGTGACAAGGTAATAATGTGGGTTGTCACAAGAACCGGCATTCAGACCGTAAAGCAAGATATTATCGAAGAAGAGTTAAATAGAAAGATCGGCAACTTTGTCGGATCAATTTCTGCCCCGTCTGATGGCAAAGACCAAGACATCGACGTTGCCGCAAGAGATCTGTATGACATTCTACTCAAACCCGTAGAGCCATTCTTGGACAGAGGCAAACAACTCTGCATAGTGCCGGACAAGGCTCTCAATACCCTGCCCTTCGACGCGCTCGTTTCTACGAGTTCGGGCAATTATTTGATAGAGGATTACTGTCTGGGATGCGCGCCGAGTTCGACCGTCTTTCTTCTATGTTGCGAGCGCGCAGCCGGGAAAGATGCGGCGAAAACCGAAAGGCTGCTTGCGGTAGGCAATCCGCGCTTTGACCGCAACACTTTCCCCGCGCTACTCGATATATCTTCGGCCCGTAGAGAGGCCGAGGGCATCGCTAAATTTTATGATTCAAAATCGGTCCTGACCGAGCCTGCCGCCCGAAAAAGGCCGGTTATATCCGAGATGGAAAAAGCCGACATCATTCATTTCGCCCTCCACTGCATCATCAATGAAGAAGCGCCTATGCATTCGAAACTGGTGCTGGCGAAAGCCTCCAACGCAGATTCCGATGAGAATGAGGCAGACGGCGTTTTGCAATATTACGAGATATACAAAATAAAGCTGCCGCAAACACGAATGGTAGTGCTTTCGGCCTGTCAAACGGCGGTCAACCGCTATTACGGCGGTGAAGGGATGCTGAGCATCGCGCGCCCTTTTCTGGTCTCAGGAGTCCCGCTAGTTGTCGCAAGCCTCTGGAGGGTTGATTCCGTCTCCACGGCAGAATTGATGATCAGATTTCACGAGCACCGCAAGAGAGATAATCTCTCATCAGCCGAAGCCCTCAGACGCGCTCAACTCGATATGCTCAAGGGGTCCGAAGAGAGCTACCGTCGTCCCTATTATTGGGCAGCCTTTATCGCACTGGGCGGATGGACCAGCTATTAGAGTGGATTGGCGTGCTGACCTGCTAATCCCAACTATTGGAGTTCAATTTATCGCTGAAAGGAGAAGACTAAAATGACAGCACATGTGATAGTAAAATTTGAAGGCCTTATGGTGTTTCACCGATGTCGGAGCACCAACCTTTATGAAGTTGGGATTTTGCAAAATGCTACTGGCCACAAGCTAAGTATCTCTTACGCCCAATCAGGAGAATCAAATACAACCATTCCAGACTGGCGAATAGCCCAATTAAAGGGCGTTAATAAACACTGGGAACTTGACTTGATAGACACGGAGACATCAACGCCCAGACGTGAACCGCATATACCTACGGGGTCACACCAGAATAGGCACGATTTAATGCCCGATGGCCGTCAATTCGATTTTAGCTGGATCATTGATCTTGAGAGTGAAGAATTCCACGGCCCAATCATGCATCCTATCAATATCAACGCGCTTAATCCGATTCTGCATCTGGGTAACGGCACGCTATCAACGCATTCCAAGACTGTTAGGCTGGACCGAAGAAGAGGGGCTAAATCTTATGAGAGATTTGGGTTTATAGCTGAAACAATAGCTCTATGCCTTGAATTTCGGGAGGGTGAAAAGGTTGTATTGAAGGTAAAAGATTCCGATGAAGAGGTTTTCCATTTAGAACATAGCCCCGGAGCCACTTATAGGGTGAACATTGTAAATTCATCAGGGCCTGCACATCCAGGGGACCCCGATCACTTCCAACTCTATTATGAGCATTTGTTTCCTAATATTGTCGAGAGGTTTGGGCTAAGGCTTCACACACCTCGTACTGAAGACGATTATCCACCCAACCCCTGTTTGGCACCGGGATTGACATGCATCCCTGCGACGGAGGAGCCTGAAATGAAGGTAAGTCACGAACACAATGGTGAGAAACATACGGGGGAGGAAAACCACCACCATGTTATCGTTGAATCAACCGTCGCTGGTATTAATCTTACTGTAAACCCTTTCAGGTGTGGGGGTGTCGCCCTCGGCAACCGGCAAAACGATTTGCCGTGAACTTGCTCCCATTGAAGACAGCGTCCTTCAGTTTTTGACCTGATAGCAAAAGAGAGTGATAGTTATAAAGTTTGATTTGAAGAAAAAGCGAGTTGGAGTAAGCCACGGATGCGACAGATTTTCACAGATTAAATCATATAAGGTCTGATCTGCGAAAATCCATCGCATCCGCGTTCATCCGTGGCCTATTCCAACTCGCCTTTCTTCCATATACCGCTTCATCAATATTCGCAGGCCTATTCGGACATTAAAACCCGCCTCGAAGCCGATTCGATTTGACGCTCGCTCGGATCATTAGTATGCTACGTTTCGTTGGGATTTTGGCTTTGTATCGGACAGTTCATGACCGATATAACAGCCGGTTTTTAGGGGAAACAGGTCTAATAACCGCTTTTGTCTTGATTAGAGATTATTAGAGAAACCGACGGCCTTCGACCGGGGATTCCGAAAACCCTTCGGTCACTACACAGGCATCGCACGCTCCACTCCGTATTGCGTTGCCGGGAGGAAAGCCCCCTATGATTCCGCGTAGCTTTGAATACTATGCGCCCGCCTCTCTCGATGAAACCATCTCGCTCCTTCAAAAGCTGGGGCCGGAGGCAAAGATACTCTCCGGCGGGCAAAGTCTGATACCGATGATGAAACTGAGGCTCGCTTCGCCTCAGTATATCGTTGACATCAATCGCTTACCTGATCTGAATTACATCTCAAACTCAGACGGCAATCTGAGAATCGGCGCGCTCGCGCGTGAGAGCGATCTCGAAGTCTCGCCCTTGATAAGATCCGGCTTCCCGCTGATTGCCGACACTACCGCGGTCATCGCCGATCCTCTTGTGCGGAATCAGGCTACCGTATGCGGCAATCTGGCGCATGCCGACCCGGCAAACGATCATCCGGCTACGATGCTCGCGCTCGAAGCGACGATGGTCTTGCACGGGCCGGGTGGCGAGCGCACGGTGCCTATCGAGAGCTTCTTTACAGGGATGTTCTCTACCGCGCTTGAGCCCGACGAGATACTAAAGGAGATAAGGGTTCCGACCCCTCCTCCGATGAGCGGCGGAGCCTACCTCAAGCTTGAAAGAAAAGTCGGCGACTACGCTACGGCCGGCGTAGCCGTTCAGATAACGCTTGATGAGTCGGGCACATGCACTCGGGCCGGGGTCGGTCTTACAAACGTCAGCTTCACTCCGCTCAAGGCGAAATCGGTAGAGGCTTTCCTCGTAGGCCGGATGCTCGACGACGCCACGATCAAACAGGCGTCAGAGCTTGCGGCCGAGGAATCGCAGCCTTTTGATGACATAAGGGGTTCGGCAGATTACAAGCGGGACATCGTTCGCGTTCTGACTGTGAGGGCATTGAACCGGGCGCTTGAGCGCGCGAAAGGAGGAGCCTGAGCAATGGCAAAAATCGGCATAAACGTAAAGGTCAACGGCGAGGAGCATTCGGCGGAAGTCGAGCCGCGAATGCTGCTGGTCCACTTCATCCGCGAAGTTCTTCGCCTCACCGGAACCCACATAGGCTGCGACACCAGCCACTGCGGAGCCTGCACGGTCGTCGTTGACGGCAGGGCCGTAAAGTCCTGCACCATGTTTGCCGTACAGGCCAACGGGCGCGAACTGCTCACGGTCGAAGGGCTCGAACAGGACGGCAAGCTCCACGCTTTACAGGAAGGCTTCTTCCAGGAACACGGCCTACAGTGCGGCTACTGCACGCCCGGCATGCTTATGACGGGATATGTTTTTCTCAAGGGCAACGCGAACCCGACCGAAGACGAGATTCGTCACGCTATATCAGGCAATCTGTGCCGATGCACTGGCTATGTAAATATCGTCAAGGCTTATGAATATGCCGCGGCAAAGCTCGCCGAAGGAGGTGCATAAGATGACGCTAAAAACACCACCGGAAATCGGAGGCATGGGCCACTCGGTCAAGAGAAAGGAAGACCCCCGCTTTATTCGCGGCAAAGGGACATACGTGGACGACATTGTGCTGCCCGACATGCTCTATCTGAGCATCGTTCGCAGCCCCTATGCTCACGCTAGGATCAAGAACATCGACACTTCGAAGGCGCTCGCGATCCCCGGAGTGCTCGCGGTCATTACGGGCAAGGACCTTGAAAAATATAACCTCCACTGGATGCCCACGCTGATGTCGGATACTCAGATGGTCTTGCCCGTAGAGAAAGTTATGTATCAGGCACAGGAGGTCGCGGCCGTGCTTGCCACAGATCGCTACATCGCGGCCGATGGAAGGGATGCTGTCGAAATTGATTATGACCCTCTGCCCGTAGTGGTCGATCCGAAGAAGGCATTGCTTCCCGACGCGCCCGTACTCAGAACCGACAAGCCCGATAAAAAAGACAATCACATCTGGCACTGGGAATGGGGCGACCGCGAAGCGACCGACAAGATGTTCGAAGAAGCCGAGGTCACTGTAAAGGAAGATATTTACATCCCGCGTATTCACGTCTCATCGATTGAGACCTGCGGCTGCGTGGCCTCTTTCAACAAGATAAGTGGAAAGCTTACCGTGTGGATGACCACGCAAGCGCCGCACGCGATACGAACCGTATTTGCGCTTGTCGCCGGTCACGTAGGGCTTGCCGAACACAAGATTCAAATCATCTCGCCCGACATCGGCGGCGGGTTCGGAGGCAAAGTCCCGGTCTATCCCGGTTATGTGATCGCGGTCGCGGCTTCGGTGCTCACGGGCAAGCCCGTCAAGTGGATCGAAGACCGCATGGAGAACCTTCAGGCCGATTCATTTGCGCGCGATTATCACATCACGGCGGAACTGGCCGGGAAAAAGGACGGAGAGCTTACGGCCCTGCGCATCAAGACCATAGCCGATCACGGCTACACCGATGCCGCCGCGAATCCCTCAAAGTTCCCTGCCGGTCTGTTTCACATCTGTACGGGGTCATATGATCTGAAGGCCGCGCACGTCGAAGTCGATGCCGCCTACACAAACAAACCGCCGGGAGGGATCGCTTATCGCTGCTCGTTCCGCGTGACCGAAGCCGTACACACAATCGAGCGCATGACCGATCTGTTCGCTCACGAAATTGAGATGGACCCGGCTGAGCTTCGACTCAAGAATTTCATCCAGCCCGAGCGTTTCCCCTACAAATCGGCGCTTGGCTGGGAGTATGACAGCGGCAATTATGCAGCCGCGCTGCACAAGGCTATGGAGAAGATAGGCTATGCCGATTTGCGAAAGGAGCAGATCGAGCGCCGCGCTCGCGGAGAGCTTATGGGGATCGGCATAAGCTCTTTTACCGAGATAGTCGGGGCAGGCCCGTCAAAGCACTTCGACATCCTTGGTCTGAAGATGTTCGACAGCGCCGAAATCCGCATACACCCCACGGGCAAGGCGATAGCGCGATTCGGGACCAAATCTCAAGGGCAGGGACACGAGACGACCTACGCGCAAATTCTCGCTGAAGAACTCGGCATCCCGGTTGACGACATAGTAGTTGAGGAAGGCGATACCGACACGGCACCATACGGGCTTGGCACATACGCCAGTCGCAGCACGCCGGTCGCGGGCGCGGCGGCAGCCGTAGCCGCTCGCAAAATAAGAGACAAGGCAAAGAAGATAGCCGCCTATCTGCTCGAAGCCAGCGAAGATGATCTTGAGTGGGAGCCGGGCAGATTCTTTGTAAAGGGCTCGCCTGATCGCGCAAGCACGATTCAGGAGATCGCGCTCGCCGCCTACACGAATCATCCTCAAGGAATGGAGGCCGGTCTTGAGGCCGTTTCCTATTACGACCCGCCGAATCTCACTTTTCCGTTTGGCAGCTATATCTGCGTAGTCGATATTGACAATGGAACGGGCGAAGTAAAGATACGCCGTTTCGTAGCCGTAGACGACTGCGGCAACATCATCAACCCGATGATAGTCGAAGGCCAGATACACGGCGGGTTGACTATGGGGCTCGGACCGGCGCTCTACGAAGAGATTCAGTACGACGACAGCGGAAATATTCTGCAAGGCAGTTTCATGAATTATCTGTTGCCCACGGCGGTCGAAACGCCAAACTGGGAGACAGATAAGACCTGCACGCCTTCGCCTCACCATCCGCTTGGCGCAAAAGGCGTGGGAGAGTCTGCCACCGTAGGCGCGCCTGCCGCGATAGTCAACGCCGTGGTGGATGCGCTCTGGCATCTTGGCGTCAGGCACATTGACATTCCGATCACTCCGCCAAAGGTCTGGAAGCTTTTGCGAGAAGCGGGAGTAAGGGAGTAGTTCGCCCATGTGGAGTGATGCTATCGAGCAGGCCGGTCGGTTGCGCGAAAAAGAAGAGCCTTTCGTAATCGCCACCGTGGTGGCATTCAAGAGCCCGCAGTCGGCCCGGCCCGGCTCAAAGGCTATAATAAAACCCGACGGCTCGATAACCGGCTGGATCGGCGGCGGGTGTGTTCAACCCATAGTAATTCGCGAGGCGCTCAAGGCGCTTAAAACAGCCCGGCCAAAACTCGTGAGCATAAGTCCCGAAGATGCGCGCGAAGATTGGAAGGGGGTCGAGTCTTTCCAGATGACCTGTCAGGGCGGCGGCTCGCTTGAAATATTTCTCGAGCCGGTGCTTCCAAAACCCCAGCTTGTAATCATAGGCCGCTCGCCTATGGCGCAGATTCTTTCCGGGCTTGGCCGCCTGCTCGACTTCAAAGTCTGTGTAGCAGACCCCGAGGCTTCACCCGAAGAGTTCACCGACGCACACATCGTCCTGACCGACCTTGTCGAGGCGCGGGGCCGTATAGATTCGCAGAGCTACGTCGTGGTTGCAACCATGGGAAACGGCGACGAAGAAGGTCTCGAAGCGGTCGCCCCGACAAACCCTGCTTATCTGGGACTGGTCGCAAGCAAAGAGAAGGCAAAATCGCTCTTTCAATATATCGGCGAGAAGGGGATTCCGCGTGAATCTCTCGACCGCATAAAGTGCCCTGCCGGGCTTGAGCTTGGAGCCGAAACACTGCCCGAAATCGCGCTCAGTGTTATGGCTGAAATCACACGGCTGCGGAGACAGGCGACAGCGCCTCCGGTTGAAGCGCCAAAAGCCTCAAAAGGCACGGCGCTGCCGATCATGCAAAAGGGCACGCAGGCGGAATCCGCAGATGAGAGTATTGACCCCGTGTGCGGGATGAGTGTGGCGAGGGCGAACGCAAGATACACGGCTGAATTTCAAAATGAGATGTTTTATTTCTGCTGCCTTCGGTGCAAAGAGAGTTTTGAGAAATCTCCCGCATCATATCTCGAAACCACAGGCAAGCTATGAGGAAGTTTATCACCGGGCTGGTTCTCGGGGCGGGCGCGTCGAGCCGTTTCGGACAGCCTAAACAGCTTTCGCCCTTCCGTGGAGGGACCCTTCTCGGCTGGGTCATCTCTCAGGCCGAAAAGGCATCGGGGCTTGATGAAGTAATCGTAGTCCTCGGTCGCGCAGCCGATGAGATCCGCGAGCGGGTCAGTTTCGGAAATGCCAGAGTCGTAGTCAACCCCGTGTTTGGCGAAGGCTGCGCTTCCTCTTATCGCGCAGGGATAGGCGCGCTCGACCCCGTATGCGAGGCGATTATGATTATCCTCGGCGATCAACCCGGAGTCGATCCTGATACTATTGACCGCGTAGCTGATTTCTGGCGGCAAAGCGATGGTCAGATCGTGCTGGCATCATATCAGGGCAGGAAAGGCCATCCCATGATTTTTGCAAAACCGCTGTTTGACAAACTCGTCGGACTGCATGGCGATAAGGCGGCGTGGAAGGTCGTAGACGCAAACCCTTCGCTCGTTCGCGAAGTAGAATTTGATCGCCCTTTTCCCGAGGATATAAATACGCCGGAAGACTTCGAGCGCGCCAAATCGGATCGCCACGTTGAAGCGGGAATAGACCCCGGATAACGCGATCTATTTCGATCTGCTTCTTATTCAGATTCATCTGTACCGATCTCTTGCGGAAGTACATATCTTATGATCTGTTCAACCCCCTCCTGGCAGGCTCCGCCGGAACACAATAGCCTTGAGCTTGATGAGGTGCATGTCTGGCGCGCAAGTCTGGATCAGGACTCTGCCTGCGTCGGCAGCCTGTATGAGACGCTGACGGTTGACGAGCGAAGCCGCGCCGAAAGGTACTATTTCGAAAAGGATCGAAAGCATTTCATCGTTGCGCGAGGGGTGCTCAGAGAGATTCTGAGTCGTCATATCGGCATCGACCCGAGTCAGCTTCGCTTCACCTATAACGAATATGGGAAGCCCGCGCTCGTCGCCTCGCAGGAGGGAGAGGGACTGCGCTTCAACGTGTCGCATTCGGGTGGGTTCGCTTTGTTTGCCTTCACCCGGCGGATGGAAATTGGCGTAGACATTGAGGAGATTCGCATGGATTTTGCGAGCGATGAAATCGCGAGACAGTTCTTTTCCCCCAAAGAGGTCCGCGCCCTCGCCACGGTCCCGGACCCCTTGCGGGTCGAGGCCTTTTTCAACTGTTGGACGCGCAAAGAAGCATACATAAAGGCGAGAGGCTTAGGACTATCTCTGCCGCTGGACGGGTTCGAGGTTTCGCTCTTACCGGGTCAGAAAGCGACTTTGTTGAGCACGAGACCCAACCCCGACGAAGCCCTGCGATGGTCAATGTGCGAATTGAGGCCGGGCCGTGGATTTGCCGCTGCTGTTGCCGTGGAAGGCCACGAGTGGCGACTCAAGTGCTGGCAATGGACAAAATAGAAAATGCGTGACGGGTGAAGAACGAGAAAGAATTTGACCGCGATTAACAAGATTAAGAGGTGAATGTGAGGGAAGAAGTCAGAAAGGTTCAGGAATTACTCCGCGAGCGAGCCTATGTCACAGACGCCGCGATAGCCACTTCGCTTTATCTGAGCATGCGGCTGGGAAAGCCTCTGCTTGTAGAAGGACCGGCAGGCGTGGGCAAGACCGAAATCGCCAAAGTGCTCGCGCTCGCGCTCGAAACCAATCTGGTGCGCCTTCAATGTTATGAAGGTCTTGACGCCACGACCGCGCTCTATGAATGGAACTATCCCAAACAACTGCTCCACATCAAACTTCAGGATGCCGCCTCGTCCGCAGCGGCTGAAAAAGAGGCAGAGATTTTCAGCGAGGCGTTCCTGTTAAAGCGCCCGCTGCTCGAAGCCATAAGCGACCCGGTTCGCTCGCCGGTCCTTTTGATTGATGAAGTGGATCGAAGCGATGAGGAATTCGAAGCCTTCCTTCTTGAAGTCCTCTCGGAATTTCAAGTGACGATTCCCGAAATCGGCTCGATCAAGGCCACTCATCGTCCGCACGTAGTCTTGACCTCGAACCGTTCCCGCGAGCTTTCCGATGCCCTTCGTCGAAGATGTCTTTATCACTGGATTGATTATCCGTCGTTTGAAAAAGAGCTTGAAATCGTGCGCGCAAAAGTTCCCGCAATCAGCCAGACTCTTTCGATAGAGCTTACGCGCCTGATTCAAGCTGTCAGAAGACTCAATATGGCCAAGGTTCCCGGCGTAGCCGAAACGCTGGACTGGGCCTCGGCGCTCGTAGCCTTGAACGCATCCAAACTCGATAAAGAAATAGTTACAGAAACCGTCGGCTGTTTTCTAAAGGACGAATCGGACCTGCGCCGGTTTGAAGCCGAGATAAATGCCGGTCTTCTCAACGAAACATTGAATCCCATCTCATGACCTCACCATTAATCAAAACCGAAATGCTGATTGAAGCGGTCGCTTTTTGCAGGGCGCTCAGAGAGCGAGGCGTCGCCTTGACGCCTTCCAAAGCTATTGATGCAATCGCGACACTCAGCCTGATCGACACGAGCGACCGGCAGGAGACCTTCCTGAGTTTGAGATGCGTGCTCACATCTCGCGTGGAAGACCTCCCGGTTTTTGAAGAACTATTCGAATCGTTTTGGAGACGACTGGGGCGAGCCTCGGAGGCGCGTAAGTTCGTCGAGCCTGCGGAGTCTCAGCCAGCAAAGCCACGGGTGCGGTTATCTTCCCAACCACTCACACGAAAGGGGCTGGCCTTCTTTCTCGAAAACTGGGGCGCGAGGCGTGCCGAATCGACCGAGCCGATCAAACTGCCCGGCGCAAGCGATACGCCGGGCGCGACGGAAAAAGATTTTAGTTTGTTTGAAGCCGACGCGCTCGAAGAAATTTCGAGAACTGCGCGGAAGATACTTCGCCGACTTGCTCGGAATCCGAGCCGCCGATGGAAACCTGTCAGACGCGGGCCAAGAGTGGATCTTCGCCGCGCACTTCGCCAATCATTGAGATCGGGAGGCGAGATAGTAGAACTCTCATTCAAACGACGAAAGCCAAAGAAGACCCGCCTCGTAGTTCTATGCGACGTGTCGGGCTCGATGGATGTCTACAGCCGGGTTCTCCTTCAATTTGTTTACGGGCTTCAAAACAGTTTTGCGCGGGTCGAATCATTCATCTTTTCCACGACCATCGAACGCATAACGGGCCACATAAAGGGAAAAGGCTACGATCAGGCGCTTGAGCGGCTGGCCGGGAATGTGCGAGGCTGGTCGGGCGGTACGCTCATCGGGCCAAGCCTTGCGGAATTCAATTCCGGCTGGCCGAGGATCGTAGACCGGCGCACAATCGTCATCATTCTGAGCGATGGATGGGATACGGCTCCGCCCGATGTGCTTTCCGGCGCACTTGCCGATTTGAAAAGGCGCGCGGGAAAATTGATATGGCTCAACCCCTTGCTTGGGAATCCCGACTATCAGCCGCTCGTTCGAGGGATGCAGGCGGCGCTTCCGCACATAGATGTGCTCGCTCCCTTGCATAATCTGGCGAGCCTTAAGGCGTTGGAGCGACATCTGATCCTGTGAGGCGATTATGGAAGAGGTCTTTGATCAAATCGAGACTCTGAGAGAAACCGAGAAACGGGTGGCGATGACTACGCTTGTAGCTACCCGTGGCACGAGTCCAAAAAAAGAAGGCGCGAAGATGTGGGTGAGCGAACGCGGTCACATACTGGGGTCTGTGACCATCGGCGGATGTGTTGATGCAAGAGTGATCGAGGAGTCGGAGGAAGCGATTGCCTCTTTCACGCCCCGAAACCTTTCAATCGAACTGGGCGAAGAGGATGCCTGGGAAACCGGGTTTACCTGCGCCGGGACCATTCAGGTTATGATCGAACCCCTTGATCTGACCGACACGAAAAACAATCTGATAGGCGTATACCGCGCGGTTCGCGCCGAGGTCGAGCGCGGACACAGCGCCGCCATAGCCACGCTGCTTGAAGGCGACAGATCGCGGCTGGTCGTATTCGATGATGGTCACACGTCCGGCACTCTGGGGAGCACCCGTCTTGATCGAGAAGCGCAAGACCTGGCCCTCGATCTGATCGGAAGGCGTTTGTCTCGCACAATCTCGATCAACACCGACTCAGCACCCGTCGAAGTATTCTTTGAGGTACACGGCCCGCCGCCCACTATAATCATCTTCGGGGCAGGAAACATCTCTATGCCTCTCGTGAATCTGTCAAAAGAGTTGGGGCTGAAAGCCGTGGTCGTTGACGGCAGACCTCGTTTCGCAACAAGAGAGCGGTTCCCAAAAACGGACGAGTTGCTCATCGGTATTCCTTCCGAAATCGCCCGGTCGCTTTCTTATAATTCTTCTACGATAGTCGTGCTGGCGGCGCACGACTACAAGTATGATATTCCCGTGCTAAAGACCGTACTGACATCCGAAGCCGCCTACATCGGCATGCTTGGGAGTCACAGAAGAGGCGAAGCAATCTTGAAATTCCTGAAAGAGAGCGGTCTGGAAGATGAATCTCTCGCCCGCGTGCACGTCCCGACGGGGCTGGACATCGGAGCAGAAACGGCAGCCGAGATAGCCCTGAGCATACTGGCCGAAGCGATGGCGGTAAGAGCAGACAGGACGGCCCGAAAGATGAGAGAAGAGGTAGACAAGCGATGACGGCGCTCTATGATGAGGTGCTGCTGGATCATTTCCGCAACCCTCGCAACGTCGGAAGCCTGGCGGACCCCGACATCGTTTACGAAGATGTAAATCCCTTGTGCGGGGATCGTATCAGGATCGAGTTGAAACTTTGCGGGAACAGAATCGAGGCGGCTCGCTTTCGAGGCGACGGGTGCGCCATCAGCATCGCCTCGGCTTCCATGCTCACTGAGTTGATCGCGGGCGCAAGCATTGATGAGGGCGATGTGATTTCCAGTGACGTGCTTCTTTCAGCACTAAAGAGCACGATAAGATCATCGCGGATGAAATGCGCTATGCTTGCGCTTGATGTGCTTCGAGCGGGCGTGAAACATTACAGGGGGCCTGAAAACGCCGATCCATAACGGCGCAGATTCAATTGCCCTGCCCTCCAAGCAGACCTCGGAATCGGCGCGCGATCACCGCCCAGAGCGCGCGAAGTACAAGCCCGATACCACTCACTGGTTTTGTTTCAACCGCCGGGGCAGACGCTCTACCACCATTGTCGGACTGTGAAACCAGCGTTGCAGAACTGGCCGGTCGAGCCTCCGCCGTTTCGGCTAAAGAGTCCTGCGCCCCCGGCGCAACGGGTTCAGCTCCGAGCGATTCATCAGCCTGAATTTCAGTCGATTGAGCTTCAGTCGATTGAGTTTCAGTCGATTGAGTTTCAGTCGATTGAGTTTCAGCCGGTTCAGGTTCTTCGGGGGCCTCAAGATGTTGCTTGACGCAGTTGGAAAATTGCCGAAACAGTTGCCGGGACACTTCTTCGATCATGCCGCGCCCAAACTGGACTATCTTTCCGACAAGATCGACGTCAGATTCGACAACCACCTGCGAGCCGCCGCCTTCGAGCGGCGTGACGCGACTCAACATCGAAACCTTTGCAGACCCGGTCCCGCCCGTTTCGCGACCTTCTCCTACGATCCTGACCTCGTGATTTTCTTCATCCACCTCGGTGAATTTCACGAGTCCCTTGTATGACATGCTGAGCGGGCCAACCTTTACCTTAACCGCGCCGACAAATGTGCGCTCATCCTGCGACTCAAGCAACTCCGCGCCGGGGATGCATACGACTACCCTTTGAGGGTCGATCAGAAATTTCCAGACGCGTTCGACCGGCGCTTGCAATTCAAATTGTTCTTTTATCTTAAAAGGCATCAATTACCTCCGTTCATGGAATGTCGACCCGGTTAAGCATGGGATGAAAGTGAGTATACACCGGCTCCCGAGCATTTTCATGCAGGCCGTCGCAACTGCAAAAGATGACTGTCTTGCGGCAGGCCAGTGTGTTGACCGTTCGCGCACCTTGACACCGGCTATCGCTTCATGGATGGTAGTTGCTGCGGAGGCGTTTCCCAACTATTCATAAGGAGGGCAGATGGCAAGACTGATAGTATCGAATTTCTTATCGCTTCTCTTCCTTTTTTCGATGCCCCTTCAGACCCCTGTTCCCGTAGCGAAAGAGCCGCGACATCGGGTTGTATTCCAGAACGAGTTTGTTCGAGTCATTGATGCGTCGGTCCCCGTGGGCGATGCAACGCTCTTTCATATCCACTCGAATGATAACGTCCCGGTAGCAATCAGTGGGGGCGATATCAAGACCGAGACCGTAGGGAAAGACCCGATTTTTTCCAAAGTCGAAACCGGCGCGGTCAGCTTCGCAAAGGCCGCCTACACCCATCGAATTTCAAATGTAGGGACCACACCGTTAAGGTTCATAGATGCCGAAATACTCGCCTCACCCGGCAAGCAAACAAGCAAAGCTCCTATGGCAGGAGTCGGCAAAGACGCACCCCTCATAGACAATGAGCGCGTCCGGGTTTACCGTCTAATCCTTGAACCCGGTCAATCTGCGAATGTCAATACGCACAAGCAATGCTGGCTGAGTGTAATAGTGAGAGGCGGCCAGATGGCGAGCGCCCCTCACGGAAAGGCCACAACGGTTGAGGACGTAAGGCCGGGGGATTTCAGATGGCACACAGGCGAGGTGTCTCAATCGCTGACAAACGCGGGTCCCACTCCGCTTGAGATCGTAAACATTGAATTGAAGTAAGAAGATTCAGCCATTCGGTCAGGAGATCAAGAGATGTCAAATTCGATAAATGATAAAGCCTATCTTCCCGACATAGCCCGGATACTCGGAGAGGCTCTGCAAGGTATTGAGCCCTCGCTCCAACCGTTGCTTCTCGCGGCGCTTGAACGCCTGGCTGCCCGGCGGTATCGAGCCTGGGCAGGCGATCACGATAACCCGGAGGTGGAAGCGGGATTATTGGCCTGCGCTGATCGTGAAGAGGAGATAGCAAGGCGTATAGAATCGCTTTTCCCCGATGCCTCCGCCATTCAGGAAAGACTATTTGCGGAGAACCCGGAAATGCTGAACTTGAATCGCACGCTGTTTGAGGGACGACCGCTCAGGGATCAGTTCACCATCCAGGCCCGGGGCGAGCAGGCGGGCGCAAGGGCCTGGACAGCCATCGCTCTTGCGACATCCGACCCGTCGGCGAAAGAATTGATTCAAAGCTGTAGCCCTCTGGAGGAAGCAAACGCCGAATTCCTTCACTCGCTTTTATAAGCCACGCAACCCCACTTGCTCGATGAGCGCTTCACTAAATCAGGAGAGAGACGATGCTCTATATGGTAGTCGAGCGGTTTAATGAAGGCCGGGCACATGATGTCTATCGTCGCGCCCGAGAAAAGGGCCGGATGATGCCCGAGGGTTTGCAATACGTTGCAAGCTGGGTGGACCTTGAGTTTAAGACCTGCTATCAACTGATGAAGACGGATGACGCATCTCTGTTCGATGTATGGACAGCCGCGTGGCAGGACCTGGTCGAATTTGATATCGCGCCCGTGCTTACATCCGAAGAGGCCGCAAGGGCTATCGCTCCTGAGTTGTAGGCTCTCGGATAGTATGCATTGGGGCAAGCGGATTACCAAAATTGAGAGGGCATAGGAGCGGTCTGCAAGGTCTTGAACTGTTATGAGCCTGAGAACAGTAGTTGCGACAAGATACGTTACTCCGTTGCGCGAAGGCGGATCGCTTCCGGCAATAATCGAAGCCGATGACGACGGTATGTATGTGCTGAAATTTCACGGCGCGGGGCAGGGGCCAAAAGCGCTTATCGCCGAACTCGTGGCCGGCGAGATCGCCCGCCGGTCAGGGCTGCCGGTCCCCGAAATTGTCTTTGTTCAACTCGATCCCGAACTTGCCCGCACCGAACCCGACCCTGAGATTCAACACCTGATAAGGGCGAGCGCCGGTCTAAATCTCGCGCTCGACTATCTGCCCGGCTCGGTTGCCTTTGACCCGGTAGCGCAAAAGCCCGACGCGGACCTCGCCTCTCAGATCGTCTGGTTCGATGCTTTTGTTACAAACGTAGATCGTACGCCACGCAATACGAATATGCTTGTCTGGCATCGCAACCTCTGGCTTATTGACCACGGCGCGGCCCTCTATTTTCACCACACCTGGAAAGACTATCTTGAACGCAGCCGCGACCCTTTCGCGATAATAAAAGACCATGTCCTGCTCCAGTCCGCCCTCGCACTCCACGAGGCAGACTTAAAGATGAGCGAGGCCGTTACACCCGATGTCATCAAAGAAGCAGTCGACCTTATCCCAGATCCCTGGCTGGCCGGGAAGACTCTGTTTGGCGGAAACGCTCAACACAGGGATGCTTATATAGAGTACCTGCTGAAACGACTCGAACCGCCGCATGCTTTTGTTGAGGAGGCGATCCGTGCGCGATCACAACACTTATGATTACGCCATAATACGCATCGTTCCAAAGGTCGAGCGCGAAGAGTTCGTCAACGTCGGCGTGATAGTCTCGTGCCCGGGCCGGAGGTTCCTCGAAGCCCGTATCGAACTGGATGAAGCCCGTCTCCTGGCCCTTGACCCGACAGTAGATATTGAAGCAATTCGGACAAATCTTGCGGCCATCCCGGTCATCTGTATCGGCGGAGAAGAGGCCGGACCTATTGGCCGACTTTCACAGCGGGAGCGTTTTCACTGGCTCATCGCCCCCCGGAGCGCCATAATCCAGACCTCGCCCGTACACACAGGCTATTGCACGGACCCGTCTGATGTCTTAGAACATCTGCTCGATACGATGGTTCGCAAACCCCGCGCGGAAAGAGATTCAAGTGAAAGCCGGTCGATGGAACCACCCAAAGCCGGGGAATGAATTCAGCGCGGCCAATAGTATAGACTGCAAAAAGAAAGGAAAAGATAAAGTTGCGATATTTATTACTGATTGCTTTTTTACTGGCACTTCCGGCGTGCCGCGATTCAACACCACTCACAGAAGAGGCTCCGGTCAAACAACCCGAAGCCGCTGCCGGTACCGAATCCTCCGATGCTCAACCGAAGGGATTTTACGACCTGTTTGTAAAACAGGATTCTTTGTCCTATGAAGGATATGAAATCAGTAAACTCAATAAGCGCATAATAGATAAGGAGATTGAAGAAGAGCCTGTCGCAGTCTCTTATCTTGTGATAAAGCGCGACGGAAAAGTAGTCGATAAAATTGAAGGACCGCATTATGGTCTGGATTATTCGACCGATTTCGGGTTGTTCTCTTTTCTTGGAGGCGATGAAAAACAACTGGCCGTTTCACAGACGATTCCGCGAGCCGGCCGACACGCAATCATTCAATTTTCCCCTGATTACCGGGTGATCTTTGATAGCTACGATTACGAAGTAGGCCGGGAAGAGGTCTATGTCAAGGATATTGACGGCGACGGAGTCTATGAAATCTCTCTGGCGGTTGTGTCCTTTTACGAAGTCTTCCCTGGTCTGCCAGTGGCAGGAACCCCGCTTCCAATGGTCACATTCAAATACGATCCGCAGGAAGGCAAATACCTCCCGGCGAATCATCTGTTCCAGGCCCACGAATTGAAAGAGATTGACCGCAGCCAAATAAACCCGAATACCATTCCACTGGCAGGCATGCTCGATCTTGTTCTCGATTACATCTATGCCGGGCGAGAGGATGAGGCGTGGGCGTTTTTTGACAGAGAGTACAAATCACCCGATAAGGCCGAGGTCAAGGCAAAGGTCGAGGCTGTGTTGAAGAAATCTCCGGCGTATAAGTACATCCGCGATCACAGCAAATCCTGACAGACGCCAGAGAGCTAATCCGTTCGCTCCATCTGTGTACATCACTCATTTTCGGTCTGCCAGCGCGGCCCGCGCCTCAGCCATCTGTATGGCTGCTTCGAGCGACGTATAAGCAAAGACGGGCGCGTAGGCCTGCTTCTGAGGTTTCTGGCCTACGACAGCGCTTGCACTCCAGTGATACTCTTTCCCCGAAAGACTCAACCTGAATTCGATTTCGCCGCGCTCAATATCAAAAGGTTTTATGCGATAGACGATGGGCATCCAGGATGAGGTTTCTATAGTCTTCAGCCTCGCATCTTTTGACAGGTTTGCTTCCGCCCAGATCACAAAGCAATTGATGTTTGAAACATCATCCAGTTTCCAACTTGCGGTCATATCGGTCAGAGCGGGGAGAGATTTCGCGCTGGCAAGATCAACACTTATCAACTCGACGGGATCGGAAAGAATCTTCAATCTCCTTTTATCCTCAAGGCGCACAGGGATATTTAAAGCAAGCGCCGCCAGATAGCGTGATTCCACGGGAAGCCCCGAAGGCATTCGATTGCGCGGACCCTTGAGGTGCGCGGCCGATGTGACTACAGAGATGGTTCCCGGTATCAAGACCCCTCCTCGTTTCAGGAATCGTTTCCTCGCATCAAGCATGATCGGGATGAGGTCTTCATCAAACCCTTCGTTGCCGATTGTCTCGCTGACGATGATATCGTATTTGCCTTCAAGATTGATCTCACGCGAATCCCCTTCGACGATTTCAATCCGATCAGCCACCCGATTTTCGCGCGCGAGGTTCTGGATGATGGGGATAAGCAATCTGTCTTTTTCGATTGCAGTTACGCGCTTCGCGCCAAGCTTTGCAGCGATGATGCTCCATATCCCCGTCCCTGTGCCGATGTCGAGTACACTTGTGTCGCTGGTGACATAGGCTTTGAGCGCGGCATAAAAGGCCCGATTTCTGGCCTCATCGCACAGCAACCCTTCGTGATACCTCAGCATGTTCTGCATATGGTTGAAGCGGCCTGTAATCTCTCTGTCATCCCTTTTCGTCATCGGTTTCCTCGTTTATTAAGCAAGTGATAATGTTTAGCTGCGTTTATCGTCGCGTGGTGACGGGCACGCATTATACCGGCAGGCTGCCGATATAGACAAACTTTCATTCAGGCGCAGCGTTGAATAGAATCGGTTAGCCGAAAACGTTTGAGAGATTATTTCGTCTTATGATTGCCACAGACACATTGCGCGTACTCATATTCCTCGGCGTCATCGCCATGATTTATGTAATGGCCGCCGGGATTCTCTTCAGGATGCTGCTCCATAAATACAATCAGATGTCTATGCCGTCAAGTCCCGGGCATAAATGGTTTCGGCGAGCGATTCTAAGCCTGGCTCTTGGCGGATTTTTCTGTCTTGGTTATGGTTATTTTATTGAGCCTTACTGGCCGGAGGTAACTCATGTGCAGATCAAATCTCAGAAACTCTCTCCTTCCTCGCAGAGAGTCCGAATAGCCCACATATCGGATTTGCATAGTGATCCGAAGGTACGACTCGAAGAGCGACTACCGGCCATTATTGCCGACGAAAAGCCCGACCTGATTGTCTTTACAGGCGACACGATAAACTCTCCCGGCGGGCTGGGCACATTTAAGAATTGCCTCACGAAGCTCTCAGGCATCGCTCCGACATTTGTGGTAAAGGGCAACTGGGATTCGGGGTTCTGGCGAAGGCTTGATCTGTTCGGGGATACCGGCGCGCAGGAACTGAATGGAACGGCGACGCCTGTGACAGTGGGAAATACTACTTTGCGGATCGCGGGAGTTGCGTTCGGGTCCGAGGAAAGAATGACGGAGGCCCTGAGTGAGGCTCCCGATGATGCGTTCACGGTTTTTCTTTATCACTCGCCGGACCTGATCACGGAAGTGGCCAGAGAGGGGGTTGATCTTTATCTGGCCGGGCATACACACGGCGGGCAGATAGCACTGCCTTTTTATGGCGCGCTCATAACGCTTTCGAAATTTGACAAGCAGTATGAAGCGGGGCTTTATCGAGTCGGCGAAACCTGGCTCTATGTGAATCGGGGCATTGGAATGGAGGGCGGCAATGCCCCGCGTGTGAGATTCTGCGCTCGCCCGGAAATAACCGTTTATGACATCATCCCTGATTCCGCATCCTTCGATGGTCAGGAATGATCGAGGCTAAATCACGCATCACGTGAACGCATCATCACAGGTCTATTTGATTATGACTAAGCGGCAAAGCAATAAGGAAAATCCGGTTACTCTTCAAACGGTGCGAGAGATGGCGCTTGCGTTTCCCGGTGTGGAAGAGGCTACGTCAGGCGGCAAACCCGTATTTCGCGTCAGGGGAAAGCTGATGGCTCGAATGCGCAAGGATGGCGACTCGCTTCTTATCAAAATAGATCTCTTCAAACGCGAAATCCTGATAAATGCGGAGCCACAGACTTTCTACATAACGGATTTTTATAGTTGTCATCCGATAGTCTATGTTCGGCTCGCGTCGGTTCAAAGCGACACATTGCGAGACCTCATCGAGCAGGCGTGGCGGATTACGGCTCCCAAGCGGCTCGTGGAGGCATATGATGCCGAGAGGCTGACGACCGATACGCCTGATCTGAATGGATGATGAAAGGGTGGGAACGGCCTCCGCTTCGGTTGTCGGAAATTCTATTCGACGGGCTCCTGTTGTGTAAGACAATGCAGGGTGCCCAGCCCCCAGACAAGATCGACCGCGTGTATGCCTACGACCTGTCGATCCGCAAACAGATCGCTCAATGTGGCGAGCGCGATACGGTCGTTCGGGTCGTTGAAGGTAGGCACTAATACAATATTATTTGCTATATAAAAATTGGCGTAGCTTGCCGGGAGTCGCTGGCCCGCGAAATAAAGCGGGGCAGGCATGGGAAGGCGGACCACTTCGATTTTAGAACCATCTTCCAGTCGAAACCCTTCCAGCCGCTCTCGGTTCTCTTCCAGTATGGCGTAGTTCTCATCCTCTGGATTTGATTCGCGGCACAGGACCACTGTCGAAGGGTTTACGAAGCGACACAGATCATCAATGTGCCCGTGCGTGTCGTCACCTGCGATGCCTTTAGCCAGCCACAACACGTTAGAGGCCCCGAGATAATCGCGCATTATGGCCTCGGTCTCTTCCCGCCCCATGTCGGGATTTCTAACCTGCACCTCGCGGTCCAGCAGGCATTCTTCCGTAGTCAGCAAGCTGCCGCGCCCGTTTACATCGATGCTTCCGCCTTCAAGAACTACTCTTTTGCCGTTGAATGTGACTGGGAAAATGGGGCGGTTCATCGCCTCCGCCACACGCTCCGGTACTTGAGAGTCAAGTTCCCAGTCGGGATACTTCGCCCATGCATTGAAATGAAATCTGGCGATAGCGAGTGTCGGTTGAGGCTCGTCGCGCCGGATGAATATGGGGCCGAAATCACGCGTCCAGCCGCGATTCGTAGGAGAATAAAAAAAATCTATCTTCTCGAAATCCACTCCCGTCCGAACCAATACCCTGCGCGCCTGAACTTCGTGCGCTTCGGAGTTCACAAGGATACGAACTCTCTCATTGGGCGCGAGCTTTCTGGTGATCTCTCCATAGGCCCAGTGAACGGGGGCGATCTTTCCGGGCCAGTCATTTCTGTTATGCGGCCAGCCCAGCCAGGTAGCGGCGTGCGGTTCCCATTCGGCGGGCATTTTAAAGCCATCTGTCGCCGGAGAGTTTTGTGGAGCGCTTTTATCTATGCTCATTCTTCGTCAATGAATCGTTTCTCTATTCCCGTGTAAGAATCAATGCGCCGGTCGCGCAGGAAAGGCCAGTTGCGTCTCACCTCTTCTATGCGAGCCGGATCGACTTCGCCTATCAAAATCTCTTCTTTATCGCCGCTCGCCTCGGCTATTACAATGCCGAAAGGGTCCGAGAGAAATGTCGAGCCCCAGAACTCAAGACCGGGACCGCCCTCGGAGGGCGTTTCGTGGCCTACGCGATTGACCGCCGCTACGTACACGCCGTTTGCAATCGCGTGGCCGCGCTGAATCGTGCGCCAGGCGTCCTGCTGCGCATTGCCGTGACTCTCTTTTTCGTGAGGGTGCCAGCCGATGGCGGTCGGATAAAAGAGAATGCCTGCGCCGCGAAGCGCCGTAAGCCGCGCGCCCTCGGGATACCATTGATCCCAACAGATCAGGGTCCCGATTCGGCCTACGGGTGTGTTGAATGCCCGAAAGCCGAGATCGCCCGGCGTGAAGTAGAATTTTTCGTAGAAGGCCGGGTCATCCGGGATGTGCATCTTTCTGTAGGTGCCCGCGATACGGCCGTCCGTGTCAAGCACGGCCACGCTGTTGTGATAGAGACCGGCGGCGCGACGCTCGAACAGGGGGGCTACGACTGTCACTTTGCGGTCACGGGCAACCTTTCCCAGAACGTCGGTAGACGGGCCGGGTATCGGTTCGGCCAGGTTGAAAAGGTCTATGTCTTCGCGCTGGCAAAAATACTGCGACCTGAAAAGTTCCGGCAAGCAGATTACCTGAGCGCCTTTTCGGGCCGCCTCTTCAACAAACCCGGCGGCTCGATCAAGGTTCTCATCAGGTTCAGTGGTCATCGCCATCTGAACCAGACCTACGGCGAATTTATCCTGAATTTGCATATAAATTAGAGTACACAAAGATTCGCTTCTATCCAAGTTGCTGGAAAGAGATCAAAGTGGCCACAGAGGCACAGAGAGGGATTCTTAAAAATCTCTGTGTCTTTGTGTCTCTGTGGCAAATCTCTTAGCTTTCGGAACGGGTACAGTTACACATTTCAGTGTCGGGCGGCGACTGTTGCCACGGAACTATTTTCTTCATTTCAGAATGATTTCTGTGTCGGGATTGTATGTCTTCCAATCGAACCAGTAGTCTTTTAGGATAGGAACCTTTTTCAATTCCCTGCCCGCAAAGGGGCCGCTCACGGCCTTGCCCGTGAATTCCCATTCGCTGCCGCTCTCTGAATCCACAAACCTCAGAGGCGCGGCCCCCGGCTTAATAAACAATTCCAATTCGCGCCCGTCCACCCTTCTTTCGAATGCGCGAACCGATTTTTTATCTTCTCCGAGGATTAACACTATAGGAACATCGCCTACACTACTGAGGACAGGCGATTGTTTTTCTATAAAGGAGAGCGCGTATGCCCTGGCGACATTATCGAGTTTCACCCCGATTATCACAGTCCGGGGGGGTATCTCGGCATCTGTATCCGACCCGGTAAAGACGGGGTAACGGGCCGTTTTCTCTTCCCAGTTGTCAGAAAATCGCTTCCAATCGGTGCTGTTATCGGGCAGTAAGACTCGACCGTCCGGGTGCTCTTTTTTCCACAGATCGAAGGAGGTTTCGTCATAAGAAACAGGCTCAAGCTGCCGCCCCTTGAGCGGACCAAAGATCGCCTGACCGGTGACCTGCTGCCACCACGAACCGCTTTCTTCATCTCGCATAATGAAATTCTGATTGTTGATTCCCGCGAGATGAAAACTATGTTTGCTGCCGTCAACTGACGCGCTCCACACCAGACCGGTGTGACAGAGCGTTCAATAGGTAACGACTACCGGCGTCCCGCCTACCACGTCCTGAACAACGTGGTGATAGGCGATCTGGCGAATCGGATAGGCTGCCGCTTCTCCGTTCAATACGACCGATAGAACCATATCCGTGTCTGAGACAAAATCGGCTTCACCCGGTCTGACGAAATTGCTGTTTGCAAGAGGCGAGAACATCCATTCGAAATGATTCTGCCGCGCAAACCACGCGGCAACGACTAGCGGGATGAGCGGCAGAATAAGCGCCGCTTTGCGCCACCATTTGCGAGTCCCGCTCCACATCCTGATGATGATAAAGATAGACGCCGCAAGTGCAATCACGGTGATAATCGGCGACCAGGCGCGGAGGATGTATGAGAGACGCAACCCCTCTTGAGTCTGGACCGCGAAAGGGCGAATCAGCCAGACTGGTATCGCGACTATCGCGAGTGATGCCACGGCAATGAGCGGCAGGAGCGCCCATCCAATCAAGCGCCGTCTGGAACGAGATTCGGATAAAGTGGCCTGCGTTTGTTGTGCTTGCATTGAAATCCTCTCGATCTTGAATTGTTCAGGGCAACATTATAGACGGGCGGTTTTGATTGTCCAACGAGGCCGGGCCGGATCGAGCGTGCGGAGGCGGTTCCCAACCATCCTTATGGATTTGCATAAGGATGGTTGGGAACCGCCTCCGTCGTGAATTTGAGGGGGCAATCACTCCTGTTTGAGGGCGATCATCGGGTCAACTTTCGTAGCGCGCCGCGCAGGGATGTAAGAGGCCAACAGCGCCACGCCTCCAAGCACAAGGGCCAGCCCCGCATAGGTAACGGGATCAGTCTCGGCTACTCCGAAAAGCATGCCGCGAATCAGGCGGGTCAATGCGAGCGCGCCGATCAAGCCCGCGCTCACACCGATGAGAGCCAGCTTCATTCCCTGTTGAACTACCCATCTCAGAATCGCGGTGGGGCTCGCTCCGAGGGCAAGGCGAATGCCGATCTCGCGTGTTCGCTGGCTGACCGAGTATGTCATCACACCGTAAATGCCTATGCCCGCAAGCAGGAGCGCAAGAACGCCAAACAGACCGACTATCTGCATTGCGAAACGTCTTTGACCGAGCGAAGAGGAGACGAGGTCTTCCATAGTCTGCTGATCGAAGACCGGCAGGTTCGGGTCCACGCTCTGGACCTGCTGTCGGACCGCTTCCGCAAGCGCGCTGGGGTCGGACTGGGCGCGCAGATAGATGGCCATCGAGTAGCCCGGATTTTGAAAGGCGCTCATATAGATATGCGGTTGATCGGGTTGATCAAAGCCGTCGGTTTTGATTTTCCCGACCACTCCCACGACAGGAAGAAAAGGCCCGTCCGAATTGCGCGGGCCCAGTTTCAAGCGGCGTCCTACGGGGTCTTCATCCGGCCAGTAGAGGCGAGCCATGGTCTCATCTATCAGCACGACGCGAGGCGCTCCAACCTCATCGCCCGGGGTAAAAAAGCGGCCTCGCACAAGCGGCGTGCCGAGGGCGTTAAAGTAATCGGGGCTGACCGCAGAAAGCTGCGCCCGGGGCTGGGTCGAATCCAGATCGGGCGAGCCTTCCACGATAAAAGGAACGGTGTTGTGCGGCGTTATCAGGGGAACGCCGTTGCCTGCGCCGATGGCCGCATATTTCACGCCGGGCAGCGTGCTTAAACGACTCAAGACATCTTTCATAAACGCTACGCGTTTGGGCGGAGGGCGGTAAGGGTTGAGTTCAGGGTTGTTTGGTACGGGGAGCCAGATGCGAGCCATCAGTACGTTATGCGGATCGAAGCCTCCATCCACATCCATCAGCCGTCCAAAGCTACGAATCAACAGTCCCGCGCCGATCATAAGGATTAACGAAAGGGCTATCTCTACTATTATCAGGGCGCTGCGAAAGCGGTGATGTCGAGAACCGAAACCAGCCCCTTGCCCGCCTTCCTTCAGGCTGGTTGTCAGGTCGGGGCGCGAAGCTTGAAGCGCCGGAATCAGTCCGAAAAACAGCCCCGTAAGAATTGAGATAAGAAGGACAAACAAGAGTACGGTGCCGTTAAAACCGACTTCGTTGATTCGCGGAATATTAGAAGGCACAAAGTCGAGAAGCAGTTTCATCAGCCAGGCTACGACAAGAAGCGCGACCGCGCCCCCAAGTAATGCAAGAATCAGGCTCTCGGTCAGGAGTTGAAGAATCAAATGGCGGCGAGAAGCGCCGAGCGCCAGCCGAATCGCCATCTCGCGCTGCCGGGCCGAGGAACGAGCCAGCAAGAGATTCGCGATGTTTACACAGCCGATCAGCAATACGAGGCCTACGGCAGAAAGCAGAACCATCAGAGTAGCCCGCACATTGCCGACAAGGTTTTCGTGTGTGGGCAGAAGGCGGACCTGCCAGCCCAGTTCAGGCGGATACTCTTTCGGGAACTCACCTTGCAAACCGGCCACGAAGAGATTGATCTGTTCCTGAGCCTGTTTATAGCTCAAGCCGGGTTTCAATCGTCCGATGGCTCCCGGCAGGATTCGCTGCGCGCGAACGGGGGTGCCAAAAGGGTTTGCGGCAAAACCGGCGGTCGCCCACATCTCTACATCGTTGCGAAGGGTCTGTCCCGGATGACGAAAGCCGGGCGGCATGACACCGATGATCGTATAGAGATCGTTATCCACACGCACGTTGCGTCCCAACACATTGGGGTCGGCTCCGAAGAGGCGATGCCACAATCCGTCGCTTATGACCACGCCTTCGGCAAAACCGGGGGCTCGATCTTCCGGCCCGAAGACGCGCCCCAGAGCGGCGTTTGCGCCAAGCAGCGAGAAATAATTTGGGCTTGTAGCAAGCGCCTCGATGCGTTCCGGTCGGTCAGAGCCCGTGAGATTCGCGTCAATTGGCCAGACGGCCGAAATCTCTTCGAATATGCCCGAACGTTCCTGAAAGTCTTTTAGCTCGTCAACCGACATGCCTACGTTTTCAACCTGCCGCCCCGGCAGATCGTCGCGCACAAGGACGAGTTGTTCAGGGTTTGGGAATGGAAGCGGGCTGAGCAACACAGCGTCCACGACACTGAAGATTGCCGTGTTGGCGCCGATCCCAAGCGCCAGCGTCAATACGACAACCAGCGTGAATCCGGGCTTTTTCACAAGCATGCGTGCGCCGTAGCGCAGGTCTTGAATCAGGATTCCCATTCTTTTGCTCCAGAGCAGAGATTTTCTACAGTTGATGTCTGCACCCGTCGGCCTGCCAGACTGGTATCAAATATTGTTCCGTCGAAGCCTTATCGGTAAATGCTGATGCCTCTCAAGTTGTCGGGACATGGGAAAAGAGCGGGTGGGAAGAGGTGTCCGGTCGTGGAATGAATATTTCCCAAAAGCGAAACCGGGGTGATGGCGATCGTGATGCGTGATTTATAGCGGTTTTCGCAAAGAAAACGCAAAGGTCGCAATGTATTTCCTGAGAATCAGGAAAAAAAGAAAGAAAGAGAAAGAGAAGGAAAGAGAAAAAAAAAAGAAGAAAAAGGAAAGGAAAGAAGAGGAAACCGTAGAAAAAAGAAAAAAAAAGAGGAAGAGAGAAAAAAAAAAAAAAAGAGAGAAAGAAAGAAAAAAGGGAGAGACTAAGAGATCGACAAAGACCATAGGGAGCATTGAGAGGAGAAAAAAAAAAAAAAAAGAGAGAAGCTACAAAGAACGGGCCTAATACAAATAGCAGACTGAAAGAAGAAGAAAAGAAAAGAGAAAAAAAAAGGAAGAAGAGAAAAAGAAAAAAGAAACAGAACTACAGACAAGCGGCAGGAGAAAAAAAAGAAAAGGAAGAAAACTGAGAACGACGCCAACAAGGAAGAAAGATATAGACGGTAGAGATAGGATCGCAAAGAGACCAAAGGCGCAAGGTATTTAAAGACCTGAGAGAATCTGAAAAGAAAGGAAAAAAAAAAAAAGAGAGAGAGAAAGAAAAGAAAGAAAAAAGAAGAGAGAGCAGGAAGGACAGAAAAAGAAAGGACTGCCAGACGGCACAAAAAAAAAAAAAAAAAGAAGAGAAAAAAGAAAAAAAGGAAGAAAAAAAAAAAAAAAAAAGAAGAAGAAAAAGAAAAAGAAAGAAAGGAAGGAAAGAAAAAAAAAAAAAGAACGACACTAAGAAAGAGAAACAAGCGACCGGAGAGGGAGAGCCAAGGATAGACGAGAGGAAACAGCAGAGAGCATACACAAGCGATGCGGCAAAGACGAAAGGAAAACAGGCAGCGAGAGGGGACGGTACCAGGAAGAAACAAAAGGAAAAGAAATAACCGATGGCGGCCCGGAAAAGCAGGACACGAAAGAAGAGCAAGGCGCACAGGTCCAGCGCGACACAGTTACGGAACAGAATCGCCAAGATATAAATGTCAAAAAAAAGTCAGGAAGACGCGAAGAGAAGCGAAAAAACAAGTTATAAAAACATACAAAAGATAGCTCTGTCAATGTATCTCAAGAGTCAAAAAAATGAAATAGAATAAATAAAGAAAAGTAAAAAAAAAAGAGATGAGAAAAATGAAAAAAAAGACCCTGGCCACGACAACACCGTCTTTCACCTGTAACCCATTCAGTTTGTTTATGTACGATATCGTGTCTGTAGGTTTGTGCGACACTTCGGAGCATCTCTTTATATACTAGCAGTTACAAAGCGGCACAGTAATTGTATCAGTAAAAAGAGGCAAAACCGATGATATGTGTTTTTGCCGGTTGTCTGATCTGGAGGATTTTGAGTAAGGAGACATCACCCTCACTGGTTAAGACAACTCGTAGCGAACAGGTTTTAAGGAGGGGTGTAATGAAGGCAAATATTTTGAGCAGAATGGTCGCAGCGGTCGTGATAGGGGCAATATCGCTTACGGGAATCAGCGTACCTGTCAGCGCGCAACAAAAGCAACAGAACCCTAAGAAAGAACAACGACAGGCTGAAAGACAGCAAAAAAAAGCGGAACAGCAACAACAACAACAGAAGAAGAAGGCTGATAATCAGGCGCAACATGTTCAACAAAGGCAAGAGCGCGCTCAACAGCAACAACAGAAACAACAACAGCGCGCTCAACAGCAGCAGCAGCGCGCGCAACAACAACAACAGAAACAACAACAGCGCGCTCAGCAGGAACAGCGGATCAGAGAGCAGCAGCAGCGCGCTAAGCAGCAACAGCAAAACAGAGCACAACAGCGCGCCCGGCAGCAGCAGTCTACAGAACAGCAAGTTAGAGACCGGCAGCGTGCTCAACAGCAACAGGACAATCAGCGAAGAGATAGACGTGACGAGCGTCTTTCGCAGCAGCGTCAGCAACAGCTGATCAGAGAGCAGCAACAGCGCAACAATCAGTACCGCCAGCATCTGGAGCGGCAGCAACGCATCGCGCAGCAACGCGCGGCGGCGCTACAGCGGCAGAGAAGAATAGCGCAGTACCGTTACCAGCAGAGGTATCTGGAACGACTGCGACAGCAGCAGATTCAGATTCAGAACGCGCGCAACTATAACTATTACAACGATCCGTATTTCTATACGGCTCCGAGTTATCGTTATTCCCGAGGCGGCAGGTACTATGAGGTCAACCGATACGCAGCCGATCAGCTTCGACAGGCTGTGAATTACGGTTATGAAGAAGGCTTCCGCGCCGGACAGGCCGATAGAGAGGACGGCTGGAGATTCAGCTATCAAGACTCTTACGCCTATCAGGATGCGGAGTACGGTTATAACGGGTTTTATGTAAGTGAATCCGAGTATAACTACTACTTCCGCGAAGGCTTCCGTCGAGGTTATGAAGACGGTTATTATAGCCGCTCACAATACGGCAGCTATTCCAGTGGGAAGTATGCCATTCTCGGCGCGGTCTTGTCGCAAATCCTGAACCTGCAATCGCTCTTTAACGACTAAGTCGTAGACGAGCAGACAGGCTCTCTTAAAACAGGCTATCTTAAAAGATGCCCGGCTTCCATTGATCTGAACAGAGAATGGAGCCGGGCATCTCTTTTTGTGACGGGTCAATTGTCTTGCCTATGATAGAGGATATGCTTCCCGCCCTCTGTTAATTCGCTATATCCAGTTGGACCGAGCGCGTAATGCTGTCGGTGCCGCTCGTGACTATTATCTTAAATTCATACTGCCCGACAGGTATGCTTTCCAGCGGCAGGCTTCCGGCGTATTGAACGCGACCTGCCTGATCGGCAGGCGGCAACTCGGCTGGCAATTGAGCCAGAGCCTGTCCATGTTGCGCCAGTTGAATCATCAGCTTCGGAGGTGAGCCTGCTCCCTTTGGAACATAGACGGTAAAGAAGAAGGGTAGCTGTTTATACTTTGCTTTTTGAATCGTCTCGCCGAGATTAGGATAGGCGAGGAGTTCCCCTACGTGAAAGGGGTTGAACGATTTCTGTTCCCTGGCATCCAGTCGCTCGGCCCGCTTGATCAAAACGATGCTGCTTACTCTGAGGTCGCTGTCACTGGCCTGTGGAACATCTATTGTTGCCTCGCTGACACCGGCCTTTTCCCCGAACGCATCATAGACAATCGCCTGCATCTGATATTGCCCGGGGGCAAGGTCTTCCTCGCGATAAAACAGGACTTCATCCTTGCGTGTCGCATCGAGAGAGGCAAGCGGACCCGTCAGCATATAATGATGGCTCAGTTTGCGCACAACCTGTTTGTCCGAGCTTTTGAAGATCGCAACCACCGAAAAATCGGTCGAAAAGGTCTTTGTTTTGTCCTCCGAATGAAATGTGATTGCCTGCATAGGAATTTCTGCCAGAGCGGCAACCAGCCCCGTGCGCGATGCTTCGGGGAAGCTCATCGCCGCCGATCTGACGGCAAGGTCTTTTGGTTGGCGATTGTTGGCGGCAAGGGCAAGCGCCGGGGTCTCAAAATCGAGCACGGGCGAGCCGTAAGAGGTATTGATGGCAAAATATCCCTTGCGGTTCTGAACAGAAACACCAGATCGTTTTACCTTTACTTCGATCTTGCGAAACGACCCGTCCGATGACTGATCCTTGGGCGTGTAGTTTACCAGATAATAGTTTCGCAAATCTTCGCCTATACGACCCATCCTCCCCTTTAAATCGTTTGTGTCGTGAATAAGAAAACCGCCCGTCTGGTCAGCAAGATCGCCCAAGCCCGAGCGCGGATCCAATTTCAGCATACGTTCATTACGTTCCAGCCCTTTCGTCATGGGGCCGAAGGGGTCTGAGACACTACCCAGTTGCGACATGCGCTGTGCGCTCTGCGATTGAATTTGCCTGCTTGTTTCTGCCTGCGCGCTCTCAATACGCAATCCGGCGGCGTCAACGGCATAGATGCTGACCCCCGACTGGCTCGCGGTGTTTATGATTGTGCGCAGAAGGGGCTGGGCCGATGTAGGAAGAGCAAGACCTTCCGAAAGAAGTATCATGGCCTTGCGCCCAGGAAGCCTCCGTAACGAATCGACTATTGCGATGAGACCGTTGATGGAAGCGTGCCCCTCCTGTTCCTTTTGCAGATATTCAAAACCCCCAAGCAGATTGAGCTGTGCTATGAGCCGATCTCTTCTAAAGGGGTCTCCTGTCGGAACGGCGGACCTATCTCACTTTGTGAGAGTTCCGTAACTTCATCTCTTATTGTCTTGAGGTCCGGGAAGTCTGATGGGTTGCTGGTCGTACTTAACAGGCTGGCCCGTTCAACAGCGGCCCTGAGTAGCTGAACATCCGCCGTAAAAGGTTGGACCAGGCTAAGCGACAGGCCGGTCACATAAACGCTCATACTGGAATCCGAGCGTATGTTTTCGTCGATATATTTGAGCGCAGCTTCACGGGCGTAAGCCGAAGATGCGGGTGACATGCGATCAAAGACCAGCGCGGTCGTCGCCACGGTGGAAGAGGCCGAGCATTCTCAGCCGGGGCTTCCCGCCGGCCCCGTCCCGGGGCTCGTCTGGTTGTCAGCGATGTCCTGCGATACCAATCGAACCGAGGTAATCTCTTGAGCCACGCCGTTTTCATAAACCTCGAAATCAGAGGCAGTCAACCCTTTTACCGGGCGGCCTCCCTTGTCTCTGACGATCACATCAACAGGGACCTCAACGGTGCTGGTTATAATAGGCTTTTCCTTATTCTGTTCAGTAGGGTTCTGGCTTATGGGGCTGGCCCATAGAACATTTCCGGTAACCAGTAGGAAGACAAGCAGAGTCTTTGTGTTAAAACGCATGGCAAAACCTCCAACATAATTCTTCGGCTTCGGAAAGACTGAAGACCGATATTCTTGAAAACCATTTTGACAAGGAACGCGAGCCGTACGAAGGAATTGGACCTAAGGACTGGTATGGCTCCGCGAATTATTCAATAGATCGATTTGTTGAAGCGGCAGCATAACATAGGATTTGATTGTTGGAAAGCAAACCAGAGCGAGGAGGTATACATAATACTGGACCGACAAAGGGCCATATAATTCTCAGGAAAACCGTTGCTATTCTGAAAATTCTAGCGCGAGAAGCGTCGAGCAATCCACGCACATAAGCAAAGGATTGTTGGCTTCTGTTTGCTCTATAACGCCTACGCGCAAAGAACCGCATCTGGCGCAAGCCACCGTAGGCGCGCACGAATCTCTTTTCTCCACTTCGATCTTGTCAGACGACTTTCTCTCCAGATCACGTGTGAGCAGCTGGAAACTTGTGAGACATTCTCCGCATACATGATTGAAACAGCAATCAGGTTCGCAGCTATATACGACGTCGCCCGAGCCGCAACCGGGGCAGTTTACACTGAGTGGTTTTGCTTTCATCTCTTTGCAGATACCAGAGTCACAAATCAAGTTCTCGCGGTGTGATCCATCTCAGTATCAGACCGGCAATCATCCCGGTTGCTGTGACTCCCATAATGCCAAGTATGGCGGCAATGGTACGGCCGATGCTGGTCCTTGGAGTAATATCGCCATAACCGATTGACCCGGCTGTGATTATTGACCAGTACAGCCCATCCGTGTAACTGAAATAGCGCCGCTGCTCCTCCGGCAAGTCCACCTTTGCGACGCTTTCTATCCTATCGCGAATCTCTCCATTCTCGGCGTAAATAAACAACAGCGGGAAGGCAAGTACGATCAGGAACACCTGTACCGCCAGATAGCCATAGAGGAAATTCCGGTTGCGCCGCACCCTTTTCATTTCGTAGATATAGGCGCGATTACGGAGGCGCAGCAATTCGCCATCCGCCATATTGAGGCTTATCGGCGCAAGCTGGAACAGCTCGAACATCTTTCCGAACTCGCCTTTTTTTTCGAACTGCTTTAGCGCATAGACCACGACTTCAGAAAGATGTTTTCTTATGCATTCAGTAGTCGATTCGTTCTCGTGTTTGAAACTGTAAAGACTCTCGAAATAAGAGATCACACGGGTTGGCATGCGCCAGGCAAGGACGCCGAAATCAGTCGCGTCTATGTGCTCCCCAAGAAAATTTGAGAACCTCTCTTCGGCAAGCACGCCGGGAAAATTACGCAAGGCCAGCAGGAAGGCCTGGCGTAGTTTTTCGAGCGTCTCGTCATCTTTGGTCTCCGGTTCTTCATAAAGATCAATGATTTTATTAAGCAACTCTCTGATCTTGTCGCCTCCTGTTGTCTTACGACTGAGAGCGACCAGTTCAGCAACGCGGTTATCAAGTGAATTTTTTGAGGCCATTATGAATCTGCCAATCGGTCTGCATGTCTTTTCAACCTGCCGAGCAAACCTCGGTATTTGCCTCAGAAGCGCCCGCTCAACCTCCGGCAATGAGATTGATTATGCTACAAAAAGGAGCGACCAACAATCCGACATCCGCCGCCCTATTCTATTATCTATATTCCTGATGATTTAGTTGAGATGAAAAGCCTGGCCTAATTTGTGGCTTTGCGTTGATTTATTTCTCGCAAAGCCGCAAGGTCGCAAAGTAGGCTAAGAATTTCCCGAGAAACCTGAGGCGCTGAATGGGCCTCGGGTTGAATTGTCATTAAAACCGCATGTGGTTTTGTAAATTGTTTTACTTGTGATAATCTCTTGCCGCTTCTCGAATTTACCCCAAAACTCTCAGGAGGAAAACTGATGCGCAAGTTGATCAAGGTCATGTTGCTCTCTATGTTTATGGGCGGAATCGGCTATTTCAGTCTCTTGAGTTTGACTGGTCACGACAAGGTTTTTGCGGCGGTCGAGGCCCCGACGGCGCTACAGGAGGATGGGAAGTTGTGTCAGTGCCCGGATGCAAAAGAGTCTACACTACCCAGGCCAGGCTCACTTTCCCCTGATGAGTTTCACGACCGATTACTTGCCTTTCTTGAAGGGGGCGAGTACGCGAAGTTGAAATGGTGCGAAGACAAAAGAGTGCGCGACACCGGGCCCTGGATTGACGGAAAATATTACGGGGTTCACCCCGCGGTCAGAGTCTTTTATTCGCCCGGGGTGATGAACTGGCTGGTCGGGGGCAGGCTCGGCACGATTCCAGACGGTGCGATGATCGTAAAAGAGATGTATAACCCCGGCCCGGCGGCCAGATGGCAGGATCAAACATTGAAGCCGAAAAGCTGGACCGTGATGATCAAAGACTCGAAAGGCTCAAAGGACGGGTGGTTCTGGGGCGACCTTTATACCGACAATCCTCCTATGCCAAAACCGAGCGCGAGCCTCAACCCTCCATTCCCCGTAGCAAGCGAAGGCTATAGCCTCGCCTGCATTCACTGCCACGCTTCGGCCGAAAAAGAACTCACATTCTCGTCGCTCAACAACATAAAAGGGTTTCAGGGGGATCCGATTACTTACTTCATCGACGACACCTGGAGAGAGACCCCCAAAACAGAGCCTTCGCCGGAAGAAGCAAGCAATCTGGCCCCGAGTCACAGAAAATCACTCGCCCGGTTGAGAGCGATCATGCCGCGGAAAGCGGCGACAACCGCAAGCCCGGAGTTTGCAAAATTCTTAGGACAGCTTGCGCCCGATCCGGCTGTGCGCGTGATGCCCGCAGAAACCTATGACCATATTTTCGCCTCGGCCAAAGGGCCGGAGATGTTCGTCACATCGGATAACTGTCAGTGGTGCCATAGCGGAAATGCATGGTATGGAAAGAAAAATTATATGATCCTGCAAACTTCGGCTAAAGATCGGGTGAATGTCTCGCCTTATGGAGAGTGGCGCTGGTCCCCCATGGGTCTTGCGGGGCGTGACCCGGTCTTTTTCGCTCAACTCGATAGCGAGATCGCCTATCTGAAACGAGAGAAGACCGAGCAGGATGTTCAGGCGGTTCAGAATCTCTGCTTTAGCTGTCACGGCGTGATGGGCAAACGGCAGCTTGATCTCGATCACGGTTATATGGGCAATCCCGGCAGCGGCCCTCCCGGGAAAGAACCGAACTTCGATTTGAATTTCGTCTACAACACAGACACGAGTGATGCAAACTTCAAATACGGCGCTCTGGGCCGTGACGGGATAAGTTGCGCGGCCTGCCATCACATCGTCGAAGACAAGACACCTGTCGGCAAAGACTCTCTGCAATGGTTTCTCGACCATTCCATCACGGGCAGGTTCAAGGCAGGCATGCCCGAAGAGCTTTTCGGCCCCTTCAAGGACAACGAAATCACTACCTATCCGATGAAAGAGACGCTTGGGATTGATCCGAAGCACGATGCATATGTAAAAGATTCGCGGCTGTGCGGCAGTTGCCACGCGATTGATCTACCTGTAATGGACGGTAAACCGGGCGAGTTTCATCTGGAACAGGCGACCTATCTGGAATGGCTCAACAGCGAGTATCAGACCGAATTTTCACCCGGCCCAAACGCGAAATCCTGTCAGGATTGTCATATGCCCGCGGGCTTTGCCAACAAGAAAAAGAAGGTCAACATAAGTCAGATAGAATCGGTCATCGCCGATATTCAGGATGAGTCTTTCCCGATGTCGGAACACCGCGCCTCCGAAGATAAGGTGCAGGTTCGATATAGAACCGGCGTTGTGGCAAAGGGCGAAGATGGATTTGTTCGACATCAGATGCAGGGGCTTAATCTTTATCTGATCGAGATGTTCAACCAGTTCATGCAACCGGATGCCGCAAACAATTTCTACAACGACATTCTGGGCGTCCGAAAAAGCGATTACATGAGCACCTTGAACAACGATCTCGATAATGCAGTGGATAATCTGGTTCAGCAGGCGGAAAACGATACTGCCACGGTGGAGGTTTCGCCTCCAAAGATCGAAAACAATCAGCTCATAGTCGATGTAAAAGTGACGAACAAGACCGGCCACCGCCTGCCGAGCGGAGTCGGTTTCCGCCGCGCCTTTCTTGAATTCGATGTCATAGATAACAGCGGCGGCAGCGAGAAGATTATCTGGGCTTCGGGGCGCACAAACGAAGTGGGCCTTATAGTTGATAACGATGGAAACCCACTCGACTCGGAGTATGTAGGAACAAACGGCGAGAGGGGAAAGAGCTGGCAGCATCATTACTATGGTAAGGATCATCCGATCAAAAGCTCGAAGGAAGTGCAGATTTATGAAGAACTGGTCAAGGATGCAACGGGCAATTTCACAACCAGTTTCTTGCGGATTGATGAGGATTTCAAGGACAACCGATTGCTGCCCATAGGGTGGAAGCCAAAGGGGCCGAGCCCCTCGCTCACGGGCAGGTATTTAGAAATCACGCATCCAAAAGGCGAAGCCGAAGAAGACCCGAATTACAAAAACGGCAGTGGGACGAGCGTCTTACGATACCAGATACCGCTCAGCGAATTGCGAGGCCTCGCCCCATCACAATTGACCGTAAAGGCCGCGTTGTACTATCAGGCAACTCCGCCTTATTACCTGATGCAGAGATTCCAGCAGGCCCCGAACGGCGACGGCACGAGGCGGTTGTATTACCTGACATCAAATCTCAAGGTAAAGGGAACGCCTATTGAAAACTGGAAGCTCTTTCTCGCTTCCGGCTCTGCGCCTGTTGTCGGAAGGTAAACTTTCGAGTAGCCCGCACAGAGATTTCCAGAAGGTTATCTGCATCGTAGACTATCGTTTCTGAGCTTCAGGAAATTCTTTGCGTGCTTGGCGTTGCTTGCGACCCGACGAACAACAGGTTCTCGCAAAGACACAGAGACGCCAAGCACGCAAAGTTTTCCGATCAAACACCGAGTTGTTCCTGTTTTTGCCCGGTTTGAAATTCTCTATTTTTTGATATACTGCCCCGCATGGCTCGCTCAAAGTTTGAAGACAAAGTCTGGTTCAATCAGAATCGTAAGCTTGACGGGATTTGCAGAGATGTTTCACTGGCCCGGACCAACCACCGGAACGTGCTGATCCTCGCCCACTTTCAAAGCACGCTGTCTTTGATGGAATCGGCGCTCCGCGCCCGCTCGATTGGTTACGGGAGCTATTCATCTTTCGATTTTTCTACGCTGCTCAATCGTGGAGCCAGTGCCAATTCTTCCGAGGTATGGCTCGGACTTTCCTCATCCTTTCAAAACCCAATCTTTTCAATCGACAGCAAAACAGAGCTACTGGTCATTTTTCCTGAGCACCATCCCAGGCGTTCCAGAGATCAGCACCTTCTGGACCTTCTCGATGCTTCCCCATGCAAGAAAGAGATAGTCTTTCACACCGCGCTGACCGATCCGCTGATGATTCACTTTGGAGGGGAAAGGATTCAAGACTTGAT
This sequence comes from Blastocatellia bacterium, assembly GCA_963765495.1. Lineage (GTDB taxonomy): Bacteria > Acidobacteriota > Blastocatellia > UBA7656 > UBA7656 > CAVXWP01. The sequence continues at coordinate 175,814 of CAVXWP010000002.1, forward strand.
GAGGCGGATGGGAGCCGACGAAGAGCTTGAAATTTCCCATCCACTTGTGAGCAACGCCATCAGCAACGCGCAGGAAAAGATCGATAAGCAGGTTCAGCAAGAGATCCAGACCCAATCGGATGCGGATTGGTTCAAGTACAATCTCGGCAAGAGAGATTGAACCCTTTTCGACTTCTTTTTCGCTCTTCCCGCATCACGCATTTCCTTCATTTGTAGCTGTCTTTCGCGGTGTGGTTTAGCCAGCCCCGGTAATTGCCGCTATCTGGATCATGATGCGACTGAGACTCTGCTGGCTTTCCGCGACCTTGTTGTCTGATAAATCATCAAGGTGAATCTTTGCGCTAAGCGAGGAGGCCTCCTGGCGGAGTCTTTCAAGACGAACATAGAGTGTAAACAGATAGCGCCTTGCCGAGTCTAACTGGCTCTGACACCGCGCTGCGGATTCGGTCAATTCCATAATCGTGCTGTCAACTTCAATGGAGCGCGATTTGAGCACAAGCAGTTTATTGATGTCACCCGTTCCAGCCAGTGCCTGCGGGTTCGAATCAAGCCTGTGCTTTTCGGTCTTCTTCTCTTCGAGCAAATTCTTTATCTGAACGAGCTTTAACTCGAGCCTTTCAACAGCCGATTCAGCCCTTCCCATCTCACCATTACTCACTTTTATTTGATGCATGTTCACCCTCACCATTGCCAGTGCAGTTTTTCATCGGGCCACAGTGCTCTTACAATTTACGAATTGCCAATAAATACAATCTGAGACGAGGTGAGTCAAAATATGATCACTCGGCCCTCAACACAAGATTAGTGTTTTTTTACACCCGGCTCAGATGTTTAAAGCGCGGTCCACCCCGACGGCAGGGCTCGGACATCGCGATACTTCTCTATGAGTTCCTGATTTTCAGGTATATTCTTGACAAGAATATTGGCCACCCCGTCGGCATAGATCAGTTTCCACCCCTTGCTTGATTGCAGCAACCTGCACAGCGGAGCGTTTGCAGAGATCCAGACCCAATCGGATGCGGTCAGCAAGAGGACCATACCAAAGATGCATCCTGCGTGAAGGTTGACCCAGACAATCATCAGTGGCGGCAGAAATTTCAGATAATTCAATCCTTCACGTTGAAAGAGTTCCAGTACTATAAAAAATGCGAGAGTCATCAGGAAGGAAAACAGATGCGGACGAGCATGCCAGTGGGCTCTTGATGCCAGTACGGCCATCACGACAAGCTGGATTGCCGCCAAAGGGTTTACCCGTCTGAAGATCAGAAATTTGTAAAGCAACAGGAATGTCAGGCTAATGATCGCCACCGAAACCAGCACTACCCCATTCAACCCCATCAATTGATAAAAGAGAGCCATTATGACCTCGGCCAGCCATTCGTGAGCCGTCCAGGGTGCTCCGGCCATTGTGTGTGAATATGGGTCCTGTAAGGGAACACTAAATGTCCTCAGTATGTTCTCACCCGTTAAGATGTGCCAGGCCGTATCGCCATCACCCAGAAGCGTCTGACCAATATTGAGACTCAGCAGAAAGATGCCTATAAACAGGGCATCTCCTATTGACGGCATCAGAAACTCTCGCACACCGGGCCGTTCAACCGCTTGATTACTATAAGGGCTTTCAATGATATCCCACATATCCATAGACACAAATATTGAGCGATTTATAGAGCCCCGATCTTTGCATGTACTGGGGTGAGCGTCGCGGGAGCAACCAAATGGACCGTGAATATTACAGGAAACAGTAACCCTCTTCTGCCACTCGAAATCCTACCATCCGAGCAAACGGGGGACAACAGTTTTGTTTGCCATGAATTTTACTACTTTCGAATCAGCCAGGTATTGCCGCTTTATGCTTCCATCTTTGACAGTAATCTTGTTCTCACATGTTTATTGTGATATACATGTCGTTTCAAACTCATGCAGTAAGGTTTTCGGCACAAAAGCGGGGTGAGCTTTTTCGGGTGGAAATCGTATACTGTATCCTCGCTCGTGTCGGCAACCAGAGCTTTTTCAAATCCAGCACCAGATTACCTCTCAAGGAGTAAAGCCATAGCCCATTCAAATTCAGGTTTGACGCGACGGCGCTTTTTGGAAATGGTTGGTATGGCAGGCGGTTCTGCTGCGGTCTACGAGACGATGGTTGCGGTGGGATTGATAAACAGACCGGAGGCGTGGACCGGCCCGCCTCAGATACCGGCGGGGGCAGGGGAAGGTAAAACCGTTCTGATTCTGGGCGCGGGCATCGGCGGGCTTACAACCGCTTATATGCTCAGCCGAGCCGGGTTTAGATGCCAGATTTATGAGGCTCAGGACAGAGCCGGTGGCCGCAATCACACCGCTCGCCGTGGGACGATCATAGTCGAAGAGAGTAATTCGTGATCGGTGAAGAACGAGAATTAGACAGGATTAACAAGATTAACACTTTTTTTTCAACCGCCTTTCAGAAATCCTGTTAATCCTGTCAAAAACATTCATCTCTTCACACACACTCTCGCGCAGCGCCACGACTTGTCATAATATTTAGGCATGAGTTTTAAGGATCATTTCTCAAGCCTCGCCCCGGACTATTCCCAATTCAGACCGCGCTATCCGAAATCATTGTTCGAGTATCTATCCTCGCTTGTAGCTCGCCACGAAAGAGCATGGGATTGCGGAACCGGCAGCGGGCAGGCGGCAAACGGCCTCGTGCCTTTCTTCGATCAGGTCGTCGCTACCGACGCGAGCCGCCAGCAGATCGCAAATGCTCAAAAACACGAACGGATTGTCTATCTTGTCTCTTATAGCGAGAGCGTAAATATTCAGTCCGACTCGGTTGATCTTGTCACAACAGCCCAGGCGATTCACTGGTTCAAGATTGACGGGTTCTTCAAAGAGGTGGCTAGAGTGGCGCGGGAAGATGGTGTGGTTGCGGTCTGGGCTTATCGCTTCATCTATATCTCCGATCCGATTGATGAGTTGCTTGAATACTTTCACGAGAAAATCATCAAGCAGTACTGGAGCGCGGAGAACCGGATCGTAGACGAAGGATTGAAGTCACTCCCCTTCCCTTTCGATGAGATTCAGACGCCTGAATTTGAGATGGAGGCTGATTGGGATTTAGACCATCTGATCGGATTTCTGGGTACGTGGTCAGCCGTCAAACTATTCAAAGAGCACGAAGGGACCGATCCGATAAAGCCGATAGAGCGCGAACTGAGAGAGGCGTGGGGTGAGGCGCATCAGAAACGCAACATCAGATGGCCGCTCAGCCTGAGGGTCGGACGTATAACCGAAGGCGTAAAGGAGAGTGTGAAATGAGTGTCCTTGATTTTTTGCGGGAATCTTTTCGATATATGAAATGGGCAGATGCAGAAATATGGAAGACAGCCTTTGACACGACAGATGCTGAAACCGATAGTGAACTGCGAGATCGTTTTCTGCACATACACGTAGTCCAACAGGGTTTCTTTCACGTCTGGCGAGGCGCGGCCTTCGATTTTCAGGCCGCCATGCAGGCTCACAGCGAGTTGAACTCCATCTCATCGTGGGCAGAGCAATACCACATCGAGGTAGCCGATTTTCTCGCAACTCTCGATGAGGCGGCGCTTGATCGTCCGGTCGAATTGCCGTGGGCCGGGATAGTCACGGCGCGGATGGGTCGAGAGCCCAAAACGCCTACACTTCAAGACACGCTCCATCAGGTAGTAATGCACACAATTTATCATCGAGGTCAGGTGGCGACTCGATTGCGCGGGCTTGGAAGTGAGCCGCCGACTACTGACTTTATCGTCTGGGTCTGGGTGGGAAGGCCCGAACCAGTCTGGCCGACTCCGAAGAATACAAAGAGTGATGCGTGATGCGTGATGCGTGACTCTCAGGGGCCTGCCAGTAAAAGTCAAGTTGTAAGACTGGTTAATCACGCATCATTCTTCACGTCCCGATTTAGAGAGGCAATATGGGTTTGTTACCAGCCATTCAAATCAGTCTGTTGCTGATCGTTCTGCACACACATCCGGCGTCCTCCGTTCCAGTCTCTCAGAAATACGCTCCCGTAGTGGGACGATGGCGAATCGAATTGAAAATTGATCGGACATCGGAGTCGCTTGAATTCGAAACCGACGGCAACGGCGTATATGGTCTGGGCACGGGATACTTTGTGTTCGTATCGCCCGAAGAGTCCAGACCCCGCGAGTATCCGGCCGCGTGGTCAAATATTGATCCGCAGCGAATCAACATCACAGCCGAAATGATCTTGCCTGACAAGGGCGCTTCTCATCCGGGAACGCTTCTGTTAAGAACGGTCCTGGCTGCGGGCAAGGACATAAAGGGAGAGGCGATATTTATTGACGAGGCTTTCAAGAGCCATCGTGGATCGTTCACAATGAAGCGACTGTTAAGCCCCGAGGAATTGAAACGCTAGATCTATTTCATGAGTGAATCGATTGCATAAAGTCCGATGGTCTGTATGATAAAAAGATCGATTTGCTGAGAGCTTGAACGGAGAGAAAAACAATGAAACGAATCCTGCTTATAGTGTTGATCGCCTCGGTGTCTGTCAACATTGTCTACGGCCAAAAATTCGAGCAACTTGCGAAGAGACCTCCGATGGGCTGGAATAGTTGGAACAAGTTTGGATGTGATGTAAACGAGAAACTGATCCGAGAGACCGCAGACGCAATGGTTGCATCGGGGATGAAAGAGGCCGGATACGAATATGTCAACATTGACGATTGCTGGCACGGGAAACGCGATGACCTCGGGTTCATTCAGCCCGACCCGGAGCGGTTCCCTTCGGGGATGAAGGCGCTCGCCGATTATATACATTCCAAAGGGTTGAAGCTGGGCATCTATTCAGATGCAGGCTGGAAAACCTGCGGCGGGCGACCGGGCAGCAGAGGATATGAGTTTCAGGATGCGCTCACCTATGCGAAATGGGGAGTCGATTATTTGAAATATGACTGGTGTAACACAGAGGCCTTGAATGCCGAAGGTGCTTATCTGACCATGCGAGACGCGCTTTATGCTACGGGCCGCCCAATTGTCTTCAGCATGTGCGAATGGGGGAGCAACAAGCCCTGGGAATGGGGGAGTAAGGTAGGCCATCTGTGGCGGACTACAGGAGATGTTTATAACTGTTTCGACTGTGTGAAGGATCACGGCACCTGGAAATCGTGGGGCGTTATGCAGATTCTGGATATGCAAAAAGGGCTGCGGCAGTATGCCGGGCCGGGGCACTGGAACGACCCCGACATGCTAGAAGTCGGCAACGGCATGAGCGTGAATGAAGACCGGGCGCACTTCTCTATGTGGTGCATGCTTGCCGCGCCCCTGATTTCTGGAAATGATCTGCGAACTATGTCGGATGAAACCAGGCGAATACTGACAAACCATGAAGTGATTGCGGTAGATCAAGACGGCCTCGGCATACAGGGCTTTCAATACTCGGCAAAAGACGGCGTAGAAATCTGGTTCAAACCTCTTTCAAACGGCGACTGGGCTATGGTCATTTTGAATCGGAGCACGGAAGGGCGAAGAGTCTCGTTCGACTGGAAGAGCGAAAACGTGACCGACACCCTGTCGAATAGAGGGGCCGGTTTCAATACGACAACCTATAAACTTCGAGATCTTTGGGCGGGGCGTGATGCAGGCACAACCGAACGAACCTTATCGGCTGACGTGCCTCCGCACGATGTCCTGATGTTTCGCCTTCGGAGATAATGGCTTTGTGAATGTTTCAAGTCGGAATATAGAGCGCCCCTTTTTCCCGCAACAGCTTTGCTGCGCGCTGATTCGATAGCTCATCGAGAATGGCCTGCCAGCAGACCTGAAAATCCAATTCATCGGCATTCGGGTTAACGAGCAGGAATCGGCGGCGGGTTTCTTCTCTCAATCGCTCTTCATCGGCTTTGATCTTCATCTGGCGGTCGTGATCGCGTTTTGTCCTCTCTTTTTCGATCCACTCAAGATACTTGCTTCTTGCTTCTTGTTTGCATTGCTGCCCATCCGTTGTTTGACCATCCATCCCATTTAGCTGCTGCGCTGTAATAAAAGCTCCCATTGAATATACCCCCTGCCGATGAAAATGATGCTCCTCAGCACCCAGACTTCGAATTGAAATACAATTGAGATACCAGAGCCCGAACCATCTCAACACTCGTTCTAAGTGGCACAAACACAAAGGCAAACAAAAGGCGAGAAAAGAGGGTGAGCTTTTGTTCAGTCAGACTGACGGAATCATTTCGGGATATGTCCTTTCAGATTGAAGTGTTTTACCTGCCTACTCCACTCACAACCGACAGGACGACTTGCGACGGGTTTGCCGCGTTGTGATAGACGCGCTCGGTAGCCGTGTGAAAATCGCGCTCGGTAGCCTGTTTATAATTCGGCATGAATTTTTGCGGGTTGCGCGCGACAAGCGGGAACCAGGTGCTCTGGACTTGTACCATTATTCGATGCCCTTTCTTAAACGTATGCACGATGCCTGGCATCACATATGAGATTTTCGTCGGCGTGCCGGGCTTCAATGGTTCAGGTTTTTCAAAGCTATTGCGGAAGCGCGCAGGGAACGGCTCTCCTCGCAAAAGCATTTGATAACCGCCCGGATCAAATACACAGGCGGCCGAATCTTCGGGCGGCTTTACGCCTTCGGGGTATTCATAATCATCCGGGAAAACGTCTATCAGCTTGACCACAAAATCCGAATCCGTCCCGCTCGACGAGATAAACAATTGCGGTCTGATGTTTCCCGCAACAGTAAGGTCATCGCTTAAAGGCTCGGTCTCATAAACGAGCACATCCGGGCGACGGGCGGCGAAACGCTGGTCTTCTGTCATGAAATCTTTCGGATAATTGAGCGTTATCTTCTGTGTGTAAGGCACCGGCTTCAAGGGGTCGCTCACATATTCGTCATAACCTGACCCGCTTGCCGGTTTCTCAAATGAAAGCTTGCCGTCTGCTTGCAGATAAAGAGGCGTCTCGGTCGGCCCTTCCGGCTCCCAGGTCTTATAATCGCGCCACTCATTTGCGCCTGTGTCGAAAAGATTGACCTCCTTGATTTGCGAGATGTCGCCTTTGTCTTTCAGGAAATGATTGAAGAAAGGCAGTTCGAACTTTTCCCGGTAGTCCAATGAATTCTTCTGCCCGAAAAAGGCCGTTCCCAACCAGTCGCCATCCGAACGTTCCCAGCCGCCGTGAAACCACGGCCCCATTACAAGCACATTGAAAATGCCCGGATTCTGGCGTTCGATGTGCTGGTAGGTTTGAAGAGCGCCAAAGAGGTCTTCGTCGTCGTACCAGCCGCCGACCGTCATCACGGCGGCCTTTATGTTTTTCAGGTTCGGCAGAATGTTGCGCTCTTTCCAGAACTGGTCATAATCGGGGTGCGCCATCATCTGATCCCAGAACTTGATCCGCGTGCCCAGTAGTTTTTGATATATATCGCCGGAATGGCCGAGGCCGCCCATCTTCAGATAGAAAGCGTAGCCGTCCTGGGTTCCCAGATCAGGCTTCTTCATATAATCAAAGGATGAGGTCGGAGAGGGACGCGGCTGGCCGAAGAACCCAAAGAAGGCATAGTTTTGCGCCAGTATGAACGCGCCGTTGTGATGCATGTCGTCGCCGTGGAACCAGTCGGAAACCGGGGCCTGTGGCGAAATGGCCTTGATTGCCGGGTGTCCGTCGATCCCGGCCATCGAAGTGTAAAAACCGGGATACGAGATTCCGTAAACGCCTACGCGCCCGTTTTGGTTGGCTACGTTTTTCACAAGCCAGTCAACCGTGTCATAAGTGTCGGTCGTTTCGTCGATCTGCTTTCCGGTCTTGTTCGGGATATAAGGGCGCACATCCTCATACTCGCCCTCGCTCATCCATCGCCCGCGCACATCCTGATAGACGAAGATATAACCTTCACGCGCAAAAAGCTCGTTTGGCCCCAGGGATGTTTTATATTCGTTTGCGCCGTATGGAGCGACAGTATAAGGGGTGCGGCTGAACAGGATAGGATACCTCTGCGATGTATCTTTCGGCTCGTAAATCGAGGTGAAGAGCTTCACACCATCGCGCATCTCGATCCTGACTTCACGCTTGGTGTAATGGCTTTTGATATAGTCGGCCAGCTCCTGTTGTTGCGGGGTCAGTTGCTCCTGTGGGAACAAAGGAGCGGGCGACATGAAAAACAATAAGGCGAGGATCGCGAAATTCAAGTAACGAGATGGTTTCATAATTTCCCCAAAGATCATGGATTGAACTTCGTTTTCATTCTCTCTCAATGAGAAATCTTAGACAAGCCGCCGAGCGCACTTGAAAGTTCAGAAAATACGTCATAAGTTTGTCGGCATGAAAAATGACCTGTTGAACCTCTGGAAAATCCTGACTCTCGCTTTTTTCCTCTTCCTGCCTATGATCGCCTCATCTTATTCAGGGCAAAAACAACTCGGAATATTTGAAGGAGAGACCGACATCGGCAACGATGTCCAGGCCGGTTCCACCAGTTACGACGCAACAGAACAGGCATTTACCATCGAAGGTTCGGGCACAAATATGTGGCTCGACAAAGATGAGTTTCACTTCGTCTACAAGCGGATCAGAGGGAATTTCATACTGAGAGCCCGCGCTCAATTTATCGGCAAGGGAGTCGAGGCGCATCGAAAGATCGGATGGATAGTGCGGTCAAGCCTTGAATCGAATTCCGCGCACGTCAACGCGGCGGTCCACGGCGACGGTCTTACATCTCTTCAATTCAGGAGGGCTGCCGGGTCCACTACCGAGGAGATGAAATCGCCTCTGAGCGGAGCAGACATAATACAACTCGAACGAAAGGGCAACACCTACATCATGTCTGTGGCGCGATTTGGCGACACATTCGTGACAGAGCAGATTTCAGATCTCGCGCTTGGCGACGAGGTTTACGCAGGGCTTTATGTCTGCTCGCACAACAAGGACGTAAAAGAGAGAGCCGTCTTCAGCAATGTTCGAATCGTTATACCGGCCAAAGAAGATTTCGTGCCTTACAGAGATTATATAGGCAGCAATTTAGAGATCATGAATGTTGCTGACGGAAGGCGAAAAGTCATCTATCAATCACCCGATTCTATTCAAGCGCCGAACTGGACCCCGGATGGCAAGGCATTGATCTACAACACGAAAGGGCGGCTTTATCGCTTCCATATGGCTTCGGAGAGTCCAGCCGTTATAGAGACCGGCTTCGCTACCAGTAACAACAACGATCACGTTCTTTCCTTTGGTGGAAAGATGATAGGCATCTCTAACCACAGCAAGGATGACGAGAATAAATCCATCATCTACACTCTGCCGACCAGCGGAGGAACGCCGAAAAGAATTACCGCTCACGGTCCTTCCTATTTTCACGGATGGTCCCCGGATGGCAAGTATCTGGTTTACACGGGTGAGCGAGGCGGAAAGTTCGATATTTATAAGATACCGTCGCAGGGGGGCGAAGAGATTCGCCTCACAACCGCAGAGGGGCTGGATGACGGCCCCGAGTTCACGCCCAACGGCAAGTATATCTATTTCAACTCTACGCGCACCGGGACCATGCAAATCTGGCGGATGAAACCCGACGGTAGCGATCAGCAACAGATCACGGACGACGAATTCAATAACTGGTTTCCTCATATTTCGCCCGATGGAAAGTGGATTGTCTTCCTGTCATTCAACAAAGATGTCAGACCCGACGATCATCCATTTTACAAACATGTGTATATCCGATTGATGCCCGTTGAGGGCGGCAAGCCAAAGGTTATTGCCTATGTTTATGGCGGTCAGGGGACGATCAATGTTCCGTCCTGGTCGCCCGACAGCAAGCAAATAGCCTTTGTCAGCAATACGGAAACCAGATAGTAGCCATCCATTCTGATCGGTCACTCCGATAGAAAAGGACTTAATCGAACAATTCAGCACATCTGTGGCTTTTGATGCGGAAAAATAGCTTTCAATTGTAACCGTGCGATGATTCGATACGTTTACCGGGTGACAGCAAATTTTTCTGGAGGGTTGAATTGTGAAATCGAAACTTATCTGCGCGTCGTTTCTCGTCCTTGGGTTATTTGTTTTTCCGCTAACGGCTCAGGAAAAGCAATCGAGAACTGCTCTGTCTCCGAGTCCGAAAATGGTTCTCGCTTCTTTTGAACACTCTTTCGGAGATGTCACGCCCGGCACGCCTCTTACCTACACCTTCAAAATCAATAATCAGGGAGATTCCAATCTGGAAATCTCTGAAGTCCACCCGTCCTGTGGATGTACGACCAGCGATTACGATAAGGTTGTGGCACCAGGCACTACGGGAGGGATAACGCTTGTCGTTGCAAAGACCGAAGCCTACAAGGGCGAGGTGACCAAGACGGCGACCGTTACGACAAATGATCCTGCTCATCCGACCTTCACGCTTACGCTTAAGGCCAACTTCAAACCCGAAACCAAATAACCTGGCCATCCGATTTTCCCCAAGACCTAGTTTGGGATAATAGAAATAGACCACGGATGACGCGGATTAGATCATATATGGTCTGATCCGTGTGAATCCGTCTGATCCGTGTCATCCGTGGTCTATCCCTCTTTGCCCGTACCTCAAATCACCTTTTAACAGGCTGTCATCGAATCTGTTGGAACAGCCCCTGCCTAAAATGTTAGAGTTTTCCGGCCAGTACATTTTCAGCATTGCTCAAGAGACGAAATGAAGATCACCGACGTGAGGGCTACGACCGTAACCGTACCGCTTGAAGCGCCGCTCAGGCACGCAAACGGCTGTCACTGGGGCCGGTTTGTGCGTACGGTGGTTGAGGTCGAAACCGATGAAGGGTTGATAGGGCTGGGCGAGATGGGCGGCGGCGGCGAATCGGCCGAAGCCGCCTTCCGGGCTATAAAATCCTACATCGTAGGTCATGACCCTTCGCGTCTGGAACAACTGCGGTTCCTCATCGCAAACCCGACGGCCTCGCTCTATAATAACCGCACTCAGATTCTTGCCGCGCTTGAATTCGCCTGTCTCGATCTGCTTGGACAAAGATGGAATGCGCCTGTCTGTGACATCCTGGGCGGACGATTGCAGGACCGCGTTCCATTTGCCTCATACCTCTTTTTCCGCTATCCGAATCCTTCGGACGGCACAGGAGAGGTAAGAACCGTCGAACAGTTGGTCGCGCATGCGCGCGAACTGAAACAGCGATACGGATTCACATCGCACAAGATGAAAGGCGGTGTCTTCCGGCCTGAATACGAGTTGGAATGTTATCGCGCTCTTGCCTCGGAGCTTGACGGTGATCATTTCCGCTTCGACCCGAACGGCGTCTGGTCTGCCGAGACGGCAATCTGGTTCGGTCAGCAGATCGAAGACATCCGCAACGACTATCTGGAAGACCCGGTATTTGGAATGGCTGGAATGCGCCGCGTTCGCGAGAAGGTGCGTATGCCTCTGGCCACGAATACTATTGTCGTCAACTTCGAGCAACTGGCTTCGAACGCGCTCAATATCGCCTCTGACGTCATCCTGCTCGACACTACTTTCTGGGGCGGAATTCGAGCATGTGTGAAGGCGGCGGCCGTGTGCGAAGCGTTTCAACTCGGAGTAGCCGTTCACTCATCCGGGGAGTTGGGAATCCAGCTTGCGACTATGCTGCATCTTGGAGCCGTAATTCCTAATCTGAGCTTTGCCGCCGACGCGCATTATCATCATCTTTCGGATGACATAATCGAAGGCGGTAAATTCAAATACGAAGGCGGGGCCATACGGGTGCCGGAAGGGTCAGGGCTTGGAGTAAAGCTCGACCGAGAAAAGGTCGGAAAATATGCCGAGCTTTACAAACGCCTCGGCGGATACCCCTACGATCAGGACCCGCTCAGACCGGGCTGGACGCCCACTATTCCAAACAACCGATGGGCCGACCCTGCGGATTCGCGGCGGCCTGCGAACATTCCTTTTTAACCTCCATCAACGCAAAATCTAAAAACTGCCTCTCTGCTTCAATTTCAAAGGTTTCTATTCAGTTTAGCGTCTATTGATAATAAGGGGATTTTCCACTTCTCCTTTTATCCTTCGAGATGAGAGAGGCTGTCTATGGGCAAATGCCTTCGGGCGAAATCCTAAACATTATAAAAGCGGGGAGTCCCGGACGGTGTAACAGAAATCTCCGTTCGCACATTATTAGTCAGGACAAGTTTACAGTTGCAAATAATCAGGAGGATCAAATGGCTAAAGGCAAAAACAAGAAAGAAGGGGCCGAAACGAAAAAGAGACCAAAGCGCGCCAGGCGCGCAAGCAGGGTGTCGGACGAACAGGTAGAGGTCAAAGAGATATCGTCTGTAAAGGCACCGGCAGATGAAGACCTGATTACGACAGGCCCGCGCAAGAAGCGGGTTCCGGGCGTCCCCGAGCCCAGGCTCTCGCATCACAAGGCGCGAAGCGCATGGTTTCAATCGCGTACAACGTGGCCTGTGCGTGAAGCGCCTGTCCGTACATTGATTAACCAGCGGACGCGGGTCGCAAAGGCTCTCGCCACACCCGCAACAATCGAGCCGAGATGGGAGTGCGTTGGCCCGGTCAACATCGGCGGTAGAATGACCTCTATCGTCTGCCATCCTACTCATCCTGAGCGCATCTGGGCCGGGGCTGCCGGGGGCGGGGTCTGGCAAAGCAATGATGCCGGGGCGACGTGGCGACCCCTCTGGAACGATCAGGATATTCTGAATATAGGCTCTCTGGCGATTGACTCAAAGAACCCGGATATTATCTATTGCGGCACAGGCGAGGCCAACCTTTCGCTAGATTCCTATCCCGGCGTGGGGCTTTACAGGAGTTCGGATGCGGGCCAAACCTGGCAACTGCTCGCCTCGACGGAAAGGACTGGACTGCCGAGACATATTGGCGCGATAGCGATAGACCCTTTCGACTCGACACACCTGCTGGTCGGGGGAATTGGTTACGCCGAAGTCTCTCAGACGGGAAATGATTTTGGCGGAATTTTCGTTTCGCTCGATGCAGGAGTGACCTGGACGCGGCAGACTTTTATCTCAGAGAAAAATTACTGGTGCCACTCGATTCTTTTCCACCCGACGAAGCGAGGGACTATCTTTGCAACCTTTACCGAGCAGGGGGCAAAAAACGGCATCTGGCGAACAACGGACGGCGGCAAGAACTGGGAACATCTGACAAAAGGCTTGCCCGAAGCAGCGCGCTTCGGAAGAACGAGTCTCGCCCTCAGTCACTCAAACCCAAGCGTGCTTTACGCCTTTGCAAAAGACGAAGCCTCAGGCAACAGCGACCTGCTGCTTGGAGTCTTTCGCACTGCGAATGGCGGCAACACCTGGCGAAGCATCGGCGGGGATCATTTCGCAGAAGAGGGGCAAATTTCCTACGGCAACACGATTGCAGTACACCCTGCGAAGCCAAATTTCGTGATCTGCGCGGGAGTCGATCTACACCGGACCAGGGACGGCGGCAGAACCTGGGAACAGGTAACACATTGGGATGCTGATCGCGGCACCGCGCAATACGCGCACGCCGATCACCATGCGCTGCTGATGCCCGCAGCCGTGCCGGGTCGTATCTATGACCCCAATGACGGGGGGTTGGATTTGAGCGATGATGGTGGCGACACCTGGACTAATCGCAGCAACGGGCTTGCCGTGACGATGTTTTACGATCTGGACATCGCGCAGAGCAACGGCCTGGTCTTTGGCGGCGGGGCGCAGGATAACGGGACCGTCATCACTACCGACGGGACAAGCAGCACCTTCTTCGAACTGCTTGGCGGCGACGGCGGATGGATAGTCTTCGATCCGAAAAACGCGGGACACGTTTACGCCTCATACTACAACCTGCACATCTTCCGTTTTCGCGCCGGGACGTTTGCCGATGTCTCGCCTCCGGCATCCAAATCCGAGCAAGGCAGCGTCTGGATGGCTTTCATCACGATGGACCCGACAAATGCCAACACGGTCTTCACGGGCTCCGTTCGAGTGTGGAGGACAAAAAATGACGGCACCAACTGGACTCCCGTATCGCCTGTTCTGGATGGAAGCCCGATAACGGCCATCGAGGTAGCCGCAGCCAACCCGAAACGGGTCTATGTCGGCACAGAAAACGGAGGCTTCTTCCGCAGTCTGACCGGGGGCGATGCGTGGAGCCCAAATCTATCAGGGTCCACGCTGCCGGGCCACACCATCACCCGGCTTATTACTCATCCGAAGGATGCGAATCTGTTGTATGCAACCGTCGCAAACTTCGGTCATCCACACGTATTTCGTTCGCAGAACGGGGGAATCACCTGGGAGGATATTGATAAGGGTCAACTTCCCGACGTTCCGCATCACGTTGCCTTGATCAGACCGGATGAATTGAACAAGGTTTACGTAGGCAATGACGCGGGCGTTTTTGTACTGGATACTCAGAAGGGACTGTGGATGAATTTGACGAAAAATTTGCCAAACGCTATGGTCATCGACCTGGTTTATCACATCAAGGACGGGACGCTCAGCGCAGCTACTTATGGCCGTAGCATCTGGCGTATCCGCCTAAAATAAGATCGGGGCGAAAAGGAGTCACTCGCTCTTGCCAGTGCGTTTCTTAAACCATTGCTCACGCCGACGGAGATTGCCCGAACCTTCTCCGATCTTTTGATCATAGGGTTTTATGCAAACTTCGTCGGCGTGAGCAGAAGCCTCTCTGGCTTCCTCTTCCCGCTTGCTTGCAGCGGGCTCGTCTTTGGTCCTCGACTCATTCTTCTTTGCATCGTCTTTCATAATAGAAAAACTATAGCAATCGGCGAGCCTTATTGTATAGCATCGTCGAGTCGCCTTTTCAGATGTCACAGGGCCATTCAGTTGTTGATCCGCGAAACATCCGGCGTCAGACATATTCAAATCAATAGCCTTGCAAGCTAATTGGCGAATCATTCTGATCGGCCTGGGGGGTGATTCTGTTGGGCGGCTGGGTCGTCGGGTCATTCATAATGGGGATATACCTTTTGATATCCTTAAACTGGTTTAGCCGCCATTCAAACGAGGCATTCTCTTCGCTTGCGATTGAAGACTACAAGAGCTTTCTCAGGATGCGGATCACGCCGGACGGAGAGCTTACGATCTTCCCGATAGGCATATCCAAAGTCGCCCGAGAGTGGAGGGGCTGCGGAGAAAATAAGAAAGGATCAAAGATTGTCCCCGCCGATCCCAGACACACCCCGTCCCACCTCATCGAAGAACCTTTTCCGTGCAAATCGCTGGCAAATGAACAGGTGGTTTCCGTCTCCGCAAAGAGTTGAGATGCGAGACCTGAGAATTAAAAAGATTTAAAGGCTGCCGGATTGTTGGTTTGACGGGTCAACTCGTCGAACCTGGGATTTGAGCGAAGCGGGTCAAGCTGCGGGTCTACGGCGAACCACATGACCCAGCCATCACGGATGGCGAGGGCTTGTTCCATAAAGTCGAGGGCCTGCTCCTGATCGCCGAGATGGATGTGAATCAGCGCGAGCATGTAGGGTGAAACATAGATCGACTGAGACATCTCAAGCAATTGCCGGATGGTTTTGCGCGCCTCCTGTTCGCGTCCCGCTTCGGCATAAGCTGCGCCAAGCCCGGTCAGATAAAGGGGCGTTCCGCCTGATAACTTGACCGCCTTTTTAGCCTGTTCGATGGCCTCCTCGTGTCTTCCGATTCGTCTGAGCGACCAGCTATACATCAGCCGCCCGTAGGGAAAACGCGGGTCGGCTTCCACTACCTTTCGATTGACGGCCAGAGCCTCATCGAAACGGCGCGACTGGTAATGACACCACCCAAGAGCGACTGTGACAAGCGGCGAGACGGGATCGAGTTCGACTGCATAAGTCACTTCTCTGAGCGCCTCGTCAAAACGCGCGCTACTCAACAGGATGAAGCTGTACCAATCGTGAGCCGTGGCGCTGTGCGAGTTGAGTTCGAGGGAGCGGAGAATCGATTTTTCAGCCGTGGGCCAGTCAAGGTCGTGGCAGTGGATCGCAAATCCTAATGCTGCATGGGCTTCGGCGAGCGTGGGATCGAGTTCGAGGGCACGCATCGCCGCTTCTATTGCCGCCGCCGAGCTTTCGGCAAACGGCATCACGCCGTAGACGCCAAGGAAGATGTAATAATCGGCGATGCCCGCGTATGCGAGGGCATAGTGAGGGTCGAGCGCGATGGCGCGGTAATAATCCTGAAGGGCCTTGGCGAAACCCTCTTCGGTCAGGCTGTGCCAGTGATAACGTCCGCGCAGATAGGCTTCGAATGCGCGCTCATCATAAGTACCGCGTTTCGCCAATTGCTGTCGTTCTTCGACCGCAAGCTGCGGTATCAGGGCGTTTGCCACCTGTTCGGAGATCGAATCTTCAAGCCTCAAGACATCGGTGAATTTTTCGTCAAATCGCGCCGCCCACCGCGTAGCGCCTTCTCCCACCTGTAAAAGCTGGACGGTGACGCGCAATATTTCGCCCACGCGGCGAATGCGGCCGTCCACTATGTAATCTACGCCGAGGTCGAGACCTGCGGCGAGCGGGTCGCCCGTATCGCCACTGCTATAAGCAAGAACGCTGCTGGTCGGACGCACTATAAACAGGCGGACGTTGCTTAACCGCGTAATCAATGCGTCGGCGAGACCTACACCAAGATATTCGTCCCCGGTGTCATCATCTACGCGCGGCCCCAGAACTTTGAAAGGCAATACGGCGAGCGAGAGTTCCCCTGTATTGGCTCTTTGAAGAGGGCTTGTTTGTCGGGCCGAAGGTTGAATATAAGGCGGCGCGGCGACGGGCTGCCCTCCAAGAAAACGTGTGATATCGTCGCGCAAATCAGAGGCAGTCTGGTAGCGCAAGGCGGGCTCTTTTCTGAGCGACTTCATTATGATTCTTTCGAGGTCGCCGGAGAGGTCGCGGCGCAGGGAGTCCATACTCGTATTGCGCGCGTCGAGCAGGGCTTCGAGCGACGCCTTTTCGCCCGTCCCGTTTGGCGCAAAGTTGGCATCACGCGTAAGACTCTCGCTGATGGATTCAGGCTCTTCTTCACAGATGATTCGCGCGACTTCGTGGAGGGCGCGATTCTTCAAGCGGTAAGGGCGATGACCCGACAGTAGTTCGTAAAGCACAACGCCGAGGCTGTAAATATCGCTGGCCGGGGTGACTGTATCTCCCTTTACCTGTTCCGGGCTTGCGTATTCGGGCGTCATCAATCGAATGGCCGTGAGGGTAATGTCGATGGTTTCGCTCGCGAGTTCAGGGTCGAGCAGCTTTGCTATTCCGAAATCGAGCAGTTTCGGAATACCTTCGGAAGAGACGTGTATGTTTGAAGGCTTTATGTCGCGGTGAATGACGCGTTTTTCGTGCGCGTAGTGGACGGCCTCGCAAATCTGCTGAAACAGTCTCAATCGTTCCGGGATAGTCAGCCGTTGCGTATCACAATACCCGTAGAGGGGCTGACCTTCGATAAATTCCATGACGAAGAAAGGCAGACCTTCGTCGGTTGTGCCGCCGTCGAGCAGTCGAGCAATGTTTACGTGATCGAGCGCAGCCAGTATCTGGCGCTCGTTGCGAAACCGGCGCAGGATGAAATCCGTATCCATGCCGCGTTTTACTACCTTTACCGCCACACGCTTTCGAAAAACATTGTCGGCGCGAACAGCCTCATAAACTGCGCCCATGCCGCCTCGTCCTATTTCGCGCTCTATACGATACGCGCCGACCCGGCTGCCGAGAAGCGGATCGGCTTCGCCCTTCATGAGCGAGGCGAGCGTGTCAGGGCCAACATCAAGGCTCAAGGTTTCATTGGAAAGATCGCCGGTTGTTTTATTTTGAGTGAGCAATGATTCGACATCGCGTTTCAAATCCGAATCACCCGCGCACGCTCTTGTGATGTAGAGGTCCCGGTCTTCGGGCGTAAGGTCGCGCGCCGTTTGAAAAATGTCTTCGATCTGTTGTCGACGATTGGATGACATATAAACTCTTCGCCCGTCAGGGATGCACCGTCTCACCCCACCTTCCGGTAAGGTTTCCGTTTATAAAACCCAAATGCAAAAAATTTATCCGGTATAAAAGGAAGAAAAACCTAATCCCAGCCTGAACCCCTCGCGCAGCAACTGCACCCTTCATCCCTTGATCTAAACGCCGGTACTTTTGCTCTCAGGGTAAATCCTAGCTCAAGGGGAACCGCCGCGCAAGCAGAGACAAATCTCGTCTCTGCGACGTGGTACAGGGCCATTTTGTTGTGAGGTATTTAGATTTCAGGTTGGCCTTTGGGCTTGTGGTAATCCGCCTTGTGCCGGATGAGAACCTGTGGCTCAACGGTAGGTAGAATTTGCCGCATTCTTGATGCTTATAGCCCGCCAGCCAAAAACTGAATAGCCATGGAAAGAAGCAAACAATTCAATTGAGTGTGTCTTGAAATAGGATGCTGCCGAAAGGAAGGGGAAGCCCTCGGCAGCATCCTAAAGATAAAATCAATTGCCCGGAGGGGGCGCTTCCGCCTTTACACGCGATCCCTGCAACGAGACGCTTCCTGTAAAGACAACATTCCCACCCGTATCAAAACCTTCGATAAACTGCCTGCCGGTAAATTCATCGCCTGAATTGCCAAGTGTTATCTCGCCTCGAATCTTCGTCGGCCCGGCCGGAACCGATCCGTTTTCCGTATCAAAGCAGAAGTTATATTGCGTGATGGTGAATGAGCGATTCCCGGTTCTTTCCCACACCCCCTGATCCGGCGTGCAGACGGGGCCGGGAGTCAGTTGGAACTCGTTTGTATCCACCAGCGTTCCTTCGTTGTCGTCTCTGCCGGGCATGAAGGTGATAAGCACTTTGAAAGTGGGTATCTCGGGCGGGTCTGTAAAGGTTGCATCGACCAGCCATGTTCCCACAAGCTTTGCGTTCTTTTTTACCAGTAAGCCGTTGTTCGCAAGCCCCGGCTCGACCGCGCTTATTGTCAATAGAGCGGCCATCATTGCGGCCACCACCAAACTTGAAAAGGTCTTTCTTATCGTCATAAATTTTGCTCCTCTCTCGTTTTCGTTAAACATTTCGGATTTGCGCATTGCGCTTGCCTCCTTATAAAGCTCTATTCCAGCAATGAATTGAGACAGATCAGGGCCGATTCGTCCGCCACGCGTATAATGTGTAGAGCGCCCGCTTCTATTCGGCTCAGTATCCACCGACTGCTTTCATCCGCCGTGGCAGAGGCAGGATCGAACCTGATCATCTCGACCTGTTTGCCGCACTCAGAACACCAATCAATAAGCATCCCGTCGCGCCCGGTTATCACTATGAGCCGCTCGGTTTCGACTGTGATCCTTCTTCTAGTCTTTTTGCCCACACCGCCTCCAGAACCTCGGGCCGTCTCTATTGCCTGACAGGCAGTTCTGCCTTAAAATGCGCTCCGACGAGGTTGCCGTTTTGCGCTGCCCCGTCGCTATCTCAATTCACGCGAGATACAATACTCGAAGGGCGGGCGAAGAGTCTTTCGCGTCCCCGGAAATAATTCGGAAGAAACTCGGAAAGAGCAGCAATTCTCGGTTTAGAGGAAATCGCACCGGGATATACCACGAAACAGACTAAATACACGAATAATTCTTCTATTTCGTGTGCTTCGTGTATTTCGTGGTTCACTTCTTGTTAAGACAGAATTTCTAAACCGAGAATTGCTGCTCGTAAATGCGCTCGCAGGGTAAAATCTGGAGACAAACCTTTTTATTCTTGTGGTAAACTCTCTTCAAGCCTTGCGGTCGAAAGTTTTTTTGACTTTCGCGTACTCTGCTTCCCGGAGGAAACCTGTGAAAAAATATTTTGTCGCCCTTGCGACACTGCTCTTGTTTACCTCATCAGCCCCGACCTTTGCTCAGGAAGCAAAACAATCAGAAGAAACGATGATACGCGAGGTCGTAGGCCATTACCTTTACGGCCTCAAGCACAACGACGTTGAAAGCCTGAAGAAAGCCTTCTGGCCCGAGGCTAAACTCTTTTTCGTCAAGAGAGACGGGGGGCTTGGACAGCTCACCCAGTCGCAATGGTACGAGGGATTCGCCGCAAGCGCGGGAAAAGAAGAGGAAGGCGATCTGCACATCACATCCGTTGACATCACTGACAACGCGGCATCGGTGCGAGTAGAGGAAGATTATCCGACATCCGTCTATGTTGATTACCTGTCGCTTCTGAAATTCAACGGAGAATGGAGAATAGTCAACAAGATTTACACATCCAGGCGAAAGCAAAAAAAGTGATGCGTGAAAAGATTTAGACAGGATACACAATTCAAAAAAGACGAGGTGGCTGATGGAAAATCTGTGGAACGATCTCTCTTACGCGATTCGAATGCTCATAAAAAACCCGGGCTTTACGACCGTGGCTATTCTGTCGCTGGCCATCGGTATCGGGGCCAACAGCGCAATCTTCAGCGTGACCGATGCGCTGTTGTTGCGGCCTCTGCCTTATAAAGATTCAGAGAGATTAGCCATACTCTGGAACCGCTCGCCCGGATTGAACATCGCCCAGGACTGGTTTTCGCCCGGCATGTATCTTGACGTAAAGACCCAGAATCAGGTCTTTGACGATGTGGCCATCACAATCGGCGGAAGCTTTAACATGACCGGACAGGGAGAGCCCGAACGAGTCGACGGAGCAAGGGTCTCATCGTCGCTGTTTACGCTTCTGGGCGCAAGCCCGCTGCTCGGGCGTCTGTTGTTGCCGGAAGAGGATGAGCCGGGCAAGCCTCCGGCTGCGATCCTGAGCAACGGATTCTGGGAACGCCGCTTTGGTCGAGACCCGGAGGTGCTAGGAAAGACGCTTACGCTAAACGGCAATAACTTTACGATTGTAGGCGTTATGCCGCCGGATTTCTATTTGAATAAAGAAGTGATGCCCGCTGTAAACGGTATCCGCACTGCCGATATCCTGCTTCCTCTGCCGTTGAGCGAAAGCGCAAGGACGGACCGCGATCACGAAGACTTCAAT
The DNA here is from genome assembly GCA_963765495.1 of Blastocatellia bacterium. GTDB lineage: Bacteria > Acidobacteriota > Blastocatellia > UBA7656 > UBA7656 > CAVXWP01. Next base: position 196,747 of record CAVXWP010000002.1, read on the forward strand.
ATCTTTGCGCGGTTGAAAGAGGGTGTAACGGTCGCCCAGGCGCAGGCCGACATGAATGTTATTGCCGACCGCATGAAGCAGCAATATCCGGGCAACTACCCGGCTACAGGCGGGCTGACCATAAGCGTCGTTCCCCTGCTCGATCAGGTGGTAGGCGATATTCGCCTTGCGCTTTATGTGCTTTTTGGCGCGGTCGGGTTTGTGCTTCTCATAGCGTGCGTCAACGTAGCGAATCTGCTGCTCGCCCGCGCCACGGTTCGGCAAAAAGAGATGGCCATTCGCGCCGCCGTAGGCGCGAGCCGCGTCCGTTTGCTGAGACAACTGCTGACCGAAAGCGTGCTGCTTGCGATAACGGGCGGGGTAATAGGGCTTATGATCGCGCTCGTTGCCGTCAAAGTGCTGCGCGTCTTTGGTCCTGAAAATATTCCGCGACTGAACAGCGTAGGCGTAGACGTTAAGGCCATCGCCTTCACCTTTTCCATATCGCTTTTGACCGGCGTCATCTTCGGGCTGGTCCCGGCCTTCAGCGCATCAAGAGTAGATTTGAACAAGGTGCTAAAGGACGGAGGCCGCACATCACAGGGCGGCGGCACTTTTGGGCGCGGGCATTATCAGATACGCAAATTGCTGGTTATTTCCGAGGTCGCGCTGTCGCTTGTTCTCTTGATTGGGGCCGGGTTGCTGATCCGCAGCTACAGAAGCATCGCAAGATCAAATCCGGGCTTCGACCCGCACAACGTTCTTTCGTTGCGGCTGTCGCTTCCCGGGATAAAATACTCGACGCCCGATGCGGTAAGCGGATTCTACAAACAGCTTGATGAAAGAGTGAAGGCGCTGCCGGGGGTAGAGTATGTCGGCACAAATTATCAATTGCCGCTCTCTTCGGTCGCGCTTGCGTGGGAGCCTGTCACCGTGGATGGCTATCTGCCCAGAGAAGGCGAAAGCCTGATAATATCGAGTTCAGGCTACACCAATCCCGACTATTTTCGCGCGATGGGAATCAAGCTGCTGAAAGGGCGGTTTTTCAATGAGCACGACATAAGGGGGGCGCAGGAGGTCGCCATCGTAGATGATAAATTTGCCGAACGTTTCTGGCCCGATCAAGACCCGATTGGCAAACGGATGCGGCGCGGGGATTCAGGCCCCTGGCGGGTTGTCGTCGGAATGGTCGCCGATGAAAGAGAGTTCGGAGCGGAGACCGAGCCGCCCATTACCGCCTACTTTCCCGTTGAGCAGTTCAATATAGGCAGCCGGTTTCTGGTTGCGCGGACGACCTCCGATCCCGTCCAACTGACTCAATCTGTCATCAAAGAGATTCAGACTCTTGACCCTGAACTCCCTGTTTACGATGTCAGCACGATGGAGCAGAGGTTGTACGATTCGCTTGCGCGGCAACGATTCTCAATGCTGTTGCTTGGCGTCTTCGCCCTCTTCGCCGTGATACTTGCGGCAATCGGAATCTACGGCGTCATGGCCTATTCGGTAAATCAAAGGACTCATGAAATCGGCATCCGCATGGCTTTAGGCGCACAGCCGCGCAACATTTTGCGACTCGTAATCCGGCAGGCATTGATACTGGTAACGGTTGGCATCGCAATCGGTCTCGCAGCCGCATTTGCGCTTACGCAAGTTATGTCGAGTCTGCTTTATGGCGTAAGCACAACCGATGCCCTTACATTTGCGCTGACCGCATTTGCGCTTGGAGCCATCGCTTTGTTTGCCAGTTATATTCCGGCTCGCCGCGCAGCAAGGGTAGACCCGATGGTCGCGCTCAGATATGAATGATCTGAGAACTATTATTTGAGCGGCTAATGAGGATTAGATTGGATTGAAAGTAAACCCTGTTCAATCCAACCTAATCCTGTTAATCCTGTCTCGCTCTTCACCCATAACGCATATTTAGAACTTGATCTTTACAAGGAAAGCGTCAGTCCCCTCACGCTTCTCGCTTTGAAAAGTCTTCCCCGCTGTAGGGAATTTCTTAGACCTTGTGAACCCGGTAATCACTACATTTCCCTCCGAATCTATAGCCAAGCCACACGCACTGTCTTCCCCGCGTCCGCCGATGTAGCTTGAATAGATGAGATTCGCGCCAATGCTGTCGAGCTTTATGACAAAGGCATCTTCATCATTAACGATCCCCCCCCTTACAGGCTGTATAGCGTCCTCGGTCGTTGGAAAATCATCAGAGGCTGTAATACCGGCGATGACGGCGTTTCCATCAGAGTCTAATCCGATGGACATGCCCTCTTCCTGATTGTTCCCGCCAAGAAATGTGGAATAGATGTACTGTGCCCCCAAAGCATCGAGTCTGGTGACAAACCCATCCGATAGCCCGCCGATTTGTGTTCGGAGAGCATTGGCAGTTACAGGGAAATCACTTGAAAGCGTCAGCCCGGTTATGTACATGCTTTGATCCGAACCCGCCGCGATGGATCGGCCAATATCCTCACCTTCTCCTCCAAGATAGGTCGAGTAATAAAAGCGACTCTTCTTGGCGTTCAATTTAACGACGAACCCGTCGCCAAATACCGGCCCACCACTAAATTCTCTTTGAACGGCGTTTGACGTTGTGAACATGTCTCTGGATGTAGTGCTCCCCGTTATGTACTCGTTTCCCATGTCATCAAGCGCAATGGCTTGAGCCACATCCTGACCGCTTCCGCCCAGATAAGTCGAAAAGAGCAGTTTGTTGCCGGACGGTCTGAAACTTGTCGCAAATATATCGGTGCCGCCGTGTGATGCATAGTACAGCGCCCTGTAGGTCGGGAAATCGGTGGAATCAGTAGAACCCGTGATGTGGACTTTACCATCCGGGCTGACAGCAATACCGTACGCGCAATCATCGCCTGCCCCGCCAAGATAGGTCGAAAAGATCAACTCCTTGCCGTCGCTGCTCAACTTCGTCACGAAAACGTCATAAAGCCCCCTTGGCATCCGTTGCAGCCCCTTCCTGGTGGGAAAGTCATGCGAAGTTGTACAGCCGGTTATATAGGCATTGCCTTCGCTGTCTACGGCAATGCCATAACCCAGGTCGAAACCCCTACCTCCCAGATATGTAGAGTAGACAGGAGTACCGCTCGACAGATCAAACTTGATCACGAAAATATCATAAAGCCCCCCGCTCGCCTGTTGAATAGAGGAGTCAGTAGTCGAGAAATCCGGCGACATGGTCTCGCCGGTTATATAGACAAAGCCTTCTTTATCTACGGCTATTGCGTGGGCTATGTCATCCTCGCTCCCCCCCAGATAGGTTCCATATTTAAGGATGGGGTCAATTACGAGAGGCCGCGTCTTATCATAGCTTCCTACCTGAAACCCGACCACGCCCGAGTCGCCGACCAGAAATCGGCCCGACACCTCTCTCCTGATTCCATCAGCGACTTGATAGATAAAGGGCCGACACTGCCGGACCAGACCCGTCCCGGCGTGAAGCAATAAATCACCGCTCTTATCCAGTTCAACCTCACTTACCCCGTCAAAAGCGAGAGCGATATTTGTCGGGTCCGCGCCGGGCCTCACAACAAAATCATACTCCAGCTCTCCCTGATTTCCGTAATAGACGATGTCAATGCCATCATAGATGTTTTCGCATTTCACCCTGGCAAAGTATTCAATCTCTCTTCGCCAGCGTAGAGGGGAGTTTCCGATAAAATAGTTGCCCTTGCCGGGTAATAGTTCTTCTCCCTCCATACGAGACTGAGGGTTGGAGTTTATCAGCTTCATGGTCAGGTTCGCGTTGCCCGAATCATTCGCCGGATCAGCAAACGGCATCTTTGTTTCAGCCTTCCTTCGATGACCGAACCTGAGAGTTGCTCTCGTAGGGCTGACAAAGAAATTGAATCCTGAGCCGCGCGCAAGATAAGCCACGCCTGCATCTGCCTGCCCGCGATTGACTTCGAATGACAGCGGCAACTGAATTGCTGCTGCCGTAGTATGTTCTGCTCGATTTTGCTCTCCCCCCGCAAAGAGGTTCGCGGGCTCGATTAAATTCATGCGTAGAGTTGATATGGATGTTTTTTCGTTCCTCAAAGGCTCAAAAAGCGGGTGAGCGGTCGAACTGAAAGACAGTGTCATTAGCAGGCATAGAGAGAGCACGCTTATAGATCGATGTCTTAAAAATCTCATTTCATTTCTTCCTCTCTTTAAACTGGAAACGGCTCAATTAGTCGCAAAGCATGTGATGCTCGATTGGTTTGCTTCTTATCCTTCACTATCACGCAGATGCTCAACTGTAGTTCCGAATTATTTTTGAATCCGGCGAACTGGAAGTATCGCATAAGTTTACCCCTGAATGCTTCTATATTCCGGTTCCATCTTATCCGGGGAATAGATGACCGCATAAAACACCCTGCTATAAGAGTCCGAAAGCCAACTTTCAAGAAACCTTGAGAGAGGCAGGCTATATGATGCCGGACGAGTTGACCCGACCAGATTTTATCGCTAAGGTTTGCGAATTGTCCGTCCAGACAGGCCTCTTTTCAGTCCGGCCCTGTCGGATTCGGTCGGCGGGCAGGTTAGATTAAATTTTCAGGAGAGTATTGATTATGAAACTCAGTGATAGGCGTTTTTCAGTACTATTGATTATATTCACTTTTTTGTCGCTCTCAGGCGCGGGCTCCGGCTTCCCTCTATCGGCTCAACCGCGAGAGCAATCTCAGGCCAATTGCCCTACTCTGCAAGTGACCTCTCCCGATCAGGTCACAAAGGGAGAGAAGCTCATCTTCACTGTGCAGGTGAAAGGCGGCGATAAAAACGTGACTCCTACTTTCAACTGGTCGGTATCGAGCGGCTCGATTGAATCGGGACAGGGCACTTCTACGATTGAAGTAGGCACGGGTGAACTGGAAGACGATTCCACGGTGACGGCAACTGTAGAGCTTGGAGGCTACGACAGAGATTGCTCTACAGTTACCTCCTGCACATCCTACATCGAAAAGAAGGTCGAGCCGCGAAAGCTGCTCGAATACGGCAAGGTAGGTACGGAAGCGGAACAAGCGAACCTGGATTATTTTACAGTCGAACTTCAGTCTGACCCGACCGCGCAGGGGTACATCATCGCATACGGCGGGCGTACAAGCAGTGCAGGTGAGACCGAGAAATGGGCGATTAAGGCAAAGAGTTATTTGACGCAGCTACGCGGGGTCGATGCGGGCAGGATTGTGGTATTGGACGGGGGGTATCGCGAGCAACCGGCCATAGAACTCTGGATCGTGCCCTCCGGTGCGACCCCGCCGACTGCAACCCCGACCGTTGATCCCGGTGAAATAAAAGCCTCGAAGCCAGCGCAACCAAAAAAGCCCGCAAAGGGCAAGAAAAACTGATGGGAACCCGTTGATTGCTTTATAAATAATCTTTGCCTGCTTTGTGTCATTGCGTATTTGAGAGTAGAGGTTCTCGACAGGGCGCAAAGACGCAAGGTAAGCAAAGATTTCCCTGTGATTTAAACCGCCTTTGTCGCAACCCTCCCTTCTGTTTTGGAGTATGGGTCAACAGGTGGTAAACTCAGCCGGAGGTGATTTCATGTCTTACAAAATCATCACCCTGCTCATCCTTGCATTTCTGCCTGTCATCGAGCCTTCATTCGGGCAATCTCCCGTTCAGGATCGCCAGAAACCATCCGATCAGAAACAAGAGATTACCCTGACATCAAACCTCGTCAGCATAACTGTCACTGTAAACGACCGATTGGGCAGGTCCGTCACAGGGATGAGCAAAGACAATTTCGAGATTTACGACGATGATGTAAAACAGACAATCGCCATCTTCTCAGACGATGATGCCCCGGTTTCAATCGGCATAGTCTATGACGTGTCAGGTTCTATGGGCGATTTGACTACGCAAACATTCCTTACGCTCAAACAGTTTTTTGACACGTCACACGAAGAGGACGAATTCTTTATCGTCGCATTCAATAACAAGCCCAAACTCGTGCAGGACTTCACTTCATCTCCGAACGAAATTCTGAACCGCGTTATTTATGTCAAAGCCGGAGGGGCAACGGCCCTGTTTGACGCGACTTACCTTGCCATAAACAAGGTTCAGCAGGGCCGCCATCAGAAGAGGGCCCTGTTGATCCTCTCAGATGGAGAGGAGAACAACAGCCGCTACTCGGGCAAAGAGTTGAACAATCTCTTGAAAGAGAGCGATGTGCTGATCTACACCATAGGGATGAGCGATTTAATGGCAGGCGCAGGAACGCTGAATAGATTAGCCGGTATGAGCGGCGGACAGGCGTACTTTCCTATGGATTACTCGGAATCCGATGATATTTATAAGCGAATAGCCCTGCAACTGCGGCATCAATATGTGATTGGTTTTTATCCGACCGACACCGAGGCCGGAATGAAGTGGCACAGGCTCAAGATAAGAGTAAAGGCTCCGAAAGCTCTTGGCCGCCTGTCGCTAAGTTATAAAAAAGGCTACAGGTCATTCAGGTAAGGATAGATCAAGAGCAGGTCTTGCCCTTTCAACTTCCGAACGGCCCTGCTTTAAGCAGAAAGTATACTGGCATTTACCCTTTGCCCTAACTCCAGTTCGCATTGTGATATTGACGCAGTAGTGTTGAAACCCGACGGAATATTCAGCATACTCGCACAGGCAAACGGCGAATCGGATACCACTCTGTCAAACATGATAGGTCGAGCACATTATGAGTAACAAACTAAAGCAGACTGCACAAAATTAGTAGAAACAAATCTTCAAAGTGGCGGCCCTGCCTCTTGAGAACATTTCCTCGCAAAAGATTTTTCCCGGATAACTCCATTCGCTTTTTCCGGCGTTCTTTTTACTCGTATGTTCAAAGAGTTTATTCACTCTTACCGACTGCTACAGCATGAAAAGTAGTTTAATTAACATCAGATAAGGGCATTTTGATCGGCAGGTTTGGCAACTAAAGAATAATATTGTATCGCGGCGGCCAACCATGTATGATTGTGATACCGTTACTCTACCGCACCCCTCTCACACACAGCGCGGCAGGCGACGGGACAGATGTTTTTAACCGGTCCCTGTGTTGGTTTGAAAGTTGGTACCGCTAATTTCAAAGTTTCGGCTTTAGAAACTGATCTACACGGGACATTTGCTCTTTGCCCTTTTTTTGATATTCAGGTGTAGTTAAAATCTTGCTCCAAGGGTAGAACCGATAAGGTACGGCTCCCGATCCCCCCCCATAGTAACCGGGAGATATATTTTGCGTAATCAAGCAGAAATACGTTAGAGCTGTGCGTAGCTATAGTCAGGTTCATCTGAGATTAGTGAAGCAGGTTCGAGATTGATGGCCTTGAATAGATATATTCCAAAGGTAGCGAGCGTCTTTACCGTATTGTGCGGGGGAGTTGTGCTTTTCGGCTGGGCATTCGACATCGAATCCTTAAAGAGCCTCTTTCCGGGGCTGGCCACGATGAAGCCGAATACAGCCGCCAGTTTTCTCTTTAGCGGCATCTCACTCTGGCTCTTACAGGGTCATCAGGAGCCTACATCCGGGCATTATTACCGGCAAGAATCAGGGCAAATATTCGCGCTCATAGTGGCTTTGTCAGGGTTGCTGACACTGAGCGAGGACATATTCGGGTGGAACCTCGGCATAGATCAAATATTATTTCGCGATAATGGAGCGACCGCTTCGACCGATTATCCGGGTCGTATGGCTATTGCTACGGCGCTGAATTTTTCCCTGCTCGGCTGCTCTTTGCTTCTCGTGAAGGTAAAGACCCGGTTTGTTCGCCTGTCCGGCCAGATGTTGACTCACATTGTGATATTTATTTCCCTGCTTGCTCTGGTGGGATATGCCTACGGAGTTCAGTCTCTATACAAGGTGAGCCCTTTCTCATCAGTCGCGTTACACACGGCGATAACATTTCTTACGCTGTCTATCGGTATCCTTTTCATCAATACGGATCGGGGAATAGCGGCTATTGTTCTCAGCGAGGGTCCGGGCGGCGTGCTTTCGCGCCGCCTGATTCCTGCCATCTTTATCATACCTTTTACAGTCGGATGGTTAAGGCTGGAAGCCCAGCACGCGGGCTACTTTGAAAACAGATTTGGTGTGGCGCTATTTGCCCTGACCAATATAGCGCTCTTTTCTGTGCTCACATCGTGGACGGCTCGTTCATTGAACCGAGCGGATGAAGAGCGTAAGCGCGCCGAGGATGAGAATTTCAAACTGGCCTCCATAGTGGAATACTCAGACGACGCGATTTTCGCCAAGACGCTCGACAACATTATTACCAGTTGGAATAAGGGTGCCGAGCGCATTTACGGCTATAAGCCAAAAGAGATAATCGGTCTTCCGGTCTCCATTTTAATCCCGCCTGACCTCGCAGACGAGGCACAGCAGATAATCGAGAAGATCAGAAACGATGAGAGGGTTGAACATTTTGAAACCGTCCGTGTCAGGAAGGATGGCGAATCAATCTATGTCTCGCTCACGATTTCGCCGATCAAGGATGCGGCAGGCAGGATTGTAGGAGCATCATCGGTAGCGCGCGACATCACGGCGCGCCAACGGATGGAGGATGCGCTGCGACAGGGTGAGGAGCGACTTCAAATAGTGACTGAGAACATGAGCGAGGCACTGGTCATCTCGGACCTCGACGGCCAATTGATCCATTGGAATCGGGCGGGGATGGAGATGCACGGTTTCAAGGACCTCGGTGAGTGGCTCTTGCGCATCCCGGATTTCGAGAAATTTTATGAACTCTCGACGCTTGACGGCGCTGTTTTGAGCCCGGAGCAATGGCCGCTTGCGCGTGTAATCCGTGGGGAAAATGTGCGGAATTTCGAAGTTCGCGCCGGCCGTCTCGATCTAGAATGGGAGCGCGTGTTCAGTTATAGCGGCACCATCGTCCATGAGTCGAACGGAAGGCCGCTGGCCTTTGTCACGATCACGGACATCACCGAGCGCAAGCGCGCCGAAGAGGCTGTCCGCCGTCTCAATGAAGAGCTTGAGCAACGGGTCAATGAGCGGACCGCTCAACTTCAGAGCGTAAACAGAGAGCTTGAAGCATTCTCATACTCGGTCTCGCACGACCTGCGCGCACCCTTGCGACATATAAACGGATTCTCTACAGCGCTGCTGGAAGACTATCAGGATTCGATAGACGAGACGGGCAGGTCCTATCTCCGAGAGTTATGCGGAGCCAGCAAGGAGATGGCGCAACTGATTGATGATCTGTTGCAGCTTTCGCGAGTAACCCGCAGCGACATGCAATGCGAGACGGTTCATCTGACTGAGATGGCCTGTGGAGTGATAGATGAGTTGAAGCGGATGGAGCCGGAACGAATTGTACAATTTGAAACAGAAGAAGATTTGACGGCATACGGCGACAGGCGGCTGCTAAAAGTTTTATTGACCAATCTGCTTGGAAACGCCTGGAAATTTACATCGAAACGAGAAGCCCCCGAAATCAGGTTCGGTCAGGAAATAAGGGAGCAAGAGAATGTCTATTTCGTCCGCGATAACGGCGCAGGATTCGATATGACTTACGCGGATAAATTGTTCGGCGCATTCCAACGCCTTCACAGCCCTCGCGAATTCGAGGGCACAGGCATAGGGCTGGCCACGGTTCACAGGATAATCCTCAGGCACGGTGGCCGCGTCTGGGCCAGAGGGAAAGTAAACGAAGGAGCATCCTTCTATTTCACCCTCCCGGAAGTTAAAGAGGAACAAGAATGGAAAGCAAGATGATTCTTCTGGTAGAAGATGATGCAAGTGATGAAGTCTTGACTCTAAGGGCGCTTGGAAAGACCAACATCATCAATGATGTCGTCGTCACGCGAGATGGTGTTGAGGCGCTCGATTATCTTTTTGGAACCGGCACCTACGCGGGTCGAGATTTGAACATAATGCCACAGCTAATTCTTCTCGATCTAAAACTCCCAAAGATAGATGGATTGCAGGTATTGCAAAGGGTTCGTGCCGATGAGCGAACAAAACTTATCCCCGTAATCATATTTACATCCTCCGATGAGGATAGAGATGTGATTGGAAGCTATCACCTGGGAGCAAACAGCTATGTCCAAAAACCGGTGGATTTCGAGCGCTTCATGGCCGCGATTCAGCAGTTGGGAATGTACTGGCTGGTCTTAAACAAGGTTCCGGCCTGGAGATAGGCTTTAGTGTATGAATAGAAAATTACGAGTTTTAAATGTTGAGGATTCTGAGAGGGATTCCACATTACTCTGCCGCCATCTGGCGCAGGCTGGCTATGAGATGGAATTTCTTCGTGTTGATACGCATTCGGCAATGAAGGAAGCGATTGAATCTAACAGATGGGATTTGATCCTCTCTGATTTTGTCATGCCTCAGTTCGATGCCATGGCGGCGCTGGTTCTCTTAAAGGAGATGAAACAGGATATTCCTTTTATCATCGTATCCGGGACCATCGGCGAAGAGACAGCGGTAAAAGCCATGCTGGCCGGCGCAAACGATTATCTTATGAAGAGTCATCTGGCACGACTCGCCCCGGCCATCGAGCGAGAGCTGCAAGAGGCGGAAAATCGTCGCGCGCGCAGGCTGATGGAAGCGGCGCTGCGACAAAGTGAAGACCGCTATCGAGACCTCGTAGAAAACAGCAATGATCTTATCTGCACCCACGATCTGGAAGGGAGAATTCTCTCTGTCAACGAAGCGTCTGTTCGGCTTTTAGGGCACGATAAGGCAACCCTTCTGAATATGAATATTCGTGATATCCTCTTCCCCGAACTTCAGGACGGTTTCGATGACTATATTCAAAAGCTTCTAAACAACGGCATCGCTAAAGGATTTATGGCCGTTAAGACCAGGCACGGAGAGAAGCTTCTCTGGGAATACACAAACACGTTACGAACTCAGGGGGTCGCGATCCCAATTGTGCGCGGGGTGGCGCACGATATAACCGAGCAGAGACGAGCCGAAAATGCGCTCAAAGCGTCAGAGGCTGAACTGCGCGCTCTGTTTGCGGCAATGACGGATGTAATCCTCGTGATTGATGCCGAGGGGCGTCATTTGAGAATCGCCTCGACAAATCCCAGCCTCTTGTACAAGCCCGCTTCTGATATGATCGGAAAGACCTTTCACGAATTATTCCCGAAGGAGAAAGCCGATTTCTTCCTGAGACAAGTGCAAACCGCGCTTTCCAACTCCGGCAATCTCAGAGTCGAATACAGCCTCAATATAGGCGGCGCGGAATTCTGGTTTGACTCCAGCGTATCGCCGATGTCAGAGAATTCGGTTATCTGGATTGCCCGCGACATAACCGAACGTAAAAAGGCGGAGGATTCAATACGATTTCAGGCTCATCTGCTAAACACAGTCGAACAATCGGTGATCGCCACAGACCTGTCAGGACATGTGATTTACTGGAATCAATTCGCGGAAAAACTATATGGCTGGACGGTCGCCGAAGCCCTGGGGAGGAAAATCCTTGAACTCACTCTCGCTGTTGACGCAAAAGAGACGGCATCTGAAATCATGTCTCAATTACAGGCCGGAAAGAGCTGGTCAGGCGAATTCCTGGTCAGACATAAGAATGGCCGTGTGTTCCCCGCCCTGGTCACAGATACACCGATCTACAACAAGGAAGGAATTCTGGTAGGCATTGTCGGCGTTTCAGTGGACATCACGGAACGCAAGAGTGCAGAAGAGGAGAAAGCAAGGCTGAACGCCGAAATAGAGAGCCAGCGCCAGCGGCTGGATAACATCATCTCGAACGTGCCGGGCGCGGTCTGGGAGGTCTTTGGCGAGCCGGATAAACTTACACACCAGACAAACTTCATGAGCAATTACGTGGAGAAGATCGCCGGTTACAGCGTAGAGGAATGGCACTCAACGCCTAATCTGTGGCTATCGATTGTTCACCCTGATGATCGAGAGGAAACCGCCCGTATCGCTGCCGCTGGATTTGCCAGGGGCGAGAACAAGACGCACGCTTTTCGCTGGATCGCAAAGGACGGGCATACGGTCTGGGTCGAAGCGCATACGGCTATCATCACGGATGACGAAGGCCGGCCCGTCGGGGAACGCGGTGTCACTATAGACATCAGCGAGCGCAAACAGGCGGAGGCGGCTCTGAGAGAAGCCGAAGAAAAATATAGAAGCATCTTTGAAAACGCGGTCGAAGGCATCTTCCAATCAACTCTAAACGGAGCCATTATCGCGGCAAATCCCGCGATGGTTCGTATTCTCGGCTATGAGTCTCAGCAAGACTTGATCGAGAGCTTCGAGGACGGACAGGATCAGTATTATGTTGATCCCAACACGCGAACATATGTGATAAATACTCTCATGGATAAGGGCGTCATAGTCGGCTATGAGTGCGAAGTGTTTTGTAAAGACCAGAGCAAGATATGGGTCGTGGAAAATATACGCGCTGTTACGGATGAGACCGGCGCGGCCGTCTATTTTGAAGGCTCAATCGAAGACATAACCGAGCGAAAGATACTCGAAGATCAATTTCGACAGGCGCAAAAGATGGAGGCTATCGGGCAACTGGCAGGCGGGATCGCTCACGATTTCAATAACCTGTTGACAGCCATCACCGGATACAGCGACCTCTCGATTATGAAGTTGCAGGACGAAGACCCGCTGCTTCGGAATCTGGAAGAGATAAGAAAGGCAGGCGACCGCGCCGCCGCGCTCACGCGCCAGCTTCTGGCCTTCAGCCGCAAACAGGTCCTGCAACCAAAAGTTCTCGATATCAATACAATCGTGACAGATATGGAGAAGATGCTCCGGCGGCTGATCGGAGAGAATATAGATTTACAGACATCACTCAGCCCCGACCCCGGTCACATCAAAGCCGACCCCGGACAGATAGAGCAGGTCATTATGAATCTCGTCGTCAATGCTCGCGACGCAATGCCGCAGGGAGGGAAATTGACCATTCAAACCGACAATGTTCAGTTTGATGAGGAATACGCGAGACAGCACCTCGGCATCAACCCCGGTTCTTACTTGATGATTGCCGTCAGCGATAATGGCGAGGGCATGGATGCCGAGACGCAAAAGCGGATATTCGAGCCTTTCTTTACGACTAAGGAAGTCGGGAAAGGAACCGGGCTTGGACTCTCAACCGTCTACGGCATAATCAAACAATCGGGGGGCGAAATTCTGGTCTACAGCGAGGTCGGTGTGGGGACTACCTTTAAAATATATCTGCCCCTCGTCTCAGAAAAGCTCAAACTCAACAAGTCGGGCGCGAAAGAGGAGCCTTTGCAGGGCACAGAGACAGTTCTTCTGGTCGAAGATGAAGAACTGGTGCGAGCACTCGCCCGGGATGTGTTGAAGGTTTACGGTTACCGGGTACTTGAGGCGGAAAATGGCAAGGTCGCGTTTCAGATCTGTCAGCAAAAAGCCGAGGAGATTCATCTTCTCATAAGCGATGTCATTATGCCTGAGATGAGCGGCCCCAATCTGGCAACACGACTGACGCAATTGTGCCCCGAAATAAGAGTGCTCTATATGTCGGGCTACACGGATAGAGGCGCCCTGCATCAGGGGATATTGGAGGCGGGGGCAAACTTTATACAGAAACCATTTTCGCCTGCTCAACTGGCGAAAAGAGTGCGAGAGGTGCTCGATCAGAGGTAAAGTTGAGCTTTCTGCATAACTCACTTGACCGGGCGCTTACTGGCGAGGTTGAATTGAACTTCCGGGTTCCTTGAACGATTTTCCAATTCACTTTTTAACAGCGGCACGAAGGGGATTTGATTATGATCAGGAGAAGAGGGAGGATGGTGTGGATTCCGATTAGTATGATATTGCTCGTTTTTTCTACAATCGGAGCGAATGGTCAGGCCCTCGATGCGGGCAAATTTCCCGTAGGCAGCTATATCGACGGAGATTTCATCGCCACCTTTACGGCTGACGGCAAATTCCTTTTACATACGGATGATTTTTTGAAGGCAGAAGGGGTTTACGCCGTTAATAAAGATGAAATCACCATCAAGGAAAAGGGTGGGAGCGGAGAGTGCGCCGGAACAGGAAAATACAAGTGGCAATTCGATGGAAAGGCGCTTCACTTTTCAAAGATCGAAGACCCGTGTAGAGGAAGAATCCATCACATGACATCGCGTAGATGGCCAATGATTTAACGCGCAAGACAATCTGTTCGATACAAGAGTTTGAAAGGAAACCACTACTTATGTCGCAACCGGAAATTTTCCACATAGGCATTCCCGTTTATGAGCTTGTAGATTTGCTGGATGTCGCTGCGCCTGCTGAGATGTTTTATTGGATGGCGCAAAACTGGAAAAGCAAGACGGGTGATAAAAAGACGGCTAAGGTCATACTGGTCGGCGCGACAACTGACCCGGTCAGGACGCTGAGTGGGGTTTCGATTTCTCCAACCCTGACTTTTGATGATTGCCCACAACTCGATCTACTCTGGGTTCCCGGCGGAGATCCTGCCGCGCTGAATGCCAAAATGAATGATCCGGTCTTTATCAATTTCCTGCAAAAGCAAAGCGAAAAAGCGAGGTTCGTCACATCGGTTTGCGAAGGCGCGTTGCTGCTTGCAAGCGCCGGTCTGCTAAACGGATACAGAGCGACGACTCACTGGGCATTTATTTCCTGCCTGGAAAGATATCCCGAAATCACCGTCGTAGAAGGCTACCCGCGATTTGTTGTGAATTACTCGGAAGAGACCGGCAAGTATGTAGTGACGGGCGGAGGCGTTTCTTCGGGATTGGATGAATCGCTGGAACTGATATCGCTTGTGAGCGCCGTGGTGCTTGAGACCGCGAGTGGAAAAGATATTGCCCAGCAGGTGCAGTTGACCACACAGTATTATCCGCGCCCGCCCGTATGGGGAGAAATCCCCGGCTCAAACAACTGTCCGCTCGACGATCTGAAGCAAAAGGATTGAGATAAGATCAGCCTACTTTTCTACATTTTGGAAGACTGAATGCCGCTGCGGTTCGCAATTATAACGTACCCCCATTTATAACGTACCGCTATATTCTTCGCTGGCTCGACCTGCCTCTTCTGCCGCGCCCTCGGCAATGCCCGAATCAACATAACCACCCGAGCCGGATTTTCTTGCCAGCCATGCCCTTAGTCGTCGCCAGGCCAGCGCCAGCCCCGTCCATACGAGGAACACCGCGCCTGCCGAGGCAAGCCCGGCTATAGACTGTCCAACCAGCCCCGCGACCTCTCCCGTATGCGCGAACCTCAGGAAGGAACGTAGCCTGCGCCCCGGCGTGTTGCTCGAGAACGGCTCCCAGCGCGCAGCCGCAGGGTTGTTTCTTTCAAGAGTCAACTGCCCGCGCTTCTGGGGCTGCCCTCCATCGCCCTGATCTATCGAGAAAGCTACGGGCGCATCCATCGAGGTCGGCAAACGCAGGCTGATGATTTGCCAGTCGGGCACCTGTTGTTCTGCTCGCGACCATAGCGGATTTAGCCCTTCAAAAGATACCTCTACATCTCTGTGCTCGCGCGCACCCTGCCCGGCATTTGGCGGAGGCTGACCGGGCGCTCCTCGCGGCGCAGGCGGGGCCTCGCCTGCTATGCGATAAACAAGATTATTTGCCCACCCGTAAGACATCACGACTCCCGACAATACGATAATGAAAAGAGGAACTACCGACCACAAACCGATTACATTATGCCAGTTGAAATCACGGGCCTTGCCGCCAACCCCGCGCCTGAACCAGATCACTTTCCTGAGATTGGACCAGTTCCATTTTCGCGGCCACCATAGATAAAAGCCACTGACGACAAGGAAAAGGAAGCCAAAATTGCAAGCTCCTGTGATAGCGCGTCCGACGGCGCGATTTTCTCCGCTTGCGCCCAGCCAGCGATGCCAGTCTTCTATGAGGCGGAAAAAATCCCTTAAAGATTGAGAGCCTTCGCCCAGGACTTCACCCGTGTAAGGATTGATGAAGACCGTACCCCCACCCGTGAAACCGATTGCGGCAGGCTCCGTCTGATCGGCCCGCATCGTAAACGTGGAGGGTACTTTATCCGGTCTCGATTCCCTGGCTCTGGCAAGCAATGTCTCTACAGGCAAGCGCGAGGCTCCGGCCTCAGGCAACACCGCTTGATAATTGCGCGTGTCGGCCCAACTGGTGATCTCTCGCTCGTAAGTCAAAAGCAACCCTGTGACCGACATTATGAGTACGACAAGACCGGCCACCACCCCCATAGGCAGGTGACACCAGAAAATTATTTTGCGAAACCGATTCATAAACTTAGCGACTCCTATTCTGATTCGTGATGCGTGATTCGTGACTATTTGAGAGTTTGCCCGTTATAGCCACTTCGCAAACCTCGTAAATCACGCATCACTCTTCGCGCATTACTTCCCACGTATCCCGTCAAACATCAGCCCAACGACGCAGCAGGTTATGGTAGACGCCCGTCAACTGCACGGTTGAGGGATGATCGGCCATATCTTGATTGATCCGTTGTATAGCCATGTCGAGATCAAACAATAACATGCGCTGCCCGTCATCGCGTACCATACTCTGAATCCAGAAGAATGAGCCAAAGCGCTCGCCTCGTGTCACCGGGCGAACGTGATGCAGGCTGGTCGCAGGATACAGGATCAGATGACCGGCAGGCAGCTTTACGTTGTGCACGCCATATGTATCTTCGACCACCAGTTCTCCACCGTCATATTCATCAGGTTTTGAAAGAAACAGCGTAGCCGATAGATCCGTTCGCACGCGATGCGGCGTGCCGGTCACCTGACGGATCGCATTGTCAACGTGAGTGCCAAATGCCTGCCCGCCCTGATAACGATTGAACAACGGAGGAAAGACCTTTAGCGGCAGCGCCGAGGCCATAAATAGCGCGTTGCGTTCGAGCGCCGCAAGTATTGTGTCACCCAGTTTGCGCGCTACCGGGTGATCTTCGGGCAATTGCTGATTGTTTTTCTGTCTGGCTGACTGGTGCCCGGCTGTGACCCTGCCGTCAATCCATTCCGCCTCTTCAAGCAACCGGCAGCATTCGACTACCTGCTCGCCGGTCAGCACATCTGGAATCGGCATCAACATATATTTTTGCTCCGCATGTAACTTTGCTCCGCACAGCCGTTTGAGTCTCTGCCAGACTAGAATCTGAAGCCCAGACTCAGATTCGCAGATCGAGCGGCCCCCGGTATCAGGTGACCTCCGCCCAGACGATCAAAGTAATATGCGTCGTTCAGGTTATAGAGATTCAGCCTGAGATCAACATGGCTCGTCAACGGATAAGAAGCCATGGCATCTATCGTCCAGTAGCTTCCCACCCGCCTCGTGTTCAGGTTATTGCCGTAGCGATCATCAACGAATCGAATGCCGCCGCCTACGTTGAGCCTTCGCGGGAGTTCGTAACTCGACCACAGGCTGAGCGAATTCTTCGGGGTATTCTGCAATTCCCTGCCGGTCTCGCCGGGAGTGTTCGATTCAAGAATTTCGCTGTCCAGATAAGTGTATGCGGCAAAGATACTCCATTCTTTTGTGATGCTGCCCGTCACACCTAACTCCGCGCCGTAAACACGCTGCTCGCCGTCGAGCACCTGTAAGGGGTCATCAGGCAACAGGCCCGGCGTGCGCGCGTTGGTCTTGTCTACGCGAAATCCCGCAAGGCTAAACAACAGCCGCTGGTTGAATGTATCCCACTTGGTTCCGATTTCGAATGTATAGGTTTTCTCAGGCTCGATGTTGACGATGTCGTTTCGGCTACCGTATGACAGCCCCTCAAGCGACGGATTGAGCGAGGTTCCATAAGCGGTGTAAATGCTGCCGTGGGCTGTCGGTTTGTAAACTGCCCCGGCCCGCCAGCTGACCATTCTGTCTATCCTTGAAATCTCCTCTCCCAGAAGGTTGGTCCCGCTCGCATCGAAGTAGTCATAACGCAATCCGCCGTTTAGCTCAAATTTCCGGCCAAGTTTAACGGTGTCGAATGCATAGGCCGCAAGCGAGTTTCCCGCAAGGTTGCCAACAATAGGACTCAGCGTAATCTTTCCGGTAAAGGTATCGTTCGGATTTGGATCGAGCAGCGTGGTGAGCATGTTATCGGCTGTGCGAGTCCTGCGCTGATTCTCTTCACGGGTGAGGGCGATGCCGCTAACCAGCGTATGATCGATCCCCCCTGTTGAAAACGACGCTCGCAGGTCGGTTTGATTGTCCCAGATATTGTCTTCGGTGAGCCAGGACCGCATCTCTCGATTGATGGCCGTTGAATCGTCGCTTGCGAAACGGGGCGGGGTCGCTATTGAATCTCGCGTCGAACGCCCGTAACGAAATTGATCGCGAAGCGTGATCCTATCATCAAAGTCACGCTCGAACTTTACGGTGGCGAGGTCCGAATCGAGCTTCTCATAGTCCCGCGACTTCAAACCATAGAAAGTATCGCGCGGAACGGGAGCGGGCTTGTTGCGATATGCCGCAAGCGCGTTGTTTGTAGCAGTCACCCACGGAATACCGTAATCCGACAGGTTGTCCTGCTTCAGTTTGAAATAGCTGAACGTGAGACGTGTCGGGGTTCCAAGACCAAGAGCAAGCGAAGGCGCTACTCCCCAACGTTTGTTCTCGACTTCATCACGTCCGGCAACTCCAGATTCGTGCGCTACGAAGTTTATGCGAAAGGCGGTTCGGTCCCCCCATCCCAGCCGATCCAACGGTACATTCACATCGCCTGTGACTCGCTTTGTTCGGTCGGTTCCCATATCGAGCGTAAAGCCGTACAGAGGGGTGGGAATTGGCGATTTGCTGACAAGATTGATAGTGCCGCCTGTCGAACCGCGTCCGCTCAAGGCGGATGACGGCCCCTTCACTACCTCTACCTGTTCGAGGTTGAAGGGGTCGCGAGCCTGCGGGCTCAAATCGCGCACCCCGTCTATGAATATGTCGTTGCGAGCGCTAAACCCACGCAAGGTCAGATTATCACCCGCGGGGGTTCCACCTTCGCCTGCCGCAAGCGTAAGCCCAGGAACATTGCGAAGCACATCACGAAGCGAAGTAGCTCCCTGCTCTTCTATGATCGCCTGCGGAATCACGGTGATCGTCTGCGGAATGTCGCGCAACGGCTCTGTGTATTTTGGCGAAGAGACTATCGGAATCTGCCCCACTACCTCTACTGAATCTGATGGCCCGGTAACTTCGAGCAACACGGTTTCTGAGGCCGTAACACGATAAGTTACGCCCGTGCCCATCAGGATTTGCTTTAGCGCCTGCTCAACTGAGTACATTCCTGAAACTCCTGGAGAGGCAAGATCGCGTATCTTTTCACTTGCGACCAAAACCTGCCATCCGGTCGCGTCGTGGAAGGCGTCCAGAACCGTGCTCAGAGGCCCGGGCGCGATGTCGAAGCGACGGACGGGGGATTGTGCGCGGTCCTGGAAACAGACAACCTCAACTGCGCTGTTAGGGCGGGGAGAGGCGAATGATTTTGCCCTACTGTCGATTACCCCGTAGGCCATCAATACGCCCACGGTGCTGAGAGTGAGCCAGTAGCGCGGCCCTCGCTCTCCCTTTTTTTTCCTCTTTTTCTGGCTCTTTTTTCCTATTTTCTTTGACCCTGTCTTCATATTCTCTTCTCCTTTTCCCGCCTTACTTCAAAGCATGACCAGATATCCAAAGACGACGATGCTGTGTCGTTGCCGCCACATCTTTTCGAATCGGAATTTACAGGAGCGAAACAAGACACACGGATATCGAGAGCTGACCGGCTGTTACCGTATCGGCAAATGTGCAATCCGCTGTGCGTGCGTTCTTTCGGGTGGTGTGCTAGGATAGAGCCCGCACGCCACCTGTAAAACAGACTGTCTGATCGGGTCGGCCCGTGCACCTGAAGCATCCGGCGCGTCACCGCCGGATGCTTTATCATTTTGTAATCGCCTGCCGCGCCCTCTTATTCAAAAACCGTGAATTTGAAAATCATTTTCAAGATTGACGATACTATGATTTCTTAAAAAGGTTGTCAAGGTCTTTTTGCAACTGAAATCCGTTTTCAATAATTTCTCGAAAGGCCGATGGCATTCAGGGACAAATTATTCTGAGATTGATCTGGCGAGACAGTAAGAAACCACTGATTGGCTTATAAAAAAGCTTTGAGTATTTTGCGGCTTTTCGCCTTTGCTTAAATCTATTTCTCGCCCATCCATTTAGTACACGAAGTACGCAAAGCATTTCCTGAGAATTATATCGCTCTGAAAGACATCAGGGGCAGTCACACAAACAAATGGTGTTGTTGACTGCGTATTCTGAAGCCCGGAGCAAACATCCAGAACTCAAACCTTAATGTCACTGTCCGTTTTTGAAAATCCCACATCCCACAAGTGAGAGGTTTCTGCCGGAATGGACACTGCCGCTCTCGGGCAACCTTTCTTATTGCAATACTTAGTTTTAGCGGTGCCTTTGGCACAGCAATTGGATAATAAAAAGGCCCGGCTCCACAGGTGAGGGTGAGATTATGAAAGCCTTGATCGGAGACATTCGTTTTGCGCTTCGGCTGGTGGTCGAAAACACCGGCAATATCGCTTTGGCGGCAATGGCGCTGGCCTTGAGCATTGGTGTCAACTTCGCCATTTCGGGTAATAGCAACAGAATATTCTTACGTTCCGATATGATCAAGGCCAGCAGTATGAACCCACCGGGTGTACAATCAGTAGAATTGAGCTTAGACTCTGATTATAGATTTCTGTTTGGGCGCAATAATAATTCGTGTATTATCTTAACCCGATTTCGATCACCAGGGTGGAATTCCTGACCAGGGGAGTTTAGTCATGATCTCACTGAGAAATATAGAAAAAGCGTATGAGACCGGCGTTGGAAAGACCTATGTGCTGCGCCGGATAAATATTGATGTAAAGCCGGGTGAATTCGTCTCTATAATGGGACCGTCGGGCGCGGGCAAATCCACATTGCTTCACCTGCTCGGCATGCACGATGCCAGTTGGACGGGCGAGTATATCTTTTTGGAAGAGCCGGTCCACAAACTCGATAAGAGGAAGAGGGCAGATCTTCGTAATAAGAATATAGGCTTCGTTTTTCAAAGCTATCATTTGCTCGATCACATGACGGTTTACGAAAATCTCGAAATACCGCTTTCATATAGAGACATCAGGAAGGCCGACCGCGAGAGCATCGTCTGCGACGTGCTCGACAGATTTCAAATCGTGGGCAAAAAAGATTTGTATCCTAACCAGTTGTCCGGCGGGCAGCAGCAACTCGTAGGCGTAGCCAGAGCGATAATCGCAAATCCAAAGATTATCCTCGCCGACGAGCCTACAGGCAATCTGCACTCCGATCAGGGCAAAGAGATCATGGAGCTTTTCAAGAAGTTGAATGAGGGCGGAACAACCATCATTCAAGTTACACACTCTGAGGTAAATGCTACGTATGGCAACAGGGTCATTCATCTGAGGGATGGATGGATTGTAACTAACTGAGGGGTGAATAATTGTCCGATTGTGAACAGCCTCAGTCCCAGAAGTGGGGTATAAGAGGGTCGGGTTGTTTTTTAAGATGTTTTATATAAGAATTTACGATGCACAGGTATAATGGCACGCAACTTTCCTAACGTGATTTGGAGGCAAAGATGGATGTACCGCGCAAATCAGCAAAACGTAATCGCCAGATTCGCCGCATACTTTATGTTGCAGGCGCTGTGCTTGCGATAGCAGTCATTACCGTAGGCGTGTCGCGCCTCAAACCCGCGGCCCCCGCCATAGAAGGCAATACGGTCTGGCCCGATACGGTCAAGCGCGGAGAGATGCTCCGCCAGGTGCGAGGACTCGGAACCCTCGTGCCCGAAGAGACCCGATGGATACCGGCCGCCACTCAGGGCCGCGTCGAACGCCGTCTGGTCAAACCCGGCGATACGGTGAAAGCCGACTCCGTGCTTCTGGTTTTGAGCAACCCCGAACTGGAACAGTCGCTCCAAGAAGCCGAGCAGCAATTGAAGTCTGCCAAAGCCGCGTATGAAAGCAAGAGGGTCGAGTTGGAAAAACGTGTCCTCGATCAGAGGGCGACGACTGCCACGGCCAAAGCCAATTACAGCGAGGCAAAACTTCAGGCGGAAGTTAATGAAGACCTTGCCAAGCAGGGCTTGATTGCCGAATTGCCGCTAAAGGTCTCGAAGGTCAGGGCCGAAGATTCGCAGACCCGTTACGAGATCGAGCAAAAACGCCTCGACATCACCAGTGACGAAGTCAAAGCCCAGCTAGGCGTACAGCAGGCCGCGCTCGAACAGGCCCGCGACCTTTACACTCTCAGGCACAAGCAGGTCGATGATCTAAACGTCCGACCGGGTCTCGCGGGCGTCGTCCAGCAGGTAGAAGTCGAGGTCGGTCAGCAGGTAACACCCGGAACCAACCTCGCGAGAGTTGCAAACCCGGAAGAGTTAAAGGCTGAACTCAGAATCGCTGAGACCCAGGCCAGAGACATACTGATAGGCCAGAAGGCAACCATCGATACGCGCAACGGTCTCATAGCGGGGCATGTCATCCGCATTGACCCGGCCTCGCAAAACGGGACGGTCGGCGTCGACGTTTCGCTCGACGGCGATCTGCCTAAAGGCGCACGCGCCGCACTGAGCGTTGACGGCACTATTGAGTTGGAACGGCTTGAAAACATTCTATATATGGGCCGCCCGGTTCACGGCACAGAAAACAGTCAGATCACCCTCTTCAAATATGAAGAAGATGGAAAGGCAGCCGTTCGCGTACCTGTCCGGCTGGGTCGCAGTTCCGTAAGCACGGTCGAAATTCTGGACGGACTAAAAGAAGGCGACCGCGTGATCTTGTCGGATATGTCGGCGTGGGATAATGTCGAACGCGTTCGTATAAACTGAATCTCGGAATAGATGATTAAGGAGGAGTAGGAAAAAATATGAGTACAGCAGATCAACCGCTCATTCGCCTCGATGGTGTGAAGAAGGTTTTCCTTACCGACGAGGTAGAAACTCACGCCCTTTCCGGCATCCACATGGAGATCAAGAAAGGCGAGTACATAGCCATTGCCGGACCATCAGGCTGCGGCAAGTCTACGCTGCTTTCAATCCTCGGGCTGCTCGATTCGCCGTCGGACGGCAACTACACGCTGGACGGCAAATCCGTGGCCGATCTTCCGCTATCGGAGAGAGCCCGCATCCGCAACCGTGAAGTCGGTTTCATCTTTCAGAGCTTCAACCTGATTGGTGATCTGAGCGTCTACGAAAACGTAGAGCTTCCGCTGACCTATCGCGGGATGAAGAGCGCGGAACGCAAAAAGAGAGTCAACGACGCGCTTGAACGCGTAGGCATGGCGCACAGGTCGAAACACCTGCCGAGTCAGCTATCGGGCGGTCAGCAGCAGCGCGTAGCCGTTGCCCGCGCCGTTGCGGGTGAACCGCTGATCCTGCTTGCGGATGAGCCTACTGGAAACCTCGACTCGACAAACGGCGAAGCGGTTATGGACCTGCTCAGAGAGCTTCATCAGCAGGGCGCTACTATCTGCATGGTCACGCACGATCCCAGATATGCGCGCCACGCCGACCGTGGTATTCATCTGTTTGACGGTCGGGTGGTCGAAGAAGAAGACATGCCCAAAGCCGAGCACGAGTTGAAAGAGAGTGGCTTCGAAATAGCCTGACGGCTATTTTCACCCCTTTCTGAATCCAGACGATTCATCCTCAGAGGCGAATCGTCTGGATATGCTTGCGGATGAGCATGACGCGGCGAGTCTGTCGCCTGGTAGCCATAGAATTTAATAGGCAGCCTGATTTGATTGGGCTGCCTAAAATTTTCTTGCCGCATGCGAATTTGCAAGATCGTATTTGGAACGATGAATATGCTTTATTTTAGAGATGGATATAGATTCATTTGCTCTAATCTTGTATGCTCTGATCAGGTCTTTTCTTTTGGTGAGAGGCTAAATAAAGGAAGTTTTTTTGGACAGTGACAGATGAAGACTCAGGAATCTTTTAATCCCAGAATACTGATCGCCGACGATCAACAGGACGTGCTTGAGGCGCTGCGCCTTTTGCTAAAGAGCGAAGGCTACAGGATCGAATCCGCTACCTCGCCTGCGGCAATACTTGAAGCCGTGGAAGACAGGGATTTCGATGTCCTTCTGATGGATCTCAATTACGCTCGCGATACGACCTCGGGCCAGGAAGGACTCGACCTGCTGACTCGTATTCAAAAGATGGACTCGACCCTGCCCATAGTGGTGATGACCGCCTGGGGGAGCGTAAAGCTTGCGGTCGAGGCCATGCGCCGTGGCGCGCGCGATTTTGTGCAAAAGCCCTGGGAGAATGAACGGCTGCTTTCTATCTTGAGCACTCAGGTCGAACTCGGGCAAGCGCTCAGAAAAGGCGAGCGCCTGGAAGCCGAAAACCTCCTGCTCCGCGACGAGGGCCGCCCGCTATTCATAGCCGAATCTCCAGCCATGCAACCGGTCCTTCAGATGATCGCCCGCGTAGGCCCTTCCGATGCCAACGTGCTGATAACGGGCGAGAACGGAACGGGCAAGGGTGTCGTAGCTCAAACCATGCACGCAATTTCCGACCGGGCCGCAAAGCCTATGGTGACGGTCAACGTGGGCGGGCTCTCCGAGGGCGTCTTTGAGAGCGAGCTTTTCGGCCACGTGAAGGGCGCTTTTACCGATGCAAAAACTGATCGCGTGGGGCGTTTCGAGATGGCCGAAGGCGGCACGCTCTTCCTCGATGAGATTGCCAATCTCCCAATCAATCAACAGCCCAAACTTTTGCGCGTGCTCGAAACCGGCGAATTCGAACGCGTGGGTTCTTCAAAGACCCGACGCGCCAATGTGCGGGTGCTTTCGGCAACAAATGCCGATCTGAACGAAGAACTGACGGCCGGGCGCTTCCGACAGGATTTGTTGTTTCGCCTCAATACGGTCGAAATCCGCCTCCCTCCCCTGCGCGACCGCCCCGAAGATATTCCCGTACTGGCTCAACATTTTCTCCGCCAGCACGAAGGCCGTTATCGCAAGAAACTGACAGGATTTTCTCCTGCCGCGATGCAGGTCTTGATGCGTCACCGATGGCCCGGCAACGTGCGCGAACTCGATCACGCCGTGGAGCGCGCCGTGTTGATGGCGCAGGGAAAAGTCGTTGAGGCCGCAGACCTGGGATTGCAACAGGGGGCCGAAGTCTCGCGCAGGCTCGAAGATATGAGCCTCGAAGAAGTCGAGGGCTTTTTGATTCAAAAAACCCTGGCACAGTGCGAGGGAAATGTGAGTCGCGCAGCCGAAAAGCTGGGCCTGAGCCGCAGTGCCCTCTACCGACGCCTTCAGCGATATGGATTATGAGAAGCTTGAGATTGCGGGTCACTGATTCCAATTCAATTCGAAAGGGAAACAGGACAGGGGTCCGAAATCGAAGATACAGGCACGAACGCCAGATCTGGGTCATGGCCCTGGTTTCAGGGCTGCCCGGCGTTTTAATAGCCATGATCTTTCTCTGGTCCGGGCCTTACACGGCCAAAGTGCAATGGACGCTTACGGTCTTGATAACCGGGTTCTGGCTCGGTTTTTCTTACGCGGTCCGCGAGCGCGTAATATACCCCCTTCAAACACTGTCGAATCTGCTGGCCGCGCTGCGCGAGGGAGACTTTTCTATCCGCGCTCGCGGAGCCATTCCCGATGACGCGCTGGGAGAGGCTATGCTTGAGGTCAACTCTCTCGGCGAGACCCTGCGCGAGCAACGTCTGGGCGCGTTGGAGGCAACGGCTCTACTCTCGACCGTGATGGCCGAAATAAATGTGGCCGTATTCGCATTCGATAGCGAGCAAAGGCTTGCGCTTGTAAACCGGGCAGGAGAGCGATTGCTTGCTCAACCTTCCGAACGCCTGATGGGGCGTAGCGCCGAAGTGCTTGGGCTGTTGGATTGCCTGAATGGAGAAAGCGTTCGCACGCTTGAGATGTCTTTCCCCGGTCGCACAGCCAGATGGGAAGTGAGGCGAAGCACTTTCCGCGAGCGAGGCATACCCCATCAACTGCTGGTGCTTTCGGATTTGAGCCGCGCCCTCCGTGAAGAAGAGCGTCAGGCGTGGCAGCGACTCGTCCGCGTCCTTGGTCACGAACTGAACAATTCGCTCGCTCCGATAAAATCCATAGCGGGCAGCCTTGAAACCCTGGTCGTGCGCGAGCCGAGACCAGCGGATTGGAAAGAAGATATGCATCGCGGTCTTGGCGTAATCGCTTCGCGTGCCGCCGCGTTGAGCCGCTTCATGGAAGCCTATGCGCGGCTGGCCCGATTGCCTCAACCGAAGTTCGAATCAATGAATGTGGGTGAGCTTGTCCGGCGAGTCGCGGGGCTTGAGACGCGCCTGCCCGTAGCTATCGCACCTGGACCTGAGTTGCTTACACGAGCAGACACAGACCAGATCGAACAGCTATTGATAAACCTGATTCGAAACGGCGTGGACGCGGCTATGGAAACGGGCGGCGGGGTCAGAATCGGGTGGACCCGGTCTATAAGCTATCTAGACATCTGGGTGGAGGATGAGGGGCCGGGGCTATCGAACACAGCCAATCTTTTTGTCCCGTTCTTTACTACAAAACCGGGCGGCTCGGGCATCGGGCTGGTGCTTTGTCGTCAGATTGCCGAAGCACACGGCGGCACGCTCGCGCTTGAAAATCGCACTACCGAAATAGGGTGCAGAGCACGATTGCGTCTGCCGCTTTGAGGTAATGCGCCAATCAAATTTGAAAGCCGATCTCGTTGTGAGAGAATGAACCCTGCATGAGAGTATTCGCAATAGGCGACCTCCACCTGGAAGGCGGAACGGGAAAGACCATGGACCGCTTTGGCGAGAACTGGCACGACCACGACCGGAAGATATTCGATGCATGGGAACGGGTGGGAACCGATGACGACCTGCTTCTGCTTGTGGGCGATATAAGCTGGGCAATGCGATTTGAAGCCGCTCGTCCCGATCTTGACCGCATAGGGCAGATGAAGGGCATAAAGATTATGCTCAAGGGAAATCACGATTACTGGTGGCAGTCGCCTGCTAAAATGGAGCGCGCGCTTGATCCCTCGATAAAGATTTTGCAGGCGAGTTCAACAATCGTGAACCGCGTAGCAGTTGCCGCCACTCGCGGGTGGATGTGCCCCGGCGATTCGTATTTCAAAGAGCAGGATTTCAAGATTTACGAGCGCGAAGTAGGACGCCTCCGGCTCGCGCTTGAACCTCTGAAGAAACGAAGAGGCGAATTCGATTCGCTCATCGTCGCCATGCATTATCCACCCGTGAATGATAAACACGAGCCTTGCGGATTCACTGAATTGATTGACGAATACGCACCCGATGTCTGCGTTTACGGCCACCTGCACGGCGAGTCGATAAAGACCGCTTTGACCGGCTTGCGCGGGCGAACCAGATATTGTTTAGTGAGCGCCGACGCCGTTGGCTTTGCGCCTGCTGAGATAAAACTGAATCGGCATACGCAGTCATAGTTGCGAGACGCGCACTCGATAATTACAGTAGGAACAGGCAGGGACGAGCGCGGATCGGGCGGGTTTTCGCGGATCAGTGCATGGCTTTCGAGAGTTTGTCGGAACTGGTCTATTCGAGATTTCTCTGAACAAAAAACGGGAGGACTGAGTGAAGCTCTTAACAGTAATTTGTTGTTTGACTCTTTTAATGCCAATGACTTCAAACGCCAATCAAGCAAAATTGCAATCTCACGCCGAACAAACCGATTACAAGGAGACATCCAGGTACGCGGATGTCTTGGATTTCATCGCCGAACTACAACAAGCGAGCGCAAACATACGCGTGGAAAATTTTGGAGTGACGAATGAAGACCGCGCCCTGCCGCTCGTCATCCTTTCGAATCCCGTTATCAACAGCCCCGAAGAGGCCGCGAAATCGGATAAACCTGTCGTGTTTGTCATGGCTAACATCCACGCGGGAGAGGTCGAAGGCAAAGAAGCGATGCAGCACCTCATGCGCGACATCACGGCGGGACCGCTCGGTTCTCTGCTCGACAAGATCATCTTACTTGTTGCGCCCATCTATAACGCGGACGGCAACGAGAAAATAGACATAAAGAATCGCACGGCTCAAAACGGGCCTCTGGGCGGTGTCGGCACGCGCGAGAATGCTCAGGGATTTGACCTCAATCGAGATTACATGAAGATTGAGAGCCCCGAAGCTCGCGGCCTGATCGCAGGCGTATTCAACCGATGGGACCCGCATGTGATAATTGATCTGCACACGACCAACGGCTCTTATCACGGCTACGCGCTGACCTATTCGCCCTCGCTCAATCCAAACGGCGATGAGCGGATAGCCTCTTTCCTGCGCGAGAAACTCTTTCCCGATGTGAGCAAAACGCTAAAGACAAAGCACAAATATAACACCTATTATTACGGCAATTTCGTTGATGAAAAGAACCCGCAACGCGAGCTGCCCGCAGACCAGCAGGGCGAGCCTAAAGCGTGGGCCACGTTCGATTACAGGCCGAGGTTCGGGAACAACTACGAAGGATTGCGCAACCGCATAGCCATACTGAGCGAGGCTTATTCCTATCTGGATTTCCGCGCGCGGGTTGATGTGACCTATCAGTTCGTTCACGCCATCCTGGATTATGTGGCGGCTCACGCGCAGGAGGTAGTTACGCTGGTTCGAGAGGCTGATCGCTATTCACGGGATAAAGGAACCACCTTTGGCAACGAAGAAGGATTCGGCGTCAGCTTCGAACTGAAGGCTTCACCAAAACCGGTGGAGATACTTGTCGGTTCGGTTACAAAGACTATAGACCCGCGCACAAACAGACCGAGGCTCGCCGCAACCAATGAAGCGCGTCCCGTAAAGATGCTCGACTACGGCCGGTTTCAGGCAACGCGCCGCCTAAAACCGCCCGCCGCCTACATTTTGAAACCCGATCAAAGAAAGATAGTGGACATATTGCTCGCGCACGGTGTGGCGGTCGAGCAGATGAAAGAGGATGCGACTCTCGATGTGGAGCAATACGAGGTCGAAGAGGTATCTCACGCGGAAAGAGAATTCCAGAAACACAAAGAGACCCGCCTGAAGGTCAAGGCAACCGAGACGAGCGAAAAATTCCCGGCCGGCTCGTTCATAGTGCCTCTAAGACAGGCAAAAGCGGCACTGGTTTTTTATTTACTGGAACCGGAAAGCGATGACGGGCTGGCGGCATGGAACTACTTCGATGAAGCTATCGAGGGCGATGCTAAAGGGGGCAGACCGGCAACATATCCTGTCTACAGGCTCAGGGATCAGGCTAAGGTTCCGGCCCTGCTCTTTAAGCGGTAAAGAGGGCAGGCCCGGCTCAATCGGGCGATGTCTGATCATTTCTTGGCTACGATCTGGACTCGCGCTTCCACTTCGCTGGCTTCAAAATATCTGGCCTTTGAAGTTCCGCCTGAAAGCAGGTGCGACATCAACCCGCGCTCATCGACGAGGGTGGCGCGGTCGCCTTCAAGTATTATAAAGACCTTGCTCTTCTGAGCGCGGGAAGAGGATCGCGCGCCGGTCTTTCTTTTCTGCCCGGAGACAGATGTCGGTCTCGCGCTCTTTTTCCGGGTCGCGTTCCGTCCTTCGGCTGAGGCTATTGAACTCGAATCTTTTTCGATTGCGCCTGCGCGTGCAGGGCGCGCATTTCTTTTCGGCATAGGATTCTCTTTCCCCGATCTTGCTCTGGTCTTTGATATGGATTTGCGAGCGGAGGTCTTCCGCCTGTTTGTCACCTTTCTGTCACTATCGGCTGTTTTTTTCTCGGCCGCCGTTTGCGTCGATCTGGCTTTCTTATGAACAGGTGGTTTGGCGGGTCCGACTTTCCTTTTCAGCTGGCTTTTGGCCGTCAGGGTTACGGGTTCAGGCGAGGGGGCTGTATTTGCCGCCCGCTTTCTTTTGATCGTCTTTCTTCGCGGCCTTACATCGGGGCGTGATCCGGCTTTGGCTGTTTTATCGGGTGAATTGATCAACGCGCGAGGCTGCGGTTTTGTTTGTACTTTTGGTTTTATTTGTACCTTTGGTTTTATTTGTACCTTTGGTTTTATTTGTACCTTTGGTTTTATTTGTACCTTTGCGGCGTCTACGAATTTTACTCCCCGCTTCTGTATCTGGATTGTGATTGGCGCTCGTCCTCTCTGGCTCAGATACGAATTGATGTCTATAGTCGCCTGCTCGGCTTTATCCATCAACTCGTTTTTCAATTCATCGCATCTGCCGCTGTACCTGCAATTGGCATAACAGGCAAGCAGGTTCTTTATGCAGCCGTATCGCTTGCATTCCGTGTTGATGTAGGAGGCCGTCATTTGAAGCGTCTCAAATAATTATGGTTTTCATATTTATGGTTTTCATATTTGCCCGGGCCGTTTTTGATTTCCGGCCCGGGTCTCTGGCACGAAGAAACCCCGCTTGCTCGTGCCGTGCTCGCAACCTGATTTGAATCAGGCGCTTATCCGAACGTTTCTGAGATGCTCTATCAGCTCGCTTGCCGCGCTACGATTCAGACGCTCCGGCTCGCGTCCAAAAAGGGCCATCGATTCGAGATGCGCGTCAAGCGATTTGGCTCTGGCAATGGCATAGATTGCTGAAAGCTGCTTCTCTGTGACAGGGCTCTCATCACCGGTCGGGCCAGCAGCAGCGCCTGAAACGGATTCTTTTCTACGTCTGTCTTTATCTCGTTTGTAAAGGGTTCTGGCAAGTCCGAATTTGACGGCGGCTCGTTTGAGGGCGTCCGTCTCGGCCCCCTTGATTCCCTTCTCGTCGAGCGCCGAACCTACCCCGACGCCGCACCGAGTCACGCCCTTGATGGTAATCGCCACGGTAACAGCCACAAGGTCACCTATAGTCGTCACATTGCGCACCTCGTGCGACCAGTCCGGGCATTCGCGGTCGAGCACGTTTGCCGCCGTGTGCCAGTCTATGTAATCTACCCAGTGCTGCTCGCCGCTTCGGTCTGTCCACCCTATTCGCTGCTTGACTACGCTTTCAGGCAATGGCTCAGACAAGCTCAAGATTATTTCTTCAATTCCCCGTTCTTCAATTATTGCTGTGCTCATTCCATCTGCCTCCCGCTTGAATCATTCCCTTCAAACGGCAACATCATAGCACGAAAGCAATAGCGTTTCAAGTATGAAACGATCATAAATTTAATGGGTTTATAAAAATTCTTCGCCTACTTTGCGTCTTAGCGAGTGGCGATTTCTCGAAGAGCCGCCAGGCAGGCAAAGAAGGCAAAGCTTTTTCTGAGAATAAAATTGGCCCGGAAAATTCACATCTGCGAGCCACAAATTGAGTCCCAGACTTGGGGATGGCGGGGTTTGGGTGTATTATCGGGTAGTTTTTTTGTGGGGCTGCGGTTGGAGAGCAATTGATTTAGCCGCGAGAGATTTCTCGCAAATCCATAGACCGTCGGCGCTGCGTAGATTAGCAACGAGGGAGAAAACATTGGGGTCACCCCGAGACTCTAAGGATTTCAACACGCGCGATCAAGATTGGATAGACCTTATTAGGAAGGTGTCCACAGGAGACCAGTCCGCCCTGACGACGTTGTATGACACGACGAACAGACTCGTTTTCGGACTGATCGTTCGCATCCTCAACGACCGATCTACTGCCGAAGAGGTGCTGCTCGATGTGTATAGTCAGGTGTGGCGGCAGGCAGCCAACTACGACAGAAAGCGTGGTGCGCCTCTGGCCTGGTTGATGACGATTGCGCGATCTCGCGCAATCGACCGGCTCCGATCAGGCAGGAAGGATCAGCAGAGCAAGGAGTCGCTTGATAACGTGGGAGAGTTGAGGGATTCTCGCTCCAGCCCCGAAGAAGCTACTGCTATCTCTGAAAGAAAGCATCTGGTGCGTTCGGCTCTATCTACGCTGTCGCCCGAACAACGCGAAGTGATCGAACTGGCTTACTATTCGGGATTGAGTCACAGCGAGATAGCCGACCGATTGGACCAGCCACTCGGCACGGTCAAGACGCGAACACGGCTGGCGATGATGAAGTTGCGCGAGTTGCTGAGGCCGACCATCAAGGGACAGGTATGAAATGGAAGCGATATAGGGTTGAGTAGTATGGGCGGGTGGAGGCTCAATATAGTTTTTCTTGGAAGGAATCACCGAAGTGACGCACGATAAGGACACAGAAGCATATCAAGAAACAGCCGCGCTCTATGCGCTTGGGGCTTTGAGCCAGCACGAGGCTCGCAGTTTCGAGCGGCACCTGCGCGAGGGCTGTCCAGTGTGCGAAACCGAGCTTGCCGAATTTGAGGAGGTAGTAGGGGAATTAGGGTTGGCGTCTCCCACCGTAATTCCATCGCCTCATCTGCGGGATCTGCTTTCTAATAGAATCGCGACGGAACGGCAAGAAGATTCTGCGCCGAATATGGTCACAATAGAACGCACTCCGAGAGACCGGGATTTGTCCCCAAAGCGACACTCCTCCACGCTTGCGTATTTACCCTGGGCCGTAGCGGCTTCGTTTGCCATCCTTGCGTTGGTTTCGATATTTGCGTGGCGGCAGGCCGCCGATAAATCCTCTTCGCTCGATAACGATCTGGCAATGGCAAGAAATCAGGTTGGAGACCTCAGAGAACAACTTCTTGAAAAGACCCAAAAATCCAATCAGATAGCTTCGATCAACGCTGCTCTCAAAACACCCGGCACTCGTGTTTTGACACTTGCGGGGCAGCCGCCCGCACCCGGCTCATCGGCAAATATTTACTGGGATGTTAAGGACAACCAGTGGGTAGTCGAGGCGAATTTACCACCCGCTCCCGAAGGAAAAGTATATCAACTATGGTTCGTCACGGCTGATGCGAAGATAAGCGCGGGAACCTTCAAACCTGATTCCGAAGGCCACGGATTTGCGGTCGTGCACGTTCCATCAGACCTCAAACAACTGGCAGCGGCAGCAATCACGCTTGAGCCGGAAGGCGGGTCCGAACAGCCCACTATGCCTATTTATGCGGTTGGAAAGGTTTGAATCCTTACGCAAGGCAAACTCATGATCACAGCGACCGCCGCGACAGATGCCGCTACAGATTGTCCCTGCCCGTACATTCAACCGGATAGATTCCTATCAGCGATTTGATAATGATCGTGATCTGTAGAGGAATTATCTGAAGTATTTTCTTCGGCAGTCCTCACGCTCGCAAGCCCGATCATTACCCACAGATGGCGAAAGTCTTCAATATCCTGCCCGAGACCGTCCAGGGCCAGCCCGACGAAACCGCCCCAGAGAGCCAGATCAACAGGGCGGCTTCTCTTGCGCCATATAATGCTCATAAGCGCTGCAAAGACTGCAAGGGCCGGGAGCCCCAATGTAGCGGCGATGTTTACAAGAGTCATATGAGCATCAAAGGGCTGGCCGAGATAGAACCCGGGATGGGTGCCAGGCCCACTGCCCCAGAAAGGGCTTCTGACTACCGTGTGCAGAGCTGAGGTGAGAGCCTGATACCGGCTCGTTTGAGTGGTTGTGTCAAAGTGTATGCTGAAGGGCTGGGTAGGATCGAGCGCAGGTTTCCAGAGCGTAAATGAAGCGATTACACCTACGCACAACACAGCGCAAATCACGGCAAACCGTCGGCGCTCTCGCGTGTGCGCGTGCCGGATAATGGCCGCGAGTATGAATCCCAATATTCCCCGCGAAAAGGTAAGCGCTACGGCAATCCAGAGTCCTGCAAGCGCAGCCCGTCTGAGCCACGGCTGAATATGAGCATCCCTTCGGGCGATAATCGCGGAGGCAAAGATGCAAAAGTTAGCCAGCAGGTTCGGGTTATAAAAGCCCGCCTGAATGCGGGCATAACGGTTCGAAGGAGTCAACTCGCCGTAGATGCCGATCAGGTTTGTGCCTATCCCACCGTAAAACAATAATAATCCCGCCACCCCGGCAGCAGCGACCAGTAGCGAAGAGATTGCCAGGACTTGCGTGACGGAATTCAACACGCGAGGGCAGGATGCAAGATCGGAGGTTATTAAGGCAAGCGCGCAGAGTTCGCCTATGCCAAGCAGCTTTCTAGCTCCGGCGGATTGATCGGGTGCGGCAAAAAGTAGAGATAGAGTTGCGGCTACGAGGTAGGCTGAAACAGCGATTTGAGCGGGTGTGAATCGAGACCACTTGCCGGTCCTGACTCGATCAAGAAACCAGAGCGTGGCTGTCGCCGCAAAGACCGCGTCGCTCCATTGAGCGTGTTCGTGTAGCCAGGGAAAGGGTGGAAACCACGTCCACGGCAGGAGAGCAAGCGTTGTAAGGTATAGCACCAAAACAACGCGAGAGAGTTTCGATTGCATCCCGGCGAAGATGGTCATTCCCATTTCCCCAGGATAAAGAGGCTTTGTGCATAACTTCGATTGCAGGCTGTCGTGCGAGAGGCTCGAATAGCCGGGCTCAATTCAATCAACAGAAACCGGGGCATCGGAGCGCACAGTATTTTTGGTGGCTCGCTTTCTAGTAGATTTCAAAGATTGCTGATTAAGCTGAGACCCCAACTGGTTCAGCAATGCTGAACGGTCAGAGATAATCATGTCCGGTTTTATAGCCTTTTCCAGAGCAGTGAGCACGCCTGACGAATTTGCAATCTCGCGCAGGGCCTTGAAAGCGGCAAAAGACATGGCGGGGTCACCAAATGGCGAGGATTTCAAATTCATCTTTCCTGACACTTCAATCTTCTCATCCCCATGAGCAAGCAACCACACAATCGGCTCCATATTGCCCAAAAGGCTAAACGCCCCCTGCGGACTGATTGGGGAATCCATCAATAAGGTGAGATGGCGGAGCAATAACTCGTCAATCGTTAGTGCCAGCAATATCGACTCCGAAGAAAACTGCAGGAGTGAAAGACGATACGACGGAGCAATCGCGAGTAATAAATCATCAAGATGACCGTGTTTTCGTGATGCGGGCTTTGCCTCCAACCCGAGGATGTGCGCCGCCCTCTGCGCAAGAGTATCAAGCGCACCGGGGTCTGACGATTCTTCTCTTAACAGGCGAGAGAAACTTAGTTTTCCGAGTGATCTGGAACAGGAATCGCGGAACGACACTTCTCGCTTTATAACCTCATCGGCATCCATTGATGGATGCAGGATCAACGGCAGCATATACGTATTTATGTATTCCAGGTCCAGCATCCCGCTCTCTTGCGCGGTAAACGCTATTTTGGAGTGAGTGCCTTCGACCTCGCCCGGTCGGGGCGGTAACGACAGACGAAGCGGGCATAGGAAATGCGGGCGTATGGCTATAACTTTGCCTATTCGCGCAAACGCATTGAATGGAAAAAGAGCGCACACACCGGGTTTTAGTTCCTTTCCCTGCTCTTTTTCAATCCGGCATAGATTGTCCGAACCAAGTAGAACGCACCCGCTTGAGGGGGTGGTAAATGTAAGCATACTACCCCGGCGCTCTATAACGGCGCTGCCGAGCAAAGGATATATGGATAACACGGTTCCCATCTCCCTCTTCAGGCTGCCGCCAAATCCATGTCCTCGACAACAGAGCGCGTTGCATTCAGCGCAAACAAAGTGAAATACGCCGTCAGGAAACGCCATGTAGAGCGATATTTCATTGATCTTATCCTTTTTCGAATTCCGAGCCATCACCAAACCTTTCTGTACGTAATAACACCATTATAAGAGAAACGATACGAACACCCCCTTGAAGCGGCGGGATCCGAGCCGGCGTGGGCTTACAGGCGAGAACTCAATTGAGTTCCCTGAGTGACCTTGGCGCTCTCATCACAAACTTCGCGGTTCGCAACAACGCGTCCCCGATTTGAAACGGCAGCCTTGGCATCTCGTTGAATGGCCCCCGCACACCGATAGTTGCTTCAATCGGATTTGGCCAGCGGAGGCGGAGAGCCTTTAACAAATCTGATGGGCTATGCAGGTGATGAATCATTCGCGAGCGCGACCCGTGCGGCGTATAGGATTCGCCCCATTGTTTTAAGACGGTAGGGACAAGCCATCGGGGCAGATTCTTTGCCCTCTCGGCCAAAGGCGTATCCTCGATCTGAACGCCGAGGATTCGATGGGCAAGCCCTATGATACAGGCGACCCAATCCGTGCGCCGCCGGTTTCCGCTCAAAAAATAATCCCAATCGAAATCTGGCGAGCACGACTCAAGAGCAATCCCAATGTCGCACAACCACAGAGGACGCCATGCGCCGTGGCGCAAAGTATGCAGACACAGCAGACGCAGAAGGTCCTCAGGCCCCAGTATTCGCACCTCCGCGTCCCCCAGCTTTACCAGTTGCGAGCGAGAATAAACCACATCGAAGGAACGATCATCCAGCTCGGCCAGCCCTTTATGCAGATCTACCCGACACCCCGGAGTGTCAGGTTGCCGGAGCGCAGTCGTGGTAGCCGCAAACCGATCAGGGTGTACGTAAAGATCAACATCTCCATAAGGACGCAGACCGTGTTCGGGATAAAGGCGAGCGATAGCCCAGCCTTTACCCATAAGCGGCTCGAATCCCCTGGAGCGAAGATATGGAATGATCTGTTTAATTTCGCGCTCGTGGACGGCAGCGCGAAGAGTATGCAGTCGGGCGGCCTGCCGAAACTGCAAGGCGGCCTGTGAGGTTCGTAGATCGCAATTACGGACTCGCCGCCAGCCCAGAGCCGCCCCTCCAGATTCAAGGAGCAGAGGCGAGATCTCGGCCAGGTCCACAGCCGAGATTGTCAGACCGGGAAAGTCACGCCGCCAGATTCCACTGAGGGTTGTGGCCACCAGTTTACCGCGTTGTATGTTCTTACGGGCCATATTCAGTACCGGCGAGGCAAATCCTACGATCTGCCGAGCGCGCAACCTTCGGCTCACATCTTTGAGGTTTGCATAGGGGGCTTATTTGCATAGCGGGCTTATATGGTACAACAATTTTCAGGGCCACAATCTCCATCCAGAGTCACCGAGCTAAAATGGCAAACGCCTTTTGTGTCGCCGCAGCACTGGCCATTTTGCTCGTCAGCCTTGCCTCCCGGACATGGAAGCGACTTCACACTATGATTGCTTATGCACAGATGTTTACAACTCACTTTCATCGTGCATCCCGTGGCAGCCTCAGCCGCCGTAGGCGATATGATCGTAATGACCGAAAGACCGCCGACCACTGCGAGCTTTCGCATCAAATCTCGACGCGATGAGCTGATATTTGCATCCAGAGGCGGATTCACCCGATCCCTGAGAAGCCGGGCCTTCCCCAGTCGGCGCAACGCAACCCAGACCACTTCATCGTCTACCGGAACACGAAGCTCGCTCCTGATGCGAGCCGCGATCTCCGGCACGCTCCTCTTCCCGTCGCAACTATGCCAGATCATAGCAGCCGTTTCGTTGAGGCAGTGAGCCTTATCACGATCAAGATCGTACACCAATAATTCGTCTTCATACTCTTCTATCACAAGGCCATCTTCTCTAGCGTGAGGAACCAACTTTGTTTTCATCTGTATCATCTCCAAGCGTTTTTGATTTACTCAAACTACATTTTTAGCACTGATACTGCTCAAAATAGAATCAGCCATTTCATCGGCTTCGCCCCGCACACCCTTCAAAATGGCTGCTCCAGAGACCACCTGCCGCAACATATGAAGCATAGCTTCGGGTCGGTGGCGCGTAGACACTACATTTGCCAACATCGCAAGCGCGGCTCGTGCCTGAGATATGGATCGAGGCCGCCACCTGGCTCCGGGCCGATATTCGCTTAAGACTACCATGCCTATCGGCAGGGGCCTGGTCCCCGCACGCCCGCCTAAGAGTTCAACCGGATACTCTTTCGGTCGGTCGCCGCCCTCTTCACGGATGTGTAAATGCAAGGGGTACGGATGGACGCGGCCACGCGCATCAAGAACGGCAAACTCATCAGAATAGTAGGTTGCGCCCGCCCGCAACAAAGCGGTCACAAGGCTTGTCTTCCCGCTGAAATTCTTCCCCGGAATAACAATGGCCTGTCCACGCCAACCTACTACGCCCGCGTGTAGAAACATCCTCCGTTGTGTAGCCGCCGCCACATAAGAATGGAGGTCAACGTCAAGATCACAGAGCATCTCATCGAAATCCGTCGTCCTTGACAATCTCTGGACGCCCGCATAGAGAATGTTATATCGGCGGAGATTTGCTCGCCCGGTGGCGGGAGGAGCCACGATGGAATACAAATAGTCTACGACGGGCGAGCGAGCAGGCTTCCAACCGTATGGAAGCCGCTTCGTGATTTTCTCTAATACATCGGCATTGTTCACACGAATCCCTATGCTAAGTCCGTATGCCTGAAAGGAGATTCCGTCCACCCACACGAGGCGGTCTAGCTTCTCCAGTCAGCCGGATTTCCATCGAGATCGTGGCATAAGCACACCATCCATTCAAAATCCTCCTTCAGATTCGAAATGCAGGACAGTTCCCTACCTGCAATTGTCGCAAAATAACCATTTGGTGTTATCGTACCGCTTTGTCCCGGGGCTTTAGCGGGCTGAGCACAGGCAGGTCTGTGTGCCATCATCACCACTGCCAGGGACTAGCCGCTGCTGCAAGGGCTGGCGAGGCCCGAGGAGGCACGGCGTTTACGCTACGGATTACGGCGCGAGCGGGCTGAGCACAGGCGGGCCGGCAGGTATTACATTGCCGTCGTCGCCAACCAGGAATAAGAGGCCGGCCAGCGGAAGAAAGAACAGGGCGAAAGGATGATCTTCGTCGCAGTATACCTTAAAGATCGCGTCCCCGTCTGAGGTCACAAGCGTAGCCTCTTTATATTCTTTGTGGTCGCCTGCCTTGAGCGTCTTCTCTTTCCCGTCGGTGAATTTAACAACCACCTCGCCGCGATATACCTTGATATCAACCTCTTTTCGTTCTGAAAAGACGCCCACATCGGCCTTCTGAAGAATGGTGATTGTGCCCTTCACGCCAGTCGGCACCGTCAATGTAACTGCGCCGCAACGGTTCAGACTCGCATTCACTTCATTGGCCATCATGTCCAGAGTAACGGTGGTGGTCTGTTCCAGAGCGGCCTTGCCGAGCGGCCCCATCTCGATCTGGGCTTCGGCACCCGTGCCCGTAGTAATGACGTTACCGGGCAGGACGGTCGCGCCGGTCGAAGCATCATTGCCATTGATGGTGACGTGAGAATGGGCCGTCAACAAACCGGTCGGCTCCTGAAGCGCAGGGATGCTTCCTAAAACCGGCAAAACCTTATCTACCGGCGTTTCAGGCGCGGCATAAGAACTCAGTGTAAAGGCAGTCACAAGCGACAACGCCAGCAGAAAACTGAGCGGGGCTTTGAACTGGTTTCTTCCTAGTTTCATATTTCCTCCAGATGATCTTGGAAACCGGGCGTGGAGAATTTCTATCTTAACGCGGGGCTTCAATTCTCCTGAGTTGACAATTTAAACAGACGTAATTGTCAGGTTAAAGTTTGCAGTTGTTTTCAATAAGGCTCACTCAATACGTATGCTCATCTTCTTAAAGCCTATGCCCATTCCTCTCAACGTATTGAGTCTGCCGTCAGAGACCTTCAAACTCGAAACAATGACCTCATTGATTCCGTGGGCGCGAATCAAATCAGGCAATTCATTTAAGCCAAATATGCGATAACCGTGTATGAGTTTTCCGGCCTTGCCTTCGTCGTCGTCTATAAATCCTATCGGCGCGTACAGGTATTGAGGGTTGTTGAGAATTTCGCGGATCAGGAGTTCGCCGCCGTCTCCCGCGCCATAGATCAAAATCGGTCTGGCATCAGGGTGAAGTTTGACGTGATCCTGAATAAGTGTTCGCAGGAATCGGAATGAAAACCGGCTGCCGCTTACAAGAATCACAAGAAGAATAAAGTTCAAGAACAAAACAGCGCGCGACGGCCCCACAAATCTGTGTATAGACAAAACCACAAGTGCGCTGGTTGCCGTTCCGATAAGGACCGATTTTATGATCGTCAGCAGATCATCAACACCGATGTAGCGCCACAAACCGCGATATACGCCTCCGATCAGCAGAAACAATATCTCTACCATCATCACGAGAGGCAAAGTCCTCAAAAAGATTGCAAGCTGATCATCGGGCAGGTCCCCGTCCCACCTGAGCAGATAGGCTCCATAGTAAGCCAGCACCACTAAAACCGCATCGAGCAACACTTCGAAGATGCGCCGCTTATAAGATGAGTCGGCAATCGTGGAAAGTATTCGCAACCCCGGTTCCGGGCTGCCTTTTTCATAGACGACGACCTTGCCCAGATAGAGGCCGACCAGCAGTACCCCGAGCGCGAAACCGGGAACCAGGACAAGCACTGTACCTGTTTCCATCACCTTTACAAGCAACGCAATAGTGCCCGAAAGCGCGGCAAACACATAAAGCAACACGACAGCGCGCCGTTCCGGTATACCCAGGGCAACAAGCCTGTGCGAGGTGTGATCCCGCCCGCCCTGCGAGATGGGTCTCCCTGATAATTTGCGAGTTACTGTCACAAGACAGGTATCAAATATTGGAATCATCAAAATCAAAACGGGCGTCAGCAATACCGATGTCAGATTTCTGAAACGTCCCATTTCGCTCAACAGCGCGGTCCCGCTAAGCATGAAACCGAGAAACATCGAACCGCTGTCACCCATAAAGATGGACGCCGGGTTGAAGTTGAAGACCAGGAAACCGAGCGCCGCGCCTCCAAGCAAGGCAGGCACAACTGCCAGGGCTACCTGCCCGTTCAACAGAAAAGTAATCGCCAGAAACACGCAGGCTATTACCGACACGCCGCCCGCAAGACCGTCCATGTTATCGAGCAGGTTTATCGCATTGGTTATGCCCACAAGCCAGAAAATCGTGAGGACATCATTTATCCACTTGTACTCTACCCAGGGGAGGTGCACGCCGAAATAGACGATCACGGCCGATGCGATCAACTGAATAACGAGCTTTGTATAGGGCTTGATCTGAATCGCATCGTCAACGAGACCGGCGACAAAAAGCAGCGTTCCCGATGCCAGTATCGGATAGGCCATCGAGAGATTCGGAACAAAGAGAACAAATCCGATCAGGAACGTCGCAAAGATAGCAGCGCCGCCAAGCAGTGGTGTGCGCCTACCATGCCATCTGTCATCTCTTGGGATTGCTACGAGGCCGATTCGGGGCGCAACCGCGCGGGCAATCTTCGTAAGAACAAGCCCAAGCAGGAATGTAAAGAGACTCGCGATAATGATCCACATATTCAGTTCCCACTACTAAAATCCTACTAATGAGGGTCGAGAATTTTCCGCCCTCAAGAGACAGGGATTGGCAAAGTCTTAATAACGCGCAAACAACGGCCTACGCCTGAAACGCCAGCGACGAAGCCGGGACGCCCAGTTCTCCGAGCATCCTTCCGCGATGGTATTCGATAATGCTTTCGAGCATTTCATCCAGATCTATTTTCGGGCGATACCCGATCAGTTCGCGGACCTTGGTTATGTCGGGAACGCGGCGCATCATATCCTCGAAGCCCGCCTCGTATGCCTTATCGTATGGCACAAAAACTATCTCTGAATCCGACCGAGTCTGCCGCTTTATCTTTTTTGCAAGATCAAAGATTGTGATTTCGCGGTCGCTGCCTATGTTGTAGACTTCGCCAAGAGCGTGAGGATGCTCGGCGACTTTGATGATCGCCTCTACGACATCCGAGACGTGAGTAAAGCACCGGGTTTGAGAGCCATCGCCAAATATGGTGATGTCTCTGCCGGTCAATGCCTGTTGAACGAAGCTTGGAATCACCATCCCGTAGCGCCCGGTCTGGCGCGGCCCGACCGTGTTGAACAGACGCGTGATAACCGTAGGCACTCCCTTCTCTTTCCAGTAAGCGATGGCCAGAAACTCATCAATCGCCTTTGAGCAGGCATAGCTCCATCGCCCTTTGCTGGTCGCGCCCATCACAAGATCATCCTCTTCGGAAAAGGGCACGCGATTGCGCTTGCCGTAGACTTCCGATGTGGACGTGATCAGCACGCGCTTTCGCTTCTTGGCCGCAAGGCTCAAGACAATATCGGTCCCGCGAATATTTGTCTCGATTGTATTGACCGGGCTCTCAACGATAAGGCGCACCCCGACGGCCGCCGCAAGATGATAGACTATGTCGCACACGTCTACCAGTTCGGCCGTCAGCCTGTAGTTGCGAATCGTGTCTATATGATAGGTGAAGTTGGGGTGACCCTTTATTGTCTGGATATTTTCTATCGAGCCAGTCGACAGATCGTCCAGTATACAGACCTCATCCCCGCGCGCGAGAAGTTGCTCTGCGAGATGCGAGCCGATAAAGCCGGCTCCTCCGGTGATTAATACTTTCATACCTTGCGTCCTTTCCCACTGAGAGGGCAACATAAACCGGATCGTTTGATACGATCCAGCCACTTCCGGCCTGCTTGTAAACGCGTCAGACCGTGGCGCTCTCTTCGGCCTTAGCCGATTTCCAAAAGCGACCACCATCGAATCGAGCGACCTTTTCAGCCTGTCGCTCGAGCAGCATTTTGTAAATAGTCGAAATCTGATCAACCATCGTTTCGGCGCGAAATGCCGGATCGACCAGTCGGCGTCCGGCTTCTCCCATCCGGCGGCGAAGATCGCTGTCGGCAAGAAGGCGAGATACGGCATCGGCAAGCCCGCGAGCATCATCGGGCTCGACCAGATAGCCGGTCTCATCCGGGATGACCACTTCGGGAGCGCCGTCAATATCGAAGGATACACAGGGCTTTTTCATAGCGAGCGCCTGCGGAAGCACGCGGGCCAGCCCT
Source organism: Blastocatellia bacterium (assembly GCA_963765495.1). GTDB lineage: Bacteria > Acidobacteriota > Blastocatellia > UBA7656 > UBA7656 > CAVXWP01. The sequence goes on from CAVXWP010000002.1 coordinate 239,364, forward strand.
TCTCTGAGCGATGTGTGAACCAGCACATCCATCGCCGAGATCATTTCCGGTATGCGTTCGCGGGGAATGAGGCCCGCAAATACGCAGTTTTCAAGGATTCCCAGTTTTTCAGCGCGGCGGCGCAGATGATCATAAAGCACCCCATCGCCTACAAAGAAAAATCTGACGCCGGGATTGCGTTTTACAATCTCCGGGGCGGCATCAAGAAATTGATCGTGCCCTTTGAGCGGGAAAAGGCGCGCGATCTTGCCGACTACAAGCGCGTCTTCCGGGATAGAGAACTCGCGCCGGATTGCGCTCGGGTCAATCTCGGCTCTGAGGAACCAGTCCAGTTCCATGCCGCTATAAATGGTTGTGAACTTCTCAGGCGGAGCAATCCTTGCGGCGATGGCTTTCCGGCTGATGATGCTCGAAACGCTGATGAAGTGATCGGTCATCGGCGCGCAAATTTTCTTGACGGCCCACCACAGCCGGTTTATCAACAACGGCTGGTAATCGTGGAAGACCAGACTGTGCAGCGTGTGAACGATGATCGGAGTTCCGGCCATCTTTGCCGCGATCCGACCGAGCACGCCCGCCTTTGATGAATGGGTGTGAACGATGTGATAGCGACCCCTTCGAATCAAGCGGTAGAGCGCCCACAATGCCTTGATGTCGGCAAACGGGTTGATGTTGCGGCCAAGTTCGGGAACCACGATCAGCCGGGTATTTGCGCGAGCGCGGGCAAGCAGGTCGCCTTCCGGCCCGTTGTCTACGCCCGTGACGAGCGTGACATCGTAATCGGCCATCCGGTCCAGACCTTCAACCGACAGCAAGGTGTTTTCCTGCGCGCCGCCGACGATCAACCGGGTGATGATGTGGAGGACGCGAACTGGTTCAGCGCTTGACATGATAAACCTGATGGCAGCCTATAAATTGGCCACGACTATATAATCTCGATCCAGATTGATCCATTTGTAATCGGTCACTCCGGCATCGGCGAGAATCTTTATGACCCGGCTTTCCGAATAAAGAAATAGCGGGCAGCCAATCAGCCGAAACCGAACGCGCCGAACGGGGGCGCGCCATTCAAGTGATTTAGGAAAGCTCAGAATCAGCTTTGATTTAGCCAACCGGCGCATGTGCGAGATGAGCCTGACCGGGTCATCCGTATAGTCGAAAAATCCCATCGCCACGCAGGCATCGAAGGGGCCAGAGGGCGCAGCCTCGGGGAATCTGCCCACGTGAAATTCACACCGATCTTCTACGCCAAAACGGTGCGCGTGCTCCCGGGCAAGCGTTATCATAGCGTCGGCAAAATCGATGCCGATCACTCTTTTCGCGCCCTTCCGGGCATAGGCGATGCAGTAACGCCCGGAACCGCACCCTACATCGAGTATGGACTTGCCCGCGAGCGGTTCCAGTTCTTTGAGCGCCAGTTCGAACCGGCGGCGCACGACGCCTCGCCAGACATTGTCTACCCAGCGTGTGATCGGGCCCTTTTCGTCTTCATAAATTGCGTCGAATCTGTGCGCGTCCGCGTGAAAATGGTCGCGCACTTTCTGTTCAGTTGACATTGAGTACCTCAGCCATGGGCGCGAATTTGAAGTCGCCAAGCAGCCTGCGCAAGCGGTTCTCCGTAGCACCCAAATTGAAATAGTGCGTAAGCGCGATACGACGTGGCAGAGCGATGCGCGGCTGCGACGGATCAATCTCCCACGGATGGAGATAAAAGGCTACCGGGTTCCCCTGACTATTGATTGAACGAAAAGCCCGGCGCGTAAACGAATAAGGATAAATGCGGAAGTAAGCGCCCCCGGCCACAGGCAGATTGCGTCCCCACAACCGCCAAGTTGAAATCGGGAACTCCATCAATTTGTGAGCGCCCGCTTCAAGCTGATAAGGCCAGCGCGGCGCGTCTTCGATACCATAGCGATAGTTGAGAACGGGAAAGATGCTCGAATCATAACGTATTCCGAGTTCGCCTAGTATTTCGAGCGCCCAGAGCGACTGCTCGGTTATTGAAAAAAACGGAGCGCGATGACCAAGCACCTGTCTGCCCGTAACATCCTGAAGCGCGCGAATTGAGCGGCTCAACTCCGTGCGAAACAACTCGGGCGTCTGTCTGTAAATAAAAGAATGCGAATAACCATGAGTGCCTATTTCGTGCCCCGCGTCCGCGATTTCGCGCACTATTTCCGGGTGGCGTTCGGCTACGTAACCGAGCACGAAAAAAGTAGCCCGCGCCCCCATTGAGGCGAGCAATTCGAGCAGCCGTCTGCCGACAGGCGCGATTCGATCCTCGTAATCAGCCCATTCGGTGTGGGGAATTTCGAGGCCCTGATACCAGTCTTCAAAATCTATCGTCAGGGCGTTGGTTATCTGCATCTATATCTCCATTGGCAGTAGGCAGTTATTTTGAAGCCCAGAACTGATCCGCGTAAATCCGTCTAATCCGCGTCATCCGTGGCCTATTTCTATTCGCTCGATTTTGCAGTTGCCTTTTGACTAATGATCGTCTTTACTCAACTGCCTACTGCCTACTGTCTACTGTCTACTGCCTACTACCTGCTGCCTACTGCTCAATCAATAAACTCTCTGTGCCACAGTTCGAGCATCAGCAGCGTCCACAGTTGTGGGGCATAATCTCTGCGACCGCTCGTATGCTCGCCGATAAGATGGCGAACGCTTTCGGGCTTGAAGTAATTACGCCGCAATGCGCGCTCCGATGTGATTGTTTCGGAGAGAAAGTCTTGAAGTTCGCCGCGAAACCATTGGCTTATCGGAACGCCAAAACCCATCTTCCGGCGCTTGAGGTTCTCTTCGGGCAGCAATCCGCTAAGAGCGCGTTTGAGTATGCGTTTCGTCGTCAGCCCTCGCAGTTTGTAGGGTGCCGGCAAACTTGCCGCGAATTCCAAAAGATTGTGGTCGAGAAACGGCGACCGCGCTTCAAGCGAGACGGCCATGCTGGCGATGTCTACCTTTACCAGCAGGTCGTTTGGCAAATAACCGAAGGTGTCGGCCATCAAGACTCGATCAACTATGTCGATCTCTCCATTGCCTGCAAACCACGGCCGGAGGCGTGAAACAGGTTTGATCGTCGCGGTCTGTTCCAGAAATTCCGGCGTGCAAATCTCCTGTTTCAATTCACCGTCAAAGGCGCTTATCCAGTTCAGATAGCGTTCGCTTCTTGGCTGGATCACACCGCCGAGAAACCGCCGCATTCTCCCGTAAGGCGAGCGTTTTGAGCCTGATTCGGGAACGGCCGCGACGACAGGTTCCAGAATTCGCTCCCTTAAAGCTCGGGGCAGATGCTGATAACTATCCGCAATACGCATGGCCGAATATCGCTCGTACCCGGCAAAGCACTCATCGCCGCCGTCGCCGTTTAGCGCCACCGTCACGTGCTGACGCGTAAGCTCCGACAGATAGTAAGTAGGGATGGCTGATGAATCTGCATAGGGTTCACCATAATGACGAACCAGACGCGGCAGCACATCAAGCGCCTTCGGGCGAACGATGAACTCATAATGGTCGGTGCCGAAACGCTCGGCCACCCGCCGAGCGTGTGCAGTTTCGTTGTAATCCTGTTCCTCGAAGCCTATGGAAAATGTCTTCACAGGCTCGCTTGAAAGCTCGCTCATCAAGGCGACGACCGCGCTCGAATCTATCCCGCCTGACAAAAAAGCTCCGAGCGGAACATCAGACATCAAACGCACCCGGACGGCATCTTTCAGCAATTCAAGCGCGCGCTCCGATGCTTCCTCTTCGCTGATGTCGATCTTCCGTTTGAAATCGAGAGACCAGTAACGCTCGATTTTGATCTCGCCGTTTTGCCAGATCAGGATATGCCCCGGTTCGAGTTTTCTCACGCCGGTGAATGCGGTCATCGGCGCGGGCACATACATGAAGGTCAGGTATTCAGAGACGGCTTCTGGGTTCACCTCTCGTGAAATATCGGGGTGAGAGAGCAGGGCTTGAAACTCGGAGGCGAAGACCAGCTTGCCGTCTGTGATCGAGTAAAGAAGCGGCTTCTTCCCTACCCTGTCGCGGGCAAGCAACAACCGCTGCTCGCGTTCGTCCCAGATCGCAAATGCGAACATGCCTCGCAGATGCTTTGCCACATCCGGGCCGTACGCTTCATAAGCGTGTACGATTGCCTCGGTGTCGCTCTCGGTATAAAAGAGATGTCCTTTCGCTTCCAGGTCAGCGCGCAACTCTGCGTAGTTGTATATCTCGCCGTTCAGAACTACCCAGACAGTCTCATCTTCGTTATGGATAGGTTGTTTGCCCGTCACGAGATCGATGATCGCAAGCCGACGCATGCCAAGCGCCACGGAGGCAGAGGCGCGAGACTGGCTCCTGTAGCCCGTTTCAGGGTCGGGATTGATATAGTATCCGTCATCATCCGGGCCCCGGTGAGCCATCGCGGCGCACATCTTCTCGATCACCGCCGTTTCCACGGGCCGCCCGGTTGAATCGACTATGCCTGCTATTCCACACATATTAATTCTTCGCAATCGGTCAGGCGCATCACCTCGCAGCAGCCTCGATTGAGCCACCAGCGAGTTGACTACCCGCAGCCTGCCCCACAGGCAAAACCATGCCTGGGCGACGAACGACTCTCTGAGCCCTATTCTTCAACCTGGCTTCGCGTCTCAATTCCAGCCCTATGCTTATCAGGATAAAGAAGAAGCCGTAGAGTTGAGCGCGATGCCGGTAGGCAGTCCCGACATTCGATTGATAAAGCGCATAGGCCAGTATCAGGCTGATGGTGAATATGCAAACCACAAACGATTCACGCAGGCGATTTCTGAGGACGAACCAGTACCCTTTCAGCATCATCGGCAACAGCAGCCACCAGATCAGCATCTCGGGCAGAGTCACCAGTTGTCGCATGTTGGTCATCATCCACGGAAAGGGAGCGACCATCACATATAAGACGCCGACCGGCAAAAACGTGAGAGCGGCTTCCGGGTCGGTGATGTCTACATCGCCTCCGAAACCGCTGTTTGCAACCCTTGCGCTCCATACTCTGCCCGACTGAATCTTCTCAAGATCGAACGCCTGCTTTGCCACCTGACCGGCTCCGAAATAGACCAGAGACACCCCGATGATCACTACCAGTATCCCGCCCTGTAAGATGCGAAGCGGCGTGAATCTCTTTGCGGCAAACAGGAACGTTCCTGCGATGGCTACAAAGATTATGTAGGCGGCATAGTGGCGCAGCGAGAAGAGGCAAAAGAGGGAAATCAACAGGAATACGAAGTTCTTGATCTTTAGCTCATCACGCAGCTTGAGCGTGAGCAATGCGCAGAGACAGATGAAGAGCACTATCGGAGAGTCTTTCAACAACTGGGAAGACCATATTATCATCGAGGGGGCAAAGGCGGTCAGGACGGCAGCCGTGCGAGCGACCCTCTGCCGGGGCCAGACCAGCATTGAAATTCTGTAGATCACTATCGCGACCGCCGCGCCGAGGCTCGCGTTTATCAATTGAAGGGCGAGCGGGTTCTGGCCAATGGCGTAATAGACTGCCGCGACATAATAAAACATTCCCCAGCCTGACCGATTTATACTCGTGTAATTCAAGAGCCAGGGCGCATTCGGATCAACCAGCCCCAACCACGACCGGCAGAGCGCATTGCCGAAAGCATCGTATGTGATAGCATCGCCGCCAAAGAATGACTGCTTGTGCTTGAAAAAAATCACGAGCGCAAAAAACCATCGCACCCCAAGCGCCGCAATAAACAATTTGAGCAGAAATTCACGGTCGCAACTGTTTTGCAAAATCAGCCAGATGCACACCGCGGCTGAAATGCCTCCAACCAGAACCGCTACACCGATATCCGGGGACCCGGCTACCGCATTACCCAGATAGACAGCGCCAGCGACTAACCCCAGCACGGATAATAATACAAATAATTTACTGCGCATTAGATAAGTAATATGTGTATTTAGGGCAAAATCCCAGTACTTTTGCCGCCATTATTGACGTGGCGGCAACCGAAAAGCCATCAATCCGCATTAATCTCTCTTATTGAAGAGTGAGGGCTGGCAAGTTTGTGCTTGCCTTCAAGCGTTTGACGAACGACGCGCGCGAAGAGCTCCGCAGAGCGGTTCATCGAGTAGCGGTCTTCGATTGTCCTCCGCCCCGCCTTCCCCAGTTCCGCCCTCAAACCGGCATCGCCGATCAGCCGGGTCAGGTTCTCGACCCATTCTTCGGCGGTCGCCGATAGTAGCCCGTTCTCTCCATGAGAGATCAATTCACGATTAGCGCCGACCTCCGAACAGATCGTAGCAATTCCCATTGCCATGTACTGTAGGGCCTTCATAGCGCACTTGCCGCGCGCCCACCTGTCATCTGGCATCGGCATGATGCCTATGTCAAACTGCGAGAGTTCATCAATCTCGGTTTCGGCAGACCACGGCCGCCATACAAAAGAAGGCTCTGAAAATGCAGGTTTGCGATCCGATATGACACGCAGTTCGAAGTCACAACGCGCAGCAATTCCAGCAAGCACAGGGGCAAACATCTCTAAATGATTCTGTGATGTAGAGCTTCCCATCCACCCCACTATAACCCGCTTACCCGTCTCCGCCTTTGGCCTGGGTCTGTAGAGGGCCGTATCTATGCTCGACGGGATGACTGTGACGCTTGAATTGTATTTGCGCGCGTAATTCGCAAGATAGCTGTTTCCGGCGACCACATGCGCGCTTATGCGGCAAATCTGCGAGGTCTTACCCGGAAATTTGAGCCATCCCACTCTCTTATTAGCTTCCGTCGTGTGCAGCAGAAAGATCGCATCATCGAAATCATAAATGACTGGCCGCCCGGTGAGAGCGATTATGCGTTCAAGCGCCGCCGGGCCTCCGATGCAAGCCGACCTGTGAATCAACACCGCATCGTAGCGCGATGCTCTGGCCGCCTCCCCGCAACGCCGAGCGAAAGCGCCGAGACCCGCGAAGACCTTCTCTGTCCATCGCCCGGGCTTGTGCAGATGTCGCATCAACTCCTCATCGGCAAACGGAACAAGGTCTACGGATATGCCATGAGCATTCAGAAGAGGGATCCATTGCTCGATTCGGAATCGCTGACTCGGAGTCGTGCCGGGCGGATAAGGCACCAGGGCGCAAACTTTTATCGCGCTGTCAGGAACCTGCATACGAATATTTGCTGGTGTCTCCGGTCGCTTCACAGTTACCTTAACCCACGGCGATTTCTTCGAGGCCGAGCGGCGTAAAGAGATAATTCAACCAGACAGGATGCCCCTCAATGCGAGCGCGCAAGTCGAGCCCCTTCGGTGTGATCAGATAGTAGCGATAGCCGAGCGGGCGAAGGATTTCTTCAAGCGCCTGCTCGCTTCCGCGTCCGAGGACTTCGCAGATTATGAAGGGGCGATCCCTGCGTAAGGTCTCAGCCATTCCGAGCAACACCTGAGGCTCGGTGCTTTCGGTGTCTATCTTGATTAAATCTACACGTTGGAGTTCCCTCTCGGAAACGAACCTGTCAAGCGCCAGCACATCAACATCCGAGACACAAAGACCCGATGCGGTCTGCATAAAGTCAAACGACAGGCTCGAACTGCAAGGCAATAGCCCCGCCGTGTAAAAGAATTTTGCAGCTCCTTCTTTTTCGCCCACAGCCTTACAGAAACACTCGACGTTGGACAGGCTGTTCATAGCGATATTCTTTCGCAATCTTTCGTAAGTATCGGGCATCGGCTCAAACGCGTAAACACGGCCTTGCGGATTGGCATGCGCGGCGAGCAGGGTGTAATACCCCACATACGCGCCAACGTCTATCGTTACCTGAGCGCGCGATGCCAGGCGAAAAAAGAGCGGTGTCGTTTCAGATTCGTATCCGTCCCAGCCGCGCCAGAATATCTGATTTGTGACCCAGTCATCAGCGCGAGACCACAAAGAGAGCGTGCGCCCGTTTGGCAGTTCGCGCTTAACCCTGCCGACTTTATGCAGATGCTTGATTATAAACTCTGATTCGTAGCCAGCCGCGCTTAAGACACCACGCAGGATAGAGGTCACCGCGAAATTCAAAGGCTGCCAGTATCTGAGCCTTTTCAGAGTCTGCTTCACATAGCCGTTCATCACGTTTCTACCGTGGATTTCCCGCTACCGGCTTCCGTGGCGCGCAGGCCCGAGGCAGCCCGAGCCGCTGTTGAGTTGATCTCCTCGTACAGATTGATTTGCCGGTCGCAGGCCGGCTCAAGTCCATAATGAGTCTCTGCGGCGCTCCGGCATCGGACGGAAAGCTCGGGGTCTATTAAGAGCTTATCAAGCTCTCTTAGCGCCTGCCGATAGGCATCATCAGTGTGTTCTTTTACGATCACGCCGACCCGCTCATTTTTGATGATCTCGTCCGTGTCACCCGAATTTGCAGTGGCAATGACCGGCAATCCCGTGGCCCAGTACTCTCCGATTTTAGTGGGCGAGCCGCCGTGCTCGCTCAACCCCTGTTTGAGAAACGCCATTCCCACCTGTTCATTTGCCAACGCCTGTGGCATCGCCGAATAATGAACGCTCTTTACCGAACAGTTTCCCTCAGACAACCCGGTTGGGGAGAGAACCGAATCAACCGTCATCCGATCTGTGCGGGTAAGAACGCGCAGGTGAACCGGCCTGTCCTCATCCGAGGCTACGGCGACAAACCGCCCGATCCTATCGAGCAAATAACGCCCCCCTACACTGCCCGAGTAAACAAATCGTCGAGTCCCCTCCGAAGAAATCGGCCTTGATCTACTCAATTGAAAATGGGTCAGGTCAACACAACTGGGCACTACGATCACAGGTGTCGCTTTACGACCGACTTGCGGCAGACTTTCAATCTCAGTCCTGGCTCTTTTTGACAGGGCTATTATCCCGTCAGCGCGGTTATACATCGCTCTTTCCAGCGATTTCGCAATCCTGTGTGCCGATGATCCTTCTTGCCAGATTCCGCCATCAACCTGCTCATCAGGATAGAACCCCTCATTGTGATAGATAAACCTTGCGCGCAGAGACGGAGCAATCGCGAGCCCGATCAAGCCACCTATAAATGTCCGAGCGTGAACGATGTCGTATCGAGAGCCCAGCCGCGTCAGTAGGGCGCGGACGTATCCATTTAGAAAATCGAACAACGTGGCAGGAACCCTTGGCCGCTTATGATATTTGAGCGGGATCCATCGAATACCACTCTCTTCAAGAGATGCCTTTATGGCGTCTATCCTCTCTTCGCACTCGAGGTCTGCGGGCTTTTCATAGGTTACAAGCGTCAGGTTTGCGCCCAGAGCGGCAAGCCTTTTGACCGCAGGCAAAACGAGCGACTGGCCTAAGGGTTCGGCCGCCCCCCAATAGACAATATATAAGACTCGCGGATTTGATGAGCTTCGCATGATGAATTTAAGAAATCTCCGCGTGGAGATACGATTTCGAACGAGTCAAGGCCCGCGCCGGGAAGGCCATCAAATATCCCGCCTGTCGAAAATCCAGCCTGAGGGCGCGCGAGGCGCAACGCGCAAAATTGCCGTAACTCTTTGCATGAAAATATGACCCGGCAAGCACCATATAGTTTCGAGCAAAGGCGGCCCGACGCCGTCGCCGCAAGTCTTGAGAAAGCGCGGGCAGCGCAAACCCTTTCTCAAGGACACGCAGGCTGTCGCGTTCGAGAAGCGCAACATCGCGGCTCATATTATTGCCGTGCTGTCTGTATGCCACCATTGGCTCTTCGAAATAAAAGAACTCGGTCAAAGCAGTCATTCGCATCCACATGTCCCAGTCGGCGCACTGGCTGAGCGAGGGATCGAATCCGCCTGTCGCCTCAAGCAATAATCGCTCGCAGAAAACCGTAGAAGGGGTCCCAACCACATTACCGCGCAAGAGCAAATCCGCTAAACCCGACGATTTCCGGCTGCTGGAATTTCCTTCCAGAGGCGTAAGATCGGACGCGACAGTTGTGAAATTCGTATAGCAGGCGCGATACTCACTGCCATTTTCGAGCGCCTCAAATTGCCGCTCAAGTTTCTCAGGCATCCACAAATCATCCGCGTCCAGAAACGCAATATATCGCGCCCGGCTCTCTTCGATCCCTCGATTGCGCGCCAGGGCGACGCCGCTATTCTGTTGATAAAAATAACGCAACTGCCCGCCATAACTGCTTACCAATTCCCGCGTATTATCGGTAGACCCGTCATCTATCACAAGGACTTCGAGGTCACGAAAAGTTTGCGCGAGCACACTATCGAGAGCGTCCTTAAGAAAGTGCGCCGAGTTGTACGCAGGAATGATGACCGAAATTTCAGGCATTGTTTTTAGAGCGATCCATGCGCGATCAGTTGTCGGCGGTAACGCTCACTTCTCTGCTGATTGTTGATTGCTTACGGCTTGAAGTCTTCTCATAGATTCGCTCATAAGAGCGAACCATCTCTTGAAAGCCGAAGCGCTTCAAAACTTTTTCGCGGCCTGCTCCGGCCATACCCGCTCGCCGCTCGGGGTCGTTAAGCAGTTTCGCAATCGCATCTGCGAGAGCCGCGCTGTCGGCGGGAGGGACTAAAAGTCCCTCCCTTTCATCTTCGACGATTTCAGGGATTCCGCCAACTCGTGTAGCGACAACCGGAGTACCTAAATAAATGGCTTCGGTCAACACGAGGCCAAAGGCTTCTGCGACGCTTGGAAGCACGAGCAAATCCGACGAAGCGATCAGATCGGGCAGGTCTTTGCGAAATCCTAAAAACGATACCATCTCACCACATCCGAGCGCCCGGACCTCTTCCCTGTAGGCGGCATCAAACGAGCCTGCGCCCGCTACGAGTAAACGGACGGGGCGGCCGACGCGCCGTTTGATTTCAGGAAGCGCCTCAAATAGATAATGATGCCCCTTCTCCGGGTGAAGCCGCGCGGCGATGATCAAAAGATGCGAGTCTTCGGCGTGGAATTCACGGCGTACCCGCGTGCGGGCATCCTTGCCGGAAAGCTTTGCGCGGTCAAAATCTATCCCGTTCAAGACCGCGTTTACCTTCTGAGGCGGAGCGCCTTCCCGGGCGATCAGATGATCCGCCGTATGCTGCGACACGCCTATTACGGCGTGGCTCAAACTCGTAGCAAGTTGATCGAGACGGACGTGCCATCTCTTGTTTATGCGAGTGTGGTAATCGGAGTAATGGCGCGTAACGACTCGCAGGCGCGTGCGCGCAAGCGTTCCGGCAAGCATCCCGATGACCGAGGGCTCGAACAGGTGCGTGTGCAGAATATCGACCCGATTGCGGTGAAGAAATCGCGCCAGACGAACAAAGCCCGATAGATATGCGCTCCGTGTGCGGCTCTCGCAACTGAAACACTCGACGCCTTCGGATTGCATAAAATCCCTCAGCCACGGAGCCATTGGATTGAGCGTGGCGAAAGTCATGCGATAGCGCGTGCGGTCGTGCCATCGAGCCAGTTGCGGGAAGAACCCGCTCGTGTCGCTGTCCTGGGCAAAGTGCAGAATGTGTTGCATCGGAATCTATATTTGAATATCGCGATCAATCTTTGGCGGCGAGTTCAGGCAAAGAACCGACCTCACGGTGAACAGGGTCCTGCTCGAATCGCTTCGTATTGTGCTCGATCAACCCCGCTCTAAACCCGCGAAGCAGATGCGTCCCCAGTATCAGTTTGTAGATTCGATCAAGAGCGAGGCTTCGAGGAGCAACGCGCTCAACTATCGAGGTCAGAAAAAAAAGGGCTGCCATAATCGGGCGAAACGAGAGCGCGGATTTGAAGAGTTTTCGCGCGCTTAAAGAAAAAGGCTCTTGCCCGAGCCTTACCGGGCCGTTGACTCGCAGACGTTCAATATTATCGGGCCAGTCCGGGTAGCGACGGCAAAAGAGAGCCATATACCGGATTCCCCACTCTGCGCGGCGGCAATAGCTTCGCAGGTCTAAAGCGTTGTCGTGATGCAAGGCCAGGGCTTCGGGCAGGAAAGTGATCCGGCCTCCGCGCGCGGTATGGCGTAAGGCAAAGTCCTGATCTTCGCTGCTTACGATATCGTTATCGAAGCCTCCAAGATCGCAAAACATCTCTCGTGAAATCGACATATTGGATGCCGTGCAGAAATTTCTGATAGATGTCAGACCACGCTGTTCGGGCACGATCTGTTGTTCGAGCCGCTGCCGAAAGCGCCCGAAAGGGCCTGCCAGAGACTGATCGGGAAGCCGGACGGCACCAACCGCGAGACAGCCCGGCCACTCGCTATGCGCTCGCAGATGAGCCGCGAGAAAATCGCTGTCGACCGTCACGTCATCATCAACAAAAAGGAGTATGTCGCCCGCTGCGATTGCCGCGCCGCGATTGCGCGCTATCGATCTTTCGACACCCTCGGTCCGCAAAAGCCTGAGCGTCGGCCCCTGTTCGCCTTCGGGCAAACTCACCGCAGGAGTTGAACCGTCGTCAACGACTATGATTTCGTAATGGGAATCTGCGAGAGACTGTCGTTTGAGAGAATCGAGAATCGCCGCCAGTTTATTGGGGCGGTTATGAGTTGGAATGACCACGCTCAATTTCATTCCGTTTATATCTCACTCACTCTGGCCGTCGCCTCGCCACGCAGGGCGCGATAGCGCGAGTACAGTTTTACCGAACCTGCCGAACTTAAAAGCATCGCCCAGAAGGTTGGACGCGTGAGCATCCGAGGGTCTGCCTGCGCCGCGTACCACAGATTATTTCGAGTCGCACGTCTTCGACCAGCCATCAAAGCCTGTTCGGCGAAGTACATGTGGCGGAGGCTGAGCGCCTGAAACGCGGGGCGTTTCAGGTCGTGGAATCGTTTGTCGGATTTTGTAATCCGAGCGAAGGTATCGCCCAGAATGCGCCGTTCCTGATAGCCGTTCTTTGCCGCGTCAAGCTGTTCGGCAGTCCCGCTCGCATCGTGGACTCGATACGCGGCCAGAGGCTCGCTTGCGTAACTGACCGCCCAGTTTTCGGCGAGCCTGATCGCCCACTCCCAGTCGTGACCCCAGGTCAGATCGGTGCGAAACAACCCGGCTCTCTGCTGACACTCTCTGCGAACCATCATCGAAGGCGGACAGACTATGCAACCGAAAAGAAGCGATTCAAGCAACTCGGCAGGAGCGAAAGTGCGATCAAGCGGCCACTGCCTGCTAGTGGAGGTCTCGGCACCTTCCGCGTCTACTACGCGCACGGCCCCAAAGACGAATCCAAGCCGGGGGTCACGCGAGAGCCTTTCGACTCGATCACTCAGGAAACCGGGCAGAAAGAAATCATCCGCGTGGAGCAGGGTAATAAATTCGCCCCTTGCTTCATCGAGACAGCGGTTGAAATTCCCGGCCTGCTTCGCATTCGTTTCAAAGCGCAGATAACGCAGACGCGAGTCCTTATAGCTCCGGCAAATCTCGGGAGTTTCATCGCTTGAAACATCGTCGCAGATGACGAGTTCATAATCCTCGAAATCCTGACTCAGAACGCTTTCAATCGCCGTGGGGAGATAGCGCGCCGTGTTGTATGTCGGTATGCATATGCTAACTCTTGGCATTGCCATCTCCGTCAAACTCAAAATTCTTAAACGTCGCGCCGACAAAAAAACCGTCGCGGATAGAATCGGCTATGCCCTGAAAAATCCAGCGCCCGTATCGCCCGATCTGTATGATGTCCTGTTTTTCCAGCGCCTCAAGCGCCTGGTGTTTCCAGCTTGAACCCGGCCACGACCACGTGTAGGCCACGTCAATCCAGGTAGGGTCGACCACTTCCACATCTCCAATAAATTTCCACGCCCGTAATTCTTTGATGACCGCCTCCGAGTAATCCTGTATCTCGGATTCGGTAGGCTTCTTGCCTCCGTTATAGGCGCGCTCGACATAGATGCTGACCTTATCGTCGCTCTTACGACTCGAAGCTGGAAGGAATGAACGATCAACGTTGCTGTAAAATCCTACGCGGTGAAAGCCCGAATCCGTCTCGGCGACGTATATCCAGTGATCGTCGGGGCAGGATTTGCCGCGAATCGCGCCTATGTTGAGCACCAGCACCGATGTAAAGGGATCGGTTTCGGCATACACGGTCAGATCGGTCAACTCAAGCATCCGATTGAGCGGAAGGGTGGAAATCAACGTGTCGTAAGCGATGTGGCTGCCGTCGGAAAAAGTGATCTCCTTGCCGACAGCATCTATCTTAACCGCGCGGTGGCCGTATCGAACATCGGCGCGACTGGCCATCGTCTGCGCCAGTGTGTTCAGCCCTCCCACAGGATAAACGTATTCGACGTTGTATCCCACAGGTGGCGCGTTGTCGAAGGCTCCCTGTATCGCTACCGAAATATCCACGGGCGATTTGTAGTCATCCTGCGGCGCGATTCGTTCATATAACCCGTCTGTATACAAATTATGGAAAGGGTGAAAGAAACGTTCGCACAGCGCGGGGCCAAAGCTCTGTTCCAGCCACTCCTTCATAGTGCGATACTTCGTCTTTGGCCGCGCCATCTCCGCCAGCGCCCGCGCAGCAAAGGTCGGAGATAGATGGCGCAGGTGATTTTGCAGAGGGTAAGGGATGTAGAGCCGCCCGTCGGGAAAGAAGACCGAAGACCTTCTGAAATAGCTCTTCACATCCGTCATAGAGCGGATAAAGCGCAGCACAGCCGGGTCGCCGCCGAATATCCAGTGGCCGCCGCCTATCTCGAAATGATAGGCCTCCGCGTCATCCGGCGCTTGTGCGAGTCGCTCAGTGCTATCCGGTCGGATGTAGTAAGACGAGCAGATGCCGCCGGGAGTCTCTGCCGCCTCATAAACGGGCAACCCCGATACCATGCCCGCCGCAAGTCCCGTCATGCCGCCGCCAAGTATTATGTTTTTTCTTTCCATGAGTTCAACGAATACTTTTTCAAAATCAGATAGTCGATTGTAGCGAACGGCTCGGAGCCGGAAGGCGGCTCTCTGATTCGAGTAAATCCATGTAGAACTGTTCCACTCCAGAAGCCCTCTGTCTCGTATCGGGAACCGCGCGCAGGTTTGAAATCAGATTTTCAACCAGTCCCGGTTCCTGAATCACTCGCTGCATCTGTCGCTCCAGATCATCCACATTGCGAAACTCGTACAAGAGACCGTCAACCCCATCGCGTATTGTCTCTGTTATCCCGCCGATGGCAGGCGCTATCGTAGGAACTCCGACTGCCGCCGCTTCAAGAGGCACACGACCCAGCGGTTCACATACGGTAGTTGCCATCATAGCGACATCTATCTCGCCATATACATCCCATATATCTTCGGCCTTATACATCCCGCGAACAAAAACCCTGTCATCCAGACCGCGAGCCGATACCTCACCGAGACCGGATTCGCAATCAGGCCCCCAGATATGCAACTCGAAAACCAGTCCTTTCGCTTTCAATCTGGCAGCCGCCTCAAGCACATCCTTTATGCCTTTGTGCTGTTGAAACCCGGCTACAAATCCCAGCCTGAGCGGGGTTCTCAGCCGGGGCGGCTGCCGGGGCGGCAGGCCGGTCAGGTTTATACCGAGTTGTATATATTCGGTCGGGCCGGAAAGGTGCGGCTTATGTTTTGAGACCATGAACTGAGAATAACCTATCGCGCCTCGGATGAACCCGCGAGCGACAGAACGCCGCCACAATCGATATGCCGGATAGAGCCCAAGTTTCAGCAACCGCCAGGGCAGCTTTAACATCGCCCGTTTGTGCGTGCGATCATAATAACTGTACATGCATTCCAGACACCGTCCCGGGCGCGGCCCTTCACACGGCTCAGATGTAGGCGAGCGCAATAGCATGAGTCGAGGACAGATCACCCACGCCTCGTGGAGCATCGCCACTATCGGTATATCCCGGCTGCCTATCTCAACAATACACTCTTCGCCAAGGGGTCGGGATGCGTTGTAACTTACGAGGTCGGGCTTTCGGTCTGAAAGCATCTCATGTATGAGGCGAACAATTTTGCGCTGATGCTTTCGCCAACCTATTATTCCCAGATTCCACCCTTCCGGGTCGATTGTGCGAAAGTATGGAAGGTTGATTCTGTCTACCCGCACATCACCATCAAAGTCGGTTCGTATTGAGTAAGGCTCACTATCATTATTGTCTACGCATAGAACCCTGACCTCGTGTCCCTGAGACGCAAGAAACCGGCAGACATCCTGTATATAGATTGCCGCGCCGCCGCCGTACCCGGGCGGGTACGTTTCGGCAATATGCCAGATGTAGAGTTTTCTGCCTATTTTCGCGTAAGAACTCACTGATAAACCTTGGGGCGCAATAGAGGGTTTCATGCGTTTGTGATTCGCCGCCATCTTGAATTCACGGCTCTCAAAAGCCTGCCTTTCAATCTCAGCGTTTCGCCCGAAAGATTCCCTTCTATTTTTGTGAATTCCATCGGGCGGTTTATCGGGTCGGTGTTGTAGTAGGTGTTTGCGAATCCGAGCGTCTCCATCAGCCGATGTGTTTTGCCCGCGTACTTGAAATTCTCAGGTATATGCGAGGGATACTCGGGACCGATGCTTTCAAAGCTCTCGGTAACAAGCCCGATTCCTCCATTCTTCAGGACCCGGTAAATGCACTCCATAGTAGAGAGCGGGTCCGGCAGATGCTCGAACACCTCAATACAGACCACGGCATCGAATTCGCTCGAAGGAATCTCAGTCTCTTTATCGAGCACGGTAATCTGATCTTGCAATCCTTCTTTCTCGAACTGGAAACGCGCAAATCTGGCAGTCTTTCCGGGGAGATCGAAATAAGTCACCCTATGACCGCGCCGGGCGAGGGCTATAGAATCGGCCCCGATCCCGTCACCGTACATCAATACATTTTGAGCGGGGCCTCGACGGTCAAGGCGCGCGATGATCGCATCCCAGACCGGGCGGCGGCGCGCTCTGCAATGGTCCGCCGCCAGATCATAGATATAGCTATCCGTCTCAAGGTAATAACGGGTAATTTCATCCGGGGTCTGAGGATCGGCCAGATTCCAGCTTTGGGCGACCAGACTCCCGGGATTGCGATACTCCTCGTCGAGCCTTTCCCGCGCCTCCCGTTCCGATATCGAGAAGAAACCCGCTACCAACACGGCATACCGATCCATAAGCTCAAGATCAAAATCGAACTCTTTATCATTTATCGCTGTGACCATAGCATTCATATTCCAACCTGCGGCAGACTGCTCATTCCGTAACCAGAGCCGGGCGTCGAGTGAGACCTCGCAGCAATGACAGCAGATCCAAAAGCCGCGTCCTTCCTCCAAGCAAAACCGTAAATATACAAAACCCGATTGCCACTATGCCGAGTTCGGCTATCATCCTTGGCAAATCCTCCGCGATATAGGCTGCGCTGACCTTTGCGAACACCCCCGCGCAGATCGAGGCTGAAACGGGCACGAAGAGCGTAGAGAGCAGCCCCCATCGTATTTCGGGCACCGCTCGTCTGGCGATCAGCCATAACGAGATAGTAGAAAAATAGACCGCGATCAATTCACCCCAGGCCGCCCCGACGATTCCCCAGTGCCGCGCCATTGGCGGAATCAGCATTACAAGCGATGAGATGTGGATGACCGTAGAGATTCCTATTAGGTGAGCGCGGCCCATCCCCGTAAGCAGTGCGCCCGACACATACAGCAAAGGAACCACGAATGACGAGACGCACATGATCTGAAGGCAAGGGACCAGAGGAAGCCATTTCGCTCCGAGCACAAAGAATACAAGCAACGGCGCGGAAACATATAATGCCGCACAAACCGGAGCAAGCAGCAGATATGAATGGCGCAACGACTGGCAAAGCGCCCGCTCGATTCGCGCCGAATCATCCTGTATCCTTGCGACCGTTGGCACTATGACGAAGTTGATGGCTCTTGCAAAGACATTGGCAGGAGTGCGCGAAGCGTTCCAGGCCATAGAGTAAAAGCTCATGGCCGTCGAACCAATAGCGCCCGCTACCAGCAGATTATCGAGACGAGAACCTAAAAATCCCCCAAACCCTCCTATAAAAACTCTCGCGGAAGCCTTGACCTGTTTTCGAGTAAAGGCAAGCGAGGGCCACCCTTCCCAGTCGAGCAATCCCGCCCGCCACAAACGACTCCATAAAAGAATGCTCACGAGCGCCCCGCCCGAAAGATTCGCCCAGGCAACACCCATGTAGCCATATCCTTTAACGAGCAGGAAAACGGCCAGCCCTATGAATACAACCGGCTGGACCATGCCTATCCACGCAAGGAAATTCAGATCGAGCCGACGTTGCAACAAGACCTGCGGATAACCGCTTATCAATTCTATGAGCGGCACCCAGACGAGCACGCCTACGAGCGAGCGGAGTGGGCCTGTGCTCGAATCATCCTCGGTAAGTCGGTGAGCTAAAAACGAAAAAGCCAGAAACAGAACCGAGAGAGATAAGGCAAGAACGGACGCGCGGATCGCGGTTGCCGCGAGGGCATATTTTGAGTGATTGCCTTCTCCGCCAGCCGCCACCGCCGCTGTCTCCGGGTAAAATCCGAGCATCGAAACCACGCCGATGATAATGACTGCGAGCCCTAAAAGACCTACCTCACGAGGCTCAAGCGCCCTGGCCGTCGCTATGGAAAGCACAACCGTCAACACGCGAGTTACGATCTCGACCATCCCGGACCCGATTGCCGCCCGCGCTGCCCCTACACGCAGGGGTTGCTGATAGGGCGTGTCCTGCTTCCCTTGTTCTGAGGCTTCGGCTTTCGGCATTGAGCTGGCTCTCATTCAATCAATCATTTTCCAAAAAGAGGCGGGGGCGTAACCTCTCGCTCTCCTTTAATCGTTAGAGCTTTTTCTCGCCTGGGTTGCGTCCTGCGTATAATCCGAATAGTACCGATCATAGTAATATTCATCATACCCGTCGCGTTGAAGGTTGACGTTATTCAGCACCACGCCAAACATCTTTGCTCCAACGGCTGCCAGTTCCTGTCTTGCGCGTCGCACGACTTCGCGAGTGCTTTTGCCGCCGTGGACTACCAGGATCACTCCGTCAACCATAGTTGACAGGATTACCGGGTCGGTCACTTTGATCAAAGGCGGCGAATCTATCAGAATGTGGTCATAACGCTCGGCCAGAACCTCGAGCAGCGCCTTCATTTTTGGAGAACTGATCAACTCGGCCGGGTTTGGCGGAATCAAGCCACAGGTTATAGCCGAAAGATTGGGCAGCGGCAGCTTTCGTATCAGGCTGTCAATTTCACAATGGCCTGACAGGTAGCTCGATATGCCCCGCCCGGGTTCTATACCCAGCACCTTATGCACCGATGGCTTGCGGAGATCACAATCTATTATCAGCACCGACGACCCCAGTTGCGAAAGAGATATCGCCGTGTTTACGGTAGTGGTGGTCTTGCCTTCGCCGGGCTGGCCGCTTGTTACAAGTACGGTCTTTGGCGGGTGGTCTGCCGAAGACAGCAGGACCGATGTCCTCAACACGCGATATGCCTCGGCCACAGAAGAGCGGCTGTCAACCGTAATCAACTGCTCTGAGCCATCAAAGTTTGCCGCATTCGACCCGTTCTGGCGCGGGGCATTACGCTTCCCGTTCTTTTTCCCCAGCATCAGCAACGAACTCCGCCCGGCAAGCGATGGGATGACGCTGAGCGCGGGCAACTGCGCATAACGGGTCACGTCCTCAACAGTCTTGATCGTGTTGTTGAGGTATTCAAGAACAAAGACCAGACAGAAGCCGGTAAAAAGGCTCACCATCAACCCTATCATTATCGTACGCATGCGATTTGGCCCGACCGGGAGGCCCGGAACCTGCGCCGGATCAACGAGGCGCAGATTGTTGTGCTGTTCTGCGGTCTGTATCTTTGCCTGATTTGTCTTCTGCAAAAAATCGGTATAAAGCTGTTTTGCGGTATCGACTTTTTGCCGGAGTATATTGAACTGAATCGCGGCCTGATTCTGTTGAACGGCCTCAGACTTCGCTCGCTCAAGCATTGCCTTGAGTGAGGCTTCATCGCGGACAGCGCGTTCATAATCGGCCTTCAGCTTCTCTTCGAGCATGCTGCGGCTGCCGTTGATCTGCTCTTGAATGGCGGCCATCTGCTGCCTGACCGAAACTACATTCGGGTTCTTAGGGCCATACTCAACGTCGAGGTCTGCCGCCTTGATGGCAAGGTCGCCAAGCTGTTTTTGCAGCGCCGCGATCTTTGGATCGGCAAATACATCGGGCAACTGCGCGACCCGTCCCGCCTTCACTTCCTGATAAAGCGATTCCTTCAGCATGCGGTCGGTCTCGGCCCTCGTCGCCTGATCGTGCAGACGCGAAAGCTTCTCCGTGGTCAGAGACTCTTTCCCATCCATCGAGAAAATATTATTATCCCGGCTGTATGCTGCCAGTTCTTCCTCGGCCTCTTGCACCCTCGCTTCAAGCTCTCTTGTAGAACGTTTCAGCCAGTCGGAAGACTCCCTGAACTTCTCGGTCTTGTTTTCAAAACTGTATTTGATAAAGATGCGCGCCGTAGTGTTGGCAACCTGTGCCGCCAGCAACGGGTCAGTATGCGTAAATGAAATAACCAGCATGCTCGTTTCTTCTAACGGCTCGGCGCTCAGATTGCTCGCCAGCACGTCAACAAAGGGAGCAAGCCGCGCTCGCTCTTCCGGCGACCACTCCGGAAATGTTTCAGGGAGCGGGGCCTCTATATCATAGGCGGCGGCAGTCTGAAAATTGTTCCTGTGATTGAGCCCGGTGCCAATTGATTTGACCGCCTCCCAGATCGACTTGTTTTGCGTAATGTCCATGAACTGGGGGTTCTTATCGAGTTTCAATGTGGCGACCACCTGTTCAAGCAGAGGGCGGCTCTGGAGCAGCCGTATCTTCGTCTTCATCGCAACGGAGTTGTAGTAATCATCCGAATCGTCTGACTGGATCACCAGGTCGCCTGATCGCAGAAGCGTCTTGTTCTCTTTTCCAACTTCGACGGTGGCCGATGACTGGTAAATGGATTTCGAGCGAAATGCCTCGATGCTTACGACCGTAGTGGCGATTATGGCGATGACCGCGATCATCCACTTTCGCCTCTTGATTGCCCGCCACATCTGGCGTATGTAAACCTTCTCGTCATCGTAGCCGTAGTCGTTGCCATAGCCATAATTGAGAGGTTCAGGATTTGAATGCCGGAGAGGGAGGCTGCGTTGCAAAACAGTCTCTTCATCCGGGGGCGACATCTTTTCGATTTCCAATTTTTGACCTGCCATTTTCCGATCTCCGATGAGAGGTCGCCACGGGAAAGGCGACCGCCCTAAACATACGGGGATTTACCGATCCCTATCGAATCGGCAAGCGCGTTACCGAGGTGAGGCCGAACGCCCTCAGAAGGGCTCCACCAATCGTCTTGGTGCGGCTGTTGGGCACTATGATTATGTCGTTTGCCTGTATCGGCACATCTTCGTCCTTACCGCTCATTACCGCCGCGACATCCACATGCACTTCTTCGCGTTTCCCGTCAGAGCCTTCGCGAAATATGATGCCCCGGCCCGTGGCCGCTTTGAATGTAGTCCCTTGCGCAAGCGAGATCGCCTGTCTGAGCGTGGTCCCGTCCGTCAGCGGAAACGATCCGGGCGCGTTTACTTCGCCTGCGATAAAAAACACATCGGCTATCGGTATGTTGACGACATCGCGCGGTTCGAGAAACATGTTGTTGTTAAAATTCCCCTTGAGCAGCGCGTTGACGTTTACCTTTATCAATTCGTACTGCGAGTCGGGATCGTCTTCCGTCGAATCGCCCGTCGTTGAAACCGTGGTCGCGGAGGGTTCGGGCTGGTCCTTCTCCGTAAGTTTCGCGGCCTCGCCCGCCGGGTCTTTTATCCTGCGAATGATAAAAGCCATTGACCCGTGATTGTCGCCAAGCCCGCCTGCAAGCGTGATAAGTTCAAGCAACGAGGGGCGACCCTCTATCTGAAAGACGCCGGGGCTTCTGACCGCGCCCTGTATAAAGAAAGCGCGGCTGTTATATTCCTTCACCGCCACGGTGACGCGAGGGTCTTTCAGGTAATCGCCCCGCAGCCGGTCGGCAATATATTGAGCCAGCTCTTCGGGCGTTTTTTGTACCGCTGTTATTCGCCCCAGATACGGCATAAGAAAGGTGCCCGAGGCGTTGACACGTATCGAGCGCGAAAGCTCGGGCGCTTTCTCGATCTGAATCTCGATCACATCGCTCGGCCCGATGCGGTAGTCCTCTTCGGGCGATACCAGAACATTTGCAGGGTGATAAGCCGAGGCGGCGTGCGTTTCGCCCTGCGAAGAAGATGTTGCCCCGGATTTTCCTTCCTGCCGGAACCTGCCCGAACTCCCCGCGAGACCGTATACCTGAGGTGCGCCCAACACCAGAAAAAGACCCGCGACGATGAACCGCAATTCCCACCCGTTCATTTTGATTCGAAGCGGAGCGTTTGATTTATCAGTGGTTTTCTCGATTATAGCTTTCATAATGATGCTCCCCTGGCAACACTGCCGGCCGGGACCGATTCCCGACCGCCCGACGCAAGAGATTTCGCCTCATTCGCCTTTGTCTCAATCGAGGCATCGCCTACGTTTGCCGCGACATTCGACACGATTGACACCAGAACGAGAAACAGCAAGGCATTTGCTGGCAATTGCAGATTGAAATCAAACAGGCTGTGCACAAGGATCGCAAAGATGCCCGCTCCACTCCCGAGCGCCAGTCCCCCCAGTACCGGATCGCTCGACCTTATCGCGCGAAATATCGCTCTAAAGACCAGGACGAGAAACCAGAGGGCAACGATTCCGCCCGCGATGCCGCAATCCGACACGATCTGTAAGTAATCATTGTGAGCCTGGGGAACCCTTATGCTGCCGTCGCTTTGGGAGTAGATCGAAAACGCCGTGCCGTAAGCGCCCAGACCTACGCCAAGTAAAGGATTTGCGCGGATCATCGTCAGAGTATCTCTCCAAACCCAGCCCCGGCTCTCCTGAAAAATCTTTGCCGCCTGGCCCGCGCTGTCCGTCTGGCCCTGGGTGACGCGATTGATAACCGCGCCCGATCCGCCTATCCATATCACCCCCGCAATTATGGCGGCGGCCATCAGAAGAATGGCGGCCGCTTGCGAGATGGAGAATCGGAAACCTCGGCTCGAAGACAGCTTCTCTTTCGCCGGACTCGCAGACTCGCGCAAGCCCCCCCGGCGGGTTGTCTTTCCGTACTTTGGCAACCACCCGCTCATAACCACGAGGAAAAGCATACCGGCACTCAGGCTGATCATCCCTCCGCGTGAAAGCGAAGCGAAGACCGTCACTCCCATCAAGGCCGAAGCGAACGCATAGAGCAACCGCGTCTCAGACCGCACCGCGCGCGTTATGACCAGCGCAATCGGCAGAAGGACCAGCAACTCCATGTAGCCTGCAAAATGGTTATGATTTACAAAAGGACCAAACGGAGATGTGCTGACCGTGTTCGGCCTTATCCAGTAGAATTTGCCGTTCCATGTAAAATGCTGCACGAGGGCGAAGACCGCCATCGCCATTCCGTAGATGACAAGAAAGCCCGCCAGCTTGAACAAACGGGCGCGCCCTGCAAAGAAATTCGAAAAAATTATCAGGGTTACAAGCAGGAACAACAGCACTGTCACTGTCGCTCTTGTGGCTTCTACATCGAAAGAGAGGCTCGACCGGCTGCCCGAAGCACCCGTAAACGCCACGCTTTGCGCCAGCCCTATAACCGCAAGCGCGCCAATGGGTAAGACAATATCGGGTATCCTGATCGTGAAGCGTTTATCAACCAGAATCTTTACGGCCCAGAGCGCCACAAGCGCGAGCACCACCAGTTGAAAAACCATCACCGACCAGGGCTCTACCGCTCCGTGCGCCAGCGCCGTAAAGACGATGCTAAAGACCAGACCCACAGCGATGAGGCTGCTCAATCGCCCCGACTCCATCCGGCTCTGAGGATGTGCGATCATCTGTCACCTCTCTGCTGGGCAAGCGCAAAATCATCAAACCAGACCTTGCCGCGCGTCGGATCATCGTAGGCATATTTGGGCACCCGGCTGATCGTTACAAGAAGGCTGCTTGAATCCTGCGGAGCCAGGAAGGTTACGGCGAGGCGTTGCCACCCGTCTGCGTCTGCCGAGACCGGCTCAGACCGGGCGATAAGGCGGGAAGATTTGGGATCGCTTACGACAAGGCGGGGGCCTTCCGGCGTCACAAGTCCATCGCTTTGCGCGTAGCCTTCGAGCACATAGGACTGCCCCGGCCGCACGAATATCAATTGACTTATTTCGCGGTCGAGCCGCGTCGTGTCGCGCCCGAGAAAATCTATCTCAAGCGACTGCTTGCCTGTGCGAGCATGTCCCGCACTGATCGAAGCGCGGGCATAGTCATTGGAATTTATCGACCAGTCAAATTGAGCGAAATCCTTTGCAACGTCCGATTCAAAGCTTCCATTCCATAAGGCTTCCCTCTGAAATTCGGAAGGCGCATCGCTATCGGCAACGATGTCAATCCACAGATAGCGAGCCATCTCAACCTGCCCCGCTGCTATTAACGCGTCGAGAAATGCGCTGGTCTGAGGAGACTCTTTGCGCTCGGCTCTATCAACCGATCTGAAAATTTTTGCCGCCTCCGTCACCCTCCCCTGCTTGAGGAGAAATTGCGACAGCGACAATCTGGCCTGAGCATTATCGCCAGTGATCTGTTCAAGAGCCTCCACGCTTCCGCCGGAAACTCGCCAGATCAAATCCTGCGCCCCGGAAAGCAATGCCCTATTTGCAGAGACCGCCACGCGGAACTCATCAAGCGATTCGGCCAGCTTTCCCTGCCTCAACAACAGGTTTGCAAGGCGGTAATGCAGATCGACATTATTAGGAGCCAGAGACATCGCCCCACGAAGCGCCTCTTCGGCGGCTGCGCGATCACCTTCGGCCTCTTTGATCGAAACCAGCAGCGCCCGGTAATTGTAATCCCACGGTGAAAGTTGCGATGCGCGAAGAGCCAATGAATCAGCCTTCGCAAGATCGCGTTCCGCCTCGCGCATCTCGGCTTCCGCAAGCCGCGCATTCAAACGAGCGGAATTCGGGAAAAATCCCATCGTGGCAGAAAGCAATTGTCTGGAAACCAGCACTCTTTCAGTTGTTACAACACCCAGCACGAAATTCTGTATCGCGCTTAATCCTAGCAGAACGATAGTAATCAAAGTAACTGTAACAATTAGAAGCCTCTGATATGTCCTGGTGATATTAATATCAAAACTCATTGTGTTAAAAACTGTTAACAATCGCTAAAACAAAAGCTAGGCGAACTTTCCTTGAAATTTATTATATTTATACCGACAAACTTGAAATCGAGGATACAAGTCTACCCGCTCCAGGCACAGCTACGCCAAGACAGTTAAGCCCGATAAGGGAAATCGCTCTTGGCGACACTTATCTATTCCGCTATAACCCGACCTGAGCGTTCGATCTTGCTTGTTCGTTCTCAATCCAAAAGAGAGGTCTCTGACATCTAACCTTTAACGCAAAAACTCGTATTTGCGCTCCAGGCATTCCGTCGGCAACAAATCTATCTGGAAGACCTTTTCCAAAGGAAGCAAGCCATTTGAGGGGGTAAAGGTTTAGGCTATTGCTTAATTGGAAATCATTTGGAGGGAGTCACCCCAATGATTGCTGCCAAAGGCTATTGAGAATCCATCCCATATTAATCCAACCCAAGAAACTAATTCAGAAAACAACGTTTAAATCATCTCATAACCGTTCGTGGTAAAGAGGATATGCATCAAGAATCCGATTGTCAACCCCCATATAGGTACTTTTCTTTAAGAAGCAGGACAGGGCTCTGAGCCCTAAGGCTCCAGGTAAACTCCCCTCTCATTAATGGGTATATTTCTAAATTGCCTCTTTTTCCATAAGCCTTCGCTGTAGGGACTCTTTGTCGGTCAAGGTCACGATATTGATCCCTCCCCACACTGCACAATATGCGCTGATTTTTCCTTCGATTGGGGCAGTTCTCCGCAGGAGAAAAATTCTTGAAGTCCAACAAATTCACACCTCGTAACTTTCCTTCACACGAAGGAGTCTCTCAAGAGATGCCGATACTGTACTCACCGCCTGTATCGTCCATGAGTTCCAAGTTTGATTCTTTTTTAATTTCTACCTATCGGGGGAATGCCTGCGTAGAAAATTTGAAAAAGCTCTTGAAGACGATCCGGCGCTCTCGGGCAAGCCGTCACTTTGCCCGACTCACCTGACCGGGTATCACAAAGTGCTGGCACACGCATTGCACAAACCAAATGGTGTTCACTAGAAATTTGGGCAAAAAAATCCGAAGCCCCCTGGATATGAATAGCCCCGCAACCAGGAGAAGAAACTACATGTTCAGACGAGCCACAATTTTAGTCATTACCTTGCCCCTGTTATTATGCCTTGTAGAGACGGCACGCGCTCAAGGCACCCATCAATTCCTGGGAAAACCTCGCGATGTGCCCGATCAAGTCACTTCACGTCATGGGATTAGATTCAACACAAACGGGTATGACAATCCGAAAGTAAACTGGGTTAAGAAGATACGCAAATGGAACAAGAAGGGCGTGCCCGATTCGGTGATACAAGAAATTATAGATTATCCAGGTTCCCCCGAAGCGATTGGCGAATGGATAGATGATGCATTCGACAAGGTGCAAAAGCAATTTACAGATTGTGGCGGAACGCTTGCCCTGCGCGCCAAGCAAGTCTCTCCTGCCGGCCTTCGCGTTACGATCATGCCTTCGGCATTTTATGAGCCTTACTATAAAGTATATGTAGCCGGGGCTTACTTCCCAACTTCGCGCGAGATCAAGGTATTGAATATCTATTACACATGGGGAGGGCCTTACAAAGGATGGCTCCGTCATGCGCGTGATCTGCTGGAATGGGAGATAGGCAATTTTTATGCGGTCGAGACCGGTGTTACACCTGAACCAAGACCCGAAGGCTGGCCCTGCAATACGCCAAAGAACTGATCTGATTTGCTAAGAAGGGCAGGCAGCATGGTCGAATGCGGACGTGCTGCCTGCCCCCGTCCTTAAGCATTCGGACCCGAACAATCATCCGAAATTCATTCAACAATTTCCCGCCGCGATCATCGGCCCGCACCTCCCGAGAACAGAATCGTGTTGATGGACCGTCATGACCCGGGCGTTTTTGCCTGAACTTCGATGATGTTATCATCCTGTTATGCGCCAAAAGGCTATTGACGAATATCATGCGCTACTCAATGCCGACACGGGTCTCACAACCGAGTTCTTCGCCCGCTTGAAATCAGAGATGAATGCCCGGCATCTGGTCTATGGCGACCGCGAGATAGGCATTTCGCTCCGACCGCATTTTCTCACACATAAACAATATGAATTGCTGGCCCAGGCATCTCAGGTCGTAGTCAGCGCATTCGATAAGGTGGCAGCCGCGTTGCTTGCCAATCCTTCTCTGATGGATCGCGTAGGATTGACCGACAAAGAGCGTAAACTGGCCCTGGTACATCCGGGCTTTTCGCTTCCGGCAATTACGACTCGACTCGACGCATTCGTCTATGGCAGCGAAGTAAAGTTTGTCGAATACAACGGCGAGAACCCATCGAGCATAACCGATCAGGCGGGGCTGAATCAGGTTCTGTTCAACATTCCGGCCCTGCAAATTTTCGCTGCGCGCCACCGCCTGCGGCAATTTACGCCGGAGGCCAGTCTTTTGAAAGCCCTGCTCTCTACCTACAGGGAATGGGGCGGGCAGGGCGCGCCAAACGTTGCCATCATTGACTGGGCAAACCTGCCGACATCGGAAGAATTCGCCCTTCTGCGCAACTACTTTGTCGGGCGGGGAGTCCCGACAATCATCTGCACACCCGAAGAATTGGAATACAAAGACGGCACGCTGCGGCGAGAAGATTTCCGCATAGACCTGGTTTATAAACGGGTGATCATTCACGAGTTTCTTGCACGCTTCGACGAATCTCACCCTCTTGTTCAGGCATACATAAATCATGATGTATGTCTGGTCAATCCTTTCAGATGCAAGATCGTTCACAAGAAGGCCGGATTCGAATTGCTGACCGATGAAGCGAACCGAACCTGGTTTACACCGCTTGAAAGGAAGATCATTCGACAGTGTATACCGTGGACCAGACGGGTCGTCGAGGGAGAGACGTTTTACTGGGGCGAATCCATCGATCTGATTGAATATGTTCGCAGGAACCGGACGCGTTTTATCCTGAAACCAAATGACGATTACGGCGGGCACGGCATCTATCTGGGCCATCAGGCTACCGAGTCCGAATGGGATGAATCGCTATCTGAGGCGCTCGCGGGTGATTACGTGGTTCAGGAAATATTGCAGTTGCAGATGGAGGAGTTCCCGGTCTTTGATAAACGAGAATGGCGGCTCGAGGCAATGTATGTGGATACGAACCCGTTCCTGTTTCGAGGCAAGACAGACGGCGCGATGGTGCGACTATCGGATTCTCCCATCGTCAACGTGACGAGCGGAGGCGGCATGACGGGCTTCTTTCTGATCGAGGGCGAAGTGGGTTAAATCAAGCCGTGAGAGATCGGTACAAATGAATTTGAACGAAAGGCGCGTCTATTACTGTTCACGCCGCTTTGGAAATCCTTGCTGATATAAACTCATTCACTCTTTGCGGCGATGCTTTTTCGTATACGGTCGCGGTACCAGTTTGCCTTTGTCATTACGGCGCGCTCGTCAATCGTGAGCACCCGGCGGTTGGCCATGATTATGCGACCGTCAATCATCACCGTCTCGACATCCGACGCCTTCGTAGCATAAACCAGATGCGAATAAACATTATAAAGCGGCGTCTGGTGCGCGCTGCTCATGCCTACGATAATAATGTCGGCGCGTTTCCCCGCTTCGAGCGAGCCGATTTCACGGTCGAGATTTATCGCCCGCGCTCCGCCAATCGTAGCCATTTCAAGCGCCTCTTTTGCCTTGAGCGTGGTCGGGTCTTTCGAAATCAGCTTGTGAAGCTTTGCCGCCGTGTCGATCTCTTCCCATAAATCGAGGTCGTTGTTGGAAGCCGCCCCGTCTGTGCCTAATCCGATTGCCACTCCCGCCCTGAGCATCTCAGGCACGGGAGCCACCCCGGCGGCGAGTTTCATATTCGATTGCGGGCAGTGGGCTACACCGACATCTCGCGCGGCGAGCGTTTTGATGTCTTCGGGCGTAGGCCAGACCATGTGCGCGGCTATCACTCTTCGGTCGAGCACGCCTATGCGGTCGAGGTAGGCAACCGAGCTTGCGTGATATTTTTCCCCGATGGTTTTGACTTCGGATTGATCCTCGGCGATGTGGATGACCAGAGGCACATCATTCTGCTCGGAAAACTGGTGAGCCTGCCGGAGGTGCTCGGTAGAGACCGTGTAGGGCGCGTGCGGAGCTATGGCCGGGACTATCAGATGATTCCCTTTCCACTTCTTGACAAACTTCGCCAGGTAATCCATCCCCGCATCCCACGTCTTGTTGTCGGGCGCGGGAAAATCAAGCAAAGTCTCGCCGAGCACCGCGCGCATGCCTGCTGCGGATGTCTCTTGCGCGATTGCGTCCTCGAAGTAGTACATATCTACGAAGGTAGTTGTCCCGCCGCGAATCATCTCAAGGCAACCGAGTTTTGTGCCCCATCGCACAAACTGTTCATCAACATTTTTTGCCTCTGCCGGAAAGATGTATTTCTGAAGCCACTCCTGCAACACCAGATCGTCGGCTATCCCTCGAAAAAGCACCATCGGCACGTGCGTGTGTGTGTTTATCAGGCCGGGCATGACGATCTTGCCCGTGGCGTTTATAACTCGCCGGGCCGTGTAACGCGCCGCGATCTCTGAAGACGTGCCCACCCCGACTATGCGATTTGCGCGTACGGCCACCGCGCCGTTTTCCAGCACCCGTGCTTCGCCGTCCATCGTCACAACCGTGCCTCCGCGAATGATCACGTCGGCGCGCTCGGCGGCGCTCGCGCAAAAAGGCATGACCGTTACAAGCATCGCCAGGATCAGAAAGATTATTATCACAGCCTTTTTCAAATCAGTTCCTCCGCGTCATTTCTCATCTTCGAGAAAGCTCCGATCAAATGCATGCGGGATCAATTCTTCGATATTGTATTCCTGCCGGTCGCCCGACAGGTCCGCAATTATGATCTTCATATCGCCTTCGGCAAACTCCCATACCATCTGTCTGCAACACCCGCACGGCGGAGCGGGTCGTTCGTGGCCTGCCACTATGGCCATGCGCGAAATCTTTTGCGCCCCTTCGCTGACAGCCTTGAAGATGGCTACACGCTCGGCGCACATGGCCAGCCCGTAGGTTGAATTCTCGACATTGCAACCTGTGAATATCCGTCCGTCCGTCGCAACGAGCGCCGCCCCGACCCTAAAATTAGAGTAGGGAGCGTAAGCGAATTCACGAGCCTCTCTGGCTCTCTCGATCAACTCATCGTCGGTTACACCCATGACCGTGTGTGACTTTCTCATTCATTACTCCAGACCTCTGTTAACTCACAGACTCCGAATCCTGCGACACTGCGCCTGAACCAATCGCTTCTCCGCGTACCTCACCCGCGCCCCTGATTGATTCCTGCTGTTTTGCATCAGTCGCCAGAATGGATTTGATCTTCCCCGTTATCAGATCAATGCCTACCTCGTTGTGGCCCCCTTCGGGGATGATTACATCGGCGTAGCGCTTTGACGGCTCGACAAACTGCAAATGCATGGGCCGCACGGTTGCCGTGTACTGACAGATGATCGAATCTACATTTCTGCCGCGTTCGTGAACATCGCGCGCGAGTCGGCGGATAAATCTAATGTCGGCATCGGTATCCACGAATATCTTCAGGTCCATCAATCGGCGCAGTTCAGGATTGACGAACACCAGTATCCCTTCGAGTATTATCACTGCCCGAGGATGAACGGGTATCGTCTCGGTTTTGCGCGAGTGCGTGGCGTAATCATATGTAGGCTGTTCGATGCACTCGCCCGCCCGAAGCGCCGCGAGGTGATTGATCATCAGATCGGTGTCGAAGGCATCGGGATGATCGAAGTTGTAGTGGTGGCGCAGTTCCAGAGGCATGTCGCCGAGGTTGCGATAATAAGCGTCCTGCTGAAGGTAAACAACATTGTCAGCGCCGACCGAGGCTATGATCTTCTGTGCGACGGTCGTCTTGCC
This sequence comes from Blastocatellia bacterium, assembly GCA_963765495.1. Taxonomy (GTDB): domain Bacteria; phylum Acidobacteriota; class Blastocatellia; order UBA7656; family UBA7656; genus CAVXWP01. The sequence goes on from CAVXWP010000002.1 coordinate 270,477, forward strand.
TGAGCCGGTTCCGCCACTGATGCCGATTATCATAGACAGTATTCTATCACTGGCTCGCCTTTCGAGTCAGTCCGCAGACTCGGCTTCGAGTGCTAAGAGGCGCGGGATGAGCCTGATGATGAGTTCGGAGAGTTTCTCGCCCGCGCGAGCGCCAACTTCCATTACTTCCGTGTGGTTGACTTCTCCGTGGGTGAGCCCGGCGGCGACATTGGTTATACAGGAAAAGCCAAGCACCTTGATGCCGACGTGTCGCGCTACGGTGGCCTCAGGCACTGTGGACATGCCTAAAGCGTCGGCTCCGAAATCGCGCAGCATCCGAACCTCAGCCGGAGTCTCATAGCAAGGTCCGCGCAGGGCCAGATACACGCCTTCGGCAAGGACCAGGTTGATCTCTCTTGCAACATCGTAAGCGGCGTCGATGTAGGCGGGCGTATAGACGCTTGTCATATCCGGGAAGCGCGGACCGAACCGCTCGTCATTTGGGCCTCTCAAGGGATTATCGCCCATCATATTGATGTGGTCGGTGATAATCATCAGTGAGCCGGGCGCGAGCTTTGGCGATGTCCCTCCGGCGGCGTTTGTCAGAATCAATGTGCGGACACCCATTAGCGCAAAGACTCTTACGGGCAGCGTTATATCTTCCATCGAGTAGCCTTCATAGAAATGAAACCTGCCCTTCATCGCCACTACATCGACTCCGCCGCACGAGCCGACAATCAATTTTCCTGCGTGGCCTTCGACGGTCGATTTTACAAAGAAAGGTATGTCATCGTATGGAATCTCGATGCTGTCGCTTATGGCATCGGCCACACCGCCAAGCCCTGAACCCAGCACTACCGCGACGCGGGGAGCGCGCCCCTCCGCCTTGGCGCTAATGTAGCGCGCCACTTCAGCAGCCCTGTCATAGAGAGGTATAGTCAAACCGGCTCCTTTATTTGAAAGCAAATATGTTGACCTGGATTTGAGAGCCTCTTCCCCGGTAAATTCAGGAAGGGTCAGACGGACAGGTGAAGTCGCAAAGCCCTGTCGTCGTTTTCAATCGTCTCCGCCCTGCTTGATAAGAATCATTGCTTCCCCTTCACCGCCCGTTATCACAGCCGTAATCCCTTTATTCTTCAACACAGCGCCGCCGCCCGGTAGAGTAACCCTCTTGGTAGGCTTGAGCTTTGCAACATACCATTCGACCACTTTTTCTATCGGCGCACGGGCCTGCATCTGAGTCACATGACCCTCCACGCCACTATTCATATCCATAACGGTCCTGGCTCCGGGGTATTTCAAATCGGGGTTTATATCCGTGTCGGCCCTGGCGGTCGGCGGTTCAGGCGGCTCGGGAGGCTCGGGTATCGCTATTGCAGGACCACTCGGCGGATTAGCCAGCCCGCCCGGAGGGGGCGACGCGATCTCAGTTGGAGGCGCAGGAGTACCGTTCGAATCGTTGACGAACATAAAAATGCCCATCCCAACCACGGCGATCAGAAGTATTACAACCAGACTCGCGAGCACGAATATAGTCTTTTTCTGACTGCTACGGGGCGCAAGCTCGTTTGTAGGCGGGGCCGGCTCAAGCGGCACGCCGCCGGGCATCATGTAAGTCGGCGTTGTGTATGACTGATTTATGTGCGAAGTGGGCGCTTCATAAGGCAAAGGCGCGTCGAGTGTTCGCGTAGTCGCTTCTCCGGGGTCGGATGGAATCCCGCACTTTCGGCAGAACCTCGCCGAGTCATCGAGTTCTGCGCCGCAATTTTTGCAATAATATGTTGTCATCAGCAATGACTAGATTACGACATTGCCACGGTTTTGTTCAAGAGAGATGAATTGCGGGCTATTCCCAACCGCTCAAATAAATAGCACGCACGCGACACGGAAACGGAGCCATTATCTATCTGATCTCTGTGACCCAACAAACTCAAACTGGCGTCTGCCTGCTCGCGTCCTTTATCTTCGACCGGGAACGAGGCGGAGCGCAGGCATAATAGCCCGCGTTCCGTTTTGACTATCGTCATATAGGAGGCTTGCCGCAGCAGTCGCCTGCGATCCGAGCCCGGTCGTAGCCGTTACGCTTGTTTCGCCATCGGTGACACTCAGGCGCACGCCTGTTATCTCCGGGTGATCGTTTGCTCCTGTAAATCGCTGCCTGACGGTAAAGCTCTGGCCCTTCACAAGACCAAGTTGACCGAGCGGCTGAGCAAGGTCTACATCGAATGTTTGCGATGCCTGCCCGTTTCCGCCCAGCAATTCGTACCTCGCCTGACTGACATCGAGATCAGGATCATACACTGAATAGGTCAGGACAAACTCACCTCCCGATTTCGTAAATGTCACCTGCGCGGGCTTTCGCGGATTGGTGGCGTTAATCAGCTTCAGCCCCGTCGCTACGTGGCCGATGATATTGACTACCGCTTGCTGATTATCGTTGAGCAGGAAAACGATTCTGGAAGTGACCAGATCGGGCACGGCATCAGAGGCCGAAAGTTGAGTGGTGCGGTCGGTCACGGCCGGGAAGAGCGGGTCGAACCGCACACATAAATCTACGCTCTGTTCCGGCCCTATCGTTATCTGGTCGCCTCTATCGACAGAAGTCTCCGATCCGTTTGCGCCGATAAGGCTCAATGTAAAGTAAGGGTCATCGGCATCGCTTATCTTCCCGTTTTCAACATCACTGCCCGCGCGGAATATGGAATCAAGTGTCAAGGTCACAGGCAAAAACCCCAGGTTTTCTATGCTGAACATCTCGCACGGGGTCTTCTTCTTGTTCTTTCGGCGTGGTTTTACGGGCGACGTGTCTCCGAATTCAACCGCCTGCTTCCCGTCTTCGATCTTCACATCGATTTGAGCCCCTCCTCGGTTTACCGTGACCGTAAACCGACAGACCGCTGTATTGCCCCCGTTATCAGTAGCCGTGCAGATGACCGTGGTTATGCCGATTGGGAAAGCAGACCCGGAAGGCGGCGCGCACACAACGGTGGTGCCGGGCATATTGTCTGTCACTAAAGGGTCGGGATAATTCACGACCACGGAGTTTTGCCCCGTCGCAGCATCTACCATAACATTTGAAGGACAGGCGATAGTCGGAGCCTGCCCGTCTTGAACCGTTATCTTGAACTGGCAGACAGACTGGTTGCCCGCCAGGTCTTTTGCCGTGCAGGTTATCGTAGTCACGCCCAGAGCGAATTCCCTTCCCGAAGGAGGCACGCAGACTACAGTCGTCCCCGGACAATTGTCCGTCACCCTCGGCAGAGGATAATTTACTACCGCCGATTGTCGTTCCGGCGCTGCCGATGTAACGATGTCTCCCGGGCAAGTAAGTGTGGGCGGCGTGTCATCTTTGACCGTCACATTGAAAGTGCAACTGCCCCCGTCCAGTACCGAGCAAGTGACAAGTGTATCGCCCACGGGAAAGAAGGAACCCGACGGCGGGACGCAAATAGCCGGGCTGCAATTGCCCGTCGTAATGGGCTCTGAATAATTGACCACGGCCCCACATTGATCGGGGTCGGCGCTTACAGTCAAATTAGCCGGACAGGTTATAATGCACCCGGTCAGAGGCATGACCGCTACGCACTCGGAAAACTCTGACGTGTTGCCTGTGGGGTCGGTCGCTGTAGAGGTAACTACCTGACTCAGCGAAACGCCTACAGGCAGCGTCACATTTATTGCGGCGTTACCGCCGCTATCTGTCATCACACTGGTTGAACCGATAAAGGTCTGCCCCTCTCCATTGCCGGAAGGGTCACATGTGGGATTCGAGAAAAACTCTATCCGATAGAGGGTGTTTCCCACGCTGTTGAGCGTGCCCTGCATGACAGTGCTCGAACCGTTTGAAAAGGCCGCAGTCAAGACCGGGAAATTCTGGAGATCGTTCGGACCAGTATCAAGATCACCCGGATCATTAGGCGTGACTCCATCATCGTTCAACCCGATGCCCAGACCGCCGTTTGAGAAGATGGGATTTCTGAGAAGGCTGTCCCGCGTGGCCGAGCCTACAATGAAGACGCCGAAGCCGCCGTTAAAGGCAATAGTATTTCCCGCCCCGGCCGTCGAGCCTCCGATCGTGTTATTTGAGGCGTTAAATATGTCTATTCCGTCGCCGGTGTTACCCAGAGCGGATGTGCCCGATACAGTAGTGCCGATGAAGTTACCCTGTATCAGACAGCCTATTGCCGTTGAATCGTTTAATCTAATTCCCGCACTTCCGTTGCCTGAAATAAGATTTCGCGCGCTGGCCGATGTCCCCCCGATTGTGTGTTGGCCCGAGGTTATCAGGATGCCGTTTTGAGAGTTGCCCAGAGAGATTGTGCCGCTGATGTCGGTGCCGATGAAATTGCGCTCGATAATGTTATTGCCGCCTCCGTTTATTCCGATTCCGTTTCCATCGAAGCGATTGATTACAAGGCCGCGCACTACGCTGCCACCCGCAAATATATCAAGACCGTTTCCCGGTCCTGCGTTGTTTCCATTCAATTCGATCAGAGGATTGCCCATAAAGCCGGGCTGTGTCGTAGCGTCAATAGTCACCGGGTCGAGGATCTGCGGAAGAGGCATCGCAGGCGTTATGGTGTGTGCGCCCGATCCGGGGATGTTGAATGTTATGGTATCGGCTCCCAACAGCGCATTCGACTCTTCGATTGCCGCCCGCAACGAGCACCCGGTCCCGCTGTTGCAGATGCCGTCTCCGGGCATGGTGTCGTGCTCGTCGGTGATGTTATTGACCACAAACATCGCGGAGAGTTCCGGTTGTGATGACGCTGCTTGCGGGCCTGTGGACCCGCCTCTCGTTTTTTTCTCTTGAGCATGATTACCGGACGATGAAGGCGTTCTGCTCCAGGTATAGCCGTCTGGAATCAGCCAGTTAATCAATCCGAAAACAAACAAACATATTGCGAAAGTAAATCCGGCGTTGATATGTCTTTTCATTTGAGATGCCTCTTGGATCGGATACGAAAAACTGAGCAAGCAGGGGAACTCGCCCATCTATATTGAATTAGAGCAGGCATGAAAGAGCCGATGACATCTCAACTCGACAATATTGCCAAAGAAATCCGTTTCGCTATTAAGCAATTACCCTTTTGATATCCGGCGAGAAAGCGGGCCGCAAAGCTTCGGCCCGGCAGAATATTATCACTAAACCGGGTCGTTTGACGAAGCGATATTTGAGTTCAAGAAAGCCTCGACGCCTCAAAGCAGGGCCAGGCTCATCAGGCCAATATGAAAAATATTTGGCTCTGACTGATTTAGGGCGATATTTTCGGTTTCGGAAGTCTGATCTTGACGCTTAAATGAGATGCGGTTAGAGTCATTTCATCAAGTTGTTTCTTGTTGAATCTTTAATCCTTCTTTGTAGGCATAATCCACTTGCTTTGTGCCTACCCTTTAGCCTTGATCTTTCAACATCAAACTCTGTTAAGTAAGCGGATTGCAATTAATGTTGGCTACCCGCACTTCGGCATCGCCCAGAAGGTCGTAAGTAACCACAAGGCATCCGTCAGTTGTTGAGTCTACTGTCGGACGCAAGTAAGCCGACGGATAATAAAAGGCGTGAAAGCGCTCGAGACCAGGGTTTAACAGGGTGGGGATATCCAGCTCCGATCTTGATGGATAAGGAGGCTGGTAATGGATGGATTATCAGCAATAGGGTTGATTCGTGAAATCGTGGGAGCGGTGATGCAGTATGGATGGCATTCACCATCGTTGGTGCCGTCAGAAATTGCGCACCATACCTTCGCCATCGCCGTCGGCCGGTGACCATTATGGCACGCTCACGCACGACTCTTGCTGGAAAAAATTCTTTGTAGGTTTTTAGAGCCAAGGTTAATTGTAGACTTAAGCCAGAAGTCTTCCCACATTTCTTACAGTTTGAGGTAAATGTAATTGTTAAAAGATCGCAATTACCCAAATGCGCCATCAGCAGACAGTCCCGGGTCAAACGGCCAGAAGGTAGGACCCGAAGCGGGCGGAAACAGTACGGGCGAAAACCTCATTCCCTCGATCTCGCTCCCTAGAGGCGGCGGGGCAATTCGAGGCATGGGGGAGAAGTTCGCCACCAACCCGGTTACCGGCACCGGCTCGATCACCATTCCAATTGCCGCCTCGACGGGGCGCTCGGGATTTGGCCCTCAACTAACGCTTTCTTACGACTCAGGCTCGGGTAATGGCCCGTTTGGGCTCGGCTGGAATCTTTCAATGCCAGCCATTACTCGCAAGACAGACAAAGGATTACCAAAATATCGTGACCCAATCGAAGAAGATGTCTTCATCTTATCGGGGACGGAAGACCTTGTGCCTGTGCTTTTTGAGAAGACGCCGGGCCAGTGGGCTCCCGAATTGGTCGAGCCTCGAATTGTCGACGGGATAACGTATAGAATTGATCGCTTCAGACCACGGATCGAAGGTCTCTTTGCTCGTATCGAGCGTTGGACAAATACGACGAAACGCGACGATTGCTTCTGGCGCTCCATCTCTATGAACAACATCACAACCTGGTATGGCAAGACGGAAGAAAGCCGTATAGCCGACCCGGCCGATGCGTCACGCATCTTCGGTTGGCTAATCTGTGAAAGCTATGATGACAAAGGAAATGTCATTTCCTATCGCTATAAATCAGAAAATTCAGATAATATTGACGACAAAAAGGCGCACGAACGCAACCGCAGCCTGATCTCTAAGGGCGGGCTAGTTTCTGATACACGCACCGTTAATCGTTACTTGAAGCGTATTCGCTACGGCAATCACGCTCCCTACTTTCCGAAGCTATTGAAAGATCAGCCCTGGCCGGATCTACCCGATGATGACAAATGGTTTTTCGAACTCGTTTTCGATTACGGCGAGCATCACGCCGAGACGCCTTTGCCGAGTGAGGAGGTTTCACAATGGAAGCCTCGGCCCGATCCGTTCTCTTCCTATCGCTCGTGTTTCGAAGTCCGCACGTACCGCCTCTGTCATCGCGTCTTGATGTTTCATCACTTCGAGAATGAGGAAAACGTCGGCAGGGATTGTCTGGTTCGCTCTACGGACCTGACCTATTCCTACGAAGAAGACCCGAAAGATCCTCGCAATCCCATCCACTCTATACTGATCTCCGCGTCGCAATCCGGATACAAACGTCGGGCTGGCGGTTATCTAAAAAGATCGCTCCCACCATTGGAGTTTGCTTATACTCAGGCGAATATCGATGAAACTGTTCGAGAAATCGACCCCGAAAATCTTGAAAACCTTCCCTATGGTCTTGACGGAATCAACTATCAATGGGTAGACCTTGACGGAGAAGGGCTGTCCGGGATTCTTACCGAACAGGCAGGGGGTTGGTTCTACAAACGAAATTTGAGTCCGATTAATATTGTTCCGCAAGACGGTGGGCAAAACACCGAGGCGTGCTTCGCGCCAATGGAGCTAATCAGCGAGAATCCCTCCCTGGCGGCGCTCAACAGCGGACGACAACAGCTTCTGGACCTGGCCGGTGACGGGCAGCTTGACCTTGTCGCATTCATGGGCCCGACTCCGGGTTTCTACGAGCGGACCCAGGACGAACGATGGGAAACCTTTAGACCTTTTCATTCACTCCCCAATATCGAGTGGAGCAATCCAAATCTCAAGTTTATCGATCTTACAGGAGATGGTCATGCGGATGTGCTGATTACCGAAGACAATGTCTTCTGCTGGTATCCCTCTCTTGGTGAAGAAGGCTTCGCCTCGGGGCAACGAGTGTTCCAGACCTGGGATGAAGAGAAGGGCCCGCGCCTTGTGTTCGCCGATAGAGATCAATCTGTCTATCTGGCTGATATGTCGGGGGACGGCTTAACCGATCTTGTCCGTATCCACAACGGTGAAATCTGCTACTGGCCGAACCTGGGTTATGGCTGCTTCGGGGCAAAGGTCACGATGGACAATGCGCCCTGGTTTGACAACCCTGACCAATTTAATCAACAGCGCATACGACTTGCTGACATCGACGGCTCAGGGGTCACCGACATCATCTATCTGGGTCAAGACGGCGTTACTCTCTACTTCAACCAGTCGGGCAATAGCTGGAGCGAGCCGCATCTCTTGGATCAATTCCCTCAGATTGACAACCTCTCTTCGGTTACCACTATGGATTTACTCGGCAATGGAACCGCATGTCTTGTATGGTCTTCGCCCTTGCCCGGCAACGCGACGCGTTCGATTCGCTATATTGATCTGATGGGCGGGAACAAACCGCATCTGCTCACCAGAACGGTCAATAATCTGGGCGCTGAAACCGAGATCGGTTATGCGCCGTCCACAAAGTTTTATTTGATGGACAAGCTTGCCGGGAAACCCTGGATCACCAGGCTGCCATTTCCGGTCCATTGCGTTGAAAAAGTCACCGTAACTGATAAATGGCGGAAGACCACTTTCACAAGTACTTATTCCTATCATCACGGTTATTTCGACGGCATCGAACGGGAGTTTCGCGGGTTCGGTCGCGTTGAGCAGGTGGATGTAGAGTCCTACGGCAAATTCGAACAAGGCAATACCGCCAGTCCTTATATCACTGACGACAAAACGCTTTACCAGCCGCCGGTCAAAACCATCACCTGGTATCATACGGGCGCTTTTCTCGACCGGGATCGAATCCTCTCGCACTTCGAGCAAGAATACTTCCCCCGCTGGCTGGAAGACAAACACCCCGGGCTTCACATAGCTTTTCAGGAAAACCCGCTGCCGCAGCCGGACCTGGAAGCCGAAAATCTCAGCGCCGAGGAATGGCGCGAAGCTCTCCGAGCCTGCAAGGGGATGCTGCTGCGCCAGGAAGTCTATGAGCTTGAGGTGGAAGCGCTTGAGCGGCCCAGGGATTCGGAACAGGTTCCGGTGAAACTGTTTTCCACCGCCTATCACAATTGCCACGTTCGCCGTCTTCAGCCAAAAACGACCAACGCACACGGGGTCTTTTTGGTCGCTGAAAGCGAGGCCATTACCTATCATTACGAGTTAGATATTCAGGAAAGTCAGCTGCTCAAATTAAGTCCCGACCCGCGCATCGCTCACACTCTGAATCTTCAATTCGACGAGTATGCAAACGTTCTACAATCGGTAGCCGTCGCCTACCCGCGCCTCGGTACGTTTGGGAATGATCCCAATTTGGCCGATGGACTCGCGGATGCGATTCCCCTCATCAATCAGGTCCAAAAGGAAGAAAGCCATCTAGCTTACTCCGAGACACGTTTCACAAAAGATTTCGGGACCAAGCCGGAGGACAAAAGCGCGGCGCTCGATAACCATCGTTTACGCTTGCCCTGTGAAGCGCTGATCTATGAATTGACCGGCATCAAACCTGAGTCAGGCTTGTATTTCAAGCTCGATGAATTGCGAGCTTTTCAACTCAGCCCGATATATCAGAAATCGGGCAAGCCTGTGACAGACATTGCCTATCACAATATACCGACCAGGATACCCGCAGAAAAGCGGCTTGTTGAACACAAGCGGACTCTGTTTTTTGCTGAAAATCTGGACGAGCCTCTGCCTTTTGGCGAACACGGTCGTCTGGGTCTGATGTTTGAAACATACAGGCTTGCGCTGACCGAAGCACTGCTTGACGCTGTGTTCAAAGACACAGAGGGTAAAGACAAGCTCGACCAGATCATCGACGGCGCAACGACCGCCCGCGCAAGGCTAAACGACCCTGCCAGAAGCGGGTATCTGAGCGGCGCAAATCTGGTTACTCGTTTTGCATCCATTCCAGCAAACGAGCTATCAGGCCAATACTGGATCCGCTCCGGTATCGCCGGTTTTGCAAACGATGCGGCGCAGCATTTCTATCTGCCCAAACGTTACACCGATCCCTTTGATAACGTCTCAGTGCTTGAATACGATTCGCGCGATCTGTTTATCGCGTCAACCACCGACGCTATGAACAACAAGACCCGCGTAACGCGGTTCGATTTCCGCACCCTGGCCCCACTCGAGATGCAGGACATCAACGATAATCTGTCCGAAGTATATTTTGACGCGCTGGGCCTGCCCACCGCCATCGCAGTAAAAGGCAAAGGCGACGAGGGCGACAACTTCAATGGGTTTACAGATGCCCTGGCTAACCCCGAACTAAGCGAGTTGACGGCATTCTTCGTTGAGAAGCCCTACGATGTGGCGCAAGCACGAGACTGGCTGGGCAATATCACTGCCCGCCACGTTTACTACTTCGGCGAGACGATCAAGGATGGCAAGGTTAGCTGGGCAACACATCCCGCCTGCGCCTGCGGCATTCTGCGCGAACAGCACACCAGCCAGCTTGGGCAGGGTGAGAACAGCCCATTACAAGCCTCCTTCGAGTATTCCGACGGTAAGGGCAGTGTGGTGGTTAAGAAGATTCAGGCAGAACCTGAGAAACCTGAGAAACCGCTGCGCTGGGTCGCCAGTGGTAAGACTATTCTTAATAACAAGGGTAATCCGGTCAAACACTACGAGCCCTACTTCAGCCCGCCGGAAGTGGGGCATCGCTTCGAGGAACCCCGCGAAGAAGGTGTCACGCCGGTCATTTATTACGACGCTGTAGGTCGCACGGTGCGCACCGAGTTGCCTGATGGCAGCTACAGCCGGGTCGAGTTCTCGCCCTGGTATGTTCGCGCGTTCGATCAGAATGATACGGTGAAAGAGGCGGGTAACGTCTGGTTCGCAAATAAGACATCTGCCACCGCCACGGCACAGGAAAAACGTGCGGCGCAACTGGCCGCCGAACACGCCGATACTCCATCTCTCACGATTCTCGATAGCCTGGGGCGCGAGGTAATCTCGGTCGCTCACAACCGGGTCAAGGACGCAGCCGGAGCGGTAAAGGACGAAAAGTATCTCACCTTTACCAAACTCGATGCCGAAGGCAAGCCGCTATGGATTCGCGATGCGCGTAAAAATCGGGTCATGCAATGCATAGCGCCTCCGGTCCCGAGCAACCAGGACGCCGACCCGGTCACAGGCTTTGCCCCTTGCTACGACATCGCCGGTAATCTGCTGTTCCAGCATAACATGGATGCCGGTGACCGCTGGATGTTGAACGATGCTGCCGGTAAACCGATGCTCGCCTGGGATAGACGGGGCCATACCTTTCGTGTTGACTATGATGCCTTACACCGTCCAACAGGCACGTTCGTCAAGGGGGCCGACCCACTAGACGCAAACCGCATAATTCAATATGAGAAGGTGATCTATGGCGATACGCCTGGAAATGGCTTGTCCGATACTCCTGCAAACGATCAGACCCGAAAATTAAACCTTCGGGGCAAACCCTTTCAGCAGCACGACCCGGCAGGCATTATCGTCAGCATGGGGCGGAACCCTGTCACCGGCGCGGATGAAGCATTCGACTTCAAGGGCAATCCGCTGCGAAGCACGCGCCAGTTTGTCGAAGATTACAAGAACACGCCTGACTGGTCCCGGAATCCGGCGCGGGAAACCGAGGTCTTTAGCAACAGCGCTCGCTACGATGCTCTCAATCGTCCGATTCAGATTATCGCCCCGCACAGCGATCAAGCCGGTGCCCGGCTCAACGTCATCCGTCCCGGCTACAATGAAGCAAATCTGCTCGACCGCATGGATGTCTGGCTGGAGCAGAATGCCGAACCATCGGCGCTGTTGAATCCAGCGACCGCGAACCTGCATGCGGTCACCAATATTGATTATGATGCCGGGGGGCGGCGCATACATATTGAGTACAACGAGGCGAACAACATAATCGTCACGGAGTACACCTTTGACAAAGAGACGTTTCGCCTGATCCGCCTGCAAAGCACGCGCCCCGGGCATCCCGAAGCCGATAAACGCACGTTGCAAGACCTCTCATACGCCTACGATCCGGTCGGCAATATTACCGCCATACGCGACGACGCCCAGCAGAGGGTATTCTTCAACAACAGCATCATAGAACCGAGCAACGCCTATATCTATGACGCCTTGTACCGTTTGATCCGCGCCGAGGGCAGAGAACATGCAGCGCAGAATAACATTCAGCGAGATGCCAAAAATTTCGAGCCTATCATTGGCATTCCGTTCCCCAACAGCCCGGAAGCACTGCAACGCTACATAGAGGATTACGAATACGACCCCGTCGGCAATATCTTAGGGTTGCATCATACAGGCGGCGCAGTAGAACGCTGGGTCCGCCGCTATCAATACGCGCTCGACAGCAACCGCCTGCTCGCGACACGTCTTCCGGGTGAAGCCAGTAATCTGCCGGACTACACTGCCGTACCCGGATACGGCGGCAAGTACACATACGACGAACACGGCAACATGACCTCCATGCCGCATCTTCCGGCGATGGAGTGGGACTTTATGGATCAGCTCCGTGCCACGCAGCGTCAGGTAGTCAATGGAGGCAGCGGAGAAAAGACCTATTATGTCTATGACGCGGGCGGCCAGCGCGTCCGCAAAGTGACCGAAACGCAAAACGGCAATCCGAAAGATGAGCGCATCTATCTCGGCGGTTTCGAGGTGTTCCGCAAATACAACGGCAACGGGCAAACCATAACGCTTGAGCGCGAGACATTACACATAATGGATGACAAACAGCGTGTCGCGTTGATTGAGACGCGCACGCGACTTCAGGGAGATGACCCGTCGCCTCGACAGCTTGTGCGGTATCAGCTAGGTAATCACCTTGGCTCGGCGGCGCTTGAACTGGATGACCAGGCGCAGGTGATCTCTTACGAGGAGTATCACCCTTACGGAACTGCGGCATACGAAGCAGCGCGCAACCAGACCGAGACGCCGAAGCGGTATAGGTATACGGGTAAGGAGCGGGATGAGGAGACAGGATTTACATATCACGGGGCAAGGTATTACGCACCGTGGCTGGGCAGGTGGACATCGTGCGATCCGGCTGGTCTTTCCGATGGTCTCAATGTTTATCGATACGCGGGAAACCGCCCGATTGGCTCCAATGACCCTACCGGCATGCAGGAGCAGAACGCCCATACGAGCAACTACCTGCCACCGAAGCAACCCTCACCTCTCGGAACGATCGGTCCACCGTCCGACTGCCGGATCACAAACACAGACCTCGACAAGTTCAAGCCATCCCTGACGCCGATGCCGGATCCTATCGAACGGGCTGCCCGGACTCATGGTCGCACTCAGGCCCGCTTGTACGAGCTTCAGCGCGAGATTGGCGAGTTGAATGAATCGCGCGAAGAGGGCGTACCGATCTACCCGTGGGATCTCGAGCACTACCTGCCGGAGCAGGCCATACAGGCGAAGTCGGAGGAGATATATGAGGCGGTCTACGCAGGGCTCGCGGAAATTAATCCGAAATCGGGTCTCGCAGAATCAACGGGGTTCTTGAATGCGATTGAGAGCGGCCTAATAACCAGCGAAGAAGATCAGGAGCGTTTCCTGAGAATCGCCGCACAGGAGCGACGAAGCGCCGAGATTGAATTGGGATTAATGCGTGTCGCGAAATTCGCTCTCTCAATGATTCCGGGCGAAGGCGCTGCAGGCAGTGTGTATGCGCGCGCGCCCGCGTCGTCCGGCGCGGTTCTGACCGGGCTGAACCGCCTTGCGGCAGCCTCGGGCGCAACCGGCCGGTGGACGAACGTCATCGAGAACATGTCAACGCGCGCGATGCGGTTCCAGGAGGCCGTGATGTCCTCGATCGGCAAGGGCATTCAGGCGGGATCCTCATTCGTCCAAAACGCGACGAAGTTCGATGGCTTTGACGCAATTCGAAAGGTGCTTATCGACGCCAAGGGTCCTGGCTACAGAAATTTCATAAACAGGAAGACGGGCGGCTTCTACAAATGGTTCAAGGGGAAGGATGCACTCGTTGAGCAGGCGCAGAGGCAGTTCACAGCCGCGCAGGGCATGAAGATTGAATGGGTCTTCGCAGAAAAGGAGACGCTCGATGTGACAAAAGAGCTGCTGAGGTCACGCCTGACGGCGAAAGAGTTTGCGGCCTTCACTTTCAGGCAGTTATAAGAGGATTTCGCATGGGCATTTTTCTCAGAACCGAGTGGCGGGAGGATAGGAGCGCGTCACTCGAAGCGCGCAAGCGGCAGACGACAGACCTTCTGGCTGATCGGCACCTGCATACTATCGCCGGCGGGCAATGGTACGAGTTGGGCTTGTCACAACAGGAAGCGCTATTGCGTTCGGTGAACGTATTCAACCCGTCGGTTCCAAAACCATGGGAAGAAGTCCGTCTAACTAAAGAGACGCGCCTTCACCGCCTCACACTCTGGAACGGGACAGATGACGAGTACGGAGTCGAGGTGTCTATCAGTCTTCGCGATCCGCCGGGCGAGGATTCGGATACTTTTGTCGTGTCGCTCACGCGGCCTCAGTTACTCAGGAAGACTCAAATCGCCTGGGAGGAGATTCTGGCACTCGGTCGCACCCTTTCGAAAGAGCTTAAAGGGCTGACTATCTTCAGCTCCGGAGATCTGGTTAAAATCGCAGAAAAGCGCAATCTTCCTAATCCCGACGCCTCGGTATACGCCGCTTTTTGGGGAACCGATCCGCAGCACGAGATAGTCGTGGCCCGATCTTGGGACGAGGCTTTTAATCCCGATTTTGCCCGCCTGCAGGAGGCAATTGAGTTGCTGACGCGGCAATGGGATATTCAAAATTATTGGTGAAAATTATAGGGGCTCAAAAATGGGCTATGGTTGAATTGTTTGCCATGTGAACGGGTGTGATGCTGGCTTGGAGTCACATCTCGACTTTAGCGAATAGTGATGACAGTCGGCGAAAGAATATTTGCTCAAGGCTATGAGTCCGGTCAGCCAGGCTCCGCAATTGGGCATTGGCCGAGCGCTGACTGCGAATTGTTGAATCTCTAACATTTGAGAAGAGGAACTATATGCAAGTTATCACCGCACCGATTTCTCGTGATGAACCTCGCGATAACCGCGTTGCCGTTATTGCCAATCTCCAGAAGGCTCTCTTGCTGTTGCTGCGCGGGGGAGCTATCCCAGATGCCACAAGAAGACAGCCGTTTTTCGAAGATGGCATACAAAGGGAACTGCGCGAGCATGTCTATGATGACTTCACACAACAACTGATCAGTATATTTCAGTCGCAGTTCCCACGGCGTGAGGGTTTCCCGGGAGGACTCCTTGTAACCGGCAATGTCGATGACGCGACGGCTCTGCTCTTGAACGCGGCTTTAGCCGAGTTGGGTGCGCTCCGTGTGGTGGTCGGCAGCGTCACAAATCCCGATGGCAGTCCGGTCGTGGGCAACCTGCTCTTTGCCTTCGATAGAGACAACATCGGCGGGGCCTTCCTCGGCCAGGCCAACACAAACGCGGACGGGGCTTACGAAATTTTCTATGACCCGTCTCTGTACGCACAGCCCGGCGAGGGGGTGCTGAAGGTCAAAGATATTATCGACCTCGTAGTGCAGGTTTACGACGGAGGCGGCACCACGCTTGCCGAATCGCAGCCGCTTCACGACCCAGACCGACAGGTTCGCGTGGACTTGAAAATTGGGGATTTGCCAGATGACAACTCCTTCACCTTGCATGGACAGCTTGTCGATGCAAATAAACGAGGACTCTCCGACTATCGGATCATCCTCTCGGAATATGACATTGACGGGACAGCACAGATCGATGTCACTGGTTCAAAAGAGGACGGAGCCTTCGATTTCAAGTTCAACTTCGATGCTCCCCTACAGCAAGGCGATAACTCGACTGCGCCAGACCTTGTGTTTCGGGTGTTCGACCCTGCTGGAGCAGAACAGACGGTACAGTCTGTCTTCACAATCGAAGGTGAACAGGAAACATCCGTTCCAAGACTGGCAGAGAGCGAGCAAGCGCCGATTGTGTTGATGAATGTCCCTCTCAACCTTGTATTGCGAATCGCGGTTGAATTACACCCTCTGACCGAATTCGAGCAACTGGTGGCCAGGCTAACCCCATTTATGGGGCAGGTCAGGTTTGCCGATTTGAAAGAGGATGAGGCGAATTTTCAGATTTCATTTTTGAGCAAAGAGAGCGGCGTAGAGAATACGAAAATCGAGCAGTTACGCGATGCTTTTCAACATCAGCGTGAATCCAATAACGTCCCGGCATGGGCATTTTTTGGCATAGCTTCACAACAACTCTTCTTAACGGATGTAGCCGCGATGCCGCCGGATGAAATAGTCACGGTTTTGCAGCCGTTACAACCTGCCTCTGATCAAGGCAATCTGGAAGCGATTGTAGAAGGTCTACAGAAATTTGCCCTGGAACATACGATTCAAACTCAAATCTCCAGCCTGAAGACCTCGGCAGGAGACTTGATTCAGCCGGTTCTGGCGGATGATGCAAAATTACATACCTTTATTGACGCTTATGTTCGCCATGATGGGGATGTCGAAAGCTTCTGGAAGGCGATGAGTGAGCGCGAGGAGTTTCAAGAAGAAGTCCCAAAAATTCAACTCAATCTACAACTCTCCCAACTGACCCTGAACAACAGTGATCTGGTCAATGCGCTACAGCGAAAAGGTATAGAAAGCACGCGCCAGTTAGTAGACGTAACGGCCGCGGATTGGGAAGCGCTGGCGCTCGAAAACAGAGCGGGTATCCCGTCGCATATAACGGGTGAAAACGACATGGCGCGAGCAAAAGTATATGCTCAAGAGCTCCAGACGCTTGTTGAACTCGCCTTCCCTACCGAGGTAATAAAGAAAAGTATTCAAGATCCAGAGGTCAATACCTTCCTCGATCAGAATGTGGAGTTCGACTTTACTCGCACTCCGCTTGAGACCTATCTGCAAGGGCAAGAAGAAGAAGCATTCCAGAATATCGAAAACCCCGAAGCTGTAAAGACACAATTGCGGCAAATCCAGCGGATGTACGCTCTCACCGCGAATGCGGATGACATGAACGTACTGATGGACATGCAATATGACAGCGCTCATCAAATCTCGAAGCTGTCGCCCGAAGACTTTGCCCAGAGTCTCGCGGGCAGTATATCGGAAGAAAATGCCTATCTTTACCATGCAAAAGCCATGGCTATCAGTGATGCATCGGCCATGGTATTTCATCAACTTCAGGATTTGGGGGCATCCGCTACTCCACAGGCAGCAAAGAACCTGAGCGGAGATCCGAGCGCCTTACAGGTCATTCCTAATTGGGAAAGCCTGTTCGACTCGCTTGATATGTGCGAGTGCCAGCATTGCAAGTCTGTTTACAGCCCGGCAGCTTACTTTGTGGATTTGCTTCATATTCTTCTGGGGCAAAATAATGGCGCAGCCCGTAAGGAGATTTTCCGCCGTCGACCCGATTTGAACTACACTAAACTGTCGTGTGAACACACGGAAACCCTGATTCCATATATTGATCTGGTAAATGAAGTGCTGGAAACCTACACGGCACAAAATCATGTAGGCGATGTGGATGCGAAAAGCCACGCAGAGATTTCGACCAACGACACATCCGACTTTAGCAGTTCAGATCTTGCAGCAAATCCGCAACATCCAAATTCAAATTCGGCTAAGGATGCCGAGACAGCTTATATGCTGCTCGAAGGCGCAACGTTCCCGCTCGACTTGCCGTTTGATATGAATCTGGAGACGGCACGACAGTTTTTGCAGGAACAAAACGGCAGTCGCTTTGAGGTGATGAAGACCTTTGGAGACGCTGAATCCCTGGCAACCCGCGCAGAACGGCTCAGGATTTCCAGGCGGGAATTTGAAGTCCTGACGCTGACGCAATTGGACGGGGTTACGGATGCGGGCATTGATCAGATTAACGACCTGTGGGGCAGCCCATCCATCCCTGCGGGACAAACCTTAGGAGAGGTGCTGGCCAATGTTAACATCTTCCTTGAGCATACGGGTATCGCCTACACCGATTTAATCAGTCTGTTAAGCACTCGATTTTTAAATCCGAACTTTCCGATTAATGTTTTTCTACAGGAGCTTTCTTCTGCTGACCGTAACGACTGGCTTGCCGCGCATCCGGAAGAGGAGCAGCTTGCTCAAGCGGTGATTGAACTGGGGGCCGACGTAAATGATCCATGCAATTTAGGCAAGACCTTCATCCTACATCTCAACCGAGAGTTTTTAAGCGATGAAGAACTGAGCCGTTTCAATCGCTTCATCCGGCTATGGAAAAAGCTGGGCTGCACAATCATGGAACTGGATGGGCTGCTGACGGCATTGGGGGCTGTGGATATCACACCACAAACGGTTCAGGATTTATCCATTTTATGGCAGGTTCAGGAGTCTTTACGTCTCCCCCTTGACCGCTTGGCAGTCCTGATTGGCGACATTCCGGCGACGGGTAAAGATTCACTATTTGCCAAATTATTCTTAAACAAAGCGATCTTGCAGATCGACGCGATGTTTGCGCTGAATGTCGGACAGACCGAGCTTGAAAATACGGCTGAAATGCTTGAGGCCCACGTAGCGGCGATTCTTGCCGCCTTTAGAATTTCTGAGGAAGAACTCCATCGAATTGTTGAGCATACTCAGATGGACCTCGCCACCGACACGCTGAATTTGAAAAACCTATCGAAGATTTATCGCTACATCGTCTTTGCCAAAGGGGTGAGGATGAAGATAAAGGACTTAATCACCTGGCTCAGTCTCATCTCTCCATCGCCGTGGAGCACGACAGCGGAATTACTCGCGACCCAGGAATTGCTCGGGAAGCTCCTGCGTTATGGCTTTAAAGCCGCTGATTTTGGGTATATCTTCCAGGATGCGAGGGCCTCAGGCAATACGCTTCCACCCGGGGATGAGATTATCGCGCAATCGGCCAGGACACTGCGAGAAGGTCTGCTGAAAATCCGCCAGGAAAACACCCCCAATGATACGGAAGTAACGGCAGATTTCCTCAAGACGAAATTGGGGATCCTGCTGGACCCCGAAGAAGTCACCAAAATTATTGGGATTTTGGACGGCTCGAATACACGAAACCCATTCAATTACTTACTTGCTCCCAACGTATTGGACAATTACAAGAACATCCTGCAAAACTATCTCACACCAGCTCAGGTTAATAATCTCGAAGCTTTAGCAGACATTCCAGGCCGCTTTAAGACCTATTGGCTCAGCATCGAAAACCGGCTCTTGCCGGTTTTACGGGAAACCTTTGTCCAGCAGCATCTGATTGCCTCTTTCAAAGCCGAAGCGATCATAGTCAGCTTGATGCTTCGGGACGCTTCGGTATTGCAAGTCTGCCTTGATATTGAAACCGATACCCCGGCACACGCACAGGCTTTCGCCGAGCAATATGTATTGATGCACAAGTTCACCTGGCTGATAGGACGATTGAAACTCTCGGGGAAAGAGCTTGCCTATTTTGAAAATAATCCAGACTTCGGCAGTTTCAGTTGGAAGAAATTTGACTTTGAACTGTGGCTCCGCGCAGCCGATTATGTCTCTCTGCGGGATTCTCTCGAGCCAGCCGAGAGTGATCTGCTCACGATTTTTGAGACGGCGAAAAGCGGCGGCGATGTCGCGCAAGCAATCATAGAGGTGACGGCGTGGGACAAGGCGAATGTGGAACATTTCGTAAGCCTGCGCCCGGCTACTGAATTTCAAAATGAGATTGCATTGCTCATCCTTCAGCGACAGGTCGCCTTCAGTGAGCAGATAGGCGTTTCGATAGAAAAATTAGAATCCTGGGCTACCGATGTTGTGACCCATGACCAGTCTCAGGACATAAAGCGCACCCTTAAAGCGAAGTATGACGAAGTTGCCTGGATAGAGGTTTCGACCGAAGTTTACAACCGTCTGAGGACTCAACTACGCGATGCGCTGGTTCCCTACCTGCTCCGAAAACCTGAAATCAAAGCTCTCGGGTTAAAAGATGCCAATGACCTTTATGGCTATTTCTTGATAGACGTTGAGATGGATGCCTGCATGCTGACCTCGCGTTTGAAGCAGGCAATCGCCTCAGTTCAACTCTTTGTCCAGCGTTGTTTGCTCAATCTGGAGTCGCCTACGATTGCTGCAAAACAGATTGATGCCAATCAATGGAAATGGATGAAGAACTATCGCGTCTGGGAGGCAAATCGCAAAGTCTTTTTATATCCCGAAAACTGGATAGAACCTGAGTTGCGCGACAACAAAAGCCCCTTCTTCAAAGAGCTTGAAAGCGAGCTTCTTCAAGGCGAAGTGACCAACGAGAGCGTCGAGAAGGCGCTGAATAATTATTTAGAGAAGCTGCACGATGTGGCGCGGCTGGATATCTGCGGAATGTACGAAGATACCGAGGCTCAGGAACTGCATGTTTTTGGGCGAACCTTTCATATTCCAGCTCAATATTTCTATCGGAAGCTCGACCTGAAGACACAGGTTTGGGCTCCCTGGGAACGGATTCAACTAGATATTCAGGGTAATGAAGAGGGTGACTCGGCGGGTGTTCATCTTATTCCTGTGGTCTGGAACCGCAGACTCTATTTGATATGGCCTATCCTAAGTCAGAGAACCTTAAAATCCACCATATCAGCCAAGCAAAATTATTGGCAGATGAAGCTTGGATTCAGTGAGTATAACAACCATAAGTGGCTGCAAAAAAGAACCAGCAGCGTTTATTTGCAATATGTAACGGATAAAGACCTAACCGCAGGAAACGTCGCAAATCTAAGATTTAATCTGAGATTTATCGATTCAGTGCTGGAAATAGATGTAGTGATACCCGGCAGCAGTCGTGACCGGGTCTTAGGAAAGTTTGCCTTCAATGATTCCAAAAACACCTTTGAAAGCTTTCAGCTGGATGTAGATGAATCCAGCGTTTTTACATTGCCGACGCAGGAAAATCTCTATCAAGCCATACAGAGCAAAGAAGCAGGGCTAAAAATCGCCAATCCGAAATCTGCTGCTACCGAAATTTTGAAAACCAGTCAAGGGTTTCCCAAGGTTTTGAATGCGATTGTACAGGAAGGTCTTAATGCTCTATCACCATTTATTGATAACTCTTTTTTCTATCAGGATCGCAAGAGAAATTATTATGTTGAACCTGAATGGTGGGTGAACCAGATCGTACCGAGTCTAAAAGATGGAGGGAAAGTGGCAATTCCAAAAGAGAAAGCAGCAGTCACAAATCCCCCAAAATCTATAGAAAAGGTTCTTGTGACAGCGATTGATAAAGTCGATAGATTCAATCAACTCCCTTCAAAAACTCTCAACCAGATTTTTGACAGCGGGAAGGTCGCGGCTTCAACCACAATGCAGATACGCTCGATGCAAACCCTGGCCGCGCCTGACTTTTTTCTAACGGAAACGACGAGTTTGTCGTCCACGGCAGCGAAGATAGCAGCAACCTACGTCGGAGCCTCAAAACTGACTACCGTAAAATTGGCATTTAAGCCCTTTTTTCATGCGTATGTTGGTAAGTTTATAGAGACTATAAACAAAAGCGGCATCGAGGGTTTGTTGAATCTATACAGCCAGCAATATTCTGATATACAGCTTATTTCCATACCAGGAGGTATAGGGGGGGGGGCTATCCCAATAGGGTTTACAAATAACTTTAAAAAGTTGTGCACCCCCAATACACAAAACGTGGCGGAGCCCTATCCATTGGAAGAAGTTGACTTCAGTCCAGCCGGGGCATACAGCCTTTACAACTGGGAGTTGTTTTTTCATATCCCAATTCTTCTGGCAAACCGGCTGAGCAAAAATCAACGCTTTGAGGAAGCCGTGCGCTGGTATCACTTTGTCTTCAACCCTACAACTAACGAAACCCTCAACTCTTCGAGTCGTTTCTGGCAAGTAATTCCTTTCCGCAACACTGCCAAAGAGACTTTGGAGTCATTATTGAAGCAGCTTCAGAATCCGGCAGGTGACTCCAGACGAAAAGAACTTGAAGATGCCATATCCGCGTGGCGGAATAATCCTTTTAGCCCGCACCTGATCGCTCGAATGCGACTTAGCGCCTATCAGAAGAATACCGTGATGAAGTATCTGAGATAACCTGATTGCCTGGGCAGACAGCCTGTTCCGGCAGGATACGATTGAGTCCATCAATGAGGCAACCCAGCTTTATATTCTTGCTGCCGATCTTCTGGGCAAACGTCCCGAGAAGATTCCTGCGCGAGGTAAAATTCAAGCCTTCAATTACGCCGAACTGGAAGCCGTGGGTCTTGATGCATTCTCAAATGCTTTGGTGAAATTAGAAACGATTTTCCCTTTTTACAACCTCCAGGCTGTTCAGGGGAGTCCCGCGCCTGTTCTAAACACAACTGTTCCGTCCTTCTATTTCTGCCTGCCCAATAACGAAAATTTACTGAGTTATTGGGATACGGTTGCCGACCGCTTATTCAAAATCCGCCACTGTCAGAACATAGAAGGAGTTGAACGGCAACTTGCACTATTTGAGCCGCCCATTGACCCTGCTCTACTGGTGCAAGCCGTTGCGGGAGGCGTAGATATTAGCAGCGTCCTAGCCGATTTGAATTCGCCGTTGCCCCATTACCGATTCACCTACATTGTGCAGAAGGCCCTGGAAATTTGTTCCGAACTCAAATCATTGGGGAGTAACCTGCTATCGGTTTTGGAGAAAAAAGATGGCGAAGCTCTGTCTGTGATGCGAAGCCAGCATGAAAGCCTGCTGCTGAGTCTGGTGAAAACCGTCAGGAAACTACAGGTCTCCGAAGCACAACGAAGCAGAGAAGGGCTGGAAAAGACCCGCGAGGTCATCGAGCACCGGGCTAATTTCTATACGAACGCGCTTAAAGGAGGGCTAAGTTCCAGCGAGAAGGAGCATCAAACCCTCAGCGCTGCGAGCATGGTGCTATCTCTCGCAGGTCAGGTTTTGGAAATGGCGGCGGCAGCAGCTACGCCTATCCCTGACGTATATGCTGGTGTCCTGGCAGGTCCCACTGGAGGCGGAATCGGACTTACCCATACCGGTGGTGGAACAAAGGAAGGAGGGGCTCTGAGCGCCTTTGGGCGTTTCTTCCATATGCTTTCAACCATGACGAGTTTCGCCGCGAATTCAGCGCAAACCAATGCCGGGTATCAACGCCGCGCCGATGATTGGAAGCTCCAGGAAGGTCTGGCAAACATGGAACTCGCTCAAATTGACAAACAGATTCTGGCGGCAGAAATTCGCGAACAAATCGGGGAACAAGAGCTTAGTAATCACGAGCAGCAGCTAGAAAACGCGCGGCAGGTTGAAGAGTTCTTTCGCAATAAATACACCCAGGAGGAGCTATACGGCTGGATGGTTGGCGAGCTTTCTACAATCTACTTCCAGTGCTATCAATTAGCCTACGACTTGGCCAAGAAAGCAGAAAAAACCTATCGCTACGAGCTTGGGCTGCCAACCTCAAACTTTGTGCAGTTCGGCGTTTGGGACAGTTTCCGCAAGGGACTGATGTCAGGAGAAAGGCTCTATTTGTCTTTGAAGCAGATGGAAAAGTCTTTCATGGATCAGAACCGGCGTGAATATGAGATCGCCAAACATATATCCCTGCTGCAACACAACCCTCTGGCTTTGATTGCGCTCAGGGAAACCGGGACCTGCATTGTCGAACTCCCGGAAACACTGTTCGATATGGACTATCCGGGGCATTATATGCGCCGTCTCAAAACCGTCAGCCTTACGATTCCCTGTATTGTAGGGCCTTATACCAGTGTCAGTTGCACTCTAACGCTGCTGAGAAGCAAAACTCGCATTAGCGCTATCGACGCAGGCACGTATGCGGAAGATGTAGAGACAGATAACCCGCGTGTCGTTACCAACTTTGCGGCTATGGAGTCGATTGCCACAAGTTCCGCTCAAAACGACAGCGGCATGTTCGACCTCAACTTCCGCGATGAGCGATACCTGCCATTCGAAGGGAGTGGCACAATTTCCCTCTGGAGTATCGATCTGCCAAAGGACTTCCGCCAGTTCGATTACGAGACCATTTCCGATGTAGTGCTGCACATCAGGTACACATCTCGCCAGGGCGGTGTCGCTCTACAGAAAGCAGCGCTCACCAGCCTGACAAAATGGCTTGAGACAGAAGCGAGCAAGCCGCAAGCCCGCCTGTTCAGCTTGCGCCACGAGTTTCCTTCTGAATGGAATCGCTTGCAGAGCGTCGCGGATAATAACGGCGATCACAAGCAGCCATTTTCATTGACCAGGCAGCGGTTTCCATTCAGTTTTCAGGGCGACAAAAAGCAAATTACCGTAAATAGTGTAGACCTGTTCGGCGTCCCGAAGGGGGCCTCTGTTCCGAAGCTGAATTTGACGCTGACTGATCCTGAGGGGCAGGGGCTCAGCTTGCAGAATGCCGCGGCTCTTGGATCACTGGTTCACAGTAGCGCAAATAATACTGATATTGAAGTAAAGAACACGGGCAATGACGGGAATGAGGCCGATTGGACGATTCAGGTAAAAAAGGCAGATGTGGCTGTTAGTTTAGATCGCTTAGAAGATATCCTGGTGGTTTGTAATTACTCCGTTCGGGATGTCTAATGCAGCTACATGACACCGTTATCAAATTCTGTTGGTCAGTTCTCTCCAGGGAAAGGCTTCCTTCCAGGGCCATTCAGTTTTCAAAGTGTAGATAAGGAAACTGGGAATAGGCCGCGGATGCCGCGGCCTATTTCAACACGCCTTTGCTTGAAACTCAACTTTTAACATTTCTTCCGCCTGTTGCCCGCTACTCAATAACTGAATGGCCCTGGCTTCCTTCTCTATTTTTCTTTGATGTAAGGCGTGCCGATTGCCCGGGGAGGTGTAGCGCGGCCGATGAATCCGGCCAGGACTATGAGCGTCAAAACATAAGGAATTATGTTGATGAACTGAACCGGCACTTCCACTCTGCCCTGCATGCGGATCGCGACCGCATCGGCAAACCCGAAAAGCAGACAGGCAAAGAATGCGCCCACCGGATGCCACTTGCCAAAAATCAGCGCGGCCAGCGCTATAAACCCGCGTCCGGCTGTCATGTTGCGCGTGAAAAGAGAATTCTGTCCTATTGAAAGATATGCCCCGCCCATCCCCGCAAGCAATCCGCTCAACAGGACTCCGGCATATCGCATCCGGGCTACACTGATCCCCGCCGTATCGGCAGCTTCCGGGTTTTCGCCCACGGCGCGCAGTCGGAGACCGAATCTTGTGCGGAACAAAACATAATAGCTGATTGGAACCAGTGCCAGCGCGAGATAGACAAGAGGCTTGTGCCCGGAAAATTCTTTCAGAAAACGCACTTGATTTATCAGAGGTATATGCCAGTCGGGCAGAGTCTGATTGAGAGGAAGTTGCGGCGTCGAGCCGGTAGATTCAAATAGCGCACCCGACAGCAATGCGGGCACGCCCAGAAACAGGATGTTGATCGCCGTGCCAACCACGACCTGATCGGCCTTAAACTCAATCGAAGCGACCGCGTGTATCAAAGATACAAGAACCCCGGCTCCTGCCGCTGCCGCAAGCCCCACCCACGGATTCTGAGCGAATACGGTCACCGATGCCGCCGTGAATGCGCCCGCGAGCATTATTCCTTCAAGCGCGATGTTGATCACCCCTCCGCGCTCGGAATACATGCCGCCTAGCGCCGCGAGAATTAAAGGCGTCGAAAGCCTCAACATCGAAGACAGCACCGAATCATTTATTATCGAGTTCTCAAGCATAGGTTTGTGACTCGCGATTCGTGATGCGTATTACGCCTTGCTTCTAAACATTCCGAATCTCCGCGCCCCTCCCCGGAAAATCTCTTCACAGGCAACGAAAAGGATTATGATCCCCTGCAATACCATTACCCAGTCTTTCGATACATGGTCGGTGAAAATATCTATGAAAAGACCGGATCGGTTGAGCGCACCAAACAGGATCGCAGAAAGCAGGACTCCCAGAGGGTGGTTTCTGCCAAGCAGGGCAACGGCTATACCGGTAAATCCGTAGTTTGCTGAAAAGCCGTCATAATAGCGATATCTGTAGCCGAGAACTTCATTTATGCCGACCATCCCGGCAAGCATACCCGAGATAAACATGGCAAGAACGATATTGCGACCTATCGAGATTCCGCCGTACTCGGCCGCATGAGGATTTTCCCCGACCGCGCGAAGTTCATAACCCCACTTTGTCCTCCACAAAAAGATATACACAACCCCGCAGGTGGCGAGCGCGAGAATAAAGGCGAGGTTCAGGGGCAATCTCTCAGGGAAATTGATCCCGACAGGAGCCAGCAGATCGTGCATTCGAGGGATGTGAGGCCCGACAAGCACGCCGTCTTTTATCTCGGCTATCGGCAGGGTTTCAAGGATAGGATCGCCCTGCCTGCGGTAATGGTATTGCGTCAGGTAACTGACTATCGAGATAGCGATAAAGTTCATCATTATGGTAGTGATGACTTCGTGCGCGCCGAATTTCGCTTTTAGCACCCCGGGGATGCCTGCCCAGACGCCACCCACGACGACAGCCGCGATCATCGCAAGAAAAACAACCACAAGCGCGGGCCAGCCTGGAAGCACGAGTCCCACCCATGCGGTCGCGAAGGCCGCCGCTATGAGCTGGCCTTCGGCCCCGATGTTGAGCAATCCGCATTTGAAGGCCACAGCCACAGCAAGCCCTGTGAAGATGAGCGGAGTGGCGTAAAAGAAGGTGTACCCGATGCCGTCAATCGAGCCAAACGCGCTCGTAAAGAAAAGCTCATAAACAAGCAGCGGGCTGTCGCCGACTATCCACACGATAATGCCGCCGACCAGAAAGGCAGCCACAACGGCAATAAACGGAAATTTTATTTCGCTCAGAAGGCTCTTCATAGATTTTACTGGGGGCCGGGGGCCGGGGACCGGGGGCCGGGGTCTTCTTCCCTGCTCCCTAAACGTCCGCCTGTCATCATCAATCCGATCTCCTCCTCGCTCACAGAGCGGGGGTCAACCTCGCCTACGATTCGCCCTTCATATATCACTATCACGCGGTCGCTCAGACTCAATACTTCGTCGAGTTCGGCCGAGACCAGCAGCACCGCTGCCCCCGCGTCCCTGAGCTCGATCAATTTTCGGTGAATGAATTCAGTCGCGCCTATGTCAACTCCGCGTGTAGGCTGGGCGACAAGTATCAGTTTCGGGTTTATATCAAATTCGCGGGCGACGATCAATTTCTGCTGATTGCCGCCGGAAAGCGCCCTCGCGGGCAGGGCTATATTCGGAGGCCGCACGTCGTATTCCTTTACAAGACGCTTTGCGCGCTCCTCGATCACCGGAAGATTGAGCAGTACTGCGCCTGAAACGGGCGGCTCTCGATGGACCCCGAGAATCGAGTTAGCCGCCAGATCGAATGAGAGCAGGAGGCCGCGACGATGACGATCCTCGGGTATGTGAGCTATGCCGCGAAGCTTGCGTCGGCGCGGGTCGAGATCATCAATCGAGCGATCTTCGAGCAGGACTTCACCCGATGTCTGATGCCGCAGCCCTGCGAGTATTTCGATTATCTCGGTCTGGCCGTTGCCTTCGACTCCGGCCATTCCAAGAATCTCTCCGCCGCGCACCTCAAATGAGATGTCTTCGAGCACCCGATTTCCCGAAGCGTTCTTCATCGAGAGGTTTCGCACCGCGAGCACCGCACGTCCGGGCTGGACCTCTTCTTTTTTGACTCTAAGCAATACCTCGCGGCCAACCATCAACCGGGCCAGCCCCTCGGCGGTGGCTTCTGAGGTCGGAAGATTGCCTACCACGTGGCCGTCGCGCATCACGGTGATGTTATCGGAGAGCGCGAGGACTTCGGCCAGCTTGTGCGTGATAATGATGATGGTCTTCCCCTGATCGCGCAGCCCGCGAAGAATGGCGAACATCTCTGCCACCTCTTGCGGGGTAAGAACGGCTGTCGGCTCGTCGAGTATCAATATTTGAGCGCCCCGATAAAGCGTCTTGAGTATCTCGACGCGCTGCTGCTGCCCGACCGAAAGAGTGCCCGTCACCGCATCGGGGTCAATCCTCAGCCCGTACTGTTCGGATATTTCGCGGACACGCGCACGAGCCCGTTTATAATCTATGACGACGCCCGAAATCGGTTCGGCCCCCAGGATGATGTTTTCAGTCACGGTCAACGGTTCAACCAGCATGAAATGCTGATGCACCATCCCGAGCCCAAGCTGAATGGCATCTTTCGGAGTGTTTATCTCTCGCTTCTGACCCTCTATTAGAATCTCGCCTTCATCGGCCGTGTAGAAGCCATAAAGAATATTCATGGCCGTAGACTTCCCCGCTCCGTTTTCACCGATGATGGCGTGGATAGATCGAGCGGGGACGGCGAGGTTTATTGCATCGTTGGCCAGCACCCCGCCAAATCGCTTGGTGACGCCGCGCATTTCCACAGCATAGTTGGAATCTTCGCCCATAGTGCGATCATGTGCGGAAGTGCTCTTAGCTGCTGTCAGAGATTCCGCTCCGGTTTGATTGAGGCCGCGTTATAATAATTGATTGGCGGGCAGATGAAAAGGCGAAGAGAGCCGTGGGAGGAAGGGAGGCGGGGACACGGCAGGGCCATTCAGTTTTCCAAAATGTAGAATTGGAAAATAGAAATAGGCCGGGACGGACGCGGATGCTGCGGATTTTCGCGGATCTGACCCAATTAGGTTTAATCCGCGTCCGTCCCGGCCTATTCCCACTCGCCTTTCGTTCGAATTAACCTGCAAAATTTTTGTCGCATACAGCCCGCAAGTCAAAAACTGAATGGTCCTGGGGGACACGGAGATGTGGCGACACGGCGAGAAGAAAGTCCTGAATCCAGTATGGATTGGTTGAGTCAAATAAATCGGAAGGTTATCTCCGCGTCTTCGCGTCTCCGTGTCTTTGTTCGCTTCCACATTCACCCGGCAGGTGTGATAGAATTTCTTCAGGCGTTAATCGAAAACCTGCGCTTTTCACATATTAATGGAGGGAATATGAAGCTCAAAGGTCTGTTGTTTTTGACCGCTTTACTCGTGATGGCATCTCCACTTGTTTCAACGGCGCAATCAGGTGAGGAATACCGGGACCCGGAGGGGAAATACAAAATCAATCTGCTCGGTGATTGGAAAGCCATCTCTTACAAGGATGCTGTAGGCCGCGAAAAGACTGAATTCGTCTACAGAGACAGGGGCGAAGGTCTGCTGAAAATTTCACGCGAGAGCCTGAGCGGAGACCTCAACGGAAAAGTCCGCGAAGAGGAAGAGAATCTACGGCTTTACCGGGCAGGGTTTGAGCGAGCCGCGAGCGAGGATTTCGGATCGGGCGACCTGCGCGGATTGCGGTTCTCTTTCTACACTACGGAGAGCTACCGTCCGAAGGCGAATACCTACTACTATCTGAAGGATGGAAACTCCGTCTGGGTTTTGCGTTTCAGCGGGCGGCGCGGCGCGCTCGACACTATCCGCAATCTTACGGATCAGATGGCGCGCAGTTTTAAACCGCTATAAAGTGATCCGTTCTATGATTCGTGATGTGTGATTCGTGACTTTCTGCCCGATGATTGTTATCCCGAGAATGTTTATTTTATGAATCACAAATCTCGCGTCACGAATCCCTCGATACATCTTCTGGTCAGACTTGCGTCTGAGGCTTGCTCGGTTATAAGCTCAATTTGGGTGAGGGCTTTCAGACTATAACTACACATCCCTCATTAAGAATTAAGGGTTTGAGAACTCTTCGATCTCAAGTCCGGCTCAGGCTCGGCCAGGCGCGAAGGTCTCTCAAACCGCTATGATGCTCGCGCCGACTCTCGTCGGCCTCTTAAATCAATTTCTGACTGAAAGGAGACCGCTACATGAAGGTCTACGAAACAAAGGATATCAGAAACGTTGGCATTGTAGGTCACGGCGACGTGGGAAAGACATCGCTTGTAGCCGCGATGCTCTTCGATACGGGCGCTACTGGTCGATTGGGAAGCGTAGCCGACGGCACAACTGCCACCGATTACGATGAGGATGAGATTGCCAAAAAGATTACGATTCACAGTTCGCTTGCCTATGGCGAGTGGAACGGAAAGAAGATAAATATTGCCGACACGCCCGGATACCGCGCATTTATACTCGACACGAAAGCCGTGCTCAGAGTCTGCGACGCGGCCCTGGTCCTGGTTGATTCAGCCGACGGGGTAGAGGTCCAGACCGAAAAGGCATGGAGCTACGCCGGTGAATTCGGCCTGCCCTGTTTGATCGTCATAAATAAGATGGACCGTGAGCGCGCCGACTTCGAACGCACTGTGGCTGATATCAATGAGGTCTTCGGCCGCGAGGCCGTGCCTATTCAACTTCCTATCGGCAGCGAGCGCAATTTCAAAGGCGTAATAGACCTTATTCATATGCGCGCTTATACCTACGAAGGCGACGCAAGCGGCAAGGCTACGGAAGGCGACATACCGGCAGACCTGCTCGACGCCGCGCAATCGGCGCGCGAAAAGATCATAGACATAGTGGCCGAATCCTCCGAAGAGCTTATGGAGAAGTATTTCAACGAAGGCACATTAAGCGATGCGGATTTGATTCCCGGCATCAAGGCCGCGGTTCGCGAGCGCCGACTATTTCCGATTCTCGCCGCTTCGGGTCTGGCAAACATAGGCATACAACCGCTCTTTAACGCCATCGTTGAACTCACGCCCGCGCCCGATGAGATGGGCACTGTAAAGGGACATCCGCAGCCCGAAAGCGAAGAAGAGATCGAACGCGAAGTAAAGGACATTGCGCCGTTTTCAGCCTTTGTCTTCAAGACCGTTGCCGACCCCTTTGCCGGACGCATCACTATGATGAAGATATATTCCGGCACTGTGAAATCCGATGCGACCTGTTTTAATGTCACAAAGAACACGAATGAGCGACTCGGCCCGCTCCACGTCATACAGGGCAAGAACCTTGAAAAGGTCGCCGAGGCCCACGCGGGCGATATCATAGCTCTGACCAAGTTGAAAGAGACCGTGACCGGCGACACGTTTGCCGATAGAGCCCATCCCATAGTTTATGACACGGTGAAATTTCCTACGCCAGCCATCTCGTTTGCCATCGAGCCGAAATCGCGCAACGACGAAGACAAGCTCTCGCAGGCGATTCACAAGATTCTCGAAGAAGATCTGGCTCTGAGCTTTGACCGCGACCCGCAGACCAAAGAGTTCCTGCTTTCGGGCACCGGCCAGAATCACATAGAGGTTACGGTCAACAAGCTCAAGAAGCGATACGGCGTAGAGGTCGAGCTTCATCCGCCAAAGGTCGCCTACCTCGAAACATTCAAAGGACGCGCCGAAATCGTCGGGCGGCACAAGAAACAGAGCGGCGGGCGCGGCCAGTTTGGTGAAGCTACCTGCGTCTTTGAAGGGCTGCCGCGCGGCGGCGGATTCGAGTTCGTAGATAAGATATTCGGGGGCTCTATCCCGCAGCAGTGGCGACCCGCCGTTGAAAAAGGGATCAAAGACGCGGCGGCGCGAGGCGCGGTTGCCGGATACCCCGTGGTCGATTTCAAGGTCGAATTGATAGACGGCAAGTACCATTCGGTTGACTCCGACGATCTTTCGTTTCAGATCGCGGGCCGCAAGGCATTTCGTCAGGCCATCGAAAAGGTCAAGGCCGTATTGCTTGAGCCCGTTATGAATGTGGAGATTACGACTCCGCAGGAAAATTCCGGCGACATCTTAGGCGACATCAACTCGCGCCGTGGCAGGGTCCAGGGCATGGATACCAAAGGCAATCAGGCCGTAGTCAAGGCCCAGGTTCCGTTGTCTGAAATGCTCTCTTACCAGTCAACGCTCAACTCGATTACGGGCGCGCGCGGCTCCTACACTATGGAACTCGATCATTACGATGAAGTGCCCGCTCAGATTGCGCAAAAGATAATCCAGCAAGCGCAGGAAGAGGGCCGAATCCGGGTCACGGAAGAAGAATGAGGCCGAGACGCGAAGACGCGAAGACGAGGGGACGCGGAGAGACGCAGCGACGGCGACACGAGGGAACAGAATCTATCTCCTCGTCCCCTCGTCCCCTCATCCCCTCTTCACGCCCCTCGGTATTATTAATATTTATTGACGGCGTGGGAATTGGGACGCGCGGCAGCCACAACCCGCTCGACAATCTCGACACAGATATTTTTGGCATCTTTCAGGGCGAAGCGGCCCGGCTTCCATTCGATGGACAACTTGCCGTAACCGACGCGCGGCTCGGCGTCGAAGGGTTGCCGCAAAGCGCCACCGGGCAGACAACTATACTTACAGGAGTCAACGCCTCGGCGCTTATCGGAAAGCACCTCCACGGCTATCCTTCGCCGCGCCTCAAACAGGCTCTGGCAGAGCATTCAATATACAAACAACTCAAGGAGCGGGGCCGCTCGGTCACATTCGCCAATGCCTACACTAGAAAGTATTTTGAGAATCGGCCACGTTTCGTTTCGGCTACGACGGTGGCCGCCGAAAGCGCGGGCGTGCGATTTCGCATGTTAGAAGATTTGAATAAGGGCCGGGCTGTAAGTCACGATTTCACAAATTTTTTTCTGATAGGCATGGGGCTGATGGTGCAAAGCTGTGAGCCCGAAGAAGCGGGCCGCAGGCTTGCCTGTCTTGCGGCAGATTATGACTTTACGCTTTACGAACACTTCATCACAGACATGATAGGCCACAAACAACACATGCAGCACGCACGCGATCACATGCTGTGCCTCACGGCCTTTGTAAAGGCGGTGCTCGAATCTGCCGACCTGTCGCGCCAGACCGTCATCCTCACAAGCGATCACGGCAACATTGAAGACCTCTCTACTCGCAGTCACACGCTCAACCCGGTGGCCACGCTCGCCTTTGGACCCGCCCGCCACCATATTGCCTCTCGCGTCCGCTCGCTGCTCGATATTACTCCCGCGATAATTGAAACACTCTGTTGAGCCTGAAACTACTGCTCTCAAATCTCAATAGTCCAGCACCGGCTCACGGAAGATAAAGCTGTAGCGAGAGGCGACAAAAGGAGTTATGCCGCAAACGCTGGGGCGTTGTTTGTCTCCTGCATCCAGCATAGAAATCATCATATCGGTGAAGGCCGTTATGGCATCGTCGGAATCAGGCGTGCGACCGGTGAAGACGGAATTAAACGGCTCGCTCAAACCGCCTCTGCGGATCGCGGAAGCGGTTCCGGGGATTGAGTTTTCGGCCGTTTCGAGGTGAAAGTCATCGCGATAGACCAGCACGTTATCCATTCCGGCTTTCGCCCGTCTGCTGGATAAATATTCCGCGTTGACAATCAATCGCCCCGCGAGCGCCTTGAGACATTGTGCGCGGTGCGAATCGGTATGTTGCTGGTCCCAGAAGCTTATGGTGTGTCGCGCTTCCTTGCGGTGCTCATTTATCCATTCAACTACAATGTTGCGGGCAAGCAGGGCGCGCGGCAATTCTATGTCTGGGAAGAAGAGGAAAGGGAGTCGCACGGTGAGTTTCGGGATTTCTGGGTCGAATGTGACTTCACCTATAAGACCTTTGCACTCCTCAGTTCGTCTCTGATTTTTGGAAAGCTCGGCGATGGTTTTGCCGCCGCGTGAAATAAGAATCGAATCAATCGAGGGGGAAAACCTGATTGCGGCCATCTCGGTCTCGCGCAAAGAGCAGTACCGCGAGACGATATGAGGCTCTTCGATGCCCGGCAGAAAAGATTCGCGCAATTCCACCTTCATCGGCGGATCATCAGGCCAGGGGCTGAAGCCGTCGTGAATCCTGCACAGATACCCTATGCCGCGAGGATCATCGGTTAATTTGGAGTCTACATAAACGCGATTTGCGTTCGCATCAGGAGCCTCAATATCATTCTGGAATTCGAGAGCGTAGCCTTCGCCGGGCGCAAGCACGCGGCTTGTAAACATGCCTCCCATCGAGCGTCGTCTTACAGAAGGGTCTGCCGCGCGCCAACCGGTCAGATTCTCCTGCTGCAACTGTATGAATACGAGATTCCCCGTCTGCGGCTGAAGTTGTGGAAGCCCGGCTTCGGGAAATGCGTCGGTGAAATCGTGAGGCTGTAACCCCTGAAACATCTCTATCATGGGAAGCGGGCGCGCACCTATCAGAAACACCTCGCTGTCAGCATCGAAAAGAGGTGCTCCGGATGGATCGCGCCAGGATAAACACTCGCGGCGAAGCAGTTGAAAAAACTCCACAGGGCGTAGAGGCCGGCCGGTCTTGTCGGTGATGTCGCAAGGACTCAGTTCATATCGCGTTCCGCGAGGATCAGCAGAAAGCGCCCGACCGGGCGCATACTTGAAATGAAAGCAGACGTCTGCGTGAGCGTCTTCAAATGCATGGTCGGGCCGGCAGTCAAATCCTCTTGCCCGCATCTCGCGAGACAGTTCTATGCCCGAGTCGAAACCACAGAATATGCCTGTAGCGGGCTCCTCATCGCGATATCCGCGCTCCGGCCTCTGCTCGTACTCGCGTTTGAGCGACTGCACAAGTTTCGACACATACTCGCGCCACGACGAGTCGGTCTTGCGCACGGGGTCCATGAAATTTATCAGCAGCAGGGCGGAACTGTGCAATAAACTTTCGTCTACCATGATGAGTGAACAGGAATGGAAATCCCACAACAACCCCGCCAGGCGGTGTCGTACCCCGGTAATCGGGCGGATATTCCATCCCGTCAAATGATCTATTCTGCGGTTAGGCAGATAAAAGTTTCAGGGCTGACCGTTGTGGCTCCATCCCGGTGGTGGATCGCTATTGGGTATCCAGTAATATGGATTGGATCCCAGATTGACCGCATCGCAGTAAAGCTGCATTTTTGTTGAGTAATCAGCCAATATCTGGACGTCAAAGGGCACGCCGGGTGTGCTTGTCCAGAAGGGACCGTTTTTACCGATCAGTCTTAATTGATCTGTGTCTTCCATGGAATATGTGGCTATCAGGTCGTTTGCGATTTCACCGACGGATTTCGGCTTGCCAATGGTACTCCCTGTCTTGGGATCGTAAGAGATGAAGAATCGCTCCTTGACATTGGAACTGCGGAAAACACCCGAATTGAAATGGAATAAGTAGTCGAAGACATCGGGGTTAACATCATCGGGTGGAGTGGTGGGGTCGTAGACCTTGTGTAGACGAAAAAGATGATTTACCAGGCAATCAGTTAGCTTTATCCCTCGACCCAGGTCGTTGCCGTTCTTATCCGTGTGGCGTATTTGTATGTTTCTCCCGGTGTCTAAAGATTTCAGGTCAATATCTTTGAAGGATGGACTTCCATCATAAACCCTAATCTTGGGGCTGAAGTATCCCACTTCTGTATACGTGTAACCCACTTCGGCCTCATCGGTGAGGAACAGTCCGCTATCAACAGTCACAGTCCCTTTTATCGGCATATATTCTCCTTAGGTTTGGTCTCTCTGCTTCACCTACCGCTCCCTATGGTGATAAATGGAGCCCAGTAGTAGGGGTGTTGATAATTACTTTCGGCTTTGATTCTTCTTTGAGCAGCGCGCAATGCGTCGTCCGTTTGCTTGTTTGCGCTCGTTCTTTCCTCGTGAAAGGCTATCATCAACTCAGAGGTCGCCTGTGAATCAACCGGCCATAGACTCGCCATGACAGTAGGCACTTGCGCAGCCAGAAAGGGGCGCACGAGACTTACAATGCCTTCTCCTCGATAGTATTGCCCTAATCCGCTTTGACACGCAGATAAGACTACCAGATGCGTGCGGCTCAACTTTATTCCTCGAAGTTCTCTCAACTGAAGAAACCCATCATTGAAGGATGAAAGTCCGTTTATTGTCGCCGCTACGTCACCACCCTTATTTGTATTTGACGATTGCGTGTCAGGCTCCGCAAAGACAAGCCCGGCAAGCCAGGGCGAGCGTTCCTCAACAAGGCAGTGCGTGGCCAGGTGCAGCACATCAAAATCTTTCATCTGTTTCAGAACCTCACTCTCGGTGGCTTCTGCTCCCAGAAGCATCTTCTTGTTCCGATAAAATGACGCGACCTGTTTAGCCTCGACCTCTGCGCTCGGCAAGAGTGGGAGTCCGGTAAATACATTGCGATCAAAAGTCGGATTCCCTACGGCAAGAATGCTCTCCTCTTTGATTTCCGGTTTGATCTGTCTCTCCTTCAAACAGTTTGCAAGCACCGTAGCAGAAGGCGCATAAGTCAACGAAAAAGAGTCGATCAAATATTCCCCCTCACTGTTAATCAGCGCACCAAACGGGAGAAAGTGCAATGATTTGTCCGGGACGATGCATAGCCTTTCCGAGCCGTTCAGGCTTCCGCGAATCGGCTCGATCAAATAGCTGTAAAGCGTGCGCCCCTTCTCCGATAACGCTTCAATAGGTTCGCGTCCCTTAAGCCCTGACAGGTAGTCGCTCACCAGCCGCGTGATGATTTCGGTGGTGACGGGTGTGCTTACAACTTCAAACCCATGACTTGTTATGAGAAATATATAGGTCTGCTGATCCGTGACCACATATTCCACAACCGTCAGGTCTGCCGGCAGATTCGCCTGTACCTCGGTGAGGCTGAGCGGTTTGATCGCTATATCGTCGAGAAGCGTGCGAGCGCGAGATTGTTCCGAATGATTGTATGCCTCGCGTTGCTGCCCTACCTGACTCATCTCGATCATTATCATCTGATCGAATACACCCTGTATCGCACCCAGAAAGCTGCTCCGGTCCTGATTCTGCTCGATTCCCGCTCGATAGTTTTCAACCAGATCAACGGCGTGATCAAGGTCTGCCTGCGCAAGAGCAATCTTCCCCAGCGCAGCATAAGCCCCCGCGCGACCGCGCAAGGTATCAATAGTGAGTACCAGATCGCTCTGATTGCCCTCCGAAACCCGTTCCGCATCGTTGTAATAGGCCACGGCAGCATCATAATCGCCACGGCGCGCGGCTATTTCACCGGCACGTGTTGGAACTATTCGTCGAGCAAAAGTATTTTGACCCGGCGCAAATTTGGCCACATTATCGAGCGCCTGATTCATGCTCCGGGCTGCCTCATCAAACCGCTCGAGATGTGATTGCTCGGCCGCGATAAAGGATAAGGCCTGGGCCGCGCGGTTGCTATCTTTTGCCATCTCTGAAAACTTGAGAGCTTGATCGGCATAGGAAAGTGCGAGATCGTGATTTCCGCGAAGCTGATAGCTCTCGGCAATGGTCTGATAGTCCCAGGCCAGTTCCTGTGGGTTTGGCATACTTGCCAGCGTCAGGTTTATTGATTCTCGAAGATAGCTAAGCACCTTATCCAGGTTCCCCAACTGAGAATAGGAGTTGCACATATATTGCAGCACTTTGCCTTCCTCAGCCTTTTCGCGGATATCGGCGAATATTTTTCTGCCTTCCTCTCCGTATTTTATTGCCAGAGAATCGTGGCCGAGCCTTGAGCAAATTCCGCTCAGATGACCCAACATCCAGCCCTTTTGATAAAACGAAGCGTGTTCCGCTAATGAGGAGAGGCAGTCATTATCAACCTCGAAAGCCTCTTGAAATTTATTATTGTAGTAGTAATAGGGAATGAGCACACCCAGCGCCCTGTATTGATATAAATAATTCTTCGTCTGCCGAAAGCTGCTGTAAAAATCGCGTATGCGTTTGATGGCTGCCGCCTGATCCGACGCCACCTTGCTCTCAAAGTAAGAGACGCCCACACTCCAAAACTCGGCTATAAGGGAGTACTGAGCAGCCCGATCCTTCTCCGACAGATTGCGAAGAAATTTTACATTATCCGCAATAGCCGTATCGCCTTTGGTCTCTATCGAAAGCTGGCCGATTATCTCTACCTCCGATAACGCCCGTTCAATCTCAGCCGGGCCAGTCGCTTTTGCTCCTTTAATGGCTTCCGACAAACGCTTGTTGGCATAGGCAAAAATAAACTCGAAATGCTCGTCGATGATCTTTCTTGCAGCGTCAATATCATTTGCGACGATTGCCGAATGGAAGGCTTTCAAAATTTCGAGTTTGCCCGGTTTTGGCGCAAATGGTTGTGAAAGGTCTTCGAGCCGTTGATGAATTTCGGCTTTCCATCCCTGATCGAGCTCCGTCGCCTCGATGCTGCTGTATTCCTTCTCGGCCATATCCCTCAGTTGCAACTTTTCATAACAGAGCGCCCGGTTGAAACGCGCCTCTGCCATCTGAGGTTTGATCGCAAGAGCCTGCTCGAATCTCTCAAGCGCATCTTCAAGATTGCCGCTCTCAAGGAAAATTACGCCAAGATCATTACACGCCTCGGCACTCTTAGGCATGGCTTCGGTCGCTGTCTCTATCTCGCTCTTAGCCTCCTTTATATTGCCTTCGATCAGCTTCAGTTTTCCCACCGCCAGGTGCGCGTAAGGTCCCTGCTTTTCAAAGGGCATCTCTAATATGTAGTTTCTGGCTCGCTGAAGTTCTATCTGATCCATTTCTCTGGAATCTGCCGGGTCGCTAATTAGTTTGCCTGCCCGAAAGCCCCCCGATAGCCTCGCTTCCACAGACCTATACTCGGAGGTGGCCTTGACGAGCGCGGCTGTACCTTTTTCTGTTGCCGTCTGGTGCAGTAAATAGAAAACCACCAGGGCAATTGCCGCCCCTCCTATCAGAAATGCAGCCAGATATCTAAAGGGTAGAAAAATGCCCCTACGATTGGTCCTTGCGGCTGTAAATGTCCTCTCGCTCGTGGCCATTTCCAGGGGCTCCTGTCAGTTATATAACCTTGGACATCTATATATCATAAGTCTTACGATTCGCCTAATAAAAAAATATCTTCAATGATTCAGTTTTGCTGATCATACGGGTAACAATGTTTTCCCTTTTCAGCAAATGTTTGTAAGTATTGCTTATTATTAAAAGTGCCGTAGCCGGAAACAGGCCAGTCGAGCGCCCAATTTTGTGATTTGGCATTCGATTGGTAAAATCTAATCCGCATCGTCTTATGAATCGGGGCACATAATCAATGACGGAATTAAGAATCATTTCTCTCATAGCCAGCGCGACAGAGATCGTTTGCGCGCTTGGATTCGAAAAAAACCTGATCGGGCGCTCTCACGAATGCGACTATCCGCCCTCAGTCAAAGCGCTGCCGCAACTGACTGCTCCAAAGTTTAACGTAGAGGGGACAAGTTATGAAATAGACAAGCGCGTAAAGGCTATCGTAGCCGACGCTCTGAGCGTGTATCGAGTTGACGCGCAATTACTGGACGAATTGAAGCCGACTCATATAATTACACAATCGCAGTGCGAAGTCTGCGCCGTCAGTCTCAAGGATGTTGAGCAGGCCGTTTGTCAGGTAACGGGCTCAAAACCGAGCATAGTGTCGCTCGAACCGAACGCGCTTGAAGATGTTTGGACGGACATTCGCCGGGTAGGAAGCGCACTCGGAGCCCCGGAAAGAGCAGACCGTCTCATCATCCAATCTGTGACTCGAATGCGCGAGATTGCCGAAAAAGCCCGCCTGATTGGGCCTCGCCCGACCGTCGCCTGTATAGAATGGATCGAGCCTCTCATGGCCGGGGGCAACTGGATGCCCGAGCTTATCGAGATGGCGGGCGGCAGAAATCTCTTTGGCGAAGCGGGAAAGCATTCGCCCTGGATGACTTGGGAAGAACTGGTAGCTCAGAACCCGGATGTTATCCTGACGACTCCGTGCGGGTTCGACATCCCGCGCACGCTCGAAGAGATGCACCTGCTCAGTCGAAAACCCGAATGGAGAGAATTGAAGGCGGTCCATACGGGTCGCGTGTTTGTCGCCGACGGCAATCAGTACTTCAATCGACCCGGCCCCAGACTTGTCGAATCACTGGAAATTCTGGCGGAGATGTTTCACCCGAACAACTTTCAGTTCGGCCACAAAGACAGCGGCTGGATAACCTATGATGCCCGTCAGGTAGCATAGTCCCGGCTGTTCTACTGATTCACGCTTCCTATCAGGGCCAGCATAAAGCACGACCCCATCATCAGCAGAAAAACGATGACGATGATCAGGACCACGAGACCGGCTTTCGATTTCTGAGGCGGCGGCTGATAGTACCCGCTGTAGGGCTGCTGACCCGGCATCGGCGTAGGCATCGAAGGCGGATGATACTGCGGCTGGCCGCCGGATGGATAACTCGGGCCCTGCTGCTGTGGAGGAGACATATACGGGCCGCTTCCTTGCGGCGGGGGTCCCTGATATTGGCGCTCTGCAGGAGGCTGCGTGGGTCTGGGCGGTTGCGGCGCGGTGTAGGGCTGCGGCTGAACCGGATGTTTATAAGTGGCCTTCTGTGATAATGCAGCGGTCTCAAGTTCTCTGGCAAATTCCAGTGTCGTAGAAAAACGGTCCCGTGGATGGCGTGAGAGCGCCTTCATGACCACCGCCTCGACCGCCGCCGGTATGGCAAGATGCGAACTCACGCGGCTGAAGGGCTGAGGCGGCTCAAGCAACCGCTTGACCATCTGACTTTGCGTGGTATCGCCCTCGAAAGGCAGCGCGCCGCTCAGCATTTCATAGACTACAAGCGCCAGGCTGTAGAGGTCGGAGCGAAGATCCAACTGCTCGCCCGCAACCTGTTCGGGAGACATATATTGTGGCGTGCCAAGCACAAAGCCCGTCTGTGTCAGAGCCTGATGTTTGCTGTCCACCTCCGACCGCTTGGCGATGCCGAAATCGACTACCTCGACCCATTCCTTATGCCCCGACTTGCGGCAGATCATCAAATTGTCGGGCTTGAAGTCGCGGTGAACTATCCCTATGCGATGCGCCGCGTCCAGCGCATCTGCCGCCTGCCGGGTTATTTGCGCGACTCGCTGGACAGGAAGCGCGCCCTCTCGTCTCATTACATTTGACAGAGGCTCTCCGTCCAGGAATTCCATAGCCAGATAGACGAGACCCTCTTCGGCCTCGCCGAAATCGTAAATCGCTACGGCGTGGGGGTTGTCTATGTGGCTGGCCATCTCAGCCTCTCGCTCGAAACGGGTCACGAATTCGGGATTATTCGCCAATTCCGAGGTCAATATTTTTATGGCCGTCAGCCGATTCATCTTGACGTGCTCGCCCTTGTAAACAGCCCCCATTCCGCCCTGTCCAAGCTTCGACAGCAAGCGATAACGCCCGGCCAGCACCCGTCCGATCATGGGGTCTTGCGGGCCCGAAGGCTTCTCATGAGGAGCCACTACGGTTTCAGCCAGGTTGTTGCTGACATCAATCAGATTTCCGCCGTCTCGCGAACAGAACCGGGCGCTGTTTTCATATTCCTGGCCACATTTTTCACATCTTTTCATCTGGTTTCTCCAAACAATAGGCACGGCTTTTGGGCCAAACCTCGCCTTTGTTCATAATAAAGAAAAGGCAGGCGTCTTGCCATAGCATTTATCCCTTCAGGGTTACGCAACGCATCAGTCATACGGTTTCTGACTTTGCATACTTCAAAGACGCGATTAAACTCAGGTCGGAAAGACACTATTCCGGGTAATTTTTTAGAGGTGTATATGGACAGAAAAAACATTGCGAGCGGAACCCTGTGGGAGCCGATTGTAGGGTATTCGCGCGCCGTTCGCATAGGGAACTCGGTGCATGTTTCAGGGACTACGGCTACGGGCGCAGACGGAGAGATTGTCGGCCCGAATGACGTGTATACACAGGCAAGGCAGACGCTAAAAAATATCGAAGCGGCTTTGAGACAGGCGGGAGCCGAAATGAGGGATGTAGTTCGCACTCGAATCTATGTTACGAATATCGATGATTGGGAGAAGGTGGCACAGGCGCACGGCGAGTTTTTCAAGGAGATCAGACCTGCGACCAGTATGGTAGAAGTGAGTCGCTTGATCGCCCCTGAAATGCTGGTCGAAATCGAAGCCGACGCGGTGATAGAGGGTGGGGGCCGGGGGCCAGGGGTCGGGGGCCGGTGATTGTGGTCAGGGGTCACCGGCCCCCGGCCCCTGACCCCCGGCCCCTATTTCTAGCTCAGGTCTTTAGGAATTACGACGTGGCGCATGAGTCTGAGTATCAAACTGCGGCGGCGTTCAACTCGGCCCCGGTGTTTTGTCGGATTGAATGCTCCTCGCGGATTTGGAATGATCGCGGAAAGGAAGGCGGCCTGCTCGGCACCAAGCGAAGCCGCTGAGGTATTAAAGTATTTTCGTGACGCCGCCTCCGCCCCATAGATGCCGTCGCCCCATTCGATGACATTCAGATAGACTTCGAGTATGCGCCTTTTGGAGAGTATCTTTTCCATCTCCCAGGTAATCAGCGCTTCGTGCAGTTTTCGCACAGGGTTCTTCGATGTGGATAAGAAGAGGTTCTTTGCCAGTTGCTGACTGATCGTTGACGCGCCTCGATGAAATTTTTTCTCAGCCCAATCTTTTTGGATCGCCTTCTCGATCTCAACCCAGTCAAACCCCTCGTGATCAAAAAACCGCGAGTCCTCGCCCGCAAGCACCGCCCGCACAAGGTTCGGAGATATTCGCTCGTATGGAACCCAGGTCTGCTCTCTTGTGACAGGGGTGCCTTCGTCCGATGCTTCTGCCGCTCTCTGCTCCATCATTGCCGTGACTTCGGGGTTTACGCTCTTCAAACGGAAGACGCGCATCACTATGATCGCGTGATAGAAAAGCACCGCGCACAGGGCGGTCAATAGAAGGATCTTTACCCACTTTCGCCATCGCGGTCGCGGCTTTTTGTAGACTACTGTTTTTTCCTGAACTGCCTGAGCCATCACTGGTATTATACAAAAAACTTCAGGCGTACCGCAGAGTTTCGCGTTTTGACAGCCCGGTTAAGCCTTGCGCGAGTGCATAGCCTTCCAGATGAAATAGGCGGGTATGCCTGCCAGAATGATCCCGAAAACCATCAGCGCGCCGCTTGAGCCCGAGGAAGTCGGCCCACCGGGGAGCACGCCGTAGTACCGCAGATCATCCGCCAGAGCATTGCCTAGAAGGAAGAGAGCCGCAAGCAGAAACAGCGCCGGAGTGACTGGATAACCGAGGGTTTTATATGGTCGAGGCAGGTCAGGCCGCTTTCGCCTCAGCATGTAAACGGCAGCAACGCCGCCCGCATAAAAAGGCCAGATCGCAAGCACGAAAGTGTCGGCCAGTTGCTCGAAGGTTCGAACGAGAACGAAAGCAATTGCTATCGTTGCGGCGAGTGAAATCGCCACGTAGGGAGTCTTGAAGCGGGGATGGACCGAACCTATCTTCTTAAAGAAGAGACCGTCATCGGCCATCGCAAAGAATACGCGCGGCCCGGTCATCATCGAGCCGTTCAGCGTGCCAAAAGCCGATATGATTACAGCTATCGAAACCAGCGTCACACCTGTATCACCGACTATTCTGTAGGCGGTGTCCGCCGCTACGAGCTTTGATCCGGCAATCTGATTGATCGTCAGCAGGTGAAGGTAAGCGAGATTGGCCAGCATGTAAATCACTATCACGGCGAGCGTCCCGAATATGAGCGCCATAGGCAGATTGCGCTCGGGGCGCTTCACTTCCCCGCTTACGAAAGTGACATCGGCCCAGCCGTCATAAACCCACAACAATGAAATGAACGCCAGCCCAAACAGTGAAGGCGAAAGCACGCCGACCGGACTCACTACCTGAAGCGATTCGGGCGCGGGGTGGTTTCCGCCTATCACAAATGCCGCCAGCACAAGCAGCGCGAGCGCCAGATACTTTGCCACCGTGGTCAGGTTTTGCACAAGCGCGCCCACCTTGATGCCCGCGATGTTAAAGCAGGCAACTAAGAGTATCGCGCCCGCCGCTACATAATGCACCGCGTCCGCGTTCTCTATTCTAAAGAGCCTGAGCAGGTATTCGGCAAAGACCGTAGAGATTGCTCCGAGAGCGGATGCGCGAATGATGACAAGCTCGGACCACCCGAAAAGAAAGGCTGGCAACCGCCCGAATCCCTGTCTGAGATAGACGAAT
This sequence comes from Blastocatellia bacterium, assembly GCA_963765495.1. Classification (GTDB taxonomy): domain Bacteria; phylum Acidobacteriota; class Blastocatellia; order UBA7656; family UBA7656; genus CAVXWP01. The sequence continues at coordinate 314,128 of CAVXWP010000002.1, forward strand.
ACGCCGCCCGTATGTGGCAGCGCGCCCGCAAGCTCGGCGTAGGTGAGCGCCCCGCAGAGGGCAAAAAATCCGCCCGCCGCCCAGATAAGCAGATAGAGGTTTTCGTCGGGAACTTTTGTGGCTATACCGGCAGGCGAGCGAAATATGCCCGTGCCGATGACCGAGCCCACGAGGACGGCGATTGAACTGATCAGACCAAGGCTTCGCGGGAGCGCCCTTCGGCCTCCGCTCCTGTCAAGCTCGGTCTCTTTTTGGGTCTGTGTTTCCACGTGTTCGCAGGTGAATCAAACTAACGCCTGAGCCATGATCGGACAGAGAAAAACAGGGCTATCAACCCCGCAATGAGCGCCGTGCCCATCAGCGCTACTGAATAATGATGAAGGTCGTTGAAGCGAAGCCGGAGCGGGTCGCTCTGCGGCACATCATCAATCATCCCACCCATCTGAGCGCGCAGGGCGATCATCTGAGGCGATAACCAGAACCTTGAGAGCGCCGCCATCAGCGTCATCACTATCACAAGAAAAAGGCCGAACGCTTTCGCCCAGTTCGCAGAATTCCTGGCGCGCCACGTGGCAAGCTGGATCAGGATGATCAAAGGACCAAGCATAAGGCCGAGGATTTCGACCTTTGTAATAGTGCTGGTCACGATCTGGCCCGCGAGATGGTGCGAAGGAAGCACGGCAAAGGCGCTCGGTGCGACAGCGAAACTGAAGAAGGCCATCGCGCCCAGCCAGACTCCGAGCAACAGAACCTCCGCAAAAGCCAGAAGTTCACGCCCTACCCCGTAACCGGCTGCCGGGCCCTCTTTCACGGTTTCGGAATCTCTTACCTTCACAGTCATGATAAATCTCAAATTTTCAGGGAGAGCTAGGCTCCGACTTCGGATTGCACGTGTTTCAGATGGGTGATGTACTTTTCAGCCGCGAGCGCCGCCACCGTAGCGTCGCCCACTGCGTTTGTAATCTGTCTGACCATCTGAGAACGCACATCGCCTGCGGCAAACAATCCCGGGATGCTGGTCTCCATGCGCTCGTTTGTTATCAGGTGGCCGCCCGCGTCGTGTTCCGGGTGATCGTCTAAAAAATATGTATTCGGTTTGAATCCGATGTAGATGAATATGCCGTTTGTCGAGTGGTTGCTCACTTCGTCGGTCTTCAGATTGCGGAGCATTAAATGCTCGACCTCGGCGTTGCCTTTGACCTCTTCTACGGCGCTGTCCCAGATGACCTCGATTTTGGGATTTTGAAACAGTTGATCCTGAAGAATCTTTGAGGCGCGAAATTCATCCCGGCGATGAATTATGTAAACTTTGCTTCCGAAACGGGTCAGGTAATTCGCTTCTTCGACCGCCGCGTCGCCCCCGCCAACGACCGTTATCACCTGGCCGTTGAAGAACGCTCCGTCGCACACAGCGCAGTAGCTCACCCCGCGACCGGCGTACTCTTCTTCGCCCCGAACGCCGAGTTTTATCGGCGTGCCGCCCGCCGTGGCAATAACGGTGATCGCTTTGTAAGTGTTCTCTTGATCCGTCAGCAGATTGGTCGTCTTAACTTCGAAAAGTTCGCCCGTCCGCCTGACCGATTGCACCTCTTCATAGGTGTTTATCTGTACTCCGAATTTGCGGGCGTGGCGCTCCATCAAATCGGCAAGCTCTATGCCCTTTATGTGTTCAAAACCTGTGTAGTCTTCTATGGCCTCGGTGTTGAGAAGTTCTCCCCCTATGAGGCCCTTTTCTATGATTATAGACTTGAGGTTCGACCTGGAGCCGTATAGTCCGGCGGTCAATCCGGCCGGTCCCGCTCCGATTATCAGCATCTCGTATAACTCTTCCATTCACCCCTCCGCGCATTTTTCAGATATAACTCATCATAACTCGCAATTGCATCGAGCCGCTATAAGTGCCGCGCCTACTTATTTCTATTCAAGACAAAGTTGGTCATCAACCTTACGCCGAACCCGGTCGCCCCTTTCGCGAGGTAGGGTTTCGCGCCCGTGAGCCACGCCGTACCGGCGATGTCCATATGCGCCCAGGGCAATCCGCCCGTAAATGTCTTTATAAACATCCCCGCCGTGATGGCGCCCGCCGTGCGGTTGCCCGTGTTTCTCACATCGGCTATATCGCTTCGAATCAGATCATTGTACTCGGGGTTCAGAGGCATTTGCCACAAACGGTCTCCGCACTCCTCGCCCGAAACGAGCAACTCGTCTATCAGTTTTTGATCCGTCCCCATCACTGCCGCGCGTATCTCGCCTAAAGCGATCACGCACGCGCCCGTAAGCGTAGCGGCATCAACTATGTGCGTAGCGCCGTGATTTATGGCGTAGGCAATCGCATCGGCGAGCGCAAGTCGTCCTTCGGCATCCGTGTTCACGACCTCTATGGTCTTGCCGCTCAGGCTCCGCACAACGTCGCCCGGCTTGACCGCCCTGCCCGAAGGCATGTTCTCAGAGGCGGGTACGACGCCGAGTACGCGCACCGGGGGTTTTAGACGGGCTATCGCCTGCATGGCTCCGATGACGGCGGCTCCGCCCCCCATGTCGAATTTCATCTCTTCCATGTGGGCCGCCGGTTTGATCGAAATCCCGCCCGAATCGAAGGTAATCCCCTTGCCGACAAGCGCGATCACTTCATCGCCTGCGCCGCCTGCGCCTTCCGGCGTGTAGGTCAATGCAATCAGCCGCGCAGGTTCGGCGCTCCCGCGAGAGACGGCCAGTAATGCGCCCATGCCGAGTTGCTTCATCTCTTCTTCTTCGAGCGCCTCAAATCCCAGCCCCTCGCGTGCGGCCATCTCTTCGGCCCGCCTTGCAAGCTCGGTCGGAGTCATTATGTTGCTTGGTTCGTTTCCGAGCGTCCGGGCAAAGTTTGTGGCCTCTGCCATAATCAGTCCCACATTGATCGCTCGCTCAAGTTTCGGCGACCCCGACGCTTCGGCTATCACATCCAGCCTTTCGATCCGGGTTTCCTGGTTCGTATCCGACTTATAGAGTTCGCCGGTCTCGCGCCCGATCAACCAGCCTTCGACTACGGCGCGAGCACCCATTTCAGGATCGAAGCTGTCTCTGAGAAGAAAGGCCGCGGAACGAAACCCGCGCGAGCCGAAAGTTCTGGCAACGGTGCCTGCCAGACGTTGCAGGCTGAACGAATCCGCGCTGTCGGCGGAACCCGCGCCGTAAAGAAGCAGGCGCTTCGCCCTGAGCGCGCCGGTGTCGTGCAATAAGACCCATCGGTCGCGGGAGCCGTTCATCTCTCCGCTTTCAAAGACGCGCGCGACTTCCCCGGTAGTAAAGTGATCAAGGGCTGCGAGTGCGCCTTCGGCGGGTTGCTCTCCCTCAAAAACGGGCACGATCAAAACATCGTCGTCAATCTCCGTCAGGTTTCTGGAACTTGCTGTAACTTGCATAGACGTAATTACCCTGCACATCAAAGAATCGCGCGCGAATCGAGCGCGCTGTTGTCGCGTCCCTGGGGGGAAGATGCGTTATTTTTATGATCGGTCTGTTATGATCTGCTAAAGCCCATCATCTCGTCGGATCATAACGAACGTATAACGGCTTCGGTGAAATCGAGCGTCGTGGCCGTTCCGCCGAGGTCGCGCGTCACGATAGCGCCTTCGGCCAGCACACGCTCCAAAGATGATTGAATGCGGCCGGCCGGTTCGCGCTCGCCTATGTGTTTGAGCATCAGCACGGCGGTTTGAATGAGCGCCGTGGGGTTGGCGATGCCGCGACCCGCGATGCTTGGAGCCGAACCGTGAACCGCTTCAAAAACGGCTATGTCGTCGCCTATGTTTGCGCCCGGCACTACGCCGAGGCCCCCGACAAGCCCCGCGCCCAGATCGGAAATAATATCACCGTAGAGGTTTTCAAGCAGCAATACATCGAACTGGTTCGGGTTGATGACCAGTTGCATGCAGGCGTTGTCTACGATCAGGTCATCGGCTTCGATCTCGGGATAATCTTTAGAGACCTCTCGAAAGCAGTTGAGAAACAACCCATCCGACATCTTCATGATGTTGGCTTTATGGATTGCCGTGATCCGCTTTCTCCCTTCGCGGCGCGCATAGTCGAAGGCGAAGCGGGCGATGCGGCGAGAAGCCCGGTCGGTGATTATCTTAAGGCTTTCGACAACGCCCGGAACAACTTCGTGTTCCAGACCCGAATAGAGGTCTTCGGTGTTTTCGCGCACGACGATCAGGTCTACGTCTTCGTAGCGGGATTTCACTCCCTCAAGCGATTTGATAGGTCGCAGGTTGGCGTAAAGATCGAGCGCCTTTCGCAATCGGACATTCGAGCTGACAAATCCCGTGCCTACGGGGGTGATGACTGGCCCCTTGAGCGCAACGCAATTTCTTTTTATCGAATCGATGAGATTATCCGGCAACGGGTCGCCGTATTTCGTCAGCGCCTCGGCACCAACCACAAAAGGCTCCCATTCAATCTGAACTCCGGCTGCCCTGATTACCGAAACGGTGGCTCCGGTAACTTCCGGGCCGATGCCGTCGCCGGGTATAAGCGTGATCTTATGCTTCATCCAATCCCTCCGTAATAAGCAGGTTTTGAGAACCTGTCACAAGCTGATAATGATACAAGACCGAATTACCATCGCACAACCTGAGCGATAACCGCCGCTAGTGAGCGTAGCTGCTCAGAGGAGTAGAAATCAGCCACAGAGCCAAAGAGACACAGAGATTTTTATAATCTTTTCTCTGTGGCTCTGTGTCTCTGTGGCCATTGCTGAATTCCTGCAAAAGAGCCATTTGTTTGAGAACTGCCATTCACTTCGCTATAGTACTCTTTCCAGTTGAGCCGAAAATTCATAACAGTGAGGTTGAACGACCGGACTATGTTCAAAAAAGAGCGCCTGCACACCCTTCTTTTTTCACTTATCGTCTGGGCAATTCTTGTCTCCGCGCCTTCGGCGTTCGGGCAGGGTTCCCAGTTCCAGGTTGATTACACAGTGAAGGTTGCCGATATTGACAACCACCTGTTCCACGTCACCGCTGATATAAAAAATATAAAGGAGCCGAGACTGCAACTGTCGCTTCCCACCTGGACGCCGGGCTGGTATGTAGTGGAAAACTACGCCAAAAACATACTCCGCTTCCAGATTACCGATGCCAGGGGCGCGCGGCTTCCTCAAAGGATGACACGCAAGCAGACCTGGCAGGTAGAGACGCAGGGGATCGAGCGGATCAAGGTTGATTTCGATTATCGCGCCGAAATACTTGCGCTCAACCAGGCGAAGATCGCTCGGGATTATGCCTTTTTCACCGGCATAGAGTTGTTCCTGATGGCCGAAGGCCACCGCAACAGCCCCAGCACGGTTCGGTTTGAAGTCCCGGAGGGGTGGAAGATAGTTTCGGCGCTCAAAGAGACATCTGATCCAAAAGTATTTACGGCAAGCGATTACGACGCGCTTGTGGATGCGCCTACCGAGATGGGCAATTTCGATGTGACGCCATTTGAGGTCGAAGGCAAACCGCACTATTTCATAGCCAACCCGGCCGGCAAGTTTTCGAAGGAAAAGAGCCAGGAATTTGTAAAGCTATTGACCAGAATGGCCGTAAATGAAAAGTCTATCTTCGGCGTAGCGCCATACGAAAAATATATCCACTTCTATTTCTTCGCGCGGCCCGAATCGAACGCGGGCGGCGCGCTCGAACACCTGAACGCATTTGTAGCATTTGCCCCTCCCGCCGAAATCGCTACGCCCGAGATGTTGATAGGCACGGCGACTCACGAATTTTTTCATCTGTGGAATGTGAAGCGCATACGGCCCATCGAGATGTGGCCGTATGATTATTCGCGGGAAAACGAGACACCGCTTTTGTGGGTTTCAGAGGGCTTCACAAATTACTATACAACCGTAACGCTGCGCCGCTCCGGGATATTCCCGAAGGAACGCTTCTTTGAAAGCGTGGCGAGCGCAATCAGCGGAGTTGAAAACAACCCGGCCCGCAATTATATCTCTCCGGCCGATGCATCTACCTCGACGTGGCTCGGGTACGATTCGCCGGTCGCGTTTGGAATTTCCTACTACACGCAGGGGCAAAACCTCGGCGCGCTGCTTGATCTTTCGATACGCCACGACACTGCGGGCGCATCCGGCCTCGACGATGTGATGCGGACCCTCTATCAGGACTTCTACCTCAAAGGCAAAGGGTTTTCGATGGACGATCTGATCGGGATAATAAATCGGATAACCAAACACGATTACAACCAGTTCTTCCGCGACTATGTTTTGGGAGTCAAGGTGCCGGATTATGACACGGTACTGGGCTATGCCGGTTACAAACTCGAGAAGTCAATCGGCAAATCGGCGGTGCTTGGCATAGACGCCAGGGTTGCGCCCGACGGAGGCATACAGATTTCACGAACTGAACCGGGATCGCCTGCCGATGAAGCGGGGCTTGAGAAAGGCGATGTCTTGCTGAAGGTAGACGAAATCGAAGTGCGCCGGGGATTTCAAGGCATTGGGAAGCGACTCGACGAGCGTATAGGCCAGATCGTGAAATTGACCATCAATCGCGACGGCGAAGAAAAGGTGGTTGACCTCAAAGTCGGTTCCCGCGATGAGACGGAATACAAAGTAGTGGACACAGGCAAGGCGACTCCCGCCCAACTAAAGGTTCGCGAGGGCTGGACGAATTAAGCAGTAGGCAGTAGGCAGTAGGCAGTAGGCAGTTAAGCTGATAAGCAAGGTCAAAGTCAAAGGGCCAAGCTCAGCATGGCAATATATGGATGTGAATAGTTGGTACCCGCCTCCAGTACAAATAACTGCCTACTGCCTTACTGCCTACTGCTTTATTCTCGTAACTTCTATCTCTTCGTAGTACAATTGCTTGCGGCCTGAGACTATTAATGACATTTAAAAAGAGAAAAGGAGGTCTGGCATGGCTGACATCAAGCTCTACACGACAAGTTGGAGCGTCGATTGTAACCAGGCCAGAGAGTTCCTCGACGATGAAGGCATTTTCTACGAAGAGATTGATATAGAAAAATCGCCGACGGCCGCCCGCGCGGTCGAGCGTATCAACGGGGGTCGCCGCATTGTCCCAACCTTCGAAGTGGACGGAACACTCTTTAGCCTCAAGCCGTTTAGCTGGCAAAAACTACAGAAAGAACTGGAGAGGCTGGGTATCGAGGAAGATTGATCCCGGGCAAAAGCTCTTCCGAAAATCACCCTGACCTTCGATTTCAAAGAACGGATGCCAAACTCGACATTTCTCGAAATGCTGCTGCGCGAACGGCGTGCCCTGTCTGTTTCGGAGCTTACCGCAGAGATAAAAATCCTTGTTGAAAACCAGTTCATAGATGTATGGGTGGAAGGCGAGGTCTCGAACTTCCGCCGCCATTCTTCGGGTCACTGGTATTTCACTCTCAAAGACGAAGGCGCGATGCTGCGCTGCGCGAGTTTTCGCATGCAAAATCGCCTGATACGTTTTCTCCCCCAGGACGGGCTGACGGTGAGGGCACGCGGAAGGCTTTCGCTTTACGAAGTGCGGGGCGAGTATCAATTGCTGGTCGAATACCTCGAACCCGTGGGGGCGGGCGCGCTTCAACTCGCCTTTGAACAGCTAAAACAGAGGCTCGCCTCGGAAGGGTTGTTTGACCTCGACCGCAAGCGCGGGCTGCCCCTTCTACCGCGCACCATCGGCATAGTCACTTCGCCTACCGGGGCGGCTGTGCGCGACATACTCAGAATATTGAAGAGACGCAACGAGGCGGTGAGCGTGCTTGTTGCGCCCGCCCGCGTGCAGGGTGACGGCGCGGGCCGCGAGATTGCCCGCGCAATCGAGAGCCTTAACGAAATCGAGGCGGTTGACGTGATAATAGTCGGGCGAGGCGGCGGCTCAATCGAAGACCTTGCCTGCTTTAACGACGAAGCGGTTGCGCGAGCCATCTTCAATTCCCGCGCCCCTGTCATCTCAGCCGTGGGGCACGAAACCGATTTCACAATCGCCGATTTTGTGGCCGATTTGAGGGCTTCTACGCCGTCTGACGCGGCAGAGATGGTCACGATCGCGCGCGACGAGATAAGCGCCCGCCTTTCGGGACTCGATCAGGATATGACAAATGCCATTCGATACCGCCTGCTCGAATTGCGCAGTCAGGCGACAGAGCTTGAGGCGAGCCGAGCATTTGACGAACCGCCTATGCGAATCCGCAGCCTCGCTCAGAGATTCGACAACGCGGCTTACGCTATGGAATCGGCGGTTGGAAAAATCATACGCCGCAACCGCTCCGGGCTTGAGAAGACAGCCGCCCGATTGCGAGAGGCTGACATCAGGCGAACGATGATCGAGGAGCGGGGCGCGCTTGATCTCGTTTCTGCCCGTCTCGCGTCCGCTGCCCGCGCAACAATCGACCGGGATGGCGAGAAGCTGTCGGTCCTTTCGGGCAAGCTCGGCTCTCTTTCCCCGCTCGGCGTGCTCGGGAGAGGCTATGCCATCGCTTTCGATGAAACCGGGAAGATCATCAAGCGCGCAACGGACGTGGCAAGCGGCGAAAGGCTTCGCCTCCGCCTGGCCGAAGGTCAGATTGACTGCACAAAGAACTAAGATGGGGGCCGGGGGCCGGGGGTCAGGGGCCGGTGCTTTCGTGGTCGGTGGTCAGTAATCAGTGGTCAGTAATTTTGGAAAGCATGAACCAAACCGCGAAAATCCGCCTGATCCGCGTCCGTCCCGACCTATTCCCCTTAACCAGTCTACACGCTTCGATTTAATCAGAGTCTTCCTGAACTCAACACCGGCCCCCGGCCCCTGGCCCCTGGCCCCCTATAAAAAATTCTCATTAGCTTTAAGGTACGCAACACAGCATGATAGAATCTTGACGTAATGCAGGTAGTCCTGGCCGTAGCGTGTAAATCTGTGCACCGCTTTTACGAAGGATTATGATAGACATAAGTCGAAAGAGTATCAGAGACATAGACTGGTTGCTTTTGCTCGCGCCGGTTGCCCTGACCATTTTCGGATGTCTGGGCATCTACAGCACCGCACCCGACACGGATTATGTTAAGAAACAGATCATATTCATGATGCTGGGCCTTGCGATTACCGGCGTGTTGATGTTCACCGATTACAGAAAGATTATCATCACCTTCGCGCCATTTTTTTACGGGGCGGTTATCTTCCTGCTGCTTCTCGTGCTTACGCCTCTAGGCGCTGAAATCAACGGCAATAAGGCATGGCTGCGCATCGCAGGCTTCAGCCTCCAGCCAAGCGAATTCGCCAAGGTGGCAACTATCCTGATGCTGGCTCGCTACACGGCACAGCGCAGGACCGGCAATCTCTCTATTAAAGACATGGCCATTATGGCAGGCATAACGCTTGTGCCGATGGTTTTAATAGCGATGGAACACGACACCGGCACGATGCTTACGTTCGGGGCGATACTCGGAGCTTTCTATTTCCTGGGCGGCATGCGCAAGATATTTCTGGTCGCAGCCCTCGTCGCAATACCGATAGGGCTTGTGGCCGTCTACCCGCACCTGAAGGAATACCAAAGACAACGCATTGATGTGATCATTGATCCTGACAAAGCCGATCCGCGCGGATACGGCTATCAGACCGTGCAATCAATGATTGCTGTAGGCTCAGGCGGATTGATGGGCAAAGGTATCGGCCAGGGCACACAGGGCAAGCTCGGCTTTCTCCCCTTTGCCTACACCGACTTTATAGGCGCGGTCGTAGGCGAAGAGATGGGATTTGTAGGCATCCTTTTGATGCTCCTGCTTTATCTGATCTTTATCTGGAGGCTCGTCTCAGTCGCTCGCGGCGCGCGCGACCGCGCAGGCGCATTGATGATAATGGGTTTTGTTGCGCTCATCGCCTTTCACATACTTTGCAATCTGGGTATGGTGGTCGGATTGATGCCGATTATGGGCATACCTCTGCCTTTGATGAGCGCGGGCGGTACGGCCGTTCTGGCGATGTTTGCGGGCGTGGGGCTCGCCCTGAGCGTGAGAATGAGGAAATTTGTCAACTAGGAGTTGCAGCATAAATTCAGGGTCAAATGAGCGAGCCACAAAAGGGAGCAATGAAAACAGCTATTGACTACCGCGCGGCGCTGGACGAAATCCTGCCGACCGTCGAAAAGCCCGCCCGGTATGTGGGCGGCGAATGGAACGCAATCCGCAAAACTTTCTCCGAAGCCAGTACCCGCATTGCGCTCTGCTTCCCCGATACCTACGAGATAGGCATTAGCCATCTGGGGCTCAAGATACTCTACAGCCTGCTCAACAAACAGCGCGGGTGGGCAGCCGAGCGCGTATACGCTCCGTGGCCCGATATGGAGGCCCGGTTGCGCGAGCGCCGTATCCCGCTGCTTTCGCTTGAATCCTATACGCCGCTAAACGAGTTTGACATAGTGGGGTTCTCGCTCCAATACGAGCTTACATACACAAACGTCCTGACGATGCTCGACCTCGGGGGCATACCTCTTCACACTTCCGAGCGCACTCTGGACGATCCGTTGATTATTGCGGGCGGGCCTACGGTTTACTCCTGCGAACCCGTTGCAGACTTTATCGATGTGGTTGTGATAGGAGACGGCGAAGAGGCTTTTCCAGAACTCGTAGCGCGTTATGTGGAACTGAAAGGCGAGGCAAAAAGCGCAGGTCTTTCGCGGCGCGAAGTCCTGAAAGAGATATCGAAGATCGAAGGGATGTATGTTCCCTCGCTTTATACGACATCGGTCAGCCCGCATCACGGATTGCTCGTTGTAGAGGTGCCCGAAGATACGACGATTCCCTTCCCCGTGCGGCGGCGCGTGGTCTCAGACATCAATCAATATCCCTTTCCGTCGGATTCGCCCGTGCCGACCATCGAAGCGGTTCACGACCGCGTTGCCATCGAGATAGCGCGCGGCTGCGTAGACGGATGCCGTTTCTGTCAGGCTGGAACCATATATCGCCCGGTGCGCGAGCGCGACCCGAAAGAGATAGTCACAACCATCCTCGACGGGATAGAAAAAGGCGGCTACGACGAAACGAGTTTGACCTCGCTATCTACCGCCGATTACACCTGCCTTGAGCCTCTGGTTAAGATGCTCGGCGAGGAACTGGAACGACGCAAGGTGAGCTTTTCGGTGTCGTCGCTTCGGGCTTCCGGCGTCTCTGAATCGCTCGCGCGCGAAATAGCCCGCGTTCGCAAGACGGGATTTACGATTGCGCCCGAAGCGGGCACTCAGCGAATGCGCGATGTGATAAACAAAAATGTCACCGAACAAGACGTAATGAATTCCTGTTCGGTGGCTTTTTCCGAAGGGTGGTCCGCTATGAAGATGTATTTCATGATAGGACTGCCGACAGAGACCGAAGAGGACGTGGCCGGTATTGCCGAGCTTGGGCGCAAGGTCCGCGAGCTTGGCAGGAATCGCTTTAATAAGAATGTAAAAGTGACGTGTTCGGCATCCTATTTCGTGCCCAAGCCGCACACGCCGTTCCAGTGGTGCGAGCAGGAAGGGATCGAAACAATCAAGGAGAAGCAGCGGATGTTGAAAGACATGGGCCGCCGCTATCGAATTGACGTGAAGGTTCATCACGCCGAAACAAGCGTGCTTGAAGGTATAATCTCTCGCGGCGACCGAAACCTGTGCCGCGTGATCGAGCGCGCCTGGAAGATGGGATGCAGGTTTGACGGGTGGACCGATCATTTCGATTTCAACAAATGGATGGAAGCCTTCCGTCTCGAAGGGGTCGACATAAAGCCTTATCTTCGAGAGTTCCCCGTAAAAGAGTTTGACAAGCCTCAGGCCGCGCTCGTTCAGCTTCCGTGGGATCATATCGACACGCTGGTCAAACGAGAGTTCAACGCTCGCGAATACATCAAGGGCATCAAGGCCAGGATTTCGCCTCCGTGCGAACTGCCGGTCAAAATCATCGACGGTCGCCCGACAGCCATCGCTCCTTCGCACGAAGATTTCGAGCGGGTGGCAAATCAGCCGCTGCTCTGTTACAACTGCGGTCTTGAATGTGACCTCGCGCTTTCACGCAAGCACCTCGAAAAAGCCTTTGCTATGCACTCGGAGGTCCGTACATACGAAGAGCGCCTTGCTCCAATTCAAGACCAACTGGTCGCGGGGCCTATCGTGCAGCTTTCGCGGGGGCCGGTTTCACAGCGGCTGGGGGCCGGGGGCCGGGGGCCGGGGAGTAGTGAAGAAATTAATACTGACGATCAAACGCTAAAATCTCACGATGAGGGTAAAATACCGGCCCCCGGCCCCCGACCACCGGCCCCTGCGAAGCTGGCCGCCCTCAACAGGTATCGCGCCGTGTTTGAGAAGGGAGAGGGGGTAAAGTACCTCTCGCATCTCGATTTGACACGGGCGCTTCCGCGCGCCTTCCGCAGGGCGCAAATCAAGCTCGGCTACAGCCAGGGCTATCACCCTATGCCCCTTATTCAGTACGGCCCGGCGCTCGGAGTAGGGAATGTGGGCCTCAACGAGTTGATCGATTTCGACTCGCCCGATTCGCTCAATGAACAGGTGTTTTTAGAGCGCATCAACGCCGTGATGCCCGAGGGCTTGCGGTTCAAGTCGCTCAGGCAAATTGAGCCAAACGCGCATGCGATCATCAAGGATATCAATCGAGCGGAATACATCATCTCTCTTGATTTGCCTGAGATAGTCGCGGCTGTCGTGCGCGCTCAATCCGAGCGCGAGGGTCTTCGGGAAATGGAAGTTTCAGAGATTCATCGGCTACTTGCCCGGCAGTTTATCGAGCGCGACAAGTGCTTGATCAATCGTCCGAGCAAAGGCAAAACAAAGCAGGTTGATGTGCGCCGCTATACGATGTGGCTTGATGTAGACGAGCAAGCCGGATGTCTTCGCATAGTGACCGAGATTTCGCCCAATGGTGGCGTCAAGCCTATCGAGGTCGTAGCTGCCGTCTACGATCTGAATGCTGAACAGATGATTTCGCTCAGTTCGCGTGTGCGACGGCTCAGATTGTATTCGGAGCCGGGGCCTGTAGCCAGTCTATCAGGAATTAACGGCACGGCTGCGCGCGAGAGCAATCAAAGTGCGCTCGCTCAATTGGCGGGCGATTGATCGAAGTGACGAGTGATGCATAATACGTGAAGAGTGATGCGTGATTCACGACTATCAGGTAATTACCTGTCAATAAGATTTTGGCTGGCTACATAAATCACGGATCACTCTTCCCGCATCAGGTGAACGAATCACTCTTGAGCAGACCAGTATTGAAAGAGTTTTTTAGGTTCGTGTTATAAAGCAGCACGAGTAGGAATTGACAATTGCCGAGGATGCCGAAAGCGAGCGAATTGACGCCGCTTGAATCACAGGCAGCCGAGGCGATCAGCAGCGTTTAAGAGAGTGGGTCAGCAGGCATTCTGACCAGAGCATGAATGTAGGATGAGGCGATGCCGCTTCATCGGCAACAGGTCGGCTTTTAGCTTTTTGTGTACGGATGCGAACTATGGATGAGTGAGTTTGAGCACTACAGATCGGTGAGCCCTTCGGCTCGATCGCGTGCCCATCCGCCCCCCTTTATCCATCTCTGGTTCCGGCTCATTGCGAGCGATTCGCGCACCCGCTCAAAGGATACTGCAAAATCAGGTCCGGTTGGACCGCCTCATCCGCCTGCCCACCTGCCGACGCGAACCGGATTAGGAGAATAAATGACAAAGGAACTGATAATTAGCGCGAACGTGCATGAGAAGAAAGTGTGCGTCGTCGAAGACGGCATCGTGACTGAATTCTATGTCGAGCGAAGAGACGAAAACCAGGGAGTCGTAGGCAATCTCTACAAGGGTCGCGTGATGAAGGTGCTGCCCGGAATGCAGTCAGCTTTCGTTGATATCGGGCTTGAGCGCGATGCATTTCTCTATGTATCCGATTTCACGGAGTTCATGGAAGAAGAAGATGAGATTGATTTCAAAGAGTCGCCCGAAGAGCAGCGAACTGCCGCCCCGCGCGTGGAGGATCGTTCGCGCCGTTCAGACCGGCGAAGACCCGAACCCGCGCCACAAACGCGCAGGCCGGAACATCAAAGGATCAAGGAGGAAGAGGATTCCGATCAGCCTGCCATGTTGGAGGATGTGGTCGAGCAACTCGCCGAAATCGCCGATGAGAGCCTGATTCCGCCGCCTGCGCCCGATGAGGAACTCGAAGAGGCGGACATCGAAACAAAAACGAAGGCAGAGACCGACGAAGAGGTGCAGGAGGCTCGGGTGACGCGTCTCGATGAAACCGACGAGGCTCAGGAGACCGAGGAGGAGCCGAGCGAAGAGGAGGTTTCCAAGGAGGTCGCATCTCCGGTCGAAGAGAAACCCGCTAAATCCAGGAGCAGACGCACGAGAACGGCAAAGGCCGAGACATCTGCCGAAAAGCCAAGATCGAGCCGCTCTCGAAAGAAGACGCAGGAACCCGAAGAAGAGGCTGAAAAGCCAAAGACCGCGCGCCGAAGCAGAAAGAAAAAGGCTGAAACCGAAGCGCCCGAAGAAACCGCCGCTCCCGAAGCTGAAAAGAGCAAGACGGCAAAGCCAACCGCTCGTCGCTCGTCGCGCAAACGCTCGACAAAGACCGAAGTCGAATCTGCATCCAATAAGAAGATCGAAGAGGCAAAGCCCTCAAAACCCGAGTCTCAATTTCAGCGCATAACAGATGAAGACCTGATTGCCGACGCGGGCGATATGCTCAAAGATGCCATCGTGCAGGAAAAAATCATAGATCAGATCCACACAAGCGAGTATCGAACTACCGCCTTCGAACCCGAACCCGAACCCGAATGGCGCGTGGGCAGCCTGCGATCAAAGATGCCCGCCACGTCGGATTACATGCGCATCGTGGATGAGACGGGAGAGAATAAAGAGTCTCGAAATCAGCAGGGTGCAAAGGAGGAAGAAGTTTCGCCAATGCGCCACATATCGAGCGCCTTGCCGGAAGGGCTGCTCGATCAGGCTCTGGCAAACTCATCTGGTGAAGCGGCACCTGCGGGCGATGAAACTGCTTCTGAGAGTGAGGCCGGGCAAGAGACGGAAGGCGTTCGAGCAAGCGCCGATTCGACAGCAGAGGCAACAACCGGCACAGAGAGCGATCAGTCCGAAGAAGAGGGTGAAGCCGAAGTGCGGACTCGCGGAAGCCGCGCCGACTTTGCCGTACGTCGAGGAGGCCGGGGCCGTCGCCGCCGTCGCGACACTCCACCTTCAACCGCACCCGAAGAAGGCGAAGAGAAGAGCGCGCCACCTGCCGAGGCCGCCCCTCCTGCGCCCGAAGTCGCCGAAGTGCCAAAGAGTAATCCTCCGCGCAGACCCGATCCCCGTCACCGCCCGCCGCGCCAGGAGGGGGGGCGCAGACCCGATCCTCCACAGCAGATGCGCAGGCCGGATCGCGGCGCTCCAACTATCAGCGACCTGCTGCACGAAGGGCAGGAAATCCTTGTTCAGATAGCCAAGGAACCTATCGCGAAAAAGGGCGCGCGCATAACATCACATATAGCGCTTCCCGGTCGTTATCTGGTTTACATGCCGACGGTCAATCACGTGGGCGTATCGCGCAAGATCGCATCCGATATGGAGCGAATACGTCTGAAGCGAGTCGTTTCCGGGCTCAGAGATCGAGAATCGGCCAGCGGAGGCTTTATAGCGCGGACGGCCTGCGCGGGCCACACCGAACAGGAACTGCACGACGATATGAAATATCTTCTGCGGACCTGGGCAGATGTCAGGAAGAAGGCCGAGCGCAACAAAGCGCCCGACCTCGTGCACCGCGATCTCGACCTTGTTCAGCGCATACTCCGGGATCAGTTGTCGGAAGAATTCGGCGCCATCCGCATCGATAACGAGATCGAATATGCCCGCATAGTTGAGTTTGTAAATCGCATCCAGCCAAAACTCGTAAAGCGAGTCAAGCTCTACACGGGCAGCCAGCCGATACTTGAAAAATATGGTGTCCAGCCCGAAATAGACAAGGCCGTCAAACCTCGCGTGTGGCTGAGATCGGGCGGCTATATCGTCATCAATCAAACCGAAGCGCTGGTCGCGATTGATGTAAACACCGGCAAATTCGTAGGCAAAAGCGACAAGCTCGAAGACACGATCACGCGAACCAATCTGGAGGCGGCTAAAGAGATCGTTCGACAAATCAGGTTGCGCGATCTGGGCGGCATCATCGTGATCGATTTTATAGACATGGATGAGCGCAAGAACCGCCAGAGAGTAATGACCGCATTGCAGGCGGAGTTGCAAACCGACCGCGCCCCGTCAAAGATTCTGTCAATAAACGATTTCGGGCTAGTGGCCATAACCAGAAAGCGTGTCAAGCAATCGCTCGAACGCACGCTTTGCACTCCCTGTCCTTATTGTCAGGGCGGCGGGATGGTAAAATCGCCTCAAACCATGTGTTTTGAGATACTCGAACAGGCAAAAGCGATGTCGAAAGAGATAACCGGCAGCAGCGATGTAGTTCTCAGAGTCTCGCCCGATGTGGCAGATGCGTTGCGGTCGAGCGAGCGTGAAGTGCTCGAAGAGATAGAGGCTTACTTCGCCACTCCGCTTTCGATAGAAGCGGACCCGCATCTGCATCAGGAGCAATACGACTTCGCCATACTGTAGCTGAGTGAAGAGTGATCCGTGATTCGTGATTCCCGACCATCAGGTAAGCACCTGTAAATAAGGTTTTGGATGACTACGTAAATCACGGATCACTCCTTACGAATCACTCTTTACGAATCACTCTTTACGGATCACTCTTCGCCTACCGCGTGAATCGGCTTAATACACCCTTCGCCCCCGCCCCGTTCGTATTTGCCCCACATTCCTCATCAAAACTCGTTTAAGAGAGATTTTCCTGGTGGCATGGATATTGCTGGGATAAAGATGGAGGAAAAAATTATGGCGAGGATATTCTTTCTCACTATGCTGCTTTTTATCGCCCTGTCAGCGGCCCCTGCATAATTACCTGAGGGCGACGAACAGGAAAAGAATAACAACTCTCTAGAGCCGAGCAATTTTCTGCCCGAGGAAAATATATCTCGCAGGTTATTGGATGCCGCATCTTGGTGCGCTATAATTTCCCACCGAGGTAGCACAATGATAATCAAGAGAGTTCTCACCGCCTGTTCGATTACAACTGCAACCATAATTTTGATGACGTGTATTTCTGCACTTCCCTGCTTTGGGCAGGACCCGTCGGGCAGGCCCAAAGAAATTGTAGAGCCAAAATCCAACAAGAAACCTAGCACAAGAAAGCCATCGGGTCCGCCCGAGCCCACGCCGCTGACGATAATGCTGACCGTATTGACCGACCAGCCCGAAAGCACAGTCTTGATAAACGGCGAGAGGCGAGGGGTGACAGACGCGGAAGGCAAGGCGCGCTTTGAAAAGCTGCCTCCCGGCAGATGCACTGTCGAGGTGCGAAAAGAAGGCTTTAAGCCTATTTCTCGAATATTCGTTGCCGGATCGGATCTGCCTACGCTGGTCTTCAAGCTTGAGCCGAGCCTGGATGATGTAGTGGCAAAATTTGATTCTCTCATCTCCGAAGGTAAATTTGCCGGCCCCGAAAGCCCAAACGCATTCGAGGTATTGAAGGAGGTCGCAGCCGCAAACCCGAACCTGCCCGAAGTGGTTCGAATGCGAGCCACGCTCATAACAAAGGTGACAGAACAGTCGGGCGCAACTATAACGCGGTCGGTTTCGAAGTGGAATCAAGTGACGCGCGAGGAGTTGGAGCACTCGCGTAACGCGGTTACGGCCGGGCTTGAGTTGAAAGAGAAAGACTACAACCTACAGGCTCAAGAGGCATATCTGGACGGGACGCTTGCTCTGCGCGACTGGATGACATCAAACGCAAACAACGCCAATGGGCTCAAGGAGGCATTGAAAGGGTTTGAGGAAGCGCTCAAATACGATCAATTCATGGGCGCGGCCCGGTATCAGCAGGGAGTAGCCCGGATGAGGGCTGGAGATTTGAGCGCAGCCGTGCAGGCATTCGACCTCGCAACGCAGATAGAGCCTAAATGGGCGTATGGTTATGCCGGGTTGGGCGCGGCCCGGTTAGCTCAGGAAAAATATAAAGACGCCGTTGAGGCCTTTGAAAAGGCGATCAAGCTTGATTCGGAATACGCTCCGGCATACGCGGGTCTGGGTCAGGCTGAAACCTTATCGAATCAGAAAAACGGGTCAAAGTCTGGAATGAAAAATATAGAAAAGGCGATGGAGTTGGACCCGACAAGCGGCCTCTCTCACCTGAGCCTCGGCATCATAAATGCGAAAACCAAAAAGGCCGGAGATCGAGACGAAGCGGTTAAAGAATTAAAGCTGGCGATAGAAAAAAACAGAGACAACCTTGAATTTCAAAATAGCAAGGTGGAGGAACTGATAGCCGACCTCGAAGGCTCCAAAAAGAAATGACGTGATGGTCCGTTATTCGTCGTCTGTTGCCTGTCACCCGTCACACTTGCGTATCATCACGCAATCAAATCTTCAGCATAATCTTTTGAGCCGGGAAAACGACGGTCGACGGACAAAATTTATTAATTCAATCTTGCCAGGCTCTGTCGAATCGTAGTGATCTGCTTTTTGATATCGTCGCTATCGGCGGCATCAGGCGCAAGCAGAAGGTAACGCTCAAGCTCGGCGAGCGCCTCTGTCTGACGGTCGAGTGCCGCGAGCAACAATCCGGCGTCACGCACATGTGGAGGAGAGTCGGGGTGGATCAACAGTATGCGTTCGATTGCCGCAAGCGAGCGGGAATAGTCGCCGCTCCCGGCATAGATCGCAAGCAGATTTGAAAGCATTCGCAGCAATATCTGCCGGTTAGTGCTCGCAAGCAAATATTCCGGCTGAAGACTGAGTCTCCCTCCGCTTATCTCATCGAGCATCTCATTGATGCTGGCCTCGCCCAGTATCCGCCCTTCGTTGAACGGGTCTATAAATATCTCTTCTTTGTCCGATAGGTGCTTAGCTATGAAGTGCCGCGGCAGTCCTACGCCGTAGACCGCAAAGCCTATGCGGCGGGCAACCTCTATATAAACGATGGCGAGCGTGATCGGGATGCCAGTGCGACGATCTATGACCTGGTTGAGGAAGCTATTGCGAGGATCATAATAGTTTTCGTGATTGCCCCGAAAGCCGAGCGTGTCATACAGGGTCGAGTTGATTGCCGAAATCATATCGATTGCGTTTTGCGCACCGACCGCTCGTTCTCTGGCCATATCGCCCAGGAGGTCGAGTTTCTGCAAATAATGGGCAATATCGAGCCGAGCATACTCTTCGGCTGCTATTAGCAAGGCCGCTTCGGCAAGGTTTATCTGCTCGTCAGGGAGCGAGATTATCCGGGCAAATCGGCTCCGGGAATCATCATTGACAATTTCCGACACTGTTGATTCTTCTCTATTCCTGCAAAGATAGACAACAAGCGGGCAGGCAATCGAGCACAAACATCAAGGGCTGAAGCGTAAACTCCAGCCCTTGAATATAGCACAAACTCTTAAAACTTTAAGCCTGAGGCCGGCAGCAGATCAATTTAAGGTTTGCCGTTTGCCCCAAAGTGGTTCCACAGAAATCCGTAGGAGTGGTCGGCAACCGAGATCATATACTCCCAGCCGTGATTGCCGGGAAACATGTGATACTCGTGCTCAATGCCCGCTTTTGTGAGCCGTTCATTTAGAGATTTATTGCTGCCCTGAAAACCGTAGCGGTCCTGCTCGCCCACATCGAAATAAATCTTCAGACCGGATTTCTTTATGGCAGCCGCGTTTGTTTCTGCAAGAAACAGAGGATTGTTAGCCTTAAAGAAAGTTTCGTCAGGTGGGTCGCCAAAGAGGTTTCCGATTATGCGGCTCAAAAACATCGAGCGGCGGTCGCTGCCTGTGGCATCGGGGAGTTCGGCAAAAAGCGCGGCGCTGTGCGCTGTGACCGACGAGAACATATCCGGGTGTTTGAAGGCGAGCAACAGCGCCCCCCATCCGCCCATCGAGATTCCCTGTATCGCCCGGCCCTCGGTCTTCCCCACGGCGCGGTACGTCTTTTCGATATATGGAATCAGGTCTTTGATTATGGCGTCTTCATACTTGTCGCCGTTTTTGGAATTCAGGTAGAAGCTGTTCTGACCATCGGGCGCGACGATAATAAATTCGCCCGCCTTTCCCTGCTGGCGCAGATTGTCTACGGCGGCGGCCACGCCCCGGCGTTCGAATTCGCCCTCGTTGCCGTTCATACCGTGGAGAAAATAGAGTACGGGAAAGCGCCGTTTAGCATCCCGGTCATAAGAGGGCGGCAACTGTATCGCAAATTTCAAATCGCGCCCGAGCGAAGCCGATTTCAGAGACCCGTATTCGACGCGACTCTTTGAGGCCGCAGTGGATGCGGCCTCGGACTGGGACGCGGATGGAGTCTGACATGAAGCGCTGAAGGCGGTCGCGCTAGCGAGCAAGGCGACCACCACTGCAAATGTAAAAAATTGTAATTTTCTATTCATATTCATTTTTTGACTGCGAATCGAGGTCCATCGCTTGGGAAATGATTGAGGTCAAGATTGCCCGCGGCTATATCGGTCAGGTCAATAATTGCAGCGGCATTGATGGCGGCTGCAATGGAAAGCGTCTCGCTGATCTCTTCTCTTGTCGCGCCCGCTTCCAGCGCCTTCTTGAGATGCCCTTCGATGCAGCCCTGGCACTTGGCAACGAGTGAAGCGGCTATCGAAATCAATTCCTGAGTTTTTGTATCGATGTGTTTGGCTTCCGAATAATAGATTTCCCTGTAAAATTCCCCGTAAATACGGCGCATTTTGGGTTCCATCATCGAGTAGGATCGAGGCTTTCCATCGCTGCGCTGAGTGTTCGGTTCTGTTGTCTGCTTCTCCGAATCAGGTTCGGTTTGCCTGGTCTCTGCTTGAGGTGCCATCTTACTATCCATCTGCTAGTCTCCTTAAGAAAAGATTGGTTCGGCGAAGCGCTTCAGCTTTTTGAAACACTGTCGGCCGGCAAGGCTCAACCACCATATACGCGCCCAGCGCGCCATCGTTCACTGCAAATTGTGATCATTTTTGCCATTGCATCGGTCTTTAGTGTTCTAACACAGTGACATCTACATTTCAACTTTCGTGATTGAGACGAGTGAGCAAGGAGGGGGCATCTGAGATGTCAGATTTGAGATTTGAAATCTCAGACGAGCGCAAGTGATAGAGATGCATCTTCAGCATGCTGAATCGCAAAAGAGATGATTTCTCTATTGCCTCAGATAATCGCTTGCGGCTCTTGCGGGCCTGTTACTGTCGGGGGCTAGCCGCGCCGCCCGAATCCTCCGGGCTTCGTCAATGGCTCGGCGAGGCATTACCCTTCCCCACCCCTGACGGTCAACCTCTACATGAGGCAGACGCGAGGCGGTTCTGATGAGCGCGCTCTTCACTTCGTGAGGCCGCAGGTCGGGAATCGCTTCAAGCATCTGCGCTGCTATTGAAGAGACTATGGGCGCGGCAAAGCTAGTGCCGTCTACGTGTTTATAATAGCCGCTTATGACGTTGTTGTCGCGCACCTTGATCCATACGAGATGACGCAGATGGTAACCGGCCAGGTCAGCCGCCTGGTCCAGGTCCTCATCAACCCCCGGATGCTGTTTTATTATCTCGCCTAGTTCGGCGTCCTTAGCCGCTTCCAGACGGGCGAGCAATTCGGCCTGTTCGTGTGTGGGCGTGCCCGGCAGTATGGGGGCCGCCAGCCATATGCCGGGCGCTATCAGTTCGGGCTTTTGCAATCCGTCAATCGTCGGCCCGTAGCTCGACCTGTAGATGTCGTGTTCGTGTATCTCGAAATTATTCTTGTCATCCAATCCGCCTACGGCGATTACCGAAGGAGCAGAGGCCGGGGGATAGACGGGATGGTTGGGCATATGCCCGGAATTCCCCGATGCCGCGACGACTATAAGCCCCGCTCGCGTGGCTTCTTCGGCCGTCTGCGAAAGCTCATCTTCCAGATAGCTGGCCTCGTAATCTCCTCCACACGAGATGTTGACGATGCGGATGTTGTAGCGCTCGTGGTTGCGAATCACCCATTTGAGCCCGGCCGTTATGTCGCCATGCCGAATCCGCGAAGACTCGCCCACTTTGAGTAGCACCAGATTCGCTTCCGATGCGATACCCCGATAGAGCCCCTTTGAAAGATGTCCGTTCCCGCAGGCGACAACCGATGTCATCATCCCGTGCCAGGACGATACCTTTGGAGTCTTCAAATCCGAAAGCTTCGTTCGCCCTACCATGTTCACATACTTGAGTATGCGATTTTCAGGTTCGGTCAAATCAGGATGAGCGTAAAAGCCCGCGTCCAGAAACGCGATCGTGACACCGCGCCCACGATATTCATCCGGCGCGTCGAGGCGCATAGGCGTGGGCAACACCTTCAATTCCTGCCCTGCATAATCCGGGAAAGCCGATGCCAGTTGATCGCGCACGCGGATAAATCGCGGCAGGCACTCTTTGCATATATCTTTTCCCGGCTCCCAGCCGTGTGTGTGAACCGTCAGGAGAGGTTTTATCGAATCATCAATCTCTTCGGGCAGGGCAATATAATCCTGCTCGAAATCTCGAAGGCAAACTGCACAGGGGATGCGTTGTGTTTCCATCTGATCGTGATTATATAGTCAAACGCCCGCCTGTTGAAGAGAGAAAGGCAGTTCCCTTCTCATTCTTTTTTCTTGCGTGCTATCATGTAGACGGTTAAACCATGAGTCAGTTATGAGCAAGGAAAAAGAATTAGCGTATCGTTACGATCTGTTTATCACGCCCGGCTGGCGCGACAGATTCGATACTCTGGTAAATGAAAAAGGCAAGTTACCGAAAACAGGCCGCCTGCTTGATATCAACACGGGCACGGGCGCGCACGCCATCGAGATCGCGCAGCACTTACAGGGGAAAGGCGAGGTCATAGGCATTGACCCCGACGCGGAGCGAATCGAAATCGCGCGTGCCAAAAAGCTGGCCAAAAAGCTCGACAATGTCATCTTCGAACAAGGTAGTACATCTTTTCTTCAGTACCCCGATGATGAATTCGACACCGTTCTGGGAGACGCTTCACTGCTTCCTACAGAAGAGATCGAAGACCTGCTTGAAGAGATGGTCAGGGTCGCGCAGCCCGGCGCTCGCGTAGTGTTAAAGCTGGTCACTCGCGGCAGTTTCGGCGAATTTTTCTCGATCTACTGGGAAGCGCTGCACAAGGCCGAACTGGACGAGGAAGTGTGGGGCGAACTCGAATCCCTCATCAACGACCGCCTGACGGTTTCCGATGCGGAGCTTATGGCCGAACGAGCGGGGCTGGATCAGATAGAGAGTTTTACGAGCAAGGAAGAGTTCCTATTTGAAACCGGCGAAGAGTTTATAAACTCACCTTTGATCGAAGACACATTCCTCGATGAATGGCTTTCGATAGTGCCGGAAGACGCCCGCGATGAAGTGCGCTCACAAATAGTTTCGCTTATCGAGCGCGAGCGTCACAACGCGCCATTCGACATCTCGATAAAAGCTACGCTGGTCTGGGGCATAAAATAAGCGTGTCAGGCAATGGTTAACCTAAGAACGGAACACCCATCTTGGCAAAATAGACCAGATAACAGAACTGGGCCACAAGTCCGAGCGCGCCTATCGCCAAGGCAGCAGTAGCCGGGCCGCGCCCTTCTTCGAGCTGGTTTTTTTTGAGCGTGCTTGCTGCGCCCGCGCCCCAGACTATGGCTATTATCGCCATCAAAATGCCCAGGACGGGGAAAAAGAAGCTCGCAAGAGCCAGCATCAATGATGAGTTTGCCCGCTCGGTCGCCTGATCCACTTTCTGAAAATAATCTATCTGCTTCGCGACACGCTTTCGAGTCCTGGCCTTCGCCTCATCGGGCCGGGCGTCAAGTTCAGAAAAGAGCGTGCCTACCTGATGACCACAGTGCAAACAATTGGCCAGCCCCATATCAAGCGGCAATCCGCATTCGTCACATACTTTTGTAATGGTATTCATATCAATCTCGGCGGGAGCGGCTATCTTGGAGGCTTCACTGTCTTTTAACACACCTCTGGATTGCCTTCAAGATTTGATTTTAAAAGGGCAGGAAATGGTTCTTTTTTTGAGAGGGTCAAAAAGTATTCATCCGCTACTAAGGCGGCGGGCAATCAGGCTGTAAACAGATGCATTGAAGACCAGCCCGATATGCGTTCCCGGAACTTCAAAATCTGTCTCCGTCTCATCGTTGATGCAAAAACGCCAATCCACTACGCCGTCTGTCCTTGTGTAAACGGCGGTTTGGCGAATCGATTCCGGGAAAGGCACTTCAAGAGCCGACACGGCATCGCATCCGCAATGGCCGGTGTAACAACCGGGCGGTGTGTTATCCGGGCGTGTGCGCTTTATGCGGGCGCGCACCACTTTCGACATTTCAAGTACTGCCGGGTGTGAACGTATGCCGCGAAAGGGCGACCCCAGCGTTATCACCGATTGGACGCGTTCGGGAAAAAGCATTGCGGCAGATCGAGCCAGTATCCCGCCCAGGCTGTGGCCTATCAAATGCACCCTGCCACCCGTTTCTACAGTGGCTTTTTCAATCGTCTCCGAGAGACGATCTACCAGCAAATCCAGGCAATCGGCGTTGCGGCCTATGCGCGACATATAAGGGCGATAACCTATGCGCCGGAGCCACCAGAAAAGCTCTTGAAGGTAAAGATCGGTTCCCATAAATCCCGGGATGACTACGACAGCCGAGCGGTCCCCGCGCGGCACTCCAAGCCCGTAAAAGACGGGCGAAGACCTGAGCGCCAGCCAGTCAAACCCGACAAGGCTTTCCATCCACAGAGGTCGTTTTGCAGGTTTCAGGTCTTTGTAGAAAGTCTTCGGAGGTGCGGGCATTCTTTATCCTCAAGTGTCAAATTTGATCCCAGAACCTCACGCTCAGAATTTCACGCTTCGGCCTGCGCGCCTTACCGCCCTGCCCTTGCCTGCTTCACAATCCGGGGCTTGATCTCAGGCACTCCGGCCTTCTCGCGCAACTCAACGAAAGAGGCGTCCAAAAATTCCTTGAGCCGCTCTACATCCGGCATCGCCTGCGTGTCGGATGACAAGCCGAAATAGAGTTTCTGGTCATAGCTCATAATAGCGCAACCGACGCCTATCGCATAGCCTACGGGGACATAAGGATAATATGCGATCATGCGTTTGCCCATAGCATAGAGCGGGACTTGCGGGCCGGGTACGTTTGTCGAAACCATATTGAAGGGCGGAATCGGGGTGGTTGCAAGCGCCCCCAACAGCGCCTGTACAGAAGCGGGAAGAATGCCCATCAGTGTTGTGCCGAGATTCATTCCTTCGGCCACCCGCGTCGCCTTCATCGATCCTGTCTTTTCGTTTATATACCGAAATCGCTTGAGCGGGTCTTTCATGCTCAGAGGGATTTCGACCGGCAGCATCGAGACGAGATTTCCGAGCGCGCCGCGTTTCTCTTCCTGACGCATGCTGACCGGGACCATCACTCGCAGGTTGCGCCCTCTCGTCCTCTGGCCGTGCATCTCTACATATCGAGATACCGCGCCCGAAAGCACGGTTAAAACAACATCGTTGACCGTGCCGCCCAGGGCTGCGCGTATGGCTCTCGCTTCGGCAAATGAGAACTCGCTCCAGACAAGCTTTTTCTCGCCCGAACATGGGCGATTGAATGGAAGCAGCGAAACCGGAGATGAAACGGTCGGAAGCAGATTTGTGAGCGACCCCATCGACCCGCCTGACGGCCGCTTTGCCATAGCCTGAGTCAGACTCAGCAACCCGTTTTGAAATTCCATCCAGCGATTCATCCCCTCCTGCATACCGCCCAGCAACGAATCGAAAAACCTTCTCGTAGGATCGGGCCGAGGCAGCGGCGGTATGGATTCGGGCTTAACAGGGGGCTGTGCTTTGGGCGAAATATCGAGCACGACTTTCAAAAGATCAACGCCCGAGACTCCATCCACCATGCAATGATGAACTCTTGCGATCATCGCCGTGCGATTGCCTTCCAGACCATAGACCAGATAGATGTCCCATAGCGGTTTGCCGCGACCCATCATCGGAGTGAGTATCTTTCCGGCAAGCTCTATCAGTTGCTCTTCGGTGCCGGGCGATTCGATCTGCATCTTGAAGATGTGGCGATTGATGTCGAATTCGGTATCGAATTCCCACGTGGGATGGGCCAGATTGAAAGGGTCGGGAACGATCTTTTGCTGATAGCGCGGGATCATGTGAAGTTTCGAAGCGACCATCTTCACAAAACGGTCGAAAGAGATTTTACCGTCGAAGACGCTCACGCTGCCTATGTGCATAGGCGCTTCCTTCTTCTCGAAATAGAGGAAGCTCGCATCCATCGAGGTAAGGCGGCGATTGAGATTGCTCTGTACCATTTAATCCTCCGGGCACCTGAGAGGCTTTCTTCGTTGACCGATTATCCGTCTCTCCGCTTGCCGATTTGCGGGGTTCTCACCGCTGCTCAATCGTCATTCGCATGCCGTATCTGGGGCGCAACGTTATCAGCGGTTGCATCTTTACGGGATGATTTGGAACCAGGCGCATCTTCCAGCGCTGGGCGAATGTGGCGATTATCAATATGCCCTCCATCCAGGCAAACTGCTCGCCTATACAAAGCCTCGGACCGCTGCCAAACGGGAAATAAGCGTGCTTTGGCCGCTCGGCCCTGGCCTCTGGCCTCCACCGCTCGGGATCGAATTTAAAAGGATCAGGATAGTATCGCTCGTTGTGGTGCATCACATACTGGCTCAACAAAACTATCGAGCCTGCCGGGATCGAGTAATCGCCTACCCTGTAAGTGCTCAACGCGCGGCGGCTCATAACCCATACGGGCGGATAGCAGCGCATGGCTTCGGTCAGGACCATCTCGGTGTAAGGCAATCGGGGCACGTCATCAACCGTAGGCAATCGGCCCGCGAGCACCCGGTCTATTTCATCGTGGAGACGGGTTTCGACATCCCTGTTTTCCGAAAGCAGATACCACGTCCAGGTCAGGGCATTGGCCGTCGTTTCGTGCCCCGCCAGAAAGAGCGTCATCGCCTCGTCGCGCAGTTGTTCGTCAGACATTCCGCCGCCATCGCCTTCGGCATCCTGCGCAAGCAGAAGCATCGAAAGCAGATCGCCCCGGTCTTCTCCGCGCGCGCGTCGCTCTTCGATGATGCGATAGATAGTCTCATCCAGCCGCGCCCGCGCTCGCTGGACTCTGCGGTTTCCCGGAAGCGGAAGCCTGTCTAGTATCTCGGTCAAAGGAGAGGTAAAAGTCTCGAACATCTCAAGCACTTCCGTGAGCGCCTGCCCGATCTCTGCGGCTTCATTCTCGACATCGGCATCAAACAGGGTCTTTGCCACAATCGCAAGCGTGAGCCGCATCATCTCAGATGCAACGTCTAGTTTCTCGCCTTCCTGCCAGCGGTCACGAGTGCGAGCGGCATACTCAGACATAGTCTCGGCATACATGGCGATGCGCTGTTTGTGAAAGGCCGGCTGCGAAAGCCTCCGCTGGCGGCGATGAAAATTCCCTTCGCTTGTCAGGAGGCCACGGCCAAGCACCTTCTTTGCCCGTTGCAGCCCGCGCCCTTTCAGAAAGTTCCAGTCGTGTGCAACCAGCACGTTTTGAATGTAATCAGGATGATTGAGCAAAACCGTGTGCTGCGGGCCGAGATTGAAATGGGCTATCTCTCCGTAATCGCGCGCCACCTTCATCAGGAAGCGGAGCGGGTCACGGGTCATCGCTACGATCTGGCCGCCGGGCGTACTGGTCTTTGGTCCCGGCGGCAGGTTGTTTTTTGCCGAGGCGACGGATTTGCTTTTGCCTGTCGATTTTTTTGTCCCTGTTCCCATCTCTTCACTCCCTCCTTTCTCCTGAGGTTTGGCAGCGCGCTCAAGCTTCGGTGAGGCCGGTCACATCGTAAGACATGACGATCAGATCGTGTGTTCGATCATTTCTATCAATAACATAATCGGCCAGTAAAGCTTCGACTCTGAATCCGAGGCGTTCAAAGACCTGGATCGCGCCCCTCTGCTCGCTCGCCATACGGGCAACGATTTTCTGAAGCTTGAGTTGCTTGGCGAGGGCGAAAAGCTCATCGGCCAGAATGCTGCCCAACCCGTAGCCGCGCATGTCGGGGCTTATGAGCAGTTGGATTTCGCCCATGTGCCGGGTCCAGAGCAATTCGTTATGGCCGAGGCTGCCGTGGCCTACAAGCTTGCCGCCCGCTTCGACAAGTATCGTCTTGATTCTGCCCGATTCGATATTTTTCGCCCATTGCTCGACGGCTTTCTGTCTGGTTATGTCTATCGAGAGAAACAGCAGATCGTCTTCGGGCAGCGATTTGGCGAATGCGAGAAGCGCCTCCCCGTCTTCGGGCGTCATCAGACGGAAGGTCACAGCCACATCCTTAACCGTAGTCTTCCAGGGGTACTTTCGTTTCGAGACTGACTCTGTAGTCATTGCTCACTCCTTTGAATTGATTCGCCTTCAGTCTACTTTTTCTGGCCCGATCCTACAAAAGGAAGTTGAGTGGCAAGCTCAAGCCATCGTTTCTGCACATCGACATAATTGGTCACGGCCTGTTGGGCGAAGTCTGCGAGGGCCGCCGCCGGGGATGATTCATCAAGACCGAGCCCGTCTTTGACAGCGTTGAGCACCTGAGCGTTTTGTTGAGCCGCAAAATCGAGCCACGCGGTGCGGGCTGCAACAAATGTATCGATGCCCTGGCTCGCATAATCGGAGATCGCGCGCATCACATCGGACGGGTCGAAATTGACGCCCTCTCTGACCGCGTCGTAAAACTGGGCGCTCTGCTGCGAGGCTACTTCGGCCCATCTTCTCTGCGCTTCCACGAATCCTTCTACGCCCTGCTTTGCCCACTCGGCAAGAGCCGGTGTAGGCGCATTTCTGTACAGGCCCATCCCTTCGGTTATGGCCTGAAGCACCAGCGCGTTCTGCTGCGAAGTAAGCTCGATCCATCTCCTCTGCGCCTCGACCAGATTTTCAACAACCTCTTTGGCCCACTCGGCCGGAGATGGAGTCTGGGCAGCAGTTTCCTTCTTTGATGTCGAATCGCCTGCCGCCGTCTTCTTAGCCGAAGACCTTGATGACTTTGTTGATTTTGCCGATTTGGCTGACTTCGCTGATGATTTTGTTGAAGACTTTGTCTTCGCTGTTTTTGATTTGCTTGACATGATTTGTTCCTTTCTCAAATAAAAAATTCGCTCGCCAAATCCGCCGCCAGAGCCAGGCGGAAATGGATTTGAATAGTTGGGAATGCGGCAATAGCCCAGGACGGACGCGGATTAAGACGGATTTTCGCGGATCAGATCCGTGCCGATCTCTATTTTACCGGCCCCCGATCCCCGGCCCCCGCTCTTCCATATCGCGCAACTCTCTCCGTAGGACCTTGCCTACACCGCTTTTTGGCAGATTCTCTTTGAACTCTATAAACTGAGGCACTTTGTATCTGGCAAGACGCGCGCGACAGAATTCAATCAACTCTTCGGTCGTCGCCTCGACTCCCTCTTTGAGCACGATGAATGCTTTCACTGCCTCGCCCCGGTAATCGTCGTTTATGCCTATGACGGCAACCTCTTTCACCAAAGGATGAGTGAAGATCACATCTTCTACCTCGTTCGGATAGACGTTGAAACCGCTGACGATGATCATATCTTTCTTGCGCTGGACGATGTAGAAATATCCATCCTCATCCATCCGGGCCACATCGCCCGTGTAGAGCCATCCGTCGCGCAACGACTTCGCCGTCTCGGTCTCATTCTGCCAGTAACCCTTCATCACCTGCGGCCCGCGCAAACACAATTCCCCTTCTTCGCCGAGCGGAAGCTCGCGATTGCCGTCTTCAAGGTCCACGATCTTGCATTCGGTGTCGGGGACAGGCAATCCTATGCTGCCCGGTTTGCGCGTTCCAAGCGTAGGCGTCGTGTGAGCAAGCGCGCAGGTTTCGGTCATTCCGTAGCCTTCGAAAAGCATCGCGCTGCTCAATCGCTCAAACTGCTCGATTACTTCAAGTGGAAGCGGCGCTGATCCGCTGTTGAAGCGCCGGACGCGATCAAGCCCGTAATCGCGTGCCTCCGGGTGATTGAGCAGCGAAATAAAAAGCGTAGGCACGGCCGGGAAATATGTAGGCTTATATTCTTTTATGGCCGCAAGCAAAACATTCACATCATACTTCGGGATGATGATCTGCATAGCGCCCGTCCATACGCCGTAAATCACGCCGGTCACGAGTCCGTATATGTGGAAATATGGAATCACCATCAGAAAGCGCTCATCGCCTCTATGGCTGACATACTGCCCCCAGACGGCGCATTGAATCGTCGCGGCGTAGAGGTTGTAGTGAGTCAGCATCGCGCCTTTTGGCGTTCCCGTCGTCCCGCCCGTGTACTGGAGAACGGCTATATCTTCTTCCGGGTTTATCTCTACGCGTGGAATCTCACTGATGCTCGTATCGGCAATCAGAGTTGAAAACGAAAGAATCCCTGTCGCAGACTCACGGGCAGGTTGTGATTCGGCTGAATATTCTTTCAAGCCGGTTGTGATGATGTGTTCGATTGCAGTCTGCCCTTTGATGTTCAAAATCATTTCGGCCAACAGGTCGAGAGCGATCAGTGCGCGCATCCCCGAATCCTGAGCTACGAGTTCAACCTCGCGCGGCGTATAGATTGGATTGACATTTGTCACGATGGCTCCCAGGCGAATGATCGCGTAGAAGCTGATCAGATATTGAGGACAGTTGGGCAGCATAATGCCTACGCGGTCTCCCTTGCCGATGCCTAATCGGGAAAGGGCTGTGGCCAGTTTGTCCGCCTGATGCTTGAGTTCGCCAAAAGAGAGTTCGGCACCAAAAAAGGCTGTGGCAGGCCGGTCGCGAAAAAGGCTCGCGGCCAGATTGAGCACTTGATACAGAGGCTGACGCGGATAATTTATCTGCCCGGACACCCAGAAATCGTAGTGGTTAAGCCAGGGCTTTTCAGCGTATGGAGATTTTTCGTTAGATTCAGTTTTCATCGCTTTTCGATTCAAAACAGAATTGCCTCGATGATTGACCGGACACACGCGCCGGGCGCGAAATCTACGATTCTGATTTTCTGCCGGAGCGTTTCTTTTTCTCTGTTGCCTGATAAAGATTTCCGGTGCCGGTTGAAGTCTCAGGCGCGGCTCGCCTCATGCCTTCAAGGAAAGGCACCCCCAGACCAAGGGCAAAATCCATAACGGCTGGAGCAAACCTGTTGAAGAAATTGATCGCCTGCGCATCGAGCGCCAGGACTATTTCGGGTTGTGGGAATCGCGCGTCCTGAACTATCACTCTTGCCATCTCGCGCGCTGGAAATTTTGGAAGATAGGCGGGCATTTCAAGGCCTACCTGATTGGCGGATGTCTCAAATATTTCCGTTTCCACGGCTCCGGGAAAGATCGTGCTCACATCGATCTTGTCGGCCATCACTTCGGCTCGAAGCGCCTCCGAAAACCCTGCCAAAGCAAATTTGCTCGCGCAGTATGCGGTTTCAAACGGCATCCCGCGCTTGCCCATAATTGATGAGACGTTTATGATCACCCCACCCGCCGCCTGAAGGCGCATCTGCGGAATGGCAGCCTTGCAGGCATAGACGGCTCCCCAGAAATTGACATCCATCACCCGGCGGAAATCTTCGATTGCCTGCTCCTCAAAGCGAGCGGCGAGCCCAACCCCCGCGTTATTGACCAGCGTATTTATCTGCCCGAATCGCTCAACAGCTTTCTTGATGAGCCCTTCCACCTCTGCCTGGTCAGAAACATCCGTCTGAACCATCAGCGCCTTTCCGCCTTTTTGCTCGATCTCAGCAACCAGCTCCCGGAGCCGTTCTTTGCGGCGACCGGCCACGACTACCTGAACGCCGGCACGCGCAAAGGCGAGCGCAGTCTCGCGCCCGATGCCACTAGTAGCGCCCGTTATCACGGCTGTTGTGCCTCGCAGTTTCCGTATCATAAGAGTACCCCTAAGAGCTTTGAGAAGATGTTGCCGCAAGCTTATATCCTGCCCCCGTCCTGGTGTCAATCTTCCGAGTCGCGATTAAACCCGTAGAGATTAAAGCCCCATCGCCGCTCGGAAGGGCGCTGTAAAGACATCAAAGGCTTTCCGGCTCTGTTCCAGGATTGCAGCATTATAGCTTTCAACCTCGCTCCTGAATGGATAATCGAATTCAAGAGGCGAGAGGTTGAGCAATTGCTCCGAAACTTCGGCAGCCTGTTCCACCCATCCCTGACGTACCTTATTGAGACTTTCCACGTAGGCAACGGCTATATTGAGACCCGCTTGCTGCGAGGCTGCGCCCGCTTCCACAAGAGCCGAAACCATTCGGTCGGCAGCCTTCTGCGCCTGTACCGCCGAGCGGAGACTCCCCACAGCGGTCTGCTGTGACAATTCTATAAGAGTGCCTAATCCATATCCGCCTGATGTCGGCGAGTTTGACGACTGATTCGAATTCTTCTTCTGTGCCATCTTGAAATCCTCCTGTTTCCAAAAACGTTAACCTGAGCCGCTTCGGGCTCGTTTTCAATCTATCCTCTGGCTCAGGAGCATATCAGAGAAATAATCAATGTCAAGCACTTTTTTCGCAAATGCGAAATAAATTTTGTAAATTCTATATATAGGCAGTTTATAAATAACAGAAATTCAATTAGCCAAATAGTAAGACTTGAATTTAGTCGGTTTTTCGAGTATGATACGTTTCGCAATCGCAGCATTCACATAATGGCTTATTTAAGAATAAGATAGCATAAAGATGCTTGAGGCAATGCCCAGAAGCGAAGAGAGTTTCAGGAGAAATTATGGCAAAGAAAAAGGCTGATACAGATCGTCTTATCATCAAACGATACGGCAATCGGAGGTTATATAACACGGAGACAAGCAGTTACGTCAATTACCAGGATCTGGTCGAGTTGATACGCGGAGGGCAGGATATACAGGTAATAGACTCCCGGACCAGGGAAGATGTAACCAAGTCAATTCTTATACAACTCATACTTGAGGAAGAGAAGAATAAGAACAGCATACTTCCGCTCGAATTTCTTTTTCAGCTTATCCGGTCGCAGGAAGAATCTGTCCAGGATTTCTTCAAAAATTATCTGGCTTGGAGCTTTGATGCTTATATGAAGACAAAGCAGGAATTTGACCGGCGTTTTCGTGGCTGGATGGAGATGAGCGCCAATGCTCCTCAGATGTGGGAAAAATTCATCCCGGGAGCCGAAGCGATGAAGGAATTTTGGGGGTTGAACAAGAAAGACAGCGAGGATGAATAAGATTGTGAAATAGCGTGTGCGCATCAGGTCATGACGCCGCAGACCGGCTGTAAAGTTAATAAAGAGGCGACTTAAGAATCAGTATTACAGTCTGTTTCCCGAAAGATTTGTAACCTATATTCGGGGAGTTGCCAAATTTTGCGAAGTGTGATAAAAATAGAATTACTAAAGCAGCAATTGAGGTGCCTCCTCAATTCCTGAAGTGAGCGGAATGGTAGAGGACGAGAGACGGATGTGCAGATCTCGTCCTCATTTTTTATTTCTACATACACAGGTCAATCCATTTTAGCGGGAAAATGGGCGTGGTTCGGAATAAAGCGAGAGGTTTATTCGTGTGCGTTCCGGGCTCCGGCGCGAGGGTAATTTTAAATCTCTTGACCGGCAATTTGAGGGTCTTGTAATATCCGAAACGGCTGAGGGCTTCTGCAAAGTTGGTGATTGACTTATTAATTTTTTACCAACGCTAACGAAGAGGGGGCCAGGTATAGTTCTGGCTGGAGTAGTGCCCCACATTGATCGGGGATACCAAGACGCCAGCACTCAGGTCACCCACCTGTTATTAACAGGTTCAAAATTAGTAAGACACACGGCCGCGCGGTACGCCCTCACTACCATGGTCTCTCTCCTCGACAAATCGTTCTACCCTTTCGCGTCCAGCCTGATGGTCTTATCTGCGCTGTATGTGTTTTAATCTCTGTTTATGGAGGTGAAATGAAAGTCATTATTATAGGGGATGTTGTAGGCAAACCCGGCAGAAAAATCCTGACAGAAATGCTTGGCGAGTTGAAGGAAAAGCACGAAGCGGAATTTGTTATTGCCAATATAGAGAATATAGCTGATGGCGCGGGGATAATTCCGCGCCTGGGCGTGGATGTCCTCAAGGCTGGGGTGGACGTAATGACATCCGGCAATCACATCTACGATAAGAATCAAGGTATTCAGTATGTTGAAAGCGAGCCAAGACTGCTCAGACCAGCCAATTACGCGCCGGACGCGCCGGGTCGCGGTATGTGGCTCGGTTCGACTCAATCGGGCACTCCCGTTGCGGTAATCAATGTACAGGGCCGCGTATTTATGCCCGCCACCGACTGCCCTTTCAGAACCGCCGACCGTCTCATAGAAGAAATAGCCAATCGCGCAGCAATCATAATCGTGGACCATCACGCCGAAGCCACATCGGAAAAGATTGCTCTTGGCCGCTATCTGGACGGCAGAGTCTCAGCTGTCGTAGGAACGCATACGCATGTTCAAACCGCAGATGAGCAGATACTCCCCGGCGGCACGGCCTATATCACAGATTTAGGCATGACGGGGCCACACGACAGCGTAATCGGCGTTGAAACCGATATAGTCGTCACACGTTTCTTGCGCGGCCTCCCGGTGCGTTTCGAAACGGCCCAAAAGGATGCGCGATTGCACGGCGTGATAATTGAGATTGATGAACGTACGGGTAAGAGCATAGCGATAGAAAGACTTCAGGTGCGAAGTCGCGCAGAACTTTAGCGCATCTATAATTTGAAAACCCGTTTTCAGACGCGACAGCACGGCAACGGGTTGGGCAGGCACGGCGGATTTATGCTCATCTTTGCTGCATCTGCCCAACCCGAGTCTATTGCACAGTGTCTATTTCACTCTCCTGCTTTAACTGCAAGGAGCCCTATCTCAAAGATTTTTCAATGGCCCGGTCAAGCGTAGCCACGGCGAAATCCGCCTGCTCTCGATCAATTATCAAAGGCGGAGAAAATCGCACCGTAGATTGTCCCGCTCCCTGAATTATCAATCCGCTTTGAAAGCAATCATTTACGATAAGGTCTCTCAATTCCGGCCAGGGTTCCATCGTCTTGCGATCGTGAGCAAACTCCACGCCGATCATAAGTCCAAGCCCGCGAACATCAATGATCGCATCATACTTGTCTTTCAGTTCGTTCAATTTGTCCATCATATGATCGCCGACCTCTGCCGCATTGGCGATCACACCGTTTTCAAGC
The DNA here is from genome assembly GCA_963765495.1 of Blastocatellia bacterium. GTDB lineage: Bacteria > Acidobacteriota > Blastocatellia > UBA7656 > UBA7656 > CAVXWP01. Next base: position 349,388 of record CAVXWP010000002.1, read on the forward strand.
CTCTCGATGGTCTTCATCGCGGCTCGGATTGCGACGGGATTTCCGCCGAATGTAGAGGCGTGCGCGCCACCGTGCCAGCGCATCAATTCCTCTCGCGCCAGCGTGACCCCAAGCGGAAGACCGCCCGCGATGGCCTTTGCCATGCACATTATGTCGGGAAGGACTCCGAAATGCTCAACTGCCCACATCTTTCCCGTACGCCCCATGCCGGATTGCACTTCGTCAACTATCAGCACTATGCCGTGCTCGTCACAGATTCTGCGAAGCTCAGGAAGAAAATCCGGCGAAGGGACTACATAACCGCCTTCCCCCTGCACAGGCTCGACGATGATCGCGGCGCAGTCTTCGGGCGGCACCGTTGTTCTGAAAATTGTCTCCTCGATATAGCGGGCCACCCTTCGCCCGACGCTTTCCCCTTCGCCGCGCACAAGCGGGAATCTGACGGGGTTGGCATAAGGCACATGCGTTACGTCGAGCGCCTGCGCGCCAAACCCGCGTCTTTGAGCGGCTTTTGACGCCGTGAGCGACAGGGTACCAAACGTGCGGCCATGAAATGCTCCGCGAAAAGCGATAAACTTATCGCGATTTGTTGAATAGACGGCCGCCTTCAGCGCCCCCTCCATAGCCTCCGCGCCGGAGTTTCCGTAATGGACCTTCTTGGCGAAATCGCCCGGCGTGATCTCCGATAGCTTTTCGGCAAGCTCGGTCTGGTGCGGATAGTAATAATCGGTCCCCGATATGTGAACGAATTCGCGGGCCTGCCGGGCAATCACGTCGGCAATTTCGGGATCGGCGTGCCCGAGCGCGGCCACCGCAACACCGGCATTGAAATCCAGAAATACATTGCCGTCTACGTCTTCTATCAAAGCGCCGTAGCCGCGTTCGACCATCAACGGATAGCTTCGCGTGTAACTCGGCGAAATATATTTCTTGTCCTTTTCCAGCAATTCCTTTGTTCGGGGTCCGGGTAGCTCGGTCTTTATTTCCGGCAATTTGACTTCCATAGCGATTGACATAACACCTCCATCCTTTCGAGCTGATAACTTATTTCCTGATAGTGACTGAGTTGAGGAAGTAAGGATCGCCCTAATCGGCGAAAAGGTCTCTGCGAATTGCTCGCGGGATGCGTATGACGGTAGTATTCACTTCAAATCACCTGATATTTACTGCACAAATTGTATCACGCAGCAAGCGGGGCGATCAAATCCAGCGACACGCCTGTACACATGATCAATCTATACAGGCGAGGTCTCACACCGGCCAGTGCTTTTTTCCAGAATTTTTCAGGCATCGCCCGTTTTCGCGATAAAGTAGCAAATATCGCTATCTTTTGGAAAACCGGGGAGTTTAATACTCGAAACTTCTTGATTGTTCCATGCGCACCATGCTAGATTTTTTTGTTCAAGGAATTCCTTGAGTTTAGGGCTGACGGCAGGCTCTAGGCGGAGCGAGGCGAGGCATAGGAACAGCGCTAATGACCGGCAGCGGTGATAGGTTCCGTTGTCAGTTTGCTTTAGAAAACCATATATAGATAGAAGGCATAAGAACTGTCTCGAAAATCCGCGAGCTTCAGTGTCCTCCCTTTTAATGTTGATCTCTTGCTCTGCCGGCTAGTGTTGTAGAATGGTTTGGGTTTTGGTGGTGTGAAGCCTTCGAATCAAATTTGTATAGAGGTTTCTATCGCAGACCTTCACAGGCGCTATTGTGCAGAGACAAGAGGACACTATATCGGTTTCGGTCTTTGAAGCTGCCATCGGATTGCACGAATCGCTGGATGCCGGCGAAGTGATAGAGGTGGCGATGAGAGTGCTGCCTGAAATGATTCAAGCCGAATCGTGGGCAGTCTTTTTGAAAGCAGAGCATTCCGAGCGTCTTGAGATGGTGCGCGCCATCAACGCATCGGCTCTCCTTGTCGGCCCTTTCGTTGATATAGGGGCTGCCTCAAGCCTCATCGTTCGCGCCGTCACAGAGCAAAAGACCCTTGTTACAAGTGATGAACGAGCCACGCTTTGCGTGCCTTTGATGACCGGCGACCGATTGATAGGCGCTGTGCAGGCTACGCGCGCAGCCGATAAGGTACTCAGGACGGCTACGCGCTTCAGCAGCCGCGAAATACACGTTGTAGAGATAATCTGCAAGTCGCTTGCAAGCGCCCTGGCCAATGCCATCGATTATCATAACGCAACGCGTCAGACCCTGATTGATGACCTCACGCGGCTTTACAACGTCCGTTACCTCTACCAGACGCTAGACACAGAGATGCGGCGGGCGCGCCGTTACGGCTCTCCCGTTTCAGTGGTCTTTATGGACCTGGACGGCTTTAAGATGGTCAATGATCTTTACGGTCATCACGCGGGCAGCGCGACTCTGACCGAAGTGGCGCAGGTCATCACACTTGCCCTGCGCGAAGCCGATTTCGTGGCTCGATACGGCGGAGACGAGTTTGTATTGATGCTGCCTGAGACTCCGGCCAGGCAGGCCATACAGGTGGCCGAGCGGGTGCGCTCACAAATAGAGGCGCACAAATTCACAGGCGGCATCGGCGCAGATATACATCTGACGGCGAGCTTCGGGATTGCCAGCTTCCCGGACCACGCTACCGGAGCCGAGAAGTTGATCGAGCTGGCCGACGGGGCAATGTATGAAGCCAAGCAGCAGGATAAAAACTCTGTGCGGCTCGCAAAGAAAGAGACTCAGTGAGTGCATTCGCGCGCCTTTTAGTAGCGATTCCGGCTCAAGCGCGCTAACAGTTTGGAGGATGGACTACCCAGTTAATTAGGATGAGAAATTTATTTAATCCCTTTTCCAGCGACCTTGCTATCGATCTAGGGACGGCCAACACTCTGGTTTACGCCAAGGGTCGAGGCATAGTCGTCAGCGAACCTTCCATCGTAGCAATAAACAAAGTAACCAACAAAGTCGAAGCAGTCGGCAAGGAGGCCAAGGAAATGCTCGGGCGCACGCCCGGCAATATCATCGCCATCCGGCCCATGAAAGACGGCGTTATAGCCGATTTCGAGGTGACTGAAAAGATGCTTCAGCACTTTATCCGCAAGGCCCATAACGGAAGGTCGTGGGTATCGCCTCGCGTTGTCATAGGCGTGCCGGGCGAGATCACACAGGTCGAGCGGCGTGCCGTCGAAGACGCGGCTTATCGCGCCAAGGCCAGCAAGGTCTACCTTGTAGCCGAGGCGATGGCCGCAGCAATCGGCGCGGGTCTTCCAATAACCGAGCCCTACGGCAATATGATCGTAGATATAGGCGGCGGGACTACCGATATAGCAGTCATATCCCTTTCCGGCATTGTCTATTCGCGAGCCGTGCGAGTGGCCGGGAACGAACTCGATGAGGCGATCATCCAGTATATAAAACGAAAATACAACCTCCTGATTGGCGAGCGCACCGCAGAATCCATCAAGATAGAGCTGGGCTCGGCATGGCCCGTCGAAGAACCCATTCAGATGGAAATCAAGGGCCGCAACCTCATTGAAGGCGTGCCCCGAACTATCTCGATCACCGATGAAGAGGTGCGAGAGGCGCTGGCCGACCCTATCTCGACAATCGTGAATGCCGTTCGCGTAGCACTCGAACGCACGCCGCCCGAACTCTCGGCCGACATTGCCGAACGCGGCATCGTGCTCACGGGCGGAGGCGCACTCCTCAAGGGGATAGACAAGCGACTCATGCACGAAACCGGCGTGCCAGTCTCGCTTGCAGAAAATCCGCTCTCTTCGGTCGCTCTGGGCACAGGAAAGATGCTCGCCGATTTCGATTTGTTGAGCCGTGTGAGCTGGGAAAATACCATGCTCCATCACGGATTTTAATTTTCGTGATTCGTGAACCGTGATGCGTGATTTTATTTAGACCGCTTTGACAGGCAACTTTCAAACATCACGCATCACGGTTCACGAATCGCGTATCATTTATGAGCACAAGCGCACCAAATCAAAGAGCGCCCTGGATACTGGCCGGGCTTTTGCTCGGTCACGTATTGCTGATGGCGGCCATGGCTCGCCACCCCGACAGCGAGCAGTCCATTCTCCGCACGTGGCTTATGACAGGATTTACTCCGGTCACAAAAGGAGCCGACTGGGTAATCGGAAAAGTCTCCGGCACCGTGGACAACTATGTTAATCTCAAAGGCGAGCACGAACAGAACATCGCTTTGAAAGAGCAGATTGCTCAACTGACCAAAGAACGCGACGAGGCCCGCGAGCGGGCAAAAGATTACGACCTGCTGCGCTCGCAGATTGCGCTTCCCTCCCGGCCTCAGTACACGGCCATTGCCGCCAATGTCATCGCCCGTGATACCAATCTCTGGTACAAGCGACTGATTATTGATCGGGGCACGCTCGATGGAGTGAAACGCGATATGCCCGTTGTCACCGCCACGGGAGTTGTAGGTCGCGTGATCGCAGTAGGACCAAACCACTCCATGGTTCAGGTGATAACCGATAAACACGCGGGCGCGGGCGCGATGTTGCAGGAGTCGCGGGTAAAAGGCGAGGTCCGAGGGCTCGATAATGCCCGCGCCGAGCTTAAGAACATCCCGGCAAATGAGGAAGTCAAGCCGGGTGATGTGGTTGTCACGACCGGGCTCGACAGGATTTATCCCCGTGGGCTCGTCATCGGAACTGTCGAAGCAGTAGAAAATGACCCGAACGCACCCTGGCACAAGATCATTATCAACCCGTCGGCCCCCGTCGACCGCGTAGAAGAGGTTCTGGTGCTTCTGGTCGATCAAAAAGACATCCAAATAGACGACACAATCAAATAGACCGAGGTAGCTTGAAGAGTGCAAACCTTTAAAATCGCCCTGACAATAGCCATCGCGCTCTTGCTACAACTGGTACTCACAGACCACTTGCGTTTCTTTCGGTATGTGGACCTGCCGTTGCTGGTAACTGTCTATGTCAGCCTTCAACGCGCGCCCGTGCTTGCCATGCTGACGGGCGGGGTAGCTGGTCTCGGAGGCGACGCCATTGGCGGCGGCGTGCTCGGTGTTGGAGGTTTTTCGAAAACACTGATAGGATATTTAGTAGCGTTTGCCAGCATCAAGTTGTCGCTTGAAAACCCGCTTGCCCGACTTGCAGTTGTTGCGCTCGCTTCGGCGGCAAACACGATTCTGTATGCGGGTCTCAACCTCATGCTTGAGCAGACCTTGCCCGGTATGGATACCTGGGCGCAGTTTGGAAGGACGATTGGATGGAAGGCGCTCGGCGACACGCTCACGGCTCTGATACTGTTTCTGATCCTCGACAGGGTCTTTGCCGAGCAATCACAGGCCCGTCGAATGGCGATAAAGCGCAGATTCTATGAGTAGCAAGAGAAATTTCAAAGAAGCCGCCTACGATTTCGAATTGAGGCTCTACGGCATTCAATACCTCGTGCTGGTCATCGTCATTGCGCTCGGATTTCGCTTTTACGTACTTCAGGTCACGCGCCACGATGTATTTCAGCAGCGCGCCGAAAACAACCGCATACGCGAAATCCCCATCATCGCCCCGCGCGGCGCTATTCTCGACCGCGAAGAGAAAGTACTCGTAGACAATACGCCTGCCTTTAACATCGTCGTCACTCCCGAAGACATGACCGACCGCAATGAGACTACTCGCGTGCTGGTCGAAAACCTTGCAGTAGACCGTACTCAGTTGCTCGACGAGTTGAACAATCCGTTGCGCCCAAGATCGCAGCCCGTACTGGTCAAGCAAAATGCCACCGCTGCCGACCGCGCCTGGGTCATGGCTCACAACCTCGAACACCCTGAAATAGTTGTAGCCACCCAGCCGCAGAGGGTTTATCGCTACGGCAAACTTGCCTCTCATGTGCTCGGCTATATCGGCGAAATCAGCTCTCGCCAGCTTGAACGCGCAAGGTACAAAGAAGCGGGCTATAAATCGGGTGACATCATCGGACAGGGTGGCATCGAGGCCGTATACGATAAGATTCTGCGCGGTCAGGACGGGATGCGTCGGTTGATTGTCGATAGCCGGGGCCGCCCCGTCCGTGAACTTGAAACCATCGAACCTATTAGGGGGCAGGACATCATCACTACGCTTGATCTGGATGTTCAACAAACCGCCGAGGAAGAGTTTGACAAGAATGACGAAACGGGCGTGGCGATTGCCTTAAACCCTCAGAACGGCGAAGTGCTGGCTATGGTTTCGCGCCCCGCCTTCGACCCCAACGTCTTTGCCGCGAATCTTATATCATCGGGAGAATACCGCGCCGAAGTGCGAGCGCTTATGACCGACCCGAAAGACCCTATGCATAATGATGCTATTCAGGGGATATACCCGACCGGGTCTACCTGGAAGCTGCTGATGGCGACAGCCGCGCTCGAAGAAGGCGTCATCACGCCAAAGGATTCCAGAATCGCCTGCGGCGGCGGCATTCAGGTAGGCAATCGCTTTGTCAGATGCATGGGCAATCACGGCGCGCCCGATATTCACACCGCCATTGTGAAATCCTGCGACGGGTACTTCTACCGCCTCGGCCTGAAGATGGGCGTAGATATGATCCACGACTGGGTCGTGAGGTTCGGAGCCGGACGCAAAACAGGAATCGATCTTCCAAGCGAGGTGTCGGGATGGATTCCCTCTCGCGAGCTGAAGAAGAAATTCAATCCGCGCAACCCGGAATGGAAAGATTTCGATACGGTTATTGCCTCAATAGGTCAGGGGTCGGTGGCTATCTCGCCCCTGCAACTCCTCTATGCCGTATCGGGAATCATGATGAGCGGAGAGTATAATACGCCTCACATCTTTAAAGAGGCAAAACCCAACGCGCTTTCCGATGTGACTTATTACGAAGGCGAACCCCGTCGGGTGAGCTTATCGCCTGAGACGGTTAACATCTTGACTTACGGCGCGTGGGGAGTTGTCAACGAGGGCGGAACCGCTGGCAGTGTAGGCTTTCCCAGAGAGTTGAATGTAGGAGGCAAGACCGGCACCGCTCAGGTAATAGCCATGGAAAAATCACGCGGCGGCAAAGAGCACCGCGACCATGCCTGGTTCATAGGATTTGCCCCGCTTCACACCGGAGAGAAACCGGAGATCGGCGTAGTGGCGCTGACCGAGCACGGCGGCTTCGGCGGCAGGGCCTCCGCTCCAAAGGTGAAGATGATAATGGGAGCCTATTACTCCAAGAAGTTTGGCCGCCCCGTATTGCCCGAACTCATAGCCAAAAACGAGCAGGAAAAACTCGATTCCGAAAAGGACGCTTCAGAGCTTGCCGCGCCCCTTGCGACGGCTGAGGAGCGCGCACTCGATCAGTGAGGCGCAAAGATTATGAGCAGTAACAAGAATAAGAACCTCAAAGAAGGCGCATTTGATTTCGAGTTGAGAATCTCGACGGTGATGTATTTGGTGCTGGCCATATTCGTCGCCATGGGAATTCGCTTTTACGTACTTCAGGTCACGCGCCACGATGTATTTCAGCAGCGCGCCGAAAACAACCGCATACGCGAAATCCCCATCATCGCCCCGCGCGGCGCTATTCTCGACCGCGAAGAGAAAGTGCTCGTAGACAATACGCCGGCCACAAATATCGTGATAACGCCCGAAGACATGACCGACCGCAACGAGACAATTCGCGTGCTGGTCGAAAATCTCGATGTTGACCCGGAGCGGATCAAGGCGGAACTAAACGATATAAAACGCCCAAAATCGCAGCCTATACTGGTCAAGCAGAATGCCACCGATGCCGACCGGGCTTATGTGTCGGCTCACGAGTATGAGCATCCTGAAATAGCCATAGAACAGCAGCCGCAGCGGCGCTATCGCTATGGACGCCTCGCCGCGCATGTGCTCGGCTACATCGGCGAGATCAGCCCAAAACAACTCGAACTTCCCAGGTATGTAGAAGCCGGATACAAGTCGGGCGACATCATCGGGCAGGGCGGTATCGAGGCCGTATACGATAAGATTCTCAGAGGCAAAGATGGCATGCGGCGAGTCATAGTCGATAGCCGGGGCCGCCCCGTCCGTGAGCTTGAGACCATCGAACCCATCAAGGGTCAGGATATCATTACGACTCTGGACCTCGATATACAGAAAGTCGCCGAAGATCAGTTCTATAATCTGCATCATACGGGGGCCGCCATCGCCTTGAACCCGCAGAACGGCGAGATACTGGCTATGGTTTCGGTTCCCGCCTTTGACCCGAACGTCTTCGCAATGAACGTGATCTCGGCTGGCAGCAACCGCGCCGCGGTCAACGCCATTATCAGAGACCCCGCGCACCCGCTCTTCAATAAGGCAATTCAGAGCATCTATCCGACCGGCTCTACCTGGAAGATTATGATGGCGACAGCCGGGCTCGAAGAAGGCGTCATCACGCCAAAGAACTCCAGACTTGTATGCGGCGGCGGGATTCAGGTAGGCAATCGCTTTGTCCACTGCGGCGGCAATCATGGCTCGCCCGATATTCACGCGGCGATTGTGCATTCGTGCGACGGATATTTTTATCGCCTCGGTTTGAAGATGGGCGTTGACGAGATTCACGACTGGGTATTGCGATTCGGCATGGGGCAGAAGACCGGCATTGATCTGCCTTCGGAAGTACGAGGGATAATACCGAGCCGCGAATGGAAAGCCAGAGTCAACCCGCGTGACCCGGTGTGGAAAGATTTCGACACCGTCATCGCAAGCATAGGTCAGGGATCGGTCGCCGTTCCGCCCATTCAATTGATCAGGGCCGAATCGGGCATAATGATGGGGGGCGAATTTCACACCCCGCACATATTCAAAGAAGCAAAGGCGACTCAGTTTGCCCCGGTCAAGTATTACGATGACCAGCCTACCGAGATAAAGCTTTCGCCCGAGACTATCGATATCGTCACCTACGGCGCGTGGGGCGTAGTCAATGAAGGCGGGACCGCTGGCGGAGTCGGATTCCCGCGCGACCTCAACATAGGAGGCAAGACCGGAACCGCTCAGGTTATCGCTAAAGAAAAAGTCCGAACCAAAGAGCATAAGGACCATTCGTGGTTTATAAGCTTTGCGCCGGTCCACACGGGCGAGAAACCCGAGATCGCCGTCGTTTCAATAACCGAAAACGGCGGCTGGGGCGCAAGCTCTTCCGCGCCTAAAGTGAAGATGATCGACGCAGCCTACTTCTCTAAGAAACTCGGCCACCCGGTTTTGCCCGAGCTTGTAGCCAGCGCAAAACAACCCCAGGATAAAGGTGCCGCCCCGGCAGCGACCGGGTCTGTGGCTACCGAGACCGAGCGGTCACGTAATCAATAAAACCCCGGGTCGATTTTATCGAATGCTCGCTTGCCTATGAAGAAAGAAAAGAGTTTTGAAGCCTCGCTCAAAGAGCTTGAGGAAATCGTCGAACAACTCGAAGGCGGCGACCTGCCGCTGGAAAAATCGCTCGAACTCTTCGAACAGGGAGTCCACCTCTCGCGCAATTGTCACAAGAGGTTGGACGAGGCCGAGCGCAAGGTAGAGATTTTGCTCAAAGGCGAGGACGGCGCTTTTTCAACAAGCCTCTTTGAAGAGCCGGAAGAATGATTGGTATCTGTTCAGAAAGGAAGAAAATTTGCCACAGAGAGACAAAGACACAGAGATTTTTTATAATCTTATCTCTGTGCCTCTGCGCCTCTGTGGCTACTGCTGAACTCTTACAATGACAGCACCCGACGCGATTACCGATTATCTTGCGCGCCGCGCCGAAGAGGTCAATATCTGGCTGGATCGGCTGGTCCCCTCGGAGTCCTTCCCACCCGTTCATTTGCACAGGGCGATGCGCTACTCGCTTTTTGCAGGCGGCAAACGGCTCAGACCCGTGCTCGCGCTCGCAAGCGGCGAAGCCTTCGGCGCTCGATCAGAAACCATTATGCCCGCCGCCTGCGCGCTCGAAATGATCCACACCTATTCGCTCATCCACGACGACCTGCCCGCCATGGATAACGACGATCTCCGCCGGGGCCGCCCAACCTGTCATAAGGCATTCGGAGAGGCAACAGCCATCCTGGCCGGAGACGCGCTGCTCACGCAGGCTTTCATCGTGCTGGCGGCGCCCGCCCCTGCGATCACGCCCGAACGCCAGATACGAGTTATCCGCGAGATCTCGGCGGCAGCAGCCACCATTGACGCCATGATAGGCGGGCAGATGGCAGACATCGAAGCCGAAGGCAGACAGATTGACTCGGAGACCCTGGAATATATTCATCGCTCAAAGACCGGGGCCATGATTCGCGCCTCGGTCGTCACAGGCGCGATAATTGCCGGAGCAAGCGACGAACAGATTGAAAAAATCGGCCGCTACGGCCAGAAGATAGGTCTCGCCTTTCAGATAGCCGATGACATACTCGATGTGACCTCGACGAGTGAAGAACTGGGCAAGACCCCGGGCAAAGACGCGGCAGCCCTCAAGGCCACTTATCCCGCGATCCACGGCATCAGGGCTTCGGAGGCTCGCGCCCGCAAGCTTGTCGATGAAGCCGTGACGCTTGCTTCCGAGCTTGGGGTAAGTTCCGGGTTGCTCGAAGAAATCGCCCGGTTCATCATTGCCAGAAGGTCGTGATTCCGGTTATGCTTTTCGTCACGACACATCCCCCGGAAGCAGACTACGCTTATGTGAGTTTTAAACGATCGGCGCGGCTCGAAGCTTGACCAACCGCGAGCATCCTCTGCCACAGCACCGGCATCAGAGGCAGGAGCCACCGGTTAATCACTCTAGGAGAAGTAATCAATACTATGAAGATACTTTCACAGATAAATGATCCGGCAGACCTCAGACAACTTCCAGCCTCGCAGCTTCAGGAACTCGCAAACGAGATACGCGAGTACATGATCGAGACGCTGTCGAAGATAGGCGGGCACACGGGCGCAAGCCTCGGCCCCGTCGAATTGATTCTCGCCCTGCATTACGCCTTCGATACGCCGCGTGACAGGCTGGTCTTTGACATAGGCCATCAGGCATATGCTCACAAGATCATCACCGGACGCCGCGACCAGTTCCCAACCATTCGGCAGTATGACGGGTTGAGCGGGTTCCTGCGCCGCGAAGAATCGGGCTATGACGTATTCAATGCCGCGCACGCGGGCACTTCGATCTCTGCCGCCCTCGGCATAGCCGCCGCCCGCGATGTTGTCGAAGAGGATTTCAACGTGATCGCCTTTATAGGCGATGCCGGGCTGACCGCCGGGATGGCTCTTGAAGGTATCAATCAGGTAGGGCATCTCAAAAAGAAGATGATCATAATCCTCAACGACAACGAGATGTCCATCTCTCCAAACGTGGGCGCGCTCGCAGGCTACCTGAACCGTATACGCAGCGCGCGACCTTACAACGAACTCAAACACGAGGTTGAAGAATGGCTTAAATCCATCCCCGCCGTCGGCGGGATGATGCTGTCGGGGGCCAAGGCGGTCAAAGATACACTGGCGCGGGCCTTTATTCCCGGCGCGCTCTGGGAAGAACTCGGCCTCAAATATGTAGGCCCGATAAACGGCCACGACACGAACTCGATCATTCAAACCCTCGAAGAGGCCAAGAAGGAAGAGGGGCCGGTGCTTGTCCACGCCCTGACGGTCAAGGGCAAAGGATACGAGCCTGCCGAGCGCGACAAGACATCGTGGCACGGCACATCGGCCTTTGAAATCTCAACCGGCAAATTTATCAAAGAGCCCGCCACGGGGCCGTCTTACACCGCAGTATTTGCGCAGGCTACGATTGACCTGATGAAACAGGATGATCGCATAATGGCGATCACCGCCGCGATGCCCGACGGCACAGGGCTTTCGAAAGTGATGAAAGAATTCCCCGACAGAACATTTGACGTAGCCATAGCCGAACAGCACGCCGTCACCTTCGCGGCAGGCATGGCGACCGAAGGATTGAAACCCATCGCGGCGATTTACTCTTCGTTTTTGCAGCGCGCATTCGATCAGATATTTCACGATGTAGTCTTGATGGACCTGGATGTGACATTCGCGCTCGACCGCTCGGGAGTGGTCGGCGCGGACGGGCCTACGCATCACGGGTTGATGGATTTCGCCTACCTTCGCCCGATGCCCAATTTCGTCATCATGGCTCCGAAGGACGAAAACGAGCTTCGCCACATGCTGAAGACCGCCGTAGATTACAACGGCCCGGCGGCAGTCCGCTATCCGCGCGGAAACGGCCTCGGCGTTGCGATGGACGAAGAGATACAGGCGCTTGAAATCGGCAAGGCTGAAATCCTCCGCGACGGCACTGACGTTGCGCTTCTCGGCATAGGCACGATGGTGTCTCACGTGATGAAGGCGGCAGAGAAGCTCGCCTCCGAAGGTCTCAATCCTACGGTTGTGAATGCGCGATTCGTCAAACCTCTGGATGAGGAGTTGATACTGGCGCTTGCCCGTTCGCACGGCTCAATCGTCACGGTCGAAGATCACTGGCTGACGGGCGGATTCGGAAGCGCCGTCATGGAATTGCTCGAACAACATCAATTATTCGATGTGCGAGTGCTCAGGCTGGGCTGGCCCGACAAGCTTATAGAACACGGCCCGCAGAGCCTTCTGCTTGCCAAATACGGACTTGACGGCAGCGGGATTCATTCACGTGTGAGAGATTTCGTCGCAAGCAAATACAGCTTCGAACCGATTCATTCCAGGTAGGCTTTGCCCTATAGCCACAGAGACACAAAGACAAAGAGAAAAATCTTATGATTCTCTTTGTCTTTGTGTCTATAGGGCAAATTCCCTGTTCTGAAAAAGACTCCTCGTCACTGCGTCTCGCGCCTCATTCCCGGTTGGCCCTCTTTGATTATCCTGGTCGTATGCTCGGTGACGCTCGGAGGCGCTTCATCAAGCCCCGGAGCCGTCTGAGGCGCGGTGTCGTGATCAACGACAGAATATGACTGAGGCAGGTATTGCTCGGATTGAGATCGAGAGCCGGACGGCTCGTCCTGCGTTTGAGGCAGGAATTTCGCCGTGAGGGTAGAGATCGAATCGGCAAAACAGGCATAGATAATTTGCGCCACTCCCTTGAGCACGGGTATGAGCGCGAAAAGCCAGAGCAAAGATATCAGCCGCTCAAGCCCGTTGATCGGATGCTGCGTCGCTTCTTCTATGCTTCTCAAAGTGCCTTCGTTTATGGCAACGCGACCCAGATAAAATAGAACCGCGCCGAGTCCAAGCCCTCCAAACAGCGTAATCAATCCATTCCTCAAACTATGCTGCCAGGAATAGGAGAGCCATTCTTTTGGTCTTGGCACTCTTGGCTCTTTTGCCTTGCGCTCGATTTGTGCTCGCATTCGCGCAGGTCCCGATTTCCAGTGATCAACCGATCCCTTGTGCGCCTCCCACCCCGATTTCCAGCTTTCGGAAAACTCTCTGGCATTGCGCGCTAGCGCTTCCATGTCCAGACCGAAAGGCCCCTTGTTTGTATAGTTGCTGTCCAGCGCGCCATAAATCAGTTGCAGATTCGTCCCGCAGGACTTGCAAAATTTTTGACTTTCCAACGCTTCGTTTCCACATTTCGGACAGTACATGCCGTCTCCTTTCATCAGGCCGGGCGCTTACGGGGCGCAACTTTAATACAATTTAATTGTATCACTAAAAACCTGCCAAGCTCTCTATACGAATTCATAGCGCGATTGTTTACAGGTCAGGTATTCTATAAGAGGGGGTAGTAACGAGCAATGGGCGAAATGAATACAAAGAGACTGCCAACATGTTTCTCATAATCCTCACACTGGCGCTGATTGTGGCGCTTGATGCAAGTTGCGCAAGGCGACCGAAAGAGACTTATGTCCCCCCGCCGCCGACAATCGCTCCGCCAGAAATTGATCCGTGGAAAGTGGCCGCAAACAAGGTCGAAGAGGACCGGGGCGAGGTAACAGGACGCAAGGCCGAGGTTGAAGTGCCTGCCGAGTTGAAACACTACAGCGACCGCCGCCGGTTCTTAGCCGTGCAGGTGGCCGAATGGCTGAAGCAAAATTATGAAATCCCCCGCGATTACACAGACCTCGTAGCCTTGATTCGCCGCGACCACCTTGTCGAAATTGACCCGGTAGGCGATTTCTATATCATCTACGGCGTTGGAGGAAATGCTACAGACGAACCTTTCACTCATTATGACAAGAAGACGGGCAAAGACATCGAGTTGTTTGCCAGCCTGGAAGATTATCAGAAAGAAGACATCCGGCTGGGCGATTCGATAAAAGAGCTTCAAACGAAGATAGCCGACCTGAATGCTGAGTATAAAAAGACAGGCAGGCGAGACCGCGCGCGCCGCAGGGAGTTGCAAAGCCAGATGGCAGAAAGCCGAAAGGCCCTCACGGAAGTGGAAAAGAACCGGAACCTGCTTGCCTCCTTTTACAAGAAGGAGGCGACCCGCAAGCTTTTGCTCTCCGAATATCAGGAGCTTTCCAACTTTGCGCAGGATTTCGACGGGCGGTCTTATGATTTACAAGACCCGGCGGATCGTCGTAAGCTGAAGGTCAGATTGCTCAGCTTCCTGCGGCCCGAGGCGCGCGATGTGATGATCGAGATCGCCCGCGCCTACAGCGAAAAATTCGACCGGCCCCTGCCGATAACTTCGCTTGTGCGGACCGAAAGATACCAGCACCTGTTAAACGAAACAAACAAGAATGCCACGCTCATCGACGTGCCTCCGCACACTACGGGGCTCGCATTCGATATTTATGATAAGTACATGACGGCCGAAGAGCAAAACGCATTGATGGCTGAAATCTCAAGCCTTGAATCGGCAGGCCGCGTAGAAGCTCTGCGCGAAAACCGCGATCATATCCACGTGTTCGCCTTTGCCGACGGAGTGCGTCCGAGCGAAGAATTGATCAGCAAGGCGCTTGGCGAAGTGACCGGCTCAAAACCGGCCGGAAAGACCACGGTCAAACGCGCCGGAAAAAGAAAACAATCAAGAGGCGCATCTGCCGCCCGATCACGCAACGGCAAGAGATCGTCAAAGAGTACGAGGGCTTCGAAAGCCGGTGGCAGGAGAACAGGCACCGAGGCAAAGGCCGGCCCCGGAAGCGATGCCAATTAGGGCAGATCAGGCTCCAAATAATGAAGATGAGAGAACGTCTCGACAAGGTCGTAGTTGAGCGGGGGCTTGCTGAAAGCCGGACCCGCGCTCAAGCCCTGATACTTGCGGGTCAGGTGCTGGTCCGCGACCAGCGAATTGATAAGCCCGGCCAGATGGTTGACGCGGAAGCGGAGATACGAATAAAAGGCGAAACGCCAAGATATGTGAGCCGTGGCGGCCTCAAACTCGAAGCCGCCTTGGAGCAGTTCGGCCTGTCGCCCGAGCGAAAGATTTGCATAGACATTGGAGCCTCGACCGGGGGCTTTACCGATTGCCTGCTTCAACACGGGGCCGCTCGCGTCTGGGCGGTTGATGTGGGTCATAATCAACTGGCGTGGAAAATCCGAATCGACCCTCGCGTCGAAGCGTTTGAAGGCTTCAACGCCCGTCACCTCGACGAGGAAACTTTTCTCGATAAATTTGACATCGCGACGATAGACGTTTCTTTTATTTCGCTCTCAATAATCCTGCCCGCCGTGAAGCGGGTTATTACGCCCACGGCCGATGTGATCGCACTCGTAAAGCCTCAATTCGAAGTGGGCAAAGGCGAGGTAGGCAGGGGCGGAATCGTCACTGACCCGCTCAAGCACCGCCGCGTGCTCTGTGAAGTTCGAGATGCGGCCCGCGCCACGGGGCTTAGAGCGGTCGGATTGATCGCCTCACCCATCTTTGGCGCGGAAGGCAATCGCGAGTTTCTCATTCACTTGAAACAGGTAACTTCCGGGAAAATGGATCCTATTGAGAACATCATTACTGAACTGACATCTGAAACCGATAACCCCTCTTTGTAAGGGTATCGGCTGAAATCTCGCGTCTTAAATATATTGATTGACAAATCTAATACCCAGGAGTAGAACCTTCCTACAGAGCGTAAATGGCTGAAACCAATAACAGACCGCTTGAGTCTATTTGTATCAGGCAACCTTTTTCCTATCCCAGTATTGCCTAGAGGTAGAATCATTGATAACTGATGTGATTTCGCATTATCGAGTTCTAGGAAAGCTCGGCTCTGGAGGGATGGGCAAGGTTTTTCTTGCAGAGGATATAAAGCTCGGGCGTAGAGTTGCTATCAAGTTTCTGCTTGAAAAAGGGGGAGAGGATGATCTGGCAAGGAAGCGGCTGATAAGAGAGGCGCAAGCGGCTGCCGCTTTGGATCATCCGAACATTTGCGCCATCCACGAGATAAACGACGAAGGGCCTCGCCCCTTTATCGTGATGCAGTATATCGAGGGAGACAATCTCGCGAAAAAGATAAAAGACCATCCTCTTGAACTCGCAGAGATAATTGAGATAGCAGAGCAGTTGATCGGGGCGCTCATCGAAGCGCATTCGCGCGGGATTATTCATAGAGATATAAAACCCCAGAATATAATCGTCACCGCTCGGGGGCAAATAAAGATTTTGGACTTCGGGCTCGCAAAGATACTCCCTGAGTCTAAGACGGTACAGACGGAATCGGACACACTGAGTCAACTGACTGAAGCCGGTCAAGTAGTGGGAACCGCCGGGTACATGTCCCCCGAACTGTTAAAAGGCGAGCCGGTTGATTCTCGCACAGACATTTTCTCGCTGGGAGTGGTTCTTTATAACTGCGCCACGGGCAAGGCTACTTTTACAGGGTCCAGCACGCTTGAGATTTGCTTAAAGGTAATCCAGTTTGAACCTCCAAAACCCTCCGACATCAACCCGGAAGTGCCAAAGGAGATGGAAAGAATAATCCTCAAGGCAATGGCAAGAGATGTTGATGCTCGCTACCAGACTGCAAGTGATTTGCTCTCGGATCTATTAGAGCTAAAAGCAACTTTGCGGGAAGAGAGTCAGATACGCACAAGTATAATGGCGCACGCGCAGGCCCCTCTACATTTTAGAGTTCCGGCGCAATTATCCGGCCTGCTGCGAGGGAAGCCGCTAAAGTTCGCCTTCCTGATCGCTCCGGTTTTCCTGATTCTGGTTGTATGGTTAGCCCTGCCCCTTTTGCGTGGCGCTCATCATATTCCACCTCCCGAGGCAAGGCTCTGGTTCGATAGAGGGACAAACGCCATACGCGAAGGCAGTTACTATCAGGCGACCAAGGCCCTGAACCACGCCCTTGAGTTGGACAACAATTTTGCGCTCGCGCATGCGCGGCTGGCAGAGGCATATATGGAGGTCGACTCCAGTGACAGGGCAAAAGAAGAGATTCTCACAGCCATATCTTTAGTCTCTGATCGAACCGCGCTTCCGAAGTTAGACGCCATATATCTGGACGCCATCGTCGCTACGGTGAGGCGAGAGCTTACGGGAGCTATCGCGTATTACCAGGAGATTGTTCGGCAAGCACCCGAATCTGAGAAATCGAGCGCATATATGGACCTTGGCCGCGCATACGAAAAGAATGAAGATATAGACAAAGCCATAGAGTTATATCAGAAAGCGGCCCATCTTGCGCCTGAATCACCCGGCGCTTTCCTTCGACTGGCAATCCTTTACGGGCGAAAACAGGATATTAAAAGCGCCTCAGACGCATTCGATAAGGCTGAAAAGATATACAGCGACTTGAGCAACCAGGAAGGAACAGCCGAAGTGTTTTTCCAGCGCGGGGTCATGCTCAATAAGATCAATAAAATCGAAGACGCGCGTGTTCAGCTTGAGAAGGCTCTGTCAATTGCCCGCCAGATTGATAACAAATATCAGCAGATCAGGGCGCAGCTTCAGTTGAGCACGGTCTATATCGAAGATAATGCCGAGGTTGCCAGGAGCACCGCGACGGAGGCCATAAACCTGGCGCAGGCTAACAACCTGCGAAACCTTGCAGTAAACGGCCTCATAGATCTCGGATATACATTCCTGCGTCGCGGGGAATATGATGAGGCCGACAGGTACTTCAAACAGGCGCTGGATTTTGCGCGTGTGGATAATGCGCCTAGAAATGAGGCCAGAGCCTTGCTCGCTCTGGGGATGTTAAACGTGACTCAGGGTAATGATGATGAGGGAATTCATCTCCTCGAACAGGCGCTTGCGTTCTATAAACCAGCAGGCTATCGCAAAGAGACCTCGCTTGCTTTGACGATGATGGGTCGCGCCCAGCGCAGCAAAGGCAATTACGAGGAAGCAATAAAGATATTCGAAGAACAGCTACACCTCTCCGAAGAGCTTGGAGATTCTGCGATGGTGGCCGATTCGCACCTGAGCCTGGCCCTCACCTGCGCTGACCAGGAGCGATACCCGGAGGCGCTCCCGCATATTGAAGAGAGCTATAAAATAGATAAATCCTCAGGGTTTCTAATGAATACCGGATACGATGAAATGAATAGAGCCGAAAGTCTCGGGCAGTTAGGCCGGTATGACGAAGCGCGCAGTTCTCTCAGCAAAGCACTCTCGATAGCCAGTCGCCCTGAGGCTGAATTCAAGACCTTGCAGGCGTGGGTGCATATGATATATGCGCAGATCGCGCTCAGTGAGCGGAACCTCGCGGAGGCCATAAAAGAAGGCCGACAGGTGCTGGAATTGGCCGGGAAAGACCGCGATTTGACGACACAGGCAAAGTGTTCGATAGGTCTCGCGCAGGCCCTGTCAGGGGAGTCAAAGACTGCGATTACAGATTGCGAGGAGGCCGTCGCCGTTGCCAGAGAGACAAAAAGCCCGAGTTTGGTTTCTAGCGCGCTTCTATCGCTCGCCGAGGTGATGCTGCAAGCTAAAGATGCAAAGGGCGCGATAGCGACCGCGTTGCAGGCGCAGGAGATGTTTGCTCGCGCGGGTCAGAGGGAATCAGAGTGGCGATCTTTGCTTGTTGCGGCAACCGCCAGCCAGATCGCGGGCAACATGGCGCAAGCCGCAGATTATGCGGCGCGCTCCGATAGCCTGCTTTCTGCGCTTCAGCAAGATTGGGGAGCCCAGGTATTTGAGGGTTACACGAGACGACCGGATATTCGATCATATCGTAATCAATTAGCCCAATTACTCAGAATTAAAAATTGAAACGAAACTCTGTTAAAAAGGAGCGAATCTAATGTCAACAAAACAACCCCCTCCCAGAGGCGGCAGTGATAAGCCAGGCGACAACAAAACAAATAAAAAGAGTGGAGCAAAGAAAGTCGGGTCAGCAACCAAAAAAACCGGGAAGAAGAATTAAGACTCTAATACCTGTCCTACGGGATTGCTCAAAGGTCATCAACTATGCGATCCGTTCAAGAAAGTGGACGGGGTTCGGGTGTGGTGTGTTTCGGTCAGCCCGATCTTAAAGGAGAGCCGTCATGCAGGAACAGGATGATGTAAGGGGCGGGGAACAATTTCTCAGCTTTAGCAGTCAGAACATCAAAAAGATTATCAGGAAATCGAGAACCCTGTCGGATTTCATGGAAGTGTTTGATAGCCAGAGAGGGCTCTCCAGGAGCGAGCGGTTGAGCATAGTTGCTCAAGCTCTGGTATTGCTTGATATGAACTACGTTCACCTTCCGCTTAAACGGGCTATGCACGCCGTTGACCCGATACAGAGGCTCAAGTTGCTAAAGTTTCGCCTTGCCGAAATGAGCGAGAGCGAAATGCCCAGCGAGATGCTCTTTCACCAGAGGATGCTGGAGATATTCACTTCGGCCCGCGACATCCACACGATGTATTTATTGCCCGCGCCCTTTAACGACATGACTGCCTATCTTCCGTTTCTGATCGAAGAGTACTTTGAGAAGAGACAGCAAAAATTCATGGTTTCACGAATCGTCGAAAACTATTACGACCCGCTGAGAGACAAAGGCCCTGAGTATCTCAATTATGAACCCGGCGTGGAGGTGCTTTACTGGAACGGAATGCCGATAGGGCGAGCCATAGAGGTCAACGGTGAGAAACAGGCCGGAAGCAATATCGAAGCACGGTTCGCGCGAGGTCTCGATAACCTTACAATCCGACCGATGGGCACATCCCTGCCGCCAGATGAAAGGTGGGTAACCTTAACCTACAAGTCTATGAAAAAGGGCGGCGCGGAATTTGAGATGAAGCAGGAATGGCTGGTCTTCAACCCTAGAGAAATCGAGAGGAAGAAGGACACACAGGACGTGCATCGAATTCGAGAACAAATATCCGTGAGGACAGACCAAAAACGAGCCGTCGATCAAAAAAAGACAGAGATCAACCGTGTTAAGAAAATTCTCTATCCTGGAATTCAACAAAATGATTCGGACGATTTTCAAAGAGATGTGATAAAGACCAGAATGGCCGATACGCTACGGGCCGAGCGCATAAGAGTCCATGGAAGAGAGATTGGATACATAAGGATTTTTACTTTTGAAGTAACGCCGACCCGTCTGGTAAACGGGATTATGCGTATCCTCGTGTCCAGATCATTTCCAAAGGAAGGTCTGATTCTGGATGTTCGGGGCAATGGCGGCGGTCAGATTGATGCGGGAGAGCGGTTGCTTCAGTTATTCACTCCCAGAAGGATAAAGCCGGAGTTGTTTGAGTTTATCAATACGCCTTTGAATCTTGAGATATGTAGGAATGCTCCGAAAAACTGGGAACTGTCAAAGTGGGCCAAATCAATCGCAGAATCTGTTATGACTAACGCC
The DNA here is from genome assembly GCA_963765495.1 of Blastocatellia bacterium. Classification (GTDB taxonomy): domain Bacteria; phylum Acidobacteriota; class Blastocatellia; order UBA7656; family UBA7656; genus CAVXWP01. Next base: position 369,967 of record CAVXWP010000002.1, read on the forward strand.
ACCTATTCTTCCGGTTTTCCTATTACCTCTGAAGCGTCTTGCAACGATATAGGTCAGGTCTATTATGGGCCTGTCGTGCTTATCACAGATGCCTTGTCTTACAGTGCAACCGACATTTTTGCGGCAGGATTTCAGGATAACGAAATTGGAAAAATTCTGGGCACAAGCGGGAATACTGGCGCAGGCGGCGCAAACGTTTGGCCGTTAAGGGATTTGAGAATCGCTCTGGGGAAACAAGAGAAGGGTCCGTTTACCTCTCTGCCAAGAGGCACGGGGATGTCTGTTGCCGTTCGCCGTAGTGTTCGAGTCGGCAAGCACTCTGGACGACCCCTTGAGGAGTTGGGAATCATTCCAGACCACAGACATTACATGACGCGGAATGATCTTCTGGGCAGGAACAGGGATCTGATTAAGCAGGCTGCAAAATTGTTGATAAAAGAACCCGTTTATGGAATCTCGGTCAAACTCCTACAAAACCGCGATCAGTCCAGAACGATAGAGGTCACAACCAAAAACATTTCAAGACTCGATATATACATTAATGATCGCCCGTTTAAAACGATAGACACTACGGATGAAACGATGCGGGTCGGTAAGATACCCCAAGGAATGAAAGAGACGAAATCTATCCTGCTATTGAAAGGGTTTAATAAATCCGGCACTCTTATTGCGTCGTGCAGGCGCTCAATCTGAAAGCGGGTCGGCCCAATCTTGAAGACTGTTCCAATAATGGCTGACCCGGGAAGCGGTTGTAAATTTTTCCGCCCCAGCTTGTTCGGTCGGCAGCCGATACTTTAAAATCGTTTCGCCGTGTTGGAATGATTGCGCTACTTTATGCTCGCCACTTTCACACATCTCTTAGGCCCAAGAAAAGGAGAATGCGAACGCTTCGAATCCACCAGGATTTCGATAGGCCGCGCCCCCGATAATGACCTGATCTTCGGCGATAATGAAAGACGCGTCTCATCTCATCACGCAGAGATAATCCGCCGGATAGACCATTATGTCCTGCGCGATCTTGGCTCAACCAACGGGACCATGATCAACGGTCGCCGCGTCATCACAAGCGAAATAAGACCCGACGATCTGCTTGAATTCGGGGCAGGAGGCCCGCTTCTGCGCTTTGGCATCGAACCCAAATCGGAAACCGGCGAGACACAAGAACCTGTTTCCGCACCGGGTTCTTCGAACCAGTCCGGGCAGGTAGAACCAGTTGCGAGCCGCAGCGTCATCGAAAAACTCGTCAATCGCGCCTTTCGCGCTCGATTGAGCAATAGGAGGCTTATCGCTGCCATAGTTCTGGCTATGATCCTCGGAGCGGTCGCGGGCATACTGCTCTCATCAAGGATCAGAGGAGCCAATCCGGTTGATTTGAGCTTTGCAGAAGTGGCGGCGCGGAATCATTCGGCGGTAGTCTTTATCCGCGTCGAGTTTGAGCTTTTGGATGCTGCCGGGCAGGTGGTCTCTTCCGATGCCCGCACAGGGTCGGGGTTCGTAGTCTCAACAAAAGGGCTGATCGTAACAAACCGGCATCTGATTCAGGATTGGGAGTACAGCCAGCCCGCAGTGGCCTATTCCGGGCGCACGACTAAAATAGAAGTGGTCTTTCCCGGTCAGACGCGTGAACAGGCGATACCGGCCGCGCTCTACCGGCTTTCAGCCTTCAAACAGACGGATGTCGCGATATTGAAGATCGAACCGCCGCCGGGCCTGCGCCCTGTCTTTGGCATCGAAAGCGATCTGAGCCATATAAATCAAGGCGAAGAGGTGGCCGTTATAGGCTATCCTCTGGGTCGGGACCTGATGCGACTGACCGGAGATGAACGGCTTGAGACATCGCTTTCAACCGGAGTCGTCAGCCGCGTCAGTCAGGATTTTATCCAGCTCTATCTGCGCGCCTATCGCGGAAACAGCGGCGGCCCGGTCCTCAATCGGCGCGGTCGTGTTATAGGCATTCTCACTTCAAATATAGGGAGCGCCGAAGACATCGCCCTCGCTACTCCGATAGCAGCGGCTATGAACCTGATAAAGGATGAGCCCGCGCAATGAATGATCGAGAATGGATGTGAAAAACAACAAATCTACTGCGTTCTTGATGAGAAGGCTTTGATTTTCTTGAAAGATTGATTGACATTGATGTGAATGGTTGGGAATGAACTTAGATTTCCTGTCGGTCAATGGCACAATCTTTCAAATTGAGATAAAGTTCAGCAGAAGACCTGACCGGGCTTGAGTGATAGTGGGCAGGATCAACCGAAGTTTCAACACTCTCCGCTCCTATATCGCATTGGGCTTGTACAGAATAGAAAGGGAATAATGAATGAGCGATCAACCACAACACGCCCCGGAGCGCATCACTTACGAAAGATTCCAGCCGCCTGAACGGGTACTCCTAGGCCCCGGCCCGAGCCCTGTCGAAGATCGCGTGCTTGAAGCCATGGCCGCGCCCGTGCTCGGCCATCTCGATCCGCTTTTCCTGAAATGCATGGACGACATTCAGGAGATGCTCCGCTATGTATTCGAGACCTCAAACCGGCTGACCATTCCCATTTCAGGAACCGGCAGCGCAGGCATGGAAGCCGCGCTTGTAAATATTATCGAGCCGGGCGATGAAGTCATAGTCTGCATCCACGGCGTATTCGGCGAGCGAATGCACGAGATCATCGAACGCGCGGGCGGAACACCCATTGCCATCAGGACCGAATGGGGGCGACCTACGGATAAGAACCGCATAGAAGACGCTTTCAAGTCCCACAACCCGCGCGCCATTGCGATAGTCCACGCCGAGACTTCCACGGGTGTGCTCCAGGATTTATCGGGGCTCGGCGAACTGGCTCACAGCCGCGACGCGCTGCTGATAGTCGATGCGGTCACATCGCTCGGCGGTCACCCGGTCGGCGTAGACCGCAACCATATCGATGTCTGTTATTCGGGCACTCAAAAATGTCTGGGCGCGCCTCCCGGTCTTGCGCCAATTACGTTTTCAGACATCGCGGTTGAAAGCATTCGCTCGCGCCGCTCAAAGGTGCAAAGCTGGTATCTGGACATGACCATGGTAGAGCGATACTGGGGCGCGGATCGCGCATACCATCACACCGCGCCTATCTCTATGAACTATGCCCTGCGCGAGGCGCTGCGTATCGTATACACGGAAGGGCTTGAATCGAGGTGGGAGAGGCACAGGGCGAATCATCTTGCGCTTGTCGCGGGGCTTGAAGCGATGGGGCTCGAGATGCTTGTCGCGCCCGGTGATCGCCTGTGGAGCCTCAATGCCGTTCGCGTGCCCGAAGGCGTAGACGACGGGCGAGTGCGGGCTCGATTGCTTAATGATTTTAACATCGAAATAGGCGGCGGTCTCGGCCCGCTCAAGAACAGGTTATGGAGGATCGGATTGATGGGTTCCGGCAGCACGCGAGAAAACGTATTGCTGGTGCTTGACGGCCTTCGCAGCGCGCTCGCAGGCGAAGGCTACGATTGCCCATCAGGAATCGAGGCGGCCTCTCGCATCGCGTGATACGTGATCCGTGATTTTCAGGGAAATGGCTGTTAACAGGTAATTGCCAATCTCCGGGTCACGCATCACGAATCACGAACCAGATCATATCGGAGTTAAATATGAGTGACCCGATCAAGCAAAAACAGTCGAAGTCAGGAAGCGGCGAAGCAGCTAACGTATTGTTACCGCAGACGTTGTTTCTTCAGAGGCAGTTGATGTTCAACCGCGAACTGTCCTGGCTGGAGTTCAACAGGCGCGTGCTCGAAGAGGCGCTCGACCCCACGCAACCGCTCCTGGAACGGTTGAAATTCCTCTCGATCTTTTCGACGAATCTGGACGAGTTTTTCATGATCCGGGTGTCGGGGCTCAAGCAACAGATCGAAGCGGGCGTATCCGATTTATCCGTAGACGGCATGACGCCTTCGGCGCAGATGAAAGAGATATGCGACCGGCTGCGCCCGATACTTTCACAGCAAATGAGTTGTTTGAAGGAAGAGATTCTTCCTCAGTTGAGCCAGGAAGGGATACTGATCACACCCTATCGCGCGCTATCGGATCGCGAAAGACGGACGTTGAATGACTACTTCATAGAGAACGTCTTTCCGGTGCTCACGCCCCAGGCCGTAGACCCGAGTCACCCTTTCCCTTACATCTCGAATCTCAGCCTGAATCTCGGAGTGATGATTGACCCGGCGGGCGAGGTGAGCGGAAAGGCCCCGGCTACAAACTGGATCGAGCCGCGATTTGCCCGCATAAAGGTTCCCCCCATCGTGCCCCGTCTCGTGCCCGTGGGCGATTCGGGCAGCGAGTTTACGTTCCTGGAAGAGTTGATAGCGGCCAACACCGATATATTGTTCCCCGGTATGCAAGTGGGCGAGCCTCATGTTTTTCGTGTGACGCGCGACGCCGATATAGACATAAAAGAGGACGAAGCAAACGACCTTTTGCGAACCCTGGAAGAACAACTGCGTCGCCGCCGATTTGGAACCGCCGTGCGGCTGGAAGTCTCTACCTCGATGCCGGGCGAGATGGTCAGGTATCTGGCAAGCGAGCTGGAACTGACGGCAACCGATGTCTACACGATAGACGGCCCGCTCAACGTGCCGGGGCTGATGTCGCTATACGGGCAGGACAAACCCGAGCTAAAAGACAGACCGCTCGTGCCTTCCGTCCCTGTTGCGCTCAGAGGCGAAGAGTATATTTTCGATGTGATCAAACGGCAGGATGTTCTGGTCCACCATCCATACAACAGCTTTTCAACGGTTGTGAATTTCATCAGCACGGCGGCGATAGACCCGGATGTTCTGGCGATCAAGATGACCCTCTACCGCACGGGGACAGACTCGCCCATCGTTCGCGCTTTGATGGAGGCATCGGAGCGAGGCAAGCAGGTAGCCGTGCTTGTGGAACTGAAAGCCCGCTTTGATGAGGAGAGCAACATAGCGTGGGCGCGGCAGCTTGAGCGCGAGGGCGTGCACGTCGTTTACGGCATGCTCGGACTCAAAACACACAGCAAGCTGGCGCTTGTCGTCAGACGCGAATCGGGCGCGCTGCGCCGCTATGTTCACATTGGGACGGGCAACTACAACCCGGCGACCGCGCGCATCTACACGGATCTCGGGCTTTTCACGGCAAACGAAGAGATAGGCGCGGACGCTACGGATCTGTTCAATTACCTGACTGGATTTTCGCGGCAGGACAAGTACAGAAAGCTGCTCGTGGCGCCGATCACGCTGAGAGAGCGAATGCTCTCCCTGATCGAGCGCGAGGTATTGCATCATAAAGAGGGGCGACCGGCGCGCATCATCGCCAAGATCAACTCGCTGACCGACACCAAAATCATACGGGCGCTTTATGAAGCCTCGCAATCGGGCGTGCCTATGAATCTGATCGTCAGGGGAATATGTTCGCTCAGGCCGGGCGCGCCGGGGCTTTCAGAGACGATCAAAGTGACGAGCATCGTGGGCCGCTTCCTTGAGCACAGCCGCATCTTCTATTTTGCAAACGGCGGCGAAGAAGACATCTACATAGGCAGCGCCGACTGGATGTTTCGTAATCTGGACCGCCGGGTTGAAATCCTGACGCCGATTGAAGACCCGCGTCTGAAGCGGCATATAAAAGACGAGATACTGGACATACTCCTGAGCGACAACGTAAAGGCGCGGCGGCTCATGCCCGACGGGTCGTATGAAAGCCTGCAACCCTATGAGGACGAAGATAGCCTGAACAGCCAGGCTTACTTTATGAATGCCTACGGTCAGAATTGAATATGAACAGAGCAGCAAACCCGAGGGGCGAATCGAAGAGCGGAGACAAAATCCGCACATTCATATGCATCGAGATACCCGACCCGATCAAAGCACGCATCTCAGACATACAACGCAGGCTCCGCAATACGGATGCGCAGGTTAGCTGGGTCAGGACAGAAAATATCCACCTTACATTGAAGTTTTTAGGCGATGTGCCGCGCTCTGCAATCGAGCGGGTCTGCCGCGCCACAGAGGCTGCGGCTGAGACGTGCGGCGAGTTTGAAATCACGGTGAGCGGCGCGGGCTGCTTCCCTTCTCCGCAAAATCCGCGCGTGTTATGGATAGGACTGGCCGCTTTGCCGGAAAGCCTCAGAGAATTGCATACGAGGATCGAAGATTTGCTCGCACGCCAGGGTTTCCCGCGAGAGCAGAAACGGTTTTCGCCTCACCTGACGATAGGTCGCGTCCGCTCTCCGCGAAATGCGGCGCTTGTTGCCGAGAAACTTATTGCCGGAGGCTTCGCGCCGGCAAGTTTCACCGCCCGCGAATGTATAGTGATGCGGAGCGAATTGAAATCTACAGGGTCTGTCTATACGCCTCAAGCCGTCATAACGCTTGGATCATTGCATCACATTGATAAAGGCGGAGACCAATGAAGCGCACATTGAAATAGGCCGGGACGGACGCGGATCGGGCGGATCAACACGGATTAGATCATAAAGAGTCAGATTCGCGTAGATCCGCCCGATCCGCGTCCGTCCCGGCCTATTTTCCCTGCTCTGCTTATGAGCTTTCGCGTTTTCCGGCTGATTTGCAAAGATGCTCTATGGTTGCGATACTATTAATTCAGATTTAAGAGGCTGAAATATGGCAAGAGTTGAAGTCAGAGCCGTGGTTTTGACGATAAGCGACAAGGCATCACGCGGTGAGCGCGAAGATCAGTCGGGGCCCGCGGTCGTGGGCGAGCTTGAAAAGCTTGGCTGCCGGATTGTGGCCACAGAGATCATTTCCGATGACGCTGAATTGATCTCGTCGAGGCTGCGCCATCACGCCGACAAGGGCGATGTTGATTTGATCTGCACGACGGGCGGGACCGGGTTTGCTCCGCGTGATAACACGCCCGAAGCTACGCGGGCTGTCATCGAGCGCGAGGCCCCGGGGCTCGCGGAATTGATGAGGCTCAAGAGTCTTGATTCGACCCCGCTTGCGGCCCTGTCACGAGCAGTCTGCGGGATACGCGGGCGCACGCTGATAATCAACCTGCCGGGAAGCCGACGAGGCGCGGTCGAAAACTTCACAGCCATTCGCAGTCAGATTCCTCACGCGATTGGCTTGCTGACCGAGCAATCCAGAAAATGCGCCAGTTGACCCGATAAATCAATAACGGAGAGCAAAAGGGAGATGGGTTCAAATCCGGACCGTCTTGTTCATGCCACCTCGGCAAACAATCAAATCAGATGCATGGCCGCTCGAACGACTTCGCTTGTAGGTGAAGCCTGTCGCCGCCATCACACATTTCCGACCGCTTCCGTGGCGCTCGGGCGCACGATAACCGGCACGCTTTTGCTGGGAAGCGGTGTAAAAGACCTCGAAAAAATAACGGTCCATTTCGATTGCGACGGGCCTATTGGCCAGATAATCGCTCAGGCCGACCCTTACGGCAAGGTGCGCGGTTACGTCTCAAACCCCGAAGCCGACGCAAGGACTATGAATGAGCGCGGCAAGTTCGACGTGAAGGCGATAGTCGGCTCGGGCACAATGTATGTGACACGCGACGCGGGATTTGAGATTGGCCTGTCTAAGGAACCTTATCGCGGCTCGGTTCCAATCGTATCGGGGGAGATAGGCGAAGACTTCGCCTACTATCTGGCCAAGTCCGAGCAGATCAATTCAGCGGTCAGCCTCGGCGTGTTGATGTCTGTTGATCAGGACGAGGACACAGATTCGAGCGTCTCGCAGACGAGCACGGCAAGGTTCTCTCTCGACCGTCTGCGCGTAGTGGCGGCGGGCGGATTTATCCTCCAGATGATGCCGAGCGCGGACGAGGGTTTAGTCAGGCACGTGGAGCAGACTATGACCAGAATCCCCTCCTCGACCGAAATGATACGCGAGGGGATGGAGCCGGAAGAGATGCTTCGGGCGGCTCTCGGAGAGCTTGAGCTTGACGTGCTGGAACAGATCGAACCGCGTTTCGAGTGTCCGTGTTCGCCCGAGCGCGCAAGACAGATGATTTCGGCGCTCGGGCGCGAAGAAGTGCAGGACATGATCGAAAAGGAGAATGGAGCCGAGCTTATCTGTCACTACTGCAACGAGACCTACCGCTTGACCGGCGATGAGCTAAAGAATTTGAGATTTGAGATTTGAATCTCAAATGAACGGGTGTGAAGAAGAGTCCCTGCTCGATATAGGGGCTCGATATAGAGGGTCGATATAGAGGGTCGATATAGAGGGTCGATATAGAGGGTCGATATAGAGGCTCAATACATCTCTCTGAGCAATCGTCCGATCTGGCGCTGGAGCGTTCTGTAAATAGGGTCGATGGGCTGGCTGGCATCTATCACTTCAAATCCGTACTCTTCGATCATCGAATCGAAGACGGCGAGCATCCTCGTTTGATACTCGACAAAGCTGTCGAACAGATCCGCCCCCAGGTGCATGTCCATCCCCGATTCCCAGTAATCGAACCCGTCCGGCTTTGTCAAAACGCGCGGCATTAAATCCTTGACTCGCGGGCGGATGTAAAAGATCGCGTCGGGTTTGAGCGCAAGCCCGTATACGGATTTTATCCACTCCGGGTCCATGCCGCGCACGATGGCTCGCGCTATCAGAGAGTATGTGTATCGGTCGGTCAGGACTATGAAACCGGCGCGAAGGGCCGGAATCATCTGATTTTCCAACCGGTCGGCGAAGTCGGTGGCATAAAAGAGCGTCAGCGAAATCGGGCCGAGCGAATACCCCTGCTTTGCCTGCTTGATCCCTTTACCGGCGAGCGCCGAGCGGGTCATCCCGGTATCGAGCACGGCGTGGCCGTTTGATTCCAGCCAGGGCTTTAGCATGGAGACTTGCGTGGACCGGCCTACTCCGTCCGGCCCTTCGATGACTATCAATCTGCCTTGCAGTTCTTCGAGATTCACATCCGGCAAGCCTTCGCCGTAGAACTCGAAACGGTGACTTTCGGGTTTTTCTTTCAATACTGGTTCAATCCTCTTCAGATTCGGATTCGAAAAAATGGCTCGAATGTTTGGGCACATCGTGAAGGTGGTTTTCGACCAGCGCGCGCACTTCATCCTGCTGTTCTTCAATAGAGCGAGTCGCGTCTATCACGGTGAGGCCGAATTCTTCGACCATCTCTTCGTATCGTTCCATTATCATTCCCTGAAAGAATTCAAAGCTCTCTTCGATATCGTCGGTCAGGCCGAGGTCAAGCCCGGCTTCGTAGTATTTCAGACCGGCCCGCGCTCCCAGGATGCGTTTAAGCGAGACCTCCAGAGGCACGCGAAAGTAAAAGGCTATGCTTGGTTTGACAGCGAACCTGTAAAGCTGACGCACCCACAGCGGGTCAACTCCGCGAGCCACATCGCGCGCAAAGGCGGTGTAGATGTAACGGTCGGCCAGGACTATCGCGCCCGCCTTGAGCGGGGGAATGATGTGGCGCTCGATGCGGTCGGCCAGATCGGTCGAGTGAATAAGTGAGAATGTGGTCGGCGTGAGCATGTGCTTGCGCTTGCCCCGACGCGTCGTCACTTTTACCAGTGGCGAAGAGTTCCACTCGCTGAAAAAGACCATGTAGCCTTCGCGTCTCAACCACTGTTGCAGGAGGCTGAGTTGCGTAGACTTGCCCGAACCGTCTATGCCCTCGACGATAAAGAGCTTGCCCGGAAATGTGTGATCGCCAAACATTTGCATAACCGACATCCGACGACTTAGAGTATAAGCATTGCGCACTGGAAGGCAAATAATTATGTTCCTGAGACCGTTTTTTCTGTACTTGATTCTTACACCAACCCTCGTTATCGCGTCTGGAATGCCTCCGGCGGGCGCTCTTTCTTCGGATGACGAACCCGAATATGCGCCCATTGTCGAACGCGATATGGATTTTTTCGATTTCACGTTAAAGACGACCGGAGGGCAGGAGTTCAACCTGCGCCGGTATGCAGCCGACAAACAGATTGTGATCGTCGGTTTTGTTGCGGGCTGGTGTAAAAACAGCAACAACAACGGTCACGTCATAAAGCGGCTCTACGATAAATACAAAGACCGGGGCCTGGGTCTTGTCGCGGTTATGGAGTACTCGACTTCGGATGAAATCGAGATTCACTCAAACCGCATAGGCATTGATTACCCGGTAGTCATAGAGACCGAAAGCCGGGGGAAGCGCAAGAAATCAGCCCATTACAAATACCGAAAGAAGGCCGGAGACAACCGCAAGTGGGGAACGCCCTTTTACGTAATCATCGAAACTGACAAGATTGAACCGGCACAGGGAAAAGACTTGATTGCCCGGCATGTTTACACCGTCGCGGGCGAGATTATCGAATCTGAGGCCGAGCAGTTTATCGAGCAGCGTCTACGTGACAAGTGATGCGTGATCTGTGATGCGTGATTGACCGGGCTTGCGAGTTGTCTTTAACCTGCGGCCTGTCTGGGAATCACGCATCACGCATCACGTCCATCTATTTCTGCGGGTTTGATTCAAGTACTGCTGACTGAGCGCCGGTTGGGGTGATGTCCGGTTCGAGATCAAGCACCTGCTGAGTCGCATCCTCCGGCTTGCGCAGAGATCGAATCCCGCGATAGGCAAGGTAATGGTTGTAGGTGACTACGATCAACCCTACAAATGGAATCGCCAGAAAGATGCCGGTCAGTCCTGCGATTTCGGCCCCGCTCAAAACGGCAAGCACCACTATCAGCGGATGCATTTTTATGCCGTGGCCTATAATACGCGGATAGACTATATAATCGTGCACTATGCGAAGCACGGCGAGAAACAGCACAGACCACAGCGCCAGTTTGAAAGAGGCGGTAAGTGTCAGGCTGAAAATAATGATCGCGGCAAGCAAGGGACCTACGAGCGGGACAAATTCCAGCACCCCGGCAATCGCGCCGAGCACGACGGCATAAGGCACGCCGATCAACCCGAGACCTACGGTTACTTCGGCTCCGATCACAAGACAGGCGGTGATCTGCGCCCTTATGTAGGCGGCTATCGTGCCGCTCACATCGAGCAACAGGTAATGGACTCGCTTTTGCAGTCTCTCGTCCGGGAAAAAAGCCAGCAGGCTGTGCTCGAAAGACTCGGCATCTTTCAGAAGAAAGAACGACATGATCGGCACGATGATCAACCACGGAAGGTAAGCCAGGTAGCCTAATAGCCCTCTGACCTGACCGCTCAGCCACGGGAAAAGCTCTTCGGCCGCCCTCGTAATCTGGCCAAAGATTTCTTCTCGCCACGCATCGGGCAGTTCGAGATGTCTGAGCCAGCTATCGGCGCTAGTGAAGGTCTTTTTCACCGATTCCGACCCGCTCGTGAGGTAGTTTGGCAGGTTGCCCGCAAGCTCGTTTGCCTGCACCTGTAAGACGGGGAGGATCATCAGCGCAGCAACAAAGACCACCGCTCCAAAGACGAGGTAGACCACACCGATGCTTACGCCGCGCGGCAATTTGAAGGCGCGGCCCGCCAGATATACGGGCTGCTCAAACAACCGGACGAGCGGCGCTATCAGATAGCAGAAAAAGATCGACAACACCAGTAAGAGGATGATCGATCTGAGCATATAAAGCGCCCAGAAGAAGATCAGCGCGCAGGTTATGATGGCCACTACCCGCACGACCACCATCGTCCACACTCGAATCAATTGAGATTGATTGACAGGCTTTTGCTCCAAGCTATCCTCCCGGCTCTGAGCGGGGCTAATATGATATGGTCAGTATAACACTCCTGTATTTAAGAGTCAGCAATGATGTGCCCGATAAGAGTTCAGATTAGCCACAGAGGCACAGAGACACAGAGAAGAGATCACAAAAGAACTCTGTGTCTCTGTGCCTCTGTGGCTATTTCCTTCCCCAGAAAAAAGAGACGGCCCGAGCTTTCATGCCCGGGCCGTTTACGATTTGCCGGTTGACTTGAACCGGGCGAATCAGTTTCTGCGCGCATCCCCCGTGCGCGATTGAGCGCGCAATCGGATGATGTCTTCGGCCATCATGCGGGCCTTCGGTATTTCAGACAACGCCTTTTGCATCTGCGGGTCGCCTTCGAGCAATACCTGTGAGGCCACTTCCTGACCATAGGCCGCCGTTACTACCTCGTTGCGGATTCGAATCTTGAGCCAATCGGCGTCCTTGTCTACGCGGGATTCGTCGGCCTTCAACTCTTTATGCGTGTGCAGGTAGTTTTTAAAGGCGGCGATCACCTTATCGTTCACCACATATTCTTCGGGAGTCAGATTATGTTTATGATCGGCCGGGTGTTCTATTTTGAACTGCTCGAGCCCGGGGATGAGGCCGGCTACCAGATTACGAGAGAAATCGAATACCGGCTCGATCCAGAGACGGATAAGCTCGGCTTCTTTGGCGGGAATCTTTACATCAACATCCGGGTCGATGCCGCCGCCGCCATAAACTGTGCGGCCCGAGTCGGTTCGCTTCTCTTCTGTGCGATTCACGGCGTCTTTGTCGCCGCGCTTCAAATAGTAATCGTAAAAGGAACGGCCCGCGTATTCGCGCTGAATCAAGCGACCGCTCGGCGTGTAGTAATGTCCGGTCGTAAGCGTGAGGCCGGAGCCGTCGCCGAGCGTAAAGACGGTCTGAACCAGCCCTTTGCCAAAGCTGTTTTCGCCTACAAGCCGGGCGCGGTCATGATCCTGAAGAGCGCCCGCGACGATCTCGGCCGCCGAAGCCGTGCCTCGATTTATCAGCACCACCAGCGGATAGTCTTCCGGGTCGTTGTTGAAAGCGGCCATCTCCCTTGTGGGAAATACCGACGGGCGGCCTTTCATCGTGAGAATCTTCTGGCCGCGATACAGGAAGAGGTTCGATACCTTCCAGGCCTGGTCTACCAGCCCGCCGCGATTGCCGCGCAGGTCGAGCACGAGAGACTTCATCCCGCGCTCTTTAAGGTCTCTGATAGCTTCGCGCATCTCTTCGTGGGTCGTAGTGTTGAATCCGCGTGAGAGGTTGATATAGCCCACGCCGTCAGGCCCCAGATAATAATTCGAGATCGAGGGCAGCGGCACCGAAGCTCGCGTGAGTTTGAACTCAAGCGGATGATCTACGCCGAGACGCCCTACCTTGACGCTGACTTTTGTGCCTTCGGGTCCGAGCAGATGATTGGCCACCTGGGTCGAGTTCCATCCTTCGGTCGACTCGCCGTTGATCTCAAGTATCTGGTCTCCGTAAAAGATGCCGCCGCGATAAGCTGGAGTCCCATCAAACGGAGAGTTGATATAGACCTTGCCGTTTCGCGGCACGATGGTAGAGCCTATGCCGGAGTAGCGGCTGCGTTGCTCATTTTGAAACTTCTCCCACTCTTCGCGGTCGAAATAATTCGAGTGCGGATCGAGCGTATGAAGCATGCCGAGGATGGAAAATTTCGCCATCTTATCGAAATCCACATCACCCGCGTAATTGTCCTTGGCAACGAGCAATGCCTTTGCGAAATCATCGGCAATCTTTTGCCTCGTTACAGCATCATCCTCGCCCTGGCCCAGCAGGCGCTGCGTTGGATGCGCTCCGGCAAAAGTCAACGGCATAACCAGTGCAATGACCAGCGCCCAGTAACGTTTCTTGACTCTCATTATTAATCTCTCAATGCTTGGTGAAAACAACTAGAGCGAAACCAATGGATCGCCCGCTTTCGAGCCGCTCAAGACATATCAAATTCTAGCGGAAAGAGTTTTATAAAACAACCTTACCGTGCGTGAAGAGTGAAGAGTGAAGAGTGATCCGTGATTGGCAGGGTCATTCAGTTTTCAAAGTGTAGATAAGGAAACTGGGAATAGGCCACGGATGACGCGGATGCGACGGATTTACGCGGATCTGATCTTATTTGAGCTAATCCGCGTAAATCCGCCAAAATCCGCGTCATCCGCGGCCTATTTCAACACGCCTTTGCTTGAACTCAACTTTTAACATTTCTTCCGCCTGTTGCCCGCTACTCAAAAACTGAATGGCCCTGCGTGATTGGTGATCCGTGATTTTCAGGCAAATGGCTGTTAACAGGTAATTGCCAATCTCCGGGTCACGAATCACGAATCACCCTTCACTCTTCACGCATCACGAATTACGCGCCGCCGATTGAAGGGGAGTGTGCCATCTGTTAACTTAGAATGGAGTCGATATACTGATAATTATTGGAGTAAGAATATGGCAAAAGATGTTCTCATACTTGGAGGTGCGCGCACACCGATGGGCGAATACGGCGGCGCGCTCAAAGACCTGTCGGCTATCGAACTCGGGGCGATTGCTGCCCGCGCCGCTTTGGAGCGCAGCAACGTCACTCCCGATCAGATAGACCACACCGTTATCGGCAACGCATTGCAGACCTCAGGGGATGCGATTTACGGGGCTCGGCACGTAGCCTTAAAGGCAGGCGTGCCCGTGGACAGACCCGCGCTCACGGTAAATCGCCTCTGCGGCTCGGGGATTCAATCTATCGTATCGGGCGCGCAGATGATCCAGCTAGGCGAAGCCGGAGCAGTGCTCGCGGGCGGTATGGAATCCATGAGTCAGGCTCCTCACGTCCTGCGCGGAGCAAGATGGGGGTTCCGACTTGGCGAAGGCAAGCTTGAAGATTCGCTGATGGTCGCGCTGCTCGATACGCATTGCGGACTCTACATGGCGCAAACGGCCGAAAATCTCGCCCTCAAACACGACATATCGCGCGAAGAGCAGGACCAGTACGCATTGCTCAGCCAGCAGCGGGCAGCTTCGGCCTGGGAATCAAACCGATTGGCCGAAGAGGTTGTCGCCGTCGAGATCAAAGGACGCAAAGGCTCTACGCTTTTCGAGCGGGACGATCACCTCCGCCCCGACACTTCGCTTGAGGGGCTTGCAAAACTCAAACCCGCCTTTTCAAAAGACGGTTTCGTGACCGCTGGAAACGCATCAGGCATAGTGGATGGAGCCGCAGCCGTGGTCATCGCAGATGAAGAGACTGCTCGCAAGATGGAAGCCCGACCGCTCGGTCGGATTGTTTCGTGGGGTATCGCGGGCGTGCCTCCTGAAATCATGGGCATAGGACCTGTCCCGGCATCCGAGAAGGCCCTTAAAGCGGCGGGCCTGCGGCTTGAAGAGATTGATCTGGTCGAAGTGAACGAAGCATTCGCGGGCCAGTATCTCGCCGTAGAACGCGAGTTGCACCTCGACCGGGAGAGGACCAACGTAAACGGCGGCGCGATTGCCCTCGGCCATCCTCTTGGAGCCACGGGAACGCGCATTCTGCTCACCGTCCTGAACGAGCTTCGCCGCCGAGGCAAAAAGTACGGGCTTGCGACCGCCTGCATAGGCGGCGGGCAGGGCATAGCCATGATCGTAGAAGCCTTCTAAGAGGGGCCAGGGGCCAGGGGTCGGGGGCCGAGGTTTAATGATCGCGTCAAAGTCCCATACGATTAAGCAGCAAGGCATTCAAGCGGATTCCCCGGCCCCCGACCCCTGGCCCCCAGGAGAGAGACATTGGAACAGGTTGCGAGCGAAAAGAAATTCCGACCCTGCCCCGGCTGCGGGTATCTGACTCCTTCGGATTCCCCCGCGTGCATCTATTGCGGATACGCTACGCCCGAAGCCGTGGCCGCCAAACAGGAAGAAGTCAAAATGCAGAGTTTTGCCCGCGCGCTCTTTTCGCGGTCCAATCCTCTTACGTACCTCTTTATAGGAATAAATCTCGGCGTCTTCTTTTTGATGTGGCTCGCGGGCGGAATGGGTGCGATGGCTACCGACCACAACGTACTGATAGGGTTTGGCGCAAAAGTAAACAGCCTCATCAATCAAAATCACGAATATTGGCGACTCGTTACCTGCATATTTATTCACATAGGCTTTCTACATATATTCTTCAACAACTACGCTCTATGGATAGTAGGTCAGGAGATCGAACGTCTTTACGGCTCGTCGCGATTCGCGCTTCTGTATCTGGTAACGGGGATAGCCGGTTCTCTCGGAAGCTATATTTTCAATCCTCAGGCCACGTCGGCGGGGGCCTCAGGCGCAATCTTCGGGCTGTTTGGCGTGATGGCGACTTTCGCCTTCAGGTATCGAACGGAGATACCCGATATCCTGAGACGCGAAATCACAAGGCGCGTGCTGCCGCTCATAGTCATCAATCTGTTATTCGGATTTTCAATCGCGGGAATTGACAATTCCGCGCACCTGGGAGGGCTCTTTTCAGGGGTCGTGCTCGGCCTTGTGATTCCTTACAAAAGGCCAAACGAAAAAGCTACGGCAGTAGTGTGGCGCGCGCTGATGGTCATCTGCATGGCGATCATAGCCGGATCGTGGATACTCGCATTTCGCAATTACGACGGCCCCAGACCCCAACTCGCTAACCTGACGGCAACACCAAACTCAAACGAAGGAATTGTGGAATACTTTGAAGGCATGCAGAAGGGCTTTGCCTTGTTAAAAAATTCCTTCGATTCGACCGGAGCTTCGCATAAAGACCAGACTCATAACTCCGCGCAGGCAGCATTAAAGCTGATCGAAGAGGGGATAAAAAGCACCAATACCGCGCCAAACCTCAAGGGCGAAGCCGAACAATACCGCCAGAAGCTTTTGGCTCTGCTGACAAGACACAAAGAGATACTTCAGAAATTATCGACGACCAATCAGGCAGACCTGGAACGATTGGTTTCAGAAGAGACGGAGTTGCAAACCAGGAGCAACCAACTGGACGCAGATTATCAAAACTGGCTCCCCGGTTTCTTGCAGGAACACGGCTACGAAATCCGCAAGGAACCCGGTGAAGAACAGCCTAAAGGCCCAACGACCTGACAGGGCCGTTCGTTTTTTGAGTTGCGGGCAATAGGCGGGATAAATCCTAAAGAGTCAGATCCGTGAAAATCCGTCGCATCCGTCGAATCCGGGACCTATTTCTATTCGCCTATCCTGAATCCTGGAAAACTGAACAGCCCTGATCGGTTGAAGAATCCCGCGCAAAGTAATACCCTTCTCTGTTTCGATATTGTAGCAATATTTCATGGAGGATAAACGAAATGGCAATTAATAAAGTAGGCGTGCTCGGCTGTGGCCTGATGGGATCGGGAATCGCTCAGGTTTGCGCTCAGGCCGGGCGCGATGTCACGGTTGTCGAGGTGTCGGAAGAATTTCTCAGCAAAGGGATGGGAAACATACATCGCCAGCTTGACCGGATGGTAGAGAAAGGCAAGCTCGAAGGCGAGGCGCGGGATCAAATCGCGGGCCGTCTGCGCGGCTCTACAAGCCTCGAAGATGTAGCCGAGGCAGACATCGTGATCGAGGCGATCATCGAAAACATGGATGAGAAGCACAAGACATATTCCGCGCTCGACAGTCTGTGCAAACCCGAAACCATATTTGCTACCAACACGTCGAGCCTGTCGGTCACGCAAATGATGACCTCTACAAGTCCTGAGCGGCAGCGCCGTTTTATAGGCATGCATTTCTTCAACCCGGTGCCTGTGATGAAGCTCGTAGAGATCGTCCGCACAATCCTGACCGACCCCGAAGTATTTCAGGCAGCAACCGAGTTCGGGCGCGACATAGGCAAGGTTCCCGTGCAGACATCCGACAGAACCGGGTTTATCGTCAACCGTCTGCTTGTGCCTTATATGCTCGATTCCATCCGCGCGCTCGAAGAGGGCGTAGCCTCAATCGTAGACATAGACAACGCGATGAAGCTCGGCTGCGGCTATCCGATGGGGCCGCTTACGCTTGGAGATTTCGTAGGTCTGGACACTACCTATTACATCGCAAACATAATGTTTGACGAATTCAAAGAGAAGCGATTCGCGCCGCCGCCGCTTTTGAAGCGAATGGTAATGGCGGGACTATATGGCCGAAAGGCGGGACGCGGATTTTACGACTACAGCGACCCGCAAAACCCGAAGCCGATGAATCTGCTTTAATCCCGGAAGACTAAGGATTTGAGATTTGTTGAAATCTCAGATCCTTAACCGGCTTCGCCGACCAGTGTGGCGCGGGGAAGTATGGCAGGTGGTATAAGCTCAAGAAATCGCGATACCACGGAAAATGAGCTAGGTCCTACGCCTTCGTTGGCGCTCAACGGATAGGTGAAATACAGATAACGTCTTGCCCGTGTAGCCGCTACGTAAAACAAGCGCCTCTCTTCTTCCATCTCTTCGTCCGTGTTGTAGGCCCGCGAAGACGGGAACCACCCGTCCATAACCCAGATCACAAACACCGCATCCCATTCCAGCCCCTTCGCTGAATGGACCGTCGAAAGCGTTACGGCTCCCTCACCTCCCGCCGCCGTTTCCGCTACGCCCGCATCGCCACGGTCGTGCATCACTTCGGCCAGCAGGTCATCCGCCTTGCGATAGCGTTTCGCTATCGTTGTCAGATGCTCAATGTCCCGCTCCCGCCTCGGGTAATCATCGTATCTGGTCTGCAATATTCGCTTGTAGTAACGCTCTACTACATTAAGCTGGTCTTCTGGTCTGGACTCTTTCACAACCGATTGCAGCAATCGAGCGAGTTTAGCCAGTTGATCTTTATAATTTGGACGCGAGGGAAATTCTTTCAATTCCTTGAAGAGCTTCTCTTTTGCCTTCGCGGTTCGGAATTGCTTTTCGCCTATGCGAAGGAACTCGACTATGCGCTCGGCCGTGGCGTCGCCTATAAAATCAACCATCTTGAGCACGCGAAACCAGGATACGGAATCCGACGGATTCGATACGATCCGCAAAAACGACAGCACGTCTTTGACGTGAGCAAGCTCGGCCAGCTTTATCCCGCCGAACTTGCGAAACGGGATTCCCTGTTTCCCAAGTTCGATCTCCAGATCGAACGAATGAGAGCCCGCTCGAAACAGGACCGCGACCTCGTCAAGCGAGACCCCCTCCTGCCTTAACTCTTCGATCTGCTGGACCACGAATTGTGACTGCTCGTTTTCATCGCGGGCGCTGACAAGCATAGGTAGCCCGCCCTCTTCGATTGATGAGAAGAGCCGTTTCGAATACCCCTCGCTTGCGCCCCCGATGATCGTATTGGCCACGTCGAGTATCGGTTGAGTGCTGCGAAAATTCTCTTCGAGTTTTATCACCTGCGCATCGGGAAAGAGTTCCGGGAACTCAAGCATATTCTTAAAGCTCGCCCCGCGAAATGAATAGATAGCCTGACTCTCGTCTCCGACCACCGCCACATTGTTGTGCGTGCCCGCCATCAACCGGACTATCTCCGCCTGCAAGCGGTTTGTGTCCTGATACTCGTCCACCATTATGTAGCGATACTGTTCCGACAGTCGCCGCCTCAATTCTTCGCTCGCTTCGAGGGCATCGCGCAAACGTCCGAGCAGATCGTCGTAGGTGAGCAGGTGGCGTTCGCGCTTGTAGGCATCAAACAACTCGGACATCTCTTCGAGCGTGTGGAGTTCGTGCGCGAATTGCGGGTAGTGCTGATCGAGCACGTCTTCAACAGAGATCAGCTTGTTTGCGGCCATGCTGAAGATCGCAGAGACGGTATGTTTTCGCGGGAAACGCCTCTCTTTTGCGGTCAGGTCCATCTGGCGGCGGAGCAAATCTATCAGGTCTTCGGCGTCACCCGGATCAAGCACCGTAAATGCGCGGAGTACGCCTGCGAGAGCCGGATACTTTCTGAGCGTAAAATGAGCCATCGAGTGAAAGGTGCCGCCTGCGACTCTCTGGCAACGCTCATCGGCAAGCGAGGCGGCGCGAGCCAGCATACTGGCAGCCGCGCGGCGTGTGAAGGTGAGCAGTAAAACCGATTCGGGCGCGATTCCGGTCTCTACCAATCGAGCCATGCGATAGACGAGCGTGCGGGTCTTTCCCGTGCCCGCGCCCGCCACTATCAGCAGCGGGCCGTCAATCGTTGTGACCGCTTTGTACTGCGCCTCGTTCAACTCTTTTTCGTAATCAATTCTGGCCGCGCGAGACGGAGCGGCCACGGGTTTTAGGACAAGGCGCGTCTTTGGACGGGCAGGTTTGGCCTGTCCGAGTTCGAGGTCGCGTTTGAGCGTTTTGAGAGCCGTGGCCAGTTCATCTACGGCTTTGTAACGGTTCCGCACCTCTTTGGTTAGAGAGCGGGTGATTATCGCCTGGACATCGGAGGGCAGGCCCGCCTTGATTTTTTCGAGCGGGTCCGGCTCTTTGTGCACGATGGCGTGCATCGTGTCTATGTCGTTCGCTCCTTTGAAAGGGCATCGACCCGTTATCATCTCGTAAAGCACTACGCCGAAAGAAAAGATATCCGTTCGATGGTCTACACGTCGCCCAAGCAACTGTTCAGGCGACATATAGTTGATCGTACCCATAATGGTTCCGTCCTGAGTATGGACCTGTAAAACGGTCTTTTCATCGGAGCGGACCGAGGTTTTTCGATTGCGCGCGATGAGTTTTGCGAGGCCGAAATCGAGAATCTTTGCATAGCCGTCGCGACTGACCATCAGGTTTTCAGGTTTCAGGTCGCGGTGAATTATTCCGTGCTCGTGCGCCTTGGCAAGCCCTCCGGCAATCTGAATGGCGATGTCTAACACATCAGGCAACGTAAGCTTTTGAGATTTAATCTTGTGACGCAATGTTTCGCCGTGTATGAACTCCATGGCCATGAAGGGACGGCCTTCGTCTTCGCCTACCTCGTAAACCGTGAGTATATGCGGATGGTTGAGCGCCGAGGCGGCCCGCGCTTCCTGGAGAAAACGGCGGCGGCGATCCTCTCGCGATACGGCATCAGGGGGCAGAACTTTGAGCGCCACTACGCGGTCGAGTTTCTCGTCATAAGCCTTGTAGACCGCGCCCATACCGCCTGCGCCCAGGGGCTCGATTACCCGGTAATGCGCGATATAACTCTCTTCAGCAATCAAATCCATAGGGCGTCCCATCACCTGAATGAACCATTGTACGATTCGTGAGACATTGTAGTCCATCAGGCGCGCTAACCAAAGTCGAATGCGGAAATAGTAAGACGTAATTCGTGATGCGTGATGCGTGATGCGTGATTCGTGAGGCAAGCACTTACCTGTCAACAGCCATCCGCCTGATAATCACGCATCACGCATCACGCATAGCGCCCCGCCGCTTTACGGCCAACAACCATAAAGTTATACTCCTAACCGTCGTCGGACAGTGGGTCGTCACGACATGGGTCCAGTCATTTTTCAGGTAAGAGGAAGAACAGATCTGATGGCTGATCTGAAAACATTGCAGGTGCCGGACACTTCCGAGCGGCTTCGACGTATTTACGATCTCGCGCTAACGGTTAGCGGCAATCCCATCGAAGTATTCGATCACATAGTCGAAATCATCGCGGAGTTGTTTGGAGTCCGCATTGCGCTTGTCGAAAAGATCGAAGGCGAAAAGATAATCGCGCTTTCCATGTATATAGATGGCCGTATACATCACGAAGGCGAATTCGATCTGACCGTCACGCCCTGCGCCAATGTGCAGCAGACTCGCTCGTTTTGCAGCTTCACCTCAGCAGCCGAAGTCTTCCCGCACGACTCTTTTCTGCGTGAGCATGCAATAACGACTTATATCGGCATGCCAGTCATCGGAACCGACGGCGAGGTGATAGCGGTTATCAACGCGATGAATGACCGCCCGATACACCTCTCACCCGAAGACAGGCTCTTTTTGGAAGCGCTGGCATCGAGGGTGCGGCTTGAAATGGAGCGAACTGAAAAGATCACGGAAACCGCGCAGATCCGCACGTTGCTTGAAATATCACGCGACATATCTCAGTTAAGAGGCCTTGACGACATACTCAAAATAATCGTTGACCACGTAAAAGAAGCGTTGGGTTCCGACATTGCCGCCTTTGCCACGCTCGATGAACAGGTGGGAACAACCAGTTGGAAAGCGATGGCCGGTTATCGAACCGATTCATATAAGACAGCCGTATTCGCTCCGGGTCAGGGCACAGCCGGGCGTGCCGTGGCTTCGCGCAAGACCGTCGTGCTCGAAGGCATAGGCGAAAACCCGGACCTCCCCGCAGAAGAATTTACCATTCATACGCCCGAAGCCATTCGTAATGCCATCGGTGTCCCAGTGATCAAAAGCGACCGTGTGGTCGGGGTGCTTATTGCCGGTTACAGGTCTCAGCGGACTTTCAGCGAGCCACAGATCAGACTGGCCGAAGCCATTGCCGCTCACGCCGCCGTAGCGGTCGAAAACTCGCGCCTCTTTACCGAGCTTTCAATCCTGAACGAACGACTCGTGGATGCCGACAGAACAAAGACCGAATTGATCGCCGAGCTTTCGACTCCCGTCATGCCGATCTGGGAGCATGTATTGTTCGTACCCATAATCGGCACCCTAAACGCCGAGCGGGCAAAGCAGGTCACCGATGCTCTGCTCAAGAAAACGGCGGGCGGCGGCGCTGAAATTGTCCTGCTCGATATCACCGGTGTCCGTACAGTCGATACGGACGCGGCGCAGCATCTTCGCAACACAATCGCGGCGGTGCGAGTGCTCGGCGCGCGGTGCATCATCACAGGCATAGGCGCAGCCGTGGCCCATACAATCGTGCGCCTCGGGATAAATCTTGAAGGAGTAAAGACTCGCCGCAAGCTCTCCGACGGGCTTCAACTCGCCCTCGAATTGATGGCCGAATCCGCTTCCGCAAACGATATTCAAACACGTGGAAATTATTTCTGATTGACTCTTCAACCGAGACGCTCATCGAGCCAGTCGGTTACGCGGGTGTAGAGGTCTACTTTTTCCGGTTCGTTGAACAACTCGTGATAATATCCCGGATAGATTATCAATTCCTTGTCGGTTGAGCCTATTTGATTGAATACTTCCCGGGTCGCTTCGACGTTTGCAAGGCGGTCTTCGCTTCCGTGCATGACCAGCACCGGCAATCTTACGCGGTCGGCCCACGCCTTCACCTGATTCATAGCCCGGTCAGCCTCGGCAAACCATCGAGTGCTGACCACGCGATGCACAAGCGGGTCGGCCTCATAAGCTCTACCCACTTCCTGATCGCGGCTTAAAACTTTCGGATTAATCTCATTGGGCAGGCGCAGACGCGGCATCAAATGCGAGCCTACTTTCGCTATCATCAGCTTGTGCGGGGGCACGCGCACGGCAAGCCCGATCAGGGGCGCAGAGATAACGGCTCCGCTAAGCCCTGCGCTACGGCTTGCGACATAGCGCAAGGTGACCAGCCCGCCCATGCTGTGGCCGATTATGAAAAGCTTTCTCGCCCTATCGAAAGAACCGGCCAGAGAGATCACCCGGTCGAGGTCCTCTTCATAATCGGCAAACCGATTGATATGCCCCGGCAATCCTTCTGACCGCCCGTGCCCGCGCTGATCATACGAGGTGACGGAGAACTGATGGGCCAGAAGATGATCTGTCAGAGGGCCGTATCGCCCGCTATGCTCGCCGAAACCATGCACGATGATTACTTCTGCCCGGGGCTCGCTCGACTCTCTGCGCCACACGTGCAGCCGCAATCGATCAGGCGTAGTGATACTGAGTTCTGTTTGTAGCATAGGCGGTCAGACAGGTTTCAGATTGCGGGCAAAGGTTAGTCGCTATATCAGGAAATTGCAACCCGAAGCTGGCGCAAAGTTTTAATCGGCCCTGGCTAAACAATTACCGCGCTGCCTGGAATCCGCCTGATGAGTTGGCGGCGTAGTAGGTTTGACATAAAATGGCTTTCTAAAAGCCCCGGTATCAGCAAGGTAAAAAGAGGTCGCGAGGAGATAAAAGATGAATGGGTTTCTAGGGACCGGCGCAACTTTCCGCGCAGATGTAAATCTCCTGATTCAAATTGCGATGGGCTGCGCTCTTCTGTACGGCATGCTGCTGGCAAGACGAAAGAATTTTCGCGCGCACAAATATTGCCAGTCCACCGTAGTGGTGCTGAACCTTGTGATGATCTTCCTCATCATGGCCCCTTCGTTTCATCATCAGGTCGAACCTGATCTTCCCGCTCAACTCGGCGATGCCTTCCATGCAATCGCAACAATCCATGCGACGCTTGGCACTCTTGCGGAAGTCCTCGGTATTTACATAATCCTGGTCGCGGCTACAAAAATCCTGCCCGTAAAGCTTCGCTTCAAACGCTACAAACCGTGGATGCGGACCGAGCTTGCGCTCTGGTGGATCGTGATCTTGCTTGGCATAGGCGTCTATTTCGTCTGGTACATCATTCCGCCGCCCGGGACTACTCCGCAACAGGCATCTGCCCCCGCTCAATCTGCGACGGCTGTGGTCACAATCTCTAACTTCCAGTTTGACCCGAAGGAGTTGACCGTAGAAGCGGGAACCACTGTGGTCTGGATTGACCAGACGGGCCGACACACGGTAGAGGCAGATGACGGCTCGTTCAAATCAGACCCTCTGACGGCGAATGGTCGCTTCGAGCACAGATTCGAGCAGCCGGGCAAGTTCCCTTATTTTTGCAGTTTTCATGGAGAACAGGGCGGTGTGGATATGGCCGGAGTCATAACCGTCACCCCACCCGGGCAACAGTAATTGCACGATTTCAATTGACGCTTCAAGGAGAGAAACTATGAAAAGATTTCTGACACTGTTTTTGGCAACCGCAGTATCGCTGATGATTGTAATAGCCGTTATAGCAGCACATTCAAAGGTCGAAAAAGGCTCCGTGAACAGGCCGGAAACCGCTACCGGCCCCGCCGCAAATGCTACAGTAAAGATAGTCGGGTTTGAGTTTCAGCCGAAATCGATCACCGTAGCACCAGGCACAACCGTCGAGTGGGTCAACGAAGGAACACGTCACAGCGTAGATGCCGATGACGGCTCTTTCAAATCCGAAGTGCTGAAGCAGGGCGATCACTTTACACACACATTTGATAAAGCTGGAACCTATCCTTATCACTGCCGCTTTCACGGTGAAGCGGGCGGCAAGGATATGGCCGGAAAGGTGATAGTAAAGTAACAACCTGATTTTAGACAGGATTGACAAGATTAACGGGGTTTTCGAAGTAGGCAGGAAAATCCTGTTAATCTTGTCAATCCTGTCTAAGACAATTCCTGCGTGTTAGGGCCTTGCCATAGCTCGGGATTCGGCCTAATATCAAAGCCGAACTTTCTACGTTATGATGACGGAAACGGCTTTTTCCTGAATCCAAAGGCTCCAGGCAGGGCGTAGAGAGGGCGGATGGTACCTTATCAAATAAAATTAAAAGGTGTAGCGAGCTTGGCAGTGCAGAGCGTTATCGAATTCGACAGCCAGGGCCAGCAATGGGCGGCGCTTATCCACAGGATAGCCGGTGGCGACCAGATTGCCCTGGGCACATTTTATGATTCTACAAGCAGCCTGGTCTTTGGCCTGATGTTGCGAATGCTCACGGACCGCGCCACCGCCGAAGAGGTGCTGCTTGATGTTTACAAACAGGTCTGGCGACAGGCATCACTTTATGACAACAGTAGAGGCACTCCGCTTGGCTGGCTGCTGGTCATAGCTCGTTCCCGCGCACTGGACCGGCTCAGATCAAACAAGCGAGAGCGACAACTAAAAGAGGCGCTCTTTTATCAACCCGGCATAAATCCCTTCCCGATCAACCCCGAACAGGCCTCCGTCATATCAGAGCAACAAAGATTTGTTCGCTCGGCGCTGGACGCGCTCCCCGCCGAACAACGAGAAGTGATCGAGCTAGCTTATTTTTCAGGTCTTTCACAAAGCGAGATTGCAAAGATGTTAGACCAGCCGCTTGGCACGGTTAAGACACGAACAAGACTTGGAATGATAAAGCTGCGCGAATTGCTCGGCCATATATTGGAGGAAAAATTATGAGCCATAATCTGTCGCAGGACGAGATAACCGAGCAGGCGGCCTTATATGCTGTGGGATGTCTTTCGGAAGACGAAGCCATGGCATTTGAAAACCACCTGGCCGAAGGGTGTGATCGGTGTAACGAAGAACTGAGCGCATTCAATCTGGTATTTGAAAAACTGGGATACGGCGCGATACCCGAAGCCCCTCCCGCGAGCCTGCGAGACAGGCTCTTTGCCGATCTCGACTACGCGGAACCGTCTCGTCAAATCGCTTCATTTGATGATCCAGTTTCCGGGTCGCTTACCATACGCGCAAGTGAAGGCGAGTGGGTTAAATTAGGGGGTGGAGTATTTACAAAACACCTTTTCTCAGACAAATCTTTGGGAACCGTGACCACGATGTTCAAGCTGATGCCCGGGGCGCACATGCCAAGCCATCGCCATCTGGGCGTAGAACAATGCATGATGCTCGAAGGCGATTTCCACGTAAACGATGAAGTCCTCGGGCCGGGCGATTTTCATTGCAGCCTGCCCTATAGCATCGACGATAAGCTCTTTACTGTCGGAGGCGCTCTATTTTTGATCATTGCGCCGGAAAGATGCGAGTTTCTGGATTCCGGCGAGCACTGCTCTTAGACAGGATTTACAGGATTAACCAGGATTTGAAAAGATTTCAATCCTGACCGGATCTTGCGCGAGAAACGCCGAATGCTCTATCGAGTATTCGGCGTTTCTCGCGTTGTAGGCCGACTTTTCGACTACAATTTCAGGCCTCGCAGTCTCAGAGCATTGCCGATCACCGAAACCGAACTGAGACTCATCGCGGCGCTAGCAAACATCGGACTCAGCAGCAGTCCGAATACGGGATAGAGCGCCCCCGCCGCAATCGGCACTCCCAGCGAGTTGTATAAGAAAGCGAAAAAGAGGTTCTGGCGGATATTGCTCATCGTGGCGCGGCTGAGTTTGCGGGCGCGCACTATGCCGCGAAGATCGCCCTTCACAAGCGTAACGCCCGCGCTTTCAATCGCCACATCCGTACCCGTTCCCATAGCTATTCCCACCTCCGCCTGCGCGAGAGCGGGCGCGTCATTTACTCCATCGCCCGCCATTGCAACAACACGGCCTTCGGATTGAAGCCGAAGAATGACCGCGCTTTTTTCTTCGGGCAGGACATCGGCCTCGATCTCGTCAATCCCGAGTTTGCGCGCCACCGCTTCCGCCGTAGTACGGTTGTCTCCCGTCAGCATCACTATGCGAATGCCTTCGCCGTGCAAATCTCTTATGGCTTCGACAGTCGATTCTTTTATGGGGTCTGCTACGCCAAGAAGTCCGGCGAGTTTGCCATCCACCGCCACAAACATTACGGTCTCGCCTTCCTTGCGAAGATTCTCCGCCTGCTGGACGGGACCGCTCGCTTCGATAGAGAGATGCTCAAGCAATTTGCCGTTGCCAAGCGCGACCGCGCGGCCCTCGACTCTGCCAATAACGCCTTTCCCGGTTACGGAATCGAACTCTTCGGCATCAGGCAAATTTAACCCTTTACGGCGAGCGCCTTCGACAATAGCCTCGGCAAGCGGGTGCTCGCTGCCTCGTTCAAGCCCGGCGGCCACGCGCAGCAAATCTTCTTCATTCCAATCAGCGAGGATGATTACCGATGTCAGGCGCGGCTTGCCTTCGGTCAGGGTGCCGGTCTTGTCCACCACGAGCGTATCGACTTTTTCCATCACCTCAAGAGCCTCGGCATTCTTTATCAGCACACCGGATGTGGCTCCGCGTCCCGTGCCCACCATAATAGACATGGGCGTAGCCAGCCCGAGCGCGCAGGGGCACGCGATGATGAGCACCGCCACCGCGTTGACCAGCGCATAAATCATGCGCGGCTGCGGCCCGGCGAGGCTCCACACGATGAACGTGAGGGCAGCTGCGGCTACGACCGTCGGTACGAAATATGAAGAGACCCGGTCGGCAAGACGTTGAACGGGCGCCCGGCTGCGTTGAGCCTCGCTCACCATCTGCACGATTCGAGCAAGCAATGTTTCGCTTCCCACTCGTTCGGCTTCCATAACAAAGCTGCCCGTGGTGTTGACCGTACCTCCGGTTATCGGATCATCGGGCTTTTTTTCCACCGGGACGGGCTCGCCCGTCACCATAGATTCATCCACAAAGCTCGCGCCTTCGACGACCTTCCCGTCAACAGGGATTTTTTCTCCGGGACGCACGCGCAGGCGGTCGCCCGGATTGACCCGATCAAGCGGGACTTCCTCTTCGCTCCCATCATTACGGATGATGCGAGCAGTCGCGGGAGCAAGCCCAAGCAACGCCTTTATCGCGCTGCCGGTTTGAGCGCGCGCCCGCAGTTCAAGCACCTGCCCGAGCAACACCAGAACCGTTATGGTCGCAGCCGCTTCAAAATAGACGCTCACTTCGCCTCCATGTCCGCGAAACGAAGCGGGGAAAATATTTGGAAAGAGAGTGGCGACCACGCTGAATAGATAAGCCACGCCCGTGCCCAGCGCTATCAGCGTGAACATGTTCAGGCTGCGATTGACGATTGATGCCCAGCCGCGCTCAAAGAAAGGCGCACCAGCCCAGATGACTACAGGTGTGGCCAGAGCAAGCTGAATAAAATTCAAAGTGCGAGGTGAAATCGCGTGCAGGACCGATAATCCAGAAATCATGTCCGCCATCGCAAGGACGAGCAAAGGGATCGTGAGGACAAGACCTATCCTGAACCGGCGCGTCATATCTTCAAGCTCTTCGTTTTTTTCCTCGCCGGTCACTGTCACAGGTTCGAGCGCCATTCCGCAAATGGGACAATTGCCCGGCTCATCTCGCACGATCTCCGGGTGCATCGGACAGGTGTACTGTGTTTTCTTAGCGGTGGCCCGGGTGGTCATCGGCTCAAGCGCCATTCCGCATTTAGGGCAAATGCCGGGACCGGTTTTTTGGATCTCGGGGTCCATCGGGCAGATGTATGTCTCATCCGTTTCTGGCTTTTGTTTGGTTTGATGATGAACGTGTTTCGAGGAGATTTCGCCTGCCCCGGACACAAGATATTTTTCAGGATCGGCTCGAAACTTCTCCAGACAATGCTTGCTGCAAAAGTAGTAAGTTTCTCCCTTGAATTCAAAAGACCCTGCGGCGGTCTCGGGGCGCACATCCATGCCACAGACTAAATCTTTTACTTTCACCTCGCCGCCCGTCTGATCCGCCGCCTGTTTTGTGAGGACGGGGTGAGATTTTCCATGTGAGTTCATCGTCAATTCGCTCCTTGCGACCTGAGTTGATCGAGTGCAGATGCTTTTAATCAGCCTCTATCGCGTGTAGTCATTAATCATTATAGTTCGATCCGTTTCTCCTGGCCTAATGGCCTTCTTTCCCTGCCTGTAGTGGTTAAGGCGCAATTGAAGAAAAGGCAAGTGGAAATAGGCCGGGACGGACGCATTCGCGCCCGTCCCGGCCTATTTCATATTCCTGGTCTACATTCCGGCAAACAAAATGGGACTGCGAATGTAGAGTCGCCTCTAATTTATCTGGTCGATCCCGCCGATAACTCAGAACGGGATTTCATCATCGTCAAAGTTGATGGATTTCGACGGCGCTGCCTGCGGGCGCTTTTCGTCAGGGGCCGCGCCCGCCCTCGCCGATGACACTCTGGGCTGGTCGCCTTCGGAAGCCGGCGACAGAAACTGAATGTCGGTCCCTCGCACCTCAAGACTCGACCTCGTCGCCCCTTCCTTGTCGGTCCAATCGCGCTGCGACAGGTTGCCTTCTACATAAACTTGCCGCCCCTTGGTCAGGTACTGGCTCGCAAGCTCGGCCTGCCGACCGAAAAGGCTCACCCGAAACCAGGTAGTGTTGTCCTGGTATTCGCCCGACTTGTCTTTTCGCCGCTCGGTGGTCGCTATCGAAAAATCACAAACCGGCGTGCCCTGCGGTGTGTATCGCAACTCGGGGTCGCGCCCTAAATAGCCGATGATCATTATCTTGTTGAAACTCGACATCTCATTGACTCCTTTCAGAGCACGACTGTATCACGTATGCAACGATGTTGCAAGATTTTTTTTGAATTTAACTCAATTATGACCGTTATCGGGCAGGAAGTCGCCGGCAAGGGCAACGAGACCTGAGGAATCGCGCACTTCGATGCGGGTAATATGACTAAACAGTTGAGGGATTGAAGGGGGGACATTTGTATCCGAGGATTCTTTTATCATTTGGAATCGGAGGACGCCCCGCTCTGATGTAGCGGTTCGAGCGATCGCCCGTCCAAGTTCGACTCCATCGGCAAGAATAGTGTAAGAGGCATCAGGCACGAGGTAGACGGCTTTCACAACCATTTCCTGATGACTACCGGCAATCTTCATGTAGGCGATGCCTGCCGCCCGAGGCAGATAGCCGATTGGCGAAAGAGGGGTCTTTTTCTCTAAGACCTGTGTCGCAGGAGAGCCCGGACCTGAGCCTGGGGCGAAGTCGCCTTGAAGCACGACCCGGTCTTCCTTGCGCAATTCTATGTGTTTGATCGAAGTCACGGGTTTGAGCGTGGTAGGAAGCGGCAAACGAGTCACGCCCGGCCCGGCGGCGTCTCTGCTTTCATTTGTCAGCACAAGGGCAAGCCCGCCGAAATTGTTTGCGATCACTCCATTTGGAGATACCTGCTTGCCATCAACGAGCAACGTATAACGGGCGCGGGGGTCCAGACCCCGCGCCGTGATTTCGAGTTCCTGCACATATCCCGTGATTGAAGTATCGGCAGACGCCTCGGCTTTTGATTGCTCGGTAACAGGAACGAGTCTGATGCTTGTGTAATTCCCTGCCGGAGCGAAATCCATATAGATGCTGTCGAGCGCGGCGATCAAATCAATGCGTCCTTTGCCGAGTTTGCCCGAAAACTCGGCGTTGATCGAGTCTATGGCAAAGGCTGTCTCCTCAATCTTATCCGAGGCGCTGGCTCTTGGGTCTTCGGCGATTATGAGCGCGGCTTCGGCAGATGTCAGAGGCGCTGCAAAAGAGGTCCCGCTCCATACGGCGTAATCCCCCGGGCTTGCCCCGAGACCTGGGAATGTGCTCGTCAGTCTCACTCCCGGCGCAGAGACGGCAACCTTGCTTCCAAAATTTGAAAAGGGAGCCTTGCGACTGTCGGCATCTATCGCGGCAATTCCAAGTACGTGTTTCATGTTGGCCGGATAGCTCGGGCGGCTGTCGGTATCCTGATCATCATTTCCCATGGCAGCGACCAGGGTTGCGCCGCGTTGAGCCGCGTATTTGATCGCATCCTTCACGACTTGCGATTTATTTGCGGAGCCGAAACTGAGATTGATTACATCGGCTCCGTGATCGGCCGCATACTTGATGGCATCGGCCACGATAAAGGCGTTGCTGATGCCTTCGGGATTGAAGGCCCGTATCGGCATTATCTGCGCATCGGGGGCGATGAGCGCGATCAACCCGGCAATAAACGTACCGTGCCCGGCTATTGAATCTTCCGAGTCGGAGGATTGTTCCGCAGGGTCATTATCGTTATCGATAAAATCCCAGCCGTAAGCATCATTTATAAAGCCATCGTTATCGCCATCCATCTCTGAGGCTGCACCCTGGCTAAGCTCGCGAGGATCAACCCACAGGTGAGTTACGAGGTCGGGGTGCGTGCGGTCTATGCCCGTATCGATGACCGCTACGACTACGCCTGCGCCACGCGAACGCAACCTTACATCGCCTATACGAAGCAGGGAGAAAAGATCGGGCTGCGACAGATATTCTTCTCGATAATGGCCCGGTTTGGGATGCCCATCGGGGAAGCCCACAGTAGAACGCGAAAAGACCGTGAACGGGCTTGTGATGACCGGGTTTAATGAGGCGCTCAACACGTCCCGGTCTGCCGCCATGCGTTTGAGCCATTTTTCGATCTTCTTAGCTTCGGGGACGAGCAATCGGTAAAAGTTAGTTCCGCTGATTCGATGAATCGTGGTTGTCCGATTACGGGCGTTAACAGCATCAATCGAGGCACCCGGCTTGAGTTCGGCAATGATCTCTCCGTTGCGAAATGTTCCTATAATCTCGGGCATTGAATCCGCCCGTGTTCCAGGCGAGAAGGATATTAATATACACAGGGCAAGCAACCATTGGATATTCTCTTTGAGAAAGTTCATATTGCCGTCCTCACAACACGTGGCCAAAGAGCCTTGATCCCAATCCCGGCAAGCACCCTTGAATTGACAGCATTATAGCACGCCTGCGCCGGGATAGGCAGTGGTCAGTGACCACTGCCTATCCGGGATTGCCCATCAAGACGAATGGGGCCCAATAATACGGATGGCCGTACTCGTCTTTGATTGCAAGTTGCGCGGCACGCAGCGCGGCACGTTTCGCGCCTCCTTCACGGATATTGGCATAAAGCACGCTCATAAGTTCGGCCGTCGAGGTGTCGTTGACCGCCCACAGGCTCACAACCAGCGCCGGTGCACCCGCGTACAGAAATCCGCGAACGAGACCGTGAAGTTCGTCTCCCGGAAATATCGTATTGACTCCTGTGTGACAGGCCGACAGCGTTACCATCTCTGCATTCAGCTTCAGGTCCAGCAGGTTATAAAAATTCAGCCGCGCATCTGCCAGCTTCAGAAAGGAGAACATAGGGTTGTCGCGGCGAAAATATCCGTGCGAAGCCAGATGAAGAAAGCGAGCACCCGGAGCAAGTCGCATCAGATTTGCGCGGGTGGCTTCCCCCTCCTTAAGCATCACTGCGTCTTCAAAGATGGATTGCAGCCGGTCAAGCTCTTCCTTGATTCCGGGTGTAGCAGGTTCAGAAACGCCCAGCGCTACCAGAGGCCACTCTGCCGTTCCGCTCTTTTTTCTTCGGCAAAGCTTGAATACAGCAGCGCTGGGCGCGTAGGAAACTTCAAATCGCTCGATAAGGTAATCGCCGCGCCGGTCGCAAAGCGCGTGAAACGGCACGTAATGAAGCGCGCCATGCGGGATAATTATCAGCTGTTCGGTTTTAAGTTCAGGCTCGAGCGGCGCAAAGATCGAATCATATAAATCCGACAGACAGCAGTCTGCCGCCCATTTCAGCTGCCAGAAATGCGCGTCTACATATTTTGCGCCGTAGCTGAATTTTTCTATCTGGAATCGCAACTGGGCCAGGCGCTCGCGTAACTGGCTTCGGCTGGTAATAGCGCGAATCACCTTGACCTGATCGCGGGTTGCGACGAATGCCGACACCTCATCGCCCGCGGCAAAATATTCAATCGCCGTTTCACCTTCCATAAGCGATTCGCGCAAATCCGCACAGGTCGCAGGCTGCATCCTGTGCACATAGGCAAATGAAGAGTCTTCGATCTCCATGCGGCGGAAAAGTTGAGCAATCTGCCGCTCGCGGTGAGCGATGGCGCGACGATACCTGTCGGCCACATCGACGCTGCGCTGATTGCCTTTATCGTCTTCCAGCCCCGCCTGCGAATCGAACCAGTTCAAGTCTTCGATCAGCAAGCGAAGCCTTTCCCGCGCTTCGACGTTGTAGCTTTGTTTGCCTGTTTTTGAATCTGCCTGATCCGCATTCAACAGATAGCGAGCGAGCAGGTCGGCCAGCGCCCGCGATTTGGATGACTCGACAAGCTGAAAAGCCTCTTCGACAAGCAGGTCTCCCCCGATGTCGAGACACGCCGTTATGGCATCTTCGTAGACCTCTATTTTGTCCCGCAGAAAAGAGGCCTTGAATTCATTTGCCGCTATCCCTCCGCGCATACCCTCGACTATCTCGACCGAACGGCGAAAGCTCTCCAGCGCAGCCCGCGTTCGTTTGCGGTCGCGCTTTATGCGCCCGATCAGGTGATGACATTTATACATGGCGGTCGGGGCTGATCTACCCTCGATGGCGCGCAAGACGCTATGGGCAATCCTCGATGCTCTCGCCCGGTCGCCTCTTTCATAGGCCGCGCGCGCAATCAACATACGCGAGTATGCGCTGCGGACAACAAGGCCCTGCCGCGTGAAGACCCGCAAGGCTGCACGCGAGTGGCGTTCGGCTTCTTCGGCGAGCCCCCGCCGCATCTGAAGCTCCGCCAGATACGAATCGCACAACGCCGAAAGTGTCCTGTTGCCGCTTGAGTCAAACACTTCGCGGGCCGAGTCGAAATCGCCTTGCGCTTGTTCCAGTTGATTGAGCCCCAGATTTGCCAGGGCGCGCACAAGCGTAGCCTTCGCCGCATCAGACGTCATGCCGAGTTCGGTAAAGCGCGTGCGAGAACTGTCGGCTCGCGCAGCCGCGTCGTCAAAGGAGTTGAGCGCAAGCAGTATCTCGGCTATCTCAAGATCACACCACGCGATAAGCTGGTCGCCGCCCAGATCGCTTACGCGGTCGCGCGCGTCATAGTAAGCCGCAAGCGCCGAGTTATAGTTGCCGCGAAGGAATTGAAGATATGCGATATGAAAACGCGCCTGGCTGGCCAGCAAATTGTTTCCCGCTTCCGTCCATCGCGAGGCGGCGCTTTCAAGCAGGACTTCGGCCTCGCCCGGACGATCCATATCGGTGAAGACGTTTGACCGGGCAAAATCTACATAGGCGAGCATGCCCTCCTGCCCCTCGCCCGAAAAAAGAGCCCCCGCTCGATCATAGTGTTTGAGCGCCCTCGCGTACCGGTCGAGCATGTAATAAATATTTCCGACGTTGGTCTCAAGCTGCGCGAGTCTTATCGGATTCGACAGGGCCTGCGAGCGACGCGCGAGACGCGCCACTTTGAGCGCGTCATCATACCGGCTCATCTGCGTCAAAGCGTACACTTGATGGATGCGAATGAGGGCCGTTTCTTCGGTGAGCCTTGCCCCGCGCATCACCGCAAGAGCAGTCTCGTAGAGTTTGTTGGCCTCGGCGGGGCGACCCGAGTTGTGGAGCACGCGTGCGCGGCTGGCTTCGGCGAATCCCTTTGAGAGAGGATCGCCCAGATGAGTTGCCAGCCGCTCGATGTGCTCCGCAAGACTAGAAGCCGCCTTGATGTCACACGAAACCAGACGATCAACCTCCGATTTGAGCGCAGACATCATCTGCGGCATGGGGCGACCCTTCTGCCCCTTCAAAAAAACATCGAGGTTTCTGGCCTTTTCCAGTTTTTTCGCCAGATCGCTGCTCAATTCTGTATCTCGACTCTCAGGTAATGTGCGTCACGCACGGATCGACTCTGAAGTTTGGTTCAGGGCTGATCCATCAGGAGCGCGGCGCAAAAGGCAAGCGCGGAATCGTTATAGTTGTTTCACGCGTCTCGATCAATAAATCGTAATAGCCGTAATCGAGCGCGTGGAATGTAAATTCTCCCATCTCATTTGTGATACCTGAACATATTACTCTGCTGTCTTGAATGAGGTTGAGCGCAAGCCCGGCTACAGAGTCAAAACCGTGCTCGCTTTCGCACAGCACCTGTCCGAGAAGGGCTGCGCTCGATTTCTCAGAAAGAGCTATTTGTAAATCGATACTGAAGAGGCCGGCGCGATAAAGCAGTTGACGACCGAAGGAAGCAACCGCTCGTGCGTCGGAAGGGACGGGCCGGGCAAAGCTATCAAAGATCAGCGTTGCTACCAGTTGTCCCAGACGATCAAACAGATCGGGCCGGGACCTCTTTATCTCAAACAGCCTGACCGCCCGATTTATGACCCACTGAGGCGGTTCCGTAGAATCGTCGCTTGCGGCGATGGCGCGAACACGCTCATACCATCTGAGATCTTTAGCACATTGCTGGCAGTTTGAGGCCAGATGCTCTTTCAAAGAGAGCGCATCAAGACCAGCCAGGCGATTATCGAGAAACTCTATCAGTTGTTCAAACCCAGGGCATTTCATTGTTCACCCTCCGTGGCCTTTCTAGCCTAATAAGAGCACGGAGAGGGGCAGAAGGTACGCAAAAATCATTTATATTTTGCCGTCGAGGAGTTTTTTCAACTTTGCCAGACACCGCGCGCGCGTTGGCCCCATCGAATCGCGCGGGATGCCTACTATGCGGGCAATCTCGGCATAGCTCAATTTATCGTCACCATAAAAGAGCAGGGTAATCATTGTGCGGCAGCGGTCGGGCAACTCCAAAACGGCCGTGCGGAGGATATGTTGCAACTCCAGGGCCTCTTGCTGCTCATCCATAAGGGGTGCGGATGAGGCCACATCCGGCATATCGCCCGGGGCATTTGACGAATCAGCGATAGATGCCAGATGCTCTCTGCGCTTGAGAGCGGCGACTCTCCAGCACTGGCGTCTGGTTGTTATGACGAGCCACGAACAGAGCCTGTCTGGATTTCGAAGCGACGATATGTTTTCGAGCAGTTTCAGACATACCGATTGAAAGACATCGGCGGCATCATTTGAGGACAAACCCATCTTGATGGGTATTGAATAGATGAGTCGCTGATAGCGAAGCAGAAGCGCCTCCCATGCTGCGGCCTCTCCATCGAGGCATGCGGCAAGAAGTTGCGGGTCGGTTTGTTTTGATAAATCTCTGGGCATCCCTTTTCTTGTTCGAGAGTTCCTTGCGCCGATGCACGGGGAATTACCCTTTAAGGATTGAGTAATATCTGCATCTGAGAAGGGAAAGCCATCTTATCAAATGAACGAACGCAAGCAAAGCAGTCGGTTGCCCGGAAAAATAACAAAGCCGGGCGAAAATTACAGACGTTAAATTCTCAGGAAAAGGTTTGTGTACTTTGCCTCTGACCACATATCACCGCCTACCCTTGCCTTGCGCTCTCGCGCCGAATAAGATAGGTGAAAGATGGAAGGGCTACAAAATAACTTCCACGGATTGGACGTCTTGTTCCGGTTTCAACTGTTCGAGGATGAGTTCTGATGAAAAGGACCGAGCAATCCATACTCCTGTTGCCCCTGGAAACCGGGAAGCACAAAAAATGCCCCCACCGCTGTTATGTTCTGACCCGTCTGATTTCCGGGTCGCTGTCGGATGGGAAGTAATAAATAGTTGAGGAGGAATCTCATGACACGGCCTTGCATTTTATCGCTCATCTGCACAATTCTTTTTTTCCTGATCGGCTCTACCCTTTCAGGAGCCTCGACCGGGCGAATCACCCGGCAGCAGGGAGAACAGGATGCCCCCACGGCAATCCTGCTTCAAACGGTCGTATCGGGATTGTCCACTCCCCTTTATGTGACAAACGCAAAGGACGGCACGAATCGGCTTTTTATAGTCGAACAAGGCGGGCGCATAAAGGTCTTGCAACCCGGAAGCACTACTCCAACGGTCTTTCTCGATATATCATCGAAGGTATTATTCAGCGGCGAGCAAGGGATGCTGGGGATGGCGTTTCATCCTCAGTTCGCTATAAACGGACGATTCTATGTCAATTACACACGCAAATCGCCGGTCAATGACGGCGCTACAGTTATCGCCGAATATACGGTCTCGACCTCGGACCCGAACGTCGCCGACCTCGCTACCGAGCGAGTTTTTCTGACCATCCAGCAGCCTTTTACAAATCACAACGGAGGGATGATCGAGTTTGGCCCGGACCATTATCTCTACATAGGAATGGGTGATGGAGGGTCGAGTAACGATCCCGGCAACCGCGCTCAGAATGTAGACGAGCTTCTCGGAAAGATGCTGCGCATTGACGTTGACACTCCAAATCCGCCCGATCTCTATTCATCGCCCGCGAGCAATCCCTTCTTTGGCAACATACCCGGTCGCGACGAGATTTATGCTGTAGGGCTTCGCAATCCATTCCGATGGTCTTTTGACCGAATGACGGGCGAGCTTTACGTGGCTGATGTGGGACAGGGTGCCCGTGAAGAGATTGACATATTGGAACTTGGCAAGAATTACGGTTGGAGAATTATGGAAGGCACCATTTGCACTCCAGCATTTGGAACCACTTGCAACATGAGCGGGTTGACCCTCCCTATATTTGATTACACGCACGTATCAGGGCGGTGCTCGATAAGCGGCGGCTACAGGTATCGCGGAGCCAGATCAACTCTCCCGTTCGGGGCTTACGTATTCGGCGATTATTGCACCGGAGAAATATGGCAACTCTTCCCGGCAATAAGCGGCGGCACGCAGACCCTCTTGATAGATACTCCAAACAATACCCTTCCTTCCTTTGGCGAAGACGAGGCCGGAGAGATTTACGCAGTCAGCCTTGCAGGCTCGATCAGCCTCATCACCGCATCTCCCGCGCCACCGGCCTGTACCTATACGGTCAACCCGACAAGCGTCTTCTTTCCGTTCCAAGGAGGATCGAGCATGTTTTCCATCGCCTCCGGGAGCGATTGCAACTGGTTAACGGCGACCAATTCCAGTTGGATCACAATCACCTCGGCGACAAGCGGAACCGGCAGCGGGACCATCAATTTCACTGTAGGGCAAAACCTTACGAGCCTTCCCCGTACCGGCAGGATCAATATTGGCGGAAAGTCTATTACGATAGTGCAGGCCTGTATGGCAAGCGACGGTTGCAGATACCTGCTCTCGGAAATTGAGCGATCAATTGCGAAGGGCGGCGGGACCGGAACCCTGGATGTAGTGGCGGGCAACCGTTGCGCCTGGCAGGCCACGACCAATTCCGATTGGATTTCGGTTACGTCGGGAAGTCCAGCGATTGGCAACGGCACGATCTCTTATCTGGTTGAGGCTAACCCGACCGGGAAGAAACGGATCGGCATGATAACGGTGGGAAAGAGCGTATTCACCATCAAACAAAAGGGCAGGTAAAAGCCAGGACCATTTAGTTCTCAGGAAATTCTTAGCGTGCTTTGTGACTTTGCGTATGGCGAGAAATAGATTCCAAAGTCGCAAAGTACGCTATGGTTTTTCATCGAGTAATCAGTGATTCGCTCTGATCTCGACAGACCAATTTGAGAGCTAAATAACCCTGAGCAGGCGCGCGGAATCGGCTATTTGCCGCGCTTCATAATTGACAAAGCAAAATGGCGTGGCTAGTATTCTGGCTCAATCAGTAATGAGAACGCAGTTGATAAAGGGTCTTTTCGTCGAAGTCCCTGCATCTTTCCCTGTCGAGTTTGAGCGGTTTCTTCCCTGAGTATCCGGGCGCGCCTGTTTTACCAGGTTCAATTGATAACGAAGAATACAGCGCCAAGCGCGCGGTTTTATGAGGTGTCAATGCTTCTTTCCCGTATAAATCGCCCTTCCCACTCTCCGCTTAGAGTAGTATTGCTCTTCCTCACCTGCGCGATGGCTATCGTTTTGCCCGCGACCATCCATTCCGCCGACAGGGCCGAGGGCGTGTCGGCGGGGCCGGAATCATCCTCGACACAAACAAACCAATCCGCAAACGGCGAGAGGACCGGCATCCCCTGGACCGGCGAGATGGCGGTAAGTGAAACTACAGGTCAGATCATGGCTCGTGAGAAGAGATCGGGTCAGAGCCTGACACAAAGAAGCGAAACTCGCTTTGAAGGCGTCGAATCGGACCGAAGTCATCTTCCTCAGAATCCGGCTTCGCCCGCAGTCTCTCAGTGGCCCCCAAAAGACCCTTCTTTGCCCGAAGGCGAGCCGCTTAGCCCGCAGATTCCTTCTACCAGTTTTACGGGCGCGACTCTGGCAGACACGGGGAATGCATTTCCGCCGGATACGATGGGCGCTATTGGCCCCACGCAATTTCTTGTAGGCGTTAGGGGTCGTCTCAGGACATTCAATAAAACAACCGGCCTGGCCGACGGGGTGCTGAACACGACGACTGACACATTCTTCAATTCGGTAAGAAACGGCCAGAGCACCATCTATCCTCGCGTTCGATATGACAGGTTATCAGGCCGGTGGTTTATTTTGATGTCAAACAACGCGGCCCCAAATCGGATTCTGCTCGCCGTCAGCGATGGCGGAACCATTACAGCGGGGACCGTCTGGACTTTCTTCTTCTTCCAGCAGGATCAGGTAACGCCTGCCGGCGACACCGGGTGCCAGGCCGACTACCCGACTCTCGGAATCGATGCAAACGCGCTTTACGTGGGCGCTAATCAATTATGCCCAAACTTCGGCGGAACTACGGCCTTTGTCATACGCAAAAGCTCGGTGCTCGGCGCGGGGCCGATTGTGGTCAGCGCCTTTCGCAACCTGACGGGCAGCCCCG
The DNA here is from genome assembly GCA_963765495.1 of Blastocatellia bacterium. Lineage (GTDB taxonomy): Bacteria > Acidobacteriota > Blastocatellia > UBA7656 > UBA7656 > CAVXWP01. The sequence continues at coordinate 409,701 of CAVXWP010000002.1, forward strand.
GCGGCTCTGGCATCTACGCCCCGCAGGGCGTTGACAATTTCGACACGGGCGCGGTCGTAGGTTATTTCATCGGCGTTGACAATACGAGTTTCGGCACGCTGGTTCTGCATAGAGTCACAAGTCCCGGTACAACCCCTTCGCTCTCAAGCGCCGTCTTTATAACCGTTCCAGCAACCTCTCTGCCCCTGACCGTCAGACATCAGGGAAATACCAACAGCACGAACGGCCAGCTTGACGCTCTCGATGACCGGCTGATGCAGGGCGTTGTCCGCAACGGCAAACTGTGGACGAGCCAGAATATAGGAGTAGACAACACTGGCGTATCCGACGGCGCTGCTAGATCTCGAAACGCATGCCGATGGTATCAACTCGACCAGTTGACCAGCCCTTCTCCCGTGATCGTGCAATCGGGGACCTTGTTTACAGCGTCGGCGACAAATACAACTGGTGATCGCAACTACTGGATGCCGTCGGTGATGGTAAACGGGCAAGGGCACATGGCGTTGGGAGCGAGTATCGCCGGAACCAGCGAGTTTGTGAATGCCGCCACAGCCGGTCGTCTTGCAACCGACACGCTCGGCACATTGCAATCGGCCTTATCGCTCACGGCAAGTTCGACGGCTTACAACCCACCCGGCGATACCGGAAACACTATAGGAAAGCGGCGATGGGGAGACTATTCCTATACAAGTCTCGATCCCTGCGACGACATGACTATATGGACCATTCAGGAATTTTGCGATGCCACGAACTCCTATGGTGTGCGGGCCGTGAAGTTGCTGTCGCCTCCACCCGGCACACCTACAAGCGCAAACCCTTCGACCATCGCGGCGGGACAACCTTCCGTCAATGTCCAGATCACCGGGTCGCTTGCGGGAGGGGCGGGATTTTATGATCCGGGGGCGGGGTTTACCTGTCGTCTCAGCGTCTCTGTAACAGGTGGCGTAGTGGTCAACAGCGTCACCTATACCAGCCCGAGTTCGATCACAATAAACATCTCCACCCTGGGGGCGACATCAGGCCCGCAAAATGTGACGGTTACAAACCCCGACGGGCAAAGCGCTACCGGCAACGGTATTATTACGATAGGCACAGGAGGCGGATGTTTTTATCAGCTAGCCCCCACGAGCGCGTTTTATTCTTCGCGAGGCGGAAGCGGATTGATCAACATGACAGCGCCGAGCGGCTGCACCTGGAGCGTAGTCAACCCGGCAAGCTGGGTGACCATCCAGGCAACTACATCTCCGACAGGCGACGGACTTATCTATTACGCGGTGAGAGATAATTTCACCACCAGCCCCCGGATGGCCGTTTTGACCATTGGCGGTCAGTCTTTTCAGATCGTACAGGACGGGATACCTAATGCAAATTGCAACTTCACCGTTATGCCTGACTCGCAATCCTTTCCCGCCATCGGGGGAACGGGAAACGAGAAAGTAAATCTCAGCGGCGAATGCAGTTGGACGGCACACAGCCTCGATAGCTGGCTAATCATCACATCAACCCCTCTGGGAAGCGGCAACGGTTCGGTCACTTTTACAGTGACCCAAAATACGACCGGCCAATCTCGCAGAGGCACGCTGATTGTTGCGGGCCATTTCATCTCGATCAAACAGAAGGCGAACTGACGCTAAAACGTGATTTGTGATGCGTGATTCGTGGCTATGGGGCGGCGGCTGTAAAAGACGATCTTGCGAGTTTTGTAAATCACGAATCACGAATCACACATCACGCATCAGACACTATAGCCCGCAAGTCAAAAAACTGAATGCCCCCGGCAGCACAGCGATTTCGCTGACAACCCTTATTTGACAACTCAAGCAACCACAGATACTATTTTCCGTCTGTTTGTTATCTCAGGCACGCGGTCCCCAGGCATAAACCCGAATTCTTCGCGTGAATGCCATCTCAGTGGATACAGCTTTGTGTAGGACTTTGATCGCGTTCCGGTATTTTTCATTTTCAAGGCGTACGCGCTACGCACGGGGTCGATTTTTCAGGAGGAGTTGATGTTTTATTTACGTTCTACTTCAGGATTTCGCTCATTGATGAGGAAGTCTCTGGTATTCTCACTCAGCGCCCTTGTGACTCTCTCATCCACAGGGGTTTTGTTCGCTCAAGATACCGCAAAGAGACCCGAGCCTCCCAGTACGGCTCGAAAAGCCGTGCCCTCTCCGCCACCTGCTGCGACGGTCAAGCCCTTAAAGCCGCGACAGACGGATTCGAGTGGTGAGACCGTGGGAATTCCATGGACCGGGAATAAGGGCGTGGAAGAAACCACCGAGCATATAATGATCCGCCAGGCAGAGCACGGGCCGGATTACGCGGACCCCGAAGAGACCGAAGAAGATATAGTCCGTCCCGACCGATCTCATCTTTCGAAGAACCCTGATTCGCCAAACGTGGCGCAATGGCCTCCCCGCGATCCTTCCGCACCTGCGCCCGCGCCCTCAAACCCGCAGACACCGGGAGTGAGTTTTACAGGCGCTACCTTGAGCGAAACGAGCGCGTTCCCCCCTGACACGATGGGCGCTGTCGGCCCGTCGCAATTCATAGTAGCCGTAAACAATCGCATAAAGACTTTTAATAAAGTTACGGGCGTTGCCGATGGAGTGCTCAATACCTCCACAAATTTATTCTTTAACTCTGTGCGAAACGGATCATCTACGAGCGATCCTCGCATCCGCTATGATAGGTTGACCGACCGATGGTTCATACTGATCATCAATGTTCCGACCCCAAACAGAGTCTTGCTCGCGGTCAGCAACAACGGGACCATAACGGCCGGGACGGTCTGGACCTTCTTCTTCTTCCAGCAGGACCAGGCACCACCAGCAGGAGATTCAAACTGCCTTGCCGATTATCCTACGCTGGGAATTGATGCAAATGCTCTTTACGTAGGCGTTAATCTGTTCTGTCCGAGTTACGGGGGAACCACGGCCTTTGTCATACGCAAAAGCTCGGTGCTTGGCGCGGGGCCGATTGTGGTCACGGCTTTTCGCAACCTGACGGGCAGCCCCGGCGGCTCTGGCATCTACACCCCGCAGGGCGTAGACAATTTTGACCCGGGCACGACCACAGGCTATCTCATCGGCGTTGACAATATAAGTTTTGGCACGCTTGTCCTGCGCAAAGTCACAAACCCCGGCGGCACTCCCGTCTTGTCAGCCAATATACCCATAACGGTCCCCCAAACGTCTCTGCCTTTAACGGTGCGGCATCAGGGGAACACGGGCGGCTCGAACGGACAGCTTGATGCTCTGGATGACCGTTTGATTCAGGCGGTTATTCGCAACGGAAAACTTTGGACCGCGCACACAATCGGAGTAGACAACACAGGCGTATCCGATGGCGCTGCTCGAACTCGAAACGCATGCCGATGGTACCAATTTGACAACCTGGATAATGCTACGCCCACGCTTGTGCAATCTGGGACGCTGTTTACAGCATCGGCGACAAACACTACCAATGATCGCAACTACTGGATTCCCTCGGTAATGGTAAACGGACAGGGGCACATGGCATTGGGGTCGAGCATCGCCGGAACCAACGAGTTTGCGAATGCTGCAACCGCAGGCCGTCTGGCAAGTGATCCGCCGGGCACATTACAAGCCCCCATCCAACTGACGAACAGTGCGACGGCCTATAACCCGCCGGGTGATAACGGCTCCGGGCGCGGCTACCGCCGATGGGGAGATTACTCTTACACCAGTCTCGATCCCTGCGACGACATGACGATGTGGACCATACAGGAATTCTGCGAATCCGCAAACTCCTATAGTGTTCGAGTAGTTCAACTGTTTGCGCCTCCACCTGCTACGCCGACAAGCGCAAGCCCGTCTTCCGTTCCAGCCGGGCAGGCTTCGGTCAATGTGCAGGTCAGCGCAGATCAGATCAATGGATCGGCATTTTATGACCCGGGCGCAGGCTTCAACTGCCACATCGGTGCCACCGTCAGCGGCGGCGTCGTTGTAAACAGCGTCACTTATAACGGGACAAAATCAATTACGCTCAATATCTCTACCTTGAGTGCAACAAACGGCCCGAAGGACGTTACGGTAACAAATCCTGACGGGCAGAGCGTAACAGGCCAGGGCGTCTTTTCCGTCGGGGGAGGAGTTCCCTGCACATACTCAATCAACCCGACTAGCCAGAATTTTGTGGCTGCCGGCGGGACCGGAAGCGTAAGCGTTACCACACAATCAGGCTGCGCGTGGACGGCCGTCAGCAACGCAGCATTCATTACGATCACTTCGGGCGCAAGCGGTACAGGCAATGGAACGGTTGGTTTCTCAGTTGCCCAAAATATCTTAACAAGTTCCCGCTCGGGGACTATGACGATAGCCGGGCAGACATTTACGGTGACCCAGGACCCGGCCTCAACCCAGTGCGTGACGGGGATATCGCCTCCCTCAAATTCATTTGGGACAACCGGCGGCATTGGAATCATAAGCGTTACAACTCAGTCCAGTTGCAACTGGACCGCTGTCAGCGACTCGCCGTGGATATTCATCTCTACGGGGAGTAGCGGCACAGGCAACGGGAAGATCAGATACAATGTAGCGTTCAACTCCGGCAACAACCGGACGGGGACCATTACCATAGGAGATTTCGTCCACACCGTATCGCAAAACGGGCCGGGCGGCGGCGGCTGCACATACTCGATCAATCCGACGAGTCAGAATTTTGGGGCAAGCGGCGGGACCGGCAGCGTAGGCGTCACCACACAATCAGGCTGCGCGTGGACTGCTGTCAGCAACACAGCATTCATTACCATCACTTCGGGCGCAAGCGGTTCAGGCAGCGGAAGTGTCAACTTCTCGGTTCAGGCCAATTCAACCACAAGCCCGCGTTCCGGGACTATGACTGTTGCCGGTCAGACCTTTACTGTTACTCAGGACCCGGCAGCGGGGTCTTGTACATACTCAATCAATCCCACAAGCCAGAATTTTGTGGCTGCCGGTGGGACTGGAAGCGTAGGCGTCACCACACAATCAGGCTGCGCGTGGACTGCCGTCAGCAACGCAGCATTCATTACCATCACTTCGGGCGCAAGCGGTTCGGGCAGCGGAAGTGTCAACTTCTCGGTTCAGGCCAATCCTAATACCAGTTCTCGTTCGGGAACCATGACTGTCGCCGGTCAGACCTTTACCGTCACTCAGGACCCGGCAGCACAAAGTTGCACATACTCGATCAATCCGACGAGTCAGAATTTTGGGGCAAGCGGCGGGACCGGCAGCGTAGGCGTCACCACACAATCAGGCTGCGCGTGGACTGCCGTCAGCAACACAGCATTCATTACCATCACTTCGGGCGCAAGCGGTTCAGGCAGCGGAAGTGTCAACTTCTCGGTTCAGGCCAATTCAACCACAAGCCCGCGTTCCGGGACTATGACTGTTGCCGGTCAGACCTTTACTGTTACTCAGGACCCGGCATCCGGTGGCGGATGTTCGGTTACGATCTCGCCGTCAGGTGGTAGTTTCAGTGCAACGGGCGGCAAGTCTACCATTACCGTAACGGCACCGGCAGGGTGCAACTGGACCGCCACATCCAGCGTAAACTGGGTACTGATAACATCCGGGTCAAGCGGCACGGGCAACGGCAAGATCGTATTCTTTGTCGGCTTCAACACTTCTGGAGGCTCGCGCACAGGAACGATAACCGTTAACGACAAGACATACACGATCAATCAACTGTGATGTCAGTCTAATGCGCTACTCCAACCCCGCGCAGGTCGCGGATTAAAATTCAAAGGGCCGGTCACAGAAATGACCGGCCCTTTTCTTATGCGGAAAACAATGATTCATCAACCGGCCTGTTTGAGAAAGGCTTTTACGCGCTCTGCAAGATCGTCGGTTGAGAACAGATCAGAGATTATTGCCAGGCTGTCGGCCCCCGTGGTCAGGGTCGATCTCACTCGGTCAAGGCTTATTCCCCCAATAGCAACAAGAGGCTTCGATATATGGGCTTTGACCTGCCTTATGATACCCGCACCGATTACGGGATCAGGATTTACTTTCGTTGTAGTTTGGAAGACCGGGCCGAGGGCCACATAGTCTATCGGCATAGAATCGGCTTCCAGAGCCTGTTTTGGGTTATGGGTTGAATAACCGATGATGCGACCGGCACCCATAAGCTCTCGTGCCCGATCAGGCGGGAGATCATCCTGTCCAAGGTGAACGCCATCGGCGTTGACCGCGAGAGCGATGTCTACACGATCATTGATAATGATTTTGACACCCAGCCTACGCGCTACTTTCATCGCCTCAAGCGCCGCCAGATAAAACTCGCGCGGGGTCAAAAACTTTTCTCGTAACTGGATCAGCGTAGCCCCACCCTCGGCCATCCGTTCGACCTGTTCGGCGTGCGAAAGGCCGCTCAAACGCAAGTCTGTGATGGAATAGATTTTTGGGAGGGGGAGGCTCATCATCGCAAATTACAGCGCCAAATAGGAGAGTCGGATTTTTCTGACGGGATTAACAAGGCTCCTAAAGAATGGACAAAAATCATGGCTAATCCAAGCTAATTCTGTTAATCCTGTCAAAGTCTTTTTCACCCTGGCTAGATGCCGCGTTTTGCCGAAGTCTTGCTTTTTGCAAACCGCTCCATGAACTTTGTAGAAAGGTTTCCGGCTACAAAATCCGGGTCGGCAAGTATCTGCTGATGAACGGGAACAGTCGTTTCTATGCCTTCGATTATCATCGCTTCAAGCGCCCGACGCATCCGGGCAATTGCCAGTTCGCGCGTATGGTGATGCACTATGAGTTTTGCAACCAGCGAATCGTAATGCGGTGGCACTACCCAGCCGGGATAGGCCGCTGTGTCTACGCGCACGCCGGGGCCGCCGGGAATGTTGAAAGCCGTAATTCGACCCGGCGATGGCGTAAAGGTCACGGGAGATTCGGCGTTGATTCTGCACTCAATCGCGTGACCTCTGAAGGTTATGTCATCCTGTTTGAATCGAAGATGCTCGCCTGCGGCAACCTGTATCTGCTCTCGGACCAGATCGGTGTCGGTCACCATCTCCGTGACGGGATGCTCGACCTGTATTCGGGTATTCATCTCCATGAAGTAATAGTTTTGATCCTGATCGAGCAGAAACTCTATTGTGCCGGCGTTGGCATAGCCGATTTCCTGGCAGGCGCGCACGGCTGTTTCGCCCATCTTCTGTCTCAGTTCCGGCGTGAGCACAGGCGAAGGAGACTCTTCGATGAGCTTTTGATGCCGCCGCTGAATCGAGCATTCGCGTTCACCCAGATGCAGAACATTTCCGTGCTCGTCGGCCAGCACCTGTATCTCGATGTGGCGCGCAATCTCTATGTATTTCTCTATATAAACGGCCGGGTTATCGAAAGCGATCTGAGCTTCCTGTTGAGCGGCGGGAAGCGATGTCAACAACTCCTCTTTGTCGCGCACGATGCGCATGCCTCGCCCGCCTCCGCCTGCTGATGCCTTGATTATCACCGGGTAGCCGATTTCACCGGCAATCCCTATAGCCTCGTCCTCACTCTGGATGATTCCGTCAAAGCCCGGCGTGATGGGAACACCGGCAGCCTTCATGGACGCGCGTGCCTGAGCTTTATCGCCCATCAATCTTATGCTCTGGGGGCTCGGGCCGATGAATTTGATGTTGCAGGCTTCGCATACCTCCGCAAAGTACGCGTTTTCGGCCAGAAAGCCGTAGCCGGGATGTATGGCGTCTACGTTTGTGACCTCCGCAGTAGAGATTACCTGTGGGATGTTCAGATAGCTTTTCGAGGATGGCGGCGGGCCTATGCAGAAGGCCTCATCGGCAAAACGCACATGCAGCGAATCGCGGTCGGCTTCGCTGTAGACGGCAACTGTGCGGATGCCCATTTCCTTGCAGGCCCAGATGATCCGCGTGGCAATTTCGCCTCGATTGGCTATAAGAATTTTCTTAAACATGCGTTCTTCACTAAAGGACTTTTGTGATTACAAAACCGGACGAGCGAGTATCCCTTCCCGCCCGTGTTGCAAATCTATTATTGCACCTTTATTCCAAAAAGCGGCTGACCAAACTCGACGGCCTGACCGTTTTCTACGAATATCTTTGCCACCTCGCCCGTTACCTCGGCGTGGATTTCATTCATCAGTTTCATGGCTTCGATAATGCAAACAACCGTCTCGTACTCTACGCTGTCGCCTATCCTTACGAATGGTTCAGAGGTTGGCGAGGCTGCGCGATAGAAGGTCCCGACTATTGGCGATTTGATGATGTGCAGCTCCGGGTTGGGCTCACTGGTTTGAGATGAAGCGACCGATTGAGCAGGCGCGGCGGCAATGAGTTGCGAACCGGGTTCGGTTGCGGCGGCCTCGCTCACCGCCACGGGTGAAAGACTTACTTGCGGGGTTTGAGCCGCCGGCCCTGCCTGCCTTGATGACCGCGAGATGCGCAATCGAAGCCCCTGGCGCTCAAGCTCGAACTCTGCAAATCCCTTTTCCGCTATCAACTCTATTAACTCTTTGAGTTCGTTCAGGTCCATCCTGGCCTCTCCTCTTCTGATTTGATCCTCGCTCAGGTTGTAGCAAGGATGTACAAGGGTTAAGAAGCAAGAGCCTCAACCGCGAAGGCTGAGGCTCCCAATTGTTACTTGAAGGCGGATTGCCAAACCACACATGCAAGCTTGCGCTTCGCCTTCGGCCTCCCGATACAGATGTCAGAAAATTCGGCAAAGGCGCTTATACCGCCCGCAGCCCCGGCCTATTCTTCTTTACGGCCGAGACCAAAGAAGCGACGCTTCTTCTTCTCTTGCTTCTCTTCCGACACTGTCTCCTTAGATTCGCTGCCTATCAACTCGATCAGAGCCATCTCGGCCCCGTCGCCTTTTCGCGGGCCGAGTTTTAGGATGCGAATGTATCCGCCGGGTCTTTCTGCATAACGGGTGGCTATCTCATCGAAGAGTTTATTAAGAGCAAACACGCCCGCCGTTCGAGGCGCGCGGGGCCGCTTGTATCCGCCATCCGGCACGCGATTGGTGTTGCCTGAATAGAAATAGGCCGAAGCCAGGCGGCGCGCGTGAAGCGCTTTTTCGGGCGAATCGGCGGCAAGCCCCCGCTTGCCAAGCGTTATCACCTTTTCGGCGAAAGGCCGAAGCTCTTTCGCTTTCGGAAGCGTTGTAATCAATCGCTCGTGCTCGATGAGCGAAGTGCAAAGATTGCGCAAGACCGCGGCCCTGTGTGCCGATGTGCGCCCCAGTTTTCGGTGAGCAACTTTGTGTCGCATTCTATCTACCCCTCTTAGTCGCGGATTTCAGACCGGAGACTTGAAATCTTCGGCCCGCAATCCGAATTCCCCTTTACGCTAGAGATTTTATTCGCCGCTGTCTTGTATCAACCGGCCCTGTTCATCGAATTTCATCCCGAGGCTCAAACCCATCACCGAGAGAATCTCTTTTATCTCGTTTAGCGATTTGCGCCCGAAATTCTTTGTCTTCAGCATCTCGGGCTCGGATTTTTGAACAAGCTCGCGTATGGTGCGAATATCGGCGTTCTTCAGACAGTTGTAGGAGCGCACGGAAAGCTCAAGCTCATCGACCGAGCGGTCCAGGTTTTCGTTGAATTGAATCTTCTGCGCCTCTTCGCTATCGGCTTCGGCAAGCTCCGGCTCTTCTTCGAAGTTGATAAAAATCTGCATGTGGTCTTTGATCAGCTTGGAAGCAAGACCTATGGAGTTCTCGGGTTTTACAGAGCCGTTTGTCCATACTTCGATTGTGAGCTTGTCATAATCGGTGTCCTGGCCGAGGCGCGCAGATTCCACCGTGTAGTTGACCTTCTTGACAGGCGAGTGAACCGAGTCAATAGGGATGTAACCTACGGCGAGGTCCTCGTCGAAATTGCGGTCGGCTGAGACATACCCGCGCCCGCGCTTGAGCCGCATCTCGATTGTGAGTGAGCCGCCCTCCGAGATAGTAGCGATATGTACGTTCGGGTCGAGTATTTCGACTTCCGAATCGGCTTCGATCTCGCCCGAAAGCAGCGCCCCGGCCACATTGCGCTCGACACGCAGGGTCTTGGGACCGGCTCCGTGCAATTTGAATGGTATGCGCTTGAGGTTGAGTATTATGTCTGTCGCATCCTCGACGACGCCGGGGATCGAAGAGAACTCATGCAGTACGCCTTCGATTTTCACAGCCGTGATGGCCGCACCCTCGATTGAGGAGAGCAAGGCGCGGCGCAGGCAGTTGCCTATCGTGGTGCCAAACCCTCGCTCGAACGGCTGAGCGTAGAATTTGCCGTAGCGCCCGGTGAGTGTTTCAGTCTCACATGCGAGGCGCTTGGGCCTCTGAAAACCGATCATGAATTGAGTTTCTGTTCCGTCCATTTATTCCTCTCAAAAGCAGTTGAGGGGCCGGACAGCCACAACCGCCCTCGCGATTGAGCACTTTCCGGCCAGCAGCCCTTAATTCGATTACTTGGAATAAAGCTCGACTATAAGCTGTTCGTTAATGTTCTGCCCGATATCTTCGCGGCGCGGCAGAGACACGACCCGTCCGCGCATCTCGTCAGGAGAAGTAATCTCAAGCCAGGCGGGACGACCGCGACCAGAGGCGGTCTGAAACGCGCTCTGGATGTGGATGTTGGAGCGGCTGCCCTCTCGCACAGAAACATCGTCTCCGACCTTCACCTGAAAGCTTGGGATGTTAACCGACCTGCCATTGACCGTGATGTGGCCGTGATTGACCAGCTGACGGGCCTGCGCCCGCGAGGTGGCGAATCCGAGGCGATAAACAGCGTTATCGAGCCTGCGTTCGAGAAGCGCGAGCAGATTTTCGCCCGTCACGCCTTTCATCCGCACGGCCCGCTCGAAGTAGAGCCGGAACTGGCGCTCCAACATGCCGTAAATACGCTTGACTCTCTGTTTTTCACGGAGCTGCTGACCATAGCCGATCAGAGCCTTTGGACGGCGAGCATTGCGGCCGTGCTGTCCGGGCGGCTGGGTGCCGCGTTTTTCGATGGGGCAACTCGGTTTATAGCACCGCTCCCCTTTCAAAAACAATTTCATTCCTTCCCGGCGGCACAGTCTGCACACCGGACCACGATATCTTGCCACTTTCTTCCTCCATCTACTGCCCGAAGCCTTTCGGTCTCCGGGTCCAGCAAAAGTTTACAAACAGGAGAAGACGATCTTTCGGATCGGCCTCATCTGTCCTTCTTCCTTTAAAACGCGCGTGCGGGGGAACGGCTCGCGCCATCCTCCCGACCACAATATGCGCTTGAACGTTATTACACTCTGCGACGTTTCGGAGGCCGGCACCCGTTATGCGGTATCGGAGTCACGTCGCGTATAAGCCTGACTTCGATGCCGGCCGATTGAATGGCTCGAACAGCCGACTCGCGGCCCGAACCCGGTCCTTTCACTCTTACCTCAGCAGTCTGCATCCCCATATCGCGGGCGGCCTGGGCTGCGCGCGATGCAGCCTGTTGAGCCGCAAACGGAGTCCCCTTGCGCGACCCTCTGAAGCCAAGCGCCCCGGCCGATGACTGGCCTATCAGATTGCCTTCAAGATCGGTGATAGAGATCAGTGTATTGTTGAAGGTCGCCTGGATGTGAACTATTCCTTGCGGGACCATGCGCCGCTCTTTTCGCTTGAACGCCTTCTTTTTGCCGCCTTTTGTTTGTCCTTTTGCCATAAATCAGTGTCCAGTGATCAGTAGTCAGTAACCAGTGAGCCGTAGCAGTGAAGAAGAATCTTACTGACCAGGGGCCACCGGGCACTGACCACCGATTTTATTTCTTGCCCGGCGCTTTCTTTTTAGCAACCGTCATACGGCGCGGGCCTTTTCGAGTGCGAGCGTTTGTGTGAGTGCGCTGACCGCGAACCGGCAGTCCACGTCTGTGGCGTAGCCCGCGATAGCATCCAATGTCCATCAATCGCTTGATGTCCATCTGGATCTGTTTGCGCAAATCGCCTTCGACCAAGCCTTGCTGGTCTATGATCGAGCGAATGCGATTGACCTCTTCTTCGCTCAATTCGCGTATGCGCTTATCAATGCTGATACCGGCTTCGCCCAGTATCTTGTTGGCGCGCGAACGCCCTATGCCGTAAATGTATGTGAGACCGATTTCAGCCCTCTTATTGGCCGGAAGGTCTACGCCTGAAATGCGTGCCATAATCCTCCGTAAACCGCGAACCCGAAAGCTCCGGGAGGCAGCTTAGCCCTGCCTCTGTTTGTGTTTCGGGTTGGTGCAGATCACGCGCACCACTCCCTTGCGGTGAATAATTTTACAGTTGTCGCAAATCTTCTTAACCGAAGCCCTGACTTTCATGTCTAACCTTCCCTTCCCGTGACGCGAGCGCTAGAGCAGGAAAATCCTGTGCGCAAGAAACAGCTATTTTAACATCACGGAGCCGGTGTGCGCAACCTGATCGAGATCAGGCCACATTTCGATCCAATTCCGTCTCCTCAAGCGTGGTCAGTATCTGCGGCCCGTCTTCGGTCACGGCTACCGTGTGCTCGAAATGCGCTGACGGGCGGCCGTCAAGGGTAATCACGGTCCATCCATCTGAGAGGACTTTTACATCGTGCCTGCCAAGATTGATCATCGGCTCGATTGCAATCACCCATCCTGCGCGCAGAGGTTTCCCCGTTCCCGGTGTGCCGTAGTTTGGAACCTGCGGTTCTTCGTGCATGGCCCGGCCAATCCCGTGCCCGCAATAATTCTGGACTACAGAATAACCGAGCGGTATGACATATGATTCGACGGCGTTACAGACATCGCCCAGCCGGTTCCCTACGTGACATCTGGATATCGCCTCGTAAAGCGACTGGCGAGTCGCCTCCATAAGCTTTTTCACCTCTTCGCTGATGTTTCCCACCGGCACCGTAACAGCCGAATCGCCCACATATCCCAGATATGTCGCGCCGCAGTCTATGCCGATGATGTCGCCTTCTCGCAATCTGCGATTACCCGGTATCCCGTGGACGACCTCATCATTCACCGATGTGCAAATCGAAGCCGGATATCCGCAATACCCCTTAAAGGTCGGTATCGCTCCCGCATCGCGGATCATTTTTTCGGCTTCATGATCCAGATCCCGGGTTGTGACACCAGGCTCGACAATAGAAGAGAGACGAGCAAGCACAGCGGCAACAATACGACCCGCTTTGCGCATCTTCTCAATCTCAGCTTTTGACTTCCGAATGATCATAACAACGAGTCTTCCAGCCTCAAGCCCTCTCCACTTCGGTGTCTTCTCTATCGTGAGCTGGGGCATGAACGGCATCCTGTACGGATTGACTGCCACAGGAGGCCGACATCTGCTCCTCCCCATTTGCAACCTCGGCGATTCGGTCAAACACCTCAAGAGGCGACCCTGTTCCTATCACTTTATGCAGCCGACCGGATTTTTCATAGTAATCCAGAAGCGGCAGTGTCTTTTCATCGTATAATGCCAGCCGTTGGGCTATCGCCTCTTCATAATCATCCGCCCGCTTCACAAGCAATTGCCCATCCAGATCGCATATGCCTTCCTGCTTGCTCGGGTTGAACTCTACGTGATAAGTCGAACCGCAGGTATTGCACGTGAGCCGACCCGCGAGACGGCTGTGAAGCAATTCGCGCGGAACAACTATTTCGATGACGATAATGCGATGTCCCTGGGCCTGCGCGATTCTCTCAAGCAGACGGGTTTGAGGCAATGTCCTCGGGAATCCATCCAAAACATATCCGCCTTCACAATCACTCTTGCTCGTGCGCTCACTGACCACTTTGGCAAGTATGTCATCCGACACAAGCTGACCCGAAGCGAGTATGCTTCGCACCTGATCGCCAAGGGGGGTATCGGCGCGGGCCACTTCGCGCAGCATATCGCCCGTAGCGACAATCGGCAGATTAAAGCGCTCTGCCAGCATTTTCGCCTGTGTGCCCTTTCCTGCCCCCTGGGGTCCTATTAAGACGATTATACACGGCATAGGGATTCTCACATGCTACAACGGCCGCGCATGCGACGACCTCTCGGCCCCATAAATCCATCGTAGTGACGCATGATGAGTTGGGACTCGATCTGGTTCATGGTGTCCATCGCCACGCCGACAACGATCAGCAGGCTTGTGCCACCGAAATAGAAGTTCACACCTACGCCCGTCGTGAGCCAGGAAGTTAACGGGTTTGATCGCAGCAGGTTATCAACAGACTGACCGATCCACGGAAGATACTGAAACTGAAAGCCTCCGGTCATGATCTGCGGCAACAGGGCAACCAGGGCCAGATATATCGCGCCCACGGTCGTCAATCGCGTTAGAATCTCGTTCAGATAATCCGCCGTGCGCTTGCCGGGTCGAATGCCCGGTATAAAGGCTCCGTTCTTACGTAAATTGTTGGCCACTTCATCCGTGTTGAAGATGATCGACACATAAAAGAACGTGAAGAAAATGATGGCCGTAGTATAGATCAGCATGTGCAGCGGATGCGAAGAGTTGGTCATCTCCTGCGCAAAGGTTGCAAGCCAGCCCCTCCAACTCCCCGAGGTCGGATCGGTAGCCCCCAAAAAACCCAGAATAGTCTGGGGGAAGGCCAGTATCGAAGCGGCAAAGATCACCGGGATGACTCCGCCGATGTTTACTTTCAGCGGCATGTGAGTCTGCTGCTGCGGTATCGACTGGCGACCGACCATTCGGCGCGCGTGGTTGATCGGAACCTTGCGGTAGCCGCGCTCGATAAAGACAATACCCGCGATGACAAGTATCATCGCTATTATAAGGGCTATTACGCCGAGCGCCTGCCCGGTGCCGCCGCCGGTCAGCTTTTCGTAAATCGACGAAACCGCAGACGGCAGCCTCAGCACGATTCCGGCAAAGATGATCAAGCTTATGCCGTTGCCTACGCCACGTTCGGTGATCTGTTCGCCCAGCCACATGATAAAGGTAGTGCCGGTTGTAAGAGTAAGCATCGTCAACGCGATAAAGCTCACGCCCGGATTTGGCACAAGCGACCCGGTAGCGGTCTGCTGGTTTTGCAGCCAGTAGGCGATGCCAAACGATTGTATCGAGCAGAGCAAGACCGTCAGGTAACGGGTGTATTGTGTGATCTTCCGGCGTCCGAGTTCCCCTTCTTCCTGAAGCGCCTTGAGTCGGGCGCTCACGGTCGTCATCAACTGCAAGATGATTGACGCTGTGATGTAGGGGGTGATGCCAAGCGCAAAGATCGAGACCACCTTGAAGTTGCCGCCCGAAAAAAGATCGAGGACACCGGCAAGGCTGCGCTGCAATTCGCCGGTATTCCACAGATTGGCGAGCGCGTCAGCATCGATACCGGGCGTGCGCACGTGCGAGCCGATACGATAAACCCCAAGCATTGCAAGCGTAAAGAGTATGCGCTTGCGCAGATCGGGCACGGCAAAGACATTGCGTATGCTATTAATAAAATTCTCTAGCATGGGCTTGAACCTTTAATAAACGATGGAGGTGGATTTACTCACCGCCGGCAGTTGAGGAAACCAGCGAAGCCGTGCCGCCCGCAGCTTCGATCTTTTCGCGCGCGCTCTTGCTGAAGCGATGCGCAGAGACATTGACTGCCCGGGTCAACTCGCCCCGGCCCAGGACAACCACGCCGTATGCGCGGGCAAGCTGGCCCTTCTTTATGAGACCGCGTTCTACGAGAAGCTCGGGCGTGATCTCATCAACACCTTCGAATCTCTCTCCGAGGTCAGAGAGATTGATTTCGACCCACTCTTTCTTAAATATATTTGTAAAGCCGCGCTTGGGCAGCCTGCGCTGGAGCGGCATCTGCCCGCCCTCAAACCCGGGACGGCTCGAATAGCCCGAACGCGATTTCTGGCCCTTGTGACCGCGCCCCGAGGTCTTCCCAAGCCCGGAGCCCGGCCCGCGACCCACTCGCTTCTTATTCTTGTTTGCGCCCTTCGGCGCTCCGATGTTGTGTATACCTAGTGCCATTAGAAACTCCACAGGCCTCTTTAACCTCAGATTTGAGATTTCAAATCTGAGATTTCAGACGGCTCCTATTCGACTATCCGCAGCAGGTGCGGAGCCTTTGCCACCATCCCGCGCATCGCCGCTGTATCGGGGCGCTCGACTATCTGATTGAGCTTTGTGAGCCCGATGCTGCGCACCAGTATCTTATGCGATTTATTTGCCGCGATGGTAGAGCGATACCACTGTATTTTTATCGTCTTCACGTCCGACGAGCCTTTATCGGCGCGCTTTTTGGCCTCTGCCATAATCGTAACTCCTTGTGCTCATCCCGCCTGAAAAGGCTCTTGTAAGACTACCTGTTCAGACCGGCGCTATGCAAATCTCTCGGGGCAAATCCCTTCAGGGCAACCCCTCTCAGGCGGTTTGAATCTCTTCGACGCTTTGCTTGCGCAGCCGCGCCACGGTGGCCGGATCCTTCAGATCGCGTAGTCCCTCAAAGGTTGCGCGTACCACGTTATGAGGATTCGATGTGCCGATTGATTTGGTCACGACATCGTGCACGCCTACCGATTGCATTATGGCGCGAACCGGGCCGCCCGCGATCACACCCGTGCCTTCGGGCGCAGGCTTCATAAGAACACGACCTGCTCCGAAGACTCCTACCACCTGATGCGGCAGCGTGGAACCTGTGAGCGGAACGCGGATGAGATTCTTCTTGGCTGCCTCGATGCCCTTCTTTATTGCCAGAGGCACTTCCCGCGCCTTGCCGGAACCGAACCCGACTATGCCGTTTTCGTTGCCGACGACTACCAGAGCCGAAAACGACAGATTCTTACCGCCCTTTACCACTTTGGTAACGCGGTTGATTGAAATGACCTGATCTTTAAGATCGAGACCCGATGCATCTATCCGTTCCATAAAACCCCTTACGATTTTGGATTTTGGATTTTAGATTTTGGATTCACGGATTGATCGGCAATCCAAAATCTAAAATCCAAAATCTAAAATCTAGAATTCCAATCCGCCTTCGCGCGCCCCTTCGGCCAGATTCCTCACGCGTCCATGATAGATATAACCGCCCCGGTCAAAGACCACTCGCGTTATACCTTTCTCTTTGGCGCGCTCGGCTATAATCTTGCCGATCTCTTTCGCGGCTGCGACGTTGCCCCCGTAGCGGGTGCGAAAATCAGGCTCTGTTGTAGAGGCAGACGCTATCGTCTTGCCCGAAGAATCGTCTATCACCTGAGCGTAGATATGATTCAAGCTGCGAAATACCGCAAGGCGCGGGCGCTCGGTCGTGCCCGAAATTTTCTTGCGAATCCTCTTATGAACTGCTCGCCGCAATTCGCGGCTCTCTTTCTTAGCCATTTTTGTTTTCTCCAAGTCCGCTGATTGCGCAAAGCGTTATTATCTCTATTTGCCTCGCGTCACTTCAGCAGCCCGCCAGAGTCTATCTATTACTTCCCGGTCTTGCCCGGTTTGAGCTTCAGTTTCTCATTCGCATAGCGAACACCCTTGCCCTTGTAGGGATCGGGTCTGCGAAGGCTGCGCATATCGGCTGCCACCTGGCCTACCTGCTGCCGGTCAATTCCTGTGACCGTCAGCGTGGTCTGATATTGCTGGACGCCCGGTTTGTTCTGACGTTCGATCTTCACATCTATCCCGTTGGGCAAGGGAAATTCTATGGGATGTGAATAGCCCAGGTTGAATATCACGCGATTCTTCTGCACCTCGACCTTGTAACCTACGCCGACCACGTCAAGCTGGCGGACAAAGCCTTCGCTTACGCCCACGACCGCGTTGTTTACGAGCGCCCGCGCAAGACCGTGGAAAGCGGCCTTGTCATCAGACTCGCGCTCGGCGATCAACTGCTCGCCGTCCTGGCGAAAATTGATCCCTTCCGGCAACCGGGTCTTGAGCGAGCCTTTTGGCCCGGTCACCTCGACCTCGCCCTCGTTTATGTTGACTTTCACGCCTTTCGGCAACACTATCGGCTTTTTGCCTATCCTCGACATTTGTCCAACTCCCTGCCCGTAACGCGAGACGAGAACTCGCGTCACGCTCTTAAGTAGACCCGCTTAGTAGACCCGGCAAAGTATCTCGCCGCCTACCTTCTGGCGGCGTGCTGCGCGGTCAGTCATCAACCCGCTCGAAGTAGAGAGAATATTGATGCCCATGCCGCCGAGCACTTTGGGTATCTTCATGCTGTCCACATAAACACGACAGCCGGGTTTTGAAACGCGCTCAAGCTTTGAGACCACCTGCTCGCCTCTCGGGCCGTAGCGCAGGTAGATGCGAATCGTGCGGTGCACGCCTTCCCCGATCGTCTTATAGTTGTTTATAAAGCCTTCTTCTTTCAGTATCCGCGCGATCTCAAGCTTGAGCTTAGAGAGCGGCACGTCCACCTTCTGATGCTTTGCCTGTAACGCGTTGCGAATGCGCGTTAACATATCAGCTATTGGGTCTGTCATACGTCTCCTGAATTACGCGATGCCTGAGGCGTGACTCGTGACCGGATTCCAATCCGGTTGAGCATCACCCATCACGCATTACGCATCACTAATCTTTTACCAGCTTGACTTCGTCACGCCAGGAATATGTCCTTCCAGCGCAAGGTCTCGGAAGCAGATGCGACAGAGAGCAAACTTGCGCAGGTAGGCACGGCCGCGACCGCAACGGCGACAGCGATTGTGCACGCGCGAGGTGAAGACGTTCAGATTCAGACCTTCGGCCTTTGCTTTCTTGATCGTCTTCTTGCTGCTGTTTCCGTACTTTTCCTGTACCCTTTGCCTGGCGTTTTCGAGAGCGCGTTTCAACTCGTTCGCCTTATACATTGATGATTCTCTCGCCATCCGTACCTCTCAACTATTTCTGAAACGGCATTCCAAACTGGCGAAGCAGAGCGCGTCCCTCTTCATCAGTTCGTGCCGTTGTGACTATAGAAATGTTCATTCCCCGCGTCTTGTCAACCTTGTTGAAGTCTATCTCGGGGAATATCAATTGGTCTTTGATTCCTACCGTGTAATTGCCGCGCCCGTCGAAAGCGCGAGGGCTGACGCCGCGAAAGTCGCGCACGCGCGGCAGCACGGCGTTTATAAACCGGTCCAGAAACTCGTACATCCGATCACCGCGCAGAGTCACCGATACGCCGACCGGCATGCCTGTTCGCAGTTTGAAGGCCGCGATTGATTTCTTGGCCTTGGTGATCACAGGTTTTTGACCCGAAACGGTCGATAGCTCGGAAGCTGCCTGATCGAAAACCTTGGAGTTGTTCTGCGCCTCGCGGCCTACGCCCATGTTCAGGACTATCTTTTCAAGCCTCGGCACAGCCATCGGGTTCGGATAGTTGAACTCCTTGGTCAGGGCTTCGAGTATCTCGTTTTTGTATCGTTCGCTCAATCTAGTTGCCATCTCTAACCTCTTCACTGATGCGTCGCCGTCCCCGTAATCTCAAATTTGAAATCTCAAATCTGAGATTAATAGGCCGCGCGACTGCCTTCAGCAGATTCGCTCATTGTTTCTCAATCGCCGCCCCGCACCTCTTGCAGGCGCGCGTCCGCTGACCATCGCCCAGCACCTGATGCGCGGTGCGAGTGGCCTCGCTGCAATGCGGGCAGATCACCATCACGTTTGAGACGTGAATGGGAGCTTCCCGCTCGATGATGCCGCCCTGCACGCCGCTTCGAGAGTTTGCGCGGTTGTGGCGTTTGAGGACGTTCACTCCCTCGACGATAAGTTTTTTCTTGCGCGGGAGCACCTCGATTACGCGACCCTTCTTACCCCGGTCCTTACCGGCGATGACCACCACGCGGTCGTTTTTTCGCACATTGATCTCTGTGTTCATAACACCTCTTAAATGACTTCCGGCGCGAGGCTGACGATCTTCATAAAGCGCTTGTCGCGCAACTCGCGCGCTATCGGCCCGAATACGCGCGTGCCTATCGGCTCGTTATCGGGTTTGATCAAAACGGCCGCGTTCTGGTCGAAGCGGATATAAGTGCCGTCCCTGCGGCGAGTCTCTTTCCGCGTACGAACGATGACGGCGCGAACCACCTGTCCCTTTTTGACCGCACCGTCAGGCGATGCCTCTTTCACCGATGCCGTAATGATATCTCCAAGCCCGGCGCGCGACCCCGTGTCACCGCCGAGCGGCAAAATCATTGACAGGCGTTTAGCCCCGGAATTGTCGGCCACTTCGAGCCTTGTCCTCATCTGAACCATAAATCACCTCAATCAGCAATCTGAAATCTCAAATCTCAAATCTGAGATTTCAACACGCGCTATCTGGCCTTCTGGACTATTTCGGCAACGCGCCAGCGCTTGCGCGCCGAAAGCGGCCTCGTCTCAACTATCCTCACCATGTCGCCGACCTGAGCACCAAGCTCGTTATGCGCCATGAATTTGGACCGGCGGCGAATGTAACGCCTGTACTTCGGATGCTGCACCTGACGCTCGACGCGAACTACGACGGTCTTTTGCATCTTGTCGCTTGTGACAAGGCCGACCTTTTCCTGTCGGCGGTGCTTTAGCGCGGCTGCGGCGGGCGCTGCCGTTTCGCTTTCGCCCTCCTCAGAGACTGCCTCCTCAGAGACTGCTGCGGCCTCATCACCGGAGGAGGCGCTCACCTCCACGGCATCGGCAGACACAGCTTCTGTGGTCTCGTCCTGTCCGGTCGTTTCTCCGGTTGTTTCTTCAACCGGCTCTTCGTTTATATTCTCGTTCTCTTGCATACCTATCCTTCACCATCGGCGCAGTCTGAGACTGCACCGGCAAAAGCATTTAGCCCCGGCTTGCCGCAAGCTCGCGCTCGCGAATCAGAGTCATCACTCGCGCTAGGTCTTTGCGCTGCATGCGCAACTGCTTGACCACATCGGTATTTCCGAGCGCCAGTTTAAAACGCATTCGGAAGATAGACTCTTTCAATTCGTTGATCTTTTCGTGAAGATCGTCGTCGGATAATTCTCTAAATTCTTCGGCCTTCATGAGAGTCCGCCTCCCTCCTGATCTCTTCGGGTGATGAACTTGGTTTTGATCGGCAGTTTCTGCGCCGCAAGCCTTATGGCTTCGCGGGCAGTCTTTTCGTCAACACCTTCCATCTCAAACAGCACTCGTCCGGGCTTGACGACCGCAACCCAGCCCTCGGGCGCGCCCTTGCCCTTGCCCATACGGGTTTCAGCCGGCTTCTTGGTAATGGGTTTATCCGGGAATATGCGTATCCAGATTTTGCCGCCGCGCTTGATGAAACGGGTCATCGCCACGCGGGAGGCTTCGATCTGTTTGCCGGTTATCCAGGCAGGCTCCATAGCCTTCAACCCAAACTCGCCAAAAGATATTTCCGCGCCGCGCGTGGCCACGCCTGACATCCGGCCCCGCTGCTGCTTACGGTACTTCACCTTCTTTGGAATCTTATATTCAGCCATAACACACCAATCTCGAATTTTAGATTTTAGATTTTAGATTTTGGATTCCTGATGTATCGCCTCATGGTCCTGCGGCTCGCAATCCAAAATCCAAAATCTAAAATCCAAAATCGCTATGTTCTTCTCGCCTGCTGTCCTCGTCTGATGGTCAATTCGTCGCCGCGATAGATCCAGACCTTGACGCCGATGACGCCGAATGTCGTATGAGCTTCGGCGAATCCGTAATCAATGTCGGCCCTCAATGTGTGCAGAGGCAGACGACCCTGCAGGTACCACTCCGAGCGGGCGATTTCGGCCCCGTTCAATCTGCCCGACACGCGCACTTTGATCCCCTGCGCGCCAAAGCGCTGGGCGTTCTCGACAGCGCGCCGCATTGCGCGGCGGAAAGCGATTCGCTTCTCAAGCTGTTGAGCCACCTGCTCGGCCTGCAATTGCGCGTTCAATTCGGGCTTGTGGATCTCCTGAATATTGACGTAGACCTCGCGCCCCGTCCGCCCTTTTATCTCCTGCTTGAGCCGGTCAATTTCGGCTCCCTTGCGACCGATGATGATTCCCGGCCGCGAGGTATGGATGATGATCTTCAGCTTGTTGGCCGCGCGCTCTACGTCTACGTGCGAGACGCCCGCGCCCGCAAATCGAGCCTTCAACTCTTTCTTCAGCTTCAGATCTTCGTGAAGCAGGTCGGCATAATCGCGCTTGGCTATCCAATTGGAATGCCAGCCGCGATTGTAGCCCAGCCTGAAACCATACGGATGAACTTTCTGACCCACGATTCCTCCAAATCAGTGGTCAGTGGTCAGTGGTCAGTGGTCAGTGAATCAATATCACCAGCCCCCGGCCCCCGGCCCCTGGCCCCTATTCTTTTTCCGATTCCACCTCAATAGTTATATGGCTCTGCCATCGGCGCTCGCGATATGCCCGGCCCATCGGGGCGGGGCGAACACGGCGACGAAACTTGGTCGGGCCGAGATCTACCATCGCCGTAGAGACTTTCAAGTCGTCCACGTCTATCGAGATATTCAACTGATCGGCCTTCTGTTCGGCGTTTGCGATTGCCGAACGCAGGGCCGTCTCGATAGGTTTGGCCGCTCGCTTGCGCGATACCGTAAGCATCGCAAGCGCCTCGTTCACGTTGCGCCCGCGAATAAGGTCAATGACCAGCCTAGCTTTCTGAGGCGAGCCTTTGATGTACTTTGCGACTGCGCGTGCTTTCATCGCTTACCTGCCTCCCTTCTTGACGGTCTTATCGCTCTTTTCAGGGTGGCCCTTGAACGCCCGTGTGGGCGAAAATTCGCCGAGCTTATGCCCGACCATATTCTCCTGCACATAGACCGGGATAAACTTTTTGCCGTTATGGACGGCTATAGTGTGACCTACCATCTCAGGCAATATGGTCGAACGGCGAGACCAGGTCTTATGGACCCGCTTCTCGTTCGCCTGATTCATCTTTGTGATCGCCTTCTCGAGGTGATCATCCACAAACGGCCCTTTTTTTATTGATCTTGCCATAACTATCTCAAGTAAAGAGTGAGAAGAGGCGAGCGAAAAGTTGAGCCTTTCGCTCGCCTCCCGTCATTATTTCTTGCCTCTGCGCACGATGAATTTATCTGTGCGCTTATTGTTTCTGGTCTTATAACCGCGAGTAGGCATACCCCAGGGCGTAACCGGGTGGCGTCCGCCCGATGTGCGTCCCTCGCCTCCGCCGTGCGGATGGTCTACCGGATTCATCACGACGCCGCGAACCTTGGGCCTCCGGCCCTTCCACCGAGTGCGGCCCGCTTTGCCCAGAGAAACGTTGCTGTGCTCTATGTTGCCTATCTGGCCAATGGTGGCATAACACTCGATGTTGACTCTGCGAATCTCACCCGAAGGGAGGCGAAGCTGCGCCCAATCGCCTTCCTTTGCCACAAGCTGCGCCGACCCGCCAGCCGCTCTCACCATCTGCGCGCCTTTGCCGGGGCGAAGCTCTATGTTGTGAATGGTCGTGCCAAGCGGGATAAATCTCAAGGGCAATGCGTTACCGGCTATGATGTCAGCCTCGGGCCCCGATACGACTTCCTGCCCGACCGTGATGCCTACGGGTGCGATGATGTATCGCTTCTCGCCGTCCGCGTAATGAAGCAGGGCTATATGAGCCGAACGATTCGGATCATACTCGATGGTGGCGACTTTGGCCGGAACGCCGATCTTGTCGCGCTTGAAATCTATGATGCGATACTGGCGCTTGGCCCCGCCGCCCCTGCGGCGGATCGTAATATGGCCGTCATTATTGCGCCCCGATATGCGCTTCTTAGGCGCAAGCAACGGCTTGTACGGCTCATCGTTCGTGAGTTCGTCACGAGTCAGATAAGTCTGATAGCGCCGTGCCGGTGATGTCGGTGTGAGCTTCTTGATTCCCATCACTTCTCCATTTTGGATTTTGGATTTTAGATTTTAGATTGAGGAACAAGCTCGATTAATCATCACTCAATCCAAAATCTAAAATCCAAAATCGAAAATCAAATTGCGTCTTCATACATGACAGAGCTTTCGCCGCTCTTGAGCGTAACGTAAGCCTTCTTCCAGTCGGGCCGCTTGCCCATCTCGCGGCGCGTAGGTATTCGCTTCATCTTGCCGCGATAATTGGCCACACGCACTTCGGCAACCTTTACGCCCAGTATCTTTTCAACGGCGTGTTTGATCTCGGGCTTTGTGGCGCGAGCGTCAACCTTGAGCGTGAGCATCTGACGGCTATTGCCAGTGCGACCGAGCGATTCAGGCTCGTCCTTCATCGTCAACGCTTTTTCGGTAATGACCGGCCCTTTGATGACATCCCAAATACTTTTCATCGGTAGCTCTCCCTACTTGCTCAACTGCTCATCGAGCGCGGCGGCAGCTTCGCGAGTGAACGCCAGCTGCTCGTGCGTAAGCAGTTCGTAAACATTTACGCCGTTCGGCGAGATGTAGGTGACGCCGGGCAGATTACGCGACGAAAGCGCAAGGTTATGATTGTCGAACGCGTCTACGATAAGCGTTCGCCGGTCGAGCCCGAGCGCGGCCAGAGTCGCGGCGAAATCCTTCGTCTTGTGCGATGACAACTCGAAGTTCTCAACTATGACAAGCCCGCCCTCGCGCAATCGCTCAGACAACACCGAACGTATCGCGCCGCGCCTCATCTTTTTAGGCACGTGGTAGGACCAGTCGCGCGGCTGCGGCCCGTGTACGTTTCCGCCGCCCCTCCACAAAGGAGAGCGCAGGCTCGCTATGCGGGCGCGACCTGTTCCCTTCTGCCGCCAGAGTTTCTTGCCCGAACCGCTCGTATCACCGCGCGTCTTCGTAGCCGAAGTGCCGGCGCGCTGGTTGGCAAGATAGCCTTTTACAGCCGAGTAGATGAGCGCTTTATTGAGCGGAGCGCCGAACACCGCGTCCGACAACTCCAACTCGCCCACCTCTTCGTTGTTCAGATTCTTCACCTTTACAACAGGCATCGTTTCGCTCCATTAAAAGTGATCCGTGAAGAGTGATTCGTGATTTACCAGACTTCGCAGGTTGCTTTGACAACAGACGGCCTGCAAATCACGCATCGCGCATCGCGTATCACTCTACATATTCGCCTTCTTAATCAACACGTACGCGCCGTTAGGACCGGGAACCGCACCGCGAATCATCAAAAGGTTGTTCTCGGAATCAACCGCGACAACCCGAAGATTCTTTATTGACTTGCGCTCGTTTCCCATATGGCCCGCCATACGGGTCCCCTTTATGACGCGAGACGGATAGGCCGACTGGCCTATCGAACCGGGTGCGCGGTGAAACATGGAACCGTGAGTGGCGCGCCCCCCGCCGAATCCATGCCTCTTAATAAAGCCGGCGAATCCGCGTCCTTTGGACTTACCTATCACGTCAACCAGGTCGTTCTCGTTGAAGATGTCAACCAGCACCTTGTCTCCGACATTCGTGCTTTCATCGCCGCCGTCAACGCGCACTTCTCTGAGCACGCGGGTGGGTGGCACGCCGGCCCGCTTGAAGTGTCCTTCCGTGGGCTTATTTATTCGACGCGGCGGCCGTTCCTCTACGAATCCCAACTGAATGGCGTTATAACCGTCAGTATTGACCGTCTTCTTTTGAACGACGATGCAGGGGCCGGCCTTTATCACCGTAACAGGTGTCACCGAGCCATCCGGCGCGAATAACTGGGTCATACCGAGCTTCTTACCGATTATTCCGTTGACCATAGCAACCTTCAATTAAGTTATGAGTTTTGAATTTTAAGTTTTGAGTTAGAGGAATTCACTGAATTCAAAACTCATAACTCATAACTCAAAACTCTTACTTGTGGTCCTTGCCGAAGGCCTTGATTTCAACATCAACGCCCGCAGGCAGGTCCAGCTTCATCAGTGCGTCCACCGTCTGAGGTGTCGGATCAAGAATATCCATGAGCCGTTTGTGAGTGCGAATCTCAAATTGCTCGCGCGACTTCTTATCCACGTGCGGACTGCGCAAAACGGTATATTTGTTCTTGACCGTAGGCAGTGGGATTGGCCCCGCCACCCGTGCACCCGTTCGCTTGGCCGTGTCAACTATCTCAGCAGTTGACTGATCAAGCACGCGGTAGTCATACGCCTTCAGCCGGATTCTTATCTTTTCATTTAGCATATTGCTACCTCAGTCAGATTCGCTGTCACAGGCCGGATTCGCCCGACACTCGACGCGAATAACTGACTATTCAATGACCTCGGAGATAGTGCCTGCTCCTACCGTTCGCCCTCCCTCTCGGATCGCGAACCTCAACCCCTTCTCCATCGCTATCGGCGTGATCAATTCCACTTCCAATGCACTGTTGTCTCCTGGCATCACCATCTCTACTCCTTCTGCCAACTGCGCCACTCCCGTCACATCCGTCGTACGAAAGTAAAACTGCGGCCGGTACCCGCTGAAAAACGGCGTGTGTCGCCCTCCCTCTTCCTTCGTCAAGACATACACTTCCGCCTTGAACTTCGTGTGCGGCGTGATCGACCCTGGCTTCGCTATCACCTGCCCTCGCTCTACCTCTCTTCGCTCCACTCCTCTCAACAACAACCCCACGTTGTCTCCTGCCATCCCAGAGTCCAACAACTTCTTGAACATCTCCACTCCCGTCACCACCGTCTTGCGAGTCGGCTTCATCCCCACTATCTCTACATCCTCTCCTACCTTCACCTGCCCTCGCTCGATTCGCCCTGTCGCTACCGTACCTCTCCCGCTGATCGTGAATATATCTTCCACTGGCATCAAAAACGGCTTGTCAACTTCTCGCTCCGGCTGCGGAATGTAGCTGTCTACGGCTTCCATCAACTCGTCTATGTTCTTCTCCCAGTCCCCTTCTCCGTTCAACGCTCCCAAGGCCGATCCTCTCACCACTGGAATGTCGTCTCCTGGAAATCCATAACTCGATAGCAACTCTCTTACTTCCAACTCCACCAGATCCAGCAACTCCTCGTCATCTACGGCATCGACCTTGTTCATAAAGACGACCATCGCTGGCACGCCCACCTGTCGGGCCAAAAGTATGTGCTCGCGAGTCTGAGGCATTGGACCGTCTGTGGCTGCAACGACAAGGATCGCCCCGTCCATCTGAGCCGCGCCCGTGATCATGTTCTTGATGTAATCGGCGTGGCCCGGGCAATCGACGTGAGCATAGTGGCGGTTAGCCGTCTCGTACTCAACGTGAGCAGTGGCAATCGTGATACCGCGAGCCTTCTCTTCGGGTGCGTTGTCGATGGAATCGAAGGACCGGAAGGTGATCTTAGGGTTATGCTTAGCAAGCACCTTGGTGATAGCAGCGGTCAAAGTGGTCTTGCCGTGGTCGATGTGTCCGATGGTGCCGACGTTGACGTGCGGCTTTGACCTGTCAAATTTCTCCTTGCCCATAACTATTCAGCTCCTTTTTCCGCGAACGCGCCAGGGCGCTCGCCTGAGATGGAAAATTAATCTATCTGGCAGTGCCCTGCACCTTTGCGATTATCTCTTCGCGCACGCTTCGCGGCGCTTCTTCATAACTATTAAAGTGCATCGTATAGGTCGCGCGCCCCTGCGTCATCGAGCGTAGATCGGTCGAATAACCGAACATCTCCGACAACGGCACAAGCGAGGTAATGATCTGTGTGCCGGGCATCGAATCGATGTGTTCGATGCGACCACGACGAGAGTTTATATCTCCGGTGATCGACCCCATGTACTCCTCGGGCGCTACGACTTCGACCTTCATAACCGGCTCAAGCAGCACGGGATTGGCTCTATTTGCCGCGTCCTTGAAGGCCATCGAACCCGCGATCTTGAAGGCCATCTCCGAAGAGTCAACATCGTGGTAGCTGCCAAAGTGCAGCGTGGCCTTGATGTCCACCATTTCGTATCCCGCGAGCACGCCGCCTTCCATCGCTTCCTTGATGCCCTGCTCGATGGGCTTTATGTATTCGCGAGGCACGACGCCGCCCACTATGGCATTGACGAATTCAAAACCGGTTCCCGGCTCAAGCGGCTCGAGCTTGACTTCGGCGTGGCCGTACTGACCGCGACCGCCGGTTTGCCGAACGAATTTGCCGACGCCTTCCGACGCTTTGCGAATCGTCTCGCGATAAGCGACCTGCGGGCGACCTACGTTTGCGTCAACCCCGAACTCGCGCTTGAGGCGATCCACAAGGATTTCGAGGTGAAGCTCACCCATGCCGCTGATGATCGTCTGGCCGGTCTCCTGATCGGTCGCGACCTTGAAGCTCGGGTCTTCGGCGGCGAGCCGCTGAAGTCCGAAACTGAGCTTTTCCTGATCCTGTCGGGTCTTTGGTTCGATTGCCTGAGCGATGACAGGCGCGGGGAATTCCAGGGCTTCAAGTATGATGGGTCGGGATTCTTCGCAAATCGTATCGCCGGTCGTCACCTGCTTGAGACCCGCTATGGCGACTATCTCACCGGCTGAAGCCTGCTCGATGTCTTCGCGTTTATTGGCGTGCATTCGCATGATTCGACCCACTCGCTCCTTAGAGCCCTTGGTCGAATTCAGCGTGTACGAACCCGTCTTGAGCGTGCCGGAGTAGATGCGAACGAACGAAAGCTGGCCAATGTGTTTGTCGGCCATGATCTTGAATACCAGCCCCGAAAACGGCGCTTTAGAATCAGGCTCGCGCTCTTCCTCTTCACCTGTTTTCGGATTGATGCCCGTTACCGCCTTCACATCGAGCGGGCTGGGGAGATAATCAATCACTCCGTCGAGAAGCGGCTGCACGCCTTTGTTCTTGAATGCCGTACCCGCAAGCACCGGAACGAGCTTCAGCGCGATGGTCTCGCGGCGCAAGGCCGCGCGAATTTCGTCTGCGGAAATCTCTTCGCCGCCAAGATATTTTTCGGCGATCTGGTCGTCTGCATCCGCGAGGGCCTCTATCATCCGTTCTCGCGCCGCTTCGGCTTCGTCCCGCAATTCCGAAGGGATTTCAGTAACATCCGGGACAGCGCCTTTATCTTCCGCGTTGTAAATGATGGCATTCATCTCGACCAGATCAATTATTCCCTGAAATTGATCTTCCGCGCCGATAGGCATCTGCACGGGGACGGGATTGGCCCCCAGACGATCTCGAATGGTTTGAACTGAGTAATCGAAATTTGCGCCCGGTCGGTCCATCTTGTTCATGAAAGCGATACGCGGGACGCTGTATTTGTCGGCCTGTCGCCAGACAGTTTCCGACTGCGGCTGCACGCCTGCGACCGCGTCAAAGACCGCGACCGCGCCGTCGAGCACGCGAAGGGAACGCTCTACTTCGATGGTGAAATCGACGTGGCCGGGCGTATCAATGATATTGACCCGGTAATCTTCGCCGTTGCGCGGCCAGAAACAGGTGGTAGCAGCCGATGTAATCGTGATGCCGCGCTCCTGTTCCTGCTCCATCCAATCCATAACGGCTGTGCCTTCGTGCACCTCGCCGATCTTGTAGGACACGCCCGTGTAATAGAGAATGCGCTCAGTCGTCGTGGTTTTACCCGCGTCGATATGAGCCATGATTCCTATGTTGCGGAATCTATTTAATGGTGCCTGCTTAGACATAATCTTCCAGTGATTCGTGATATGTGAAGCGTGATTCGTGAACTATGCGAGAGGCTGTGTATCAGCCAAACACTCGACGGTCACACGTCACGCATTACGCATCGCGTTTCACTCCTACCACCTGTAATGGGCGAATGCCTTGTTGGCATCGGCCATTCTGTGTGTATCATCTTTCTTCTTGACCGCATTGCCGCGATTCGAGGCGGCGTCGAGGATCTCTCCTGCGAGGCGGTCCGTCATAGTCTTTTCGCCACGCCCGCGCGCGTAGCTGATCAGCCACCGTATGGCGAGGCTGTTGCCTCGCGAGCGCTGATCAACCTCTATGGGAACCTGATAGGTCGAGCCGCCCACGCGGCGCGACTTCACTTCTACGCGGGGCTTGACGTTGTCAATAGCCTTCTTGAAGAGCTTGAGTGGTTCTTCCTGCGTCTTCTGTTGTATCTGATTCATCGCGTCATAGAAGATGCCTTCGGCCACAGACTTTTTGCCGTCCCACATCAGTGAGTTGATGAACCGGGTCACCATAGTCGAGTTATAGATGGGGTCCGGCAGAATCTCGCGTCTCGCTGCTACTCGTCTTCTTGGCATAAGAACCTAATCACAATGCCGGTTCACTATCCGGCGGGTTTCGAGCCCCTTGGGGCTTCTCTCACTTTAGGCAACCTTTGCGGGCTGCCGTTACCGCTTCCTGTCTACTTCTTGGCAGGTGAAGCTTCCTTCGGTCGCTTGGCTCCATACTTGGAGCGACCCTGCTTGCGACCCTGCACGCCTACCGAATCGAGCGTGCCGCGTACTACGTGATAACGCACACCCGGCAAATCCTTGACGCGGCCTCCGCGAATGAGCACTATCGAGTGCTCCTGAAGGTTGTGCCCGATGCCGGGGATATAAGTAGTGACTTCGATCTGATTCGTCAGGCGGACGCGCGCCACCTTGCGCAGAGCCGAGTTCGGCTTCTTGGGCGTCTGAGTGTAGACGCGAGTGCAAACGCCACGCTTCTGCGGGCTTGCGTTCAAGGCCGGGCTTGAAGTCTTATACTTAACCTTCTGGCGTCCTTTACGGACTAATTGATTGAGTGTCGGCACGCTTTTGCTCCTCTCAACTTCTGCCTAATAAGAGCGCAAGATGGCGAAGCGGCGCTTGCCACTGTGCGCGGTTACCCTGAAAGGGCTTCTGTAAAACTGTTTCCGGGGATGTTCTGAAAGCTGATGCGGATCCGGCCTCCCCCTAGCCTAACTTTTCTGTGGCGTGAGTTCAGAAAACTGCGCTTGGTATCGGGAAGGCAGCGTTTCCTCTGCTTCCTTTTACGCCACAATAACGTTTATTCCGCGTCCGGTTTCAATCAAATGACGCCTCCGCATGTTCAGAACCAAAAAGCGTCATTGCACCAAACGATAGACTATACCTATTGGATTTCTTCTTGTCAACCCCGCCGAATGAATGAATGCGGCGGATGGCTAATTGATCGGGCCATTCGGTTTTAATGAAAAACAATAGACGGCGTCGATCTTGCTCGTGCCCTCGGCTTCACTCATAAGAAGATTCCCTGTGCTTCTACTCTTCACACATTATTTTTCAACATCGATAGACAGCAGTTTGAGGGCACACCGTCTGCCTGGGCTGAGAATATAACTGGTGCCACGTCTTGCCCGGCTACGTGGAAACACATAGAAAAATGCGTGTTCCCATGTAGATAAAATACGTAGTTTCCCGGATTCACAAAACCGACCCGCCGAGTCATAATGCTAGCAATAAGCAACATAAGCTCATTAACATACCACGTAGCCGGTCGCTTCTGCCCAAGCGACCGGACTTTATAATAACGTGACTGAGGCTCAGGATAAAAATCCTGAGCGCGGCTCACAACCCCTGGCTCTTTAAGGTATACCTGGAATTATGCAGGGAGTCGAAAGTGGAATAGAATGTTGGTCTTTTGAACAACATACCCCCCTTTCTAACCCCTGCAAAAGTTGAGGGAAGAAAAACCTGCTTCAAGGTTTTTCTTCCCTCATTCATTGTTCAGATGCTACGCCTCTGTATGGATTAGTCTCCGGCTTCTTTGGCCTCGGCCTGCGGGATGAGGTCCACACCCGAAGGCATCTCTCCTTCTTCGTAGTCGTATTCATCCTCTTCGTGAGTCTGATCAGGCTCAAGATTCATGCTGCGGTAGTACTCCATGCCGGTCCCGGCCGGATCAACCGCCCCATGATGACGTTCTCCTTCAACCCGCGCAGGTAATCCACCTTGCCGCTGATCGCAGCCTCCGTAAGCACCCGCGTAGTCTCCTGGAACGAGGCCGCCGAAATAAACGACTCCGTCGAAAGCGACGCCTTTGTGATGCCGAGCAGAAGCGGTTCGGCCTGAGCAGGCTGTCCGCTTTCCTCAAGCACTCGCTCGTTTTCATCCTGGAAGCGGAAGCGGTCTACCATGTCTTCCAGAAGGAATTCGGTGTCGCCTACATCTTTGACCCTGATCCATCGAAGCATCTGTCTGACGATCACCTCGATGTGCTTGTCGTTAATGTTGACACCCTGCAAGCGATAGACCTCCTGAATCTCGTTGACGAGGTATCGCTGCAATTCCTCGATACCTCGGACGGCCAGGATGTCGTGCGGGTTGAGCGGTCCGTCCATCAACGGCTCGCCCGCCTTCACATAATCGCCTTCCTGCACGTTTATGTGAACGCCGCGAGGGATCGAGTATTCGCGCTTCTCACTATCGGGCGCTTCGATAATGACGCGACGCAGCCCCTTCTGAATCGGGCCGAAATGCACGGTGCCGTCTATTTCCGTCATAACGGCGGTCTCTTTCGGCTTGCGCGCTTCAAACAGTTCCACCACGCGCGGAAGACCGCCCGTGATGTCTTTGGTCTTGGTAGTCTCGCGAGGAATCTTGGCGATGATATCGCCTGGAGCCACGCGGACATGGTCCTTCTCTTCCTGTAGATGCGTGCCCGGCCCGCTGCGTTTCTTCTTCCACTCATCGTAATCGGCTACGAGCAGGTTTGCGCGCACAGGCATCTGATATGTCCTGAGCACCTTGCCCTTCTCGTCCTTGATTTCGATTCTCGGCTGGCGCTTCTCATCGGGTGAATCGGTCACGACCAGGTGTGAAAGACCCGTCACCTCGTCAACCTCTTCGCGGACCGTGATGCTGTCGATCATATCCTTGTAGTGAGCCGTTCCCTCCACCTCGGTCAGAATGGCGAAGGTGTAAGGATCCCACTCGGCAAGCTCCTGGCCTTCTTCGACCTTCTGGCCGTCGCTGACCTTGAGCGTTGCGCCGTAGACGATCTGGTATCGGCTTACTTCGCGTCCGCGTTCGTCAATCAGGACTATCGAGCCGTTGCGGTTCATAGCCACAAGATCGCCTTCGCGGTTGCGCACGGTTTTGAGATCTTCGAACTTGACCGTGCCCGATACGCGGGCTTCGTGCTTGGTGATTTCCGAAACTCCACCGGCGACGCCGCCTATGTGGAACGTGCGCATGGTGAGCTGAGTGCCCGGCTCGCCGATTGACTGTGCGGCGATCACGCCTACGGCCTCGCCAAGCTCGACCATTCGGCCCGTCGCGAGGTTTCGACCGTAGCACTTGATGCACACTCCACGGCGGGATTCACAGGTCAGCACCGAGCGAATCTTGACGCGCTCGATACCGCCCGCCCGTTGAATCTGCATGGCGAGGTCTTCGGTTATCTCTTCGTTGGCTTCGACTATCATATCGCCCGTTATCGGGTCGTGCACATCTTCGAGCGCCACGCGGCCTATTATACGGTCGCGAAGAGATTCGATCTCTTCACCGCCTTCGATGATGGCCGTAGCCCAGATGCCCTTGATCGTATGACAATCAGACTCGCTCACGATAACGTCTTGCGCCACGTCAACGAGTCGGCGTGTCAGATAGCCAGAGTCAGCCGTCTTGAGAGCCGTGTCGGCCAGTCCCTTTCGAGCGCCGTGCGTCGAGATGAAGTACTGCACGACGTTTAGCCCTTCGCGGAAGTTGGCGCGAATCGGGGTCTCGATGATCTCGCCCGAAGGCTTGGCCATCAGGCCGCGCATACCCGCAAGCTGGCGTATCTGCTGCTTGGAGCCTCGCGCGCCGCTGTCGGCCATAACCAGGATCGGGTTGAGTTCGCCAGATTCCTCTTCGCGTCGGAACATCTCTTTGAACATCGCCTCGGCGACCTTCTCGGTCACATCAGACCAGATGGCGATCACCTTGTTGTATCGCTCACCGTTTGTGATGATGCCTTCCTTGTACTGGTTTTCGACCTCGGCGACATCGTTGTTGGCCTGCTGCACAAGATCGGCCTTGATGGGCGGCGTCACCAGATCATCTATGCCTATCGAGATGCCCGCCCTTGTCGCGTAAAGGAATCCAAGCTCCTTGACCTTGTCGAGCATCTTTACGGTCTCAGGATGACCGAGGCGCAGGTGGCAGTAGTTGACCACCGATTGCAGCCCCTTCTTCTTGAGCGTGCCGTTGATGTAGGGCATCCCCTGCGGCATGTGCTCGTTGAAGATCACGCGGCCCACGGTCGTATCGATAACGCGGTTGTTGAGGTTGCGAACCGTAGCGCGCAAAACATCCTGATTGTCGTGTTCCTGCTCAAGATCAATCATCTCGCCTGAGAACATCAGCTTGATCGGCGTCTGCGTGTTGACCGCTGCCCCGTCGAGCGCGAGCAGCACTTCATCCATAGCCGCAAACTTGCGACCTGCAAATTTGTCGTCCTTCTTATCTTTCGTCAGATAGAAGCAGCCAAGCACGATGTCCTGCGTCGGGACGGCGATGGGCTGTCCGTTTGCAGGCGAAAGGATGTTATTTGAAGCCAGCATCAAGACGCTCGCTTCGATCTGGGCCTCGGGCGAAAGCGGGATGTGGACGGCCATCTGATCGCCGTCAAAGTCCGCGTTGAACGCCGTGCAGACGAGCGGGTGTATCTTGATTGCCTTGCCTTCGACCAGCACCGGCTCGAACGCCTGAATACCCAGACGGTGCAGAGTAGGCGCGCGGTTTAGCAACACTGGATGCTCGCGGATGACCTCTTCGAGGATGTCCCAGACCACGGGCTCCTGCCGTTCGACCATCTCTTTGGCCTGCTTGATAGTGGCAGCGTACTGCTTCTTTTCGAGCAGGTTGTAGATAAATGGTTTGAACAGTTCCAGAGCCATCTTCTTTGGCAGACCGCACTGATGAAGTTTAAGCTCCGGGCCTACGACGATCACCGAGCGGCCCGAATAATCTACGCGCTTGCCAAGCAGATTCTGGCGGAAACGCCCCTGCTTGCCCTTGAGCGTATCGGAAAGCGATTTGAGCGGGCGGTTGTTTGCGCCCCTCAACACACGACCACGGCGACCGTTATCAAACAGCGCATCCACGGCCTCCTGAAGCATGCGCTTCTCGTTGCGGACGATGACTTCGGGCGCTTTCAACTCTATGAGCTTCGAAAGCCTGTTGTTGCGGTTTATGACGCGGCGATACAGATCGTTCAGATCGCTCGTAGCAAAGCGTCCGCCGTCGAGCGGAACAAGCGGTCTAAGCTCGGGCGGGATGACCGGGATCACATCCAGTATCATCCAGTCGGGGTGATTCCCCGAACGACGAAAAGCATCGACCACCTTCAGCCGTTTTGAATACTTGAGCTTTTTCTGCTGCGAGGTCTCTTCCTTCATCCTGATACGCATCTCGCCCGACAACTCTTCAATATCGACTTTCTGAAGGAGTTCTTTGATGGCCTCCGCGCCCATCTTGGCCGTGAAGCGACCGGGAAAATCCTGCATCAGTTGTCGGTAACGCTCGTCGGTGATCAACTCTTTTTCCTTGAGTTCCGCCACTTCGCCCGGATCGATCACGATATAGGATTCGAAGTAGAGCACCTTCTCAAGCTCGCGCAGCGGTATATCGAGCAGATGACCTATGCGCGAGGGCAGCCCCTTAAAGAACCACACGTGCGAGCAAGGGCTTGCGAGCTTTATGTGGCCGAGCCGTTCGCGGCGCACCTTTGATTGTGTGACTTCGACGCCGCACTTATCGCATACGACGCCTCGGTGTTTCATCCTTTTATATTTCCCGCAGAGGCATTCCCAATCGGTCACGGGGCCAAATATCTTCGCGCAGAACAGCCCTTCGCGCTCGGGCTTGAAGGTTCTGTAATTGATGGTCTCGGGCTTGGTCACTTCGCCGTGAGACCATGAAAGAATCTTTTCCGGCGAAGCCAGAGAGATTCGTATTGCCTCAAAGTCAGGTGCCAGGTTCGTTTTCTCTTGATGTGTCCTAAACATGTTTTCTGTTACCTTCCTCCGTCAGGAGTGTAACGTGATTGGTGATCCGTGATTTTCAGGCAGTCGGCCTTAACCGAGTGCTTGCCCCTTCGGGTCACGAATCACGAATCACGAATCACTAAATCATTCAACAACCTCTTCTTCGCTGCGGCGCATCAACTCAACATCGAGACAGAGCGATTGAAGCTCGCGGATCAAAACGTTGAACGATTCGGGCACGCCGGGATCGAAATCGGCCTCGCCCTTCACGATGGCCTCGTAAATCTTCGAACGCCCGGCCACATCGTCAGACTTTGCGGTCAGCAATTCCTGAAGGATGTGCGCGGCTCCATAGGCTTCGAGCGCCCACACTTCCATCTCTCCGAATCGCTGGCCGCCAAACTGCGCCTTGCCGCCCAGCGGTTGCTGCGTGATGAGCGAGTACGGCCCGATTGAACGCGCGTGAATCTTGTCGTCTACCAGGTGCGAGAGCTTCATCATGTAGATGTAACCCACGGTCACCTTCTGCTCGAAAGGCTCGCCCGACATTCCATCGTAGAGTATGGTCTTCCCCGATGTAGGCAGGTTGGCGAATGAGAGCAGATGCTTGATCTCCGCCTCGTGCGCGCCGTCAAATACCGGCGAGGCAAACGGTATCCCTTCGACATAATGCTGAGCGTGCTCGACGATGGCTTCATCAGACAATGCCGAGTACTGATCCCGAGACTCGGGCGTCGGGAAGATTTCGTGATATATCTTGCGAACCTCCTCGACGCGATTTTCTGTCGAAAGCGCCTTCTCGATTATTTCGCCCACGGATTTCGACGCCCATCCGAGATGCGTTTCCAAAATCTGGCCTACGTTCATTCGCGAAGGAACGCCAAGCGGATTGAGCACGATCTCGACCGGCGTGCCGTCGGGGAGATAAGGCATCTCCTCTTCGGGGAGGATTCGCGCGATGACGCCCTTGTTGCCGTGGCGGCCCGCCATCTTGTCGCCGACCGAGAGTTTTCTCTTCATCGCCACAAAGACCTTGACCATCTTGATGACGCCCGGCGGCAACTCGTCGCCCTTCTTTAGCTTCTCGATGTTCTCCTGATGAAGCTGTTTTTGAACGCTCACCTGACGCTCGGTGCGGCGCTCGATCTCAGCTATCTCTCCCTGCACGTCGAGGCGCGAGCTTGTCACATCGATGCGGCGAAGCGCGCCGATGTCGAGCTGATCGAGGTCTTCATGCGTGAGCTTGGTCCCCTTCGCAAGCAGCTTCTTGCCCTTATAGTTCAGGTCTTCGGCCAGCTTCTGCCCCTCCAGCAACTCATAGATACGCTTGTTGCGCTCGTCTTCGAGAATACGAATCTCGTCGTGGAGGTTCTTGAGCAGTTTCTCTTCCTCGGCCTGTTCGATAGACATCGAGCGCTCATCTTTTTCAGCGCCCTTGCGGGTAAAGACCTTCACGTCAACCACGGTCCCATCAATACCCGGTGGGCAGGTGAGGCTTGCATCGCGCACGTCGCCCGCCTTCTCGCCGAAGATGGCGCGCAGCAGTTTTTCTTCTGCCGTAAGCTGGGTCTCGCCCTTGGGCGTGACTTTGCCTACGAGTATCGAGCCGGGCTTGACGCTCGCTCCTATTCGGATAATGCCCGAATCGTCAAGATCGCGCAGGGCTGATTCCGAAACATTCGGAATATCGCGCGTGATCTCTTCGGGTCCGAGTTTGGTGTCGCGGGCTTCGACTTCAAGCTCTTCGATGTGAATGGATGTGAAGGAATCTTCCTTCACAAGCTTTTCAGAAACCAGGATAGCGTCTTCAAAGTTGTATCCGCGCCACGGCATGAAGGCCACAAGCACGTTGCGACCGAGCGCCAGTTCCCCGCCCTGCGTGCAGGGACCGTCGGCAATCACATCGCCCTTCTTTATTGGCTGCCCTTCCTGCACAATAGGCTTCTGATTTATACAGGTGTTCTGGTTAGAGCGTTTGAACTTTGTAAGCGCGTAAATATCGGCGTTGATTTCGCGCGATGTAGTCCCGCCGAGTATCCCGTGCTCGGCGCGAATGATCACGCGCTCCGAGTCTACAGAGTCAACCACGCCGTCGCGGCGAGCGATTACGACCGCGCCCGAATCCTGAGCCGTTACGCGCTCCATACCGGTCCCGACAAGCGGCGCTTCGGCCCGCAGGAGCGGAACCGACTGACGTTGCATGTTCGATCCCATCAGAGCGCGGTTCGCGTCGTCGTTTTCGAGGAACGGGATCAGCGAAGCGGCTACCGATACGAGTTGTTTTGCGCTGACATCGAGGAACTCAAGATCTTCGCGGTCCACGAATTTGAATTCGCCGGCCTTGCGAGCGGCTGTGCGCTCCTGAACTATCCGTCCCTGTTTGTCTACCTCTACCGATGCCTGACCAATCGTGTACAGGTCTTCTTCCCACGCGGAAAGATAGAACGGATAGGGCTCGACTTCGGCTGCCTGCTTGCCTTCATCGAGTTTCTTGTTGGCGCGATCAACCTGATCCTTGGGAACGTGATCGCCCACGTGAAACTCTGTGTCGCCTGCCGCCGTGACCTTCACGTAATCGATGACGCGGCCGTTTTCCACCTTGCGGTAAGGCGATTCGATAAAGCCGAATTCGTTTATTCGCGCAAAGCAGGAGAGCGACGAAATCAATCCGATGTTCGGACCTTCGGGCGTTTCGATTGGACAGATGCGCCCGTAGTGAGTCGGGTGCACGTCGCGCACTTCGAAACCTGCGCGCTCTCTTGAGAGCCCGCCCGGCCCAAGCGCCGAAAGTCTTCTCTTGTGAGTGATCTCCGAAAGCGGGTTTGTCTGGTCCATAAACTGCGACAACTGCGATGAGCCGAAGAATTCACGAACCGCGGCAGTGACCGGCTTCGCGTTGATCAGATCGCGGGGCATCGCCGTCTGCATCTCTTGATGTATGGACATCTTCTCTTTGATGGCCCGCTCCATGCGCACAAGCCCGATGCGGAACTGGTTTTCAAGCAGTTCGCCCACGGCGCGCACGCGGCGATTGCCCAGATGGTCAATATCATCCGGTTCGCCAAATCCCTTGCGCATCTTCAACAGGTAATCGATCACCTGAATGAAATCCGCAGGCGAAAGCGTTTGCTGTTCTATACGGTCGCGTTCGGGTCGGCCCATCTTAATGTTAAACTTCAAGCGGCCCACGCGCGAAAAATCGAATTTGCGCTCATCAAAGAACATCCCCCTGAAGAGATTCCAGGCCGTAAGAATTGTCGGCGGATCACCGGGGCGCATCTTGCGATAGATTTCAAGTATCGCATCGCGCGGCGTCTTGACGCTGTCCTTTTTGAGCGTGGCGCTTGTGGTCGTGCCCACGTTATCGCGTTCGGGAAAGAATACCTCTATCTCGGTTACGCCCGATTCCAGAATCTGCTGCCACTCTTTCTGGCCAAGCTCGGTGTTTGATTCGGCTATCACCTCTCCGGTTTCGGTATCGACTATATCGTCTACGATAAACGCGCCTTCGATCTCCTGAGGATCTACCACTACAGACTTGATCTTTGCTTTCACAAGCTGATCGATATCGCGTTTGGTCAGCTTTTTGGCATTTGAACCGCCGCGCACTATCGTTTCGCC
The DNA here is from genome assembly GCA_963765495.1 of Blastocatellia bacterium. Lineage (GTDB taxonomy): Bacteria > Acidobacteriota > Blastocatellia > UBA7656 > UBA7656 > CAVXWP01. The sequence continues at coordinate 448,949 of CAVXWP010000002.1, forward strand.
CGAAGAGTCTTCGGCAGATTCGGCCAGGTGCAATCCGATCAGACCTTCACCTGGTTCAAAGCGCAGCAGACCAGCCTTTATCTCAGCCTTTATGGTCGTATAGAAGAAGCGCAACGTCTCGGCATCCGAGAAGGAGGCGCGTTTGATCTCATCCTCAAGCTGGGAATCAGACCCTATGCGATCCAGGTCTATCTTTTCCATCAACCCGAGGGCGCGCAGGAAAATCGTGCCTAAGAACTTGCGTTTGCGATCTATGCGGACATAGAGCAGATTCTTCGTATCGTATTCGAACTCTACCCACGAGCCGCGATAGGGGATGACTTTGGCCAGAAAATATGTGTTGTTGTTGGCCTTTTCAAAGAAGACGCCCGGCGAGCGATGAAGCTGGCTGACGATCACGCGCTCGGTTCCATTTATGATAAAGGTTCCGTTGTCGGTCATCAGAGGAATCTCGCCAAAGAAGACCTCTTCTTCCTTGATGTCGCGTATGGACTTCTGGCCCGTGTCCTCATCCGTGTCCCAGACAGTCAGGCGAATCTTGACCTTAAGGGGCACCGCGTAGGTCATAGACTTTTCCTGACACTCTTTTTCAGAGTGCTTATGCTGTAGCGTGACCGGCTCGCCGCAGTTGTCGCACAGAGCGGGCGAGACCGTATTGACCGTGCCGCACTGCGAGCAGACCACATCTTCTGCCGCGTAAGGATTTACGCGCAGTATGGCTCCGCAAGAACGACAGTTTGTTCTAAGATGGTAAAGGCCTTCGAGTTGGCCGCATTTACATTGCCAGTTGCCTATAGAGTATTCGACAAATTCGAGTTGTGAAGTCTCGCGGAAATCGCTTATCGGGAAGACCGAACGAAACACGGCCTGCAACCCGATATTTTCGCGCTCGGCAGGCAACAGGTCCATTTGAAGAAACCTGTTATAGGACTGCCTTTGAACCTCTATCAGGTTCGGAATTCGAATCGCCGTCTTAATTCTGGAAAAATCGTACCGTTCGCGGCCGATTACATTATTCGCATGTGCTGACATATCTCTCCTCGATCACCAGGCAAGAAAAAGCTTGCAGTCAGTCATTCAAGCTCGGAAAGGTTCTGGAGAAGCTGTCCACGCAAAACGGGGTAAGTCACGCGAGGGTATCTCCCTTTGCCGGCTCGCCACAAACTCACTGCAAGCTTAAAAGAAAGTAAAGACAAAAATGCGAAGCACGGCTGAAGACACATGCTCCAACCGCGATATTCGCGTTTTTTTAAGCACCAATTTAACTCTACTATCGTTGTCGTTCCTAATATCGTCCTGGAACAATAATACACTCCAGGCGCTTAAATGGTCAAGCTCAGCAAACGGGCAACGGGCAACGGGCAACGGGCAAAGAGCGTTAAACTCTTTGCCCTCAGTATTTTGCCCCGCAATCTATTCACTGATCGACTACTTGAGTTCGACAGTAGCCCCTGCGTCTGTAAGCTTCTTCTTGACGGCTTCGGCCTCATCCTTGGCCACGGCTTCCTTGATCGGCTTGGGCGCGCTCTCGACAAGGTCTTTGGCTTCCTTAAGACCAAGCGCCGTAAGCTCGCGAACTACCTTGATGATGCCGATCTTCTTGCCGGGGTCTGCCATGCCGGTAAGAATTACATCAAACTCGTCTTTCTCTTCCACGGCAGGCGCGGCGGCAGCGCCTGCGGACGGAGCAGCAGCCACGGCTGCTGCGGCAGCCGATACGCCAAACGTGTCTTCCATCATTTTCACCAGCTCAGAAGCTTCGAGCAGGGTGAGGTCTTTGATCTGATCAACTATTCCTTGCAGCTTATCCTGTGACATAACTAAACGTGTCCTCCTAAATATCTTATCTCAATTGACTATGGTCGGCCCGCTCAATTGGTGCATCTCCAAGTCCAGCGCGCCCGCGTGGTCGCCTCACTGACACAAGGCAAAGCGACCGCTCTTGATTGCGACAAAATCGAGCGCGAGTTTCCACAAACCCGCTCGATTTTAGATTTTAGATTTTAGATTTTGGATTAAATGGGATCGGTGTTTGAGCCCCAATCCAAAATCCCAAATCTAAAATCCTAAATTCTAAGCGTTTTCCTTCTGAGCGCGCACCTGATCTATAACTATCGTCAGGTTGCGCGCGACACCGGCAGTTACGACAGCCAGCCGTTGAGCGCCACTGTTTATCAGGAACATCATCTTCGAGATCAACTCTTCCTTTGAAGGCATCGTAGCCAGGGCTTCGATGTCTTTGACCTCAATGACGCGGCCCTCGACGATTCCGGCCTTAAACTTAAAAACCGGGCTTTCCTTGGCCCACTTGGATAAAACCTTGGCAAGTGTAACGGGGTCATCCTTGGAAAGCGCCACGGCCGTTGTGCCTACAAAATTCTCTTTTAGGCCTTCCAGCGGTGTACCTTCGGAGGCGCGGATAGCCAGGGTATTCTTCACGACCCGATAAGAGAGATTGGCCTCGCGCAGTTCGCGCCGCAGCCTCTCGTCGTCAGCCACCTTGATCCCCTGAAATCCAACCAGCAGCGCATTTGGCGCCTCTTGAAATTCTTTATTGAGTATCTCGATCTCTTGATCCTTTTGTTGCCTTGTCTTCACGATTCGACCTCTCAGGTTCCGCAATTAAAACTCTGCGGTGTTCAAATTGATGCCCGGCCCCATAGTTGATGAGATCGTGGCGTTCTTGACATACTTACCCTTGGCGGCTGCGGGTTTTGCTCGCATAACAGCGTCGATCAGAGTCCTGGCATTTTCAACCAGCCGTTCTTGATCAAAGCTGACCTTGCCTACCCCGGCGTGGATGACTCCGGTCTTATCAACGCGGAATTCAACCTTTCCGGCCTTGGTTTCTCGCACTGCGCGGCCCACCTCAATAGTCACCGTGCCGGTCTTTGGGTTGGGCATAAGGCCGCGAGGGCCGAGGATCTTTCCAAGCTGACCGACCGATCTCATCATGTCCGGCGTGGCGATCAGCGCATCGAAATCGAGCCACCCGCCCTTGATGCGCTCAACTATGTCGTCGCCGCCGATCTCGTCGGCCCCGGCTTCACGCGCTTCCTCAACCTTATCGGCCGAGGTGATGACGACTACCCGTTTCGATTTGCCCAGGCCGTTGGGAAGCACTACCGTTCCACGGACCATCTGATCAGCCTTTCGCGGATCGACTCCGAGGTTCATATCGACTTCGAGAGTCTCATCAAACTTCGCGTAGGCTATCTTTTTGGCGAGTTCGACCGCTTCTTCTACCGAATAGAGTCGATTGCGATCAACCTGTTCGGCTGCTGCTTTGTATTTCTTTCCTGCCATATTCTTTCTCCCAGGTGATTAACGTGGCCGGATATTGATCCGGGCCACTCCCTAAATAGACTGTCAGGTTTCCTGCTTCTGTTTGGAGGATCGCTCAACCTGAAATCGGCCACAGCAGCCCGTTTGGGCTTATACTACCGGGTGGCCCGTAGAAGAGGGAAAAGCTACCTTCGCAAAACCGGCGCAGGAGAGAGGATCAGTCTACGACTTCAAGCCCCATATTGCGGGCAGTTCCCTCGATGGTGCGCATAGCCGACTCTACCGAAGTCGTATTCAGATCGGGCAATTTCGTCCGGGCAATCTCTTCGACCTGTTTGCGAGTAACCCGTCCGATCTTATCGCGGTTAGGACGAGCGGAGCCCCGGTCGATCCCTGCTGCCTTCTTGAGCAGGTCGGCCGCAGGCGGCGTCTTGGTTATGAAGGTAAAGGAACGATCAGCAAAAACGGTTATAACCACAGGGATTTTCATATCTCCCATGTTGGCTGTCTTGGAGTTGAAGGCTTTGCAAAACTCCATGATGTTTACGCCGTGCTGACCGAGCGCAGGACCAATAGGCGGCGCGGGATTTGCCTTCCCGGCCGGCACCTGAAGCTTGATATATGCGGTAATTTTTTTTGCCATAATTGGGTCACTTGCGAGCCGGGCCACACCATAGCGCGAACACTCGACTCTCCCCTTTCTACTTGAAGGATGAGGGATGAGGGATGAGGGATGAAAAAGACTTTAACTGCTTACTCACCCTTGTTCCTCGATTCTCACCTTCGATTACTCTTCTTCAGAGAACGTTAATCTTTCTACGTCTAAAAAGTTCAACTCAACGGGCGTTGAACGTCCAAATATAGTAACCATCACTTTCAGCACGCCTTTGTCCGGGTTTATCTCCTCCACCTGTCCGGTGAAGCCGCTGAATGGGCCCGAGAGTATGCGAACGTGTTCGCCGTGCGTAAAAGTATGCTTTGGCTTGGGCTTTTCTGCCGCCTCTGTTACATGGTGGACAATCTGATCAACCTCATCCGGGGTGAGCGGTGTAGGCTTTTGCCCGCCGACGAACCCTGTCACCTTCGGTGTAGATTTGATTATATGCCAGACCTTCTCAGATACATCGCCCTTCTCATCGGTGTTTATTTCAACGAGCACATACCCCGGAAAAAACATGCGCGAGGTTTCCACCCGCTTCGAGCCGCGCATCTCAACTACGGTCTCAGTCGGCACGAGCACCTGCGATATTTCGTCCTGCATATCGTAAGCCTGTATGCGCGAAAGGAGCGATTCGCGCACCTTCTTTTCATAGCCGGAATATGTATGAATTATGAACCATTGTTTTGCCATAAGTCGCTCCGCCTACCTTATAGCCTGTTCAAGATACTCGAATCCAATCGTGACAAGCCTGTCTACGCCCCACAAATAGAAACCGAAAAAGACGACCGCTATGAGCACGATTACCGTAGTGCTCCACACCTCGGTGCGGGTGGGCCAGGTGGTCTTGCGCATTTCCAGTTTGACGTTGTGATAAAAATCGCCGATCCGGCCGCCAAACGACAGCTTTGGCAGGCTTACGGATCTTCCCTCTCCGCCATCATCACCACCCCCGCCCGTGCGCGCAGGTTCCCCGCGTAATTCTCTTCCCTCTTCTTCCGGGAATTCGGTTACTCGACTCATTACTCCACCTGACTTTCCTTTGCTAAAACGAATACCAGATTCGCTCAAATCTTTCTGGCAGGGGTACCAGGATTCGAACCCGGCCTTACGGTTTTGGAGACCGCCGTGCTAGCCGCTAACACTATACCCCTGTTCAAAATCGCTCAAAAAAACATCTTCCGACTGAATCGCCTTCAACCTGTTCAGCGAGCCGCGAGACTACTTGGTTTCCCTGTGGGCAGTGTGATTTCTGCATGTGTTGCAGAATTTTTTAAATTCAAGCCTGTCCGGCGTCTTCTTTTTATTCTTGGTCGTAAAGTAATTACGATTCTTGCACTCCGTACACTGAAGAACAATGTTATCTCTTGGCATAACCCCTCAACTTCGAAACTTAAATATTAACAGTAAATTCAACGACCTGCATACCCATCGAGGAATCTTAGGCCGTGTAGTTCCATTGAAAGGGCGAAAAAGCCTCCTTTTTCACCCTTATCATCACTATTCAATGACCTCGGAGATAGTGCCTGCTCCTACCGTTCGCCCTCCCTCTCGGATCGCGAACCTCAACCCCTTCTCCATCGCTATCGGCGTGATCAATTCCACTTCCAATGCACTGTTGTCTCCTGGCATCACCATCTCTACTCCTTCTGCCAACTGCGCCACTCCCGTCACATCCGTCGTACGAAAGTAAAACTGCGGCCGGTACCCGCTGAAAAACGGCGTGTGTCGCCCTCCCTCTTCCTTCGTCAAGACATACACTTCCGCCTTGAACTTCGTGTGCGGCGTGATCGACCCCGGTTTCGCTATCACCTGCCCTCGCTCTACCTCTCTTCGCTCCACTCCTCTCAACAATAGCCCCACGTTGTCTCCTGCCATCCCAGAGTCCAACAACTTCTTGAACATCTCCACTCCCGTCACCACCGTCTTGCGAGTCGGCTTCATCCCCACTATCTCTACATCCTCTCCTACCTTCACCTGCCCTCGCTCGATTCGCCCTGTCGCCACCGTACCTCTCCCGCTGATCGTGAATATATCTTCCACTGGCATCAAAAACGGCTTGTCAACCTCTCGCTCCGGCTGCGGAATGTAGCTGTCTACGGCTTCCATCAACTCGTCTATGTTCTTCTCCCAGTCCCCTTCTCCGTTCAACGCTCCCAAGGCCGATCCTCTCACCACTGGAATGTCGTCCCCTGGAAATCCATAACTCGATAGCAACTCTCTTACTTCCAACTCCACCAGGTCCAGCAACTCCTCGTCATCTACGGCATCGACCTTGTTCATAAAGACGACCATCGCTGGCACGCCCACCTGTCGGGCCAAAAGTATGTGCTCGCGAGTCTGAGGCATTGGACCGTCTGTGGCTGCAACGACAAGGATCGCCCCGTCCATCTGAGCCGCGCCCGTGATCATGTTCTTGATGTAATCGGCGTGGCCCGGGCAATCGACGTGAGCATAGTGACGGTTGGCCGTCTCGTACTCAACGTGAGCAGTGGCAATCGTGATACCGCGAGCCTTCTCTTCGGGTGCGTTGTCGATGGAATCGAAGGACCGGAAGGTGATCTTAGGGTTATGCTTAGCAAGCACCTTGGTGATAGCAGCGGTCAAAGTGGTCTTGCCGTGGTCGATGTGTCCGATGGTGCCGACGTTGACGTGCGGCTTTGACCTGTCAAATTTCTCCTTGCCCATATCTCTCCTGTATGTAGCTTGAGTCGTAGGCTGGAGCCGGCGATGGGGATTGAACCCATGACCTCATCCTTACCAAGGATGCGCTCTACCACTGAGCTACGCCGGCCTCGGTCACACTCAAGAATATAATGGAGCGGGAGACGGGACTCGAACCCGCAACACCTAGCTTGGAAGGCTAGTGCGCTACCATTGCGCTACTCCCGCCCTTAAAAATTCAAATCTCAAACTTCTGATCTCAAATCTGAGATTTCAGTATGGTGCTGGGGGTAGGATTCGAACCTACGTAGAGCCTAAGCCCGTCGGGTTTACAGCCCGATGCCATTAACCACTCGACCACCCCAGCACTCGTGGCAGCCTCAATATTTATTATCAAGCCTGCGCTTAAATCACACAACTCTGGAGCCGGTGAAGGGATTCGAACCCCCGACCCTCTGATTACAAATCAGATGCTCTACCAACTGAGCTACACCGGCACACGGGGAAGAAAATCCCCTTCTCCACAAAGGGACAATAATAAGCAAACGGATAAAAGATTGCAAGAGGGAAAAAGAGATTCTTGCGGGCGTGACCTTGTCCGACTCTCTTTGCTATGATTGACCTCCTATGCGACAAATCGCCCTGGCGATAGTACGGCGGTTACTGGTTCTCCTTCCGGTCCTCTGGGCCGTCGTCACACTTGTATTCCTTCTGATTCATATAGTTCCAGGCGACCCGGCAGTCTTGCTGGTGGGCGAAAATGCCACTCAGGAGCAAATTCAGGTCGTCCGTCATGATCTCGGCCTTGATAAACCGCTCATCGCGCAATACGGCGATTACTGGAAAGGATTGGTGAGAGGCGATTGGGGTGTCAATCCCGTGACTCGGCAGCCCGTGCTCGCCCGCATAGCTACCAGATATCCGGCTACGATAAAGCTGGCTCTGGCTGCGATGTTTATCGCCACGCTTTTTTCGATCCCGCTTGGAGTGACGGCAGCAACTCATCGCGGCAGCTTCGTGGACAGTCTTTCGACGCTTGTTGCGCTCCTCGGTATCTCGCTTCCCAGCTTCGCTCTTGGCCCGCTCCTTATCCTTCTATTCTCAGTAGAGTTAGGCATTACGCCCGTATCCGGCGCAGGCGGCCTCGACAATTTGATACTTCCCGCAGTGACGCTCGGCGCGGCTCTTTCGGCGATACTGACGAGGATTGTACGCTCAAGCGTTCTCGAAGAGCTTGGAGAAGATTACGTTCGGACCGCCCGGGCCAAGGGATTATCTGAAAAAAGAGTCATCTATAAACATGTGCTGAAGAATGGATTGATCCCCGTCGTCACGGTGCTTGGTTTACAGTTCGGGGTCTTGCTTGCGGGGGCAATAATCACCGAGCGCGTATTTTCCTGGCCGGGCATCGGAAGCCTGCTTGTCGACAGTATAAGCGAGCGCGATTATAAACTGACGCAAGGCTGCATCCTGGCTATCGCAACTACGTATGTGCTGGTAAATACATTGACTGATATCTTTTACCGTTTCCTCGATCCGAGGATCAAGGTTGATTAAGGAGGCAGGCCGTTTTATTGACCCTGTCTACAAACATTAAATTATGAACCGAGTAGCAAAATTCGGATTTGTAGCAGTTGGTCTGCTGGTATTACTTGCGGTACTGTCGCCCTTGCTCGCCTCGTGGGACAGGGTCCAGAGCCAGGACCTTGGCGCACGCCTGGAATCGCCGGATGCCGCGCATCCGATGGGGCGCGACCAGTTGGGACGCGACGTTTTAGCCCGGATAATTTACGGCGCAAGAATTTCTATGCTTGTAGGCATCTCGGTCGTCGGGTTGTCATCCATCGCGGGCGTATTGATTGGAGCGATTTCAGGCTATAAGGGAGGATGGACAGACCGAATCATTTCGGGCTTTCTCTTTAATGTCTTTCTCTCCTTTCCGGGCATACTTCTGGCCATCGCTATGGTAGCTTTCCTCGGGCCGAGTCTTAAGAATTTGATCATTGCCTTATCGGTGATCGGATGGGTCGGCTATGCCCGGCTTATGCGAGCCCAGGTACTGAAGGTTCGCGAATATGATTTCGTCACCGCTGCCCGCGCCCTCGGAGCAAGCGATATAAGAATAATACTCAAACACATATTGCCAAATTCCATCCAACCCCTGATCGTTCAGGCATCGCTTGGCATGGCGGGCGCTATTCTTGCCGAAGCCGGATTGAGTTTCCTGGGTCTGGGAGTGCCTGAGCCAATTCCCTCCTGGGGAAAGATGATTGACGATTCACGCGAATTCTGGTTCACCGCCCCGCACCTGTTTATCTTTCCCGGCATAATGATCGCCATCTCGGTTCTTGCCTTCAACTTTATCGGAGACGGATTGCGCGAGCGCCTCGACCCGAGACAGAGGAAGGGATGAGGGATGAGGGATGAGGGATGAAAAGGACTCTGAGGAACTATTCTGATAAAGAGCGAGTCACTATTAATCAAGCTGACACGGCAAATTCTTTTTCATCCCTCATCCCTCATCCCTTCCTTTGTTTCTCTGTTTTCCAGAACATCAATGATGGCCTGCACGGTTCGCCCGGCCATTCCCGTATCGGGGTCTTCGGAAAGACGGCTCTCTCGCGTGCCCGATGCGAAGTGATGAAAGAGACGCAGCCGGTCTCTTAATCTCGGGTCGCGCAGCGGGCTTTCCGACGGCAGAGGCTCTTTCTCAAATACGTCAAGCGCCGCGCCGGCTATAGAGTCGTTCAACAATGCTTCGTATAAAGCGCCTTCATCCACTACCGGGCCGCGCGAGGTGTTAATCAAATAGGCTGTCGGCTTCATACGGTTGAAAACTTCCGCATCTATAAGGTGATGGGTAGGCGCATCATTTTGACCGGGCATTATCAAAGGCACATGCAGGCTCACGAAATCGGCTCGCTCAATGGCTTTATCAAACGACATGTACGCTACAGTGCGCCGCTTGCGTGAAAAGCCCGCTTCAAATCTCAACTGCATCTCGCGGTCGGCGAATTCGACAAATTTCTCATCCCGCCTTCGAGGGCTGTAGAGCAGCAGGTCCATGTCGAGTCCGATGCATTTTCGCGCAAATGCTTTCCCGATTCGCCCCGCGCCTATGACCGCGACGGTCTTCCCCGTCACCTCGTCTCCGAGGAAGGGGTGGAAGGGGTGCCACGCGCCCCAGCGATTCTCTTCAACCAGCTTCTCCGAAGAGTAAAGCTTGCGAGAGAGCGCGCCTAGCATAAACAGAGCAAATTCCGCCGTGGCTTCTGTCAACACATCAGGCGTATTGGTAAAGGGTATCCCGTAACGATTGGCTGCCTCGCGGTCGATGTTGTCAACTCCTACGGCGTATTGCGCGACCACGCGCAAAGTGCTCGCTCCTGCTGCAAAGACCTCTTCATCGATCTGATCGCGCAATGTCGTTATGAGCCCGTCAATACCGCTTCTCACTTTTTCGATGATCAGAGATTTCGGCGGCGCTTCCCTCTGCGGATAAACCTCAACCGAATACCCGCGCTCTCGCAATCGACCGAGCGCATCACCTATATCTGCGGTCGCATAGATTTGAATTTTTCCCTTCATAACCATCTCCGCAAGCTTTCAATCAATTCGTGCCTACATCTTGAACTCCGTCCGAATCGGGCGCAAGTGCGATTGCCGCCTGATGACAAGATATAGTTGGAGGTCAACCGAGCATCGCTATTAGTTGTGCAATTTTCTATCTCCTCGAATCACTTTTTTCTTGACACGAAAGCAGATAAATCTTACTATGCCGGTAACACCGGAAAGGAGGTGGTCCAAAGCAATGATAAGTTTCAGACCAGGTGAGGTGGCTGAGGCCTGAGCGTGGCCAGCCGCATGCGTGCGGCCTACGGAGGAGAAATCCTCTTATCTTATTATTCTTTCGCTGAAAGCAGGATCAGCACGCTCATTCCAGTATTTGCGGATAGGCTACGGGCCAATCCCAACAGTCCACCGCAAGCCCCGACGTAGAGCATCGGTTCAATCCGGGTAGCCGCGTCGGGGCTTGTTTCTTCTATAAGGCAACCCGACACGTATCACCATTCATCGTCATTTTCGTCGGAAGTTTTCTCAAAAACCGGCTTGCCCTGATCTATTGGGCAAGGTAAAGTAGCTTCGGACAACATCCCGCGCATTTTCGTGATTAAACACTTTTTCGGAGGTCTTCTTAATGTCATCTGAAACCGCTGATGGTTCCAATCGGGTTGCCACTACAAACGAATACCCGGATATGGTTGGAGCCAAGCCTGAAAACCCCTTCCTCGCGACATTTCGCCCTTACATCCCGGCCGGAACCACGATTAGAGAGTTGACCATACTCCCATTGATCATAGGCACGCTCTTAGGGATAGTATTCGGGGCTTCGTCGTTGTATCTGGTTTTGAAAGTCGGCTTGACTGTGAGCGCTTCAATTCCCGTAGCGGTCATTTCGATAACGCTGTTTCGCCTGCTTTCAACAGTGGGGTTCAGAAATGCTACGATCCTTGAAAACAACATAGTCCAGACGGCAGGCTCGGCGGGCGAGTCCATCGCTTTTGGCGTGGGTGTAACGATGCCCGCCATCATGATTTTGGGATTCGATCTGGAATTCACTCGCGTGATGCTTGTCGCCGTGCTTGGTGGGCTGCTCGGAATTCTGATGATGATCCCGCTGCGCCGCGCCCTGATTGTCCAGCAACACGGTCTGTTGAAGTACCCGGAAGGAACAGCCTGCGCCGAGGTCTTGAAGGCCGGAGCCTCGGAGGAATCGCGCGCCGCCGCATCCGAAGAGGCGAAGGCTCAATGGGCCGAGGCGGGCGAAGGCTCGCAGATCGGCGCGAAGACCATCTTCACGGGATTTGGCATCGGCTTTATTTATCAGGTAGCGATGGTGGCCCTCAAAGCCTGGAAAGATGTCCCCGAAAAGATATTCGGCGCGCCTTTCAAGGCCGGGTCCATCGCGGCAGAAATTTCCCCGACCCTGCTCGGCGTAGGCTATATAATCGGGCCTCGCATCTCTTCGATCATGTGCGCGGGCGGCGTGCTGGCTTACCTTGTGCTGATCCCCGCGATCAAATTTTTCGGCGAAGGTATGACCGGCGTAGTTCCACCCGGAACCATGCCGATAAGCGAGATGGGGCCTAACGAAATTCGCGGCGCTTATGTGCTCTACATCGGCGCGGGCGCAGTCGCCGCGGGCGGAATCATCAGCCTCTTTCGATCACTTCCCACTATCTGGCACGGACTCAAAGGCGGCCTCAGCGATCTGAGGGGAGGACAGGCGGCGACCGATGCCGCGCCTCGAACCGATCAGGATATTTCGATGAAGTGGGTCATCGGCGGCATCATCGCGCTTGTCATATCGATAATGCTTGCTCGATCACTTCATATGAACTTTCTGGGCGCGGTAATGATAGTGGCTTTTGGATTTCTGTTTGTTACCGTCTCAAGCCGTTTGACCGGCGAGATCGGCTCATCGTCGAACCCGATTTCGGGAATGACGGTCGCTACCCTGCTTTTGACCTGTTTGATCTTTCTGGTGATCGGGTGGACCGGGCCGCTTTATTACGTCACAGCCCTTTCCGTTGGCGCGATAGTCTGCATAGCCGCATCCAACGGGGGCACCACGTCACAGGATTTAAAGACGGGCTTTCTGGTCGGAGCCACACCCAGGTATCAGCAGATCGCCATTCTTATAGGCGCGCTCGGATCGGCTCTTGTCCTCGGACCGATTCTGCTTAATCTCAACAGCGCCTCTACGGTCTTTGTGCCGCGCACCACCTTCGAGCAGGCAACAAAGGTTGAGGGTCAGATCGATCAGGCCAGACTTTCAACTCTTCCACCTTATACGGGAGATTTCAAACCCGACCAGCCGGGCAATTACCGGCTCTTGAGCTACGCGGCAGGCGAAGCGACTGCTCCTCCCGTGCCCGGGCTTGAGCCGGGCGATTATCTCGTCAACCAGACGGGGCAGGTCGTCTACAAAGTGCAGCACACGTTCCCCGAGGAGCTTCGCGCTCCTCAGGGACTGCAACAGACCGAGAAACTCGAAGGGCCACAGGCTCAGACCGACACCAATACATACTTTGTATGGCAAAAGACCGATAGCGAAGGCGGACCCGAAGGCCGGTATCTGGTCAACAATCAGGGCGTGCCTGTGTATCTGGTTGATCCGGGCATCAACGGAACGCACAGGACCAGACCCGACGGAACCTCGGTGAATAAATTCGACGCGCCAAAGGCTACTTTGATGTCATACATCATCAAGGGGATTCTCAACCGCCAGTTGCCCTGGGGGCTTGTATTGCTGGGCGTAATGATTGCGATAGTGCTTGAAATGTCGGGCATTCCGTCTCTGGCCTTTGCCGTCGGAGTCTATCTGCCGCTCTCTTCCTCAAGCCCGATCCTGATAGGCGGATTTGTGCGGTGGCTCGTCGACATCGGCCTGAGAAAGAAGTTCAAAGACAAAAACCTGACCGAAGAAGAGTTCGTGGCCGAAACAGACAAAAGCCCCGGCGTGCTGATGGCATCAGGCTACATCGCGGGCGGCGCGATAGCCGGTATAGTTATAGCTTTTATGGCCGGGATACTGACAAACGCAAACAAGTCTATCGAAGACTGGGCCGGGGCGAACAATCCGTTTTTCTCAGGGCCCAATGCCAACCTGCTGTCGATGATCCCCTTCATCATATTGACCGTAGTGCTTTACATGGTAGGCCGTGAATGGCTTTTGGCGGGTAAGCCGCAGAAGGCGAAATAATGCGTGATGCGTGATGCGTGACTTTCAGGCAGTTTGCTTTTAATTGATGATTGCCTATTTTCACGCATTACGCATTACGCATCACACAGAAATTCATTGATCTCTTCGCCTGTTTTCGCGGGCTTTTTTGAGTTTCTTCAAAAACTTCCTCAACGACTTTCCGGTTCTCACACCGCGTTCGATACCCTGCTCCACCTCGTCAATGATATCCGGCTGCGGCGCGGGCTCTACAGGACGGGCTCTGGCCTCCGGCTCAACCTGCGGCTGTGACGTGTTTTCGTTTTGAACGGGTGGGACGGGGGGTTCATACGGTTTCGTTTGTACCTCAGATGTCGGAGTCGAAGGCGATATAATCGAGCCCAGCCCGATGCCTCCCAGCCACCCGGCTCCCAGCCCCAGGGCGGCGATGATGACCATCGCTATTATCCTGATAACCCACTGCGTTTCTCTTTCCAGTTTTATGGGTTCGACCTCTTGTTTTTTTGTAGTCCATCTCGCCATAGCAGTCTCTATCTTTAAAAGTATGCCCTGTTAAACGTTGCAACGAGCGTGCCCGTGCAGGGCTACGAAAAGCGTTCAAATTCAGCGCACACGCTCGCCGTAAATGACGGGTTCTCGTACAAACCTATGCTTCAATGAGGGCAACCCGGGGGCAGTTGAGGCTTTCGGAATCAGACCTGGACGGTCAATGAATCGCCTCGTTTCTGGAGCGTGTGACCGCGATAATGCTCGTTGTCCCGATCAGGGTAATCGCTGCGATAGTGCGCGCCGCGCGATTCGCGTCTTTCAAGCGCGGCCTTGGCAACAAGGCGCGCAAGCGTGACAAAATTCCACGACCTCGTATTGAGCGGGCGCGCTCCTATCTCTTCAAGAGAGACAAGCGCCTCTTTCAACGAGCCTTCGTCACGCACTATACCAACATTATCCCACATGATTCGTTTGACTTCGGCGCGAGTCCCGTCATCAATTCGCCAATCGGCCTCCGCGCCATAATCCCAATCGGGGGGTTCGGCTTTTACGATTTCCGAGGGGGCTTCTTTGGAGGCGGTTTCGCCTGCGCGCGCCCCAAAGACAAGACCTTCGAGCAACGAATTCGACGCAAGGCGATTTGCTCCGTGAACACCCGTGCACGCGACTTCGCCTGCGGCGTAGAGACCCGCAATCGACGTACGCCCAAAGGTATCGGTGCGGACGCCGCCCATTGTGTAGTGCGCCGCGGGGCTTACCGGGATCAGATCGCGTGAGATGTCTACGTTATACAGCAGGCAGGTGTTATAGATTTTCGGGAAACGCTCTCTGACAAATTCACGGTCAAGGCTCCGCATATCGAGCCAGACATGATCGGCAGCGGTTCGCTGCATCTCAAAGTGAATCGAGCGGCTGACTATGTCACGAGGCGCAAGCTCGGCCCTCTCATCATAGCCGGTCATAAATCGCTCGCCCAGGTCATTGATCAGGATTCCGCCCTCTCCGCGCATCGCCTCCGACAACAGAAAACGCGGAGCGCCCCGCACGGCAAGCGCCGTGGGATGGAATTGAATAAACTCCATATCGGCTATCACGGCTCCGGCTCTGTAGGCCATCGCCTGCCCGTCTCCGGTCGCCACATCGGGGTTGGTAGTGTGATGGTAAAGCTGACCCGCGCCTCCCGTTGCAAGCACGACCGCGCGGCTATAGAGAGCGCAGATTCGATAATTTTTCGGTTCGACGTAAGTGACTCCTACGCACTGTCCATCGCTTACGATGAGAGATTGCGTGCAGGCGTGCGGCAGGTATTCGATGTTCGAGTAAAGTTTTGACCAGGCTACGAGGGCACGCACTATCTCGCGGCCCGTAGCATCGCCGCGTGAATGAAGGATACGTGAGCGCGAATGCGCCGCCTCTCGCGTAAAGGCAAGGTGGTCTCCTGCGCGATCAAACTCCGCTCCGTGCTCGATCAACTCGATGATGTAGCGCGGCCCTTCTTCAACAAGCGTGTGAACCGCCTCTTCGTCGCAGAGTCCCGCCCCGGCATCAATGGTATCCTGAAAATGGAGGTCGATATTATCGTCATCGCTCAGGACCACGGCGACGCCTCCCTGAGCATATTCCGTGTTCGATTCTGTAATTTGATCTTTGGTCAGCACGGTGACGCGCCCAAAGGGCGCAAGCGCCACGGCTGCGCGCAGACCCGCGATCCCGCTCCCCACTACGATGAAATCTGTTTGATCTGGCATGACTATCTAGGATTTTAGCAAGCCTACCGACTCGCCACAATAGACTGTTTCTAATGCGTGGCGCGTGATTCGTGATTCGTGAAAAAGGCAATTACCAATTATCAGCCAATCGTCTGAAGGTCACGCATCACGTTTTCAGAAGATCAGCTTGAGGGCGAGCCTTATGCGGCGCGGGGAGGCATCGGTTTCGCCGGAATCGAGAAAACCGAAGCCCCCGGCGTTTTCAAGTACGAAATTCGGTTTCTCTCGATTCGGATGATTGAACAGATTGAAGAATTCGGCGCGGAATTGAAGCGAAACTTTTTCCGTCAGCTTCGTCATCTTAAGCAACGCGAAATCTACATTAAACAATTGCGGGCCCGTAAGGCTGTTTCGCTTCACATCGCCAAACGGGCGACCCGCCGCAAAGGTAGGCCCGAATGCATCGGGCGCGAGTCCAAGCGCGCGGGCGGCCTGTTCCACCGCAAAGTCGTTGTAGATAAATCGGGCTTCGCCAGGTGAGCCGGAGCGAAAACCTGAGCGGTCGGCAATAATGAATCCGGTTGGGCTCATCAGAGGATTGCCGTCAGGCCCGTTGAAAAAATGAAAATAAGCATTCGCGGCATTCGAAAAGGCTACCCTGTCAACCGGCGCAAGCGGATTGCCTTCGAATGGACGAATCGAGCCGAGCCGGTCTGAGAAGATCGATGCAAAAAGCGCCGAAGAGCCCGCGCCGTAGCCTGAAAACTGTAACGGGGTAAAAGGCGAACCGCTCGCAAATTCGAGGATGCCGCTCGCCTGCCAGCCGCCCAGCAATCGGCCCATCGTGCCTGACTGGCCTCGCATCATCGGCAATGTGTAGAGGAAGTGCGTCGTGGCCATATGTGTGCGATTCAGGCTGGAAACGGCTCGCTCTCCCGATGAAATATCGAAAGGATTCTGGGCGAATGAAGGCAATCTGACCGATGCGAGCGACGAGGCGCTGCCAACCCCTCCCGCAATCTGCGCGCTCCCTTCGGGTACATCGTCCATCAGTCTCGACAGCGTGTAGGTCACTCCGCCCACCAGATCATTTCGCAACTGAAAATCCAATCTTGTTTGCAGGGAGTGATACGTAGACCGACCCGTGCTCTCATATCTCACAAGCGGCCCTGACGTTGTCGTTCCCGTTATATCGGGGTTGCCGTCTACGGCGCGGATCAAACCAAGGCCGCGAGAGCCTACGTAACGCATCTCAAACTCGACCGCCTCTTTGATTTCGCGGCTGCCCGAAAGATGCCAGACGATTGAATAAGGGGTGCGGAAATCACTGGCTATTTCTGCGCGGGCAAAATTGCGCGGGTCTCCCGAGAGGAGCGAACTCAACTCTGCTGCGCCAGGTACGCGGGGGAAATCTGAAAGCCCGCCCCGTTCAGGAGTCAGAACGCCGAATAAAACGTTTGGAGCGGTGCGGGCAAATTCGGCCAGAGGCAGATAGGCCGGGCGGTCGTAGGAAACGCTCACGCCGCCGCGTATAACAGTTTCATCATAGCCGAACAGATCGCGGTCGAGGATGCGAAAACGTGGAGTGTAGGCGAAGCCAAAACGCGGAGCGAAATTGTTATTATCGCTTTTGACTCTGGCAGGAACGCGGACATCAAGCGGCAATCGGGTATCGAACAAGGCGGTATTCGGATTAGCCTCGCGCTCGCGCAATTGATCTATCAATTCGTTGATCGGCTGGCCGGTGTTTTCATAGCTCAGGCCAAACGACAGAGTCAGGTTGATTCGCGCTCGCCACGTATCGTCTATCGAGTAATGCTGATCGGTTTCGGCGAAATGCGAATGGGGATCGCCTACGGCCACGGCGAGCGCCGAAGGACGGCCCGCTATAAAATCATCGAAGGTTGCAAAGGTGAAATTGCCGCCGAGTCCGGGCAAATAATCGAAGCTCGTAAGTCTGCGGCGCAAGCGCCCGCCGAGCCTTACATTGTGACGGCCCGCTATGTGTATCAGATGCTCTGACGCTTCGAAAACATTAGAAGCGTGCGAGGTGTCAAGCCCCGGGTTCTGCCCGTAAGCGAGACCGCGAAAGCCCGGAATCACACTCGGCAGCGAGGGTTCGAGTTCGGCTGCTGTTTCCGTGCTCGACTGCGTAAACGCAGGCTCAAGCGAAAGCCTCGCTCGATTGAAACCGAAGCCAACTTCGTTTGAGGTGCGGGGCGAGATCATGCGGTTCCATCGCAGGCTTCCAAGCTGCGAGCGCCCGCTGCTGTCGCCAAAATACCCGGCGGCTAACCGCCCCACGTTGTTGCTGGAATTGCGACCGTCGTACCAGTAGACGGCCCTTAGCGTATCGCGGCGGGTCAGTATCCAGTCAAACCGCGCGCCCGCTTCGTACCCGTCCGAGGTTGAAGGCAGGATGCGAGCGATCTCGCCAAATTCTACCGGAACGCCAAGCACAGGCAGAGTGAAGGTTCTGAAGGTCTGTAAAACGCCTGGCTGACGGGCGAGGGGGCCACGCATCAGGAGGTCGGCGACTGCGGGCGAGTTCGGGAAGGCGCGGGCCAGGCTTGAAAGCCCTGCCTCTGTGGGCGTCAAAAAGGCAGAGGTCGAATCGCTGAATCGCCGCGCGGTTTCAGACTCTGCCTGAAACGAGCCGAAGATAAACATCCGGTCGCGTCTGATCGGTCCGCCGAAAGTGCCGCCGTAAATCGTATCCTTAAATCTGGGCGGCTGCTCCAATCCGCTTCGGCGCTCAAGCGGCGAAAGCGCGCCAAATTTGCTGTTCAAATAGTAATCGAATATCGTTCCGTGAAAATTATTAGTGCCGGGACGAGTAATCAGATTGATGCCCGCAGCCCCGGCCGGGCTCACATCGCCCGTGCCGCGCGTAGTAACGATATGCAGCGTCTCGACCGCGTCCGGGTTGTTGATAGAGATGGCCGGGCGACCGTCAATATCGTTATTGTCCCTGCCGTCGATAGTAAAATAATTCGACCTCGCGCGGCCTCCGTTGATCAGAAAATCGAATGCCCGATCGCGCTCGGTCATGGCCGACAGCCGCGCCGAGTGATCGAATGCGCCCGTGACTATGCCGGGAGTGAGCCGCGCAAACGCATCTACGGGAGCGAGATTCGGCAGGTCTGTCAACCTCTGTGATTCATAATTGGTCGCCGTGTGTGAAGTGGTTGTATCAATAGCAGGAGCGATTGATGTCACTATTACGGCTTCGGCAGCGCCTCCGGGAGAGAGCGTGATACCCGTAGCCGCGATCTGGCCCGGCACGATTATTACATTCTGAACTACGGTCTTATTAAACCCCGGCGCACCGGCTTCGATAGTGTAGACGCCTTCGGGAAGCCCGACCACGCTATAGCGACCATTCGAATCGGTAGTCATCATGCGGATAGCGCCCGTAGCGTTATCTTTAATAGTGACGGTTGCGCCCGATATTACCGCGCCGTTCGGATCGACTACGGTGTTGAGCGCCGGGGCCACAGGTCCCGTCAGGGTAGACAATCCGCCCTGTTTTGAGCGAAAGCGGTTTGCTTTGGTTTCGCCCGCCTTCCCGGTGTCGGACTTTGTCTGCGCGTTGTCGGGTGGAGGATCACCGAGACCGCTCATTCCCTGCCCCAGGCCCGGGATAGAAATCAGTATGAGGGCTAAAAAGGTAAACACGACTCTAAGCAACATGGCTCCTCCGTAAATAGCTGGATGAGCTTTCGATTTAAGCATTCGATAGACAGAATGCCCGGCAATTAACGCTCTTGCAAGAAAACTCGAAAAGCGAATGGCATAAGTAGTCGCTTATCAAGATTATTCAATTTATTGACTTGCAGTCACAATGCGTAAACCATTTTGCAGGTTAGTTTAACCGAAAGGTTTGTGAAAATAGGCAGCGGATAACGCGGATGCAGCGGATCTACGCGGATATGACAATTTATGATCTAATCCGCGAAAATCCGCTGCATCCGCGTTATCCGCTGCCTATTCTCATTTTCCCATACTACATTTTGGAAGACTGAACAGTCTTGAGGGTTACAAAAACCTCATAGCGGCTGAAAAATTACTGATGATTTTTCCCCCTCGTTGGTTTATTATTCCTCTGCCTCCAGTACAATCTAGCCCCATCCGGTTTCAAGTCCCTTTTTTATCAGTTTGCTCCCGTTAAAACTGAACTCATCAGACCAAGTCAGGAGGGCCGATGCTTCAGTATTCTTTTGATGATCGTTTGGCAAACGCACTCATAAATGAAGGGTTAGTAACCCAGGATCAGCTCCTAAAAGTAAAGAAAATTCGAGAGCAGATGGACGGGCAGAAATCTCTCGGCGATGTGCTGATCGAGATGAATTATGTCAGCCGCCCTCGGCTGGAAGAATTGATCCGCCGCCAGCGCAGCCGCGCACGCGTAGGCGAAATACTCGTGAGCCGCCGCGTAGTCTCTGAGCGAGACGTGCAGGTTGCGCTCGAAACGCAGCGAAAATCCGCGCCTCCGGCAAAACGCATAGGCGAGATTCTGCTCGACATGGGGCTTATAGAAGAGCGCCATATCATCGAGGCGCTGGCCGAAAAATTTTCGCTCGAAATCGTTGACCCGGATATAAGCCAGATAGATCAGGAACTGATTCGCCGCACCTCGCTCAAATACCTCAAACGCCAGATCGCACTGCCTTTGAAACTAGAAGCGGGGCGATTGCAACTACTGGTCTCGGACCCGACAAGGACGCCCTTCTTTGAAGAGATCAGCCGCCTCTTTCAATGCCGGGTGCAGTTGGTGCTGGCAACAAGCGCGGTCATAGTCCAGAAACTTGACCTGATAGACGTAATGCTTCAGGGAAAGGAATCCGGGTTTGCCGACTATCAAAAGGTCAAGTATCACTCGCTTGAAACGCAAGCGCCTCAGGGCGAAGACCGTGTGATCCAGATGGTTGACCAGTTGATTCGCGCAGCCATTGAAGAGGGCGCATCCGACGTTCATCTTGAGCCAATGGCCAACAAACTCAGGGTGCGGTACAGGCTCGACGGGGTGCTTGTCCACAAGATGGATTTCCCGCGCGATTACACGCCGCGTATCATCAGCCGCATAAAGATACTGGCCGATGCCGACGTGGCCGAACGGCGCAAGCATCAGGACGGGCGCATCTTCGTCAAGACCGATAAACAGGAGATTGATATCCGTGTTTCGTTTTATGCGACGGTTTTCGGCGAAAACGTAGTGCTGCGAATTCTAAATAAGGCTTCTTTGATCGGGTTGCAGGAACTTGGATTCGCTCCAAACATCCTGCGAATATACACGGAAGACGTGCTGGCAGCACCCTCGGGGATAACGCTTATCACAGGGCCTACGGGGTCGGGCAAGACGACTACACTTTATAGCTCGATAGACTATTGCAATGATCCTACGGTCAAGATAATTACCTGCGAAGACCCGGTAGAATACGTCATTGACGGGATATCGCAATGCTCGATAAACGAAAAGATCGGACTCACCTTTAACGAAACGCTCCGTTCGATAGTCCGTCAGGACCCCGACATCATAGTGATAGGCGAAATCCGCGATAAATTCTCGGCAGATGTAGCGGTACAATCTGCTCTCACAGGCCACAAGGTATTCGCTACCTTTCACACGGAAGATTCCGTGGGGGCGCTCGTGCGCCTTATCAACATGGAGATCGAAACATCGCTGATCGCCTCGACCATAGGCGCGGTGCTGGCTCAAAGGCTTGTTCGCAAGGTCTGCACAAACTGCCGCGAAGAGTATTCGCCCGAAGACCGCGTACTCAGAAGATTTGGCCTGAGCCGGACCGACCTCAGCCGGTTTGCGCTCTATAACGGCAAGGGGTGTTCTGTCTGTAACTTCACGGGCTATCGCGGGCGGCTTGGGATTTATGAGCTTCTGGTGCCGAACGCCGACATCCGAGACGCCATCTTGCAGATGCGAACCATGCAGCAAATCCGCCAGATCAGCCTTGAGTCGTGCAACCTCTGCACCATGCAGGAAGACGGCATGGCGAAGGCGCTCACTGGAGTGACGACGCTTGAAGAAGTATTGGAAAACGCGCCTCGCGTCTTTCATCATCGCCCGCTTGATGCGCTGTTCAAGATCATAGGGTGATCGTTAGAGCCTGAGTGACACATTAAGAGTGAGAAAGAATCAGACAGGATTTACAGGATTTTCCAACCATCTCTCAATAATCTTGTAAATCCTGTCTAAAAAATTCAACTCTTCACACACACCTTTATCTCTACCAATCTCTTGCGGCTTGATTTAGATCTAATCAGCATTACCGACAGACATTGCTTTTGGCAGGCATTGTAAACGACAATGATGAGTCACAAGCAAATCAATCGGACCAACGTTTGAAGCTGTATTCAGAGGAGAAGACTGATGAGCGAACCTCTCTGTTTTGTGCTGATGCCGTTTGGCAAGAAGCCCGATATTGCCGGAACCCTCATTAATTTCGACGCGGTCTATAGCGATCTGATCGCCCCGGCCATCAAGGAGGCGGGGCTCTACCCCGTGCGCGCCGATGAAGAAATGACCGGAGGGATAATCCACAAACCAATGTTCGAGCGGCTGATCATTTGCGAATACGCGGTTGCCGATCTGACCACCGCAAACGCGAATGTCTTTTATGAGCTTGGACTCCGCCACGCCGTCCGTGGGTGGAGCACAGTCCTGATTTACTCGAAAGGCGGCAGCCAGCTCCCGTTCGACGTGGCCCCGTTGCGCGCCATGCCCTACACGCTGACAGCCGAGGGGGTTCCCGCAGATGTGGCTGCAACGAAGGAGGCGATTGTGAAACGCCTCGTCGAAGCTCGCAAGGCGGCTGCCGATGAGCCTGCTGTTGACAGCCCTGTCTATCAGCTTGTCGAGGGATACCCTTCGGCGATAGATCACGCGAAGACGGATGTCTTTAGAGAGCAGGTTCTATACTCCGCCGAGCAAAAACAGAAACTGGCGGAAGCGCGGAAAAAAGAACGTGAAGAAGCGGTTGAAGCGCTCAAGAAACTTGAGGCGGAATTCTCTCCGCTTGAGGATGTTGAATCCGGCGTTGTGATAGACCTCTTCCTCTCCTACCGCGCAGTCAAGGCCTGGAAAGAAATGATCTCTCTGGTCGCAAAGATGCCGCGCCCGCTTGCCAGAACCGTCATGGTGCAAGAGCAATTCGCTCTTGCGTTAAACAGAGACGGGCAAAGCGAAGAGGCGGAGAAGATTCTAAGAGAATTGCTTGAACGACGCGGACCTTCAAGCGAGACTCTCGGCCTGTTAGGGCGCGTTCACAAGGATCGCTATGACAAGTACCTTAATGAGGGTCAGAAAATTAAGGCGGCATCAGAATTGAACAGAGCTATTGATGCTTATCTGAAAGGATTCGAAGCCGATTGGCGCGATGCCTACCCGGGGATCAATGCCGTCACTTTAATGGAGCTAAAACAGCCGCCTGACCCTCGCCGCGAACAACTGATCCCCATAGTCACATACGCGGTCGAACGACGCATTGCTTCGGGCAAACCCGATTACTGGGATTATGCCACGATGCTCGAACTCGCGGTTCTGGCAAATGATGAGGAAAAGGCGACGGCGGCCCTAGGCGATGCTTTAACCTCGATGCGTGAAATCTGGGAACCGGAAACGACGCTTCGCAATTTGCGGTTGATCAGCAAGGCGCGCAACCAACGGGGTGAATCGGTGGACTGGATCGCAGATATAGAAAAAGAACTGGAGAGCGCAGCACAAGGGTGAGGCTGCGCTCTCCCTCTCAAGACAGATTGATCGGGTTCGAGCGCGTCAGTAGGTCTATTGCAGGAAACCCGCGAAGTGATCTTTCTCAACTCTCTTTTCGGCCACTGCCCTGCCTACCTCTTGAAGCTCTCCTATGTGATCGACCGAATCCATTTGCTGGACGTTTTCCGGCTTTATATGGTCCAGGCCCAAAGCGGCCAGCCCCTCATAAGATAGCTCTGCGTTGTATCGCAGATAAGTGAATAGCTTTGGCGAGACGGGACCGCCCTTCCCCTTCATATCCCAGACTTCGCGATCTATTATGTCGCCTGCCTTGCATTCGCCGAACACACGACAAAGGAGGTCCTGCTCGTTTGAGGCGGCAAACATAAGTGCAGACGGTATCGAGGTAGCGTTGTAGATGAGATTCATCTCGTCGGGCGCGAGATTCAAATTCGCTCTCGGACTGGTCCCCGTTCCGATTGACACAAGTAACATCTGATCTTCGCCTGTCGGCCAGATCAGATTGTAAGGCTCGACCGTCGCCATCAAGAAAAGCTGAAACGCCGGATTGTTATACATCGTGACGCCGCCATCGACAAAAATGAAATTGTTGCTTCCTACCTGTATGACTTCGGGGGGGAAATAGGTAGGAGCAGCGGTGCTTGCGCGCACAAGCTGCCAGAGAGGAAAATTCAGATTGCAGTCGGGCCTGTTCAGATCGCAGTTATATTTGGCTTTCGGGTTGTTTGAAACCGGCCAGGGCGAATCGGTTGTTGCGTTTCTCATTACAAGCAGCAATAAGGTTTTGAGTTTGTCGCTACCCAGCGTAGTATCGTCTCCTATAACCTCTCTAAGTTGATTTGCCAGCTTCTGATCTTCAAACTTATAGCGAAACCGTCTGAGCAAGCTCGCCTTGTCGAACATCGCCGGGCCGCTGTTTATATAGAATGTTCTGATTTCGTCTACGCGCATTCCGAGCGAAACGCAGGTAGCGATGATCGCGCCCGTGCTCGTGCCTCCAATGTAATCGAAGTAATCGGCCAGGACGAAGGTGTCATCACACCCAAGCTCGTGCTGAAGGAGGCTCTCGATTCTGCCGAGCACTTCAATACTGATCATGCCGCGAATGCCGCCACCATCAAGGGCAAGCAATTTTCTTGGTCCCGTTTTGTTGATCTTATCGCTAACAGACATATCAATCTCCTTCTTTAACGAATATCGGATTAATAACTGCCACCTGCCCACCCATCCGCTTCACCCTTGAGGCGAAATCTGAGGTCCCTCCCGGCCCGTCGCCTGTGGGCTTTTCGTCCCACACCAGAACGGCATATAGATTATCCGCCGAGGTCAGAGCGCCGGCAGTTTCGATGATCCATAAATTTGCGCTCTCAAAGACTGACATTCCTTCGGGGGGGTCGCCCCTTTCCTCGTGCAGAAAAAATGTCTCGACTCCCTCGCGATTTTTAAGTTTAAAATAGCGTTCTTCCCAGTCGCTCGCAGGCAGGCGCACCGATTTATCGAGGAATTCCTCCTCGGGCAGAGCTATGAATAACCAGACCCTGGCTCCGCGATCAGCCGCGAGTTCCGCAAACAATATGTCTCCGCCACGCGCGCAACCGCTGATGGCCAGATCACGCGGACCCACATCCCACTCATCGAGTTGTTTAGCGATCCGGTCACGGACTGCGCGCTCTTTCTCAGGGGGAAACCGGGGCTCTTTCCGCCCGGGACTGTCTATCATATGCCCGCTAAAGATTACTACTTTATCAAAACGCGATTCCGGGTTGCTGAGTTTTGCAAGATGCTCTTCGAGGACTGTCATATTAATCACGCTAGCAGCAATTCGAACTGGCGGCTATTGAAACAGGTCAAACAGGATTCAGAATATATACTCCTCGGCGGCATCTATTACAAGAGAGCGGTGCTGTTTCGGGTAGAGGAAGTCAGCCACTTCTCAGAACCATTCAGTTTTCCGGGATGTAGGATAGGAGAATAAGAATAGGCCGCCCGATCCGAGTCATCTGCGGCCTATTGTTCGATTTTTTGCAGCCCTGTTCAGTGGCGGCGGCGTGAAGATTTGCTGCTCGATTTACTGCTTGATTTAGAGCTTTTCTTCTTTTCGGTTTTTGAACTTCTGGAGGCCGTCGTAGTTCGCGCTCGAGTTTCGTTCTTGCCTCTTTTGGTGCTTCTGACACTGCGAGAGCGAACCTTCTTCTCGGTGTAACGACTGGATCGAACCTTCGACTTGGAGTTGCCTCGCGCCTCACTCACGCTCTTTGGAATTCGGATGGTCTGCCCTTTTTGCAGTCGGCTGCGAGCAGACATCTTATTCATCTGTGCAAGCTCTTGCACAGATACGCCGTGACGCGCCGCCAGAGAATTCAGCGTGTCGCCCCGTCTTACTTTATATGTGGCTACTCGTGTGGTGTAGGAGGGTGTGTAATGTTTTTCGGCTACTTCTTCGACCGGGATCACGACCTTGCGAGTGCGCTGGTCTTCGGGCAGTTCCGCGTAGGCGATTTCGAACTTCTGCCCCATGCCGTAGGGCAGCTTCAGTTTGTATCGCTGATCGGGAGGCGAGACCCCCCGGCGAAGCTCGGGGTTTAGATCGCGTACAACCTCGTAGGGAACACCGACGAGGTCTGCCGCCACTTTGAGGTCTGTCTGGTCAGGCAGTTCAAAAGTGTCGTAACGCAGAGTCGGATCGGGCGTTATATTGAACCCGTAACGATCCTGGTTTTTGCTGACGATAACGATTGAAAGGATTATAGGCACATAATTGCGGGTCTCCTGCGGCAACAGATTGAGCCGGTAAAGCTCCCAGAAATCGGCATAGCCACAGGTGGCGATGGCTTTATCCACGCGATTCTCGCCGGAATTGTAGGCGGCCATCGCAAGCAGCCAGTCGCCCGCAAAATGGTTGTTAAGCCATTTCAAATACTTTGCGGCGGCCCGAGTCGATTTCTCAGGTTGCGAACGATCATCAACCCATGAGGTCTGAGCCAGACCAAAACGCGTGCCCGTCGAAGGTATAAATTGCCATATCCCCTTTGCGGCGGCGCGCGAAAGCGCATTCGGTTTCCAGACCGATTCGGCCTGCGCGAGCCATATCAGATCGAGCGGAACACCCTCTTCTTTGAAGATACGCTCGGCCATCTCGCGAAAACGACCCGACCGCTTCAGACCTACTTCCATCGTCGAACGTCCACGCCCAACGGCGAAGTAATCTATAAACTGTACGACGGGAGGCGCTACCGAAAAATTGAAATCGTACTCACCATATATGTTAACGCCGTCCGGCGTCACAGCCGCCAGATCGCTGTCTTTGATGTCGGATAATTCATCGAGCACGGACGGCTCGACCACTTCGGCGTGCTCCTTCTGGTCGTGATCGTCAGAGGGTGCGGCTTCGTGTTTGTGAATGCGTTCGAGCAGGTCGCGGTAGTAAGCCTCAAACCTTGCGTTCGATTTTATGCTTATGCCGGATTTGAGGATCTCCTCAACGGCCCGGTCAAACATCTGCCTGCCGAGCGCAAGCTGGCTGTGCGCAAACGCCTCTTCCCCCTTGCGATAATACCCTTCCGCGCGTTCTATGATTGCGGGTATGTCCCCTGATGACACTTGTTCCTGGGATTGAGCAAAGGAGGTGAGGGGTCCGGTTAGTAGTATGAGAAATATGAAGACGATAAAAACAACAAGACTGCGACCAGAGCCGTGTACTAGCCTCATCTTTGGATTGTCCCTTTCGATTTGAGATTCCCTGCCAGGATGAAACTGCGATTCAGGCGAAATTGTCCAGAGGCTGTCGCCAGGGGCTACTCCAATCGCAATCTCAACCATCCCGCTCTCAATTCTTGGCGAGTGGGGAGGTTATAACACGCAAAGTCCTGTCCGGTCAATAAGAAAGGGGGTGCCGCAACAAATTTGAAACACTTGGTCGGGGGCCAGGGGCCAGGGGCCGGGGGCCGGTTTAGTCAGGGCATTCATCGTATAAAATCGAACTTCATTTTTAGGACAGTGTTAATAGCCCACGGATGACGCGGATCGGGCGGATCAACGCGGATCAACGCGGATCAGATTCGTACCGGCTTCAATACCCCCGCCAACTGCCTGCCGGCCCCCGGTCCCTGGCCCCCTAAAGAATCGCCGTCTTCAACGCCTGGCGAACCGAGTCAACAAAAACGAAGTTGATCTCCTTAAACAATTCCTTGGGAACTTCCTCCAGATCGCGCCTGTTCTGCTGAGGTATGACTATCGTAGTGACGCGGGCGCGGCGAGCGGCGAGCACTTTCTCCTTAATTCCGCCCACTGGAAGGACGTTGCCTCGCAGGGTGATCTCGCCCGTCATCGCTACCGACCGCTTTACGGGTTTGCCCGAAAGGGCGGAAACGAGCGCGGTCGCAAGCGTAACACCTGCCGAAGGTCCATCCTTCGGGATAGCGCCTTCCGGCACGTGGACGTGGATGTCAAAGGTTGTGAATTTTTCCTGATCTATGCCAAGTTCATCCGCCTTCGACTTGGCCCATGAGAAGGCGGCCTGCGCGGACTCTTTCATCACATCGCCCAGCTGGCCCGTGAGCAGAAGATTGCCTTTCCCCCTGGTGAGCAGCGCCTCGATAAACAAAATATCGCCGCCCGCAGGCGTCCAGGCCAGCCCCGTGGCCACGCCTACCTGATCTTTCTTCAGCACTTCATCGGGGTGGATATGAGGTACGCCCAGGAATTCATAGAGTTTCTTGGCCGTCACGCGGACCAGTCCATCATTGCCCTCGGCAACGCGGCGAGCCACTTTGCGGCAAATCTGAGCGATGTTGCGCTCCAGTTGCCGCAGCCCCGATTCGTGCGTGTACTGCTGTATGACCGCGCTCAATGCCGACCGGCTGATGGCCAGATGGCGAGAGGTTATTCCGTGCGCATCCATCTGTTTTGGGATGATGTGACGACGGGCAATCTCTATTTTTTCCTCTTCGGTGTAACCGGCCAGGCGAATGACCTCCATTCGATCACGCAGGGCCGCGTGAATCGTGTCAAGCACATTGGCGGTCGTCATAAACATCACGTTAGAGAGATCAAACGGAACACCGAGATAATTATCGCGGAACGAGAAATTCTGTTCCGGGTCAAGGACTTCAAGTAGCGCCGATGAAGGATCGCCCCGGAAATCGGCCCCGACCTTGTCTATCTCGTCGAGCATGATAAGAGGGTTATTCGTCCCGGCCTGCTGTATCGATTGAATTATGCGACCGGGCATAGCGCCTATGTATGTGCGGCGATGGCCGCGAATTTCGGCTTCGTCGTGGAGGCCGCCCAGACTGAGGCGCTGGAATTTACGATTCAGAGCGCGGGCTATGGAGCGTCCCAGACTGGTTTTGCCGACGCCGGGCGGACCTACGAGGCAAAGAATCGGCCCCTTGACTTTATCCTTGAGTTTGCGGACGGCGAGCGATTCGATTATTCGCTCTTTGACCTTTTCAAGCCCGTAGTGGTCTTCATCGAGTATCCCTTCGGCGCGCTTAAGATCGAGGTTCTCTTCCGAGGCGTTGGACCACGGGAGGCTCACCATCACATCGAGGTAATTGCGAAGGGTCGCGGACTCTGCGGCGTCAGGGTGCATGCGCTCAAGCTTCTTGATCTGGCGGTCTACCTCTTCTTCGACCGCTTCGGGCATTTTGATCTGGAGCAACTTCTCGCGGTACATTGCGATCTCTTCGGCCAGTTCGTTGCCCTCGCCCAGTTCGCCCTGAATCGCCTTCAACTGCTGACGCAGGTAAAACTCGCGCTGGGTGCGATCAATTTCGCCCTTGGCCTGCGAGTTGATCTCCTGTTGAACGAGCAGCACGTTGATCTCTCTGGCCAGAAGTTCGTTGACGCGGCGAAGACGATCAGCCGGGTTCAACTTTTCGAGCACGCTCTGCGCGTCAGAGACCTTTAGTTCCAGATTTGAAGCGGCCACATCGGCCAGACGACCGGGGTCTTCGAGATTGGCAACGATGGCCATCACTTCGGAAGAGATATTCTTCCCAAGCGTGATGGCGCGTTCGAGCGAGGCGCGTACGTTTCTGACCAGAGCTTCAAGCTCAAGTTCTTCGGCATCAGGCTCGAGGTCTGCCAGCGGCTCGATGTGGGCCAGCATATGAGGCAGGCTGTCATCGTAACGCGTGATGCGCGCTCGCGTCAGCCCCTGTACCAGAATGCGAATGCGCCCGTCGGGCATTTTTAGCATGCGCATTATGGCGGCAGCCGTTCCGTAATTGTAAAGGTCTTCTCCCGCAGGCTCCTCTTTTTCAAGATCGCGCTGGGCCGCAAGCATAATCATGCGGCTTTCGGCCAGAGCCTGCTCGACGGCGCGGATAGAGCGTTCCCGCTGCACAAAGAGCGGGACGATCATAAACGGGAAAATGACTATATCTCTAAGCGGCAGAACCGGCAGCGAGTCGGGCAGTTGTATCTGCTCTTCGCTTGCTTCGATCTGCACCTCTTCCGGGTCCATTAGTGATGACATATTCAGTTTGGGTCCTCAGCGTCTAATATTGGATTGTAGGTTGCCAGAGTGATGGTGACAAGTGATTGGCAGTAAATAAGGAAGAAACGAGGGTACCTGTAGCCGTTCACTTTGTTCGGCGAGCGCGGCGGGTGCGGACCAGCGACTTAAGCTCGCTCATGAATTCCGATACGTCTTTGAATTCCAGATAGACCGATGCGAAGCGGACGTAGGCCACTTTGTCGAGTTCTTTCAATCGCCGCATAATCATCTCGCCTATCTTATCGGTCGAACGTTCGCGGTCGCGCGATTCCTGCACATACTTCTCAATGGAATTGACCAGACCCTCGATCTTCGACATAGGTATAGGCCGCTTCTCGCACGCTTTCATCACACCCTGGAGCACTTTTTCGCGGTCGAACATCTCGCGGCGGCCGTCCTTTTTGACCACCATATAAGGTATTTCATCAATCCGTTCGTAGCTCGTAAAGCGCCGGTCGCATTTCATGCACTCTCTGCGGCGACGGATCACATCGCCTTCACGGCTCTCTCGGGAGTCAACGACTTTATCTTCGATATGACCGCAAAAGGGACATTTCATAGACTAATTTTCTCCACATTATTTTGATGATGCGCAATTCGTGATACGTGATTTTAAGTGAGATGGCATATCTCATATAAATTGCTAACCCCTCGGATCACGAATCACACATCGCAAATCACGGCGTTTGTACGGCAACGACCTCTTTATCTTCCTCAGATCGCAAGGCGCCATCCAGCGAATCAACCTCTTCTACCTGCTTCTCGCCTATGCGCCTCAAGCGGTCGAGCGACATACCGTCTTTAATAACATAAAACAGACCAAACAGCGTAGCAGGCGCGAATATCACAAGGTGAAGGACGATAGCCACGGATGCGGCCTTGTTTTTGTCTACGCCTAAAAATATAAGCGAGGCCGCCGCCGCCGTATGAAAAGGGCCTGTGGCTCCGCCCGGTGTCGGCACCACCGACCCGAGCATGGAGATGCCCATAACGAAGACCGCGCCCGTAAAAGGGATCTGGGCATAAGGAATGTCGAAGGCACGCACGACCAGAAGATGAGCAACCGCCGACATAAACCAGAGCAGCACCGTATAGGAGACGGTGATTGTGAGACTCCTCGCATCGTGAAAGACGGCCAGCCCCTCCGAGATGTGATGGAGCAGGCTCATCAGTCCCTGTTTGATATGGCGGGGCAGCCGGTCAAGTTTGCGATCCAGAAACGAGAGGACGCCTTCTCTGCGATGGCGGAAGACCGAAAGACCGTAAACGCCCGCCGCCGCCGCAAGCAACAACAGCACGCCTATGATCTTGATCAGCCCGAACAATTTCATCGCTTCGGCATCGCCCGTCGTGTATTCGAAAAAGATCAGATTCACGGCAAAAAACAGGACGACCATGACCATATCGAATACGCGTTCGATCATAACGGTCGCATAGCTTGCCGATGGGTGAACCCGCTCTTTTACCGAAAGCACGGCGGGCCGGACTATGAACTCTCCCGCGCGCCCCATCAAAAACATTGCCGAAAAGCCCACCACCGTAGCGCGAAACAACGCCCTGAGCGACGGGTAAGCCATCGGTTCAAGCAATGCGCGCCATCTGAGGACGCGGACGAAATAGGTCCCGACAAGTAAGACAAGGGCCAGAGCGAGTTGCGCCCAGCTCGCCCCGCCGACCTCGGTCCAAACCTGTCTCCAGTCCAGTTTATGCGCGAACCAGTAGACGAATAATCCGCCTACGATAAGGCTCGCTATAGTTTTGAGCCTGCTCTTCAAAGCTTCCAGCCATTCCGCATAGTATGCTATCTTAAAATCTAAAGGCGCGTGCCGATCATTGATTCCCTGAGTTCGCCTTGATTCAACGGTTCAGCCTCCGGGCACTGAGCCAAGCGGGGATTCTAGCATGAACTCCTGGCCCTTCGCACGTCCCCGACGAGTGTGGGTGAGACGAGGGCGGGCACAAGCCTTGTGGGAACATTTCGAGTTACCATCTCGTTTAGCGAGTTGGACGACCCCGGGCGATTCTGCCAGGGTTAAGAATGAAGCTTACGAGAAGGCGACAGGTGGGAGCAAGATTAGCTTTGACGTCAAGCGATGCTGAATTGGTTCAGCGTTGTATAGAAGGAGACCAGCATGCCTGGGCGGAGGTGGTGCGTTCATATTCGCGCCGCATCTACAACCTGGCATACCGCTTTACGTCGAGCCACGCGGCGGCAGAAGACCTGACCCAGGAAGTCTTCATTCGCGTCTATCGCTCGCTCGGGCAATACGACGCCGCGCTCGGAGATTTATCGAACTGGCTCATGCGGCTGGCGCGCAATCTGATCATCGACGATTATCGCAAACGCCAGCGCACGCCTACGGATTCGAGCGACGATCTGGCCGATCACGAATATCACCTGCCTGCCGGTATAGACTCTCCGCAACGCTCGCTTGAGCGCAAGGAGCGCAGGCTACAGGTGCTTGCGGCCATTGACAAACTTTCTGCCGACCTGCGCGAGTGCGTCATTCTTCGAGACATCGAAGAGTTGACTTACCAGGAGATTGTGGACCTCCTCCAGATACCGGAAGGCACGGTCAAGAGCCGGATCAATCGAGGCCGGATCGAGCTGGCCAAGGTGTTGCGCAGGATGAAGGTCAGTCCTGATTAGGGCGGCTGGCATCCGGCAGTCCTCAGTAGTCCGTATAAGCCACTGATTGCTGATAGCTGAAATCATATCGCCGATAAGCTTTCGGGCGAGCCGGGAATACTTTATGGAGAGTGGAGATTCCTACCACTGAAGACTATGAATTGCAGTAAGTTTGAAGAATCGCTGAGTGAATATCTGGACGGGTTGCTCGAGCCGGGCGAGGCAAAATTGTTTGGCGCGCACGCGCTACAGTGCCGCTCTTGCCGGGGCTTGCTTGACGAAATCAAAGCCGCGCTCAAGGATTGCCGCGATCAGTTCGACCTTGAGCCTTCCGAAGCGCTCGAAGCCTCGCTTGTTCGGATTCCATCCGAATACGGAATGCTTGATTGCGAGGGTTTTCAAGAACTGGTAACAGAGTTTCTCGACGGGTTCGTGCCGGCCCACACTTATCATCGTTTTGAAACCCACGCGGAAAGCTGTTGTGAGTGTTCGAGTCTTTTAACCGAAGTGGTTTACGCTGTGGCCGCCTGCCATTCGGTTCATACCTACGAAAATTATGAGGTGCCTGAAGCTTTGTTTAACAAGCTTCAGGCACTGATGCCGGAGAAACGCCGCAGTTTGAGGCGGGCAATTTCGGATCGTATAACCACGTGGGCCGGGTATTTGATTCCGAGCAAGACTCAGGGCGCGCCCTGGAGTTTTGCCACCGCTTCGATGCTTGCGTTTTCTACCTTCGCGCTGCTGCTCTTCTCTTTTTCGGATGACAGGACGGTAACCGGGATATACAGGCAGGCTCATCTGAAGGCTGCCGAATTCTACACTCAGAGCGCAGACATCTATGCACAAAGGGCCGAGGTAGTCGCTCGCATACAGGAAGTCGGCTCCGGTATAGAAGAGATATGGGACACGCTCGGCGGCACTGATCCCAACGGAAATCCGACTGCAAAGAAGCCCGCTAAAGAGAATCAAAAGAATGAATCGAGCGCACCCAGACCCAAAGGTTCAAACCAAAAGCACTGAAGCGAATTCGAAAAGATGCAAATAGGAACGAGCACAACGGGGGACACGAAAAATCCAGAAGAGCGGTGGTCCTCGCGAGGTTTCGGTGTTGCCGCTTTGGTCGTTGAATCAAGACTGAAAATCAAACGAACGCGAAATAGTTTTTACCTTGATTTATCGAGACAGTAATTCCGCAGAACCACAAGCCCTTCGGTTTCGTTCTGAACTTATGAGGGCCGCAAAAGGCGCTACTCATAATATTAAAGATAGGATCAAATGAATATGTACTGTGCTTACCATCCAAATAATCCTGCCCGTGTGCAATGCAGGAGTTGCTCGCGCTCTTTATGCGCCGCTTGCGATCATCGGATAAAGGGTTCGGCCTACTGCCAGGACTGTATCGTGCTCGGCATCGAAAATCTTTCGCGCAATTATTACCGGGCAGGCCAGTCGAAAGGGCGCGCCCGCCTTGCAGCTCTCTGCGCGCTGCTGCCCGGCATGGGCGCGGTCTTCAATCGTCAGAACATCAAGGCCGTCGTCCACTTCGTAACCATCATGGGGATATTCCAGCTTACGCGCATTGACGGGCTTGAAGGCGTATTTGTTCTGGGCGGAATCGCTTTTTACCTTTACACGATCATCGATGCCTACCGCACGGCGCAGTCGATAGCGCAGGGAGAGAGTCCGGCGGCAAACGAAGAGAGATTCAAGCAATCATTGATAAAGCGCGCCCCGACAGTCGGGTTGATATTGATAGTGGCCGGTCTCCTGCTCGTGATTCAGATACTTCATCCGTTCAATCTCATACTCTCGTTTGCGCGGCTCCTGCCGGTAGCATTGATCGTGCTGGGCGGATACCTGCTCACGCGATACTTCAAACGCTCGCGCGACGGAGGCTCATCGAAAGATCATTCCGAGCGACCGCCTTATCAACTTGTGCCCGGAGCATACGGCGGGCGCGAGTCTCAATCTTCCAGCAGGGCGTCTCATCCGTTCGACCGGAGGTAAGAGTTGGCATCAGCGGGCAAAAAGAAGAAGGGCCTGTTACTTGTCGGGCTGCTGCTTGTGACGGCAGGAATCATCTTCGTCACATTTCCGGCAAGCGCAAGCCTGGCCGAATGGCTGATGCGGCTCTGGCCCGTCTTTCTGATCTGCGCGGGCGTTGTTCGCGTTATGGGATACGCAATCGAGCGCAAGCCTCGCTCGCCTCTGGGCGGAATGTTCCTGATAATCATCGGAGTTCTTTTTCTTGCCTCCCGTTTTCACTCAGATTTGAATGCGCTACAGATCTACGGACGATACTGGCTGCTGCTGCTTGGCGTATTTGCCGGAGTGGAGTTGCTCAGATTCTACTCGCACCGTCACACGGAAGGGCCCCCGCCTCGCCTGTTTACGCCCTGGCGTTTGATCGTAATCGCCTTCATCGTGAGCACAGGAGTTCTGGCCAATCGTGTGGCAGGAGACAACCCTTCCCTCTTATCCGCGCTAAAGTTGCCAAAATTTTTGAGCGGCCTGCGTGATTCCGTGGTCGGCGACAAATACACTTTTAATGACGAGCCCTTCGTAGCGCAGGCCGACAAGGCAGGCAGCAAAGTAACGATCAGAAACAGCTACGGCAGCGTCAAGGTCACAGGCGGGAGCCAGACTTTTCGCGCAACGCTCAGTAAAGGCGTGCGCGCCTGGAGCGAAGAAGACGCCCGCAAGATAGCCGGAGAGATTCGCCTGATCGTCAATCAGAACGAGGACGGGTGGGTTATTACCACCAATCGGGAAGAGATCAACAATCAGTTCACGACCGATATTCAAGTCGAGGTTCCTTCCTCAATCGCGCTCTTCGTTACCAACAGCTATGGCTCGGCCTCGGCGACAGGAGACCTGAGCGGTGTAACGATGAAGGTCAGCTACGGCAGAGCGGATGTGGCGGGTACAAACGGAGACGTAAATCTCGATCTGACATACAGCGATGCAGGGGTCTCGAACGTAAACGGCGATCTCAATATAAACGGGGCCAGGCGGGTAAAGATAGCGGACGTGTCGGGTTCGGTAGAACTCGGGGCCAATAACGGCTCGATAGAGCTTTACAAAATCGCGGGACCGGCTCATGTGGAAGCGCCGTTTTCATCCATCAGCGCCGAAGACCTCAGCAGCAGCGCCCGGATCAAGACCGAGCACTCAAGTGTTCGAGTTGCCCGCGCCGCCGATGTGGATATCGAGGCCCCTCACTCGGATGTCCACGCCGAAGATATAGCCGGGGATTTGAAAATAACATCCTCTCATAGCAAGATCGATCTCCACTCAATCGGCGGCGAACTGACAATATCTGCTGATCGAAGCTCGGTTGTGACCGACAACACCGAGGGGCCGATTGACATAAAGACCTCGCACGGCAGTGTAACGGTTCGGAATTTTTATGAAAGCGTGAATATCGAAACGAGCTATCGAGATGTGACGCTCGTGTCGGCCATTCAGCCTGAAAACGACATCGAAGTGGAAAACGACCACGGCGCGATAAAACTCGTGCTTCCCGAGCCGAGTCAGTTTTATCTCGACGCGGCGAGCCACAGCGGGCAGGTCAGGCCAATCGGGTTCAGCAATCTTCCATCGAGGATACGCGACAGCGCCACGGTTTCGCTTGGTTCGGATGGGCCGGTCATCAAGCTGAGAACATCTTACAGGGACATAACTATAGAGGCGAACAAAGACCGTCAGGAGCAGGCCGACAGGGCCGTCAATTGAACTGGAATTGCGGGATGCAGTTTGCCGGATTCAGCAACCGCAATCAACTTCGTCGTCTTCTCTAAAGAAATTGGGTGAAACCGGCAGTAAAGATTTGAAAGGAGTCAACTCATGGGAATTTTGAGATTCATCATAGGCATTGTGACCTTCGTCATCGCCGTCAAGCTTCTTGCCATACTACTGGTGCTTGTCGGTTTTGCGTTGAAGCTACTCTGGCTTGCGATAATAGTGGGCTTTTTCGTTTTGATCGGATGGGTCATCTACAAAATAGTATCGCCCTCACGCGCGGCTCAGGTTTGACAGGGGGGGCCTTTGACCTTTTCAGCTGTGAGATATTAAATCTCAATTTTGAAAATTGAGATTTAATATCTCAGTCGGCCTGCCCTTTGCAGGCATTTTCAGTTTATTGCAATTCTCATACATCTATTTCAGGATCGACTTGATTCTATTGCCATTTCACGCCTTTGTGTGATAGCCTGCGAAGTCTGTTTGAGCAGGTTGTACCCCTCACGAACAAGTTTTTGGGAAAGTTTATTTGTAAACTGATCGGGTGTTGCTGTGGGACATTGGCAACATCCCTACACTCTGCTAACAGAGCAAAGGAGATGTTGAATGTCGAAAGATGATCGCCGCTTGACCTTTCTGATCGTTCCTACCCCTACGTCTAAGGCAAGGCGCATTAGTATTCATCATAATGTTATCTATATCGCAGGCGGGGCGGTTGGTCTCTTGCTGCTGCTCGCGCTACTGGCCACCGTGCGCCTGTTGCAGCACGAGACGCTCAACTTCAAGTTGATGTCGGTCAAGGCCGAAAATGAAAGCCTCAAGAAACAGAATGACGAATACGAAAGTTCTTACGCAAAGCTCAAGGGGCAGATATCTTATATCGAGGACATGTCAAAAGAGCTTGCCCGGCAGGCAAAGATGGAGAACGTCCCCGAGATAGACGATCAGGTAGGCACAGGCGGACCAGAGACGGTGGCGGCGATTGATCGAGCGGCAGATCAGTTGGAACACAATGTCAGAGAGATAGGCGATCAGTTGCAATCAGACATTCTGCGCGTGGCCTCGATTCCGTCGGGGCTGCCGGTCAACGGATACATAACCGACGGGCTTGGCCTCAGACGAAACCCCTTCAGCGGAGAGGGTCGCGAAGTCCATAACGGATTGGATATAGCGGTTGAGTTTGGCACACCCGTCGCCACGACGGCTGACGGATTGGTGATATGGGCCGGGCCTTATGGCGGGTACGGCAATCTCGTGGCCATCTATCACAGCAACGGAATCACGACCCGCTACGGCCATCTATCGAGGATCACAGTCGAAGCCGGGCAGCGGGTAAAGCGCGGCGATCAAATAGGCCACGCGGGCAGCACGGGACGGTCGACCGGGCCGCACGTGCATTACGAGATACGCGAAAACGATCAGCCGATTGATCCTCTCAGATATGCCGATCTGGCTCGCCCGTAGGGGGCGAGGCGGGTTGATCTGCCGGGCGCAGGCTAGGAAAACAGATCGGTCAGGTCGCTGAAATCAAGCAGATCAAGCAACGAATGATTGCGATCAAGCTTATTTCCGGCGGTCCTGCGAATCAATTCATCCACTTTCGTACTTACCTCGTTATTTTCTTCTTTATCCGTAGTCTTGTGCAGGCGGCGCAGATCGGATTCTCGAACTTTTAGAAAATGTTCCGGCAACCGGCGTCCGCAATAGCTGCAATTGGGACTTGCAAGCGCGAGCAATCTGCGGCGGCAATACGGGCAGGCGCGAAAATCAGGCGCAGCTTGCCTTATAGGAGCGCCGCAATTCACACATTTCAAAGCGCCTTCGTCGTTTGCGCTCTGGCAATATTCGCAGTTGGTTTCCATCTATCAAAGGTCTTGACTGATCAAACACTGTAGGGGATTTACGGTTTCGATCATAAGCGAAGACCGAAAGGCTCACAACACTTTTCCGATAACCCACGACCTTTGATCACGATTTTTACGATTCAGCCCCGTACGGGCGGGCATTCGATTTTCTACCTAGCTTGACACTCAATTTCCCGTGGAAGTAAGATGCGTAGTCTTGGAGGGCGGCAAATTTTTTGCCCGTTATAAGGCTGTCGCCCGAATTGGAGACTTGACTTATATGAATCAAGCCGCGTCTGGAATAGCTGACTACATACCGATACTTCTCATCTTCATCATCGCAACCGGATTCGCCGTGGTAATGATCGTCATGTCGAGGTTTGCGGGCAGGAATCGCCCCACGAAAGAGAAACTCGCGCCTTACGAGTGCGGCGTCGAACCTGTCGGCACGGCCCGCGAGCGCCAATCGGTGAAGTTTTATCTGGTGGCAATGATATTCTTGCTATTCGATCTTGAGGCCGTATTTCTTGTGCCCTGGGCAGCAGTCTTTTCCGGCGTGCTCAAAGACCCGCAATATAGCTCGCTCAAATACGTATTCTACGGCGAAATGATGGTCTTTATGGTTATACTGGCCGTCGGCCTCATCTATGTGTGGCGCAAAGGCATTCTCGAATGGAACCGCTGAAGCCGCAGGTTTGCTTTGGCACGCTACAGATTATCCTATGACGATTGATATCCTGCTAGAGTGGCTGATTAAGATCGGCGTTATCTTCATTATTCTGCTGACCGTCGTCGCTTACATGAGCTACATGGAGCGAAGGGTGGCCGGGTGGATTCAATTGCGAGTAGGCCCGAACCGCGTAGGCCCGCTCGGGCTTTTACAACCGCTCGCCGACGGGCTGAAATTTATCTTTAAAGAAGACATCATCCCTACGGATGCGAATCGCTGGCTCTATCTGGCGGCTCCGGCCGTGGCCATCATCCCGGCGCTTATGAGCTTTATCGTTATCCCTTTCGGAAGCTCTGTAAATCTCTTTGGGCGCGAGATCGCGCTTCGCGTCACGCGACTCGATGTGGCGCTGCTCTACATTCTGGCCATCGGATCGGTAGGTGTGTACGGCGTGGTGCTGGCCGGGTGGTCTTCAAACAATAAATACTCGCTGCTTGGAAGCCTGCGAGCGAGCGCGCAGATGATAAGCTACGAGCTTTCGCTTGGAATTTCGATAGCGGGTGTGTTGATGCTTGCCGGTACGCTCGATCTGGTCAATATAGTCGAGTTGCAGAGCGGCAGATGGCTCGGGTTTATTCCGCGCTGGAACATATTCTTGCAGCCGCTTGGATTTGTGATCTTTTTTATCTCGGCAATGGCTGAAACCAATCGCGTGCCTTTCGATCTGCCCGAGGCAGAAGCCGAGCTTGTCGCGGGTTACTTCACTGAGTATTCCTCTATGAAATTCGCGATGTTTTTCATGAGCGAATACTTCCACCTGATCACGGTGACATCAATAGCGACGACGCTCTATTTCGGCGGGTGGAACGGCCCGTTTGTGAGCCGGTTTCCCTTCTTGAGCCTCGTATATTTCGTGCTCAAGGTCTTTGTGTTTATCTTCATCTTCATGTGGATTCGCTTCACGTTGCCGCGATTCCGCTACGATCAACTGATGCGCTTCGGATGGAAAGTGCTGCTGCCTGCGGCGATTATCAACGTGGTTATCACGGCGACAGTATTACTGTTCGTGAGCTAGAGCGCCAACAATGGAAAAAGCCCTCTTCATCATCTTTGCTGTCATTGCGGTCATAACCGCGCTCAATATCCTTATCCAACGCAACCCGCTTTACAGCGCCCTGTCGCTTATTGGCACGCTTGCCTCGCTATCGGTGCTGTATGTGACGCTGAGGGCGCAATTCATCGCGGCCATTCAGATAGTCGTTTACGCGGGCGCGATAATGGTATTGTTCCTCTTTGTGATAATGCTGCTCAACGCGCCTAAAGAGACGCTCCATATAGACAAGCAAAAGGGTCTCAGGTATCTGGCCATACCGTTTGCGGGGATGCTTCTGGCCGAGACTTTTTTCGTGATCTGGCAAGTGCCGTACAAGGTCTTGCCCGCGCCTGAGACGACCGACCGCGCGCTCGGCACTACCTGGAGCATCGGGACAAAACTGTTTACCGATTATCTGCTGCCGTTTGAAGTGACATCGGTCCTGATTCTGATGGCGATTGTGGGCGCGATGGTCCTTGCGCGCCGCGAAGGAGACTGATTGATTTTAGATTTTAGATTTTGGATTAAGATTCGAAATCCAAAATCTAAAATCGCGCTGCGCGAAGCGCATAATGCGCCAAGAAAATCTAAAATTCTGGAGAGAGTATGGTTCCTTTATCGTGGTATCTGGGTCTGTCGGCTTTGCTTTTTACGATAGGCGCTATAGGAGTCTTTATCAAACGCAATGCGATCACGATATTCCTGTGCATAGAGCTTATGCTCAACGGGGTCAACCTGTCGCTGGTCGCGTTTTCGGCCTTCTTTCACGAGATCACCGGACAACTTTTTGTCTTTATCGTGATGACGGTGGCCGCAGCCGAAGCGGCTGTCGGTCTTGCAATTATTATCTCCATCTTTAGAACACGCGAAACGCTCAACGTAGACGAAGCCGACGCGCTGAAGCTGTGAGAGAGTGCTGACATAAAATGCAAACCTCATTCTTACTTGCGCCAATAATATTAGCGCCGCTCGTGGGTGCACTGATACTCGGACTGCTGGGCAAAAAAATGTCCGAGCGCACGATAGGCATTATCGCCTGCTCTACGGTAGCTCTCTCGTGCGTACTCTCTTTTTACGCCTTCTTCACGCGGTTGCTGCCGCTCGCCGGAGAAGAGCGGAGAGTTCACGAACACCTTTTCACGTGGATAAACGTAGGCAATTTCCGCTCAGACTTCTCGCTGCTGCTCGACCCGCTTTCCGGCGTCTATATACTCTTCATCACATTTGTCGCCCTCTGGATTCATGTCTTCGCAACGGGCTATATGCGCGGCGAAGATGGTTACTGGCGGTTCTTCGCCTATCTGAACCTGTTCATGTTCGCGATGCTCACGCTCGTGCTTGCCGACAATTTCCTGCTGATGTTTGTGGGATGGGAAGGCGTGGGGCTTTGCTCGTATCTGCTGATCGGCTTTTACTACACTAGAGGCTATGCCAATGACGCGGCAAAGAAGGCGTTTATCGTCAACCGCGTAGGCGATTTCGGATTCGCGCTCGGGCTGTTTTTGCTATTCTGGAAATCCGGCTCGATCTTCTATTTCAACGACCCGCGAGGCATTCCGAGCGCCTTCGAATGGGCTATGACTCAGGCCACCGAACCGCTCACGTTTGCGGCGATATTTGCGGGCGGGCTTACGACGATCGCCGCCTTAATGTTTGTAGGCGCAACAGGAAAGAGCGCACAGATACCGCTTTACGTCTGGCTGCCCGACGCGATGGCAGGCCCTACGCCTGTGAGCGCGCTCATACACGCCGCGACGATGGTGACGGCGGGCGTCTACATGGTGGCGCGCGCAAGTTCGATATTCATCCACGCGCCTTCGGCCATGATGATAGTAGCGATCATCGGCGCGGCCACGGCGCTGTTTGCCGCAACAATCGGCATCGCGCAGTGGGACATCAAAAAAGTGCTGGCTTACTCGACCGTCTCTCAGCTTGGCTATATGTTTTTAGCCTGCGGAGTGGGCGCATTCAGCGCGGGGATATTTCACGTCTTTACTCACGCGTTCTTCAAGGCGCTGCTCTTTTTAGGGTCCGGCTCCGTGATCATAGGCATGCATCACGAGCAGGACATGCGCCGGATGGGCGGTTTGAAGAAATACATGAAGATCACGTTTGCGACGATGGCCGCGGGCTGGCTGGCGATTTCGGGCGTGCCTTTGCTTTCGGGTTTCTTCAGCAAAGACGAAATCCTTTATCAATCATTCACGACCTCTGTCTTGCCCGCGCCCTGGCCCACGGTGCTATGGGCCGTAGGCGCGATAACGGCTCTTTTGACCGCGATCTATATGACCCGGTTGATGGTCGTCACATTCTGGGGCGATGAGCGGTACGATCAGCCTATCATTGATGACCCTGAGCAAAAATCGCATTCCGATCAGGCGGTGACTCCGCACGGGGTCGGACCCGACGAGCACTCGCATCATCACGGCA
The DNA here is from genome assembly GCA_963765495.1 of Blastocatellia bacterium. Classification (GTDB taxonomy): domain Bacteria; phylum Acidobacteriota; class Blastocatellia; order UBA7656; family UBA7656; genus CAVXWP01. The sequence goes on from CAVXWP010000002.1 coordinate 491,158, forward strand.
AGCCGCACGAATCGCCGCTTTCGATGACGCTGCCTCTCATAGTGCTCGCGGTGGGCGCGGTCTTTGCCGGTTTTCTTGGAGTCCCGGAGGGGCTTTCAGGCGGCGCGATTCCGAATTACATAGAGCATTTTCTCGAACCATCCATTGCCCATCTTGGTGAAGTCGCGCACGCGGAAGCGGGAAGAGGTATAGAAGCCTCACCGGCAGCACGCGAAATAGCCCCCGCAAGTCATGAAGAATCCGCGGCAGCAGAAGGCCACGGCACAGAGATCGCACTGACCGTGGTTTCATCCGTGATTGCGATACTTGGGATACTGGCCGGGTGGGTCTGGTTCAGGAGGCAGCCGCTATGGAAACCGCCGCGATTACTCGAAGAAAAATACTATGTCGATGAGGTCTATGACGCGGCGATCATTGAGCCGATCAAGACAGGCTCGACCAGCATACTGTGGAAGATCATCGACGTGGGCCTGATCGACGGCGCGGTAAACAGCGCGGCTGCAACGGCCCGAGGACTGGGGAGCGCTCTGCGCTATCTGCAATCCGGCTTTGCCCGCAGCTATGTGGCCGTAGTCGTGCTGGGCGCGCTGCTTTTGATCGGATACTTTGTCATAAGGTAGAGGCGAGACTTTTTAAGATGGAAACTTATCTGCTCACTATAATCACGCTGCTGCCGGTCGCGGGCGCGATCCTGCTCGCCTTCCTCGGGCAAGGCGACGGCGCAAAAGAGAAGATGCTGAAATGGACCGCGCTGCTTGTCGCCCTGCTGACATTTGCGGTCTCGCTTGCGCTCCCCTTCGGATTCAAATCCGGGGCCGGTCTTCAGTTTGAAACAAATATTCCATGGATCACAGCTTTCAATCTGGGTGTGAACTATCACGTAGCGATTGACGGGTTGAGCCTCTGGCTCGTGATGCTTACGACATTGCTTGTCCCAGTGGCGATGCTCTCTTCGTGGAACTCGATCCACTTCCGGCTGCGCGAGTTTCTGATCTCAATGCTGGCGCTTGAGACGGGGATGATAGGCGTGTTCATTGCGATGGACATGTTTTTGTTCTACCTGTTCTGGGAAGTTATGCTCGTGCCGATGTACTTTCTGATTGGCGTGTGGGGTGGCGAGCGGCGCATCTACGCGGCGATCAAGTTTGTCATATACACGGTGATCGGCTCTCTTCTGATGCTGGCCGGAATAATCGCGCTCTATTCCCTGCACGGGCAGGCGACGGGCAATTACACATTCGACATCGCGACTATCACTGCGGCAGTAAAATCATCACCCTTTCTGACCTTTGAGCAACAGGAATGGTTGTTTGCCGCCTTCGCCATCGCGTTCCTGATAAAGGTGCCGCTCTTTCCTTTTCACACGTGGCTGCCCGATGCGCACGTCGAAGCGCCGACGGCAGGGTCGGTTATACTTGCGGGCGTGCTGCTCAAGATGGGCACTTACGGGTTGATGCGCTTCAATCTGCCGATCTTCCCGGATGCTTCGCATTACTTCGCAACGCTCATCTCTACGCTCGCCGTCATAGGCATAATCTACGGCGCGCTTGTGGCGATGGTGCAGCCAGATTTAAAGAAGCTTGTGGCCTACTCTTCGGTGAGCCATCTTGGTTTTGTGGTGCTTGGAATATTCTCATTCACCGACCAGGGATTGCAGGGTGCGCTCTATCAGATGCTCAATCACGGGGTTTCGACCGGCGCGCTCTTTATGATCGTGGGCATGGTTTACGACAGACGGCACACCCGGCAGATAGCCGAATTCGGCGGGCTGGCCAGCGTCATGCCCGTCTATTCGTCGCTCTTTCTGGTCGTCACGCTGTCGTCAATCGCATTGCCGCTTTTGAACGGATTCGTAGGCGAATTTTTGATCCTCGTAGGCACGTTCACTTCATCTGTGCTTCCTCACGCGAGGCTGTTTGCAGCGTTTGCGGCTACGGGGATGATACTGTCGGCGGTTTACATGCTCTGGATGTATCAGCGAGTGATAATGGGCGAGACCACTAATCCGGAAAATATGAAGCTCGCGGATTTGAATGGAAGAGAGAAGCTGGCCCTTGCGCCGATGATAATCCTGATCTTCGTGATGGGTATATATCCGAGCCTCTTCCTTTCACGCAGCGATGCGGCTGTCACATCAATTCGAGAGCGTGTCAACCCCGCGCCCGTGACGGCGACCGCTTCGGAAAAGAATATCGAGATTGCAGAACACTGAATATGAACCAGATTTCTATAGACTATCACGCGATCCTGCCGGAGACGATCACTGCCCTCGTCGCCGTCATCATCATGCTGCTCGACGCATTCTCGCGCAAAATCGAGACTCGCATCGCGGGCGCGATGTCGCTTGTGGGGCTGGCAGGAGCCGCGGCAGCAGTCTTTAGCCTGTGGGGCCGAAACGGCGAAACATCCTTCGCGGGTATGATCATCACGGATGATTTCAGGCTCTTTTTCGCGATGATCTTTCTGATCGTAACATTTCTGATCGTCCTGATTTCGCTTCGATGGGTGGGAGACGAACAACTGCCGACGGGCGAATACTTCGCGCTTCTGATGTTTGCCACCACGGGCATGCTGTTTATGTCGGCGGCAAATGATCTGGTGATGATCTTTCTCGGGCTTGAGATCACATCAATATCAACTTATGTGTTGTGCGGATACCGCAGGCGCGACCCGCGCTCGAACGAATCGGCGGTCAAGTATTTCATACTCGGTTCGTTCTCGACGGCCTTTTTGCTATTCGGCATCACGCTCATTTATGGAGCGAGCTACAATCCGGCAGCCACGCCTGTCGCCACCACGAATCTGTTGTTACTGAAAGAGCGGTTCTCATCGGGGGTGCTTTTTTCCGAGCAATTGCTCTTTGCGGGCGCGGCTATGATGATCGTTGGGTTCGGGTTCAAAGTAGCTACCGCGCCTTTCCACATCTGGTCGCCGGATGTTTACGAAGGCGCGCCTACGCCCGTGACCGCGTTTCTTTCCACGGGATCAAAGGCCGCTGCCTTCGCCGCATTCTCACGCGTGTTCATACTGACTTTCGCCGCGACACCGATTGTTGGAGGGCTGGCAAACGGAGTGATGCCCGCGTTGCACGAGGTAATTACAAACTCGCTATGGGTGATGGCTGCGCTGACTATGACGATTGGCAATCTGGTCGCAATCGTTCAGAGCAACATCAAGCGAATGCTCGCCTACTCATCAATCGCGCACGCGGGGTACGCGCTTGTGGGGATGGTGGCTATGGATTGGCGCTCGGTGGCGTTTTATCTGTTGAGCTACGTTGTGATCAACATAGGCGCGTTCGCCGTGATCGAGGTCATTGCAAGGCGCGGCGACAAGCGAACCGAGATAGCGGATTACGCGGGGATAGGGTTTCAAACAATCGGGCTTGCGGCGGCGCTTTCGCTCTTTCTGCTTTCGCTCGCGGGGATACCGCTGACGGCCGGGTTTATGGGCAAGCTGCTTGTCTTCAAATCGGCCTGGGGAGCCGGTTTCCACGGGCTCGTCGTCATAGGCGTGATCAACAGCGCGATCTCCTGGTACTTCTATCTGCGAGTCATAGTGGCGATGTTTTTCGCCGAACCCGCTGTCGGATTCAAAGCGCCTGTCGTGGCCCGCTCACTGGCGGCGGCTCTAATCCTGACCATCCTCGGCACTCTTTATCTCGGCATTCTGCCGGGCCGCGTGCTCGGCGCGCTTGAGCGGGCGAGCGATCAGATTCATACTGCGCTGAAGTGATGGCTAAGATAGAATCTCTCTCAGACCGCATTCCAAAGTCCGCAAGGACGGTCAAGGCCGAAGACATCGTCGCCGAGATCAAACGCCATCTTGGCAATCACGCTCTGGATGCGCTCTACCGCGACCGCATTCTTTCACAGCGGACCCGCCAGTACCAGTTGGACGCGCCGGTAAAGGCTGCTCGCGTAGAGGTGCTGCACACTCTGCTCGGCATAGAGCTAAAGATAGGAAATCGGCGATTGCTCTGTCCCGACCTCGCAACGGCTCGTTACCTGTCGGTCTTCGCCCGCCTCGGCTCGGATGTCATAGCCGTGCCTTACGACATCACTCAAATCTCTTCAATAGCCGACGAGCTTGAATCAAGCTGGCATCGAATGACGCTTCTGGTGGATCATTTCACCGTAGACCGCAGCGAGCGACTGCGCGGGCTGGTCTTAAAGCGACTGCTCAAAGACATACGAAAGGCAATTGCCGAGCAGGGCGCGGGGACGAAATTTCCGAAGTTCAATCAAAAGACCAGACAGCGAAAAGAATAAAACCTAAAGGATAAAATTTGCGGCAGTTGGAAAGGACGAACGGGTGGGTCGAAGGTCTGTTAATTTCGATAGAATTGCTTCACTGCTCTCTCCTTTTTTTCGCAACAGGCGGATGCGCCTGTTTTGCGAAATCGCGTCACCTTCGGCCGACACTTCGATTCTTGATATAGGCGGCTACGCCTGGTTCTGGGCGGATTTGCCCGTAAAATCCGACATCACGATAATCAACATCGAAAAACCGAATATCAGTTCATCCGAGCGCGAGGCATATCAATTCGTGATGGCCGACGGCAGAAATCTCCCTTTCCCCGATAACGCTTTTGACATAGTGTTTTCCAATTCTGTTATAGAACACCTCTTCACATACGAGAATCAAAAGCGATTTGCGGAAGAGACAAGAAAAGCCGGCAAGCGGCTGTGGGTGCAAACTCCGGCCAGATGGTTCCCAATAGAGACCCATCTGAAAAGCCCTTTGATTCATTACCTCCCGGCTTCTATGCAGCGAAAGCTGATAAAGAATTTTTCGGTGTGGGGACTTATGACAAGGCCGACACAGGAAGAGACTGACGCGCTTTTAAGTGAGATTCGATTGCTGACCTACAAAGAGATGAAAGACCTCTTCCCCGATTGCCGGATCATCAAGGAAAAATTTCTCTTCTTCACAAAATCCTACATAGCTTATAGATGATGCGTGATGCGTGAGATTGGGAATACACTGTTAAAAGGAGACTATCTTTAAAATCACGTATCACGCATCACGCATCATTTTTTGCGCTTCATTGCACCTTAGCGTGCCCCTTCCCTCCGTGCTATACTTTTTCCGCATGGCCGACAGTGATGACAGTATGCTGGATAAAGCCGAAGGGGTGGCAAGACGGCTTCTCGAACGGCTCGGCGCCAAGGTTGACAGCAAGATGGGCGCAACCGACAAGGAAGTCCTCAGCCCGCGCGAGGTCGGAGAATTGACCTCCCGCATAGAACGAACTATCGAATCACATCTCAGAGAAGATAAGAACGGCACAAAACGCGTCGCGCCAAATCGTTTTCAGGTACTCTTCACATACGAAGAGACATCACGGCTCAACACAAAATATATCGAAGCTCTCGGCTTGGAACTCAAAGCCTCGATATATGAATACATCAACAATCGGCGGTACGAGGTTCGCGGTCCCTTCGAAGTGAAAACGGGTCGAGACCTGTTTGCAAAAACCACGGTCGTCAAAGCTTTCTTTGAAGGGGATACAGCGGCCTCAAATCCGGTCGATCCCGTTTCCGACCCTCCCCCCCAGCCAGGCGGCCAGCCCGCAAAGCCTTCTACAGACCGAAGGGTATCGCTTCGCACATCTGACGGACAGAGCTTTATCATCAATTTGAAACCGGGCGGCGCTCCGGCGCATATCGGGCGCGCTTCGAATTGCGCGATACGCATAGATGATGCGAGCATCTCCCGGATGCACTGCTCCGTCACGTTGCGCAGCAACGGCGATATTGTTATAGCCGATCTAGGCAGTTCAAACGGTACATCTCTCAACAACCAGATGCTTGGCACAAACGAAGCCCGCTCGATAGATACCGGCGACACAATCGGAGTCGGAGACATCATACTTAATGTAGCTGAGATCGAATGACGATCTGCTTCCCGGACGCAATCGGTTTAACGAACATCAAAGGCAGGCTTCATCGTATCTGAAGTCAGCCTGTGGTTTTGGAGTAATCTCTATGCTCATACCCTTTATCCTCACAATCATATTTGGCGCGGCAAGTCTGCTCTTGATGCTGGTGCTTGGATGGGCCGCCTGGCGACACCGCAATCCGCCGGTCGCAACCGAAGGCTCGACGGCAGAAGAGCTAAAGGATTTTGGCCCCACCGCCACGAATCGCTGGATTCGCGGGCTGAGAGTCTTTTTTATACTGCTCATACTGGCCGTTTTCGGCTTCCATTCCTACTGGGTCTTCAAAGCCGATTCGAGCGATACCTTCAAGAGCGCAAAGGGGATGGACCTCAGAAATCGCAGGCTTGCCGAAAGCGGGCTGAAGGGGTGGGTGCTTGACCGCAGCGGGAAACTTGAATCTGCCCTGGTCCGATACCGCGCCGATGCCGGAGTCATCTCGCGAGAATACCCGCTCGGCGAAGCCGCCGTTCACCTGACCGGCTATTCTGATTTCATATTTGGCGCGGGAGGGCTGGAACACGCCTATAGCGACTGGCTCACAAAGCCCGTCAGCACCTATAACGAACTGACGTCGCCCGTACCCGTGGGGCATGATTTGAAGGTATCAATAGATTCGAATTTTCAGAAGGAAGCCTATAACCTTGTAAAAGGCGCGGGCAAACCCGCAGCGGCCGTCGTTTTGTTGTTGCCAAATAATGAGGTGCTGGCGATGGCCTCGGCTCCGAGTTTCGATCCCTCCGCGGTAAACGATACGGAGACCTGGCATAAGCTTTCGGAACAGGCCGAGCAGGCTCCCCTCATCAGCCCGCTCGTCAATCGCGCGCTCGGAACCCTTGTAACAGGTGGCCCTGCCTTTTATTACAGACCCGGCTCGACATTCAAGACCTTTGTCGCGGCCGTAGCCATCGACAGCGGCGTCACAAACGAAAGATTCACCTGCAAAGCGGAAGGGTTTACGCCTCAAGGCTCGGGCCGCGCAATAAGGGATTTTGCGGGCGAGGTGCACGGCACCATCGGATTGCAAGATGCTTTCACACATTCGTGCAATCAGTATTTCGCCCAGCTCGGCCTCAAGCTTGGCCGCGAACGACTGGCCAATTACGCCCGCCGGTTGAATTACTCAACCTCGCCCAGCGACAACATCAGCCGCTCGACAAACCTCTGGGAGATACTTCACGGCGACCCCGATGAATTTAACTTTATCTTTGCGCCACCCGTCACAAGGATGAACCTCTCATCTGATGCGACTCCTTATGATGTTGCGCTCCAATCATTCGGTCAAGGGTTCGATGATTTGACGGTGATATCTATGGCAGTTTTGGCTGCGGCCGCCGCAAGCCAGGATGGTTCATTCGTAGCTCCAACGTTTGAGACCGATGCGCCAAGAAAGGTCATAGGTCCGTTTATCACCCCGCAATCTGCCGCCACGCTTCGCGCGCTTATGCGCTCGGTAGTAGAAAGCGGGACAGCCAGAGGCGCATTCGCTCCGCTTGCGGGACGAATAAGCGCGGGCGGAAAGACAGGCACCGCCGACCGCGTAATCCCTCTCTACGACCGCGACGGCAATAAGGTGGTTGATTATGTGGATAAAGACGGCGAGAAGCACTACAAAACACTAGAAGCCACCGATTCGTGGTTTATAGGTTTTGCGCCGGCCGATAACCCGCGCATAGCCTATGCCGTCGTCGTGGAAAACGGCGGAGAAGGCTCGAAAGCCGCCGCGCCCATCGCGGTCAAACTGATACAGGCCGCCGCATCACTCGGCTATATCGGCGGCGGAGCCCCGGTACCGGCCCAGCCAAGATCGGCCCGCCCTGCCCGGCCTGCGACAGGGGGAAATCGTTGAGATAATTTCTTGCTGGACGCTTACATACGAGGCGCTAAAGAATGGAAAATTCCAAATTACGTTTTAATCGCACGAGTCCATCACTTCATCTGATAGCGATTGCCGTCATATTTGTCCTTGCCTTTTTAGGCTATGTTGCTGTCATCTGGTCAGGAGGGCTTCGCGGCTACGATCCGAGCAAGGTAGTCGCTGCCCGCGATCTGGCTCTATTTGTTCCGTTAATCGCCATCTTCTTCTGGCTGACGCGCAAGCAGAAATATCGCGGCGAGATGCTGCTGTTGACCGTGGCGATATTTCTCTTTGCCTTTGGTTTGTTGATGCAGTATCGGCTCTTTTCCGATCCCGAATACGGCGCTCGGGGCGGGGAGCGGTCAAAGGCGCGAAGCGCCAAGGCCCAGACCATACGGCTGCTGAATATCGAGACGGCCTACGACGACGAGAAAAAGACCTTTCTCTTTGGCAAGCCCGATGCCGTTCCCGAACGCCCGGCTGCCGAAACCAAGGAGGTATACGAATATACCACGGGCGACATTCTGACCTCGGTAAACACATACATACCGATAGCCGCGTTTCTGGCTCTGGCAGTGGGTTTCGCGGTTTTCAAGAGCGACAATATGCTCCTGTGGCTGCAACGCCACGCCCTGCTCATAGGGCTGGTCACGCTGCTGCCGTTTGCAATCGTGGTGCTGCTCTTTAGTCAGGAAGGAAAATTTCTCGGTCAGACAACACCCTGGGAGGCTGTAAAGATACTCTTCCTTGTGAGCTTCGCCGGGATGCTCGCAGACACATATCATCATTTGCGCCGAACGCGCTGGGGATTGCCTCCGGCTCGTTATTTCTTTCCCTTTCTGTTGATAGCGGCCATGCCCGTGGTTCCCTTCTTCGCGCTGTCGGACTTCGGCCAGATGTTAGTCTTCTTCGGCGTTTACGTTATGCTCTACATCGTAGCCGTTCGCAAAAAGGCGCAGATGGCCTATGCGCTGCTGCTTGTGGCCGTAGTTTTTGGCGGATTCTTTTTGGCTTCGAGCGCGAAATCAGGCTTTGGCATCCCGGGCCGCGTCTATTTCAGGTTTTATCAGTGGGCCCACACCTGGGAGCCGCCACCGCCCGATACCTGGTGGTGGAAACGAGATTACGAGCGATATTTGAAAGCAACCAACCTGAATCCTGACCCCAATAACGAGCGGGAAGTCGCCCAGCGCAACCGCGAGGCGTGGTCCGACAAGGTGCTGCAACAGTCTCAAGGATTGTTTGGCATCAACGGGGGCGGCGTGACGGGTGAAGGGCTGGGGCTGGGCTACCCGGAGACGGTCCCAATATCGGATTCGGATTTCATCTATGCCGCTGTTGGGGAGGAAACTGGGCTTATGGGCGGGCTCGCTTTGCTGCTAGCTATAGTTGTATTCGTTTTCGCAGGCACTGCCATCAGTATTGGGGCTACAGATATGTTCACAAAGCTGCTGGCCGCCGGATTTACTGCATTCGTGGGCTTTCAGGCTATAGTCAATATCGGAGGCGTGCTCCGCTTACTTCCTATGACCGGAATCACACTGCCTTTTGTGAGCCACGGCGGCTGGTCGCTCATCACCTCTTTTGCAATGCTCGGGATACTTCTGGCCTTCTCTCATCGTAACGCCGTCGCGCGTCCGATCGTAGAGAAAACGCCTGAATTTATTCCCGTCAGGTGAAATTTGGGGCCGGTTTTCATATTTTGCGGCATTTGTGTCCCAATTCGAGCGATTGTAAAATAGCTCTTAACGGTAGGGGCAATCAAAGAAAGTAGCAGTATATGCAACAGATAGCGCGTGAAATAACCTTGATTCAGAAGACTGGCACGAGTGTTGCTCCTTTATAAGATACATTTTAAGGGCATCACCCACCCAACGATGCTCGCAAGATACAACCTGAGGGGCCAAGAGGCATCGGATGATTCCGATGCCTTTTTACTTTGCCCGGAAATAAAAGACGCAACTCAGATGATAAGGTTTGGCATCCGAATTCGCAGAGCCATTAATACTTCCAAAATGCAGGTTAGAATGCTTGAAATAGACCACGGATGAACGCGGATGCGACGGATTTTCGCGGATCTGATCAAATATGGTCAAACACGTGCCGGTCCGTCGCATCCGCGTCCGTCCTGGCCTATTTCTACGTGCTCTTCATTCATGATCATTTGTACAAATCTCTTGCTGTCAAGAACACCGGCCCCGACCCCCGACACCTGGCCCCCGGTTTAATATTTGGCCCGGTAGCGGCCTGGATGAGAGCCTTTAGTGCGAAGTTTAATATCATCGGTATGTGGCATCAGAAGAAGTCTTCTAGCGTTTATCGGGCTTATACCGGAGGGCGCGTATACCAGACGATACCAGTTCTTTCTCAAGTCTTCGCTAATCTGCTTGGCGGCATCAGCGATGTTCTCGAAATCTAAAATCGCGCCGCCTGTGCCTGTGGTGAGTTGTTCGAGCGCCGCCGGGGGCTTGGGCTTGTCTCGAAGAAGCGCCCCGCGCGTACGGTCCTTTACCTGAATGGCATAAAGGATAATATTTTCATCCTGTAGCGCATAAAGAGCATCATCGAATTTAGTCTTGCTCTGGCTGTCGTAGCCGTCGCTTATCAGGATGATGACACGTTTTTCTATTCCGGTCTTAGCCTGATGCGCAAGCGCATCGGATACGGCTATTATCGCGTCGAACAGGTTTGGGACACCTTTGCGAATGATCTTTGACGATGCCGCTTGCAGCTTTGAAAGATCGGGGGTCATGTCTTCGATGATCTCGGCCGATTCGTTGTAGCCGACAAGCATCATCTCGTCATCTTCGTAAAGTTCGTTTACAACGGCAAGCACTGCCTGCTGGAGAGCGCCGGCATCGGCCTTGAGGCTCAGACTGCTATCTATCATCAGGATGATGCGAGAGCCTTTGTCGAGACGGGTGAATGATTCGATCTCTTGAGGAGTCCCGGCATCATACAGATCAAACTCGTCTCTTGAGACCTGTCTGCCTTCGGGCGCGTGAACTATAACGTTCAACGTTTCCGTGCGGCTGTAAGGAGCGCTTCCCTTTCCCGATTGCGCCTGAGTTGCGCTGGCAAGGCTAAGCGACACGATCAACAATGATATGAGTCTGAGTGATGAGAGCGGCATCGAAGACTTTACCGATGGCATTTGAACTACTCCTGGGCAAATGTTGTTAAAAGGCTGGCGATACTGCTTTCGCAAACCGCCGCGTAGCGATTTCAGTAAACGATTTTCCGGCAATCAAATTATTCCAGAACGATGCGGAGGCGCGCAACTCCGACCGTCAACAGGGTGGTTTATGGTATCGGGAAAAGACCCGGCAAGCTCTCAGTAATTTCTTGACAGCGTTTGAGTTGGCCCATATAATGGCAGCCTTTCGTACACGAGGCTCTCAAGGAATTCAATAGAAGAAAAAACGGAGGCTAGCGTGATCAAGCTGGATATAGTCAATCAGGTGGCCGATAAGACAGGCGTTCCAAAGATCAAGGCCGAAGTGGCTGTCGAGGCTTTGTTTGAAGCTATGAAGAACGCTTTACAACGAGGTGATCGCATTGAGTTGCGCGGCTTCGGTGTCTTCGTAGTCAAGCCCCGCAAGCGTGGCGTCGGTCGCAATCCTCGCACGGGTGAAGTTACCGATATTCCACCGGGCAAAACGATCAGATTCAAACCCGGCAAAGAGCTTCAATCCTGATCCGGCGGCAAGCGACAGGCGTTTGTGAGCCTTAAGGCCAGAGCATGCCCGGCAAGGGGTTGTAAATTCCTACTGATGATCGGTATCCAAAATTAGGGTGTCCGCCTCTGGCGGTTGACAGCCGAGTATTCAGCAGGAGTATTCTTATTTTGTGGAAAGTACAAACCAGCCTTATCTTTTTCCCGAAGGTCAACCGTCACAACCGATGATAGATGAGCGCCTTTTGGTCTTGCCGCGTCCAAAAGAGCTATCACCTTCTCGCGTGGCGTTGCATATAGTGCTGCTCGTCGTGACAGGCATTACAACTACGCTGACCGGCGCGGCGCTTTCGGTCGAGGGTTTAACCGAATCTTCGTCGCTTATTCAGGAATTACTTGCTCCATTCATCGCGATCTTCACACAGGCAGCAGCGGGTAACTGGTCCGCGCTTACAAACGGATTTATCTTTGCCTTCACCCTGCTTACCATCCTCGGAGCGCACGAGATGGGCCATTATTTCGCCTGTCGTCATTATCGAATACGGGCCACGCTCCCTTTTTTCATACCTGCCCCGCCGATGCTTACTCCGTTTGGCACATTCGGCGCGGTGATAAAAATCAAAGAACCGATTACGACTCGCCGGGCGTTGTTTGATATAGGAATAGCAGGACCGCTCGCCGGGTTCGCCTTCGCCCTCCCCGCTTCAATCATCGGACTGATGATTGCAAAACCCGCTCAGCCCGTGACCGGGGGGTTACAATTTCATGACCCGCTGTTTTTCATACTTATTATGAAGCTGTTTGGCCTGCCCAAGTGGATAGAGTGGAACCCGGTTTACTGGGCATCCTGGGGCGCGCTGCTTGTGACTGCGCTAAACCTTTTCCCCGTGGGCCAGCTTGACGGAGGTCACGTCCTTTACGCTGTGACGGGCCGCCGCTTTCACAAATGGTTCTCGCGCATCACGGTGCTGGCAGTTGCGCTGCTTGCGGTCGCGTCGTTTGTCTTCTACGGCTCGCCTATATGGTTTCTCTGGACGTGCGTGTTGCTTTTTCTGCTCAAGGTCGGTCATCCTCCTCTGATGGAAGAAGAGCCGCTCGGCACAGCAAGAATCATTCTGGCCGTGGTGGCTGCCTTAGTCTTTCTGCTCTGTTTCATGCCTTTTCCAATCACGATCTCCTGATGGATAAGAACGGATGGGACCTGCCTCCGCCGCTTCATCGCGCTATGGCTTGACAACGTGACATGGTATCATAGCCGGGTATTATTGCCGGGTCGCCGATAGTGCTACAAACCAAACGTAGGTTTATTATTCGAGGAGGAAAATGGCAGAATCAGATCATTTCAAAATGCCGCCGCTCGCTTATCTCAATGCCGAATTCCTGAACGGCCAGGAAGCGAGAATCATACGAATCCTTTCGGAGTATATAGAGCCTGCCGCGCGTCTTCGTCGCTATCGCGTTCGCGACACAATAGTATTTTTCGGATCGGCCCGCTCGGTCACGCCCGAAGTCGCTCAGATGAAATTGCTATCGCTCAAGGAAAAAATAGAAGAGTCGGGCGGGATTACTCCCGAACTCGAAGCCGCGCAATTAAAGGCTCAATACGCGGTAAAGCTGGCACGGTACTATCAGCACGCGGTGGAGCTTTCCCGGCGAATGACCGAGTGGTCAAAGGCCTTGACGGGCGAAAGGCATTTCATAATCTGCTCCGGCGGCGGCGGCGGAATGATGGAGGCCGCAAATCAGGGCGCGTCGCTGGCCGGAGGCAAAAACATCGGCCTGAACATCAACCTGCCTTTTGAGCAGGAAGTGAATCATTACGTCTCGCGCGAATTGATCTTTAACTTTCATTACTTTTTCATGCGCAAGTTCTGGTTCGTCTATCTGGCCAAGGCGCTTGTGGTCTTTCCGGGCGGCTTCGGAACTATGGACGAGATGTTCGAAGTGTTGACGCTGATTCAAACAAAGATGCCCCGCAAGAACATGCCCGTAGTCCTTTTCGGCACAGAGTTCTGGAATGAGATAATAAACTTTGAAGCGCTCGCAAAATGGGGGGTGATCAGCCCCAAGGACACGGATATATTTTTCATGACCGATTCGGTTGATGATGCCTTCGAGTACCTGACCACAAAGCTCGAAAAACTCTACCTGATGCCAGAGGGCCTCGAACAGGTAAAACTTACGTGATGCGTGATGCGTGACGCAAGCAGGCTTGCAAGTGGCTCTGAACCTGCGGCCGGTCTGAAAGTCACGCAACAGGATTCACGATTCACGGTTCACGATTCACGATTCACAACTCATTTCACAGGCAGATCATTGATAGCGTCTATTATGCGCTCGATCAGATTCAGGTATTGGCCAAATATTTCATTGGCATCGGATTCGAGCCACACCTCATCGCTCGTATCGTAATCAAAAATGCGCTCAAGGACAGACTTATCAAGCTTCAGCAATTCGGCTAGTTTTAGGGCACAGGCTCGCGCATCGAATGGAGCGCGGCTGCCGAGCATTTCGAGCGCGTGGCGAAACAGTATCGCGAAGGTATCGAGTGAATCGGTCATCAATTGGGCAAGCCGCGCGGGGTTTGCCGATGCGGGAATGTAAAGCGTGCGCAGCCGCAGGAGTTTGCCGCGAAGCTCATATTCGAGCTGGTGACGCAGGTTTTGCGTGTCAATCTCAAGGGCATCGAAAGGACTCTCGCCGTAAAGGACGCGATGAGCACGGCTCATATCGATGAATTCCATCGGGAAAACGTCGGATGAATCTGTCACTTCGCGGCTGGTGAAGTAGATTGGAGGCGGGTTGCCCTGTCTGCGCCAGTCTTCCGCCAGTTCATGCGCCTCTTTCAAATCGCGGGGCGTTATTCGACCGAGCACGACCAGGATATTTTTTGGCTCGTCATCATCCACCTGTTCGCCCGCAATAGCAGAGCCATAAAGTACGACAGACCTCAGATTCTCTTTATGCTTGCCAGTCAATCGCTCCACGAGATGAGTCAATGCTTCTGCCAATATTATTAAACCTCCATTAGCGGTACACGAGATTTTGTGAATGATCGCCCTACCAGCTATCGCTTGCGCCGCCGCCGCCGAAATCTCCGCCGCCGCCAAATCCGCCGAAGCCACCTGATCCGCCATCCATTCCGCCCCAGTCCGAGCCTCCACGGTGGCCGCCCATTCCGCCAAAACCGCCTCGCCCGCCGCCAAGGATCATCCCCAGCAACATCCAATTAAGCCCGCTGCCGCGTCTGCCGTACCGTCTGCCGCCGGGGCCGCCTCGCCCGCCGCCTATCGCGTTGATAATCATGAAGAGGATGAATATGCCAAGCATAATTAGTGACGGTGAGATTCTTATTCCCCGGCTGCGCCTCTCGCTTCCGCGATAGGCTTGCCTTTTGTCTATGCCATCCATCGAGATGCCCTGTTTATCGGCTATCGTCGCCACGATAGTCTGCACCCCGGTGGTCAATGCCTGATTAAACCGGCCCGCCTGAAAATCGTCTCTCATGCGACGGATCAATTCAAACGCAAGACCATCGGGTATATCTCCTTCGAGGTGGCGGCTGATTTCCATGCGCGTATCGCCGTGATAGAGACCATCACTGCCGGGCTCTTTGATCACAACCAGAAGCAATGCGGCGGGAGTCTTTGCCCCGCGCCCGACTCCCCATTGACGACCGAGTTGCAGCCCGTACTGTTCTATGGTGTAGCCATGTAAATCAGCTTCGGGGATGGTAACGACGGATATCTCTATCTGGCTGCGGTCGCGGAAATTCTCAAGCAGTGTTTCAAGATTCTGTCTGGTCGAGGAATCGAGTTTGTTCGCAAAGTCATTCACCATACCCTGTGGCTGGGGCAACTGAGGTTGAGCCATAGAGATTGATGAAAATAAGAACAAGACCGTTAATACTCTGAAAGCCGGAGAGAGTCTCTTTATCATAATTCCATTTCCTTGCCGCAACCACGAATAAGATTTTCGGTGAATTGTTTTTAACATCCGGCGGCTTGACGATCCTTCAATACTTATCATGACTAATATTGACCTCACTATTCATGATAACTGACGGGGCGGGAAAAAGGAAAAAGATCCGCGCTGAGGTTTCAATCAGGTTGAGCGATAACGGTTGTGTTTGTGGAAATCGGTTTATGGATTTGACCTCGGAAGCGTGTTGCTGTTGAATATTGGCAACCGCAATCTCCAAAGAGGGGTTGACACTTGCCGGGCAATAATTTTTGTGGTGCAGGCGCAGCCATAGTTTTTCGAAGAGAGCGCCATTCAAGTCTCCTGATGCGGCATACCGGCGCGCCGTTCTTGAGATTGATGAGGAGATCGGCGAATGTATTGCAGAGCATGCGGCGCATCGGTCAGCGATGCGGCAAATCACTGCCCGATATGTGGGGCTTCGACTCACACCGAAAGGCTTGATGACAAGACCGCTCAAGTTGACTCGGGGCGGGCAGACAATCAGCGGGACCCCTTGATAGGGCGCATCCTGGCCGGACGTTTCCGCATACTGGAAAAAATCGGTCAGGGCGGCATGGGAATCGTCTACAAGGGAGAGCACATAAGCATCAAGCGCCTGACGGCGATCAAGATACTGGCCTTGGACCTTGCGACCAATCAGGAATTTGTAGCTCGCTTCCGGCGAGAAGCCGAGATGGCAAGCAATATTAATCATCCTAATGCCGTAGGCATTTACGATTTCGGCGAAGCCGAAGACGGGCTGGTCTATCTGGCGATGGAGTATCTGGATGGAGAGCCATTATCTGAAATACTGCGGCAGGAAGGTCCGCTCCCAATCGCGCGCGTCGTAAGCATCATCTATCAGGCGGCAGAGGCTCTGGATGCGGCGCATCAGATGGGCATCATCCATCGCGATTTCAAGCCGGACAATGTGATGATCTGCCAGAGAGGAAGCCGCCCAGACTGGGTCAAAGTAGTCGATTTCGGTCTGGCCAAACGGACTCGTATGGAATCGCCGCAAGAAGCATTGACCCGCACGGGATTCATGCTCGGCACGCCGGATTATATGTCTCCCGAACAGGTGCTCGGCGAAGAGTTGACTCCGCGCTCGGACCTTTACAGCCTTGCCCTTGTGGCCTACGAAATGCTCACCTGCAAACTTCCTTTTTCAGGGTCAACGCCGCAAAACCAGATGTTCAAACGTTTGATCGAACCACCGGCGTCATTACTCGCCACAAGGCCGGACCTGCCTCTGCCTGCCGCGCTTGAAAGCGTCTTGATGAAAGCCCTTGCGCGCGATCCAAATGATCGTCATTTGTCGGCTCTCGAATTCGCATCGGAACTCGATCAGGCAGCATTGGCGGGCGCGGGCGCAAGAGGGAGTTCTTCTGTAACGGTCGCGCAGGCTAAACCGGCCGCCACAACAAACCTCACCTGCAATCGATGCGGCGCAACTGCTTCGGGTGAACAGCGATTTTGCGATGTCTGCGGAACGCCGCTTTCAGCCACGGCCGTTACTATGCCGCCTCCTGTGACAAGCCCGGGTATAGCTCCGGCCTACGATCAGGTGGCATCCGGGTTTTCGGCTCCGGCTGTTGCATCTCCGCCCGCAACAATCGGCCTCGAACCTGATCGTAAGAAGAGAGGCAGGAATACGGCTGTCTGGATCATGACTCTCGTGGCATTGATCGCAATAGGCGTAGCCGTTTATTTCGCCACCAGAGGAACATTATTCCCACCAAAGGTATCGCCATCCGACAGGGTGGTAGCATCGCTCCGCAGGGCAGTCGATTATGGAAGACTGATGTTGTTCTCACCCGACGACGCCTATTCGTTCTATTATCAGCTAAAAGACCTTGACCCGAATAATCAAGCACTCAAAGAGATCGCCCCTTCCGTCCTCCCACAACTGCGCAGCATGGGTGATGCGATCTTCGATCAAAAGACAGCCATAGGTGCGGATGATTTGACAAACCAGGACTGGGCAAAGGCGCTTCGAATTTATAAATGGGCGCATGACCTTGATCCTGCCGATAGAACCATAGAGGCGCGGTGGAGATTTAGCGAGGGTGAGGTGGCAAAATCAGAGAACAGAAGAGACGATGCCGACCGCAGTTTCTATGCCGCCTCTCAAATAGACCCTGCCTGGGCACTGCCGCAAAACAGCATGGGATTGCTGCGCGCTGAAAACAAGAAATATTCTGATGCTCTGCAGTTTTATATGCGCGCAATCAAACTCCAGTCCGATTGGGAAATTCCCTACAACAACGTTGGGACGACATATTTTCTCCTGAAGGATTACGATAAAGCCGAAGCCTGGTACCGCAAGGCCCTTGAGATCAATCCCAACTGGTCGCGACCTTATATGTGGCTGGGAACACTCTACGAGCAAAAGGATATGCCCGAGAAGGCTATTGAAGAATATCAGACGGCGCTTAACCTTGATCCAAACGGAAAGTCAATAAACGTTACCCAGATTCAAAAGAGGATCGAAGAGCTTCAGCAGAAGGTCGAGCAGTCTCAACAAAAGACCGAGCAACAGCAGCAATAGACGGCGCTCAGGACTGCCGCTAATTCCGTAGCAGGTTATAACGCAGGTTATAACGAATGCCCGACACCCAGAGACTCAAGGAGTAAATCCATGACGTAGAGGAGAGCCACTCCGGCAAAGACCATAAGCGAGGCCCTCAACCCTCCCTCGCGGGTGTTGACTTCCGGAATAAGATCGGAGGCCGCGACATAGAGCGTGACCCCCGCCGAAAGCGGCAGCGCGTAGGAAGAAAGCGAGCGGGAGTAAACATCAATGCCTTGAAATGCCACGACCAGCGTCACGCCTGTCAAGGTCGCCAATCCAATCAAGAATGCAGATATTAATGCGCTGCGGCGACTGCGGCCCGCTGCAAGCATCATAGAGGCTACGGTAAATCCTTCCGGCAGTTTGTGAAGCAGTATGGCCACGAAAATGATCAGACCCAGTTCGAAGCTCACCACCGAGGCCACGGCTATCGAGACGCCGTCAAAAAAACTGTGAATCATCAATGCGCCTACTCCCGCCACGGCAGCGTGATGCGCCAGCATTGCATCTTCGTGAGTCTCTTCTCCAAAATGGAAATGTGGCGCAACCGTGTGCTCCGCCAGTTGGATGAGCAGATAGCCTGCAAGCAACCACAACATTGGGACAAGCACCTCACCTGACCATAGCGATACCGTCTCAGGTATGATCTTTAGAAAGACCGCCGCCAGCATGAAGCCCGCCCCCAGGGCTATCAGATACCTGAGCGCTTCGTGCCCCAAACGACGCGTCGAGACCAAAAGTCCACCAAGAATGTTAGCTACCGCCGCCATCAAACCATAAAGGAATATATAAAAAGTCCCCTTTGTCATCCGTCACGCCTCTTTTCGCCTGCCAAAGCCTCGCACTATACCATAATTATCCCCTCCCGGAATATGCGAAATTTCATGCACTCGCTACCCCTTTCATAAACCTGCCTTCGTTTAGAAGTCATCAGTTAAAGCTCTTACACCTGTCGCAGCCCTCCCATTTATAAAATTTCACTATTGACAGCCATTCTCTTCTGACATACCATCCTCAAGCAGTGGACCAAAGTGGACCGAAGTGGAACTGAGGTCAAAAACATTTGAAAACAGCAGTAAGAGTGAGATGGTTAAGATTGCACTTTAAGTTTTAGGCATAACGCGCTAAGATGCTAAGAGGAAGTTACACGGTCAGGATGGACGAAAAAGGCCGCATCAAGCTCCCTGCTGCCTACCGTCGCTATGTTGACGAGCATTACGGTTCAGAATTCTATGTAACAAGTGTGACAGGCGAATGCGCGCGCCTGTACCCGATGCCGGAGTGGCTGTTGATTGAAGAGAAACTTCAAGCCAAAGGCACTAATGATATGACTGTGAGGAAGTTCCTGGATCGCACAAATTTTTTCGGCCAGTTGGCAGAGATGGACTCTCAGGGCCGCATACTTATCCATCCGCTTTTGCGCACTGACGCGAACCTGGTCGGAGAGGTTTCGGTGCTCGGATACCTACAGTATTTGGAAGTATGGAGCCTGGATAGGTTCAAGGCAACCCGTCTGGATAGTCAGCCCTACACCGCCGAGGATGAGGCGAATCTGGCTCAGATGGGTATATGAATCGAATTTCGATGGAACGAAAATGCTCACACACGACGATGAGGAAAGCCGGGCGCACGAGCCTGTTTTGCTGGATGAAGTCATCAGGTGGCTTGAGCCTGAAAGAGGTGGCATCTTCGTAGACTGCACGCTTGGGCCGGGCGGACACTCCGAAGCTATGCTTCGAGCATCACCCGAGACTAAGGTGATCGGTATAGACCGCGACATTGAAGCCCTGGAATTAGCGCAAAAGCGGTTGGCGATTTTTGAAAACAGATTCCAGACGGTCCACGCCGGTTTCGACGAATTAGGCAATGTCCTGACCAGCCTTAACGTGAAAGGCATTCAGGGAGGGCTGGCCGATTTGGGCGTTTCATCGTTGCAACTTGATCATAGCGAGCGCGGGTTCAGTTTCACTCAGGATGCTCCGCTAGACATGCGAATGGATCAGGGTGGTGGAGAAACTGCCGCCGAAATAGTCAATCGGCTCCCAGAGGCTGAACTGGCAGATTTGATCTTTGGATACGGAGAAGAGCGAGGCTCACGCAAAATCGCCCGCGCGATCATACGAGAGCGGGAACGCCAGCCTATAGCTACCACGGGCAGGCTTGCGGAGATCATCGTGCGAGCGCTCAAGGTCCCCGGCAGATGGCGCATACATCCCGCGACTCGCACTTTTCAGGCTCTGCGGATCGCGGTCAACGATGAATTGAATGCGTTGGAGCGATTTATTCCCGACGCCATATCGGCGCTGGAGAGCGGCGGGCGGCTCGCCATCATATCTTTTCATTCGCTGGAGGACCGCATCGTCAAACGGAGATTCTTATTAGAATCGGGCCGGTGTAACTGCCCGGTGGGAATGAGAAGGAGCAGTCTTCCGATTGATTCGGGCGAGGTTGAATGTATATGCGCTCACTGTGGCGCGCAGAGGCGAGTAAGTATTCTGACGCGTAAGCCTGTGAGGCCCAGCCAGGCAGAAGTGGAGCGTAATCCGCGCGCTCGCAGCGCCCTTCTTCGAGTGTGCGAGAAAATTTAGTGACCGATTACAACAGGCCGGTTCCCCCCTAAATGAACAAACCGGTCTGGCAGGCGGCTTTTCAGGATGTGGATCTAGTCATCCCAAAAAGCCTTAATCCAATCCCGTATTGAGGCATAAATTATGACCAGTCGCTTTTATCCCGATAAATCAATTCAAAACGCAACCGTGGCTCGACCCGTCAGGGCGCGTGTTTTTGTCTGGCTGATCGTGATCGCCGTGGCCGGCACTATTGTATCGAGCGGATTCGTCATCTCAGCGCGTCAGCACTTCGAAGCAGTGGCACTCGGCTATCAAAGCGAAGAGCTTCGGCGCGAGGCTATACAGCTTGAAGAAAAGAAGCGCCAGCTTGAACTGGAGCACGCCCGCGCCTCTTCGCCGGTAGAGATCGTGCGGCAGGCAGAGAAGATAGGGCTTGAGCGAACAGGCGCAAGCGAAGACCACTCTGACTCGAAATCACAGACAGGCAGTACAAAGGGGGCGCGCCCGTAGTTTTCAGTCTCTGAGTAGTTTTCAGTCTCTGAAACGCAGGCTCGATAGATGATGAAAGCGAAGGCCAACAAAACTTCAACCAGGCGGCTGGTGATCATTCAGGTAGCGGTGATGGTGTGGACGCTGGCCATTGGCGTAAAGCTCGCCTGGCTTCAGGTGCACGAACATGACTGGCTGCTGGCGCGCGCCGGAAGACAACAGCAATTCTCGGTGCCTCTCTCTCCAACCAGAGGTCTGATCTATGACTGCAACGGCAACGAGCTTGCCCGCTCGGTCAAAGTCAATTCGCTTTACGCAAGCCCGGCCGAAATTACCGACCCCGACATGGTCGCGGATCGCCTGTCCAGGCTCCTTGATGTGGATCGCGATGCGCTTTTCAAACGCCTAACATCAAGCCTTGTGCTTGTGGCTGTAAAGCGCAAACTCACAGATGAAGAGTCGGCGAAAGTCGAGGCTCTGAAGCTGCCCGGTCTTCGATTCGTGCCTGAGATGAAGCGATTCTATGTAAGCGGTGCCAGCGCTGCCCATGTGCTCGGGTTTGTCGATATGGACGAAAAGGGTGTGGGCGGGCTTGAGTTGACTTATGACAAGATGATCTGCGGGCAGGAAGGCAAATTGCTGCTTGACGTAGATGCGCTCAAAAAGTCCTACGATCACGAGATCGAAGAATCAATCCCCGGAGCAAACATCAACCTGACCATAGATATAATGATTCAGCACTACGCCGAAGAGGCGCTGGCTCGCGAGGTCCGTTCAAGCCACGCGCGGGGCGGCACCATCGTAGTCATCAGACCCGCTACGGGAGAGATTCTTGCTCTTGCCAACTATCCGACTTTCGATCCGAATAATGTAGCCGAGTCAAATGATATTCAGCGCCGCAATCGGGCAGTCGAGACCGCCTTCGAGCCCGGTTCGATATTCAAGATAGTCACCTACTCGGCGGCGCTCGAAGAGAAGATCATCACCCCCGATTCCAAGATTGATTGCCAGGGCGGGCAGATTCGTATCGCCAATCGTATTGTTCACGACCATCCTTATGGCGTGCTCACAGCCGCTCAGGCGCTTGCCAAATCATCCAACGTCGCGGCCATCAAACTGGGTTTGCGACTTGGCAATGAGCGGCTTGCAAGATACATAGACAAGTTCGGATTTGGTCGCCGCACCGGCATAGAGCTTCCGGCCGAATCTCGCGGACTCTATAAGGACGTCAGCGAATGGGGGCCGACTTCTATCGGCTCGATACCAATGGGCCACGAAGTAGGCGTAACGGCATTGCAGGCCGTAGCCGCGTTTGCCGCGATTGCAAACGGCGGCATCTGGGTACAACCCCATCTGGTCAGCCAGGTCAGCTCTGCTTCCGGCGAAATTCTCCAGCAGTATAAAGGCGAATCACACCGGGTTGTGAGCGAAGCCACCGCAAATGCGTTAAAAGAGATGTTGGAAGGCGTAGTGGTTCGAGGAACAGGCAGGCGAGCGCAAATAAGCGGCTATCGAGCAGCGGGCAAGACCGGAACCGCGCAGAAAGTCGATCCTAAAACAGGTCGCTACTCTAATGTCGCGCATATCGCTTCGTTTGCCGGATTCGCTCCGGCAGACAACCCTGAGATTGCCTGCATAGTCTCGATAGACGAGCCGCAGGGAGCGCATCACGGAGGTGACGTGGCTGCGCCGGTCTTTGCACAGGTGGTTTCCGACGCGCTGCACACTCTCGGAGTTCCGCCGGAGGATGATCCTCAGGCTCAAGTGGCTATGAGTGATTTCCAGGTCTATGACGCGCCTCACGCAATATTTGACGGCCACGCTTCCGAAGAGAAACCCTCCGACAAGAGACCCGCGATTGACATCGCCACCAACACGACTGAAAGGGCGGATGTTTCCAGACTGCGAAACCCGGTTGTTGTACCCGACCTCACAGGAAAAGGGCTTCGAGAGGCCATAGCGCTTTGCGCCTCGCGCGGATTGGACGTAGAGGCGAGCGGCGACGGCATAATAACAGGACAGAGCCCGCCGCCGGGCACGCTTGTCGCCGAAGAGACTACCTGTCATTTGAGATTATCGAAGCGAGTCGCAAAAAATGAGAGGCCCCCGGGCGCAAAACCGGCTTCGCGGCCCGCAACCAAAACAGCTAAAGGAGTGACGACGAGGGCCAACTATTGAAGTGTGATTCGTGATTCGTGATTTTCGGGCAGCCGATTTTTTTGCAAGCATCCTTTCTCACGAACCATGAATCAAGAATCACGGATCACGAATGAAACTCGCGGAACTGGCAAAAGAGATATGTGCGATTGCCGCCACCGGGGCGCTCGATTCCAATGCGCGCGATGTAACACACGACTCTCGCGCATGCGCTCCGGGCACCGTCTTTGTCGCTATCAGCGGAGAGAAAGTTGACGCGCACGACTTTATTTCGCAGGCGGTCGAGCGAGGCGCGGTCGCGGTTATCTCGGAGCGGCAGAGCGATCTGGCGCAGGCCCCGGCATGGATAGAGGTTTCCGATGCGCGAGGGGCTCAGGCTCAGGCGGCGGCAGCCGTGCACGGTCACCCGTCGCAAAAATTAAAGCTTGTGGGTATCACAGGGACGAACGGCAAGACAACGACTGCGCACTTGATAGATTCGATCATTAGAGCGGCAGAAGGAACATCGGCAATGTTCGGAACCATTCAATACAGAATAGCCGAAGAATCGGCGACCGCGCATCATACTACTCCTGAATCATCCGATATTCAGCGTATGCTTGCGCAGGCGGTCGCTGCCGGTTGCCGCTCTGCCGTGATGGAGGTCTCTTCTCATGCAATCGAGCTCCGTCGCGCGCTCGGCTTGAAGTTTGCCGCTGCCGTCTTCACCAATCTCACACGCGACCACCTCGATTATCACAAGACGATGGAAAGCTACTTCGCCGCAAAAGAGAAGCTCTTCAACGGGGGTGTAGGCTATGATCCCGGCGCGTCAATAATCAATATTGACGACGAGTACGGGCGCAGGCTCACAAAGACTGCCAGAGGGGACAAGATCACCTACGGCTTCAACCCAAATGCCGATGTGCGCACGGATGATTTTTCGATAACCGCACGCGGTCTTCGCTTCACGGCTCTCACGCCATCGGGACGCGCCGAAATCACATCATCGCTTGTTGGGCGGCCTCACGTTTACAACACGCTCGCGGCCATCGCCACAGGATTGGCTCTGGGATTCGATTTGGAGACCGTGGCGCGCGGAGTGGCTGAAAACCCGGGCGTTGCCGGTCGCTTCGAGCGCGTAATACCTGATGACGAGCACCCGGCAGATTTCGCTGTCATCGTAGATTATGCGCACACAGACGATGCGTTAAAGAATGTCTTGCAAACAGCGCGTGAAATCGTCAGCGGGGGCCGGGGACCGGGGGCCGGGGACCGGGAAGAGACGAGGAGAGAATCATCGCATCAACAGGAGGCGGGGAGAGTCATAACTGTCTTTGGATGCGGCGGCGACAGGGATCGTACCAAGCGAGCGCCGATGGGTGAAATCGCCGCTCGCCTGAGCGATTTCGTTATAGCCACTTCGGATAATCCCCGAAGCGAGGATCCTCTGAAAATCATCGAAGATATCGAAGTTGGACTCAAAAGCGCGGGACAGCCTTATATAAGGATGGCTGACCGGCGCGATGCAATTTTTCGCGCGATCAATGAAGCGCAAAGGGGCGACATAGTTGTAATTGCGGGCAAGGGGCACGAGACGTATCAGATATTAGGCGATCAAACAATCCATTTCGATGATCGCGAAGTAGCACGCGAAGCGATGAAACGAAGGGATGAGGGATGAGGGATGAGGGATGAAAAGGACTGGCAGGAAAGACTTCGATAAATGGTCGTTCGGATTAATCAGGCTGTGACCAGCCTCCTTTTCATCCCTCATCCCTCATCCCTGCTGAGGCGTGATGTTTTATTACTTAAAACTATTTCAGGACGTCCACGATAGCCTTTCGTTTCTGCGGCTGTTCGATTTCGTCACGTTTCGCACGGCCTGGGCGGCTATAACGGCGCTTGTCATCAGCCTGATGTTTGGTCCGCGAATGATTTCGATGTTGAGGCAATTTCAAATCGGCCAGCAAATCCGCGAGGAAGGACCGCGCTCGCATCAGTCCAAGCGCGGGACTCCCACTATGGGCGGAGTGCTGATTATCCTTGCCGTAACAATCTCGACTCTGCTGTGGTCGAATCTTTCGGTCGCTTACGTCTGGGTGGCGGTCGGCGCAACCGTAGCGTTTGGCGCGATAGGCTTTGCCGACGATTATCTAAAGATCAAGCGCCAGCATAATCTGGGGCTTACAGGAAAAGAAAAACTCGCTCTGCAATTCGCCGTAGCTATCATAATGGGGCTGGTGCTTCACTATTTCACCGCCTACAACACAAAGCTGAGCGTGCCTTTTGTAAAGACGTTTAACCCTGAGATATGGTGGCCGATTTATCTGCTCGTATTTGCGCCCATAGTGGTTGTCGGATGCTCGAATTCCGTGAATCTTACGGACGGGCTGGACGGGCTGGCTATCTCCGTCACTATGGTGACGGCGGCGGCGCTCACGGGCTTTACCTATGTTACCGGCCATGTAGTTTTCGCCAATTATCTGGGTCTGGTCTTTAACTCAGAGGTTCACGAGTTGACTATCTTCTGCGCCGCGCTGACAGGGGCAAGCCTCGGTTTTTTATGGTTCAACGCACCGCCCGCCGAAGTCTTCATGGGTGATGTGGGATCGCTCGGAATCGGAGGAGCCATAGGCGCGGTCGCGGTGATGATAAAGCAGGAATTCCTGCTTGTGATGATCGGAGGCGTATTCGTCATCGAAGGGTTGTCGGTCATTTTGCAGGTTGCCTCTTTTAAGCTGTTTCGCAGACGAATTTTCAAGATGGCTCCGCTGCATCATCATTTCGAACTGTCGTACCCGCCGGAGGTCTCGCGGCGCATGGAATCAAAGATAGTCTTTCGATTTCTTATACTGGCGATACTGCTCGCGCTGCTCGCGCTTTCCACTTTGAAGCTCAGGTAAGAGAGTTTTGAGTTTTGAGTTTTGAGTTTTGAGTTTTGAGTTTTGAGTTTTGAGTTTTTTCGAAATGGAATTGGAAGGCAAAAAGGTACTGGTCGTCGGCATCGCTCGCAGCGGAGTGGCGGCTGCTCGGCTGCTCGCCTCCCGAGGTGCGATGGTGATAGCAAACGACATCCGCAACGAGTCGGCGCTCGTTTCCGAGGTCGAGCAGTTACGCGAGGCGGGCGTGATGATTTCGCTTGGCAGCCATCCTGAAAGCCTCTTTGATAATGCCGATCTGATAGTGCTATCTCCGGGCGTGCCGGGCAATATCGCGCCGCTTCAAATAGCCCGACGGGCCGGTATCAAAATCATCAGCGAGGTCGAGCTTGCTTCTCGCTTCCTGCGAGGCAGATGGATCGGCATCACGGGCTCGAACGGCAAGACCACGACTACGGCGCTTATAAATGAGTTGATGCGCGCGGCGGGCGCGAAAACCATAGTAGGAGGAAACATAGGCACGGCGCTCACAAGCATGGTCGAAGCATCGAGTGACGATTCGTGGATCGTGGCGGAGCTTTCCAGCTTTCAACTCGAAGAGATCGAGAAACTGCGGCCAGAGGTTGCGCTCATCACAAACATCACGCCCGATCACCTTGACCGCTACGACTCGCTCGATGATTACGTGCGGGCCAAACACCGGATATTTATGAACCAGTCGGGTTCTGATTGGGCTGTGCTGAACGGCCAGGACCCGACCATCAACGAGATGGTTTTGTCGATGGGAGTGCCTTCCAAACGTGTCTATTTCAGTTCGCGCGGAAGCGGCACGCTCTCGGGCGAGAGGGCCGGAATCTATGTAAGCGGCGACCGGATCGTCACGACGCTTCTGGCCGAAGGCGATAGCGAAATCGATGTAATCGCGCTCGAAGACATCTCAATACCCGGCATGCACAATGTCGAAAACGTGATGGCCGCGCTCGCCGTGACCTTTTGCGCGAAGGAGATAGGTGAGAGCGATCTGCCCGCTTTGCGAGATGCCATCAAAGGTTTCAAGGGCGTAGAGCATCGCATCGAGTTCGTAGCTGAAATTGACGGGGTTAAATTCTACAACGATTCTAAGGCGACCAATGTTGATTCGACAATAAAGGCGCTTGAGGCTTTTGCCGGAAATCTGATCCTGATTCTGGGCGGTAAAGACAAGGGCAGCGACTACACTCTGCTTGAGACGCTCGTGCAAGAGCGCGTCAAGCAAATAATTCTGATCGGCGCGGCGAGCGATAAAATCCTTGGGCAGTTAGAGGGTACGCGCCCGATGACTCGCGCGTCTTCGATGGAAGACGCCGTGATGAAATCCCTTGAGAGGGCCGTGCCCGGCGATACGGTGCTGCTCTCTCCGGCCTGCGCCAGCTACGATATGTTCGACAACTACGAACATCGTGGCCGCGTGTTTAAGGAAGCGGTTCTCAAACTGACCAAACGGCTCGACCACGGGGAGAGCGGCGCGGTCACGATGTAAGGCGGAGTCCAGGTGAAAACAGGTTACAAGGTGACAAACCCGCGATGGAAGCGTGACCGCGCGCCGCTTTCCGGCATGGCGACAGGGAGTCTGAATGCCGGGCGCGAGTTGTCTGTTGACAAGCTGTTGCTGACGCTCGTGATAGGGCTGACGCTGTTCGGGGTAGTAATGGTCTACAGCGCATCGGCCATACTGGCTGAACAGAATTACGGCAGCCAGTTTTACTTTCTCACCCGGCAGGCAATATGGGCCGGACTTGGCCTTGTGGCAATGGCCGTCGCCATGCGAATAGATTATCGCCACTACAAGCGACCGGCGGTCGTGATGACATTGTTAGGTGTGACTTTCCTGCTTCTGGTTGCGGTATTCGCCTTTCCAAAGGTCAATGCCACACACCGATGGATCAGATACGGCGGGTTCTTTTCACTGCAACCGGCTGAATTTGCCAAACTGGCTCTGGTAGCCTTTTTGGGGTTCTTCCTTGAAAGGAAAGCCAAAGAATTGGACGACTTGAAAGAGACATTTTTGCCCGTGGTCGCGATATCGGGATTGATGATAGTGCTGGTGGCTGCCGAACCCGATCTGGGCACGGCAATGTCTTTGGGGCTTGTGTTCGTAGTCATGGCCTTTCAAGCCGGTGTTCCCGTGCGCCGTCTTGCATTGCTGGCTGTCCCGGCAGCGCCCGCGCTGGCCGGGATGCTCATATTCGTGCCGTGGAGGCTCCAGCGCCTGATGGATTTCGTAGACCCGTGGAAGAATCAGACTACTTCGGGATTTCAAGTAGTTCAATCGCTGATAGCGATAGGGAGCGGGGGGACAAGCGGAGTCGGATTCGCGCAGGGCAAGCAGAAGCTTTTTTATTTGCCCGCGCCGCACTCTGATTTCATATTCGCGGTCATCGGTGAAGAGTTGGGATTGATCGGGTCGATCACTATCGTCTTTCTCTTCGCAATGCTGGCTTGGCGCGGGTTCAAAGCGGCGAAATGCGCCCCCGACATGTTTGGACAACTCGTAGCCGTAGGAATGACCGTGATGATCGCGGCACAGGCATTCTTTAATATGAGTGTGGCGCTTTCGCTTGTGCCTACCAAAGGCATACCGTTGCCCTTCATCAGCCACGGCGGCTCGTCGCTTGCCATCAGCCTGTTTGCAGCGGGCGTGCTGTTGAATGTGTCCAAACACGGGAGGACGGGGTGATTTTAGATTTTGGATTTTGGATTTGAAGAGATAATTTGCATACAGCTTTAATACTCAATCCAAAAATCTAAAATCCAAAATCCAAAATCCAAAATTGATATGAGGGTCATCATCGCGGCGGGCGGGACAGGCGGGCATATTTATCCGGGCGTGGCCATCGCGCACGAACTCAGACGGCGCGATCCCGGCGCGGAGATTCTCTTTGTAGGCACGGCGCGAGGGCTTGAATCGAAGATCGTGCCGCGTGAAGGCTTCGAGCTGGAATTGATAAAGGTAGGCGCTCTCAAGGGCGTATCGGTCTTTGAAAGAACAAAGTCGCTTTCGGAACTGCCCACAAGTTTTGTCTCCGCGCTCGGGATACTGAGGCGATTCCGGCCCGATGTGGTAATCGGAGTTGGCGGCTATTCGTCGGGGCCTACGCTGTTGATGGCGGCGCTTCGGAGGATACCCACGATGGTCGTGGAGCCAAACGCGATGCCCGGCTTTACAAATCGCGTGCTGGCGCGTTTCGTAAAGGCCGCCGCGCTGACATTTGAAGAGGCGAAGCCGTATTTCCGTGGTCGCGCGGTTGTGACGGGGAACCCGGTTCGCGGCGACTTTGCAAACTTGAAGAAGAAAGAGAGAGGCGATAAGTTGCACATCCTTATATTTGGGGGCAGTCAGGGCGCGCATGCCATAAATACTACGATGGCACAGGCTCTGCCTTTGCTCGCAAATAAGAGAGATGATCTGGTCATCACGCATCAGACCGGCGAGCGGGATTTGGAAGAGGTCAAGCGCGGATACGCGGAGGCCGGTTTTGAAGGCGCTGACGTGAGGCCGTTCATACACGACATGGCCAGCCATTTCGAGCAGGCGGATGTGCTGATATGCAGGGCGGGCGCTACGACAGCGGCAGAGGTCGCGGCAGCCGGGAAGGCGGCAATATTTGTTCCCTTCCCTTTTGCGACCGACGACCATCAGCGCAAAAACGCCGAGGCATTTCAAAACGCGGGCGCGGGCCGGATGATACTTCAACAGGAGTTGTCGCCCGAACGGATGGCCAAAGAGATAATCAACTTGATCGAGCGACCCGAAGAGATCAGCCGTATGGAAGAGGCCAGCCGCGCGCTCGGCCACAAGGATTCGACCGAGCGCGCCGTTGATCTGGCATTTGAGATTTCAAATTTGAGGTCTGAGATTTGAGATTCGATTTATGCTTTTTAGAGGAATAAGACATATTCACCTAGTCGGCATAGGCGGAATCGGCATGAGCGGAATCGCCGAGGTCCTGCTCTCGCTTGGCGAAAACTTCCGCGTGACCGGAAGCGATATGAAACGCTCGCCGATTACCGACCGGCTTGAAGCGATGGGCGCAACCGTCTGGGAAGGTCACAGCAGCGAACACATCGCCGAGGCCGATGTGGTTGTCATCTCGTCAGCAATACGAGACGACAACCCGGAGGTGACGGCGGCGCGCCAGCGATTGATTCCAGTCATTCCGCGCGCCGAGATGCTTGCGGAATTGATGCGGCTTTACCGCCACGGAATAGCGGTCGCGGGCACTCACGGCAAGACCACGACTACTTCGATGATCGCGCATCTGATGACCGCTACGAGTTTCGACCCGGCCGTAGTCGTCGGGGGTCGCGTGGCTTCGCTTGGTTCGAATGCCCGGCTCGGGCGGGGCGAATACATCGTCGTGGAGGCGGATGAATCGGACGGGTCGCTTTTGATGCTTACGCCGACAATCGCCGTGCTTACAAACATTGACAGCGACCATCTCGACTTTTTTTGCGGAGGGATCGACGAAATAAAAACCTGCTTCGCATCATTCGTCAACAGAGTGCCGTTTTACGGCTCGATCATCCTCTGCCTCGACGATCAAAACGTGCAGGAGATCATCCCGCAGATCGCCCGGCGAACGATCAGCTACGGGCTTGCGGCGCAGGCCGATGTTTCGGCGTGGAATGTTCAGTCGAACGCGAATTTCGGCTCGGAATTCACCGTGCGCGCCTTTGGTTCTGAGATGGGAAAGATGACGCTTCCGGTGCCCGGTCTCCATAACGTCTACAACGCACTGGCCACGGTGGCGGTGGGGCTGGACCTCAACATGGAGTTCGACTCGATAGTCGAGGCTATGAGCGGGTTTCACGGAGCCGAGCGAAGGTTTCAGATCAAAGGCGAAGAATCGGGCGTACTGGTCGTCGACGATTACGGTCATCATCCGACCGAGATAAAGGCGACGCTCGCCGCCGCGCGCACTTCGGGTCGGCGGGTTATCACCCTGTTTCAGCCGCATCGCTACACGCGCACGCGCGACCTTTTGGACGATTTCGCCCGCGCCTTTTATGGCGCTGACATACTGCTTGTCGCAGATATTTATGCGGCGAGCGAAGACCCGATTGAGGGAATAACCGGCCAGGCACTGGCCGAAAAAATAGAGCGCTTCGGCCACCGACATGTCGAGTATATTGGCAAACTCGCGAGCGCAGCCCCAAGATTGAAAGAGATCGCCCAGCCCGGCGACCTCGTTCTGACGCTCGGAGCAGGCAACGTGTGGCAAGCAGGAGAAGAGTTGCTCAAAATCCTATGAAAAGAAGTCACACAGACACGCGGGTCAAGAGACCCCCGGACGCGGAGAGACGGGGACGCGGCGAAAAGGGCATGAATTTTATCAGCCCCGCCCGCCGAGCAAATCCCCGCATCCCGGCGTCTGCGCGTCTCCGTGTCTCAAGTGGGAGGTGGCATTTTGGGAGCGACACAAAAGAGCGGATCCGGCGCACGCGCGCAGGTCGTTATCCCGCGTTCATCGCGGAAGATAAAACGGCCGCGGTCGCACAAATCACCCTTTTCGGGCGCGGGCGATTTGCTGCAATCTGTTTCCGTATTCCTGAAGCCAGCGGCAGTCGTCGTTTTCGTAGTGCTTATGATCTATGGCTATAACGCGGTGGCCGGATCGAAGTTGTTTGAACTCAACAGGGTCGAGGTCAATACAAAAAGCGATGGTCTTCGCAAGGACGTTGAAGAGACGGTGCGTCGCGCCGTGGGGCAATCGAAATTGCTCGACATCGACCTTGAGGCTATAAGGAAGAGCGTTGAGTTGCTACCTCGGGTACGCTCGGCCACGGTGGCGCGGGCATTGCCCGATGCAATCTCGGTCCACGTGACCGAGCGGCAGCCTGTGGTGCTCGCGCGGCGCGAATCGGGGCAACTGGTCTGGGTCGATGATGATGGTGTAGAGATGGGCGACATTTCGGATTTCAGGTCCGAGGGGTCGAAGGATGGTTCAGGCGAGAGGGCGGCTATCCCCCCAATCGCAAAAGGGCTTTCGGAAGGCAAACGCTCGTCGGCTGCTGTAGCCGATGACCGCGAGCGCATAGCTCTTTACAAAGAGATCGAAGACGGGTTCAAGAAGGAACCGAATCCCGTCTGGGGTCTGCTTGACGAGATTGACCTGACCTTTATAAGAGACGTGAACATGCGGCTGGCAAATTCGCCGGTCACGGTACACGTCGGAGGCCAGGATTTTCGCAATCGGTTTGAGACGGCTATACAGGTGCTGGCCGCCATCAAACAGGGAGATTCCGAACTGTTGAGCCGCTTCCGAATCCAGGACCCGGAGCGGCTGATCGAAAACGCGGATAACATCAATTTCATAGATGTGGCGCGTTCTGACCGTATAGTTTTGAACTTCTCCAGCCCCGGCAGGGAGAAGATAGCCGTAAAGCAGGAGACTAATAAGAAGTGATGCGCGAAGCGTGATGCGTGATTTTTCGGCAAGGGTCGGATCAAGAGCAACCGGCTGAATATCACGAATCACGAATCACACATCACGCATCGCTCAATGCAGGGCCGGAGGATTATCAATGCCAAAGGGACATAAACATATTGCCGCGCTCGACATCGGAACGACCGAGGTCAGGGCAGTAGTCGGCGAAATAACAGAAACAGATCAACTTGAAATTATCGGCATCGGTCGCGCGCCCTCGCGTGGTGTGCGCAAAGGCGTCGTGGTCAATATTGAAGCTACGGTAGATGCCATAAAACATGCCGTGGAAGAAGCGGAGATGATGTGCGGTCTGCCCGTTGACGCGGTCTATGTGAGTCTGGGAGGCGCGCAGGTGCGAGGAGTCAACTCTCGGGGAGTCATCGCGATCAGTCGCCGCAATCGTGATATTACCGAAGAGGATGTCTATCGCGTGATCGAGCAGGCGCGGGCCGTTAGCGTGCCTACCGATCGCGAAATCATAGATGTGCTGCCGCAAGAGTTCACCGTCGACGGCCAGGATGGTATAGGCAACCCCATAGGCTTTCTCGGCATGCGGCTAGAGGCCGCCGTCCATGTCGTGACCTCGCCAATCACCGCGCGCCAAAACGTCATCACCTCGGTCAATCGCTCGGGGATGATGGTAACCGATACGGTTGTCTCTCACGTCGCGGGCAGCGAATCTACGCTCACCCCGGATGAGAAAGAGTACGGCGCGGCAGTCATAGACATCGGAGCGGACATAACCAATCTGACTATCTATTTCCGCGATGCCATAAGGCACACGGCGGTCTTTCCGATGGGGGGCAGCCATTTCACAAACGACATCGCCGTCGGTCTGCGCACTCCGGTCCCGGAAGCCGAGCGCATAAAGCGGAGCGAAGGCTGCGCGCTTGTGGCCCTCATGGCCGACCACGAACGCATGCAGATGGTGGAAGTCCCGTCCGTAGGCGGACGCCAGCCGCGCATGCTCAGCCGTCAGATACTCTGCGAGATTCTTCAGCCGCGGGCCGAAGAGATATTCTCACTGGCAGGGGACGAAATACAGCGCGCCGGGTTTGAGCGACAGATACTGTCGAGCGTTGTGCTGATAGGCGGCGGTTCGCTGATGGACGGGGTGGTCGAGATGGCCGAGCAGGTGCTCGATTTGCCCGCCCGCCACGGCATGCCCGATTTCGTCGGCGGGCTTACGGGCGAGATAGACAGTCCCGCCTATGCAACGGTAGTCGGTACCATGCTTTACGGTTTTCACAAGCAGATGAATATGAAAAAAATTCATTCGCTCAAGGATGGAGCGCCGAAACCAACCGGCTTTTTGCGCAGAATGTTTGGGTGAAAAAAAACTAAAAAATGTTTACAAGCATCCGAAAAAATAGTTGTGAGGCTAGGGCGACTGTGCTACTATGCGGTGTGTCTTCAGGAACAAGGTCTACCATATATTGTAGCAATCGGCTGCCCGCCTCAAAGGCATTGTTAGGAGAACCCCCACCGCGATGGACGCCAGACAACAGCGCCCAGAGGGGTATTTGTGTGTGTTTGTCAGACACCTCTGGCAATGTTTGAAGTATTTGCAGTTTGAATAGGCTTTGAGGATGAGTGAGTATCGGCAATATTGCCCTTCGCTCACCCGGTTGCTAATTGATAGCTCGCAGGAGGCACCCATAATGTCAACGGACGAACGAAAAGAAATCCGCAGCGGACTCATAACATTCGATGAACCGATCCAGGCGGTCAACGGAGCCAATATAAAGGTGATTGGCATCGGTGGCGGAGGCGGCAATGCGGTAAACAGAATGATCGAAGCCGGGATCGAAGGGGTCCAGTTCCTGGTTGCAAATACGGATCTGCAGGCTTTGAAAAATTCCAGGGCCTCGATAAAGCTCCAGGTAGGCGAGAAATTGACTCGCGGGCTTGGGGCGGGCGGCGACCCCGAGATAGGTCGCCAGTCGGCGCTTGAAGACACGGAGAAGATCATCGAAGCGATTGAAGGCGCTGATATGGTCTTTATCACTACGGGACTGGGCGGCGGAACCGGCACGGGCGCGGCCCCGATAATCGCAAGCCTCGCCACAGAGCTTGGCGCGCTCACGGTCGCCGTTGTGACAAAGCCTTTCCGTTTCGAAGGACGCCGCCGCCAGCGCCAGGCCGAACAGGGGCTCAACGAATTGCGCGAATGCGTCGATACGGTCATCACGATCCCAAACGAGCGATTGCTAAACGCGGTTACAAAGGCCACTCCCTTTGTCGAATCCTTCAAGCTGGCTGACGATGTTCTGCGCCAGGCCGTGCAGGGCATATCCGACATCATCACCGTGCCCGGCCTGATAAACGTGGATTTTGCTGATGTTAAGACCATCATGGCCGGGATGGGCATAGCCCTTATGGGAACGGGGTCGGCATCGGGCGAAAGCCGCGCGCTTGAAGCCACTCAGCGAGCTATATCGAGCCCGCTGCTGGAAGAGGCTTCGATAGAAGGGGCAAAGGGATTGCTTGTGAATGTGACGGGCGGGACCGATTTGACGCTGTTTGAGGTCAACGAGGCGATGTCGATCATCCACGATTCGGCAGACCCGGATGCCAACATCATATTCGGCGCTGTGCTTGACGACCGTCAGGGCGACGAGATGAAAATAACCGTAATCGCTACAGGATTTGAAAAAGCGGTGACATCGGCAGAGCCTGTGCGCCCGTTTCCGGGACCGCCTTCGAACGACCCGCGAGGCGGAGGTCCGGGACATCGAAACGACGATATGGGCGAACCAATCCGCCGCGACGATATAAATGTTCCGGCCTTTATGCGCAAGAAAGCCGATTAGCGCCGAAAGACTCCTGCAAGCTAAGGGGCCGCTGCTCATTTTGCAGCGGCCCTTTGTTTTATAGTTGAATGAGCGTGCTGAAAGTAAAAATCCCGGACCTTCAGGTGAATTCATTTGAGTTTTCCGCCGGGGAGCACTAAAATGCATTTTGCTCGCCAAGATTCCATCGGAGGATCGTTATGCTGTATTTGCAGCCCTATCAACGAGGTCCTGCAACATAAACCGGACACACTGCAATATCTATAGTTTCCTTTTCAGCAACCAGAGTGATAAAACCCTCTTTGAAGGGTAGGGATATTCAAGCCCGTGTCGTAGCGGAGACATAACTGGATGCAAACAGTAGATGAACTGGAAATAAGTTACACCCAATTAGAGAGTCCAAAGATCAAGACCCGGCTCACTCTGTTTGACAGGCTCGAACAGAGAAAGACGATTCTATTGATCGCGATGGTCGCTCTGGCCTTTTGCGTACGCGTCTACAGGCTGGACGAAGCGGGGCTTGCCGAAGATGAAGCCAACAAAATATTTGCCGTCCGCGTCTATCATCAGGGCGACTTCACGGTGAATTCCGAACACCCTATGGTGATGAAGATGTTGAGCTTCATCTCTCTGGAGTTGAGCGATGTATGGAACCGTCTGATCAGGGGACGAGCGGGACTCGCCATCGCGGAAGAGACGGCCTTGAGACTGCCCAATGTGTTATTCGGGGCGCTCACCGTCATTCCTTTGTTGCTGTTTACGACCGCGATTCTGGGCTTCCGCGTGGGGCTTATCAGTTCCCTTCTCTGGACGCTCGGGCTAAACGCCATCTGGTTCAACCGCGTAGGCAAGGAAGACACGTTGCTGGTCTTCTTTATGTTCGTGGGTTTCTATTTTTACTACAGGGCGAAATCCGAGCCCGCTTCAAACCCGGCGGGCGAGGAGAAATTCTTCGCGCTTGCAGGCATGGCTTTCGGGTTGATGCTGGCGTCAAAGTATTTCCCGCATTTTCTTGGGCTGAGCGCCCTGTTTTACAACATAATAGGAAACGACAGCCAAAACAATCGCCCGAAATCGGGCCGCATCAAGCTCATCTTTTTCGGCTCTATTATTCTATCCATAGCCATCTTCAACTGGGCCGCCTTTGTTCCGCAAACGTGGCGTTATCTGCTTGCCTGGCTCCGCGAAGATTTGCTGACACACCACGGCTACAGGATAGGGGATTCGCTTTATCCGAACGACTTAACGGATACGCCCGGCGGGATGCCCTGGTACTTTTATTTTCTGTATCTGGGGGTCAAGATCCCGCTCCCTCTCCTTATAGCCTTTGCCGTGGGTGTCTTCGAAATATTCCGCCGCCGCATTCAGCCCGATGCCCCTGTGGATAAGCCCGGCTTTTACGGGCGAGGATATCTTTTCTTGCGGATGATGGTTTTCTTATGGCTTATTCCGATGGCAATAATGGGAGCCAAGTTTTTGCGCTACACGCTCACCTTGATGCCTTTCGTTTATATGACGGCGGCGGTCGGCATAGTAGTCATCTGGCGCGTGATTGCAGGTTGGATGAAGAGACTATCTTTTGAGCAAAGAATCGCGCGAATCGCCATAGCAACAACCGTGGTCGCTGTTTTCATAGTTGCGCCCTCGATTGCCACGCTGAACAGCCTGCCAACTCCGAGCCTGTTTATGAATGCGATAGGAGGCAACCGCGCGGGCTATTTCTTTCCTCACGACGAATTCTATGATCTGGGCGCGAGAGAGAGCATAAAGTACATTGCCGACAATGCGCCGGAGGGCATCACTATTGCCAGCGAAGTACCCGGTGTCGTGCAGTACTACCTCCAGAAGTACAACCGGACCGATATAAAATCACTGGCGATCTCACATCCTGAATTCAGTCTTGCCCGAAGCCGTCCTTATTACGTTTTGTTGCAGCCGGGACGGGTCTATTTCGAAAATCAAGAAATCTTCAAATTTATCGAGCGCACATATCCGGTCGTGCAGGCCAGCACTTACGAGGGCGTAGCCGCGTCTCAGGTTTACAAGGTGACGGATGGCGGCCCGCCCGATGCAGGGATGGCGGCAGGCCGCCAATCACTCAGATGAAGCGGTTAATTATAAACGCGGATGATTTTGGATTCACGCCCGGAGTTAACGCCGGGATTGTCCGGGCGTTTCAGGAAGGCATTTTGACAAGCACTACCATAATGGCCAACGGCGAAGCCTTCGATGATGCGGTGACGCTTGCCCTCGCAAATCCCGGCCTCGGAGTGGGCTGTCATCTGGCAGTTGTAGGAGGCCGCCCCGTAGCCCCAACGCGCGAGGTCGCTTCACTGGTAGATGAAAACGGATTTATGCCTGCCACCCTGACACAATTGATGATGAAGATGGCACGCGGCGCCGTTCAAACAACAGACATAGAACGTGAATTCCGCGCTCAGATCGAGCGGGTAGTAAAAGCAGGCATAAAGCCTTCTCACCTCGACACTCATAAACACACGCATATGCATCCGCGAGTAATGAAAGCGCTTGCGCGGGTAGCCGTTGAATACGGCATCACGAGCATTCGCAATCCCTTCGAGAATATTCAGGGTCCCCGACCGACAGGCGATGCCGCTCGCGCTCAAAGGCGCGCCTATTTCAAACAATATATCATCTCGCTTGCCGTCAAAGGGCAGGCATGGCGATTCAACCGCGTAGTCCGGTCCAATCAATTGCGAACGCCGGATAACTTTTTCGGCGTCGCCCTGACCGGGTTGCTCGATAGCTCGGCGGTTCATCAAATAATCGGTTCGGTGAAAGAGGGTACGACCGAGTTGATGTGCCATCCGGGCATCTGTGACCGGGCACTTGAACAGGCGACAACGCGCCTGAAGCACGAACGCGAGCGAGAGCTTGAAGCCCTCACCGAACCTGCTCTGCGGCGCTTTGCTTTAGAGCAAGGAATAGAATTAATCAGCTACAAGGAATTTGAGTATCACCATGTTGGAAATTGAAGGAGTCTATCCGAAGTATTCCGTAGTCATCCCTTTTCACAATGAACAGGAGAGCATAGAAGAACTCTACATCAGGCTTTCGGATGTGATGAGCGGGCGATTTGAGCCTGTCGAGTTCATCTTCATTGATGACCATAGCACGGATGCCACGGCCCGAATTCTGGCCAGAATAGCCGGGCAGGACCCTCGCGTAGTCGTGATCCGATTGAAGCGCAACTACGGCCAGACCGTGGCGCTTGCAGCCGGGTTCGATTACGCCGAAGGCGATGTAATCATCTCAATGGATGGCGACCTGCAACACGACCCTGCCGATGTTCCCCTATTTATTTCAGAGTATGAAAGAACGGAGTGCGACATCGTAAGCGGGTGGCGAAAGAAACGAGTTGACAACTTTCTGCTGCGCCGATTCCCTTCGAGAGTAGCCAACTGGCTGATGGCGAAATTGTCCGGCGTAAACATCCACGACTTCGGCACCACATTCAAACTATATCGCAAAGACACGATCAAGCAGATAAGGCTTTACGGAGATATGCACCGATTTATCCCGGCGCTCGCGTCGTGGGACGGAGCTACGATAACAGAGGTGCCGATTCGCAACATAGAGCGCCCGGGCGGGCAATCACATTACGGGTTGTCGAGGACCGTGCGCGTCCTGTTCGATCTGATTACGATCAGATTTTTGCTGAAATATGTGACGCGGCCTTTGCATTTTTTTGGCCCTCCCGGGTTGCTCAGCACAACGGTCGGGATATTGATAACCTGTTTCCTGCTGATAAAAAAGGCACTCTACAGCATTGATCTTATGGACCATCACGGCCCCATCATGTTGCTGGGAGCGGTGCTCATCATCGCAGGGATTCAGCTAATCACTTCCGGGTTGATCGGAGAGATATTGAGCCGTACCTATTTCGAATCTCAGGGCAAGACCATCTACTCAATTGAAAAGATCACAAAATCGAGTGGGGCTCCACCCGTTGTGCAGCCCCCTGATTACGCAGACAAGTTTTGAGTGTGGACGCGCGCTCATCAGTCTTCGATGATGAAGTAATCGGCGCGAGAAAGCGTAGTCTGTGAGCTTGCCGGGCGCGGAAGTTCTACACGGTCGCGGCGGATCTTGTTTGAGATCACTACCGGGGGTTGCTCACCATAATCAAGCAGGGCGTGGAAGGGCAAGCTGTCGAACCGTTCCGAACCCTCCGAGTGTCTGAGGATGCTTTCGCCTTGCGGGCCGCTGAGGGTTTCAAACAATTCAACGCCACGCAAATGGCCGCGATTATCCACCACGACAACAGGGATCATCTCCGCCTGCCCGCCGTCGGAAGGCTGCTCCAACACGCGACGCTCCATCTCGCGCAGTTGATCTTTTTTCTCGTTGAGCAGATCGGAAAGCTTCAGGAGCATCTCCTCACTGAGGTTTTCGATTTCAGGCTTCTCCCGGGCAAAGAGGGTCTCTTCCCAATCACGAATCATATCCCATGCCCGCTCGGGAATTTCGGCCTGTTCGGATTGGGCCGGATTATACCGGGCGGCAATCTGTTCAACGCGCGAATACTCGGCCAATTCCTCGATGCACCTCTGGCAGGTAGCCACGTGCGCGGCCGTTTTCGGGTCGTGTTCGCCATAGAAGAGCGTAGCCAGCCGGCTCACATCCGGGTGGGATTCCGGGATTTGAGACTTGAGATTTGCGGCTTGAGACTTGAGGGCGCGCACGATTTCTGCCACCGATTCGCACTCGGGGCATTCGGATATGTGCTGTTTGATCTCCTCTTCGGAGCGATCATCAAGACCGCCGTTAAGATAATCAAATAATTGGGTGTCGGGATGCGTTGACTTACTCTCCATACTTCACCTGAATCGATAATGATTATGTGCCGGAAACCTTTGGGGGGTTGCCAAGCAACTGCTCGGCCGATGTAATGCCATGCTCTTCGAGCCAGTTCATCAACCTGACGCGCAGGCGGCGGGCTCGCTGATAGACCAGATCTTCAGAGATATCGTACTTTTCCGAAATCTCTTTGGCACCCAGTCCACCGATTATGTACTCGTTCACAATCATTCCGTCTTTCCAATCGCGACAGACATCTTCAAGCAGGCTGTCTACGATCTTTCTCTGCTCGCGATTGAGCATGCGCGTTTCGGGCGAAGGCTCCCTCGAAGGCGCGGAGTCAATCGCCGTAGGCAGGTCCGAATCCGGGTCAGCCATCCGGCGTGGATTCCACGACTTGTCGCGGCGCACTCGTCTGATCGTATCGATCATCTCGCTGCTCGCGATCCTTGCAATAAAGCTTGAGAGTTTCCCTTCTCTGCGCCATTGCACCAGACCCCTGTAAACCTTGAAGACCACCCGCGAAATCACATCGTCGGCAGAATCCCAGGCAGGGAAATTATACCTGGAGCTACGCACAACGTGATTTATCAGCCATTGATAGCGGCCCAAAATCGCTTCGAAACAGAGATGTGCCCTCTGGCGGTCGCTCTTAGCGTGCTCCAGAAACTGGTCTACAAGCTCCTCATCATCCAAATTGTCGAGCAGGCTTTTATCAGCCCTGTCTTCCGATCCTATCTGGTCCGACATGCGCTACCTTATTTCCGTTTCTGAATGTCCGGTAACCGGCGAGCGCATTTTATCATCCTGACTGATTTGCTGAAAGCCCGGTCGGCTAGACGGGGGGTGAAAGAAATGCCTGACAGGAGACGTGATGCGTGAAGAGTGATCCGTGATTTACAAGGATTGAAAGGTGTCTTAAACCTGCGGCCTAGCTGAAAATCACGGATCACTCTTCACGCATCACTCTTGAAATATCGGCAATCAATTTGTGGGCGCGAGGTTCGCTTTCGATGCCCCGCGTTAAGACTACCAGGACGTAGGGTTTGCGATGAGGCGGAAAAACTATGGCGGCATCGTGATTGATCCCGGTAATCGATCCGGTCTTGTGAGCGACCAGGAAAGTCGCTGGCAATCCCGAGGGGATACCTTCGTTGAACTGCTGTTTGAGCAGTATCTTTATCATCTTGTTTGATGCATCGGCAGATACGGCTCGACGCTCGGCTATCAATCGCAGGATAATCAACAGGTCGCGGGCCGTCGTCGTATTATTCATCCCGCGCTCGTAGGCTTTGCCGTCTTCAACGCCGCGCAGTACGCGAATATTTGCGGCTCCTATCTGGCGCATCAACTCCATAACGCGCGGGGCCTTTATCCGGTCTATCAAAATATTGGTAGCCAGATTGCTGCTTGAGACTATCATCAATCGAACAAGCTCGCGTATGGTCTCCTTCTGTTCGACCATTTTATAAAGCGATTGCTCGGAATCGCTATCGGGTGAAATCGAGAAATGAGTGCCGTCGGCTATGCTGACGAAATCATTTTTTATAGTTATGGATTGATCGAGCGAGAGCTTGCCCTGACTCTCCTGGCGAAAGACCTCCATCATTACAGGAATCTTCATCGTACTTGCCGCGTGAAAGCTCTCATCAGCATTGATCATTATCTGGTTGCCGTTTGCAAAGTCGTAAAAGGCCACGGCCACCATTTCGGCTCCGCTTTCGCCAATCAGCCTCTCTATATTTTCGCGCCAGTCATCAAGACCTGCCGGGCCGGATTGGTAAGCAGAAACGGAGAGCGAGCAAACAATAAAGGCAGAGATAAGCGCGACACAGGCAAAGGCACGAACATAAAAGAGAAGTCGGGTTGCGCTTGGACAGGTTCGCATAATTCAGGAGCGTTTCAGGGCGCGGGCCATCAAACCGAGTCCGGCTGCAAAAAGCGTCAGCATCAGGATGGTATTGAACAGACTTGTGCGCTCAAAATAGATTTGCAGATTGGCCAGTATGCCTACGAATATTATCACCGCGCCGCCGCCTGCCAGCAGCCACCCGGCTATGGATTTTCCATTGAAAAAGAGCAGACCTATTCCGATAACAAGCGGTATCAGCGTAAGCCCGAAGGTGTTGCCGCCCCACCACGCCCAGTAACCGCTGGTTACCTGCACCTGATTCAAGATCAGGTATCCGCCGGCGATGGCCAGCGCAAGCCCGAACAGAAACATCCCGGTTCCGCCCGGCGTGCCGCCCGGCCCCTCGAATTTACGGGGGCCGCTCTCTTTATCGGTATCCGATTCATCCATCATAGGTTTCATTGGCCGGAAGATTATCATTGTGCGCGCCGCCGGTCAATAATCGATCTCAACGGCTTGCTGATGCGAAAAATTGGAACTAACCTTGAGCAGCGGCTTTGAATTTGTGTGGAGCAGACTTTCAGGCCACCTTTGAAGGAGCGATTATGATAAGTCATTCGAGGTTATTGATTGCGCTTTTTACTATTACGTTGATATTTGCGCTAAGAGTGGCGGGTGCGGCTCAGGAGTCATCCGGCCAGGACACGACGAGAAAGCCGCGTCCTTCCCGCTCAGATCAAAAACCCGCCGATGAGACGGTCGTAAAAGACGACGCGGAAAATGCACTTGAAACCACTGACCAGGCAATGCGCCGTGTGATGGTGCGCCTGTCGGATCAGATAGGACTGCTCACGAATGAGGTCAAACGACTTCGCAAAGAGACCGAGCGCAATTCACAAACGATGGAGCTTTTGCTTTTGGAAGAGCGTCTCGCAAGAGTCGAATCAAAACTCGAAGATGCGCAGGACCAGAAATATCAATTCGATGCGCAGGAACTCGACATTCAGCGCCGCCAGCAAAACATCCAGCAGGAGGTGATGTTGAGAGGCGGATTGCGGCGCGATGAAGCCGAACGGGCCATCCGCGCAGAGTTCCAGCGCGCCCTGGAAAACATCCACAAACAGCAGGAGTTTTACGAGCAGCGCATAGCCGAACTCCAGGCCGAAGCCGAACGCCTCCGCCTGCGCGTGCAAACTCTCAGATTAAAGCTTGAACCGCCAGACGAGCCAAAAGAGCCGTCTCAGCAACAGGACTGA
Source organism: Blastocatellia bacterium (assembly GCA_963765495.1). Taxonomy (GTDB): domain Bacteria; phylum Acidobacteriota; class Blastocatellia; order UBA7656; family UBA7656; genus CAVXWP01. The sequence continues at coordinate 534,436 of CAVXWP010000002.1, forward strand.
GGCGATATCCTGTCGCCAAAACGATCAGCGATCAACAATCGTTACCTTGCATGGAATCTCGACCCGGGGGTTCTGCGGATCATCCGTATCTACTCGCAGGACTCCATTGTATCTCCCCGCGACAGGATGGCTTTCCGGGTTCCACTCTATCTTGACGACATAATTGCTGCCCTCGACGACGGTTTGCAGACTCAGTCTGAGGAAAGGAAGCGATGACTCGAGTTTGATCGGATGGAATGTGCCTGCAAGCTTTCTTATACCTGCTCTCCCGAGTCTCGGACTGAACGTATTGAGATTCGATAAAGAAACCTTGCCAAGATCGACCACATCGGGCGTATGAACCAGGCTTTCACCCAAAACGTTGAGGGATAGCTCTATCGCCAGCCCTTCGGAATCCGCCCCTTCGGGCTTGAGAAGGATCGGCACAGAGCGAGTACCCGCCTCGCTCATCGGATCAACATCAACGCTCAATTTGTAGCCGTTCCCCTCGTCGCTCAGTTTATATTTAACCGTTCCGGCAGCACCGGAGGTCAGTAGCAGTTTCCGAGCCTCCTCGCCTGCGGGCCTTATTCTGAGCCAGAAGCTGAAAGCTTTGCCTCGCTCAAGCGTGATTGCCGGGTGAGCCGATGGCCAGATTTTGAAATCGCCGGAGGGCTCGCCAAACTGGGTATTGGCATTGGCAATGCGCTTAACAAAATCTGGAAGAGCGATTATCACGCCAAAGACCCTCAGTTTTATAACCGGGTGGCTCGGGTCGTTGGTCAGCAACTCGAAGTTTTGCTCCAGAGGGCCAACTTTGTCTGCGACGTGAATTGCTATGCGAATGGTGCCAGCCTGACCAGGCTGTATGACTTTTGGAAAGTAAAAGTCAACCGCGCTACATCAGACGGGCGACCGGGGCGCGAGAGAAAACTTTGCCTGGAAGAGGTCAAAGCGAATCGCGGCGCGGGGTTTGGCCGATTTTTTGATTGACGCCTTTCGAGTTGCGGGTGTTTCGGCTTGAGAGAGTTCAAGAGGCGCGGCCCCGGCATTCTTCACCACGAACAATTGCATGAGTTCTTCGCCTACGACTACTTCGCCGAGGTCTTTACTCCCTGCGCCCATAACGAGCAGCGGCAGACTCGAAGCAGATTGCTGCCGTTGGCCCCTGGCTTCGGCAGTAATAAAAGGTAAGGCGGGCAGCAGCAATGCCATGAAGAAGGCTAAAGAGCGCAGAGCGCCGTAGCGTAAAATGCTCGGGTGTGACATTGAATGGAGCGATCGTTCCGGCATGATTAAAAACGTATACAGTTTGAGCGCGTCAGGGTTTAAGTTCTTTCACACGCGCTCATCTGAGATTTCACAAGTCTCAAATCTCGGCTTGTACAGAACGATTCTACTCTGAATCCTTTTGCAGAGGCTTTATTCCCGCCTGACGATTCAATACATAATCGAAGAGTCTTTCGGGCAGGAAACGTTTAGCCGCAATCGCCAGTCGCGCGTGTCGTGGAGCGGCATAGCGCGGGCGCGGATGCTCTGATGTAAGCGAGCGCATAATGAGTTCGGCTATATCGTCGGGCTTGCCTGCCATCCGCCTCATCCGTTCATACCCTTGCTTGAAATTCTCATAAAACGGCGCGTATGGACTCTCTTTCTCGACGATGGGTTTCGATACTTCATTGGCTACCTGAAGAAATTCGGTGACTATAAAACCGGGCTCGATTACGACTACCTTGATGCCAAACGGAGCAAGCTCTCCGCGCAATCCGTCGGAGACGGCTTCGAGCGCGTGTTTTGTTGCGTCGTAGACGGAAGAGAGCGGGCGGGCAACTCGCCCGGCGACGGAGCTGACATTGACTATGCGCCCGCTTCTCTGTTTTCGCATTATGGGAATGACAAGCTGGGTGAGCGCGATCAGAGAAAAGAGGTTTGTCTCGAAATTCCGGCGGATGTTTTCGATGGGGACCATCTCGATGGGACCGCGCTGGCCGTATCCCGCGTTGTTGACGAGCGCGTCGATGCGGCCTGTCATGCCGAGGGTTTCGCGCACGATTCGCTCGCGGTCTTCGTCCCGCGTGATGTCTGCCGGTATTGCGAGCGCGCTTCCCCCCGAGGCTTCGATTTCGCCTTTCATCTGTTCGAGCCGCTCGCGCCTGCGCGCAACCAGCACGATCAGCGCCCCTTCGCGCGCAAGCATGTAGGAGGCGGCTTCGCCTATACCGGCCGACGCGCCCGTTATTATTACTACCTGTCCGTCAAGTCTTCCCATAAACCCTTGAAGCTCAGATTTTCAGATTTCAGATTTGAGGAATCTAAATCCGTTAGAACTTGGATGAGAGATAATATCTGACCATGCTGCGCCAGGTAGGCCAGTCGTGCGGCTGGTCATGGCCCCACATATCCAGCTCGTGAGGGATGCCCTTACTGGCCAGTATCCCCGACAATCGCTTCGAGCCTTCCGGGTTTTCCCATTGTCCCTGCCCCGTGACTATATAGATGAGTCTCTTCTGTTGCAGGAGCCAGAGGTCGTGGTCTCCCATATTCGGCAGATAGTCAACCGGGTTGTTGAAATAGATATTGTCATCGTAATAATCGCCCGAAAAGTAATGAAGTATGTCGTAATCGCCGCTCATCGCGAGCACGCCGTCAAACAGATCGGGTCTGCGAAATAACTGGTTGGCTGCATGGAATGCGCCCAGGCTGGCCCCGCCTGTTATGATGCCTATACGGCTCTGACAGCTATTCCAGATAAACGGGACTATCTCATTTGCGATGTAATTATTGTACTGCACCTGCCGCCACGCTTTTTCACCCGGATGCACACTGTCATTGAGCCAGCTAGCCCGGTTGATGCTGTCGATGGAAAAGACCTTGACCTTTCCCGCTTCGATAAACTCAGCCATCGCGTCAATCAGATAGAACCGCTCGTATTCCAGAAAATCTGCCGCCGCCGTCGGGAACATCAGCAGCGGGAATCCATAATGACCATAGGTGACGATTGACATGGGGCGATTCAGACTTGGGCTGTGCCAGGTGTCTATATTTCTATGCATTCAGCATCTCCTGTTCTTCTCAGATTCTAATGGCGCGTACCCTGCTAACAGGTAAGGCCGCTCGATAACGCATAATAAAAGCACGGAGCGCGATACTTACGCAACCGGGCAGATACCTGCGCTCGCAATTCCCTCTGATTTTGAGTCAATATTTTTCCGCTCAACGAACGGGGCGGCACTTCCAGTAATAATTATTAAAGCCTTCGGCCGTATAGAGCTTGCGAAATGTCATCTCGACCGGCTGCTCGATCTTTACATCCTCCGGGTTGCGGTCGGTCATCATCAGGTAGGCCCGGCCTCCGCCCTCGAAATCGACTATGCTCATAACCGTGGGCGGATCGGGGTCGGCATTCAGGAAATCAACCGTAAAAGTAAAGAGCCGGGCAGGCTTATCGGCCAGTCGGACGCTTTCAAAGTTATCTTTAGACTGACATCCGATGCACAGGCGCTGGCGCGGATACTGTACCTTGCCGCAGGCGAGACAGCGATAGCCGTAAAACTTATAAATCTCATCGCGGCGGCGCAGGCTTTGAGCAGCGGAAGCGGTAGGCGACTGACGGCGCGCGGCTTCGGTTTCAAGCAGATCGCGAAATCTGGCGTATCGTTCGTAATTTTCAAGATAGCCTTTCGATTCCAGATACCCGCGCACGCCCCTTTGCGCCGACCCTCTCAACTCTTCTATCTCTTCGGTGACTTCAAAGAGCAAAGCGTCACACCCGTTGCCGTAACCGACTACGAGAAGTTTTTCGCCCGGCTGCGCGTCTTCCAGAACAGACGAGAGCACAAGCAGAGGCATCGCCGTGCCCGTGCTCCCTACGGATGAAAAGAGGTGATCGGGGATCTGTTCGGCTTTGAATCCGAGCAACTTCGCCACGCCCGCAAGAGCGCCCTGATCCGGCGCATAAAAGATCGCCTTTGCGATTTCCGAGGGGCCGACCCCTGTGCGCTCGAACAAATCATTTACCGTATGTCTCACAACCCTTTGATACCCTTGCGACACGGCGAACCGCTCTTCCCATCCTGTGACAAACTGATCGTCGGCCTTGCGCCAGACATCGGTGATTTCATCCACGGTCGAATGGGCGGCGATAAGTTTTGCGATCACCCGATCACAGCCTATCTCCACTGCCGAAGCCGCATCGCCAAACACCCGTTCGTTTGCCGACCTGGGCGGGGCAATTCGAGTATCGGCAGCGGCGATGATAATCTTTAAGGCAGAACCCGATTCGACCGAATCTGCCGCCGCGCGAATGGCTGTGGTGGCCGATCTCAGGGAGTTGGTATAGTCTGCGGTCCTCACGTCCATCCGCAGATCGGCCACCGTGGCAATCAGCGCCGAAGCCTGTTTCTCGCTATAAGGCGAAGTAGTCGAGGCAAAGACGAGGCCGTCAACTTCGCGCCCCTCGCGCTCGCCGAGCAGGTCGCGAACGGCTTCGATTGCCATAGTGATCGAGTCTTCATCGACTCCGGCAACGGCGCGCTCGCCCGCGCCCGCTCGCCCGCCCCAGGCTCTTGCGATCTCTTTATGAGTAAGACGATAAAAAGGTATGTACGCTCCGAAAGCCGTTATTCCTGTCATGAAAAGTCTCCGCGCGCAGGTATACCAGAGCCGTTTCACAGGAGTCAAGGCAGGTTATATCCGCACAGGAAAGAACTGATCGCCTTATGAAAAATCTTTGCCTGCCCTGTGCCTTTGCGCCCTGGCGAGCAACTATTTCTCGCCCATCCGCTAAGTAACCTGAATATGCAAAGATTTTCCTGAGAATTTAATGAGCTATGGAATTCGCCTTCGATTGAAGTTTTCTGCTTTCGTCATTATTCTTGTACATCCGAAAAGGAGCCGGATTATTTATGAAAGAGACTTTTGCCAAGCCAGCAAAACCAAATCGCCTTGCCGGTCGATTTCATCTTGCCGCGATGCTGATCCTTTTTCTTTCGATGACGGCGGCAGCGCAAAAGGCAACGGGGACCGCTGCCGCCACCACACAGGCCGACAACGAATACCAGACCGGCGCTGTGCTCTGGACGCAAACGGCAGCCGAGGTTCGCGCCCTGCGTTTTCAGGCTTTTAAGCTTGCGCGGCTGGTCTTTGACCGCGACCTCAGAGCAAATCGTCGTTCGCGAAGACGCGCGGTCGTCGTGGATGTGGATGAGACGGTCCTTGATAACAGCCGTTATCAAGCCGGGTTGATCCTAAATCGCCAGCCTTTCACCGAAGCTACGTGGACCGAGTGGTGTAATCGAGCCGAGGCGGACGCAATCCCTGGAGCGGTAGAATTCTTGCGCTACGCGGCATCGCGAGGGGCGCGAATATTCTACGTGACCAACCGCCGGGAGACGGTGAAAGAAGCGACGATACGCAACCTAAAACAGAAGGGGTTTCCTGATATAAGCGAGCAGACTGTAATGACGCGAACGGATGTTTCGAGTAAAGAACCGCGCCGCGAGCAGATCCGCCGACGTTATCGTATCGTGTTGTTTGCGGGCGATAATCTGGCCGATTTCAGCGACATTTTTGGAGGCAGGACTCCCGAAGAGAGAGCCTCCGCCGCTGACGGGGCGCGCAATAAATTCGGCGCGCAATTCATCGTGCTGCCAAACGCGATGTACGGCGATTGGGAAAGCGCCGTCTACGGCAATGACTTCAAATTGAGCGAGGAAGAGAAGGCAGCGCGCAGGAAAGCGGCGCTCAAATCGCAATGAGGCGATTCAAATTGCGCCTCTCTTATCCGTTTTTATTTAGCGCAATATGGTTTTATCGGGCTGTTCATCTTCCCACGTAGCGGATGTTATCCACCATCGCGACCCGTCAAAATAAAGCTCGATGCTGTTTATGCCGCGAGCGATCACCGGGCCGTCGGCTTTATTGCGCGTTTCATAGGTGCTGAATACCTGCGCGATGTTGTCATACTGCTGAGTGACGCGTTTCACCTCGCGTTCGAAGAATCCCTCTTTCACCATGTATGCGTCTGCGCTGTCCACATAAGTCTGATGGTCCATCACGACTGCTTGCGGCTTGCCGTCACGCACGTCCACGGCGATGAATCTGATCCCCGGCAGGTAGAGCGTGCGGTCACGCGCCCACTGTCTGGGCTGGCCTGCCGGACCTGATATCACATCGTAAAAGGCCGCGATTATCCCGTCCAGCGTAGCGACATCGGCAGGGCTCGGCGCGATAGTCTCGACTTTCATCTGAGGCGGTTTCTGAGACTTCGCGCTCTTCTGCGCGAACGTTGAATCATCCATTTGACAGATCAGTATTACAATCAGAATGAGGAGTCCGGGCAGGATGATCGAGCGCATAGTCTCTCCTTTCCATTCGCAAATGAAGTGACATCACCGATTATTGAATAAACAAGCCTTGAGTTTCTTATCGCACTTCGCGTCTTTGCCGGTAACAGGTTCTCGCAAAGACGCGAAGACGCAAAGTAGGCTAAGAATTTCCTGAGAATTATATGGCCCTAACGCCGCAGGGCAGAAAGAGCTACGCGGAATCCGAAGATATAGTTAGCCCCCTCGGGCGTTGCCCATGTTCGGTCGGCAGAGCGGCAGATGCCGGCATTGCCGTACCACGACCCGCCGCGCAGCACGCGGTCGAGCACAGCCTCGGTATCTTCGAATGCCGTGCCGTCCGTAGGCGTATTCTGATAGCTATTCTGCCACTCGTCCTGGCACCATTCCCAGAGATTGCCGTGCATATCGAACAGACCGAAACCGTTTGCCATCTTTGTGCTTCCCACAGGCATGGTCTTTTGTCTGTTGAGCCCTTTCGCCTCATCCGCGTAAGGATACTCTCCGTTGTAATTGACAAGCTCGGGCGTGATCGTATCGCCGAAATGAAAGGGCGTCTCGGTTCTGGCGCGACAGGCATATTCCCATTCGGCCTCAGAGGGAAGCCGGTATGCGCGTCCGGTCTTTAAGGAAAGCCGGGCACAAAACTCCGTCGCGTCTTCCCACGAGATGGTGTCAACCGGCAGATTATCTCCCTTGAATTTGGAAGGGCTGGGGTTCAAATCGTATTCAACTTTGGGCAGCGCGGCCACGGCTCTCCACTGCGCCTGAGTGATTTCGAATTTTCCCATGTAAAACGGCGGGACGTTGACCTGATGTTGAGGCCCTTCATAAGGCAGCCGCTCCTTTTCGTTATCCGGCGAACCCATCATGAATGCGCCTCCGGGGATTTCCACCATATCCAGCATCGCCCCGTTGAGGTCTTCTGAAAAAACCCGCATCTCACCCTGTCGCTTTCTTGTTACGCGACCCGCCGAATCCAGCATCACTAAATCGAAGGTAAAAGGCCGCAAGGGCGGAACTTCTATCTTTGGTAGCGAAGCATCCCCAGCCGGTTTCAAAGCCGTCGATGCCTCTATCATCTCTCCTCGATTTTCGCCACGCCTGAACCCAACCCATAGCGCCAGAGCCACTATGACCATCATCGCGGCAGCCATGCCGATCCGCACGAAAGGCACCCGGCCTCTCGCTCCTGTTTGCGTGTTTCTCCCTCCGACAGCCTCTACCTCCGTAGCCTGAACTGGTGACACTTGAACCGAGGTTGTGGAATCGGATTCGGGAGAAATGCTTGCGCCTTCCGACGAACCTTCAAAAGGCTCGGCTCCGCTGCTCCTGATAATGGTGACATCTTCACGTCCGGGCAGATTATGCATCGCGGCTCGCCAGGCTTTCCGCATCTGGGCCGCGTTTGCAGGGCGAAGCTCGCGGTTCTGCTCCATAGCCTTCATCAGGATGTCGGCAATGGTCCGAGGCACATCCGGGTTCAAGTCGCAGGCAGCCACCAGCGGATCGGGCTGGCCGCAGATGGAAGCCGACGCGCGCGCAAGAGCATCGGGCGGCGTCACACAGGTCATCAAATGCTGAAGCGTGGCGGCGAGCGAATAGAGGTCGCTGCGCGGGTCTGTGCCTGTTCCCTGAATCTGTTCAAGCGGCGCGTAGTGCGGTGTGTAGCCCAGAATGCTTCCGCCCCCGGTCACTTGCGACATCATCTGCGGCGAGCCTTTAGCCAGCCCGAAATCGAGCAGGATTATCTCTCCGCGCTCGGTCAGCTTCAGATTCTGCGGTTTGATATCTCGATGGATGATCGGCGGCTCTTGCGCGTGAAGGTATTCAAGCGAGTCGAGCAGTATATCGCCCCACTTGAGGACATCGCTGACGGCAAAAGGCTTGCCGAGGCGTTCGAGAAGTGTGGCCAGATCGTCACCCGGAATGTATTGCATAATGAGGAACTGGCCTGCGTCCTCCATGAAATGGTCGCTTACAACCGGAAGGGCGGCGTGCCGCAGCCCGGCAAGCAACCGGGCCTCGCGCTCGAAGGCTTTGCGAAGATGGTCATCGGTAAAAAAAGTCTCTTTGAGCGCGATGATGCTGCCCAGGCGCTGATCCCTCGCCTGATAAACCGCGCCCATTCCGCCTTGAGCTATTAACCTGATGACCAGATAACGATTCTGTAACAGGGTGTCGGGTGCAAGCATAACGATTCCTTATCTCATCCGAGAAAAACGTTCGATAACCTGCTCGGGAGCACTGGAGCTACGGGGGATTATCGCGCCTGTACCTACATTAAACAAGAGATATTTCCACGGGATCAGGAACTTCGTGGCAGGGCTGTTTGGTTTTCCAGGAATGTAGGGTAGGAAATTAGAAACAGGCCACGGAATCGACGGGTTTTCACGGATTTTCACGGATTTGACCGTATAGTGTCTGATCCGCGTAAATCCGCCCGATCCGCGTAAATCCGTTGCCTATTCCCATTTGCCCGATTTGATTTTGAGGAATACCCAAATACCCGGATATATCATTTATCCTTCTCTTCATCTTTGGGAATGAGACTTTTGAACTCTTCCATCGCGGCGAGCGATTTAAAATCTTCTTCTTCTGCCAATCCGTAAGCCAACTCTTCATCAAGTTCGACGGCTCGTTTGAGCGAGGCAATGGCTTCCTGCTTTCGCCCCAGACGGGAAAGGGCGCAGGCGCGATTGTAATGCCCTTCGGCATCCTCTTCGTCTATCTTAATCGCCCGATCGGCAGAGGCCAGAGCCGCCGCCCAGTCCTGTAATTGGCGATAGGCTTCGGCCAGTGCGATGTGCGGATAGGTGAGAGTTTTATCTATCTCGCCCGCCTTCTTGAAAAAAGGCAGCGCCTCTTTTGCGCGATCACTGTTGAGGCGGATGCGGCCAATATAATAATTTGCCATCGCGCTTTTCGCCATCCTCTGAGGAGCTGAAGCGGCAAGCCCCTCGGCCAGATCGTTCTTCTGGTCAAGATAGAAATGGCTCATCAGATTTGCAAAAAGATCGTTATCCGAACGCCCATACTTCGCGCCTTCGTCTATCAATGCACACGCATCTTTGAAGCGCCCCGCGTAGGCGAGAAATTCGGCCAGATCGACATAGGCGGCCTGGTTGTGCGGGTCGCGTTCGAGCGCCGCGCGATATTCGCTCTCCGCCTGCCGGGCGTCGCCCGTTTCCCTGTAAAGCGACGCGAGCCCCGTGTGGGCGCGAGGGTCATCGGGCTCAAGCTTTATGTAACGCTCATAAAACCCGATTGCGAGTCTCTTCTCTGCCTCATCTTTGGATGTCTGGTAATTGTCGGCCAGCCTCATCAGCGCGAGTGGAAACGGCGGGTCTTCCTCGCTCAACGCGCGCCAGATGGCAATCGCCTCGTCCTTCTTTTCGACTCCCCTCAGGGCAAGCGCCTTGAGATGGCGAAGACCGCGATTTTGAGGGTCATCCTTGAGCGCCTGCTCGGCCAGTTCGAGCGCGGCGGGCGCGTCTTCATCCACAATCATCAGGACTCGCACGAAAGGGGTCATGCTGATGGCTTGAACAGGCTTTCCATTTCGCCGGTCGAATATCGCCTGCATGGTCGGGCGCAGGGTATCGGATATCAAATGAAGATTTGTGTCTTCGACTATCGTTTCCAACAGCATCCAGGCGTCTTTCTTTCGCGCAAACTTCAGCCTGACCAGCAGTTGTGCAAAGGTGGAAGGCTCGATTAAAAGCGCCTCGGCCTTGTCGCCTTTGATCTCGGTCTTCAACAGTCGCATGCCCTGGCCGGTAAACCGGTTCTTTTTGAAGCCGGTCGAGAACTCAAGAAGTAGCGCGTGATAAGCGTCCGACATCTGCTCGCGTTCGTGCTCGCTCATAGCCGACCACGTGCCCGCCCCCCTGAGATCATCGGTCAGCAGAGCGATGTCGAGCGCGGCGGTGAGCGCCGAGGTATCGCCCTCCGGCAACTCCGCGCATATTCTTTGCGCAAGAGTGAGCGGGTCGCGTTGAAAATCGGGCACGCTGCGGGGCGCTTCCAGCACCTCTATGTCGATCAGGTTCAGCGCGGCATAGCTTAACAACTCATCTTCCGAGCCCCTGATATGAGTCGCATCAACAAAATCGGTTCCCCAGGTCGGGTCAAGTTCGATCCACTCGCCCGCGTAGACTTCTACCCACGCGTGACCGCCGAACGAGCCGCCGCCGTAGGCGATGCCGGAAACCATTCGCGCAGGCAGACCGAGCGCGCGGGCCATCGCTACAAACAATTCGCTAAACTCACGACAATCGGCTTCGCGGGTCGCAAGCGTCTGAGCCGCGTCCGCATCGTCCACACGTTTCCATTTCAGGTTCTTATAAATCCAGTCGCCAAGTTTACGCGCCACGCTCCAGCCGTCGCGGTCATCCCCGGCAATCTCCTGCGCCTTTGCAATTACGTTTTGATCAGTTGAAACGATCTCGCGCGTAGGTTGCAGGAAAGGCGCGAACTCGGCACCCGAAACAGGCAATTGAACACTCTTTTCAGGAATGTGACGGCGCGGGCGCACCTCGATTACCAGTTCGTCGTCGGAACGTTTCTCAACCCGTTGATGATCTGTTGCAACCTCTTCTTTGATGCGGTCAATCACGCCCGCCCCTCTGGCTCGAATCCGCAGCTTTATATTTTCGATGTGTCGCTGGTCGGCTATAGGTACGCCGTGCGATTCGATCACCGCGTAGGTCGCGCGATAATCCTTAGCTGCGCTTGAAAGGTCGGCCACCGAGTAGCGGCCTTCGCGGCCAAGCGAAACCGACATGCGTGCATCAATGCCGGTCTCGCTCGGAAGCGCGTAAAAGTTCTGACTGTGAAAGGCTTCGGCCGTAGCCGTTATCACTTTAAGAAATTCCTTCATCTCGGCCGTGTTGTCTTGAGAGGTTATTTCGGCTGTCGCGGCCTCGAGATTATAGCCGCCAAAAGCTATCACTCCCGAAGGCGCATTTTGCGCCGCCTTTGCGAAGTCGCGCGCCGCGTCAAGCTTCTCCTTCTGATCCAGCCGGGCGATTGCTTCGCGGCTTCCCGATACTACGAGATAGCCGTTTTTGATCGTCATCAGCAGATCTGTTTCCCCAAGCTTCAGATGAGCGACGCCTTCGGAAGCCGAAACACCTTTGAACAGTTTTCCAGCGTTCAATGCCGTGATCAGTCTCTCGGATTTCAGTTTAAAGAAGATGTTCCACGGCGCGTTGAAAAAGCCTTTGTCGAGATTTGGAAGCCCGAGAAGCGCGGCCCCGATCTCAGGGCCGATCTCGGGCAAGACCTCCCTTTCAAAATCGAGCGCCCAGACGGAAGCGACCTGCTTAGCTTCCTCTGCGCCAAGCAGCGTGGCTGCCCACTCGTTCCACCTTTCCCTCAGATCGAATTTCGTAAACCCGTAAACGATTGCCGAGCGAGGCAAAAGCTCTCGCGGAGAAGAAAGCTCGCTTACCTGAAACGGCGCGAGAAGTCGGGTCCAGCCCGCATCTTTGAACGAGACTTTATAGGAGTTCTCCCACGCCGCGTTTGAAATCCTTAGCGCGCCGCTTTCCATCACCGCTGCGTCAGCACCGCCTCCATCTTTTTTTGCGACCACGGTTTGAAACAGCGCGCTGAGGTTGCTCAGATAAATACAATCACCGCCCGTTTCGACGGCGCGTTTGAATGCGGGATTCGCGCCTATGCCTGATTGGCCTATGCCTGACTGATCACGGTCCAGCCGCGAAAGCACGTCTCGAAGCGAATACCAATCCGCGGCAAGCACCGCCGCATCGCCCGCATAGGCAAGATAGATCGCATCGTGTTTAATGCGCCCTGCCGAGTCAACCTCGCGGCGCTCGATTACCTTGACCGGATAGCCGAGGCACTCGTCGTGACCTATGAAATCATACCGTTGCAAACTGCGCTGTGATGGTGCTGAAGATTTGCCTGCAAGCGCGATTGCGCCGCCCAGCGGCAATATCGCAGGAACAAATCCGATAAATCGCGACGCGGCCGAAACTATTTCGGGAAGATCCGCGAAATTGCCTACATGGGTTTGATAAAGCGAGAGCGTATGCTCGAACCTGTCGCGGTCGCTCACCCGCAGGAGGACCGCCTTTCGCTCGGCTCCACCAAGCCCGGCAGGTGCTCCTGCGACTGTCCAGGCAGCAAAGGCAATAGGGCGCGATGACTGAATCCCGATCTGATTTAGTATCTCGCCATCCGATTGCGTTTCGAGGAACTGGGCCACGCTCTCTCTGAAGTAATTCAGCAACAGTAACCTCATCAACTCGCGCGGGCTTATCCCTTATCTGCGCGTTTATGCGCAGCGTGGAGTAGCCAAGATAACGGAATGGGTCTTTGATAATCAGGGCCGATTGCACGATGGCCTTAAAGTAAGGTTCGACCTGTTCGATCTTTGAAACGGGAGATATTAAAAGGAAAGTAATACCGACAGGCCCTTCGACCGTGGTCCAGATCAAGCGGCGCGACGAGACGTCGCGAGCGTCCGACATCTCGAACATGATTTCGCGAGCTTCGATGCCGGACATCTGAGTCCGGCGAACGGTGAGGGCATCGGCCCCGCCGGGCACTCCGCGAAGCGATTGCATCAGCGCCGCAACATAAGCCTTTAAGGCTATGCCGTCGGGGATCTCTTCGAGCAAGACTTGAAGGTCCTGGCCTTCGGGGCCTTTGAATCTGAGGCTCTCGCCCTGCTGCTCCCATTCGGAGGGCACGCGAAAAACCACTCTTGTCGACGGGTCGACGTAGCGTTTGAAAGCGGAGGCGGGTAATTTATAGCCCTGCCATTCGGCCTCACGCGCCTGAGTCTTCGCGTTTTGCGCCAGGCCTTGCTCAGAAAAAAAGAGCAGCGTCAGGCAGACGGCTATTATGAATCTTAAATGTAGTCTCGGCATAAACTTCCTCTTTGGCAGTGGTCAGTAATCGGGGGGCCAGGGGTCAGGGGCCGGGGGCCGGTAGTCTCTTGTTTATAGGCCATAGTCAACTGTGGCCCGTATTTTTGATTGAGAATTAACCCATCAGTAACCGGCCCCTGCCCCCCGGCCCCCGGCCCCTAATCGTAATATCTGACAAGCCATTCAGCGATGAGCGAAGGCTTTTGCGCGCCTTCGACTTCGATTGTCACGGCCCAGGTGATCTGCGCGCCGCCGGGGACATCTTCTACGGACTGAAGAGTAAAGCGGGCGCGCAGGCGCGAGCCTACCGGGACAGGCGATGGAAAGCGCAGGCGGTTCAAGCCATAATTGATTCCCATCTTGAAATCGCCGCGCACGGTGAAGGCTTCGGCCGCAAAATAAGGCAGAAGCGAAAGGGTCAAAAAACCGTGAGCGATGGTTCCGCCAAAAGGCGAATCGGTCTTTGCCCGCTCGGTGTCCAGATGAATCCATTGATGGTCTTCTGTGGCGTCGGCAAACTCGTTAACCCGCGCCTGAGTCATCTCGAACCAGTCGCTTGCGCCTATCTCCTGGCCGACAAGCGTCTTCAATTCTTCGATCCCTTCGATCACACGTTTTGGCATGAGGCTCTCCTTAGTTAAGCAAATCTGCATTTAGACAGGATTAACAGGATTTACGAGTTTAACCGGCCAAAGAAAATCTTGTAAATCATAAAAAACTTGGTCAATCCTCTCTAAATCGCGCCCTCTTCGATCAGGGTTGCAATCTCATCTGTGCCAAAACCCAGTTCAAGGAGTACTTCCCGGTTATGCTCTCCGAGGCGCGGCGCGAGGCGCGTTATCCGGGCAGGCGTCTCGCTCAAACGCACCGGGGTAGCAGCAAGCGGAACAGGCGCGCTGCTTCCCGGATACTCTCTCTCTTCAAAAAGGTTTCGGGCGTTCACCTGAGGATCGGCCAAAACTTCGTCAAGATTATACACCGGCCCGCAAGGCACGCGCACACGTTCGAGTTCGGCTATCGCCTCGTCGCGCGTATGCCAGCCACACCAGTCCGACATCGCCTGATTGATGATTTCGGAGTTGTTTGCCCTGCTTATGTCGTCGGCAAAGCGCGGGTCGTCAATCAAATCCTCTCTGCCTATGAGTCGAGCCCACCTGCGAAACATAGCGTTGCCTATGGTAGGCACTATGATCCAACCGTCGCGTGTGCGATAGACATCGTTTGGAGCCGTGTGGTAGCTCGTGTTGCCCTGCTGTCGGCGAAGGATACCCGTCATGGCGCGCTCGGCCAGCAACGGCTGCATAAACATGGCGCTTGTCGCAAGAAGCGATACGTCTATCAACTGGCCTCGCCCCGATGTTTCTCTCTCGTAAAGCGCAGCCATCGCGCCGAATGCCGCGTGCAGCGCGGTCCCGTAATCAACAAAAGATACGATGTCGCGTATGGGCACATCCGGGAAACCCGTCAGGCTCATAGCGCCGCTCATCGCCTGCGCAACCGTGTCGAAGCCCACGCGATTGGCATACGGCCCGTCAGGCCCAAAGGCGGAAGCCATGACCAGAATGATGTCGGGTTTTATCTGTCTGAGCGATTCATAATCGAGACCGAGTTTCATCATCACGTCAATCGGGAGATTCACGACGGCAATATCGGCGCTCGCGACGAGGCGGCGGACTACTTCGCGGCCAAGCGGATGCGCGGGATCGAGCGTAATGCCCCGCTTGTTGCGGTTGACGTTCAGGAAAAGCCCGCCTTCGCCCGATTCGGTGACGGGGCCTACGTATCGGTCTTCGCCTCCTTCGCGCCGTTCTACGCGGATCACGTCAGCGCCAAAATCGGCTAACAACATCGCGCAGTAAGGCCCGGCAATGAAGCGCCCAAAATCAATAACCCTGATTCCCTCAAGTAATCGTGTCATAATAAAGTCGGCTCTGAGATTTGAAGTCTTGAGATTTGTGAAATCTCAAAATGTTCGCCGCGCAGCATCCTACCTTGCGCCCCGTCTTAATTCAACAGAGGAAGGCCGGATTGCATCTGTTTGACGCGTGTTCTAGAGTTGCGGTTATGAATGACGCGGGACCAGAACTGTCGGCGCGTGTGCGCGACGCAAACATCGGTCGCATGCAACAGGAAGCCTTCGATGTAGCCGTGATCGGCGGCGGCATCACGGGCGCGGGCGTTTTGCTTGACGCGGCATCGCGCGGCTTTTCCGCAGCGTTGATCGAGAAACGCGATTTCGCAAGCGGCACAAGCTCGCGCTCATCCAAGCTCATTCACGGAGGCTTGCGCTATCTCGAACATTTTCAATTCTCGCTCGTGCGCGAGGCTCTCCGTGAGCGCGCTACGCTTGCCAGAATCGCTCCGCACCTGGCCGAACCGCTTGAGTTTTTGATACCCCTCTATGATGCGAGCCGCCGCTCGCCGCTCGGAAGCAATCGCCTGAAGCTTAAAATAGGTCTTACGCTTTACGACCTGCTGGCCGGGGGCGAGAACCTTGCACGTCACAGGTGGGTGACGCCCGAACGGGTTCTCGAGCTTGCGCCCGCGCTGGAACCCGAAGGGCTGCGCGGCGGATTCATCTATTATGACGGCCTCACAAATGATTCGCGTCTCGTCATAGAAGTAATCAAAGCGGCAGCCGCGCGTGGCGCAGTGCCCGCCAACTATGTTGCGGCGCAAAAGCCGATCCTGATGAACGGGCGGGTATCAGGCGTCGAAGCCTGTGACACTCTCACAGGCAATGGATTTACCATTCGAGCAAAGACGGTTGTGAATGCTACGGGCGTCTGGGCGGGCGAGGTAGCCCGCGCAACAGGCGAGGGCGCGGAAATCAAGGTTCGCCCCTCGAAGGGCATTCACATCATTGTGCCCGCGAAAAAAATCGGCAACAAAACGGCCGTGCTGATTCCCTCTGTTGGCGAGCAGCGATTTCTCTTCGTGATTCCCTGGCTTGGCCGGACTATGATCGGCACGACCGACACAGATTATCGAGGCGATCTGGATGAGCCGGTCGCCGAGCCAGCCGAGATAAACCGCGTGCTCGAATCAACGGCCCGGTACTTTCCGGGCGCGGGCATCACCTCTGATGATGTGATAAGCGCCTTTGCCGGATTGCGCCCGCTCGTTGGCCGCGAGGGACAATCAACCACGGAGCTTTCGCGCAAAGAAGAGATTCTGGAAGACGAAACGGGGATGATTTCGGTCATCGGCGGAAAACTGACTACATATCGCCGGATGGCCGAGCGCATCGTCGATATGGTTTCCCAAAAGCTTGCAAGCGATGCCCGCAGTCTTACAGCGGAAATCCCACTGGCCGGTGTTGAACGGCTCAAACACAACTGGCCGCAAAAGGCATCAGAAGCGGCCTCGGAGTTTGGCCTGCCGCTTGAAACCGTAGAGCATTTGATGCGAAGCTACGGCGGCAATTATCAAAAGGTGCTTGAGATCACGCGGGAATCCGCCCCGTTGAAAAACCCTCTGCTTGAAGAACTGCCCCATATCGAGGCCGAAGTGGTATACTGTGCGCGCTTTGAAATGATCACAACCGTTGAAGATTTCCTGGCTCGCCGCACGCGCATCTCCCTGCTGGCGCGCGATCACGGAAGCGATTGCGCATCTCGCGTAGCCGAATTGATGGGCCGCAAACAGGGCCGGGCAGATTCGCCCGAAGACGCTCAACACAGGGCCGAATCACAGATCGAAGTGATTTCATAAGAGTGACGACCATGCTCGACATCCCGCTTCTCGAAGATCATCACAAGCGTCTTGCCGAAGAGGCAGACCGTTTCACACGCGACCACGTGTCTGCGGATTCAAGCGGTGAATCCGATGACGATCAGGCTCGCAGGCTCGTAGTCGCGCTCGGTCA
This sequence comes from Blastocatellia bacterium, assembly GCA_963765495.1. GTDB lineage: Bacteria > Acidobacteriota > Blastocatellia > UBA7656 > UBA7656 > CAVXWP01. The sequence continues at coordinate 551,529 of CAVXWP010000002.1, forward strand.
GGCAGGGCTGTTAGGACATACGGTTCCCACCCCCTCGAATGAATCCGAGAGCCTGGATGTGCGGGCGCTTTGCGTGGTGCGCGAACATCTCTCTTACGCATCGTCGCTTGCCGATTTGATGTTTGCGATGCAGGGGCTTGGTAGCTTTCCTGTGACGCTCGCGGGCAAGACTGAATTGAAGAGACGGCTTCTGCCACGCGTCAGAAGCGGCCAACACATCGCGGCCTTTGCCATCACCGAACCCGAAGCCGGTTCAGACGTGGCAGCTATTCAAACCACCGCTCGGCGAATCGGGGCAAGCTATGTGATTGACGGCGGCAAGACTTTTATATCGAACGCCGGGCTTGCGGATTTCTACACCGTCTTTGCAAAGACCGACACTGAAAAAGGGCACAAAGGCATATCGGCGTTCGTCGTAGAGCGAGACGCGCCCGGGTTTTCCGTAGAAGAAAAGATCGACCTGATCGCGCCGCATCCTATCGGGCGCATAGCCTTTAACGGCTGCCGCGTGCCTGCCGGAAATCTGCTGGGCGAAGAGGGTGAAGGATTCAAGATAGCCATGGCCACGCTCGACACGTTCCGCCCGACCGTGGGAGCCGCCGCCGCTGGGCTCGCCTGGCGCGCTATGGACGAAGCAATCAGCTACGCGAAACGACGCGTACAATTCGGCAAACCCCTGGCCGAATATCAGGCCACGCAAATGAAGCTCGCGGATATGGCCGTAGAGCTTGACGCGGCCCGTCTGCTGATTTATCGCGCCGCGTGGAAGAAAGACACTCAGGCGGGAAGAGTCACGCTCGAATCGGCTATGGCAAAGCTTTTCGCCACCGAAGCGGCCCAGCGAATCATAGATCAGGCAGTCCAGATTCATGGCGGGAGGGGTGTGGTTCGCGGCTCTGTCGTTGAAAAACTTTATCGAGAAGTACGCGCCCTCAGAATCTACGAAGGGACATCAGAGATTCAAAGGCTCGTCATTGCAAACCAGTTGTTGAAATAGGCAATAAAATCAACAATTTACACCTGTGTGGATAAAACAGCATTCACCTGAAATCATCCTTTGTGTGCCTATTAGATGATCCGAGGAATAAGAAGGACTTTGGTAAACTATTCGCATGACAATCGAACAAATCAACAATCTCAAACCTGCAAGACTCCGCGCCTTGACCCGCATGACGACAAACGCCCTTCAACAATTGTTTTCTACTACCGTGCCGGTCTTGGTTCATCTCCGTCAACAGGCCAAACTTCTTCGCCCTGATCGCAAACGCGCTCTCGGTGGCGGTAGAAAACCCAAACTCACTCCTTCTCAGGAGGTCTTGCTCGTTCTCATCTACCTGCGTCACAACCTCGCTCACGCGCGTTGTCGCAGCGTTGTTTGGTGTTAGCGCCGACACCTCCGAGAATCTCTTTCACGAGATTGTCCCCTTGCTCAGAGAACTCTTTCCCTCCAATCGCTTTGAGGCACAGAAGAGGTTTCGAGGTCAGGAACCGAGCCTCAAAATCCAAGAGATTGACCGAATTCTCATCGACAGTTTTGAGACGCCAATACCCCGCCCCTCCAATTATGAACGTCAAAAACGGGTATATTCTGGTAAAAAGAAATGCCACACGCTCAAGAGCCAAGTAGAGAGTGATCGAAAGGGAGAAGTGCTGGGTATCAGAGGAGGGCATCGCGGGCCAGCATCGGATAAGCGAGTATATGAAGCCAGTGGAGTGGGGGAGAAATATCGAGAAGCGAGCAAGCAAGGGGATTTGGGATATCAGGGCACAGAGGGAATCGAAGTACCACACAAGAAGCCGAAAGGAGGTGAGCTAAGTGATGATGAGCGAGAGGAGAATCGAGCGAAGGCGAGTGTGAGGGTACAGGTAGAACACGGCATAAGAAGAGTGAAAGGATTCAAGATCATGAGAGAGAAGTATCGGCTGGCAATGGGGTTGTTCCCGATGGTAGCGTCGGCAGTAGTCGGATTGGTACATCTCAACCGAATCCTTATGTAAGCAGACTGTATAATGGTCCACGAAATTTAGACAGCTAAGAGGGCTATGTTAAAGTGGATTCATGACCACTATGCGTAAACGATATTCTGCGGCTTTCAAAGCCCAACTCGTTCAGGAATTGCTCAAGGAGAATAAGTCTTTGTCTCAACTGGCTTCCCAATATGGTGTTCATCCCAATCAATTGCGCGACTGGAAGAAAGTCGCTCTCGAAGGGCTGCCATCCCTGTTCGAAGCCGATAAAAAAGCTGCTGCTGCTTTATCGGATCAGGAGCAGAAAATAGACGAACTCTATGCCCAGATCGGACGCCTCACGACACAGGTTGCGTGGCTCAAAAAAAAATCTGGTCTCGACCCTCTCTCATGCTGAGCGAGTAGGACTGATTCAACGCAAGGATTGTGAGATGTCGCTGGCAACGCAGGCTGAGCTACTTGATATTAGTCGAGCAAGCCTCTACTACAAGCCGGTTCAGCCATCAGCCGAGGAGATCGCCATCAAGCATCGGATTGATGAAATCTATACAAAGTCACCATTCTACGGCTCGCGGCGGATCAGCGTCTTGCTTAAGCGGGAGCAGTATGAAGTTTGCCGACACACTGTGCGACGCTATATGCGTGAAATGGGAATAAAAGCGATATATCCTGGCCCTAACTTGAGTCGGCGCGATTTAGCGCACCGCCTATATCCGTACTTGCTGCGAGGGTTGGCTATCACGACTGCAAACCAAGTCTGGGGCATTGACATAACCTATATCCGACTTGTGGCCGGGTGGATGTATCTGGTAGCAGTGCTGGATTGGTACTCGCGCTACATAGTGAGTTGGGAACTGGACCAGAGCCTGGAGCAGCCCTTCGTGATGGCAGCAGTAGAACAGGCGCTTGCCAAAGCCCGCCCAGGAATCTGGAACTCTGACCAGGGGAGTCACTTCACTAGCCCGCAATACATACAGCGACTGAAAACGGCTGGGGTGCAAATCAGCATGGACGGCAAAGGTCGGGCCTTGGACAACATCTTTACGGAGCGGCTATGGAGAAGCATCAAGTATGAAGAGGTCGTGCGACACGAAGTCGCGTGAGTAGCTGTGATGACTGATTTTATCAGGACATCACCCGGTGTTCTGCCATCGGTATCCTATCGGAGCGTGCGTCACTGGCAACGGTGAGGTGCGGAGCCTCTGAGACAATGTAGCCCGCGACTGCCAGCATCAAGGCGGCAGGGAGCTAGGATTGAGTGGCGTGGTCAACCCAGGTGAATCGTTAAAAAGCGTCGTTACGTATGACAAGCCAAAGATGCTGACAGGCTTGAACCAAAAGGTATGTGGTCAGGTAGCGGAGTATACTTCTCTCTGCTCGCAGATGTTGAACCTCCGGCGCAATGACGAGACCTCTTCCACTCTGGTATTCATGCGGAACGTGGTAAGCCCGTACTTCTCCTACAAAGGAAAGCATGCTGCAAAGCCTGCCGATAGAAGTGCGGGTAAAGGAGGATGGAGAAAGCCAACGCCAATCTGTAACGGGTTGGATAGGAGTTGCGTCTAAAGACAACATCACTCCGCGCGCAAGCGAGCAGACTTCCATCTGGTCTCAGGTCACAAGAGAACCTGACAAACCGTTGAAGGAGAAAAAGCAGATGACGGCAGTGGCAACACTGACTGGTGCGTCCTCCCACGAGCAAGTGCAGTGGCACTCCATTAACTGGAAGAATGCCCATCGCAACGTGAAACGGCTTCAGGCGCGTATTGTGAAGGCAACACAGGCCAGAAGATGGGGCAAGGTCCGTGCTTTACAACGTCTCCTGACCCACTCGTTCAGCGGTAAAGCCATAGCCGTGAGACGAGTGACGGAAAATCGCGGCAAGAAGAGACCGGGAGTAGACCAGCAAGTTTGGAATACTCCAAAGAAGAAAGCAGCAGCCATAGACGAACTGAGAGGGCACGGTTATAAACCATCACCGCTCCGGCGCGTCTACATCCCGAAAAGCAAGGGTCGCCTTCGACCGCTTTCGATACCCACGATGAAAGATCGGGCAATGCAAGCGCTACACCTACTGGCGCTCGATCCGGTAGCAGAAACGATGGCGGACCTGAACTCATACGGGTTCAGGAACAAGAGGTCTACAGCAGACGCGATTGCGCAATGTTATATTGACTTTCGATTGAAGCAGTCGGCCCAGTACATACTCGAAGGCGATATAAAATCCTGCTTCGAGGGAATCAGCCACGAATGGTTAATGGCGAACATCCCGACGGATAAAGTCATTCTCAGGCAGTGGCTGAAGGCTGGATTCATCGACAAGCACATTCTCCACCCGACGGAAGTTGGGACTCCACAGGGCGGACCGAGTGCGCTGCGAAGCGCCTAGCGATAATGCTCATGGAAGTAATAACAACCGACGAGATGATGCTCGCCCCAAGAGCATCAAGGCTGATCCGGCAGGCGATGGACAAGGAGCAAGAAATCGTCTGAAGCCCGGAGAACATGGGGTAAAACGCCGGCACTCCGTCACGCGCGCCAGACCCCTAGCCTGAGTCTGACTAGGGCTACGAAAGAAACCCTTGTTTGAAGCGTCCACACCTTGAGCACACTGCTAAACGACGGGGATGGTGTGAGACATCGGGTAATCGGTCTAGTAGATGCCGCCGATGAAAAGGCTCTGTGGTCGAGCTGAACCGCTCTGGCTATCGGGGTATAAGCCACCGGCTGATGTCGCGGACACTGGGATTGTGTCTTACGGGCGTAAAGAGGGGGCCTACGGTCAGACGTAACACGTATCACTAGGTGAACGTAGGAAGCGCGATGATCGGACTCTTGGAGTTTCGGTCGAAAACAGCAAGAGTCTGGGTTAGCTGCAACTGATGCGGTCATCGCGTGGCAGAGCGGTCGTAGTAGTCGGAGCCGGAGAAAGTTTGGCGCAAGGCGAAGGGCCGCAGTCATTGCAAGAGGAGAGGTGCGGGAAGTAGAGAGGACTAAGACGTATGTCCGACATCATCAAAACCCAACGTAGCCTCGCCATCAAGGCGACACATAATCCGAAGCACCGGTTCGACCACCTCTACCGGGTAATCTGCCAAGAGGAGTGGATCGGCTGGGCGTTGGAGAGCGTGCTCTCTAACAAGGGAGCGCGGACAGCCGGGATAGACGGTATGACAAAGAAGGCGTTTACCTCAGAAGAGGCCAGAGCAGCTTTCACACGGGAACTGCGAGAAGAACTCCGCAAGGGGCGATTCCAACCCGTACCCGTTCGTCGTGTCTATATCCCCAAATCCAACGGCAAGACCCGACCACTTGGCATCCCGACCTTGAAGGACCGGGTAGTACAGATGCTGTTGAAGATGATACTTGAGCCGATCTGGGAGAGCGACTTCCTCAACTGCTCTAACGGATTCAGGCCCAAGCGCAGGACGATGGACTGCATCGCCCTTCTGGATAGCTACATCAACAACCGCAATAAATACTACTGGGTAGTCGAGGGAGATATTAAGGGAGCCTTCGACAACATTCATCATGAAGTGCTGTTGAAACTCTTAGCAGAGCGGGTAGCAGACCGCCGCACCCTTGACTTGGTTGAGCGCTTCTTGAAATCGGGAGTGATGGAGAACTGCCTGTTCAAGCATACCGAGATCGGTACGCCGCAGGGCGGGTTGTGCTCCCCACTTCTGGCGAACATCTACTTGCACCAGCTAGACCTCTACTGGTGGAACAAGTACGGAAGCCTTCACCGCAAAGTCAAGGAGCGCCGCAGGAGAGAGCACATTGGCAACTGCGCGCTCATCCGATACGCCGACGACTGGCTGCTGTTGACCAACGGCGGCAAGCAAGAAGCGTATCGCCTGCGGGATGAGTTCCAGAACTTCCTTGCGGAAGAACTGAAACTCGAACTGTCGGTCGAGAAGACGCACGTGACGCACGTCAACGACGGCTTCGACTTTCTCGGCTTTCACGTCCGCCGCTACGTCAGCAAGGACGACCGACCCAAGTTATTGGTCACACCGAGCGACAAAACGCAGGCACGGTTGAAAGCCAAGATAAAGGAAATGACCGCCAGAAAGCGGTTCCTCGATCAGCCGCTGCTCAAGTTCAACGCGCTCAATGCGGTGCTGCGAGGCTGGATCAGCTACTACCGTCACTGTAACGCGAAGGAAGTTGCCAAAGACCTGGACTACTGGGTCAACGAGCGGCTTTTTCTCTGGTTACAAAAACGGCATCGACTCCCAGCGAGAAGGATCCTTGCCCTTTATAAGCAGCGCCAAAATGGTACGCGCGACAACTGGGGAATCCGCAGTGGGGAGCAGATGCTTTACCTCTATCGGATGAGTGACCAGCCGATCACCAAGTATCGGTCACGGAAGCTCGCCAATCCCTACATCACGGATGACTGGACGACAGAGCTTGAAACGGCAGAAGCACCGCTGCCCGAATATGTCTGGGTCGGCAATGCCGAGAACAACGAGAAGTGGCGCGAAATCAAAGCTGAGGTGAAAGCAGAGCGCGGGGCGAAGTGTGAACTCTGTGGCAATCGGATGAATCTCGACCTTCATCACCTGAAAGCCCGCCGTTATGGTGGGCAGGATGCCAAAGAGAATGCACAACTGCTTTGCGAGTCCTGCCATGTGCAAACGCCGACGTATGGAGACCATAGCCGGATGCAATGAGGGAAAGCCGTGTGAGATGGAAACTCTCACGCACGGTTTGGAGAGAGGAGTGGAGAAACACGTATGTTGCAAGATATAAAAGTGCGCTCTGCTCCTACTCTATTCTCGCCGACGTTGATGAATATGACACTCGACGGGTTGGAGAAACTCCTGCGGGAGAAATATCCAAGTAACACCCGAAGAAGCCGAAAGGCCAAAGTGAACATGGTCAGATACGCCGACGATATGATCATCACGGGCAGTTCGCCAGAACTGTTGGCGGATGAAATCAAGCCGCTGGTGGAAAAGTTCCTGCGGGAGCGGGGACTGGAACTCTCAGCAGAGAAGACCAGAATCACGCACATCGAGAAAGGGTTTGATTTTCTCGGACAAAATGTACGCAAGTACAAAGGGAAGCTGCTAATCAAACCCTCGACTGATAGCGTGAAGTCGTTATTAGAGAAAGTGCGGAGAATCATAAAGACCAACAAGCCAGCCAGTGCTGGCGAGTTGATAGTGAAGCTCAACCCGATTATCAAAGGGTGGGCCAACTATCATCGCCACGTGGTGAGCAAGCGGGTCTTCAGTCAGGTGGATCGGGCGATCTTCGAGAGTTTGTGGCAATGGGCGAGAAGAAGGCATGCAGCCAAAGGCAAACAATGGGTGGCGAAGAAATATTTTCTACATCCCAGGACAGGCCAATGGGTGTTCTTCGGACAAGTAAGAGGAAAAGATGGAGCGATCCAAACGGTCCGTCTAACGAAAGCCTCCGGTATGCCCATCCAAAGGCATATCAAGATCAGAGGAGAAGCCAATCCGTATGACCCGCAGTGGGAGGAATACTTTGAACAACGCCTCGGTGTTGAAATGGTAAACCTCCTGAAAGGGAAACAACGGCTGCTCAAGTTATGGAAACAACAAAAAGGAGAATGCCTTGTATGTGACCAGCCGATCACAAAAACAACGGGCTGGCATATCCATCACCTGGTACCGCGCACGAAAGGAGGCGGAGACCAGGTAGGCAATCTCGTTTTGTTGCATCCGACCTGCCACAATCAGGTGCATTCTACGGGATTGGAAGTGGTGAAGCCGCGTCCAGCAAAGGGCGTTAGCTAAGGCTTGAGCTGCATGCGTGGGAACGCGCCCGTGCAGTTCTTAGGGGAGGGGGCAGCAGCAATACTGCCTCCTTACCCGACTATATAAAAGGTTACACGTCGCCGCGCGAAACGCGGGTTGGAATAGGCAGCTATCTGGAGTTCTATAATGACAGGCGCGTGCATCAAGCCTTGGCTTATCGAACGCCAGCCGAAATCCACTTCGGGCTTTGAATTGAACAAGAACCATGTTTATGGCCGACTCAAATGAAAGGAGCAAAACCCACCTTAAAAGTGGTCGAATTTTTGTCTTGATTTTGGGGTCTACTATAATTGTTATCCAATAATGGCTTCCTATCACGCCACTTGAAAAATCCGAGGGTCGTTTTCCTCCAACCCCATCCTATTCCTTTGAATAAAGGATCGAAGAGCGATTTCGCAATACCAATGATTGAAGATGGTTCCATATTTGACAATGATATACTTACTACTGAAACATTTAAATCTGCAACTAAAGTATGCTAATTCTAAGCAAGTCATTGGCGAGGACAGAGGAGGGCCTAACGCCGAGTTCAGCGGCGCGCTGGTAGCCGAGGGATAATGAAATGGTGGAATGCGCGTCCGCTGGAATGAGCACTTAGACGCGGTCTGCGTCTTGAGCGGAAGCTCTTTATTCCGTTTTCTGCTCATTGACCACCGTCTCTAACGAGCGCGTGGTGTGTTCTGTGACGCTGAACGCTGATTCAGGAAGTACGCGATGCTTTGCCTCACTAAGCTCTTTCGCTGCTTCTTTATCAGTCTTCTTTCGACTCAATAACATCGAGACGAAAACGCCTTCGAGCCCAAGCATTATTAGAAAACTTAGCAAGGTAATTGCGATAATCAGCCCCATATTTTCAGGTCCGAACACCATCTTCATCGCCATCATTAAGAAGATGATAGCTCCAAGGCCGAAGACGAAGACTGCTGTCATAAAAAACAGGAGCTTTTCAGACTTCACCTCTGATGCCTTGCTGACATCATCACCTTTTTCCCCACTCAGCTTAGCTCCGCAGTGGTTGCAATAGCTCAAGTTTGGTGAAACTGTCGAACCGCATTTTGAACAATACATACTCTTCACCTCTCCGAGGCCATACGATAGGGCAAGTTGTTGTGTTCGGCAACGATGTGCTCGACCGGTGACAAGCGTCTAACGATGAGTTCAGCGGCGCGCTGGCAGCAACGGGAAACTGAATCATTGGAAAGCGCGTCCGCTGGAATGAGCAGTTAGGCCGAATTCAGTCATTTGAACTCATTGAGCCAGCGTATTTGGTTCTTCAATTCATCAACTGATAGTGAGTTCAATAACCTCAATAATCTATGTAATAGAACGGCTACTGTTTCAGCAGTCGAAAGAATTATGCCAAAATGCTCTTTGCCTTCTTCGAGATACTTCTCGTGCAACTTAGTGAAATCAGCAAAGTTAAAAGTGACAATCGCACGCTGTTCACTCACTGCCCAATCAAATTGGGCCTTATCATCGTCTGACAACTTTCCGGCCTCTTGAGAGGATACAGTATCAAAGCCATAGCGCCGAAGCTGCACAGCCAGGCGGGGTGACAGATGTTCGTTCAAATAAAGCTTTGGGGGATTATGCAACGGGTTGGGCATGACTCTCTAACCAATGCTCATAACTGTTTTGATAACGTAGTCGATCAATTTCCTCTTGGTTGTCGTGGTAGTAAGCAAGGGCGCTGAATACCTGAGCAGGGGTCAAATAATTCCACTCAGCCAAAATCTCCTCAACTGACATCCCAGCTTTATAGTAGTAGTCAACTAAATGCCATACAGCTATCCGTGTGCCTTCTATAGTTGCTTCGCCTCCGCAGACGCCTAGAACTTTTACGACATGTGGGTAGGGAATGTAATGCATATTTTGTTCTGTCATAAAGTTACCTCAATTGCTTTTTCCCTGAATTGCAATATTACCACATTTACCTTCTGAGAGTCTTATTTTGATGATCAGCACGATATACTGCGAGGGCCTGCTCTGAAAATAAAAGGGGTGCTAAATGTTGATAACGAGTAGATGAAGACAAACAACTCCGAGCCTGTGCGATATTACTTCTGCACAGCTTCATCAAACTGGTTGTCGGTAGGGCATTGGTTAATAAGCATGAGTCTGCTCTACGTGCTCAAAGGCAACAATTCGGGGTACCAGAAATATGCCCAGGTCAAACTGCTATACAGGCTCGAAGCACCAAGGACCGTTCGACCTTCATACCGACATACAAAATTCTATCATGGCTCTCACACATTTTCATCATTCGAAGGTGAGCCGCAGGCTCATGATGAACTAACGAGGAGATAACCGGCCCGCTGTGGCCCCCGATGCCATTGAGAAGGTGGCAAGCGCGTCCGGTTGATGGACCTGTTAGGCGCATCTCATCTTGCAGGTTCAATAGAGATGGCCCTGTCCATATGCAAAGCCGCGCCAACAGATCGCCTCCTCTTAAGCATGATTTAAGGAGTAGCGCGGCGGACTGATTGTAACACGATAGCTGGCAGACAGGTTCTGTTTGCAATGTGGTTGACAACCAGTCAGCGATTCCCGGTTAGACCGGAATTGAAGCGAACAAAGGAGATTAGAAATCGTGAAATTGCGTTGTAATTAAGGCAATCACAGCACTTAGCGCAAAACACCGATTACATCTATCCGATTTTGCTATAACTGTTGGTACAACAGAATTTACTTTCGCAATTATCTTTTTCGCTTCCTCTTTTGATTTCATCAACTTACAACCTGACCGGGAATTGCTGACAACCAGTGTGCCTCATTTTCACGGATGGCTTTCCTGTGCGCTTAACGACGGAGATAACCGGCGCGCTGTGGTCTCCGCGTCATCTGAGCAGGTGGAATGCGCGTCCGGTTCATGGACCAGTTAGGCGCGCTCCGCTTTGTCGGTTCAATTCTGCACATTCTTTGAGCAGGCCGCGCTAGGAGTTCGTTGCTTTTCACCAATCGGTTTTCGAGTAATGGCTCAGTTATGCGGGGAGGAAACAGCGTAAATCCTTTATTTGCAATGAGGGCATCTCAGCTTTCCCCGCGTAACTGACCGATTACATTTTCGAGTTGCGAGGCGGAATGATTCTACCAGCAATGCTTGTAGACAGGTACTCCTTGCTTCGTCTTTGGCGATCAGTGTGGTTCGTTTTCTTGGACCACTTCCTGCGCGCTTAACGCCGGGGATCAGCGGCCCGCTGTGGGCAAAGGGATAATGAGGCGGTGGCACGCGGGTCCGCTGAATGCCACGGTTAGGCGCGTTCTGATTTGTAAGTTCGTCACAGATGAAGATTCCTGTCGTTCAAGCCGCGCAAGCTTACTTTACCTTTTAGCGGGACTTTGACTCTACCCTTTCGACTAGCGCGGCGAAGTGTGAGTCTAACTCGACAGACGTAGACAGGTCATTCTACCCTGCAATCTGACGACCAGTGTGAGTCTAACAGCACAGCTTGTAGACAGATAATATTGGCTGCGATCTTGGCGACCAGTTTGGTTAATTCTCACCGACCAATTTCCTGCGCGCTTAACGCCGAGTTCAGCGGCGCGCCGGTAGCTGGTGGAACACAAAACGTTGGCACGCGCGTCCGCTGGAATGAGCAGTTAGGCTTGGTCCAATATTTTGACATCATATGCAAGTATATTACTGTCCACAGTTACCAGAGTCATATCCTTTTCCAATGCCTGGCATATCAAGATTCTATCAAACGGATCACGATGAATCATTGGGAGGGTGGCCAGTCTTGCTACACTCCCTTCCTTCAATGGCAGACTCTCAATCTTATGTTCGTCCCTTTGCTTTGGTATGTAACTGCCCGGAGGTTCAGGCAATGGCAGCTTCCCTATTTGATACTTGATAATTATTTCCCATAATGAAACAACGCTCAAAAACACATCATTCTCAGGGCTACGGATGGCTTCCAGAAAGGAATCTGGAAGCCGAAAATCCCCAATGATGTACCAGAGGAAAATGTGTGTATCGAGAAGGAGTTTCATCTATCTTCAAATTCTTTGATAATAGCCTCCGGCAGTGGGGCGTCGAAGTCATCAGGCACTATGAAATTCCCCGCAGCTAAAGCAAAAGGGCGAGGAGAACGAGAGGCTGAAATGATGGGTTTGATTTCAGCAACGGGCTTACCGGCCCTAATAATAATAATACTCTCGCCAGCCTCGACACGTTCGATATAGGTCAAGAGGTTGCGCTTCATTTCATCTATGGTAATTGGAAGCATAGGACAATTATCAAGCAGGTTTCTCATAAAATCAAACAAGGGTATGCCGAGGTCGATGCGGAGCCTAACACCGAGATAACCGGCCCGCTGTGGTCGGAGGGATAATGAATCGCTGGCACGCGGGTCCGGTTGATTGAGCGGTTAGGCGGTCCCTTGCCTGTTTCATTTCTTGCGCTTGGCTGACCCTGATCCTCCTATTTTCACTCTCACTTTCTGAGACAGCTTTTCCTGTCATTGCCAAGGAAGCAGCTTGATGTGCAAGCTTTGTCCTTCCCATTCAGGCTTCTCTACCCCTTGCCTCAACAGGTGGTTGTGCTGCGAAGGTATCTTTTCGAGGCAGCATTTTCATTGAGCCAGAGTGAATAATCCTTTGGAAGAAACATCCTATGAAGGAACAAGAGAAGAGAGAAGCGAGCAGGTGGCTGTCCTGGCGATGACTCACCTGAGCATGTTTTTCCATCACTGTTTGGCGAGTCGTCTCCCTCTCAATCGGTGATCTGACGCCTAACGTCCTGGTTGAGCGGCCCGCTGTGGCATCCCCTTCATCTGAATAGTTGGCATGCGGGTCCGGTCGAACCGGTTGTTAGGCGCGTTCTGATTTGCAAGTGCGTCACAGATGATTGCATTGGTTCGAGCCGCGCCTGCTTTCTTTGCCTTACAGCTGTATTTTGGCTCACCCTTTTCGAGAAGCGCGGCGGAGTGTGAGGCTAACAGCTTGGCTCATAGACAGGTCTACTTCGCTGCAATCTGACGAGCGATGTGAGTTTAAAAGCATTGCTTGTAGGCAGATATTCTTCGTCGCATCCTTGGCAATCAATGCCTCTCTTTCTCACCGACCAACTCCCGGCGCGCTTAACACCGAGTTCAGCGGCGCGCCGTGGCCTCCGCTTCAACTGAGTAGCTGGAATGCGCGTCCGCTGGAATGAGCAGTTAGGCGGCTCCTTTCGGGATTCATTCATTTCCTTGGGCTTTCCTGACAGGCTTCTTCCATTTCTTATCTCCTGTTTCATCTCAGTTTCTCCTCTTGCGCGCAATTCATACCTTCTCCGCTGGGGCAGGTTTTCTTGTCGGGGAAACTGCTTGATGTGCCAAGTTCCTCCTTTCCAAACAGTCTTCTCTGGCTCTTTGCTCAACAGGTAATTGGCTGCCGGAGTATCTTTGCGAGATAGGTTTATCTTTGAGCAAGCCTGAAAAGAGAGCATCAGAAGAAAGGAGTTCAGATAAGGGAGAGTTGAGAGAAACAAACAGAGTTGAATCGGGTAAAAAGGAGCGAGAGGCGAGCAAGTAGCAGTCCTCACTATGTCTCACTCGATCATGTTTTCATATCATTGCTTGGTGAGTCGTATCGGTTGTGAGATTGACGCCTAACGCCGGAGATAACCGGCGCGCTGTGGCCCCCGATGCCATCCAGAAGGTGGTATGCGCGTCCGGTTGATCGACCAGTTAGGCGCGTTCTGATTCGCAAGTATGTCACAGATAATTGCCTTCGTAATAGCCGCGCTGGCCCACTTTGCCTTTTAGCGAGGCTTTGACCTATCCTATTAAAGAAGCGCGGCGAGGTGTGAGGCTGACTCGACAGACGAAGAGAGGTGATCGCTGGTTGCAATCTGAGGGCCAGTGAGAGTCAAACAGCACAGCTTGAAGGCAAGTATTGTCGGCTGCGATCTAAACGACCAGTGTGATTCACTCTCATCAACCAACCTCCTACGCGCTTAACGCCCCGGTTGACCGGACCGCTGTGGCCTCCCCTTCAAGCGAGTGGTTGGCTTGCGGGTCCGGTCGAACCGGTTGTTAGACGCCGCTTTCAGCCATCAACGCCTTGAACCCTGCTTGCTCAAAATCTTGATCGAATGTCAGTGCTTCTGTTACTCCAGCATCCTTCATCGCTATAAATGAGATGCAGTCTATCAATCCCCAATCTTTGTCTTCGTACTTCTTGTATAGATCAAATGCCCGCTCGAACAGTTCTGTCGTGAGCCGTACTATTTGTACTTCCTCAGAGTCCAAGAAATCTTCAATGACATCGATGGCCTCTTGTTTATAATTGCGCGCTAATCCGTTCCCGATCTCAAGCAGCACCGCGTCCGTAACGAGCAATGGATTGTCCTCATATTTAGCGGCTAATTCCCCAGCCTTTGCATGGTATTGATCGCGCGGGTTGATTAAAGCGACGACGAAGAGCGTGTCAACGAAGATTCGGTTCGGCACGTTTTTCTCCGCTCATATAGAGGTCAAAATTTGTAGAGAAGTCTTCTGGAGCATCTATCTTGATATTTCTCAGCTTTGACATGAAGCTCTGTTTCTGGTCTTGTTGCTTAGATTGAGTGAAGTCCTTCACCAGTTTATACAGTTCGTCCAAGTCCTGTTCACTGATCCGATCAATCTCAACTTGTATTAGCTCTTTCGTTGTCATACGTTGCTCCCTTCACCAACATTATTAATCATCCGGGCAATCGAGGCAACTGCACCTCAGGCGTCTAACGCAGGCATCAGCGGCCCGCTAGCAGCAAAGGGATAATGAGGAGGTGGTTTGCGGGTCCGCTGGAATGAGCAGTTAGGCTCTCGCACCCTCAGACTCATCGATTTCTTTATTTTGGTTTCCTTCCCAACAGAGTGGGAGATCAAGATCATCAATAAGCGAGGGAGCATCAGGATCACCTGTTCCTATGAATATCTTACTTGGCTCCCATTCAAGCAAAACCCTCGCTATCATTCTTGTTGCTTGTGTTCTAACACTTGGCTTTTTCCTGATTAAGACATGCTCATCATAATTACTACAAGTATAGTGCAGATGCTTCCCGCATCTATGTAAATGACCTTGATATATAGTCTCCCCTTTCAGGGAAATTAAAACTGCTATTGACGGGAAGGTAGGATTAACATAGATCGAACATTGAGAGTCACTTTCCCAAGATTCCTCTGTGAGCTTCTTTGCCATATTTTCATCAATTGTATTGCTGAGGCTCGATGAACAAGTTGGGCAATAGTCTATATCTAGCGGTTCGCTTAGTGTAATGAGCTTAATACCTTTGCCAAGCCATTCCAATTCAGACAATGCTCCATCAATCCATTGTTCGGGTGGTCCGCTTGCCACAAGATGGTAAACTCGCTCAAATTCGATCTTTTGATTCTGCCACTGAAGGATTAGCCTCATTGAGTGAATCTGTGAATGAGTACCATAGAGATTCAAGACAGCCAATATTTTGGGGCTAGGCTTCGCTGCTTCCTCAACGAATGCCTCCCAGGATTTCTTAAACTCAAGGATACGGTCAGCGCCCAATTCAATATGATTACTTGTGTAAGCTCCTGGCCTATGATGGGCATCGTGGTCCTTAACGCAAAGCACAGCCAAATTAGGATCAACCGTATTTGATGCATCACCATCAATATGATGAATGTTTAGCCCGATCCCTCGTTGCTTACAAACACAACATGCATTCGCATTTCGTTTTAGCAAATGTTCTCTTTGTTTTGTAGTTGGATCAACTCGTTTTCTAGACATACTTCTGAAAACTTGCGACTCCTTTGGAATTGAGCCCAACGGCCCAATTGATGTGCGAACGAGCAATTATTGTACGTAGAATAGGCGAGATAATCCATCGTACATGGTCACGTGGGGTTGAAAAAATAAATTTGCTTTGGATTATGCTTACCAGTGTTTGCGATGTTTCAGCGTGAGCCTAACGCCGAGTTCAGCGGCGCGCTGTGGGCTTCGATGCAAGCGAACAGTTGGCACGCGCGTCCGCTGGAATGAGCAGTTAGGCCGAATACATCAAATAGCCTGAGAGGCCCTTCTTCGCTAGGTTCAAGAAGTTCAACGAGGGTCACAGCATTACATCTAGCATAGACGACCGCACTCCTAATCTTACGGACATTGCTTTTAAGCTTCGATGCCCGAGTGTTTTAATAATCCTCGATGAATGCGGTCATGCCGCTTATTCGATAATTCAATGTATTTTTCCAACCCATTTAGGCCAATTATGTCGATCCGATAGGATGATCGAGTGTACGATCTGGACTTAAAATGAAACTTCATTGGAGCCATCTCGATTTCAGCTATATCTATTTCTCCTTGTTCACTCAAATCTGCTGCCAGAAGGATACCATCCAGAATAACAATTGGCTTTACAAAAACTAAGTATGGTGGATTGCTGAATACATCTATTACCTTCTCTACCCCTTCCAATTTGGGCCAAGACTCTGCCTTAAGAGCATGCTCGGCAGCCTTACAAACGGATACACATGCCGAATACCATTGCGAGGGGCTATTAGGATTCTTAAAGCTCTCGTGAATCCCATACCCATTCCATTTCAATTGCGAGATCAGTGATTCTGAAGTCATATAATCATAAAGAATGCGCGGATCAAAAGGTAAATTGTCATAAAACGTCAAATTGTTCCATGCATCACCAGTTCGTAATGGCGTATCGGACAGATCCTCCCTGAAGATTACCTAAGGTTTCTCGGATTTCTTGACCTCTGCAACTATGTGATACCAACTTTGGATAAGCTTCTTATCATCAAGCTTGTGCATTAACATTCTGTGTGCTTGCAAATCACATTCTCTCGTCTTCTGTTCATCTTTATCAAAGTAATTGAGGGTTCCTGAACAAGACCATTCTTTGGCAAGAAAGGTTCTTATTACTCTCATTTCAGAACCAAATCCAGATTTTTCCAAGTCTTTAATCACACTTTGTTTAAAGGCATTGTTCATAAAACCCATTCTACCAGTATCCATTTGAATCGTTTAGGCCTAACACCGAATTCAGCGGCGCGCTGTGGCTCACGATGCAATCGAGGGGGTGGCAAGCGCGTCCGCTGGAATGAGCAGTTAGGCTCAGTTAGGGGGCGAACATCTCTGTTAATACTGTCAAAACATCTGATTCTATTTTCCTGTTAACCTTCCCTAATTTTCTTACGAGTCTTACTTTGTCAACAGTCCGAATCTGATCCAATACGATTTGGCCTTTTTTGCCTTGGAATGTCAAAGCAACTCTCGTTGGGTAGCTTCTTCCTTTCGTTGTCATTGGAGCCACAATCACAGTGTTAATATGTCTATTCATTTCATCAGGGGAAATGATTAAACAAGGCCGTGTCTTCTTAATCTCACTGCCAATTGTAGGATCAAGATTGATGAGATAGACTTCAAATCTCCTGACTACCATTGCCACTCTTCTTCATCCCATTTAGTTGAGTTAGGAAAATAGTCATCAACAGATGAATCATCCTGATTTTCAGTCATAGTTTGAAAGGCTTGATCCCAAACATGCCTGGGATGCTGAGCAGATCGAATAATAATTTGATTGTCGAGTGCCTCAAGGTCAACCTCATCAGTAATGTTACTCTGTTCCAAGAGTAACTTTGGGATGCGAATACCTTGGGAATTACCAATTTTTATAATACGAGATTTCATAAGCACAATGTAATTACGAAGAGGCCAATAAGTCAAGTAAGAAAAGCAAGCGAGTTCCAGTAGACAAGTGCGAGCCTAACGCCGAGTTCAGCGGCGCGCTGTGGTTGGAGGGATAATGAAACATTGGTATGCGCGTCCGCTGGAATGAGCAGTTAGGCCGGTTTGCAAGGCTCATTTGTTGTATCGCTATCAAAGTGCAAAAGGATTGGTTATCTTTAGCCGATTCTCTATTATCATTCCTCCACTCATATCTTCTGTGTACAGCATCTCTGCTGCTCCCAACAGCGCACTTGAAACGATGAGGCTGTCCCAAAAAGAAAACTGCAACTTCTCCCGTAGCTCTGAACCCTTCAACAATATGCTTCTGTCCATAACAACGACATCGTATTTATTATAGAAAGAGATGATGAGTGGTTGAAGACGTTGTTCATCGAATTGAGCTTTCTTGATGAGGTTGACACATATCTCATTAATGACTTGAGTGCTGACGATTATGTCGTTTTGTTGAATTATTGTTTTTGCAATAACTGATTTGTTCAGGTCTTGACCAGGAATAAAAGCATATAGCCAAATATTGGTATCAATAAAACATAAGGGTGTAGGACTAAGGTTGCTCATAAATCTCTTCTCTCGCAAGAGGGCTGAATCCTTCAATGTTGAGGGGGTGAGCTAGAAGGTGTTCGATCATATCAAAATTTTCAGAGTTGTCTTCTGTAAGAAGAATGACCCGCACAACACCTTTGAACCTATCCCTGTGTTCTTCAGGAATAGTGATATTTCCGTCTCTTACTCTCGTTTGAAACTCAATTGCATTCATAACTTAATTCCCTTCAATCTCTCTGCAATAAGACAATGAAGCTCCTCGCAGCAAGCTGCGAGGTATCGCGCAAGAGGGGAGGAAATGGAGCCGCAGCAAGCTGCGGGGAATTGCCTGACCCTCCTCAGATTAAAGCGTCGAGCGTACTAGGTCAAGTGCGAGGGCCTAACGACGAGTTCAGCGGCGCGCCGGTACCAATGGGATATTGAAACGTTGGCAAGCGCGTCCGCTGGAATGAGCAGTTAGGCTTGCCCCCGATAAGCAGCTAGTGCCATTTCAACAAAGCAATCCATTTTCTACTCAGTCCGATTTCAAAAGCGATATTGGGAAGGCAAAACAGCTTTCTTGCCATACTACGATGGGGGGCAAAACGAGATGGTAGCGTTAGGAGTAGTCGGGTACATAGCAAAAGTATTTCGCTCTCCCAGTACCCTGACATCTGGAACAAGCTAAAACGGCTCGTTTATCCATTCCGCTGGGATACTGCCCTATTACCGGCCCAGCGACTGTCCGACTCCCATTGCAGGCATCGCATTGTCCCTCATACTCAAATCTCTTCACCTGCCCAGTGCCGCCACACTGTTGACATATCCGTGTGGCAGAGCGGTATCCACTCTTCTCGAATCCAGCATCGTAGGATTCTGTGTATGTTTCCTTGCCCGAACCGCTACATTTATCACAGATCGTCATAAACGAAAGCACCTCCGTTTCGAGAAATGTGTCACTTCGGAACTAACTCCAAAGCAGTTGCCCTAAAGAACAAAGATGTTATGTAAAATGGGAGAGATTTTCAATTTGAAACAACAGCCAATCCTCATAAAAATAGAGCTGATGCTGCATTATCCATACAAAGAATTTCAGAGTAACAATGAGAGCCTAACACCGAGATAACCGGCCCGCTGTGGTCGGAGGGATAATGAATCGCTGGCACGCGGGTCCGGTTGATTGAGCGGTTAGGCGGTCCCTTGCCTGTTTCATTTCTTGCGCTTGGCTGACCCTGATCCTCCTATTTTCACTCTCACTTTCTGAGACAGCTTTTCCTGTCATTGCCAAGGAAGCAGCTTGATGTGCAAGCTTTGTCCTTCCCATTCAGGCTTCTCTACCCCTTGCCTCAACAGGTGGTTGTGCTGCGAAGGTATCTTTTCGAGGCAGCATTTTCATTGAGCCAGAGTGAATAATCCTTTGGAAGAAACATCCTATGAAGGAACAAGAGAAGAGAGAAGCGAGCAAGAGGCTCTCCTCGCTATGACTCGCCTGAACTGGTTTTCGTAGCGTTGCTTGTTGAGTCGTTTCCCTTTCATCGGTGATCTAACGCCTAACGCCGAGATAACCGGCGCGCTGTGGTCGGAGGGATAATGAGGCGTTGGAATGCGGGTCCGGTTGATGGACCAGTTAGGCGCATTCCACCTTGAAGGTTCGGTAAAGATACCACTGTCGAAATGCCAAGCCGCGCCAACAGATAGCTTCGACTCAACCGGAATTTATCGGGTAGCGCGGCGCAGTGATTGTGTCAGTACACTTTGTAGACATGTAGTCTGATTGCTTGGTTGACGATCAGTGTAGCTCATTATCACGGATCGCTTCCCTGTGCGCTTAACGCAGGCATCAGCGGCCCGCTGTGGTGAAAGGGAAAATGAGGAGTTGGCAAGCGGGTCCGCTGAATGCCTCAGTTAGGCCCGACTCTGAGTCTGCATCGCTATGCGTGTTCACAGGTATGTGTTCATAACCACTTCTTACTGTAACGTCAAACTCCTGTGACATCTGATAGCACTGTTGGTCGCCCGTCACCTTTCATTTCCACTATGCTTAAACTTCCATCCGTTTCAAGTACTACTGCTTCGACCTCCTCTTCTCCTTTTATGCCTTGACTGCGGATCGCTTGAAGTATCTCCCCTTCGTTCACTCGCTCCGCTTTCATCGCACTCCTAAGAAATACTCCTCGATGAAATAGTAACTTCGGCTCTGACTTGACCAACTTGCTTATTGTCTTTGAACGAATTGAAAGCCAGGTGATTATGAATTGAAGAAATATCAACAAGGAAAGAGCCAGCAATCCTTCTGCAAGTGGAGTATTCTTGGAGAGAATGATTGTGGCTAAAATTGACCCCAAGGCAACTGTCACTACGAAGTCAAAGGCATTCATTTTAGAAAGAGTTCGTTTGCCAGAAATGCGGAGTAATAGGATAAGAGTAGGATAGGTGCAGATGGTGGCAACAGCAATTCGTGCCAACCCAGACCAGCTAGTGAAGAACATATCAACTCCCCGAGTAAATTGAACAAGCGTCTTGAGAGATTATACATGACAGGAAACATTTTGGGCTTAACGCCGGAGATAACCGGCCCGCTGTGGCCCCCGATGCCATTGAGAAGGTGGCAAGCGCGTCCGGTTCATGGACCTGTTAGGCGCATTCTACCTTGCAGGTTCATTACAGTTGGGCTTGTCTCACATCAAGCCGCGCTGATAGTTTGCTTCCCGTTGACCAATAAATCACAAATAGCGCGGCGCGGTGATTGTGTCAATACTGTTGGCAGACAGGTGATCTGATTGCTCCGTTTACGATCAGTGTCGCTCATTTTCACGGATGGCTTTCCTGTGCGCCTAACACCGAGATAACCGGCCCGCTGTGGGCTCAGGGATAACGAGAAGTTGGTTTGCGGGTCCGGTTGATCGACTTGTTAGGCGGCTCCCCTTGCTGATTTATCTCTTCGCCTTCGCTCGTTTTCATCTTCCAATCCTCTTCCTCCCTTCTCTTTGCAGTTTCTTCCTGACTGCTTAAAAGCTGTTTGCCTGGTCGAAAGCTTCCTTCCCAAGCAGGTCTGCTTTGGCCAAGGCTTATCAGGCAAACTGGCTTGAAGAGGCTCTTTGGCAAATAACCCAGAGACAGAGCATAGCTGAAAGCACTGCATTGTAGAAGTGTGAGCCTGATGAAGGCGAGAAGATTGATCGTTCTCGGCAGTGACTCCATAACAGGTCTTTTTGGCATCGCTTGATGAGCCGTTTCCTCTCTATCGATATTCTGACGCCTAACGCCGGAGATAACCGGCGCGCTGTGGCCTGCAATGCAAGCGAGACATTGGTATGCGCGTCCGGTTGATGGACCAGTTAGGCGCATTCCACCTTGTAGGTTCAATAGAGTTACTCGTTCCCCTCTGCCAAGGCGCGCCCAGTGTTGATTTGCTTTTCAATCAGCAAATATAGGAGGGCGCGGCGGACTGATTGTGTCAGCACTGTTGGCAGGCAATTAGTCTGATTGCTTCATAGACGAGTAGTATGCCTCTTTTTCACGGATGGCTTTCCTGTGCGCTTAACGCCGGAGATAACCGGCGCGCTGTGGCCCCCGATGCCATCCAGAAGGTGGTATGCGCGTCCGGTTGATCGACCAGTTAGGCGCGTTCTGATTCGCAAGTATGTCACAGATAATTGCCTTCGTAATAGCCGCGCTGGCCCACTTTGCCTTTTAGCGAGGCTTTGACCTATCCTATTAAAGAAGCGCGGCGAGGTGTGAGGCTGACTCGACAGACGAAGAGAGGTGATCGCTGGTTGCAATCTGAGGGCCAGTGAGAGTCAAACAGCACAGCTTGAAGGCAAGTATTGTCGGCTGCGATCTAAACGACCAGTGTGATTCACTCTCATCAACCAACCTCCTACGCGCTTAACGACGAG
Organism: Blastocatellia bacterium; assembly: GCA_963765495.1. Classification (GTDB taxonomy): domain Bacteria; phylum Acidobacteriota; class Blastocatellia; order UBA7656; family UBA7656; genus CAVXWP01. Next base: position 573,415 of record CAVXWP010000002.1, read on the forward strand.
TTCAGCGGCGCGCCGGTAGCTGATGGAACGCGAGCAGTTGGAATGCGCGTCCGCTGGAATGAGCAGTTAGGCTCAATACCTGTCAAATAAGCCACGAGACGGCATTTATGGCATACTTTCGAGTTGATAGAAACGAAAGTTGTCAAGGAGCCGCCTCGCTTGAGTTACAAAATACGCCATATTACCGATGAACGAAAGTTCTGTGATCATCTCTCTATTGATGCCATCTCTGATGCCGTCTCTATTGAATTAATCCAAGAGGTTCTTGATCTCCACAATGCCTCTCACAAACGACATCGCAAACTCACTATGAGCGCTGTCGTGCTCATTATCATCGCTATGAATCTGTTTTCACATTTCTCTATTGGACATGTCGTGCGGAGAGTCTTTCAGGGTTTGCGTTTCATCTGGCCTGATCCTGACTTTCCTCCTCCTAAACACAATGCAATATCTTATCGTCGTTACCAGTTGGGGCCTCGTCCTTTAGTCTCATTGTTTCATCGTGTTGCACAACCTATGGCAACAGATGAAACTCGTGGCGCTTTTGCATTTGGACTGCGATTAATGGCCCTTGACGGCTCTATTGAAGAAGCCCCGGACACTCCGGAAAATGATGCTGCTTTTGGGCGGTTGGCTTCTGATCGCGGGAAGTGTTGCTTCGTGCAAATTCAGGCTGTCTACCTTGTAGAATGTGGCACTCATGCCATTATTGATGCAGGATTTTGGCCTGCAAAAAGCAGTGAACGAGTTGGAGGTTTTCGCCTGCTAAGAAGCCTGGGAAAAGGGATGCTTTTGATGTGGGATAGAGGCTTTCACTCCTATGATATGGTAGTTGCGACACTTGAGCGAGGGTCTCAATGTCTTGGTAGATTGCCTGACAATGTGAAACCGGAACACCTTTGCACGCTAGAAGATGGAACGTGGTTAGGCTATATCAGACCAACACAAAAAGGACGGCGAAATAAAGAAGACAAACAGTTGGTTCGGATAATCTCTTACACTTTTACAGACCCGACCCAAGCAGGATACCAGAAGAGATACCGCATAGTCACAACACTATTGGATGAAAGGAAGTATCCGGCCAAAGAGTTGGTGTGTTTGTATCACGAGCGATGGGAAATCGAGATAGTCATAGATGAGATAGATACACATCAACGACTAGCAGGAAGGCCATTGAGAAGCCTAAAACCAGAGGGAGTCATACAAGAGTTATACGCATTATTGATAGCGCATTATGCAGTAAGAAAACTGATACACGAAGCAGCAAATGAGGCAGAAGTAGACCCGGATCGGATAAGTTTTGTAGGAGCATTGAGGATAATCCAAGAAGCAATACCAGAATTCCAAATGGTAGAAAAGGAGCAAAAGGAGCAATTATACAAGAGGCTATTGAGAGATATAGGAGAGCAAAGGTTACCAGAAAGGCGAGCCAGATCGAATCCGCGAGTAGTGAAGAGAAAGATGAGTGGGTTCAATCTGAAGCGACCACAGCATTACAACTGGCCCAAGCCACAGCTACGATTTTGTGATGCTATTTTGCTTATTTGACAGGTATTGCAGTTAGGCTGCCTCCAAAACCTTCTTGGCTACGTCTTTTCCGGCCGTTGGTGGAGGCAAAGGTCTTCCATCTCTTTTCAATAAATCAATCCATTCATCCACAATCTGACATAGTTCTGCAAATACCTGCGCTTCATCGTTTCCATGACAACAGGGACCTATGATTCCTGGGCATTGCCCCACAAAACAATTGTCTTCATCTGACCATTCAACAATCTTGATATAGCGGGCGCTTTCTTTCATTGCTGTGCCTCTTGAATCTTTTTTTTCACCTCACGTTCCTGATAAGGTTTTGCATCATCGCCAAGCTGACCAGAAACTGTAAGACGAACACCTTTTGGATGCTCATAATTTCTATGACTGCCTTTACCACCTCGATTGACAAACCCTGCTCTTTCCAAATCGCCGATCAATTCTCTGATTTTACGAGGCATAATCGCGTCTATGCTCTTGCAAATCCTTTCTTTCCATCACGGATATTTTTATCAACATTGCTAAACCGCTAACCCAGCCAAAACAAAGAGCAAGCTATTCTCTAACCCTGTTATGGTGACAAAGAAATACTCGCATTGTCAATCGTCCTTCTGGTTCAATTCTGGCGGCTGGTGAGCGAGCGAGCCTAACGACGAGTTCAGCGGCGCGCTGGTAGCAGAGGGATACTGAGTAGTTGGAATGCGCGTCCGCTGGAATGAGCAGTTAGGCGCGGCCTCAGCTACTTCCATCTCGCCTGAAAAACAAAGTCTTTGATGCATCTGGTTTAAGCGGCAACATTGTGTGATAGATGGGTCTCTCCACTACAAAGTCTCAGGATAAAGTATCGTCGCCATTTTATCTACTCCCAAGCAAGTCAGAAAAATTTTGTCCTTCAAATCAATGATGTACTCTATGGCTAACGGACAGTACTCGCCTACTTCAAGATTCCCTATTCGCGCTTGATTTCGAGCATTCACAAACCCTCGATTATGGATATGGATGTTTCGTATCGCCTTAGCTCGATCAAGTTCATTTGGAGATGTCTTTGCTGCTATGCATATTCGCGCAAACGGTATGTGAAACCGCTGTTCAAATACGCGATCAGCAATATCATCTATTCGCTGGTTGTTAATCAATCTTGTGACTTGATCCCTTATCAATTGTTCCGCATCGCCCTCGGATAATGCCACCAAACTCGGTCTTGCGATAGAGATCGAAACAAGAATGTCTTCTATGTATGCTTCAAATTTTGTCATTAAGAAGATAAAAAGCACATTGGGAGTCGTATCCCTCCCTAGCCTCAAATACTCTTCGCCCTGTTTCCCAAGTTCTTGTATCTGCGCTGGATCATCAGTAGCCTTTATTTTTGCAATGAGTTCGTCCATAGAAGCCTTTCCAGCCCGGCTCACTATGCTGGCTAATAGAAATGATTGCTCCAGATCATTATTGAAGCTTTGAAATTCCTTAGTTCTCGGTCCAAATTGCTCCATATTTCACGTTTACTCCTTAATGCTGAAATTGAACTGTGGGTGCCAACTTAACTTCCAAGTAAAAGACCGAAGCTCAATAGGATTATACGCAAACTGACTTGAGATTCAAAAAATAAAGAGTCAGCTAGGCCTGAAGGATGGACACATTTTATAAAGCAGCCTCCAAGTTGAGTTTCGTTTGAGGAGAAAGATGCTCAAACAAACTTTTATCCAATTTGAGCAAGCTGACCATCGCACTCACCAGGCTCAGATTCCAGCCTTGTTTGCGCCGCAACGCCACTCGTCGCAGCAATCCAAAAGCTCCCTTCGCTCCTCGCACCAGCAATTTCATCCCCAGCACGACGACGATCATCAAGGCGATTGCAAACAGCGCGAACATCCTTGACCACGCCTGCACCGCTTCGATGCGGGCTTGCGAAAAGCCCAACTCCCATTTCACGTCACGAAATCCTTGCTCACAGCCGAAGCGTCTGGCGTATTCCTCAGCCGGATGCTTTCCACGATGCCTGCGGTTAGAGAGCAGATACCAAATCTCCCACTTGCCTTCTCGGTTTCGTGCCCGGCTCATCGTCACAAAGAGTCGGTGCGGCGACGACTCGCAATACTGCACTCGGCCAAAATTGCGTTGTCGGGCATTGCTGCAAAACCTCATAGTCTTGAGATTGCGCCACACTCCTTGAAAGAAGATTTTGGTGCTGTTTTTGACCCGGATGATGTATTCAACCCCCAAGTCTTCAAACAATTGCGCCAACTTCACATCGGCAAAGCCGCGATCTGCTGTAACGCGCAGACGGCGACGGCTCAGACGCTTCTTGAAGCCGCCAATGACACGCTTGATGACCGCCATTTCATAACGCCGCATACGTCCTTTCAAGACCTTGGCCGAATAGGCCCGCCAATAAATCGGCAAGGCGCGCCCGCCTGTCACAAGCGAGACAACCAGCAAATGATGGTCGCCTTCAATCGTCCAATCAATGGCCAATCGCAGTTTGCCGCTTCTAGGCAACTGCTTGATGGCTTGCAAGAAGACCGCCTCGGCGAGGTCGTTTGGCGACAATCGCTGATTATGAAGCAAGCGCGAGAGGCGCTTAACAGCGGCTTCCTGATTGCCAAATTGGCGTGCCAGTTGCGCCTGATTGCCAGTCTGTTGTTCAATGATGGCGGCGACGAAATCAATAATGGCTTTGCGTTGATGACCGTGCGCCCAAGGAAGCAGCGCAGTGATATAATCAGTCAAACGAGTAGCGGAAGATTCTTTGTTTGTCATAAAACAAATCTTCCACAAGTGCATAACTTGTCGCTACTCGTTCACTTACAATATGTGTCCATCCTTCAGCAGCTAGGCTAAAGAAATTTTCACAATGGTAATTCAAACTTTAGAATTGCAGGGTGACAGCGAGAGCCTAACGACGAGTTCAGCGGCGCGCCAGTAGCCTCGGGATAATGAATCGTTGGAATGCGCGTCCGCTGGAATGAGCAGTTAGGCGGATTCCTTCGCCGCTTCATCTTCTTCCTGTTTGCTTACCATATTCCTCCATTTCTCATCTCCTGTTTCGGCACAGTTTTCCTATTTCTCCATGTTGCTACCTTCTTTTCTGTGGCAGGTTTTCCTGGCTATCGTCGAGGAAGCCTATTGATGTGCCAGTTCGTCATTGCCAATCAGGTTTGTTCTGCCACATTCCTCAACAGGCAATTCAACTGCGAAGGAATCATTGAGATGCAGGTTAATCTTTGAGCAGTGCTGAAATGTCTGGATCGGGAGAAAGCAGTATCGGGTAAAGAGGGATAAGAAGCGAGCAAGTAGCTGTCCTCACGATATCTGACCTGATGAAGTTTACGCATCACTGCTTGTTGAGTAGTGTCGCTTTTGAGATTGACGCCTAACGACGAATTCAGCGGCGCGCTGTGGCCTTCGATGCAAGCGAGGAGGTGGAAAGCGCGTCCGCTGGAATGAGCAGTTAGGCCGGTTTCATTTTATGCTGACGGCCACCAGTTAAATTCGATCCCAAGTGAATTCAATATCCTCACTGTCTCTGTTTTGTTTCTTTCAATAAATTTATCGTCATCGCCTGATCGTATTCCTATTTCTTGAAGTCCTACAATCTTCCCGTAGGGCCAAGCCTTTTCTGGTAGGCTGTCCAAGTAATTGGCGAGTTTGTCGATAGAAACCATTTGGCTTCCAGTTTGAGAGCCACCCCGTGCCGTTACAGAGACACCATCTCTTTGAACTACGAGAAAAGGATTTTGCCAATCCCTTGCGTCGTGTATGGAGGTGTAATCTACGTTTTTACAAGCAGGTAGATAGACAGTTATAACCAGTATCAGAAGGGCCAGTCCGGTATTGATAGTTGTAGGCTTATTCATCATATTTCCCCACGCGAATTTCAATGAAGTAGTTCAATTGCGAAATAGATGCACATAAGAGTCTCTATTCTATCTTGGGCAAGGGATTTATTCAATTTGAGCAGATTTAGTCCTATGAGGTGATGAAATGCCTTCTGATTTGTCCATACTAAGAATCGTCGGGAGAGCGAGCGAGCCTAACGCCGAATTCAGCGGCGCGCTGGTAGCTGATGGAACACGAGACGGTGGAATGCGCGTCCGCTGGAATGAGCAGTTAGGCTGAGTCTCGCTTTATCTATGCCGATGCCTGTTCAGGCGCTTCCTGTCTCCTTGTTCCCTTTATTTCGTATAGCTATCTGCTCCTAGTAAGTGTATTGATACATACGGCTCGTTTCCTACTACCCAACTGTCGTGTGGCTCTGCTGGTACATAGAATATCATTCCTGGCTTAAGCTCATACACTTTACCATCCCTCATTGCTGCTGTTGCCTCTCCACTCACGACCATTCCCACATGTTCTACTTCGCAGTACTGCCTCCCCACTTGGGGGCCAACATGCTCTGACCACTTCCAACTTGGCTCATAAGTAGCTTTGCCTATAGTCATATTTGCAATTTTGATTATTTCAAACTTGCCCTTCTCGAAGTACCGAGTTTCGTCAGGGGAATCAAAGCATTTAAGGATAACATCAAGCATATTTCTCCTCTAAGTCGAAAGCAAGATCAGAAACAGAGAATAAAGCAACGTCAATGGAACATCAAATAAGAAATTACCCATGCTGCTGCGAGAGCCTAACGCCGAGTTCAGCGGCGCGCCGGTAGCTGGTGGAACACAAAACGTTGGCACGCGCGTCCGCTGGAATGAGCAGTTAGGCTTGGTCCAATATTTTGACATCATATGCAAGTATATTACTGTCCACAGTTACCAGAGTCATATCCTTTTCCAATGCCTGGCATATCAAGATTCTATCAAACGGATCACGATGAATCATTGGGAGGGTGGCCAGTCTTGCTACACTCCCTTCCTTCAATGGCAGACTCTCAATCTTATGTTCGTCCCTTTGCTTTGGTATGTAACTGCCCGGAGGTTCAGGCAATGGCAGCTTCCCTATTTGATACTTGATAATTATTTCCCATAATGAAACAACGCTCAAAAACACATCATTCTCAGGGCTACGGATGGCTTCCAGAAAGGAATCTGGAAGCCGAAAATCCCCAATGATGTACCAGAGGAAAATGTGTGTATCGAGAAGGAGTTTCATCTATCTTCAAATTCTTTGATAATAGCCTCCGGCAGTGGGGCGTCGAAGTCATCAGGCACTATGAAATTCCCCGCAGCTAAAGCAAAAGGGCGAGGAGAACGAGAGGCTGAAATGATGGGTTTGATTTCAGCAACGGGCTTACCGGCCCTAATAATAATAATACTCTCGCCAGCCTCGACACGTTCGATATAGGTCAAGAGGTTGCGCTTCATTTCATCTATGGTAATTGGAAGCATAGGACAATTATCAAGCAGGTTTCTCATAAAATCAAACAAGGGTATGCCGAGGTCGATGCGGAGCCTAACGACGAATTCAGCGGCGCGCTAGTAGCTAAGGGATAATGATGAGGTGGCACGCGCGTCCGCTGGAATGAGCAGTTAGGCTGAGTCCAATGACTCTCTTTACCAACTCACTTCCACACGCTGGTTATCAATGGTTGTAAACCCAAGTCGGCCCTCCCTGCTCATGACCTTCGTCTCTACTTCTGTCTTTGCCGTTCCCATTTGGGCACAAGGGCAAAAATCGTCATCGTAATCTTTGGCATAGATATACCCTGGAATAGTAACGCCTCTAATCCGGTTACATAGCCCCATATTCTGTAATTCTGGATAGTATACATATGCACTTTTATCTTCTCCGAAATCAATCAACAGCTTCCCGCTGGGGCGGCTATAGATATTCAACTCTGCTCGTTGCCCATTGATAGTTACTTTTGCTCGTCCTTCTATCTTCCAAAAGTGTGAGGGGTTCTTGCTGATCGCAAGATAAGCGTACAAGCCCGCGATAGAAATCAGGGGAGCCGCCAAGCAGTAGATTAAGATTCTTCTCTTTGCTTTCACTCGGCCTTTCATAATTGCCTACTAACGGCGAGATGTCTAACTTCCAAATAGCTTCTCTTAAGAGTTCTGATTGTATGTAGAATCAGGTTGATATTCAATTGAGATAGACAATCTACAGGGGAAATTGAATTGCTTCCTGTATTATCCATACCAAGGAGCATCGGGAAACAGCGAGAGCCTAACACCGAATTCAGCGGCGCGCTGGTAGCTGATGGAACGCGAGTAGCTGGAAAGCGCGTCCGCTGGAATGAGCAGTTAGGCCAGACCCGCAGGTCGGTATGATTTCTCCTTTGATTCCACTGGTAGGATTAGTAATAATTCCGGTCTCCATATTACAGCAGATCACACCACGCAGTCTTGATAGTTTCTAATTTCTCTTTTTAACTTTGATTCGAAACTCAAGAACTCCAACTGAACCGGGACACAACTCTTCGCTTACTTTCACATTATACTTGCCAGCATCTCCGCGTTTGGGCGAGATGATCAACAACACCAGTTGGTTTTCGAACGTTATTCCATTGTCTGAGTTTGTAAATTCGTGCCGGAATATAGGCGATAAGCTGACGAAACTCGGGGATGGTTGCAATAACTCATGCTCGAACTTATCAGCACAGCTGCCGCTAACAGGGTTGAAAAGACCATTGATAGTGATAATCAACGTATCCTCTTCTTTAACCACATACTGGTCCTTCATGGGGAAAATACGTGGAAGACTAAAATTTTGCTCCGGGGCGGGGTCTTGAAGGTTGGTGTTAGGGCCATCAGAGGCCATCGAAATACTATTGGTTGCTGGAAGAGTGCAAACAAGTATGAGCAGGACAATAAGGGTAGATTTGAAATTTGGCATGGTTACCTCGCTTCTGCTCTAGGATAAATTCAAGTTTATATCTCTCCCTTTGGTCTCTGTCAATATTCAAGCAGAGGCCTAACGCCGGAGATAACCGGCGCGCTGTGGCCCCCGATGCCATCCAGAAGGTGGTATGCGCGTCCGGTTGATCGACCAGTTAGGCGCGTTCTGATTCGCAAGTATGTCACAGATAATTGCCTTCGTAATAGCCGCGCTGGCCCACTTTGCCTTTTAGCGAGGCTTTGACCTATCCTATTAAAGAAGCGCGGCGGAGTGTGAGGCTGACTCGACAGACGAAGAGAGGTGATCGCTGGTTGCAATCTGAGGGCCAGTGAGAGTCAAACAGCACAATTTGTAGGCAGGTAATATTGGCTGCGTTCTTGACGGCCAATGTGATTGATTCCCATCGACCAACTCCCAGCGCGCTTAACGACGAATTCAGCGGCGCGCTGTGGCTCACGATGCAATCGAGACGATGGCACGCGCGTCCGCTGGAATGAGCAGTTAGGCTTGCTTCGAATCTGATTCTCGTTGGCCTTTTGGGTTGAATCTCCAAAAAAAGCCTAAGTGCTATTTATGATGCGAGGAACTATCCAAAACTCTGGCCAAGAATAAAAGGCAGATAGCCACAAAACTTCCGATTAGTGCACCCCATCCAAGCCCTACCAATAGGAAACTTGGAGATGCTTCCGCAGCAAGAGGATCGTTATTGGTAGTTGTCTCAAGCGAATCCAATATGAAAATTATTACAAGGAGAATGACACTGATAAGTCCGATTATTATGGCTAAGTTCCGAATGCGGACAATTGAAGTTTCTTGATTGTGATGAGTTTGAAACATAAGAAAAAGCCCCAGAATCGAATGAAATACCAGAAGGAATGATGCCTGCTCTTCAATGACAAAGCAAGAGGATCGGCAATGAGGCATAGGATAGGAAATGATTTGAGATGAGGACCAATTATTCGAGAGACTGATTCAACCCAAGAGAGTCAGCTTACGTAGAGAGGTTTGATGTAAAAATATTCGTGATGATACTTGGTTGAGATAAAACAAACGGCACTCAAAAGAAGGCCTATTTGTTTCATCCATATCAAGAAGCAGCGGGAGAGCGAGAGAGCCTAACGCCGAGTTCAGCGGCGCGCCGGTATTTGAGGGATAATGATGAGGTGGCAAGCGCGTCCGCTGGAATGAGCAGTTAGGCTTGATCCTTCGATAATACCTATTGAAATACCCTGTCAGACCTTAAGCGAAGCCGATAATGCAGCCTCAAAAATTTTGCACCCCATATGCTCAGTTGGTGGTCTGCACGAATTTCATTTTCCCTGCCTTCATAGACCCTTATGCTTTCCTTCAACGTTGAAATATACTTGATCCAAAACATATTGCCACTATCATGAACTGTAAAGTAAAAGCCTGCATCGCCAAAGCCCTTGCCAGATGAAGTTATCGATATTGACCCATCTTCGTGCGCCTCCGGTCGCATTAGTACAATGGCATTTCCGTTTGGGAGAGGAAAAACAACTTTTACACACGAACCTTCTCTAGCTGGTATTTTGCACAGCGAATAACTACCTGCATATAGAACATCTTTGCTTGAGAGGAGTTGCCGAACCCAAGCCGTGTAGCGGATTGCTCCGGTTGTTGGATCTACAAGCTGGATGATCTCACTAGAAATGCCCTGACTTGTGTCTAGTCCTGAAAGAGGTACATTGAGTTGTTGTAGTCTGCGGCTAAATAGTAAGGCGAGGAGTCGACCAAATGGATAGAAAATCCCGCACCATTGCGCCCAGGCATCTAATTCATAATTGGAGGTTCGCTCGTAAAAATCAATGACTCTAGGATTGATCCTGGAAGGATTGAAGTCAGATGCCCGAAGTAATCTAAAATCCTCTATTAGCCCAATATTTGGGATTCGTCGTTTTATGGTAAGGCCACTGTCAGATGCGAGTTGATCAAAGAATGTGAGGCCAATACCCGAAGTCTTACCGATAGGACCTTGAAGCCAACTTTCATGTAGGAGGTCAACTTTTTTGCCAGTGAGCTGTACCCATCGCTGGGTGATCCAATCGGAAAGGTAACCTCTTTTAGAACCGAGCCAAATCATGGGAATAGTTTAACATGCCACTGCGATCAGCGCGCGCGAGCCTAACGACGGAGATAACCGGCGCGCCGTGGCCTCCGATGCCATCCAGAAGGTGGTATGCGCGTCCGGTTGATCGACCAGTTAGGCGCGTTCTGATTCGCAAGTATGTCACAGATAATTGCCTTCGTAATAGCCGCGCTGGCCCACTTTGCCTTTTAGCGAGGCTTTGACCTATCCTATTAAAGAAGCGCGGCGGAGTGTGAGGCTGACTCGACAGACGAAGAAAGGTGATCGCTGGTTGCAATCTGAGGGCCAGTGAGAGTCAAACAGCACAATTTGTAGGCAGGTAATATTGGCTGCGTTCTTGACGGCCAATGTGATTGATTCCCATCGACCAACTCCCAGCGCACTTAACGACGAGTTCAGCGGCGCGCCGGTAGCTGGTGGAACGCGAGTAGTTGGAAAGCGCGTCCGCTGGAATGAGCAGTTAGGCGGCTTCCTTCGCCGATTCATCCTTCTTGAGCTTTCCTGATCATAACCCTCCTATTCTTATCTCTCGTTTCTGCACAGTTTCTCTTCTTCCTCACAGGTCATTTCCTCTCTCGTGCGACAGGTGTTGCTCTCTTTCGTCGGGGAAGCTTTTTGATCTGCCTACTTCCTCTTTTCCAAACTCGCCTCTCTGATGCTTGTCTCAACAGGCAATCGGCTGAACAGGCTTCTTCGCCAGACAGGTTTATATGAGCAATGCTGAAAGACTGCTTTGGGAGAAAGAAGTGTCAGATGAAGGAGCAGGGATGAGAGACACAGCAGAGCAGAAGGGGATAAAGAGGCAAGAGAATCGAGCAAGTAGGGGTCCTGGCGATGACTTGCCTGGACAGGTTTCAACAGCAAGGCAAACTGAGTCGTCTCCCTTTCGTCGGTGATCTGACGCCTAACGCCGGAGATAACCGGCGCGCTGTGGCCCCCGATGCCATTGAGAAGGTGGCAAGCGCGTCCGGTTCATGGACCTGTTAGGCGCATTCTACCTTGCAGGTTCATTACAGTTGGGCTTGTCTCACATCAAGCCGCGCTGATAGTTTGCTTCCCGTTGACCAATAAATCACAAATAGCGCGGCGCGGTGATTGTGTCAATACTGTTGGCAGACAGGTGATCTGATTGCTCCGTTTACGATCAGTGTCGCTCATTTTCACGGATGGCTTTCCTGTGCGCCTAACGACGAGATAACCGGCCCGCTGTGGTTGAAGGGATAATGAAACGGTGGTATGCGGGTCCGGTTGATTGAGCAGTTAGGCAGCCCCTTGCCTGTTTCATTTCTTGCGCTTTGCTGGCCCTGATCCTCCTGTTTTCGTCTCACTTTCTGAGACAGGTTTTCCTACCATTGTCGGGGAAGCATCTGAATTGGCAGGTTTATCCTTCCAATCAGGTTTGACCTGCCACATTCCTTAACTGGCAATTGCCCTGCGAAGGTATCTTTTCGAGGCAGCATTGTCATTGAGCAATGCTGAACAGACTGATTCGGGAGAAAGCAGTATCAGAGAAAGGAACAGAGATAAGCGATGCGAAGAGAGTGGAATGAGAAGCGAGCAAGGGCATTGTCCTGGCGATGACTACCTGAACATGTTTTCGCATCATCGCTTTATGAGTCGTTTCGCTTCCATTGAGATATGGACGCCTAACGACGAGATAACCGGCGCGCCGGTAGCCGAGGGCTAATGAGACGTTGGCATGCGCGTCCGGTTGATCGACCTGTTAGGCGGCGGATTGCTATTGTCTGCTCCGCTTCTGCTTCTGAAATTATTCCTTCAGGATTGCGCTCTTAAATTTTACTCTGTAGCTCCATTTTCCACCAAAACCCGAATCCTCTTCGGCTAACTCTCCCTCAATGCTATCGGCGCCAATCGTCACAGATTTCCTGTTCGCTGAGGCATACGCCTTCGAGTTAGATAAATTCGGTGGCGAGAGAAAGAAGCTCATGGTGACAATTTTGCCTTCGGGTGTAATCATAAAGTGGAGCATATCATTGAATCCTACTGCATCACTGAGGGTGTCGCCTTTTTTTAGGATATCTTCAGAATAGGGGCGGTGGGTTAGCACAAGACTATACATCGGGTCACCCTGCACCTTTACTTTACGGGCATAGGCGTACTTCAATTCTACTGTCCTGTTCTGTATCAGGCTACCTTTTGCCTCGCCGATTTTCAGTTGCTGTGAGGTTACCTCGACTGGTGAGCCTTCTACTGGCGTCGGAGATTTTTCGATCGCGCTTAACCAGCCAGTCAGAGATAACAATAACAATGCTAGGACTGCAATTACTCTCAACATCATCACTCCTCCTGATTCATAGATGTCATCTAATACGGATTCCGCTCTGCGCGCCTAACGCCGGAGATAACCGGCGCGCCGTGGCCTCCGATGCCATCCAGAAGGTGGTATGCGCGTCCGGTTGATCGACCAGTTAGGCGCGTTCTGATTCGCAAGTATGTCACAGATAATTGCCTTCGTAATAGCCGCGCTGGCCCACTTTGCCTTTTAGCGAGGCTTTGACCTATCCTATTAAAGAAGCGCGGCGGAGTGTGAGGCTGACTCGACAGACGAAGAAAGGTGATCGCTGGTTGCAATCTGAGGGCCAGTGAGAGTCAAACAGCACAATTTGTAGGCAGGTAATATTGGCTGCGTTCTTGACGGCCAATGTGATTGATTCCCATCGACCAACTCCCAGCGCGCTTAACGCCGGAGATAACCGGCCCGCTGTGGGCTCAGGGATAATGAAGGGTTGGAATGCGGGTCCGGTTGATGGACCAGTTAGGCGCATTCCACCTTGAAGGTTCGGTAAAGATACCACTGTCGAAATGCCAAGCCGCGCCAACAGATAGCTTCGACTCAACCGGAATTTATCGGGTAGCGCGGCGCAGTGATTGTGTCAGTACACTTTGTAGACATGTAGTCTGATTGCTTGGTTGACGATCAGTGTAGCTCATTATCACGGATCGCTTCCCTGTGCGCTTAACGCCGGAGATAACCGGCGCGCTGTGGCCCCCGATGCCATTGAGAAGGTGGCAAGCGCGTCCGGTTCATGGACCTGTTAGGCGCATTCTACCTTGCAGGTTCATTACAGTTGGGCTTGTCTCACATCAAGCCGCGCTGATAGTTTGCTTCCCGTTAACCAATAAATCACAAATAGCGCGGCGCGGTGATTGTGTCAATACTGTTGGCAGACAGGTGATCTGATTGCTCCGTTTACGATCAGTGTCGCTCATTTTCACGGATGGCTTTCCTGTGCGCCTAACGTCCCGGTTGACCGGTCCGCTGTGGCCTCCACTTCATGCGAATAGTTGGCTTGCGGGTCCGGTCGAACCGATGGTTAGGCGGCTCCCCTCGCTGTTTTACCTCTTCGCCTTCTCTCATTTTCATCTCTCGTTTCTATCCTCCTCTCCCATCTCCTTCTTTCTCCTTGCTTGCAGACTGTCGATTTGCAGAAACCATCCTTCCCTGACAGGTCTGCTTTGGCCATTTCTGCGCAGGCAATTTCGCTTGAAATGGCTCTGTGGAAAACAGCCCTGAGACTGAGAATATCTGAAAGCAGAGATTTGATGAAGAATGATTCTGATGAGGAATTGCAGCGAGAAGTAGCATTGATAGGTGAACCGATCCATTCTCCTCGCGGTGTCTTTGCTGTCAGGTCTTTAAGCGATTGCTTGCCGAGTCGTTTCCATTTCACCGTTGTTCTGACGCCTAACGAGGAGATAACCGGCGCGCTGTGGCCCCCGATGCCATTGAGAAGGTGGCAAGCGCGTCCGGTTGATGGACCTGTTAGGCGCATCTCATCTTGCAGGTTCAATAGAGATGGCCCTGTCCATATGCAAAGCCGCGCCAACAGATCGCCTCCTCTTAAGCATGATTTAAGGAGTAGCGCGGCGGACTGATTGTAACACGATAGCTGGCAGACAGGTTCTGTTTGCAATGTGGTTGACAACCAGTCAGCGATTCCCGGTTAGACCGGAATTGAAGCGAACAAAGGAGATTAGAAATCGTGAAATTGCGTTGTAATTAAGGCAATCACAGCACTTAGCGCAAAACACCGATTACATCTATCCGATTTTGCTATAACTGTTGGTACAACAGAATTTACTTTCGCAATTATCTTTTTCGCTTCCTCTTTTGATTTCATCAACTTACAACCTGACCGGGAATTGCTGACAACCAGTGTGCCTCATTTTCACGGATGGCTTTCCTGTGCGCTTAACGACGGAGATAACCGGCGCGCTGTGGCCTGCAATGCAAGCGAGACATTGGTATGCGCGTCCGGTTGATGGACCAGTTAGGCGCATTCCACCTTGTAGGTTCAATAGAGTTACTCGTTCCCCTCTGCCAAGGCGCGCCCAGTGTTGATTTGCTTTTCAATCAGCAAATATAGGAGGGCGCGGCGGACTGATTGTGTCAGCACTGTTGGCAGGCAATTAGTCTGATTGCTTCATAGACGAGTAGTATGCCTCTTTTTCACGGATGGCTTTCCTGTGCGCTTAACGCCGAGTTCAGCGGCGCGCCGGTAGGTGATGGAACGCGAGATTTTGGAAATGCGCGTCCGTTGGAATGAGCAGTTAGGCCTCTTCCGCCTCCACTTCAGTAGAAGGAAAATCCATCGTGTCCATATCCACGTCCGACCTTTCGGGTTTGCCCAACAACTTCAACCACAGAAAACCGACTGCGCCAGTCGTTAATGATGCCAGCATAATCGCCATTTTCGAGGCGTTTATCATTTCCGAATTGCCGACGAATGCCAGATTCGTAACAAAAATTGACATCGTGAAACCGATGCCGCCAAGGAGTCCTGCACCAAAAACATGCTTCCAATTTAAATCAAGCGGAAGCCGACAAATGCCCGCTGTAACGACGATGAAACTCAACAGAGTGATGCCCAATGGCTTGCCTATAATCAGACCGCTAATAATGCCTGAACTGTTCGCGGTCGTGAGATTTTTCGCCCAATCCGCACCGATGACGATGCCCGTGTTCGCTAGCGCAAAAATCGGCAGAATGATGAATGCAACAGGCTTGTGCAAAAAATCTTCGAGCCGATGTGAAGGCGATTCCGCGTCATCTTCTTTAGCTGAGAACGGAATCGCAAATGCCAGCAATACTCCGGCAATCGTGGCATGAGCGCCTGATTTTAACATCAAAAACCACATCAGCGCACCGCCGAGCAGATACGGCGTGAGCGACTTTATGTGAAAGAAACGGTTGAGTGCGGCGAGCAAACTAAAGACTGCAAGCGCGCCAATTAAGTAGCCAAGTGATAGTCGTGCCGAATAGAAGACGGCGATAATGATAATCGCGCCCAGGTCGTCCATCACGGCAAGCGCAGTCAGAAAAACTTTTAGGGAAGCTGGAACGCGGCTGCCCAATAGGGCGAGAACGCCCAAAGCAAAAGCAATGTCGGTCGCCATCGGAATCCCGATCCCGGCTTGCGTATTGGTTCCGACATTGAGAGAAAAGTGAATCAAAGCTGGCGCTATTATTCCGCCGAGTGCGGCAAAAATCGGCAACAGTGCATTTTTGAAATTCGAAAGTTCGCCGTTATAAAGCTCGCGTTCGAGTTCCAACCCAATGAGCAAAAAGAAGACTGCCATTAGTGCGTCATTGATCCAATGCTCAACGCTTAACCCGGCGACATAAGTCTGCCAGAGACTCAGGTAATTCGCGCCCAAGACTGAGTTGGCGAGCAAAAGCGAAACTATGGTGCAGGTAATTAGTAGGACCGCGCTCGATTTTTCCGAGTCGAAGAAGTTTTTGAATGAGTTTGATAGTTTTCTCTGAACACTACCCATAATCACCTTTCAGTGAGAATATCATAAATATTCGATTACAACACGGGATGCCTAACAACGAGTTCAGCGGCGCGCCGGTATTTGAGGGATAAAGAGACGTTGGAATGCGCGTCCGCTGGAATGAGCAGTTAGGCCAGTCTTGCCCCCAATTGTCCCTGTTTTACCGCCAGAGTTTCCAACTCAGCTTTTATACTCTTAGCCAATTACAATTGTCGAGGCCGCCGGTAATGGTCCAGCGGCAACAAGTTTTTTCCGCCTTGGGTCTACAGTGAGATTCAATCCTTCTAATGTTCTAGCACCCAATAGGAGCAAATCTCCCTTCTCGGCGAAGACCACTTCATCGATAGTAAAGAACTTGTCCAAACGAATGATGGCAAAGCCGACGCTTCGGGTGATTCGTTGACCGTTTGCCATGATAAATTCTAAATCTTTCTTTTCCCTTTCAATGTCAATCTTTTCAAGAGTCCTGGCGGGAACCCAAGTATACTCGCTCCCCGTATCCACCAAAATCTTTGGGATAACAACAGATTTGGATCGATCCACGGAGTTTTCAATTTTGCAACGTACATAAAATGTGCCCATATGAAGGTATGATGCAATCAATTTGAGATAGTGGTCAACTCAATTGAGTGCAAAATGAGAAGCAAAGGCGACAGGGAACGAGGGCCTAACGACGGAGATAACCGGCGCGCCGTGGCTCCCGATGTAACTGAGAAGTTGGCAGGCGCGTCCGGTTAATGGACCAGTTAGGCGCATTCCACCTTGAAGGTTCGGTAAAGATGCCTCTGTCGAAATGCCAAGCCGCGCCAGCAGATAGCTTCGACTCAACCAGGATTTATCGGGTAGCGCGGCGCAGTGATTGTGTCAGTACACTTTGTAGACATGTAGTCTGATTGCTTGGTTGACGACCAGTATGCCTCATTGTCACGGATGGCTTTCCTGTGCGCTTAACGCCGGAGATAACCGGCCCGCTGTGGGCTCAGGGATAATGAAGGGTTGGAATGCGGGTCCGGTTGATGGACCAGTTAGGCGCATTCCACCTTGAAGGTTCGGTAAAGATACCACTGTCGAAATGCCAAGCCGCGCCAACAGATAGCTTCGACTCAACCGGAATTTATCGGGTAGCGCGGCGCAGTGATTGTGTCAGTACACTTTGTAGACATGTAGTCTGATTGCTTGGTTGACGATCAGTGTAGCTCATTATCACGGATCGCTTCCCTGTGCGCTTAACGCCTCGGTTGACCGGCGCGCGATGGCCTGAGGGAACACGAGTAGTTGGTATGCGCGTCCGGTCGAACCGACTGTTAGACGCCGTTGCCCCCATCTACCGGATTTCCTTCGCTTATCCTCTTTCCCTTCATCAGTACCTCTGCCACATCACTATAGCCATATTCCTTCGCATAGTCTATGGCCCTCCATCCACCATTGCTCACGGCATCGCCATCAGCACCTGCCTTAATTAGTAGTTGAACTATCTCAGGCTGATTATGTGATGCCGCATATATGAGCACACTTGCACCATCATCGCTACTGGCATTCACATCGGCATTAGATGCAATCAACGCTTCTACCACTGCAATTGCACTCTCGTTGTACTCGTAAATCGCTCCTCTAACAGCCCAGATAAGTGCTGTTCTTCCTTGTCGGTCCTTAATCTTTGTGTCTGCTCCAGAGTCCAACAACAATCTGACGGCTTGGGGGAATGGTCCTGCGGATGCTCCCATCAAAGCCGTACACCCTTTTTCATTTTGGCAATTAAGATCAACTCCTGTAGCAATAAGCGAGCGAAGTTCTTCTAGCTGACCGCGAATAGCTGCTTCAAAAAATGTTTTTTGCATCTCTTCTAAACTCATACTATTTTCCACTGCGGGCGTCTAACGTCCCGGTTGACCGGCCCGCTGTGGCCTCCACTTCATGCGAATAGTTGGCTTGCGGGTCCGGTCGAACCGATGGTTAGGCGGCTCCCCTCGCTGTTTTACCTCTTCGCCTTCTCTCATTTTCATCTCTCGTTTCTATCCTCCTCTCCCATCTCCTTCTTTCTCCTTGCTTGATGACTGTCGATTTGCAGAAACCATCCTTCCCTGACAGGTCTGCTTTGGCCATTTCTGCGCAGGCAATTTCGCTTGAAATGGCTCTGTGGAAAACAGCCCTGAGACTGAGCATATCTGAAAGCAGAGATTTGATGAAGAATGATTCTGATGAGGAATTGCAGCGAGAAGTAGCATTGATAGGTGAACGGATCCATTCTCCTCGCGGTGTCTTTGCTGTCAGGTCTTTAAGCGATTGCTTGCCGAGTCGTTTCCATTTCACCGTTGTTCTGACGCCTAACGCCGGAGATAACCGGCGCGCTGTGGGCTCAGGGATAATGAAGGGTTGGAATGCGGGTCCGGTTGATGGACCAGTTAGGCGCATTCCACCTTGAAGGTTCGGTAAAGATGCCTCTGTCGAAATGCCAAGCCGCGCCAGCAGATAGCTTCGACTCAACCAGGATTTATCGGGTAGCGCGGCGCAGTGATTGTGTCAGTACACTTTGTAGACATGTAGTCTGATTGCTTGGTTGACGACCAGTATGCCTCATTGTCACGGATGGCTTTCCTGTGCGCTTAACGCCGAGTTCAGCGGCGCGCTGGTAGCTGAGGGATAATGAAATGTTGGCAAGCGCGTCCGCTGGAATGAGCAGTTAGGCGCAGCTTTGCATTGGGACCACAATTCCAACTTAAAGACCAATTCCTCTGTTTCAATCTTATGCGTAAATCAACCGTCCTCTGGATTCTGGAATTGGCCGTCCTAGTTCTCTTGCTGTCTCAACCCATTCTTGAATGATGACCTCTACATTTTTTAATGCTTCTGCATAAGTGCTTCCGTCTGCTGCACAGCCAGTTAATTCTGGAACCTCAGCTATGAAGGCATCATCTTCTTGGCTCCAATAAATAATCACTTCGTATTTGTATGTACTCTCCATCAATTGTCTCCTGTTAGTTTATAACGGATTATTACCGCACGAACTTGTTTGACTTGATAAGGCTTGGCCTTTCGTTCTTTGGGTTGGAGATTGAGAATCTCCTCAACATTTTCTTTGGTAAAGATGTGATGGCTGCCTTTAATGCGTTCGTCAAATCCCAAGTGGCGAAGCACAAGACATAAATCGTCAAATGGAATATTGGTATCAGATGTGCCTCGCAATACCAGGGTTAGAATTTTCTCGAATTTTGCCACGAAAAGACTTTAGCACGAATGAGAGTTCGACTCCACTTCGCCTAACGCGGAGATAACCGGCCCGCCGTGGGCAAAGGGATAACGAGAGGTTGGCATGCGGGTCCGGTTGATCGACCTGTTAGGCCCGCCTTTGTCTTTGGCCGCGCTCGGCGCTTATTTCGAGCAAATCAGTCTGCCTCGATTGGCGCGGCCCCAACCTTAACTCCTTGCTTGGTGTTTTGACCTTTTCGTCATCATGGTCTTGTTGTCCGAAATACCTTTGCATCCAATTCGTTGCTGTTGGTCAGGTACTTTCCCGCGAGCCTAACGCAGGCATCAGCGGCCCGCTAGCAGCAAAGGGATTATGAGGAGGTGGTTTGCGGGTCCGCTGAATGCCTCTGTTAGGCGCCCCTTTTCTCCTATTCTTCTTCTTGTGTTTTGATGACTGGCTTCTTTCTTTTCTCATCTTCTTTCCAGCAAATCATCGCCTCTCCCTTGCTCTTGCTTCACGTCTCCATGTGTATCAGCTTCCCTCTCTTTCGTCGCTGTAGTTTGTCGAGGCGATTTGTTTCTCTTTGTCAGTCATCTCTTCTCTAGCGCGCAGCTAAACAGGGCATTTCCCTGCGAAGCTTTCCTTCCGAGGCAGCTTTATCTTTAAGCAATGTTTGAGAGTCTGCTTCGGGAAAAGGAGTATCCGTTATAGGGGCAGAGATGAGCGATGCATGCCGAGTTGAAGGAGCGAAGGAATGAGAAGCAAGCAAGTAGCTGTCGTTGCGAGGGCTTCCAAGAAGAGGTTTTAGCGCCAAGGCCTGGTGAGTTGTTTTGCTTCCATCAATATCTTGACGCCTAACGCCCCGGTTGACCGGCGCGCTGGTAGTTGTTGGAACCTGAGTAGTTGGATAGCGCGTCCGGTCGAACCGGCTTGTTAGACGCGTAGTTATTCACGACAGGCAATCTCTTTCCATCGAATCCTTGCATACCGCTCTTTGTTATCCCCGCCATTGCGCAAAATCGTAACCCGCTCGTAGTTGTCCACTCCTCCCCAGCAATTATCTAAAGGTAAGCACCTCATGTTAAGAAAGTTTCCCATGAGTTGTTTCCCACGCTGGCTTATTGGTACCAACTCATCAATTATTTCCGTTAGTTCCTTTGATCGCATAGTCTTCGTTATTGGGTAATTTAAGTCCGATGTTAACTGTTGCCGATGGATTATCATTTCGCAGACATCTCCGGTCTCAGAATATCTAAAGGTAACAAAGACATCGGGTCGGATAGTGAGTGTCTCTGAGATAGGTGAGCCATATTTCTTGAGGAGTTCTTCTCGGGATTGTGCGTTAGCAGTTATGCAGATAAACAAAATGGCGAAGAAAGCTTTCATAATGCACCTCCGATTCCATAATACGGCCAGTCACAGGCAAGCGTCTAACGCCGAGTTCAGCGGCGCGCTGTGGTTGAAGGGAAAATGAGAAGGTGGAATGCGCGTCCGCTGGAATGAGCAGTTAGGCGAGTCCCATTTTAGAACCCAGTCATTTCAATTCTATTACTTCTTGTCTGCAACATATAAATGTACACTCCCAAACCCTCCTATCTCTCGCTCAATGTACTCGAAGTTAAACTTGTTGAATATTTCGCTCATATCCCGTATTACGTCTCCTGATTTTGCCCAACACTTCGCTATATTCATCCCTATTAAGTTCCTATCCTTCGGATACGTAAAGTCGATCAAAACTATTCTTCCACCCCTCTTTAGAACTCTATACATCTCCTCCATTGCTTTCGTGCCGTCAGGGTATCCTGAAAACGCCATTGTGTTTATGATTGTATCAAACGTCTCATTCATAAAAGGCAAGCTTTCTGCATTTCCTACCTGTAGATGTGCGAGTATACCTTTGGATTGTATGTTCTTCTTTGCAATTGTCGCCATCCTTTCATTATAGTCGATTCCGTGGGTCTCAAATTTATCTGCATACTTCGTCATCAAATATCCTGTCCCAAACGATACCTCTAATACTCTCGGGCCTTTTAGGTATGGAATGACTTTCTTTAGCCAGTTGCTCCAGATTGGCAATATTTTCACAAGAATATCGTATGTTTTTGCGAAAGCCGTATAAAACTCATCGAACTTTTCTGTAAACTCTTTTTTATTTTCAGGTTCTTTCGAATATAAAGTATTCATTGTTGCCATTTTATAAAATGACTATGAAGCGTACAACTTCATTTCTCACTAACGGCTCTGCCGCGCCTAACGCCGGAGATAACCGGCGCGCTGTGGCCTGCAATGCAAGCGAGACATTGGTATGCGCGTCCGGTTGATGGACCAGTTAGGCGCATTCCACCTTGTAGGTTCAATAGAGTTACTCGTTCCCCTCTGCCAAGGCGCGCCCAGTGTTGATTTGCTTTTCAATCAGCAAATATAGGAGGGCGCGGCGGACTGATTGTGTCAGCACTGTTGGCAGGCAATTAGTCTGATTGCTTCATGGACGAGTAGTATGCCTCATTTTAACGGATGGCTTTCCTGTGCGCTTAACACCGAGATAACCGGCCCGCTATGGTCAAAGGGATAATGAGGAGTTGGCATGCGGGTCCGGTTGATTGAGCAGTTAGGCGGCCCCTTTCGCCGCTTCATTCTTTTTGAGCTTTGCTGACCATTATTCTCCAATTCTCAGTCTCACTTTCTGAGGCAGCTTTTCCTGCCATTGTCGGGGAAGCAGGTTGATGTGCAAGGCTAGTCCTTCCCAATCAGGTTTGACCTGCCGCCTACCTCAACAGGCAATTGCCCTGCGAAAGTATCCTTGAGAGGCAGCATCGTCATTGAGCCAGAATGAATAATCGTTTGGAAGAAACATCATATGAATGAGCAAGAAAGAGAGAAGCGAGCAGGTGGCTCTGCTCGCGATGACTCCCCTGAGCATGTTTCGTAGCGTTGCTTGATGAGTCGTCTCCCTCTCATCGGTGTTTTGACGCCTAACGCCCCGGTTGAGCGGCGCGCCGGTAACTGATGGGACGCGAAATGTTGGAATGCGCGTCCGGTCGAACCGGCTGTTAGACGCGGTTTTGCCAAAGTTCACCTTCATCTATGTTGATCTGGTACTTCGGAGTTTATAGCTCTCTTTCTCTTTGATAATTGTAAAGAGCTTCTTTCTTCTTATCCAAGCCCAATTCCTTTTGGCCCTATTCCTCCACCACGTATCTAGGCTCGTCTTTTCTGGTTTTACACAGAACGTAACCTTCGCGACAAACTTGTCGTCTTTCCATTCACCAATCTCTATTTGGTGGATTATATATTCTTGAATTCTCATTTCCGCAATTGCTTGGGGATGAGTGAAATAATGGAACCAAAAGGTCAGGAGGATACCCACAATGGGTGGCTGATAATCGTCAGCAATGAAGCGAGCAGGCAGAATAGGCGTATTGCCTGGAAACTCTTCCATGCATATTTCCCCCTCATCGAGACAGCCTTTTAGAAATTTAGTAATCAAGCATCAACTCCCGTTGTCGATGGCTCCTCTGCGTCTAACGACGGAGATAACCGGCGCGCTGTGGGCCTCGATGCAAATGAGTAGATGGCATGCGCGTCCGGTTGATGGACCAGTTAGGCGCATTCCACCTTGAAGGTTCGGTAAAGATGCCACTGCCCATCTGGCAAGGCGCGCCAGGAAATCGCATCCTCACAATCAACATTCATCGAAAGGCGCGGCGGACTGATTGTGTCAGCATTGCTTGTATGCAGGCACTCTTCGTTGCACCCTATGTGATCAGTGTGGCTCATCCTAACGAACAACTTCCCAGCGCGCTTAACGCCGGAGATAACCGGCCCGCTGTGGGCTCAGGGATAATGAAGGGTTGGAATGCGGGTCCGGTTGATGGACCAGTTAGGCGCATTCCACCTTGTAGGTTCAATAGAGTTACTCGTTCCCCTCTGCCAAGGCGCGCCCAGTGTTGATTTGCTTTTCAATCAGCAAATATAGGAGGGCGCGGCGGACTGATTGTGTCAGCACTGTTGGCAGGCAATTAGTCTGATTGCTTCATAGACGAGTAGTATGCCTCTTTTTCACGGATGGCTTTCCTGTGCGCTTAACGCCGGGGATCAGCGGCCCGCGGTGGGTAGAGGGATAATGAATCGGTGGTAGGCGGGTCCGCTGAATCCCCCTGTTAGGCGCGTCCCATCTTGTCGGTTCAATTCTGCATATTCTTCGAGCAAGCCGCGCACATATATCGTTTCCAGATATCGAGCATACATCGGGTTGCGCGGCGGAGTGATTCTAACAGCATTGTTTGTAGACAGGTATTCTTCTCTGCATCTTTGGCGATCAATGTGGTAGGTTTTCTCGGACCGCTTCCTGCGCGCTTAACGCAGGCATCAGCGGCCCGCTGGTAGCAGCGGGATAAAAGCACGGTGGCACGCGGGTCCGCTGAATGCCACAGTTAGGCGCGTTCAATCTTGTCGGTTCGATTCTGCATATATTCTTCGAGCAAGCCGCGCTAGGAGTTCGTTGCTTTTCACCGAGCAGCTTTCGAGTTGCGCGGCGGACTCCTTGTAAAAGGATCGCTGGTAGACATGTATTCTTTGCTGCGTGATTGACGATCAGTGTGCCTCATTGTCACGGATCACTTCCTGCGCGCTTAACGACGGAGATAACCGGCCCGCTGTGGGCTCAGGGATAATGAAGGGTTGGAATGCGGGTCCGGTTGATGGACCAGTTAGGCGCATTCCACCTTGAAGGTTCGGTAAAGATACCACTGTCGAAATGCCAAGCCGCGCCAACAGATAGCTTCGACTCAACCGGAATTTATCGGGTAGCGCGGCGCAGTGATTGTGTCAGTACACTTTGTAGACATGTAGTCTGATTGCTTGGTTGACGATCAGTGTAGCTCATTATCACGGATCGCTTCCCTGTGCGCTTAACGACGAGATAACCGGCCCGCCGTGGGCAAAGGGATAACGAGAGGTTGGCATGCGGGTCCGGTTGATCGACCTGTTAGGCCCGCCTTTGTCTTTGGCCGCGCTCGGCGCTTATTTCGAGCAAATCAGTCTGCCTCGATTGGCGCGGCCCCAACCTTAACTCCTTGCTTGGTGTTTTGACCTTTTCGTCATCATGGTCTTGTTGTCCGAAATACCTTTGCATCCAATTCGTTGCTGTTGGTCAGGTACTTTCCCGCGAGCCTAACGCCGAGATAACCGGCGCGCTGTGGTCGGAGGGATAATGAGGCGTTGGAATGCGGGTCCGGTTGATGGACCAGTTAGGCGCATTCCACCTTGAAGGTTCGGTAAAGATACCACTGTCGAAATGCCAAGCCGCGCCAACAGATAGCTTCGACTCAACCGGGATTTATCGGGTAGCGCGGCGCAGTGATTGTGTCAGTACACTTTGTAGACATGTAGTCTGATTGCTTGGTTGACGATCAGTGTAGCTCATTATCACGGATCGCTTCCCTGTGCGCTTAACGTCGGGGATCAGCGGCCCGCTGTGGGCAAAGGGATAATGAATAGCTGGCATGCGGGTCCGCTGTATCCCCCTGTTAGGCGTCACTCCTCGCTGTTTCATCTCTTCGCCTTTGCTCGTTTTCATCCTCCGATCCTCATCTTGTCTTCTCCCAACAGCTTCTTACTCATTGCTTGAAAGCTGATTCAATTGCCGATAGCTTCTTTCCCAACCAGGTCTGCCTTGGCCAATGATCATCAGGCAATCTCGATAGGACTGGGTCTGTGCCAGTAAGCCCAGAGAAGAGCATAGCTGAAGGCACTCGAATGGAGAAGTGTGAGTCTGATGAAGGCGAGAAGATTGATCGTCCCCGGCAGTGATTTCAAAGCAGGTCTTTTGGAATTGATAGCTGAGTCGTTTCCTCTCCACCGATCTTCTGACGCCTAACGCCCCGGTTGAACGGCCCGCTGTGGCCTCCCCTTCAAGCGAGTGGTTGGATTGCGGGTCCGGTCGAACCGGTTGTTAGACGGCGTCTTTTCCTGCGAGCATTCTTTGGTCTTTTGTTTTTCTCTCATTGCTCAAACCATTTTGCCTGCTCTTTCGGCGACCTCAAAATACCGAAGAGCGATTCTATAGACTGGTCAGTGAGTATTGTAAACCAAACTGACTTGAGCTCTATTGAGTGTACTTCTATTGTTTGTCCATCTGCTCCTTTCAACGATGATAGAAGCTCATCAAACCCCTCAGTCCTCGATACGTCCCTCCCTTTGTTTATTGCTGCGCGCACAGAGCAGACGCGAGCAACGTCAGCGATGAGAAGTGGACTTGTCTTGAAGTATCGGTATTCACCTTGTCTCTTAATCCTGTCAAGACAATCCAAGACAAGTGGGTCGCTTTGTTTAGATTCGAGAAGTTGTCTCAATCGGTCATCCATCACTTGAAAGTCACCATGACGTCAGCTGTCTAACGCCGAGTTCAGCGGCGCGCCGGTAGCTGGTGGAACGCGAGTAGTTGGAAAGCGCGTCCGCTGGAATGAGCAGTTAGGCGGCTTCCTTCGCCGATTCATCCTTCTTGAGCTTTCCTGATCATAACCCTCCTATTCTTATCTCTCGTTTCTGCACAGTTTCTCTTCTTCCTCACAGGTCATTTCCTCTCTCGTGCGACAGGTGTTGCTCTCTTTCGTCGGGGAAGCTTTTTGATCTGCCTACTTCCTCTTTTCCAAACTCGCCTCTCTGATGCTTGTCTCAACAGGCAATCGGCTGAACAGGCTTCTTCGCCAGACAGGTTTATATGAGCAATGCTGAAAGACTGCTTTGGGAGAAAGAAGTGTCAGATGAAGGAGCAGGGATGAGAGACACAGCAGAGTAGTATGGGGATAAAGAGGCAAGAGAATCGAGCAAGTAGGGGTCCTGGCGATGACTTGCCTGGACAGGTTTCAACAGCAAGGCAAACTGAGTCGTCTCCCTTTCGTCGGTGATCTGACGCCTAACGACGAGTTCAGCGGCGCGCCGGTAGCTGATGGAACGCGAGCAGTTGGCATGCGCGTCCGCTGGAATGAGCAGTTAGGCTTGGCCCCTTGTCGATGCAAGTCATTTGCCCCGCGTCAAACCATAAAGTGAGAGAAGTCCAGCCGCAATTTCAGCACGAGTTTTATCTCTCAATCCTGTATCATCAGACTCCATACTTTCGAGTATCTGAACAGACATTCCAACAGCATTGATTCTTTCAAGGATGTTGACATAATCTCTAGCTTGTTCCATCGTGGACTTATAAATTAGCAAAAAAGTTGCTGCAATAAACTCTACAATTATTCCAGCTAAAGTGACGACAATTGATGGTTGAAAATTATCAGGAGATTTATAGACTTGAATAGTTCCATAGCCAATAACGATGAAACCAGCAGTAATTACCAGTAGGCATCGAAAGAAAATCCAACGGATTTGAGCCAGATTCCGATTTAAGTAGATTTCGAGTTTGATTCTTGCAAGCTCCCAAGCTGCCTGTGGCTCATTTGGGTGTTCTCTAACACGTTCTTCTACTCTCTTTATCACTTCCTGGTGCTCGCTTGCAATTAGGACACGCTGATAGCCTGCAATTCCAATGATGAGCATTGCTCCAATAACACCGAGGATTCCGGCCACTATATTCAAGAGTGGTTTTTGATTCGGAAGATTCTCTGCCACTATTGCACAAACTATGGCGAGGCCAATAGAAGAAGCGGCCAGGGTAAAAAGGAGGCGCAGTCTACGTCCGCCATGCACAATTGCGCCAAACAAGCCTTCTGCGACCCAAGACGAAATCTCAAGAATCATAGGTGTGGACCTCATTAACGCACAATTACGAGAAGATTAAGAGAAGAGTGCAGATTCTATACGGAATCAAGCAGTTATTCAATTTGAATCTATCCCGAATTTGAGAAAAATGAAATGTTTGTTGGTTTGTCCAAACCAAGAAATATCGGATTACCGAGCGAGCCTAACGACGAATTCAGCGGCGCGCTGGCGGCAAAGGGATAGTGAGAAGGTGGAATGCGCGTCCGCTGGAATGAGCAGTTAGGCGGCTTCCTTCGCCCCTCCATCCTCCTTCCTCTTGGCCGATCATTACCTCCCATTTCTCTTCTCCTCTTTCGCCTCTGTTTCTCCTCCTCCCTACTGTTATCCTCTCTTGCGTAATAGGGTTTCTTGCTTGTTGTCGCGGAAGGTTCCTGATCTCCCAGCTTGCCTTTCCCACACTCTTTTCTCTGCTGGTTGGCTCACCAAACCATTCAACTGCGAAGCTATCTTTGCCAGACAGGTCTATCTTTGAGCAAAGTTGAATAGTTGCTATTGGAAAAGGAAATATCCAATAAAGGAGCAGAAATGATCGAATAAGCAGAGGTGCATCTGGTAAAGAGCAATGAGAAGCGAGCAAGTGGATGTCCTGGCGATGTCTTACCTAATATTGTTTTCGCCTCATTGCTTGGTAAGTCGTTTCGCTTCTGAGAGATTGACGCCTAACGCCGGGGATCAGCGGCCCGCTGTGGCCGAAGGGATAACGAGAAGCTGGTATGCGGGTCCGTTGAATGCCCATGTTAGGCGCGCCTTTGTCGTTGGCCGCGCTCGGCTTTCTGGGCAATTCAATCAAGGCATATCGGGAGGCGCGGCCCCAATCTTGACTCGCTGCTTTGTGACTGCGTCGTTTAGTTACTATGACATTGTTCACTCTTTTTTCCGCCTCTGTGTCGTTGCTGTTGGTCAGGAAATTTCCCCGCGAGCCTAACGCGGAGATAACCGGCGCGCTGTGGGCTCAGGGATAATGAAGGGTTGGAATGCGGGTCCGGTTGATGGACCAGTTAGGCGCATTCCACCTTGAAGGTTCGGTAAAGATGCCTCTGTCGAAATGCCAAGCCGCGCCAGCAGATAGCTTCGACTCAACCAGGATTTATCGGGTAGCGCGGCGCAGTGATTGTGTCAGTACACTTTGTAGACATGTAGTCTGATTGCTTGGTTGACGACCAGTATGCCTCATTGTCACGGATGGCTTTCCTGTGCGCTTAACGCCGGAGATAACCGGCGCGCTGTGGCCCCCGATGCCATCCAGAAGGTGGTATGCGCGTCCGGTTGATCGACCAGTTAGGCGCGTTCTGATTCGCAAGTATGTCACAGATAATTGCCTTCGTAATAGCCGCGCTGGCCCACTTTGCCTTTTAGCGAGGCTTTGACCTATCCTATTAAAGAAGCGCGGCGAGGTGTGAGGCTGACTCGACAGACGAAGAGAGGTGATCGCTGGTTGCAATCTGAGGGCCAGTGAGAGTCAAACAGCACAGCTTGAAGGCAAGTATTGTCGGCTGCGATCTAAACGACCAGTGTGATTCACTCTCATCAACCAACCTCCTACGCGCTTAACGCCGAGTTCAGCGGCGCGCTGTGGGCGAAGGGATAATGAACAGTTGGCAAGCGCGTCCGCTGGAATGAGCAGTTAGGCGAGTGCTCTCCGTAATTCATCCTTCTTGCTTCTGCCATTTCCATCTTTGCGACTCATTGCCTCTGGTCGAAGTATTCTGGCGGGTAGAAGCTGGGCTTGCATTGAGAGCAGAGTGTTGTAGACGAGGCAATCGGGGGTTGGGTGATTGGATGCTTTGGTGCGTGGGTAGCAGATTGACAGGGGAGCAAGTGCATTGTCCTGGCGATGTCTCGCCTGCTCTTGATATTGCGGCTTTACCTGATGAGTCGTTTCAATTCAACGGATTCACTGACGCCTAACGTCCCGGTTGACCGGCCCGCTGTGGCCTCCACTTCATGCGAATAGTTGGATTGCGGGTCCGGTCGAACCGATGGTTAGGCGGCTCCCCTCGCTGTTTTACCTCTTCGCCTTCTCTCATTTTCATCTCTCTTTTCTATCCTCCTCTCCCATCTCCTTCTTTCTCCTTGCTTGCTGAGTGTCGATTTGCAGAAACCATCCTTCCCTGACAGGTCTGCTTTGGCCATTTCTGCGCAGGCAATTTCGCTTGAAATGGCTCTGTGGAAAACAGCCCTGAGACTGAGAATATCTGAAAGCAGAGATTTGATGAAGAATGATTCTGATGAGGAATTGCAGCGAGAAGTAGCATTGATAGGTGAACGGATCCATTCTCCTCGCGGTGTCTTTGCTGTCAGGTCTTTAAGCGATTGCTTGCCGAGTCGTTTCCATTTCACCGTTGTTCTGACGCCTAACGCCGGAGATAACCGGCGCGCTGTGGCCCCCGATGCCATCCAGAAGGTGGTATGCGCGTCCGGTTGATCGACCAGTTAGGCGCGTTCTGATTCGCAAGTATGTCACAGATAATTGCCTTCGTAATAGCCGCGCTGGCCCACTTTGCCTTTTAGCGAGGCTTTGACCTATCCTATTAAAGAAGCGCGGCGGAGTGTGAGGCTGACTCGACAGACGAAGAAAGGTGATCGCTGGTTGCAATCCGAGGGCCAGTGAGAGTCAAACAGCACAATTTGTAGGCAGGTAATATTGGCTGCGTTCTTGACGGCCAATGTGATTGATTTCCATCGACCAACTCCCAGCGCACTTAACGCCGGGGATCAGCGGCCCGCTGTGGCCGAAGGGATAACGAGAAGCTGGTATGCGGGTCCGTTGAATGCCCATGTTAGGCGCGCCTTTGTCGTTGGCCGCGCTCGGCTTTCTGGGCAATTCAATCAAGGCATATCGGGAGGCGCGGCCCCAATCTTGACTCGCTGCTTTGTGACTGCGTCGTTTAGTTACTATGACATTGTTCACTCTTTTTTCCGCCTCTGTGTCGTTGCTGTTGGTCAGGAAATTTCCCCGCGAGCCTAACGACGAGTTCAGCGGCGCGCCGGTAGCTGGTGGAACGCGAGCGGTTGGCACGCGCGTCCGCTGGAATGAGCAGTTAGGCTGAGTCCAGTTCTAAGTGCTTCCAAGTTCTCTTATTCTTTGTTTTTCTTCTTCTGCTTTTCGTTTGAAGTAAAGCGATAGCCATGAAGGGGCTTTATCAAGGTATAATGCAAACAATGTGACAACAGGCGTTGCGACAGATAGCATCAAAAAACACGCAATAAATAAATCACGAGTCCGTAATCCGTATATTGATAAAAGAATTACACCCATGATCAAGAGAGATGCATTAAAGACGAAGCTAATAATTTTCATAAAAGAAGTCTCCTTGAATGAGGTTAATGGAAAACGCAATAAGAATTCAAACGAAGAATGAGAATAGGAAGACCTTTAGGAAGATGTGAGATTGAGTTAGGCAGACAAATTTGCCTGAGTAATCAATGGCGAGGGCTTTTGAGGTATTGCAAGCACAAAGGAAAAGAAAGGACTATCAGATTCAATAATCCAAGTCTTTCCGGGTGACCGAGTGAGCCTAACGACGAGTTCAGCGGCGCGCAGGTAGCTGCGGGATAATGAGAGGGTGGCATGCGCGTCCGCTGGAATGAGCAGTTAGGCGGCCTCTTAATTGTTTCATTTCCTTGAGCGTTGCTGACCTCCTTCTTCCAATACTCCTCTCCTGTTTCGGCGCAGTTCTCCTCTCTCTCTGTTGCTACCTTCTCCTGTGATAGGTCTTCCTGTTGTTGTCGGGAAAGTTTTTTGATGTGCTAAGTTCATCATTGCCAATCAGGTTTGTACTGCCACATTCCTCAACAAGCAATTGGGTGCGAATGTATCTTTGAGAGGCAGGATAATCTTTGAGAAGTGCTGAAATGTCAGCATCGGGAGAAAGCAGTATTGGGTAAAGAGGAAATAGAAGCGGGCAAGTAGCTGTCCTCACGATGACACGCATGAATCTGTTTTCGCATCATCGCTTTATGAACCGTCCCCCTTTCGTCGGTGATCTGACGCCTAACGCCGAGTTCAGCGGCGCGCCGGTGGTAAAGGAAATCAGATTTTGGAAATGCGCGTCCGTTGGAATGAGCAGTTAGGCCGCAGCCAGCGCACTGACCATCACGTAATACCCATCAGGATCTCGGAGTGCGAATTCTCTGGTGCCAGTATTGGGGTTCATATGCGGGTTCCTCTTCCAGTTCAGCGACAAGGGCACGTGCTCGATGCAGCGTCTCATCGAAGTCGTCCACACGAAAGAACAAGAGTAGTCCATTGCCAGGCTGAGCATGATCGGGACTGGTCAGTGGTGGATGTTCGTGGGCTCCCCACTGGTGAAGGCAAAGCAAGACTGTTGCATCGGTGTCTAGGATTTGCCCGAAGTCCTGATGAGCGGGATTGGTTTCCGGTTGTCCAAACAGCGACTGATACCACTTGAAGCTTCGAGTAACATCAGCAACGCCTATGATTGTCCAGGTACGCTTCATAGCTCCCTCCTGCGGCCAAACTGAGATTTAGTAGTCATAAAGAAAATTGATTCTACGAAGAATCGGTTTGATATTCAATTGAAGCGGCCAGAGTAATCTGGAAATGGAAATTCGAAGAGTCTCAGTTTTCTCCAAATCGAGAAGCAACGGGAGGTCGAGCGAGCCTAACGCCGGGAATCAGCGGCCCGCTGTGGGCGAAGGGATAACGAGACGCTGGTATGCGGGTCCGTTGAATGCCCATGTTAGGCGCGCCTTTGTCGTTGGCCGCGCTCGGCTTTCTGGGCAATTCAATCAAGGCATATCGGGAGGCGCGGCCCGAATCTTCGACTCGCCCCTTTGTGACTGCGTCGTTTAGTTACTATGACATTGTTCACTCTTTTTTCCGCCTCTGTGTCGTTGCTGTTGGTCAGGAAATTTCCCCGCGAGCCTA
>CAVXWP010000003.1:0-326670 GCA_963765495.1 Blastocatellia bacterium
CTCTTCGGCAATTTGAAAGCTATTCTTTCTCAGGTTCCTGACCCTGCGCCTGACGGGGGCACTCATCAGGGAACACCGCCCCTTGAGGAGCCTGCGACTGATTCGGAAGGTCAGGCAGAATCTCCAGACACGACGCAGAATGGTACCGACTCGAAACAGCGCTTCCAGCAACCAACGGGTGGTAACTTTGGAGCCGTACCAACCACCAATCAGAAATCGGACCCTTCCCCGCCCGAGGCGCTGCCTAAACCTGTGCCAGCGACGAGACAGCCTTCAAGCCCCGCCACACATATCAAAGTCGCTGAAAGCTTCGGGGGCTGCCTTCGGTCGGAGAGGTCGCATTTAGCCTGTACACAGATGATTCGCAGAAGCATTGGGAGGAGTTTCTCTATGCCCTCATTGGGTCGGATGATTTGCCGGGCGCTTATTGGCTCAGTCTCTCCTTAATGAAAGGCGGTCAGCCGGTTCCTTTTTCGCATACGATTATTGGGGCTACGCAGGCGGCGCTCTGGCTCGAATCGAACGATGACCCGCTCTGGCTCGATCTTTTCGACTCAGTGAGCGACCCCGCGCACGAAACAGCCGATCCGGTGCTCAAACTGGCGATCAGTATGACGGCATCACTTATCGCCCCGAGTTCGGGTATGACCGAGTGGCTGAATTGCCCTGAGAAGCTTCAGGGGATGTGCGCTCTGGTCGAAGCCCTGCAAGAGTTCACTATTCTTGGACTCCCTTTCCTCCAGAACCACTTGAACCAGGCGGCTGAGCTTTTTGATCCAGAGGAGTTCGATCTACTCTCAAGCAAGGCCGCAAAATGGCTGGAGGATGCGCCTAACTGGAAGACCAATCTGACCGGAGCAAACGAGGTCTGGCGCGATTTGGTCGGCCATCAGGGCGCGATTCGAGCACTGGTCGAGCCGGTGGCCAATAAAGATCGCAAATCGGTCGTCAGGCTCCGCGCCGCAGTCCGCGAATGGCAGGCGACATCAAAAGTTGAAAAGAAGATCAACCATCTTTTTCAAACAACGCGCTCATATTCCCTGGGGGATCGCAATTCCAGGATTTTCGGTGGCCGCATGGAAAAAATGGTCAAACAGGTGCAGGGGGCAGTGGAATTGGCGTTGCGCTGGTGCGATCTGGTCGATATCGAGAGATCTCTCAACAGTACGCATGCGGAGGGGGAGGCCGAGCGAACCCACCGCCTATTGCAGCAAGTTAAGGATGCGCTGCCTGCCACCGAAGAAGCCCTGGCCAGTTTCGCCCCCGAGTCGCTGCGGGACATCGCTGCCGTGCACTGTCTGAGGCGCTCACTTGAGAAGCTGTGCCTGCTGCTGAAGATTTCCGATGTCTCCCCGGACGGCAACGTTTTTTGCGCCAGAAGAAAACCGCTTTCCGAACTGGTGTCAAGCCTCAGTCGCCGCTTGCTGTGGTGCCCGGAGCTTGAACTTGACGAGGAAGGCAAGCCAGATAGCCTGGGAGCGGTCTGCGAATCCTTACGCGATTCCTGTGCGGCGGGGACGACGCTGGACAGCGCCTGGCCAGAATGGATCAGGACCGGAGATTTCCGGTCGGTGGAGGCTCTGTTGTCGGAGATGCCGACACCGGAGCGGCAAAACCACTACCAAGCGGCGTTAGACCGCGCGCGCAGAGTTCTAGCCAAACAAAAGGCGGAGTTATCGGAGGCCGTGGAACAGGCACTGATGGATGGTGCTCTTGCTGAAGAGTATTCTGAATTTACGGTGGTGCTGGAGAGCATCGAGCCGGAACGCCTATTGAACCTGAGGCCTGCTGCCGCTAAGCTCCGCGATCTGTCGGTCAGACTGGCTAAGGCCGGGACGGATCGGCTCTCGCATCTGCAGGAGAAGTGGCGCGGGCTGGAGCCTCGCCTGCGCTCCCACCCTGGACTGGTGCAAGCCGAGAGCGAATCTCTTAGTGCGTTCATTGAAAATGCCATAGCCGAAAAAGACCTGCGCGTGATAGATGAATGCCTCGCCGGGATCGACCAAATCTTCGAAAGCGATAAGGAGATGTCCGACATCCTGACCAATCTGCCCTGGAGATATGGATCGGTTGAACGTGATATTCTCACAGAATATCTGGGCGTGATTGCAAACCTGGAGGATTGGCTGCACTCGAAAACGGACCAACTGGCGAACTTCCAAAGGGAAGTGCTCAAAGGGCAAAATCAGTTCCAGAACTTTGGTCTGCCGGGCGTACCGCAGAACCGACGCAACGAGGTTGTCGAAACTATAGCCTCTTGGCTGCACATGCAGGCGGGCAGCCCCCGAAGCGGCAACCTCAACGAACATCTCTGGACCATTCTGCGATTTCTCGGCTTTCAATCGCTGGCCGAAGCAAATACGCCGATTACGTTGATAAAGGCGTCAACTGATTGGTTGCTGGCACGGGCAAACGTTTTGGTAGGGAAGTCTGCCGAGCCTATATGGCAGTTAGGGTCGGAGTGCAAGGACAATGATGGAAAGGGAAGTTATAGCGTCCTGTGTTTCTGGGGCAGCCCAAGCGTTAGGAAGGTTGAGCAGTGTCTAAGGCAGGTCACATTCAGCGACACGGGGCTGCTAATCATTTATTTGGGATATCTCACCGGGCAACAGAGGGCCGAGCTGGCATCACTTTCACGCATGCGCGAGCCTTTGCTCGCGCATGCCCTGTTGGATGAGAATCTGCTGATCTTCCTCTCCAGCGAATCTGATGATCGGTTGCCCGCTTTCTTTCGATGCAGCATGCCGTTTTCGGCGGCGTCTCCCTATACACCGCAGCGGCGCGGCGATACGCCTGAGGAGATGTTCTTCGGGCGCGAGAAACTAGTCAGCGAGATTTGGAAACCCAGCGGCAGTTGTATACTTTACGGCGGACGCCAACTCGGCAAATCGGCCCTGTTGCAACAGGTGGCGCGTCTCTATCACCGCCCCGACCAGTGGCATTACGTATTCATCAAGACTCTCGGAGAGAAATTCGGCTCCGGACCCTCGCAAACGACTGAAGCCATCTGGAGCGAGTTGCGAATCCTTTTCCAGGACGCGGGCTTGTGGGGACAGCGCAAGCGCACAGATGATATCAAGACTATTTCTAGAGACATTCAGGATTTGATGAAAAAGGAGGTCGATCTAAGTGTGCTGGTGCTGTTTGACGAAGCTGACGATTTTCTGGATGCCGATGCCGACAACAATTTCCGCGCGCTTCTTCCTTTGCGAGATCTAATGACGAATACCAATCGACGCTTTAAAACCGTTTTCGCCGGCAATCGTCACGTGCAGCGCTTTCAGGATTGGCCCGATCAGCCATTCTTACAATTCGGCAAGCCACAGATGGTCGGCCCTCTTGATCCCGGCGCGGCGCGCGATCTGGTCCGCAAGCCGCAGGAGGCGCTCGGCTATCGGCTTGACGAGCCGACGGTTCTGCGAATCCTGTCTTATACAAATTACCATGCTGTGCTCATCCATGTCTTCTGCGCTGCTTTAATCAAACGCCTGCGCAAAGTGCAAGGGGTCAGCCTGCCGCCTTACGAAATCCAACGGGATGATGTCGAAGCGGTCAATCTTGATCCTGAAGTGCGAAAGGAGATCAGCGATCAATTCAAGGCAACCTTAGTCCTCGACGATGATTATAAAGTGATTACCTGGCTGATGATTCAGCACCAGATGTCGGCCAGGGACAGCTACGGGGCGACTTACACGGCTGGCGAGATTCTCGACCTCGCTCGCGATGGCTGGCCCCTTGGCTTTCAATCTTACAACCTCGGACTGATGAAGGTGCGGCTAGAAGAGATGTGTGGCCTGGGCCTGCTTGTCCGCCTCAAGGGAACCGTGGTGAATGATCTGGACGGGCAATATAAATTACGGAGTCCTAACCTCGTTAGGATGATGGGAACCGAAGATGTCATCAAGCGCTACCTCGAAGAACAGCGCGATAAACCGCGCGAGACGAAGAACGACCAGGATCGACACGCCTGGTGGGGGGGTAAGAATAGCGGCATAAATGGGTTCAGCCCGCTGACGATAGCTCAGGAGCGTTCGCTGAACCTCCGCCAGACTGGTGTCGGTTTGATCTTCTCCTCTGAGGCGTTGGGGCTGTCGAGTTTGCCGGATGTGTTTCATCGACTTATCCCGGAAAACCAGCCCGATGACATAAAAGCAGAGGGCGCCGAAATCCCCGCTAGCGTGACGGACGCGCTCGGGTTGGAAGCGTGGTTAAGAGGGTTCGTTGAAGCTCGACCCAATCACGAGCGGCTCATAAGCTATCAGCGAATTTCCGAGGGCGTGGAGGACCTGGGGGACTACATCACAGCAGCGCGCGTTTTCTGTGATGTGCGCTATAAAAAGACCCGGTGGCTGCGTCTTCTGTTTATATTGGACCCGGTTGCCATGTGGCGTTGGTCTGCATTGCCTCAAGACGTTCGGAATCGCTTGGAAACTCAGGTGGACTCTCCCATTCAGGCTTGCCACTGGAATCTTCCCGGCATAAGGCAGATGGTCTCCCAGTCCGGCAAGCTCTACACCGACGAGGTGTGCCGATACCTGCTTGAGAAGACAGGTGGCTGGCCCTTCCTGCTGCAAACAGTTTTCCAAGACGGCGGCGAGGAGAACGACCTGAGAAAGGTCGCAAAAGACATTCCCGAACGACTGAAGTCTATTTCAGATTCAGACAACCTCGCATCAAGATTCTGGGAGGCCCTTGGGCTCAAGTATTGGTCTATAGCCCAGAAGGTGCTCAGACAGATCAAGAGCCTTAAGGAGGTGCCGGTCGACCTGTTTGTACCCGAGATCTTTGATGGCCTCGAAGCCGGAGAATGTCAAAGGTCGCTGGATTTCTTGCTACGCTTGAAATGTGTAAAGCAGGTTGAAGACACTGTGCATCTTGACCCCTTTGTGAATTTTCTCCCTTTAGCAATCCTTGCACCGAAGGAAGAAGCTGCCCCGGCCGCCATCCCACTGATCAGCGACAATAAGAATTTACGCGCATTGACTCATCAAAAATCTTACTTTCGGAGGCCGATTGACTCATCCAAAATGCTCTAATCGCGTGGCTTCTAAGACCGTGCGATTGGAGGGAAAGGATGACCAAAATTATGAGCCTCTCTGCACGACAAGAATTGACCGCCGCCTTGATGGCGCGTTACCAAACCGCTAACCGCGATGATAAGATTCGCCTGCTCGATGAGTTCATTGCCTCTACTGGCTATCATCGCAAGTATGCCATCTCTCTTCTCAACCGCTCTCCTCAGCAACATTCTCTTCACGAAACTTCGCCTCCCACTCGCAGCCGCACTTACACACAAGACGTTAAGGCTGCCCTCCTCTTCGTCTGGCAATCGGCTAACCGCATCTGCTCTAAACGCCTCGTCCCTTTTTTGCCAGAGTTTGTTTCCTCTCTCGAACGTCACGGTCCTCTCTCTTTGTCCGATGATCTTCGCACCAAACTCCTCTCTATCAGTCCGGCTACTGTTGACCGCCTCCTTCGAGATGTTAGACTCTCCGGTAAGAGAAACAGCCTTGTAACGACTCGCACAGGTTCGCTTCTCAAACACCAGATTCCTATCCGCACTTTTTCGGATTGGGATGATCTTAAACCCGGCTTTGTCGAAGCCGAACTACAGGTCGTTGCATAAATAGCTTTACTTCTCACAAGCCAGAACTGGCTGCCAAAGCCTCTTTCGTGGTTCTAAAAGTAAAGTTATTTCTGCAATGATCAGTAGTTGCCCACTACGGTACTTCTACTCAGGGCACTTATCTCAACTCTCTGGTCCTGACTGATGTGATCACTGGCTGGACCGAGTTCTTCGCCTTACTTTGTCGCGATCAACACAAAGTGACCGAGATGCTTGAACTCTCTCACACTCTTCTGCCTTTTCCGCTCCTGGGAATAGACACCGACAACGGTTCGGAGTTTCTTAATCACTCTCTGTTGGATTACTGCCGGGCGAGGCAGATTACCTTCACCCGCTGCCGTCCTTACAAGAAAAACGATCAATGTCACGTAGAACAAAAGAATGGCTCGATTGTAAGGAAGTTCGTTGGCTATGATCAGTTTGAAGGCCCTGGAGCTTGCAAGCAGTTGGCTGCTCTCTACGGAGTGCTGAGGATGTATGTCAACTTCTTTCAGCCATCGGTGAAGCTGGTTTCGAAAGAACGACAAGCGAGTAAGGTCATTAAGCGATATGACCAGGCACAAACCCCATATCAGAGATCGCTAGATTCAAAGGATGTGACTGACCAAGCAAAAACAAGGCTGCGAGAGCAGTATGAAAAGTTGAATGCGGTGGAACTTCTCCGCCAGATAGAATACTTCCAAGACTTGCTTCAGTACGCTCATCGCCCGGCAGATTGGCTTGCTCTGTGCCAAACAGTACCAACTCAAAAACTCGATATCGGGCAGAGTGAAAAACCAAACTCTGAGGAGTCGCTGATCAACCGACCTGGTATTGGCAGTGACCAGAAACGAGCCTACAGGAAAACAGGCAAGCCGACCAAACATAGTCAGGTAGTGCATACTTGGCCAACGCGCAAGGATCCTTTCATTCTTGTTTGGGAGAAGGTGGAAGCGATGCTTGAGGAGAATGCAGGATTACAAGTAAAGGAAATATTCGATACTCTGCAACGAGAATATCCAGGTCAGTTCAGTGCAGGGCAGTTGAGAACATTGCAGAGACGAGTGAGGGCATGGAGATTGTCAAAGCTCCCCTCAAGAAATCTCCCGCCTTGCGAAGGAGTGATCATTGCTGCCCATATATCAATGCCATTGGAGATGTTTGTTGAGTAGTAAGTCAGTAGCCTTGGCTGCGGGCGAAGTCAAGGACAGGCCGCCTCGCAGACTCGGCGGTCGCGGCCCTGCTGGCCGCGATCCTTGACATCGCTCCTGGCTTCGGCTGAAATGACCAGTAAGGGAGAAAGCTTGCCTTTCTCCCTGGAGGAAGAAATCGCCAAGATAATGAGTTTCGTAAATAGCAAGGATGAGACGACGGCCTTTCAAAAGTAAGATTTTTACGTGAGGCAACACGGACGTAAATTCTAATTGACTTCAATCACCCCCTGCTCGAAAAGCGCCGCAAACGTAGCATTGGCTGCTGGACCAGCCGCGCTAACGAGGACAGGCGCATAACCCTACGCGACCAACTCGTCCAGCTTCGCTTGGTATTGCGCGGCCGAGAGGTTGTGCACGGCCCACCAGTTCGGCCCAGGCCGCTGCACCCATACCGCCGAGTAGATAGTGAACGGAGGATCGCCGGAGACGCCAAGCGAAATCGGGCGGTATCCCTGTTGCGAGAGGGCCTCGACCCGTTATTGGTGCTCGGCACCGCTCAAACCGTGGTAAGCGACTACTGGTGGCATAGTGATCTCCTCAACGAGCACGCCCTCGCCCATGCCCCTGGCGCCGAGCCGGCAATGACCTCGTAGTGTTCGAGCCTTGTGCCGGCCGCGACGGTCATCGGGGGAATCCTCCAGGGTCAGGGAGTAGGCGGCGAAGTCTATCACCACGAGTCGATCATCAGGAAGGGGGAAGTGAGTCGGACTCGGGACCGAAGAGAAGCTGCCGGGGCTGGCCTTTGCCAGCTCGGGACGCCCTTTGCGTTCTTCTCGGCGGCCTTTTCCCCTAGCCTCACTGTCTGCTGTCGTCGTCTTGAGACCCGCCACCCCGTCCGAGCGCATGCGTGGGAAGCGAATGGATGGGTAGGTGTCCCGTTTCCTAGCAGGCTCTATCACCACAAAGCGGCAGTCAGGAAGGGAAGTGCGACGAGCAGGCAGTCGAGGTCGTAGAGTCTTTCGGGAACCGTAAAAACGCATCTGCCGGTCGCCTTGAGCTTATAATAAGAGGACCGGGTTGAGTTGGCACAAAGATAGATGACGTGTCAGTTGCAGCTATATGAACGCTACAGCAAGATGTGGAGTTGAAGATGAGTTAGAGTATCGTCTGACAGAAAGATAAAAACACAGAAAGGGGAAGTAATGCTCAGTCAAGAAGATTACTTGGAAGCCTGCCGACGATACAAGAACATGAAAGAAAATCCTCACCAACGACAACGTTATCACGCGTTGATCCTGATGACGCAGGGTTACAGCTACCGACACACCGCACAGATATTGCTTGTTGATGAAGAAACCATCAGCCGCTGGAGCGCGCGCTATCAGGCGAGCGGTTTGGATGGACTCAAAAACAATCCACTCTGGGGAGGCGAGCATGGGCAGCGATCTCTTAACCAACAGGAGTTGCAACAAGTGCAGCACTTGCTTGAAACCGAGGCGATGCCTGGCACGAGGGTGGGGAGTGGATGGACTCTCAAAGCCGTTCGGGACTTGCTTGAGGAACGCTTTGAGACGAGCTATTGCCGCAGCGGCACCAGAAAGCTGCTCCACTTGATAGGCTGGAGCTATCAGCGTGGCCGCAAGCTTTACATCAAACGTAGCGCCGAAGAACAAGCTCGTTTCGAGTTGGAGACGGCGGAGATTCTGGCCGAATTTGCGGAGAATGGGGCAGCGATTACGCTGCTTGCTGGCGATCAAAGCAAGGTCTATCTGGAAGGCACGATAGCCAAGCGATGGAACCCGGTGGGCCAACAGCCGTTGATTGCCGATGGGGCGCGAAGCAAACAGGCTGAGAACATCTACGGCGCCTTGCATCTGGGAACCGGAGAAGAAGTGGCCAACTTCGTCATTGACTGGCAAGACTCGGATGCGACGATTCGATGGTTTGAGATGATGCTTGAAGAGAACCGTCGAGGAACTATCGTGTTGTGGATAGATCGGGCACCGCATCACACAAGTGACGAGGTTGAAGAATGGCTGGAGGAGCATCCTCGATTGAGAGTCATCAACTTTCCGGCTTACACCCCGGAAGAGAATCCCAAAGAAGGGACCTGGAAACCGCTGAAGGAAGAGGCGAGTCACCACCAATGGCATGAGAAAATAAGCGATTTGAGCCAAGCGATTGACAACTACTATCAGAAGGCGCGACGCCAAAGCGTGAACTTCTTGGAGAAGTTTGGATATTTTTGGAAGGCTGGAAGGATTCATCCATTACCTCAAACTCAGTGAATGCTCCAATCCATATCTTGGTGTAGCTCTTATATAGTGCTTGTTGTCCTGGTTAGCCATCTCCATCCGCTTGACGTGCAGATAGTGCGCCTCGCCGGATAACAGACCATTGCGTCCGCCGTTTCTCTTTTCTGGGCGGGCAGGTTCGGTCGCAAGCTTCGGGTAGAGACGTTCGAAGACACGGCGGCTCGCTTGAGGTAGCATCTTCTGTAGGTCAGTCTCACTGACGTTTTGTCCTTCCAGCGCCGAACTGATCAAGTCCACAGGGCGTTGAACCGCGCTTGCTCCGGCATCAGGATGAGCGCGTCACTGACCCTCAATATCGCTAGCGGTGCCCCCGTTTCCAGCCGGATCGTATCGCGGTACTTTTTAGGTACAGTCACCTGCCACTTTTCACCCACCCGAGTCGTAGAAAGGTATTCCGCAAGCGGCAGGACTTTTGTTGACATTTACTCGAGCCGCCCGAAGACATCTTTCACCTTAGCGCCGCTCTTGATGAGTCGTTCGGTGGCGTTCCAGGCTTTGCAGTTATGCCCCCATACGGGTCGGAGGTGCAATCTGAAACTGTTCAGATCGTTGTGTGAACAGCAAAACCGGCTTTCGTGGCGGCCTCCGCAAGCCGCGCGTCAAAGGTGATGAATGGTTTGCCCTTGGATTTCTCATTGCACCAGAGCAGGGCCGAGGCCAGTTGGATGGCGTCGGCAGCCCGTACGTCGTAGCTTCGCAACATCTCTTTGGCCAGGTCCCGGAGTTTTGCTGTGGGCAGGACTTCCAGCCTGTTGTCCTCAATGTTGGAGAAGCGATCGACGGCCGCCTGGTAGCCCTTGTCGTTGAGGTACCCTTCTCGATAGAGCCGTGAAAGCGCACTCTGTACCTCAATGGGCGTCGTCCATGCCAGCACCGGCTTTTGGTATTTCCTGAGAAGTCGGCGGGCCTGAGTAGAGAATGTTTGTTGGAGGAGCACCGGGATAATCGCGCTGCTGTCGAAGAAGGCGCGGCTACCTTTCATCACGTTCCTCTCGGAGGAGTTTTACGACGTCCACTTTGACCTTGGGCAGGGCGGCGGTAAAAAAGTCTTTTGGGAACCCCCCGGCTTTTTCCGGCAGACGGATCAGCCCCCGGGCGGCCAGAGCCAGCAGTTCTTCCTCCTCGTTGTCTGCCGAGAGGGGGACGATCTTGGCGATGGGCAGGTTGCGGTCTCGAATCAACACCTCCTCGCCCTGCCGCACTTCATTGAGGTAACGGCTCAAATTGTTTTTCAAATCCGCGATATTTACTGATTTCATAAACACCTTTCTAATATAGCTATTATAGCCAGATTGTAGGCCCGCAAGCGACAGGTTGCAAGCCGGCCCGAAGGAGGGGAAGCAAAGTGCGGCAGCAAGACTATGTCCCGGACGTAGTAACAGACCGCTCCCTCTCTCCATCTCAGGCCTTCCGGGGTGATCACGATAAGCATAGGAACTACTGCCCGTTCAGCAGCTTGCTGTTACACGCCTTGCAGAGGGTAACAGGACTCACCGGCGTCAGCCTCGCCTGTCCTCCTCTTTGGCATTATAATTCAGGCCATCGTCGAGTCCTTTTTGCCGCTCTTGCTCCAGCCGGGTTGGATGTTTACCAATCGGCTATTGAGCAAGAATGCACAGACTCAGGCAAGGACATCAACAACGCCAAGCAACTGGCAGAAAGCGAAAGGTAGGTGAAGCTTCAAATAGACCATTCAATGAATTCCTTCTTCTTTTGTCTCAGCCTCCCTATTGAATTCATCCAGCGCGGCAGCAGCACGCCGCGCCGTTTCCACGTTCGGGTTTACGTATCTGAACGTTGTATTGGCCTGAGTATGCCCCAGCATCCTTCCGACTTCTGACAGCGGCACGTGTTTGGACACAAGCCTCGTCGCGTGCGTGTGGCGCAAATCGTGGAATCGTAAATCGGCTACTCCCGCAATGACCTTTACTTTGTTGAATGCAGTTTTGACGCTCGTCGTTACGCCAAATACCAGTTCATCTGCGTTTTGGTTTGAGTTCTGCCGCAGTAACTCAAGCTCTCGGCGGAGCCTTTCCGTTATGGCCACCTGGCGCTCACGCATTGTCTTCGTGTTGAATGCTCGGATCGTAATCAGTCTGTTCTCAAAATCAATGTCACTCCACTTGAGCTTGAACATCTCGCCGCGGCGCATGCCGGTGTCGAGTGCGCAGATAATAATCGGCCTCAAATGCGCCCGCCATTCAATACAAGCGGCGAGTAACTGCTGCTCCTCCTTCGGGGTTAATATTCTCTCCCGAGGCCTCTCGTCCCCCGGGTTAATCAGTGACTTGCCCATTGAAAACGGATTCCTGACAAGCCAGCCGTTGGCGATCGCAAAGTTGAATACCCGCCGTAGCAGGCTAAGCTCTCTGTGAACAGTTGCGATCGAACGCTGGCGTTCGGTGACCTTCCCCGGTTTCTCACTGTTACGAGTATTCCTACCTACAAGGACCGGGGTTTTGAGCCTTGCCGCCTTGTATCGCTCGAGGTCGCCGTGGGTGATTATTCTTATCCTACTCTTCCCGAAGAAGGCTCTTAGAGCTTTAAGGCGCAGTTCAAAATCGTACCGGTTTCGCAGGCCGGCTACTTTTCTTCCGTCCACGTATTCGGGGTCAATAAGGTAGGTTTGTTCGTAAAGGGTAGCGAGTTGTGAGAAGGTCATATGAGTCGCATTAATAGTCTTCTCTCCCTGCCCCTCCATCTCAGCAAGCATCTGCTTGGCGAGCTCTCGCGCGGCAATTTTCGTATTGTCCTCCGGCTTTTGGACCCACTGACGCCGTTTCCCCTGGTCGTCATAGTAGCTCACACAGGCATACCAATGCTTGACCCTTTTGCCATTTTTCTCTTTCCATTTGACGATTGCAGCGCCTGTTCTGTGTCGCGGCATGACCTACCTCCTGCTGCATCACTCAACGCTTATGAGCAAATATAATTCCAACGCTGGTCAAACACTCAGTCAAACATTCAGGCTCAACACCAGCAAACATGCCGCAACTGTCATAAACAAAGCAAGCGAAAATACGAGAAATAATGAGAAATCTGGCCTGAATCTAGACAAGAGAGAACATCAAGAAACTAAATCCGTCGGTTTCGTAAACCGGAGGTCAGGGGTTCGAGTCCCCTCGCTGGCTCCATAGAATCAATCACTTAGCGACAATTTCAACTTCTCAAGAAGTATTATCTATAGATTCATCTACAGGTTCAAAGGAAAAGAAGCAAACGAGCGGCATTTTGTACGCTACTTGCCAAGCGATCACACCAAAGATTAACCCTCATGTTCCATGTTTCTTCGGCGAGGGCACCGGCTTCGTCAGCATTAGCGGAAAGAAGGGCTTTGTCGATGTAGAATCAACGCCAACTCTTGCCCGGCTCAAGAGTTTCGAGGACCGGGTGGCGAGTTGAATGAAAGTCGGCTGTGGCGTGCTTATACTTTGAGTCATTACAACAACCGACGTGCCCGCAGGTGTGGATGTGATCATTTTGTTTTGCCGCCTGGCAGCCGTGCCGTGACCCGCGTCGAGGACGAACCGCCGACGCGGCGCGACGGATAGCCGATGTGAATGTGCGCTCCGGTGGCTGATCCAGATACCGCATGACGGAAGGCAATGAACGGGATGCCCTGACTTCTCAGATAAGCCGTCAACTCCTGCCCTTCGGCGCTGTCGGGATGCACCGCCACG
Organism: Blastocatellia bacterium; assembly: GCA_963765495.1. Lineage (GTDB taxonomy): Bacteria > Acidobacteriota > Blastocatellia > UBA7656 > UBA7656 > CAVXWP01. The sequence goes on from CAVXWP010000003.1 coordinate 12,755, forward strand.
TCAACCGCGTTGCGATGATCGAAGCCTAGCCGGTCGTGCGTCGCCGTCTGCCCGTAAGCGCTGATCGGCATCTGATGGCCGAAGCGGCTGAGGAAGAAGCTGCCGACTTTCGCCGCGTCCGCCAGCGCCCAGTGTGCCGTCCCCGTGTAGCGGATCAATGCCGGCGTCGCCGTGTAGCGACCTGCCAGGCTGGGCGACCGGCCCGCCGCGCGCGCCGGTTCATCATCTTCAACAACGCTTGATTCAGCGATCAGGTCATCGGCTTCGGCAGTCTGCTTGCGCGCTTCGTCGATCTTGGCCCGCGCTTCGGCAATTTGCTTTTCGCTTTCGTCCAACTCTTTCTTCGGGATGGCGCCCTGCGCGAAAAGCTCCTTGCGCGCCTCGAACTGCTGCTGCGCGTTCTTCAACACGGCTTCGTATATCGACACCACCTCTGCCAGACTCGATTTGTATTCGGCGACCGCTTTGATGAGTTCGGTTTTAGCGGCGGCTACGTCGCTCTTGAGCCTCGACGGTGACCCCGGTGACTGTGCGCGCGCCGATGCCTTGCGCGATTGCGCGATTGCGCCTGTGCTCATCAACGTAACGAGCATCGCTATTAAAGCCATACTGCGCTTGATGAGAGTGATTGCTTGATTCTGCTGATTCATTATGACAAATCCAACTATCACACTGAATTCTGCGACCAATCGGGTCGGTTCTTTGATGAAACTTTGTCACGCTTTCCGAAAACCACATTCGCCCCCTGGTCGGGTCGGTTCACGTGCGCCAGCCCTTTGGCAATCTGCCCTGCGGCTCGGTGGTGACTGACGAGGGCGGAGAGCAGGCGGGCGAACATAAGCAGCGCGAGCAGTCCGTATCCGGCTAACACAAAAGCTAAGGTTAAGAATTTGAATACCTCCCAGATCCTCATGAATCTCTCCCGTCTGTTTTCACTACTTGCCAATCGTTCATCAACTCCGCCACGGCGGGTCAGAACAGGTGTATGACGAACATTAACTCATTGTGCCGCTCGTTCCCCGTACTAGGGTCCGGCCAGCCCGCCACGACAGACTGCCAACTGCGCGAGCACGGAGATGTCTCTTGCGGTGAGTTGCTCGGCCAGAGACCAGGCCCGATCGAAGTCGGCGCGCCCAAGCGATGCAAATGCGGCTTCGAAACCGGAGCCGTAAAGCTCGCCCGTTTCGAATTCTCCCGCAGTTCCTGGATATGAACGCGTCGGCTCGGACGCTTCCCTTTGCGCGAGAACCTCATTGATCGCCTTAACCGCCATCTGCATGACTTCGAAGCCGCGCTTAGCATCGAATGCCGTAAAGCTCCCGGCAATCCCGACCAGCGCCAACGCGCGCCGCATCGAAGGCGGCGCCATCAGCGCACAGCCTTCGGCCTCGTCGAGCAAATCGGTTGACCGAGCCCCATTCTTGGAAGCCAGCGCCGCCCCTGCCAGACTCGTCAGGAGGCTCGCGCGTGCTACCGGCTCTTCAATGCGGCGCGCCACGGCAACGGCCCCCTCGAGCCGACCTGCCGAGTTGTACCGGCGCGCCACCTGGATCATCACGCGGTCACGTATAGCTGCGGCGGCGATCTTGACCGCGGCTCCTTGCGCCCGCCTCACTTCTCCTCTGGCAAGCCAGACAAACGCCGCCCGCGCATGCAGCAGGTCGCGATCAGCGGAGGTAGAAGCGGCGAGGGCTTCACGCGCTATCTCGTTCGGTTTGCTCACATATACCTGCGTCGGAGCAATTGCCCGATCATTGGCATTGGTAGCGCTCAATTCCGCGATCTGGCGCTTGAATTGGCCGAGCCGGTCCGGCAGGTAGCGTGCGAACAGGCCGCCGAGCTGTCGGCCGATGAAATAGATGACGGCCTCCTCCTCAGCATCTATGCCTTGATTAGCAGACAAATTGCCAATCTCGCCTGCTGCCATCCGGCCACGCCGCGCAAGCTGTGCCAGCGCGCAGTTGAGAAAACGCACGACCACGCCTCTGTTGATGGGCTCTTTAGTTATAGGGTACTATGGCCGAAACCAGGAACTCGCCCAGTGTGTGCAGGCTGTTAATATCTACGTCTCTGGAGCGTTCCAGGCAGCCCACCGCATACGCAAAGAGCAGATCCGTGCGCGCGGCATCCGCCGCGCGCAACGACAGCAACAGCCGAGAGAAATGCGGCGACACGCCGAAGGCTATACTTAATTGAGCAAGAGCCATCGCCCGGGCCGGATCGCGCTCGACAATTTGAAGCGCGACGCTTACCAACAGATCGCGACGATCGACATCTCTTTGGGTAGGGGCGGCAGTCGGCGATGAGTTAAATGCAGGGTCGATGTTATCCTCGCGATTCCCCGACATTGTTTCGCTCGCATAGGCAGCACTTGCTGCGGCACCCGGAGATGTGAAGGCGCGGGCTATGTCTTCGGCCAGCCTAGCGTCCTGCCCTGCGACCTCATGAAGCAGCTCGACGCGCAGGTGTTGCCTCGCGATTGCCGTAACGGCGAGACAGGAAGGACGAAAGACGGATGCGGCTTTGGACCAGGCGCTATGGTTACACTTAAAATCGTGGGCTACCATGAGGGATTGGAACGCGCGGCGATAGATGGCGCGTGCCTGCTCGCGGTCGTATGGCCACAGCAAGGCCGCTGCCTGTGATTGCGCGCGCACGGCCAAGGTGAGATCGTCAGACAGGCTGGCCTGGTCTGCCAACGATGCGAGCAGGGGTATGATGCGGTCAGCCTGTTGCGCAACCGCTCGCCCAGAGGAGCGAGCGGCGTGGCCGGACGGCGCACTCTGAGCGTTCAAGGTGATGGCGTTGGTTAGGAAGATGCTTATAAAGAGCGCGGCGGCGCGGGTGGGTGTCGCGCCAAAGCCGCCCCTAAACATGATGACACTTCTGAATCGCATACGAACGCCCCATGGGTGACGACTCACCAAGTAATCACCGTTGATAGCTCGATGACCTGCCCGGCGCGAAGGACCCGGGCGATAATCCTTTCGCCGGATTTCAGATTGCTCATACTCTCATAGATACTATCCATAGACGCGTCCCCTTCGAGGATGTCGATCCCATTGACCGAGAGGATGATGTCCCCGCCCAGCAGCAGGTCGCTTCCCTCAACCGACGCGCGCAATGTGCCGGGCCTGAGCCCCAGGCACCAGCCCGGAGACCCTTCGGCGACCCGCAGTACCAGAAACCCGGCCGGCTGAGGCAGGTTGAGAACCCCTGCGAGCTCACCCTGAACCAGAATGCCTTCCATCCCGGACCAGAATGGCTTGTGCTCGAGCAGCAGCAGGCGGGCCATCTTCGAGGTCGCGGCGAACCCGATCCCCTCGAAGCCGCCCGACCGGCTCAGTATGTTACTGACTATGCCGATGACTTCCCCCTTATCGTTGAACATAGGGCCGCCCGAATTCCCGCCGTTGATCGCCGCGTCGGTCTGGAAGAACTCCCAGGCCGACATGCTCAAGAGACGGTTTCCGGGGGCCACCCGCCCGCTGATGTGGCCCGCGCTGAGGGTGGGCAAGAGGCCATAGGGCGCGCCTACGACGAACACCTCGTCACCGACCTCGACCTGATCCGAGTCGCCGAGACGGGCGGGCGCCACACCCTTCGGCACATAGTCGAGCTGAAGTAGCGCGACGTCGGCATTAGTGGCTGAGGAGATAACGCGGGCTGTAATAAGCTGACCATCGGGGAATTCAACAAAGACCTTGTCGACGGACTGGACGACGTGCGCGGCAGTCAATACCTTGCCGTCGTCTGAGATCAAGACTCCGGATGCCTGACCGGCCGAGCTTACCATCCCCTGGCGGGGCAAGGGGGAGACGTTTTTCTCTATGGTCCTGACGACGACGACGGACCGTCTCACTGTGCGAAATGTCTCGCGTAATTGTTGCGCGGTCGCTTCGGTCGTGTCACCTGTAAGCAGCACGGACAGGATCAACGAGAGGAAGGTAACCAAAAAGAGCCTGAGTATCGTTTTCATTTCGTGACCTCCAGAACAGCTTGGAGCCAATTGACTCTCACATATTTCTCCCACATCCAATCATTATTGCTGCCAGCCGCCGCCCGGCGTTTTGTGAGCGACACCATCATCCAATCTCACAGAGGATGAGCCTGAACGCCCGCTAGTCTGTCGCTTCATGCCCTAGCCGTGGCCGTGCCGCCGTTTGCCTGGCTCAGATCGCGCTCGGCTTGCAACCAATTATCCAGATCGCGCCCGTCGGTCGCCCCTTGCGAGAGGTATATCTCGTAAGCGCGGCGCCGGACATCTACATGTGTTGGAGAGGGTTGTCTCACCGGCGCGTTATCCGAAAGAACAACCTCGCGCCAGAAGATGTTCAGTTTGTAGTCAGCAGCCACTTTGTCCTGTAAGGTCATGATTTTTGTTCCTTCTCCACTTAAGACTCGATCTGCTCAACGATCTTGTTCATCAGGGCTCCGACTGACTCTAGCCTGACGCCCTGTCTCCGCATCCTGGTCAGAAGCTCTTGCCCCTCGCGATCAACGACAGTCACTTTCAGAGTCACCAGCGTCGCCTTGAATGGTTCAGCAGCCAACACAATCTCCCACAACTTCTCCAATGCCTGTACCCACAGCCCTACCAGCCTCCCCTCTACAAGGAAGCTCGTCTCTTGTGGCCTATCGTAGATCAGAATTCTAAGCATCGCTGATTCTCCCTCTGCCTCTCTCCCGCCACGTGCGAGCACCGCAGAAGCACTGTGCTGGCGCTCGTCTTGCGAGGGAGGACAGATCAGTCAGAACCTTATGACTAATCCCACCGAAGGTTGCGCCGTATGTGTGACTTTATCGGAATTCAACGCATCCAGCCCGAAGTCAGGCTGCTTGTAGACGTACCCGCGGTATTCTGTCCTTATCCCGAAACGCTCGGTGATATAAATGTTGGCTCCGGCTCCATACACGAAGGCAGCTTTAGTCTGGCGGTCTGCTCCGGGGACGAACCCTCCGGCGTTCTCGGTCGGGTTAAAGATCAATGCTCCGGCGCCCGCCAGGGCGTACGGACTTATCTTGTTGGGATATCTCACCACTACCGCGCCGGTGACCTGGTGGATGTCGGATTGAATGTTGAAGGTGCCCGCCGGCGTGAAATTATGCAGCGTGTTGCGGGCCCAGCCATAGCTGCCATCGACGCCTAGATAGCGGTTGAAGAAGAAGCGATATCCTGCCAGGAGGCCGACGGACTTGGTTGAACCTTGGGAGATGCCATTCCCGTCTGTTTTCTTGGTGATGAATCCGGTCATCTGTGCGCTGACCTCGTTCCGCCGAGTCTCCTGAGCCAGAGATGATGAAGTCAGTACAAGTGTTGCAAGCGACGCCGCGACTAATATCTTGAATCGGACCATTTTTCATTCCTCTTTCTTTAATTGTGGTCTAATGCGCCGCTGCGGTGCGGTGTGTCGCACCGCACCGCACAAGGCTACAGAGCGGAACTTTTCGTTCGCTCTGTTTTTCTTCGCGCTTCGTTGCCACCGCAGCGCACGGGCTTCAGATCGAAAACCGGAGGGGCCTGGCGCAAGGGAAATCACCAGCCCGCGTCCACGAGCCCGCCTCCGTTTCCAACACAGCTAAGTGCAACGGGTATGCCGGACTTTGTCGCGCCGGCATTGCTGCAAATACGTTGAAATAGAAGGTGATCGAAAAGTGCGTGTTCGGGAGCAAGTGTTAAAAGTCAAAACTGACAACGACACTGACGGCAAAACTGCAATGCTTATCGGAATTGCTTTTGGTGCATCGCGCCGAAGCTGGCGGAGCGTGTAGCATCGGTAGGAGCGCGCGACTATTCTTGGAGGCCGGGCTAGGCCATGGCCCTACGTGATACTCGCTTGCCAAAGCTGGCGGTAGGGAAAGAGTGCTGTGGTCGGCCACCGGTGAGTCTGCCTCATCCGCCGCAACGGCATCGAGCCTAACAGGGCGACTGGTTCCTGGTCGCCGGTAGTGTCCTATTTCTGTGTTGATGGAATAATATTGCTGCGCCTTAGAAAGTTCCAGCACACCGTTAGCACTTTCAGGATGAGGTAGCAGAGAAGGGATCTGTAGATCCCTTCTCTGCTACGAAAGTTTTCATATGAACTGACGCTCAACCAGGACACTCATTTCATAGGACTGACAAACAATCAGAAGAATCGTACGGTGTAAGTCAATCGCACCCCTCGACCAATCTCCGGGGCAAACTCTTTGATGAATGAGAGGTGGTTGCGGTAAAGCCGATCACCCAGGTTGAACCCTGTCACCGAGATGATCTGTGCTACGTGCTGCTGTGCGTATGTGTAAGAGGCTGTAGCATTGAAGATCGCATAGCCCGCCGTTCGCGTCTCTGTCGGAAAGAGTCGGTCCTGCTCATCCGACATCACCGCTTCCGGGTAGAATCTGAAGCCTTTATACGTGGCCTCAATTCCTATGCGACCTCGCAGAGGCGGGATGCGCGGAAGCGGAGTGTTTGTGTCCCTCAACTCCGCGTTTACATAATCAACCTCTGACAACAGCCAGATGTTCGAGCGTAGCCCCACATCAAGCCGGGCTTCCGCGCCCGTGTATCGGGTTGTGCCTTGCGCGTAATTGGCTATAAGCAACCCCGATTCGTCATCCATCTCTCCTGTGGGAGCCAGGAAGATGAAATCCTTGATGTGATAGTAGAAGTAATTGAGTTCGGCGCGGAGCCGATTTGTAGCCTGGCGAAGCGACAGATCAATGGCCTCGCTTTGCTCGCGCTTAAGATTCGGATCGCCTATCTCGAAGGTCGCATTGCCTCCGTGTGGCCCCAGATTATAAAGCTCTTCGAGCGCCGGGGCGCGATAGGAGTGGGAAAAATTGGCTACAATCGCGCCGCCTTGCCAGAGCGGCACGCGAACCCCGACTGCGCCGGAAAAGCCGTTGAACGAGCGATCCGGTGTCGGACGTTCAAGTATCGGGTTAGGATTATAGCCGTTATGCTCAAATCGCCCGCCGAATTGAAAACCTATGTGTTCGAAATCGACCTTCTGCAATGCGAAGACAGCGAATGCGTTCTGCTTTGTCGGTGGGGCAAGCGCCTCTTCACCCGTGGATTTGTAGTCACGGTGCAGGCCCCAAAAACCAAAGCTTCCCGAAAGCCTTCCGGTCCTTCGCTCATCGAATGTGCCGCGATAAGAGAAAGTCTTGTTGTTGAATTGAGTGTTGATTACGTCTTCAACCGAGTTTATCTCCTGATGCTGGTAGTCGTTGTACTGCAAGGAAAACTGCGCTCCGTTTATGAACGAATCGAGGTCTCTGAGACCGCCGTTGAAACGCAGGCTGTGACGGCGCGGATTCAAATAGACTATCTCAGGGTCTTCTTCGGCTGGATCAAATGGAATGCCGTAGCGTCTCTTGTCAAAAGTGTAATCGAGGCTAAAGAATTCCTTGCCCGGATAATAGCCGAACCCGACCGTGCCGTCCCCGCCGCGAGTGTATGAGTTTGTGATCCTTCCTATTGGCGTATCGTAGTCGCCTGCGCGCTGGCCTCCGCCGTTGCCCCAAAATAGCCAGTTCTTTGTGCCGTACTCAAGCCCTGCGTTTCCGCTCGCCTGATAGTTGTTTGTGCTGCCCACCCCCGTTATGTACCCGCGAAGACCCGGATGAGCCGACTCGTGGCCTGTTATAGCGTTTACAACGCCACCCGTAGCGCTACTGCCGTAGAGCAGCGTGGCAGGCCCTTTGACCACTTCGAGCTTTTCAAGCGACAACACATCAATCGGTTCGGCGTGGTCTCCCGATTGAAATCCAAGCGAGCCGATTCGATTACCGTCTTCGAGGACAAGGACGCGGTCCCCGTCAAATCCTCTGACGACGGGCCGCGATGTGCCAGGGCCGAAAGACCGCTTCGCAACTCCCAATTCGTGGTCGAGAGCTTCGCCAAGCGATTGCGAGTTCTTTTCGGCAAGCTCGACAGCGGTCAGTGAAGTGACCGACTGAATCGAGTTGAAGGAAGTCACCCCCTCACCGCTTGCTGTAACTGTGATCTGTTCGCCGACCACCCTCAGCCTGATCTGAAAATCAACCGTCGCTGGAGTTCCGGCCACGACCTGAACGGATTCGACGACATCGGGGACACGGTCAAGGTGAGCTACCAGATCGTAAGTGCCTGCCGGGACATTCTGAAATTCATAGACTCCGTTGTCATCGGTCTCAACGGAGCGTTTTAGTTGGATGATGGTGACGGTCACATCGTGCAGAGGTTTGCCCGAATCTTCCAGCCGAACTGTGCCGCGAACTGTGCCGCCCGCCTGGGCGAAACCTAACACGGGTAGGCTCATTACAAGGAGCAAAAAGGGTAATAGAGCGTGAAAAGCATTCTTGATTTGCATAATATTCTCCTATGAAACAGGTGTAGTTTCTAAAGCATTTCGCGAATAGGTATGCGAAATGGTTCTGTTTGCTGCGCTACAGGCTCACCAATTCGTTTTCACTTAGCCAATACAGGGGCGATCCCGGAAAAAGGGATTGCTAGCCTCCACTGGAAATGAGCCGATGTGGTCAGAGTTTGTTTGAGCAGCAAGGGTGCTCGTGGTAGGAGTTATGCAAGTGGTGGCGCGCGATCTGAGAGTATAAGAGTTGGCCCGCGCGTGCGAGGCAAAGCCAGGTAAATCTCAGAGCACGCATACTGGGGCGTCAACTCGATTATGAGAACAGAAGTGGGCCTGGTTGACGAGAAGACACGCTGTAATTGACATAACTGGCATTGCTGGTGATCGCCTGATTTTGGCCCTTCGGGTGAGTGCCCATCACCATCGGCTCTCAAAGTAGGTATTTGGGAGTCGGCTCTGGAAACCGAGACAGAGTGATGGTGGGTGATGGTAACCGCAAGCGCATGGAGAATAAGACCGAGCATCAGCAACGGTATTATTCTCGATCTGTGTATAAGCTGGGTTGTTTGCTTTCCGCATATTGTCATACCGGAAGCCCCTCTAGCTTAAGAAATAGAGGTACAATTGTGCATTGCGTGGGTTGGCACTGTCAACAACAATCAAGAGATCAAAAGAGATGCATCACAGGAGAATCATCTATGCGACCAACACATAATTAGGACACTACTCCAGTGCTCGCTCCAGCCGGAACTATGAGAAGGTCAATTGTCCGGCTCGACAGCGTTGCACGATTAATCCCCGGATGTCGAAAGGGTAACGCATACAGGACTGCTAAATTATCGCGCGGCGGTTAATCGCGGCAGCTCGGAATTGAGATCAGTGATGAGTACAAACGCCTCTCTGGCCCCTTCTCATGGTCCGACCGCCGTGCCGCCGGGCAGACTGAAGCCGCCGCGCTGAAAATCGCTCAACGCTTCAGCGCGTAACACGTGGCTGAGTATTCGGCAGAAGCCTGGCCTGCATACCGGAACCGGAGTTATTGGATTCTTCTACGTCGCCATAAGCCTGTCTCACAGTAGGCGAATCCGAACAACCATCAGATTGCTGCGTCGCGATTAACTCCGCAGTTGAGCGGCGATCCATCCGTGCTTGATGAACTTCGGCAATCGAGTGTTTCAGCGCCAGCCAAAAGCTGGAAATGACTAGAATCGCGTACACGCCTGGAATGAATGCGATTGATGAGAATTGGAAAACTCGCCAAAGATTCATACGTGTAGAGCCCCGCTCAAGCTGGTCGCTTACTTGATTGTTATCCACTCTTCTGACAGTCGGGCTGAAAATGGATGCTATTTCAATGTCACCTATATCACCATTCAGTTCGTATGATCTTCGGTTGTTATACCCACACTACAATATTCCCGATGACCGCATCACAAGCGACTGATCCGGGCGAGTCTTATTCTCATAGGAGAGAGAATTTGAATTCGAGAAAGAGACGCACGCTTACTGCATGACCATCCTTCTGTGCCGGCACAAATCGCAACTGACGGGCCGCTTCAACGGCCTTCTCATCGAGACCGTAGCCGAGTCCGCGCGCCACCTTAACCTCCGACACTGTGCCATCCGCTTTCAGCAACACGGAGACTTTGACCGAACCCTCAATCTGATTGCGCCGGGCCTCGTCGGTGTAATCCGGGGTCGGGCGTCCTAGTATTTGCGGTCGAACCGTAACATTTCCTATGGAAAAAATGCCGTTGTAATCTACGCTCTCACCTGCACCGGCCCCCGGACCACTGCCGCTGCCGACGCCTGTGCCACGTCCGGTTCCCGCTCCGACGCCTGTGCCGCCCCCGCTCCCACCCGATACTCCAGCCGTTGTTGCACCTGGAACTCCTGCCGCATCCGCCGTTGCCGCGGCTGTGGCAAGCTCAGCCTGCGCGTCAGGCTTGGACTGTATCTGATCGAGCGGGAGCGGTTCCAGCCTTGGCTTGACCACCTGGGGCATCGGTTGCTCGGCCGGCTGCTTCGGCAAGGCCAATCTATCGCCGCCGCCTGCTTGCTTGACCGGCGGGGGCGGTTTCACCGCGATCGCCGGCTGCAGCGTGATGAGAGTAACATCCATCTGCTTTTTTGATTCGACGCTTGAACGGTTTCGGTGGCTGGTATAGTAAAAACCGTAGATTATTGAGAGCGCCACTGCGTAAACCATCATAGCAACGATCAGCCCCGCGCCTACCCGCTTCTGTCTTTCTCTGGGGATCGCGCCCCCTGCGGCCAGTGCTTTAATGAACGCAACGGGGTCGGACGCAAAAGTTCGAGCTGTCGCTGTCACCTCTCGCGCAAGCCTCACTGGAAACGGCGGCGCGCCGGTCCCTCTGAGAAACGCTAAATCAGCGTAAGCCTGTTCGCCGGTTGCAGCGTCTTGCTCAAACCCGGATCGTTTATGAGTGTTCGAGCCCCTTGCAATCTGGCTGAAAGCAAATCGCGCCGCCTTGAGCAACCGCGCTGGCAGAGCTTCTTCGGTTGCGGTGAAAAGGAAGCCAAAGCGGCTGACGACCTCTGCTGGCTCTGATGGTGACTCGGCATGATCGACTGAAAATAATTCACTCGCTTCCTGGCATATACTTCTTATCAGAGAAGGATATGATGGCAGGCTCGAAAACAGACCATCGGGGTTGTCGTCGCTGCTCTGCGTTCTCAGGCACGACAAACTCTGGGTTGCAGCGAAACACCTTACTTTTTCAAGCGCATTGCCGACGCGGTCTGAAAGCTCATGGGCAATTCTTACGAGCAGGGGCTGCGCACTGTTGATCATCACTGCATCGAAGTTCATGGTTCCTCTACTTCTCGAATTCGTTTTATTCAGGGCCCGATTCTGCGCCTGGTTTTTCTGCTACTACCGCAATCGCAACTCTGCTCTTCGTTGAGTAAATACAATTGCTCATCTCACCCCGGAGTAGTAGCCGCGCCGGGTGAAGGCTTTCAAGTTCGGCTGTTTCATCTCGATCGTAAGCTTATGAAAGCTGCGGTCTGAAGGTGCGGCCTGAAACTGATAGCCTACCGAATACTGGCTGCGCAACTCGTCTTGCAATTTCGTAAAGAAGCCCGCGAGCTGGTTCTCATCCCCATTAAGGTGAAACTGGCGTCCGCCGGTTGCCTCCGTCAGCCGGTCGAGCACAGGTTTGCCTCGCAAGTCGCGGACGTTGAGCGAGCCGTCGCCAGACACCCGAATGGCATAGATGATCACGTTATTTTTGAGGGCCATCTCTATCGCTTGGTCGAGTGACGCGCGGCTCGTGGTATCGTCGCCGTCGGTGATCAACACGATGACGCGACGGCCTTCTTCGCCTCCCTCCAGCTTGTCGCGCACGGTCTTGTAGACGGCGTCAAAAATAGAAGTGCCGCCTGCTGCCGTCAGCTTGAGGGCGGCGGCGGCTAATGTGCCCGCATCATCAGTAAAATCCTGAGCCACGTACACGCCTGAATCGAACGCAATCACCGCAGCGCGATCTTTGCCGGCTCGCAACACCGAACTGAAAAAATCGCGCGCGGCGGCCTGCGCCTGGCTCAACGCGCTCTCGACGCTACGGCTACGGTCTATGACGAGCGCAACTGTGAGCGGCTGGTTTGATTCCAGACCGAAGTAACTGATTGGCTGCTCTTTGCCATCATCGAGCACGATGAAATCATCTTTAGTCAGCCCCGAGACGAAGTGCCCTTTCTCATCACGCACTGCCACATTAGTATTGACCAGAGCGGAATCGAACGTGATCGTGTCGCCATCGTCCTGATTCGTCTTCGCGGCATTAGATTGGTTCGTCGGCCTGGCGCTGTTTGAACGGGGCGCAGTCTGAGCCATCGCAAGGCCAGTTATGAATATCGTCAGCGCCAGGATTAGAAATATTCTCTTCATCTTTTCACCCCGCTTTCACTTTTCCGAAGCCGCTACGCGACGGGTCACTTGATCGATGAAGCCATCTGCCACCCCACTCAAACCGTCGCGAGGTGAAAGCGGGCCGAGCAAGCTTGATCCATCCGATTGCCCTGAGATTATCTGTCGCCCAACTTCTTCTCCCGTGCTCTTTTCGTAATAGCGCAAGCGGACGGTGAGTATAGACTTGCCGAGGTCGAGCGGCAGCGCCCGCATCCAGCGGCTCCCTTTCGCGTAATCGAGCACCTCGATGACAACGACCATTGTTTTATCAGCGGCGGCTCGTTGCCCTGCGTCTTCGCCGAGCGCTCTGCGTTTGTCGCGCGCGATCATGTCATCAAAGCTTCCTATCGGCGCGTCAAGAGATTCACCTCTGTCTACATCATTCGATTTATCTGATGGCGCATTGGCCGAAGATTGCTGTTGCTGCCGGCTCGCCGTAGCAGGGTCGTAAGAATCAATCGTGGCGACCGTTTCAAACAGTCTACGCGATTCGAATTGAGACTTGAACTTGGCAACCTGCTTGCTTGCCACGTCCTCCTTGAGCGCCTCGCCTACGAGGCTGACCGGTTCTGCGATCTCAAGGTGGTGATACTCGGCAAGGTTGCCTTTGAATGGAATGACCGTCGTCACGCGAAACATTCCGCCGAAGAGCAATGTTTTCGCGCTGAAAGTTCCATTCTCGCCTTTGTAGCGCTTTAGTGACTGGCGATTCTCTCCGTGCGCGACGGCCGCCCCAGCCATTTTCTGCGCGACTCCTTGCTTGGGTTGACCAGATGGCGATTGCCTCGCGCTTGCTGCCATCGCAGAGAAAGCGATAGCAGTCAGCAGAAATAAGACCGGCTTGATTCTCTTCGTCATCTTACTTTTGGACATTTGCACGCGCTTCCTTTGTTTCATTTGGGCGAGTTGCGCTGCGGCGCACGTAGCGGCCTACTTCCTCTGCCGACTTGCCCACCATTCTTTCAACGTTGCTCGTGATGCGACTATTTTCGACTGTGATATTCATCTGTCCCAGCACTCGCGCTGTTTGCTTGTCTTTGAGCATTATGCGAACAGTCAAAATGGCGTGGTTGTTGCCCCGTTCGATAAATCGGAGTTTGGGTATTCCCGGCGTGAAATCATCTATGTAGCCTTCGACAACCAGCGTGGGCTGCAACACGGCAACTGCGATTTCATCGCCTGGCTGGTTAGCCTGTTTCCCCTGAAAGTCGTTTGCGCCATCAATCACGGTAATGTGGTCGAAATGATTGAGCGCTTTAATCTGTTTCACTATACCGGCATTCAATTGCTCGACTGACTGAGCGGATATCTCATCAAGCATCAGGTTGTTTAGTTTGTGGATTTCGATTGCCTTATACTGGCGCAGGTCGTCGGTGACCGGCATCAGCTGGTAAGAGCGGACCCGCAGCCCCTGCACTTCGCGGAAGATGCGCGAAGGCACAGAAGTGGCAACGCTACGAACGCTGCACCCTGCGCCTCCGGCTATCAAGGCGAGAGCGATTGCGGGCAAAAGGATTTTTGCCATCGGTTTCATCGTTACTTGGTGATTGCAACGTGTATGCCAGAATAAGACGCGCCCGTCTGGCTGCTAATTCGTTGAAATAGAAAGTAATCGAAAAGTGGGTGTTCGGGGACAGGTGTTGAAAGTCAAAACTGACAACGTCATTGACACCAAAAAAGCGATGGTTATCAGATATTGCTTGCATTGCATTGCGTCGAAACTGAGGGAGCGTGTAGCCTCGTTGGGAGTCGGCGACTATTGCTGGAGGTTGTTATCAAATTTTTGCATCGTACCTGGTTTCTATATGTAATCGACTCCCCGCGCCATCCACGACCACAGCCGCCGCAAAGACCTCACCTTTGTGAAGCTCAATTGCGCCGCTTGCACGGATGAAGAAGCTCGGAATAGATCCCAGACAGTTTTCCTGACCTGGCGATGCGGAACGCTCCAATCTCGATGCGTCCGCCCATCACGCTCCCGACCTCATCGCTGCCTGCTGACTCAAATTACCCGAGCGCCAACATCCTTCGGCTGCTAAAAGTGACAACGACAGTTTTGACACCACAGTCACTTTCCTTGCCACGCTGCATTGCATTTCAACCAGTTACAGCGGTCGCACTTTGGCACTCGTATTGCCCCTCTCAATCCTGAAAAGATTGCTCTGCTGTTTCCGCTAGTTCGGTCAGCACCTGTGTGTACGCCTGGCTAGGGACAGAAGTGCGCCGCGCGGCTCGAACGACCAGCCGGCACGATCCCAGTTAGGAGGATTCGGATGCGATATATGCTCTTTTTGACCGTCCTCGTATTGCTCGCAATCCCCGTTGCGGCACCGGCGCAAACCGTTAAAGTCGCTTATGACCACAGCGCCGACTTCACCCAATTCAAAACTTACGCCTGGGTCAAAGGCCTGCCGGCGGGCAACCCGCAAATTGACAAGCTTATCGTTGATCAGGTAGACAGGCAGCTCCAGAGCAAGGGGTTGCAAAAGGTCGCAGGGGCGGCCGACCTCCACGTCACCTACTACGCTTCGCTTGACGTAAACATCAACACCAGCGCGGTCGAATACATGAAGAACACAGATTGGAAGAAATGGGGCGAACAGGCTCAGGTGTACGGGCCGAAGATGGTCGCTATGCCGATAGCCGGGATGGTGCTCGACCTCATCGAAGCTTCAGCCAACCGGCTGGTCTGGCAAGGGCATGCTAAAGACGCTTATACCCCCAATCTAGCAAGAGTTAAAAAACGCGTGATAAAGGCTGTGGAGAAGCTATTCAAAAGGTTTCCGCCTCCACCCAGATGAAGGCTGCCTGCGGCCACACAAGAAAAAGGAATTGTCAGATTCTATTGCCAACTACTGAGAGGAGCAAAGTATGAAAACGCTGCGTGTCGTTTTTAACTGCGGTATCTTGCTGATGTTGAGCTCGATGACAGCCCTGGCGCAATCGGTACAGACGGACTATGACCGCTCATTCAATCTCGCCAGGCTGAAGACCTATGGCTTCTATGAACAGGCGCGCAGGCCCGGCGACCCGCTGGCCGAAAGCCCTTTGAATGACCGCCGCATCCACACTGCCCTGGACTCCCAACTACAGGCGCAGGGCTTTAGCCCAAGCGGGCAGCCCGACTTTTTGATCACTTACTTTGTGACCACCAGGCAGGGGCTGGACATTCAGGATAACCGCTTCCGCATCGGCCCCTTTGATGACGGGACGGGCAGTATCAAGGTGAAGCAGGTGACGGAAGGCACGCTTGTGGTGATTTTTGTTGACCCGTCAACACGGCAGGAGGTCTGGCGCGGGATTGCGTCAGGCACGATAAAGGAGAAGAGCCTGCATAAGGATGTCAACAAGAGCATCACCAAACTCGTGCAGCGGTTCGTCAAGGATCAAGCCGGGAAGTAAATCGCTCTTTGGCAGACGAACACCTGGGAACACAGAATAATCGAACGTAGCAAGGGAGAGGAACAAACTATGAGTACACGAAGGGTGATTATCGTTGGCGGAGGGTTTGGCGGCGTGACGCTCGCGCAACACCTCGAGAGGAAACTTTCTCCTGAGGTCGAGATCGTGCTCATCAGCAGCGAGAACCATTTCGTCTTCACCCCGATGCTTGCCGAAGTGGTCGGCCGTTCCCTCTCCCCGCTGCACATCGTCGTCGCGGGCCGCCAGATGGTGCGACGTACTACGTGGCTGACCGCGCAGGTCACGGACATCGACTTGCAAGACAGCCTGATCAGTTATGTCGGCGAGGGTGCCGCAAGAGGGTCGCTCACGTATGATCATCTGGTGCTGGCCTGCGGCTCTGTCGTCAACATGAATCTGATGCCGGGGCTGGCGGCTTACGCCTACCCGCTCAAGTCGCTCGGCGACGCGATCTACCTGAGCAATGATCTGATTGCGCGGATGGAAGAGGCCGCTGTGGATACCGACCCGGCGCGGCGAAGGCGGTTGCTCAATATGGTGGTTATCGGCGGAGGGCTTAGCGGCATAGAAGTGGCCGGCGCGATGGCGGAGATAGCGAGCGAGGCGGGCAGCTACTACCCTACACTCCAGGGTGAGCGGACGCACATCACCCTGTTGCAACGCGGTGAGTGTTTGATCCCGGAATTGAACGCCCCCTCTCTCTCAAGGTTCGCCTGCCACAAATTGCGCAAAGCCGGCGTTGATGTGCGCCTGAAGACTGGCGCGCAGGAGATCACGGCGGCGGGCGTGCGGTTGAAGAGCGGGGAATTGATCGAAGCCGCGACGATCGTATCGACCGTCGGAACATCGCCCAACCCCCTGATTCAAGAACTCGGCCTGCCGCTTGAGCATGGCCGTCTCATTACCGATCCCGACATGAGGGTGAGAGGCGCGACCAACGTCTGGGCGGTGGGCGATTGCGCGATCATCCCGAACGCTTTCGATAAGCGGCCCAGCCCGCCCACCGCACAATTCGCTATGCGACAGGCTAGGCAACTCGCTGCGAATCTGGCGCGCACCTTCAAAGGCCAACCCACCAGGCCATTCTCTTTCAGGGCGCTCGGCATGCTGGCATCGCTTGGCAATCGCACGGCCGTCGCAGAGATACTCGGGATACACATCTCAGGATTCATTGCCTGGGTCTTGTGGCGAGCCGTCTATCTGGGCAAGCTCCCCAGCCTGGCGCGGAAGTTGGAGGTCGTGGGCGATTGGACATGGCAGGCGCTGTTTCCGCCCAACATCGTCCAGTTACAAATGTCGCGCACAGACGGCTTGGGAATGGCTCATCACGCCCCTGGCGAGTTCATCTTTCACAAGGGTGATCCGGCAGGCCATCTCTTCGCCATCCAATCGGGAACCGCCGGGGTCTATCTGGATGAGTCTTCGCCCCCGGTCACGGTACTTAAGGCTGGCGACCATTTCGGCGGAGATGCGTTTTCGCCCGATGGGCAAGGTGCGCATCTGATTTCGGTCAAGGCAGAGACTCCACTCGATTTAATCACCCTCCGCCGCGGCGATTTCGAACGCCTGGCGCTGTCCTATACGGAGGTGCGTAAGGGGGTACAGCGGGCTTCGGCGGCACTCAAAGGTTATATGGGCTTAATGGCAATGGAGGAAGACAATCCTGTTCTCGCATCGGTCAAAGTCGCCGACGTGATGACGGCACCCGCCGAGGCTCTGTTCACTGATAGTTCTCTTATGGAAGTTATAGGGCGCTTCGACGACGGCAAGGTCGGCTTTCCAGTTACGGATGAGGGAGGCATATTGCAGGGCTACTGCGGGAGAGAAGAGTTGTATGAGGTGCTTCGTAAGTTCTCCCCACCTGATACCAGGGTAAGAGATTTTATGCGGGAGAAGCCCCCCGCAGTCACTGAGAATCAGCCCCTGAAGGGAGGGGTTCTCGCGCTTCTTCTCGAAGACATTGACTTGTTACCGGTCGTGAGTGCAGATGGCAGTGGCAGACTCGTCGGGGTGTTGAGCCCTCCTGCCATTGCTAAAAAGGCGCTCTCTGATTCCGCAGTTTTCCGCTCTGACCGGGCGCACCGCGACTTGATCCCGGCGGGCAAATAACACGGCGCATCGGCTACTGATGTAGTAGGATGGGGATTGCGATCAGCCGGACGATTGTGGAGCCGCACGGGGGACGGTTGCGGGCGACGAACAACGACGGGCGGGGCGCGACCTTCCATTTTACGCCCCCGGATGGTAATGTTGCGGCAGATGCTCCTGAGGTCTACCAGGTCATCGATCAGTGCGACTGAGGATCCTTTCAGAAGGAGGGGTTTATGCTGCAACACGGAGCGATTCTCCTCAATTTCCCGGTCCTCATCTGTCGGCGGATCGGCCTGGCTTACGAGTTAACCCCGAAAACAGTCCTGGTGAACTATGATATGCGCAATGCTACCGTATCGGGCGAGATCATGAGATAAGATTTGGGCGACATGAGAAAGGTGAAGAGACGAGGACGAGACGTGGTCGTGCCGGGGCTGGTGCTGGCCTGGATGCTACTCGCCTCGCACTCTAGCGCTCTCGCGCTCAACCCATCGCTGGAGGTCAGTCAATACGCGCATACCTCGTGGACCGTCCGGGACGGATTCTCTCTGGGCGCCATCTTCGCGATGGCCCAGACGCCCGATGGCTATCTCTGGCTGGGCAGCGAATTCGGTATGTTTCGCTTCGATGGCGTTCACTTTATCCCCTGGCAACCACCTGCGGGTCAGCAACTCCCCGCCAAGCCCTACAGTCTGCTCGTCACGCGCGACGGCACACTTTGGATCGGCACCTTTGCTGGCCTTGTAAGCTGGAATGGTGTCGAGCTGATCCGGTACCCGGAGCTTGATGGACAGTTTGTGACATCGCTGCTCGAAGACCGCGAGGGAACAGTGTGGGCCGGCACAATAGGGCCTACCAATGGGCAGCTCTGCTCAATCCGAAGTGGCAGCGCACAATGCTACTCGGAGAATGGCGCCTTCGGCTCATTAGTTTGGAGTTTGGGTGAGGACAGTTCAGGCGCTCTCTGGGCCGGCGCAGAGACTGGCATTTGGCGATGGAAGCCCGGCCCTCCAAGGCGATACGCGACGCCGGGAATGCGGATTGGTGACATGAGTAAGGCCGACGACGGACGACTGTTGGTTGGCATGAACGGCGCAGGACTCAGGCAGATCGTCGGCGACAAAGTCGAACCGTATCCGATTCACAGCGCAATGAATCCGAATGCGCTGCTCCCGGAACACGATGTCAATTCGAATAAACTGCTCAGGGACCGCGATGGAGGTCTCTGGATCGGAACCCGCGAGCGGGGCCTCATCCACGTTCATCAAGGCCGGACAGACGTATTTACGAAATCAGAGGGCCTCTCGGGCGACGTCTCTTGCAGTCTTTTCGAGGATCGTGAAGGCAATGTCTGGGTCGCCACCACGGGAGGACTCGACCGCTTTCGAGAGCTACCCGTCACGACTATTTCTGTGAAACAAGGCTTGTCCAGCGATGCTACTAATTCTGTGCTCGCGGCCACGGATGGGAGCGTTTGGATAGCCGCTCACGATGGTTTGACACGGTGGAAGGACGGACAATTTACAGTCTTCCGTAAGGCAAGTGGGTTGCCGGCCGATGCGACGCAGTCTCTGTTCGAGGATTATCGTGGGCGAATCTGGGTGTTCACGGATCACGGACTTGCTTATTTCCAAGATGGCAGGTTTGTTGCAATAAATGGTGTACCTAGCCCAGAAGTGTATTCCATCACGGGAGATAAGGAAGGCAACCTCTGGCTTTCAGGAAACAAAGGCCTGTCGCACTTGCTGGACGGACGTCTGGTCGAGCACTTCCCCTGGTCGGCGCTGGGGCGTCGGCAACAAGCGAAGGTCATACTCTCTAACCAAGGGGGACTGTGGCTTTCATTCTGGCAAGACGGCGGCGTGTTATATTTCAAGGATGGTAAAGTCCGGGCGTCGTATACAGCCGCTGATGGGCTTGGTAAAGGCCATGTTCCCGGCCTTCAACTCGACCGGGATGGCGCGCTGTGGGCCGCAACCGAGGAGGGCGGCCTTAGCCGGATTAAGGACGGCCGCGCCACTACGCTGACAAGCAGGAATGGTTTGCCCTGCGACACGATTCACTGGACGATAGAGGACGACGACCGTTCGCTCTGGTTGTACACGGGCTGCGGCCTCGTGCGCATCACGCGCGGCGAACTGGACGCGTGGATCACCGACCCGCAGCACAGGATTGAAACAATGGTCTGGGCTGCGGCGGATGGCGTCAGGCTCCACCCGGTATCGCCTACTTCCTGGGGTCCTACCGTCGCGAAGTCCACCGATGGCAAACTGTGGTTCGTGATGGGAGAAGCGATCCAGGTGGTCGATCCTCATCATCTTCCTGTCAACGAACTCCCGCCGCCGGTTCACATTGAGAAAATCACAGCCAATGACCAGACCTACGACGCCGCTCAAGGCATGCGCCTGCCGCCGCTCGTCCGCGACCTCGCGATTGATTACGTGGCGTTGAGCCTCGTCGCGCCGGAAAAGGCTCGCTTCCGTTATATGCTCGAAGGACAAGACCCCGACTGGAAGGAAGTCGTTAACGAACGCCATGTGCAATACTCGAACCTCGCCCCTGGCCCTTACCGCTTCCGCGTAATGGCGTGCAACAACAGCGGCGTTTGGAACGAGGAAGGCGCGCTGCTGGACTTCTCGATTGCCTCGGCCTTCTACCAGACCACCTGGTTCCGGCTGGCGTGCGTGGCACTTTTCCTGGCCTTGCTCTGGGCGGGTTATCAATTCCGTATCCGGCAACTCGCGCACCAGTTCAATATGACCCTGGAGGCGCGGGTGAGTGAGCGCACACGCATTGCACGCGAACTGCACGACACGCTGCTGCAAAGTTTTCAGGGCCTTCTGCTCCGCTTTCAGTCGGCCTCGAAACTCCTTCCGGCGCGTCCAGGCGAAGCCAGGCAGAGGCTCGAAAGCGCACTCGATCGGGCGGCTGAGGCGATTGCCGAAGGCCGCGACGCCGTGCAGGGGTTGCGGTCCTCGGCATTCGAGGCCAATGATCTTGCCACCGGAATAACTGCTATGGCAGAAGACCTCACAAGCGATGCCTCAGCCCTCGATTCTCCCGCCATTGATGTGGAGATAGAAGGCGCGCCGCGCAATCTCAACCCCGTTGTGCGCGACGAGGCATACCGCATCGCGGGCGAGGCGTTGCGCAACGCCTTCCGGCACGCACAGGCGCGGCGGATCACGGTGGAGATCCGATACGACAAGCGGCAGTTCCGCTTGCGGGTCCGTGATGACGGAAAGGGCATTAACGAAGCGACTATCCGGCAGGCGGCTGCCGCCGGGCATTTTGGCTTGCACGGCATGCGCGAGCGGGCTGAGAATGTGGGCGGGCAACTGGAAGTCAAGAGCAGGCTCGATTCCGGCACAGAGGTGGAATTGAGCATCCCCGGTGCCATTGCTTATGGTGGGTCTGCCCGGCGGTCGCGGTTGTCAAAAGCACTTTCGGCGAACAGCCGAGATAAGGGAGCAGGGAGCCATGAGTGACGATTCCAAACAGATTCGGATTCTGACGGTGGACGACCATCCGCTCTTGCGCGAGGGCATAGCCAGCCTCATCGCCGATGAGTCAGACATGACCCTGGTTGCCGAAGCCGCGGACGGCCGCGAAGCGATTCAGCAGTTTCGCACACACCTCCCCGACATTACGCTGATGGACTTGCAGATGCCGGAGGTGAACGGCCTGGATGCGATGGTTACCATTCTCGGAGAATTTCCCGACGCGCGAATCATTCTGCTCACCACCTACTCGGGCGACGTCCAGGCCCTGCGCGCGCTCAAGGCGGGCGCCCGCGCTTACCTCTTGAAAAATAGCCTGCACAAGGAGTTGCTGGGCGCAATCCGGGCCGTACACGCCGGAAGAAAGACCCTTTCCCCGGAGGTCTCTTTTGAGCTCGCCGAGCATTCCGCCGAGGAATCCCTAACGCCTGTGGAAGTGCGCGTCCTGCGCTTGATCGCCGAAGGCCATACCAATAAAGAGATTGCGGCGCTGCTCTCGGTGACCGAAGACGCAGTGAAGGGTCAGGTCAGGAACATCCTCTCCAAGTTGAACGCCAACGATCGCACCCACGCCGCGATGATCGGAATCAAACGCGGGATCATCGAACTTTAATCCACTCGAAAGGGTGTTAAGAAAAGCCCTTTCGGGTGTGCGTCTGGTTTTGGAATCTCATACCCTTAAGTAGGTATGCGGCGTCTCTTCTCTACGTTCTCAAGTGGACCACCGGGCCTTGGGCTTCTGCTCCTCCGGTTGTTTGCCGGAATCACGTTGATTGTGCATTGTGTGCGACTCCACGACGGCGTCTCGCTACAGGCGATCACGCCGCATGTGATTGCGGCCGTGGGCGGATTGCTCCTACTGGTGGGATTATGGACTCCCGTCACGGGAGCGATTGTGGCCATCACGGAATTATGGATTGTCTTCTCACACGGTCCTGACCCGTGGGTGAGTGTTCTGCTGGTCGGCCTCGGCGCCGCCCTGGCGCTGATGGGTCCCGGGGCCTGGTCGCTCGATGCACGGCTTTACGGGTGGAAGCGGATCGAGATTCGCCGTCCCGACAAATGAGCAGATCGGGTCACAAGCACCGCACTACCTCAATATCGAGCCAGGCAATCGGGTCATAAGAAAACCCTGTCCCCCCCCCTCACCCTGTCTCTTCCCTGTCTCCTGTGCCGAGTATCTCGGGTTGATTCCATACTCTTTCGAGCGTCCCCAATCCTCGGAAGAGCCTCGTTGGCGACCCAAAGAGATCAATAAGCCTGCCGATTTTGCGCGGCGCGTCACCCTTTCGAAGTTGTCGCCAGGAGGAAAGGGCCGCACAATGGACAGCGAATTATGAAAGGAGATACGGAAATGAGCGCAGGCTTCGCTAGCATCACGGGAGTGACTGATCCTCCTCAACGCAGGGCAGACCACGGCAAAGTTCCATTCAGCGCCAGCATGGTGTCCGCACCAAGCCGTCATCAAATGGGCCCTTCTAGGATCGCCGGTGACTATGAGGGCGTCCACGCCGAGCTACGCCGCGAAAAGTGCCGCTTGAAATTACTCATGGAATTGACCGGAGAAGCCGTCTCGAAACAGGAGCTTCCTGACCTTGTCCGAGCAATGATGATGAGCATCAGGAGCGCGATAGACTCCGACAGAGTTTGCATTTTTCTGGAAAGCCCGAATGGAGGCGAGCTTGAGGTCTATGCGCTCGACTTCCCTTCGGAGACGGGGAGATTCAACGAAGGAACTACTATTCCTCTCGCAGGCACGATTACAAGCCAGGTGTTCCAGACGGGTAAGCCCTGGGCTGGCACTCGCGAGCAGGCGTGCGCGGTTTTTCCGAGGCAGCTTCTGTTTGCGGAGCGATTCAGCACTGGATGCATTCTGCCACTTACGGGCCGCAATCGGGTTGTGGGCACGCTGGGCCTGGTGCGAGCGGAGCATAATCCTTACAGCAAGGATGAGCTTGATTTCCTGACTCGGGTCTCAAGTCAGGTAGCGATTGCCGTCGAAAACGCGCTGGCCTACCGCGAGATCTCCCGTCTGAAAGAGAAGCTCGCCCAGGAGAAGCTCTACCTCGAAGACGAGATCCGCTCCGAGTTGAATTTCGATCAGATCGTCGGCAACAGCCCCGCTCTCAAACACGTCCTTCAACTCGTCGAAACCGTCGCCCCCTCAGACTCCACCGTCCTGCTGCTGGGCGAGACCGGCACCGGAAAAGAACTCATCGCCCACGCCATCCACGACCACAGCCGTCGCAAACAACGCACCTTTGTCAAGCTCAATTGCGCCGCCATCCCCACGGGGCTTCTCGAGAGCGAGTTGTTCGGCCACGAGAAGGGAGCCTTCACAGGAGCGATCAGCCAGAAGCTGGGGCGGCTGGAACTGGCTGACCAGGGCACGCTGTTTCTCGACGAGGTGGGGGACGTTTCGCTAGAGGTCCAGCCGAAGCTTCTGAGGGCTTTGCAGGAGCGGGAGTTCGAACGCCTCGGCAGCACGCGCACCAGGAGGGTAGATGTGAGGCTAGTGGCGGCGACAAACCGGGATCTGGAGGGGATGATAGCGGCGCGGGAATTCCGCAGCGACCTGTACTACCGGCTGAACGTCTTCCCGATACGGATCCCGCCTTTGCGAGAGAGGAGGGAGGACATACCGCTGCTTGTGAGTTACTTCGCGCAGAAGTTCGCGCGACAGATGAAGAAGCAGATTGAGACGATCCCGGTAGCGACGATGAAGGCGCTGAGCGAGTGGGAGTGGCCAGGGAACATACGGGAGCTAGCAAACTTCATCGAGCGGGCAGTGATCCTGACGCGGGGCAGGTCGCTCGAGGCGCCGCTCACGGAATTGGATAGGGCAAGCGGCGAAACAACAGTAGGAAAGCTCCGCTCCCGCGAGCGGGAAGAGATCGCGCGGATTGTGAGAGAGACGATCAGCGGGATGAAAAATGAAGAGTCCAAAAGTGCTGCCAATGAATATGAAGAGAAGCAACGCGAGCAGATCATAAGAGTCCTGCGCGAGACGAAAGGGCGAGTAGGAGGAGCGGAAGGCGCAGCCGCACGACTTGAGATCAATCGAACGACGTTGCTTGCACGGATGAAGAAGCTCGGAATAGATCCCAGACAGTTTTCCTGCCTAGCAATGTAGATGGCTGCAATGTAGATGGCTGCAATCCCGCCGGGGCGCAACAGGCTTGCGCCCCCTCCCCACCTGCTGACAGAAAATCCCCGAGAGCTAACGATAAAGGGCTGCTAAAAGTGACAACGACAGTTTTGACACCGTGGTCAGTTTGGTTGCCAGGCCGCATTGATATTCAACGAGTTACAGCGCCCACGCTTTGGCACTCGTGTTGCCCTTATCAATTCCGAAAGAATGCAGTGGTGAGAGTCGAATCAGCATTGAAAGGTGGAGACGATGATGTCTTATCAAGCTCTTAATTTGATGGCGAGCCCGATGAACCAGGCCGGGGATATGAATACAGATGACACAAGGCGATTGGTAGCGCTCAATCCCGACCGCAAGAGCAGGCAGGCAGCGCGGTTTGAAGCGGAGCTCGCCTCCCGCGTTGTCGGCCAGGAGCGGGCCGTACGCAAGCTCGCTTCCCTCTACCAGGTATTTCACGCCGGGCTTACCAACCATACGCGGCCCATCGGCACGATGCTCTTTCTCGGACCTACCGGGACGGGCAAGACCCACGTCGTAGAGGCTGCGGCGGAGGTGCTGTTCGGCGACCGCAACGCGGTCATCAAGATTGATTGCGCCGAGTTCCAGCACTCGCACGAGATCTCAAAGCTCATCGGCTCGCCGCCCGGTTACCTCGGCCACCGTGAGACCTCGCCCCTGCTCAGCCAGGAGAACCTCGAAAAGTACCGCACCGAGCATGACCCGTTCACCCTGGTGCTGTTCGACGAGATCGAGAAGGCCTCCGACGCGCTGTGGCAGTTGCTGCTCGGCATACTCGACAAGGGGACGCTGACCTTAGGCGACAACCGGCGGGTGGACTTCACGCAGACGATGATCTTCATGACCAGTAACCTGGGGGCCATACAGATGGGCGAACTGATGACCGGCTCGATCGGGTTCGCACCGACCGCAGGGGCCAGGATTGCGGCCGACGAACTCGACCAGAAGATTTACCGGACGGCGGTGGATGCAGCACGGCGTAAGTTCTCGCCCGAGTTCATGAACCGGATAGACAAGGTGGTCGTCTTCCGCAGCCTGCGACACGAGCAGTTGCGGCGGGTGCTCGATCTGGAGTTGCAGCAGGTGCAGCGGCGCATTGACGAGGGGGCAGGCGAGCCCTTCCGCGTTATCGTCACGGAAACGGCCGCGGAGTTCTTGCTGGCGGAAGGAGTAGACATCCGCTATGGCGCGCGCCACCTGAAGCGGGCAATCGAGCGGTTCGTGGTGACGCCGCTTGCAAACCTTTCGGCGACCAGGCAGGTGCGGCTGGGCCAGGTTGTGGTGATTGACTTCGAGGGGGTGGAAAGAGAGCTGATCTTCTACCGAGATGACTCGGAGGCTGCACGGGCTGCCGCCGCCCTTGATAGAGCACGCACTCAGCAGGCAGGCGGACAGTACAACAACCGCGCTGCATGAGAGGGTCTTTAACACGACCTTTAACGGGTCTGACGAGACGATTGCTCCAAGTCAGTTCGCGAATGGAGGCATAAAGCCATGATACGAATCAGCGAAACTCGCGAAGGCTCGAAACGCCGCCTGTTGGTCGAGGGCACGCTCTCAGGCGACTGGGTTGACGTGCTGGAGAAGTGCTGGCTTGAGGCGCAGACGCCGTTTAACGGCGAAACGATGTGCATAGACCTGTCAGGGGTCACCTACATCGACAATAAGGGCCGCGAACTGCTCGCGCGCATGTTCCGGAACGGCGCACAACTGCGGGCGACGGGAGTAATGACCAGGGCGGTCATTGAAGAGATTACTGCACGGGAAGCCTCACTTGAGACGCAACTCGAAACGCATGTAGAGAAACAAGCATGAGTTGAAGCGGAAGAGGGGCAAAACAACAGAATGCAGCAATCACAAGCAAGATTGAGAAAGAGCCGGCGAAGGCTTGTCAGTCTTCGGCGCAAGGCAATAAGGATCAGGCTATGAATAATCGGATCGTATATCTACTAGTGATCATCACCCTAATGGCAAGCCCAATCGGTATTCTGGCGCAGCAAGAAGGAGATGGGGCTTCGGGAGAAGTATTGACGCTGGATGAGGCAATCTCCATTGCGTTGCATGACAGCCGCCAGGTCAAGAACTCACAACTGGCAGTCGGCAAAGCCGGAGACGAACTGGCCGCGACGCGCACCCTCCGCCTGCCTTCAATGAATCTGTACGCGCTCGCCTCCGAGCAGCTTGTAAAGCAAGACGCCAGTCTCGATGACCCTTCATCAAACATCATTACTGGCGTCGAGCCATTCTTCTCCATCGGCATTCCGCGCAAACCGACCGCGATCTTCGCCGGACAGATTTTGCAGCCGCTGTCGCAGCAATACCGCATCGGCCTGAACATCAAGCAAGCCGGGTTAGCACGCGACGTGGAGAGCGAGAGACTGCGCCAGGTTAAGCAATCTACGGTTAATCAGGTCAAGCAGACCTATTACGGAATTCTGCAAACCCAGAGCGCCCTCGATAGCCTTCTGGAAGCCATCAGGTACTACCGCGAGCTGGACCGTGTGATGGGCGATAACGTCGCCCAACAGATCTCTTTGAAATCCGATAGCCTGGAAGTCAAAACGCGGCTGGCGAAGGCCGAGTACGAAGCCCTGAACCTGACGAATCAACTGACCACTGCCAAAGAGCAGCTCAACAACCAATTGGGACGCGACGTACGCACCGAGTTCAGGGTGGCCGCAGTTCCCGATGTCAACGGCTTTGACGCCGACCTCGCCCTCGCGCGAAGCCGCGCGCTCGAGCAGCGGCCCGAAGTGCGGGAGGCGCGGCTGAAGGTCAAGCAGGCCGAGGTTGACCGGCGCATCAAGAAGTCCGAATTCATCCCCGACGTGAGCGTCGGCTTCACCTACATGAGCTTCCGGAATTTCGACCAGGGGGTTCCAAAGAACTCTGCCAGTGTGGGCGTTGTGGTGAAGTGGGAGGTCTTTGACTGGGGGAGAAAGAAGAACCAGCTCGCCGAAAAAGACCAGGCCATCGAGCAGGCACGAAACTCCCTGCACGAAGCCGAGAGCCTCGTCCTGATTGAGGTCGGCGACAGGTTCCGCAAGCTCCAGCAGACCCGTCAGGCTCTCGTCGTCGCGCAACTTAATCAGGAAACGGCGCGGGAAAACATACGCGTTTCAACCAACAAATACAGGATGAAGGCGGCGCTACTTTCCGACGTGTTGCAAACGCAGGCCACGCTGGCCGATGCAGACTATCAATATCAACAGGCATTGCTGGCTTTCTGGACGGCCAGGGCTGAGTACGAAAAGGCGATAGGAGCGGACAAATGAAACAGAAACGATTGAAAGCAGTTGCAGTGAGCACAGTGCTCTTATTAATGGCTGCGGTATCAGTGGCCGTGTTAAAGCCGCGAGCCAGGCAGGCAGAAAAACCGCCGGTGCCTGTGAAAGTCGCAGCGGTTGAGTTGAACGCAGCGGCCGGCAGCGGCGAGCGGTATTCGGCGACGATCATTCCACGCACTGAGGTGGAGTTGGCTTTTAAGGTGGGCGGCTATGTCGTCGCGCTTCAACAGGTGCGTGGCGTTGATGGAAAGATGCGCGACCTCCAGGAAGGAGATCGCATCAGCATAGGGGCGGTGCTGGCGGGGATTCGCCAGAGCGATTATCAGGTCAAAGTCAAAGAAGCAGAATCTCAGGCCAGCGAGACCAAATCGGGTGTTGACGTCAGCAAAGCACAATACCAGGAAGCGCTCTCGGGCATCGCATCGAGCAAAGCCCAACTCAGTGAGGCTGAGGCGGCTTATGAAAAAGCAAGACTCGATTTTGACCGCGCGCAAAACCTGTTCGCCAGCCAGAGCATGACCAAGACCAATTACGACGCGGCAAAGGCACAGCTCGATATGACCACTGCCAAGGTCGAGGCCGCACGCTCACAGGTGCGGATGATCGAGGCCAAAGCCGAGTCCGCAAAATCCCAGATCGACGTCATCGAAGCGAAGGCAAGAGGCGCGCAGGCGGTCGTGCAGGAGACAACGATTCCCCTCCAGGACACCGCGCTCAGGGCGCCGCTCAACGGGGTTGTGCTGAAAAAATCGGTCGAGAGAGGGACACTCGTCTCGCCCGGCACGACCGCGTTCGTCGTCGCCGATACGTCGTCGGTCAAAGCGGTCTTCGGCGTCGCCGATGTCGCCGTGCCGGAAATGAAACTGGGAAGGACGCTGGGCGTCGAGACCGAATCCATGCCCGGCGAGGAATTTCGCGGACAGATCACCTCTATCTTTCCGGCCGCCGACCCTCAAAGCCGAGTCTTCAACGTCGAGGTGACGATCCCGAATCCGGGCTATCTGCTGCGACCGAACATGATCGTCTCGCTCAAGGTGGGAACGGAGCAGGCACAGCCTGCGCAGCCGGTCGTGCCATTGAACGCGGTGATGAAAGCGAAGGGCAACCCGGATGGCTATGTCGTTTTCGTGGTGATAGAGCAGGACGGGCGGCAGATCGCACGCCTTCGGGACGTGAAGCTGGGCGAATCATACGGCAACACCGTTGCTGTGATTGACGGAGTGCAGCAGGGCGATCGCGTGATCACAACAGGCAGCACCATGGTGCTGGATGGCGATCAAGTAAAGGTGATTCCATGAAGAAGAAATTTCAAGTCCTATTGCTGAAAGTGCGCAGGGTTTTGCGCGGGCTGGTCAAGAAATCGCCGCAAAACGCGACCCAGGATCAGGCCCACGTGGCATACGCTCACGGCAATCACGATATAGACCGAAGCAAGC
The DNA here is from genome assembly GCA_963765495.1 of Blastocatellia bacterium. Lineage (GTDB taxonomy): Bacteria > Acidobacteriota > Blastocatellia > UBA7656 > UBA7656 > CAVXWP01. Next base: position 41,931 of record CAVXWP010000003.1, read on the forward strand.
GCAACATCTCTCGCTTTTTCGTCGAGCAGCGGCACATCACCTGGGTCATGCTGATCGCCGTCTGCGTCTGGGGTATTTACAGCTATAAGAGCATGCCCCAGCGCAAAGACCCGGACACACCGGTCAAAACCGCCGTCGCCATTACCCTCTGGCCCGGAGTGAGCGCGGAGAAGATCGAGCAACTGGTGACCAGGAAGATCGAAGAGAAGGTGGCGCAGAACGCCAACGTGGAGAAGATCCGCTCGATCTCGCGTACCAACATTTCGGTCGTTTACGTGGACCTGGATGAGAACTTCCCCGGCAGCCAGATCGCCAAGGAGTTCGACGACATCGCGCTCAAACTCGACTCCATCACCGACTTGCCGGAAGGCGCCGGACCCGTACAATTCATCAAGGACTTCGGCGATACGTCGGCCCTCATGCTCACCGTCGCGAGTCCGAAGGTGAGTGAGGCGGAGATCGACCTGCGCGCAAAGGAGGTCGGCGAGGCCATCGCACGTCACCGGGCGGAGTACGCGCCGGCCGGAGGCGGGACGCGCTTCACCATCGTCACCAGTCTTACCAATCCGGTCAACCCTCGGGTCGTCCAAGATCCGCTCAATACGTTCGCCGACTACCTCAAAGAGAAGGGTGTGGCGACCGACCTGCATGTCATCACGGAGCAGGGCTTCGTCGGCGTGGACGGCGTGTCCGACGCGAGCGACGAAGCCCTGCTCGACCACACCCGGCAGTTCATCACCGAGCGGTTGCAGGCCGCAGATTTTCACCCGGATAGCTGGCCGCCCGTTGTGATCCGCGACCCGCAGGAGACGCGCCAGAAGCTGAGCCTTGTCGCGGGCGACAAGTACAGCTACCGTCAGATGGATGATTTCACCGATCTCATCGAGAAGGGGATCAAAAGCGTCCCGCAAGCTACGAAGGTGTCGCGGTCGGGCATCCTGTCTGAGCGGATCTTTCTCCTTTATTCCCAGGAGCGCATCGCCTCGTACGGCCTGCGTCCCGGAGACCTGCCGAACATCCTGGGCGCGCGCAACATCACGCCGGCAGGCGGTCAACTGGAAGCCGTGGGCAAGAACTTTTCCATCGACCCTTCCGGCGAGTTCAAGAGTGAAAAGGAGATCGGCGACGTGGCAATCTCCCGCACCGAGCAGGGGGCACCCGTCTACCTGCGCGACGTGGTGGACGTCGAGCGCGGCTATGACAGCCCGCCGAGATACCTGAATTTCTACGACTGGCGCGACGCACACGGCAACTGGCAGCGCAGCCGCGCCATCACGGTCGCCGTCCAGATGCGCCCGGGCGGATACATCGGCGAGTTTGGTGAGAGCATCGATACGGCGCTGGCCGAGCTCAGGAAACAGTTGCCCGACGACCTGATCATGGCGCGCACCTCCGACCAGCCGCGGCAGGTCACGGAGAACGTGGACCTGTTCATGAACAGCCTCTACGAGGCGATCGTCCTCGTGGTGATCGTCTCCCTCGTCGGCTTCTGGGACTGGCGTTCGGCGCTGCTGATGGGATTGGCGATCCCGATCACGCTCTTCATCACCTTCGGGATGTCGCATATGCTGGGGATCGATCTCCAGCAGGTCTCCATCGCCACGCTGATCATTGCCCTCGGCCTGCTGGTAGATGTGCCGGTGGTCTCCGGCGACGCGATTAAGAACCAGCTGGGGGCGGGTCTGCCGCCGCTCACCGCCGCGTGGCTGGGGCCGACGAGACTGATCAAGGCGATCATCTTCGCCACCATCACCAACATCGTCGCCTACCTGCCGTTCCTGACCCTGCCCGGGAGCACGGGCGAATTCTTATACAGCCTGCCCATAGTGCTGACCTGCTCTCTGGTGGCGGCGCTGATGGTGGCGATGACGTTCATCCCATTCCTCGGCTACTTCTTGCTGAAGCCCACGCTCCAACCGACCATCGAGGAACGGCGCAAAAAAGGGTTCCCGGCCTTTTATTACAGAGTGGGCGAATGGGCGATCAATCACCGTTGGAGGGTGCTGCTCGGCTCGTTCATTTTCCTGGCGGTTTGTGGGCTGGCGGCCAGCCGTCTCAAAACGGACTTTTTCCCGAAAGACCTTTCTTACCTTTCATACCTCGACGTGTGGCTGCCGGAAGACGCGCCGCTTTCGGCCACCAACGAGGCCGCGCGGCGTGCGGAGGAAGTGGTGCGCGAGGTGACCGAAGAATACGGCAGGGAGCACTCTGAAAAAGATGGCAAGCCGCGTGAAGTCTTGAAATCACTGACCACCTTCGTCGGGGGCGGCGGCCCGCGGTTCTGGTTCTCGGTCTCGCCCGAGATGCAGCAGCTAAACTACGCGCAGGTCATCATCGAGGTCAAAGACAAGCACGACACCAACCATCTGATCGGCCCCTTGCAGAGGGCGCTGGACGAGCGGGTCCCAGGCGCGCGGGTCGACGTGCGGCAGCTCGACACGGGCAAGCCCATCACGATGCCCGTCGAAATTCGCATCTCCGGCGGCGACATGGCCGCGCTGCGCCAGGAGGCGGAGAAGGTGAAGGACATCCTGCGCGCCACCCCGTACGCCCAGCGCGTTCGCGACGACTGGGGGGAGGAGATCTTCACCGTCAAGCTCGAAACCGATTCCGACCGTGCGAACGTGGCGGGAATCACCAACCTCGACGTCGCCGCTTCCTCGGCGACGGGAATCAACGGCAGCAAGGTGACGGTGCTGCGCGAAGGCGATAAGCAGATCCCGATCGTGGCGCGACTGCGGATGGAAGAGCGAGCACAACTGGCCGACGTGCAGAACCTGTATGTCTATTCGCTGCAGGGGGCGCAGAAGGTGCCGCTCAGGCAAGTCTCGTCGGTCGAGTACGGGATGCAGACCGAGAAGGTGCGCCGGCGCAATCAATTTCGCACGATCACGGTTTCCTGTATGGCCGAACCCGGTCACCTGCCTTCTGAGATTGTGAACGCCGCCCGCTCGCAGTTGACGGCTTTCGCCGATCAACTCCCCTCCGGCTACCGCATGGATATCGGCGGGTCGGAAGAGGAGCAGGTCAAGGGTTTCAAAAATCAGACGGTCGTGCTGATAATCTCGCTGGTCGCGATCTATCTTAGCCTGGTCTACCAGTTCAGAAACGCCATCAAGCCGTTCGTCGTCTTCGCGGCGGTGCCTTACGGCATCGCGGGCGGGCTGGTGGCGCTCTGGGTCATGGACACGCCCTTCGGGTTCATGGCCTTCCTGGGAATAATCAGCCTGGTAGGGCTGATCGTCAGTCACATCATCGTGCTCTTCGACTTCATCGAAGAGAAGCACGCGGAAGGCGAGCCGCTGAAGGAGGCGGTGCTGGACGCCGGCATCATGCGCCTCAGGCCCGTGATGATCACGGTGCTCGCCCTTGTGATCGCGCTCGTCCCGCTGGCGATGCACGGCGGGCCGCTGTGGGAACCGATGTGTTACGCGCAGATGGGCGGGATGATGGTTGCGACCTTCATCACGCTGCTTTTGGTGCCGGTGATCTATTCAATCTTCGTGCTCGACCTGAAGCTGATCAAGTGGGACAAGCACGAGGAGAAGGCAACGGAAGAGAACAGCGAGATGGAGCCCGCCGAGGCCGGTTAAGCCGCATTGTTCTAAATGCCCGAATGGCGAAGGTGGCGAAATGATGACCAACAGCATTGCGCACTACAAGACTCTGGAGAAGCTGGGCGCGGGCGGCATGGGCGAGGTCTATCTGGCCGAAGACACCCGGCTCGGGCGCAAGGTCGCGCTCAAGCTGTTGCCGGATTCGTATCGGTACGACCCGGAGCGGCGCGAGCGGTTTCTCCAGGAAGCGCTCGCCGCCTCGGCGATGCGCTCGCCGAACGTGGCGACGATTTACGACTTTGGCGAAAGCGACCGCACGATGTTCATCGCCATGGAGTATGTTGAAGGGGAGTTGCTGTCAAAGCGACTCGAAGGCGGCCCGCTAGATATCCACCTGGCCATCGACAGCGCATCGCAAGTCTGCGAGGCGCTCGACGAAGCCCATTCGCTCGGCATCATCCATCGAGACATTAAAAGCTCGAACGTCATCGTTACCCCGAACGGTCTGGTTAAAGTTCTCGACTTCGGTCTCGCTAAAATCGTCCCGCCTCAGAATCCCCCTGTTGATGATACCACGGTGCGGCTGGGCCTGGAGACTGCCCCGGGGGTGATCCTGGGCACGCTCGCGTTCATGGCGCCTGAACAGGCTCGCGGCCTTGAAGTAGATGGCCGCAGCGACCTGTTCAGCCTCGGCGTGCTGCTTTACGAAATGCTCACCGGCAAGCGACCATTTGCCGGCGCGACGACGGGCGACCTGCTGGTATCAATCTTGAATAGAGAGCCTGAGCCGCTGGCGCGCATCTCGCCGGCAATACCGGCTGAGATGCAATGGATCGTCTCGAAGGCGTTGTGCAAGGATCGTACGCTTCGATACCAGACGGCGCGTGACTTCATCGCCGATCTGCGGGTCGTAGCGCAGAGCTTGAACACCAAATTCCTATCGCCGTTCGGCGGCTTCGACTTTACCGCCAGTCAATATGGACACCCGTCGGTGTGCGAGCCCATCACGCGGGACTCCAGGCTGCGCCGGCGGGCGCGAAAACAGATCGATTCCATCGCCGTGTTGCCGCTGATCAATTCGACCGACGATCCTGACCTTGACTATTTGAGCGACGGCATCACCGAAAGCTTGATCAACGCCCTCGCACGCATCCCGAAGTTGCGCGTCATGGCGCGCGCGACCGTCTTCCGCTACAAAGGCCGCGAGGTTGACCCCCAGCGCGTCGGCTATGATCTTAATGTCCGAGCGGTGATGATCGGACGAATGCAACGTGTGCGAGATTACTTCACGATCAGCGCCGAACTCGTCGACGTCTCGGACGGATCGCTGCTCTGGGGCGAGCAATACGCGCGAATGCCGTCCGATATACTCTCTTTGCAGGATGAGATTTCAAGCGATATTGCCAAGCAGTTAAGACTCAAGCTGACGAGCAGCGATAGACGTCGTCTGGCCAAGCCTCATACCAGGAACGCAGAAGCCTACGAGCTCTATCTGAAGGGCCGCTATCACTGGGGCAAATGGACAGAGGCGGGGTTCCGCGAGGCGAAGGCGTGTTATGAAAAGGCGCTCGGCAGCGACCCTTGCTTTGCGCTTGCCTATTCGGGGCTAGGCGAAGTTTACTGCGCTCAATCCTACTTTAGCTCGGACCAAGCTCAGTCGCGGGCGGCGATCTTGAGGTCGCGAGCATGCGCGCAACGGGCGCTGGAGATTGATGACGCGCTCGCTGAGGCGCATCTGCTGCTTGCGAACCTCGCACACCTTTACGACTGGCAGTGGGCCGCCGCCGAGCAGGAATTCAAAGTCGCGCTCGAATTGAACCCGAACCTGGCCGGCGCACATCTGTCCTACGGTCTGTTTCTGATGGACGAGTGTCGCTTTGAAGTGGCGGCTGCGGAGATAGAGATGGGATTGAAACTTGACCCGCTGTCACTGCCGGCCAACACCAGCAAAGGAATCCTCTTATTCAACACCGGAAGGTGTGGCGAGGCGGTCAGCCAACTCAGGAAGTCGCTGTCGCTAGATCCCGTCTTTCCGCTCTCAGAACTCGATCCCACGTTTCAACTCTCGCACGAGATGCTCGGCGCGGCGCTGGAGCGAGCCGGGAAGCCTGATGAGGCCGTTACGGAATACTTGCGGATGCTCCCTGAGTGGAGAGGAAGGGAAGAGATGTCTGCGGCGCTGCGGGCGGCCTACGCGGTATCAGGAATGAATGGATTCTGGCGGCGCTTTGCTGATTTTGCCGACGAGTTGTCTGAACGCAGGGTGGCGACACCTGTGTTCGTGGCGATGATTTATGCGGCATTGGGAGAACAGGATGCCGCGTTTGAATGGATCGAAAGAGCATTCAACGAGCGAGCCCCCGCGCTGACGCACCTCAAAGCCGACCCTCGCTTCGAGCCCCTACGCGCCGATGCACGGTTCGCGGTGTGGCTACATCGCATAGGATTGATGAATGACTCGGGGTCAACAGACCGCCGCCCGGTTTCTGGTTAAGTGTGTAGTTGTGAGGCTGACTTCAATTAGCCCTGATCGGCGGGAGTCGAATCAGTACTGAAAGAAGGAGACGAGGATGTCTTGGGAGAAAAAACAGAGGCCGTAACACCTGACTAATGGCTTGAAGACCGATGCGGGTTTGTTCCGCGATGTAACGTGGTGTGTCAGGGAAAACATCAGGAGGTTCCGATCATGGATAAGAACGCTGCCGCAAGTCCAGCGAGCGCCGCGCAAACAATCTCTCTATTGCTGGAGATGAGCGGGCTCGACACCCTCTACAGAGACCTTTATTTTCAACGTGCTCACGAGTTGATCGAGCCCATGCTCACGCATTCGTCCTACGCGCGAATGAAACAGGGCCTCGCTTCGATCGCTCTGGTCGAGAAACAACTGCGCGCCTCTATAGAGCGCGGAGACTGGGCAAGGGCCCGCGAGTTGACAGAGAGGATTCGCGGGATACAAGCATCCGCCGCGAGCGGCGAATGGATGAAGTACGGGCAAGCCCTTTACGACGGGGCCGCCGACATCCCTATCGATCCGTTCTCGCCCGGCCTCCACGTCTTCACGGGTGGCTCTGCCCACAGGCTACAGGAGTGGCAGGACCGCGCGATTGACATCCTCTCGAAGCTCAAGCGGGCTGATACTTCAAAGAAGGATTTCTACGCGCGCCGGGAGAGCGGTTTTGAAGCTCTCTCGATAGCGGCCCCCTCCGACCAGCCGGAGGAGAAGAATGCGTCGGCAAATCCGGCCCATCTCCAACGCGAAGCCCTCGAAGCGCTCGAAGCAGGCAACCTCTCCGAGCTCGACCATGTGGTTATGAAGCTTATGGAGAAACCTGCCGAACAGGAGGCAAAGCAGGAATCTACCGAAGAGAAGTTTGTTCAGACGGCGGAGATGGGCGATGACCTGCTCTATTCATTCTCGGAAGAGACGCTTGCCGGGGCCAGTCGGCTCGGCCTTGCGCCTGTGCGGACCGAATCGCGCCGCCACCTGGCTTATCTCATCCCGCTCGGCTGGCAGCCGTCGTTCCTCAGGGACGAGGTAAAGCTGAGGTCGAAAGAACAGGTCGCTCGGCTTACTTATCCGTCGGGCACCGCAGACCAGATGAAGAATGGCTTAGAGTTCTTTCTGCTCAACCCCTTCATCACCTCTGGCGGGACGCGCTACATGGGCAGCTTCGTTTTAGAAGATCTGCTGATAGAGGATTTCCCGGAGCCTGAGCCGAAACAGCAGATGCCCCGCACCGAGTTGCTCTCCGCGCTCGGGCTTGAGAGCCGATGGGGGCTCACGCGGATAGACATCGAGAATGCGCTGCTCGAGCATGGCTCGCGAATCCTTGAGGAAGAACTCTCACTCGACCCGGAAGCATTTCGGCTGGTAGCGATACCGCCGGACATTTACCCGCATCTTGCAGCAGGGCGAGGATGGGGGCAGAAGCAGATGTGGACTCACTTCGACGGGTACCGGGTGCGCGAAGACGGGAAGTTGCAGGCGCTAGCGGGAGGAGACCAGCGATGGGGCGGGGCTTACGACGTGGTGTGCTTCAGCCCTGCATACACGCAGGAGAGGATCCTTGCGCGCTTCGCGGTCGTGCAGAGAAGTCGGATGAAGACCTGGCATCGAAAGTGAGCCGCCGTATGGAGAGAAAGATAGGACCCGTGAGGTGGCGATGTAGGCATGGCTACCGCAAGCCGGACGAAGCGGCAGGGAGAATAAGAACGCCAGGCCGCAGCAAACGCACTCGATCTGGCCGAAGGCAGATGAGGCTGCTGTTGCTTACCGAGGACGGCATCGACCTGAGGACAAAACTGACGCGGTTGGTTTTCCGCCAATAAGGAAATTACCCCGCAAAAGGAGTATCACAATCATGGCAACTACAATAAAGGAAACTAGTACTTACGCAGCAATCTCGGCATACGGCACGGCCCGCTCGACGGTCGAGGGATCCCCGCTCAGTCCCGAAGAGTTGGAACAGACAGACGCTTACTGGCGGGCAAGCCTATACCTCTGCCTGGGCATGCTATACCTCAAGGACAACCCTTTGCTGCGAGAACCGCTGAGGTTGGAGCACACCAAGCCCCGACTGCTGGGCCACTGGGGATCGGACTCCGGCCAGGCCTTCACCTACATTCACTTCAACCGGCTGATCAACAAGTATGACCTGAACGCAATCTTTATCTCAGGGCCCGGCCATGGCGCGCCGGCTGTGCTATCCAACGCGTATCTCGAGGGAACTTATTCAGAGATCTATCCGGACAAGAGTGAAGACCTCGCGGGAATGCAGCGCTTCTTCAAACAGTTCTCTTTCCCCGGCGGGATTGGCAGCCATGCCACTCCCGAAACACCCGGAAGCATCCACGAGGGCGGCGAGCTGGGCTATTGTATCTCACATGCCTACGGCACAGTTTACGACAACCCCGATTTGATTACTCTCGTCATGGTGGGCGACGGCGAGGCCGAGACCGGGCCGCTCGCCACCAGCTGGCATAGCAATAAGTTTCTCAACCCGATTAATGATGGCGCGGTGCTGCCGGTCTTGCACCTCAACGGCTACAAGATCAATAACCCTACCCTTCTGGCCCGCATCAGTCGCGAGGAACTGGAGGCGCTGTTCGTCGGCTATGGGTACACGCCTTATTTTGTGGAAGGCAGTGACCCGCCGAGCATGCACCAGGCGATGGCCGCCACCCTGGAACATTGTATCCTGGAAATCCGCAAAATCCAGGAGGAGGCACGCTGCACGGGGAAGGCGGTTCGACCACGCTGGCCCATGATTATCCTGCGCAGCCCCAAAGGCTGGACGGCCCCGCGGGAGGTGGATGGCCACTACCTCGAAGGTTTCTGGCGGGCGCATCAGGTCCCACTGGGGGACCTCGCCACTAACCCCGGTCACCTTAAGGTGCTCGAAACCTGGTTGCGCAGCTACAAGCCGGAGGAGCTTTTCGACGAGGAGGGCCGGCTGCTGCCCGAATTTAAGGTCCTTGCTCCGAAAGGAGAGCGCCGGATGAGCGCCAACCCGATTGCCAACGGCGGTCTGTTACGCAGACCCCTGGTGATGCCGGATTTTCGCGACTTCGCCGTCGAAGTCAAGACACCCGGCGCGACTTTGGCCGGTAGCGTCTCCACCTTCGGTAACTTCCTACGAGAAGTGATGCGGCTCAACATGCAGAATTTCCGCGTCTTCGGGCCTGATGAGACTGAGTCCAACCAGCTCCATGCCCTCTATGAAGTCGGCAAGAAGGTTTGGCTCGGCGAGTACTTCCCGGAAGACGCCGATGGCGGCGAGCTGGCCCCGGACGGCCGCGTCATGGAGATGCTCAGCGAGCATACCGTGGAAGGGTGGCTGGAGGGCTATATTCTGAGCGGGCGGCACGGCTTGATTAACAGCTATGAGCCGTTCGTTCACGTTATCGACTCGATGTTCAATCAGCATGCCAAGTGGCTGGAAAAGTGCAACGAGTTGTCCTGGCGAGCCAAGATAGCTTCGCTCAACCTGCTGATCACCGGCCTGGTGTGGCGGCAGGACCACAATGGCTTCACGCACCAGGACCCTGGCTTTCTCGACGTGGTGGCCAATAAGAGCCCCGAGGTTGTACGTATTTATCTGCCGCCTGACGCCAACTGCCTGCTCTCGGTCGGCGATCACTGCCTGAACAGCATCAACTACATCAATGTGATGGTCGCAGACAAGAAGGTTCACTTACAATATCTGGATATGGAAGCAGCGATCACGCACTGCACGAAGGGCGTCGGGATCTGGGACTGGGCCAGCAGTGACCAGGGCGCCGAGCCGGACGTGGTGATGGCGAGCTGCGGTGACGTGCCAACGATGGAGTCGCTGGCCGCCACGGCCCTGCTTCGCCAGCACCTGCCCGATGTGAAGGTGAGATTCGTGAACGTCGTTGACCTGTTCAGGCTGGTGCCGCATACAGAACACCCGCACGGTCTGACCGATTCGGAGTTCGAGGCGATCTTCACCCCGGACAAACCCGTGGTCTTCAACTTTCACGGCTACCCGTGGTTGATCCACCGCCTCACCTACCGCAGGCCAGGTCAGCACCACATTCACGTGCGCGGCTACAAGGAACAGGGCAACATCAACACACCGTTAGAGCTAGCCATTCGCAATCAGGCCGATCGCTTCAGCCTGGCAATCGATGCCCTTGACCGCATGCCCCGTTTCCAAGTCAAAGGCGCCAGCGTTCGCGAGACCCTGGTGAACCAGCAGATCGCGTGTAAAAGATACGCCCACGAGTTCGGCGTGGATAAGCCCGAGATCACCGACTGGAATTGGCCATTTTAGATGCTAGAGGCGAGGGGCTAGAGAAAACATCCAGTCGCTAGCCTCTAGCCCCTCTGTAAGGTTTATTATGAACGTATTGATTCTCAATTGCGGCAGCTCGACGGTCAAGTTCCAACTCATCGCCACAGACCTCGACGAGATCAGCCGCAACGCCGACCGCCGATTGGCGCGTGGTGTCATCGAACGCATCGGCGGCGAAGCTATCATTACTACGAAAGTCGAAGGCCGCGCCCAGCAACGCTCGACCGCTTCCTTGCATGATATGCGCGCCGCCGTCGATTACATCATTCGCTGGGCTTCATCAGAGGCCGCAGGCATCGAGGGCATCCGCGGCGTGGCAGACATTCACGCCGTCGGCCACCGTGTCGTCCACGGCGGGGAGCGCTTCACGCATTCCGTGCTTATCACCGACGAAGTGCTCGACGGCATCGAAGATATGATCGAGCTTGCGCCGCTTCACAACCCCGCCAACATCAAAGGCATTCAGGCGGCCAGAGACCTGTTCGGGCCGGGCCTGCCGCAGGTCGCCGTCTTTGACACGGCGTTTCATCAAACGCTTCTCGAACGCGCTTACCTCTACGCAATTCCCTATCAGTTTTATCGCCGCTACAAGGTGCGGCGCTATGGCTTTCACGGCACCTCGCATCGTTACGTCGCCTATCGCTACCGGATGCTGCGCGGCCTGACGCGCGAAGAAACGAACGTTATCACTCTGCACCTCGGCAACGGTTGCTCGGCGGCGGCGATCAAGAACGGCGACTCGCTAGACACCTCGATGGGCATGACGCCGCTCGAAGGCCTGGTGATGGGCACGCGCGCGGGCGACATTGACCCGGCCATCATTGACTTCCTCGCCGTCAAAGAGGGACTGTCCATCCAACAGATCGAAGCCATGTTGAACAAGCAGTCGGGACTGATCGGCATATCGGGACTGACGAATGACATGCGCGAGCTGCTCGAAGAGGCTCATGAAAATAACGACCGCCGCGCGCGTCTGGCGATTGAGATTTTCTGCTACCGGGCGCGCAAATACATCGGCGCATATCTCGCTGCGATGGGCGGGGCGGACGCGGTCGTCTTCACGGGCGGCATCGGCGAGAACGCGCCGGAGATTCGCGGGCTGATCTGCGAAGGCTTTGAGTGGGCCGGCCTTGAGTTGGACGGGGAACGCAACGCGAGTTGCACGGGCGGGCGTGAAGGCTTGATCAGCACCGACGCGTCGCGGCTGGCAGCCTACACGATTCCGACCGACGAAGAGTTATTGATTGCGCGCGACACCGTACGCTCGGTGCGCGGCGCGCCGCAACAGTATTAGATCGAGTCTCATGGTCAGGGCTTTAACCGACGGAGAACTCAAATAGGAGTAACGCAATGAAAGCGGAAAAACAAAATAGATCCGTTACCGCCACCTCGATGGAATCCGACATATCGAAGCTCATGGAGCAATACGGCAGCGGGTCGGTTCAGTTTACCAAGGCCGACGATGCGCTTTACGAGCGGCACCTCGTCTTTGACAACGTTATGGAAAGGACGACGATCCGCGCCCGCGAGCGTTTTGAGGCCTTCGCCCGCTCCGTGCGCGATGTTCTCTCGCAGAGATGGGTGCATACGGAGACGACTTACCAGCGCGAGAATGCGAAGCGCGTTTATTATCTCTCGATGGAGTTTCTCCTCGGCCGCTCGTTGGCCAACAACATCACCAACCTTCTGCTCGCCCCGATCGTGAAGGAAGTGCTCAAGCGGGAGAACCTCGATTGGCATGAATTGCTGGAGCAGGAGCCCGACGCGGGGCTGGGTAATGGCGGCCTCGGACGCCTGGCGGCCTGCTTCCTCGACTCGATGGCGACGATGCAAATCCCGGCCATGGGTTATGGCCTGCGCTACGAATACGGCATCTTCAAACAAGCCATCCAGGATGGCTGGCAACAGGAACTGCCCGACAACTGGCTCCGTCGACCCGACCCATGGGAAGTTGCGCGTCCATATGAGAGCGTGGAAGTGAGGCTCAATTGCTCGTTCGAGTTGAGCGGCGGGACCTTGCAGCCGGTCGTTGGCCGGCCTACCAGGTTGATCGGCATTCCGTTCGATCGTCCCGTAGTAGGTTACGGCGGCAAGACCATCAACACATTGCGTCTCTGGGCCGCGGCCGCGCACGATTACTTCAATTTTCAAGAATTCAGTAGCGGCGATTTCGTCGGCGCGCTGGCCGAGACGCTCAAGGCCGAATCGCTGACCCGTGTGTTGTATCCCGACGACCACACCCCTATGGGGCAGGGATTGCGCTTTGTGCAGGAGTATTTTCTCGTCGCCTGCTCGCTGGCCGATCTGGTGCGGCGGTTCCGGGCCAGCAACCTCGACTGGGGCGCGCTTCCCCGTCAAGTCGCCATACAGCTCAACGACACGCATCCGACGATGGCGGTCCCGGAGCTGATGCGAATTCTGCTCGACGAAGCGCATCTCGGCTGGGACGAGGCCTGGCAGATCACACAAAAGACTCTCTGCTACACTAACCACACGCTGCTCCCCGAGGCGCTTGAGAAATGGCCGCTCGCTCATTTTGAGCTGATGCTGCCGCGCCAATTGGAGATCATCCTCGAGATCAATCGCCGCCTGCTTGACGAGGTCCGCACACGGCATCCGGGCGACGAGGGCCGCATCAAGCGCGTGAGCCTAGTGGAGGAAGGCCCAACCAGGCAGGTCCGCATGGCCAACCTGGCTATCGTCGGCTCGCACAGCACCAACGGCGTCGCCGAGATTCACTCTCGGCTGCTGAGGACGACGACCGTTAAGGAACTCGCCGAGATGTTTCCCGAGCGTTTCAGCAACAAGACCAACGGGGTCACGCCGCGCCGCTGGCTGCTGATGGCGAACCCGGCGCTTACGCGCACGATTACCGACGCCATAGGCAATGGCTGGGTGACCGATCTCAGCCAGTTAGAAATGCTCAAACCTATGGCCGACGACCAGGCGTTATGTAACGCCTTTCTAAAGGCTAAACGCGAGGCCAAGTTGCAATTTGCCGATTGGCTCAAGCAGACGACCGGCGAAACCATAGACCCGGACAGTATCTTTGATTGCCAGATCAAGCGCATACATGAATACAAGCGCCAACTGCTGAACGCGCTCCGGATCGTGGTGCTTTATAACTGGCTGCGGGAGAACCCGAATCTCGATATGGCGCCGCGAACCTTCTTCTTCTCCGGCAAGGCGGCACCCGCCTATCAGTTGGCTAAGGTTGTCATCAAGTTTATCAACAACCTCGCCAGCACCATCGACCGCGACCCGACGGTCCGCCGCCGGCTCAAGGTTCTGTTCCTGCCCGACTATTGTGTATCACTGGCAGAGCGACTGATCCCCGCGAGTGATGTCTCTAACCAGATCTCGACCGCCGGCTACGAAGCCAGCGGCACGAGCAACATGAAGTTTATGATGAACGGCGCGCTGACGATCGGGACGCGCGACGGCGCGACCATCGAGATGGCAGAGGAAGCAGGCGAAGAGAATTTCTTCCTCTTCGGCCTCACCGCGGAACAGGTGGCCGCCAGCCGCGGCTGGTACAACCCGCACTGGCACTATGACAACGAGCCGGAGACGCGTGCGGCGCTGGACCTCATCTTCTCCGACCACTTCGGCCGCAATCAGCCGGGCGTCTTTGCTCCGCTCGGTGACGCGCTGTTGGACGGCGGCGACTACTATATGCATCTGGCGGATCTCAAATCCTATCTGGAGGCGGACCAGCGGCTGCGCGACTTATATGCCGAACCCAACGCCTGGGCGCGCAAGGCGATTTTGAATGTGGCCGGCTCCGGAAAATTCTCCAGCGACCGCACGATTGCCGAATATGCAGCCGACATCTGGGACGTGAAGCCGTGTCCGGTGGAGTGAAGTCGCCGGCGAAAAGGGCGGAACCGATGTGCGAGCAGTTAGACATCGGGTTTCATATCTAGTTTTGGTCTGATCCTCGAAAGGAGACAACCCATGCCGATTTCTCTACATGCAGGCAAGCCTGCCGACCGATCGTTGCTGATCAACGTGCCCCGGCTGGTGAGAGCCTATTACACGGGGCAACCGGACCCGTCAGTCTCCACACAACGCGTCGTGTTTGGAACTTCCGGGCATCGCGGCTCCGCGCTCGACAACGCGTTCAATGAGGCGCACATCCTCGCTATCACGCAGGCGATTTGTCTCTATCGCAAGCAGCAGAGCATCGACGGACCGCTCTACATTGGCGTCGATACGCACGCGCTTTCGGAGCCCGCTTTTGCCAGTGCCCTGGAGGTGCTGGCAGCGAACGAAGTCGAGGTGATGGTCGATGCGGACAACGGCTACACTCCTACCCCGGCAATCTCGCACGCGATTCTCACCTACAATCGCGGTCGCAAGCGCGGCCTCGCGGACGGCATCGTCATCACTCCCTCGCATAACCCGCCGCGCTTCGGCGGCTTCAAATACGATCCGCCCCACGGTGGACCCGCGGACACTCACGTCACCGGATGGATAGAACGACAGGCGAACGCCTTGATTGCCGACGGCCTGCGCGGGGTGACGAGAGTGCCGTTTGAACGTGCTCGGAGCGCTTCCACCGTTCATCCTCACCAGTACCTCGATTCCTATGTGCGCGATCTTGTGTCGGTGGTCGATCTTGAGGCCATCCGCGAGAGCAAGGTTCACATCGGCGTGGATCCGTTGGGCGGCGCAAGCCTCGCTTACTGGGATGCGATTGGCGACCGCTACGGACTCAATCTGGAGGTCGTCAACCACGTCATCGATCCTACCTTCAGCTTCATGACGGTCGATTGGGACGGCCAGATCCGCATGGACCCTTCGTCGGAATATGCGATGGCGCGCATGGTCGGCCTCAAGGAGCGATTCGACGTAGCCTTTGCCAGCGACACCGATGCCGATCGGCACGGAATCGTGAGCCGCAGCCATGGGCTGATGGATCCGAACCACTATCTCTCTGTTGCGATCTCCTACCTGTTCGCCAACCGCCCGCAATGGTCGCGGTCTGTCGCCGTCGGCAAGACCGTCGTCAGCAGCTGTCTGATCGATCGCGTGGTGAAAAGGTTGGGCCTGCAGCTGACAGAAGTTCCGGTGGGGTTCAAGTGGTTCGTTGACGGGCTGCTCGACGGCTCGCTCGGCTTCGCTGGCGAGGAGAGCGCGGGCGCCTCTTTCTTGCGGCGCGACGGGACGGTCTGGACGACGGACAAGGACGGCATCATCCCCGGCCTGCTCGCTGCCGAGATGACCTCCGTCACGGGACGCGACCCCGGCGAACTCTACCGGGAGGTGACGTGCGAGTTCGGCGAGCCCGTTTACGAGCGGATAGACGCGCCGGCCACACTCGAGCAGAAGGCGGTGCTGCATAAGCTTTCACCCGAACAGATCGAGGAGACGGAGGTGGCCGGCGAGAAGATCATCGCGAAGCTCACGCGGGCACCTGGCAACGCCGCGCCGATCGGCGGACTGAAGATCATTACGGAGAACGGATGGTTCGCGGTGCGCCCGTCGGGCACCGAGGACGTTTACAAGATCTATGCCGAGAGTTTTCGCGGTCGCGAGCATCTGCGCCGAATTCAGGAAGAGGCCCGGCAGATCGTTGACAGAGTCTTTGCCGCCGCGGCGAAGCGCACGGGGGCATAAGAACATGATGCCGCAGCAAATGCACTCGATATGGCTGAAGCCAGACGTTGACGGGTTCGACACGCTCGGTGATTTAGCGCACAAAGCGGACGCGCTCTTCCCGCTCGAAGCGGCTCAGATATTGTGGCAGAGGTAAACGTCATGAGCCATTCTTTAATTGAAGTGGATATGGAATTGGGAAAGAGCTTCCCCCTGGGGGCGACTTGCCGAGCGGACGGCGTCAGCTTCAGCGTCTATTCCAAAGACGGCACGGCGGTCGAACTGCTCCTGTTCGACCAGGCCGACGACGCGCGCCCGTCGCGCTCGATCCTCCTCAACCCGGCTAAGCACCGGACCTATTACTACTGGCACATCTTTGTCCCCGGCCTGCGGGCGGGGCAGATCTACGGCTACCGCGTCGCTGGCCCCTACGAGCCGGAAAGAGGCTTTCGTTTCGACCCCGGCAAGGTGCTACTCGATCCCTACGGAAAGGGTGTAGTCACGCCCGCGAGCTACAGCCGGCTCGCCGCCGCCGAGCCGGGAGAGAACACCGCCACGGCGATGAAGAGTGTGGTAGTCGACCCCGGCCAGTTTGACTGGGAGGGCGATGCCCCGCCCCGCCACCCATGGGCCAAGACCGTCATCTACGAAATGCACGTCGGTGGGTTCACCCGCCACCCGAGTTCCGGCGTCGCGCCCGACAAGCGCGGCACCTACATCGGTCTGATCGAGAAGATCCCGTACCTACAGGGGCTGGGCGTCACGGCCGTCGAGCTGATGCCCGTCTTTCAATTCGACGAGCAGGACGCCCCGCCGGGGTTAAAAAACTACTGGGGATACCAGCCGGTCTCCTTCTTTGCGCCGCACTCCGGCTACAGCCTGCGCAAAGACCCGCTCGGCCCTGTGGACGAGTTCCGCGAGATGGTCAAGGCCCTGCACCGCGCAGGGCTGGAGGTCATCCTCGATGTGGTCTATAACCACACGGCAGAGGGCGGTGAGTCGGGGCCGACGCTCTGCTTCCGCGGCTTTGATAACGACCTTTACTACTTTCTCGAAAGAGACCGCTCGCGCTACTCGGACTACACGGGTGCAGGTAACACTCTCAACACGAACCGCTCGGTCGTTCGCCGGATGATCCTCGACAGCCTTCGCTACTGGGTCCAGGAGATGCGTGTGGACGGTTTCCGCTTCGACCTGGCCTCGATCCTCGCGCGCGATGAGACGGGCCGTCCGATGCAGGACCCGCCCGCCATCTGGGACATAGAGACCGACCCGGTGCTGGCCGGGACGAAGCTGATCGCCGAGGCCTGGGACGCGGCGGGTCTCTATCAGGTCGGCAGTTTCGTCGGCGACGCGTGGAAGGAGTGGAACGGGAAGTTTCGTGACGACATCCGCAGCTTCTTGAAGGGCGACAACGGGATCGTCACCCAACTCCCGCACCGTCTTTTCGCCAGTCCCGACGTCTTCGCAGGCGAAAAGTGGGGGCAAAAACGGAGCGTCAATTTCGTGACCTGCCACGACGGGTTTACGCTGATCGATCTGGTCTCGTACAACGTCAAGCAGAACGAGAGCAACAGGGAGTGGAACCGTGACGGCACGGACGATAATCTGAGCTGGAACTGCGGCGTCGAGGGGCCGTCAGAAGACCCGAGCATCGAGGCGCTGCGCAACCGTCAGGTGAAGAACTTCTTCACCCTCACCCTGCTGGCCGGGGGCACGCCGATGATCCTGATGGGCGACGAGGTGCGGCGCACTCAGCGCGGCAACAACAATGCCTACTGCCACGACGACGAGACGAGCTGGTTCGACTGGACGCTGCTGGAACGGCACGGCGACGTGCATCGCTTCGTCGAGCGGCTTGTCGCCGACCGCCTGCACCTGGCCGACCAGCTACGCTGGCACGACTGTCAAACGCTGGCGGATTTTCTACGTGAGGCTCACATTCAATTTCATGGCGTCAAACTTGATCAGCCGGATTGGAGCCACCAGTCTCACAGCTTCGCCTTCACGGCGCGGGAGCCGTTGGGCGGGATGTTTCACCTCATGGTGAACGCCTACTGGGGGGCGCTCGCGTTCGAACTACCGGCGACAGAGGAAGACTGGGGGTGGCGGCGGTGGATAGACACGTCACTGGCGTCGCCAGAAGATATCTGCGAGGGTGTGGAAGCGCCGCCCGTCGCCGGCCCGACCTATTTAGTCCAGCCTCATTCGATAGCGTGCCTGTTCGCTCAAGCCTCCGGCTGAAAGGGCGGTCACGCGGACTGACACGTTGGCGGCCCGGCCAGGCGGGACACACTCGGGCATTTCACAACGTGAAGGCGGCTTGTAGAAGCCGCCAAGATATGATTCAAGATGCCGATGGCTGCGCCTGATGATCGTTAAGAAATGCCCTCTTTCATACCTCCTCAGCCACTTTATAGTTCAAACCTCAGCCATTATATGATTCCACCCACAGCCGTTCATAAAAATGTGTTTGAGCCAGTTTGACCTAATCCAGATTTCAGCGTTATGAGGTTATTTGAACCTGATGCAACCATTCCCAACGCGAGCCTGTCTGTGAAAGGTTATCTAGCTGCTGACTGGTTCCAGGAAAGAGAAGGTAGCCGGTAGCAAAAGCTTAGAACGGGCCAACAGGTTGACGCATTGATCAATTCTAATGGTCTGCTGTCTCAAGTCCCAGAAGTTTGTGTGTTGCGCTAGGGTTCGGATCGCCGTACGGTTATAGATGAGACAGCACCGAAGGAGTTGAAACAATAATGGAACATTCAAGAAGCTATCTGCCCGCGGCTGGCCACGATTGGTTTCTGCCGCTCTATGATCCGATAGTGAGCTTGCTTGGCGGCAGTGCGGCCAGAAAGACGCTCCTCGATCAAGCGAACATACAGCCCGGTCATCGAGTCCTAGACATCGGCTGTGGCACGGGCACTCTGGTCACGCTGATTAAGCAGCTTCATCCTGAGGTCGAAGTGGTCGGACTCGATCCCGATCCGAAGGCGCTCGCCCGAGCAAGAGGCAAGGCGGAACGAGCGTCTGTCTCCATCTTGTTCGACCAGGGGTTTGCCGATGAGCTTCCGTATTGCGAAGCGTCATTTGATCGAGTCTTTTCCTCGTTCATGTTTCATCATCTAGAGCATGACGACAAGGAGAATACCCTGCGAGCGGTCAGGCAAGTCCTCAGACCGGGCGGTTCATTTCACCTTCTCGATTTTGGAGGGCCGGAGTCTGGAGTGACGGGCTTGCTGGCGCGATTGTTCCACTCCAGCCACCGACTGAGCGACAACTCCGAGAGCCGAATACTCGGCCTAATGAGCCGTGTCGGGTTTGCAAACCCCAAAAAGGTCAGCCCGGGAGCCATGCTTTTGGGCCTCATGCGAATTGATTACTACCAGGCATCAGCGTCTACCTTTGATAGATGATTCGATCTTTGTGGATCAAGTGAGCCAACGTGCAGAAGTAAGGTCTCTTCAACTTCATCGCGCACGGCTTCGGCCAGCACTAATCGGCAGACTCGCGATGCACACAATGAAAGAACCGCTTTATCGAGCCCCCACCTGGCTACAATCCCACCAGTCAGCACATTAGAATCAAGAAAGAGCCGGGCGCGTCGTCCCTTACTCAACGCCGCTTACCTTTTTTCATCGCCGTAGCTTCGCTGGCGACCTTTGGATATCGACGTGCAAAGACACGCTGTCGGGCCTCAGGCAGCGTACGCTGTAGATCGGCTTCACTGATGTTTAACCCCTCCAGCGCTAGACTGATCGAATTGCATAAGGCATCAAACCGCGTTTGCTCTGGCATTAAAATAAGACCGTCGCCGACCCTGAGCACTGCCACCGGCGCGCCTGGCTCTAACTGAATAGCATCGCGGTACTCTTTAGGCAGGGTTAATTGCCCCTTCTCACCCATACGAGTAGTAGTAAGATACTCCACCAGCGGAACAGCTTCAGTAGACATACACAAGCATTCCCTTCCTTAAATTCTCGACCAGTAGGAAATTCCTACTGTACCGGATTTAGAGTACTTAGATGGGTAGAACAAATCTCCCTTCAGACAATAGGCTTTATTCATCTTCCAAGAATCTTCTCTAAGCGTTCGGTTGCACTTTTTTGCATGGTCGGGAGGCAATGCAAATATGTATCAAGCGTTAGAACAATGCTTGCGTGGCCCAGCCGCTCGCTCACAACTTTAGGGTTCTCGCCTGCGGCAAGCAGTAGCGTAGCGCAAGAGTGCCTCAAATCGTAAAGGCGAATATCGGGCACGCCTACTTTAACAAGAAGTGGCTTGAAATGCCTGCCCTGAAGATTTCTGATTGAAATGATTGTACCTGTCTCTTAGGTGAAGACAAGGTTATGCTCATTCCTAAACCTATCTCCCATTCCCAGCCTCTGTTCAAGCTGGTGTTTCCTATGCTCCTGAAGCTTCCGCATAAGGTGAGCAGGAAGGGGGACTATGCGCCTGCTCTTACTTGTCTTGGGCTCTGCAAAATAGACCGCCTTCGTCCACCTCTCCCATACCACGACTCTTTGAACGCTAACAGTATAATTAGGGCGAATGTGAAGCCTCAAAATGTTTACATTTCGATGGATTCCTGTGGTCTTCTACTAACTTCTGCCACAAATATGCCACAAGGCTTTCGCGTGGCAATGGGTTTGAATCTTGACCCCCTGTCCTACATAGTAGGACAATGATCTTCTGGTGTCAGAACTCGAATACTACACCTTCATCGAGACCCCTGTCTTCACCAGGCAGATTGACAGCAAGGCATCGCTCGATGTGCTGTACGCGACCGCCGAACGGCAATTGATCGGCGAGCGCCACAACATCTTCAGCGGGACTTCCATCGGCTTCACCGAAGCGCCGCACCTGTACAAGCGCAAAGGCTATTACTACCTGATCGCGGCGGAGGGCGGCCGGAACAGTTCGACGCGAGTATCCTATCGGACGAGGCTGGCCCGCCGACGGCCTCAAATTTCACAGGGGCATTTGTCGGGATGTGCTGTCAGGACTATGCTGGCACAGGGCACCCGGCGGATTTCGACTACTTTGAGTATCGCGAGCGTGAATTCTCCGCCGCGCCTGATCGCAGTTGACTGCAAGCCGATAGGCTCAATCGTTTTCAAGAGAGGACAAGATGATCATTACGAAATTCTGTCGTGCAGTGGTGTTGGTATTAATGATCGCGGTCGCGCTTCTTGCGGCACAGGTGAAAACGGAGGTGCCTCAGGTGGTGCCTGGCGCAAAGCCGGTTAAGGTAGAGCGCATCAAGATTCATGGGACGGCCCTCGAAGGCAACCTTGAAGGGGATGCCGTTGACCGCGACGTACTCGTGTTTCTGCCGCCCGGTTATGACAAGGAGAAGTCCCGGCGATATCCGGTCGTCTATGCCCTGCACGGTTATTCCATCGGCGCCGAGCAGTGGAGCCAGGAAATCCACGTGCCGCAAACCATCGAGGGCGCTTTCGCACAAGGTGCGAAAGAGATGATCGTCGTGCTGCCTGATTCAAAGACCGTGCACAACGGTTCGATGTATTCGAGTTCAGTTACTACCGGGGATTTTGAGAACTTTATCGCGCGTGATGTAGTGGACTACATTGACACGCATTACCGGACGATTGCCAACCGGCTGGCTCGCGGGCTGGTTGGCCACTCCATGGGTGGATACGGCGCGACACGCATCGGCATGAAGCATGCGGATGTGTTTGGCAGCCTGTACATCATGAGTCCGTGCTGTTTATCTCCACGACCTGCCGGGCCGGCGAATGCAGAAATGGAGAAGACGCTGGAGGCGGTAAAGACACCCGAAGATTCGGCCAGGTTGCCGTTCATGGCCCGTGCGCAGTTAGCTACCGGCGCTGCCTGGTCACCCAATCCGAAGAACCCACCGCTCTACCTTGACCTGCCGTTCAAAGATGGTCAGCCACAGCCGGATGTCCTGGCCAAATGGGCGGCGAACGCACCACTGGCGTTCATTGATCAGTACATCGGCAATCTCCGCCGATATCGGGCGATCGCGATGGATGTGGGGGACAAAGATGGGTTACGTGTTGACACAGGCAAGCTGCACGATGTCCTCGATAAATATGGCATCGCTAACAGCTTTGAAGAGTATCAAGGCACTCATACCAGCGCGGTGGCCGTTCGTTTCCAGAACCACGTCTTGCCGTTCTTCAGCAAGAAACTTTGCTTCGCGAACAACTGTAAATGATGGCTATGAAAAAAATCCTGGTGGCAACCCTCTTCGTCCTGGGGTGGTGGGTCAACGGCAAAGAGGTCAGTGGTATCTATGGTGGCAGCCAGACCGTCATCGACGATGGCGTCTCCAATCGGGCCTCGGTCCTGGGATACAAAGTCAACGAAGCTAAATTGCCAACCACATCAACTGGCATCCTTTATGCTCAGGTCAATGGGGATTGGACCGAACCATTTCCACCGTTCAGAATTGCGGGAAATCTCTACTATATCGGCAGCAAAGGCCTCGCCAACTATCTGATCACTACGCCGCAGGGGCATATCCTGATCAACAGTGATCTTGAAGAGAACATTCCCCTTATTCGGGCGAGTGTGGAAAAACTTGGATTCAAGTTCACCGACATCAAGGTCCTGCTCATCAGCCATGCACATTGGGATCACAACGCCGCCAGCGATACCATCAAGAAGCTGACCGGCGCGAAGTACATGGTCATGGACGCCGACGTGCCGGTTGTCGAATCGGGCGGCAAGGCGGACTTTCAGTATGGCAACGTGCCAGCGAGCCTCTACAAGCCAACGAATGTGGACCGCGTGCTTCACGATGGCGATGAGGTCAAGTTAGGGGACGCAGTCTTGGTGGCGCATCTCACGCCCGGCCATACCAAGGGCTGCACCACTTGGACAATGAAGGTGCAGGAAGCGGGTAAGCCCTATAACGTGGTAATCATCGGCAGCCCCAACGTGAATCCCGGCTACCGGCTCGTGAACAACTCGGCCTATCCGCAGATCGCGGCGGATTACGAAAAGACGTTCCGCGTCTTGAAATCCTTGCCATGCGACATCTTTCTCGGCGCGCATGGCAATTACTTCGATCTCGAAACGAAATACGCGCGGCTGAAAGAGAGCGGCCTTGCCGCCTTCGTTGATCCTGAAGGCTACAAGAAGTACGTGGCCGACAAAGAAGAAGCCTTCAAGGCCGAACTCGCAAAGCAAAGAGCCGCTCTGCCGAGATGACCAATGAATGGATGGGATGGTATAACAACGTGGTCGAGGCGCACGAAGCAGATTCCTGATGGTTACTTTGCGCCAGGGGTAATTTATGTCGGAAGATTCAGGAGGCGGATGGGAGTCGAGCCAGGAAACGGTCTTTGACTCGGATGTCGAAAATGTTTGTCGGATCGAGACGGCTTCGCCGGGGCCGCGCGGACAACTGCCCATCACGGCGGAGGATCTGACAGTCCGTCCGAGCGGCGACATCTTCGGCTGGACGCAGGATGTCGGGATGGGTTGGAATCCGGCGCGGCTACGACGCCCCGAAGTCCTGATCCTGAGCACGCTGGATTCTTAACAGGGCGCTTGCTCAAGCAACGGCCAATCAATCCGAGGATACGACAGTGAAAATCTATCGAGTAAAAGACGGGGTCATCATTCAAGGCGGGACGGTAGAGGTTGAGCGAATGCGCGCAGGACTTCAGAGGCTTCATACATCGTTATTGGAGGCGAAGATCCAGCACGTCTGGCACGAGTCACCCGGCACAGACCACGAGTGGCAGACCTGGCGTCGCGATCTGAAAGACTTTGCTCCAAGACTCTTTCAATAGGCCGCTCAATAAATGGCCGCGGCATTGAGCCGGAAGACTAAGACCGAAAGGAATGGCTTGTTATGCGTGCACTTTTTGTCAGTTTCGCTCTGATCATTATGACCCTAATTGCTCCCTTCGCAGCCGCACAAAAGGTTGAATTGATTGTGGACGCATCTAAGGCCGGGGCGAAGATTGATCGTCATATTTTCGGCCAGTTCGCCGAGCACCTCGGTCATGGCGTCTACGAGGGCATATGGGTCGGCACGGGTTCGCCAATTCCTAACACGCGCGGCATCCGCAAGGATGTCGTCGCCGCGCTTAAGGCGATACGGGTGCCGAACGTTCGTTGGCCGGGCGGCTGCTTCGCCGACGAGTACCACTGGCGCAAAGGCATCGGCCCCGAGCGCCCAGAGACTCTCAACCCCAACTGGGGCGGCGTGATCGAGCCAAACACCTTCGGCACGCACGAGTTCATGGACTTCCTCGACCAGATTGGTGCCGAGGCCTATCTCTCAGTAAACGTCGGCTCCGGCACGCTGCAAGAAGCCGCCGAGTGGCTGGAATACCTGACGACGGCGCAGCCGACCGCGCTTGCGAAGGAGCGCGCCGCCAACGGCCATCCGGCTCCCTACCCTATAGCCTTTCTCGGCATCGGCAATGAAAGCTGGGACTGCGGCGGCAACATGACGGCTGACTACTATCTGAGCCAGCTCAAGATTTACAGCCGCTTCGTCCGCAACTTCAATCCGGCGCAGCAGGACAAACAGCAGATGCTCAAGATCGCCGTCGGCCCGGGAGGCGATGAGCCTCGATTCAACGAATGGACCGAAACCATTATGAAAGCCTGGCAGAATCACCAGTGGAGTTGGGATATGCAAGGTCTCTCGCTACATAACTACACGGTCGTGAACTGGGACAAGAAGTTCGCATCCGTCGGATTCGGCGAGGGTGAGTACAGTCAGATCCTCAAGGCCACTTTGGAAATGGAAGGACTGATTCGCAAACATTCGGCCATCATGGACAAGTATGACCCGCAAAAGAAGATCGCCCTCGTGGTTGACGAATGGGGCGCGTGGTACGCGCCGCTGCCCGGCAGCAATCCGGGGTTTCTGGTCCAGCAGAACAGTCTGCGTGACGCGATACTCGCGGCGCTCAACCTCAACATCTTTGCCCGTCACGCCGACCGTGTGCGCATGACCAACATCGCGCAGATGATCAATGTCCTGCAAGCGATGATTCTGACCGACAAAGAAAAGATGGTGCTGACGCCGACCTACTACGTCTACAAAATGTACGTGCCATTCCAGGACGCCACGTTTGTGCCGGTCACTTTCAACGCCGGCACTTACACGCATGGAGAGATCACGTTACCGCGTGTGGACGCCATCGCCGCCCGGGACAAAGCCGGCAAGCTATGGCTTGAATTCACGAATGTCGATCCCAATCAGCCGGTCGAGATCGAGGTGAGTCTGGCCGGCATCACCGCTAAATCGGCAGCCGGGGAAACACTGACTGCGCCTGGAGTGGATAGCGTGAACAGCTTTGACGCACCGAATACGGTGGCGCCAAAACCCATCGCATCGAAGCTCCAGGGCGGTAAGCTGGCTTTGAGGCTGGAACCCAAGTCGGTGACCGTGATCTCAGTCGAGCAATGATGCAAGACTGCACGTAAAGTGGGCAGGAGGTTTGCAATGTTTTCTCAAACGATCTCGCAACGGTGCGCGATGCGGGCGGCGGTCCTGTTTGTCGTCGCGGCGTGTCCATTCATCTTAGTGGCGCAACAGCGCTCCGCGAAGGCCCCCTACCTCGACCCGGCGCTTCCATCCGAACGCCGCGCCGACGATCTCGTCGCGCGCATGACGCTTGAAGAGAAGATCTCGCAGATGATGAACGTCGCACCGGCCATCCCGCATTTAGGCATTCCGGAATACGACTGGTGGAACGAGGCGCTTCACGGCGTTGCGTTTTCAGGAGTAGCGACCGTCTTCCCGCAGGCGATAGGGCTTGGCGCCACCTTCGACCCCGACCTGGTCGGACGCATCGCCGACGTCATCTCGACCGAAGCCCGCGCCAAATACAATGAAGCGCAACGGCAGGGGAACCATGGTCGCTTTTACGGGCTCACGTTCTGGTCGCCGAACATCAATATCTTCCGGGACCCGCGCTGGGGCCGCGGCCAGGAGACCTACGGCGAAGACCCCTATCTGACGTCGCGTCTCGGCGTTGCCTTCGTGCGCGGCTTGCAGGGGAACGATCCGAAGTACCTCAAGGTGGTTTCGACGCCGAAGCACTATGCCGTACATAGCGGGCCGGAGCCTTTGCGCCACGGGTTCGACGCGGCGGCGAGCGACCGCGACCTGCGCGAAACCTACCTGCCCGCATTCCGGGCCACCGTGATCGAGGGGAAGGCCGCCTCCGTCATGTGCGCCTATAACCGCGTCAACGGCCAGCCTTGCTGTGAGAATACACGGCTCCTGGCCGACATCCTCCGGGGCGAATGGGGCTTCGGGGGCTATGTCGTATCGGACTGCGGCGCGGTCGGCGACATCTTCGCGAACCACAAGGTTGCGCCTTCCCAAGAGGCTGCCTCCGCGCGCGCCGTGAAGGCGGGAACCGACCTCGATTGCGGCGACGAGTACGCGACGCTGCTCGCAGCCGTTAAGCAGGGACTCATCTCGGAAGCCGAAATAGACCGCGCGGTGAAGCGCCTGTTCGTCGCCCGGTTCCGGCTCGGAATGTTCGACCCGCCAGAGATGGTGCCGTTTTCGAAGATCCCGTTTTCAGAGAACGACTCGGCCGAGCACAGACGGCTCGCGTCCGAAGCCGCGCGCGAGTCCATGGTGCTGCTCAAGAACGATGGCACCCTGCCCCTCCGCAAGGACCTCGGCACGATCGCGGTCATCGGCCCGAACGCCGATGACCGCGACGTTTTGCTTGGCAACTACAATGGCCAGACGTCGCATGCCGTGACGCCGCTTGAGGGCATACGCCGGGCCGTCTCTGAGAAGACGAAGGTCGTCTCTGTGCGAGGCGCGTCGCTCACGTCCGTGGACGTCGTTCCCGTTCCGTCATCGTCCCTTACTCCGGCCGGCGCAGCGCCCGGCCAGCACGGTCTGCGCGCCGAGTATTTCGCCAATCGCGATCTCTCTGGAACTCCCGCTCTCACTCGCATTGATCCGGAAGTCTCTTTCGACTGGGGCATGGGGTCGCCGGCGCGAGAGATTCCTGCGGACAACTTCTCGGCGCGGTGGACGGGAAAGCTCGTCGCCCCCGTGTCGGGCACGTATGCGCTGGGCTCGACAGCCGACGATGGCGTCCGCGTCTATCTCGACGGAAAGCTCATCACGGAGGATTGGACCGAGCATGCGCCAAGGACGGTGACCGGCCAGGTGACGCTCGAAGCGGGCCGCGCCTACGACGTGAAGGTCGAGTACTTCGAGAGCCACATCGGCGCGGTCGCCAGGTTCGTCTGGATGCCTCCCTCATCGCGCGAGGTCACTTTCGCCGAAGCGGTTGATGCGGCGAAGCGGGCCGATGCGGTCGTGATGGTGCTCGGCATCTCGTCCAAGCTCGAAGGCGAAGAGATGAACGTCACCGAGCCCGGGTTCAAGGGCGGCGACCGCACGTCGATTGACCTGCCGGAACGCCAGCAGCGCCTGCTCGAAGCGGTCGCGGCGACCGGCAAGCCCGTCGTCGTCGTGCTGTTGAGCGGCAGCGCGCTCGTGGTGAACTGGGCGGCCGAGCACGCAAACGCGATTCTCCAGGCGTGGTATCCGGGCGAAGAAGGCGGCACGGCCCTGGCCGATGTGCTCTTTGGCGATTACAACCCGGCGGGCCGACTGCCCGTGACGTTCTACAAATCGCTCGACCAGTTGCCGCCGTTCGAGAGCTACGCGATGGACGGGCGGACCTACCGGTACTTCAAGGGCGAGCCGCTCTACCCGTTCGGCTATGGCCTCAGCTACACACGCTTCGGCTATTCGAAGCTCGTCGTACCGAAGAGGGTCGCGGCTGGCGCTCCCTTTACGGTCCGGGCGACCGTGACGAACACGGGCACGAAGCCGGGCGACGAAGTCATCCAGCTCTACGTGACGGATGTTGCGGCCTCCGTGCGCGTCCCCGTCCGCTCACTTCAGGGCGTACAAAGGATTCACCTCGCGCCCGGCGAGCGACGCGAAGTGAGCTTCGCGCTTGAGCCGCGCCAGCTCGCGATCGTCAACGATTCGGGAGCGACAGTGGTCGAGCCCGGAGAGTTCTCAGTAGCGGTCGGCGGCAAGCAGCCGGGGTTTAAGGGGCGCACTGACGCGGCAACCACATCGGTCGTCGAAGGACGCTTTCGAGTGACAGGCAAAGCAACCGTGATCCGCAACGAGGCGAGTCGTTGATTGGGTATTCCCTCTCGACCGGAAGGAGCTTTAACTGTGAAAACACTTCTTTCTCGACGCGACTTCTTAAGAACATCGGCCATCGCCGCCGGTCTGCAATTACCGGCGTGGCGGACTCGCGCTGTGACCGCGGCTCAGTCAGCCCGCACGATCGCGCGCGGGCCATTCCAGCCGACCTGGGAATCGCTCGCGCAAAACTACCGCGTCCCCGAATGGTTCCGCGACGCGAAGTTTGGCATCTGGGCGCACTGGTCGGCCCAGTGCGTGCCGGAGGAGGGCGACTGGTACGCGCGGAGAATGTACCAACAAGGCGACTCGGCTTACGACTACCACGTTAAGACTTATGGCCATCCCTCGAAGTTCGGCTTCATGGAAGTCGATAACCTCTGGAAGGCGGAGCGCTGGGAGCCTGAGAAGCTGATGGCGCTTTACAAGCGCGCCGGCGCGAAATACTTTTTCGCCCTCGCCAACCACCATGATAACTTCGACGCCTACGACTCGAAGTATCACGCCTGGAACTCGGTCAACGTCGGCCCGAAGAAAGACATCGTCGGCACGTGGGCCAAAGTCGCGCGGGCAAACGGGCTGCGCTTCGGCGTCAGCAACCATTCGGCCCACGCGTGGCACTGGTTTCAAGTCGCTTACGGGTACGATGCCGAAGGGGGGAAGGCCGGCCTGCGCTATGACGCCGCGCAGTTGACAAAGGCTGATGGGAAAGGCAAGTGGTGGGAGGGGCTCGACCCGCAGGAACTCTACACCGGACCTAACCTGATTGTGCCCGACGGCATCACCAGCATCGAAGCCATGAACGAGTGGCACGCGAAGCACGACGGCGCGTGGAACGAGAACCCGCCGCCGATGAATCCGGCGTTCACCGAGCAGTGGTTCCTCCGCTGTCAGGACCTGGTTGATAAATACCAGCCAGATGTTCTCTACTTCGACGACACCGAACTGCCGCTCGGCCAGGCGGGGCTCGATATTGTGGCGCACTACTACAACACCAATATCGCGCGCCACAAGGGCAAGCTCGAGGCGGTCGTCAATGCCAAACACATGAAGCCGGAACACGTCGCCGCCCTCGTCGAAGACATCGAGCGAGGCGTCGCCACCGGCATCCGCCCTCACCCGTGGCAGACCGACACCTGCATCGGCTCGTGGCATTACAGCCGGGCCATTGCCGAGCAGAACAAGTACAAGACGGTCGGTCAGGTCATAGATATGCTGCTCGACATCGTGAGCAAAAACGGTAACCTCATGCTCAGCGTCCCCGTCCGCGGCGACGGCACGATAGACGAGCACGAGATCGCTTTCCTCGAAGGCATGGCGGCATGGATGAAGACGAATGCCGAGGGCGTCTTCGGCAGCCGCCCGTGGAAGGTTTACGGCGAAGGCCCCTCGACCGTTGAGACGCCCGAGGCGGGCCAGTTCGGCGGCGCGCGCGACGTGCGCAGCAAGGCTTACACGATTGAAGACATCCGCTTCACGACTAAGGGTGACACGCTCTACGCCTACCTGCTTGCGCCGCAGCCAGCGACGTCGGTCGTCATCAAGAGCCTGGCGACGAACTCGCCACACACCGGCGGACGGAAAGTTAAGGACGTTATGATTCTGGGCGGCGGCAAACCGGAGTGGTCGCAAGGCGAGCAAGGTCTCAGCGTGAAGCTGCCGGAGAGGCTACCGAGCAATGAGGCGGTCGGGCTGAAGATCAGCTATGACTCGCGCAGAAAAGGCTGAACTGCTCCAGTGGATTGTGCGCGACCTCGGCGATGCCTTTCCGAGAATTGAGAGCCACCCAGGCGTCATGGGAGGCGCGGCCTGCAGTGCGGCACCGGCATGGAGATATTCATCAACAGCCTATTTCCATTATCGTTCTCAGGCAAGCTCAGTGCGAATTGCTTTTATTGCCGCGTCAATATCCGCCTCGGTGTTGAAGATGTGCGGCGAGATGCGATTTCCGTTAAACCACCTTTTCTCTCCGACCTTAATCACTATGCCGTATTTTTTGAGTAAGAGATCCCGAAAAGCCCGACCGTCGATTGAATCAGGAAGTTTGAACGAAACAAGCGGCGTCGCGAGTGGCCCGGGCGGTGGACTAACCACTTGAATCTTTGAGATTTTGCTTAATTTCATATAGGCCCGGTCGCGCAATTCGATGATGCGTTTTTCAACCGTCGCCATGCCGCGTTTTTGCATGGCTTCGATAGCGGCCCCAAGCCCGACCACCAGAGGGAGGTTTCCCACGCCAGTCGAACTTGCAACGAACCGAAGCCCGTCCTCGCGCTGAACCGGTTGGATCAAGGAAGTCGCATCTTTGCTGATGTAGAGAAACCCCGTTCCTTTCGGCCCCATCAGCCATTTGTGACCGGTGGCTACGTAGGCAGAACATCCTAACTTCCTGACATCGACATCAATGCCCCCAACCGCCTGAGCGCCGTCAACGACGCACAATATCCCGCGATTTTTTGCCAGAGCCGCTATCTCCGCTATCGGCATTCTCAGGCCGGTTGAGGTAATCACGTGGCTGACACTGATAACCTTTGTCCTGTCGGTAATCGCTTTTTCAAACCGGCTGATTATCGCCTTGATGTCGAAATCGCCGGGGGCTATTGTCACTAGATCGATATCAATGCCACGGCGTCTTTTCAGGTAGCTCCAACAGATGCTACCGCCTTCGTGTTCGACGTCAGTGGTCAGGACGCGGTCGCCAGGATTCAGATTGAGACCCAGAGCAACGCAGTTCATGGCATCGGTTGCGCTTCGGGATATGAGCAGTTCGTCAGCGGTGCAGCCGATTAAGGTCGCCACCTGTTCACGCGCGTGATCCGTCTCTACATGAACGGCACCCATCCCATATGCCATCATAACCGGATCCAACTCCAGCTCATACCAGGCCTTCAAAACTTTATCGAGAACGGTTCGAGGTGTGGGTCCGAGTGCAGCAGTGTTGAGGTAGTTCAATCCCGGCTCGAACATATATTCCGAATTGTCGGCAAGGCGTGCCTCTAACTCAGGGCCCTTTGACCGGGCAAACGGCTCTGCGTTCAGCAGAAATGCCCCGCTTGTCAGCCCCGCGAGTAGCTCGCGACGTGAAAGTTTGTTCACAGATTCACCCTCCTTTGAACAGCACAACTGTGCGGCGGGTCTCGGACATCTGCGGTTAAATTGCTCATCCGCCCTGGCAATGACTGACTGAAATCTTCGCAACATCACGACCGAACCGTGTGGCTTTGGCGCAGGGAAATTCGTCCGTTCAATCAACGGCTCAAGGGTTTCTTACCAGTGGCAGCTCGATAAAGCTCTGCTGGCCTTCGGTGTGGTAAATTCGCTGTGTCGCTTTCTTATAATCCTGCGGCTTGGCCCAGAAGATATTCTGGACGAAG
Organism: Blastocatellia bacterium; assembly: GCA_963765495.1. GTDB lineage: Bacteria > Acidobacteriota > Blastocatellia > UBA7656 > UBA7656 > CAVXWP01. The sequence continues at coordinate 73,444 of CAVXWP010000003.1, forward strand.
GTCTGCGGATTGCGGTCATAAAGCGGAAACCAGCTTGACTGAATCTGCACCATCATCCGGTGGCCGGGCAGAAATACATGATTTGCCGTCGGCAATGCGAATCTGTATAAGAGCGGCTTGTTGGATTCAATCGGCTTAGCGGTTTCAAAGCTATCGCGGTAGCGCCCGCGAAAAATGTCTGCCGATACCATCAACTGGTAACCGCCCATCTCTGGCTGCCCGGCGACCTCATCGGGATAGACATCAATTACTTTTACAACCCAGTCGGAATCCGTTCCGCTTGTCGAGGCGATCAGATTAACGACCGGCTCGCCGCTTATCTTGACAGGCTCGGTCAATACGTCCGAAGTATAGGTCAAAACATCGGTCCGCCCGGATGCTTCACGCTGGTCATCTACGAGCCAGCGCCACCAGGTCAACTCGTCTGTATAACCCGTCGGGCGGTTGGGCCGCGCTCGAAACGGCACGGGCTTGGCCGGATCGGAAATATATTCGTCATACGCCTCGCTTCGGCCACCCTGCGCCGTCATCGTTAATTTTGATCCGGCGCTCAGATAGACCGGGGTATTCTTGATTTCGCAACCGCTTGCACACCCGGCAGGCCACGCCGGCAAGCGTCGCCATGTGTTGGTTCCGGTTTCATAAGCCGTCACCGATGCCACGTCCATCGGCGGCGCATCATCTTTTAGAAAATGATCGAGGAATTGCCGCAGGATTTCCTTGCGAAAATAGAGGCCGGTATCGCTGCCCCACTTGAGTGCGCCCAAGCGGCTCGCGTCCTGAATCTCCTGACCGTGATGCCATGGACCCATCACCAGAAACACCTTGTCGTTGTTTGTGTCCTTGGGCTTAATCGCTTTGTATACGGCGATGGCTCCGTAGATGTCTTCCTGATCCCAGAGACTGTGTACCAGCATAACCGGCACCTTAAGCGGTTGTTTGGCGAGAATCTTATCAACCGCCTGGTCTTGCCAGAATGCGTCATAGCTCGGATGTTCGAGCAGTTTTTTCCAGAAACCGATCTGCTCCATCCCGCGTTGACGACCGAGTTCCCCGGCCGACCCTGCGCGCATATAGGTGTCGTAGTCGTCAAACGTAGTGGTCCACCACAACGCTTCGTTTGAGCGCGTCGCCACCTGCTCGTAAATGTAAGGCATATTCTGCTGCCGGAACGCGCCGTTGTGAAACCAGTCGTCGCCCATCCAGCCATCGACCATCGGATTCATCGGCACCGAAACTTTTAACGCCGGGTGCGGATTCACGAGCGCCATAAGCGGTAAAAAGCCGTCATAAGAGATGCCGAGTATGCCGACCTTGCCGTTGCTTTCCGGGAGGTTCTTTACCAGCCAGTCAATAGTGTCATAGGTGTCTGTGGCGTGATCTACGGGCGTTGGATTTTGCGGGCCGTGCAGCGGGCGATTCATGACATAATCGCCTTCGGATGCGTACTTGCCGCGTATGTCCTGAACTACGCGAATATAACCGCCCTCGACGATTACTTCGGTGGCGTTATCATACCCGGAAAGTATCGGCCCGAGATGCACGCTCTGAGCGTGACTCGTTAGCACCGTGGCGTTATACGGCGTGCGAGTAAGCAGTATCGGAGCATTCCTTGCGCCCTTCGGCACAAGGATAACCGTATGCAGTCTGACCCCGTCGCGCATCGGGATCATTACGTCTCGCCGTTCATACTCAAAGCCGTTATAGGTCGGCTTGAAGTTGTCCGGCGTTTCGCTCGGCAACTCGGGATACTTTGGATTCTGTGCGAAACACGGGAGCGCGCCTGTCAAAGTTGCCAGCCAGAACAGAACGATAAGAAAACGGCATTGCTTCATGATTCCTCCGGTTAACCCTTTCGTCCAATCTAATAAGGGCGAATCTTTTTGAGATATTCAGTAATCCGCACGCCGCTCGCCCCGACGCTTTCCGTCCTTGACAATTATTTTGTGCCTAAATAGGCTTCCTGCGATCTTCTGCAGACCGAATTTATCCGCAACGGAGCATCTACGATGAAAGACCATTCGCACGATTCTACTCTTAACCGCATCCACTTGCACACGTATTCTCAGGATGATGTCACACGCCGAGAATTCCTATCTGCCCTCTTACCGGGCGCGATCTTCGCAACACATGTGCTCGCCAAGGGGCAAGACGATCTTCGCGAGCGGTTCCGCCGAATGTCGGAAGAGGCCGAACGCAACGGGCTTGCCGAGCCATTCAAAGGAATCACAACCAATGGCAATGTCACATCGGGACTGTTTCCTATCCATTCCACTGGTGTTTCCACCGAGCACGTGCGCATTGCCGCAGAGAGATTTCTCAACACCCTCACGTCAGAACAACGCAGCAAAACGATGTTTGACATTGATGATCCCGAGTGGCGCAAATGGATGAACCAGCATTTCTACATACGCCAGGGCATCAGCTTCAAGGAGATGACCAATGGGCAACGCGAGGCGGCATTCGGCCTCATGCAGACATCGCTCAGCGCCAGAGGGTTTCAGCTTACGCGCAATATTATGCGTTTGAATGAAACGCTGGCTGAACTTTCGGGGGATCATGAATTCCTCGGCGAATGGCTGTATCACATCACGGTTATGGGCAAGCCCTCGGCTACAGAGCCTTGGGGTTGGCAGTTCGACGGCCACCACGCCATCATTAACTACTTCGTTCTCGGCGATCAAATCGTGATGACTCCGCACTTCGCGGGCTCCGAGCCGGTCGTCGCCACATCGGGCAAGTATAAGGGCACGGTCATTCTTCAGGATGAACAGAATCAGGGGCTCGCGATGATCCGTGATCTGAACGAGATTCAACGAAAGAAGGCTGTTCTCAATTTCTCAAAGACCGGCAACAACAACCTGACCGAGGCTTTCAAGGATAACGTGGTACTGGACTATGCAGGGGTTCGAGCCGGGGAATTGGCAGCGCGGCAACGGCGGCATCTGCTTGAACTGGTTAATCTCTACATCGGCCAGATGGATGAGGGTCACGCAAGAGTGAAGTTGGCGGAAGTCAAAGGACACCTCGACCAGACTTGGTTTGCCTGGATCGGTGGAACGGAGGCCGAGAGCGTATTCTATTACCGCATTCAAAGCCCGGTTGTGCTGATAGAATTCGATCATCAGCGGCCCGCAAACCTGGCCCGATTCGCCGCCGACCCAAAACAGCCAACGCGCCAGCATATTCACGTGGTAGTACGCACACCGAATGGAAACGACTACGGCAAGGATCTGCTGCGGCAGCACTACGAGTCACACCCTCACAGGGCATCGTAGGATGCTCCCTATAGACAATTCGATGAACGTCAGTTATGAGTGCTCACTTTTGTGATAACAGCAGATTCGAGGGCTTATTCTTCCCGCCTTCCGCATCGACGGCAGCACGTGAGCGTGGCCAGACAGATCGGCTTGCACCTTCGACAGACTTATTCGCGCTTGAGCAAGAAGGGGCTTGCACAGCAGGGACGTTATGCCTGCGCGCAGCAACTCAAGCGAGCGCGAAAAGAGACGAGAAAACTGCGGATTTACTTTGGTCGGGTGCTGAGAAATTTGGGGCGATTCACAGGACCGTTGAAGGAGAAACAAACAGAGTTGCTTTCGATCAGCCAGCGAATCTACCAACAGAAGCGACACGACAGAAAGAAGATCTACAGCCTGCATGCGCCAGAGGTCTCATGTATAGCAAAGGGGAAGGCGCACAAGAAGTATGAATTCGGCTCAAAGTTGGCAATCGTGACGACATCAAAGGAGTGTTGGGTAGTAGCAATAGATGCAGTGAGTGGAAATCCCTATGACGGGACGCTGCTAAAACCAGCGATCAAACAGATGGAGGAGTTGACGGGGAAAAGACCGAAAGAGGCATTTGTAGATAGAGGGTTTCGAGGAAGTGAGCATCCTTCGGAGGATGTGGCAGTCTGCATAAGCGGGAGAAAGAAACTGAGTCGGAGGTTGAGGAGGTTACTGAGGAGGAGAGCGGCAATAGAGCCGGTGATCGGGCACACGAAACAGGAGCACGGACTGAAGCGAAATCACTTAATTGGAGCAAAGGGAGATCGAATCAACGCGATGTTGAGCGGGTGTGCGTGGAACCTGAAGAAGCTGATGCGAGCACTCCAAGAGATATTGCCTCTAAGGGCTGCCGCATGACTTTTTCACCTTCGACTACCCCTGCGTAATTCCAGTTATATATTGAAAGGGTATCTCCCTCAGGTGGGATGAGTGTTTCCGATTGATGAACGTTGGTTAGAAGTATCCAGCTTTTCATTTCTGTGTCTGTCCTTTGGCTTTCACAGGTCTCATAATTTGGCATTCGGCTGTGATTCAGCCTGATCCTCGTTCCACGGACCGGAAGGAGGCCATACTTTCTTGAATCCCTCTGCTCTGGACGCGGCTATCGTCACCGGCATTAGAAAGTCACTTAAAGCAGTAACAATGTCTGTAAGGGTGTTCCCCTCGGACTCCAATTTAGCGCGGCTAATGAATGCCCCCACTGAGCCTGTTTGCTTTGATCCTCGTAGAATTCCCGGGTCAGGGCCAACGGCAACTCTGTCGGTAATTGAGTTGCACGCCTGGCAAAAGTGGCTTTGATCGCTTTGCCAAGTGCTTCTCCTTGAAAGCTGAATTTTCTCGAAAGTATCCAAATGCCATAAAAGTCCTTCATCCGGCTGTTGGCAATTCCCAACATAACCATAGCTTGGAATTTTTCGGCGATCACTGCTTCACGTGGGTAGCCAATAGGTGAGGTTTAGGAAAATCGAGCAGGGTTGGATACTCCATTTCTTCGGCGGGAGGATTGATCGCATCCCCGAACCCTACATCCACCTGGACTGTAATCCGTGCTGCGGCAAGTCTTGCCTCAAAGTGGATGCGTGCTCCCTCATACTCCTGATCTTCTCGGATACGCTCGCCGCGCACGCTCTCTTTGCGAAACTCAAGACCGTCATCCTCAACCTGGGTAGTGATGATCTCACGAAATATCTCTTCAAGTCGGGAAATGTTGCTTGTGCCCCGTCCTAGCAGATCGAGATCACGTGTCGGCCGGTGCGGGTCGTCACTCCACAGAGAAAAAAGCAGCGTTCCTTTGAGTATGAACTGACTGCGGTGCGCGCTACGACTCAGCCGGTACATCGTGCGTTGAAGAGCGTAGCGCGTCAGGACGAGTTGAAAATCTTTCTGCTTCTCTTTAGCCAGATTGAGCAGGCGCTGACGAACCGAAGATGCCAGATTGCGCAGTGGCCGACGCGAATTCATGTGAGCGCCTCCAGATAGGGTCGCATCACGCGGGCCACACAGCAGATTCGGGCATACTTCCATCGCCACATCCAATCCGATCTTATTGCGGTACTTAAAGCAATCAGCTACGGTTTTCGCCGGGCCGTATATCCTCACGCGCGCGCCCTCGATCCAATGCTCTTCAATGCCCGCGCTCAGAGCTTCGCCTGAGAAGCGAACAATGCGTAGCTGGGTTTAGCCACCGGTCGGCTTGTGGGCCTTGCGATCAATTGCCAGCCAGACTTCGAAAGGCGATTGCGTAGTCAGTTCGTGAAAGCGCAGGGCGGATAGAAGACAGACCACGCCGCGCGGTACGAGCTTGGCAGCTTCGACCAGACTGTGATGCTCAGTGAACTCATAGGTCGGGAGGCGATAGATTCCGCGACCACAACAAAGCCTGTAGAGAGTGGCTTTGCGCATATCGAGATAGATGCTGCTCGGCAGGTGCTATTTTTTGTGGATACAAATGGTCTTGTCTCTAAGATTCTGCCGGTTTCGACCGGTACGGGAAAGCTTTTCACTTCCGAGGGACGGACCCGGCGCGCCTGCACCCCGTGCGGACGGTTTACCATCTATCGCAAGATAAACGGCTGGCGGCGTAGCCCGCTGGGACTACTCTACTACCCAAATTACATCCACGGCGGAGTCGCCATACATGGCAACCCTTCTGTGCCCGCTTATCCGGCAAGCCACGGTTGCATACGCATCCCTATGTTCGCAGCCAAAGAGTTCAGCGAAATGACGCCTATCGGAACAGTTGTGATTATTCATGATGGCCCCTTTCCCTTGAACGATTCCAACAGCCCTTGATGACCTGACCCAGCAGCGCCCTTCCAAAGCGCGACCTTACTCAATTTGTGCGTGCTTTCACCCGGGTACTGCTCTACGCCGCAAGCAGAATCTAGAGAATAAGATCGGTATATTGGTTGCTTGATCTATGTAGGGTCAGGTTTGCAGAGATTTGTCTGATGAGGGAGAGGTCACTTGCCTTTCCTTCCGGCTTTTAGGAGGAGACCAGTCATGTCAACCGAAGAGATTGCGCGAGAGCGATGGACTACATTCTTTGATGACTTCAGCCAGCGACATCAAGGATGGCTTGTGACGATAGAGGTGTTGGGAGCCGATATCGGCGATCAGGTGGAGGTGCGTGGGCTTCCACTTGAAGGAATAACCGCCGAACTGAGTGACCGGGATAAAGACGAGGTAGAGATTTTCGCCGGTATGAGACCGGACTCGCACGTATCACATAAGATTGCTGCGCCAGAGCATGTTTACATAAAGCGGTCAGATGAAGGGACGGATGAGGCGCTTGAGATCGCATCCAAAAATCGAACAGTAATAATCAAATTCCGTTCGGCAGTCCCACCGGAAATGGTGGACGGGGTTGTATAACGATGGCCGAAGCAAGAGAGCTTATCGTTTTGATGTAACGTGCCCGAGGTCTTCTAAACCTCCCTCTTTACATCGAGGTCGCCTTCGACGCAAGACGTACCGGGCAAGCCCTTTGCAGGCTCCTGATCGCGCTCGACGAAGTTACAGAATATGCGCAGACGTGGCCCGTGGCTTAATGATTGTGCCAAAATATAGAGCATTGGCGGTCATCGCCATAGAGCAGGCTTGATAGACAAGCTCTCACAAAACTGCTCCAATACCATAAAGGAGTCTGAACTTGGCAGAGGAGCTAAAGCTTGATCCATCTGAAACCCTGGCACAGCTTAGCGGGCAAGTACGACAGTCGCTCGAGCAGATCCACTGGAAGGTGCGTCACAGGGAAGTCGGCACGGTCGTACGTGTGGGCGACGGAATCGCTTACGTGAGCGGCGCGCCTTCGGTTCGATACGGCGAATTGCTCGAACGCAGTGACGGCCTGACCGGACTCGCTTTCGACCTTCAACGGCATCAAGTCGGTGTACTCTTTCTCGACCCTGCGGAACACGTTTCAGCCGGAGACGAACTGATACCTACGGGACGTACCGCGAGCGTCAAAGTAGGCGAAGCGCTCCTCGGACGTGTGATTGACGCTCTGGGGAGGCCGCTTGATGATGAGCCGCCGCCGCACGTTCAAACTGTTTGGCCTGTTGAGCGCGAAGCTCCCGGCGTTGTTGAACGCCAGCCTGTCTCCGAACCACTGCATACGGGTATCAAGGTGATTGATGCGTTATTGCCGCTCGGGCGCGGGCAACGCGAACTCATAATTGGCGATCGCGCCACAGGCAAAACAGCAATAGCGCTGGATGCGATCCTCGCGCAACGTGAAACCGGCGTGCTATGCGTGTACGCGGCGATTGGTCAGCGCAAGACCAGCATTCTTGATGTGGTTGAAACCCTTCGTAAAAACGATGCCCTATCGTACACGGTAGTCGTTGCCGCTGATGCCGATTCGCCGCCTGGCCACCAGTACCTGTGCCCTTACACCGCCTGCACGATTGGCGAATATTTCATGTACAGGGGCCGCCACGTACTTATTGTCTATGACGACCTGACGAAACACGCGGATGCTTACAGGCGCACCTCGCTGCTTCTGGGCCGTCCGCCGGGCCGCGAAGCCTATCCCGCCGATATTTTTTATCTACACGCGCGGCTGCTTGAGCGCGCGACCCGGCTGTGCGATAAAAATGGCGGCGGCAGCCTGACAGCCTTGCCGATTGCCACCACGCAGGCTGGCAACATCTCCGCTTATATCCCGACCAATCTGATCTCGATTACCGATGGCCAGCTATATCTCGATACACGGCTGTTCAACGAAGGCATCCGCCCGGCAGTAGAAGTTGGCCTGAGCGTCTCGCGCGTAGGCGGCAAGGCGCAGCCTGCATCGCTGCGCAAACTGGCCGGCGGTCTGCGACTTCTCTACGCGCAGCTTCGCGAACTGGAGACCTTCGCGCGATTCGGAGCCGAGCTTGAGCCGGAGACGCGCCGCCGTCTGGAACGCGGGCGCAGACTGCGCGAAGCGCTCAAACAGCCGCGACTAAAGCCCTGGCGGCTCGCGCATGAGGCAGCGACGCTTTTGGCCATTCGCGAAGGCATGCTCGATTCGATTGCGGTTGATCAGGTGAGCGATTTTCTCGAAGCTCTCGGCCAGCATCTGGATGAACTTGAGACCGATCTCGTCGGCGCGCTCGACGAGGGTGACGAACTCAACAGTGAGCTTGAGGAAAGGTTGCGGCAGGCGGTCGCGGCGTCCGCGCGGACGTTTCAGGCGAGGAGCAAGAGATGACTCTCGAACAGACGAAAGAACGCATAGCAACGGTTGACGCCATTCACGATATCGTAAGCGCGATGCGCGCTATTGCTGCGGGACGCATTCAAAACGCACAGCGGGCGCTCACCAGTACGCGCCGCTATCAAGAAGTGCTTATGCACGCACTTGGGTCGCTTCCAGAGGAAGCGACTTCGCTTCCTCTGCCGCGCTCGCGCCTCGGTCAAGCTATGCTACTAGTGCTGACCTCTGAGCAGCCATTCTGCGGTGCGTTCAATCAGGAGGTGCTGACGCTGGCCGAGAAACGGTGGCGCGAAATGCGCGAAACTGGTCGGGTCTATCTCGTTGCCGTCGGGCAAAGAGGAGAGTTGCAAGTAAGGGCGCGAGGAATCATCCCCGATGAAAGTATGCCTGCCACAACTTCGTTGCAAGGGCTTCGAAATCTGGTCAGGCGGCTGGCACAACTGGTGGATGAACGCTTCGACACAGGGCGGATGATAGAGTTGCGCGTCATCTATAACCGCTATCGTTCGGTCAGCGAGCAGGTGCCGACCGAGGAGAAACTGTTGCCGTTTGACTGGTCACAGATCGAACCGCGAAGCGCTTCGGAAAAAGAAGAGCTTTATCGCTATCTAGCGCTTCCGGAACTCGTAGCCGGGCTTATCAGCGAGTATGTCTTCATCAGCCTCTATCGCATTGCGGCTGAATCATTCGCAAGCGAGCAGGCGAGCCGCCTGGTAGCAATGGACGGGGCGACGCGCAACACGGAGAAAATGCTGAAGACACTTGCTGAACTTGAAAGCCGTCAGCGGCAGGAACAGATTACGCGGCAGGTGCTGGAACTGATCGCAGCGCGATTCGCGACCGGGTAGCTGGCACAGCCGACAATGAAGGTTAAGGGATGTCAGGAGCGGTTGCTTTGAAAGGGTTCTAAAGCATGACTGGTCAAAATGGCCGCCGAATTTTGACGATCAATAGCGGCTCATCAAGCCTGAAAGTCGCGCTTTATGAAATGGCGCAGCGCGAAGAGCGCATTCTTTTGGCTGATGTTACTCGCATTGGCATCTCGGGCAGCCGCCTGCGAATCACCGACGACCGGGGGGGGATCCTGTGTGATCAGCAGAGCGACCTGCCCGATCATACGGCCGCGCTTCAGGCTGTATTAGTGTGGCTTGCGCCTCATCCCAGCTATCGCTGCCTGGATGGCGTGGGGCATCGAATCGTGCATGGTGGGAGCCGTTACGCCGAACCGCAATTAATCACGCCGGAAATGATCCGGGCGCTTGAGGAACTCGTCCCGCTTGATCCCGACCATCTCTCTCAAGAAATCAGTGCCATCAAAGCGATCAGACGAATCTATCCCGGTCTTTCACAGGTAGCCTGCTTTGACACAGCGTTTCATCGAAGGATGCCGCGAATAGCTCGAATGTATGCGCTGCCACACCACTACTACGATAAAGGCATAGAGCGCTTTGGCTTTCACGGGCTCTCCTATGAATACATCACCGAGCAGTTACACGCCCTCGACGGCGCGGTGGCCGATGGCCGCGTCATCGTCGCCCACCTCGGTAACGGCGCGAGCATGACCGCGATCAAAGGCGGCAAGAGCGTTGATACGACGATGGGGTTCACACCGGCAGAAGGGCTGGTGATGGGCACGCGCTCGGGCGACATTGGCCCGGGTGCGCTGATCTACCTGATTGAAGAACGGAAGATGACGCCGCAAGCGGTCAATAGATTAATCAATCGGCAGTCGGGGTTGCTTGGGGTTTCGGGCACGAGCGAGGATATGAAAGACCTGCTGGAGAGAGAAGCCGCCGACCCTTACGCCGCCGAGGCGATTGAACTCTTCTGCTACCGAGCAAAGAAATACCTGGGCGCATACGCGGCCGCGCTCGGCGGACTCGACATCCTGATATTCACGGGAGGGATTGGAGAACACGCCGCCGCGATCCGCGAGCGCATTGCGGCAGGGCTCGGGTTTTTAGGGATTAAAATTGATTCAGCGCGTAATCGGGCCAGCGCGCCAGTGATCTCGGCTGACGATAGCCAGGTCAAGGTGCGTGTGCTCACGTCAGATGAGAATCTGATCATCGCCAGGCACACGGCCCGTCTTATCACGACGGCGGATTGATTGAATTTGCCGGAGGGAAGATCAATTCAATCCGCCACAGGGTGTTATCACCGGGAAGGAGATTTTCATGTTTGTTTTCGACGCCAAGCTATCGACTGCGGCTGAGAGCGCGGGCGCGGCGACGGCTCAACAGAAGCAACCGACAGCAGAGCCACTCTCGCCCGAACAACTTGCCAGCATGCAAGGCTACTGGCAGGCCGCCAATTATCTCACCGTCGGCCAGATATATCTGTCGGAGAATCCACTGCTCAGGGAGCCGCTCAAGGCAGAGCATATCAAGCCCCGCCTGCTTGGACACTGGGGCACCTCCTCAGGGCAAAATTTTATCTATGGCCATTTGAACAGGCTGATCAAGGAGAAGGATGCCGGCATAATTTACATCTCCGGCCCCGGCCACGGTGGTCCGGCGCTGAATGCGCACTCTTACCTTGAAGGAACCTATTCTGAGGTTCACCCGGACATCACGCCCGATGTTGCCGGGATGAGACTTCTGTTCAGACAGTTTTCGACGCCCGGAGGCGTGCCGAGCCACTGCGGCCCGCATGTGCCCAACTCTATGCACGAAGGCGGCGAACTTGGGTATTCACTCCTGCACGCTTACGGAGCGGCCTTCGACAATCCCGACCTGATAGTTGCCTGCGTGATCGGTGATGGCGAGGCCGAAACCTGCCCGCTGGAAGGAAGCTGGAAGGGCAACAAGTTTCTCAACCCGGTTCGCGACGGAGCGGTGCTGCCGATCCTTCACCTCAACGGCTACAAAATATCCGGCCCGACGGTCGAGGGGCGCACTCACGACGAGGAGTTAGAGCAATTATACAAGGGGCGCGGCTACAATCCATATTTCGTCGAGGGCGATGATCCGGCGACAATGCATCAAAGCTTCGCTGCGGCTCTCGACAGGTGCTACGGAGAGATTCGGACAATTCAAGAGGACGCGCGGAAGCGAGGGGTGAGTCAGCGCCCTGCATGGCCTATGATTATCCTGCGGACACCCAAGGGTTGGACCGGCCCAAAAGTTGTGGACGGCCTCCCCGTCGAAGGGACCTTTCGCGCGCATCAAGTGCCGCTTGCGACCGTTAGGGAAAACCCTCAGCATTTACAGATGCTGGAAGCGTGGATGAAAAGCTACCGCCCGGAAGAACTGTTTGATGATGAGGGGCGACTGGTCGCTCACCTCGCGGAGATGGCTCCAAAGGGAGAGCGGCGCATGGGCGCTAACCCGCATGTCAACGGCGGGCGGTTGCTGACGGCACTGGATCTGCCCGACTTCACAAACTACGCGCTTGAAGTTCCCGGTCCCGGTCGAGTCATCGCCGAAGCGCCGCGCAAGCTCGGAGAGTTCTTCGGCGATATCATCAAACTCAACCCGAAGAATTTTCGATTGTTCTGCCCTGATGAAACGAATTCCAACCGGCTCAACGCGGTCTTTGAGGCCACGGCGCGATGCACGGTCGAGGAGACCGTTTCGATTGACGATCACCTCAGCCCGACGGGGCGCGTAATGGAGGTCTTGAGCGAGCATTGCTGCGAGGGCTGGCTCGAAGGCTATTTATTGACCGGGCGGCACGGTGTCTTTGCCTCATATGAAGCGTTCGCACAAGTGGTAGATTCCATGGTGACGCAGCATGCCAAGTGGATCGAGCAGAGCCGTGAATTGCCTTGGCGAAGACCGCTCGCCTCGCTCAACGTCTTTCTGAGCAGCCATGCCTGGCGCAACGATCACAACGGCTTCAGCCATCAGGCACCGGGGTTCGTTGATAACGCGCTGGCGCGCAGGCGCGAGGTGATTCGCATCTACTACCCACCTGATGCGAACTGCCTGTTGAGCGTCTTCGACCATTGCCTGCGGAGCCGCAACTATGTCAACGTAGTGACCTGCGGCAAGCAGTATCAACTCCAGTGGCTGAACATGGAGGAGGCGCTTCGACACTGCTCGCGGGGTGCATCGGTGTGGGAGTTTGCCGGCAACGACGAGGGCAAAGAGCCCGACATCGTGCTGGCGTGCGCCGGAGACGTGCCGACACTGGAGACGTGCGCGGCTTCGTGGCTGCTGCAAAAGCATGTACCTGGAATAAGGGTGCGCGTTGTGAACGTAGTTGATCTGGGCGTCATGATGAGTCCAAAGCTACACCCGCACGGGATGGATAACCTCGCCTTTGAAGAACTGTTCACCAGTTCGGTTCCGGTCATCTTTGCCTATCACGGATACACCTGGGCGATTCACTCCATGGTGCACGGTCGTGCCAACGAGGGGCGATTCCACGTCCGCGGGTTCATTGATGAGGGGACAACCACGACGCCCTTCGATATGGTTGTACTCAATAAAATGAGCCGCTACCACTTGGCCATCGAAGCGCTCAGATATGTTGCGAGATTGCGGTCGGAGATTTCAGATGTAATCGACCACTTCAACCGTAAGCTCTACGAGCACAAGGTCTATATCGGCGAAAACCTGAAAGACATGCCTGAGATAGCCAATTGGCGATGGACGGATGATTTTAGCGAACCGAGCGCGCCGCCGCCTCTGGCCAAAGGGCAACCACACAGTCAGACGTTCACCGACGCTTAGATCGGTTTGCGATATGAAGATCGGATTTGTTTGACAGGATTACGTTGCTAATCCTGTCAAACTGTTTTCACTATTCATTTATCGAGTCTCAGACTCGAATCGAGGCATCGCGCGGAGTCGTTCGGGCTTCCTCTAATTGTCCGGCAAGCGATGCATCCCACAGATGCCCGCCGATTCGCAAGCGAACCCCGCCGATCAGTGCAGGATTCGCCACTACGCTCAGCGCCAGTCTCTTGCCGACGACACTGATAATTGTTTCGTTGATTTGCTTCAATGTTTCGTCGCCCGTTTTGCGGGCCGTTTCCAGAAGGGCTGTATCTTCGGTTTTCAGGTCGCGCTGCAACTGTTCGCGTTGATCTGCTGGAATGCCACTCAGCGTTTCGATCAGATGTTTCTCAAGCTGCGCTTGCAGCGTACTGTCAGCCGACTGCCGCAACAATCGCTCTGCAAGATTGATCGCCTGCGTGACGATTTCGCCGGAGAGTTTCTCAAGCATCTCTTCGCGGTCGCTTGCGAGTGCGCGGCGGGCCTCTTGCTGACGCTGCACTACTCTCCTTTCCGTTTCATCTAGACTATTTTTTCGCTCGATCTCTATCTGATTGTGAGCCTGAGAGATGATCTCCTGTCGCTTCCGGTCCATCTCGGCGAGTCTCGCTTCAAGCTCTTGCTTGATCACCACTGCCTCCGCGCGAGCCTTTTCCGCTTCCTCCTGCGTCTGTCTGACCGACTGGCGGCGGCGTTCAATGGCTTCGTGTAACGGACGGTAAAGCAGACGGTGGAGGACATAAGCCAGCACAACGAAGTTGATCAGTTCGAGAAGAAATGTCCACGGATTGAAGCTCATCTCCTCAGCCTCCGATCAGATTAGTGAAAGGATTGGCAAAGAGCAGTATCAACGCGATGACCAGGCAATAGATGGCCAGTGATTCGATCATCGCCAGGCCGACAAAGAGCGTGCGGCTGATGCGGTCGGCCGCGTCCGGCTGTCGCGCAATCGCATCCAGCGCTGAACTGACCGCGCGCCCCTGACTGATTGCCGGGCCGATGGTTCCAATCGCGACCGTCAATCCGGCGACGATCATCGCGACGATGACAAAGATAGTATGTGCACTCATTATTCCTCCTTCAATTATCTGTCTGTGACCGAAGAGCCGCGCTTAAATAAACAACTGTGAGAACCGCGAAAATATATGCCTGCACAAGGCCCGTCAGCACCGCAAGCATCATGATCGGGATGGGCACAAGCAACCCGGCGATTAAAAGCAGCACGGCGATCACCAGTTCTTCGCTCATGATGTTTCCGAATAATCGAACGGCCAGCGCAAGCGTGCGCGAAAATTCGGTTATGATCTCAAGCGGCAGCATCAATGGTGTTGGCTCAAGGTAATGTCTGAGATAGCCATTCAGGCCGCGAGCGCGAATTCCGTAAAAAGGGACCGCCAGAAAGACGATCACCGCAAGCGCTGCGGTAGTAGAGAAATCGGCGGTCGGAGAGCGCATTCCTGGCAAAAGCCCCAGCAGATTGGCCACTCCGATAAAGAGCGCAAGCGTCACCACAAGCGGTGTATAACGCCGCGGGTCGCTGCCGAACATATCCTTCATAATCTCTTCGAAGTGCTCGACCAGGAACTCGGCAGCCACCTGCCAGCCTGACATGCGCTGCATGCCTGCGCGCACAAGAAGCGCAAAGATGATGAGCATCGCCGACACTATAAGCGAGTAAATGACTGTTCCGGCGATCTCGACGGGGCCGACCTTCAGCACCATACCAGCAAACAGACTGCTGCTACTTTCCATCGCTTCTGCCTCCCAGGCGATACAAAAGATAGAAGCGTGCAATCCAGAAACCGCCGAATCCTGCCAGTGCCTGTACGGTGTTTCGGTTGCCCAACGCGTAAAAGGCCGCGCCAAATAGCATGATGCGCGCTAGCCAGCTCATCGTAACAAGCGCGGCTCCCTGCTGCCTTCCGATGACCTGCCGCACGGTCAGCCACAAACCGCCAAAGTAAATCAATCCGATGATCGCCCCCGTTGCGATTGCTGTAATCAAGTTTATCATTCGAGATGCTCTCGGACGTGCCGCCAGGCGCTCAGGCAACCGAGCACCAAACCGATCAGGAGCAACGACAGGGTCCAGAAGATGCCTTGCTCAAAACGGCGATCGAACCAGCGGCCAATAAAGATGCCTATGAGTGCCGGCACAACTACCATCCAGCCAACCGCGCCGACCAGGCTCAGCCCTTGCCAGAAACTCATTTGCCGGCCGTGGCGAGCGCGCTCAGCCTGTTGCCGCACCTCCTTCACGAAATGATCTTCATCGTGCCCGGCCATATTCAATCGCGCCCTTCAACGTGGCTGCTCAGTTCACGCAACAACCTCGCGCGCAATCCCGCAAATTCGGTACTAGCTTTCTCCTCGTGTCTTCGCCGCGCTTCAAGCATTGACTCGGCCCGGTCGGCCACCTCGTCGAGCCGATCAGCTACGACCGCCTCGCGTGTGACGATTGAAACCCGGTCGCTTTCGAAAAGCAGCACGCCTCCGTCCGCAGCAGCGTACCGCTCGCGTCCATCCTCCTGGCGGAAGCTGAGCACACAGGGAACGAGCAGGGTGAGAAACTTCTGATGATCGGGCATCGGCTGGCAACCTTTTCGACTTCGCCTCTTTGACGGCCTATTTAATCAGCCCGGTGGCTGGTCTGCTGATTGTCGCGCTTTCTCTCGATAAGGCTAAAGAGTTCAGCCCCACCCCAGGTTAGCAGCACAGCCGAAGTGACCACCATCAGCATCTCTAACGTGAGCGGCTCAAGCCCTAACAATGTGCGCAAGCCCGGCAACAATACCGTGAGCAATTGCAGAACTATGGTAGAAATCACCGCCAAAAATAACGCCCCGTTGAATTGTGGCGGCGCATTGATTCGCCGCGCCGGATAGGCATAAAACATCTGCCCGATCGTCGCGTGCAAGAAGATCGCCGTCTGTGTTTCAAGCAGCGTAAACCCACTCATCGGCAGCGCCACGAGCACCGCACCACCGACAAGCCCCTTGAGGCTGCCCGTAATCAGGATAAACCGTAATGATTTCATGTCGAGCAGCGACGATTGCGGATCGCGCGGTTGCTCCCGCATCACGCAGGGGTCGCGGTCCAATCCGAGGGCGAGCGCGGGCGGACCGTCCGTGACGATGTTGACCCAGAGCAGTTGCACTGCGGTCAGCGGAAGTAGCACTGCGCCCGCTTCATCGCGCAACCCGAGCAGTACAGCACCAAACGCGCCTCCAACCACGATCAGGATTTCGGCCAGATTCGTAGAAAAGAGAAAGCGAATGAACTTCTGTATGTTTTCATAGATATTGCGGCCTTCCTCGATTGCCGCAACTATAGTGGCGAAGTTGTCATCCATCAGCACAAGGTCTGCGACCTCGCGTGAAACATCGCTGCCGCGCTCGCCCATCGCTATGCCCACATCCGAGCGTTTGAGCGCAGGCGCATCGTTTACGCCATCACCGGTCATCGCAACGATCTGGCCGTTTTGCTTGAACGCTTCGACCAGTCGCAGCTTATGCTCGGGTGCGACGCGAGCGAAGATGTTTGTCTCCCTCACGGCTGTGCGCACCGCTTCCGGCGAAAGCTTTTCCAGTTCCAGCCCCGTCAATACGCGGCTAGGCGGAATGCCGACTTCGTGCGCAACGGCCAGAGCCGTAGCCGGATGATCGCCCGTCACCATCACTACGCGGATGCCCGCCGCCTGCGCACGTCTGATCGCTTCGGGCACTTCCCTGCGTGGCGGATCCCACAACATCACGAGGCCGAGCAGTTCCAACTCATCATCGCCTTCGCCTGCGCGCCATCCAAGCGCGAGCACGCGAAAGCCTTCACGCGCATAAGCGTCGGCTTTCTCTTCCCACACGCGGCGCTCTTCGACAGAAAGGAGACTTCGCTCAAGGATCAATTCCGGCGCGCCCTTGATGTAGCTCGCCGGATGACCGCTTTCGCTCACTGTTACACGCATGAATCTATTCACGCTGTCGAAGGGCAAACTGCTCAGGCGCGGGGCCTCCATTTGGGCGCTCGCCGGATCGAGCCCGCGTTTGCGGGCATATTCAAGCAAGGCAAGTTCAAGCGGATCGCCCGCGCCCGATGCTGCATCGGCATCGTTTGCAAGGACCATCGCGCGCAGGGCGCGATCAGATGAGGGGCTGTCCAGGTCTTTGACAAACATCCGATTTTCGGTCAGCGTTCCGGTCTTGTCTGTGGCGATTACCGTGACCGAGCCGAGCGCTTCAACGGCTGAGAGCCGACGCACGACGGCTCGGCGTTTCGCCATGCGCTCGACCCCTAGCGCAAGTGTCAGCGTAAGCACAGCCGGCAAGCCTTCGGGCACGGCGGCTACGGCCAGCGCAACCGCGAAGAGAAAGACATGGCTCAATTGACTGAGCCCCTCGACCATCAACCCGCCAACAGCAATCAACACGACCAGTGCCAGTACCGCGCGTGCAATCTGTTTGCCGAATCTTTCGAGCCTGCGCTCAAGCGGCGTTCTTCCGGCTTCAATGCTGCCAAGCATCACGGCAAGCCGACCCATTGTGCTCTGCTCGCCCGTGCGGCTGACCTCGAAGTAACTTTTGCCGCGTATGAGCAGCGTCCCGCTGAAGACCTCGCTGCCCACATCCTTCTCGAGGGGAACAGATTCGCCGGTCAGCACCGATTCATCCACCATCGCACCACCAGCTTCGACAAGGATGCCGTCAGCCGGGATGCGATCACCAGCCTCGACCCGCACTACATCGCCAGGGACAAGCTCGGTAATAGAGATGTGCGAGAGTTTGCCGTCGCGCCGCGCCCAGACAAGAGGCGTAGTCATCTCTTTCAATTTCGCGAGCGCGGCTTCGGATTTGCTTTCCTGATAAACGCCAAGACCGGCGTTGAGCAGCAGGATGATACCGATGGCGATTGATTCAACTGGCAATGCCACCGCTCCCCCGACAAACCAGATCACGCCGTCCACGACTAGCGCGAAGAGGAGGATATAGATAAGAGGGCTTTGAAACTGGCGCAGGAAACGTCGCCAGACGGGAGTGGGCGGCTTTTCAGGCAGAGTATTCGGCCTGTACTTTTGCAAGCGAGCAATCGCTTCTGCGCTCGTCAGGCCCGGATGTTTTTCGGAGACTGGTGGCATCGTGTAATCTCGACCAAATTAGTGCAATTGCAATGAACATCTTGTGCAAGTCAGCGACGGTAAATTGGTTAAAATAAAACGCAGCTGTACTTAGCCAACTTCATCGCTCTTCTCGCCCTGTGTAGCCGGACCTCCCACCTGTCCACGAAAGCGAAATTTTGGTGAACTGATGCACACATTCCAGACAAAATCGCTTCAAATAAACTCGCCAGAACTTATCCCAATCCATACTGGCAGGGCCGGTCCAAGCCAGCCACATCGGGCGACTGTATCGGCGTTTGCCATCTGGCCTGAAGACTTCTGCCCGCACGGCGTACAACTGCGTCTTGGGCCCCGATCTTACATGCACCTGCTCCCAGGCCGATATAATGATGACCGATGACCGCGCCATTAGCCCCATGGACATAGCCTCGATCAGAAAGGGGCGGCGCGGATGGCCGTGGATAAGGAGTATGATCGAGAGCATAATGCGCCCAGCCATCAAAGAGCAGAGAGCCGGTCGATTCTGCTTGCCTCACCAGCAAGGGACGCAAACTCTGGCCGTCGATTCTGGTCCGCTCGACAGCTTTGTAGAGGCTGGCGAAGTTGCGCTCCATAGTGGGGCTGAGGGAAATTTCGACAGCCGAGCGCGCATCGCGGCTGGCGGCAATAGCATCAATGATCTCAAAGGCAGCATCCCGACTCGGCCAAAGAGTTTGGTATATTGCTTGACGAAACTGGCGAAGAGATTCAAGTGGAATTACCATGGCTTGAGTCTCTGCCAGTTCAACTTTTTTTCAAAGAGCACACTGAGGGTGACGCCATTTTTGTCTAAACTCGAGTCACATGCAACTGTAAACCGATCTAATCATCAACCACTGATCAGTGATCACTGATCACTGATCAGTGATCACCAGCAGTTCCTTTCTTTTTCGTTCGCTCATATAGTAGAGCACCGGCACAGTCATGCGTGATAGCAGCAGCGAAGCGATCTCTCCAGCCATAAGTGAAATGGCCAAACCTTGAAATATAGGATCGAACAGGATCACGTCCGAGCCTACGATGACAGCCACAGCCGTCAGCATCATCGGGCGAAAGCGCACTGCGCCCGCGTCAATCACCGCTTCCGCAAGGGGCATTCCCTGGTCGAGCCTCAGATTGACGAAATCAACGAGGATGATCGAATTGCGAACCACAATGCCTGCGCCAGTTTCCCTGCAAGCCCAAGCCTGCGCCTTATGTCGGCTCTCTCTTCCATGACGCTCACCCTCTTTGAACTCAAATCCCTTTATCGAACCCGGTCGCCATCGCTTATGCGTTCCGTTCCGCTCGTGATTATCTGCTCGCCTTCGTTCAGCCCTGAGAGTACTTCTACGCCGTCGCCGTAGGTCTTGCCCGATTTAATCAATCGCAGATGCGCGATGCCTTCGCCGTCAACTACGTACACTCCGGTAAGTTGACCGCGAATGCTCACGGCCGATTGCGGAACGATCATCGTCGGCTTCTGCCCGCGGATGAATCTGGCCCTGCCAAACACCCCTGAGCGCAGGCCCGCTTTATCGCCGTCAGCGGGAAGGGCGATTTTCAGAGTGAAGCTACGGCTGGCCGCATCAGCCGCCGGAACTATTTCAGCTACGCTGCCTGTGAGTTCCGCATTACCAAGTGCCTGGATGTTAACGATGACCGGCTCTCCGATCCTCGCAACGGCGATTTGCGACTCTTCTACCGAGGCTTCCAGGCGATAGCTCGTGTCGTCTTCTATTGTGAGGAGCGGAGCGCCCGGCGCGGCAATCTGGCCTATATCGGTTTGACGGGAAGTGACTATGCCATTGATGGGCGATGTGATTCGCGAATACCCTGCAAAAAGCTGCGCGCCAGCTATATCGGTCTTCGCCTGATCTATCCTCGCAAGCGCCTGTTTTCTTCTGGCCGCGACCATCTGGAGCATGCGGTTAGCGCGCTCTCGCTCGGCTTTGGCTACATCGCGCTTTGCCTGAACCTCGTCGAATTCCTGACGGCTCACAGACCGCCTTTCGAGCAGCGTCTTGTAGCGATTGAACGTAGCCGTCGCATCGCGGAAGGTATTCGCCGCGAGCGCCTCGCACGCCCTCTCGCGCCGCTTCCATATTGAATCGAGCTAGAGCCATTTCGGGCCGATTCCGCAAACCAAGCCGGATCAACTCTTCCTGGCTCTCTACCTGAAAAGCCTTCTCCACAAGCTGGCCCGCGATCTTCTGAGGCGTGTCAATCGAGATGCCGAGCGCAGTATTGAGCGCGGCCTGCGCCGTGATTATGTCTCCATCGGCTTGAATCTGCTGCTGGCGAAACTCGGCCAACTGCACCTCTACGGCCAGCAGGTCGGAGCCGACTACAACACCTGTGTCGAACATGTCATTTATGCGTTTCACATCGGATTCAGCCAGCCGGACGGCCTCATCAGCAACCTCTTTTTTAGCGCGGGCGACAAGCAGACCGTAATAAGCCCTCAAGACCTCGAAGCGTATCTTTTGCTGAACGAGGAGTCTTTCGGTGTCGGCCTTGCGGCGTCCGATCTCGGCCCGGCTGATCCTGGTTTCGCTCTGCCGCTGATCGAATACCGGCATGCGAAATGTGACCGATGAGCGAAAGTTGTTGAGCGAGTCGGGGTTGTTCAGGAATCGAGGGTCGAAATTTTCAGCTGAGCCTGCTTGGGGATGCGGGGCTGGTCGCGCGCCGCAAGGAGGGGCTGAATGTCTACTACCGCGTAGCTGATGCCTCCATTTTCAATCTATGCGAGGCCGTATGCACGAGCCTCGGCGAGCGACTGGCCGCGCAGCACGACGCGGTGCGAAGCTTTCAAGGAAAGTAGCCTTGACGATCCGGCGACCGGATCACCATCTCCTGTAGTGGCGACCGTAGTATGAGACAGTCGGGCTAGTTGACTTGATGCGGTTCATGGTTTCGCGGTCGAGCGTAAAGGTGATATGCGGAGGCGGCGGAGAGAGTAATCGCAGGATGTCGCAAAACGGTGTCGCTTTGAGGTTCAGGTTATAGGCTATGACAAGAGGAGTTTCAAGATTCACGACATCCTGAATGTTGTAGGCGAGCAGCGTTTCAAGCGTCCTTTCATTTCGATTCCTCACCAGCAATTCTCGGTTTAGAAATTCTGTCTTAACAAGAAGTGAACCACGAAATACACGAAGCACACGAAATAGAAGAATTATTCGTGTATTTAGTGTGTTTCGTGGTATATCCCGGTGCGATTTCCTCTAAACCGAGAATTGCTGGTTTACTCCGTTGCTCTTTTCCTTTCTACTGATGCTGATAGCCATTACAATGTTCCATATCCTTATATCGGAGGTGACCAAAAGACTCTTCCATAACCTGATTGATCGGTCTGACCGCCCTGCCCGCGCGCGCACATTGTAATGGAGAAGATGATGGCGGGGCTTTACAGGCATCCCTGGTAAAACACCGCATCCAGAGGAGCATACATGAAAGAAATGAGCGACAACGTGGGGCGAGCGATATACAGGCTGGAACGCGAGCATCTCCAGCAATTGTTCGATGTGTTGGTTGCGAAAGGTCACAGGTTGCTTGGCCCTGCTATTCGTGACGGAGCCATCGTGTATGATGAATTGAGTTCAAGCTCCGATCTTCCAACAGGCTGGACCGACGAACAGGATGGAGGCACATATCGCCTAAAGCGTCGTGCCGACCAGGCCATCTTTGGATTTGCGGTCGGCCCGCATTCGTGGAAAAAGTTTCTGCATCCGCCCGCACTACGTCTGTGGCAATTAAAGCGCAAAGGTAATGGCTTTCGAGTGATCGAAGAAGAGGCGGAGTCGCCAAAATTTGCTTTCATCGGAGTCCGCGCGTGCGAGTTGCACGCCATACGAGTTCAAGACAGGATATTTCTGGATGGCAAGTACGTTGATCCCACCTACAAAATCCGGCGTGATGGTTGCTTTATCGTGGCAGTCAACTGTAGTCAGGCGGGAGGCACTTGCTTCTGTGTTTCGATGAATACGGGACCGAAAGCGACATTCGGGTTTGATCTCGCTCTGACCGAGGTGCTGGAAGGCGAGAGCGCTTACTTCATTGTTGAAGTTGGTACCCGTCAGGGCGCGGAGGTGCTCTCTGAGATTCAACATCGCGAGGCGCAGGCTCAGGAACAGGCAGCGGCGGAACGCATTCTTGAAAACACCGCCCAACAGATGGGCCGCTATCTCGAGACCGACGGGATCAAAGAACTGCTTTATCGCAATTACGAGCATCCGCGCTGGGATGAGGTCGCATCGCGCTGTTTAACCTGCGCCAACTGCACGATGGTCTGCCCCACCTGCTTCTGCACGACTGTCGAGGACGTGACGGATTTGAGCGGAGAGACGGCAGAGCGATGGCGGAAGTGGGATTCCTGCTTCACAATGGATTTTTCTTATCTGCATGGTGGGAGCGTTCGCGCGACGACAAGGGACCGGTATCGCCAGTGGCTGACTCACAAGCTGGCGACCTGGATCGATCAGTTCGGCACATCGGGTTGTGTGGGCTGCGGGCGCTGCATCACATGGTGTCCGGTGGCGATCGACATCACCGAAGAGGTTCGCGCCATGCGTGAAACCGAATCACATGGGGCACTCAGGAGCGGAGGTTGATATGGAAACACTGGAACGGCTGCTGGCCGAGCATCCCTTTTTTCAAGGTATGGAAAACCGTCACCTCGAGCTGCTCGTCGGGTGCGCGTCGAATGTCCGCTTTGAGGCGGGCCAGTATCTTTTTCGTCAGGGCGAAGCGGCCAATCATTTTTACCTCATCAGACATGGAAAGGTAGCCATCGAGATTCACGCTCAGGAGCGAGGCGCGATCATACTTCAGACAATAGGCGAAGGCGAGGTCGTAGGCTGGTCGTGGCTTGTATCTCCGCATCGCTGGATGTTCGACGCGAGAGCCGTGGAACTGACACGCGCCGTCGCGCTCGGCGGCGAATGTCTACGCCGAAAGTGCGACGAAGATCACGATTTAGGTTATGCGTTGCTCAAACGATTCGCCGGGGTCATCACCGAGCGGCTGGAGTCGGTGCGGTTGCAACTGATCAATATTCACGGCCCGCTTGGCTTGTGACAGGTGAATGATTATGACGACTGACATCGCCGACCCGATGCTGCCCGCGCCCTACCGTGTTGAAAGGGTCTGGCGGGAAACGCGCGATACTTTTACACTCGCGCTCGAACCGATCAATGGCTCATCTCTGCCGACTTTCGCTCCCGGGCAGTTCAATATGCTTTACCTGTTTGGCGTGGGAGAGGTCCCCATCTCGATCAGCGGCGATCCAGACAATCAGCAAAAATTGATGCACACAATCCGCGCTGTGGGAACGGTCACACGCCCGATGCGGCAATTAAAACGCGGAGACGTAGTCGGCGTGCGCGGTCCGTTCGGCAACCCCTGGCCGGTTGAGGAAGCCATAGGGAAAGATGTTGTGATCGTGGCGGGCGGGCTTGGAATGGCTCCGCTACGTCCGGTCCTCTATCACCTATTATCTCATCGCGAGCAGTATGGGCAGGTAGTTTTACTTTACGGCGCGCGAGCACCAGGTGATTTGCTCTATCATAAAAGCCTCGATAAATGGCAGAGGCGGGCAGACCTGGAAGTCGCCTACACGGTTGATGTGGCAAGTGGTGACTGGCGCGGCAATGTGGGAGTTGTGACTACGCTTATATCGAAGGCAGTAGTTCATCCACAACATACGACTGTGATGATCTGCGGCCCGGAGGTAATGATGCGCTATGTGATATTGGAACTGGAAAAGCGCGACTTGACGGCAGAAAACATCTTCATTTCAATGGAACGAAACATGAAATGCGCCGTCGGCTTCTGCGGGCATTGCCAGTTCGGGCCGACCTTCGTATGCAAAGACGGCCCGGTCTTTCGCTATGACCATATCCGACCGTTCTTTGAGTTGAGGGGAGTATGACGACGAAACGGAGACGCAAACCAAAACTTGCGGTCTGGAAATTCGCCTCGTGCGACGGCTGCCAATTGAGCCTGCTCGATTGCGAAGATGAGTTGCTTGCCGTCGCCGACGAGATTCAAATTGCCAACTTCATGGAAGCCTCGCGCGCAGTGATCAAGGGGCCGTACGATCTGTCGCTCGTCGAAGGATCGATTACAACATCACATGACGCTGAAAGAATCAGACAGGTGCGCCGGGTCTCTAAATCCCTCGTCACCATCGGCGCGTGCGCGACGGCCGGAGGCATTCAGGCGCTACGCAATTTCAAAGATGTTAAAGAGTTCGTCCGTCTGGTTTACGCTACGCCTGAGTATATCTCGACGCTTGAAAGGTCCACGCCGATCTCCGAGCACGTCAAGGTGGATTTCGAATTGCGGGGCTGTCCCATCAACAAGCGGCAATTGCTCGAAGTTATCAGCGCATGTCTCGGCGGGCGCAAACCGAATACTCCCGCGCATAGCGTCTGCGTCGAATGCAAGCTACGCGGAACGGTTTGTGTGATGGTAGCCCACGCTACCCCGTGTCTTGGCCCGGTTACGCACGCGGGCTGCGGGGCGATCTGCCCGTCATACAGTCGCGGTTGCTATGGATGCTTCGGGCCGATGGAGACGCCCAACACCGGATCACTCGGCGACTGGTGGAGTCATCTCGGCGTCAGGGACACGGAGATTGCGCGCGCCTTCCGGGGATTTAATGCCTGGGCCGAACCGTTTCGTCAGGCAAGTGAAGCCTTTGAAAGTGAAGACTATGAAAAAGAGGAGAACGATAAAAGTTGACTATCTGGCTCGTGTCGAAGGCGAAGGTGCGCTCTACGTCAAAATCCGAGGTGATGCGGTCGAGGATGTAAAGCTGAAGATCTATGAGCCGCCGCGTTTCTTTGAGGCTTTCCTGCGCGGGCGACATTTCAGCGAGGTTCCTGACATAACGGCGCGTATCTGTGGCATCTGTCCCGTCGCTTATCAAATGAGCGCGGCCCACGCGATGGAGGCCGCCTTTGAGGTTAAAGTCGAAGGGCAATTGCGGGCGCTCAGACGACTGATCTACTGCGGCGAATGGATTGAAAGTCATGCTCTGCATATCTTCATGCTGCACGCACCGGACTTCCTCGGTTACCAGGGCGCGATAGAGATGGCTAAGGATCATCCGCAGATAATCGAGCGCGGCCTAAGATTGAAAAAGGCCGGTAACGAAATCATTTCGCTCATCGGCGGCAGAGAGATTCATCCTATCAATGTCCGCGTCGGCGGCTTCTACAAAGTCCCGGAAAGGCGTGACCTGCGGGAGCTTCGAGAGAAGCTTAAGCGCGCCCGTGATGAGGCGCTTGAGAACACGCGCTGGGTGGCCTGTCTGCCTTTTCCGAACTTCGAGCAGGATTATGAATTCGTCGCTCTCAGTCACAGGGACGAATATCCCTTTAATGAAGGAAATCTTGTTTCCAACAAGGGGCTTGCAATCTCTGCCCGTGAGTTTGACCAGCACTTCTTTGAAGAGCATGTCAGTCATTCCAACGCATTGCATTGCGTTTTAAAAGGGCGAGGTGCTTATTCGGTTGGGCCGCTTGCGCGTTACAGTCTGAACTTCGACAAGCTTTCCCCTCTGGCGCGGGAAGCGGCGCGAGAGGCCGGGTTGAGCGAAGTCTGCCGCAATCCGTTTCAGAGCATCATCGTCCGCAGCATCGAGATGCTTTACGCATTTGACGAGGCGCTGTCGATTATTGACCGTTACGAAAGGCCGGACAACCCTGCGCTTGAGATTGAACCGCTGGCGGCCACCGGATACGCTTGCACCGAAGCGCCGCGAGGGACACTTTATCATCGCTACGTAGTAGACGATGAAGGTATCATCCTTGACGCTAGAATCGTTCCGCCGACCTCGCAAAATCAGAAAACCATTGAAGACGATCTCAGGGAGTTTGTTTCCGGGCGAATCAATCTGTCTATAGATCAACTTACCTGGCAGTGCGAGCAAGCGATTCGAAATTATGATCCGTGCATCTCGTGCGCCACGCACTTTTTGAAACTGCATCTGGAGCGGGAGTGAACATGGAAGTTCTGCTCATAGGCTGTGGCAACGAGTATCGCAGCGATGACGCGGTGGGGCTGATAGTCGCGCGGCTTGCAAAGGAAAGAACGACGGAGCGGAACACTGTACGCGAAGAGAGCGGCGAAGGCGCGGCATTGATGGATTTATGGCGAGGGGTACAAACAGTAATTCTCATAGACGCTGTTTGTTCAGGGGGGGGAGCGGGCACGATTAATAGGATCGAAGCGCACCGCGAGAGGCTTCCGGCAAAGTTTTTTAGCTGTTCTACGCATGCCTTCGGTGTAGCCGAAGCGGTTGAACTGGCGCGGGTTTTGAATCAACTTCCTACGCGGCTGATTGTTTACGGCATAGAAGG
The DNA here is from genome assembly GCA_963765495.1 of Blastocatellia bacterium. Classification (GTDB taxonomy): domain Bacteria; phylum Acidobacteriota; class Blastocatellia; order UBA7656; family UBA7656; genus CAVXWP01. The sequence goes on from CAVXWP010000003.1 coordinate 100,158, forward strand.
AAAGAGCTTCGCCCAGGGCATCGGGCTATCTCCCGAAGTCAGCGAGGCGGCCGACAGAGTGGTCGCTTGTGTGCTCGAAGACTTATCGCAGAAATGAAGCGATCTGTATAGTCTGTCGCTGATGAAATAGTGAAGAAAGTGTCTCGGCCAAAAAATGATACCCACCATTTTTCGAAACAGCTTGCACCTCAATCGGTCTCGGCAGATCGCCGAAGTTCTGGCTCGGCACAGTCTCGGCCAGCAGTCTGAGTCTAAAAGAAATCTTTTGAGCAGATAATACTGCGAATAGCCCGCGAATTTACACGAATTATTTAGGCTGATTTGTTCGAAACAAGGCTCCCTTTTGTCAATTAGTGGAAGTACGCTAATGAGCAAAAGGCCCTCTGCCTGCGTTGGTTCGCCGAAGCTCGGTGGCCGCCGGGCAAACTGGTTTCCTTCAGTCTGGTAAAAAGCTATAATTTTTCGCGTTCTGTATTCGATGCGGGCTAGGGTTCCTGATCCCTCACAGCGGTTCCAAATAGAGGGTGGTCATGAAAGACGAAAAACTCTTGAATTACATCTCCGTCTTGCGCTCTCGCCTGGAGGTTTTCGAGCAGCAACTTGCCCGGTCGGCAATCCAGGTAGATGACGCCCTCGCCAAAGCTCTACAGGATTTGCGCTCAACTCTGGAAGAACTCGAATCACCAGGTAATGTCTTTGAGGGATATACAGGCTCGTGTGTAGATATAACTGACCAAAAGCAGTTGGAAGCATCGCTGCACGAGAACCAGAACCAGTTGGCCAGTATTATCGCTTCGGCAATGGATGCGATAATCACAGTTGATAGCGACCAGCGCATCGTGCTTTTCAATGCGGCTGCCGAAGAGATATTTGGCTATCCGGCAAGCGAAGCCATAGGAAAACCACTCGACCTGTTTATACCTAAACGATTTCGCGCCGCGCATAGCGAGCATATACGGAATTTTGGCAAGACCAGTATTCCTTCCCGTTTGATGGGATCGCTTGGAACTGTTTCAGGCTTGCGCGCCGAGGGCGAGGAATTTCCCATAGAAGCCTCAATATCACAGGTGGAGATTGGAGCCCAAAAACTCTTCACCGTGCTTATTCGTGACATCAGCCGCCGCATGCAGGATGAGGATAAGTTTCGACAGCAGGCTGCCCTTCTCGATCAGGCAACAGATGCCATTCAGGTCCGAGATCTTGAAGATCACATACTGTTTTGGAATAAAGGTGCCGAGCGAATCTATGGCTGGACGGTTGAGGAGGCAATGGGAAGAGATGTGAAGGAGCTTAATTACATGGAGGGTTGCGATGACTTCTACGAAGCCAAACGAATACTTCTGGAGAGAGGCGAATGGTCGGGCGAGACTCACCCTGTGACAAAGAGCGGGCAGAAGATTATCGTTGAGAATCGCTGGACCCTATTGCGTGACCGGGAAGAAAATCCGGAATCGATCCTTGTAATCAATACCGATGTCACCGAGAAAAGGAAGATGGAAGCGCAGTATCTCCACGCACAGCATTTGGAGATCATCGGGACACTTGCAGCCGGAATTGCCCACGATATGGGTAACATAATCTCTCCGATTATGCTTGCTACGCGGCTGCTTCGTCCGAACATGAAAGACGACGAAAGCGAGGGCTTGCTTTCGATGATTGAGAGGAACGGGCAGCGGGGAGCAAAACTGTTAAAGCAGATTCTTGGATTTGCAAAAGGGAACGGGGAGCAGCCCGTGATACTTCAGCCCGCATATATCATCAGAGAAGTAGGGGCAATCATTAAGGAAACATTTCCGAAATCCATAGTGCTTAAGAGTAAATTACCAGATGATCTCTGGTCTATTAAAAGTGACGCTACGCAACTCAATCGAGTATTGATGAATCTGTGCATAAACGCTCGCGATGCGATGCCGCGAGGCGGCGAGCTAACTATAAACGCAGAAAATATCGAGATAGATCGTATGTATGCAACTACGAGCGGCAAGATGCAGGCCGGGCCTTACATCCTTATTACGGTTGCCGATACAGGATCGGGAATTGCCGCCGAGGATATGGATAAGATATTTGAGCCTTTTTTTACAACTAAGATGTCGGGCGAGGGAACAGGGCTTGGGCTTGCCAATGTCGTTGAGATAATCCAACGCCCCGGCGGATTTATCGATGTCAATAGCGAGATGGGAAAAGGTACAGAGTTTAAATTATATCTCCCGGCGGTCGGAGCAACAGAGATTCAGACACCGGAACCGGAGAAACTCAATCTTCCGCTGGGACGGGGAGAGTTAATTCTCGTAGCCGATGACGAGGTGACAATACTTGAAATTACGGGAAAGATGCTTGAGGTATACGGCTACAGAGTCTTGCCAGCGAGCGATGGGGTGGAAACCATATCGCTGTATAACCAGAACAGAGATGAGATTGAACTTGTGCTGCTCGATATGATCATGCCATTCATGGATGGGGTGGCAACTATTCGGACTCTGAAGAGGCTAAATCCGAAAGTCAAGATCATCGCAAGCAGCGGGTTTTCTGAATCGCTCGATGATGCTGAAAGGCTCGGGGTGCGTGCGACTATATTGAAGCCCTACACCGCACAAGAGTTACTGACTCTGCTTTCCGATGTGTTCCCCCAAAGCATAGCTAAAGATAATCAAATTTGAATCTTGCCTGGTGTCATCACAGGCTTGGAATTACAGCCCTCGTGGGTCTATGAGTTCAATTTATTGCTTATCTAAACACGCGGTCCATGAAATAAGTGGTTGACAAAAGGGCCTCAAGCCGATGATCAAGCGCGCTTGATTGTTCCAATAGATTCAAATGGCAGCTCTGGCAGCAACCGGCTTCCGCACGCGGCTCAGTTCTTTTGAAAGTGTCTGGTAACGCAAAGCGCGACTTATTGCTCGATCAAGGCGTGAGAGCAAAAAAGGTTTACTCAGATATTCGAACACCCGCTGCCGCGCTGCCTCAATTTCAATTTCAACCCGGGCAGATGCTGACATTAAGATGACCTGAGTGTAAGGATGCCTAGCCCGGACAAACCGGCAGAGTTCAAGCCCATCAGCCCCCGGAAGGGACATGTCGGTCAGAACCAGATTGAAAGCGATAGTCTGAAACACCTCCATTGCCTCTTCGGCACTCCCCGTCGCGACACAGGAGAAGTTTTCGCTGAGGTAGTCTGCAATTACCTTGCGCATCGAGGGATCATCTTCGACAAGCAAGATAGCAGCAATTCTCGGTTTAGAGGAAATCGCACCGGGATATACCACGAAACACACTAAATACACGAATAATTCTTCTATTTCGTGTGCTTCGTGTATTTCGTGGTTCACTTCTTGTTAAGACAGAATTTCTAAACCGAGAATTGCTGGCAAGATAGATACTTTTCCGTTGAGCTTGCGCTGGTCTGCGGTATTCAATTCCTTATATAGCCACAGTAGACCTTGCGCCTATTCTCCATCACGAGTCTGGATTTAAGAAAAGCCTGTTACAACTGGCCGGCATGCTTTTTGGAACAGCGACAATTCTTGTGCTACATGGTCTTCTTCATTAATCTCCCTTCGACATGGGCCGAGATTCAATCCCACCGAGGTTGATCTTGGAATACAAAGTGCCTTTCGATCAGTATCCTGGGACCTTCTACTTTCCGATTATAAAAACAAGGTCTTCACCGTATTGCGTAAACCTCCCCAGAAGCTGCGCATAACCTCGCAGCAAAATAACAACAAAATGAGATCAAGGGCGATAACAAGCAAATAACGAGCAAAATCGAACTGTCCGAATCGGCATAGTTGTTGCGAGTCAATTCTATTACGACGTGGAAAAACTATAGTGATTGCGGAAGCGGAGATCGCCATGCGAACCTTCTACTCATTCCTACTACTCCTTGCCCTACTTACCCCTCCTGTCTCTGTGCCGAACCGTAGTCCTCAACAAAACTGTTTGGTCGTTTCACATGTGAACATCATTGATGCTACCGGCGCGCCTGTCAGGCCGGATATGATCGTAGTGATTACAGGCGACCGGATAAAAGAGATTGGAAAAACCGGAGAAATTACCATACCCGAAAGAGCCGAACTGATAGACGGCACGGGCAAGTTCTTAATCCCCGGCCTGTGGGATATGCACCTTCACGTATTGTGCGGGGAGAGGGCTGAAATATTCTTCCCGCTGCTTGTAGCCAACGGTATAACAGGGGTGCGTGATATGGGCAGCCCACCCGAAGAACTTGAACTCATCAAGCAATTGCGCAAGCAAGTGGCAGAAGGCATTCTCTCAGGTCCTCGCTTCGTCGCTTCCGGCCCGATTGTAGACGGACCAAAACCGATGTTTCCATCCCTTTCTGTTGCTGTCGGAAATGCCTTTGAAGGACGGCACATGGTGGGCGTTCTAAAGGAGCGAGGAGTAGATTTTATAAAAGTCTATTCGCTGCTTCCGCGAGATGCATACTTCGCTATTGCCGATGAGACAAATCGTCAAGGCATGCCATTTGCCGGTCATGTGCCGGATTCTGTCAGCGCGGTTGAAGCGTCGGATGCCGGACAGAAAAGCATCGAGCACCTGAGCGGCATTCGACTGGCTTGTTCAAGTAGCGAGCAAGAGCTTAGAAAATATCTGCTCGAAGCAAGAGCGAAGTCCGACCCTGCGCTCCTTTATAAAGCCCTGAGTCAGATCAAAACAAAAGGCGGTCAGACATATAATAGCGAAAAGGCTGAGGCGTTATTTGCCGATTTCGTAAAAAACGGCACCTGGCAAGTTCCTACGCTCGTCGTATCTCGGGCCGTTGCCTCGGTCAAGGATCGCGATCTTAAGGCCGCGCGACTGATCAAGGTGCAAGTCCAGAAGCAAAAGAGCGATTGCCTGCCATATGACTTAACCTCAGACAGCCTCATTGTCACAAAAGCAGAACTCCCCGCCGCTTTTGATTTGGTGGCTGTAATGCGCCGGGCAGGCGTCAAGTTTATGGCAGGCACAGACGCGCCAACTCCGTGGCTTGTTCCGGGACCGAGTTTGCACGAGGAGCTTTCGCTGCTCGTTACGGCCGGATTTACACCTATGGAAGCGCTTGAGGCCGCGACCCGCAACCCGGCCGAGTACCTCGGAATGCTCGATTCGCTCGGTACAGTTGAAGCAGGTAAGATTGCTGACCTCGTCTTACTGGAAGCCAATCCACTCGAAGCCATCAGCAATACTCGAAGAATCTCGGCAGTCATACTGCGAGGAAGATTGATCCCAAAAGAGGAACTTGAATCATTGGCATCCAGAGCGCAAATGGCACTGAACAACGGGAGTGACATTATGAAAGTCACTCGCAAAGCACGATGAGGAATTATTATGAATGCCCTGTCTGTTTACACATTGGATTTCGATCAAATTGGCTTGAAAGATATCGCAACTGTAGGCGGTAAGAATGCTTCTCTCGGCCAGTTATTTAATGCACTCAAACCTGCGGGAGTGGGCGTGCCTGACGGATTTGCAACCACATCGGAAGCCTATCGCCGGCTGCTTGCCGAAGGCAATCTCAAAGACAAGCTGCGCACGTTACTTTCTGATTTTGATCCCGACAACTTGGACGAGCTTGCCCGGCGCGGCGTTGCCGCGCGCCGCGCGATCCTCGAAACGCCACTGCCTGATGAAGTGCGGGTGGCGGTCCTCGCCGCTTATGACCAGTTGTGCGCGCGGCTTGGGCGCGAACCTGAGATGGCCGTGCGTTCTTCGGCAACGGCGGAAGATTTACCGGAAGCTTCGTTTGCCGGACAGCAGGAGACTTTCCTGAACGTGCGCGGGCGCGAAGGACTGCTGGCGGCAGTTCACTCCTGCCTCGCCTCCCTGTTTACAGACCGCGCGATCAGCTATCGGGCAAGGCTCGGATATGACCACCTCGATGTTGCGCTTTCAGTCGGGGTGCAACCGATGGTGCGCTCCGACAAGGCGAGCGCGGGCGTGATCTTCACGCTTGACCCTGATTCGGGATTTCGAGATGTGGTAGTCGTCACAGCCTCTTACGGGCTGGGTGAGTTTGTAGTTCAGGGAGTGGTTACCCCGGACGAATGGACCGTCTTTAAGCCGACTCTCGAAGATGAATACAAGCCCATCATCGGACGGCATCTCGGCACAAAGGAGGTGCGTCTGATCTACGGAGACGGCACACGCACAACACGCAGCGAGCCGACCCCGCTCTCCGACCGCTCCCGCTTCTCGCTTGCCGACGAGGAAGTACTAAAACTCGCCCGCTGGGCCTGCCTGATCGAGGAGCATTATTCAAGCCTGGCCGGACGCCCGCAGCCGATGGACATCGAGTGGGCAAAAGACGGAATCACAGGCGAACTGTTTATCCTACAGGCACGCCCCGAAACTGTTCATTCGTCCAAGCCGCGAACGGCGGTTGCCGAGGTTTATCATTTGACGGGCAGGCACACTGCGCCGCTTGTCAAGGGACAGGCCGTGGGCGAAAAGATCGGGGCAGGCAAGATACGTGTAGTTCGCGATGTTTCCGGTCTAACAACGGTAAAGCAAGGCGATGTGCTTGTCGCTGAGAAGACCGACCCGGATTGGGAGCCTGTGATGAAGCGTGTCGCCGCCATAGTCACAGATAAAGGCGGACGCACGGCTCATGCTGCTATTGTCTCGCGGGAACTGGGCCTGCCCTGCATAGTCGGAACCGGCAACGCAACACGCACTCTGCGCGATGCTGATGAGGTGACAGTCTGTTGTGCCGAGGGCTCAGAAGGGCATGTCTATGCCGGAAGCATAGCGTTTGAAGTTGAACGGATAGATGCGACAAGTCTCCCCGCAACGCGCACAAAGGTGATGTTAAATGTGGCCGACCCCGGCCAGGCATTTTCGCTTGCCCTGATTCCAAACTCGGGCGTGGGCCTTGCTCGAATAGAATTCATTATCACAAATGATATCGGCATCCACCCCATGGCGCTCGCACGATTCCCAAGACTAAAGGATACATATGCAGTCGCAGAAATTGGTTCGCGTGTAGGGGGTGAAGACCCACGTGAATTCTTCATCCGCCGTTTGAGCGAAGGCATAGGTCGAATAGCAGCGGCCTTCTATCCGAAACCCGTCATCGTGCGCACAAGCGATTTCAAGACGAACGAATACGCGCGCCTCACAGGCGGTTGCGAGTTTGAGCCTGAGGAAGAGAACCCGATGCTCGGGTTTCGCGGCGCATCACGCTACTACGACCCGCGTTACAGTGAGGGCTTTGCGCTCGAATGCGAGGCGCTCGCGCGGGTGCGGGGCCGGATGGGACTCAGGAATGTGAAAGTAATGATCCCGTTCTGTCGCACTGTACAAGAGGCAAGGCAGGTTCTTGCTGTACTGGCACAAAATGGCCTGCGCCAGGGTAAAGATGGTCTTGAGGTCTACGCGATGTGCGAGATTCCCGCAAACATCGAGTTGGCCGAGGAATTCCTAGAACTCTTTGACGGCTACTCAATAGGGTCAAACGATCTCACGCAGCTTGCCTTGGGAATAGACCGCGACTCCGGCACCATCGCGCATCTGTTTGATGAACGCAACGAGGCCGTTCAAAAGATGATTGCGAGGGCAATAGAAGCCGCACGACGAGCCTCAAAACCAATTGGGATTTGCGGACAAGCGCCATCAGACTACCCTGAGTTTGCGGCCTGGCTTGTTGAGCAAGGCATAAACTCGATCTCGCTCAACCCGGACGCGGCTATGAAGACCGCTCTTACGATTGCCGAGGCGGAAACGAAATACAAGAAGTCTTTTTCAGCAAAATAATACATCCTGGAGGAGGTTGAAAAACAACTTTATGTCAAAAGGTTATCAGTGAGACGAACGGAGGCAGTATGAATACAAAACTGATTTCATTGTTGCTTGCTCTCATGTCTATCTATGTCTTTGCGCCAGAAAAGCAAACGGGTCAAGAGTTCGTTGACGAAGCAGGCGGGTACAAACTCACGCTCTCAGGAGACTGGCATCCCGTCGCTTATACAGATGCAGTTGGGCGGTCGAAGACGGAATTCGTCTACCGCGAGCGCGACGAAGGCTTGTTACGGATCAATAAAGAGAGCTTAAAACGTCGTTCGGTCGCCGATATTATCCGAAATGAACTGGAAGGGTTGAAACTTTGTCAGCCGGGCGTCACCGTAGGCAGTGACGAGGTGTTCGCCGGAGAGATGCTGGTAGGCAGGCGGGTCGCCTTCTGCTATATCGAGGGCAGCCGGTGGGTTGCAGCCACGTATTACTTTCTTGAAGACGGGGACTCGGTTTGGATTCTGCGCTTTACAGGACGCATGGGCTTTCTCGACGCAAACCGAGACGTGACCGATCGCATGGCGCGAAGCTTTTGCCCTATGTAGCCTTTGCCCTTGCTTACGACGATCACAAGGAGATGAAATGAAAACGAGATACTTTGAGGCCAGTCCCTCTACGCCAGCGATAGAGTTCAGAAATGTCTCATTGAGCTTTGACCAGACTCAAGCTCTCAAGGGTGTCAGCTTCGAACTTCGGCGAGGTCAGATGATAATCATTACGGGCCTTTCGCTTTCAGGCAAATCCGTGCTCTTGCATCTGGCCATAGGACTGCTCGAACCCGACGAGGGAGAAATCCTGATTAACGGCCGTGCCATTCAATCACTGGATGAAAAAGAGCTTCTCCAGTTGCGAAGCACCTCGATGGGGATAGTCTTTCAGGAGGACACCCTCTTTACGAGCCTGACTGTTTATGAAAATACAGCCTACCGCCTCACAGAGCACGGATGGTCGGAAGCGGATACGGATCGCGCTGTGCAAAAAATCCTGCAATTCGTCGGACTGGAAAAGGACATGGAAAAACTTCCCGAAGAGCTGTCAATCGGCATGAGGCGACGCTTAGAGATAGCGCGGGCGCTTGCGGGCTGGCCGCCCGTAATGTTGTTTGACGAGCCGACTTCGGGGCTTGACCCGTTGAGCGCAAGAAAGGTTCTTGATCTCGTGATTCGCGCCCGCGACATACACGACATCTCTTCGCTTTATGTGACCAAAGAACTTCACGAGATTGCCTATCTTGTGGGTCATCGCGCAGTCAAAGAGGAAGAAGGAATATTTCAGGTCCGCAAAGTGAGTGCGCGGCAATCGGGTCAGATGAAGGTGATGGTGCTTGATAGTGGAAAGATAGGTTTCTTTGGCGATGTGGATGAGTTTGAAAAAAGCTCTCTTCCAGCCGTTACCAAATTGACGCACCCTGCGGCAAGCCTGCGTGTTACGAACTCTTATATAGCCGATCCCTGGAGCAAGGCTCGAAAGCTCAGAGAGGGTCGCAGGTAAGTGAAAAATACTTTGACAGGATTAGACAAGATTAAGAGATATCCAAGAGGCTTCTCTCTTAATCTTGTAAGCCACGGCGAAAAAATCCGGTATCCGCAGTAGTGTTTGTGATTGGTTAGAAAGGATATGATATTCATATCAACCTCCTACGCCTTCACGGTTAAAGCATGCCGGTCTCGGCGGCTTCCAAATCACAATCTGATACAAGAACGAACGCTCAATACAGGGCGATTCGAAAGCCTTAAAACTCGCTCGGCTACCGATCCGAACGCGATCTGTCGCCAGCCTGTCATGCCGTGTGTAGAGATCACTATCAAACCGGCATGTTCGCCGTCGGCTATGCGCACAATCTCGTTTGCCGGGTCTCCGGCACCAACGATTGCGCGTGATTTCACTTCTCCGGGAAGGTGCTTTTTTATTACTTCGTGCAACTTCTGTTGAGCACAGGTGTGTAACGCATCTTCGAACTCAGACAATCCCGGCTCATACATCTCCAGTTCTTCGGATAACCGTCCGGCCCAGTTTGGGCGCGGTATCTCAGGCAGTATGTGGACTAAACATAGCTCGGCCTCGAAGTGCGAGGCTAATTCCGATGCAGTCTTGAGCGCCTCGTATGAACAATCGCTGAAATCGGTTGTGCAAAGAATTTTTTTCAACGGCAATAACATTTTGCTTCTCCTTAAGGGCATCTCTTAAGCCCTTGATCATCTTCGATCATCATCGAATCGGGCGCGGGCGCGGACCACCTCCACCGAGCAGTGGGCGTGCGCTGCAACAGCCTCCGAGACACTCCCCATAAACAGGCGCGAAAGACCGCGCCGTCCATGCGAGCCTACGAAAAGCAGATCCGCGCCCCACTGCTCGGCCTCTTCTACGATCACAGACTTTGGATATCCCTTTAGCACACACGCGGTCACATTCAACTCCGAGTCAGCCAATATCGCGCGGGCAGCCGTGATGTCCCCTTCTGCCTGTCTGAGGACCGCGCTTTCAATCCGTGCGACATCTTCCGGTGTGCCCTTCCACGGTTCAATCACGGGATCGGGAATGTCAACGACCGTTATTACTTTGATCTCGCTCGCTTCTGGCCAGGGTCGCGCAACGATGGAGCGGGCGGCATCGAGCGAGAAATCCGATCCATCGGTGGCAAGCAGTATCTGCATAGCTCCACCTTCGGGCTTTGACACACGCGGGCCTGGGCGCACTATCTCGACCGAGCACGGAGCCTGGCGGACGACTATCTGGGCTGTGCTGCCAAGCAAGAATCGCTCTACGCGACTTAGCCCGTGCGAGCCGACAATCACAAGGTCTGCCGTCCAATCTCTTGCGTAATCAACGATGCATGATGGCGGATAACCTTCAATGACCTCCGTTCGAACTTCAAACGAGCGAAAGATGAGTTTGTCGGCAACGGAATTGACAAGAGCCTCCGATTTCCGAAGCGCTGTTTCGCGCAACGTGCCAAGCGCAGGGAAACCAACCATTGGGATGAGCAAATCCACTACGTTGAGGACACAAAACTCAGCCTGCTCGGGCCACGGTCGCGCCAGTATCTCCGACACGGTGGCTTCGGATGAAGGTGATGGATCAATAGCGAGGAGGATTCTCATTTTGGCACTCTCCTTTACTCGGTTGTGCCGGTCGGCATTATTTGTTTGCTCAGAGCGATGCTTGTCTATTAGCTACTATTGAGAAGGCAATAATGGTGCCGAATTTGCAGTTGCTGGTCCCGTATCAGAATCATCAAAATATGCGTGTACCTGAGTAACGCTCCCCTATGAGGATGAGTGAAATTCCGCTTTGTCGGCCGATATGACGCAGTGGATATATTACCCATCGAGCATGGCTCAAGCAGATTCAGACAAATGCCGAACGGCCTGACGGTTGCGAGAAGATTCAAAATGAGCGACGAGTGTTGCGTAGATCAAAGGTGAATGATCAGCATCAAGGTGAGCATTGAAAGCGCCTTAAGATCATCCAGTAAAATTTTGCTCTAGCAGATTCTGAAACCGAAGGGGTCGCTCATTGCCTGTATTCGGAATAATAACTCACTCAACGTGCGAGCGGGAACGGCGGCTGAGTGATTCATCTTTCAGCAATAAGTGCCGCCCGCGTGCAGGAAATGAGAACAAACCAATGGTAGCCAGGACGCAAGTTGTAACCAAGGAGCACCTTCGCAAGAGTGCGCTTGAAGAGATAGATTTTGAGCCAGAGATCACATCAACCGATATCAGCGTAGCGGCTGGTGATGGGGTGATCACGCTCACAGGGTTTGTGCACAACTACGCAGAGAAATTTGCAGCTGAGAAGGCTGCGAAAAGGGTCTACGGCGTGAAGGCAGTTGCCAATGACATAGAGGTAAAACCCGGAACCTTGCTGAGTGATCCTGAGATCGCCAGAAATGCTGTTCTTGCTCTCGAAACCCGCGTCAATGTCCCGGATGATCGGATCAAAGTCACGGTGAAGGATGGCTGGGTGACGCTTGAAGGCCAGGTTGACTGGCAATATCAAACGATAACAGCCGAGTCGGCAGTGAAGAATCTGACCGGGGTTAAAGGTGTCTCAAACCAGATAAGGGTAAAGCCAAAAGTCTCGCCAACTCAGGTGAAGACCAAGATAGAGGATGCCTTTCGCCGCAGCGCTGAAATAGATGCTCGCCGCATCAATGTGATTGCAAAAGACAGCGCTGTAAAGTTATACGGCAGCGTGCGCTCGTGGAACGAGAGACGAGAAGCAGAGCGAGCGGCCTGGGCCGCACCCGGAGTCTCTAAGGTCGAAAATCACATAAACATAGTGCCGTAAAAGCACAGGCGAAGACCTGGCCCCCCACTAAATGACGGACCGGGCCAGGTCTATTCTCCTCTCTTCATTCGGAGCAGGAAGGAGGTAGTGATGGTCGAGAAATACTGGGTCAACTTCATGCACGACAGGGATATTGGAGTACGGGGCATCGGCAAGACAAAAGGGGAGGCATTCGAGCAAGCAGCCATTGCGCTGACTGCTCTAGTCGCCGATCCTGACAAAGTGGCTCCGAAAGAAGTTATAGCAATCACCTGTGAAACTCCTGATGAGGCGCTGCTTTTTAGGGATTATCTGAATGCGCTTGTTTATGAGATGGCGACGCGAAAGATGCTGTTCAACCGGGTTGAAGTCCAATTTGATGAACAGCAGTTACACGCTAAAGCCTGGGGGGAAAAGATTGACAGGTCAAAACACGAGCCTGCTGTAGATATAAAAGGCGCTACGGACACAGATCTCCTGGTCAAGCAGGATAATGACGGCACGTGGATGGCGCAATGCATTGTTGATGTGTGTGATCGCGAATCCTGACAATCTCTTGAGCAATATCCCCATCACATAAACACAAAGAGAGCCGGCGGGTTAGTGTTTTCTGCGCATCAATCTGAATGCTTAGCTGAATATTTTTTCGGACAAAAGCTGATGCGCACTCTTCCCATAACGCTGCGTGCAAGCCCCCTTCTCAGATACTTGCTCGGAATCAGAAACCGATAAAGCGGCAGATAAAACGTACAACTGGTTCAAGAACTGTTGGCATAAATCTTGCTCATAAACATTATGAGGTGTGCGCTCGCACGTGCCCGGTTTTCTTGGCGGGCTTGAGAGTGTGCTTGAGAGTGTGACGGCGCGCACAATGGTTCTTATCGCAGTTCAAAAGGAGGTAAAAAAACATGGCAACAGGAACTGCACTCGCTCCTTTAAGGAGTCTTCGCAACCTCTTAACCCCTGATCCTTTTCAGAGGCTAAACAAACTCTTTGAGGAGTCCTTCGGCCCACTCGCTTTTCCGACCGAAGAGGCTCTTTCTCTCAGTGGGTGGACTCCATCTTGCGACATCTTTGAGACCGACAACGAGATCGTCGTAAAGGCGGAACTTCCCGGAGTGAAGAAGGAGGATGTCAAGGTCGGCATCGAAGACGGTGTACTTTCAATAAACGGAGAACGCAAGTTCGAAGAAGAGACAAAGAAGGAGAATTACCTGAGGGTCGAACGCAGCTACGGCGCGTTCATGCGCAGCTTTACCCTGCCTACGCGAATTGATTCGAGCAAGGTAACAGCCGAGTTCAAGGATGGACTCTTGAAAGTGATGCTGCCGAAACGCGAAGAGGCAAAACCGAAAGGGATAGAGGTTAAGGTCGAATAAATAATCATGCATGACGACCTGTGCTGCGCGCATAGGTCAGCCTGCCTTCCTCTGCCGCAGGTGAGCAGATTGTCACCTGCGGCAGAGCACTAGCAGAGGAGGTGGAGTATGAAAATAGCGATTGCATATGATGGTTCAAGCTGCGCAGACCTCGCGCTTGATGATCTGATTCGAGCAGGACTACCACAGAAAGTCGAGGCGCTAGTGATTTCCGTGGCTGAAATGCGGATGCCTCCCCCTCTGCCCTCAGCTTATGAAATCTTCGAATCAGCCAATGCTATAAGAAGCAAGATTGGGCTGGAAACAGCAACCACCTCACGGGTAGTAGAGGATGCATATTCGCTTGCCTTTCAAGCAAGCAAACTCGTTCAGACGCGGTTCCCTCATTGGGAGGTTTGCGGTGAGGCTTATTCAGGCTCGCCTGCGGCAGAGATAATCGAAAGGGCAAGAGAGTGGGGAGCAGATCTCATCGTTTTGGGATCTCAAGGTCGTTTTGCACTTGGCCGACTCATCCTTGGAAGCGTATCGCAAAGAGTCGCGACAAATGCTCATTGTTCAGTGCGGGTAGCTCGAAAGGCGCGAGAAGACAAGGATGGGGGTGTGCGAATCGTGCTCGGCGTGGATGGGTCAGATCACTCGGGAGCTGCGGTACGAGCCGTTGCAGGACGGGAGTGGCCTGAGGGCAGCGAAGTGAGACTTGTTACCTCAATTGACCCGTGGGATGCGTATGCGGTGGAGTCTGCCGATAAGCCTGCCGGAGTCCGCAGTATTCACCAATCAGCAGAGGCGTTCTTGTGCGAGGCAGGGCTTGAGGTTTCATCAGTTGTGGAGAAAGAAGAGGCAAAGCACCTGCTTGTGAGAGTTGCCGAAGAGTGGAAGGCAGATTCAATCTTTGTCGGCGCGCGAGGGTTGGGGCGTCTTGGACGACTTCTGCTTGGCAGCGTTTCAACCGCTGTTGTAGCGAATGCGCATTGTACGGTTGAGGTAATACGCACAGCCTGACCTTGTGACAAAGGCCAAAGCTGCCCGGCAAATATTGACGAGGAGATAAACACACATGATCACAAGCAAGCAGAAAACAGACAGAAAATCGCACGATCTCAACGGTTGGAGACAGGTAGAGCCGCGATTACTTGCTGAACGGGCAAGGGTGCTAGCGGTGCTCGCTGTAGACTCAATGTCTCCCGATGAACTTGTGAACGGATGGCAGGAGCGCGATTCGGCATCTGAAGACGAGATACGCGACCTCGAATACATGCATCGCGGAACGCTCCGTCAGCAAATTATTCGGATTGATCGGGCACTTGAGCGAATTAAGGCTGGCACCTACGGACTTTGCAGCAGATGCGGAGAAATGATTAATAGGCGGCGTCTGACGGATGAGCCGGGAGCCGAGTTTTGTCTTGCATGCCAGAAAATATTTGAGGGCGTAGCCGCTTCATCCACTATGTGAGGCCGCTTGAAATGATGCACGCCACATCAATTGGAATGTTCGCCTTTAAAGTAAAGTAGGCCAGGCCATGCGAACCAAAAAGCAATACTCAAATGCAACTTTAGGGCAGCAGCCAGAGAGAAGAACTTGCGCGAGGCCTCATCGCTTGCCGACACCCTCGGCGTAACTGGCGCAAGTTGGGCTTAATTTAGAAGGAGGCGAATTATGCAAGACGGAGAGAATCCTTATGAAGAGAGCACCGATGATTACAACTTGGTGCTTCTCAAAAAGTATCGCGTGAGCCTTGACGAATTGAAGCGCATAAGGAAAGCCGGGAAGATTCCGCCAGACAAGCTGCCGGAACTGGAGAAGAAAGAAGAGGCGCTTTACCAGAAATATCTCAAAGCCCTTGAAACAGGTGAAGTGCCGCATGGCCGAACAGTGCTGAATTTCTTGAAGGCGCTGAGCAAGAGCAAAAACGCATGGATACGTTCCCTGCCGGACAGGATAAAGAGGAGGCGGATAATCTTCCTCTATGAAAAATCGCTCGGACAAACAGACTTCGGTGCCTACGGCGAGGTCAGGCAGGGCGACGAAGGCGATAGCCGCCCCGTGACGACCTATGTTGAAAACGGCAAGCAAAAGTTTCAGACGGCAAGAATGAATGGCGTAATAAGAATTCGGCGTGAGTTTGGAGACAGCCTCCTGGGAACCGTGGCGCTCGGCGTTCATGAGTTCTGGCACATACTTGATAAAGAACTTAGGGAGAACGGCCTGGCGATGCCTGTCATCGCTGAGAAAGACCTTGCCGATGTCGAGCAGTGGGCCGATTACAACGCCGGACTTGCTTTGAACTCTATAGACGAATTGGACGTCTATGACTTTCACAACGCGCTTTTTGACAAGGCATTGGATGAACGGAGGACCGGCACGTGGGGAAGTGATTGGAGGAGTATAGATCAGCAGCCAATCCTGCATAAGCTGAAACTCTTCGGGAGGTTTAAGGGCCGTGTTGAGCCATTCAGGATCGGCGACAAACCAATATTGGATTTGCCGCACTTGTTCAATAACGGGTTAAATGCTGGCCCCGGATCGAACCATCCGGGCATGGGTGGCGGAGCCTCAGGATAGAGATGTTACAGCCAGATTGCTTGTTCAATCAGGAGGTGAACATCTTGGATACACAAGCTAAGTTATTGCTCGAAGCCTTTCGCGTATTTGGCGTCCCGACGATAACTGAATCGCTTGGGCTTGCTTCTTCCGCGCTCGTGGGCTTTTGTGAGAAAGCGAGCGCTGCTACTTTACAAGACTCTCTCAAAGAGTATGGGGTGTCTTACTCAGGCAATCTCGACGGCTGGACGCTGCCCGATGCGGTATGGATCGCCTTCTTTCATAAATGGCCGAAGCTCTATTGTTACCCGCTTGGAGCGATTGCAGAGAGGGCCGTCAAAAAAACAATCGTATCTTTGATCTTGCCGCCCGAAGAAAGAGAAGCCTCGCCTATCCCTGACGAGGCTGCAACTCAGGAAGCTATCAGCCGTTCGCTCAATGAAATCAAGATTGAGGGGGTATTGAAATACTTCTTTACGCAGTATCTCTTCGAGTTATCTATTCAGCGACTCCGAGCTATTAGCCACGACTGCGAAGCGGACCGTAGCTACTGGTATCACTTTTCAGCCACCGGAAGATTCAACTCATTGACCGCCGAGCAGGGGATGAGACAGATATTGAAAGGCCATTATGAAGAAGAAGCGGCGAAAATTGTCGAATCGCTGAGCCGTTCAGCGAAAAAGCACTCTATTGATTTGGGCGAGGGGCGAATCAGCGAAGCACTTCTCGATCTGGTTAATTCCTATGAGACTTCTGAGCAAACAGTGCCCGACCGGCTGCATCATGAAGTTGATAGATCTTCGCCAAAGACGATTCATTTTACCCTGCACACTAAACATCCAAATATCTCATTTTCTTTCGACGCTATAGAAGAATCTTTAGGCTGCAAGCTGCATTCTATAGTCAAGGATCTGCTCGACATCGGAGTCTTCGTTTATATGTATGACCTGCAAACTCCGAGAGATCGTCATCTGGCGAGACGGCTCAAGCTGAAGCTGCCTGTGCGCCACCCTGATGTCTGGGCCCGCGCGCAATCGGAGCTTGAGCGAGCAGTCTCATTCCTTGGCAGGGATGAAGTCAGCATTCAGCTTGTCCGGCGCAAGCAGCGAGCAGACCGCGCAAGAGAATTCGTCCTGGAAGACGACGAGCGATGCGTGTGTCTGCTTTCAGGCGGCCTCGACAGTCTGGCTGGAGCAGTGTGGTCTCTTGAAAAAGGACTGACACCTATATTGGTCAGTCACTATGGCAACGGCAGGCTCGCGGAGATTCAGCACAGATTGGTCAAACAACTTGGAGAAGCATTTGATAAAGAGCTTCAGCACATTCCGATTTACGTCGCCAGGGCCAAAGGCAAGGAGGTCCGGGGCAGGCTGCCTTCGGCCCCTCATTCGATAATGTCTCAACACCTGCGAAGCTTCCTGTTCCTGTCCTTAGCCAGCGCCGTAGCCTTGCAGTCCGGCATCGGGAGAATATACATATTTGAAAATGGTCCTGTGGCATTGAACCCCGATTTTTCAGAAGCCAGAGTAAACACGCGAACGGCACATCCCCACTTCCTTGAATTTTTCGCAGACTTCCTGAAGGCTTCCCTCGCAGTCGAGATAAATGTCGAAAACCCATTCTTACATTCCACAAAAGGGGAAGTAGCTTCTATTATCAACAATCCGGGGCTGCTATCGCTCGCCGGTGAAACGAATTCCTGCTGGAACTGGTTCAGGGTGCACCTTCTGGCCCACCAGCAGAGCGTTCAGCATTTCGATGGAACGCATGACGGCGACTGCCTCCCGTGTGTAATCAGAAGGATCGCCATGCATAGAGCGAATCTCTGGAATAGCGATGCCAGGTATCTGAATGATGTATTCAAACGATTTTCTGATTTGCCAAGAGATAGTGTAAGCGCGATTGCCGATTACGTGCGCTTCTGTATGAATGTGAGAGGTCTTTCTGCCGCCGAGTTGATGTATTTCGCTCCTGATTTTTCGGTATGTGCCGGAGGAGCAGCCCCTGAGAAACTTATGACAATGTACCGGCGACACGCAGATGAAGTCATAAGCTGCTTTCGCGATAAAGCCGGTGTTGAATTCCAGAAGATGCTTGCTGCTTACAGATACATCTCTTCGCCGGAACTGGAACGTTCTGAACTAGAACTGATAGGAACTTTTTAAAGGCTTACGGTGCAATCATCGAGACCGGGCGAATGCCGCGCGACGCGGCTGGCAGACACGCACGGGAAGCCGCGCAAGAAAGGCTCAAGGGCGCTGTCTAAGCGCCCTTGAGCCTTTCTGAAGCCAATAGCTTACTACCCTGCTACTTCCCGTTGCCGTTGATTCTGGGTATAAGCTGTATTTCGAGGACGCTTTCGCTCCCGGAAAAGAGCCCGGGCCTGAAATGCGTCCCAGCCAAACGAAAGCGATAGAGTCAATCAATACGGCTGTTGGAATCGGTCTCAGGCTCTGTTTTTTGTAGAGCGGCCATAAGCGGAATCCGAACTGTGAGCGGGAGACTTGCGTCTCAACTCCGCCCTTCGTCTTCCTCATAGCGGCGGATTGCAAGCGCCTATAATCAAACTGCGGGGCTGCGCCGAATGAGCCCAAGCCACGGCTTTTCTTATCCACAGACCTGGACTCATTCGGGTAGGGGCAACACTCATTTGCGCCTGCTGTTTGACCAGAGCGGGATACCCTGCCCGTTACGCAAGTTAAGCGTCTTATCGCCCTTCCTGACCTCGCGCGCAAGCACCACATCAGCGCCTTCATACTTTACCTTCGATCCGATGACTTCTACCGAGTCGCCTTTGGCGAATGAAAAGTTCTGCTCTTTCAGATAGAAAGACGGGCCGATATGAACTTCCATAGTCTCTTTATCGGCTTTGACTATCAGGTGCGTGCCTTCCCATCCCATTGGAGAGGGAATCTGTTTAACTTCCTCGACGACACCTTTGAGGGTCATCTCGGAGGCCGGATCATATTTCGGCATTCCTTTTCCCTGGCCCCTCCGATTTTGGATCAAAGCAGGCACGGCCACAGATGCAGCCATAATTGCGACCAGAGCCGCAACCGATATAACTGGCCGGAAACGATTTTTCATAATGCCACCTCCCGGTTATTATTGCCGCCGCCCACTTCGTATGATTTCGATTTAGAGGGCGGTAGAGCAATCAGACACAAGCGTTGGCCCGAAGAAAGCGCCCGCCGCCTGCGTTCCCAGCTAGGTTGCACGGTCTCTTCGCGCCAGGTCACAGACCGACCGGCGCTTTGCGATCAAGCCGTAATTTTGCTATGAGCCCGGTCTTATCGGGCCAATCCAAATATATGCAGCAACCAGGGTGCCGATCCTCCATCAGTGATTTCTCCGCAAACTGTGTGCCGGTTAGCAAGAAGATGAGCAAAGTTCCGCACAGAAATGAGCGAAAGTCCACAATCCCTGATCGGGGGCTTTTCTGTCGCTTCCATTCTACTGAAAATATTAGGCAAATTGCGCGCTCACCCCGGCATATCTATTGCACATATCTAAGCAAGCCATGATTTGGGCGCGTGATTCTGGCAGCGAGCTTGAAAGTCCCGTTGTGCGTTGCGTGGCAATGATCTGAACAAGGAGGAAAATTTAATGGTTGCGGAAATGAAAGCGCCGACAGGTCTCGACATTGGGCAGAATGTCTTCCTTCATCTCAAGAGCCTATCTGAGTTGAACGAAGACGACCTGAAGGTAAAGACGGACGGAGAAATAATAACACTTGAAGGGTTCGTCAGAAGTCGCGACGAGAAACGGACGGCGGAGAAGGCTGCGCTGGAAGTGCCCGGCGTAAAGGCCGTTGCAAACGAGATAGTCGTAAAGCCACCTGTGGAACGCCCCGATACGGAGATACTTCGAGATATTCTCCGCGAGTTTCGGGCAAACATCCTGATACCCGTCAATCAGGTAAAGGTAATCGTAAGTGACTGCCGGGTCACATTGGAAGGGATGGTTCACTCCCAATTCGAGAAGCTGCTGGCAGGGGCCGCGATGAAAAGAGTGCGCGGTGTCAAAGGCATAGAGAACAATATCGAGGTCAAGGCCGAAGCTGTGGATCCTGAAATAGCGGGAGAAGAAGAGGATACGCTGGCTCTTATTAACAGCGAGGGAGCCTGGACCGAGTTAGGTGCTGCCGAAGCAGGCTGATCAGACAAGATGTGACAAGATGTGGCAGGACCTAATTGGCCGTGCCACATCTGATTCGGCAGATGCCACCCAGCTATATTGAGTTGTGCTCCGTCGTTGCTCCGTAAGCGATAGATCGAAGGGTAGAGCAATCAGGGGAGCTGGGGTGTGAATCAGGCAATCGCAAAACGAGCAGAGGCAGTCTTTCGCGCGCGCGGCCTCACGAAGATTTATCGGATGGGGGAGGTCGAGGTTCACGCCTTGCGTTCGGTGGACCTCGATCTTTACGAAGGCGAATTCGTTGTGCTGCTCGGCCCGTCAGGGAGCGGAAAGTCTACGCTGCTGAACATCCTTGGCGGTCTGGATGCGCCCACGAGCGGAGAGGTCTCTTTTCGCGATCACGATCTTGTCGCTGCCGATGACCGCGAATTGACGCGCTTCCGGCGTGAGCACGTCGGGTTCGTGTTCCAGTTTTATAACCTCATCCCGAGCCTGACCGCGCTTGAAAACGTTCAACTCGTCACAGAGATCGCTGAACACCCAATGTCGGCAGATGTTGCGCTCAAGCTCGTCGGACTCGAAGATCGGATGAATCACTTTCCTTCGCAGATGCCGGGCGGTGAGCAGCAGCGTGTGGCGATTGCTCGCGCGGTTGCGAAACGCCCCGACGTGTTGCTGTGCGACGAGCCGACCGGCGCGCTCGATTTTGCAACCGGCAAACTGGTGCTCGAAGCTCTCGAGCACGTCAATCAGGAACTCGGAACCACCACGGCTGTCATCACGCACAACGCCGCAATCGCCGGGATGGCTGATCGAGTGATACGGCTCGGCAGCGGCCAGATAGTCGAAGCCCGCTCGAACGAGGTGAAAGCGCACCCGGCGGACCTTGAATGGTGAGGATGTATGAAAGCGCTCGACCGCAAACTGATCCGCGATCTGCTACATATGCGGGCGCAGGTGTTTGCCATCATCCTTGTGGTCGCCTGCGAGTGCTTGGGTTTACGAAGGCCGAGATCGGGGTGATGTTGCTCGGCGAGCAGGCTATATTGACAGCCGTCGCGGTCCCGGTCGGTTATGTGATCGGTTATTTGCTGTGTTTCCTGATCACAAAGGCGGTCCACAATGAAATGATGCGTTTGCCGATGGTCATCACGCAAAAGACTCCTGCGCTCGCTCTGTGTGTTACGGCTTCGGCCGCGCTTCTTTCGGGGCTGCTGGTGCAATGGCGATTGAGACGGCTCGATCTGGTTGAGGTCTTGAAGACAAGAGAGTGAGGCAGTTATGAAAGTCAAAAGAAGCCAGATCATTTTCGTGATTGTAATCCTGATGCTGAGCGGGCTGATCGTTATTGCGTTCTTACCCTCTCCCGTGGGGGTTGAGACCTCTCGCGCCGAGCGGGGGCCTCTTCGCCTTACGATAGATGAAGAAGGCGAAGCGCGCGCGCACGACCGTTTTGTGATAGCCGCGCCTGTGACGGGACGGCTCGCACGCGTAGAACTCCGCGAAGGGGATGAGGTGGCATCGGGCCAGATTGTGGCTGTAATCGAGCCTTCTCCCCTGGACCCGCGTGAGCGAGAAGAGGTGATTGCGCGTGTGCAGTCGGCGGAGGCATTGAAGCGCGAAGCCGAGGAGCAGGTTGAGTGTGCTCGAGCCAGCTACGAACAGGCGAAGAGTGCCGAGGTGACGAGTGCAAATGAGTTTGAGGCGGCCAGGTTCAAAGCGCAAGCCGCGGCCTCGGAAGTGAGACTCGCACGCGCGGGGCTGATCGCAAGCGATGCGGAGCAAAAAGACAGGGCAAGGCTTGTAAGGCTCAAATCAACTGTGGCCGGGCACGTATTGCAAGTCATCGAAAAGAGCGAGCGGGTTGTTGCGGTAGGAACCCCGATTATTGCCCTGGGCGATCCTGACAAACTGGAGGTTGTTGTGGATGTGCTTTCGACAGACGCCGTGAAAATAGAGCCCGGGATGAGAATGTTTCTTGAGGATTGGGGAGGAGAGGAAGCGCTTCGGGCGCAAGTCAGGACGGTCGAATGTTCAGCGTTCACGAAAGTCTCCGCGCTCGGTATAGAGGAGCAGCGCGTCAATATCGTCGCAGATTTCGTAGACCCACCCGGTCCGCTCGGCGACGGCTATCGCGTTGAAGCAAGAATCGTTATTTGGGAGGGCAAAGACGCTTTGAAGGTTCCCTCGAGTGCCCTGTTTCGCCAGGGCACGGGCTGGAACGTCTTTGTTGTTGAAAACGGGAAGGCTCACAATCGAGAGGTTGAAATCGGCCACAGGAGCCAGTTCGAGGTCGAAATACTGGCTGGCGTTCAAGAAGGCGAGCAAGTGGTTCTTCATCCCTCGAATCAGATTGCGGAAGGTGTGCGCGTTGAATTGAGATGAAATTTATAGCCTGTTACTCCGGTATCAAAAGGTGATAGCCGTAAATGGACCTGGTGACAGGCATCTGCGTACCGCGATCATCCATAAGGATAGTGACTGGTATATCAGGTTTCGCCTGAGCAAAAAGGAGTTGTGAAAGGAGAATTGAAATGACTGAAGAGAGATTACTTTCAAAGATTATTGGACTGGCGCTTACAGGAGCAGCAGGTGTTGCCGGTTATACTTTCCTGATGCGCCCCTGGCACCTAAAATGGGGAGCAACCGATGAGGAATGCCGTGAACCCCTGCCGGGCGATGAAATTACGCCGAACCCGGAACAGCAGGCTACTCATGCTATAACCATCAATGCTCCGGTCGCCGATGTATGGCCGTGGCTCGTTCAAATCGGACAGACGCGAGGCGGATTTTATAGCTATGCCTGGCTCGAAAACGTGGTTGGCTGCGATATGCATAATGCTGACCGCATCGTCCTGGAATGGCAGAGCCTCAGGGTCGGAGACGTTGTGTGGCTTCATCCCAAAGCGCCGCCACTTCCGGTTCTCATAGTGGAACCCTATCGGGCGATTGTGCTCGGCGCGGCTGAAACAGAAGGAGGAGATGAGACAATGTTTGGCAGCGGGACATGGGGCCTCTATCTCAAAGAGGTCAATGAGAACACAACGCGATTGATTTTTCGAAATCGCGGCACGAGGGGGGCGGGGCTACTCGGTTGGTTTGTTAACTATGTGATGTTTGAACCGGCTCACTTTGTAATGGAGCGCAAGATGATGCTTGGCATAAAAGAGAGAGCCGAGGCGCTGGGCAGAAGGTGGGCGATCCCTGATGAGGTCAGGACTGGCGGTCAAGCAGATGGCGCTCCAATCTGATGACACGTGGACGAAACGGGAGGCAACAGATGAGTAGGGCCGGGGCTATCGAGGTCTGAGGCTGGAGTAACTGATATCCTTTTGGGTGTATAAGAGGCTACGGAAATGCAAATGTCAGCAAAAATAATTTTAGGCGGTTTGGGTTTAACTGGCGCAGGTCTGGGATTGGCGACATGGTTCGGGAATACTCGATGGAATCATAAGACCTCTCAATTCGTTAGCAGATTAGGAGGGACGCCTGATGTCTGGACACATTTCATAAAACCGCCAAGAGATTGAGCTTTTGTCTATGATCAAGCACATCCCAGAAACTCTCGTCTTTCCTGATGAGTTCTGCCATCGCCCTCATCAGGCTCAACTCTGCTCTTTGCCTTCGCCTCGACATCACTTTTCTCAACTCCCTGTTCAAGACTTCTCGCTTGCCAAGCATATAACATCCGATCCCATACAATATCAACATCGCCACTGCTACAAGCGTGAACATTCTTGCCCACGCTTGTATGCACTCGATCCGTGCCTCGGCAAATCCAAGCAGCCTCTTTGCGTCGCGGAATCCCTCTTCGCACCTAAACCGCCGCCCATATTCTTGCGTCGTTTCTTGAGCACTCATTCTTTGATTGCTCAACAAATGCCAGATGCCCCATTTGCCTTTTCGATCTCGTTTTCGGCTTTGCGTCACATAGAGCCGTCGTGGATCTGTTTGGCAGTATCGCAGCCGTCCAAGACTTCGCCTTCGTTGGTTGCGTGACAGGCGAAGTTGTTTGAGCTTTACCCATTTGCGGTTGTAATAAACCTTGATATTATCTTTCGTGCGAATGACAAAGCAAACCCGCAATTTATTGAGCAAATCTATCAATTTGACATCAGCAAAGGCGCGATCGGCGGTCAAAATCAATCGACTTCTTCCTATTGGAAGAAGCACCTCAGTGATGAGGGCGGTGAGAAAATCGCGCTCATAGCTGCTGCGGCGATTTTTAATAGAGTCTTGATTGTATGCCTGCCAGTAAACAGGTATTGCGCGAGTGCCTGTGCAAATCGAAGCGACCAGGAGATGTTGTTGATCCTCAATCGTCCAGTCAATGCTGAGACGAATGATGCCGACCAGGGGCAGTTGAGAGATAATAACGCGAGCCGTTTGCCGCGCCAGGCAATCGACATCGAGACGAGTATTATGCAGAAAGCGAGTCAGGCGTTTGCAGGCAGCTTCAAAATTATCGAAGAAACGAGCCAGAGAGGCCTGATAACAACTCCTGGTGGAGATAAGGGCGAACACAAAATCGACAAGAGCGTTGCGTTGATGGCCGTGTGCGTTTTCAAAGATCGAGTTGATATACTCAACAAGGCGAGTTGGAGTAGTGTTTTGAGTCGTCATAACCCAGAACTCTACAGAGTTAATCACTCATTTCAACTCGCCGCATCAAATGTGTCCAGACTTCAGTATGGCAAGGCGAATTTGGCGGGCTATTTACGACAAGTTCAGATGGTCGCTACTGGGCAGGTGAGAACTGTTTTGTGCTGCGGAGTGAAAATGGAAAATTCATTGATGATCAGACGGCTCTTACAGTAGCAATGTGGCTTGAGGATAGAGCAGGGCTTCTAATACTTGAAGGGCCGCCCGGGTCGGGCAAGACGAGTCTGGCGAAATGCCTCGCTGATGCGAAGAACGCGCCGCTCTACAGACTGGAATGCTACAAATCAATCGGCAGGCGCGAGGCGCTTTATGATTGGGATGAGCGATTGCAAGAGATAGAACTAAAGCGATGGGTAGAGCATCACGGCGAACTGCCCGACACGGCTGCAACTGTGATCTATCAGTCACAAATGATGGTACCGGGCGTCCTCACCAGAGCCTTGATGGATCAGCACCCGGATGTTTTTGTCCTCATAAATGAACTGGATAAGATTCCTGACCAGGAAGCTTTTGAGGCACTGCTTTTGGAGTACCTCGATGAGCACGCGATCACAGTCGCTGAAACCGGTGAGCGCATAATGCCCGTTGCTAAAAGGCATCCTCACACGATCATCACATCAAATGCCGGTGTGCCCGGAGCCAGCCTCAGAGATTCTCTTTCATATCCTGTGCTCAGGCGAGGTAAGTACGTTTACCTGCCGGAAGCCGACCGCAAGCGCCAATATGCAATACTTCGTCAAGCAGCGCCGGGACTGAATCCTTTTGTGCTCCGTGACGCGGTGCTTTTTGTAGAGAAAGCATCACAGTGGGAGCTACAAAAGCCGATTGCGCTCAATGAAACAATCATGTGGGCGCGCTCGCTTGAGTGGTTATGTGTGACAGAGTTGAGCGAGCAGGTGATACTATCGAGTCTGGCGGACCTGGCGAAATCGAGAGAGGATGCAGAGAGGCTTAGCTCGGCAACCAGATGCTTGCTTCAGTATGTGCGCAATCAAAGGGCAACCCTTCCAATAGAACATAAACCGGCCAACGAGGCGACCACAGTCTCATGATCCAGGCTAAGAAGCCTGTCCGGCGGTTGCCCAGAGTATTACCTGATTTCGCTTTTGAACACAGCTTCAGTTTTTAGCCTCTTGCTTGAGAAGGGCTATTTCTTCCGGCGTCAAATCAAACCGGGAACGGATCCGCTCGTATAATCAGGCGCGTTGTTCGTTCGTCAAACAGGCAGCAGAACCAGCAACTCTCTATTCAGCAGCCTTTACGATTGACTTTCAAAACTCTTGCCTCTTTAAGGTTTGATTGCAACCTTAAGCACGCCCTCAAGCCGCTCGCCGAATATGCGGTAGCCTTCGGCGATCTCATCCAATGAGAATCGGTGCGTGATAAGCAGCGTCGGATCAAACTGACCTGATTCCACTACGCTCATCAGTCGGCGCATTCGCTCCTTCCCGCCCGGACATAATGTAGTCACTACGCGGTAATCGCCTAAGCCCGCGGCGAAGGCGTCATAAGGTATTTGCAGCTTGCCCGAATAAACGCCCAGGCTCGAAAGCACTCCGCCGGGTCTGAGGCTTTGCAAACACTGCTCGAAAGTTTGCTGAGTGCCAAGCGCCTCAATCGCCACATCCGCACCGCCACCCGTCAGCCGTTTTACTTCCGCTACTATGTCTACCTCGCGGAAGTCGAGCACAACATCCGCGCCCATCTTCCGGGCCGTCTCTAAGCGACTCTGATCTCCGTCAACCCCGATAACAAGCGACGCGCCCATCAATTTCGCGCCCGCCGTCGCGCACAACCCGATTGGTCCTTGCGCCAGCACTACGACTGCATCACCGATCTTCACGCCGCCCGATTCTGCGCCGCTGAAGCCGGTCGAGGCGATGTCAGCAAGCAACACTACTTGCTCATCAGTCAGACTATCAGGAATCTTAGAGAGATTTGCCTGTGCGTAGGGCACGAGCAGATATTCAGCCTGGGCACCATTGATCGTGTTGCCGAAGCGCCACCCGCCAATGGCCTCGTATCCGCTGCCGTGGCCGCACTGAGAAAGATGGCCCGAAAGGCAGGCGTTGCACTGCCCGCAAGGAGTTATCGCGCCGACAAGCACCCTATCACCTATTTCGTAGCCCGATACGCCCGGTCCAATCTCTTCGATAACACCTACGGGTTCGTGGCCGATGATCAAACCGGACTTGACCGGATACTCGCCGCGCACGATATGGAGATCGGTACCGCATATCGTGGTAAGCGTGATCCGAATCACAGCCTCGCCAGCACTGGCGCGAGGCCGTTCGACTTCTTCAACGCGAATATTATTCACGTCGTGAAAAACGGTTGCTTTCATCTTTTTCATTTCATTACTCCTTTTTCAAATAACGAGGCAATTCATATGCCTGCAATCCTGGCATCTAAAACCCGCAATCGAGTTTAGAGAAGAGCGAACGGGGCTTTTTTCGCCGGGTGTATGGGAAAATATTGAGCAAGCATAACGGTCTTCACAGGCAGAGCGGGAATGTGATTGCGTAAAGTTCCCCAGAACTTAGAGCGAAAGCCCGCACAGATGCCGGGCATAAACCACGATACTGGCCAGAAAAGCCTACTCTCACCCCGTTCAAACCGGCACAGCGATTGCCCCTTCCAGTGTAAGGCTATACTGTGGGCACCTCGCTTGATGCCTGTCAGCAGGAGTAATCGGCTATGAAATTCAGCGTACTGGCATTAGATTATGACGGAACGATAGCCCGTGAAGGCGTGCTTGATCCTGCGGTCCGCGCTCGGATCAAAGATATCCGCGCAAGTGGAATAACAGTAGTGCTTGTGACAGGGCGAATACTTGGCGATTTGAGGCGAGTGATGGGCGACCTTCGGTTGTTTGACGCCATTGTCGCCGAAAACGGGGCTGTCATGGCCTTCCCGAACTCTGGCCGCTCGACTGCGCTCGGTCATCCCCCTCAGCCCGCCTTCTTGAAAGAACTCAATCGGCGAGGCATCCGCTTCGATACGGGCGAATGTGTCATCGAAGCCGATGCCGATCTGGCCTGTCAAATCCTTCCGGTCATTCGCGAGATGCAGTTGCCGCTTGTGATGCTCTTTAACAGAAACCGTCTGATGATCCTGCCGCAGGCCATAAGCAAGGCAACGGGGCTGCATGCGGCGCTCACCGCACTACGGCTCTCCGAGCATAACGCCATAGCCATCGGAGACGCGGAAAACGATCATCAGCTACTGGAAGCCTGCGAGATTGGTCTCGCGGTCGCCTGGGGAAGCCCCGCGCTCAAAGCGTCGGCCGATGCAGTGATCGAAGGACGAGGTCCCGAGGCGGTGGCCGATTATATAAGACAGGTTGCCGATAAGCCGAGACTCGCGCCTTCCTTCACCGGCAAGCACCGTTTGCTTCTGGGCACCAATCGAGAGGGCCAGCCGGTAGAACTGGCCGTTCGCGGGCGCAATCTGCTCATAGCGGGTGATTCTCAAACGGGTAAATCCTGGGTCGCCGGACTCCTGTGCGAACAGTTGATCCTTCAACGCTACTCGGTTTGTGTGATAGACCCGGAAGGTGACTATCGTACTCTGGAATCGTTACCGGGAGTGATCGTATTGGGAGGTGAAGACCCACCGCCGCAAGCCCGCGAGCTTACTCGCGCGCTCCGTTACCCGGATGTAAGCGTGGTAGTAGACCTCTCAAGACTGAAGCCGAAAGAGAAACGAGACTATGTGAATTCCTTGTTGGTTATGCTTGCCTCGCTCAGGCGTCACACGGGGATTCCTCATCGAATAGTCGTAGACGAAGCGCATTACTTCATGCATGGGCCGGAGGTTACAAGCCTGCTCGATCTTGAGATGTCCGGGTACACGGCGATCACCTATCAGGTATCAGGCCTGCACAAAGATGTGCTTCGAGCAAGCGAGGCGATAATAGTGACCAGAGAGACAGACCCTCGCGAAGCCCGCGCTCTGCGGGCGCTTGTTGGCGGCAGGGAATCCGAGGCCGAATGGGAAGCGGTGCTTGGAAACCTTGCCATAAATGAAGCTGTGCTGTTGCCGAACGCTGCGGAAGCCTGCGGCAAGCTCTGCCGATTCTATCTTGCGCCGCGCCTTACAGTCCACGTCCGTCATCAGCACAAATATCTGGATGTGCCGGTTCCAGAAGGACGCGCTTTTCTCTTCACGCGAGAGGGCGAGCAGACAGGTCGCCGCGCTCGCACATTGAAAGAGTTTACCGCCGTCCTGGCAACCGCTCCTCCAGAAGTAATTGAAGGCCATCTTCGCAATAATGATTTTTCGCGCTGGATTGCTGGCGTCTTTCGAGACAACATTCTGGCATCAGAGGTTCTGGAACTTGAGAAACAGTACCAGATCGGACAGATGCCCGATATAAACGATGCGCTTATACAATCAATCCAGGACCGCTACACCGTGCACAGTAGCCTGTGATGCTCCAATCGGAGCAGGAGGAATGCCTTTATGATATTCAAACAATTTTACCTTCCAAGCCTCGGTCATGCCTCATATTTCGTCGGCTCCGAACAGACGGGCGAGGCCCTTGTGCTCGATGTCAGGCGTGATGTCGAAATCTATTTCAAAGAAGCGCGCTCCGAGGGGATGCGCATTCGCTATGCGGCCGACACGCACCAGCATAATGATTACCTCACTGGGATATGCGAACTGCCCGTCAGGTCAGATGTCGAACTGCTCGGAAGCGCGAGGGCCGAACTCGGCTATAAAGCGCGCCCGCTCGCCGATGGCCAGCGGCTCGAAATGGGCGAAATTCTCTTTGAGGTATTGCACACTCCCGGCCACACGCCCGAGCATATAAGCCTGCTAGTGACGGATCGCTCGCGAGGAGACGAGCCAGCGCTGCTGCTTTCAGGCGGAGCATTGCTTGTGGGTGATGTGGCAAGGCCCGATCTTCTTGGCGGCAGAGCCGATATTGAGAAGGCGGCAGAGAACCTTTGCCGGATGCTGCAAGAGAAGATACTTACGCTGCCCGACTACGTCGAAGTCTTTCCAACACACGTAGCCGGGTCGCTTTGCGGGGGCAATATCGCCAGTCGCCTTTCAACGACCATCGGCTACGAGCGGCGTATGAATGAGATGCTTGCGCGCCTCGCGGCAAGCGAAGAGATAGTCAAGCAATGCATCGAGCTTAAGGATTTACCCGCTGTGCCTCCCTACTGGCGGCGCATGAGAAGACAGAACCAGCAGGGACCACCGCTACTTGGAGTGCTCCGCGAACCGCCCGCCCTGAGTGTGAGCGATTTTGAAGCCCTGCGCGACGAAGGCGCTGTGGTACTCGATTGCCGCTCGCCGGAAAGCTTCGCGGGCGCTCACATTCCTGATTCCCTAAACGTAGGCCGGGGCACTTCATTTCCCACCTGGGCGGGAACCGTGCTTCCCGCAGATACTCCATATATTCTGGTGCTCGAAAAGGAAGACGAACTGTGGGACATCTGCTGGGATTTGCTTCGGACCGGATATGAGTTACCGAGAGGGTGGCTCGCAGGCGGAATGTATGCGTGGCGAACGGCGGCGAAACCTATGAGAATGATGACGGAGTGGACCGTCTGGGAATTGAGTGAACGACTTGAAGGCGAGCCGAAACTTACGGTGCTCGATGTGAGGCAACCGGGCGAGTGGAGCTCGGGACATATCAAGGGCGCGTCGTTTATTACGGGCGCAACGTTGCCTGCGCGCATTGAAGAAGTTCCAAGAGATCATACTCTGGCCGTCATATGCGGGAGCGGTTACCGTTCGTCAGTGATGGCGAGCCTGCTTGAACAAAATGGATTCCAGAATATCGCGAATGTTGTGGGCGGGATGAGCGCCTGGATAGGAGCAGGATTTGAGACTGTGAGCAATCGAACAGACGAGCCCTGAGATGATCGAAAACCTTGGTTGTAATGTTCCCTGGATACCGGACACACGAAGGCGCTGCCAGGATGAGGTTAAAGCCGTTCACTAAAGCAAGGGCGAAAGATGCACAGAGGTATTCTTTAGCTTACACAGAGTGGCGTTTGTCTCTTTAGTGCAGTGAGTTTGAAATGACCCAGTTTATTGAAAGATGGCTGCTTGATCCCACAATCCGCCGACTCATCGCCGTCGTGACCGTCTTGCTTGTCCTGGTAATCCTTGTGCGATTCATCAACTCATCGCTTTCGCGTTATGTCAGGGAGGCAGACGCACGCTACCGCGCCCGCAAGTTTGTCAACTTCACCGGCTATGTACTGGGGGGGCTCATCCTAGCTACTATTTACAGCGACAGCCTCGGGAACCTGACGGTCGCATTCGGAGTCGCAGGTGCGGGAATAGCTTTTGCCTTGCAGGAAGTTATCGCTAGCTTCGCCGGATGGTTCGCAATCTCATTAGCCAGCTTTTACAAGACCGGGGACCGCGTTCAGTTGGGCGGGATCAGAGGCGATGTCATTGACATAGGCATACTTCGTACTACCTTGATGGAAGTGGGCGAATGGGTGAAAGGCGATCGCTACAGCGGTCGCGTCGTGCGCATCGCCAACAGCTTTGTCTTCAAAGAGCCTGTCTTCAATTACTCGGGCGATTTTCCCTTTCTGTGGGATGAGATCATAGTGCCGGTAAAGTACGGGAGTGATCACCGGCTGGCAAGAGAGATTCTTCAACGTATTGCAAGCGAGATAGTGGGCGATTATGTCGAAAGCGCGGCGATTGCCTGGAAAGAGATGGTAAATAAGTATCTGATCGAGAACGCGGCGGTCGAACCCACAGTCACCCTGGCTGCCAACGACAACTGGTTGGAGTTCTCTCTTCGCTTCGTCGTCGATTATAAACAGCGGGTTTCGACAAAAGACAGGCTTTTCACCCGCATCATCGAAGAGTTCGCGCAAACCCAGGGGCGCGTCTCGATCGCTTCTGCCACCCTCCAGATTGTGCAGGCTTCCGAGAGCAACCCGCGACTGAAACAGAGAGCGGAGGAATCCATATGAGCGTCAAACAAGCAGAGATTCCATCGCGACACGCGTTGAGATCACTACGCAACCTGTTCGCGCGCGGGTTAGGAATCAGCGCTGAGCGAAAGGAAGAAATATACATAGAGCTATCGAGGTCGGCCACGCTCAGGGGCGGCAGTTACTGGTTGCAGGTTCTCTTCTCGGCAGGCATCGCCACGCTTGGACTCGTTTTGAATAGCCCCGCGGTTATCATAGGGTCAACTCCAATCTATGGTAATTGGAAGCATAGGACAATTATCAAGCAGGTTTCTTATAAAATCAAACGATGGAAAGCCGAAGTCGAAGCGGAGCCTAACGACGAATTCAGCGGCGCGCCGGTATTGAAGGGATAATGAGGAGGTGGAAAGCGCGTCCACTGGAATGAGCAGTTAGGCGGCTTCCGATAATGGAACTTCATTCTGATAGCTTTAAGTCGCTCGGGTCAATTTTCCTCCTTACAATTTCACGACGGTCTGCCAAATCATATGCCAGTATCCAATGATTTGTTTGCAAGAGAGTTTCAGCCCAGTAAACATAAACAATATTTTCTCTTTTTCTGATTTCAAGGGGACTACTGTAATCAACGTATTTGTAGAGAAGGCGATTCTCATATTCGTCATTGTACTTGACCTCAACAACCCCCATGTGTGCAGGTGCTTGTACCCAAGCCGAAGCTTCTCCATTAGGCAAATACACTTGAAACTCCCAACCAATTTTGTCGTTGCCAAAATGCCCCTTCTCACTAGTAGTAGCAGCACGGAAGTTAGCAATCAACTGGTAATATTGTTGGTCACGAACGATAAAAGGAGGCCAGCCAGAGATTGCCACCCAAAGTGTAGCCAATAGAGCAATAAAGAGGGAAAGAGCAAATATTATGAATTTACGAGGCTTGAATTTCATAGTGTCAAATCTGGGATCATTATCGCACAAAAGTTGATTCGATATGAAATCTTACCTAGACAACTGATCGATGGCAAATGACAAAGGGAATCAAATTCCACTTGGATTACCAAAACAGAGAAGTGACAAGCGACGGCAGGAGCCTAACGCAGGCATCAGCGGCCCGCTGGTAGCTGTTGGAACACGAAATCGTGGAATGCGCGTCCGCTGGAATGAGCAGTTAGGCTTCGTCCGGCTTTGTTGCGCAATTCGAGATGAAGATAGACTTCCCCCAGACTTGGCCGATTTCTAGATCGCAACTGTCTCAGGCATTCCTAATTCGCTCATCCGATTTAAGACCATGCACTTGATCCTTGCCTCCGTCATCTGTGTCTCCATCTTTCTACTGCTCATTCTCTCTCCCAGCATCCCCTTTATCCTCCCCATCTGCGTCTCTACTAAACTCCTCTTCTGATACCCGCTCTCTGCTTTCCATCCCTTTTCTCCTTTCTCCTCCTTCTCTCTTATCGCCAGGTTTCTCTCCTTCATGTAATAATACTTGCTCTCTACGGCTCCCTTTCGCGGTGGTATTAACGGTCTCGCTCCCTTCTTATGGATCGCCTTGTGACACTGGTTCGTATCATATGCTCCATCCCCATATATCCGACCTACTTCCCCTTCTGTTTCCTCTATCAATCGAGGCATTACTCGTGGATCCACCACTGCTTTATCAGTCAACTCCACTGCTGTTATCTCCCACGTCTCTGTATCTACTGCTATGTGTAACTTCCTCCAAGTCCGTCGTTTATCCTTCCCGTGGGTGCGCACTTTCCACTCCCCTTCTCCAAATATCTTCACTCCTGTAGAGTCTATTACAAGGACCGCTATTGGCTTGGTTGTGTCTCGTCTCAATTTTACATTTAGCCCTGGCCCGCGCCTTGATACTCTACTGTAATCTGCAACGGGCAAATCTACTCCCATCAGCTTGAATAAAGAGCAGACGAAGCCTTGAGTCTGGCGAAGAGGAAAATGGAAGACGGCCTTGATCGAGAGCATTGTTATGATATAGCTTTTAAGAAAATGTTTTCCCGAGAAATGTGATTGTAGAGGCAATGCGCTAGGCGGCAAAGCCAAACACCGCCAAAACCTCTTTCGGCGCGTTAGCGAATTTCACCAGCGCTCGTTCAACTTTCTCTGTCAACGACTCAAAGCTCGGAATGTAATGCAAGTGCGTCTCTTGCTCTTTGATCTTCTTCCACAGCTTCTCGATGGGATTCAAATCCCGTGAGTAGCTCGGCAGTTGGAAGACCGTCAAGCGATCTGAGTGTTGGGCAAAGAATTCCTGCATTGCTTGTGAGCTATGATAGCCTGCTCCATCTTGGATCAAGACGATGCGACGATCACTTTGCGCCAACACTTGCATCAGGAATTGTTGATAACTGACCGAGGTTTATCGCGATTGCGTGGCTTGCGAAAAGAATTTGCCGGTGAAGTAGTCGATCAGGCCGAAGACTTTATAGGACTTGCGTTTGCCTGAGGTTTTGACTTGCGGTTGCAGGCCACGCCGTGACCAGGTGTAGGAGAGCGTCCCCCATTGCGGAAAACTCGCTTCATCGCCCAACAAGAGATAGGCGTTTTGTTGGCGCGCCAATGCAAGCGCCTGGGCAAAGGTTTCTTGCTGCCAGATGCGGCGTTTTTCCTCATCGAGATGATCTGAGACAAACTTGGCTTTTTGATAAGAGAAACCGAGACTCTTGAGCAACTGACAGATGTAGTGAACCGAGTAGAAGAGGCCAAACTTTTCCTAGATCAGATGTTGAATCATCGGCGAGCGCCAACAAGCTGGGGAGAAGCCATTGGCGGTTGGTCCCGCATCAATCATGGCCGCGAGTTCGCGCTTTTGCGATTTAGTGAGTTTGGCTTTGCGTCCGGGCGATTTTTTGTCTTTGAGACCGTTGAGCCGATAGCAAAGAAATTGGTGCGCCCAGTTAAGGACGGCATCAACGGAGAGCTTGAGAAGAGCGGCAACCTGTTGGGGAGAGTTGGTGTCGCGCAGAGCGAAGATGGCTAGGATGCGTTTGACGAGCCGAATGTCGCCTTGGCGCTGGGCCGATTTCAAGGCGAACTCCATCTCTTTGCAAAGCGGGGTAGATATGGTAAGACGAAAGGGTAACATTGGGGTATCTCCTTTGGTTTTAGGATAAAGTGAAACTATGGAGATACCCCGATTCAATCCTCGTTTTCAAGTGATTCTCAGGAAATCTTTTTCATGAGGTCTATAGCATTTCTCCAACTCTATTGCCGACGGCATAGTCAGCTTTCCTTCGATTGTGAAATTTGTTGATTCGCCCTCATCGTGTAGGCTTATTCTGAACATCGCCGTTCGCCCGTTTGTCACCATCAGTGCTAGATTCAATTGTCTGGAGGCAATTTGATTGCCACGGCGGAAACAGATCGACTCTAATCAACAAGATACGTAAACTCGGAATCACTCGCCCGCGATCATCCGAGCAGTGACCATATCTGGCCGTGTGGCGGTATGCAGTCACCCGCCGAAAACGAAATCCTACGCTAAACAAATATCAATCTCAATTATCCCGACTCAACCCCAGACCCGGCCCGACAGCGCCAAGAACCGACGCTGTTTGGCGAGATCGTTGCGCCATATAACCGCTGACGCAAAACGATACCTGATGCAATATCGCTGGCGACGCGAGACGTCCCCGCCCGTAGGTGATTGGAAGATGCCAAGCGAGGCCGTCGTTTCGGCTTTGTCTTCGTAGACTTCAAAACTATGATCCCGTTTTGTTATTGTATTACGCTCGTCATATAATGCGGTCGTGCGTTATCCGAGAGAGCAAAAAGCAGCGACTCGCAGGAAGATTGTCGGCGCAGCGGCGCGGCTATTTCGCAAGTGCGGCTATGATGGGGTTGGGGTCGATGCCATCATGAGCGAAGTCGGCCTGACGGCAGGTGGATTCTACGCCCATTTTCCCTCGAAGGAAGCTCTCTTTGCCGAAGCGATGGCGACGGCTCTCGATGAAGGAAATAGGCGGCGCGGGGCAAGGGGGTCCGCTGCTCAACTGTCTGATCCTTTGCGCGATCTGATCTTCGGTTATCTGAGCCGCAAGCACCGTGACCAGATGGCCGAAGGATGTCCACTGCCTGCGCTCACTTCGGACGTGGCGAGGGCAAGTGATGCCACACGCCAGCTTTATGAGCAGCAGATTCTCGGCTTCTTCCGCGAGATCGAATCATTGCTCCCTAAGGGAGGCGCTCCGACGCGCGACCGTGCGCTCTCAGTTATTGCTCAATGCGTGGGCGGACTGATGA
Source organism: Blastocatellia bacterium (assembly GCA_963765495.1). Classification (GTDB taxonomy): domain Bacteria; phylum Acidobacteriota; class Blastocatellia; order UBA7656; family UBA7656; genus CAVXWP01. The sequence goes on from CAVXWP010000003.1 coordinate 136,112, forward strand.
TCTCGCGCGCAGTAAAAGACGAAGTACTTTCAAACTCCATTCTGAAAGCCTGTCGCGAGGCGGCAATGAGAATTTCAAGAGAATGAACCTCGCGCCATCTCATCATTGGAAGGATGAACGCAATGGAAACAACCAGCCATTGGCTCCCGACAGCCTGCATACTTTGCAGCCGCAATTGTGGAATCGAAGTCGAAGTGCGAGGTCGCGAAATGCTAAGGATTCGCGGCGACCGCGAGCATCCTATATCGGAAGGCTATCTGTGCCAGAAGGCGCAACGACTGAATTACTATCAAAATCACAGTGATCGGCTAACATCACCATTGCGCCGTCGCGAGGATGGGTCTTTCGAAGAGATTTCGTGGGAGACTGCAATAGAAGAGATCTCAGCGAAACTTGTTCATCTGCGCGACACCTTTGGAGGGCGCAGCCTCGCCTATTTCGGAGGCGGCGGGCAGGGCAATCATCTCGGTGGCCCTTACGGCAAAGCTCTCAGGACCGCGATGCAGACGCAAAATTATTACAGCGCGCTGGCGCAGGAAAAGACCGGGGGGTTCTGGGTAGACGGGCGTCTCTACGGCAGGCAAAACTGTCATCCGACAGAAGATGTCGAGAACGCCGAGGTCGTGGTCTTCATCGGAACCAATCCCTGGCAATCGCATGGTATACGCAATGCCAGACAAGTGCTGAAAGAGATTCACAATAATCCTGCGAAAAAGATGATCGTCATAGATCCCCGAAGGACCGAAACGGTCGAGATGGCCGACCTCCATCTGCAACTGAGGCCGGGCACTGACGCTTTCTTGTTGGCAGCGCTTCTTGCCGTCATCGTGCGCGAAGAGAGGGAGGCGCGTGAGTTTCTGGACTCTCGCACGAGTGGTTTTGAGGCGGTGCGTCTGGCTTTGTTGGAAGTGCCGATTGAATCATACGCGCGTCGCGCAGGAATCGGGATTGATGACGTTAAGCGCGCGGCCCGGATGATGGCCGACGCCACCAGTTGCGCCGTGCGAACCGATCTAGGCATCGAGCAGACACTAAACTCAACACTCAATTCGTACCTGCGGTCTTTACTTTATCTCGTGACTGGAAACTTCGCCCGTCGCGGCGGCAATAACCTTCACACCGCGCTCATCCCTCTGATGGGGCATTCGCCCGAAGGAGAGAAGCAAAAGCGATCTTCGGTCACCGATTTCCCGTTTATATGCAACCTGCTGCCTCCGAACATCCTGCCCAGTGAGATACTGAGCGATCACCCGGAGCGCACGCGCGGTCTGATAGTAGACAGCGCAAACCCCTTAGTGACGATGGCCGACACTAAGGCTTATCGCGAAGCATTCGCAAGACTCGATCTGCTCGTGTGTATCGACGTGGCGATGACCGAAACCGCCGCTATGGCTCATTATGTGCTTCCCGCTTCTTCGCAATTTGAAAAGTGGGAGGCAACCTTCTTCAACCTGGAATTTCCGGCGAATGCTTTTCATCTGCGAAAGCCGCTCTTCGAGCCGCTTGAGGGCACATTGCCCGAGCCTGAGATCTACGCGCGATTGTTAGTGGCGATGGGTGCGCTTCCTTCGGAATTTCCTGAACTGGCAGATGCAGCAAAGAAGGGAAGGATGGCATTTGCTGTCGCGTTTCAAAATGTTCTCAAAGCGAAACCGGACCTTGTTGATTATGCGTCTGTGGTTTTGTACAGGACTTTGGGGCCGACGCTCGCGGAAGGGGCGGCAGCGGCGGCTTTCCTTTGGGCGACGGCCCATCAGTTCGCTCGAAAAAATCCAGAGGCGGTCCGGCGAGCGGGCCACAAAGGCGAGGGGCCGATGCTTGGCGAGAGCCTGTTCGAGGCGATTCTGTCTTCGCGCTCGGGCGTAGTCTTCAGCATCAACGAATACGAAGAAAGCTGGAACTTTATCCGGCACGATGACGGGCTGATCCATCTTGAAATCTCCGAGATGCTCGCCGCGCTCGGCGCACTTGATGCTACGGAGCCGCCCGCACCAGCGGATTATCCTTTTGTACTGGTGGCAGGCGAGCGCCGCTCATACAACGCGAATACGATTTATCGAGACCCTGCCTGGCGCAAGAAAGACCCCGAAGGCGCTCTCAAGGTGAATCCGGAAGACGCAGCCCGGCTTGGACTTGCCGATGGCAGTTGGGCGCGATGCGAATCGAAGCGCGGAGAGGTGGTTGTGCGTGTCGAAATCACCGACTCAGTCTCGCGTGGGCAGGTCACGCTGCCGCACGGATACGGGATGAAGCATCCGAACGGGGAAGGCAGTCGCCTCCGGTCGGGGGCGCATATCAACGAGTTGACATCGGCGGAAGACAGAGACCCGATTGCTGGCACTCCTTTTCATAAATTTGTGCCCGTGCGACTCACCCCGCTTGAGGCTTTTCCGGCTTAGCTTGTGTTTTGAAACTTATAATGATCCCGGCGTCAGCCTGCAAACCAGATGAGTCGTGTCGGTTTTTCAACTGATCGGAGCAAAGATGTCGGTGGTCACCGGGCGAGCAAAGTTATTCGATTAGAGCACGTCGAGGTTGCGCCGCTTTGATTCGGATGAATGGGTAATCAATGCAATTGCGGCGGCAATCTCGATGTGCTTTACGGCAATGATCAATGCCTCTTGCTGACAGGCGAATCTGCGACGAGGCGTTGTGAAAACTCCGTTACTCTTTGTACTCCTGTCGGTTGAGCGATTGTGTCAAGCCTTTAAAGTAGGGACTGAACGTCACGAAATCTGTAGTCCCCTGAAAGAACGCCTTACCGCCCGTTTCATTTGATATACGGTTGAGCGAGCTCTGGCCGTAGCTGGCCGCGAGCAAACTCCGCCTGGTCAATCCGACAGAAGGCGCGTAGAAAGAATAGATCAATACGTCGCGCCGTTTCGCTTCCTTGATTGCTCGCTCCAGGTCAATCGAATGAAGCACCGACGCGGCATCAAAACCGCGTGACACGTCGAGACCGTCCGATATGAGCAACAAAACGTTCGGGTTCTTGCTCTTGGAATCGAACCTGCGGAGTCCCTCAAGGACTTCGACATATGGATTAAAAGGCGAAGCCGAAGGGCTCGAAGTTATAATTCGCAAAGAGCCTGCCGCACGTGCGAGATCGCTTGTGAATGGCTGCCGCACCTGTAAGCTCCCACTCCTTATGTAACCGACCATCACCTGCGATCCTTCGGGCAGTGATCGGATAAAGTCACGCGTGATACCTAACTCGTTGCTGACATGCGAAACCAGGTCATCCTGAATGAGAATAGCCAGGTTTATAGGCATCAGAACCTGTTCTCGATCCAAAGGCTTCCGATCATTGTTTGTCGAAGGCCCATGAGCAAGCGCCGCCATAGGCATAAGCCCTATGAAGACACTCGCAAAAAATGAAGTTAAATTCCGAACTCTTAACATAATGTTGACACCTCCCGTGTACTGGCTTGCGCCCTAACAGCTTGAGTTTCTTCCTCACAAAGTGTGATGCAAACTTAGAGCCGCAAGTAACCTTATTGTTTTTCGCTTTATTGCGTGACTAAATGACCGCATCACGCCGCGTGACCGTATATCGTCACTTCTAAAAGCAATCTATTATTAAGGATGCAAGACGTTTAACCTCACTAAGTGCGCCGAGATTCAGAGACTTGACCCAATACCAAAGAGTACTGAGTCGGCGTGGCAAGGGAGTTGCCGGAATCCTTCAGGAAGCAGTCAGTTTCAATTAAGACTGCGGCGCTCCAATCTAAGAAACGATGGGAGTCTTTTCTGGTCTACCACGCGTGTTGACCAACCGATTGCAGTGATCAAACGCGTTTTTCAGGTGTCTCTTTGTACGGTTGGCATCTCGACGCTGCCTTCGGTTCTTTGGTGTGATATGCTTTTGTCGATGACCAACGATATCCAGGCAACTCGCATCCTGAATCGGGATGACGCCCCGTACACCGCGGTGGCGCCCGGAGTTGTACTGCGCCAGCGTTATCGGCTCGACGGCGAAATCGGGCGGGGCGGAATGGGTGTCGTTTATCGCGCCACAGATCTCGACTTGATGCGCGAAGTCGCCGTCAAGGTGCTGTCAGAGGCAAATTCAACAGACGCCCGTCAACGTCTAATAAGGGAAGCCCGCGCCGCCGCCGCACTCAATCACCCAAACATCATTTCAGTCCATGACGTTGGAGAAGCAGAGGGCATACCGTTCTTTGTCATGGAACTGGTTGATGGCCCAAGCCTGGCGAAAGCGCGTCCGTCCGACTTGCCGCGAATTGTCGAAATAGCTTGCCAGGTCTGCGCCGCTCTCGATCACGCGCATGCCAACCGGATAGTGCACCGGGATCTGAAACCAGACAACGTGCTCTTATCTACGTCTGATCAATCGGGAAGCGTGAAGCTCGCCGATCTTGGTCTGGCGCTGCCGGGCTACGGCGCGCGTATCTCCCGCGCCGGAGTCATTATGGGCACCGCATCTTACATGGCGCCCGAGCAAGCCCTGGGACAGCCTATTGATGGTCGCACGGATCTATACGCCCTCGGGGTCCTGCTTTATGAACTGACAACCGGTCGTCTGCCTTTCATCGGCGACGATCCATTAACCATCATTTCGCAACACGTCCACGCTCCTGTGGTGCCGCCGCGCGTGCTGCGCCCGGAGCTTCCGCGTGCGATCGAAGACGTAATCCTGCGTCTGATGGAGAAGAGTCCAGCCTTGCGTTTCTCCACAGCAAGCGAGGTGGCACGGGCACTTCGCGAATCGCTCGCGGCAACAGAGACGTCCGGTGATGCCGATTCCGGGACAACCGTCGCGATTCTCGACGCTTTGTCTCGCGGTCGTCTGATCGGGCGCGCCTCCGAACTGGCTGAAGCTCGCGAATTGTGGCGTCGCGCGCGTGAAGGTCATGGCCATGCTGTGCTTTTGAGTGGTGAGCCCGGCGCGGGTAAGACCCGGCTGGCGCGTGAAATCACGATTCAGGCAGCGGTCGATGGCGCTGTCGTTCTGACGGGAGGTTGTTACGAGTATGAGGCGACGACTCCCTACTTACCCTTCGTGGAAGCTTTCCGCCGCTGGGTGCGAGAGCAGAAAGACAGTTCAGCGGTGCGCATTGGGCTTGGAGAGTCGGCTGCTCAGATCGCAAAGCTTGTACCTGAGATTGCAACCCGTTTCGGTCCCTTTCCCGAACGCCCCGAGTTGCCGCCGCACGAGGAGCGGTTGCTTTTCTTCGACGCTGTCGCCCAGGTATTTGCCAATCTCGCCCGTGAAAAGGGGCTGCTCTTCTACGCGGACGACCTGCACTGGGCTGATCGCGGCACGCTATGGCTCACGGGGCATCTGCTGCGCCAGCTGCGTGAAGAACCTGTGTTTATCTTTGGCGCCTACCGCGATACAGAACTTGATCGCGCCCACCCGCTCGCCAAGTCGCTGGTTGACTGGAACCGCGAACGTCTGGTCACTCGTATCGCGCTCAGACGTTTCGACGCGGCAGAGACTCTAGCGCAACTGAGCGCACTGCTCGGCGAACATGTGAGCGGGGATTTCGGCGAGGCGGTGTATCGCGAAACCGAGGGCAACCCTTTCTTTGTCGAGGAAGTAATGAAAGCCCTCATCCAGCAAGGCTCGGTTCGGCGCGAGGGCGGGCATTGGAAGCGGTGCGAGATCGGAGAGCTTATTATCCCGCAGAGCGTGAAAGAAGCGATCGGCAATCGTCTGGACCGCGTCGGACGGGAATCAAACGAAGTACTGCGAGCCGCCGCCGTCCTCGGTAAAACTTTTACCTTCGATGAACTGATGGCTACCATCGGCGACAGGCAGGAAGATGCGACGCTCGACGCCCTGGATGAAGCAGTAGCAGCTCAATTGATTACGACCGATAGCGGCGACTCCTTCTCTTTTACACACGACAAGATTCGCGAGGTGCTCTATGAAGAGTTAAACCCGGTTCGCCGCCGCCGGTTGCACCGCCTTGCCGCAGAAGTCCTCGAAGGGCGGAGAACCGATAGCGGCGCAACCCGATATCCAGCCGAAAAACTCGCCTATCACTATATTCAGGCGGGCGATTACGAGCATGGACTCGTTTACGCCAAGCAGGCGGCGGTCGAGGCTGAACAGATATTTGCATTCGACGAAGCTATAGCGGCTTACACTTCCGCGCGCGATTGCGCTGAGGCGTTAGGATTGATAGATGAACAACTGGCTCAGGAAAAAGCAATCGGCAAGTCCTACACTCTGCATGGTGAGATGATCGCTGCTGGTGAGCATTTCGAGCGGGCGTTGAGACTCGCCGAGGACCCTCAAATACGTGCTCACTTACATTCTCTGGCGGCAGCTTCGCTTGTCGCAACCGGGGACCATCGCGGATTGGATCATCTGCGCGAGGCACTCTCTGTGCTTGATCCAGATACGAACCCTCTGGGGACGGCAAACGCGATAAGTATCGAAGGAAGGTTTCATCACCTCGCCGGCCGGCAAAAGAAGGCTATCGACTTGCTTGAGCGGGCTGCCGACCTGGTCGCTCCTATCGCCACGCAGGATTCGGTGACGTCGTTTGCCGCTTCTATCATCTCGCGGATTTACGGCTTTCTCGCCGGAGCTTACCAGCACTACGGGCGTTTCCTCGACGCCGACCGCTGGGCCAGGCGAGATGTGAACTTTGGCATTACGCACGACGTTCTGCTCGCCCAGGCATTAGGATTGGAGTATCTTGGGGAAAACGCCATCCACTCGGGCAATTTTGCTGCGGGAATCGAATACGCTGAACGCGCGCGGGAGATAGCCGCGACGCTTCATTCTCGCGAGCGCCGGGGATGGACCTACTTTGTCGCGGCTCAATGCGCGTTTTACGATGGCGACCCGGATCGGGCGGAGCGGGAATTTATAGAAGGCATCGCTCTGGCGGAATTGATCGGCGAACTTCGCCTGGCGTCGTTATTGAAGGGAAGCTTTGCCGTTTTGCAAGCCTATCAGGCAAGCGACTATGGAGTCGGGAGCGTTAGAGATCAAAGCGACGCGCCAGTGGGGAGCGGAAGTGGTAAAAACCGCGTGGATGCCGGGCATTTGCTTGATGAGGCGCTTGAAAATGCACTCGATAATTTTCAGGCTTGCGAGAAGCTGGGACTGCTTTATTCGCGTTTCGAAGGTCACCGTTGCCTGGCGGAGGTACATTTTCGACGTGGGGAGTTTGATGAGGCCGAACGACTGTGTGCCGCAGCTTCGACGTTGGTTTCGGGAACCGAGTCCCGCGTGAGTTGTCTGTGGCTTGGCCCGCTATATATCGAAGTGCTACTCGCAGCAGGACATCGTGCGGAGGGCGAAGGCAAACCCGACGAGGCCGCAGCAAAACGCGATTTGGCCGCAGAGCATCTGGTTCTTTATCAGGAGCTTGTCGCCGAGTGCCAATCCCCACGCTTCACCCGCGAGGCATCGCGTCTTCGAGATCAAATCGCGTTCTTTACCAGAACGGCACCCTGAGCTTATCCTCCTGCCGCATGACCCTTCGCGCGGCCCGCCGGTGCGACAATCTGTGAGAAATCTCGGTTATTCTACGTTATGCGCAAAGATGACTTCGGCAAAGTGGAGATCAAGGTCAGCAAGGTTGGCGGCAATGTCTATATGCTAAAGGGCGCGGGCGGCAATATCGGCTTCTCGGCAGGCTCCGACGGCATTGTCCTGGTTGATGATCAGTTCGCGCCGCTCACCGACAGGATCAAAGCCGAACTCAAACGTATAACCGACAAACCGGTGCGCTTCGTCATAAATACCCATTACCATTTCGATCACATCGACGGGAATGCCAACTTTCAAAAAGATGCTCCCGTGATTGCGCATCACAATGTGCGCAAGCGGCTGGAAAGCGGCGGCGCGCCAGGCAATCTCAGTTCTGTAAAACAAGAGTTGAAGCCAGCGGCCAGGGAAGCCCTGCCCATCCTCACATTCAGCCAGGATGTTACCATTCATTTGAACGGCGAGAATATTCACGTTTTGCATTACCCCAACGGACATACCGATGGCGACAGCATGATCTTTTTTCCTGAATCGAATGTCGTGCATATGGGCGATGATTTCGTCACCTATGGATTTCCGTTTATTGATCTGGCGGGTGGCGGCAGCGTGGAAGGGATGATTGAGGCGGCGGAGTATGTAATCGCCAAACTGCCCTCTGATGTGAAGGTGATCCCTGGACACGGGACGATCTCAAACCTGAACGACGTTCGAAAATTCGTGACCATGCTTAAGGAGACCAGGGACGTGGTTGAGAAGGCGGCCAGGGCGGGTAAGAGGCTTGATCACATGAGGCGGGAAAAGATACTCGAACCCTGGAAAAAATGGTCTGGAGATTTCATCTCCTCTGAGGCTTTTATCGAAACGCTCTACAACGATCTGACGGGTAAGAAGAGCGGGGAATTTATCAAGCACAACTAAGATTGTTCAGCCTTTCTTACGGCAGTGGGGAGAGTCTCACCTTCCTGCTCATATTGCTATGGTGACCGGAACTGTCCTCGTCAAATAAGCGTAGCTGAAGAAATGGGAAAGAGAATCTCACTTCTATCTGTTGCCCTGGCCGCTGTCCCTACATAACCCTGGATTATGTACAGACAGGGGATCGTAAGTATTAATTTTGTGTTAATTTGCGCGAGAAAGAGAGTTGATTTGCTATCTTGTGCGTCACGAGCTAAGAGACTAAGCTAATAATATTATGATTCATACCAAATCTTGAATGATAATGGCGGTAGATGTAGGGGCAGGGCGATCCGGGCAACCACAATAAAATGTATTCATTCGGGTTGCCCCTACTGCATCCATTTGCAAAATGCTATAAATGCGATCCTCACTGATTGGGGAAAGAAATTGGACAAACCCATCGCTCAAGCCGCTTGCGCTGGTTTAGCACCGCAGCAATATCTGACGTTGCTCGAACTGTCAAAAGCCATCGCAAGCCACCGCAGCCTGTCGGACCTGTTTCATGACCTTGCTGGCCGTCTACATCATCTGTTCGACTTTCGCGATCTCGGCGTAGTGCTCCATGATGAGTCGCGAAATGTCTTGCGATTGCACATCCTTGAAAGCAGCGAGCCCGCTATTCGCGCCCTATCCAGTGAGCTTCCGATCGAGGGTTCTATCTCTGGATGGGTCTGGCAGAACCAGCATCCTTTTGTCACCGCCGACATTCAACAGGAAACACGTTTTATTACCGCGAGGATAGCGCGCGATTATCCTATAAGGTCGGTTTGCGTCCTGCCCTTGACGACGACTCGCAGGCGGCTAGGGGTCTTGAATATCTGGAGCGACAAGGCCGGGGCCTACGACCAGCTTGACCTCGAATTCGCGCAACTGGTTACTGCCCAGATAGCAGTAGCCGTCGAAAATGCTTTCAACTTGGAGGAGGTGCAGACTGCGCAGCAGCAACTCACAAGAGAGCGCGATCATCTCCGATTGCTGCTGGATGTCAGTAACGCCGTGGTCTCGACTTTTGACATGCGCGAACTCTTGACGTCCGTTTCAGCCTGCCTTCGTCGTGTGATGTCGCACGAGTATGTGAGTCTTGCCCTCTACAATCAGGAAAACAACACGCTCGAAATCCACGCAATAGACTTCTCCGAAGGCAAGGGGTTGATCCGGGAAGGACTCTCGGTCCCGCTCGAAGAGGCTCCGGCGGGGCTTGCGCTGACCGCACGCCAGCCGGTGCTTTTGACCAGGCAGGACGTTGAGCAGTTGGGTTCAGAATTTGCTCAGCGCGTGCTCGGCGAGGGATTTCAGTCGGGCTGTTTCCTGCCGCTTATCGCACACGGTCGACCCCTTGGCGTGCTGGTCGTGGCAAGTGGGCGTGAAGCCGTTTTCCCAAAACCTGATGCGGAACTGCTCTACCCTGTCGCCAATCAGATAGCCATTGCCGTAGAGAATGCCCTCGGCTTTACCCAGATCGTAGACCTGGCAAACAAGCTGACCGAAGAAAAGCTCTATCTCGAAGAAGAGATTCGGACAGATCACGATTTCGAGGAGATCATCGGCTCAAGCACGGCTCTCAAACGGGTTCTACGCGAAGTGGAGACGGTCGCGGCTACCGATGTGACGGTTTTGATCTGTGGTGAAACAGGCACGGGCAAAGAGTTGATTGCGCGAGCCCTCCACACTCTGAGTACGCGACGCGAGCGCACGCTTGTCAAAGTCAATTGCGGAGCGATTCCAACGGGCCTGCTCGAAAGCGAGATGTTTGGCCACGAGAAGGGTGCCTTTACCGGCGCGATTGAGCGACGCATCGGACGGTTTGAGCTTGCGCACCACGGCACAATTTTTCTCGATGAGGTCGAGGACATCCCTCTCGAACTACAACCGAAATTGCTGCGCGTGTTGCAGGAACACGAGTTTGAACGACTAGGCAGCTCGCGCACTGTTAAAGTGGATGTCCGTGTCGTAGCTGCTACAAACATCAATCTCGCCGAAATGGTAGTCGAAAAGAAGTTTCGCAATGATCTTTATTATCGCCTGAACGTCGTTCCCATTAAACTGCCGCCATTACGCGAGCGCCGCGAAGACATCCCTCTTCTGGTGAACTTCTTCGCGCAAAAGTTTACACAGCGGATGAAGAGATCGCTAGAGAGGATTCCAACCGAGACAATGGAGGCGCTCACTAATTACTCCTGGCCCGGCAACATCAGGGAGCTACAAAACCTTATTGAGCGGGCGGTGACGCTTTCGCGCGGGTCTATCCTGGATGTGCCGCTCGCCGAGTTGAGGCAATCGGCGAAAGCCGCAACTGATCTTGACGGTTCAACTACGCTTGAATTCGTCGAGCGCGAACATATCTTGCGCATTCTCCAAGACTCAAATTGGGTGATCGGCGGACCATCAGGCGCCGCGGCGCGCCTAGGTTTGAAACGAACCACCCTTAACAACCGTATACGCAAGCTCGGCATTACCCGCCCCCGGCTGTGACACTATTGAGCCATCTGACCGTATCTCGTCACACCCGCTTGTTGAATTCCTCATCGCGCAAAATAGAAGATCAACTCCCTTACCGACCATATCTTCGTCGTTCAACACTTACCCGGCGCGTCTCGGAACTGATGTGGTGTGGCAAGGTTATTGCGATTGTTAGCAGCGTGGGGTCGGCTCTGTGAGGCTAAAAAGGTAGAGAATGCTCGACGGTTTGAGAGGAAGAGCCAACACCGATCATCGGAATAAAAGCAGAAGGGGAGGAAACAAAATGTCACAGCCAATATTGGTAACCGGAGCGGCAGGCGGAGATCAGGGTTCCACGGGCCGCCACATTGTCGGATTATTAATCGAGCAGGGTCTTCCAGTGCGTGCCTTTGTTCATAAGCTGGATAAACGAGCTGATCGTTTGCGTGACCTCGGCGCCGAGGTGTTTGAGGGCGATCTTCTCGATCCTGTATCAGTCCGCCGCGCCATGAAAGACATCAAACTTGCCTATTTCACCTACCCGGTGACCGATGGCTTGCTTGAGGCTACCACCATCTTCGCGCTTGCTGCTCGTGAGGCCGGAACGGAATTGGTGGTCAATCTTTCGCAACTTCAGAACACACCCGATGCGCCGAGCTTTCGGAACCTGCAACACCGGCTCGCCGATCGGATATTCGATATGGCCGAGGTCGGTGCGATACACCTCCACGCGCCACCCTTTTATGAGAATGTGCGCGCGTTGATAGCCGAGAGCGTCGCCGGTCAGAACACGGTCTTTCTCCCCTGGGGTGGTGGAGATGCGGTGATACCGCTGGTTGGTGCTGAGGATGTCGCTCGCGTGGCAACCGCTTTACTGACCGGGACAGAGGCGGGCCGCCAGAATGCATACGATCTGATCTCAGAAATCCCGTCGGTGAATGAAATTGTGAACACCCTCGGCAGGGTGCTCAAGCGTCCGATTCGCTACGTCGAAATTACGGATGAGCAATGGGCACAGGCCCTCGCCGGCCGCATAAACTCTCATGCTCTCGATCACCTCAGCCATCTCTGGCGGTATTTCCGAAACTTCGGAATAGGCGAAGGAGAGAATGTCTTTAGAGTCAGCGATACGATTCGAACCCTGACTGGAACCGATCCGCAAACGCTGGAACAGTTCTTCGAGAAAAATGCAGCCGTGTTTGGAGGTTTTCGGGAAGAGGATGCTTGAGGACATAATTGAACAGGCCCCGATGAATGGGCTGGCCGAACCGGTTGCTGCAATGAACGCGATCGCACGCGCTGGTTGGCAGATATAGTCATTCTATTTTCATTTAGCGAGCCGCAGATAAATAGAATTCGTCTTCGTCCCATTCAGTTTCAGAAGAGGGCAAATGTGATTTCCTGCCGGGAAGCCTTTCGGTGCTTGCAATATTTCAAAGATCACGTAGGGAGTACCAAAATTAGGAAGGCAAGCAGATTCATTAGTAGGAAAGGGAGTCATACAAGTTGTGCTCCCTTTCCTACCTTTATCTGATAAGTGGTCCCATTGGTCAAGCCATCTCTCAGTCAATTCTAATGCTGACCAATAGAGCTAACCATCATATCTTTATGTTTTCGTTCCAGCCAAAGTGCTATCCATCCTGCCAGAGCCGTACCCTGCACTATAATCTCCGGCTGCACGATAAGGTGTGTGCGCGTAGTAAATTCTGGCCTCATATAAACCAGCCCATCGATAGTTCCCGGTGCAGCTACGGCTGAGGCCCAATAGCCAAAAATCAGATAAATACCGGCAAGGGCAACGAATCGTTTTTTGATACTCCAACCAATCAGTGTTTCATAGAAAGGATAGAGGGCTAAGGCCATGATAAAACCTCGCAGCACCTGGGCGGGCAGGAACCAGATCATCACATGCCGCCACGCATCCGCGTCAACAGGTGTTCGCATAAAGCTGGCAAAGACTGGATCAGGCCCCTCGTAAAGAGATTTCGTGAGCAGTTGGTATGCAATAGCTCCAACAATGAAGTAAGTGACGGTATGTGCGATGATGATTTTTGTGGCAAACGACAGAAACCTCTTCATCCTCTCCTCCTGTTGCTGAAGGTCTTAACGGGTCTAAGCGAAAATGTGCTGACGACGATTACGAACTTTAAGGGTAAGTGGTTCGAGGCAATCGAGCGATGAATTCATTGGCGCGCTGGGGACGTCGCTTCAACTGAGGAGGAAACGGGGTTTGCTATAGGGGTTTTCAAATCAATGTAGCCTGTAGGGGCGATCCGGGCAGCCACAATAAATGTACTCATTCGGGCTGTCCCCACAATTTCGCTCAACCTGCTACTATCTTTCCAGATCTGGTATTACCCCTGACCAGCCGCAAGCAGAAAAGCCTCTTCGCAGACAGCCGGTTCGGAATCATTTAGCGCCTTCTCAATCAAGTGCGAGGCTTGCTTTTGATCGAGATGAGCAATCGCCCAGAGCGCGTGCGAACGAATCAGAGGATCAGGATCATGTTCTATGCGTTCGATCAAAGCGGGCACGGCAGCCGTGCAATCGACATTGCGAGCGACAACAGCAGCATTGCGGAGCAGCCCCCGTCGCTTTGGTCGCGTGAGGGGTGTCCCCTTGAATCGCCACCGGAACTCTTCATCAGTACCAATTGACAGCACCTCGATAAGATCAAGACGAGGACCAACGCCCGAATCAGGATGAAACTCTTTCCAGATCGTTTCTTTGGCGAAGCGATTGAACGGGCACACTAATTCTGACTGCCCCCGAATTATTGGTGGTAGAGATTTGTATCTGGTAGCTTCGGGGCGCATCTCCTGACATACGTCGCAGCCGAAAATCCAGTCGCCCAGACGCGCCCGCAACTCGCGTGGTATCGCACCCTTGTTTTCGATGGTCAGGTAAGAGATACAGAGCCGCGAATCCAGATTGTAGGCCGAGGCAAACGCATCCGTAGGGCAGACATCGAGACACCTGTGGCAGGTGCCGCAATTGACCCGAATCTCGCCCTCATCAGGCGGAAGCTCTAAATCAACGAGTATCTCGGCCAGAAAAAACCACGATCCGTTTTGAGGTCGAAGCAGGTTGGTGTTCTTGCCGAAAAACCCGAGACCTGCGCGGGCCGCCGCCGCGCGCTCGAGTAACGGTACCGCGTCTACGAATGAACGCGCGTGAAGCGTTCGCCCGGCAAGCCTTTCAATCTGCGAGATGAGGCGGGCGAGGCGAGGCTTTACGACATCGTGATAATCGAGCCCCCACGCATAGCGGGCCACACGCCCAAAGCGATTCTCGTGCCTGAACGCCGGAGCCTCGGCGTAATAATTGACCGCCAGAGTAATCAACGAAAGGGCACGGGGAACAAGCCTGCGGGGGTGCGCGTGCAATTCGGTTCGGCGAGTCATGTACTGCATCTCGGCGGCAAATCCCGCGTCGCGCCACTCGCGATAGGCGACATCGTCGCGCTCCAGAGGTTCTACAGAGGTAATTGCCGACACCTCGAAACCGAGTGCGCGCGCGGCTTCTTTGATAGACGGGACCAGATCGCTCACACGATAAGGCTAGACAGATGGATGAAGGGATGTCAATTAATGATTTGAAATCTGAGATTTGAGATTTAAATTTCAGATAAAGCAGCGTCGATGGACGCCGGTTTTATCCGGCGCGCTCATTTATGTACAGCGGTCCATCTGATTTTGCCCGTCTGACACGTGCAGCCGCTTGAGTATCTGAATTCGACCGTGCCTTCGGCTTTGGTTTCGCTGGTAAAGGTGCCTTTGATTGTATCGCTGAATGTTGGGGTCGATATATCAAGATCGAAGTACCCGTTGATCAGATCGGCAAACCTGTCAACTTGAACACTCGCCGATACCGAGCATCCGTCCGAAGAACAGGAAAAGCCTGTGCTAAGACTTGTTACCGTCTCCTGCTCGACCAGCACGGTAAAATTGAACGGCTGGCCCTGTGCTGTCTGGCCTATGTAATCGCCCGCCATCGGCGTGATCGGCGTCAGAATCTCGATAGAGGCAATATCGCTTGGCGCTCCGTTGACCAAAACCATTACGGTTTGCGGGCCGGGCGTAAGGTCTTCGGGTAAGATAACGAAGAGCTTTTTTCGTTTTGCCTTTGTGACCTCAGCCTGAAGCCCTCCGACAAGGACTTCATTTTCAACCGGAGACGGACTGAAGTTGCGACCCTTGATGACGATCTGCTGGCCGGGGACTGCACGCGCCGGTTTAACCTTTCGAATCTCAGGCGTTTGGAATGTAACGCGACCAGCAGGTCTGGTTATTCCACTTACAGATTGAGGCGCGACAAGCGCCAGGCAAACGAGCAACCGCAAAAGGTGAGGTATGTGCTTCATACGATCTGCTCTCCAAATAACTTTATTTCAACAGAGATGTAATCGAGCAACTTGACGCGCTCAGTCTACACTCAACCTCGCAAACGGGCAAGCCGCCGCGATGCCAGCCTCAGTCGTTCAAATAATCTGAAGCCTGTACATAAATCGCGGCTTGAAAAACGGCCCTTTTTGGGGGTTATTCCAACTTTAGTTCTGGTCGTGCTCAAGCATAATTTTTCAGGCTCGCCAGTAAATAATGAAAGTGCTGAAAACAGAGAACTTTAATTTGCACAAGCTTCAGAATAAATAGCTTAACAGAATTTGGTTCTGCCTCTTTTGACGCTTATCTACAAATTATGCATTCGGCTCTTTGCGCACAATTTACTTGTAGCTTTCGGCCACTAGAAAATGGTCGGTCCTTTTACCATCCAGGACATTAGATGTCCTACCTCGTGTGTTTTAATATAGCTTGGTATGACAGAGAGCGCTGATCCGAAAAGGCGAGAGCATTCAAGGCATATAGAGCGTGTAGTGTGGATTGAGCAAGAAATCAGATCAGATCATTATCCGAACTCACGAACAATCGCCGAACGCTTTGAGATTAGCCCGAAGACGGCACAGCGAACACTCGATTTCATGCGCGACAGGCTTAACCGGCCTCTGGCCTATTCATCCGAAAAGAAAGGATGGTATTACTCGGAACCGGCATACCCGCTTCCAGGCATAGACCTGACCGAAGGTGATCTTGTGGCGATCTTGTTGGCCGAACGCCTCGTACAACAGTACAAAGGAACTGCCATAGCCCGACAGGTCGAGCAGGCGTTCGATAAAGTGATCGGCGCAATGACCGACCGAGTTTCTATTGATCTGGGCTCGTTGGCTGAAGCCTACTCATTTGAAGCGCCCGCGACCAGCCAGCTTGATCCTAAGATTTTCTCTCAACTTGGAATGGCCGCAAGCAATCGTCATCAAATAGAGATGACCTACTACACGGCCAACCGTGGTGAGGTAACGCGCAGGCGTGCCGACCCTCTGCATCTTAGGAATTATTTGGGAGAGTGGTATCTGATAGCTTTCGATCATTTGAGAAGAGGCGTGCGGGATTTTCATGCGGGCCGCATTCGTGAACTAAAAATAACAGAAGAGACATTCGATTGGCCCAAAGGTTTTGATCTTGGGGCTTACCTTAAATCTGGATTTGCAATGATACGCGGCCAGGAACCTTTCGAGGTCGAGATTATCTTTGACGAATATCAGGCGAGATGGATTCGTGAAAGGAGCCTTGCGCATCCTACGGAGCAACGCGAAGAGATGCCCGACGGCAGCCTTCGAGTGCGAATGCGAGTTACGGCTCTTGATGGAGTTAAGAGGTTTGTTTTGCAATATGGCTCGCATGCGCGGGTCATCGGACCGGAAAAGTTGCTACAGGAAACACGCGACGAAATAGAAGCTATGCTCGCACTCTACTCAGACGTTACACAGGGATGAAATTCAACCCGGCGATGGGTCTGCTGTCCGTTCTGTTTGAATGTTGTAAGAGAACGCAAAATGGATTATATAGAGCTTAGATACCCGGTGATTGGAGAGGCTTTGCCGTCAGATCACGGCTACGCGATGTTTCGAGCAATTTCCAAATTGATACCGGAAGCACAAATCTCTAACTGGCTCGCTGTTGAAACCATTCCCGGCATCGCGCGCACAGATGGAAACATACGACTTGGCCCTCACTCGCTCCTCAGGATGAGGCTGCCTCAAGCCAGAGCCTCGCTTATGTTGAAACTTGCGGGAAGGCGATTGGATGTAAACGGCTACAGCATCAGATTCGAAGCGCCGCAAATATTCCTGCTCAGGCCGTCTTCGTCTTTGCGCGCGGGCTGCGTGACCATCAAGGGTGTCAACAGACGGGATCAGTTTCTAAATCGGGTAGCGCAGAAGATGGACGAATTTGCGGTGAGGGGCGAGCCGGAAATCGGTCCTCGCTGCATCTTTCGCGTTGGAGGTCGCAAACTTGTAGGTTATGGGCTGAGGGTTCACGACCTGAGCGAAGAAGGGTCCATCCTTCTTCAGGAGCAAGGGCTTGGAAATCGCAGACACTTAGGATGCGGATTTTTCGTGCCAATCCGAAAGAGCCGGATTTCTGATCACACGTGTCGGCCGACCTTCACCGTTCAAAGGAATAGACTCTATGCGCGTTAAGTTAACACTGATGGCGGCGAGCCAGAGATCAACCCTGCCGATGAACTACAACCATGCGGTAGCTTCGTTGATTTATCGCACGCTCGGCAATGCATCAGAAGAGTTCGCCTCACGGTTGCACGATGAAGGCTTCAAAGCCGACCGTCGTAGTTTCAAGCTCTTCACCTTTTCGCGGCTGTGGATAAAGCGCAGTCGGGTTATGGGGGATAGGCTGTTGCTTGAATCGCCGGAGGTATCGTTACAGGTCAGTTCTCCAGTTGGAGATTTCATAGAGCATTTCGTATCAGGGTTGTTTCAATGCGAGGCATTCAACATCGCAGGCGCTCGGTTCGAACTTGCAGGAGCCGAGACATTACCTATGCCTGAATTCAGCGAGCGGATGAGTTTCCGCGCACTTTCACCGATAACGGAGTCTGTGCGGGACGAGCAGAACCGAGTGAGGTATTTGAATCTTGACGATGACTGGTCTGAGTTCATACATCGGAATTTAACGCGAAAATACGAGGCGCTTTATGGTCGGGTAATTTTGGGAACGAGCTTGCGTTGGGAGTGGGACAGGGTGTATATAGCGGAGCAAGCAAGACGGAACAAGCGTCCCTCAGTGCTAATAGAAGTGAGTGAAGGAATAAAGGTACGCGGCTGGCTGGCTCCATTTACAGTGGAAGGCAGCAAGGAACTTATTGAATTAGGTTACGAAGCCGGATTCGGCAAGAGCAACGCGATGGGCTTCGGTATGGCAGAATAGGTTTAGCAAACATAAGGACCGCCCAGATAAGTAGCGTGATTTCACCATTACAGAACATTAAATGGGTGCAAATATGCTAGAGACATTAATTGAAATCGGGAAGACTCTTAGAGATGCCGGGCGTTTGAGGCATCATCGCTATATCAAACCCGCGCCTCTATCAGAGCGAAAATCGCCCGTTGTCTATTTATCACTCCCCGTCAAAGAAGACTTTGATTTCGATTTCGCCAAAATTAGCGAAATCACTGATGAAAACACCATTCGGAATAAACTTTACTATCTGACTTTCAAGTCTGGCGAAGCCGATGCAATGGTGAAATACATTTTTGGGGATATTCTATATGGGGTTGATAAGAAAGGAAAAGAACTTGGCTACTATCGTATGAAGAACGAAAAGACAAATGCTTTTGGCTTGAGTTCTTTCAATAGAGCACAGGAAGACGCCAAATTCTTCAATGGTACTGCAATTGAAAAGTTTCGAGCGGCCTTTGAGCAATACATAGATTATATCGAAGGGTTACTACAGGAACGAGGGCAGGGACAGCAGGTCTTTTTGCATTTTGATTTTAACGGTAAGCATTGGTATGAATTCGAGCCGGAATTGCACGCAATCAATGAAAAGCTGCTCGATGATTTCTTGGAAGAACAGAATGAATTCTTAGTGCTGCGAAAGTTTATTTATAAAACCTTAATTTCTGGCGCATCGCAATCACCGGGATTCGATAACACAAGTGCTTATAAATCCAGAGCCTTTAAAAATCGAGATGAAGTCATGGACTTACTGTATGCGCTCACTTATTCGAAAAAGCCTCTAATCAGCGAACGCAACATAAAAATCGTAATATTACCCAAAGGTTATAACTTGACAGCACCAGATATTGAAAGCTTCTTTGAGCGCACGGGACTTGAAGGTGAAGATATAGCAGAGGGCAAACTAAAAGCTGCGAATATTGAAATTGATAATGGGGATTTACTTGATAGCATATTTGAGCCGATCACGAAAGATATTGCTGAGAGTATCACGCAATTTGATTTTGTTTTTAGTAAGAAGGGGGGTAGCGCATCAACACCTGATGTTGACATGATCGAACTGTCTGGGATCGAACGCAGCTTTCTGGTAGAGCTTGGCAACCGAATAAAGGATATACGCGAACCATTGCGTGTGGAACGGGACATGCTTTTTCCTAAGCGACCAAAGCAGTTTGCGTTTCTCGACATTCGCAGGGCGTTTCTTAATATTTTGGGTGATGTAACAACAGATAAGAAGAAATATCAGAGTCATCTCTTTAAGGTTCTGCCCAAAATCTACTCGGCCACATACCACCACGATGACATGCTGTTGCCCGCGTTTATTGAAAAAACCGAATTCAATATTCGTAACGGCTCATCCGATTACAACTTACTGAAATATGACTACTATTTTCTCACACGGCTGAGAAATACAAACGGAGATGATCCTATGGAAGAAATGAGAGACTCTAAAAGCTATCAGGCTGGTCTGCTACTGGGTAGAATGGCGCAACCGCTTGATCGTAAGATTAACTCTTTTGAAAAAAACTATGTCGGATTGCTTTCGCGTCGCATATCTGACAAGCAGGGCTTGGTGAAGTTCGCTAATTTCATCAATGAGAAATTAGCCATCCATAATGTGGCTTATCGAAATCTCCAAGAAACATCGGTCAAGTTGGCTGAAATCCTCACGGAAATGAGTGCCCACGATTATCGAAAGCATTACTGCGCTTTCGGCTTCTTTGAGGGCTACTTTGGAAAAAAAGAGAATACTGAGGAATCCGACTCTTGATGCGCGAGTCAGGTAACCATCACCAGTCAAAATGTAAAGGAGTACATCGCTATGGACAATAACAACCTACCTGTTGATAAATCGGAAATTCTTTTTCTCTATGAAAGCAGCTATTCCGTGCCGAATGGCGATCCTTTCACATCAGAGCAACGCTATGACGAAGAAACTAAAAAAGTGCTTGTCAGCGATGTTCGCATCAAGCGTTTCATCCGCGACTACTTCAATGATAAGAACGAAATTGTTTACGTCATTGATAAACGCCGTGAGGGTGAGAAGGGGTCAGGCGCGGCATTAAGAATGCTCATGCTTAAAGAGGATTTTGCCAATGATGAAAGTGTGATGACAAAAGAAAAGTCAGGTAAAGCAAAGGTAGACGCTATTAAGATCATGCAGAAGTGTATTGATGTGCGTTTGTTCGGTGGTATCTCGACTGAAGAAAAGGATGCAGTAAATCTCACAGGCCCAGTTCAATTCGCCCTGCTAAATCCATCACTTAACAAAGTGGATTTACGGATGCATCAGAACACTTCTGTCTTTGCATCAAGCGAAGAGAAAACACGCGGGGCTATTGGCACGACCACAGTTGTTCCTTATTCATTGAATCAAATTCACGGTTGGATCAACCCTTATTCGGCCAGACATACAAATCTGACTCAGACCGATATTGCCGAAATGTTTAGGGCACTATGGGCGAGCATCAATAACGCCAATACAAGATCAAAGTCGAATCAGAACTCTTTGCTTTTGCTTCAAATCGTCTATTCTGATCCAAACAGAAAACTATATGGACTTGACCGGCTCATCAAGCTCACGACTGACAAACAAGAAGAACAAATCCGTAGCAGCGAGGACTACAAGCTTGATTTTTCTAAACTCAAGGAAACTGTTACAAAGTCAGACGCCGTGAAACAGGCGAATTTTTACACAGAACACGAAAACCTCAGCAAAGAGCTTGAAGGTGAAGCCAAGTTCAAACCTATGGAGTTGCTATGAGAGGTGCGCTCATAAAGATAGAAGGCAACTGGGGGCACTTCAAGAAACCAGAGACCAATAATAACCCACTAACGCATGATTTCATTACGAAGACGGCGCTTATCGGTCTGATCGGTTCAGTTCTTGGTATAGAACGGCATCAAATGAAGGAAGTTTTCCCGCAGCTTTCAGAAGACCTAGGCTATGGCGTGCAAATTCACAGGGCTGTAAAGAAAGAGTCGTGGGCATTCAAATTGAGATATGCAGAGAATCCATTTGCAAAGCGTCCCGTACAAATGGAATTTCTGAAGAGCCCCAACTATACCGTTGCAATAGGCTTATGCTATGAGCGTTCAGCAGGCTTTCTCAACGAATTCGTCAAAGCAATTGAGACAGGACGAGCACGGTATACGCCTGTTCTTGGATTACATAATTGTCCTGCGAACATCGGCTCTATAGTTGAAGGCGAATTCATTCCAAACGAAGGGAATTTCAATACTAGGAGTTTCATCACTGAAAAACATACGCTGGTAAAGGTTCTAGAGGCAGAAAGGTTTCGTGTAGGCGTTGATCGAATGCCTACATATCAGAACGGTGATTTCTGGAATTTGCCGGATCGCTACGTACGCGTTTTCTATCCATCAGAAGACCGCGAGATATCAGCATCCGGCAAATACCACGAGTTCACGGATGGGAGTAATTGGGTGTTAATATGAAGGATTATTATTCTCATCCTGACAAACTGCTGAGCGATCATTTGCGTGGCGTGATGGAAGGTGCGCAGCGTAGAACACCATTGAGAGCAGCACAAATCGCTGCGCTCTTTCACGACTTGGGAAAGATCAATCCTAATTTTCAGATTAAACTCAGGGGCGAAAAAAAGGTCGGCTATTCAAGTCATGCCTACCTGTCAGCTCTCGGTTGGCTTTGTTTTTGCGGGGCGAATAAAGAAAGTTTGAAAGAATTGATGGGCGATGACCCAGCGCTTGTCTTTAGCATTGCCGCCATGATTGCACGTCATCACGGAAACTTGCCAAACCTTGAAGAAGGCTTCTTCAAGGAGAGAGAACAAAAAGCCCTCAGAGAATTCCTTGAAGAAATCTCATCCAAGGATTTGCCGATTTCCGATTTTCTACAGGCGCTACTAGAGCATAATTCCTTCGATATTAAGCCAGCCAGTGAACAGTTGGACCACCTTATATTTCATTTTCAATACAAATTTCAACATGTACTTAAACGCATTACTGATCCCCTCACCTTCTTCATGGATACCCAATTCGGTTTTGCGTCTTTGATCGAATCCGATAAGCGCGATGCAGGCAATAACGTCCAGTTCAACAAAGAGGTTTACGGAACCTCGTTAAAGCAAAACTTCGGTTTACAACTCGAAAAGTTCCTGCAAGAACTCATTCCGCAGAAAGAACTTGATATAGTACGCACAGAAATGCGAGTTCAGGCAGTAGAAAATATCCGATCAGAGCTTGCGGAAGGCAGACGAGTTTTTACTCTTTCGGCTCCGACAGGTGCGGGTAAAACACTCATGCTTCTAACCCTCGCTGGCGAAATATTAAAACAAAACGATCACTTGAGCATCATTTATGCACTTCC
Organism: Blastocatellia bacterium; assembly: GCA_963765495.1. Taxonomy (GTDB): domain Bacteria; phylum Acidobacteriota; class Blastocatellia; order UBA7656; family UBA7656; genus CAVXWP01. The sequence goes on from CAVXWP010000003.1 coordinate 158,646, forward strand.
ATTCCTTTCTATAACCGAGCAAACAGAAGCCATCTGTAAGCGGATTTATAGCGAACAAGAGTATGCCGTATTGCGCATTGATTCAAAGTCCGAAAATGATCGGATAGATAAATATCAGCGTGACCTTGATGCTAACCCAAGCGACGAAAATTTGCGGCGATTGATGCAGGAAATCTTTTCAAAGGATACATTTGACCACCCATTCATCATCACGACATTCATACAAGTATTCGAGGCGCTTGTCAGCAACCGCAATTCCACGTTGCTGCGCCTTCCAAATTTCGCCCATGCGATCTTTCTTCTCGATGAAATCCAAGCTTTACCCCCCCGCCTATATACATTCTTTACCGCATACCTGGATGAGTTTTGCCGCAAATTCGATTCATACGCAATTATCTCAACTGCCACGATGCCGTATGTTGAGATACCCAAGAAAGAGATGCCCCAAGACGAAAATCCTTACCTGCTTTTCAAACGCTATAAAACCCCACGTGAGCTATTGAATAACGAATTTTACCGGCATAGAGTATTCAACCGTTATCGCATTAAGCGGCTAGAAGCAGGAAATTTTCATATTACAGACTTGGCAGAGATGATTCGCCGACAACTCAAATCTTGCCTTGTCATTTTGAATACCATTCAAGATACGAGGCAACTTTATGAAGCATTGAGTGACGATGTAGGTGAAACCGAATTTGTTTTGTTAAATACTCATTTCACGCCAAATGACAGGCAAAGCAAAATCGGTTTTTGCAAAGATAGATTGAAGGATGGTAAGCATCTCGTTCTCATCTCTACGCAGCTAATAGAAGCAGGAGTCGATATTGATTTCCCTGTGCTCTATCGTGATATGTGTCCTCTGCCGAATTTGATTCAATCGGCAGGTAGGTGCAACCGTAATGGTGAAGATATATCTGGCACCGTTTATCTTTTTGAGCTAAAGAAAGAAAATGGTGATGCGTCAGCCTCGTATATCTACAAACGCGATGTGGATTGGTTTCTGGATTTCACGAAAGAAATCATAAAGGGCGAAATCACAGAGGGGGAGTTATTTTCTGTGCAGGAAAAGTTCTTCCGCAAGGTAGAACAAGATTTGTATATTGGATGGCATAAACAATCAAGCGGTGAACTTAATATGGTTCAGTGCATAAATCATATGGCATTTGATGACCTCGGAAAATTTCGCTTGATTGATGAGTATTATTTTGGAAAAGAATTTCGGTATTATGTTGGTGCTGAGGAAAATTTTGGAGAATTAGAGAAACGTGTACAGCAACTTGATTATAGGATTAAAGATTTCGCTACAATTAAGTTACTCAAGTTTAGAGTAGAAGATCAACTCAGGCGGATGGCGGGAGATATTGTTACGATTCGCCTTACGGAAAATAATCCAGAACCGATGTATAGTAAAGAAGTAATCGGTATTCGTAATCTTGCCGATCCAGATGATTACTCTTCTGTCACAGGTATTAGGTTAGGCGGGGGAAGTAGCAACATCATCTGAAGATCTAGCAACTTCATAATACTGAGAGGAATAAATCATGGCTGGACTGACATTGACCGCGATTTACGAAGAGGCCGAAGAGGGCGGATATATCGGCTATATTGCTGAACTCCCCGGCGCTAACACACAAGGTGAAACGCTTGAAGAAGTGCGCGAGAATCTTATTGAAGCCGCACGGTTGATCCTTGAGGTTAATCGGGAAACAACAGAGAAACGTTTGACCGATCCGACAAAGGTTAAACGTGAGCCTTTGACGCTCGAAGCGGCCTGAAATGAAGCGCACGGAATTGATTCGACACCTCGAACGACATGGTTGTTTGTTTGTGCGCGAGGGTGCTAAACATACGGTCTAAACAAATCCTGCGAAGGCTTTGTTTACTACCGTGCCGCGACATCGGGTGATTAAGAAAAACCTTGCCCGCAAAATCTGTGATGATCTCGGTATACCGCGTCCTTGAGAAGCACCGCTCCCAGATTTATCTCTGAGAGATGTTCAATTGAGCCGAATCCGTTTATTTACCGAAAGAGCTTATGGATGACTCCGAGCAAAGTGTTACGGACGAACTTCCCATCTTCACTGGTACGGAAGTCGGCTATTACTTTATCTGCCATAAAAAGCTCTGGTGGTTTGCGCATGGCATTCAGATGGAACACGAGCACGACCGTGTTAAACTCGGCAAGCTCGTTCACCAAGAGTCTTACTCGCGCCGACGCAAGGAGATTGATGTTGACGGAAAGATTGTAATGGACTGGCGCGAAGACGGCATTATTCACGAAATCAAACTCACAGACAAAATGGAAGATGCCCATGAGATGCAACTTGTCTACTATCTCTACTATCTCAAGCTTAAAGGCGTCAAAGACCTGCGCGGGCAAATAGATTATCCGAAGCTACGTGAAACCAAATCGGTAGTTTTAGACGAAACCAATCAACAAAAAATCGAGCAGGCTCTCATTGACATAAAGCGCATCGTAGAATTGCCGCGTCCGCCTGAAGTGGAGTGGATGAAGATTTGCCGTTCGTGCAGCTATGCGGAATTGTGCTGGGGGTGAGATGAGGCGGGCCGTTTAAATGTATTTGAGGTGAACACATGGCACGGCACTATTACCTGACGAGATCGGGCCGTCTCCGGCGCAAAGACAACACTCTTTGTTTCGAGCCGTCCGGTGAGATTACAGAAAATTCCTGCGATCAGGCCGTTACGTATGAACCGTCTTCGTCCGGCGATGTTGAATACGGCTTACCTGAAACGGTAACCGACATGTTCAGCGGATCGGATGAGATGGGGGATTTATCTTTTGAGCCTGAGGCGGGGTCGGACAGTGAAGAGACTGCGCGATTGGAATCAGAGTTGTCTTTGGAAGAACAGGCCGCTCCGGTCAGAGTGGCTGATAGGCGCGTGATTCCGGTCGAGGACGTAGACGCACTCTGGGTCTTTGGCGAACTTGATTTGAACTCGCGGGTGTTGAACTTTCTGGCTCAACACAAGATTCCTGCTCACTTCTTTAATTACTATGGATATTACGCGGGAACTTTTTACCCGCGTGAATACTTGAACGCGGGCTTTGTCCTAGTAAAGCAGGTTCGTCACTATGCTAATAGGCAGTTACGACTGGCTATTGCGCGCGAGTTTATCAATTCGGCTCTGCACAATATTTTACGCAATCTGAGATACTACGGCGCGCGAGGGGTGGACCTACAGGCAGAAACAGAAGGCGTACAGGAAGAGGTGTTGCGCCTGGATTCGGTAAGAGACATAAATGAACTGATGGCCTGCGAAGGGCGTGCGCGGAGTTCCTATTATAAAGGATTTTCAAAGATATTTCGTGAGCGGGTGGAATTTACAAAGCGAGTGAGGCGTCCACCCGACAACCCCGTCAACACGCTCATCTCGTTTACGAATGGGATGGTTTATGCAGCGGCGCTGACTCAGATTTATCGAACTCAACTCAATCCGACTATCAGCTTTCTACATGAGCCGGGAGCGCGTCGCTTTTCACTCGCCTTAGACCTGGCCGAAGTATTCAAGCCTATATTGGCAGACAGGTTGATATTCAAGCTGGTCAATAATCGGCAGTTGTGTGAACGGGACTTCTCGCAGGATTTGAACTGCTGTTATCTGAAAGATTCAGGCCGGAAAACGATCTTGAAGGAATGGGACGCGAGATTGCAGACGACGATAGAACACAGGCGGTTAAAGCGCAAAGTGAGTTATGAAAGGCTGATTAGATTAGAGTGTTACAAGCTGGTCAAGCACTTGACCGATACAGAGCGATATGTAGGATTTCGCGCATGGTGGTGATTTCAGGGGGGGTATAATGTACGTGCTGATAGTTTATGACATAGAGGTTAAGAGGGTCAGCCGAGTGCACAAGTTTCTGAAGAGGTATCTGAACTGGGTGCAGAACTCTGTTTTTGAGGGAGAGCTAACCGAATCACAGATAGAAAAAGTTAAAGCGGGACTGTATAGAATACTGATAGAAGATGTAGATTCGGTGTTGATCTATACTGCGCGCGAAGAGCGGTGGTTGAATAAGGAAGTAATGGGATGCGAACGCGGCCAAACAAGCAACCTGTTATTTTGAAAGAATTAGCCGTATCGGCCGTCGTCGGGCACCTGTCAAGGGAGGAATTTGGAAAGAAACTTGTGTGAATGAAAAGGGCATATTCCGATTAAATATTATCTTAAAAGCAGTTAACCCATGTCGTCAGGCATGGTGGGTTTAAGCACTATTGCCGCCCGACGACTTACTCACAACAAAAATTGAAAAAATCTAATGCTAAATGATTGATTTAGCTATAACCTTTTTCATAGAATAGCCGGGGCTTGAATCGAACCATCGTGGAATTGAAACATCGATCAATGCGCAATCGGCATGCATAGTCGCAGATGGCTTGAATCGAACCATCGTGGAATTGAAACATGCTGAATCGTCGCACGTTGATCTGCGATCGTGACAGTGCTTGAATCGAACCATCGTGGAATTGAAACTACGATCTGCGCTAGTACGAGTCATCGCGACGTCACAGCGCTTGAATCGAACCATCGTGGAATTGAAACAGCTCGTACTGCGACTGTCACCGGTGCATGACGCAGCGCTTGAATCGAACCATCGTGGAATTGAAACATCGATAGTCAGCCGAGCGATCATGATGTCGACGATCAGCTTGAATCGAACCATCGTGGAATTGAAACATCAGTAGCACTCGATCAGCTCGATCTGGCGATATTGCGCTTGAATCGAACCATCGTGGAATTGAAACTAGTCATGACAGCTGCTCGATGTCAGCGTCGACTGCATCGGCTTGAATCGAACCATCGTGGAATTGAAACGAGCATCTACGCATGACGGATAGTCGACTCGCACATGCTTGAATCGAACCATCGTGGAATTGAAACACGATGACCGCGAACGCTTGACAGTCGACGATGCGACGCTTGAATCGAACCATCGTGGAATTGAAACGTCATATCGGCAGTCCGCAGCGCATCGGCGAGTCAGTGCTTGAATCGAACCATCGTGGAATTGAAACTGATCTCGAACTGACTGCCGACAGATCGCATAGCCGCAGCTTGAATCGAACCATCGTGGAATTGAAACCGATATTTCGGTCGCTCATCGCGCATGCAGCCGTATGCTTGAATCGAACCATCGTGGAATTGAAACACTGCATCAGCCGCATGCTGCGCAGTCGACTGACGCGCTTGAATCGAACCATCGTGGAATTGAAACTATGACATGCAGCATCGATGCTGCATCGCGACATGACTGCTTGAATCGAACCATCGTGGAATTGAAACAGCAGTCGACAATGTCGCTGCATAGCGTGACAGCTACGACGCTTGAATCGAACCATCGTGGAATTGAAACGCATTGATGCCGCGTACTGATAGTCAGCTGCTGATGACGGCTTGAATCGAACCATCGTGGAATTGAAACATGAATTCGCACGTGCAGCGAAACGATCAGCGATCGATGCTTGAATCGAACCATCGTGGAATTGAAACAGATCATGGCAGCTGTCGCGGCTAGCATGCAGTGCAGCTTGAATCGAACCATCGTGGAATTGAAACTGCATATGCAGCTGATCAGCTGCACGGTACAGCGCAGTGCTTGAATCGAACCATCGTGGAATTGAAACTATCGCTGAAGCGCTCGACGATCTGCGCATGTCAGTGCTTGAATCGAACCATCGTGGAATTGAAACACATGCTATGTCGCGCATGATCCGCATGCAGCATCGATGCTTGAATCGAACCATCGTGGAATTGAAACTACGCATCGTCGACTGCAATCGGCTCGCATCGATCGGCTTGAATCGAACCATCGTGGAATTGAAACAGTCAGACTGCAGCGATATGCAAGTCGCGACAGCGACGCTTGAATCGAACCATCGTGGAATTGAAACCATAGCATTCGCGATGCTCGCTGAACGACTGCAGCTGAGCTTGAATCGAACCATCGTGGAATTGAAACGCTATGCAAGCCGTCGCGATCGAATCGCGCATGTGCAGCTTGAATCGAACCATCGTGGAATTGAAACAGATGCCGTCGATCGTGCTCGAAGTCGATCATCTGCACGGCTTGAATCGAACCATCGTGGAATTGAAACATCAGTAATCGATCGTCTGAGTCGACATCGCAGCGCAGCTTGAATCGAACCATCGTGGAATTGAAACATCACTCAGCATCCAGCACTGCGCGATCACGTGCATGCGCTTGAATCGAACCATCGTGGAATTGAAACACGCATGAGCGCTCGCATCGAAATGGCGCAACTCGTGGCTTGAATCGAACCATCGTGGAATTGAAACGCAGTATGCAGCGTACTTGCAGATTCGCTGTCTTGACGTGCTTGAATCGAACCATCGTGGAATTGAAACAAGTCAATGACCGGCTGATCGCAACGCAGTGCGCGATGCTTGAATCGAACCATCGTGGAATTGAAACTATCTAGATCGCGCCTGTAATGCTGAATCATCGCAGTGCTTGAATCGAACCATCGTGGAATTGAAACATGATCTGATCACTGCCGAGTGCGCTCGACGCATCGCGCTTGAATCGAACCATCGTGGAATTGAAACATCGATCACGCTGACCGTCATGACGCAATCGTGCAGGCTTGAATCGAACCATCGTGGAATTGAAACATCAGATACGCGCATACTGCCGATTCGCTATCGAGTCAGCTTGAATCGAACCATCGTGGAATTGAAACTAGATCATTGCTGCACGATATTCGCATGATCGGCAGCTGCTTGAATCGAACCATCGTGGAATTGAAACAGCTGCATCGACACGCGCTATGAGCGTCGCCATCGTCAGCTTGAATCGAACCATCGTGGAATTGAAACTAGCTATCGCGGTCTCGTGCTCTGCATAGCCATCGTGCAGCTTGAATCGAACCATCGTGGAATTGAAACTTGATACATAGCTCGCTACGATATGCCGCATCGAGCGATGCTTGAATCGAACCATCGTGGAATTGAAACGATATCATCGACAGCTCGCTATCATGAGATGCTGCAGGCTTGAATCGAACCATCGTGGAATTGAAACAGTCATCATGAGTCGATGCGGCCGCAGTACGCGTCATGGCTTGAATCGAACCATCGTGGAATTGAAACGATATCTGCGTGCACGATCAGAGCTCGAGCATTGCAAGGCTTGAATCGAACCATCGTGGAATTGAAACTGCATGCCGTGCATGATCGCCTGCAGATTGCGACGCGTGCTTGAATCGAACCATCGTGGAATTGAAACCACGTACGTAGCGCGGCAGTATCGCCGACTGCCGTCGCAGCTTGAATCGAACCATCGTGGAATTGAAACGCAGTACTGCGAGCGCATCGATCGTGCACCGATTGCAGGCTTGAATCGAACCATCGTGGAATTGAAACGATTGAATCACGCTGCCTGCAGTGTCGAGATGCATGCATGCTTGAATCGAACCATCGTGGAATTGAAACAACTGATGCCATGGCGGCATTGCAGCGATGCGCTAGCAGGCTTGAATCGAACCATCGTGGAATTGAAACGCAGTTGAATCGGCAATAGCGATTGCTGTCAGGTCGCAGCTTGAATCGAACCATCGTGGAATTGAAACCATGCACTACGGCATGCGTGTACGGCCGTGCTACTGAGGCTTGAATCGAACCATCGTGGAATTGAAACAAGCTCAGCTGAGCTCAGTCGAGCGGCTGCATTGCAGTAGCTTGAATCGAACCATCGTGGAATTGAAACACCATGTCATCAGTCGTATGAGCTCTCGAGATAGCGAGCTTGAATCGAACCATCGTGGAATTGAAACATGCTCAAGCGACTCGATCGTACTCGAGCATTGCAGAGCTTGAATCGAACCATCGTGGAATTGAAACGATCTGCACAGCGATCTGGCTATGACGTGCCGATGCGTTGCTTGAATCGAACCATCGTGGAATTGAAACTAGCATCATGCACGCGATCATGGCTTAGACTGTCATCTGCTTGAATCGAACCATCGTGGAATTGAAACATGAGCATCAGGCTGTCACTGATCATCCTGCAGATGCAGGCTTGAATCGAACCATCGTGGAATTGAAACTAGCATCATCGTGGCCGATGTTGACGATGCGTATCAGGCTTGAATCGAACCATCGTGGAATTGAAACATCATGACAGCTCATGCCTTGCAGCGTTGCAGTCGCAGTGCTTGAATCGAACCATCGTGGAATTGAAACAACGCATCGAGCTCACTTGCTGCGAGCTCGCTAGCTCGCTTGAATCGAACCATCGTGGAATTGAAACAGCTATGCAGCTGATCGCTGTAATCGATTGCGGCATGCTGCTTGAATCGAACCATCGTGGAATTGAAACGTTAATCCTGCGTCTGCGTATTGCGTCGATGCTGCTCAGGCTTGAATCGAACCATCGTGGAATTGAAACTGAGTCAAGCTGTACTGATCGCGCAGCGGTCAAGTCGAGCTTGAATCGAACCATCGTGGAATTGAAACCTGGATACATGCTCAGCAGATCGATGTCACGACTGCGGCTTGAATCGAACCATCGTGGAATTGAAACATCAGCTATGAGGCTTGATCGTAGCGATCAGCGATGCGCGCTTGAATCGAACCATCGTGGAATTGAAACTATAGCTTGTCAGCTGACGCAGTCGATGTCGGCGCATCGCTTGAATCGAACCATCGTGGAATTGAAACATAGCATATGAGCTCGATATGCATAGCGCTACATGCGATGCTTGAATCGAACCATCGTGGAATTGAAACAGGCTTCAGCGATAGCCGCGTGGCGATCTGCAACGTGCTTGAATCGAACCATCGTGGAATTGAAACGCGCATACGTGGTACGAGATGCTGGCGGCTGTCTCATGCTTGAATCGAACCATCGTGGAATTGAAACTATCGATAGCTATTGCAGATGGCTCGATGCACTTCAGTGCTTGAATCGAACCATCGTGGAATTGAAACCATAGTCGGATGACATTGCACGTGTTACGTCACGTGCTTGAATCGAACCATCGTGGAATTGAAACCATGCTACTGCAAGTCATTCGGCGAGTCGTTACGTGCTGCTTGAATCGAACCATCGTGGAATTGAAACATGACATCCGACATGTCAACTGCGATAGATCGACGCGGCTTGAATCGAACCATCGTGGAATTGAAACCTAGATCAGTAACGCTGATCTGAAGCGCTGACGACGACATGCTTGAATCGAACCATCGTGGAATTGAAACCATAAATCGACGGCTCAAGAACCTACAGGCGATGCAGTGCTTGAATCGAACCATCGTGGAATTGAAACACGTAATCGAGCAGCTCGTCGTTATTGACTTGCGATCGTGCTTGAATCGAACCATCGTGGAATTGAAACAAAGCATCGGCAGCGATCATGTGCAGCTCATCGGCAGGCTTGAATCGAACCATCGTGGAATTGAAACGATCGATAATCAGCCATGCGCGTCGAAAGCATGCGCAGGCTTGAATCGAACCATCGTGGAATTGAAACCAGTCATAAGTCGAGCTGATCTGCGGTCGAGCTGCATGCTTGAATCGAACCATCGTGGAATTGAAACTTGCATTGACGATCGCAGAGTCGCAGTCGAGCATGCACGCTTGAATCGAACCATCGTGGAATTGAAACGATGCAAAGCGCATCGACGCTATGCATCGTGCAGTGCTTGAATCGAACCATCGTGGAATTGAAACATTGCATCTCGACTGCCTGTACGTCGCTGATGCCACGTTGCTTGAATCGAACCATCGTGGAATTGAAACATCGCATGCAGGTCACGGCTACGGCATGATGCGACTGCGCTTGAATCGAACCATCGTGGAATTGAAACATGTATTACCGGCTGCATTTGAATCGCTGAGCTTCCGCTTGAATCGAACCATCGTGGAATTGAAACAGCATCGAAGTCGCAGCATTGACCGCGTCGACATCGGCGCTTGAATCGAACCATCGTGGAATTGAAACTAGATTCGATCAGACGCGTTGTATGCATCTGGCATCACTGCTTGAATCGAACCATCGTGGAATTGAAACCATGCATGACGTGCCCGATCGACGTGGTCATAGATTGTGCTTGAATCGAACCATCGTGGAATTGAAACCGATCCAGCGTGATCGCTCTAGCGCGATGGCGCGGCTTGAATCGAACCATCGTGGAATTGAAACGATGCAGATGCCGTACGCTGATGGCTTCGATGTTCGAGCTTGAATCGAACCATCGTGGAATTGAAACGCATGTGATACCGTCAGTGATGCTTCGATATCAACGTGCTTGAATCGAACCATCGTGGAATTGAAACAAGCATCGAATCGATCAGCGCGATGCCGGCTAGTGCGAAGCTTGAATCGAACCATCGTGGAATTGAAACATAGTCATAGCGCTTGCGATCAGCGATAGCATCGCTTAGCTTGAATCGAACCATCGTGGAATTGAAACTATGCCTAAGCCGCATCGCATAGTTGCGCAACTGCTAGGCTTGAATCGAACCATCGTGGAATTGAAACGTCAGATATGGATCGCCGGCCGATTACGGCATGAGCATGCTTGAATCGAACCATCGTGGAATTGAAACCGTAGACAGCCAGTGAATCGTGCTAGCAGTCATTGCGTGCTTGAATCGAACCATCGTGGAATTGAAACTACGATCATGACGCAGACTGTAATGACGGTCAACGGTCGCGCTTGAATCGAACCATCGTGGAATTGAAACAGCATCGTAGACGCATCGAGCGCTAATCGGCTACAGTGCGGCTTGAATCGAACCATCGTGGAATTGAAACATAGATATGACGCGATTCGGCACCTTTACGATCGATGCTTGAATCGAACCATCGTGGAATTGAAACGTGGATACGTTCGAGCTACGACTGAAGCTTCAGATGCTTGAATCGAACCATCGTGGAATTGAAACAATCTGTCGATGCTTGCAGCCTTATCGCATAGTAGGCTTGAATCGAACCATCGTGGAATTGAAACGTGGTCTCATCTCGACTGGTTCGACTGCAGGATCAAGGCTTGAATCGAACCATCGTGGAATTGAAACGCGACGATGCGAACCTGTGTCTGATAGGCGCAGCTTGCTTGAATCGAACCATCGTGGAATTGAAACATGCATCAGATTCGTGGTCTCGGCATGTTCAGTCTATGGCTTGAATCGAACCATCGTGGAATTGAAACAACGTCGAACCGGGCTAGAATGTGGCAATGACTCAGAGCTTGAATCGAACCATCGTGGAATTGAAACATCGATCATGGCAATCTTGTAGCTCGCGACGGTCAGTCTGCTTGAATCGAACCATCGTGGAATTGAAACACATGTATCTGCAGGCTTTGAAGCTTGCATCTGTACGAGCTTGAATCGAACCATCGTGGAATTGAAACCAATTGCTCGTGAGCCTCGCTATCGTTCGACTGCACAAGGCTTGAATCGAACCATCGTGGAATTGAAACTCGGCATACCTTTGATGATGTCGAGCGATCAATGTGCTGGCTTGAATCGAACCATCGTGGAATTGAAACGACATCTGTTAGTGATGCTATGACAGTCGATAAACATAGCTTGAATCGAACCATCGTGGAATTGAAACCTGCTCGTGATCCGTCGACCGATGAGCGTCTACAGTGATGCTTGAATCGAACCATCGTGGAATTGAAACGACACTTGCGGGCTACTGCTATGACGTGATCAGTCAAGTGCTTGAATCGAACCATCGTGGAATTGAAACATCCGTGACAGCGGCTACAGCAATCGACGTCTATGCTTGAATCGAACCATCGTGGAATTGAAACTTTCACTTACCTCGCTACTCAGCACTCAACGGAAGTCGAGCTTGAATCGAACCATCGTGGAATTGAAACATGCATGCTCGAGCTGCTCGCATGAATGACGTCCGAGTGCTTGAATCGAACCATCGTGGAATTGAAACATGCATTACGCGTGCTACTGAGCATCGTCAGGTCAGGAGCTTGAATCGAACCATCGTGGAATTGAAACAGATTCATCGCTGATCACTTGAAACAGCTTGACAGTGGCGGCTTGAATCGAACCATCGTGGAATTGAAACACGATTTCACCTCACTGATTCGAGCTAAGCGCAGTCAGAGCTTGAATCGAACCATCGTGGAATTGAAACGATGATCAGCGCAGCTGTCGCAGACTGTGATGTACATAGCTTGAATCGAACCATCGTGGAATTGAAACCGATGATCAGGCGAGCTTCACATCGCACTAGCGCATCGGCTTGAATCGAACCATCGTGGAATTGAAACGAGCATCACATGCACAGGTCGCAGATTAAGGCGAAGCTTGAATCGAACCATCGTGGAATTGAAACTGATGCATCGACTCATGCTCACTGCTCAGGTTGCGCTTGAATCGAACCATCGTGGAATTGAAACTCGAGAAATATGCTGCAGATTGCAGCACAGGCACTCAGCTTGAATCGAACCATCGTGGAATTGAAACTGTTGCCAGTCGGCAGGGATCTAGCAGCTGAGGTGAGTGCTTGAATCGAACCATCGTGGAATTGAAACAATATGCATGCCGCACGATCGTGCCTACGCAAGCAGGAGCTTGAATCGAACCATCGTGGAATTGAAACTGAGCGATCAATACCGACAAGCGGTTAGACTGACGTCGCTTGAATCGAACCATCGTGGAATTGAAACTAATCAAGCTTATTTCACAGTGGACAGGCGAATCATGTGCTTGAATCGAACCATCGTGGAATTGAAACTGCATGCTTCTGCCAGTAGCTCGACTATCTCAGTCACGGCTTGAATCGAACCATCGTGGAATTGAAACGAGTTTGAAAGCGAGCTCGACTGATAGACGAACTCGAAGCTTGAATCGAACCATCGTGGAATTGAAACTCGTAGCACAGCGCCCACTCCATCGTGCCAGATGCGAGCTTGAATCGAACCATCGTGGAATTGAAACACAGCAACCGCATCAGTCCAGTTGACTGCATCGTCGCTTGAATCGAACCATCGTGGAATTGAAACCATCACCCTTCGCCTGCGTGGCGAGCCGAGTTGAGGGCTTGAATCGAACCATCGTGGAATTGAAACCAGATCGGCATAGTGCGCTAGCTTCGACATGCATGAGCTTGAATCGAACCATCGTGGAATTGAAACCGATGGTCATCAGACGCAGCTGATGCGACAAGAACGATGGCTTGAATCGAACCATCGTGGAATTGAAACCGGTATAAGTTCTCGAAGAACACGCCGAAGATGGATGGCTTGAATCGAACCATCGTGGAATTGAAACAATGACATCCCCTTGCTGTAGGGAACGCCCAAATCGCTTGAATCGAACCATCGTGGAATTGAAACGTGTTTGACCTGGCCAGTCGAGCGATATTCGGATTCAAGCTTGAATCGAACCATCGTGGAATTGAAACGCCACTTTGACCTTGCGCGCTGAATTCTGGCAGCCGGGCTTGAATCGAACCATCGTGGAATTGAAACACGAGCAGATAGCCGCAAGCCTACGCGACAGCTTGGAGCTTGAATCGAACCATCGTGGAATTGAAACGATTATCGGCGCTTACTTCAAGCGTCTTTTTCCCGTGCTTGAATCGAACCATCGTGGAATTGAAACATGTTTGCCAGAGGCAGGGATTCTGGCAGTGGGTGAGGCTTGAATCGAACCATCGTGGAATTGAAACCAAATTATTAGCGCGCCGCTGAAGGATGGACACATTTGCTAATTGAACGAGTAGCAACAAGTTATAAACCTGTGGAAGATTTGTTTTGTGAAAAACCATCAATCTTCTGCTACTCGTTTGCGTGATTATATCACTGCGCTGCTGCCTTCGGCGCACGGACATCAACTTAAAGCGATCTGTGATTTCGTCGCTGCGATCATTGAAAATCAAACTGCCAATCAGGCTGAGTTGGCTCGCTGTTTCGGCTCTCAGGAGGCTGCTGTTAAACGCCTATCTCGCTTGATTCATAACAAGCGCATCCATCCTGATGATCTTGCTGAGGGCGTTTTGCTTCAAGCCTTGTCTCAATTGCCTAGACGAGGCAAAATCCGTCTGGCAATTGATTGGACTATTGAAGGCGACCATCACCTGCTCGTTGTTTCGCTTGTGACTGGCTCTCGCGCTGTGCCCGTTTATTGGAGAGCTTACTCTCAGAGCCTGCTTAAGGGCCGTATGCGCCGCTATGAGGTTGCTGTAATCAAGCGCGTCGTCTCCGGCTTTAACAATCGCATTGGTCGCCGTCGCCTGATTGTCACAGCAGATCGTTGGTTTGCGGATGTCGCTTTAGCGCAACTGTTTGAAGATATGAAGCTTAGCTACATTATCCGAGTCAAAAACAGCACGAAGATTTACTATGGTGGTCAATGGCAAAATCTCAAGCGAATGAGATTTTCAGGCAATGCGCGAGGTCGCAACTTTGGGCGCTGCAATTACAGAGAGGGTTCTCAGCACAAGTTGTATGTGAGTATGAGCCGAGCCAAAGACAAGGAAGGAAAGTGGGAGATATGGTATCTGATAAGCAACAACCGCTACAGTGCAAAGCAAGCAGCAAATGAATACAGCAGACGCTTCGGGTGCGAGCAGGGATTTAGAGATGTGAAATGGGAGAAGGGATTTTCTCGAGCGAGAATAGAGGATGTGAAAGCGTGGTCGAGGATGTTCGCACTGTTTGCGATAGCGTTGCTGGTAGTAGTAGTGCTAGGAATGAAGTTGTTAGCTAGAGGGAGAAAAGGAGCCAGGGAGTTGCTGAGGAGAGTAGCGAGGCGAAAAAAAGGAAGATGGGAATTGAGCATCGTGAGTGCAATGGTGAGCCTGCTGAGAATGGATAAAAGCTTGTTTGAGCATCTCACTCCTCAAGCGAAACTCAACCTCGAGGCTGCTTTATAAAATGTGTCCATCCTTCAGCTTGGAGGCAATAGACGGCTCGCGCTACCTATAAGGGAAAGGGGGGAAATGATGGGAGATGAATCCTCGGTGCAAGAAAACGCATCACGTCTCACCGGATACAGATGAAATCAGGCTGTAATGTAGTATAGGGAAAGGGAGGGCTTAATACAGCCCTAAGATGCTGATACGGAGCCATCCACATTTCTTCCTGATGCCATAGCAAATAGCGCTATTATTCAAGTCTGAGTAGTGATCGGCATAACAATTCAACGGATAGAATATGACAAAGGCGTTGACCTGCAAACAGTGGCATTGTGTAAGGGGGCAAGACGCCAGTTAGGAGGCAAAGAATGTTCAAGGTGGTTCAAAGATGGAATGAAGTTATTAAAGTTCAGACTGGAAAAAGTAGAAAGCCGTCTTTCGGCTACGACTTTACAATAGAAGGAAAGCGGCACCGTAATTCCGGCTTCCCAACAAAGGGCGGGGCCGAGGCAGCGGTCGGTAAGATTAAAGCGGCTATCCGATTTGGCGAGTCAAGCCAGATAACGTCTTTTGTACCTACCATATCGCAGTTGGCTGCGGCCTGTGTGAACCGTCAACGGCTGCGCGTGAGTCGAAAACGTGTGGCGCTCACAAAGCGTGTGACTAGACGTTTCTTAGAGTTCCTTCAAAACCCCAGCAAGCAGGGCAAGAGCATCTAAATTTCAATAATGCCGGGGATTTAGGAGTCATAGTGAAACTTTATCCTCCATATAGAGCGAAATCGTAAGGCTTAAGACTTGAAGGAGCGTTAAATCATCAGGAATCTATGATCGAAGTAGCCCAAACTTGAGATGCTTCGTTTTATAAATCAGCGATTATATGGAGTTTTTAGATGCTCTTGCCCTGCCCCAGCAAGCCGATAACAAAGATAACAAGTCATGATATGATAAGATTTCAACAGTATCTTTTAGATGCTCCGTGGCTGGACGGGCGGACGCTACATCCGCACACGGTAAACGATCAAACGAGAGTTATTAGATCAATGTTTTTAGCCGCAGAAGTTTTATTTCCGCATGTTCAGTTTAACCCGCCTCGCATCACTCCCCTGCCTGTACTACATCACGGGCGCGAGCGTGTATATCAAGACGATGAAATCATTAAAATGATTAATGCGCTACGCAACATGCCAAGCGCACGGCTACCCGACTACAAACGACAGGACGCGCATGATTTATTCGTACTCGGATGGCAAACCGCCGCCCGTATAGGTGAACTACTCGCCTTGAAGGTGCAGGATTGCTCACTTACAGGCAAGCGGCCTTGTATCTATATCCGCACGTCAAAGACGAAACGTGCACGTACGATACTGCTTACCTCTATAGCCGAAGACGTTATCCGCAGACGCATAGATGCGGCCACAAACGAAAAGCTGTTTCCACACGCCGGGCGGCCACAGGTTTATGGCGGCAATCTTTGTAAGATATATAAACGTGCCGCAGAGGTTGCAGGCGTAGAATGGGGCCGTGATTCACAATCAGGCGTCGTGTTTCATACCTTACGTCATACGGCGATTACTCGTATGGTGCGGGAAGGCCACCCATTGCAAGTTATAGGCAAGTGGACGGGTCACGCAGCGCAGACTATGATTCTCAGGTATTCCCATGCATCCGACGAGGATATGGAAGCGATAGCAAGTCGCTTTGAAAAACTCGGCACTAAATTGACACCTGCTTTTTTGTCGTCTGCAAATGCTTGAGAATATAGGGGTTATAATTCTTATGGAATTAAAGGCAGGTTTTGTATGTGACCGGGGGCTGAACCCGAAACGTCCGGTCAACCAGGACCGCTTTCTGGCTATTCCCGAACGCGGACTCTTTGCGGTCTTTGACGGTGTGGGAGGACAGCGAGCGGGCGAAGTCGCAAGCCAGACGGCGGCAGACACTATTGAAGAAGCGCTCACACACACACAGGCCGATTCTTCGAAAGAGTTGATAAGGCGCGCCATTCAGTTCGCAAACCGAGACATTTTTGAGATGGCCGAAAGCGACCCCACCTACAAGACCATGGCGACTACGGTTGCGCTTGTTCACATAGACGGCGACCGCGCGACCATCGCTCACGTAGGCGACAGTCGCGTATACCGCCTCGCAGGCGGACGCCTTTACCGAGAGACGATTGATCACACCGACCTCAATGACGACATCAGAGCCGGACTCGTAAGCAAGCAAAAAGCCGTCGAACAGGAAGACCGGAATGTCATCAATCGCGCGCTCGGCATCGAACCGGATGTGGAGGTCGAAATCAAGACGGTAAGCGTGAGCGACGGCACAAGGTTGTTGCTGTGCAGCGACGGCATCTATCGCCACCTATCCGACGAGCAGATCGCGCGATTGCTTGCCGAAAACGAAGACCCGCAACGCGCCGCCGAAGAGTTTAAGAGAATCGTCTATGAACGCGGCGCTGACGATAACCTCACGGCCATAGTCGTGCAACTGGGCCGCGCCCGGCAGCCAAAGACCGTTGCCGTAGACTCTTCTCACGCGGCTTTTATGGGGTCAAGCGCCTCAAGACGGGCAAGCGCAAAACCGGCAGGCGGTCGCATTCACGTGAATTTCGGCCCCGATAGGGATAAAGCCACAGGCAAAGCCGCAAAGACCGAAGACAGGACGCAATCCGGCTATGCAGAGCGAGCGCCAGGGTACGGCGCGGCAGCGGGGGGCTCTTTGCGAACCGCTTCGGAGCCGGGCGGAAAAGGCTCGTTCACACGGAAACTCGTCTACGTATTACTTGCGACAGTGATTGCTGCGGGAGCCTTTTATGCCGGGCTGCGCGCGTCAGATTATTTAAACGGGCAAACGTCTGAGCGGGACGCAAACGGCAACGCGCTGATGGATGGAGAGCAACCCGACCCGCTTCGGACCGGGCGCGAGGCTTTTCTCAAAGGCGATTACCAGAAAGCGATGACCGAATTTGATTCCATATTGATGAGCGATCCTGAAAATGCGACGGCCCGCTACTGGCTCGGGCGGGCGCAACTCGAACAGCGCGATTACCAGAAGGCCGCGCAGAATTTCGAGCAGGTCATCACGACCCGCCCCCAGATGTATGACGCATATATCCAGGCGGCTGCCGCGTATGAAGCAGGTGGGGAAAAGATAAAATCGGCAAAGATGCTCTATCGCTACGGCGAAGAAAGGCGCAAACAGACAACCGCGCCCCCAACCGCGACGCAGTGAGACCAGAGACTATATCGAAGTGGGAGAACTGAGACTGGAAAACAGCATAGTCGACGACCGCTACCTGGCGGAGCGCTGCCTGGGCCGGGGCAGCTATGCCGAGATATTTCTGGCCTACGACCGCGAGCGCAATAACGGGACCGTCATAATCAAGGCGCTCAACACCTCGCTTCAGGGAACGCCCGATTACGAGCTTGAGCGCACGCTTGTTGAAAACTTTCAAAACGAAGCGATAGCGCTCGACAAGGTGCGCCATTCGCACATCATACGCCGGCTGGGTCACGGAACGGCGGCCGATCTTGAAGGGGTGATGTTTCATTACCTGCTGCTCGAATACATGGCGGGCGGCGATCTGCTCGAGCTATGCCGCAAGCGCAGGTTTGGTATCCCGGATACGCTCTTTTATTTCAAGCAGGTGGCCGAGGCGCTCGCCTACGCGCACAGCCAGAATGTCATACACCGCGACATCAAACCCAACAACCTTTTGTTGAACGCCGATCACACGATAATCAAGGTAGCCGATTTCGGCGTTGCAAAGATGGCGCTTGACGACAATACCGAAATCACTCGCGTGGGAACGAACGTTTACGCTCCGCCGGAGCATCATCCAGACAGTCCTTCCACGCAGCTCTATGAAAGGCTGACGCCGTCGGCCGACATCTATTCGCTTGCAAAGACGATCTACACTTCGATGACGGGCCGCGCCCCGCGCCAGTTCTCGCGTCATCCCATCACGGAGCTTCCCCCCGAGATTATGGCCGAGCCGTGGGGCGATCATTTGCTTCTGATATTGAACAAAGCCACCGCCTCGCGAGCCTCGGATCGCTATCAGTCAATCCAGGAATTCTGGGATAATTTCGCCCGGCTCGAAAGATACACAATCGAAGAAGAGGCAACCGACCCGGAAGCCACCATAGTGCGTTCTCGCTTGAAAGGCACGAGCCAGGTCGAGCGGGCGGCTGCCGTGCCGCATTTTCAAACGCTTGCGACCGCGCCTTATGAAAGCGGTGGGGTTCAAAAAGCGCGCATAGTCGTAGAGTTGCCTGAACGCGAGCATCAGGTCTCGCCTGCCGACCCTCAAATTTCACCCCATGTCGCCGCGCCTAACGGTCATCCCGCTTACGCGCAAAATGAAGTTGCACCTCGGGGCGAGTTGAGCCCGAAAGGGGCTGCCGTTCTTCCGACAAAGCGCGTGAGCGGCAATGAAGAGAGCGAGCGAAGCGTCTTTGATGACCTTCGCGCCATAATCGGTTCTGACTGGCTGCGCCGCATCTTTATAATCTTTTTAATAGCGGCGCTGGTCGGGCTTGTGGCCTCCACCTATTACTATTTTGCCGACCGCAATCGCCGCCCCTCAACCATCAACGCGCCTCAATACAGAGACGGGGTGATCGCAAATGCGCTGAACGTCAATCTGCGCAAAGACCCCGGCGGACTGGTGCTTGTTCCGTTGCCTGCCGGCACTCGCGTTCGCGTATATGAGAATCAAAACGGATGGCTGAGAATCAAGATATTGGAGTGGGCGGGCGGAGCGCCCACGGACAATTACGACAGCGGATGGATAGACGGGCGCTATGTTGATTATGATTGATTCGATAGTCGGGAGAGAAAAACTATACTGAAAATTAGGAGAGAAAGATGGGCTTTCAAGACTGGTTCGAGAGTCTCAGGAAGTGGATAGACGGCGAAGAAGATTTGGACGAAGAGGGTCAACCACGGCCCCGCTCCAAATGGGACGATTTTCTTGTGTCAATCGCGCGCGAAGTGGAACAGACCATGCAACGCGAGATGTTCACGCCGCCCGGCGGCCCCACCTATGTGCCGCGCGAGTACATAGTCTTTCTCAGTTCCGACGACGATGCCGAGTGGCAGGGAGAAAAACGCGAGGGGCTCGAACGCGGGCTCTATCACGTGTTGTCGGAACGGGCGAAGGAGCTTGCGGGCGAAAACGATTTCCAGACCAAGACGCTCACGGTAGAGTTGCGCGTGGACCCCGGCCTCGAATCAAGCCATTTCCGCGTGCAGCACATCTGGGACACCGAAGCGCAGAAGACTATGGTACGCCCGCGCAAGCGGGCCGAGGCCAATTCGGAAGGGCTGGCTACGATAGCCGAAGAGCGAGAAGACGAAGCGACAATCGTTCGCCCGCGCAAGCCCGCCGAGGCATCATTTTCAGTGGCGATGCGGCGTAATGCGCCGGGAGCCGATACCGCGCCTCCCGATGTTCGCCCCTTTTACAAGGATGAAATCTCTATCGGTCGAGGCTCGCGCCAGGTTACGGTTGACCTCCGCCTGGAAGGCGATCTGGAAGTGAGTCGCAAACACGCTACGCTGGCCAAAGGCGATGACGGAACTTTCACGCTCACCTGCCACGGAGCAAATCCGATTATGATCGGAGACGACCGCGAGGTACCCGCAGGCGAAAGCGCCCCGGTCGGCAAGGGTGAAAAGATCACCATATGCAGCTATGAACTCACGATTCAATAAACGTGAAAGCGGATGGAGCACGAATGGAAAAAACCGAAGAGACGACCGCGAGATTCGGCGGCAGCCTGCCACAAAAGATAGCCCTCGGAGCGGCTCTGTTAATAGTCGTTTTCCTGATCGGGTATGTTCCGTCGTGTGTGAGCGCCCGCAGCGCCCAACAGCAAAGGGCGCAGCTTGAAAGCAGGTTGCGCCTGAGCGATTTGCGCGGGCGGCTCGGGATGGCAAGCTACGAGGCAAACAGAAACAACTACGCCAACGCCATGCAGTTTTCAACGGAGTTTTACACGGGTTTGCGAGATTTGATTGAGGATACCGAAGATCAGACGGCGAAAAAGAAGATGCAGGATATGATGACGCGCCGTGATGAGATCACAACAAATCTGGCGCAGGCCGATCCGGCAGTTAAGGAAAAGTTGTCCGCCATGTACGCCGAGTTTTATCAACTCAGCGCGGAAAAAGCCGACAAGCAGCAGTAAAAAGTAAGATCAGGATCAGGCTTCAACCCGCATTTCAGCGCCACAGAGACTGAGCACTTTCCCACACCCTTTGGGGAACTTTCCGCAAAATCAAAAGAGAAAAAGCCGGTCTATTGATTGTCGGCTGCGGCATCGGTATTGCTCTGTCACTCTTTTATGAAGAGGCGTGAGAATTTTTTACCGATGTCAGGCGAAGGTTGCGCCCCTCCGGGGTCGAGGATTTGCCTGACTTGAGTCGCTTATTACCAGAGTTTCTAAACAGAGAGATTTTCTTATGACACACGAGCAAATTACGATAGACGGCAACGAAGCCGCCGCAATTGTGGCTTACAAGACAAATGAGGTAATCGCCATCTACCCTATCACCCCTTCTTCACCGATGGGTGAGTTGTCGGATGCGTGGGCCACGCTCAAAGAGAGAAACCTCTGGGGCATGTCGCCTGTTGTGCGCGAAATGCAATCGGAAGGCGGAGCCGCCGGAGTCGCGCACGGTACGCTCCAGACGGGCGCGCTTACGACCACCTTTACCGCGAGCCAGGGGTTGCTCCTGATGATCCCAAACATGTTCAAGATAGCGGGCGAGCTTACGAGCACGGTATTTCACATCGCGGCTCGCACGGTCGCCACGCACGCGCTGTCAATTTTCGGCGATCATAGCGATGTGATGGCCACGCGCTCTGCGGGCTGGGCGATGTTGTTTGCCGGCTCTGTTCAGGAGGTGATGGATTTTGCGCTGATAGCGCAGGCTTCCACATTGCGTGCGAGAGTCCCTTTCCTTCACATCTTTGACGGTTTCCGCACCTCGCACGAAGTGATGAAGATCGAAAAACTCAGCGACCAGATGATCGCCGCGATGATCGATTCTGAACTGGTCAGAGAGCATCGCGGTCGCGCCCTTTCGCCGGATCATCCCGTGATTCGGGGGACCGCTCAGAACCCGGATGTATTCTTTCAATCCCGCGAGCGAGCCAATATTTATTATCAGCAGACCCCCGACATCGTAGAGGCCGCGATGGATAAATTCGCCTCTCTTACGGGCCGCCGCTATAGCCTGTTTGATTATATCGGCGCTGCGGATGCCGAGCGCGTGATAGTGATGATGGGATCGGGCGCAGAGACGGCGGAGGAGACGGTCAGGTATCTGGCGGAGCGGGGCGAGCCAGTAGGCTTGCTCAAGGTAAGACTTTACCGCCCGTTTTCAAACAAGCATCTGCTGGCCGCTTTGCCGAAGACCGCGCGCGCCATAGCCGTGCTCGACAGAACCAAAGAGCCGGGAAGCGCAGGCGAGCCGCTTTATCAGGATGTCGTCACAGCCATTGCCGAAAGCTTCGCAGATGGCGGCAATTCATTCGAGCGGGTGCCTCGCGTGATCGGAGGCCGCTACGGGCTTGCCTCAAAAGAATTCACCCCGGCGATGGTCAAGGCCGTATTTGACGAACTCGCTTCAGACAATCCGAAGAATCATTTCACCGTAGGCATCAACGACGATGTAACCTTCACAAGCATCGACTACGACGCAGACTTTGACACCGAGCGCGACGATGAAGTGCGGGCCGTATTCTGGGGACTTGGTTCGGACGGCACGGTGGGCGCAAACAAAAACTCCGTGAAGATCATCGGCGAAGAGACCTCAAATTACGCGCAGGGGTATTTCGTTTACGACTCAAAGAAAGCGGGCGCGGTAACGGTCTCGCATCTGAGGTTTGGCCCGCGCCCGATCCGAAGCAGTTATCTCATCCGGCGGGCAAACTTTGTCGCCGTCCATCAATTCAATTTCCTCAACCGATACGACGTATTGGAGACGGCCGAGGAGGGCGCGATCTTTTTGCTGAATGCGCCTTACACTAAAGATGAAGTGTGGAATTATCTGCCCCGCTCGACGCAGGAACAGATCATCGGAAAGAAGCTGAAATTTTATACGATCAACGCAAATGAAGTCGCCAGGGCGGCGGGTCTTGGCGGGCGCATCAACACCATCATGCAGACCTGCTTTTTCGCCATAAGCGGCGTCCTGCCGCGTGAAGAGGCCGTGACAAAGATCAAAGAATCGATCAAGAAGACTTATAGCAAACGAGGCGAAACGGTTCTCAAGCAGAATTACAGGGGGGTGGACGCGGCGCTCTCGCACCTTGAAGAAGTGATCGTGCCCGACAGCGTTACATCGGATTTCGACAGGGCGGCGACAGTCCCGCTCGATGCGCCCGAATTCGTTCGCAATATAACGGCTGCGCTTATGTCGGGCAAAGGCGACGCTTTGCCCGTCAGCGCCTTTCCCGCCGACGGAACCTATCCGACAGGCACCGCCGCGTGGGAGAAACGATCCATCGCGCAAGAGGTTCCCGTCTGGGAGACCGACCTTTGCATCCAATGCGGGAAGTGCGTGATGGTCTGCCCGCACTCGACCATCCGCGCCAAGGTCTTTGATGGCGACGGGGCAGAGAATGCGCCGGACGGATTCAAGTACATGCCCGCAAAATGGCGCGAGCTTACCGGCAAGCAGTACACGATTCAGGTAGCGGTAGAGGATTGCACCGGCTGCCGATTATGCGTAGAGATTTGCCCGGCGAAGGATAAGAGCAACGTCTCGCGCAAGGCTCTCAACATGCATCCGCAAGCGCCACTCGTCGAGCGCGAGCGCGACAACTGGCGGTACTTCCTCGATCTTGCCGAACCCGCTCAGAAACAGGCTCTGCATTTCAACACGGTAAAGAACGTGCAGTTGCTGGAGCCGCTGTTTGAATTTTCAGGAGCCTGCGCCGGTTGCGGCGAGACGCCTTACATAAGACTTGTGACGCAACTGTTTGGCGACCGCGCCATAATTGCAAACGCCACGGGTTGCTCAAGCATTTATGGCGGCAATCTTCCCACCACTCCCTACACGGTCAACGGTGAGGGGCGAGGCCCGGCCTGGAGCAATTCGCTATTTGAAGACAACGCCGAATTCGGCCTCGGGATGCGGATGGCTGTCGATCAACGAACTGCCTATGCGAGGCAGTTGATCGAGCGGTTGCACCCGGAAATAGGGGACGCGCTTGCCGAGAGTCTGCTCTCTACGGATCAATCAACCGAAGCGGGGATAAACGCGCTTCGCCAGTGTGTAAACGCGCTCAAAGCGAAACTGCGCGGCAACACTGACCCGCAGGCGCGAGACTTACTGAGCGTAGCCGACTCGCTTGTCAAAAAGAGCGTATGGATAGTGGGCGGTGACGGCTGGGCCTACGATATAGGTTACGGCGGGCTCGATCACGTGCTTGCAAGCGGGCTGAATGTAAACGTGCTCGTGCTCGACACAGAGGTCTATTCAAACACCGGAGGGCAGGCGTCGAAGGCCACTCCGCTCGGGGCTGTGGCAAAGTTTGCCGCGGGCGGCAAGCTCACGCCAAAAAAAGACCTGGGATTGATGGCTATTCGGTACGGCAATGTCTATATCGCGCAGGTGGCGATGGGGGCAAACGATCAGCAGACTCTCAAAGCCATCCTCGAAGCCGAATCGCACGACGGACCTTCGCTCATCATCGCCTATAGCCATTGCATAGCTCACGGAATCGACATGTCGAAAGGGATGACTCAACAGAAGCTTGCGGTAGAAAGCGGTTACTGGCCGCTATATCGCTTTGACCCGCGGCTTGCTTCGACCGACAGGAGCGCGTTTCAACTCGATTCGAAAGCACCGACCATCCCGCTCAAAAACTATATCTACAACGAAGGGCGCTATCGCATACTTTTGCAAAGCGACCCGGCCTCGGCAAGCGTTCTGCTGGCTCTCGCCGAGCAAGCGGTGCAAGAGCGATGGAAGCATTACACGCGACTCGCGGAGATTTATAAGGGCGAGTAACGCGAGGAGGTAAAACATGGACCTGAAGACCACCTACATGGGATTGACATTAAAGAACCCGATTGTGCCTTCCGCCTCACCGCTTTCGCACACGACCGACAGCATCCGTCGGCTGGAAGACGCGGGAGCCGCTGCCGTAGTGATGTACTCGCTTTTTGAAGAACAGATCGCCGCCGAAAGCTCAAGCCTTGATTACTACCTGAGCCACGGCACGGACAGCTACGGCGAATCGTTAAGTTATTTCCCCGAAATGCCCACCTATAATGTCGGGCCGGATGAATACCTGAACCTGATTCGCCGGGCGAAACGCGCCGTAGAGATTCCCATAATCGGAAGCCTCAACGGCATATCGACCGGCGGCTGGACCAGCTACGCTTCTCTGATCGAACAGGCGGGCGCAGATGCGCTTGAACTGAATGTCTATTACATCCCCACAAATATTTATGAGACAAGCGACGAGGTCGAGCAAATCTATCTGGATATACTCGGCGAAGTAAAGAGAGCCGTAAGCATTCCCGTAGCGATGAAACTCAGCCCGTATTTCAGTTCCACGGCGGAAATGGCGCGGCGGCTCGAAGAGGCCGGAGCCGATGCGCTCGTCTTGTTTAATCGTTTCTATCAGCCCGACCTCGACATAGAGAATCTGGAAGTGATCCCGCGACTGACTCCGAGCAGTTCCGAAGAACTGCGGCTGCCGCTCAGATGGGTGGCGATACTCTATGGCCGGATTTCAACCGATTTCGCCATCACCACCGGAGTGCATACGCATCAGGATGTGATCAAGGCGCTGATGGCCGGGGCGAGAGTGGCTATGATGGCCAGTGAGCTTTTGCACAACGGCATCCGCCGCATCTGGGAGATACTCGTAGAGCTTGAAAGATGGATGGTCGAGCACGAATATATTTCCATAGGGCAGATGATCGGCAGCATGAGCCAGAAACACGTATTGGACCCGGCGGCATTTGAGAGAGCAAATTATATGAAGACGCTCGCGTCATATCGCTCATTGGTATGATTCGTGATTTGTGATGCGTGATTCGTGATTCGTGATTCGTGACCGGAGAGTTGTGATGATCGTGTAAACAGCTATCTGCCTAAATATCACGCATCACGCATCACGCATTAGCAATTACCATGCGCATTCGTTGAATCGTTTGCACCGATCTTCGGTGGTATAATTGGAAGAAAGCAGAAAGCTATGAGCGTTGATTCCAGCCAGACAGAAATCCAGAAAAGCTATAAACCATGTGATGTCGTTTTGCGCGATGGTTTGACCGTACACATTCGCCCGATTCAACCCGATGACGAATCGGGGCTGCTGGAGCTGTTCCGCTCGATGTCTCCTGAATCACGGTGGCTCAGGTTCTTTGCCCCTGTTAAAGAGAGTTCCCTTTCAGCCGAAGCGCACCGCGAAGCCAATATTGATTACGGCAACTCTTTCGGACTTGTGGCGACCACCGGGTTGCAGGGTCGCATCATAGGCCACGCCTTTTATTCGAGAATAGACGAGAAACGCCCGGAAGACGCCCGGCGCGCCGAAGTGGCTTTTTCTATCGCGAATGAATATCAGGGGCGCGGGCTTGGAACGATCCTTCTGGGGCAGCTGGCAAAGGTCGCCGCCGAAAATAATATAGGCGTATTCGAAGCCGAGGTGATGTCGGCAAATCACAAGATGCTGGGAGTCTTCAGACAGTCGGGCTTCCATGTAGAGGTTAAAGTGGAGGCCGGGCAACTGAGCGTCAGTTTCCCCACCGAGTTTACGCGAGAGGCGATTGAAAGATTCGAGCACCGCGAACAGATCGCCGCCTCAGCCGCGTTGAAGCTCTTTCTCAGCCCGCGCTCTGTGGCCGTGATCGGCGCTTCGCGTAATCGAGATTCGATAGGCGGCACGATCTTTAATAACCTGTTGAGCTACGGCTTTGAAGGACTGGTCTACCCGGTCAACCCGTCGGCGGATGTGATTCAATGCATACGCGCCTATCCTTCGGTTGAAGATATTCCGGGCGATGTCGATCTTGCGGTCATAGTCGTGCCTGCCGCGCATGTGATCAAAACGGCGGAGCAGTGCGCGCTAAAAAAGGTCGGCGCGATTGTCGTCATCTCGGCTGATTTTGCCGAGACCGGAGAGGAAGGACGCGCTCGCCAGACCGAATTGTTGAAGGTTTGTCGAGCCTCGGGGATGCGGCTGATAGGACCCAACTGCATGGGCATAATGAATACCTCTTCAGCCGTGAGGCTCGACGCCACCTTTGCCAGAAGCGTGCCTCCGGCTGGGCGCGTAGGTTTTTCATCCCAGAGCGGGGCGCTTGGTCTTGCCATCATCGAGTATGCGGGAAAGCTGGGGCTGGGCATCTCTTCATTCGTCTCCGTGGGCAACAAGGCGGACATTTCAGGCAACGACCTCCTGTGTTACTGGGAAGATGACGCGGAAACGGATGTGATACTGCTTTATCTAGAATCGTTCGGAAGACCGAGAAAGTTCTCGCGGATAGCGCGAAGAGTCGGGCGCAAAAAACCTATAGTCGCTGTCAAAAGCGGGCGCTCGACGGCGGGCGCTCGCGCTACGTCGTCGCACACGGGCGCGCTTCTTGCCGCCTCAGACGTGACGGTTGACGCGCTGTTTCGGCAATCGGGCGTCATCCGCACCGACGCTCTCGAAGAGCTCTTCGACGTGGCCGCGCTGCTTTCAAACCAGCCGCTTCCGGCAGGCAATCGTGTCGGGATACTTACAAACGGCGGCGGCCCCGCCATACTCTGCGCCGATGCCTGCGAAGCAGGTGACCTCGAAGTTCCGATGCTCGCCGATTCCACACGGGCGCGGCTGCGCGATTTCCTCCCCTCGGCGGCAGGCGTGTCGAATCCCGTTGACATGATCGCTTCGGCCACGGCTGACGATTACAAACGGGCGATTCGCGTTATGGCCGATGATCCAAACATCGATTCTCTGATAGTGATCTTCATCCCGCCGCTTGGAACAAAGGCGGAAGACGCGAGCCGCGCTATCCTCGACGCGGTCCGCGAGATCGAAGGAAGCAAACCCGTTCTTGCGGTCTTTATGTCTGCCCATGGGCTGCCCGAAGAGTTGAAGGCGGCAGATATTTGCGTTCCTTCATACACTTTCCCGGAAAGCGCGGCAAGGGCGCTCTCTCAAGTTTCACGTTACGCCTCGTGGCGCAAGCGCCCTGAGACCACCCCGCCTCAATTCGACAACATTCGCAGGGATGAAGCCGCCGCTATAGTTGCAACCGCGCTCCTCAGAGAAGACGGGTGGCTTACGCCGGAAGAGACCTCCTCGCTGCTTTCCTGTTACGGAGTGCCGCTTGTCGAGCAGAGATTTGTTCAGAACGCGGAAGAAGCGCGCCTTGCCGCCGATGATATAAAAAGCAGAGTGGTATTGAAGGCCGTAGCGCCGGACCTCTTACATAAATCCGAGATGGGCGCTGTGCGACTCAACCTTCAGGGAGGCGAGCAGACGCGCGCGGCCGCTTTAGAGATGGCCGAAAGATTGAAATCATATGGACAGACGCCTACCGGCTACATCGTTCAGCAACAGGTCGAAGGGGGTGTCGAGATGATAGTCGGCGTCGTTCACGATTCGCAGTTTGGCCCCGTGGTGGCAGTGGGCGCGGGCGGCGTGCAGGTCGAACTGATGCGAGACCTGTCGGTGCGACTCACACCCATCACAAGAGAAGACGCTTCTCAGATGATCAGAGAGTTGAAGACCTTTCCGCTTCTGACCGGGTTTCGCGGCAGCGCAGAGTGCGATTTGCAGGCGCTCGAAGACGGGGTTCTTCGCATAAGCGCGATGGTTGAAGATCTGCCGGAAATCGCAGAACTCGACTGTAATCCTTTTATCGTACACCGAAACGGCGCGGTAGTCCTCGATGCCCGAATTAGAGTCTCGTCCGCAGGGCCGCCCGAGCTATTGGGCGCGCGCAGGTAAATTTAAGTGATTCGTGATTCGCGATCTTAAGGAGAGTCGCTTCTTACCGGGAAATTCAAACTTTACGAATCCCGAATCGCGCGCGGTATTCAGAATCGGAAAGTCGCCCCCCGGTGACATTTATTGCAATCGGAAAAATCATCGCCGCCAAAGGCTCGCTCGTTATCGTGACAGGTCCTGCAACTCTGCCCGCGAGCGGGCGGGAAATGCTCGGTCGCTACAGGAGAACTGACCTGACCCGTTCTACTCATCCCGGCCCTGATCTTATGACACTCATTGCAACTGAGCCGCTTTCGCGTGTGAGTTGCGTGGCTGAAGTTTACCCGGAAAGCCTTGGCCCATTCCGACGCGCGAACAAACCTGCCCGGCAGGTGGCATACGTTGCACGAAGAGATGTCCCGCCCGTTTGATTTAGCGCCCGGAGCGTGACACTCAAAGCACGTCTTATGAGCGCCCTCTCCGGCAGGGATCGAGAAGGCTGTGCCGCCTTTCGTCTGTTTATGACACGTGGCGCAGTTTGTCAGGCGGTTGTGACGCGCGTGATCGAACCTCACACTAAATGTCTCAAGCGCCGGGAATGATTTCAACTGCGGGTTGCTCGCCCCTGTCTGAGTGTGACAGATACCGCAAAGGGGGCTGTTTGCATCCTGAAACTGTTTCGTGTGACAACCGGCGCAAGGGCTATGGCCCGTCGAGCGCACAGGCACAGGAGAGTTATCCGAGCGCCTATGGCACAACAGACAGGGAAGACGAGAGTGTGCGGATACGGAGTGCTTGAAGGTCGAATAATCCCGCGCCCCCTGCGCGCTCGCAAGTTCTGAGCTCTTATCAAAAGAAGTTTCTCGAAATGAAGCCGATGATCGGGCGTTTGAAAAGAGTGTGAGTGTCAGCCATAACCCTGCGGACAGAACGATCAAAAAGAGAGCCGCCCGGCGCAAAGCGATGCTCCTTCCAGCCTCGATCCTATCAAGCTTCTTCTCAGGTGTTTCAGGCATATTATTATGACCGCTCACTTCGTCTGATTTATTTGGATCGCGCTCAGATGACTTTCCGGTATTGGTTTTTGACCGTTTCGGATGTGGCATTTCGTACACTCGAAAGCCGCGTTCGCTTTCTTTTGCGCGACTTCAAAATTAAGCGCGCCTTCAAGAGTCGCTTCAATGTGACAGCCCGTTCCCGCCCCTCCACAGGATTTCACCTCTACCCGTGTGCTCTTATCGAGAGTATTGAGCGCCGAGGCATTATGACAGGCGGCGCAATCGAGATCGGCGTGAGGCAGCCATTCGTGCCTGAATTTTGCCGTCTCGCGCCTGCTCCACAATTTCAAGGCGGTTCGATCCTGCACTTTCATCATCGCCGCAAGTTTCGGGTCAAAGTCTCCGTGCGCGCTCGTCAAGTCGGTCTGTTTATCCGGCGGCAAGAGATTATGGCACACATTGCAATCGCCCGGGCCGGGTGTCAGACCGCTATCTTCGGAGTGACAGGTAAAACAGATCGTGTGGCCCGACGGCGGCGTCTTGAATGTTCCTTTCTTTAACCAGAATGCGTCTTCTGCCAGGTCTTTCGGGGGCGCAGTCACATACTCATCATCAGAATCCCCCTGCGGCATGTAGGTCTTATGGCAAACCGCGCAGCTTGCCGACTGGCTCTCTTCATAGCCCGGTCTTGCCTTGCGAACAAATGACGCGAGGATGAAGGGGCTCGATAATCGCGTCGGGCGATCAACCGGGTTCTGCCCGACAATTTCAATATGTTTATCGTGAGGAAAGCTGATGCCGTATTCCGAGGTAAAGCTCTCTGCCGTTTTCGCTTGATCGAATATCTCTTCCGGGTTTGGGAAAGGATGACGCGAGCTATCGCGCGGCGACGGATTCGTGTGACAGATAAAACAGATGGCAGGCCGAGCGCCGGTAAAAAACTGCTTGCGATGGCACGGGAGGCAGGAAGCGTGTTCCGGATAATCGGTAATGTCGGGGAAGGCATCTTCCGCCTTGCGGACCTCTTTCCAGTTTGCGGAAGGAAACTTGTGGCACGCGCTGCACGCCTGTTTCCGGTGATCCGGCACGCGATGAGTGAAGCTGGAATAGTCTGCGCGCTGCTCTGGATTGCTCGATGGCGCTTTGCGTTTTTGTTTCTTTGACCTCGTTTGAGGGTCCGCGTCGGTCTTTGCAGACGGGCGCGCACTCACCCCCAGAAAGACGGTGAGCGACAGGATTATTATCAGCTTCGTGATTCGATGATTCATCTGCCTCTGATCCGATTGCCGTCATTTGTCTATTGTAATCAAGTCTTATGCCATCTCTCTCGATTTTGCAACGATTGCCGAGAGGGGCGCGATTTTGAGGCTGATTGAGCGGCAGAGGCGGTTTCGCAACTCTAAAGGGATGCTCGCATGTGGAAACTCACCCATTGATTTGCGTAAAAGCTCGCATATCACCCGCCCGCCAAAACGAATTGCCCGCTTATTCTTTGAAAAACAGGCTGCTCAAGTTTAGAGTTGAAATGGAACGGTCGTTGCTCTTGAAATAGATTTGAAAGTCCAGTAAGAGGTAAGGATATGAAAAAGATAAAACTCCTGATCGCCACTATAGTTCTCTCGATGACAGCGATCACAGGGTTTGGCCTGACGGCTCCGAAAACGAGCGCGACCCGTGATGATTTTGATGCCGCGACATTTTTCAAGGCCAAGTGCGCGATGTGTCACGGCCAGAAGGCCGAGAAGAAATTCGACGCGTCGCTGCCGGATGAGGAACTGGTGCAGATAGTTCTAAAGGGCAAGGAAGGAACGCCGAAAATGCCGGAATACGGATCGAAGGGCATTGACGCGGAGAAGGCAGCGGCGCTTATAGCTCATATGAAATCGTTGAAGCAATAATCTCTTTCCCTTGCCGGCGATCCGGGTTGTTTTTCACCTATTTCAGACGCGGGGTCTGAAGCGCGAAGTGTTGCGCTTCGGACTCCGCGATCATCAACCGGCGGAGCAAGCCTGTCATGAGAATGATCCTTCGGCCAGCGCGACGGGCCTCCGGTCTGCTTCGCAACTATATAAGCCTGTCGGGCGCGGCCATTGTAGTCGCAAGCTGTATAAGCATTCTTTTCTTCTTTGTCGCGGAATCGTTTGGCTCCAGAGACAATCCATATCTGGGAATGTTCACCTACATAATCTTTCCCGTCTTCCTTGTAGCGGGACTGGTCGTTATGGGAATCGGCGCGCTTCGGGAGCGGCGCAGGCGAATCCATGAGGGCGAATCGGAGATTGCGCCTTACCCCACGTTTGATTTGAACGACCCGGCAAAGCGACGCAGGTTTTTTGTATTCGCCGCTGTGTCATTGATCTTTATTTTTGTAAGTCTGATGGGCAGTTATCGGGCTTATGAATATATGGATTCGGTAGAGTTTTGCGGACAGGCGTGCCACACGCCTATGAATCCAGAATTCACCGCCTACAAGGTATCGCCTCACGCGCGCGTTCGCTGTACAGAGTGCCACGTAGGGTCGGGGGCCGAGTGGTATCTTCGGGCAAAATTTTCCGGCGTGCGGCGACTTTACGCCGAACTGCTCAATAACTATTCCAGACCGATACCCTCGCCTGTACACGATTTGCGCCCGGCAAAGGATACCTGCGAGCAATGTCACTGGCCAAAGAAATTCTTTGGTTCCAGGTTAAAGACCTTCTCGCACTTTGGCTATGACGAGACCAACACTCAGAGGGATTTTCGGTTGCTGATAAATATCGGAGGCGGCGACGAAACCACCGGCCCGGTCACAGGCATTCACTGGCACATGAATCTTGCAAACCAGATCACCTTTGTCTCGACCGACGATCAACGTCAGGTAATTCCCTGGGTCAGGCTCAAGGACGGGAACGGAAAGGTGACGGATTACATTGCCGATGGCGCGGCTTTGACGAGCGACGAAATCGAGCACGCAACAAAGCGACAGATGGATTGCACCGATTGCCATAATCGCCCGACCCATATTTTTCTTTCCCCCGACAGGGCAGTCAATGAATCCCTTGCGGCAGGCAGGCTCGATGCTTCGCTCCCTTATCTGAAACGGCAGGCGGTCGAGCTTCTGTCAAAATCTTACGCATCGAAGGGCGAAGCGATGCGGGCAATCGCTTCGGGGCTGAGTGATTATTACCGCGCAAACCACGCCGATCTGTACCTCGCCAAACAGGGTTCGATCAATCAAGCGGTCGCTGAAATTCAGCGTATCTTTGACACATACTTCTTCCCCGAGATGAAGACCGACTGGCAGGCTCATCCGGATAACATAGGCCATTTCAATACCGAAGGCTGCTTCAGGTGCCACGACGGTCGCCACACGAGCAGCGACGGGAAAGTTATCAGAAAGGATTGCGACCTCTGTCACACGATGCTGGATCAGAAGGAGGAGGGGGCCGCCGTCGCCTTAGAAAACGGGGCCTTCCGCCACCCGGTCAATCTCGGAAATGTCGAGCGGTTCAAATGCGCCGAGTGCCACAGCGGAAAGGGGTTGAGTTTCAAACATCCGGTCGATCTGGGAGACATCTCTCAATTCAAGTGCTCCGCGTGCCACACGGGAATCAATTATCTGAACGGCCCACAAAGCAAGAGTAAGTGATGCGTGACCTTCAGGCCCAGGCCATTCAGTTTTCTAAAATGTAGGATAGGAAAATAGAAATAGCCCACGGATGACGCGGATCGGGCGGATCTACGCGGATCTGACCTTATATGATTTAATCCGCGCAAATCCGCCGCATCATTCCTGATGCCGATTGCTGTAACTCAAGGACTGAATGGCCCTGCCTTCAGTTTGAGCAATTCTCCTGACAGGAGCGAAATTTTCCGCAATCTTCTGCCCGTCCAGACGCCAATACCGCCTGTTTACGCCGGAAAATCACGGGAATGCTTATTGCTTAATGATTATCGCCTGCTGAAACACTGGCGATACTTTACCGATTCCGACGGATGAGATTATGAAGGAAAACGAATCGTTTGAAATTCTGATAGGAAGAGAACATCTGACAGTGTCAGGGGCGACGCTTGAGAAGTACAACCGGCCCGGCCCGCGTTACACCAGCTATCCGACCGCGCCCGAATGGACGGATGACCGTGACGGCGCGCGGTGGCGCGAAGCTCTAAAGCGACCCCGCGCGGCAACAGACCTCGCGCCGATGTCGCTCTATTTTCACATTCCCTTTTGCCAGTCTCTGTGTCTTTACTGCGGCTGCAATGTTTTCATCAGCAAAAATCACGATGTCAGCCGCCCGTACCTCGATCACCTGAAACGAGAGATAACCTGGGTGAGCGAGGAACTCGACCGGGCGCGAAGAGTAGAGCAGTTGCACTGGGGGGGCGGTACGCCTACCTATCTTTCCCCGGCAGAGATCGAAGACCTCTACGGCCACATCAGCGAGCGTTTTACTTTCGCCCCGGACGCCGAAATCAGCGTGGAAATAGATCCGCGCGCGACATCGGTCGAGCAATTGCAGGTGATGCGGCGACTGGGTTTCAATCGCGTCAGTCTCGGGATTCAGGATTTTGACCCCGTAGTTCAAAAGACCATTCGCCGCGTGCAGCCCTTCGAGATGACAAAGGATCTATTTGATTACTGTCGCGAGCTTGGTTTTGAAAGCATCAATGTAGACTTGATTTACGGATTGCCTCATCAGACGGTCGAAAGCTTCCGCGATTCAATCGCTAAAATCATTTTTCTGAACCCGGATCGCATAGCCCTTTTCAGCTACGCGCACGTTCCGTGGATGAAGAAACAACAGGGGAGTTTTGCGCGGTTTCTTCCAGAAAGCGCAGAGAAGTTTCGCATCCTTGTGCGCGCAATCGAAGAGTTTACCGACGGAGGGTATCGCTATATTGGGCTGGATCATTTCGCCCGTCCCGATGATGAAATATGTCGCGCCCAGGACGAGCGCACGCTGCACAGAAATTTTCAAGGCTACACGACAAAGGCGGGATGCGACCTCTTCGGGATGGGCGTGAGCGCGATAAGCGCGACCCGAGACGCCTACGCGCAGAACTGGCGCGAGTTGCCGAGCTATTACGAAGCCATAGATGGAGCGCGGTGGCCTGTGATGCGCGGGGTGCAACTCACGGAGGAAGACAGGTTGCGCCGCTCGGTGATCAACCGCATTCTCTGTCACTGTCTTGTAGAAAAGGACGAAATTGAAAGCGAGTTCGGGATCGGCTTTGACGAACATTTCGCAAACGAACTCGACAGGCTCTTAGATCTTGAGCGTGACGGGCTTGTCAGTCTCTTTGACGACCGCATTGAAGTCCGGGCCCTGGGCCGCATCTTTATTCGCAATATCGCCATGCAATTTGACGCGTATCTGAACAGACCGGAGGTTGAACATAAACAGGTATTCTCTAAAACGCTTTAGAGAGCGCGACAACAGCTTCGCATCAAGGGTCCTGAAAGGAGAGCGACAGAAAGGAGAGCCCCCGATGATCGGACCATTACATACACTCAAACATGAGCATCGCGTCATAGAGCGAACCCTGCGCGCGCTTGACGGAATGTGTAAGAGGCTACTCTGGGGCGAGCATGTTTCAGCCGATGCGCTGGCCCAGGTAGTCGATTTTATCAGCGCCTATGCGGACGGCTTCCATCACAAAAAAGAGGAAGAAT
Organism: Blastocatellia bacterium; assembly: GCA_963765495.1. GTDB lineage: Bacteria > Acidobacteriota > Blastocatellia > UBA7656 > UBA7656 > CAVXWP01. Next base: position 194,135 of record CAVXWP010000003.1, read on the forward strand.
ATCTCTTCCCGGCCCTTGCCGAACAGGGAATCGCTATCGAAGGCGGGCCTCTTGGCGTGATGAATCGCCAGCACGAATGCGAGCGCGAGCTTACATCTGAAATGATCGCGGCCATTGAAGCTTACAGAAGCCTCGACACTCACGCGAGCAGCCGCTTTGTGGAGGCCGCAATCAAATACATAGATTTTCTCATCGCTCATATGGAAAAAGAAGACAGCATGTTGTTCCGGCTCGCCGACGAGTTGCTGGAGGATGAGGAGAAGACCGCGCTCGGCGAGGCGTTCAAACAGGCCGAGCAACTCTTAACCCGTCGCACGGTTCAGGAATATGAGCAGATAGCATCCGCTCTGGAAGAGAGATGGGGCGTTTAGTGAAGTATGGATTGATGAGCGATGCGAGGACAGCCTCGCATCCGGGATTTCAAATCTCAAATTTCAAGTCTCAGATTTAATAAGTGCATGGAGAAAACAATCATGATAGAAGCTACTTTAGTGCGTGAATGGGATTCAGACGCGTTTCATAATCGGGTACGGGAGCTGGAGAGTCAGGGTTTTGACGCGATACAGGAGACCTATCGCATCATACCTGAGATGAATCCCGAAAACGGGCAGATCATTCATCTATACTCTATCGAGATGCAAAAGCCCTACGAGGTGGAATCAGAATGATACCTTGTCGCGCTCGCCTTTATGACCGGCTCAGTAACCTTCTCCCTCTTCGAGCGAGACCTTGCCTCTGAAAGAGCGGTACAGGTAAACGAAATAACCTGTGGCCATGATTATTCCGATCAGCCACCATACAAGCCCGACCGACAGCCCGTACTGATTGCTCGCCGTATTGTAAATCGTCAGGCTGTACTGGTCGCCCGTGCTCGCGGGCAACACATAAGGGTAAAGCCCAAAGGCCGCGCCGCAAAGCATCCCCGCGATATAGGCCGTTGAGGAGAGAAAGGCTGCAAAGTCGCGGCCTCGGGCTCGGAAGAGATGCATCGCAGCAAGCGAGCCGACTACAACGAGTGGGAATACCGCGCCCCACACTCGCGTTTTGTAGTTATCGAGCATCTGCGGGCGCACGTAAAGGGTTGCTATCAGGCTGAGAATCGTCAGCGCGACAAGCAAGGATGACGAAAAGGCCGCCACGCGCCTAGCCCGAAGATTTATATCGCCTTCGGTCTTTGTGGCAATGTAATGCGCGCCATGTGTAGTGAGCGTTGCGAGAGCCACTACCCCTGTCAGCACCGTGTACCAGTCGAGTATGCCCGGCTGATCGGTGACGGTAAAAGTCGTCCAGAGAGCCTCAAAGAAGTACCCTTCCGCGTTTAGCGGCACGCCACGGATGACGTTTCCAATTGCCGCGCCGAAAAAGATCGCAAGCAACAGGCTCGAACCCGTAAAGATAAAATCATAAAATGACCGCCACAGATTATCGTCTATATGAGAACGCAATTCGATCCCGACGGCGCGAAGCATCAAAAGCCACAGCACCATCATTAAAGGCAGATAAAACCCGCTGAAACTCGAAGCGTAAAGCAGAGGAAAGGCAAAATAGAGAGCGCCGCCTGCGGCAAGCAGCCAGACTTCGTTGCCGTCCCACACAGGCCCGATTGCTCTCAGAACGCTTCGGCGTTCCTCATCCGTTTTTGCTACGAGCGGGTGGATTATCCCCGCGCCCAGATCGAAACCGTCCAGCACCACGTAACAGGCCAGCATGAAAGCTACTAAGATAAACCATAGAGTCGCCATCGCTTTTCTCCTTTCACTTTCCCGCGGGTTCGGGCGCGTATTTTGATTCCGGCGCATCTGCCGCTTCCGTCTGAGCAGGACCGGGGCCGTGCGCGACCTCGCGCATAATCAGGTAGAGAAACAGAACCCCGAGCACCAGATACATCCCCATAAATCCGAGCAGCGTAAACAACCCGTTGCCCGCCGACACGGTAGGCGAAAACCCGTGCTCGGTTCTCATCAATCCATAAACGAGCCACGGCTGGCGGCCTACTTCGGCGGTGATCCACCCGGCTGTGTTTGCGATGTAAGGAAATGGAAAACTCAACATCAGAATCCATAACATCCATCGGGTATCAAACAATTTTTTGCGCCAGAGCAGAAAGCCTGAAACGACCATGACGGCTATAAAGATCGTGCCGAGGCCGACCATTATGTGATAGCTGTAGTAGATGAGCGAGATATTATCGGGCCACTGGTCGCGCGGAAAATCGTTCAATCCCTTCACCTCGGCATCCCACCTGCGATGGGTCATAAAACTTAGCATGTGCGGTACGGCGAGCGGGTTATCCAGATGCTGGGTCTCAACGTTTGGCTGCCCTATGATGACTATCGGCGCGCCCCGTTCGGTGTCGAAATGGCCTTCCATCGCCGCAAAGGTTACAGGCTGATAATTTGCGACCATCTTCGAGTGTGAATCGCCTGTGGGGAATGATTGAATCACAGAAGCCGCAAGCCCCGCGATCACGCCCATCTTCAAGAAGAGACGGCCCAATTCTTCGTGCTTCTTTGAAAGCACATAGAAGGCTCCGACCGCCGCCATCACGAATGCTCCTGTGATGAGAGCGCCGATCATATTGTGAGCATACTGCCAGCCAGCCCACGGATTGAGCAACAACCCCCAGAAGCTTGTCAGATAAGCCGTGCCGTCGCTTGCGATGGCGTATGCTACCGGGTGCTGCATCCACGCGTCCGTGGCTATGATGAAATACCCTGAAAGCCACGAGCCCGCAAAGACCAGGAAAGCGGCGACCCAGTGAAGTTTCGGCCCGAGCCGTTTCTCGCCGAAAAGGAATAGCCCCAGAAAAGATGATTCAAGAAAGAAGGCAAATACGCCTTCCATAGCCAGAGTCGTTGCGATGACTCCGCCGGAGTAATGCGAAAACCTCGCCCAGTTGGTTCCGAATTGAAACTCCATAGGTATGCCGGTGATGACGCCGAACAGAAAATTGACGCCGAATATCTTTGCCCAGAAACGGGCGGCGCGGTTGTAGCGATCATCTTTTTTCCACATGGCGAGCGTTTTAAACAGGACGATCAGCGGGGCAAGCCCCATGGTCAGTTGGGGGAAGAGGTAATGAAACGTGATGGTGAAAGCAAAGTGCAGCCTGTCTATGATTAAAGCGCTATCCACAATTTTTCCTCCCGGCGGGCGCGGTGATTTCTCGCGCCTTATTCTTGATTGCTCTTAATTTTCCTTGATCTTCTGTTTGATCGGGCCGGTTATAAAGATTCAAACAACCGTCAGAACCTAATGGAGCATCTCGGCAAGCGCCTTTAAAAGCTTCTCGCCCGAGTAGGGCTTTGACAAAAAGATTTTCACACCTGTGCCGCGCGCGTCACTCATTCTGGCATTTTCGGCGAGCCCGCTGCTTGCGATGATCTTAACCTGAGGGTCCATTTTTTGCAGGGCGCGAATCGTGGCCGGCCCGTCCATATAAGGCATCATCATGTCGGTAATCACCACTTTGATCTCGTCCCGGTGCTGGGCATAAACCGCAATGGCTTCTGTGCCGTCGCTCGCCGTGACCACTCGATAACCGTAAGTTTCGAGCGTCGCCTTTGCGATTTCACGGATGGCAGCCTCGTCATCGACTATGAGTATCAACTCGCCATTGCCTCGCGGCAGATCAGACGAACCCCCTTCACCCTGCGATGCTTTTGAGATACGGACCGCCGGGATATGAATCTTGAACTGGGTCCCGCGTCCCACCTCGCTATAGACGGTAATAAATCCCCCGTGGCCTTTGACAATTCCCGTAGCCGTAGACAGCCCCAGCCCCGTCCCCTTGCTGTGCTCTTTGGTCGTAAAGAAAGGCTCGAATATTTTATTTATGATCTCGGGCGGAATGCCCGTTCCCGTGTCTGAAATGGAGAGCGCCACATAAGGGCCGGGGCTCGCTTCCAGATTCATGCGAGCATAATTGGCGTCTATGGCGGTGTTTTCGGCCCTGATCGTGAGTTTGCCGCCGTGCGGCATGGAATCGCGCGCGTTCACGCAGAAATTCATCAAAACCTGATGCAATTGCGTAGGGTCGCCCGCGACCACCCATAAATCTTCCGGCACTTCGCAACCGACTTCGATTGATCTGGGGATCGTGTCTTTCAATATCTTCACAATCTCGAGAATAAGGTGTCGGGGTTGGAGCGTTACACGCTGTCCTTCTGCGCCTCTGGCAAACGAGAGCACCTGTTTGACCAGCCCCGCCCCCCGCTCTGCGCTTGCCCTGAGCAAAGCGAGCAGTCGCTGACTGTCCTCGTCGGTGTAGCGCTCCTCAAGCATGCGGATCGCCATGATGATAGGCGAAAGCAGATTGTTAAAATCGTGCGCTATGCCGCTTGCCAGCGTGCCTATGCTCTCCATTCGTTGTGCGCGCAGGAACTGGGATTCGATCTTTTTCTTATCAGTAATATCCGTATTTATCACCAGCACCGAAACAGGGGTTTTGCCTTCATCGCGCACAAGCGTCCAGCGGCTTTCGACGATGATCTCGGTGTTGTTTCTGGTCAACTGTCTAAGCTCGCCTTTCCACTTCCCGCTTTCGAGGAGTTCCTGCTTTGCCCTGTCAAAGTGCTCAAGGTTTTCTCCGAAGATTTCCTGCGCCGATCTGCCCGTTACCTCCGAAGCATGCCAGCCATAGATTCGTTCGGCGCTACGATTCCAGTACAAAATCTGGTCTTCCAGATCGCGCACTAAAATCGCATCCTGCGCGTTGTCGAGCAGGGCCGCCTGCTGGCGCAACCGCTCTTCGGCCTGCTTGCGCTCGGTGATGTCATTGCGGATCGCTACATACTGATAGGGCTTTCCATCATCGTTCAGGAAAGGCACAATCGTCGTATCCACCCAGTAAATGGTTCCGTCCTTTGCCAGATTTCTGATCTCGCCTTTCCACACCCTGCCGCCTGCGATAGTGACCCAGAGATTTCTGATAAACTCTTTCGGGTGATAACCGGAGTTGATTATGCGATGATCCTGTCCGAGCAATTCTTCTCTGGAATATTTGGAGATTTCGCAGAACTTGTCGTTTACAAATTTGATTATGCCTGTCTGATCGGTTATCGCTACAATCGAGGATTCATCGAGCGCAAACTTCAGATCGGCAAGCTCCTTGAGCGATCTCTTTAATACCTCCGATGAAGCAGACTCCATCTCGCGGGCCAGGTCCGTCCCATTGGATTGAGTTGAGGGTGATTCGTCTTTTTCAGTCTTAATCATTCGAGATTCGAGCGGCTTGTCCAAACTTCGCCTTAGCGACTTCAGTATATAAGGCCGGATGCCGATTTTATACTACAAACCTGATATTGATTAAACAAGCATCAAAGCAGGCAGGAGTTCATCAATAGCCACAGGGGCGCAGCAGGCACAGAGAAAAGATTATAAAAAACTCTGTGTCTGCTGTGTCTCTGTGGTAAATTTTCTACCTTTCTTTCTATTTCTCTTCAACGCCAGTCATCTCTGTGACGCGGATGCGAAAGATGATTACGGAAGACTGACCATCGTGCACGGGAACCGATTCGACGGGCGTCAGTTGAGGAAAGCGCGAAAGCAGGCGACGCGCAGCCCATCTGCGTTCGGCATCATCGGTTATCTCTTCATAAAGGCCAAAGGCTATCGCGCTTTTCCAGTGAAGATCATCCTGAACATCTTCGATTTGAAAACAGGCGCGCGGGTTGGCGCGCAACGCGCGGACCTTGCGCCCTACCAGCGAGTGGATATAAATATCGCCGTCGTGAAAGACGTAATTGACCGGGACTATGTATGGTCCGTCTTCTACGACGCAGCCGAGTCGTCCCGTGCGAGCCTGGCCAAACATCTTTCGCGTTTCATCCTTGCTCAAGGGCCTGATCAAAACGAATCCTCCTCTCAACCCAGTTTAATACAGAGGGCTTAATACAAAGGGCTTAATACAAAGGGCTTAATACAAAGGCCGAGACGCGAGATCGCGAGCGCGCACTATTTCGACCGAGCACCGGGCGTGTGAGGCGACGGCTTGCGATACGGAGCCAAGCCATAATTTCGTAAGCCCGCGATAGCCGTGCGAGCCTACGACAATCAAATCGGCCTCCCAGCGGTTCGCCTCATCCGTTATTACATGCTTTGGATAACCCGAAAGCACTTCGGTGGTAATTTTCAGATTTTCTCCCTGTTCCCGGCGCAGCTTTTCAGCCGCCTTGTTTACCGCCTGATTCGCCTGATTTTCGATAAACTGTTCCATCTCTTCGAAGTAAGAGTTATTTGGAACCCACCCTTCGACCACCGGAATCACCGGAACCTCCATTACCGAAACAATCTTCACCTCGGTCTCTTTTGGCCAGGGTTTGTTTGCCACTTCATCCACCGCCGCTTCGCTGAATTTGGAACCGTCAGTAGCCAGTAAGATTTTCATCTCAAACCTCCTTTCATCGCGTCGACGCGGGTCGCTGAAGCATATCCATCCTCCCGCCCGGCCATATTCGGTTTGAGCGGTCTTGCTATCAAAACAGGGCAGGGAGCCTGTCTGAGTACGCGGTCCGCGTTTGAGCCGAAGAGCGCCCGCATGCCAAACCCGGTGCCGCTTGCGCCCAGACAGATCAAGTCTACCCTCTGATCTTCGGCGTGATTCAGGATCTCTCTGTAGGGGTGTCCTTCGACCACGTGTTGTTTAACATCGCACCATAACCGCGCTTCATCCGAGACGGCCAGGTTCAATCTTTTCATTACCTCGTCAAAAGATGCGCTGGTGCTTGTGGGAAGAAAAGTTATTTCGGGTGATTCCCCCTTTGCGCGAGGCGGCATGATATGGAGTATCTGAAGTTCGGCCTGATACTCTTGCGCGAGCGACAGTCCGTAGGCAAGCGCCAGTTCGGAATCAATCGAAAAGTCATATCCAACGAGCAGGCGTTTCAAACCCACTTCATTTGTTTCAATGCCTTCCCACGCTTGCTCGCGTGGGTGAGTGACCATCACGGGACAGGGCGCTGTCCGGCATACGGCTTCGGCGGTCGAGCCGAGCAGGGCAGCCGCAAGCGGTCGCCTGCGAGATCGCATAACGATCAAATCTATTGCCCGTTTAGCCGCTTCCTGCGGGATGGCTGTCTGCGGGTTGCCTTCGACAATGATGACCTCGGAATCAACGGCTGTAAGGGCAGGAAGGCAGGTTTGCTTCTCGATCTGGTCTTTAAGACCCTCCCTGAGGTGGTGGTAATCTATGCCGCTCACTATCTCATCTTCGGTGATGGAATGTATCACCGTAAGCTTTGCTTCGTAAGCCCTCGAAAGAGCTATGGCGTAGCGTAAAGCTTCGTCAGAGTCGGGGATCAATCCTATAGGACATAATATGCGCTTGAAGTTGATTCGCTTATCAGTTTTCATGGATTATATCGCTGCGAAAGGCAGCGCCCTCCTTCCAGCCGTTCAAGAAGCAACGTATGTGCCGCTAAGAAACGCCCGGAACTGAAAGCGGAATCAATGTCGGTTGCGGAATATGACCTATCAGACAGCGGATAATTTCGCACTAACCGGCGTGGGAATCAGAGGCTTCTTCGAGCTTTTTCAAACGGTAGCGCAACTGGTCGCGCGATATGCCAAGCAATTCGGCGGCGCGTGTTTGATTGCCGCCGCTCATCTCAAGGGCCTGAGCGACAAGCGACATCTCCATCTCATCTAACACGATTCCGCTTTGAGGAAGGCGAAAGCCGTATGATTGCCCTAATTCCTGCGACCCCACAGACGCAGGAGCGGTGGTCTGTCTGATCTCGTCTTCGGAGGCGAGCCCGCGCGGCAGATAGGTGTCGGTTATCAGGTCTTCATCTTCGAGAATCATTACGCGCTCAATCACGTTGCGAAGTTCACGGACATTTCCCGGCCAGTTGTAGCGCAGAAAAATCTTTGAGACTTCGGGGCTGAGACCGGCGACCCGTCTTCGCAATCGCTCGTTGAAATATTTTATGTAGTGCTCGGCAAGCAGGAGGACATCCTCGGCCCTCTCTCTGAGCGGCGGAATATCTATTTGAATCACAGAGAGCCTGTAATACAGGTCCACGCGGAAGCGGGCGGCTTCGCTTTCGCTCTTGAGGTCTTTGTTTGAAGCGGCGATTACGCGCACATCAAGCGGGATGTCCTTTAGCCCTCCGACGCGGCGGAAGGCTCCTTCCTCAAGTACGCGAAGCAGCTTTGCCTGCAAGCCAAGCTCAAGCTCGCCGATCTCATCAAGGAAGAGCGAGCCCTCTTCGGCCTGCTCAAACAGACCCTCCTTTCGCGCCTTCGCGTCGGTGAATGCTCCCTTTTCATAGCCGAAGAGTTCCGATTCGATCAGGTTGGCAGGGATCGCGGCGCAATTTATGGCGACGAAGGGAGAGTCGGCGCGGCGCGAACTGTAGTGGATTGCCTTCGCCACCATATCCTTGCCGGTCCCGGATTCGCCCTGAAGCAGGACGGAGGAGGCTTCGCTTTCAGCCACCTTGCGCGCAAGGTGAAGCATGGCGCGCATCCCTGGCGATTCGCCTATGATCTGGTCAAAGCTGAACTGCCGGGCGCGCTCGCCTCTAAGGACGCGGACCTCTTTGCGAAGCGATTGAGCTTCGATGCCGTTGCGAATCGTCACCTGAAGCTCTTCAAGATTGATGGGCTTGCCTATAAAGTCGTAAGCGCCTCCGCGCAACGCGGCTATTGTGTCGGAGACCTGTACATTGCCGGTTATCATTATCACTACCGCGTCGGGCTGGCGTCGTTTTATCTCAAGCAGTATATCGAGGCCGGAGCTATCTGGCAGATTTATGTCAAGCAACACGGCCGAAGGCTGTTCGGAATCGAAGGCCGCAAGCCCCGCCCCGCCCGAACTCGCTTCGACGGAATTATATCTCCAGTTTCGGAGGGCTTCCGTGAGCGACCATCGAACCAGCGGATCATCATCCACAATGAGGATTGTCTCTTTTGTCATTTTCTTCATGGAATATAAATACGCGGACGCTTTTTCGCAAACATCTCAGGCGTTCAGCCCGGGGCAACTATTCAGTTTTCCGCAAAAAACCGAGCAGGGCAGCAGAAATAGGCCACGGATGACGCGGATGCGACGGATTTTCGCGGATCTGACTCTTTATGAGCTAATCCGCGTAGACCCGCCAAAATCCGCGTTCGTCCCGGCCTATTATCGTTTAGCTTGCGCTCAAAATCACCATCACCATTGTTTGGGGAGAATGCAGTTTCTGAAATCGCGCTAGAACGATTTCCACTGAATATGCAACTCGACCTCTTCGGCCTCGCCGCTCTGCCAGGGAAGCGCGATGTAGCCGTCCGAGCAGTAACGCCTGAACTCTTTTAACATCATCGAATCAAGCAGGGTTCGTTTGTCGGTCGGCACTACGTTCAAGACCTGTTCGGAACAAAAGACTACAACCTTCTTCTGCGCTCTTGTGACCGAGACATTGAACCGATTGCTGCTTAAGAGGAACTCCGCCTCGGCCATCGCGTACTCAGCGTCGGCTACGCCGTAAGAGACAAATATCACCTCTCGCTCTTTGCCCTGCAACTTGTCAACCGTGTCTACAAGCGGCAAGGGTTTGCCCTGCGAGCCGAACCCGAATTTCCGTAACGCCTGTCTGATGGCGCTGTTTTGCGCGCGGTGCGGAGAGAGCACCGCAAGCCCCCGCCGCGCAAAATCCTGAGACGTGTAAACGAGGTTGTCACCCTTGAGGTCGTCTCGCAGGATACGGCTCAACCGTTCGGTCATCTGCGCTATAAGCTCGGCTTCAATCGGATTGCGCGCCGTAAAGCTGCGGGGAGCCGAGTACCAGCACAAAACGACCGGGCGCGCAGGAAGCAGAAGCGTATCAATCACATCCGCGCCCGTTTCATCAATCGCCGGATCGGTAACGATGCAATTTTTTGGGAAGATCGAGTTGAACCGCCCGCGATAAAGCACGTCGCGGGGATAGGCCGTGAGCGGCTCGTTCATTCGAAAGTTGTCTTCAAGCTGGAACAGTCGCCGCTCTTCGGTTTGCGGCTCATCAATCTGCAACCGCTCGATCTGGCTGCGAACGAAGGCAAAGACCGAAGTCAACATGTGTTCGTGCTCTTCGGGGTAGACGCCGTGAATGATCGGGGGAAGCTGCTGATCGTCCCCGGCGAGGATGATATTTGAATCGGCCTTGCTCGCGCTGAAGGCAATCAACGCATCGGGCAGCTTCATCTGCGAGGCTTCATCAATCAGCACCACATCGAACCACTGCCGAACGGCCCCGCCCGCCTCTTTCATCGCCTTGTAAATGCTCCAGACGGTCGAGCCTGAAACAAAGCACAGGCTGTCGCTGTTGATATGTGACTCAAGCGATTTGTCATTGATCAACTCGACTCGCTCAGGCAGTTCAAGGTGTGCCGGATTGCCGCTGCCCTCCATCTGTTTGAGTTCAATGGCTTGCTCATTCAGCCCGTACTCGTCGGCAAGTTCCGCGACTTTCTTCATCACATTGACTATCGCGTGATGAGTGAAAGCCGAAACCAGTAATCTGATCTTGCGCCCGGTCAATTGCGCGGCCAGAGCGTAACCTAGGAGGATGTATGCGAGCGTATGGGTCTTGCCCGTTCCGGGTGGCCCCCAGACGAGCGTGAGCGGGTGGGAAAAGACTCCGTGAAAGGCTCGCCATTGCCCCGCGTTCAACAGCCTGTCGCCGTCCCTGCCCGCGTCCGTCACGATCAGGCGAAGACGCTCTTCAAGCGCATTCGAATCTGAAACTACAGGCCGCCAGTCTGCCGCGCGTCCATCTTTCAGCAGGTCATGGATGTGACGCGATGCAGAAGGATCGCCGTGCAAACGGCTGAGCACGTCCATTATTTTCGGCGTGTTATAGTCGGAATAAATCTGATCGAGCGCGCACGGGCGGCTGAGGTCCACCGCCTGTTGAAACTTCTCAGGGCTATCGGGCAGAAGCCTGATGCGCGGCGGATTGCTTGCGAGATCGAACTCCTCGATTCTGACCCTGTAATATCCAAGCCACCAGTTGGTAGTCTTATCAAAGAGCTTGCCGTCTATTTTGCCTACGAGCGCATCGGGCTCGTCCTCGTTTGTCACTACCAGATTGTAATCGCCCACCTCAAACTTTGCGTCGCGCGAGAATGAATCGAATCGAAACCACAGTGAGGGGTCCGGTTGATCGCTTTGGGGTTCGTATTCGAGGCCGCGAATACAGATGAATTTATTTGTGCGATCCTCGACCGGCAGTGTGTGGGTGTGCTTGACAGCCAGTTCATCGAGCGAGTTCTCCATCATCGCGAAGACTCGCAAAGCTTCAAGCATCTGAAAATCCAGCGGATTGAAATCACCATAAAGCTGAAACGGCTCTTTCCTGAGCCGCAGGCCGTCTCTGTACTCTTGCTTGAGCCTTCTGATAACCGAATCGGTTGCCCGCAGTTTTGCAAGCAGGGTCTTTTCGATCTGCTCAAGTATCTCGGTCGCCGTCAGATCGAACTGCCCTTCTACCGAATAGCTATTTCCTTCCCATACATCGTGAATGCGCTCGAATGCCACCTGATTGGATGAGTCCCAGGCAAAACCGTATTTATAGCGGAACGTGTAGCCGTTATCTTCGCCGGTCTTGCTGCGAGGCTGGAAGGCTTCGGACACCGATCTCAGATCGAACTGGTAGGGCGTTGGAAGGGCAACGAGCGCGCCGAGCGTCTGGGTCACTACAGTGCCGGGTACGGAACGAAATGTAGAGGCGTCGGGAATAAGCGATTCGGTCGGAAAGATGCGGATGAGTCGCGTCAGTTCGGCGAGCAGATCAGGGCGCTCGTCATTGAAAAGATTGCGCTCGACAAGACCTCGCAGATTCTTCAGATCTATACTGTCATACAGATAGAAATGGAGTTTTTTCAAGTTACGCCTGAACGCCCGCAACGCATCATCCTCTGCGACCTTTACGGATTTCTGCGCCTGTTTGTGCGCCTCTTTCAACGCTTCGCGCTGGCTGGTCAACTCTTCGTAATTGGGGTTTGTTCTTCGCAGAGGTTGATGCTCGGCCTTGAAATCATCGAGCGTTTTTTTTGCCGTTTCCGCCTTCTGTCGGGCGGCGATTACCTGCGGGTCGCTTTCGACTGAAAAACTCTCGATAAGTGCGCGATTATCGCCGTCCACACGCTCAAGAATCTCGTTCAACACATGCAGAAATCGGAAGAGGACGTCGGCTTCCGTGCCTTTCTGTTTTGCGATAAAGATATGCTCGGAACCGATTGGGCGATTTTTTGCGGCGTCCCAGCCTTCGAATGTTTTCAGCCCGAGCGCGAAACAGGTGTTTGTGACCGGGTCGTGTTCAACCGCGAGCGTGATGCGAATGTCCTCCTTTTGCGGCATCAAAAGCGTCATCGAATCGAGCGACCTCGGCAGCCCGTCTTCAAGCGCATGCGCGCGGGCTACGTAGCGGTCGAGATTGACCGTCAGATCATAGCCCGCCGTCCTGACTCGATTGAGCAGGTCGGCATCATCTACGCGGGCAAGTTCCCGATGAGTGCGGATACCTGCGTGCCGTAATTGCCTGCGCGATTCCGATGTCATATAGGCGATGCGCGAAAGATCGAAACCGGCGTCGGCTTCCGCTCGGCAATGGTCGGCGTATTCGCACGTCATGCACCCTGACGAAACGTGGAAATGCGCGTCGGCTGCCGACGTGTTGAGCAGTTTCGGAATCTGCTCGCTCAGGAATTCCGCCACTGCCAGCCGATATGGAGCCAGTTCAAATACTTCCGGTTCAGGCTCGCGCGAACGGATCACGGCATAATCCAGATCAACCGCGACACCGGCAACCCCCGTATCTCTAGCTCTCGCGTCTCGAAGCGCGAAATCGAGCAGGTATGAGTAGTATGCGACCTGTATGAAGTGTTCGTGGCGCGCAGCGGCGGCGGCCTTGTAATCCCAGATGCGGAGTTTGTAGGGGTCGCCTTTTGTCGAGGGCGATATAAGTTCCAGCAGGTCGGGCCGCCCCGGACTGAGCATAACCAGATCAGGATCGAGCCCAAAGCCCTTTATGAAATTCTCTTGCTGTTCTGCGTTCAGCAGGATTTCAAGTTGCGCGATAAAGAGCGGAAAGGGCTGCTGTTTGAATGCCACAAGGAACCGGTCAAACGGCAGATCGCGCACCGTGCGCCGGGACTTTTGCTCGTCGAATCCGGCAAACAGTACGCTACCCGCGCCGTGCAGATCAATAAGACCCTGTATGCTATCCGCCTCGAAATTGTATCCCGCGTTCATCAGCCGCACGACACCGGGGCGGGTGTTCTTCTTGATTCTGCGCGATACCCCCCAGCCAATGCCGGGACGCTCGCGCAGATCGCCGGGCACGGTGTTCCATCTGAAGTTGCGGTCGCAGCGATGGCGAAACCATGCGGCAATGTCGGTCGGTCTGAGTCTGAATCTCTGTAAGCTTGAAGCGGATTCGCCTGTCATAGCTTGCCTCCCCGAGGTTCGATGGAACAAAAGATATTCTCAGATGCGCTCTGAGGGCAAGGCCATTTCACTCCAAAGCATTCGGCCCTTTGACAGAGTTAATACCAAATCTCCTCAGATAGAGACGATAAAGATCACATAGCCCCATAATTTGAGCGGGAGGCTTGCTTTAATAGGCCGCGGACGGACGCGGATGCGGCGGATTTTCGCGGATTAGATCAAATAGGATCAGATCCGCGTAGATCCGCCGCATCCGCGTCCGTCCCGGCCTATTTCAAATATTCTAACCAGCATGTTGAAAATCTTTATGATTTTACGAATTCGAGCGTTAAACCTCATCTTCTAAATAGATTTGGTATAACTGGACTTAGAGAGACTCGACTGGATTTGCTTTAATCTCGTGAAATCCACTGTAACAACTGTAACAGGCTGTGACCCGGCGCTGTTACAGTTGTTTATTGCTTTATAAACATAAGAAACAGGGGGGAACGAAAACCCGCCTGTCCGGCTCGTGTAACATTTGCCTGTTACACTCTGCTTCTTCAAGGAGCCCGGCCCGCATCTGAGGAATTTCTCTGATCGCTTTTGGTTTGAGTCGTTTATGAGCCTGCCGAAACACCCGGGATCGGTCGGGAACAAATCGTGCATATTGAAAGCCCGCCAAAGGAGACATCAAAATGCCAGATGCAACCTCACTGACTCCCGCAGAGGAGTTGAAACAATTACAGGATAAATTGGATAAGGCAAAGGCCCAGATTGCGGCGCTATCAAAAGAGACGGACCAGTTGAACAGCAAAGTAACCGATCTAGGCAAGACCGTGAAAGAGATCGAAGCCAACGGCAGTTCATGGGAAGCGGATCGCAAAGGCATTCAGGAGAGCAAAGATAAGGAAATAAAATTCCACGATGACCGACTGGCCACGCTCAAATGCCACTTGAGCGAAGAGGAGAGCCAGAGTGTCAATGACAAGAAGAAGGCCGTCGAAGATGAGATCAATCAACTCGCAGAAGAGATCCAAAAACTTCAGGGGGAAATAAAAGAGTTACAAGAAGCCTACGGCCAGGCGCAGGGCGATACCTCCGATAAGAGAAAGAACTACGAGAGACAGAGGGACCTGGCAAAGAATGACAAAGCGATATTGACCGATCTGGCCGCATTGCGCGCGCTTGTCGAAGGCGACTATGCAAAGGGCAACTACGAGCGCATGTATTTCTATATTCTCGAAATAGGCGATGACCTGAGCGGTCTGGATGTTCCTGATTCGAAGGAATACGAGCTACGGTTGAACGAGGCGGCGGCGGCGGTCTCGGTTGCGACGGGTGCCGAGGCAAAGGCAAAGGCCGATCTGGATGCTTCGGTCGCAGAACTCGCAAGCAAACAAAAGGCATTTAGCGAGAAGATAGCCGCCAGGCGCAAGGATGTCCTCGATTCGATAGGGCAGACCGTAGCGGCATCACCGGCCTGAATTGACCGAGAAGGCCCCTCAAAAAAGTGGAACTCGAACCTCATGGAAATACGGGAAACAGATCGCTCCGAACTCGGTGAGGGCAGATATGCGAATTATTTCGAGATAGGCCATAACGCATTTGAATTCCTGCTTGATCTGGGTCAACTGGGTGTTGAGACCGACACCGCGCGCATATATATGCGGGTCATCACATCACCTCTGGGCGCGAGAAACCTGTGCCATCTGCTAAACGAAGCACTGGCCGAATACCGAAAGTCGTTTGGGCCGATACGACACGAAGACGAATGACGGGAGTGAGATTTGGGGAGCTACAAGATCATCTCGGAGGTGAGCAAGTTACTTCATAAGACGCTGTGGAACGGCTTCAAGGACGATGAAGTACTGACTCAGTACGTGCCCGGCGAAGGCTCCATCGTGTTGCTCAACCCGGCCGATACCGTAGATAACGAGGATCGTCGGCTTTCGCTGTGGCTTTATCAGGTACAGGAAAACGGCTTCATGCGCAATCAGCCTCCATCGCGCATCCCTCAACAGGACGACACGGTGCGGTTCCCGCCGTTGATCTTGAATCTTTATTACCTGCTCACGCCTTCGACAAAGAACGTGGAAGGCGACCAGATGGTGCTCGGGCGCTCGATGCAAATCTTTCACGACAACTCGATCCTGCTGCTCGAAAGCGTAGAGCAGCCCGACACGTCCGAAGAGTTGCACCTAGGCATGTGTCAGCGCGATTTGCGCGAGCTTGCCGAGGTGTGGGAAGCCTTGCAGCAACCTTATCACCTTTCGGTTTGCTATGAAGTGCGAGTGACCAGAATAGATTCGGAGCGCACCGAACAGACCGGACGCATTCAGGAACGCGCGACCGATTTCCAACAGAACCAGGCCGGGGCTTCGGGGTAGAGAGATGGCTTTGATCTTCGAGAGATTCACAAACGCACCCATAGGCGCGATCACGCTCATAGATCAGTTCGCGAAAGTTCGCGGCACGCGCGGAGCCTTTCCTACGGTGATGGGTGGAATCCAGTTTCTTCTGGTGGCCCAGATTCTCGGAGGCAACACTTTGACCTTTGACCCGCCGCTTCGCGTGGAGGCCCGGCCCAATCCGAGCGGAGTCTACCTCTTTGCAAACGAGGTTAAGATAGACGGAGGGCCGATTATCTCCTTCCCCCTGGGCCGCTACCGCCTGCTTATAGAAAGCGATTTCTATCAGTCTCTGGAACAGGACCTGGACTTTCCTCTCGACTTCGCAAATATGCCTGTTTTCGATTTGCTGCCCGGCCCGGCCTACCCGTTCCCGGACCTGACGCCAAAGCAAAACCGCTTGACGCTCTTGCGTGGCAGCCTGTTTGAAACCGGGGGCGGTAGACCCATAGCCGGGGCGACGGTGACGATCACAGCCTCCGCAGATGACTGGTCTTTTAAGAGTTGTTTGACCGGCAAGACCGGCGACTGGGTGCTGGCAACGAGCCTCGACCCGACCGAACAGCCCCGCGCGCTCAGGCTCCGCTTTACGTTACCCGACGAGAGTTCGTTCGAAGTTGAAAACGTCGTGGTGCGTCCGGGTGCTGACAACAGCCTGCCGCAGACGGCGCTGCGCGGGTCTGTGCTTGACGCTCGGGGGACGCCGATTCCGCGCTCGATTATTTCAGTCTCGGCCCAGCCCGGCAATTCAATTACTGCCGCCAACGGGCAATGGTTTTTCTACCTGAGCATGCTCCAGCCCGACACGCAAGCGCGTGTCACCGCGCGCGTCCCCGACGGCCGCACGCAGGAGCAGGACGTGCAAATACGAAGCCGCGCGACGGTCGTCGTTCCGACCTTCGAATTGCCATGAATTAAGGAGATCACAATGCCTGAGTATCTCGCGCCTGGAGTTTACGTAGAGGAAATCAGCACTGGGGCTCGACCCATCGAAGGTGTCAGCACCAGCACTGCCGGCTTCGTCGGGCAGACCGAGCGCGGCCCAACAGTGCCGCGTCTCGTGACAAGCTGGGAAGAGTACTATCGCTGGTTCGGCGGCTATATTGACCGCGTGCCCGGCGGCACAAACCAGAAGTATCTGCCGTATGCCGTGCGAGGCTTTTTTGATAACGGAGGGCAGCGGCTGTTTGTGGCCCGCATCACCCCGCCCGGAGCCACCCCTGCATCGGCCGATCTTGGGAACAACACTACGGCAACCGCCATCGGACCCGGTTTATCGGGCAATAATATCTTCGTCCGGGTCAGAAACGCCTCGCTGCAAGCGGATAACTCTCCCACAGCAGACTGGTTTCGCCTGACGCTGATTTATTATCGTCAGGACCGTCTCCCCGACCCTGCGAATTTCGTTGATCCCACGGCCCTCGAAAATATCGGTAATCCAAACAGAGTCGAGCCCGATGTCATAGAGGATTACGACAACCTCTCGATATTGCCGACCGACAGCAATTTCGCGCAGACGGTTGTGAACGCGGGTTCGCGTCTTGTCAGCCTCGCAGTGGGCGGCAGACCTGCCGATGTGGAGTTCCCCGCCCAGAAACGTCTCGAAAACGGGACCGCCGGAAACGGCGAGCCGGGCAGAGATCAGTACTTTGGCTCGCCCGCAGACCCGCTCCCGAGACAGACGGGGCTGCTTGGCCTTTCGGCCATCCGTGACATATCGCTTCTGGCAATACCGGATGAGGTCGCGGTGCCCGATGTGAGGGCAGACATGCTGATACAGTGCGAAACCCTGAAAGACCGCTTTGCGATCTTCAGCGCCAGCGACGCCGAGCAGGATGGGAACATCGCCGGGCTCAGACCGCCACAGGACAGCACCTACGGCGCGTTCTATCTGCCCTGGGTGCGGGTCTCTGCCTCGCACACGCCCGAAGGCCATCTGCTTGTGCCGCCCACAGGCCACATAGCCGGGATTTACGCCCGCGTGGATATCGAACGCGGCGTGCACAAGGCCCCCGCCAACGAGGTCATTCGCGGGATTATCACACGCGATCTGAGCGGCGAAAACAAACCGCTCAAGTATCTGCTCAACAAACAGCAGCAGGACATACTAAATCCAAAGGGCGTAAACGTGATACGCGACTTCCGGCCCGACGGACGCGGTATAAGGGTCTGGGGCGCGCGCACAATGTCATCCGACCCGATGTGGAAATACATCAATGTCCGCCGTCTGTTTATCTTTGTCGAGCAATCCATAGATCGAGGAACGCAGTGGTCGGTCTTCGAGCCGAACTACGAATCTACATGGGCGGCAATACGACTTTCAATAACGGCATTCTTAAGGACCGTCTGGCGCAACGGAGCGCTTGCCGGAGTCACACAGGACGAGGCGTTTTTTGTTAAGTGCGACCGCACGACGATGACGCAGGATGACTGGGACAACGGGCGGCTGATCTGTCTGATCGGCATCGCGCCCGTCAAGCCCGCCGAATTCGTGATCTTCCGCATCTCGCAGAAGACCGTCGAGGCGGTGCAGCAATAAGGAGCTAAGATATGGCCGGGAGCGGAGATAGAGACGACCCCTTCACCTCCTTCAATTTTATTGTAGACATTCAAGGCATGCGGGCCGGATTCGCAGAGGTCGGCGGCCTGACTACCGAGACGGATATCGTTGAGTACCGCGAGGGCAACGAGGACATTACCGTCCGCAAGATTCCGGGCAAGCGCAAGTATACCCAGATCAGCCTCAAGCGCGGGTTCACAAACAGCAAGGACCTGTGGGAGTGGCGAAAGAAGGTGATCGAGGGACAGACGCAGAGGCTGTCGGGCACGATAACGCTTCTCGACGAATCGCGAAAGCCTGCGCTTGTGTGGCGCTTCTTCGAGGGCTGGCCGTCGAAGTGGGAAGGCCCGGCCCTGAACGCGAAGAATAACGACATAGCCATTGAAACGCTTGAGATCGCCCACGAAGGTCTTGAACTCGAATAGCCATTGAGTCTGTCTTATGCAAACCTACCGAACACCGGGGGTCTACTTTGAGCGGCAGGACGCAGCCCCGCCGCTCATCGCCCCCCTGCGAACCGACATCGCAGGCTTTGTGGGGATAGCCGAACGCGGCCCCCTCAATACGCCTGTGAAGATCGAATCGCTCACGCAGTTTGCAAACGTCTTTGGCAGAAAGATCGCTCAGGGCTATCTGGCTTACGCCGTGGACGGCTTCTTCAAAAACGGCGGAGAGACCTGCTGGGTGGTTCGCGTGGCGAGTCTCGAACAATCCGAGTCGCCGAAGATCACGGCGAGGCTCGACATCTTTGACGACCTCCGTACCCCCGTGCTGCGGCTGATCGCGGGCAGTCCCGGCGCGTGGGGAAACGATATAGTTGCGCGCTGGATAATTCGGGAGGACCGCATAATTTCGCTCACGCTGCACTTCCCCGACGGAACCGAACAACTCGTACGCGAGCCGCTCGATCTTGCCCTCAAAAAGGGTCAGAAAAAAGCGCCCGACGAAACCTCATCCGAGTTGAACGCGCTCCCGGCGAGCCTGCTCACGCCGCTTGTCAGAATCGAGTTGCCGCCTGCGGGAACGGTCTTTGAATCCGAGTCCGATCCCGAGTCTAAAATGCAGACTTCAATTCGCGCGCTCGAAGCGCGGCTCGCGGGTGGAGCCGATGCGCTCAAGGATCTGAAGCCGCAACATTTCAGCGGAGTAGATTCTGAGCCGAACAGACCCCGTGGTCTTGCCGCGCTCGAACAGATCAAGGAAGTATCGGTCATCGCCATACCCGATCTGATGCCGAAGCTCCCCATAACGGCGAAACAAAAGCCTCTGCCTCTTGATTGTGAAAGGCTCGATGTAGTTCCGCCGCCACAACGAATCGCCGAACCGGAGGTCGAGTTTCCTCCGAGCTTCGGCGATGACGAGATATTTTTATTGCAGCAGGCGATGATAAACCATTGCGAGAGGCTCGGCTATCGCGTGGCGATACTCGATTCGCCCGATACGCTGAATTCATCCGATGACCCGGAATCATTGAGCGCCTTCCTGCCGGAACAGGCGATCAAGTGGGGCGCGGACCTCGGACAGACAAGCTTCGCAGCGCTCTACTATCCGTGGATCGTGGTAGATGATCCGCTGCTTTTGACCGGCCTTGCGAGGGCGGTTCCGCCAAGCGGGCATCTGGCCGGAATCTACGCCCGCAGCGACCGCGCGCGAGGCGTTCACAAGCCCCCGGCAAACGAGGTGATCGAAGGGGCGGTCGATCTGCGTTTTTCTGTCAACGAGATTCTCCACGGCGCTTTGAATGACAACGGGGTAAACGCGCTGCGCTCGTTTGCCGGGCGCGGCATACGAGTATACGGCGCGCGGACGCTCGATTCTGAAATCCGTTTTGTCAACGTGCGCCGCCTGCTTTCGATGATCGAAAAGGCGATAGATCAAAGCACTCAATGGACGGTCTTCGAACCAAACGACAGACTGCTCAGACGAGAGATAGACAGAGTGGCGCGCACATTTTTGCAGACGCTTTTTCGCAAGGGGATGCTCGACGGGGCGACCCCAGACGAAGCGTTCTTTGTGCAGTGCGACGATTCGATAAATCCCCCGGAACAGATTGACCTGGGGCAGGTCGTCTGCCGGATAGGCGTGCAACCGCCTTACCCGGCAGAGTTCGTGGTCGTCGTCATCGGCAAGACTCAGGACGCCATCGAGGTCTTGCAGGAACAGGGGGCTGGTCAAAATGGCTGATTCGAATGCCAGAAAAGATCCCATCCCTTCCTTTCGCTTCACGGTGCGATTTGATGATTTGCCGCCCGGCGGGTTCAGCGATTGCTCGGGCTTGCAGATGGAGACCGAGGTGCAGGACTTTCATGAAGGCGGGCTCAATACGCATACGTGGAAGTTTGTAACGCGCACAAAACAGGCGAATCTGACGCTCAAGCGGGGAATAGTCAACAAGTCGCTGTGGGACTGGTATCAGGAACTGGTACAGGGAAAGATGCGATTTCGCAATGCCACGATCATCGTCCACGACCCGTCGGGGGCCGAAGATGTGCTCGAATTTCAGATCAATCAGGCCTTTCCTATCAAATGGGTGGGACCGGAATTGAGCGCGGCTCAAAACAATATCGCCGTAGAGATGGTTGAGTTCGCTCATCAGGGGCTTGAACGGCTCAAATGAAATCGGCTCAACCGGAGATGACAAAAGGATATGCCGGTGTTTGTAGAAGAGATGACAAGCGAAGTCGCGGTGGCCGAAGGTGAATTGCCTCTCAGCCCGTCGCAGGTCGAAAAACTCGTCGAACTGGTCTTGAAAAGACTGGCCGAAAAACAGCAGGACGACAAACGCACGCGCGATGCGACCCGGCTCCGCAGGGGCGCGTCCGAGCCGTTCGAGCCGGGTTATTGAGGACACCCTATGCCGCTTATAAAAGCAGCCATAGTAGTAGACCCCGCCGACAGGGGACCAGGTTTGCAGCCGATAATCGTCGTGCAATTCAACCCTGCGGAATACACTCTGTCGAAGGGCGCGCAAATAGCAGAGATCGCGATTCCCGGAATAGACTCGCCTATACTCCAATTCGTGCGCGGACAAAATGAGAAGCTCACGCTCGAACTTTTCTTTGACACCACGCAATTCGGGATGGGCGCGCTTGCGGTGCTCGATGTGCGCTTGCTTACAAATCCTGTATATCAACTCGTCAAGATACAATCGAAGACGCACGCGCCGCCGCGTGTTCGTTTTATCTGGGGCAGGGGACTTTCGTTTCGCGCCATCGTCGAAAGCGTTCAGCAGAAATTCACCGTCTTTAACCCGGAAGGAGTCCCGCTGCGCGCCGCGCTTTCGGTCACATTCCGCGAATACAAGACGCTCGAAGAACAGCTAAAGGAACTCAACCTGCAATCGTCCGACCACACAAAGCGCCGGGTGGTCCGTCAGGGCGATACCCTCGCTCAGATCGCGTTTGAAGAATACAGGGACGCGTCACAGTGGCGGCACATAGCCGAAGCGCCCGCTAATGCCGCAGTCCTTAAAGACCCGCGCCGCCTCGTTCCCGGCACGGAGCTTGAAATTCCGGCGCTCGATGTATTCAACGCCCCAAACCGGAGGTCCTGATGTCATCTGACGCCATTCCAATTTATCAGGGTCAGGATTTTTACGTCCCGCAATTTCAGGTCAAGGTCGCGGGCCGCCCGCAGGGGCAGGACGTTATACACGACATCCTTCAGGTCAGTTATAAGGACAGCATTCAAGATATAGACAGTTTCGAAATCACGATAAACAACTGGGACGCGCAAGAGCGAGCTTTCAAGTACAGCGATAGCGAACTGTTCGATCCGGGCAAGGAGCTGGATCTCTGGATGGGCTATTTCGGCAAAGACAGTTTACGGTTGATGATACGCGGCCAGATCACGGCCCTTCGCCCGGCCTTTCCTTCGGGCAGCTCTTCGACCCTCGTCATCAGCGGCCTCAACGTGCTGCACAAACTTCGCACACAGCAGGAGTCTCACGCTTATGAAGACATGACAGACACTCAGATCGCGCAGCAGGTAGGCTCGCGGCTCAGCGTCAAAATCGTCCCGGGCAGTGGCGCGGGAGAGCAGAAATACAAATACATCTTTCAGGATAATCAGTACGACATCATCTTTCTGATGGAGCGCGCCCGTCGCATAGGCTACGAACTTGTAGCCGAAGAACAGGGCCAGAACGGGCAGGCGGCAGAGACCGTGCTTCGATTCGCGCCTTCGGTAAACAATCGCAAGGTCACCTATCGCCTCACCTACGGCCGCTCGCTGATAGAGTTCAAACCCGATCTGACGACCGCAAATCAGGTAGGCGAAGTGACCGTTCGGGGATGGGATGCGCTCAACAAGAAAAAGATCGAGGCCACGGCAAAGCGCAGCGACATCACTACAAAGGGTGTGGGGACGAAAGGAAACCAGAAGGCCATCGAGCAGTCGTTCAATCAGCGCAAGGAAGTCCTCGCTACCCAGAGCGTGGAAAGCGAAGCCGAGGCGAAGACGCTCGCCATCCAGACGCTCGAAAAGATAGCCAAAGACATGGTGAAGGGAAGCGGCTCAACCGTGGGACTGCCCGACCTGCGCGCGGGCAGCGTCGTCGAGATAGACGGTCTCGGCAATCGCTTCAGCGGAAGGTACTTCATAACATCCACGACCCACGCCATAGGTGACAGCGGCTACACGACGCAGTTTGAATGCCGCCGCGAGGAGATATGAGGCAACGAGAAAACGGCATAGTGATCGGCACGGTCCTCGACCTCGAAGACCCCGAAAAACTTGGGCGCGTGAAGGTGCGGCTCGCGCAATACAACGACGAGCAGAGTTGCTGGGCGCGTATCGTCGCTCCGATGGCGGGAAAAGATCGCGGCTTCTTTTTCAGGCCGGAAAAGGAAGATGAAGTCCTGGTCGCATTTGAAAACGGAGACCCGCGCCGCGCCTATGTGATGGGCGCGCTCTGGAGCAAGGTGGACACCCCGCCGCCTGATGACGGCAAACAGGCAGACAACAACTGGCGTTTTATCGTTTCGCGTTCGGGTCACATACTCCGCTTCGATGATACGAGCGGGGCCGAAAAGATCGAGGTGATTGATAAGACCGGCAAGCACAGGATCATCGTTGACGCATCGGGCGACAAGCTCCAGATCATCTGCGACAGCGGCGATGTGGAAGTAAAGGCCCCGGCAGGCTCGATAAAAGTCGAGGCGAAATCAATCGAGATAACCGCCTCGGCCGATATGACGGTCAAGGCCGGAACCCAGATGAAGATTCAAGGCGCGAAGGTAGACATCAACTGATGGTTGACATCAACTGATGGTTGACACAACCGAAGGAGGCGACATGGGACAGCCCGCAGCAAAGCAGGGAGATCGCATCACGGCTCTTAACATGCATCTGATACAGCCGCCCGGACCGACTTCGCCCGTGCTCACGCCTCACCCGTTTAGCGGGATAATCGACGGAAGTCTCAGCGCGGATGTCAACATCGAAGGTCGTGCGGCGGCGACCACGGGCAGCACGGCGACCAATACGCCTCCCCACATTCCGCAGGGCGGGTCGTTTGTAAATCCTCCGACAAATCGCGCCACGATCATAAAGGGGAGTCTCACGGTTTCGATAAACGGGAAACCGGCGGCGCGCGCAGGCGATACGGCGCTTACGTGCAACGACCCGGTGGACGCGCCCGTAGGCACCGTGGTGGCGCAAGGGACGGTGACGATAGGTGGCTGACGCAACACAAAATTTCATAGGTCAGGGCTGGTGGTTTCCGGTCAAGCCAGATTCTCAGGGCAGGTTGAGATGGGTATCGGGCGATGAAGAGATACGCCAGAGCATCTGGCTGATCCTGACGACCGCGCCCGGTGAACGACAGATGAGGCCGGAATTCGGATGCGGAATTTACGATCTGGTCTTTGACGCAAACACGGCCATGCTGCACGGGCTTGTGCAGGAAAACGTACGGGTAGCCCTGACGAAATGGGAGCCTCGCATCGACGTTCTGGATGTGCGAGTGGAATCCCCGCCCGAACAGCGCAACCTGCTGTTGATCCACGTTGATTATCGCATCCGCGCCAACAACGCGTTTTTCAATCTGGTCTACCCGTTCTTCCTGATTGAAGGCGCAGGGTAACGATATGCCTCTTGAAGAACCAAAACTCGACGACAGAAATTTCGAACAACTGGTTCGGGACCTGCGATTGCGCATTCCGCGCTACACAAAGGAATGGACCAATTTCAACGACAGCGACCCGGGGATAACGCTGCTACAACTCTTTGCGTGGCTTTCGGAGATGATGCTCTTCCGAATGAATCAGGTCCCGCTCAAGAACTACGTAAAATTCCTGAAACTGCTCGGTCAGGAACTCCGGCCCGCAAGACCCGCCCGAGCGCGCCTGACCTTTACCGCGACTCCCGGCGCTGCGGTCGAGCCGGTACCGGCGCGGGCGCAGGTCTCCGCGCAGATTGATGACGGGGGCGAGCCTCTGACATTCGAAACCGAAAGAGGGCTGGACGTGATCCCCGTCCCGCTCGAAACCGTAGGCGTCTTTGACGGCGCGGCGTTTATAAATGTCACCGAAGCAAACAAGACTCCCGGCACGAAATTCCACCCGTTCGGCTGGGCACCAGACATCGGCAACGCGCTTTATCTGGGCTTCAAACCGCCCGACCCCATACCGCCGGGTCAATTGTCTCCGTTCCCGCAAGAGATGACTTTTTGCGCGTTTTTGCCGCCGGAAATCACCGCCGGAATACCGCAGAAATGTACGGGCGAATCGCGCCCGCCCGTGCCGCCCGTGAATCTCGTCTGGGAGTTTCGCCCCGACGCAAACGACCCGAACTGGCAACGGTTGAATGTGTTCGAAGACGAGACCGCCGCTTTCACACGCGAAGGCTACATTCGCGTGGAAGGACCGCGAGAGATAAAGCCTTCAAGCGAACCTCGCCTGAGCCAGGAGCCCCGTTACTGGATTCGAACGCGGCTTTCCGACCCCGTGACTTACCCGGCGGGCCGGGTTCCGCAGATCGATTTTCTGCGCCCGAATACGGTTGATGCCGTAAATCTCAACACCGTCCGCGAAGAGATTCTGGGGATAAGCGAGGGGCAGCCGCGCGAGCAATTTCAACTCTTGCGAAAACCGGTCCAAAAAACATCGCTGAAGTTGAGGACCGAGTTGCCCGATACTGAACCCGAGACGTGGATACAGGTAGAAGATTTTCTTTCCTCAAAACCCGATGATCCGCATTACACGCTCAACGCCACAGCCGCGATCATCGAATTCGGCGATGGGGACCGGGGCCGCATCCCGGAAGCCGGAGCTACGGTACTCGCGACCGAATACAGATACGGCGGCGGCGCGCGAGGCAACAAGGCGGGCATCGGGTCTATAAAAAATCCGCAGAGCGTTCTTGTAGGCATAGACAAGATATTCAACGAGCGCCCCGCCGTCGGTGGAGTCGATGAGCAGACGCTCGATGATATAAAGCTCGAAGCGGCTTCGCTGCTCAGGCGGCGCGACCGCGCGGTGACGCCCGAGGATTTTAAATCTTTCGCCGAAGAGATCGGCGGCGTAGCAAAAGCAAAGGCGCTGGCCTTGTTTCACCCCGATCATCCCGGTGTCGAGGTTCCCGGGGCTATCACCGTGGTTGTCGTCCCCGACAACGAAGACAAACCTCCAAAGCCTTCCGCCGATCTCATCCGCGAAATCTGCGCCCACCTCGATGAGAAGCGTCTGCTTACAACCGAGGTCTTTGTGAAAGGCCCCGAGTATCAGGAAATCCGCGTAGAGGCGCGCGTGACGGCGCAGCCCTATGCTTCATTCAATGCCGTGACAATCGCCGTCATCAAGGCGATTGATAGGCTGCTGGACCCCCGCCGCAGAGAATTCGGAGAGGAACTGTTCCCGACCAGTTTGTATAGCGTCATCTTGACTGTGGTGGATGTAGTGGCCGTGTTGTCACTGAACATCTTTGTTGACGGCAGGAGACAGGAAGACCTAAAGCCGGTTGATGTGCCCCTCGATGGTCTGATCTTCGGGCGCAATCACATCATCTCGGTCGAACCGGCTCAGGATAGATAGGACCCCGTATGCGACTCGAACCAAAAGGCTCGACATTCTGGCTGATCGGAGGCCAAAGCGGCGGCTGGGTCAAGCGAACTGCCGATGGTGCTCAGTCGGCCGTAAGCGACACCGACGGCGTTCGCCTGAATGCCGCGCCCGACGGACCGCTTTCGCTCGTCTCATCAGACGGCAGCCTCGGAGGGCTGATCCTTCCTCGCGGTTTTGCGCTCGACCGAGGGAATACCCTGTATCTGTTGAGCGATGAAGAACTCTCGATCAAGCGCTTCGATTCGGAATCGCGCACATTCAAACGACTGCCGGAAATCGGTTCGGCAGGGTCGGCGCCGCGCCGGTTTTCCAGTCCCTCAAACATCGCCATCACAGGCAAATGGCTCTATGTGGCCGACACGGGAAACCGTAGAGTTCAAGTATTTGATCTGGATAACCTCGCGCTTGTCGAACTCTGGGAGCCGAATCAGGAGCGCGCCAGGTGGAGGCCGGTTGATGTCGCCGAGCACAGGGGGAGCGTATACATACTCGATTCAGAGGGACCGCGCATCTATCGCCACACGCCAGGGAGCGAGATTGTCGAGTATCTGAAATGCCAACCCCCGAAGGGTCAATGGACCAGAATCGCCATAGATCGGGAAGGTCGCATCTATCTGCTGGGCTCGATGGAAAAAAGCGAGGCAAACGCGCCCGCGCTTGTCGAGATTTCCAGTTGCGACCCCGTCTCCTTTACAGACGCGGGCGCGCTTCGAGACCGATTCGATCCACCCGCGATAAGGCTCGATGATCGCAATCGGTTCTGTCTTCCCGCGTCGCTTGCGAGGGTCTGCGGACGGCGAAAGCCCGAGCCCGCTCCGGCCCCGGAGACACAGTTAGGATTATGCGCGCCGTTCGACAAGGCAGCCGGAAGATGCGATGAACCGACCGCGCCGCGAACGATAAGAACGGCGGCTGGGGCTTTTCTGCTCTATGTGCTTGAGCGCGAGCGGCGTCGCGTTCGCGCTTACACAAATGACGGGCGGAGGTTGCGTCACAGTTGGGGCGACGGACTCGATTGGAAGCCTGTTGATGTGGCCGCGCGCGGTTTGATTGCCTGCGTGCTCGACGAAGACGGGACGATTTACCTGCACAGGGCCGGGCGCGATTCTGTACGTGTGATCGTGTCGGCAGACGCGTCTTCAAATGCGCCGTCGCAAGTCGCCATCGATGAAGGCGGATTGATCCTCACACACGCGCCGGGGGAGGCGAAGGTTGCGGTTTATAACTGCGGAGGGAGTCCCTGCGGAGAGAAGCGCTACAGCCAGGTCGCGGCCCTCTTCGAAACAGCCGGTCCGAATGAAGCGGCGGCGCTCGGCAGCGGCCTGATCTTTAACAGACGGGGCGAGGCGATTGAATCCGTTTATGCGAGCGATCAAACGGGGCCGACGCTGTATGAACGGGTGGGAAGGTGGCGCGGCAACCCGCTCGACAGTTCTATCTACAAGTGTCAGTGGCATCGACTGGAGCTTGGAGTCTCGGAACTGCCTCCGGGCAGCCGCATAGAAGTCAGCACTTATGCGCACGAGACAAAGGATGGCGTGCTTGGCGTGCCGGATGAGCAATGGCAACACGCCTATACGATCCTCGCTCCGATCGAGCCGCCGCGCTGCGATGAAGAGGAGATTCGCAGGTTTGAATTTCTGGTGCAGAGCGGCAACGGGCGATACCTGTCGATTCGGATGAATCTCTACGGCGACGGCTTCAGCACGCCGGTCGTGCGATCAATCAAGGCGCACTACCCGCGAGAGCCATATCTTCAATATCTTCCCGATGCGTGGTCGTCTGATGACGAGAGCCGCGTCTTTTTAGAGCATTTCCTTGCGATCTTTCAGACCGAGTGGGACGACCTTGACCGACAGATAAACGAAGTCGAGCGGTACTTCGATCCCGACGCCGTGCCCGGCGGCCCTTTTCTCGAATATCTGGCGAAGCAGTGGCTTGCGCTTCCGCTCGAAGGCGACTGGAATCAGGATCAGAAACGACGATTGCTCTCCGAGGCTCCGAAGATTTATCCGCACCGGGGCAAACCCGGCGGCCTGCGCCGCTTTATCGCCGTTTATCTGGCAAACATGGCCAACCTGCCCGCCGATGACGTGACGAGCGCCGGGTTCCCCGTAATAGTCGAAGGATTTCGCGAGCGTAGACACCTGTTTCTCGCAGCCGATAAGACCGGCAGGCTCGGCAAATCCGGCTCGCTCTGGAGCGCAAGCGTAGTCAGGCGATTGCAAATCGGGGTCTTTTCTCGCGAGGGAGAGGTAGAGCTTGTAAGCACGGGCGACCCTTCGCACGACGTTTTTCACCAGTATGCCCATCGCTTTCGGGTAATGGTTCCCGCAAGCTGGGTGCGCACAGCCCGCGACGAACGCATGATCCGGCGCGCCATCGAAGCTGAAAAGCCCGCGCAGACGCG
This sequence comes from Blastocatellia bacterium, assembly GCA_963765495.1. GTDB lineage: Bacteria > Acidobacteriota > Blastocatellia > UBA7656 > UBA7656 > CAVXWP01. The sequence goes on from CAVXWP010000003.1 coordinate 222,972, forward strand.
CTATGACCTGTGCCTTGTCGATGCAAGGTTCCGAATCGGCGTTCAGTCAACCGTAGGCATAGACACGATCATCGGCGAGACGCCACAGACGGCGCTCAATTGCCCGCACAAAACCGACACGCCGCCGAGTCTGCCCGCAAGCGGGCGACTCGGGTTAGACACGGTTTTGACTTCCGGCCCAGACGAGGTGATGCAACTCAAACCGGGCACTACTATCGGCAAGAGTTCGCTGCTTGCTTGAAAAGGAGAGGACCGAAATGAACGAAGAGGACAACAAAGACTGTAACGAGAATAAGGGCTGTCTGGGACTCGCCCTTGAACGGATGAGATACTTCACGGGGCGCTTTATGACCGCCCGCGATTTCCGCGACGAGCAGACTTATCACCTGACGCACAGGCTCATGCACAACCGGATGCTCCACGGCTGGGGCGTCGTCTGCGGGCTGCATGTAAACCAGCACCCTACACCAGACTGCCGCAATGATCGCGTGAAGGTCAGTTCAGGCATGGCAGTAGATTGTTGCGGGCGCGAGATCATCGTGCCCTATGCCCTCGTGCCTCCGCCTATACCCTGGAATGAGCGACCGGCTGATCCGCCCGACGTATCGCAGGAAGCAGGAGGCTACGCAGAAGACCGGCGATGGTACCCGATGCTCTGTCTGCACTACAAAGAGACTCTTATAGATCAGGTTCCCGTACTCTACAGCGAAGGCAACTGCGACGAGCAGCGACGGGAATACAGCCGGATACTTGAAGGCTACGAATTCAAATGGAGTTGGGTGCGCCGCCGCGATCTGCCTGAATATCACTGGAGGATTCGCGGCGGGGGGTGCCGCGAACCGGCTCAGGAAGAGCAGAAGGGTTACGACCACCCGACCGAACAACAGGCAGAACAGGCAACGGAGGCGAGCTACCAACAGCCCGCCGGACAGGAATACAAACAGGGGAAAGATTACGGCGGCGCTCAACCTCGTCCGTGCCCCGAAGACGATTGCGATTCGGACGGCGAGACTTATGTCAGCTGTCTTGAGCCGGATTGTCCGCCGCATCATTCGGTCCCGCTTGCGTGGGTTCGCGTCAGACCCGGCTCGCCCATAACCGATGACGACATATCGGTGATGGGCAGACCCACTATGAGACCGCCGGTTCAATCGCTCACGCATATCTGCTCGATCAACTGGCCGCACGGGGGCGTAATACCGCGCCGCCGTCTCGAAGAGATCAAGCGGCTTGAGGTGAGATTTGACCGCAGGCTGAAGAAACCTGAACAGGGTAGTACCAGGCGCGGTCCTACCGGAGTAAACGCGTCAACCTTTGTCGTGCAGTACGGCGCAAAACAGGAAGACCTCGACTTTGTTCCTTACACCACATCGCCCTACGTCGAAAACGATTGCGTAGGCATTTACGCCCTGAACCCGGAGGGGCCGGCCGAGGGCGAGCGGGTCTACTCTTACCTTGAAAATCAGGTCGTCTTTGTAACCTTGAAATGCGACTTCATTCTGGATTGTCACAGCGTTCCGGTAGACGGCAACCATCTGGGCGGATTGCTCCCGACGGGGGATGGAATTCGCGGCGGCACATTCGAGAGCTGGTTCCGCGTGCTGCCCGATTACGATTATGAAAACTACGAGCGCGAGCACGGTCGCTACTAGACTGGAAGGAGTGAGCTATGAGCACGATGACTAAAGCGCCGCAAGCGAGCGGCCACGGCTGCACCTGTGGATGTTCCGATTGCGGAGGCGAGTGCTGCGAACTGGAATGTCTGGTGCAGCCGAGGTTCTTCTGCGGCCAGTTACTTACGGATCAAGACCTGAACGCGCTGCTCGAATGGGTAAAGGGGAAAACGGCGCTGACCAGATACCGCCACGGGTGGGGAATCGTATGCGGGCTTGATGTGAGTTGCAGCGCGGAGCCGGGCAGAGAGGGCTTTGTGTCGGTGACGCCGGGCTATGCGATAGACTGCTGCGGCAACGACATCATCGTCTGCCTCGAAGCTCAAATAGATCTATCGAAATACTGTCTGCCCGAAGGAGACATCTGCGCCCAGTGGCCCGCTGCGCAGCCGAACCGCGACGACAACTCGACACTCAGCTTCGGCGGGTTTGAAGTTCCGCGAAACGAAGTCCAGGCGATAGATCTTTTTATCGGCTATGCCGAGACCGTAAGCGACGCGCAAAACGCGCTCGCACGGAGGGCCTGCGATGCGGTCGAAGCCTGCGAATACACGCGTACGCACGAGGGCTATCGCCTGTACGCGAAGAAGGCCGAGCACTGCGACCAGAGCGTGGAGAAGCGGGCGCTGGATTGGGAAGCGGGGTATCGAAGAGGGCTGGAAGATTTCTTTAACGCCGTGAGGAGTGATGACCCGACGCGAAGGCTTGAGAGGCTCGGCAGGTGGGCAGACAACCATCAGCTTACAAGCTTCTGTTTCGCCGAGGATTGGTTGACCGAGCTACTCAAGCAGGGCGAGATCAACACGCGCGCGATCAATGAATTGACCTTCTGGATGGCGCAGGACTGGCGCAATCATTATCTGAGATGCGATTGCTTCGAGTGCGGGCCGGAAACCGGCGTGCCGCTCGCCAGGGTCTGGCTCAGACGTGTTAAGAAAGACAACGGTCGAGCCACCTGCAAAGTGCTGTACATAAATCCCTACCCACCTTACCGTCGCCCCGTTCAGCAGGAATGCTGGCCAGTGCCCTCGGGCAATCTGGGTCTCGCCCGCTTCGTCTGGCAGTCGGTTGATAACGTATCAACGGAACTGCGCAATATGGGCATAGATGAAATTTCGATGGAGCCGTTTACCTTTGACGGTGATACAAACCTCCGCGACAAACTCGGAAGCGACCCCCTTTCGGTTCCCGCGCCCGACCGCAGCGACTCGGCTTCGCTGGTAGTTTATTACTGCAACGACATCTGCAATCAGAAGCGCGTAGTGCGTTTCGACATCGGCTCGCGACCGAAGAGAAATGTAGGGGACGCGGCTGCGCTGTCGGCCGACAATCAAATGCTCGATCTTCAGCGAGTGAGCGGCATAAAGGCGGGCTACGCGCAGAGGCTGCAAGACAAAGGCATCATGAATATCAGAGACCTTGCCGCCGCCTCTCCTGAGACCGTGCGGGAAGCGTTGTCTGACCTGCCGGTCTTTCCTCCTCCTGAAAAATTTATCAACGATGCGGCGGATCTGCTCAAGCAACTGGAGGCAGAGAATTAATCTACGGTACGCGAGATGGAACGATTACGAGTCTATTATGTCGAGAAGCAGCGGCTGCGAGCCTCGGACCTCGAATCCGAACAGGAATATCTGGTCGGGCTCGATCAGCGTCACGCTCTTGAGCAACACAGGCCGGGCATTGTGCGCGGCCTCGAAGTCCGCCCCGACGACGGTGGCGGCTTAGTCGTCGAGCCCGGCATCGCGATTGATTCCGAGGGCCGCGAACTACTGCTTCACACTCAGGAATCCGTTTCGATAAACGAGGGAGAAGGATGCATAGATGTGTGGCTCATTTACTGCCGCGAGCCGGTGCGGTTGCCTAAGCCCGGTCGCGCCCCTTGCTCTCAATCTACATACGAGCGATGGCGTGAAATCCCGCGCGTGATAAGCACGCTGGCCGGGAACGAAAGTCAGCCGCAGGCCCCGGCAGAGAGCGCGGTATTTTTAGGCAGGTTCAGATGCGAAGACCGTCAAGAGATACTTTACGCGGGGCTTCGCGGTGGAATCGTAGCCGATGCGGGCGGGCGAGCGATTGCGCAGATCGGCCCGCGCGAGGGCCTGGACCCTTATGGTTTTGTGGTAAATGTCGCCGATCAAACGAGCAATCTGATTCAACGAATCGCTATGGATCGGCGCGGCAACACAAATCTTTCCGGCACGGTAGAGATAATCAACTATCCTCTGAATCCCGTGATTGCCGGTGCTAAGGCTACGCCGATGCTGATAGTCGAATCACGCCGGGCAGAAGAGAATGTAACGCTCAAGCTTGCGGCCGAGAAATCGCAAACGGGCGAAGATGTCATCAAGATGACAATCTCATCCGACTCGGGCGGGCACGAGGAATTCGAGATCAATGCCCGGATCGCCGAGTTGAAAACAGGCATAAGCGACATCAACAGGGATTCCAGACTGGTTAAAGTGATCGCAAGCGCCGAGTTGATGAAACTCATCACTCCCAAGAAGATTCGACCGAGGGACAAGAAAGGCTCGGACAAGGTAATAGTGTCAAGGCTGCTCGAAGTGCGCGACATTTTCCGACCCGCTATGCCCAACTGGCAGGGAGTGCTGAAGCTCGACAGTTGGCCGGAACGCGGGCCGGTCATGATGACGGATGAGCGCGGCTGTCACGTCTCTGATGACCCGGCGGGCGTCCCTCAGTTGAACGGCCTCTCCTTAGAGACGGCCTCGCCCCCCCCCAAAGACACGCCTGTGCCGAGGGTCTATAACGCGCTGGTGGAGTCCGACAACCGCACAATCGAGCAGGTGCGGTTTGATCTGGGCGAGAAGAAGGAATCCGACAGCACCACGCGGTTTTCACTCGGCGCGCTCGATAATGAGAGTTCCGAATTCGCCGCGTGGATGACCGTGAGCGGCACCTGTCTGGTCAGTCTGCTCGACAGCGATGCCCATAGTCAGGGGAATCCCGTCGTGACCATAGATGTGAACGGCACCGTAGAGCAATCGCCTATGAAACCCAACCCGGCAGACCCGCTTTATCGCGATCTGCTGGCAGCCGCGTGGATGGCCGGGCTGCGAAGTTCCATCCTCGCTTCGACTACGATTGGGATTGAAATAAACGGCCTCCCCGCTCTGATGGAAAGCAATAATCCCAATAAACCGTGGAGCTACAACGTGGTTGTATCTAATGGGGAAAGCAAGGAAATCTCCGTCAATAACCTGTACGAATCCCGCATTGTCGGCGCGGAGATTCAAACGCAGCCTAAATCGTCGCCTTTCCCAATTCAGCCAAATAGCTCCGTAACCCGGCAGGTGAATCACACGGATAAGACCCCGGCAGGAGACTTGACTATTCAAATCATGGCTACGGGAATCGTAGGTCAGATTCCATGGTGGAAGTCCGGCGAAAAGAAGTCCGTCGTAGTCGAGACCCCGGAAGCCGATCTTTCGGGCTTTCCCGATAGCGTGCCGCCCTCGACTGATTGGGACTACGGCTTCACGGTCAAAAACCTTGCCGAGCGCGGCCTGACGCTCAGGCAGATAACGCTGACCGAAGAGGGAGGAGCGCCCGTGGATATTCCGATTGGCGCGCCCGACCTCTCGGCTCACACCGATGCTGTGTTTGGCCCGTTCCCGCACCCCGGGATCACGGATGCATTGAATGTCACGTTGTCTGTGAAGTACGAGTGGCAAAAGACGGCCCTGGAAATAAGCCAGGACCCGAGCATAATAGAAGGCGAGATCGGAGCGCAAAGGAGCATAAGAGTTACAAACCAGCTTCTTCTGAGTCTTCAGGCTCCCGCTTCGATCACACAGGAAACGCCGTGGCAATACTCGCTTGCCTTTATAAATGCGGGCAACGCACCCTTAATGCTTAAATCGCTCAAGCAAAGGCTGACGGTTGAAGGCGTCGAGCTTGACGACTTTGAAGACATCCCCAATTTCCCCCAAGACCCGATAGGCCCCGGTCAGAGCGCCCAGATGACAAACATCGCCGGTATCGAGGCCCCCGCCGATGTTGAAGAAGCCACGCTTGAGATACTGGCAGAATATAGATCGAAGGCCAGGATATGGAGCCCGCCCTCTTTCACTCAGGATATATCCGTCACCGAAGATGCCGTCGAATAGACCGGGCCAAAAGGAGTTAAACGCTTATGACAACCGTCATCGTTCCGAGAGTCCATTTTTTCGAAAAGCAATTCTTGCGCGTAGGCGAGTTCAAAGATGAACAGACATACCACATTGCGGCCCGGCGGCGGCACAACATAACCGAGCATTTATGGGGAATTGTTCGGGGTCTTGAAATCGCGCAGGACGAAGACCTCGCGCTGATAGTGAGACCCGGCATGGCCATTGACGGATACGGAAGAGAATTGCTGCTGGCCGAAAAAAAATCGCTTGACGCGAAAGCCTTCGACACGCTTGGGACCGATCAACTCGACGCCTGGCTTGTCTATGACCGGCGCGACGGAGAGACCGCGCCCGAAGGCTACTCGGGGTGCGATTCGGATAGCTCTCGAAATGCCTATCGGTCCGAAGAGACCCCGCTGGTTCTGCTTGAGCGGCCTATCTCTCGCAGTGTGGATGCGCGGCGGCCTCCCGGCGTGTCGAAGGATGTTTTTGACGCGAATGTGCCTCTGGTGTCGGATGATCCTAAGGACACCTGGCGGGTCTATCTGGGCCGCATAAAACGGCTCGCGCAGGATCAGTTTCAAATAGACCTTTCCGAACGCACATACGCCGGGCTGGTGGGCGAAGTCATAGACCACCCGGCAAACGCCGCGCGCATGGAGATCGGCAAAGAGCCGAGCGTGACCGACAGACGCGAGTTTGGAGGGCTGACTTACACTTACACAAAAAACATAGAGGGCGAGCCGACACAGTCGCGGCGTTTTGCCGTCTTCATCCCGGAAGATGTGGATTCGATAAACGACACAGGAGAAATAGTCCTGTGGCCGCGCCTTGAAATTCTGCAAGACGGAATCCTTCGCCTGCGCGGCAGCACCGTCATAAACGGCAATCTGCGGATCATCGGCGGCGCGGTGCAGTTTAGCACCCCTGCCCAGTTCGAGAACGAGCCTGTCACGGCAGACAACACGCCGCTTGCCCCCGCGATCTATCGCATAATCGATGAGGGAAAAGATCAGTTGCGAATAGACCTTGGGGCAAACAATACCCTGAACCGCGAATTCGTAATCGGCTTTTCAAACGAGAGCGGCGAATTTACTACCTGCCTGAAACTGGAATTAAAGGAAGAGGAAGGCGCGCCTAAACCGAGAGTCAAAGTCACGATCAACGGGGACTTGATGTTAAACGGAGACCTGATCGGAACTGATCTCGTTCCGCGCACCTTGAATGAAGAGGTCATTAACGCCATCAAGGCGAGCTTTCAGGCCGGGGTCGCCGCGGGCAATAACGCATAGCAGTGAGGTGTAGATTGTAGATGGAGCCGCGCATCAGACATTGGCACTGTCGTTATCGGCTCGTAGGCGAGCGCGAGGAAGCCCGGCTTGCGGTCGAGCGGCTTGAGCGCGCGGTTCGCCCGCGCGTCTCTGAGGCTTATGCCGAGGCTCTCGCCCGCGTCTTTGAAAATGACCCGGCGGTCTATGTTTTGCGCCGCGTAAATGCTCGCCTCGTGCTCGACCACGCTACACGCGAAACCGAATCACGGTTGGCCGAAAAATGGGCCGACCGTCTGGGACACGCCGTGGTGAGCAGCATCGCGCGCGGAGGCGAAGATAGCGGCAACCTCGTTCGATTCGCCGATGAACCGGATTATGTGGCGCACTTTATCGCAGACCTGCTTGGCGATACGGCGTGGGAGCGATGGTACTACGGCGCGTTTTCGCATCTTCGCCTGAGCCCAAAAAAGGAAGCGATACTGTCGCTGCTCTTTGAAGGCCGGGAGCAACTCGCGGGCTTATTGCGACGACTCGAAAGCCTCGGATGCCTGAAGCAGGTCCTCGCCCTGCTTGATCGCCCGTCCGCGCTCGCGCTCTGGTCCGACACGGCAAAAGCGACCGATTCGGCCTCGAATGCGAAAGAGTTCCGCCTTTTCGTAAGCACCGCGATTCGCCTTCTCGATCTGCTCGGCGTCTGGAAGACCGGCGCGCCTTCCGAGTCCGCAATTCTCGAAGAGTACCTTAAGAGCCATCCCCTGCCCCCTGGCTGGACGGATCATCGCTCGCTTGCGCAGGCCGTGCTTAACGTAATAAGCCACCTGATCAGCCGTAACTATCTTTCAGGCTTGCACTCGGAGGTCGCGGCGAAGTTCTCAAATCTGCGCGAGCAAATCTCATCGGAATTCGACTGGCTCGATTTTGAATGGCTTGAGGCCGCGCTGTTTGCGATCCTGACCGTATCAGAGCCGGACCCGTCAGAGCCGGCTCTGCCGTTTCGCTCTCCCGGTTCCACTCCCCTGCATCGCCGGATACTCGAACGCATCCGCGACCTGTTACGGACGGGCGCGGTCAGGCTTGAAGTGAAAGGCGTGAACGGTATGGATGGCATAGACGGGGCGAGTCTGGAACAAAACGCCCTGCGGCTTTATGCGGGGCTGGCAATTGCCGATGCCGAGGTCGCCGACCGGGCCGTTGCGCGAGCGATTATCAATCACCTTTTGATGTGCGCGAGCTTTATCGCCGAGGCTTCTGATCCGCAGGCAATCCTGACCGCGATGAGGACCGGCCAAACCACCCGCTCATATGAAACCCTGGCGGGCGTAGCCGGGGATGCGATCCGCAACGCTTTATGTTATGGCCCCCTCGCATCGGAAGCCCTCGAAGAAATCCTCCGTTCGAGCGAGGCTGTGACGGCGCGAACTTACAAAAGCACAGTGCGTACCGAGTGCGCGGGTCTTTTTCTGGCGGCGCGGGCGATCCTTGATACGCGCATTCCGCAACTTGCCGCGCGCGAAGGGGCGGGACCGCTCTCATCGGTCTTGCTGGCCCTGGGTATCGTGTGGATGGGATCGCGTGCGCTCAAGGACGCGATGACCGATCCGGGTCTTGCCTTCTGGTGCGGGCTTGCCCCGCAGGAGTATTCCGCCCGCGAGTTGTTAGCGGAATTGGATGAGGCGGGTTGCGAGCGACTTCTTGCACAGGTGCGGGAGTTGTTTGAGGCTCGCGCCTCGCTAAGTTCGTCTCTCGCTCGTGGCGAAGCGCCCTCGCCTCAGTCCTGTCTCGCCCAGATAAAGGCCGAGTTGCCTGATGGTGCGATTGATAAACGATTCGATTGCGCTCGTGGCGATCTACGCCATAAGGCTCTGGGCGCAGTGGTTGCCGGGTCTCTCAAGTTCGAGCGTGCTTTACCTGCTCGGTAATATGTTGCGGCGCTCCGGCAATCTGCAAATCAACGATCATCGCGTAGATGTCACACTCGCGCCTGGCTCGTTCGACATAGTGATCGAGATGGCTTCCTATACGAAAGAGCTCTCCGAGGTAGCGTGGCTCGGAGGCCGCAAGGTCACTTTCCGAATAGACCGGAGCTTCAGATGAACCCTTACAAGCCACCCGAAGTCTTGCTTGATCGCGGCCCCTATAAGAGCAGCGCGCACCATCTGGGCGATGAGCTTGCTCGCATAGACATGCTTGTGCGGGCACAGGTGGTGCGCTGGCGCTTGACGCTCGCCGAGACAAAACCGGAACAGATGTGGGGCATGATTCACGTGAGTGATGCCGAAATCGAGCAGTATCTCTCCTCGCCCGTGACGCCGCCCAATCATCTGCCGGAAACACTGCTTCAAGCCCTGCGCCCGTTCTGGGAAGCCGAAGATTTGATCTGTCGACAAATCCGCGAGAATCTGGAAGCCACAGACCCCGAACTCGACTTGCGTGTAAATTCGCTCTGCTCGGGCTTCGCGTTGAGCGAGCTTGAGAGAGACATAATCTTGATTTGCCTGCTGGCCGAACTCGATTTTCGCTATCGTCGGATCTTCGGTTATCTACAAGACGATGCTTCGCGGACAAGACCGCCGGTTGATCTGCTGACCCAGATCGCGCGACCCCGGGCCGAATCGTTTGAAGAGGCGCGCGCGGCATTTGAGCCGGGAGGCAAATTGCTCTCCAATCGGCTGCTCTTCCTGGGCGGCGAGGGCGATAACCGCGCCGCTAGATTTGCGCGGGTAGATGAGAGAATCGCGTCATACCTGTGTGGGAGCGACGACCCGGATGCGCGGCTTCTCAACATCGTGTCGAGAGACGAGCCGAATCTGGATTGGGATGAGTTGCTCTTTGATGAGGCGCTCGTATCTCATCTGCGCAGCGTTGCCGATTACGCCGGAGAGCGCAAGGTCCTTCTGTTTTTTCACGGCCTGCGCGGAAGCGGTCGTGAAAAGGCCGCGCGCGCCATCTGCACTCAGAATCATTCAGGTCTTCTGCGCGTGGATGCGGAAGCGGCGCTCTGCGATCAGATGCGGTGGGAGATGATCGTCGATCTCGCATACCGCGAAGCTCGGCTTGGCGGCGATGCGATTCACTGGGTAAATGACAGCCTTCTGCAAGAGGACGAGCAAGCATCTTTTCGCCTGAATTATCTATTGCGCGTTGCGGCTGAATTTGAGGGGCTGACGATTCTGTCGACGACTTCGCCGGGAGACAATCAATTGCAGTTGCGCGGTTGTCTTCCCCTGCATCTAGATTTTCCTGTCCCACATTTCGAGGGTCGCCGAAAGATATGGCTGGCCTATCTTCCATCCAAGGATGAGTTGCCCGACAGAGATACTATCGCCGAAACGCTTGCCTCGGCTTTTCAGCTTAATGAAGGGCAGGTGCGCGACACGGTCGGCTCGGCCGGTGAACTTGCGCAGCGGCGCGATATCTTCAATCCGAAGATCACGAGCGAGGATCTCTATGACGCCTGCCGAAAACAGGCGGGCCGGAGGTTGCTCGGGTTTGCGCGGAGGATCGAGCCCTCGCGCAAGCTTTCGCTCGACGACGTGATACTGGCCGAACCGGGCAAGCGGCAACTCAAGGAACTGCTGAACCGGATACGACTGCGTGGCCGCATCTATTCCGAAATAAAATTCAATCAAAGGCTCGCTCAGGGCAGAGGGCTGCTTGTTCTATTTGCGGGCGCGTCCGGGACAGGAAAGACCATGTCGGCCGAGTTGCTTGCCAATGAAGAGGGAGTTGATCTTTACAAGGTGGATCTTTCGGCCGTCGTAAGCAAGTGGGTTGGCGAGACTGAGAAGAATCTCAATCGCGTATTTGCCGAAGCGGAGGATTCAAACGCATTGCTCTTCTTTGACGAATGCGATGCGCTTTTCGGGCAACGGGGCGAGATCAGAGAGGCTAAAGACAGGTGGGCCAACCTCGAGGTGAATTATCTGTTACAACGCGTAGAGGAGTATTCCGGGGTAGTAATCCTGGCGACAAATCTGAGGCAAAATCTGGATGATGCTTTCCTGCGCCGCATTCAGGTCATAATAGAGTTTCCTGCCCCCAACGCGGATTTACGCTTAAAGATATGGGAGCGCAGTCTTCCGTCGTCGCCCGATTCGACAATCACAAAAGACGACCTGCGCAACATAGCAAATCGGTTTGCGATCACCGGCGGCAACATCCGCAACATCGTAATCGATGCGGCCTTCCGCGCTCTGGCGGCGCGCCGCTCGACGATCACGCTCCGCGATCTTGTAGATTCGATAGCGCGGGAATATCAGAAAATCGGCAAGCCTATCACTCAGGGAGATTTCGGCGAAGAATTCTTCAAATGGGCCGTCGCCGACATCCTCTCTCCTGCCGTGGCGGAGTGATATGGTTGCCAACAAAGATCAATCCCTTGACCTGCTCTCGGAGCGTGACCGCAGCACAGGCGTAGCGCGCTCCGGAATGGATTCAGGTGTTGAGGCCGCTCAATCGCTATTTGCCCCCACGGCAGAACGCGAGGGACTGATGCCCCCGGCCAACGGGGCTCCATCGGCTTCGCGGGCAGCGAATCTGATGACCGCCTCGGCGGCCATGCCTGACGTAGTCGCCCGGGCTCAGATGAGCATCGCGCTCCAGCGCAATATCGGCAACGCGCGCATGAATGCGATGTTTCATTCGATTGCAGAGCCAAAGGCTCCGCCGCCTGCCCCACCGACAATCATTCCACCCGCGCCCGAACCAAACAAACCCGCGCCTTCACCCGTCGCAGCGCAGCCGGTCAGCCCCACCCGACCCGCGCCCGCACCCGCGCCTGCGCCCGTCGGTCCCGCGCCTGCCGCACAGACGCCGACTCCGTCCCCGGCTCTTCTACCCCCCGTCAACATCGCTCCTGTTCTGCCGTCGGGCAAATCACAGGAGACAGCCGCGCCAGCCGAAAAGGTCGCAACCGAAAAGGTCGCTACTGAAAAGGTCGCAACAGGGAAGGCCGCACCCGGAGCCGTTGCGATTGGACAACCATCCGCGCCTGATTCAGAAGAATCAGCCGGGGCCGCCGCAGGCGCGCCGCCTGCAAAGAAGGACTCGACGGCGCGTGTTGCGGGGCCGGGCGCAAAGGGTGAAGCGGGCAAAGCAAAGTCTGCTTCCCCCGATGCCGAGGGCGAAGCGGACGCGAAAAAGGGTGGCGGAAAGGGCGCAGGCGCGGTCAAACTCAAGATGCCCGAACCACCCTCAGACGTTACGCCCGCCACTCGTCAGCGCATACGAAAAGTGCAGACGGCTGCCGGCAGCGCGGCTACCTCGCACGCAACACTGCCACCTGCCGGGGAGGAAGTCGCTCAGGCACGCGCTGCCGTGACAGAGCCGACAGAAGAGACTCACGCGCACGCGGAAGAAAATCTGGTAGTCGCGCTGGGGCAGAGACCGAAACCGAGCCCGAAGATTGAGAAGCTCTGCGAGAACATATACAGGGTCATCAAATCCAAGCGCCCGCCTGATGAAGACTCGCTGGTTGATGCCGATCCGGAAGAGATGGGCAAGGCCGCTGGCGGCCTCATGAAGGGAGATGTGCAGGGCGATGTGAAGAGCGTAGATCAAAGTTATGACGCGCTCGACAAGCCGCCCTCAGGAACGCCGCAACAGGTGGGTAAGCCTCTTGAGTCTCCACCCGCCGACGTGTCCACTGCCCCCATCAATGCCACACAGGCGACGCCCGACAAAGTGCCCGCCAAGAACGTCTCGCTTGACGCCGACGCCGAGGCTACAAAGGCGCGTATGGCCGAGGCGGGAATGGAGAAGGAACCGGCAAAACTCGCGCAGACCGGGCCAGTCGCCGAAGCCCGCGAGGCGCAGGGCGAGCTTGAGCAGACCGCAAAGGAAGACCCGGCCAAAGTTCTGGCCTCACAGCAAGCATCGCTGGCCAAGGCCAACTCCGATATGGCGGGCCTCCAGCAGAAGGCCCTTAACGCGCTTTCCACTTCGCGCCACGCCACGGTGACCGGCACGACCGATCAGCAGAAAAAGATGGTCGGATCAGAAGCGCAGATGCGCACCGATGCGAGCAAACTGGCGCGTGACATCTTCACCAGCGCTCAGACCCGCGTCAATGACCTTCTGCGACCGCTGCCCCAGACCGCGATGGAGAAATGGGACAAGGGCATCGCCATAGCCAGCCACATGTTCAAAGAACATCTGAAGCAGGTCGCCGACTGGATTAAAGAAAGGCACTCCGGCGTAGGCGGCACCCTGCTCAGCATAGGCGACTATTTCACCGGCCTGCCCGCCTGGGTTACCAGACACTATGATCAGGCCGAGCAGAAATTCGGCGATGATGTTTGCAATCTGGCGCGAGAGATCTCTACCGAAGTCAACGGCGTCATCATGGCTTGCGAAGCCATCATCGCGGACGCGAGGACACAGATTGCCGGTATATTCTCTCGCCTGCCCGACAGCCTTCAAGGGTGGGCCGCCACCGAGCAGGCAAAACTCGGTGCGCAACTCGACTCGCTCGAAAAGCACGCGCATCAGGTCCGCGACAACTTCGACCGCGATCTTGTCAAACGCGCCTCGCAATCCGTACAGGAAGTCCGCGAGCAGATAGGCGAGTTGCGGCAAAAAGCCAAAGGGCTGATCGGCAGGGTCGTAGATGCGATTGGCCGTTTCCTCGACGACCCCGTCAAGTTCATCATCGAAGCCCTGCTCGATCTGCTCAGCATCCCGCGCGCGGCTTTCTGGGCGGTCGTAGCAAAGATAAAGAAGGTCATCGGAGAGATAGCCGATGATCCGATGAAATTTGCAAACAACCTCATGGACGCGGTGGGCAAGGGGTTCAGCCAGTTCTTCGACAACATTCTCGATCACCTGCTGCACGGCTTTGTGGAGTGGTTGACTGGGGGGCTCGCCTCGGCGGGCGTCGAGCTTCCAAAGGATTTTTCGCTCAAGAGCGTAATCACCTTCTTCCTGCAATTGATGGGAATCACCTGGCCGCGCATCCGCAAGCTTCTGGCCAAGCATATCGGAGAGGAAAACGTCGCGCTGCTTGAGAAGGCGTACTCCATAGTCGCCAACCTGATAGCGATGGGGCCTGAGGGCATCTTCGAGATGATAAAGGAGAAGCTCAACCCGCAGGAGATTCTGGATCAGATCATCAAGGCGGGCGTGGATTATCTGATAAAGGCTGTGGTCAAGGCCGTGAGCGCCCGCATAATCCTGCTCTTCAATCCGGTAGGCGCTATCCTTCAGGCGCTCGAAGCGATCTATCGCGTGCTCAAGTGGATATTCACAAACGCGGCGCGAATATTCCGGCTGATCGAAACCATTGTAAACGGGATTGCAGACATCCTCGCGGGCAACATAGGCGCTATGGCAAACGCGGTCGAAAAGGCGCTGGCAGGTCTGATTGCGCCCGTGATCGATTTTCTTGCCGACTACCTCGGATTCGGCGACCTGCCCGACAAGATACGAGACACGATCATGGGATTCCAGGCGTGGATCGAAGGGATACTCGATCAGGTGATAGGCTGGCTGGTCGAAAAGGGCAAGGCGCTACTGGCCGCCGTCGGGCTGGGCGGAGAAAGCGATGAGGACAAGCAGGGGGAATCGCCAAGCGCAAAGGTCGGCGAAAGGGTGCCGTTTACAGCAGACGGTGAAGGCCACAACTTGTGGATAGATGTCGAGGGCAATGATGCCATAGTGATGGTCGGCAGCAACGGCCCCTTGAGCGTAGGAAAGCGCCTCGCGATGTGGTCCAAGAAGACAGATGATCTCCCGAAGTCTGCTCAAGCGGGTGAGGAGAGTCCGCAGGCTAAGGCAAAGCGGTTAATCGGCGAGGCTGAGCCTCTGGCTTCCGTAACCGACAAGACTGCCGAGGACCTGGTCCGAGCCTCACAGAAATCTGCCGGAGACGAGAAGACGTCACCGCCAAACGCCGGAGAGCAAGCCGAACTCTCCAAGGAAGAACATGCACTGGCTGACAAGCTTAGACAGTTATTCGAGGTTTTCGGTGAAGAGTGGGAACCTCTGGGCGAACGCTTCAAAAAAGAGTTTCAAAAGATGCACGAGCTTGCGTCTGAGTATAGTCTGGGTAAGCTTGAGGAAGCGGACCCTGCCTTGCGGAAGTCACAGACCTGGCAGCCCGTTAGAGCATGGCTACTTGCCAAGGGGCTGATCTTTACAGAACCGATGACACGGACCACAAAATTTGTAAAAGAGGTAACGCAACCTAAAGCCGAGTCCGCCGCCGATTCGGCGATCAAGGATGCCGCCAATAAGTACGGATTTTCAGTAAAGGATGTGCCGCCTGCCGCGCGTAACAATATCGTGGATAACAGCCGGTCTGAGGTCAACGCCGGCAGCTCGCCATTCGATCTGGCAAAGGGGATTCTCCAGGAATTCGGCTTCTCTGAGCAAATCAGCCCGGTGCTGACTCTCAAGAACGCTTACTTGAATAGCTCTGCGCTTGCAAACGAACTGGGATTTGGAGAGATACAGTTGCACCACTTGATAACAAACCAGATGGTAGCGGCGTTAGCGATTACGCAAGGTCAGATTCCCGGACAACAGCTTCGCGACAATACGAAGTACCAGTACAATTCAAGTCCGGGAGGCCATATCGGTTATGAACGCTGGCACAGACAATATGACTCGTATATGGTAGGCTTCATAACGCGATTCCCGTCCGGGACCTTGACCGTGGATAGGCTTATTTTGGAGATTCATAATTATTATCAAACTGATCACGGCGAAAACGTAACAAAGCGGATACCGGGCGTGAACATACTCTAATGAAAGAAGGGAGTTATGAAATTCTGGATACTCGAAGAACGAGACCGATTCATTCGGGAAGGTGATGACAGTTGTTACTATAGCATTATTGAACCGTTGAACCTCGCAGATTGTCCAATAATCTGCCCCGTGTGCCAGGCCGTTTGCTGTCCACGCTATTGGCTACCGCCTCGAAGAATCGAATTCTCAAAGTCTGGGTGCGGCGATCTGATTCTTGGAGTCGCCTTTGAGCTTGTAGTCTCGGAAGATTTTCGCGAGGTATACAAGACAAAGGGGTTGACCGGCATCTCGGATTTCGGTTCTGTGGAAGTGGCTGAAATCAGCCGCCCCGCCTACCTTGCAGCGCGGCCTAACGTCACATTTGCTCATCTGGATGAGGCAGCATCAGGAGTGATCTGGGAACAGGAGCCTGTCTGCAATCATTGCCGTCTTGGTGTCATTTCCAGGTTGGACAGCGTTGTTCTTGACGAGAGCACCTGGGATGGCAGCGACCTCTTTATGGCTACTGGCCTCTATGGCATCAAGCTAGCGACCGATAGATTTGTCGAGGTCGTGAAAGACGCAAATCTCACGAATTTTGTATTCGTTCCCGCATCTGAATATTCAATACCATGAAGAGCTATCTATCAGTGACTTTGTGGACCGACGCGGCCCGGACCCGGTATTTTCTGATTCCTGACGACAAAGAGTTTCCGTCGGGTGACTTCACCCTGCGCACGCTCACTGGTCGAAAGATGAAAATCGAAGAGGGCAGTCTCGCCGAGTTCGAACTGAGCGAAGAGGAGGCAAAAGAATGGCTCCGAGGCGAATTCGGCAAGATGCTCGACGGAGCGCGGGCAGCCGTAGACCGATTTGTCAAAAAGCTGAGCGAGGGACCGTCCGACTCCGCCGAAGAACCGAAAACATCAGATGACTGATCTGTCACCGGGCGACTGTCGCGTGATGAGTCTCTATTGAGGCAGATCGGTGCTTCGAAGGATTTTATATCTGTTCATTTTTCTGTAAAGCGTCATCCTCGACCAGTGGAGTTTGTCAGCGGCGCGAGTCTTATTCCAGTTTGTGGCGACAAGCGCGCGTATCATAAGCTCGCGCTCATCGGAACTGGCGCAGGTTATGTCCGACAGGTGTCGCTTGATATGTTCCGGGAGGTCTATAATATCAACTCTCCTGCCCCGAAGATTGACAAAGGTCGCCTCGACCACGTTCTTGAGTTCTCGAACGTTTCCCGGCCAGGTATGCGACAGAAGCAGGTCCATCGCTTCGTCTGTGAACCCTTCAACGCGCGTGCCGAATGATCCGTTCATCCGTTTGACATAATAGGCAAGCAAAATGGGGATATCCTCGATCCGCTCTCTCAGCGAGGGCAGATGCACGCGCACTACGTTGAGGCGATAGTACAGATCACGACGGAAGCGTTTCTCTTCGACTGCGGTATCGAGATCCTGATTGGTTGCGGCCAGTATTCGAACATTTAACGGCAATGGCTTATTACTGCCCAACCGATAAATTTCCTTGCCGTCGAGGGCGCGCAACAGCTTGGCCTGAACCGAAGCGCTGATATCGCCTATTTCATCAAAAAAGATGGTCCCGGAATTGGCGAGCGCCAGTTTGCCGCGATAGGCGAATTGGGCTCCGGTAAAGGCACCCTTTTCGTGCCCGAACAACTCGCTTTCCAGCAACGAATCCGGGATGGCTGTGCTGTTTAAACAGACAAAAGGTTTGTTTGAGCGCGGGCTGTTTGCGTGAACCAGTTCGGCTACGAGTTCCTTTCCCGTGCCGGTCTCGCCCGTGATCAGGACGTTGCTTGTCCATTTACTCAATCGCTTGATAAGAGAGCGCAGGGCATTAAGAGCCGGGCTGTTTCCGATCAGTCTTTCACCGCCCGCCAGCGCGCAGCCCTCATTGGCTTGTTTGCATCGTTGATCATCGGTTGATAGCAGTTCAGCAAGAGCGGCCAGAATCTCTTGTTGCGATAGCGAATCTTTCAGATACCGATTTACGCCTGTGTTGAGGGCCTCGATTGCCAGATCCTCGGAGCTTTCCGCCACTATCAGCATAACGCGCACTCTCTCTTTCAATCGGCGAAGTTTGCGGGCGAATTCAAGCGCAGGGCAGGCGCTGCCCTGCGGAACACCGATGATAACCGCTTCTGGACGCAGGGACGAGAAGATTTCCAATGCGTCGGTGTAATCGGGGGAGCAAAACAGATCAAATCCACACTGCGACATCATCTCTGTGATAACCGAGCGGACAGACCCAACGACCAAGATTCTGGAATCCAACATGACATACTTCTCCTGTGCATATTCAGCGTCGTTTACGCCTGATGGCCTAAATCCAGGCAAATATCATCCCACTTGTTGAAAGTAATTCTTTTGACCTGTTTCATCTCTTTCACAGCCGATCTCAGGGCGGAATATTTGTGGTGAGGTCTATTTTACGCCGGGGTTACTTGCTTCCTGACACAATGCTGCTTCTGTTATTTCAGGTCTTGTTTTACTTGAGGTGTAGTCATAATGCCATTCACTTTAGTGGAGTTGGTCTAACACTGTGTGCCAATCAGCATTCAGATGGCCCGCATAATACATGGACGCAAAAGGATAATAAAACATTTCAAAATGATGCCGACTTATTCAGATCTGACGGTTGAAGAGATGATAGCGCTTTCGCAGGTCATAGTGTTATTGCGATTGCATTTAGCCGAAGGGAGGACCCGAATACATTTCCTTGTGGTTGTCCGAATCGCCCGCAACTACCAATGATGCGCTTCGCACACGGCGGGCGATGACTGTTATCGCGCAAACGAGGGTCTCGGGCAGAAACAGACCCTGTCTCCCTGATGGCGGACCAGGCAGTTCTTTCTACACGGCATCGAAGTCTATTATTGTGCCATTCACATCAGGTTTCCTGCCAAAGGTCATAAGTTATTTCTTCAGAAAAAGCGTCGAGACAAATCGCGTCCCGTGTGGCGATTTAGCCGGGAGAATCATTTGTCGTAGAGAAGTCCGATTTAATGCTGCGAAACCTGTTTTCGATCATTTGAGAATCGGGTGGATTGCCTTGACGATTAATAATGTCGAGCGCCTGCTGTCCGGTCGAACTCCAGTGCCTGGCTTCGTGCGGATAGCGTCTTGAGCTATCGTAAGCCTTGTCCGCCTCTGAATAATTACCGAGTAAGACGTGCGCTTCCGCCCTGGTCGCCTCAGACCAGTAACCGGGTTTCTCCAGACCCTCGCATATCCGTAGAACGTCGTTCGCCAGAGCACTATAGTCGCTTCCTCCAAGCGCAAAGCTCATATAGGCCGTGTTTATTCCATTATAAAATTTCTGATCAGTATCGGACCTTGCTGTTGCAGATTCGTAAGCCGTCTTATACAGATCATAAACCTTCCATCCGAGCGAGACAGCGCTGCGACTCTTAAGCCACTGTCGCTTGAATCGCCCGGCAAGAATCCCCTGGGTTTCAGGATCATTTTGCACTTGAGGATCTAATTGCTTCAATCGAGCCACCGCCCCGGCGATGTCGCCTGCGCCGGATAATGCGATTGCCAGTTGCTGGACCGCCTGCGCATCCGAAGCAAAGGGGCGCGATCCGTCATCGGGCATCTGAAACTCTACATATCGGGTAAGCAAAGCGACCGCCTGCTCGTATCGTTCGTTGTCAAGCAACGCGAGTCCCAGCACCTTATCCACAGGCGGCATGTGTAACTGGCTGCTCAGGCGCTCCTTTGCCAGATCAACAAGGATATCAACGTCCCCCAATTCTGCTGCTGCCTGCACGCGTTTCATTTCCCTGATCGCTTCATCGCTTTCCCCGTAAATCAGTCTTCGTTCGGATGCCGTGAGGCTGGGCCGAAGAAGGCGGTTCTTAAGAAGCTGGTAAGGCAAATCTCCGACAATCGCAGGCTTGACCACTTCGGTATGATTACCCGGGGCAAGCTCGTGCTCGTCGAATGGAAAGGGATCGAGTGAGCTTTCCTGCGGCACAAACTCGTCTTTCATACCCGCAACCAGGGTGAGTCGAAACCGGGCAATTCGGTTCGGGTCGGATCGCTTATCGTCTATCATTTGAGTCCATCCGCTCCGAAGTTTTTGGATAAAAGGCCCGTAGTCGTCCATATCCGCTATCTGGTTCTTCAGAAAACCGCCCCATCTCGCCTTCTTCAATCCGCCGCTTGGAGTTGCATAAAGAATTATTTCGGTGATACGGTCCAGGTAATCACGCGCATTATTTGCGATCTCTTCAAGTATAAAGGCTTGAATAACCAGCCCGCCCATACTGTGACCCACAAGAATAATTCTCTTATAGTCTCTGGCGTAGGTGTTTAGAAGAGTTCGCAGTCCCTTGCCAATAGTCTCTATGTTGGGATCGTTTTCCCAGAAATATTTCGTTATCGCGTATCTCAATTTAAGCTCGGATGGATAGCCCCAGAAGTAAAAGTCATAATTACCAAGCTTACCGTCGTGCGCTAACAGGGCATCGAAGCCCTTCCATGTGTCAACGGCCCCTCCGGTAAAGCCGTGGACAAAGATTACCACGGCTTCCTTCTCGGCAGAGTCGTGGTTTGTGACAAGGTGTGGGTTATCTATAGACATAATATAATTCTCCTTTCAATCGGCCTGCTGACAGGCGGGCAAAGACGTTGCCTCTCTTATATAAACTCAATTCTCAGCTTCAACCATTTTGCTTTAACCATTTTGCCCGACCACAAACACCTGTTGAGCAGGGGATGTTACGGTTTCAGCCGTCGCGGCTTTGACCTCTTTCCCAGATATCTGATCTGGTCTTCAATTATTAGTTGCATCCCGTCATTGATTTTAGCTGCGATTTCGAGGGCTTTTTTATAAGCGGCCAACGCCTCTTGCGTTTTATTCAGGCTGGCCAGAGCGTAGCCGATTGAGTAGTTCGTCCGCACCTGTTTCTTGAGATTACCCCCCTCCTCGTAAATAGCTAGTGCTGCACGAAGGGATGTCAGAGATTCATTCTTAAGATTCAGATAAAACTCGCTCTCACCAATATTCAGTAGCAACTCGGCTTGCTTGTCACGATCCCCCAGACCCTCGTGGATCGCAAGCGCTTGTTTGTAATATCCCAGCGCCTTCCGCGAGTATTCTGCTTTTATAAGAGGGTTCTCCGGTTTCTCGTTTGGAAATACCCTTCCCAGTTCAAGGTAATATTTCCCAATCGCTTCAAGAGCCTGCGCTTCCTCTTTGCGTTTGCCCGTATCTCTATAAAGTTTAACTGCATGTTCAAACCGCTCGGTAGCCTTCGCATCGTTTTTCTGCGCTTGATAGCTCTTTCCAATCTGGATCAACATCGCTACAAATGCATCCCGCTGTTTCTGAACCTGTGTTTGATCCTGAGCCTGTTGCTCGATCAGAGCTTCAAACAGGGGTATTGTTTGCTCGTAGTAGATTGTAGGATCGCTCTTAATCTTTTCCCCCGTACAATCGAGAGCCTCAAGACTTTCCTTCTTTGCTTTTGGTTCGCCCTCATTGCTAACTCTCAACTCTCTCCCAATTAGATCACCGAGCTTAGATAGAATTGAAACTTGCCCTTCGAGGTTTCCGCTATTTCTGTAATCTCCCTGCGCCTCACAAAAATATTCCAGCGCTTTCTTGGTGCGCTCTTTAACAGGCTCCTTTTCTCCCTTTATAGGGTCCTTTTCTACTATTGGGTCTTCTCCCCATCCATCGTCATCTGAATCATCGGGACCAAAAAGTTGCCGATTATCCTTGCTGAAGTAGACGCCAAGGTCGGCCAATGCGGCAGCCGAGCCGTTAAAAACACGTCGCCCCCGGTAATTGTCAATCGCTTTTTGGTAGTACTCCAAGCCTGATTTTTGTTGAGAATCTGCATCGCGTATCTCAATATCCTCCTTTGATGTATTTTTTTGATTGAGCAGCATCCTGCCGAGTTCGGTGTAGGTAAAAGCGACGCCGTCTTCATCGCCAACTCTTTCGTATCCTTTTATCGCTTTAAGAAAAGCTTGTTGCGCTTTTTCTATATTGAATTCCTCAAGATATTTTGTGGCTTCGCGGTGCTGCCTGTCCGCCTCCCGTGTTCCGTAAGCATATAAAACAGCCAGGATTGCAAGCACCATAACTATTGATAATGCCAGTAAAAATATGCGCAGCCGCTTGAGTTCGCGCTGGCGGGCGGCAGCCTTTTCTTCACGCTCCCTGTGCTCTCGCTCCACATCGTCTTTGCGCTTCCGTTCGCTTTTATCAAGGAACTCCATAGCGAGTGCGAATTCCGGGTGATACCGCCTCGCCCAGGCTTCATTGGGCTGGCGCTTCTTTCGCCAATCCAGGGCGAGTTGTAGCGCCGGATCAACCCAGAGCGAGACCGCATATTTCTGATGACGAAGGGCATCACCGACCAGTCTCAAATACAGTTCTCTGGATTCGGCTTCGGCATCCACCCAGTTGCGCAGCGTCTCCCACTGGCGGATAAGGCTTTCGTGAGAGATGTCAACGAGCGAATCGCCCTTGAGCGGGTCTTCCGATAACGTGAGAAAATCTCGATTATTGCAGCGAAAACGCTCGATAATCTCCAGAATCTTTTCGCGGCTTGCCCCGGTGAGAGCTTGCAGTTCGCTCAGGTGAGCGGGTCTGCGGACGCGGCGTCCGCTGGCATCGGTTTCGGTCAGGCCCTGAAACATGCGCTCTGTTGTAATCAAATCCTCCTTGCTCATGTCCTTCAATGCCTTATCGGCATCTTGAGAGAGAGCATCTTTGATCGTGCCAATCGCGTTATAATCGTTGAGGTCTATTGGCCCATTTTTCTCTTCTCGCCATTTTTCCCATGTGCGCATCAAGGCGTGCTGCATGACAGGCAATTGATCCGACTCCTCGCCTACATCGTTGAGCACGCGATCCAGAAGACTGGACGCGATCTCTTCTCCATACAACCGGACAGGGCTTTCAATAACCTCTTGACGTTGCTGGCGCGTAAGCCTCGGCACAAGGTACTGACTGCGATTCATAGCTTCCGGCAACCCGTAGAAGGCATCGCAGTCCCCGAGAAAATCGGAACGCATCGTCATTACGACGTAAACCGGCAAAGCCTTCTGCTCAGTCAGGCCCAGCATGATCGAAACAAAATCGGCGGCCTCGTCGCGGCGCTTCTCTTTTTCATCGTCTCCAATGTTCGGCGCGTCTTTTCCAGCGTACAAACCGAACCGAAAAATCTCTTCGAATTGGTCAATGAGCAAGAGGAAATTGGTATCTGATTGTCCCAGCCGTGGCGTCAAGTATTCAATGACAGCTTTCACGCCGGAAAGCCGTATTGCCTCAGACATCTCCCGTATGCGTTCATTTGTTGTCACTTCTGAGAAGGCTTGCAGCAGGGCCGCTACCAGATTTTGCAACGGCGAGTCGCCGGGCTTCATTATTGCTATGCCCCACTTATCACGCCGCTCAACCAGAAACCCGGCCTTCAGCTTGGGGATCAGTCCTGCCCGAATCAGCGATGACTTACCCGATCCCGAACTCCCAACGACTGCCAGGAAGCGCGTTCGATGCAGTTGCTGTAACAGCTCGACAACCTGCCCGCGCCGCCCAAAAAATAGAAGCGCTTCCGTGCTCTGGAATGGTCGCAAACCGACAAAAGGGTTTGCCGACAATCCAGTAGCATCAGAACGCTGTGCGCTCTCGCTATCGAGCGAAGTTATCTCGCTCGTGGCGTTCAAAGATATGGCCTTCATTTCCATTAGCTACCTTCCTACAAATGTATCCAGAAGATTCGCCAATATTTCTGGTTTATCGAAGAGAAATACAGGAACAGAGCCGGGAAAGACTCCCAGACTAATCTGTCGAGCCTCTCCCTGACCGTCGATGGGTGCCAGATAAATCCCGCAGAACTTCAAGGAGCATCTGTCAGCTATGGCTATTTGCAGCGCAGATATAAGTCGTTCGCGGACCCAATCGCCCGCGACCTGACCAAAAATAATGATCAGTATGCTCACCCGTTTTAGCATTTCTTGAAAAAGCGCGATGTTCTTCTGCGGGTCATCCTCTTCGGGGCTGATGAAAGGCATCACTTTTCGTTTGAGGAGAAATTTGCCCAGATCGAGGGCATAGAGTTGATCTTTCAGATGAGTGTCCACCAAAGCGGCGGAAGGGGGAGTCTCTGTTCTTTTCTTTTCTGCCTGTATGCGGTTGACTTCTGCCAGAATTTCGCGCGCAATCGAGCCGGAAGACTCTCGAATAAATCTGTAAGTGGATTGATCCCTGTCTCCGTTTTCCAATTGAGCCAGAAAATTCCTTTGGCCTTCATCTTCAATCGTCTGAATATCGAGCGTCTTGGGTATCCAGATCAATTGCGACCTGGCATGCTGTTTCCCTATTTCAACCTGCTTCTGGTAATAAGTTTTATCCGGCTCGTCTTGCACTTCCGTACCCGATGCGCCGTCAAGCAGATGGACGGACAAACCCGCCCTGCTGATTTCATCTATAACCACTTTTTCGTGCTGTAGGGCTGGATAAGGCGGAGGCAAATCGGTAACGACCTGTAAGCCGTTTTGACGCAATTCCTCAACTACGCGTCTCCTGGTGCCGCGCAAATCCCCTTCTGCATGCGCCAGAAATATCGAAAACGGATTATCTTCGGGCGTTATCCTATTCGGATCAGGCACAGGCGGCTTCGGTTCAACAATCTTTTTTAGAGCCTCCAAGGTCGCCTGAATCTCGTCAACCAGTTGTCGAAGCTGGCGCTCAAAAAGCTCGCCGTCCTGATGCGAAGGGAGCCCGACTTGATCCTTTCTCTGAGCATCATGAAATGGCAGCCCGCTAGTTCCAGCCATCTCGACAGGCCAATCATCAGGTAGAATGTTATAAAGTAGGATGTTGAACAATCGCGAGCGGGCATCGATCTTCAAGCCAAAAGCATCGGCCCGCGCCTTGTTGTGGAAACTCTTCAGCTCTTTTAGACAATAGCTTTCCGGGTTAAAGTACCCTCTGGAAGTAAGAGCCAGGAAAAGACCCGACTTATTAATGCCTGTTTCAATAGCTTCGTCGAAAAAAGTGCTTCCGCCTATCTCCCGTGTATCACGCCAAATCTTGACGACACCTACTCTGCCGAAGCGCTTCGAAAGTTCGATTTCGAGGTATTCATGAAATAGAGTGATCCAGCCTTTGTCCTTACCCGGAGGCTTTTGATCATCTACGCGGGCATAGCTGATAAATATGTCATACTCGAACGAGGATAAATATGCCATAACTTTGCTCCTGAATCTCTACACCACTCCTTCATTATCTAGTGAGTTTTTTCCCAGACTATTTCGGAATCGTGTAATCTATCGCCTCGGTATCGAATCAGGAATCAGATAGGCTTCCCCGCTTATGAGCGCTGAAAGTAAGTCTATCTTTGAATCACTGAAAGTAATGGTAGCAATCTGGTCAATTCTGCTTATCTGAGAATTCGAGTGCGCTTTCTGTAGAGATCATTTTACCCTGTTTCGAAGGCTTGCCTGTTTATCAAGCGTGTAGAAGTTTGAGCCAGGAACAGCCCCGCCTAACATTCTGCCGCCCGATGGACGTTGTCGCTTCCCTGACAACGGTAATAATTGTCTTTCATCTTAATCGAACTCTTGTTTAATCCTAGCAGGCACTAAAACTCTCAATTAGTTCCAACGGATATTTGTAGTCATACTGCAAACGTCGGAGATTGAGTATAGAAACAGAAAAGGACCACCTGTAAACAGGGTTCTTTATATCACAAAATCAGAATGTAATCCATTGAAATTGATGCGGTTTCGTGGCGGGTGTGAACCTCGATTAGAGAAGAGGCCGCGAGATCTGAGTTACACCTGTTTTGAGCTTAGAAAAGAATGATCGAAACTCGTTAGAGCCAGGGTTTTCTTCAAAAGCTTTCCGAACCCTTCGGGCCTGAAGACTGATCGCGCAAAACGGCGAGATCACGGATGGCGGCGCATATTTGTGCCGCGACCGTCGCCTCGTCTTCGTCTATGTTGGCAAAGAGTCTGAGCACATCCGGCCAGTCCGGCCTCCGGTAGAAACGAAACATCGCCTCCGGATCGAAATTGAGATCGTTGTCAATCGGACAGATCAACCCGCGCGAGACAAACTCGTGGAGGTCGGGGGAACCATAATCCATGTCCGATACATAACCGCTCGGACGCCCCGCAGTCACTGCCTCGACAAGCACGCTAGAGTTGCCTGCGAGGACGATATCCGACCTCTTTATGTCCTGAAATACCGTACCGCCGGGGCTCAGGCGCAATCGGGTCTTGCCGCGCGACGAGACCCATTCCTCGGCCCCTTTCCAGAGGTTCTTCGGATGCAGACGCACAAGGATGCGCGATACACGCGAGTCGCCGAGGATACGCTCGACGATCAGGCGCATGCGTTTTTCGTTTACGTCTTTGCAAAGGAATATCCCGACAGTCAGACGCTCAGGGAGCGGCCCCGCAGGCATCGGCTGATAATGCTGCTTCCTGCCGTGGATGAGAACACGATCTATCCGGCAGCCCCCGTCGAGGTATGTCTGTCGCGCGGCTTCGCAATGCACCACCGCAAGATCGTAGGAGAGCCGCGCAACGGGCCGCACAGGCATGCCGTGCGTAATGAGAGCGACCGGAACGCCGCACTTTCGAGCCGCCAGGTTGAAGGCGATGCCGTGCGGATTGCTGTGGTTCGATGTCACCGCAAGGCAGTAGCGCCCGCTATGGAAGATGCCAAGATAACGCGAGTAATAGCAGATGAGTTCGACTACGCGGAGAACTTTGAAAAACTCGTAACGATGATGTAACCTGCGCGCGAGCCTGAGAACGCGTTGCCAGTCTGAACCGAGGTTGCGGGCAAGCGCAAGAAATGCCGAGGCGTCGGGCCACCCGCGAAATTTCAACTCGCTCCAAAACAGTTCCGGCAGCAGCGGCGGCAGCGTCTCGACTGCCCGGCGCTCGTTGCCGAGCCGGGCGATCCACACAGCGCCGCCCCGACGATTACCGCCACCTATTTCGAGAAATCTCATCACTCCGTCGAGGAGAGCGATCACGGCAGGAGCCGAGGTTTCACGCTCTCGTTCGACCCATTCGGCCCCGGCCTGCAAATAGCGGTCTTGCGAAATGATAAAGCGCGCGATCCCCTCAACTGCCTCGGCCCCGTCGCATTCGAGCAGGCTCCTGATGCCGCGACAAAGCAGCCAGTCGCGCGCGCTGTTCGCAGCCGTGTCGCCTGCTGTTCGCGTGTGCCCCGCAGGGTTTTTTGAATCGCTTTCTCTATGAGCTTTCTCGTCTCTCATCCGTTCGCACATTACTCCGTTTCTCGAAGTCCCTTGAGGAGATTGGCAATCGTGGATTCGTGGACTCGCCTCCGGCAGGCGAGATCGCTGTTAGCATTGTGCGGCGCGAGCAAACAATTCTCCATACCTCGGAGCGGGCTGTCGGCGGGCAGTGGTTCGACCTCAAAAACATCAAGCGCAGCCCCGGCAATCCGACCCTCGTTTAACGCACAGACAAGCGAGGGCTCGTCAACTACGGAACCCCGCGCAGTGTTGATTAGGTAAGCCGAAGACCGCATCCTGTTCAGTTCGTCAGTGCCTATCAGATGATAGGAGGTGGGGTTGAGATCACAGTGCAGCGAGACGAAATCGGACTCTTCAAGCAATACGGTTAGCGGCACGATACGAAGGTCGGTTTCTGCCAAAAACGACGCGGGCACCGGCACTGGATCGGTGCCGAGCACTCTCATCCCAAACGCCCGCGCGCGGCGCACCACAGCCTTGCCTATGTGTCCGACCCCTACAACACCGAGCGTGCGCTGTTTGAGCGAGAAGGCGTCGGGCTTTATCCATAAACCATTGCGGACATCCCTGTCCATCGACGGAAGCCTGCGTGCAAAGCAGAGGACATAGCCGAGCACGGTGTCGGCTACAGGATCGGTAAAGGCATTGGGCGTGTTGAATACCCGTATGCCAAGCTCTTCGGCCGCGCGGACATCAATGGAGTCAATCCCTGTGCCCCATTTCGAGATCACTTTGAGGTGGGATGCCGCGCGCAGGACGCGCTTTGAAAACTGGTCGTCGCCGCAGATCGCGCCGTCGAGCGCCCCGACTACGGCCAGGAGTTCCTCCTCGCTCATCCGTTCGCGCACCTGCGCACGGATGATCTCTACGCCTGTGGCCTCAAGAAGAGGGCGGAACTCTTCGAGGTCAGAAAGCAGATACGGCGCGCTGACGAGGACCCGCCATTTCATAAGCGCGCCTCCCGGTACTTTAGCAGGAGCGGGTCGTCCTTCATCAGGGATTCGACCAGGCGCAGGTCGTCCGGAGTATCCACAGCATGAGTGTCGGTCTCGGTCTCTACAAGCCGCACGCGAAA
Source organism: Blastocatellia bacterium (assembly GCA_963765495.1). Taxonomy (GTDB): domain Bacteria; phylum Acidobacteriota; class Blastocatellia; order UBA7656; family UBA7656; genus CAVXWP01. The sequence continues at coordinate 251,135 of CAVXWP010000003.1, forward strand.
GCCGTGCTCTACGACGCGGAGCATGTCTACTGACTCTGCCCGTTCGAGAGGCGTCTGCGGGAGACGCGCAAACTCGCGAAGGAAGTCACGCCGGAAGGGAATCACGCACACCTGCTTGAATACCGGCGGGCATTCGGCGCTTGCGAAGTCAATCGCAGGAATGGGGGACCGCGAGAAGTAGAGGGCGTCCCCCCGGAGATTCATCACGACCTTGATAGTATTGCGGTCGGTATACTCCTGGTGATTAACGATCCGTCGCGCCAGATTCACACACTCTACGGACGGGTCGCGCAACATGGGGCTCACCCCGGCTTCGATCATGTCAGGGGTAATCATAGGTTCATCTCCCTGGATCATCACTACGACATCAGCCTCAAGGCGCTCGGCAGCCTCGGCGGCACGGTCGCTTGCACGTTCGTGCAAATCCGATGTCATGATGACTTTGCCGCCGAACCCTTCGACGAGCGTTCGGATTTCCTCATCGCACGTAGCGACATAAACCGCGTCGAGTCGGTCAAACATCGCGGCGCGGTAAACGACGTGTTCGATCATTGGTCGCCCGGCAATGCGGGCTAGGGGTTTGCCCGGAAAACGAGACGACCTCATCCGCGCCGGGATCACAGCGACTATTCTGGTCATGTCCCTCCTCATCTTCCCGAATCGGTGAAGAGCAAGAAAACTTAGACAGGATTCAAGAAGATTAAAAAAGAATCTTGTTTAATCCAATCTAATCCTGTTAATCCCGTCTAAAAAATTCAACCCTTCACATACACTTTCATCTGTACCAGTCTCTTGCGGTATGATTTAGAGTCACTAAATCGAGGTTGAAATCATGAAGAAGACAGAGATCAATCCAATCCCGCCGAATTTTGAAAAGTATATCAATCTTGTCGCCGATGTTGAGTTGGAGCAAGCTTTTGATGAAAGTCTCCGGCAGTTGGATGAAATTGATCGGAGCCTGCTTAACAGCTTGCAAGACAAAACCTGCGCGCCCGACAAGTGGACAATCAAAGAGACGCTGCTGCATCTGGCCGACTCCGACAGAATTATGTCTTATCAAGCCCTGATGCTGGCGCGGCGGGACGACACTGTTTTGCCGGGTTATAATCAGGTACTGCACGTGCAAACGGGCAAGGCCGAAAGCCGGGCGATTGATGACTTGATCGAGGAGATAAGAGTCGCTCGTAAGGCTACGAAATCTATGTTCAGCGCATTTGACGACGAGATGCTTCTCAGCAAAGCGATCAGATGGAAGTATGAAATTTCGGCTCTGGCTATGGGCTTCACTATTATCGGTCATCAGATCCATCATCTGAAGATCATCGAGGATGAGTACTATCCGCTGCTTGGAAACGGCAAAAATTTATGAGCAAAGTTCTGCAACCCACGAATAAAACGAAACTCCGCCGACTTCCCAAACGAGGACATTACGAGCGGGAAATCATTTATGAGATTCTCGACGAAGCTTTTATCTGCCACGTCGGGTTCATCGTCAACGAGCAGCCGTTTGTCATTCCGACAGGGTTTGCCCGCAACGGCGACCGCCTGCTGATTCACGGCTCGGCGGCAAGCCGGATGATGCGTTCGCTGGCAGCGGAAATCGACGTATGTGTTACCGTCACCTTGATAGACGGAATCGTGCTGGCGCGTTCGGCCTTTCATCATTCGATGAATTACCGTTCGGTCGTAATCTTTGGCAAGGCGAAAATCATCGCCGATCCAGCGGAAAAAATAGAAGCCTTGAAAGCCCTGACCGAACATATCGTTCCACACCGCTGGGAGGATGTGCGCCCGCCGAGCGCGCAAGAACTCAAGATGACAACCGTTTTATCGCTGGCGTTGGACGAAGCCTCGGCAAAAATCCGCACGGGCGATCCGGTTGACGACGAAGAGGATTATGCGTTGAATGTCTGGGCCGGAGTGTTGCCGATAGGATTGAGAGTCGGAGAACCGACTCCCGACGCCAGACAAAAAGAAGGAATTTCGATCCCTTCTTATATTTCCGCTTACAAACGAAACCGAGACTGAATCTATAAGCATTTCCAAAAGACTGGCAGATCAATTTATACTCGCGGAGGTGTGACGCATCCACCGTTTGCCTGATAAAGAGATTTTTTTACTCCGACTCGGAGAATATCGCGGGCATTGAGTGGCGTCAGAAGAAGACTTCTTCGTATATTTACCATTGGCGCATCTTAGGCAATGTGGAGGGAAAATGAAAACCACACTACTTTGTTTAATCCTGAGCTTTGCTTTGTCCGGCTCCGTGTCGGCTCAAGATAAGCTTTCCTATATGCCGAATCCGACATTGACTCCCGGCGACGCTCTCGATCTTACTAAGGTCGATTTATGTGGGCCCAAAAAAGCAAACCTCGAAGATCGGATCGGAATCACGGTGAAGAGTCAGGTCTTCGACAGATACGACATGAGCCCCTACGCGGTCGGGTTAAATGTGGATCACCTGATACCGATAGGTCTGGGAGGGTCGAATTCTTTAAAGAACCTGTGGCCCCAGCCGCTCGCGGGTGAATGGAGCTACAACAGGAAAAACCAGCTTGAGCGCAAGCTGCATAAGATGGTTTGCAGCGGAGAGATTGAACTCAGGACGGCCCGGCAAGAGATAGCCGCCGACTGGGTGAGCGCCTATAAAAAGTATATGGGCGAGTCCGGGCAGACGCGGCGATGACCGACATCTATTTTCAGGTAGGGAAAATGAATAAAAGATTCATTGTTTTTTTTGTGCTCCTCGCAGTGTTAAATCAGCCCGCGCTTCGGATCAGCAAGGCGCAAACGCAAAAAGATCAACAAGAGCTGACCATCAACGAGATGGAATACCTGGCTATGCCGGGTCTCAACGTGATGCTTGCGCACGACTTTTACCCCGAAAGCCATCAAGGCGGAGTGGGGATAATCCAAAACGGGCTGCGCGTAGCTACAAACGGCGACCTGCGGCTCGAACCCACGCCGGGGCAATGGCAGCCGGTCCCAAAAGTCGGGAAGAGGATGGTTGATCGCTCGAAGCAGGAGATCAGTGTGCGAATGTCGTATCCCGACCCGGAGAAGAATCGAAAAGGGTTTAATCCCATTCTCTATCCCGATCTCAGTTTTAGCTATGTGGTCAAAATCAAGCCCGAGGGCCACTCTTTCAAGATCATAGTTGATCTCGACCAGCCGCTGCCCGATGAGTGGATCGGAAGAGTAGGTTTCAATATAGAACTCTTTCCGGGAATCTTATTCGGAAAGTCTTATTACATGGATCAGCAGTCCGGTATTTTCCCCAGACAGGCCGATGGACCCGGCTACCGTGATCAGGATGGCCAGTACCAGATCACCTCGCTTGCCGCCGGGAAAAGGCTCGTCGTAGCGCCGGAGACCGAGCGCCAGACCATGAAGATTGAAAGCCTGAGCGGAGGCGAGTTGCAACTGATTGACGGTCGCGCCAGACACACAAATGGCTGGTTTGTCGTCAGGTCTCTGGTGCAAAAAGGCGCTGCCGCAAACGCCATCGAATGGCTGGTCTCCCCTCACGCAATCCCCGGGTGGAAATACCAGCCCGTCGTACAGGTCTCGCAGGTTGGCTATCATCCGAAACAGCAGAAGGTAGCTGTAATCGAAACCGACACGGCTGATGATAGAAGGCCACAGGTTTCGTTGTTACGGGTTTCGGAAAACGGCGGCTTTGAAAATGTTCTGGAGGCTGCGCCGAAAGAGTGGGGCAAGTTCTTAAGATATCGCTACTATCAATTCGATTTTACGAGCGTGGAAAATCCCGGCATCTATATCGTCAGGTATGGCGACTATCAAACGGAGCCTTTTCAGATCAGCCCAGACGTTTACAAGCGTCACGTCTGGCAGCCCACGCTCGAATACTTCCTGCCCGTGCAGATGTGTCATATGCGTGTCAATGACCGATACCGCGTCTGGCACGGAGCATGTCACATGGACGATGCGTTGATGGCTCCCATCAACTACAACCACTTTGACGGCTATCTGCAAGGCCCTTCTACTTTGACAAAATATCGGAGCGGCGCTCATGTTCCCGGGCTAAACGCGGGCGGCTGGCACGACGCGGGAGACTTTGACCTGCGCGTCGAGTCTCAGTCTGAAACGATTCACGGGCTTTCGCTCGCTTACGAAGCATTCAACGTCAATTACGATAACACTACGATAGATCAGCAAAACCGCGTTGTAGAGATTCAGCAACCCGATGGCAAACCCGACATCCTTCAGCAAATCGAGCACGGCGCTTTATCTATCGTCGGCGGATACAAAGCGCTGGGAAGACTTTATCGCGGCATTATCGAGCCTACGAATCGGCAGTATGTTCATCTGGGAGACGCCTCTACGATCACAGACAATCAAGTCTTCGATCAAAAACTGGTAAAGGGCAAAGTCCCGCCGGTCGGACTGCCGGGCTCTGCCGATGACAGGCTGGTCTTTACGGAAGAGAATCCCGGCAGAGAGTTGCAGATAGCGGCGGGGCTTGCGGCGGCTTCGAGAGTGTTAAAGAAGTTCAATCCAGCACTCGCCGCAGAATGCTTACAGATTGCCGGGCAATTATGGGGTCGAACAAAAGAGAGAAACCCGCTTCAGCGCGTCGAGGCCGCAGTAGAGTTATTGATCGCAACTAAAGAGAAAAAATATTCCGATTTCCTTGTAGAACAGACGGAAGCGATCAGCAAGAACATAGAGCGGACCGGCTGGGTGGTCGGGCGATCGTTGCCTTTTGTAAAGAACCAGAAGTACAGCGCCTCTCTCACAGAAGCAGTGAAGGCATATCGCTCAAGGGTTGACGAGCAGGGAAAGAAGACTCCCTATGGGGTTCCTTATGAGCCGAATATCTGGGGGGCCGGTTGGGGCATCCAGAGGTTTGGCGTAGAACAGTATTTTCTGCACGCCGCTTTCCCGGACATCTTTCCTGCCGATTACATGCTCAATGCGATGAACTTCGTGCTGGGCTGTCATCCCGGCTCCAACACCTCCTCTTTCGCTTCCGGTGTGGGATCGAAGTCGCTCACCGTGGCCTACGGATTTAACCGCGCCGACTGGTCATACATCCCTGGCGGCGTGGGCTCCGGCACGGCGTTGATCAGACCGGATTTCCCCGAGCTGTTGGAGTGGCCGTTCCTCTGGCAGCAGACCGAATATGTGTTGGGCGGCGGGACGACCGATTATTTATTCCTGATCCTGGCCGCCGACCATATGATGAGTGAGTGATTAAAACAGGGTGCAGGCACAAAGAGGTGGACGCTCATGAACCGCAGGAGTTTTATAACGAATCTGGCGATCCTTTGCGCAGCCGGAAAGGCCGGCGCAAGAGAATTCCTGGATGAGAAAAACGACATCAATGCCAGGCGAATCCCCCGCTGGCGCGGGTTCAATTTCCCGAATCTGATCGGGCCGCCGGGAAGCCCCTTTCAGGAATTCGACTTTGCCACTATGGCAGAATGGAAGTTCGACTTTGCGCGCATCCCACTCTCTTATTGGGTGTGGGGCAGCCGCGATGACTGGTCGGTTATCAGGGAGGAGCCCTTGAAAGAGGTAGACCGGGCAATCGAACTGGGTCGCCAGTACGGGATTCATGTCAATTTGAATTTCCACCGCATTCCCGGCTATTGCATAAATCAACGTGACCTCGAACCGGCAGACCTTTTTTCTGGAACGCCGGATGAACGCGAGAAGGCGCTTGAGGCGGCCGTCTTCCACTGGAAAGCATTTGCACGCCGCTACAAAGGTATGCCCAACCGGCGATTGAGCTTTGACCTCCTCAACGAGCCGCCTAAGATGAGCACGCCCGATCCCGAACTTGAACAGCGATACGTGACAATCGTAAAGGCCCTTGTGAAAGGGATACGCGAAATTGACCCGGACCGGCTTATCGTTGTTGATGGTCTCGACATCGGTCAGAAGCCCGTGATGGGAGTCGTGGACCTGGGCCTTGTGCAAAGCACGCGAGGATATTTGCCCAAGGCGGTCAGCCACTACACCGCCAACTGGGTGCCTAAGAATGAATTCGAATCTTTCAAGCCGCCTACGTGGCCGCTCACGGATGATCGAGGGCAGGTCTGGAATCGCGCGCGGCTCAAGCGGGAGTTTATCGGAAAATATCGCCCGCTGATGAAAAAAGGTGTGCAGGTGCATGTTGGCGAGTGGGGCTGCTACAACAAGACTCCGCACGCGGCGGCGCTCGGATGGATGCAGGATTGCCTGTCGGTTTGGAAAGAGGCGGGCTGGGGATTTGCCCTCTGGAATTTGAGGGGTTCCTTTGGCGTGCTCGATAGCGACCGGGGCGACGTTCAATACGAGAACTTTAAGGGACACAAGCTCGACCGACGGATGCTCGAACTGCTCAGAAAATACTGAGCCCGCGCGCATCGCTCGAACGGCTACGGCAAGGAGGCTTATGAACAATAACAGGGCATCGGCGCGGACGTGGGTAATAGTTCTTTTGACGCTCGTGATTGGCGCGAAGACTGTAGCGCAAGAGCGCCCACAAACCGGCCCTATCAACGTTGTCGGGCCGAGCAAGGCTTCCTACCTCGAGTTTGCCGATGAAGCAGAAATGATGCTCGACAGGGATGTTCTTGATGTGTGGTTTCCGCGATGCGTAGATAACGAGAACGGCGGATTTTTTTCCAACTTCACGCGAGACTGGCAGCGCGCCCCAGACAAAGAAAAATTTTCGGTCTTTCAGGGACGCATGACGTGGATCGCGTCTCAGATCGTGATGCGCCGACCGGATTTGAAAGATAAGTTTCTGCCGGTGGCTCGTCACGGGCTGGAGTATCTGAGCAATGTGATGTGGGACAAGCAATACGGAGGATTCTTCTGGGGGCTTGATGACAGGGGCCGCGTCACACAGAGTTTCACCGACGGCAAGCATCTTTATGGAATGAGCTTTTGCCTGTACGGTGCGGCGGCAGAATATCAGGCGACGAAGGACCGAGGGGCGCTTGAGCTTGCAAAACAATCCTTCCGCTGGATTGACGCGCACGCGCACGACCGGATAAACGGCGGGTATTTTGAATGGCTTACGCGCGCGGGCAAGGTGGTTCAACCCGGCGCAGAATCGGGAAAAGTGGAGGGCGTGCCGGTCGCCGCTTTCCCGCTCGGCTACAAGTCGATGAATACGCATATTCATCTTCTCGAAGCCTTCACCGAGCTTTATAAAGTGTGGAAGGATGAGACGCTCAGACGACGGCTTGAGGAGTTGCTCTCGATTGCGCGCGATAAAATCTGCGTCGAGCCGGGTGCGATGAATCTCTACTTCACCATTGGGTGGCAACCGATTCCAGATCACGATTCTTATGGTCACGATGTAGAGACGGCTTACCTCATGCTTGAAGCGGCAGACGAGTTGGGTCACACTCACGACCGGAAGACCGAGCGCATGGCGAAGATGCTCGTAGATCATGCTCTGGCCTACGGATGGGATGAGACATACGGCGGGTTCTATCGCGAGGGCACGACACTTGGGAAGCCCGAAGACATGCGGAAAGAGTGGTGGGTGCAGATGGAGGGGCTGAACGCGTTATTGTTGATGCACGAGCGATACGGTCGGCAATCAGATGGGTACTTCAAAGCCTTCCAAAAACAGTGGCAGTTTATAAGCAAACATCAGGTTGATGCCGACTTTCGCGGCATATACGACACAATCGAGCGCGACGGCACTCCGACCGATCACGTTAAAGCGCGGATGTGGAAGGCCGCATATCACGATGGACGGGCGCTGCTCAGTGTCACCGAGCGTCTGCGAAGGCTGGCGAAAACCGTGGCCGGATAAACGATGACCGGGAAGACAAAGGCGCTTGAGTGGAATTGCCCCGGTTTCGTGGACAGGCGAACGATTTCCAGAAAGGAGTCCACGATGCCGAAAACAGATAAACCTTATCCAGAAGAATTTCGACAAACCATGATTGACCTCGCCCCTTTCTTATGCCGCTGTTTCTTATGCCACCCTTTCTTGTGCCGCCCTTTCTTGTGTTGCCCTTTCTTGTGTCGCGTGCTGGCCCTATGGTGTTTGCTTGCGACAGGCTCGCGTGCGGTCATAGCTCAGACTCCGCGTTTGGGCGAAAGCGCGCACCCGCGCAGGGTGATCGCTGCCGATTACGCTAAGGTGAAGGGTAGGCACAATACTTTTTTTCGAGAAGTTGTGGGCGCGGGCCGTGCAGCCGAAGGGTTGCGCGCCGACTGGCAGAGGGACCTCGCTGTCGCGCATCGCGAATGCGGATTCAAATATGTTCGTTTCCACGGGCTGTTGCAGGATGAGATGGGCGTTTACAGCGAAGACAGACAGGGCAGACCGGTCTACAACTTTCAATACGTTGACGCGCTCTATGACGCTATCCTGAATACCGGCATGAAGCCCTTTGTCGAATTCGGGTTCATGCCCGAGGCGCTTGCGAGCGGCGATAAAACCATCTTCTGGTGGAAAGGCAATATTACTCCTCCAAAAGATTACGACAGGTGGGAACAACTGATTCAAGCCCTCGTCAAACACTGGACCGCGCGCTACGGCGCAAGCGAAGTCAGGCAATGGTATTTCGAAGTCTGGAACGAACCTAACCTCGATCTGTTCTGGTCGGGCGATCAGGCGGAGTACTTCAAGCTCTACAGGGTGACGGCGCGAGCCATAAAGAGCGTGTCGCCGGATTATCGTGTAGGCGGACCCGCGACTGCCGGGCACGGCTGGATAGCGGAGATGATAAATTTTGCCGCGCAGAATCGGGTGCCGATAGATTTTATCTCGACTCATGATTACGGAGTGCGGGGCACGGGTCTTGATGAAAACGGGGTTCAGCAGTTATCTCTCGACACCGCGCCGTCCGCAATTATTGGAGGGGTGCGCGAGTCTCGCGCTCAAATCAAGGCTTCGGGGTTGCCTGAATTGCCGCTCCATTATACCGAATGGAGCGCGTCTTATTCGCCTCGCGACCCGGTGCACGATTCTTATATTTCCGCCGCCTATATACTTTCAAAACTCAAAGGGACGGAAGGCTTCGCCGATTCGATGTCTTACTGGACATTCACGGATATATTCGAAGAGAGCGGCGCGGTTCCATCTCCATTTCACGGCGGGTTCGGGCTGATAAATTTTCAGGGGCTTCGCAAACCTGCGTTCTATGCGTATCAGTTTTTGAACAGGCTTGGCGACACGGAGCTTGTCTCAAGCGACGGCGATAGCTGGGTATGTCGCAACGAAAGCGGCGTGCAGGTCCTGTTCTGGAATTTTACCCCGCCCCGTACTACCGAAAGCGATCAGGTGTTTTTCAAGCGCGATCTTCCTGCGAAGGATTTCGGAAAGGCGCGTGTCTCAATCGCGGGGCTTGGGCCGGGCGCTTACAAGATCACGATTTATAAGGTTGGCTATCAGATCAATGATGTCTATGCCGATTATTTGAAGATGGGTTCGCCTGAAACTCTGAAGCGCGAGCAGGTTCGCGAACTGGCGGAAAACAACGACGGTCGCGCGGTTTCAACGGCGCGTGTTCGGCTTCGCGCAAGACAGACTTTTACGCGAGATATTGCGTTGCGCGAAAATGATGTGTATCTGCTCACGCTGGAAAAATAGATCATGCTTCCCAAAAGCGCGATTCGTCGTTGGCAGATGAGAGTGCCGAAGAATCGGATTTTTTTGACAGGATTTACAAGATTCACAAGATTGCCGAATAAGATAGGGGAAATACTGTTGATCCTGTCTGAGTCTTTTTATACATCACAAGCTCTTCCAGGAGGAAAACATGAAAAGTTATCGGTGGGCCGTTTTATCGGGGTTGCTTTTTCTGGTCTGCTCATTGCCCGGCTTGCCCCGCACAAGCGGCCAATCAACGGTGCCGCCTTATAAAGACCCAAAGCTTCCAATCGAAAAGCGCGTTGACGATCTGGTCTCGCGGATGACGCTGGAAGAGAAAGTCTCGCAGATGATGAACAGCGCCGATGATGTCAAGCGGCTTGGAATACCGGAGTACGACTGGTGGAACGAAGCCTTGCACGGCGTAGCGCGAGCCGGGTACGCCACCGTTTTTCCGCAGGCCATAGGGTTGGCCGCAACCTGGGACGAGGCGTTTATCCATCAGGTAGCCGATTGTATTTCGACCGAGGCCCGCGCCAAGCATCACGAATTTGTGCGAAAAGGCGAGCGCGGGCGGTACAAGGGACTGACCTTCTGGAGCCCGAACATAAACATATTTCGCGATCCCAGATGGGGGCGCGGGCAGGAGACTTACGGCGAAGACCCTTACCTGACATCGAGACTGGGAGTCGCTTTCGTCAAGGGATTGCAGGGCGATGACCCGCGTTACTGGAAGGTCATCGCTACGCCAAAACATTATGCCGTTCACAGCGGGCCTGAGCCCGAGCGCCACGGCTTCGATGCCGAAGCCTCGGAACGCGATTTGAGAGAGACATATCTTCCGGCGTTTCGCGCTACGATAGTCGAAGGCCACGCGGCTTCCGTCATGTGCGCTTACAACAGGACGGACGGCAAGCCCTGTTGCGCAAACGATGCTTTGCTATCGGATATTTTACGCAAAGAGTGGGGTTTTAACGGTTATGTAGTCTCGGACTGCGGCGCGATTGCCGATATTTACAACGGCCATCATTTTGCCAAATCGGAGATGGAAGCCTCCGCGATGTCGGTCAAGGCGGGAACCGATCTGTCCTGCGGCGGCGAATACAAATCTCTTATCAAGGCGGTCAAAAGCGGCCTGATAAGCGAAGCCGAGATTGACACATCGCTCAAGCGACTGATGACCGCGAGATTCCGCCTTGGCATGTTCGACCCGCCGGAGATGGTTGCTTACGCTCGCATACCGTTTTCAGAAAATGACTCTGCGGCTCACCGTGAGCTTGCGCTTGAGGCCGCGCGCAAATCGATCGTGCTCTTGAAGAATGAGAACAACACACTGCCCCTGAAGAAAGAGATTAAGACTATAGCCGTCATCGGGCCGAACGCCGACGAGTCGGAAGTGTTGCTTGGCAACTACAGCGGCCAGCCCTCGAAATCCGTCACCGCGCTTGAGGGCATCAAAAACAGGGTCTCACCCGCGACAAAAGTTCTATACACGCTTGGCGCTACTTTGACGGGAGAGGCCGCTTCTCCCGTTCCTGCTTCGACTCTTGCGCTTGACTCGAAAGGATTGGCGGCAGGGTTCAGGGGCGAATATTTCAACAACAAAGATTTGCAGGGCCAGCCCGCTATGGTGAGGACCGACGCGCAGGTGAATTTCGACTGGGGGCGGGGAAGGCCCGCGCCGCAAATGGCGGATGATAATTTTTCCGTTCGCTGGACGGGCAAATTCATCCCGCCCGAATCGGGCGTGTACGAACTGGGCGCGACCGCTGATGACGGCGTGCGTCTTTATCTGGACGGCAAGCTCTTGATTGACGCCTGGGCAAACAAACAGACCGCAACCGTGATGAAGGAAGTAAAGCTTGAGGCGAATCATGCTTACGATGTGCGGATGGAATATTTCGACGACACCCGCGCCGCGATAGCGAAATTCGTATGGTCGTTCCCGCATTTTGCCGAAAAGACCATCGAGCAGGCCGTAAGTGCTGCCCGGCAGTCCGACGCCGTAGTCCTCGTCCTCGGTATTTCGCCCGCGCTCGAAGGCGAAGAGATGAAGGTCAATGTCGAGGGCTTTCGCGGCGGCGACAGAACTTCTCTCTCTTTGCCAAAGGCTCAAGAGGATTTGCTGAAAGCGGTTCAGGCGGCAGGTAAGCCCGTCATAGTGGTGCTGATGAACGGCAGCGCCCTGGCCGTCAACTGGGCCGATGAGAATGTAGCCGCGATAGTCGAGGCATGGTATCCGGGCGAAGAAGGCGGCACGGCGCTGGCCGATGTCTTATTTGGCGATTACAATCCGGGCGGCAGGCTGCCCGTCACGTTTTACAAATCCGTAGAACAGCTTCCGCCCTTTGAAGATTACCGAATGCAGGGGCGCACATACCGCTACTTCAAAGGCGAGCCGCTTTATCCTTTCGGATTCGGTTTGAGCTACACGAAATTCAAATATGACAATCTGAAACTGAGCGCGAAAAAAATCGAAGCGGGCGACCATGTGCGCATCAGCGTAGATGTTCAAAATACAGGCGAGAGGGCGGGCGATGAGGTGGTTCAGTTGTATGTAACCGACCTTGCATCCTCCTTTCCCCTGCCGATAAGATCACTTGCGGGAATCCGGCGAGTCTTTCTGAAGCCCGGGGAAAAACGAACCGTCTCGTTTGATCTCGCCCCGGAGCAAATGTCGGTCATCGACGATAAGGGCAGGCGCGTAGTCGAGCCGGGCGATTTTTCAATCAGCGCAGGAGGCAAGCAGCCCGGCTCGACGGGCCGCCTCGATGCCAAAACGACCGGAGTAATTACAGGGCGATTTGCTGTTACGGGGAGAGTCACAGAGGTTCGTTGATAAAGAGTGACGTGTGAGGAGTGATGCGTGAATCGTGATTTAGCCAGGCTTGCAAGTTGTCTTAAACCTGCGACCTGGCAGAAAATCACGAATCACGCATCACGCATCAATCAGGCATGCAGGGGCCGGGGTCGCCAAAGATCATCGAATTGAACGACTGAGTCACTGCGGCATTCATCAGCGAATTACTTATCAACATGCCGTCGCTGATCAACATGCCGTCGCTTAACAGCATGCCATCGCTTAACAGCATACCGTTACTTATCAACATGCCGTTGCTTATCAGCATGCCGCTTGCCATAAACGGGTAGCCGTCGCTGATCAACATGCCGTTGCTTATCAGGACGCTGTCGCCTACAAAAACTCCGTTCGTCAGCATGGTAGAGTCGCTTATCAACATACCATCGCTTATCAACATGCCGTCGCTTAACAGCATGCCAGTGCCGTAAACCGTCTGGTACTTGGTCATCAGTTCGGGCCCGGCAACATAGTTGTAATTCAACACCAATCCCTGACTCCAGTGGAACGTCTCTCCGGCTATGGTCGTCTCAGGCGCAGGGGGATTGTTTGTAGTCAGCATCGGGGAGCCGAGCGGAGTGTTGTTGTTCAAATTGGATTTTACAAGCTTGGCGATTCGTACTGCGCCTTCTATGTTGATCTGGCCTGCGCCCTGCTCGAACATATTGTATCCCGCAAGCGGCTGCGCCGTGTACATCAGGATCGCTTTGACCAGATTCGGTGTCAGCCTCGGATTTGCCTGCAACATCAGGGCGACCGTCCCGGCCACTATGGGTGTGGACATAGAGGTTCCACTGAGCCGCATCATGTCGCGCGTATCGCCCAGTTGATTTGAGGCTCTCAATTCCGGGTGATGTGTGACAAGGTAGTTATCCTTTGACATCGAAGCTACGAGTATGTTCCCGGGAGCGACCAGATCGGGCTTTATCAGATTGTCATAGTGACGGACTCCGTTTCCATCCGTGTAGAAGCTGCGTGTCGGGCCGCGCGAACTGTAAGTCGTCACACCGTCATCACTGCGCCGGTCGGTTCCAAAGGTATTTGTCGCTCCGACCGTCAGCGCCGACGGCTCGTTGCCGGGCGAGTGCACCAGCCCGTAGATTTTCTGTCCGTTGCTGTCTTTGCCGTTGTTTCCCGCTGCGGCTACAACGACCACTCCCGCATCAACCAGCCGTCTGACGGCGAGGCAGAGCGGGTCGTTCAGGTAAGAGTCGAGGGCCGGACAGCCAAAGCTCATATTGACTACCCGGATGTTATAGGCGGAGCGATTCGACATCACCCAGTTGAGCGCGCTGAGCACGCTTGAGACCGAGCCACGCCCTTCGGAATCGAGCACGCGGAGGTTTATGATCTTCGCGTTTGGCGCTATCCCGGTGTAGGAAGACCCCGCCTGATTACCGCCCGCGGCCAGCCCGGCTACGTGCGTGCCGTGTCCGTATGGATCGCTCGTGGTTATACCCTGACCCGTGAAATCCACTTTGGCTGCGATGCGATTTCCGAGGAGCGTTGCGCGGAATGTGTCGTGCTGGCTGTATATGCCGGAATCGAGTACGGCGATGCCGATGCCGCTTCCGTCAATTCCGATAAGACCGGGGATGAGGCGCGTTGAGGAAGCGCCTGTCGTCGTCTCGACGTGACCGAGCATCGTTACTTCCCGATCAAGCGAGATGTAGGAGACATCTTTAGACGCGGCCAGTTTCTCAACCGCGCTCACTGGTAGCTCTACTACGCGGGCGTTCAGATTCTGGAAATCACCCTTTGTGTCTACGCCGCCGTCGCTCAACAGACCGTTGAGTTTATTGTGTGGTCTGCCCTTGAGTTGCAGTATCACTCTTACACGATTCTCGTTCTCATTGCCCTTTGAGATGTTATTTAGACCGCTGTCCCGAACGCGTTTCTGTAGTTCAGGGGATATTTTGACATCATTGATTAATCTTACTCGAACACTTTGTGCGCTGCTGCTGCCGCTAAAAAACTGGACGACCGCGAGACAGGTCAGGAGCATAAGAGATATTGTCTGTTTCGCCAGTAGGGATCGGTTTCTCATGGTTTAATCGAATCTCCCCCGATTGCTTGTTTGATGGCTTTCCATAACCCTTTTTCTCATCAGGACCGTGATGCGGCATTTGAAACCGCAAGTGGCATTCCACCCCATCCTTACCGGGAGAACGCGGTTTTTTGGCCAGATTGGGGCTTTTTGATTAAGCGGACAAAGTGAGAAATGATTGAATTGCTCGAATTGAGAAACATTTCAATCACTTTGACCGATGATTGCCTGCCTGTGTTTTTGAGATCTCGAATCTCAAATCTCGGATTTCAAATCTCAGAGAGGTGTGTCTTATCGTTTGCCGTCGAGGCTGGCCCATTCACCGGATTGGATAAAACTCGCCCAGTAGAATGGATGATTTCTTTCGGGGTCTTTCAGCATCTTTAACTGCACCTGTCTGAGGGCATCGCTTCGACCTGCGCCGGCTTTGAGCCGTGTGTAATACTCCATCATCAACTCGCTCGTCCCCGTATCGCTGACCGGCCACAGGCTCATCATCTGGCTTTCGCTCCCCGCAAGCACCAGCGCCCGCCTTAGTCCATAAACCCCTTCGCCGGTGCTGACTTCTCCCACGCCGGTGTCGCAGGCCGATAACACGATCAGCTTCGTTCCCCACAAATCGAGCCCGGATGCTTCAAGCGCCGTGAGCATCCCGTCATCTGTTGTGGCGTGAGCGGCGTTTGCCCCCGCAAGAAACAGCCCTGATCTCAAAAGCGGGTTTGTAATCCGCATCGCGGCTTCGGGTTGCGCAGCAGATTCTGTTGCGCTGTTCTTGCGCCGCACAACGATTCGCAGCCCGCCCTGCCCCGACTCAATCGGCCCGCCGGTCTCTTCATCCTTGAGAAAAAAGCCATGTGTAGCTATGTGCAGCAGCCGGGGGCCGGAAAGCGGCTTGAGCATGGACTCGCTCGCCTCGGCTCCCGTCATCGGTTCTACTCCAAGAATCTCTTTTAACCGGGCAGCCTCCTGCGCGCTGGCCCTGAGCCGTTTGAGCGGTTCAAAGCTCATCTCCGCAAGACGCGGCCCCGTCGCTTCGCCGGGTTTCGCGCCGTAATTAAAATCGGGGTCGGCAATCACTACGGCAGGTTCTCTTGGTTGAATCCCGGTTTGCAGTCTGAGCAGGTCGCGACCGCTCGCCAGATAAGAGATTGAGTATCGCTCGACCAGATACCGATTTTGCTCGTCGACGAGAGCGGCAAAAGGAACGAGATTCAGCGCGCCGTCGGGCGAGATCAACAGGCGGAAGGTATCGCCCGCGAGCCTTCGAACGGGTTGCATCACAAGCTGGTCGAGCGCCCTGGCCTGTGGCTTGACCTGGCGCTCGATGTCGCTCAAGGGCTGATTTTCACGGCGGCGAAAGGTGGCTCGAAACCCGGCGACGGCGTTGTCAATCTTTTCCGCCGGTCCGAGGTCTGCCCACTTCGGCTCACCCTGACGACTCAGAAGGTAAACGGCGTATCGTCGCGCTTCCCATTCGCCGGTCTTTGCGTTGAATGGATAATACGAAACGAACTCTACAAGAACTGCGCCCGCAGGAATCGCAGCCTGAACAGATTCGAGAGTCACGGCGTGAGACTGGGCGCGAAACTCCGCGCTTCGAGCGCTTACCTGCGCCTCAAAATTGTCCACCTGAATTTCGAGCCGCGCGACATCAGCCTTATACTCGTCGGGAGAAATCTCTCCCAGCCCGCCAAGCACGAGCGCGGCCAGTCGCGAGCGAGCGAGCATCAACTGATCGAGCAGCGATTGATCGGAGGGAGTGAGGCGGCGGCGCAGAGTGCCGAAGCTGTCCGTCATGGAATCGAGCGTACGGCCTTTGCGTCGAAGCACGGTTGTGAGGGCCAGACGCAATGCCAGAGGATCGGCGGGGGCGGACCGGGTTTGCAGCGAAATTGTAGCGTCGGTCTGCCCTGAGAGCGTGGCAAGGTAGAGAAGTTTCTGGCGCTCGGACCCTGTGGCGAGGTTCAGGTTGATGTTTCGCTCGATAATATTATTTGAGCGAGTGGAAAAAGTGACGGCCTGTGCTATTTCGCCTCTTGCCTCATAAAGCGCGGCGAGATTGTCGAGCGAACTGGCTACGTCTGGATGATTCGGGCCAAGCGCCTTCACGCGAATGTCGAGAGCCTGTCTGAGAAGCGGCTCCGCCTTCTGATAGTCTCTCGCCAGGTAATAGATTCCCGCGAGATTGTTTAGCGTCTCGGCTACATCGGGATGATTCGGGCCAAGCGCCTTCACGCGAATGTCGAGAGCCTGTCTGAGAAGCGGCTCTGCTTTCTGGTAATCTCCCAATGCTCGATACGACTCGGCCAGATTGTTGAGCGCCTGTCCGTAGGCGGGGTCATCCGCGCCCGATGTCCTTTCGTAAATCAGCAGGGCGCGTTCATACATCGGCACGGCCTTTCGATATTGCTTCATTTCATAATAGACCGCGGCCAGATTGTTGAGCGCCTGCGCAAAATTGTGATGCTCGGTGCCAAGCGATTTCTCGTAGATCGCCAGCGCCTGTCGAAATAGCGGCTCTGCTTTTTGATAGTCCCCTCTTTTATAGTAAAGACCCGCCAGATTGTTGAGCGATGTGGCTACATCGGGATGATTCGCGCCGAGCGATTTTATCCTGATGGCCAGCGCGCGCTCGAAAAGCGGCTCTACTTTTTGATAATCCCCTTTTTGATAGTAGAGACCCGCCAGATTGTTGAGCGATTGACCGACGCGCGGATCATCCGGCCCGAGCGCCTTTACACGCAGCGCCAGCGCGCGTTCGGCAAGTGGGATGGCTTCATCAAACCTGCCTTCCCGGTATAACCGGACCACCTCTGCGTTTAGCCTGTCAGCCTCATCCAGGATACTGGTCTGCGCGGGCGACGCGGCCTTGATCCCCGTCGCAAACAGCATAGCTATTAGCAGCAAAGCTGAAATCGAACCACGCCCGGCTCGCGTGTTTAAGAAAGAGTTCAAATCTACCTCTCGATATGTTTCAGGTTTAGAAGATAAACCAGCGTGTCGCCCGCGCCTTGAATGCTTATGCGCTCGTTTGCCTGATCCTGACTGACCTGTAGTTTTTTCTCTCTGTTATGATCGAGCAATCCGCGCACAAACGCCGATGTGGCCGCATCCTTTATCTCTCCGGCATCCTCTTTGTTTGCCCATCTGCGAACCGCGTCTTCAAGTTCCGCCACGGGCTCGACGGAGAATATTATCCAGACCTTTTCGGTTCCCGCTTTTGCATCAAAGACATTTTCCGATGTTGCCACCTGATCATTTGCCCTGACGCTTGATGACAGATTATTGCCCGCGGGCGAGGGAAACAGAATGTTGTACTGGGGTTGATTGCCACTGGCGGCGGCGGCTTCGTTCAGCAGATAGAGATGGCCGTTATCGGTGCTCTCTACAAAGAAGCGGATGCCGTCGCCTTCTCGAAAGTATGTCTCTCCACTGATGCCTCCGGTCAGTTTGATCGGTTTTCCGACCGGCCTGTTATCGCGGTAGGATTGCAACTCGCCCCAGTAGCTTATAGTGTGACTGCGCACCGGGGTGTCGCTTGAGGCTCGCGCAGGCGCGTCACCTTCCGAGCCTTCCAAACCTTTTGAGCCCCCCGATAAATAAAGCCAGCCGACGAGAGCCAGGATCGCTATCACTATAAGAGCGCCCGACGCGGCAAGAATTTTTGCGACAGGTGTTTTTCTAGTAGCTGATTTGGCCGTGAGTTGCGGCGGGCTCTCCTCGCGAACCTCTTCCTGAAAATCCGGCTGTGTAAGAGCCCTTGCCAGTTCATTTCCGAATTGGTCGGCTCTCTGATAACGGTCAGCCGGATTGAAAGAGAGCGCCTTCAATATAATTTCCTGCGCCGGGGAGGGGAGGCTCGCACGCAAATCCTGGGGTCTGACCCGCACGCCCGCGCGTTGCATCTCCAGCAGCTTCAACATCGCCGCCATCGGATGCTGGATGTCGGGATTAAATGGCACGCGGCCCGTGACCATCTCGTAGGCGATGACACCGAGCGCGTAAATATCGGTCGTCGACGAGGGCTTGCCTTGAAGCTGCTCCGGGGCCATATAATTTACGCTTCCGGCGAGGACCGTGGCTCGGGTCTTTTCGTCAAACGATTCTCTCACGGTCGAGATTCCAAAATCTATTACCTTGACGTGTTCTTTCTCAACACCCTCTGACGACTCTTTGTAGAGCATTATATTTTCGGGCTTTAGATCGCGGTGATATACGCCTTTGTCGTGAGCCGCGCTTATGGCCGCTCCAAGTTCCCGCACTACCCGCGCTATTCGCTCGAAATCTCCTATCCCTTTTTCCGGCGCTATCTGAGAGTGCAGGTCATAGCCTTCGACAAATTCCATAGCGAGATACGGTCTTTTATCCGGCATCTCGCCCGACGCGACCAGTCGCACGACACCCGGATGATCTATCCTTGAAAGCGCCTTTACCTCGTCGCTAAAGTGCTGCTCGATCCATGCGCGAGTCTGAGCGTCGGGCTGATCGAGCAGAGCCTTGATGACGACACGCCTCTGCGAGTCTGCAAGATCAAGCGCCAGATAAGTGACGCCAAATCCGCCCCGGCCAAGCTCTCTTTCGATTGCGAAGCGGTTGTCGATCAAACTTGCGTCCGAGATGAAATCGCCCGAGCTTAAGGTTTTGCTCAATGTCGTGGGGGGGTCTTTTTCTGATGAAAGCTCAACCGAACCAGCCTGTCTCGTGCGATCATTTCTGTTGTCGTCTGAGGCCATCCTGCCTTTGCTCCTGCGGGGTCTGTCTTATTTGCGAATGCGAACCGGGATTGTAAATACAAGCGGCTCGCCCGGTTTGCGACCTACGTGATAAACGGTTTGCGGCTCGGGGTCGGAGTCGCTCAAAAGCGCGCCGCCTGACGCCCCGGCTTTTTTCTCGGCGCTTGTTATAGCCGCGCCCGCTCCGCCGATCTTCTCAAATTTCCACACGCGGCCTCCCCACTTGCTTTCCCACTCTTTAAGTTGTCGCGGGTCAATACGCCTGTAATCCTCGTCGTCGGCAAGCGGCGGCAATTCAGCTAGAGGCTCGGTCGAGAGCAGCACCGTGAACACCTCGGCCGTCTTTTCGGGACCCTCGGAGCTGAGACGGGTGATCTCAAAATAATCCGTTTCGTTCGGGATGTAGATCAGTTTGCCCGGAACGCCTTTCGCGCTCCGGCCCGTATCCTGTCTTGCGGGAAAGACCAGATAAGGATCGCTCATGGTCCCATCCGCGTATTGTTCGCGGTTGAGCAGATAGATATAGGATTCAAAGGGAACCTCTACGGTTAACCTCAGTATGTCCCCGTCTGAAAACCGCGTCTCTGATTGAGCGCGAACGGGCGTCATTTGCGCCGTTGATTCGACGGCAGCCCCTTTTTTGCGTTTCACGATTCTGGTTTGCTCGACCGCCTCGGGGTTGTCGTCTTTGCGAGCCTCGCGCAGTTGCCAGAATGTGACCCCGACATCCACGCCTTCGACAACGGGGTTGTCGTCTCTGGCTACCGGGGCGTAATCGCCGACCTCCACAGGTTTCGAGCGATTGGGCCGGTTTGATTGGGACTGGTTTGATCGGGGCCGTTTCGCCGTGACTTTTTTCTGTAGCTTCTGAGCGTATTCGCGCGGCTTCAGCCCTCGCGTATCATCGTCGGTCGTCTGCGCCAGAGCCGTGATTGAATTTGCGGCGAGCGCAAGAAAAGCCATTATAAGCAATCGCGCAAATAGATCATTTCTGATCAATGCCATTAGTATTTCTCCTGAAGGACAATGCTCTTGTCCCCCATAATATACACAATTGATCGGAATAATCCCCAGTAGCTGAAGAAAAAATAGGCCGCGTTATCGGCGGCCTATCATTATTTTCCTGATCTACATTTTACGGCTTGCTGTTTCCGTTGTGATAATTCGGATAAGCGGGCCGCTTTGGCGTCTTCGGCGGATTCTTTTTGAGCGCCTCCATCACCACCTCGACAGCCTTTTCAAGCTGCGGGTCGTGCCCTTCGCGCCACGCCTTCGGGTCCATCTCCACTTCGATGTCGGGGTCTACGCCGTGATTTTCGATCTCCCATTTGCCTTCCGGCGAATAGAAGGCGAAATGCGGCGCGGTCACTGAACCTCCGTCGATCAGTTGCGGATAGCCACCTATGCCGACAAGACCGCCCCATGTGCGTTTGCCGATGAGCGGGCCGATACCTGCGCGACGGAACATCCAGGGCATGTAATCGCCGCCCGAACCGGCGTACTGATTGACGAGCATCGCCTTCGGGCCGGGCATGGTGCCAAACGGCTGACGGAAATCATCGCCGTCGCGCACGGCCCAGTAACTCATCAAGGGCTTGCGCAGGTAATCAATGATGTAATCTGCCGCGTGGCCGCCTCCGTTGAATCGTTCGTCGATTACCGCGCCCTGTTTGTCGAGTTGCGAAAAGTAATAGCGATTGAAATTCGTATACCCGCCCTGCGCGGTGTTGGGCAGATGCACATAAGCGAGTTTCCCGCCGCTCATCTGATCCACCTTGCGGCGATTCGATTCGATCCACGCAAGGTAGCGAAGCCCGCCTTCGTTGTCGACCGGAACTACGGTCACCTCACGCGAGTTCGAGCCGTCCGCGTTCGGGCCTACGCGGATGACGACCTGTTTGTTTGCCGTCGCTTCAAAGAACTGATAGACGTTTTCGGCCGAGGTGATGTCGCGTCCGTTTACGGCGAGCAGGTACTCGCCTTCCTGTACGTTTACGCCCGGCTGCGTGAGAGGTGCGCGCAATTCCGGGTTCCAGTTTTCGCCGTCATAAATATGGGCGAAGCGATAGCGCCCGTTCTCTATACGGAAATCCGCGCCGAGCAATCCGCCCTTTACTCGCTCAGGGTCGGGCACGTCGCCGCCGGAAACGTACAGGTGGCCGATGGTCAATTCGCCGAGCATCTCTTGAAACAGGTAATTCAAATCGGCGCGATGCGCGAGCGAATTCAAGTAAGGCTCGTACTTCTTCGATGTCGCTTGCAGGTCCAGACCGTGATAATGCGGATCGTAAAAGAAGTCGCGTTCGATGCGCCAGGTCTCGCGGTACATCTGATCCCATTCGGCGCGCGGGTCAACATAGACTTCCATCTCGTCGGTGTTTATTTTGCCCTCGCCCGGCTTGAGCGGTTGCGAGGTCGCGGCTATGAACCAGTTCGGCCCCTGACGAAATAACATCTTCTCGCCGTTTGCTGAAATATCGAAGCTGCTGATGCCTTCGACTACTTTATCAAGCTTGCGTTTTTCAAGATCAAACTTGTGCAGCACCGCGCCGTTCACGCCCGGAGCGGGCGGAAGCAGTTCGGCCAGAAAAATCGTTCCGGGCTTGCCCGCAGTCAGCGCGACAAAGTTGCGCGCCGGTATCGGGAGCGCCAGTATCCGCTGGTTTATGCGATCAAAATCAATCACGACCTTTGGCGGTTCTTTTTTGTCGCCCGGCTTGGCCTGACCGGAAGCCGCATCTGCTTTCTTTTCACCCTCCTGATCGCTCTTTTCGCCCTCCTGGCTTTCGGCCTTTATGGTGTCGGAGGGTTTTTCTTCCGTCACTTTTTCTTCATCGCTTTCGGGCGCGATTGGCGAGGGCAAATCCTTTTTGAGCACGCAAACATAGACGCTGCGCGTCGGGTGATGCGGATAGCTGGTCATATCGAACCCGAATACGGCGGGGCCGATGTCTGTGCTCGCGGTGAAGTAAATATATTTGCCGCTCTTGTCGAAGACGGGAGAGGTAGCATCGCTCAACCCGTCGGTCACCTGCTGGGTCTTACCGCTTTCGAGCGAGTAGATAAAGACGGCCCTGTACCAGCTCTGAACGGGTTTTGAGTAAACGATCCATCGGCTGTCGGGCGACCAGTTCTGGCTGTAGGACGCGCCTCGCGGCGAGTTGTCTACCTTGACCGGGGTGCCCTTGTCGATGTCGATGTACCAGAGGTTGAGTCGCTTGTCTGTGTAAGCGATTTTCTTGCTGTCGGGCGACCACGTGGGGCCGTAGAAAAACGAAGGCGGGTTGCCGAGACTGAGCTTCTTGACTTCGCCCATGCCTGTCTGCGAGCGCAGATGCAGAGCGTATTCGCCCGATTCATCTGAAAAATAAGCGATCCATTTGCCGTCGGGCGACCACGCGGGGTCGCGTTCGGCCACGCCGGTCGTGTTTGTCAGATCGCGGGCATTACCCTTTTCGGCCGGGACGGTCAGAATCTCGCCCCGCGCTTCAAAGACTGCGCGCGCGCCCGTAGGAGAGATCGTCGCGTTTGTGATCTGCTTTGCCACCTTTTCGTGTTTCGGGCGCACCGACAGCATGTCGCCGTTGATCGTGATGTTGACCTTTCTGGTCTTGCCCGAATTCAGGTCGTATAAATTCACCGAGCCAAACTGCTCATAGACTATGGCGTCCGGCCCCGCCGATGCCGATTTGATGTCGAGGCCGTTGTTTTCGATAAGCTCGGTGACTTTCTTTGTCGCCGTGTCGTAGGCAAACAGCGTTATCTGATTGTCGCGGTCCGAGAGAAAGTAAACGCGGTTTCCTATCCACATGGGATTGAAGTCGTTCGAATCTTCGCGCGGCAGTTTCTCTACGCTCGAATCGGAGAGATTCGCAATCCATACGGGCGCAGCCATCCCCCCGCGATAGTGTTTCCACGCATTGAAGGCGCGGGGCAACGGCACATAAGCCAGATGGGTTCCATCTGCCGAGTACGAACCTTCATAAGCCATGGGCAGAGGCACGGCGGTCGGAAATACGCCGTCAATCGGCATGGTATAGAGTTGAGCCGTGCGGCCTGTTTCCGTGTCGCGGTTGGATGTGAAAAGCACCTGCTTGCCGTCGGGCGTCCATCCTCTCAGGGAATCAGTTGCCGGATGATATGTAAGCCGTCGCGGCACGCCTCCCGTGGCGGCGACTACGTAGACATCTACGTTGCCGTCGTATTCGCCCGTGAAGGCGATCCAGTTGCCGTCGGGCGAAAAGAGAGGATAGGTCTCGTTGCCGGTGCCCGCGGTCAGGCGCACAGCTTCCCCGCCTTCGCGGCTGACGATCCACAAATCGCCCGCGTAGGAGAAGGCTATCTGAGTCTTGCTCAGAGTAGGGTTGCGCATCAACAGCGGTTTGTTTGTCTGTCCAAAGCCGACACAGGCCAGGGCCAATAAGAGAGCCAGGGTCATTATCGTTTTTTTCATCAATATTTCTCCTGCAAACAGACCGCCGGGCGATCTGCGAGTTCGGTTTTACTGATTAGCTCCGCGCCCCGTGTGATAGTTCGGATAAGCGGGCCTCTTATGTTCAGGGCGGGGATTCTTCTTCAAATCCTCCAACAACACTTCGACAGCCTTTTCAAGCTGCGGATCACGGCCCGAACGCCACGCCGCCGGATCATATTCGACTTCGATGTCGGGCGCAACGCCGTGATTTTCGACTTCCCAGTCGCCGTTCAATCCATAGATGGCCGCGTCCGGCGCAGTCACAATGCCGCCGTCCATCAACTGAGGCATGGGAAAGGCCGCGACCAGTCCGCCCCACGTCCGCTTGCCGATGAGCTGGCCTATCTGCATCTTGCGGAAGTACCACGGCAGGGCATCGCCACCCGACCCGGCAAGCTCGTTTACAAGCATCGCCTTCGGGCCGTATATCGCGCCGAGCGGGGTGGGTATGTCTCTGCCGTCGCGGAAGGCGATAAAGTTCAAAAGCGGGCGGCTCAGATATTCGACTATATAATCGGCCAGCGCCCCGCCCGAATTGAATCGCTCGTCAATGACCGCGCCTTCCTTTTGAGACTGCGCGAAGAAATAGCGATTGAAGCTGTCATAACCGCTGCCCCCTGTATTTGGCACATAAACGTATGCCAGCCGTCCGCCGCTCATCTGATCCACCTTGCGGCGATTCGACTCGACCCAGTCGAGGTTGCGAAGCGCCGTCTCGCTTGCCATCGGCACGACGGTCACCTCACGCGAGTTCGAGCCGTCCGCGTTTGGGCCTACGCGGATGACGGTCTGCTTGTTTGCCTTCGCTTCAAAGAAAGCGTAGACATTATCGGTCGAGCGCACGTCGCGCCCGTTTACCGCAAGCAGGTATTCGCCCGCTTTTACGGTTACGCCGGGCTGCGTGAGCGGGGCGCGAAGCTGGGGATTCCAGCTTTCGCCGTTGTAAATCTTCGCGAAGCGATAGCGCCCGTTCTCTATGGTGTAATCGCAGCCGAGCAATCCGCCGGGTACGAAATCCGGGTGCGGCTCATCGCCTCCTATGATAAACATGTGACCGATGGTCAACTGATTCAGCATCTCGCGGAAGAGATAACTGAGGTCGCTGCGATGAGCCACGCCTGCCAGATAGGGCTCGTATTGCTTCTTAAACGCTTCGAGGTTCAACCCGTGCAGACCCGGATCATAAAAGAAATCGCGCTCGCCGCGCCATACTTCGTTGTACATCTGACGCCATTCGGCCTGCGGGTCAACATAGACTTCCATCTCTGCGACCTTCAGCATGCCCTCGCCCGGTTTCGGGGGTTGCCCGGTCGGTGCGATCATCCAGTTCGGCCCCATACCGACCAGCATCTTCTCGCCGTTGTGCGAGATGTCGAACGCGCTGATTTTATCGAATACCTTTTCAAGCTTTCGTTTTTCGAGATCGAATTTATAAAGCGTGAAACCGGGCGGGCCGGGAGGAGCCGTGGGCAGAACCGGGGCCGGTTCCAACAGAAATATCGTGCCCGCTTTTCCAGCGACAAGCCCTGTAAAGTTGCGCGCCGGAACGGGCAGAGCCACTATGCGCTGGCTGATGCCTTCAAGATCAATGCGCACTGGGTCGGGCTCTTTCGCGCCCGCTTCTTTCGCGCCCGCCTTACCGGCTGCCGGATTTGAAGGCGCGGCATCAAGCTTCTTCTCTCCCGCGCCTTTCTCTTCCTGAATCTTCTCTTCATCGCTTTCGGGCGCGACAGGCGAAGCCAGATCATCGGGCAGCACTATCGCGTAAACGCTGCGTGTTGATTGATGCGGGAAGGTGGACATCTCGGCAAAGCTGAAGGCCGGGCCGAGATTTGTGCTCGCGGTGAAATAGATATATTTGCCGCTCTTATCGAAGGCTGCGAATCGCGCATCGCTCATCCCGTCGGTCAGTTGATGAAACTTGCCCGTTTCAAGCGAATAGACAAAGACCGCCCGCAGATGATTATCGACCTGCCTTGTGTATCCTATCCACCGGCTGTCGGGCGACCAGAACGGCTGCATCACGCCGTTATTCAAGCCGTCGGGATTCTTGTCAATTTTTACGGGTGCGCCTTTTTCAAGCTCGATGTACCAGAGGTTCAGCTTCTTATCGAAATACGCGATCTTTTTACTATCGGGCGACCACGTAGGCGAGAAATAAAATGAAGGGGTTCCGAGGTTGATCTTTCGGACATCGCCCATTCCCGATTGATCGCGCAGGTGCAGAGCGTATTCGCCCGACTCGTCTGAAAAATAGGCGATCCATTTTCCATCAGGCGACCAGGCCGGGTCGCGCTCCATCACGCCCGTGGTTTTTGTCAGGTTGCGGGGGTCGCCTTTCTCGGCAGGCACGCTAATGATTTCGCCCCGCGCCTCAAATACGGCCCGCGCACCCGTAGGCGAAAGACCCGCGTTCCTTATCTGCGAGCCGACCTTTTCATAATGCGGGCGCAGCGCAACCAGATCGCCAGCCACGCGAATCTCCATCTTTTGCGACTTGTTTGTCTTAAGATCGAAGAGGTAAATCGCTCCAAACTGTTCGTAGACGATAACGCCCGGTCCCGCCGATGCCGATTTGATGTCGAGCCCGCTGTTTTGAATCAGTTGAGTCACTTTCCTGTTCGACAGGTCATAGCAATACAGACTGACAGGACCGTCGCGGTCCGAGAGAAAATATATACGGTCTTCGATCCACATCGGGTGGGAATCGTTCGAGTTTTCGCGCGGGAGCTTTTCTATGCTCGAATCCTTGAGGCTGGCTATCCATATCGGAGATGTCTGTCCGCCGCGATAACGCTTCCAATCCGGTTGCCATTGCGACAACGGCTGATAAGCTATGCGCGCCCCGTCGGGCGAATAGACTCCTTCTTGCGCCATCGGCAGGGGCAGTTCTTCGGGGAATCCGCCATCCACAGAGACCGTAAAGAGGCGATTGTAAAAGGAGGTGCTCTTGCGCGTCGAACGAAATAGTACGCGCTTGCCGTCGGGCGTCCATCCGACCGCCTCATCAGCCCCCGGATGATATGTAAGACGTCGCGGCACGCCACCCACGGCGGCGACCACGTAAACATCTACGTTGCCGTCGTACTGGCCCGTGAAGGCGATCCATTTACCATCGGGGGAAAAGCTGGGATCGGTTTCGATGCCTACGCCTGTGGTCAATTGCGTTGCATCGCGACCGTCACGACTGACTATCCACAAATCACCGGCATACGAAAAGACTATGTGAGTCCGACTCACCGCCGGCTCTTGCAGCAGCAGGGGTCTGTCGCCTTGCGCAAGCGCACTCGTGCTTGCCAAAAACAACAGCGAGAACAAAAAGAAGACTCGCCTCATTACGATAAGCTCCTTTTCAAGGCTTTATGTAAATCACGGAAGACCTGTAAGGATATTCAACGTACAGGCTTTTGAGCAAGTTCAATCGGAAGAAGGGGACCGAGGGCCGAGGGCCGGGGGTCGGTGATTAGGTACCCAGTTAATCAAGTTGATTGATCTTGTGCCGACTCGTATTTGAAATCTCAAATCTCAGATTTCAGATTAACAGAAGATATCAATGCTCGATCACCGGCCCCCGGCCCCTGGCCCCTGGCCCCCATGTTGTAAATAGACTTTCCATTGCCGGTACTTTATTTCCATTTTTCTTGGGAAATTTGTAGCCATATAATTTTCACGTTTCCCATGTCGGGTGAGAATATCGCGGAAATTTCCTCAGAAAGCCATTTATTAACTCGTTGCTTAATAGAAAGATTTCGGGATAGGGTAATGGCATACGGCGTGCAGTAATAACCAAACTACGTTGTATTGATACTTCTTTAATTAATGCTATAGAGGCCGACCGGGTGTGAGTGCTATCTAAATTAAGTTCCGGTCAGAGCTTCTAAATCGAGGGCTGTCGAGCAAGAGGTCAGAGGGTAACACGGTATCTCAGTACAAATCGCCTGGGATTTCGAGGACAGGACAGGCTCGTTGAACAAATCAGAGGAGGCCGGGAGTGCCCCGCCCCGGCAGAGGTGAGATTAATGAAAAAATTTGGCGTCCCCGTGCGCGTTTTCGCGCTCGTGTTGCTGCTTGCGCTCGTAATGTTTTTGTCCTTCTTTCCCTCGCGCTCTAAATCGGTTGCTATCGCCCAGAGTGTTACACCGACGGGCGTGGTCACAGAGCTTGCGATTGATGACGGCGAATCGCTTTGCGTCGCCGGTCCCTCTCTTAAAGGCATACCGGGTTTCGGCTGGGTCAACAAGCTGACCCCTACAACTTATCCTGCTACGTTGCGGGCCATCACGATAGGTTTCAACCGCCAGCAATCAGGGGCCGACACCGATGAGCTTTATCGCATAGTCGCCTACAGAGACCCTGAAAGCGATGGTCCGTCCCCCGGTCAGGAACCGGATATCTCTTTTATCGCCCGCGCTCACGGGATGGAGATTTTTACTACTTTTACCCTGCTTACACCGCTCAAGATTGATAGCGGCAGCTTTGTCGTAGGCGCGATTGACGTGTTTGGAGAGGCTGATTTCCCCGCCTTTTTCGATATTCCCGGCAAATCCAATCCGCCGGGCAGCGATTCGTTTCTCACTTTTTCTCAGGGACATGATTGGACGCCCCTCTCCGAAGCATTTGCCGGTAACGACCCCGACACCTGCCACGCGCCCGGTAGCTGGCTGATACGCGCTACCGTTGAAACGGACCCGGTTGATTCCGTAGGCGAGCAGGCGGTAATAAAAGACCCGCTTGCCAAAGAGCCGTGGGCGGCAGCCGTCACCAACTTCAACGTCATAGAAGGGGCCGACACGGGGCCACGGACTGATGTTGTTGTTACCAATTACGTTTCCGACAACCTGACGATCATAAATACGTCCGACAATTCATTCGAGAATCTTTCTGTAGGTGACGGGCCGGGGGGCACGCCTGACGGACCCTTCGGAGTCGTGAGCAGTAGCGCAGGCAATAAGGTCTATGTTACGTTGTTCGGGTCCAATACCATCCCCTCAAAAGAATTCCCGCCCGATTTTTCTTCCCTCGAACCGGGTCGCGTGCTTGTGCTTTTCAGAGACGCGGACGGCGGATTCAGGCGTTCGGTTGTTTCATTTGTGGGCGACGGGCCGGGATTTCCTGCGCTCTCGTTAAATGATTTGAAGCTCTATGTCCCGTGCGCCGGGGCGGATACGGTTGATGTGATAGACACGGTGACCAATGTCAGAATCAACTCGATTACGGTCGGGCACAACCCTACAAGCTGCACGCTTTCAATCGACGGATCAAAACTCTATGTAACGAATTTCGGCGACGGGACTGTCACTGTCATCAACACCGCGACCGAGCAGAAGATAAAGGATATACCCGCGCCCGCCGTGGCCTTGCCGCAGGTCGAATCGCCGCCTTCGGGCGCAAACCCGTGGCAGGGGGCTATCTCAGGGTCGAACGGAAATCTTTACGTGACCTATTGGGGCACGACCGGCGACCAGACACCAAACGGCGCGATTGCTGAAATAGACACCTGCACAGATCAACTCAAACGCGTTATCGTCGAATCGGCGGCTACGGGTACGCCTGCCGGAAGCCCGGGAGCTACCGGCATCTCTGCGCCTACCGCGCCGCTCACACGTGATGCGGACACGGGCGCAACTTTAGAGGCAGGCGGGGGCGGGGGCGGCCCTTTCGGCATAGTGAATTGCCGGACGAGCAAACTGGACCTTAATCCGAATCTGTTTTTCACAAATGACGCATCAGGCTCTATCGGCTTGATCGATACGCGCACCGATCAGGCAATAACCGTTCTGACCTCGGAAATCAGCATGTGCCCGAAGCCCCGCTCGCTCGCCTGTAGAAAATCGGGCAGCGACAGTCTGCTATATATGCCGTGCGGCCAGCCGGAAAATTCCGTGCTCGTGGTCCGTGTCCCCGACATCAGTTCGTTTGTCGAGGTGCCGGGTCATCCCGTAATCGAATCGGTCAAGATAAAGAGCAATAAGCTGAAGATCAAAGGCATGAACTTTGTCAATAAGGCAAAGGTCGAAATCTTCTTGCCCGGCATCTGTCTGGCATTCACCAAAGAGGCCAAAGTCAAAAACGGCGGGACGATAATCGTTCAGAAAGGGCCTGTCGGCGACGGTCGGACCGTCAAGGCCGCGCTTACCGGCGTCCCGACCCTGGTTATACGAGTGACCAATCCGAACGGCGAGACCCAGATTTACACCCAGGTGTTGTTTAATACATTTCCCTAGTCTTTCAACCCCCGCAAACGCGGGGGCTGAGTTGATTTGTTCGCCCTGACCCTTGCCCCAATAATAAAAAAAAGGCCCATTGATTCTGTTGACAATTCGGCAGAATCAATGGGTCAATGTATTGGGGGTCAATGTATTGGGGGTCAATGTATTGGTGAGTCAAAGTTTTTATTTCACGATCGGCGAAGAGAACGCGGGACTGAGGCTTGATGAATTCCTCTGGTCGCGTTTTGGCGGGCTCAGTCGCATGCGAATCGCCGGACTGATAACCGGGAACGCCTGCCGGGTCAATGACGGCGAGACGCAGGCCGGTTATCGCGTGGCGATTGGCGACCGGGTAGAGTTTACTCTTGATGAAGAGTTGCCAACCGCTATGAATCCCGAATCTCTCCCACTTGAAATCGTCTATGAAGACAGCTTTGTGGTCGTAGTCATCAAGCCTTCCGGCATGGTAGTCCATCCGACAAAGACTGTCAGGCGGGGAACGCTTGCCAACGCGCTGGCCTACTATCTGAACAGAGATTTTTATGACTCCAAAGAGGGGCATACGGAGATGAGTCCTCCGGCTCACGGCGAGACGCATTCGCTTGTGAGGCCGGGCATAATTCACAGGCTCGACCGCGCAACATCGGGGCTTATGGTAGTGGCTAAAACGAATCGGGCTTTGAGCATTCTGTCACGCCATTTTCATAAGCGACTGGTAGAGAAAAGATACCTCGGCCTGATCCGGGGAAATTTCCCCGAAGAGCAGGGCAATATCTGCGCGCCCATCGGACGCGACCCCGACAGGCGGCCTCAATGGTGGGTGACGGAAAGCGGAAAACCGGCCGAAACCCGCTACCGTGTTCTGGAACGTTTTGAGCGGGCGGCGCTTGTCGAAATGGAACCCGTCACAGGCCGCACAAATCAGTTGCGAATACATTGCGCTTACATGGGCCATCCGATATTCGGGGAAGATTTGTATGCGAACGGGTGGGAAGATGAGTCGCTTTCCCCTCCTGCGCGATTGTGTCTACACGCCTCGCGGCTGGCTTTTCATCATCCGGCGTCGGGCGAGTGGCTGGAGTTCGATTCAATGTTGCCCGATGCTATCGCAGCCTTTATTGATGAGATACGCATCACGTGATGCGTGATGCGTGACTGTTGGGTAGATGGCTGTTAACAAGAAAGTGCTTACCTCATAAATCACGGATCACGGATCACGGATCACGTGAACGTACCATTCTCTTGATCACATCCTGAAGCTCGTTTGGCTTGAACGGTTTCGAGATGGCCGCGTCAATTATTTTACTGCCTTGCGCGCGTTCTAAGGCTTTATCGGCACCATAGCCGCTCATCAAGACTATCCTGGATTCTGGTTTGATGGCTTTTATTCCTTCGGCGGTGGCGATGCCGTCAACCTTCGGCATCGCGAGATCGGTAAAGACTATATCGAATTCGTGGTTTGCGACCAGGGCGAACGCTTCCTGGGCGCTGGCCGCTTCGATTACGTGGTGTCCTTGCTCGGTCAACATGGCCGCAAGCACTTTTCTGACAAATTTTTCATCATCTATTACAAGCACTTTGGCCGGGTTCGCGCCAGAGACGGCGTCTGTGACGGGAGCGGGCGTTTCAATTTGATCGGCCCGTGGAAGCCGTATGGTAAAGGTCGTCCCCTGTCGCAGATGGCTCTCGATATCTATGCGGCCCCTGTGGCGCTCGATTATGCGATAGCTTTCGCTGAGTCCCATTCCAAGCCCGGAAGCGCCTTTGGTTGTAAAGAACGGTTCGAAGATGCGCCGCTTGATCTCTTCGGTCATACCGATTCCCGTATCCTGAAAACTTATCAGCACATCCCGATCTATCACTGTAGCGGTGATCTTCAGTTGTCCACCGATAGGCATGGCGTCAAGCGCATTGAAGATCACGTTGACGAAGACCTCTCGTAATTCCGAAGGCTCGCCCCTGACCAGAGAAGCTTCGTCGGCCTGCCAGTCGAGGCTCACGTCCAGCTTGATTCCCAGCGCCTCGGCGTCGTCGCGCCATCGCGGGCGGGTTATGTCTATGGCATCGCGCACTATGTCTGAAATTCTGAACCTGATGAAATCGTCTGCGCGTGCGCGGCTGCGCGAAAAGTTCTGAATGCGCTCGACCATGCGGGCCGCGTCCTTGGCCGACTGCTCGACTATGCGGAGGTACTTTTCTATATTGGGGTCCTTGACCTTTGGCAGGGCCAGTTGCGTGTACCCGATGACGGCTGCCAGCGCGTTATTGAAATTGTGGGCCACACCCGAAGCGAGTTGCCCGAGCGCGCGGAGCTTATCGGCCTGCTGTTTCTGCTCGTGCTCGCGTTGCTGTTCGGTGACATCGCGCACAAGCATTATGGCTCCCGAGAGTTGATCCTGATCGTTGAAAAACGGCGACACCGTAAGCGACAACAGCACCTTTGCGCCGTCCGGCCTCTCATACCAGAGACGGGAAGAGGTGAGTTGTTTGCTTCTGATGGCCATCTGGATGGGCAAATCTTCCACGGCGACCGGGCGGTCGTCGTGATCGCTGAAGCGGTTTCTTGGAAGGGCAAAATCTTTATCCGCCTGCATCTGTTCCAGCGTGAAACCGAATATACGTTGCGCGTGCCGGTTGGCACGCACAACCATGCCCTTTTCGTCGTTGACCAGGAGCCCCTCGGCCATCTGCTCGATGGTCGCGTTCAAGCTGGCGCGCTCTCGTTCGGCCTCTTCGCGCGCCCTGTACAGAGCGGTCAGGTCGCGCATCACCTGCACAATCGCTATGGTACGTCCGCTGTTATCTACTACCGGGTCAACGCTGACAAAGACGGGGTACTTGCTGAAAAGGCCCGCAGGCACTTCTATCGTACCTTGCTCTTTATTCTCGCGCATTCTGCAACTGGGGCATATCAGGCGTTCTTCGGGGTTCTTGTGCGACAGAACCCCTACAGGAACGCCTATGGAATTTTCGGGAGTTATGCCGAACATGGTATAGAATGCGCGATTGCCTCGCACGAGACAATCGTTTTCGTCTATGAGCATAACGGAGTCGTTCATTGCATCGAAAGTAGTCTGCCACTGGCTGTGGGCCGCTTCGGCCTCAGCGCGCGCCGCCTGTTCGCGTTGCAGCAATTCAAGGTGCATGCGGTTCAAATGTTCGGCTTCATTTCGCGCCGCCCGTTCGCCTTCAAGCAGCCGGACGCGCTCCTGTTCGGCTTGCAATCGCTCCGTGATGTCGCGGGCTATTCCCTGTATGCCGATTGGCCGCCCGTCTTTATGTATCAGCCTGATGTTCACCTCAAGCGCCAGCCTGTGCCCGTCGCTGGTGAATATATCTATGACATAGACCGGCACCGATTCTCCGGCCAGGCATTGGCGGATGGACTTGCGGGCCATTTCCAGGTGCTCGGGCACAACAACATTACTGATGTTCAGCCTGCGAGCCTCGGTTTGAGAGTAGCCTGTCAATAGTTCGGCTGTTCGGTTGATCGAAATGAAATTCCCCTCAAGGTCGTGGGTGTAAATGATGTCGTTGGCATTCTCGAAAAGATCACGGTATCGCTGTTCGTTCTCTTTTAGCGACTTCTCGGCGTTCATACGTTCGAGTTCGGCGGCGGCGCGAACGGCGAATATCTGGAGCAGGGAGCGGGCGAGTTCGATATTGGCAAGCGGTTTGGTGTGCATGAGCACAAGCAACCCCAGTGATCTGTTTGCCGAACTCCAGAGCGGAGCCCCGAGATAGCTCTCAATATTCCACTCCGCAAGTATGCGGTCGAGAGGGAATTGTTGCTGAACCCCTTGAGCATAACAACAGAGTTGTTTGCTTACGACATTCTCGCAGGGAGTATGGGCCAGTTCATACTCGAAGCCGTCAACTATCTCGCCGTGAGCGCATACGATGGTAGACCTGATGCGGTCGGTCGCATCCGTAGCAATTTCTCCGATAAAAGCGAAATCCACTTCCAGCGTATTTGCCAGGCATATAAGCATCGAACGGAAGAACGCCTCTCCGGTCGTGGCCGAAACCCCTTCGGCCACGATGCGCAACGCCTCTTCCAAGCTTTTACGTTCCGTAATATCGTTTGCCGTTGCAAGCAGGCATTTCTCACCGTCAAAATCTATGATTTCAAAAGAGAGAAGCCCCGTGCGCCGCTCTCCTGACTTCACCCGGAAAGAGATCTCCACATCACGGACCCG
Source organism: Blastocatellia bacterium (assembly GCA_963765495.1). GTDB lineage: Bacteria > Acidobacteriota > Blastocatellia > UBA7656 > UBA7656 > CAVXWP01. The sequence continues at coordinate 285,225 of CAVXWP010000003.1, forward strand.
GCCATGCTCTTTTAGCGTTTTAAGCACTACCGCCCGGTCTTTCAGGTCTTCCCAGAACCCGGTCTCAAATGCTGTGCGCCCTATTACCTCCTCGCGCGTGTAGCCGGTCGCATGCAGGAAGCCTTCATTCACTTCGATGTAGCGGCCTTCTTCGATTGAACTGATTGTCATCGGGACGGGGCTGGCATCGAAAACCTTAAAGAATCGCACTTCTGATTTGCTCAGGAATTGTTCGGCGTGCTTGGGCTCGGTGATGTTGTTAAAGATCACGACAGCGCCAAATATCTCCCCATCGGGTCCGGGCAGCGGGCCGCAATTTATCAGGTGATGTCTCAGCGTGTTGTCGGATGTGATGAATCTGTACTGGCGGTCGCGGATGGTTTCGCCGCGAAGCGCGATTGTCAGAGGCGAAGGAATCGGCTCTTTGTCGGAATCTGCCGGAATCCAGTATTGTTCGCATTCCGCCAGGGTCAACCCTTCCGAAGCCAGGCCGAGAAGCTCAGCGCCGGCTCGATTTACCAGAATCGGAGGTTTGCCGGACGCGCAGACGATCAATACGCCTTCGGGCATTTGATCAAGAAAGACCTTTAACTGCGCCCGATTTGCTTCGTTTGCGAACCAGGACGAATCGATGTGTGTGAAGCTTTCAGGGTCTATCCTGCCAATCATAGAGTGCTTCCTTATAAACCCGGTGAGCGAGAGCCTATGAGATAGGGTGCATTGTAACATCCACATCGAAAGAATAGAAGAGATACGTTTTCATCACGCGTCACCAACGCATGTAAGAAATGCCGAATGAAAAAGGAGTCAGGCTTGATATCGGGCTAACTCGCAAGAACCTGTTCTCGCTCTCGCAACCTTCCCTTGCATACTTATTGATAACCCCCGCTCTTTGCAGGAGCATCGGCGCGGCTCTTTTTCTACTTCAATTTATCAGGTTTATAGTATTTGAGTCAGCAATTCTCGGTTTAGAAATTCTGTCTTAACAAGAAGTGAACCACGAAATACACGAAGCACACGAAATAGAAGAATTATTCGTGTATTTAGTCTGTTTCGTGGTATATCCCGGTGCGATTTCCTCTAAACCGAGAATTGCTGTATTTGAATGGACTCACAGAGTTAACCCTGTTTTTTTAGTGGTAAAACTTACGTATTTTCGCCTCTCTTTCTTGACATGGATTTCTTAATCCTGCACGATTTGAGAGAGCTTCGCATCATTGGCAGGCGCACCTCCATTCTTTTTACTTTGATGTGAAGTTCGAGTGAGAGCGTGATTAAGGAGCGCTTCAGCAACGACTCCGAGAAGGCAGTAAATCTTTTAGATGATTTCTCGGATGACGATCAGACTCTGGCGGATTCAGCTTGTTGAGGCGTGCTCTCGTATTCTTGAGACAATCCGAGAATCAACTGTGCAAGAACAAGAAGGATTGATTTCCATTTTACCGTCTCCAGAGACTCTCACGGAGAGTACCGCGCGGGAACTTTTCCTGGCGATCAGAGGCAGTGTGAGGCCGGAACTTCTTCGAGAACTACAAGCCCTGTACCGGACTGAATTGAGGTCAGACGAAGTGCTGGCAGAAATCCATGCGCTGGAGACCAGGTTGCAGACGGTCGACAGGTATGTCGTCGGCCTGCTGCCCCGGCTCGGAGAGACGACCTTCGGGCTCGGATGGGAAACGCGGCAGCTTGATTTTCGCAACAAGGAGGTGGATGGCGTAGAGCGGGCAACAGCGATTGCGCCGCTCCTCTTTTCATCTGAGAATCTCGACTGCGTACACGGCCCTTATACTATAATGCCGCTGATCATGCTGGCGGAGTCGATTCTTCACAATGGAGAGGTGATTACAGAGGTCGCGAGCATTTCCTGGGTCAAGCCCATTCGCAACGAGCTTTGCCTGACAGTGTTTGATCCGAGTGCTTATTCCCAGACGCCACCCGATTGCTCTGTGAAAGGGCACTTCGTCACCTCGATGAATCGGACATTGGAGTTTTGGGGCGAGGAACTGGATCAGTCTCCGGTGCTGGCTCAAGCCGGTTACAATGTGTTATCGCAAAAGCTTCATGCCGGTCAACAACTGCAAATCGGCGCGGATCAGGAAGGTGTCGAACTGACATTTAACGCCGCAGGATTGGCTGAATGCGTGCGCGTGGCGGCCGGCTCACAGGCAATGGCTGCCGCGATTTTGTTAGACCTCGTGCCGATTGTAATTCTCAACTGGAAGCGCGGCACTCCGATGCTTGACTGCGGCTACAAACGGGTCCCCGTTCCGAGGAGCATCGGCGCGGCGCTCAAGCCGGAAACCAGGCTTGAGATAAGATACTGCAAGGAGAGAAGCCACCGATCAAAAAACTCCGGCTTGTGGGTCGCGTGGTACGAATTCAGATACTTTCCCTATCAGACGACTTACTCGCAAATGGCGATGGCCGAAGCCACGACGGTCGAAGAGATGCTGATGAAACTTCATTCGTAGAGGAGAAGCCTGCATGCCTGAATTCATTCAACCCTTTGGCCCCTTCATCATGCTTGATCGCGTTTCTGAATCGCTTCTGGAGACCGTAAACAGAATCGGGGATGTGGTGCTGGCCGATGAAGAGAAGAGCAAAAAGTGGGACTGGTCGCGCCGCCTGGCGGGCAATGTGCGCAGGCAGGTTTTGGTGCCCTTTGCCAACCAGCAGGAACAAGACCGGGTGTTGGATGAACTGAAAGCCAAGTGCACACAGTACTACAACTTTCTAAGAGAAAAGGGAGCTATTCTTGATACAAAGGATGTCAGGCCGGAAGATTTCGAGATGAAAGGGCTGTGGCTTGTAAGTCAATACGCCGGGGATTTCAATCCCGTCCATAAACATGGCGGCGACTTTTCCAGCGTGGTCTATCTTAAAGTGCCGGAAACGCTGAAACAGGAATGGTCAACCGGCAGCCATTACCCTTGCGGCGGATTGTTGGAGTTTGTTGATGGACGGCCAAACCAATATGTCAGAACGGGGTATCAGCTGCGGCCAGAGCCGGGGTTGATTGCTCTGTTCCCCGCCTGGTTAATGCACACGGTCTATGCTTTTCGGGCCGAAGGCGAGCGGCGCTCAATGAGCTTCAATGTCATGCTGAAATAGCCGCGCAACCCGCCGATTAACGCGATCCGCCGATTAACGCGATCCGCTATTTCGCCAATGAGTCAGAACCGCCACTTTGACGATTTCTCTGTTCTCCTCGTCGGGGAAGTCATCGGGCCAGTTGATATCCAGAGGCCGCAATCGCAGGGTAACTTTTAGATTGAGGACTCTCTGGTATTCGGTGCGGTCCAGCACAAGGCTTAACAACCGGCCGTCCTCTTCGATTACCCAGCCGCGCGCTTTGCTGTCTTCGATGAAAACCTCCATCGCGGCTTCGGAGATGACGATGCTTTGATCGGGGCGGTTCTCTAGCGCCCGCCGCAAGCTCCTTCTATCCCTGGCAGCATCCAACAGCTTTAGCAAAACTTGCGCGCTCGGTGTCAGAGGGCACCACTCTTCGGTTCGGCAATCTCTCGTGTCAAGCACGTAAGGTTGACCCTCGACCTCTTTGATCTCAAGCGTCACCCCGCGTCTGGCCGCATCCTGCCAGACGTGAGCGGCATCCAGGGCCGGGCGAGCGTACTGGCGCGGGTCGCTGTCGTCTTCGTAGTCGTACTCGAAATAATAAGCCACTCGCTGCCGGTCCGCTTCGTCAAGCTCCGAATAGGCGATGTCGTAAGCCCAGTAAGGCCGGATATTTTTGATGCCGTACTTTTCAGGGTTCGCCCAGTATGGCGCGAAGCGGTCCAGTCTGACTTTTGAGAGATCGCCCGGAGGCGGCAGATGCGACAGTAGCGGCATCAGTTCAGCCATCGCCAGATAATCCTGCACATCCTCGCGGGGGAAGCCATAGAGCAGATTCCAGGCCAATAAAATACCGAATTCCTGTGCCCATTTGAGCAGTTGGATATTTTGCAGACGGCTCGTTCCTTTGCCCATCAGCCTCAAGATGGCGGTGCTCAGACTCTCGATGCCGGGCTGTAGTCCGGTGATGCCCGAAGCCGCCATTACGGCGAGTTGTTCCTTGCTCAAATTGCTTTTGGTCTCGTAGAAAAACGAAAACTCGTCGCCTTGAGCGATCAACTCCGGCAGGATCGTCTTGATATATTTGAGATCGAGAATATTGTCGGTGACGCCAAAAAAGGTCGGGCCGTAGCGGCTGGAAAGAGTGCGAATCTCGGCGGCAAACTTCTGGGGGTGCTTGCTTCGATAGGGCATCATCGCGCCGCCGTTCAGACCGCAGAAAGTGCAGTGCGATTTCATGCCCCACCAGCAGCCCCGCGAAGACTCGACCGCAAGGCGGGCTTTGCTTTCAATCTCAGTACCTTTGATGATCTCAAAATAATGATCGAAATTTGGCAGCGGCAGCGCGTCCATGTCATGAACCATCGGGCCGGTAACAAAGCGGGGCAGGCGTTGGCCTTGGCTCTCAGCGCCGTTGCAGATTCGCGTGACCAGTTCAACGATAATGCTTTCCGCTTCGCCCGAGACGACCTGATCGATGAAGGGGAAATTGGCGGCCAGCGTCTCGCCCATGGTGGCTTCACAGTTGGCCCCGCCGAAGATTATGGTTACCTCATCGGGTGAAGCCAGTCGCCGTACTTCTTTAGCGAGCGCCAGGGCCGCGATGTTCTGTTGGAAAGTGGAGGTAAACCCGATTATTCTCGGCCGGTCTTTTAGAATCTCCTCGGCCCAGAGGCGCACAACCCCGGGCGATTCGGCATACGCTGATCGGAGTTGATCAACGCGCGCTTCCCATTGGCTGCGAGATTCCAGCGCCATGGGAGACTGCGCGGTGTGCAATCGCTCGTGCCAAAGATCTATCTCGGTTTCATAATGTGACCAGGGAATCGCTTTGTCACCCCACAGCGCCGGCGTGAATATAATTTCGCCGAGCAAAAACGGGCACGGGACACCGCCTGCAACATAGTTGTACAAATCCCATCCGATGGCTTGCAGATAAGAGATGTTCAGGTATTCGATATCGGCCGCGATCCCGGCTTCAGCCAGCACGGAGTGCAGCGAACTGACGCCCAGTGAGGGCTGATAGGCCGGCAGAAACGGGGTGACGACAAACCGAACAACTGGCGTAGTAGGTCCTGGCACAGATTTTCTATCCTTTATTTTCTGGTCTTTTCCGCTATTTTCTGGATTCCTCTGAAGAGATCATCGAGCCGCCTTGCCGCCTTATCGGCAGCCGAGCCAAACGCTCGCCAGGGGATCAGCGAACTCCAACCCCAACCAGCAGCTTTCTCAGTTGCGAGGAGTAATTGGCTTCGCACAATTCGTCCTTATGCTGTAGCGTGCCGTAAGTGAACCATGCGCCGGCCCTGCACCCGCCACCGCAGTTGGAGACAAATTTGCAACTGGAACACCCTTCGATTTCGTAAGACTTGACCCGTAGCCCCTTTTCCTCGACTCTGCGAAATATCTGCTCGAAATCTTCCGTGAAGACATTGCCGATCATCAGCTTTTCGTCTTTGGTCAAATGGCAGGGATAGACATCGCCGTTCCAATCTATATCAACCAGCGAATGCGCCATGCCGCAGATGAAAGTTGAATTCGGGGCCATCACGCTGCAAACTTCCGGGCCGGCATAGCGCCGACTGCGCTCCGCCACCAGCTCAAGACCAAATTTGTCGATCATGTGCAGGTTGAACTCCTTGATCGCCTCCGTCAGCGCCCCGGTGCTCAATGTTAGATTCGTGTAATCAAGCCCGGCATGCGGAAACTCCTTCAATTGGTTTGGCGAGAAATAGCCGCCATGGGCGAGCGCCAGCTCGGCGATCTGCGGCATCTCATGCATATTGCCCTCGTGCAGCGTCGGTGCCAGCACGAAGGGGAGTTTGTTTGCAATGATGCTGTTGATGGCCGACATGACTTTGGGGAAATGTCCCTTTCCTCTCGTGCGCTCGTGAGTCTCTGGCGTGATTCCATCGAGACTCACCTGAATATAGTCAAAGCAGGTGAAGGATTTGATCCGCCGGGCAGTCTCTTCGGTGATGTAAGTCCCGTTAGTCAGGATGATAAAGTTCAACTGCCGATCTTCAATGAGCTGGAGAATCTCAAAAATTCGGCTGTGACTAAACGCTTCGCCACCAGTGACGATAACATTGCATTGCGGATTGATGGCGCGGATTCGGTCGAGCGCGAGGGCGGCCATCTCTACCGGCATCTCCGTGCCGGTGCGGTTGGCCAGTCCTTGATAGCAGTACGGACAGGCAAGATCGCAAGCACGAGTGACCGTAAAGTAAACCGCGCTCAGCGGCAACTCTTCTATCTCGGGCGGTGCCGTGCGAGTCCAGCCTTCGGTCACCATCCGATTGACGAAGTGATCGGCGCGCCGGGCGGCACTATCCGGGGAATCGCCAAACTGGGTGTAGTAACGAATGAGATTCTCTTTGTCCGTGGGAGCGAACATGAAAATATGGAACGCCATCATATCCATGGTATTAAAGGCGCTCAAGGCTCCCACCCTGGGTTTGCTGACTACATAGACCCCCTGATACTCCTCGATCTGGATTCCATTCGGGTCGTTTTCGTCTTCCGGTCTCGCCCCTATGGGCAGTACCCGGATTTGCCGGTCTCGGACATTAACCGTTGCCGTGCCTCTCGCTTCAGACTTCTTTTTCAATTGTATTAGTGTTTGCGTAGACATTTTTTGTCCATCCCTTGAGCGTGTGGAGAAATGAGAGGAGAGACAGCCGAAACGGGCAAAAGGTCAATGCTCTGAACAGACTACCCTATCCGACTGACCTCTCCGATGAATTGTGGCTATTGCTCTTAAACCGACACCGCCGTTTCTGCGCGGTCGCCAGCAAATCGTAGGTTTGCGGGAAATCGTTAACGCCATGATGAGATCGAAGGCTTTGAAGTAGCGCCTGGACCCCGGATCGTTGAACGAGCCTTAAACAAAGAAAGCACGGGGAACCACAGAGCCACTCCCCCGCTGAAGCCTTACTCCGTGTCCCTCTGGCCTGCTCTGATCGCGGCGGAGTGGTTGAGAAGTTACTTACAATCCAACCGTGCCACAGATAACGCAGCCTACGCTCACGCAGGCGCTTGCATCTGCCGCAGACACGGCGCCGGCAGCTTCAGCCGGTGCCCCGACCTTCAACCCGCTTGTGTCCACTCCCTTTGAGGCGAGATACCCTTTGGGGTCTTGCACGAACTGCTTGGCTGAGGCCGGGTCGGAACGAACCTCATTAATGGCATCTGCAAAATTTTTATCCATATTGATTTCCTTTCGTCTTGAGGTTTGAGTTGGTGGATCAAACTTGATCTGGATAAAAGGGCCATACACCATAGAAACGCAACCAGCTTGACGAGCAGGGCTAACCCGCATCAGAACCGGCTACGGATTTATTGTGCATGCCCAGAGATACGAGTGGGAAAATTCATGCCGACTTTGCTAACACTCTGAACTGCTGGGAATTCAACGGATATACGCACAGCAGCATATTACAAAGAGGCCGCGAATCTTCCTCCGTTGAGTAACGGACAGACACATGCCTGCACGATTTAAAACGCGAAAAGGCACAACTTGAAAACTTGAAACTTCTAATCCCGATACTGGGTTGATGCGATATGATTTTTATCACAGTTCGATAGCTCAGTCAATTACAAAAAGTACAGGGCAGGTGCTTGGAATTTATTTGATCTGTGATGAAACACAAATCTCTCAATAATGAAGTGAAAACCGCTTTTCATCTTTGGGCTTTAACTTGTGCAGATACACAACACCGAGGAAACGAGATCAGAAACAACTCAGACGGCAGACCGAGGGGGCTTCTGATGCCACCCTTTATGCGTCGTTTCAATCCCTTCGGGAAAATATTCAGAGACCCAACACAACTATCTCTCGGCAAGTTTTTGCTCACTTTTATAACACTCGAGAAAAACGATCTCACCTTTATCTCCGTCCGCCCATCAGCTTTGCGACCTCTTATTACCACTCCATCCATGCGGGCTTATGGGGTTTATCCTATTCACTGGCGTTAAGACTTGCGTGCTTCACCGATCACTCTCAGCTTTCCGTCGCGCCGCTCGTGATGTACCATAAAAGTTTCGGGCCGGGCGCGGAATTAATGTGTGCGGTCTGTATGATGTAATGACTATTGAGGAGATAAAAAACGCATGGGAGATGATTTCCAAAGCGATCAGGATTTTGCTCTCGGCCCGGAGGCTTTTCCTTCCGAGCACGAATATAAGATGCACTGCCTGAAACATTCTACGTCGCACATAATGGCCGCCGCCGTCGAGCAGATGTTCCCGGAGGTGAAGTTCGGCATCGGGCCGCCGATCAAAAACGGCTTTTACTATGATATGCAGTTGCCGCGACCGCTTGTGCCAGAAGACCTCGAAGAGATCGAGCGTCGCATGAAGAGAATCGTCAAAGAAGGGATCGAATTCGAGCAACAGACCTGGGAGAAACCGAAGGCGCTGGAGTTTTTCGGCTCGCGCGGTCAGAACTTCAAAATCGAGTTGATCGAAGGCATACCCTCAGATACGGTTTCGACCTACACCATAGGCGACTTTACGGACCTGTGCGCCGGTCCGCACGTGCGCCGCACAAGTCAGTGCAAGCATTTCAAACTGACCTCGATAGCCGGAGCCTACTGGCGCGGCAACGAGCGCAATCCCATGCTTCAGCGCATCTACGGCACAGTCTGGCCTACGAAGGAAGAGCTTGAAGAGTATCTGCACAACGTCGAAGAGGCCAAACGCCGCGACCATCGCAAGCTCGGACGCGAGCTCGATCTCTTCATGACGCACGAGTGGGCACCGGGGTCGCCCTTCTGGCTTCCAAAAGGCACGGTGATATATAACACTCTTCAGGATAAGATGAGGCGTATGCTTTCGCGCAACGGATACGTCGAGGTCAAAGCGCCGCTGCTTGCCAGCGAGCACCTGTTCAAGACATCGGGTCACTGGACGCATTACAAAGACGATATGTTTATCGTGGAAGCGGAAGAAGGCGAAGAGCAGCGCGGGTTAAAGCCAATGAACTGCCCGGAGCACATGTTGATCTTCGGGGCGAGGAGACGCAGCTACCGCGAGCTTCCGCTGCGTCTGGCTGAGATGAGCCCGCTTCATCGAAACGAACGTGCGGGTGTGCTTGCCGGACTCACGCGCGTCAGACAGTTTCAGCAGGACGACGCGCACATATTCATCACCGAAGATCAGATAGGCGAAGAGGTCACCCGTTTGCTCGCGCTGATTGCGCGCGTCTATAAAGCCTTCGATATGTCTTATCGCTTCGTGCTCAGCACGCGAAACGAAGAGAAATTCATGGGTGATGTTGCCCTGTGGGAAAGGGCCGAAGCGGCGCTCGGCGCGGCGCTCGAAGCAAACAATCTGGAATACACTGTAGAGAAAGGCGAGGGCGCTTTCTACGGCCCCAAGATAGATCAGAAGGTGCTCGATTCGCTAAAGCGCGAGCATCAGTTAGGCACTATCCAGGCCGACTTTCAACTGCCGCGCAACTTCGGGCTCACTTATGTGAACGAGCACAACGCCGAAGCCATCCCCGTAGTGATTCACCGGGCGATATACGGCTCGCTTGAGCGGTTCATAGGAATATTGATAGAGCATTACGCCGGGGCGTTTCCCGTCTGGCTTGCGCCCGTGCAGGCAAAGGTACTGTCAATTTCCGAAAAGACGGCCGATTATGCCCGCGAGGTCTACGAGCGATTGGCTGGCGAAGATTTGCGCGTAGAACTTGACGTGCGCGACGACAAGATAGGCGCAAAGATTCGGGACGCGCAGCTTGAAAAAGTGCCCTACATGCTCATAGTCGGACCAAAAGAGGCCGAGGCTCGCGCCGTTGCGGTCCGCTCGCGCGAAAAAGGCGACGAAGGCGCGGTCCCGCTTGAAGAGTTCGCCGCGCGCATCAAGAGTGAATCGGATTTTGATTACTAGGTGACTATCCGTCTCAAACTCGATCCCGCCCGCCCGCAAGAAGAGGCGATCGCTCAGGCTGCGACCGTCATTCGCAGCGGCGGGTTGGTAGCTTTTCCTACGGAAACGGTTTACGGGCTTGGGGCGGATGCGATGAACGAAATCGCTATCGGCAGGATATTTGAAGCCAAAGGAAGACCCGCCGATAATCCGCTCATCGTGCACGTGGCCGACCGCTCTATGCTTGATCGCGTGGCCTGTAATATCAGTCGGCAAGCCGAGCGGCTAATTGAGAGGTTCTGGCCCGGCCCGCTTACGCTTGTGCTTGAGCGAAATCCCGAAGTGGCCCGAAGCGTTTCTGCGGGGCTCCCTACGGTAGCGGTACGGATGCCGCGTAACCGTATCGCGCTCGAATTGATCGAGCGGGCCGCAACTCCCATAGCCGCGCCCAGCGCAAACCGTTCGGGGCGGCCCAGTCCTACAACCGCCGGGCATGTTGTTGAGGACCTCGGCGGGCGAATAGATATGGTCCTTGACGGAGGAACTACGAATATCGGCATCGAATCAACGGTCCTGGATGTGACAACGAAGCCTCCCGTAATACTGCGGCCCGGGTGGATCACGAGCGAGATTATTTCCGAGGTTCTGGGCGAGGTTGAGCGCGCGATGTCCGAAGCTGATTTGCGGCGTTCGCCCGGCACTCGCCATCGTCATTACAGCCCGCGCGCCCGCGTTGTGCTTATAGAAGGAGCTTCGCCCGCGCGCGTGAAAAGCCTTTGCGCTCAATTGCTCGAAGGCGGACCCGCAGGATTCATAGGTCATACACGCGTAGCCATTGATAATTCCGATTTCAGCAGGATAATACTTGAAGCGAGCGCCGCTTCGTACGCCCGCTCGATTTATGCGGCCTTGCGCGAGCTTGACCGCCTGCGCCCGCGTGTGATTTTGATCGAAGGCATAGAGGAGACTGGCGAGGGGGCAGCCGTGATGGACCGCCTGCGCCGCGCCGCATCCGAGATATTAAGAGAAGGCGAATAGACAGGATATTCACCCCGCGCCGTCAGCCTGTCGGTCGCCGTTTTTCGTGGAGGATAAATGCAAGCACTCAAGAAAATGAGTCTCATCGAGGACGGACTGCGATACGTCGAAAACGAGCCTGAGCCCGAAGTAGGTCATCAGGACGTGAAGATTCGCGTCGAATCCGCATCGATTTGCGGGACCGATCAGAGCATCTATCAGATCACGTCGCGCGAAGGCATGCGCGATGAGATGCTGGCTTATAACGGCGGCAACGTGGCGGATTATCGACCCATCATCGTGGGCCACGAATTCTGCGGCGAAGTGGTCGAGGTAGGCGAAGACGTGGACCCGGGCCTCGTGCGCGCAGGCCAGTACGTCACAAGCGAGATGCACATCAGTTGCGGCCATTGCCAGCAGTGTCGTACGGGGCAGCGCCACATCTGCAAGAATATCAGGGTCAAGGGGCTGCATATGGATGGCGCGTTCGCGGAGTTTGTAGTCGTTCCGAGCGAGAACATAATAAACCTGGAACGATTTGGCGGACGAGATGTTATACCTCCGCGATTCGGGGCTTTTCTCGACGCGCTCGGCAACGCCGTGCACACCGTTATGGAAGGCGACGTAGCGGGTAAGACCGTGGCCATTCTCGGATGCGGCGCGCAGGGGTTGATGTCAACGGCTGTGGCCCGAACGCTCGGCGCATCCAGAATCTATGTGACCGATTTTTCCAACCCCGGGGGCAGTTTTCACGCCGAAAGGCTGGCCGCGCGCTTTCAGACCGCGCGCGAGCTTGGCGCGGATTTCTGTTTCGACACAAACGAAGAAGCCGCGCCCGGCCAGAAACAGGAACTTCTCCGACGGGCGCTTGACGAGCCGGGCGGCGGCATAGATGTGATACTTGAGATGAGCGGAGCCGAAGAGGCCTATAACGATGCCGGGGCGCTTGTGAAAAACGGCGGGCAGATATTGCTGCTTGGAATACCGTCGCGGCCCCTTCGCTCGTTCGACTTCGGAAAGTACGCCGTGTGGAAAGGCGTGACTATTCGCGGTATATTCGGTCGCAGGATGTTCGAGACGTGGTACGCGATGCTCGACCTGCTCGCTTCGAGAAAGACCGGGCTGAAAGACCGGCTTGAAAAAATCATAGCCGTTCAGGCAGTGCCGCTTTCGGATTTCGAGCGGGGGTTCGAGATGGTTCGCTCACACGAAGCCGTAAAACTTTTGCTTGTGCCTGACGGCAAGGATAGATGAGGAGGAGCACATGAACGCGGAGCAACTTTACAACACGCTTGACGCCGAACTTGATAAGCTACGCGAGGCCAAGACATTCAAATACGAAGTGCCGCTCGAAAGCGAGCAGGGCGGCGATGTCACGGTCGGCGGGCACAGGGTCGTGATGCTTGCCGCGAACAATTATCTGGGGCTGTCAAATCACCCGCGCATAAAAGAGGCCGCCCATCGCGGAATAGATGAATGGGGATACGGGCTTGCCTCGGTGCGTTTCCTCTGCGGGACCGAGCCTATTCACTTCGAGCTTGAGCGCCGCATAGCGAAATTCGTAGGGTGTGAGGCGGCCATTTTGCACTCGTCGTGTTTTGCGGCAAACGAAGCCTTCTTCACCGCGTTGCTGGCTAATGACCTCGGACAGACGGATTATCAGGATGCAATTTACAGCGATCAACTAAACCACGCGAGCATCATTGACGGCGTCAGGCTGTGCCGGGCCGTTGTCAAGCAGACCGTGTCAAGGCTCTACCCAAACGGCGACACCGCCCGTCTCAGAGAGTTGCTTGAAGAGGACCGCGATAAAGACTACCGCATAAAGATCATAGCGACCGACGGTGTCTTTTCTATGGAGGGATTGCTTGCGCCGCTTCCCGAACTTGTCAAGATTGCGCGCGAATACGGCGCGCTTCTTATGGTAGATGAATCACACGCGACGGGGGCGCTTGGGCGAACGGGGCGCGGAACGCCCGAAGAGCTTGGCGTCTATGGAGAGATAGATGTGATTACCGGTACCTTCGGCAAGGCGCTCGGCGGAGCGTCCGGCGGCTTTATTGCGGGGCGCGGGCCGCTCATCGAATTCCTGCGCCAGAAATCGCGGCCTTATACGTTCTCGAATACCGTCCCGCCACCCGTAGTTATGGGTTCTATCGAAGCCATCGACATCATCGAAAACGACCCTTCGATAGTCGACCGCCTTCACGAAAACACCGAGTACTTCCGCCGCGAGATCGTGCGTCTCGGGTTTGAGATCATCGAGGGCCGCCACCCGATTGTGCCCGTGATGCTCGGCGAAGCGGCCGTTGCTCAGGACATGAGCCAGGCGTTGCTTGGCGAAGGAGTTTACATCAAGGGGCTGTGGTATCCGGTCGTGCCGAAAGGTGAGGCTCGATTGCGGGCGCAGATTTCGGCCGCGCATACGAGAGAAGACCTCGACCGCGCGCTTGCGGCTTTCGATAAAGTGGGCAAACAACTCGGCGTGATTTGATTCAACCTCATTTGTATAGACCCCTTGCGATTCGCGGTTAATGTGGCTGTTTTGTGGCTTCTGACAATTCGGCTACATCGCCGCAAGAGCTGAGGGCCTGTTTTGCGTTTGCTTTCGGTATGACAGGTTGAGAATTCGGCAATATTCGGATATTTTGTAGCGGTCTTAAAGTGGCACAAACCTTGCTCCACCGATAATCGCATCGCTTAACTTGATTGAATCGGCAGAGTGGACGGATAACAAGGCAGGCGAGAATACGGGGTTTTCATCGGAGGGGTATAAATGAAAAAGTTGGTTCTTGCACTTACACTGGTGCTGCTGCTGGCCGCAGTGCCGACGTTTGCGACCGAGGGGCACGGCACACTGGCGGCTATGATGACATCCAGTGCCGCTGTAGCTCAAACGTCACCTGCCACCGCAAGGGCAATTAGAAGGCACATGCGTCACAGGCGACATCGGCTTCATCGAAGAGCCAGGCGGCAGGCAAGAAGAGTCGTCCGCAGGACGAGCAGCTAAAACTGTTTGTCATAAAGCTCTTTGGTAAGCGGGCCGGTGGGGGAAACATCGGCCCGCTCAATCGGCTCCGCTCAATCAGCCCCGCTCAATCAATCGCAGGCGACCTTGATCTAAGGATAAGGCTATGAACTTGATCGCCTTTTTTGACGCCTCAATCATCAGGGACATGTTCGGGTTGAGCGTCCCCCTTTTAGAAAAGATTTTACGTCCTCTGATAGTCTATCTGGCGCTGGTCATCTTGTTACGCATTTTCGGCAAGCGCGAACTGGCGCAACTCAATCCCTTTGACCTTGTCGTGCTGTTGTCGTTATCAAACACCGTGCAGAATGCCATCATCGGCGAGGACAACTCGGTGTCGGGCGGGTTGATAGGCGCTTTCACGCTTCTGACCATCAATTATCTGGTCGTCCGTTTTCTGTTCAAACACAGGAGGCTGGATCAAGTGCTCGAAGGAACGCCCACCGTTTTGATCGAAGGCGGGCAGGTGCGTGAAGAGGCGCTGGCTAAAGAGTTGATGACCCATTCCGAGTTGCAGACCCTGGCGCACCGCCAGGGGTTTGAGAAATTAGAGGAGATAGAAAACTGCGTGCTGGAACCCGGCGGCGTATTCTCCATGCAAAGCAAAGAGCCTCGCGCCGATGAGCGCCGCCACAAAGAACTGCTCACGCGCCTGGATGATTTGAGCCGACAGATCGAAGCCATAAAGAAGCAGATGCTCTCGTGAGGCCGTAACTTGCGCTTGATCAATGTGACCCGGAGATGAGAAGAAGAACGATTCTTCTATAGCCGCGTCGCTCGCGCTCAGATACGCAACACACAATTTCTTCCCTTTCGACAAATTTTTGAATATTAACCGCCGGCCTTTTGTTGAAGTTTTTTGAAACTTGCAAAAAGTTGTAAATCTCACCCATAAATCGTCCTCTGCCCGGTTTATTCTGAAACTGCCGAAGCTCCGGTCCCGTAATTCGTGCCAGCCAAACTCTGGCTCAAGCTTACACCTTTGACTCTGATGCGCTCGCCCGGCACGCGGGCCGCGCACGCATAAGTGCTATTCAAGAAGGAGCGAGAAGAATGAAAGCCATCAAGATCGTTTGTCACCTCAAGCTTGCAACCGTCATGATGTTGTTGGTCGTTGTGAGCGCCTTTGGCTCGACTGATAAATCGGTCGGCAAGAAAATCACCTTTACAACCAAATCGAAAGAAGCGGTGGATTCCGTAGCGCAGGCCGTCCAGATAATCGAGACATTTCAGTTTGGCCCACAGTTTCAGGCGGTGGCCGAAAAGGCCGTGAAGGCCGACCCGGATTTCGCCTTTGGTTATTACCTGCTGGGAACGGCCCTGCTGCCTGCTCCCGAGGCGAAGACCAATATAGACAAAGCCGTTGAGCTTTCAAAGAAGGCTTCCGAAGGCGAGCGCCGCTACATCGAAGCCGTGCTTTTGACTCGCGCAGGGAAACACGACGAAGCGATAACAATCCTCACGGACCTCGCCAAAAAGTACCCGGCGGATCGAATGGTCCAGATGATGCTCGGGCAAGTATATCTGGTTCAAAATAAACTGGACGAATCAAGGGCCGCTTTTGAGCGCGCAATTCAGATAGACGGCAGCACGCCGCGCGCTTACAGCTTCCTCGGCAACATAGAGTTGCTCAAGGGGGATTACGCAAAGTCACGCGAGACCTTTAAGGCGGCGCTGGGCAAGAAGGCTGAGGGTACTGCTCCATTCGGGCCTTACACGGGGATCGCCTATTCTTATATCTATGAAGGCAATCCGCAGGCGGCCATCAAAGCTCTCCAGGAGTTTGAATCGGAATACACAAGAACGGGTGGACCGAAGAACTTCCCGGCAGTCTTTATATGGAACTCGATAGCGCGAGTCTATCTTGAAAACGGCCAGCCCGAGGAAGCAGTCAAGTATTACGAGAAGGGATATGCGACGGTCCCCGATAGCTCGATTGATGATATGCAAAAGAAGATATGGCTTGGGCGTCTTCATCACGGAAAGGGCCGCGCACTTGCCAAGATGGGCAAGTACGAAGAAGCCTGGAAGGAAGCCGAGATTATAAAGAAGATGATAGATGAGGGCGGCGAGCAGGGGCAGCAATTCGTTCCTTCCTATCACTATCTGGCCGGGTATCTGAAGCTGGAAAGCGGCGACTACCAGGCAGCCATAGAGCATCTGAAGCAGACAGACCTGACCGATCCGTTTCACCAATTGTTGCTGGCTCGCGCCTACGAAAAGGCGGGTGATAAAGCAAACGCCGAAAAGGTATATCAGGAAATAGTCTCTTCAAGTCAGGTCACGATTGAGAGGGCGCTGTCTTACCCCGAAGCTAAAAAGAAACTCAAAGGCTGATTTTGAATCATCTGACAGGATTGACGGGATCAACAGGGTTTCTCCAAACTATTTCTGAAATCTTTTTGAATCCTGTTGATCCTGTCAAAAACCAGGTTTACCCCAATGATTGCCTCTGTCTGGTTAAAGTGGCGCGACGAGCCGCGCTCGCGTAAAATTCCTGCACGGGTAAATGATATGTGTACAAGAAAAAGATTCTTCATCGCCTTCCTGATCACCTTCGTATCTGTGGTTTCGATATGGCCTCGGGCGCAGGCGCAGTCCTTTCATGTGCCGTTCAAGCAATTCACGCTCGACAACGGATTGCGAGTGGTGCTGTCGGAAGATCATACCGCCCCGGTCGTGGGGGTCGCGGTTTACTATGACGTGGGCTCGCGCAACGAGGTAAAAGGGCGCACGGGGTTTGCTCATCTGTTTGAGCACATGATGTTTCAAGGCTCTGAAAATGTAGGCAAGGCCGAATATTTTCAATATGTCGAAAACAACGGTGGAGTGCTCAACGGCTCGACCCACGCCGATTTTACCAACTACTATGAATTTCTGCCGTCGAACCAGTTGGAGCTTGCCCTGTGGCTCGAATCCGACCGCATGCGTTCTTTGAAGATCACTCCTGAAAACCTCAAGAACCAGCAGGAAGCAGTAAAAGAAGAGAAGCGATTGAGCATAGATAATCAGCCCTACTGGCCCTCTCTGATCAAGATGGATGAGATGACATATCACAACTGGGCCAATGCCCATTCGTCAATCGGTTCGATGGAAGACCTCAACGCCGCGAACATAAAGGATGTGAAGCAATTCTTTGATACCTATTACGCGCCCAACAACGCAGTGCTTGCCATTGCCGGAGACATTGACGCGTCAAAGGCCGAGGCGCTCGTGCGCAAGTATTTCGCTACCATCCCTCGCCAGAAAGCGCCGCCCCCGGTCGATGTCACGGAGCCTGAAACATCGGTTCAGAAAACGGCCACCGCTACCGACGCGCAGGCTCAGGTTCCGGCGCTCGCCATAGCGTGGAAGATACCTGCGCGGCGTTCGCCGGATTTCTATGCGATTGTATTGCTCAAATCGATCCTCTTTGACGGAGCGAGCGCCCGGCTCTATCAGAAGCTTGTAAAAGAGAAGGCCGTCTCGCTTGAGGTTCAGGGGTTTCTCGAAGCGCGGCGCGGTCCCGGTTCGGTCGCGGTATTTACGATCCACAAAACGGAAGCGATATCCGAAGACGTGCAGAAAATGATCGAATCGGAGATCGAGCGAATAGCAAAAGATGGAGTGCCCGAGGAGGAGCTGGCCAAGGTGAAGAATCAGTATCGCCTGGGCCGTTTTCTGGGCGGAAGCGACGGCGGCGAATATGAAAGCCTGCAAACGGCGCTGGGACGCGCGATGGCGCTGGCCGAATACGCTCTCTTCGATGGCGACCCTTCGCTCATCAATACGGAGACGGATCGCTACCTCTCCGTCACGCCCGAACAGATACGCGCTGCGGCGCGAAAGTATTTCGGAGAGTTGAATCGCTCGGTCCTCTACATTCGCCCCGCAGCGTCTCAACCGGAAGCGGAGCCCGACAGGAAGGATGAGCCGCACAAGCAGGAACCAAACAAGCAGGAACCAAACAAACAGGGAGATCGAAGATGAAAAGCTACGTGGGCAGGGTTTCATCTCAGATATCGCTTACGCTCGCCGTAGCGTCTGTTTTCGCGTTCAATTTCCCGGGCGCAACCGCGCTTGCTCAAAAGGCCGTTCCCCGCTCCACTGCTGAAAGCTGGCGAAAGCAGCCGCCACAGCCTGCGCCTGCGCGCCCCTTTGCGCTTCCAGCGATGCGCTCGACCCGGCTCAAAAACGGATTGACGCTTGTGATGATCGAAGATCACCGGACGCCGATGGTCACTATCGACATAAACATTCCCACCGGCAGCGTAAACGACCCGGCGGGGCAGCCGGGGCTTGCCGAAGCCGCGGCGGAATTGCTGACCGAAGGCGCGGGCAATCGCACAAGCGAGCAACTCTCTCGCGAAATAGAGACGCTCGGCGGGCAAATATCTTCGTCCGCCAACGACGATTTTTCCGATATAGAAGTTTCGGTCGTAGCCGAAAATGCCGAGCGGATGATGGAGATAGCGGGCGATGTCGCGCTTCGCCCTACCTTTCCCGTAAACGAGGTGGCGCTTTATAAAGACAACCGCATACAGGTATTGACCGTGCAGCGACAGGACCCCGCCTATCTCGTGAGCGAGCATTTCAACCGCATACTCTATGGCGCGCACCCTTACGGCATAACTTCGCCGACGCCCGAATCCGTAGCCGCGATGGATCGCGAAAAGATCGAGCGCTTCTATAAAACCAGCTACTCGCCCACGGGGTCTGTGATCGTCATCGTAGGCGATTTCGAGCCTGAAAAGATGGAAGCGAAGGTGCGAGCCATTTTCGAAGGATGGAAAGCCTCCGATACATCCGAGCTAAAGCTTCCGGCGATGCCTGAGCGAAAAGAGAGGCGCGTTTATCTGATAGACCGGCCCGGTTCCGAGCAGGCCGATTTCCGTGTAGGCAATCTGGGGGTGGCGCATCGGGATGCGGATTACTTCCCTCTGCTTGTGGCGAACACGATACTGGGCGGCGGCACAAGTTCGCGCCTCTTTCTGAACATCCGCGAGCAGAAGGGCTACACCTATGATGTCTCAAGCTCGATCAATGCGCCGCTGAGGCAGGGCACTTTTTTCGGCGCATCCGAAACGCGCACCGAAGTCGCCGTTCCCGCGATCAAAGAGATGCTCGCCGAATTCGACCGCCTGCGCGCAGTCAAGGTGACAGAGACGGATTTGCGGAACGCAAAGAATTATTTGAGCGGCGTCTTCTCGCTGATACTTTCGACCGAAGGCGGCGTAGCCGATCAGATTGGCCTGACTTATATGCTGGGACTTGGGCCGGATTATCTGAAAGATTATCGCGCCCGTATCGAAGCCGTCACCGCCGATCAGGTCCAGCAGGCTGCCAGAAAGTATGTGCTGACCGACCGCCCCGCCATAGTGGTCGTGGGAGACGCGGCAAAGCTCAGAAAAGAGCTTTCGACCGTCGGCCCCGTAGAGGTATTCGATATCGAAGGAAAAGCGATTAAATAAAAAGCGTGAGGCTCTGAGATTTGAAAGCTGAAATCTAAAGAGTCTCTTAAGAGAATCAAATAGCCCGGGGCAAATCGAAGCGCCGCCCCGGGAATGGAAACCTCTAATTACCAAAGCCCTGAGAGGGCGCGATAGGCCGGTTATTGCGCCCTCTCAGGGCTTTGGTACATACTCTCAAAACAGGTTCTGAGGCCCAAAGGGAAAGATGATGAGTGATAACACTCTGCTTCGCGCCACCGACATCACCAAATCTTACGCCGGGGTGCAGGCATTAAAGAGCGTCTCGTTTGAATTGCGCGCGGGTGAAGTCCATGCCCTCGTCGGCGAAAACGGAGCGGGCAAATCTACCCTGATCAAGATCATCACAGGAGCGATTCAGGCCGATAGCGGCGAGGTAGAATTAATCGGCAAGACGATCACGCGCAACTCTCCGCGCCTGGCCAGATCGCTTGGCATAACAGCAATCTATCAGCAACCGGCGCTGTTTCCCGAACTCAGTGTTGCCGAAAACATCTCGATAGGGATTGAGCAATCAAGCCTCTGGAGGCGCGTTGACTGGAAAGAGCGCCGCCTTCGCGCCGCCCGATTGCTGAAACTGGTGGGAGCAAAGATCGACCCCGACCGGGACGCCGGCGACCTCACCATGCCGGAACAGCAGTTAGTCGAGATCGCTCGCGCACTGGGGGCCGAGGCAAAGGTTTTAATCCTTGATGAGCCGACGGCTTCGCTTTCCGAAGAGGACACCGAAAACCTCTTTCATGTGATCCGTCAGCTTCGCGCGCAGGGCGTAGGCATGATCTACATCTCGCATCGACTGGAAGAGTTGCCTGTGATTGCCGACCGCGTTAGTGTGTTGCGCGATGGCCGCGCGATTGGAACCCGGATGATGTCGGAAGTGAATCGCGAGCAGTTGATTCAATTGATGGTTGGCCGCGAACTGTCAGCAGTCTTTCCAAAAAAAGCTGTCGAGCCGGGCGAAACGGTTCTTGAACTTCGCCGTCTCGGTTGCTCTGAAACAGGAATAAAGGATGTGAATCTCACTGTTCGCTCGGGAGAGATAGTCGGCCTTGCCGGGCTCGTGGGCGCGGGGCGCACGGAGCTTGCGCGAACGATTTTCGGCCTGTCTCCGGCAGATGCGGGGGAAATGCTTATCGGCGGCAAGCCTGTACGTATCGACAGCCCGGCGCAGGCCATCGCGCGCGGCATCGCCTATCTGCCCGAAGACAGGCGACGCCACGGAGTCATCGCGGATTTGCCCGTCAGCGCAAACATCACGCTTGCATCGCTCGACAAGCTCTCGCGTTTTGGGGCGATGGATTACCGGCGAGAGAAACAGATCGCCGCCGATTATACCGATAGGCTCGGCATAAAGACGCCCGCGATATTTGCCCCCGTGGCAACCCTTTCGGGCGGCAATCAGCAAAAAGTGGCCCTGAGCCGCTGGCTCGTGACCCGCCCGTCCTTGCTCATACTGGATGAGCCTACGCAGGGGATTGATGTCGGGGCGAAGTCAGAGATTCACGCGTTGATGACCGATCTGGCCGCGCAGGGCGTGGCTATTGTGATGATCTCGTCAGAGATGCCGGAGATTCTTGGAATGAGCGACCGCATCTGTGTGATGGGCGGCGGTCGTGTTGTCGCGACTCTGGATCGCGCCGAGGCCACTCAGGAAAAAATCCTCGCGCTGGCTCTCAGTAGTAATGTACGTTGAGTCTGAATCGAAACGCTTAAGCTGGGCACAGATGAATCTACAAGCATTTCCAAAATAGGGTGAGTAGAAATAGGCCGCGGATAACGCGGATGCGGCGGATTTTCGCGGATCTGAACCCGATAAAATAAAATCCGTGTTGATCCGTCGCATCCGTGTCATCCGTAGCCTGTTACCGCGTGTTATTAATCAGGTCTGAAATATGAAACTCGGTCGTTATAAAAGAGAGATATCGGCCCTGTCGGCCTACGCCGCGTTGCTGGTTGTGATCGCCGTGATCGCGCCCGCGTTTTTCAGCGCCACCAATTTGCGCGACCTCGCCTTAAACAACGCAAGCGTGCTGCTGGTCGCGATTGGAATGACGATGGTGATTCTTGCGGGGCAGATTGACATCTCCGTAGGCTCGCAATTCGCGGTAGCAGGCATCGCCGCCGGATGGCTTGCAAAGGCAGGTGTTCCTATACCCTTGCTCTTGCCCTGTCTGCTTGTGATTGGCGCTTGTATGGGAGCATTCAATGGATTGCTCGTCGGATATCTTCGTCTGCCTTCAATCATCGTTACGCTCGCTATGCTGGCTGTCTGGCGCGACGGACTGCGCTGGACAACTCAGGGCGCGTGGGTGCAAGACCTCCCGGCAAACTTTCAATGGCTCGGAGTGGGGCAAACAATAGGCCAGTGGTTGATAGTCGCTGTCACTGCTGGTCTGCTGATTGGCTTTGGCTGGATGTTGAGAAACCTGAACGCGGGGCGAGCGATTTACGCGGTAGGCTCTGATCAAGAAGCCGCGCGGCTCGCAGGAATAGAGCCGCAGCGGGTCGTCTTCGGCGTCTTCGTTCTTTTGGGCGCGCTCACGGGGCTCGCGGCATTGCTCAACGCCGTGCGCTTTTCAAGCGTTCCTGCCAATGCGGGTTCTGGCCTGGAACTCAAAGCCATAGCCGCCGTCGTCGTGGGCGGAACCGAGATCACAGGAGGGCGCGGCCGTGTAGTCGGAACTTTGATAGGCGCGGCGCTGCTCGGAACGATTGGCACGGGATTGACCTTTGTGGGTATCAATCCATTTTGGGAACGCGCCGTTCAGGGCGCGATCATTCTGGCGGCGCTGGTTTCAGATGTGGCGCTTGGACGTCTGGCGTATCAAAGTTCACATGGCAGACTCAATCTCTTTCACTCAAACAACCGTTAAGCTTGACGCGCCGTGGCGCAAGCGTCTGTTCCCGAATAACGAATGGGTGCTCATCGTCGTGCTGGCGGTCGAATGCTTGATCTTCAGCCTTACGGGAAAGAATTTCCTGTCGGCGGCAAATTCGTTTGAAGTGATGCGACTGGCCGTAGAGATCGGACTGCTTGCGCTCGCGCTCACTCCGATAATCATCACGGGCGGTATAGATCTTTCAGTAGGCTCGATGATGGGGCTTTCGGCCGTTGTGCTTGGAAGCCTCTGGCGCGATACGCATCTCTCTTTGCCGCTCGCCGCCGCGCTCACACTGTTTGTAGGTCTGATGGGCGGAGGCGTAAACGCGTTCTTGATTGCCCGGCTCAACTTCCCTCCGTTGATAGTCACGCTTGGCACATTCTCTCTTTTTCGCGGAATCGCCGAAGGGCTCACGCGCGGGATTGAGAATTACTCCGGCTTTTCCGAAGAGTTTCTATTTTTGGGGCAGGGCTATGTTGGAGGCGTGTTTCCAACGCAGTTGTTTATCTTTATCGCGGCAATCATCGGAGTCTGGTGGTGGCTCGCTCGTTCAAGCTACGGGCGCAGCCTCTATGCCATAGGATATTCCGCCGAAGGAGCGCGCTATGCCGGGATAGGCGTAGCCAGACGAGTTGGCTTTAATTATATTGTATCGGGGCTGGCTTCAAGCCTCGCGGCGATCATTTATGTAGCGCATCTCGGTCAGGCAAAATCAGACGCGGGCACGGGCTACGAGTTGATCGCAATCACGGCTGTTGTGCTTGGCGGCGCGTCAATATTTGGCGGGCGCGGCACGGTGACGGGCACCGTGCTCGGGTTGCTCGCGATTGTGATCCTGCAAAACGGGCTGCGGTTGAGCGCCCAGCCCTCAGAACTTGCAGGCATACTGACGGGCGTATTGTTGATAGCCACGATTCTTTTGGATCGCCTCTCCAGTCGCGCAAGACCCGAGCCGCGCGAAAACATCTCGCAAGAGGAGGATGAAGTGAAGAACTGGCAGGTCTGGGTTTTGAGCGGTGTCATACTTTTTGGCGCGCTGATCGTGGCGGGCAGCAACTGGTTTCTTGTTCGCTCGCTCAGACAGGAGCTACGTGTTCCCTCAAGCAACACATCCGCAATCACGACGGAAGACCAGCGCAAGCCAGTGATCGCGATGATGCCGAAAGCGAAAGGCGATCCTTATTTCATCAGTTGTCGTCAGGGCGCCGAAGAGGCCGCGCGTGAGCTAGGCGTAGAGTTGCTATGGGATGGCCCTACCGATCTCGACCCCGCGAAACAGAATGAAGTGGTCGAGGCATGGATCACAAGAGACGTAGACGTGATCGCGGTCAGCGTAGAAAACGAAGTTGCCATCTCTACGGTGCTCGGCAAGGCGCGCGAGCGCGGCATCAAAGTAATCACGTGGGACGCCGACGCAAAGCCGGATGCGCGCGATTTCTTTATAAATCAGGCCACGCCCGAAGGCATCGGCTACACGCTTGTGGATGAAGCGGCGAGGATACTTGGGGGCAAGGGAGAGTTTGCCATCATCACGGCATCACTGAGCGCGGCCAACCAGAATGAATGGATAAAGCACATTCGGGCGCGGCTGGCAGAGAAGTACCCCGAATTGACATTAGTGGCGATTCAGCCGAGCGAAGGCGACCGCGACCGCGCTTTTGCCGAAACGCAGACGGTTTTGAAGGTCTACCCACAGGTGAAGTTGATTATGGCGATTGCGGCTCCTGCCGTACCCGGAGCGGCAGAAGCGGTCAAACAATCGGGTCGTTCGGATGTAAAAGTCACGGGGCTGTCGCTTCCAAATATGTGCAGGCCATACGTCGAGTCGGGCGTGATCGAAAGCATCGTGTTATGGAATACGGTCGATCTCGGGTATCTTACGGTCTATGCCTCAAACGCTCTGGCCACAGGCGCGCTCAAGCGCGGAGACCGGCAGATAGAGGCCGGGCGATTGGGCAAGATCGAAGTCGTTAAAGATCAGATAATGCTTGGCGCTCCATACATCTTCAACCGTGAAAATATTGCCCGCTTCGATTTTTGACGCTCGATGGATTGTAAGGCCTGAACCCTTCAGCAAGGGATTTGTAGAAACGAAATTGAATGAAAGGCAGATCGGAATAGGCCACGGATTCGACGGATTCGACGGATTCGACGGATTAGACCATATCAGGTTCAGATCCGCGAAAATCCGCCGCATCCGCGTCCGTCCCGGCCTATTTCTAATTACACTACTTTGGAGTTTCGTTTGTACTAATCTTGCGCATTTCGATTTAGATTTTCTTCCAGACGAGATCGTTGTTTTCGCGGCGGTCGCGCATCTCGACAACGCGCCCGGCGGCGTCGCGGATAAAGACTTTTTCGCCGCGAATCGTGCCTTTGATGAAATATGTGTTTACATCGGCGGGTAATAACTCTTGCTTGTCTCTGCCCGTACGTTGCCCCATTAATTTTCCGTCCTCGATTGTGATTTTGTACGTTACGCCTTCGGTCAGTTTATACTCTCCTCTGAGAGCGTCATAAACCTTTGGGTCAACCTTTACTGATTGACGCTCGCTCGGGCGGACGGTGATCTGTTCGGCAACCAGCATCCACTGACCGTTGCGTTTGAAATAGGTGTCTGTGACGAGATAGATCGGGGCCAGCCGCTGCCCGAAAACAGTCTCTTCTTCGAGAGCCTGCCAGGATATGATTGCCGCATCCCGGTTGATGCGCGATTTCACATTAGCGACTTTTATCGAGCCTGAATAACCTTTCGGAAGAGGCGCGAGCGATTCCACGAGGTCTTTTTTTGTCAGTACATTCCAGGTTTCATCCGTGTATATCACATCGTCGGCGACGTGCTTTTCCCATACCGCTTTGTCGCCTGCGGCCACGGCGTCCATCAGGGATTGAATTATGTGAACGATCTGCTTTTCGGTATCGGCATCCGAGCTTTCCTGTGCCGGGCAAACCGCTACGTTCAAGCCAAGGATCAACATCGCAATACAGATAAAATGTTTCATGTGCCTCCTGCTTTTTGGAAACTATTCCCAACCATTCTTATCCCTAAAAATCGGCCCAGTACGCGCCGGTCTTACACATCTGATACCACTTCTCGGCGTCTTTGTCATTGTAGACCCCGAGCAACTTTATAATTTCGCGTGCGAATTACTGCTGCCGTCAGGTAAACTTGAGCAGCAATCGGCACCGACGCTACGAGGCGCGATTTTCTTATGCTGCCTCTATTGATTGAGCCGAAAGCGAGGTGTATCTCAGACTATCAAAGGACGAGTATAGGCTGCTACCTTAGCAGAGATAGATGAACGCAAGAGCCGTATCGTAGAACTGCGCTTCTTCGGCGGAATGAGCAACGAAGAGATCGCCGAAGTGCTCGAAATCTCGAAGATCACCGTGATCCGCGAGTGGAATAAAGCAAAGGCGTGGCTTTACCGCGAATTGAGCCACCGGCCATGAATTACCGACCCCCTCGTTTATGGACGCTGAACGCTGGACCAGAATAGATCGCCTGCTTGATCAGGCTATGGAGCATCCACCTGAGAGACGCGCCGACTTCCTGGCAGCCGCCTGCGCGGGCGATGATCAGTTACGGCGCGAAGTCGAAACGCTGCTCGAAGCCCATTCGCAATCCGAATCTTTTCTCAGTATTCCGGCGTTCGATCTGGTTGCCCGGGTCTGGCCGGTGAGAGACAACCCTCGCTTGTCGGGAAACGACTCGAGCCTATCAGGTGCTCTCTCTGCTCGGCGCAGGCGGGATGGGTGAAGTCTATCTGGCGCGCGATAAACGGTTAAAGCGCAAACTGGCGCTCAAATTCTTGCCGCAGCAATTCACGCGAGACCCGGACCGCGTCCGGCGTTTCGAGCGCGAAGCTCGCGCCGCATCGGCGCTCAATCCTCCAAACATCCTCACGATTTATGAGATAGGCGAGATGGCCGGAACCTATTTCATCGCCGCCGAATATGTGAAAGGCCAGCCCCTGCGCCAACTGATAAGGCGTGGCCCGCTCCGCACCAAAGAGACAATAGATATATGCTCGCAAGTGGCCGATGCTCTGGATGCGGCGCACGAAGCCGGGCTGGTCCATCGCGCGAGCGGTGTACAATAAACCGCCGATTCTGATCTTCGATGAAGCGACCAGCGCCCTGGATACCGAGTCTGAGAAGGCCGTCAAAGAGAACATGGCTCAACTGCTGAAGGGTCGAACCTCATTCGTCATCGCGCATCGCCTCAGCACTATTCGCGATGCCGACCTGATACTGGTCATCGAAAAAGGCAGGATCGTCGAGCAGGGGAATCACGAAGAGTTGATGGAACGGCAGGGACTCTATTACTACCTCAGCAGCCAGCAACTCGGTCTGTAAAACCACAGGCTCTCTCGATAAAATCGCTTTGCGCTCCTGGTTTCAAAAGTTCAGGGCCGCTCAAAGCAGGCACTCATGCCCGGCTCATCTTTGCTGCTTTTCGTCACCTCAAATGTTGCTGCCTGCCTGATCATCTCGTATACTCTCGCGTGCTTAAACTCTCGTTTTATCAGAGTGAAAAGTTTTTTTGGTCTTAGCCTTATGAAACGCCCACGGGTTAATTGATTCAGGCTTTATGGGTGAAGCCTGGAAAATGGTACGAGATGGAAGGAGAATAAATCTATGATGCAGATGAAGAACTTTTTCGTTCTCGGTCTTATTTTGTGCATGTGCCTGTCAGTCTTCGCACAGGATAGTTCCTACGATGGGCTCGACAATAATCTAAGCAACTTGTACCGGCTGTCTGGAGCGAAGACTTTTTCGATTAGCCCGGAGAACCTGACGGGAGAAAAAGGCAAGGGCGGGATGGCAATTCAAGGTAATGCTTCAGACGCTGCGCGGGATTTAGGGCAAGGCTGGAAGATCAACCCTTTCATAATTATTGAGCCGGGTAAAACCTTCACTTTAGCGGAGATCAACGGTCAGGGTGCCATTCAGCATATCTGGATGACTCCCACAGGGAACTGGCGTTTCTCGATCCTTAGAATCTACTGGGATGATGAAACGACGCCTTCGGTCGAGACACCGGCAGGCGATTTCTTCGCGATGGGCTGGGGCAAATACGCGCAGATATCCTCGCTGCCGATCTGCGTTAATCCGGGCAGTGCTTTTAACTCCTATTGGATGATGCCCTTTAGAAAGAGAGCGAAAATCACGATGGAGAACCTGGACGTGAGGTCGATGAGGCTCTACTACCAGATAGATTACACTCTGACTCAAGTGCCAAAAGACGCCGCTTACTTTCATGCGCAGTTTCGCAGAATCAACCCTCTGCCCGAAAAAGAGGTGTACACCATAATAGATAACATAAAAGGCAAAGGGCATTACGTCGGGACTTATCTGGCGTGGGGAGTAAATAATAATGGATGGTGGGGGGAGGGCGAGATCAAATTCTACCTGGACGGTGATCAACAGTTTCCGACGATTTGCGGCACAGGGACAGAAGACTATTTCTGCGGGTCATACAACTTTGAGAATCAGGAGAAGAAGCAGTACCAGGAATTTACTACCCCCTACTCCGGGCTTGCGCAGGTAATCAGACCGGACGGGCTCTACCAGTCACAGCAGAGGTTCGGTTTGTATCGATGGCATATAGCAGACCCCGTGCGATTTGAATCTGACTTGAGGGTTACTATTCAGGCTCTCGGATGGAAAAGCGGGGGCAGGTATCTTCCGCTTCGCGATGACATCGCTTCCGTAGCATACTGGTATCAGGTCGAGCCACACGCATCATTTCCAAAACTCCCGAATAAGGATCAACTGGAAGTGAACTGAAGATATGAGACAGCCACCATCTTTGCAAGAGCGAGGGTCGTCGGCCACAAGGAGATTCGATCCGCGAATGCTACAAATTATGTCGTTATGGATGTTCATAAACTGATTACGGGAAAATTCTGTTAAGGCAAAGGGGCAGCCTGATCGCCCCTTACAGCGTATGCTAATTCCATCGTGCTATACTCCCGCCGTAATCATTACGGCCAGCCTCGGGCTGCTCATAAGGAGACCAGGAGAGAATATGACGCGAACAGCAATGTGTATCGTGGGCGCAATCGCCTTTACATTCCTGATGTCTTGCTCGGCCTACTCGCAGACCGTCAATATTTGGCCCGGCACAGCTCCGGGTTCCGAGAATTGGACCCAGAAGGAAAGAACTGCGGACAACACTCCTATTGGGACCGTAGTCTTTAACGTGGTAACACCGACATTGACGGCTTTCCTTCCAGAGCGAAGCAGGGCGACTGGAACCGGAGTCATCATCGCCCCTGGCGGCGCTTTCGTTGCGCTGGCCATAGATTTGGAAGGTAACGATGTTGCGCGCTGGCTTCAGGAAAGAGGCATCGCCGCCTTCGTACTCAAGTATCGGATTGTGGAAAAGCGCCAGGAAGGCATCCCTACGATAAACATGGACGAGGCTGGTAAATATGGCATTGCTGACGGCATTCAGGCCCTCAAGGTGGTTCGCCAGCATGCAGCCGAGTGGGGCCTGTCACCCGACAGAATCGGCTTCATGGGATTCTCAGCCGGGGCCATGGTTACAAGCGGGTCCCTGCTTCAGAGCGACCCGGCGTTGCGTCCGAACTTCGCTGCAATGATCTATGGTGGTCCGTTCGGCGTCATGCCGACTATTCCCGCAAAACTGCCGCCCATGTTTCTAGCCTGGGCGCAGGACGATACGTTGGCGCTTGAGCCCGTAGTCAAATTTTATGGCGCCCTAACATCAGCAGGTCACAAACCTGAGGTCCACATTTTTAGCGCCGGAGGCCATGGCTTCGGCATGCGGAAACAGGGCACCAGCAGCGACCACTGGAACGAAGCATTCTATTACTGGCTGGAAGGGCAAGGATTCGCCAGACGGGCAGGAATATCCGATCACTGACCGGCTTCGCGACTTTACGGAGCAGCTTACATCGTAGCGCACCCGGTGCGATACCCGTCATTTCATTGGGCACGAGCGCGGAAAGCGAGTTTTACCTATTGTTAATATCCTCACTTTGGGAAAGCAGGAGGGAAATACGATGAGATATATGATCCTGTTTATTGCGCTTATACTTTGTCTATCTCTCTCTCTGTTCCACGCGACGAGTGACACGCTTGCTGGCAGCCAGAATCAATCCACCAGCCAGGCAATCTCTCCTTGTGATATTGCAGCCTATGTCATAGACCGTGACCCAAACGGTCTGAATGTGCGTGCCGGAGCGGGCAAGACTTATAAAACTATCGGGAATCTGCCAAATGGACAGGTAGATGGCATAGTCGTTCATATCACAGGCTTCCAGGGTGACTGGGCCCGAATAGATAAAGCCGTAGAGGAGGGTGGGGATAATGAACGGACATTTTTTGAAGGGGATGGGTGGGTCTATGCTCCTCTGCTAGGCGTAGAGGGCATGAGAACGAGGCTATTTAAGGAGCAGACCGAAAAGAGCAATGTCGTGATCCTTATCCCGGCAGGAGACGACGGTGTGAGAGTGCGAGGGTGTCGAGGGAAATGGATGTATGTAGAATACAAGAAAGCGAAGGGCTGGGCAGCACCTGGAACACTATGTGCAAACTCGCTGACGACTTGTAGCTAATAAGAGCGACATGGGAAGAACCACCATCTAAGCCACTTGAAAAACCTGACTCTGTTTGCCGTGGATTGCTACAAACCGCCTGAAAAAGATCAGGGCCACCTTTTGAGTGGCCCTGATTTATTGAATCTAAAAGTGGAGCTAGTCGGGCTCGAACCGACGACCTCTTGAATGCCATTCATTTCACCAGCCGCCAATCTCAATGACAATTCATTATGTTTAGTTAAGTTTAGGAGCAAGTTAAGCCATCAGCCAGCAGGTCAATATCACTGAATATCACCCAGCGTCTATAAAAATTTGTCACAAGATTGTCACAAGCTTTTCTTATATGGGTATAACGTCAGTGGCAGATCAGAGTTCTTTAGTGATTACGAGACCGCATTCTACGCCAGCTCTCTTCGTGTGAACTTGGTAGCACTTGTTGAAAGATAATGCTCGGGGCGAGCCTGGGCCATCCGCTCGATTCCGCAAGTACCGCGTTCATTTGATAGAAGATCTTCGCAGCTTATCAGGCAAGTTCAACTTATCATCAATCAACACGTCGATAGAGATCTTCATCAGCCTTTGCACAAGCCAGCAAAACTGAAAGCTAGGGCTGGCCGGTCAAATCACGTTCTGCGATTATCTAGCGGACTCTTGACCCCTCGACCTCCGCTGTTGAGTACGTGTGTATAAATCATTGTCGTGCTTACATCCTTATGACCGAGCAATTCTTGCACCGTTCTTATGTCATATCCGTCTTCTATCAGATGCGTCGCAAAACTATGTCTCAACGTATGGCAACTGGCTGGTTTCACAATCCCTGCTTTCTTAACCGCTGCCGCAATTGCGCTCTGCAATCCTGTCTCTGAGTAATGATGCCTTCTTATCTTTCCTGAACGTGGATCAACAGATCGTCTTAATGATGGGAATACATATTGCCAACCCCACGACCGATTCGCTTTGGGATATTTTCTTTCAAGCGCGTATGGCAGATAAACCTCACCGAATCCCTCAGCTAAGTCGCGCGTATGTAGCCCTTTGATTCTTACCAGGTGGTTCTTCAACTCTTGCTTTATTGTCGCAGGCAGCATCGTAATTCGATCTTTACTCCCTTTGCCATCGCGGACAGTAATCTGGTTGTAAGAGAAGTCAATATCCTTAACACGGAGTCTCAAGCATTCCAATAATCTCAAGCCTGCTCCGTATAGCAGACTCCCCATCAGCCAATGAAGATCATTGAGTTGGTCAAGTACACAGTAGACTTCTTCTCGGGTTAAGACCACAGGCATCTTCCTGGGTTTTTTTGCTCGCTCAACATTATTTAGCCTGCCAAAGGGTTGTTTGAGAACTACCTTATATAGGAACAGGAGCGCAGACAATGCCTGATTCTGAGTCGAGGAAGCAATCTTCTTTTCCACAGCCAGATATGAAAGGAACTGCTCGACTTCTAGGTTGCCCATCTCTGATGGATTACGCTTACGATGAAAGAGTATGTATTCTTTGATCCAGAAAATGTAGGCACTTTCGGTCCTGATGCTGTAGTGCCTGAGGCGCATCAGGCGACGGGTCTCATCGAGTATTTGGGACATAGGCAGGCTTTCCCATCTTCGGACAAGAAATCACCTGGGAAGTGGTCAAGATATATATCGAAATCTCCGTTTGTCAACTTGAAAGAGGAGTGCACAGGGAGTAATATGCGCCTACCCAGGGAATATAGAAAGCGGCTCCATTCATAAAATGGGAATCTCTACGAGAGTACGCGCAGGTGCGAAAGGGACAAAGAAGCTAGTAAGGCAATATGGGGATAAACTGATCTGTGTCAGGTACAGGTACGATGAGGCAAGCAAAAAGCGGTACAAAACGATAGAACTGATAATTGATGAAGTGGCTTGGGAGCGAAAGGCTCGGCGCTATAAGCCGCAACAGGTGGTGGGGGTGAGAGTTGGAATGGAGGAGCAAGAGCTACAAAAGAGGGTAAAGCAGGCAGGAGGGAGATGGAACAAGGAGGAGAGAGTATGGGAAATAAGGTATGATCGGGCGGTTAGTATAGGGGTGAAGGATCGCATAGCCAGAGGAAAGTTTATGAATGGAAAAACCTGATGGTTTATGACAGAACAAACTTGTTTCTCTATGCAGAAACTTGTTTACGATATGACAAACTTTCTGGCGGGCGAGTTTGAAATCAGATGGGAAGGAGCGACAGAAGGGAAAAGGAAGTTTCTGTATAAAAGAACTTTGAGGTTTATGATAAGAATAACTTGTTCGTCTATGAGCAAACTTGTTTATGAATGGAAAAACTCGGCTACCGGGTCTATTTCAAAGTTAGGCGTCAGATCATCGATGAGAGGGAGACGACTCATCAAGCAATGATACGAAAACATGCTCAGGTAAGTCATCGCGAGGACAGCCACTTGCTCGCTTCTCTCTTCTCTTGTTCCTTCATATGATGTTTCTTCCAAACGATCTATTCAGCATCTGGCTCAATGATAATGCTGCCTCGAAAAGATACCTTCGCAGGGCAATTGCCTGTTGAGGCAAGGGGTAGAGAAACCTGATTGGGAAGGACGAACTTGCACATCAAGCTGCTTCCTTGGCAATGACAGGAAAACCTGTCTCAGAAAGTGAGACTGAAAATAGGAGGATCAGGGTCAGCAAAGCGCAAGAAATGAAACAGGCAAGGGGCCGCCTAACCGCTCAATCAACCGGACCCGCATACCAACTTCTCGTTATCCCTTCGACCACAGCGGGCCGGTTATCTCGGTGTTAGGCTCTCGCTTTGGCTAGGAAAACATTAATAGGGTTAAGATGATTCAAACCCTTCCCTTCAGCCCTCCTCAAAATGTCATTTCAAATTATCAATCACGAATTCTCGCAATTACACTACTTCTGCTCTATACTGCTTCACCATGAAAAAGCATCGAAAGGATCCCAAATTGTCCGGACCTCCTGACCTTAATTATTTTGCTGAATGGGATGATGGTGATGGTCGTGCTGGAGTCAATGCCGGGCCAAGCGGGTTGACTTGGTGGTATCGACCTAAGGGTCCGGGAGGTAGATTTGGTGAGGTTGGTTCTGATCAAACCTTTGAAGAATTTCTTGGCCACGGACCGAAAGGTGGAGCCGTGCCAGAAAAAGTGATAGGTGAGCTAGAATCAATCAAAAGGCGCAGGGAATTACAAATGCACAAAGGCGAAGGAGTTCAAGTACAGAGCTAATCCTGGAACAGAAACGAATGGAGACCGACCCTGCGTCCATCGAAGAAACCCGAGAGATCGAGAGATATCTTAACTGGTTCAATAAGAGAGAAAATGAACCAAGCTGAGAGGTTGAAAGTAATGGATGGCCTAAGAAACGGAAACAGCCTAACTGCTCATTCCAGCGGACGCGCATGCCAACTTCTCGATTGCATCGGAGGCCACAGCGCGCCGCTGAACTCGGCGTTAGGCTCGCGGGGAAAGTACCTGACCAACAGCAAGGAATTGGAGGTAGAAATACTTGATCAAACAAGATCATAGTAGCGACAAGATACTTTCACCAAGCAAGGAGATACGCTTGGGGCCGCGCCTCCCGATATGCCTTGATTGAATTGCAAAGAAAGCCGAGCGCGGCCAAAGACAAAGGCGAGCCTAACATGGGCATTCAACGGACCCGCATACCAGCGTCTCGTTATCCCTTCGCCCACAGCGGGCCGCTGATTCCCGGCGTTAGGCTCGCGGGAAAGTACCTGACCAACAGCAACGAATTGGATGCAAAGGTATTTCGGACAACAAGACCATGATGACGAAAGAGGTCAAAACACCAAGCAAGGAGTTAAGGTTGGGGCCGCGCCAATCGAGGCAGACTGATTTGCTCGAAATAAGCGCCGAGCGCGGCCAAAGACAAAGGCGGCGCCTAACAGGTCGATCAACCGGACCCGCATGCCAACCTCTCGTTATCCCTTTGCCCACGGCGGGCCGGTTATCTCCGCGTTAGGCGTCAACCTCAGAAGCGAAACGACTCATAAAGCGATGATGCGAAAACATGTTCAGGTAGTCATCGCCAGGACAATGCGCTTGCTCGCTTCTCATTCCACTCTCTTCGCATCGCTTATCTCTGTTCCTTTCTCTGATACTGCTTTCTCCCGAATCAGTCTGTTCAGCATTGCTCAATGACAATGCTGCCTCGAAAAGATACCTTCGCATGGCAATTGCCTGTTGAGGTAAGCGACAGCACAAACCTGATTGGAAAAGACGAACTTGGCACATCAAGCTGCTTCCTAAGCAATAGCAGGAAAACCTATCTCAGAAAGTGAGGCTGAGAATTGGAGGATCAGGGCCAGCAAAGCTCAAGTAATGAAACAGGCAAGGAGCTGCCTAACCGCTCAATCAACCGGACCCGCATTCCAACTTCTCGTTATCCCTTCGACCACAGCGGGCCGGTTATCTCGTCGTTAGGCTCGTGGGGAAAAATGCTGACCAAAAGCCAGGACAAAGTAGCGATGATAAAACCGGAACAACGAACGATCTCGACAAGGGGCCGCGCCTCCCGATATGCCTTGATTGAATTGCCCAGAAAGCCGAGCGCGGCCAACGACAAAGCGAGCCTAACCACCGGTTCGACCGGACCCGCATGCCACCACTTCATTATCCCTCTGCTACCAGCGGGCCGCTCAACCGGGGCGTTAGGCTCTCGCAGTTACCTCAAATTCATTGGTATGGTTACTCCAATCTGATTACTCATTTTCATTTGAATATCTTTGCCTCCCTACATAGAATCAGTTCGCTTTCGCAGATTTTCTTAGTGAGTGGTTATTACGTTTTGGAAAGGAGTTTTATCGTTTATGGTACGGCGTCCTATTGTCTTATGGGACTTGCGACTGGGTGTATGGGGGGTGCGTAACTACTACTCCACCTTGGAGCAACGAGCCATCACGGGAGCCATCATATCTCCCGGTTACATTGCTATGATCTTTGCCGCGGCGGGCATGGCGACTGCCGGACTGCTTCTAAACAGTTCAGCAGCAATAATTGGGTCTATGTGTGTTGCCCCATTTATGGCCCCTTCACGAGCCGTGTGTATAGGCATAATTTTTCGGGAACCGCGCATCGTCTTGAAGGGTCTACTTAAGCAACTCGCTGGGTTGCTTTTCCTTGGGAGTGGTGTCGCAACAATTCTTACACTACTTATTCAAGGCACATTCGGTGGTCTTTCTATAACGCCAGAAGTTTTGTTGCGGGCCATGCCTACAACACAAGACGTGCTACTCAATGCTTTAATAGCCCTCTCGGCTGGTGCGGCGGCAACTTTGGCTCTTACTGCTGAACCACATATTGTAGAAACCCCTTGGGGTCAGGTTCTTGATGCAGTAATTGGGGTCGAAATCGCCGTTTCGCTGTTACCCCCGGCGGCAGTGGTAGGTATCGGCCTTGCATTTCGTAGGGCAGATATTGCTAATCATGCTTTACTCCTTATGCTCTTAAATGTTCTTGGGCTTGACATAATAGGTAGTGGGCTAATTCTTGTACTGCGAGGAATCCGTAGAAGATATCTTGATCTGGAAAAAGCGATTCGTGATTCAGTAGCTGTAACACTTGACATTGTTCCTGGATTCATTGACATGGGCAGTACAATAGACGTGACGCTTTTGAGCCCCTCGGAGACCCGCATAAATGTAATTGTGCGTCGGCGTTTTGGAGGGAAAGTTCCTGAGACACTAGCCCATACTATTGCAATAAACGTGACTACGGAAACCGGCTGCCATAGTGATGTCACTGTTGAAGTGATTCCACTACTCACGCACTCAGAGTTAGGACTATCCTTTAACAAAGAGGAATAAGTAGTGGAAGGCCAATTCCGTGAGGAGACACTATAGCCAACAACCAGTCAGAGACATAAGGATTCAAGAACTAAGCCTAACTGCTCATTCCAGCGGACGCGCTTGCCAACCGCTCGTGTTCCACTGGTTACCGGCGCGCCGCTGAATTCGTCGTTAGGCGTCAGATCACCGACGAAAGGGAGACGACTCAGTTTGCCTTGCTGTTGAAACCTGTCCAGGCAAGTCATCGCCAGGACCCCTACTTGCTCGATTCTCTTGCCTCTTTATCCCATACTACTCTGCTGTGTCTCTCATCCCTGCTCCTTCATCTGACACTTCTTTCTCCCAAAGCAGTCTTTCAGCATTGCTCATATAAACCTGTCTGGCGAAGAAGCCTGTTCAGCCGATTGCCTGTTGAGACAAGCATCAGAGAGGCGAGTTTGGAAAAGAGGAAGTAGGCAGATCAAAAAGCTTCCCCGACGAAAGAGAGCAACACCTGTCGCACGAGAGAGGAAATGACCTGTGAGGAAGAAGAGAAACTGTGCAGAAACGAGAGATAAGAATAGGAGGGTTATGATCAGGAAAGCTCAAGAAGGATGAATCGGCGAAGGAAGCCGCCTAACTGCTCATTCCAGCGGACGCGCTTTCCAACTACTCGCGTTCCACCAGCTACCGGCGCGCCGCTGAACTCGTCGTTAGGCAGACTGTCGAGAGATGCTATAATTGCAAACGTGAATCTAAATCGGCTTCTTTTCAAAATTCTTTTGATTGAGATTGCTCTCTCCTTCTCTACGCTTTGGTTTTGTTCGTCTCATGATTTGCCAGACCGTGCTTTGATCCTTTACTTGCAAAAGCAGCCTCAGATCAGGCAGTTTGAAATTCTTAGTCGAATTGATCATCCTATATTAAAGACTACGAAGCCCTTGCTCTGGGTGTTGACAATGAAAGACGGATTTATCGAATATCGTGTCAGGATTTCTACTCGACAGGCCGATTTAGAATTACATCTATAAGCTGCGGAAGAAAGAGGGAATTTGGGAAATCCTTGAGCAGAGATGTCATACAATTCAAATGATTGCAGAATTAGAAAAGGGTAAAATTTGCGGTCCGGTGTGTGATATTGTTGTATCGGACAAGAACGGCAAGAAAGTAGGTATCAAAATGAGCAACGGGTGAATTGAAATAAAAATCGAGGTTCTGCCTAACTGCTCATTCCAGCGGACGCGCTTTCCACCATTTCGTTATCCCTCTGCTACCGGCGCGCCGCTGAACTCGTCGTTAGGCTCGCTCGGTTGCCCGAAAATTCTTAATTCTATATTTAGGCTGAATACTTGATTTCACCTGACAACCTGGGTAGGTCAATTGAATAGCTGCCCTATTTTCTGTATCCTCTACAGCCTCAATATTAATTAAGGAGGCGTTGATGAAATTAGGGAAGATTCTGGCAGTTCTGGTCGTCACTGCTGCAATTGCCGTTGCAGCTTATTTTGGACTCAGACCGTACTTCCAAGAGCAGAATCAAGTGAAGCAGGATCAACAACAGCAGGAACAGGATCGTGCCAAACAGGATAAACAACAACAAGAACAGGATCAGGCGAAGCAGAAGCAGCAACAACTGGAACAAGATCGGGAAAAGCAGAAGCAGACGGTTGCAGATATTAGAAACACTGGCACTGCCATGTTTAGCTGGCTCACAGATCAGGTAGGTGACAGGGCCAGATCCCCCAGGGATTTCCCCCATACCCGTGAGCCTGGCAGTTAACAGCCCCGACAGCCTGGACTTTCAAGCAGGACGGCCAAGGAGCGTGCTTGTGACTCATCTTGTCGCGCAAGGACAGGCCAAAGAGGTGGATCTCAAAGATCACGCGCCGATTACTTTGGATGACCTGAAGAAATTGCTCGTGCCTCAGTACTTACAAAACATTCCGGAGAAAGACGGCTGGGGGCATCCCTATGAATACTATTTGAAAGTTGGGCAACGCGTGTTAGACCCGCAGGTCATGTTCATCCGCAGCCCAGGCCGCGACGGAAAGTATGAGAGTTCGCGCTATTCGGTAGCTGGGTTTCCACCAGACAGCTTCGACGAAGATATTGTATGGACAGACGGGTTCTTTGCCCGATGGCCGGAAGGCAGCACACCGGGTCATTAGTGATTGGTATGAAGGGGCCAACTGACAACGTGTTCGACCGGGCGGAGGCAGCGAGTTCATCCGGCTTCGGCCATAGCCGTCGCCCGCGCCCGGTTAACACGAGCATTAAGCGCACGCGAGGGTTGGTCGGTGAGAATGAACAATACTGTTGGCCAAGAAGACAGAAGGAGACCTCTCTACTCAAAGTCCTGCTAAAAGGCAAAGTCAGCTGGCGCGGCTCGAACGAAGGCAATGCATCTGTGACGCACTCTCAAGAAGAAGCGCGCCTAACTGGGGCATTCAACGGACCCGCATGCCAACTATTCATTATCCCTTCGCCCACGGCGGGCCGCTGATGCCTGCGTTAGGCCTTACCGGCAACCGTCTATGCTAATATCTCACTATGAATTACAAAGATCGGATCACCATTGAGCCAGACAAGCGTGGGGGAAAACCCTGCATTAGAGGGATGCGAATCACCGTCTATGATGTACTTTCATATTTAGCGGCTGGAATGACTGAGCAAGAAATTCTTAATGATTTTCCTTATCTGACAAAAGAAGACATCATTGCTTGTCTCAGCTATGCTGCTGACCGTGAGCATCAGCAGATGGTGATTCAAGCGTGAAACTACTATTTGATCAGAACCTTTCTCCGAGACTGGTTCGACGGCTTGCCGATCTATATCCAGATTCAAGTCACGTTTATCTTATCGGATTAGATGCGGCTCCAGATCTTGTAATTTGGCAATATGCACAAGACAATGATTTTATAATTGTGACGAGGGATGCCGATTTCAGTGACTTGAATGTGCTATTGGGGTATCCGCGAAAGTGAGATGGATCAGGCGTGGCAACTGCACAACAAGAGAGATTGAAAGTATACTTCGTACTAACTATGAGGTTGTAGAATCGCTCGCGAAAGATAGTTCCGTTGGGATTCTCACTCTATTCTGAATAGAAATTGCAGCCTTGAGACGCAGCCTAACTGCTCATTCCAGCGGACGCGCATTCCACCTTCTCGTGTTCCATCTGCTACCAGCGCGCCGCTGAACTCGTCGTTAGACCCTCGGTTGCTCGCTGTGGATCACCACAGTGAGACGATGTGGATTCTTCACTGGATAATTTCAACTTTCCGCGTATCTTGATTAAGGCTCATTTCAGTCTTTAAGAAAGGGATTTTAAGGCTGGCTTCCAGCCGATTTGAGGTTGTAGGTTTATGAAAGAATGGTTTCTATTTATTGTGATATTCTTCCTCATTGGGAATTCTTCTGCTATAAAGGCACAGAAGCGTAAATATCTGAGAATCAGAGAAAGACCTCTTGTTTGGTTTGACCTTGATTGCGCAACAAAAACTGCCTACTCTAAGCTCAAACTAGATCGGCTTGTTAAGCCCTCATGAAACAGGTTGATTCTGACATGGGGAAATGGGGAGATCGTGCTTTTGCATTTGACCTAAATGGTGATGGAGACAAAGAAGTTTTTGTTCTTCTCGATTGCTCTGGTCTTGGAAACTGTAATTGGGGAATTTTCAGTACCAAACCTGCGCGTTGGCTAGAATTATCAATGGCGAACATATTTGGGTTCATAGACGAAATGGAAATTGGTCTCGACTGACCGTAGCAAGTGACATGAATGTCTCGGAGAGTTTACTGCGTACATACAGATTTAAGAATGGAAAATACAGGAGATTTGGAAGTGACTATTTGGAAAGTGCATACAAAGGTAATGAAGTTGAGAATTTGTATACAGTGAAACCAACCTGTGACCGACACCGGATACGTCAAAAGGATAGAAAATAATGAACAAACCAATCGGAGATCGCTCTATGAAAGTAAGGGAGGGGGGACGGGCATTCTCAAGAGGTGTTTATTTTAGGGGCAGGATGCTAACCAAGGCAATTGGGGCTTTGTTGCGCAATTCGAGATGAAGATAGACTTCACCCAGACTTCGACCTCTTTTAGAATGCTACTGTGTCGGGCATCCCTAACTCGCTCATCCGATTCATCGCCATGCACTTGATCCTTGCCTCCGTTATTTGTGTCTCCATCTTCCTACTGCTCATTCGCTCTCCTAATATCCCCTTTAGCCTGCCCATCTGTGTCTCTACCAAGCTCCTCTTGTGATACCCACTCTCTTTCTTCCACTCCTTCTCTCCTTTCTCTGCCTTCTCTCTTATCGCCAGGTTTCTTTCCCCCATATAATAATACTTGCTCTCGACTGCTCCCTTTCGCGGCGGGATCAATGGCTTCGCTCCCTTCTTATAGATCGCCTTGTGACACTGGTTTGTATCATATGCTCCATCCCCATATATCCGACCTACTTCCCCTTCCGTTTCCTCTATCAATCGAGGCATTACTCGCGGGTCAACAACTCCCTTGTCGGTCAACTCTACGGCTGTTATCTCCCACGTCTCTGTATCTACTGCTATGTGTAACTTCCTCCATTCTCGTCGTTTATCCTTCCCGTGTGTGCGAACTTTCCACTCCCCTTCTCCATAAATCTTAACTCCTGTTGAGTCTATTACAAGGTCCGCTATTGGCTTGCTTGTATCGCGCTTCAACCTTATCTCTAGCCCTGGGGCTCGCCTTGATACTCTACTGTAATCTGCAACGGGCAACTCTACTCCCATCAGCTTGAATAATGAGCAGACGAATCCTTGAGTCTGGCGAAGCGGCAGATGGAAGACGGCCTTGATCGAGAGCATTGTTATGATAGCAGTGTCAGAATATCTCAATGGAGCGCCGGGGCGTGTTTGAGGAGAGCGGTGTAGCCACTGATCAAGGACATCTTGAGAGAGCCAGACTGTTAGACTACCACGATTACGAAGAGAGGAGTTATACTGTTTCCAGTTACGGGTGCGATAAGTGGGTTTGTTTTTCTTGGTCATAAAGAGATTATACAAACCCTCGCGCACCTGTTGCCATATTTACGCAACAAAGCCTGGATCGGGCCTAACTGCTCATTCCAGCGGACGCGCATGCCAACTTCTCATTATCCCTTGGCTACCGGCGCGCCGCTGAATTCGTCGTTAGGCGTCAGAAAGGTTGCTTACTCATAAAAGCCATGTGAGGCCCAGACGTGCAGCACTATCGCCTAGCAGCCTAGTTCGCGGCACCACCGCTTCCTGACGCTTCCGGCTTCAGCATCCCCGTGCATCCCGATCCAGCGCACAAAGGCTTCGAACCAACCGGTGCTCGTCGTTTCCTTCGGATACATCCCAAAGCCATGGCCACCCTGTTCATAAAGATGGAATTCGACAGGGCGCTTTGCTGCCTTCCAGCTATCGATGAGCCCATAGCCACCGTTCGCGAAGAAAGGATCGTCGGCAGCAAGGGCGATGAACAATGGCGGAGCGTGGGCCGGCACGGTGACCGGCGCGAGAGGACCGTAGATGATGCCGATGAAGGCTGGCTTCGCATCCTCGCCCGCGAGCGTGGTCGCCATTGTCAGCATCGCGCCAGCGGAAAAGCCGACCATGCCGATCCGATGGGGATCAACGTGCCACTCGGCAGAACGCTTGGGGATCAGTGCAAACGCCGCGCGGGCGTCGGCGATCTGCGGAGCGAGACCGGCAGTCGCAGGTCTCAGGTCGGGGCGCGGCGGCCGC
>CAVXWP010000004.1:0-359875 GCA_963765495.1 Blastocatellia bacterium
TGGAGGCGGCGATCGGAATCGAACCGATGGATAAAGGTTTTGCAGACCTCTGCCTTACCACTTGGCTACGCCGCCGTTACTATCAATGCAAAAGCGAAGGCAACTCTCTGATGCTTTTCCCTGAGACCTCGCCTTCGCCTGAAAATTGTGGAGCGGGAGACGGGATTTGAACCCGCGACTTCGACCTTGGCAAGGTCGCACTCTACCGCTGAGTTACTCCCGCTCAAAGAAAATTGATTCTAGCCGCGCATTGGCCTCTCTGTCAACCTCTGAGGCTTATCGAAAAACGAGTGTTGAAAAAATTTCTCCCTCTCTAAATCACTAAAGATACCCTTCTCAACGGGCATTTTTCGTCAATTCCTTACATTTCGAGCCGCCGAGTGCTACCTTATAATTTAGAGAGTATCGGAGGAAGCTCAACCATGGCTAAACCTAAATTGACAGGACCAAGACCCGAATGGCTCAAGGTGAGGATTCGAGCCGATGA
This sequence comes from Blastocatellia bacterium, assembly GCA_963765495.1. GTDB lineage: Bacteria > Acidobacteriota > Blastocatellia > UBA7656 > UBA7656 > CAVXWP01. Next base: position 488 of record CAVXWP010000004.1, read on the forward strand.
CACATTCGAGCGGGTAAATAAGATGATAGGCGACCTGAGCCTACACACAGTATGTCAGGAGGCTCGCTGCCCAAATATCTTTGAATGCTGGGGCGAAGGGACTGCAACATTCATGATTTTCGGCGACATCTGCACCAGACATTGCGGATTCTGTGCCGTTGGCAAAGGGAGACCCGGGCTACTCGACCCGGAAGAACCACGACACGTAGGGGAGGCTGTCCTGCGGTTGGGTGTAAGGCACGCAGTTGTAACAAGCGTAAACCGAGATGATCTGCCCGACGGCGGCGCGGCCCATTTTGCCGATACTATCAGGTGGATAAGAAAGTTGAGCCCGAATTGCCGCATTGAAGTCCTGATCCCGGATTTTTGCGGCGATGAAGGGGCACTTAATACCGTTCTCTCGGCAAGGCCCGAGGTGTTAAACCATAATACCGAAACTGTCCCGCGTCTTTACAAGAGAGTGCGGCCCGATGCCGGATACGCGCAATCGCTCGAACTCCTCAAACGCGCCCACAAACGAAAAGGCGAGTGGCCGCTGCTGACTAAATCGGGGCTTATGGCGGGCCTGGGCGAGACCATTGATGAACTGCTCCAGACATTTCGCGATCTGAGCGAAACAGGGTGCGATATTCTAACCGTAGGCCAGTATCTCGCACCTACCCCACGGCACATACCCATTGAGAAGTACTACACGCCTGAGGAATTCGCTTATCTTCGGACGGAGGCTCTGAATATGGGGTTTAAATATGTCGAATCCGGGCCTCTGGTCCGCAGTTCTTATCACGCGGGCCGTCATACTCAGGGTAATGAAGCCGTAGCAGGGTTTGAATCAGACGATTACAGTATGGACCCTGTTTTCAGGGAAGGGATTTTTCGGGAAGGAACCGGTCAAAGCCAGACCGCATCGCCGCTTGTACAATTGAAAAGCCGTAATCAGGCTAACAGGTAAACCCGCGCCTCGTTACGGCTTTTCGATTTGAGTGTATAAATCCCTGAGCCTTTGGAAAAAGGCCCTATCTCGAAGATAGTATTTACTTCTTGCCTCTCATTGCAGCCTTTGAAGCCTTGAGCGGGTTCTTGGTGCCGTCGCCTGAACGCGATGCGGCAAGATGCTTGGCGTGTGTATCGCAATCATGCTCTTCGGCTCTTGCCTTCCAATAATCGGTGGCGTCTATTCCCTGCGACAGAAAAGCCACCACAGTAAACGGGCTGGCGCATTTTGGACAGGTCAATCGGACCGCGCGCGCTGCTCCTCTTTTAGCCATAGTTTTCCAATGCTCCTTTCAAGCTGAATCTATCATGACGCGGATCAAGCGTATGACACAAAGCTATAGCTTACCAGAACTGCTGCCGCTCAATCAATAATCTTCGAAAATGATGCGGGCCCATCATGGTGGACTCTGATACGGTTGGCCAGGGCCATTTTTTTCTCAGGAAATCCTGGCGTACTTGTATGTTTGAATATGCGTCTGAATTATATAGTCTTTGATGCTTTGCGAGCTATAGTTACTCGAAAAGACGCAAAGAAGCTAGGGAAGCTAAGAATTCTCCGAAAATATATTGGTCCTATCTCCCTGCCTGTTTCTTCGCTTGACTTCCGCAATTGTTGCAGGTATAACGCTGTCTGCCCCGCTGATTCAGATCCGACACAAGTAATACAACGCTTGCAAAACCGGCGAGATTCGTCCTTGATCCGGGTTTTTCAGCCCCGTAATGCCGGAAATTTTATTGTGGCTCTGCCGTGGGGAAAGAGATTTCTTATGTGGAGACGAAAAGAAATGAGCCTTGTCAAAAACGAAAAGGGCAATTCCGATTTCGGTTGGATAGGAACCGGCATAGAGGTTACGGGCGATATTTTTTTCGCGAAGAGCCTTCAAATTGACGGCAAAGTTTCGGGTAAACTGTCGTCGGAAAGCGGCACTCTTATCATAGGCGAAAGCGGCCAGGTCGAGGCCGAAGTTGATGTAGGCATCTGTGTGATCCACGGCAACCTGCGCGGCAACTTGGCGGCAAAGTCCAGGGTCGAAATACACAGATCGGGAAAGGTCTACGGCGATGTGGTTACGCCGGTGCTCGTAGTCGATGAGGGAGCCTCATTTAACGGGGCGATCAAGATGGGGCAGGAGCCTGTGAGCCGCCGCCTTGGAGAGAATCTCCCGCAAGAGATTGACACCAGGGACCAGAGGAAGGTCAAGGGCGCTTGACCCGCCGGCTCTCCTGACGCCATTCCCAACTATTCAAGGGGAACCCCGCTGGCTTTCCTTCAAGGTTGTCTTTATTTGCTGCCTAACCATCGGGCAGGCAATTTTCGCTTGCTAAGAGTGCGTGTCCCCTTCGCCTTGTACCTATTGCCTTTATCTCGTTTCTCCCCTTCCCTCTCCTAAAGACGCAAACTTGTTTCTTCAAACCTGTGCGGCTATAGTCGGATGAGATGGAGTTTCAAAGGGAATTACTGTCCAAGAAAAGGAGCGATTCCGATGGTGGCAAATATGACCGGCGGTTCAACCGATGTCAGACAGAAACTTATTGTAGCGCTCGATTATCCTGACCGAGACAGCGCACTCCCGGTGGTCGAACAGTTAAGCGGGAAGGTGGGAATGTTCAAAATCGGCAGCCAGCTTTTCTCGGCTGAAGGCCCCGAATTCGTGCGCGAAATAGTTGCAGCAGGTGAACGCGTCTTCCTCGATCTAAAGTTCCACGATATCCCAAACACCGTGAAGGGCGCTTCGCTCTCAGCAACACGGCTCGGCGTCTCAATCTTTAACGTACACGCTCTCGGCGGGTCAGAGATGATGCGCGCCGCAGCCGATGCCAGTAAGGCTCCTGATATTAATCTGCGCCCGGCAGTCCTCGCCGTGACTATGCTTACAAGTATGGATAGAGCAACGCTCGCCGAAGTAGGAATCAACTCGGAAATGGATGCCGAGGTCGTCAGGCTCGCAACACTCGCTCGCGATTCCGGAATGGATGGCGTAGTAGCCTCGCCACACGAGATCAGACTGATACGCGAGCGCGTAGCCGCAGAGGGCTTTATTATTCTTACTCCGGGTATAAGACCGGCGGGGACAGACAGCGGGGATCAAAAACGCGTAGCCACTCCCGCAAACGCCATCCGCGACGGGGCGGATTTCCTGGTCATTGGCCGAGCCATCACCTCAAGCCCCGACCCGCGCGCATCCGTCGAACGTATACTCGACGAGATAGTAGACAGTAGGCAGTAAGCAGAACGGGAACACCTTGAAGTATCATGTGGAAAGATGAAAAAAAGATGGGCGCGACAGAAAATAGTCACGCTTCCAGCAACTCCCTACCGCCTGCTGATTACTGCCTACCGCCTACTGCTTCCCTTCCTCCTGAATACAGAATAGAAGGCAACGGGCCGGTGCTGATTTACATACCGGGACTCGATGGAACAGGCGAATTGTTCTTTAAGCAAAGCCCCGGTCTTGTCAGGACGCATCGAGTAGTGACATTTCGGTTGCGTGAACATGGCTCGTTTACTTATGACGACCTCGCAGATGATGTGGCGGCGATCATCAGCGCTATCGGAGAGCGACGAGCCACACTGGTGGCGGAGTCATTCGGCGGAGGCGTCGCGTTGACATTCGCCCTGCGCTACCCCGCTATGATTGAACAGCTCGTGCTGGTCAATACATTCGCGCGTTATCGGGAACGAGTCAGAATCAGACTTGGTGCACGGCTCGCCTCAATATTGCCTTTTCAACTGCTCTGGTATTTGAGAAAAAGCGCGGACCTGCTTGGCTTGCTCGTCGATGACGTGGCGGTTAAAGATCGCTCTCGCTTCTTCGAGGCCATTCGAACAGTCAAGCGAGAGGCCTATGCCCGACGGCTGAAACTCATCTGCGACCTTGATATTGAGGATCGTCTGTCAGAAATAGAGACCCCGACACTTATAATCGCCTGCGAAAAAGACCTCGTAGTCCGCTCCACCCGCGAAGCTCGCTTGATGGCCGCGTGTCTGCCGAACGCGACTGTAAAAATTTTCAAGGATGCGGGCCATGCCTGCTTATTGGGGAGCCAGGTTCACCTTGATGAAATACTTGCGCGCCACTCAGTTTCCCGCTCCGGTTGAGCGATGCCACACAGAACCATCTTCGTATTCGACTTTGAGGATACTCACCCTGTTCAAACGGAAGTTCTTTATCAGTTCATCGGTATATTGATTGCTCAGACTGGTCAATTTTTTTCGTTCTCCCGATTGCAGTCTCTCTCCGTCATTGCGAAAGCGTATGCGGGGTTCCGCGTTTACGGATCGAAGGCTCAACAGCGGGTCAGCGTAATACCCCCATTCAAACGCGGAGATTGTCTTCCCACCCGTATTCTTGACCTCGATGGTGAATGAAGACTCACCCTTCTTATTGGGTCCGAATGCCGACACGCTATACACAAAAAGATCAGGCGCGTTTCGCGCCTTCATTTGGGCTTCGGTGTAGTTTTGAGCCACAGCGACAAGAGCCGTCAATGTCACAACGATGAGTGATACGAGGGTTCTCATATTCGTAGCCTGTTTCTCTGACAGGATTTTCAGGATTTAGAAAGCTTCGAAAAGATTAATAGAGAATCTTGTTTGATCCATCGAAATCCTGTAAATCCTGTCAAAAACCCGATCAGTAAAGGAACATCGGCTTGCCGAGCACGTGGCGCACCTTTGGACGATATTGTTTTTCGTCGTAAAGTTCATCCACGTCTACGCGCTTCAAGCCGCTTGTCACCGTACTTATTGGGATGTGTGTATAGCTGCCGTCGCGGAGCGCGCACATTCTTCCGCTGACGCCTTCGCGTATCAGGTCCATTGCCATGTGAGCGAAGTTTACCGAGACCATCAAGTCGAGCGCATCCGGGGCTCCCGACCTCATCAGGTAGGCTATCTGCTGATAGACTATGTCTTCGCCGGTCAGCTTCTTTAACGCCTCTCCGATGATCTGGCCTATGCCGCCAAGTTTCCTGTGACCATAGGAGTCGGCCTCGCCGTACTCCACCACTCTGCCGCCAAGCATGTGCGCGCCTTCGCTTACTGTAACCATAGCGTAATTGCTGGGGTTGTTCCTTTTGTCTCCCATCACAAGATCAGCCAGCCGTTCAGGATCAAAAGGCACCTCAGAAATCAGAGCGCGATCCACACCGGCAAGATACGAGCTTACCAGACTCGTTTCGCCGCTGTTGCGGCCAAACAACTCGACCACTGCGATGCGCTCGTGCGAGCCGGCGCTTGTGCGTAACTGATGGATGAACTGTACGCTGCGTGTGACGGCGGTGCTAAAACCTATGCAGAAATCGGTGCCGTAAACATCGTTGTCCATCGTCTTTGGAATGGCCACTACCTCTATGCCTTCGCGGTGCATTCGCTCGCCGTAGCTGAGCGTGTCGTCGCCGCCTATGGGTATGAGCGTCTCGATTCCCAACCGTTCAAGGTTGCGCAAGACGTGGGGCGTAAAATCTCGCGGGCGAGGGTCTTGCTCTTCGGCTTCGGCGTGATTGGGGTCTTTTAGAAAATCGGGTTCGTCCTTGAGCTTGACCTTACCCGGGTTTGTGCGGCTCGTATGCAATATAGTTCCGCCCGAGCGGTCTATAGTTCGCACATAATTTTTGTCGAGATGGATAAAGTGTTTTTTAAAGCTTTCCGGGTCATCAGGATTGTAGCGCAATAATCCGCCCCAGCCCCGCCGAATGCCAATTATCTCGTAGCCCGCGTCAATTGCTCGATAAGCGACCGCCTTTATACACGGATTCAATCCCGGCACGTCGCCACCACCAGTAAGAATTCCTATCTTCTTTGCCATAACTCACTCCAGACTTGTGGGTCTATTTCCCCTCCTTCATCAGGTTGTGCTTCGCCTCATCAATCAATTCATTATTTCTTTCGTAAGATAAATCTCGCCCGTCGCCTGATTCTCCCCGGTTTGGCGGATACTGATGCGAGGCGTAAACCGGATAGGCCTCAGTGCGCAGATGAGCCGACATATGATGGCCCCGCCGCGAGGCTCGCTCGTGTCTGAGCGCGGAAATGTCTACAGGCGCAACGACGATTCGCTCCCCCGGCCCCGGTGACGCCTGCGCAAGCAATCTGCCGTCATAATCGACCACCTGACTTCCGCCCGGCCACGAATAGGGCGGATAACATTTCAGACTCGCCCCCTGATTGGCCGCCACAACATAAGCGGTGTTTTCAATGGCGCGTGAGCGGTTTATCACTGTCCACCAATCCATAGGTTCGGTCGCGCCCCACGGGTCCATATAGGCCGAAACGCGGACCAGAACTTCGGCTCCGTTCGCCGTCAACTGCCGCATCGCTTCGGGAAAGAGCCAATCATAGCAGATCGCGCAACCGATTCGCCCTATCGGGGTATCGGCGACAGGAAATAGCGGCTCTTCATAGCCCGCCAGATCGTGAGGGCTGGCATGGACTTCGTAAGGAATCCAGGTGTTTACCTTGCGATATTTGTAGAGTATCCCTTCGGGTCCGATCAGACAAGTCGTATTAAAAACCACGCCCGGCCACTTCGAGTCGGCTTCAAGCATCGAGCCGCTTTGAATATAGATGTCGTATTCGCGCGCTTTTTGTTCCAGCCTTTCCGTATGCTCGTTAGGTATCTGCACGGCGAGTTTTTCGATCAACTCTCCAACGGTAGGAAATACCGGCGCGGCGTGCGCGAATTCGGGAAAGACTACCAGCCGCACCGGCAAAAACGGGGCGCTGCCCGCAACCGCAGAATCGATCATTGACAGCATGCGGTCTGTATTTGCTCGCATCGCCCGCCGCTCGATTGGGTTCGGAAGATCGGTCTGACAGGCGGCCACCGAATATCTGATATGCTCCATGTTTTATCGCGATCCCTTCTTGCGAGAATTGCCCTTTGCAGCACCCGACAAATTTAGTTGTTCTGCAAACGTAGTTTCGATTGGCGGAATGGTCGAGCCGACTATGCGCGTGTTATACCGCTCGAGATAGTTTAGACGCTCGCGTGTCAACGGATAGGCTTCCGTAGCCGGATACGGATAACTGCTCATGCCGTGGAAAGGCAGAGGCGCTACCTGATCCGGGCTTGCCGAATTGATATCCATCTCTTTGCTGAACCCGTTGGAATAGAGCAAAAATGTGCGCTTCCAGCCACGCGGCAAGGGAGGGAGTTTTGTTGCGTCGAAGGAAAGAGACATCTCATCGCCCGGCCTTGAGATGACAAACATATCATCGGTCTTTAACAACAATTCGCGCACATCGCCCTCGCGGGTGTAACGACCCGGCATCACTTTCCAGGGCGATGTCGGTTCTACGCGATCATAGTCGTAACCAAAAGGCTCGCGCCCGTCGGGTGTGACTTCGGCTGAAAAACCTCTCCATTTCAGGCTGGCTGTAACGGGGTCGAGCCGCGCAACCCGAGTCTGGGAATTACCCGCCGATGTATCAACCAGTATCTGATCCCAGTAGATTCTCATGCTCGTGACTATGCGAACTTCGCGGTTATCGGTGAGGAATTTTCCGGTCAAATCTACCGCAACGGTTTGAGGGCGGCCAACTGGGAAACCCATATCGGGGATGACGGTCTGCCACTCGCCTTTCGCATCTTTTACCTGAACTACGGGCGGCATCATGCTCAACCCTGATTGATGCGCGGCCACGTTGTCGCTTGAAAAAGCATAGTCGGTCCAGCCCGTGAGCAGAAGCAATGTTTGCCCTTTGGAGGGCTTGCCCAGATCGAGCGTCAGCGCGTGTTCTTCGGAGTAGCCGCGAATCCGAAGCAGCTTGAAATTATCCGGGTACTGGCGGTCGAGTTTCGAGATTCGCTCAAGCACATCCTGCCCCGTGTCGTCTCTTGCAGATAAGGGAAGATGCGCGCCCCGTGTTGTGTAAACCCTGTGAGGCGGGCGCGGCGGATCAATCAACCCTTCGTTTGGATAGATTTCGGTATTCGAAGGATGCGAAACCACGATCAACTGCAATTGATCGGCAAAGAGAGTCTCTTCCAGTTCATTTGTTACGCGAATCTCATAACGACCGTCGCGGGGTTTGAGTTGCTCGCCTGTGATGCGGGTGTACTCATCCGGGTCTATGTGGTTGCGCTTGCCCGGCGATTCCAGGTATCCCATCTCGCCGCCGCCCATGAAATCGGTCAGGAATTCAAACCTCTCACCGTTCCAGGTATATAGATAGGGACAGGAGGAGGGCTTGCGGTCTATTTCGGTCACGATGAGGGTATCAGCCGCCGTTGGAGTCTTGTTTGTCGCGGCGGTTGCCAGTTCGGTTTCGGCCTGTACGATGCCTGCGGGCCAGATCACACGAACCGCATCGGCCGAGGCGCGTTTGCCAAGCCCGAAAATCACATCGGCAGGCGCGGGCGCGGGGCTTGCCGAATAAGTCTCAAGCTTCTGTTTGAGGCTTCCGGCCCGGACTTCCACTTTCGAGCCCGTCCCGCTGCGATTGCTGACCTTCCCGGCCAGATTCACACGAATGAAATGATTGCGGTTGCCGCCATCGTTTCGGGCTATCTTTATACCGCCCGAAGCCGTCTGCGCTATCAAATCGGTATCGCCATCCAGATCAATATCGCCCGAAACAAACGCGCGGGTTGAGACCTGAGTCTGTGAGGAAGTTGCAAACAGATCACCAGCCACGGCCTGCCCGATCAAATCGCTCCACTTGTCTCCGAGATTGCGAAAGACCCGCGCGCCTGAACCTGAGAGCATCACGAGGTCGAGCAATCCATCATCGTCATAGTCGAGGAATTGAGCCGCTGTAACGCCTTCAGACCCCGAAGGCGCGGGCGTTGTAACAAAGCGTCCTTTTCCGTCGCTCAAAGCAAACAGCCCTGTCCCATCCGCCCTGCCGAAAAAGAAATCCGTGTAGTCGTCCTTGTTCACATCACCGGCAGCCGCGCAGGTGAACGAGCCTTTGACCCCAAGACCGACATCCCCTGCGACATCGCGGAATGAGCCGTCGCGAAGGTTGCTGAAAAGCTCCGGCTGCGCGCCGTAGTTTACAACCACAAGATCAACATCACGCCGATTGTCATAATCGGTAGGCACAACGGCAACCGCGTGGCCCGACACACCGACGACTTTCGCGTCTCTAGCGATGTCGGTAAATTTGCCGTCGCCGTTGTTTCTGAGTAACTGGTTTGGCGCTCCGGCGAAGTCTGTCGGAAAGGTGAGCGGGCGCGCATCTGCGCTTGCGGGCGCTTTCGAAAGATCGGCAAGCCCCGCTATAAAGATGTCGAGATCACCATCGTGATCCACATCCACAAATGCCACCGATTGCGACAGATAAGAATAGGTGGGAATGGCGGCGGCTTTGGTGACATCGGTGAATTTGCCGTTGCCGTCGTTATGATAGAGAGCACTGCCGCCGTAACGTAAAACAAACAGATCAGGCTTTGTGTCGTTGTCGTAATCGCCCGCGACAGCAGTAATTCCTATAACGCCTTCCGCTGTTTTCGCGAGTCCCGAGCCTTCCGTGACATCAACGTATTTACCACCGTCATTTCGATAGAGCTTCTGTCCCGAAGACCCGGTTTCGAATAGGTCGAGGTCGCCGTCCCCATCAAAATCAAACAGAGTCAGGTTGCCGCCAAGCGACGCGGCAATCTCGCTTTGCGCTCCATTTTTCAAATCAGCGGGCTTAAAGCTGCGGCCAAATGCAGACGCGGTAGCTCCCGCGCTCGCCTCTGTTTTCACACCGGGGAGCAAGGTTGATGTCGCATCTGTGAATTTGACTTCGGGCACGGATAAATCTACGAGGTCAGGCTCTCGCCCGGTCGAAGAGATGGCCTCGGCATAACGGCCCTGCTCAAGATAATTCTGACCCAGGACGGTTCCGTATCCGCTTTCGCGCAGCTTTTGAAACTTCTGCATCTCGGCCTGTCCCTCTTCGCGCTGCCCCGAGCGGATGAGTGCCCCCGCGAGGTTGTAGAGCGCGGTCACGCTGTAAGGCTCAGCGGCAATAGCCGTCCGCAGCAGCGGCAGCGCAAGATCGTACTTTCGCTCCTGCATGTAGAGTTGGGCCAGATTGACGTTGGCCGCTACATCGTGCGAATCAATTTCAATCACGCGCTTGAAGGCGGCTATTGCTTCTTCGGTATGATTCTGATTTCTGGCGATGAGGCCGAGAATAAAATAGGGCTGCGGCGCGTCGGGCAGAGCCTCAGACGCGGCTTTGGCTTCCTTGAGAGCGGATTCAAGATCGGGCGCGTTGAACAGGGCTATGGCCAGATTGGCCCGGGCAAGAGAGAGTTTCGGGTCGATTTGCAGGGCGCGTCGAAACTGCGCGGCTGCGTCGCTGTACTTGAACTGTTCAAGCAAGGCTACGCCGAGATTGTTGGCGCGATAAGCCTCTTCGCGAGTTCCGGCGGGCGAGGGCTTTTTCTGATTCGAGTCCTGCGGCAGAGCAGACATCGTCAAAGTAAAAATGAGCGAGAAGAGAAAAGCGATTGAGCGGATTGATTTCGATTCTTTTTTCATGCCTGATTCCGGCCCTCGAAAGTGAACTATTATAGCGACACCGACTAAACGGGGCACAACCCTTTTACAGATTAACGAGTATGCCCCTACAAATAAAGCCTACCGCAAAACTTTGCGGCAGGCCAATATGAGTGATGATTCGTGATTGGTGATGCGTGAAACACCCGGTAACAGCAATGTTCCTGACAATCACGAATCACCAATTACGAATCAGACCATTCCCTCCTCGAAAAAGAAACTCTTTTTACCGAAGGCGGGCTCAAGGTCATCGAGCCACACGGCTTCGGGGTTGTATTTGGCAAAGAACGGGCGCAATACCCAGTCGGGTTGTCGGGCCTGAAGGAACTGTAGTGTAAGCACTTTCTCGCCGTTCACTTCGCTGACGCCCAAAACCTGTACCTTGCCGGGCGAAGCCGACATGCTCGGGCCACGAACTGTCCTTCCCAGCCCGCTGACTTTCTGGTATGCCTTGCGGAAGATATCCCACGCTCTTGTAAGCGAAACGCTGAAATAATGTTGAGCGCCCGTGTCTCTGGCAAGGAACATATAATAGGGGATACACCCGAGACGGACTTGCTCTCTCCACATTCGTATCCATATTGCCGACTCATCATTTATATTGGCCATCAGGGGCGATTGAGTGCGAATCACCGCGCCGGTATTCTGAATTCTTGCTATCGCTTCCTTTACCGCTTCGGTTTTCAATTCCTGTGGATGATTGAAATGAGCCATTATCGCAAGGTGTTTGCCGCGTTTGACGACTCGCTCGAATAAATAGAGTAACTCGTCGGCGTCCGGGTCGGTCAGGAACCTGTAGGGCCAGTAGCCTAATGCTTTCGTGCCAATTCGAATCGTCCTCAGATTGTCTACATCCGCCTCCAGCAGATTGTCTATGTAGGCGGCAAGCGTCCGGGTCTTCATAATGAGCGGGTCGCCGCCCGTGAACAATACATCGCTCACCTCGGGGTGTTCAAACAGGTAATCAATGAGGCGCTCGGTCTCGCGCATCGCAAACTTCAACTCATTCATCCCGACAAATTGCGGCCACCGAAAACAGAACGTGCAATAGGCATGACAGGTCTGGCCTTCGCTTGGGAAGAAGAGCACGGTCTCTTTATACTTATGCTGCATGCCCGTAAGGCGCTCGCCTTCAAAAGTGGGCACGTTATACTTCATCTGCCCGGCCGGGTGCGGGTTCAATTCCAGACGAATCTGGTCGGCTGCTTCTTTTATTGCCTGCCTGTCCGCTCCGGTCTTTAGCAGTTTCGCCATTCGCTCGAAATGGTGCGGCTTCAGCATGCCTCTCTGCGGAAATGTGAGTATGAAGATGGGGTCATCCGGCACCCTGCTCCAGTCTATGAGTTCCTCTACAACATAATTATTAGTCCTGAAAGGGAGCACTTGAGCGACTACCTCCATCTCGAATTTCTCTTCATCCGACAGCCGTTCGAGTTGAGGAATTTGCCTGAAATTCTTCAGAGTGTAGGGTTTATATTTCGCATCTGGGGGAATGGAAACGAGTGTATCCACACCGAAGTTTATGGTTTGCATACCACCAACCTCCTTTTAATGAATTTGGGAACACCACTGTCCCGATAATTATTTATTTGACTCGTCAGAATTTTCTTTCGAGCGTCTAAAACAAGCACCAGTGAAACATGAGGTTCACGAGTGCACGGAGGACCATGAAGCGGCCCGTGGCGCTTTTGTGATTTTAAGCACCTGAGTTATTGCAAATGGTACGGAAAGGTATGGCCGCTAACATGTAGATTTTGGACTATTTCCGGTCAATAATCAAGCCTTATTGAAGTATTTTTAGTATATAAAGGGCAGCGCTATTCAGGTTTCAAGGATGCAGGATTGGGAAATAGAAATAGGCCGGGACGGATGCGGATCAGGCGGATTTACACGGATCATTTCATGACTTCAAAATAACTGCCTGCTGTCTACTGTCTACTGTCTACTGCGGAGGCCCCTTCGGCAGCGGCGCAGACATAGATTTCAGGCAGGATGTTTGTGGCCTGATTGTAAAGCGTCGAGATGATTTGCTTGAATCGCTCGACGCTTTCGGATTCGACAAGATTTATAGTGCAACCCCCAAAACCGCCGCCTGTCATTCGCGCACCATAAACACCTTCGACCTGAGAAGCAAGTTCGACCATCAGATCAAGCTCCGGGCAACTCACTTCATAATCATCGCGGAGACTGACGTGTGATTGATTCATCAATTGGCCAAACGCGTCAAAGTCATTACCCTTGAGCGCCAGCGAGGCTCTGATGACGCGAGCGTTTTCGCTGATCACATGCCGCGCCCGCCGGTATATGATTTCGGGCAACTCGGTCCCGGCACGCTCAAGATCATCAGGGGTCACATCCCGCAGAGCCCTTATGCCGGGCAGACTCCTCGCAAAATATCGGAGGGCGGCCTCGCATTGCGCGCGGCGCTCGTTGTATTCGCCACCGGCAAGACGGTGTTTGACCATCGTGTTGCAGATGACGAGTTTCGCATTTTGAGAGAGAGGCAGCATCTCGTATTCGAGCGACCGGCAATCAAGCAACAACGCCTGATCGGACCTGCCGCAACACGAAATGAATTGATCCATGATTCCGCACTGCGTGCCTACGAACTGGTTCTCAGCGCGCTGACATAATTTAGCCATTTCTATCGGGTCAATTGAAAAACCTGAGATTGTTGTCAACGCAAGACCTGAGGCTACTTCGATAGCCGCCGAAGAACTCAAACCCGACCCGATTGGAACATCGCTCTGGATGAGCAGGCAAGCGCCGCGCAGGCGATGCCCTGATTCTTCAAGTGCTATCGCTACGCCCCGGACATAATCGCTCCAATGTCCCAGGGTTTGAGGCGCCGGATCATCCAGTGGGAATTCCATCTCCTCGGAAAAATCCTCTGACCTGACGACGAGCCTGCGCTCATCAAGAGGCGCGGCGGCGGCCCAGGCATAGCGGTCTATTGCCGAAGGCATTACGAACCCCTCGTTGTAATCGGTGTGTTCGCCTATCAGATTGACACGCCCGGGCGCGCGAAACAGGCGCGACTCGCGGGCGTAGATTTCGCGGAACCTGTTCATGATCTTTTCCGATTTTTCCAACCGCTCTTCGATCATATGCCTTTTTCGCTCTCCGACATCCGGGCTATTCGCGTGGTTAATCCTTTGTCTGGCATCATCAGTGCCATTCGGTTTTCAAAATGTAAATCGGGAGAATGAAAAATAGGCCGCAGATGACGCGGCCTATTTCGACTCGCCTTTTAGCAAAGATCACTCGTGGTCGTTGTATTCCTTTAAGTCTTTGTATAGATTTCCGATCCGAGTTGCACAAACTCTTCGGACTTTTCGCGCATTCCGGTTTCGAGCGCCGCCTGTTCTTCCATGTTCTTTTTGGCCGCAAAATCGCGCACTTCCTGAGTGATCTTCATCGAGCAGAAATGCGGGCCGCACATAGAGCAGAAGTGAGCCACCTTGGCCCCCTCCTGCGGAAGCGTCTCGTCGTGAAACTCTCGGGCAAGTTCGGGGTCGAGCGCGAGGTTGAACTGATCTTCCCATCGGAATTCGAAACGTGCCCTCGAAAGCGCGTTGTCCTGGTACTGCGCGCCGGGGTGCCCTTTTGCCAGATCGGCCGCGTGCGCGGCTATCTTGTAGGCGATCACTCCGTCCTTTACATCCTGCCGGTCGGGCAATCCCAGATGCTCTTTCGGCGTGACGTAACAGAGCATCGCCGTACCGAACCAGCCTATCATCGCCGCGCCTATAGCTGATGTAATGTGATCGTAACCCGGCGCGATGTCGGTGACGAGCGGCCCGAGTGTGTAAAACGGCGCTTCGTGACAGACCTCTAACTGGCGGTCAACGTTCTCTTTGATCAGATGTAGCGGGACGTGGCCGGGGCCTTCGATCATAACCTGGCAATCCATATCCCACGCGATGCTGGTTAATTCGCCAAGCGTTTCCAGTTCGGCAAATTGCGCTTCGTCGTTTGCGTCTGCGATAGAGCCGGGCCTGAGCCCGTCACCCAGACTGAACGACACATCATAAGCGCGCATTAGTTCGCATATTTCAGGGAATCGAGTGTATAGGAAGCTCTCTTCGTGATGAGCCAGACACCATTTCGCCATTATCGAACCGCCGCGTGAGACTATTCCCGTCGTGCGCCTGGCCGTGAGCGGTATATACCTGAGCAGGACGCCAGCGTGTATAGTGAAGTAGTCGACTCCCTGCTCTGCCTGCTCGATGAGCGTGTCCCGATAAATCTCCCAGGTGAGTTCCTCGGCCTTCCCTCCGACCTTTTCCAGCGCCTGATAGATGGGAACGGTCCCGATGGGGACGGGCGAATTGCGGATGATCCATTCGCGGGTCTCGTGGATGTTTTTTCCCGTGGAGAGATCCATCACCGTATCCGCGCCCCACTTTATCGACCAGCGCATCTTCTCGACCTCTTCTTCAATCGTAGAGGCAACGGCCGAGTTGCCTATGTTGGCGTTGATCTTAACGAGGAAGTTGCGGCCTATTATCATTGGCTCGCTTTCGGGGTGATTGATGTTTGCGGGGATGATGGCGCGACCCCGCGCAACCTCATCGCGCACAAATTCGGGAGTTACGAATCGCGGTACGGAGGCTCCGAAAGACTCGCCCTTGTGCTGAAAATCGAGTCGGCCTCGGTCATTATCCTTCGCGGCTTCAAAGGCGGCCCTTCTCCCCATATTCTCGCGGATGGCGATAAATTCCATCTCAGGCGTGATAATCCCGCGCTTTGCATAATGCATTTGAGTCACGGCCTGACCAGATCTTGCGCGCAGTGGGCGGCGGCGCAGGCCGGGAAATACTTCCAGCCTTCCCTTCTCTTTTTGCGTAGCGTATTCGCGCGCTCCTTCCGTCAAATATCCATCGTCCTGCGGCTCTACCTTGCGTCCTTCGTACTCTTCCACATCACCGCGCCCGACTATCCATTCGCGGCGGAGCGCAGGCAATCCGTCGTGCACGCTTGAAGTAATCTGCGGGTCGCCCCACGGACCGGTAGCATCATAGAGCCGCACGGGCGGATTCTCTTCAATCGCACCCGTATTGCTCCGGGTCACATTCAAGCTGACCTCGCGCAGAGGGACACGGATGTCGGGCCGTGTGCCTTCTATATATATTCGTCGAGAATTTGGGAACTGAAACCGGCTGGCCGAAAACTCTTCGGCCTCGTTGGTAGTGGTCATGGCTTCACCTCGTTGCCGAGGGAAGAATAAGAAATCTAAAGCCTGGTCGCGGATTTCAGGAGGCTTTGTGGTTCCTTTCTCCCTTCGACGGTATTATCCGTATCAGGTTCTAGGGGTCTCCCCTAAGGGACTCTCAGCCGCGCCTTCTGAGGCGCTTGGCTCCCCCGAAAAGAGTGAGTCGTGATGCGTGAATCGTGAATCGTGATTATGTAAAATAGCTTTCCTGGTTACACGACGTATTGCCACGTCTCACACATCACGGCACTTAGCTTATCAAGTGGACCGGCAGATCATCAACCTGATTATCCGCCTATGAAAGACATAGTGCGCGCCGGTTGAACAAAATCAGGCTCGTTGATGCGGTGGCCGGCCTCTTTTTTGAGTACTGTGGCGATCATGAATTCCGCCAGTTGCTCGCGCGTATCGCCGCGCCTTACCAGGTCACGAATGTTGTGGTCTATGAGTGAAAAAAGACAGGTTCGCAGATTGCCGTCAGCCGTCAGTCTGAGCCGCGAGCACGCGCCGCAGAAAGCCTGTGTAACCGGCGCAATAATCCCAATCTCGCCCGGCGCGTTATCGGCGAATGCGAATTTGAGGGCGGTTTCGCTCAACTGATCGCGCTCAACCGGCACAAGTTCGTGGCGCTCGCGAATGCGGTCAAGAATTTCACGCCCGCTGACAAGCATCTTTCTATCCCACTGATGCCCGTTATCGAGCGGCATGTACTCGATAAATCTAACTGAAACACCGGTCGCTCGCGCAAAATCGGCGAAGTCAGCCACCTCGGAATCGTTCAGGTCGCGTATGACCACGCAGTTGATCTTGGGCGGCGGGAATCCGGCTTCCACAGCCGCTTCTATGCCATCGAGCACGGATCCGAGCGCATCGCGGCGCGTGATCTCTTTGAAGACTTCGGGCTTCAAGGAGTCGCAACTGATAGTGAGCCGATTCAATCCCGCCGAACGCAGGGCGCGGGCTCGTTCTTTCAAGCCCACCGCGTTTGTAGTCAATGCAAGGTCACGCACACCCGGAATCCGCGCCAGGTTCTCTATCAGGAATTCGATGTCGCGACGCACGAGAGGCTCCCCGCCTGTCACTCGCAGTTTTTCAACACCGAGGCCGACAGCCGTTTCTGCAATGATGAGAATCTCTTCATAGGTCAGCAGGTCCTGCCTGCGCTTCCATACGATGTCCTCATCCGGGATGCAATAAAAGCAGCGGAAATTGCAACGGTCAGTGACCGAGATCCGCAGATCGCGAATCACGCGGCCAAATTTATCTTTTAAGGGCGAGTCAGCCATATATTTGAGTCCCTGGCGATAAGAAGAATTCTAACCTTCAGGCAGAGACGATTCAAGCCGCCTCTCATGAAAGGGCGGAGCGCGACGATTTATTCGGGGACCAGGCTATTGTGATGAAGGTGGTGTGAAGAGTTGAGCTTTTTAGACAGGAAAAACAGGATTTGATTTGCTTGAACAAGATTCTTGTCATTCCTGTCCGATACTTTCTCGCTCTTTACTCGTCATGCTTCCCCTTCATTTGTACAAATTTAATAATTTTGATTTAGATAGGAGTTACGCAGTTGAGCCAAGAATCAACGACTTACGGCCAGCACTATCGGTGATAAGTCCTTTATTTTCAATGAAACCCATTTCAACTGCGTAACTCCTCAGCAATTCTCGGTTTAGAGGAAATCGCACCGGGATATACCACGAAACACACTAAATACACGAATAATTCTTCTATTTCGTGTGCTTCGTGTATTTCGTGGTTCACTTCTTGTTAAGACAGAATTTCTAAACCGAGAATTGCTGGTTTATTGCAGCATTATTCTACGTCTGTTTTGCCATTTGGACGCATCAGACTCTGACATGGCTCATTATCGAATTGGCAGGAGTGGTTATTTACAGCGGTATGGGACTGACCGGCCTGCGCGGTTCTCTTTGGTGGCTGGTTGCGGGATGGGCATTGCATCCGCTCTGGGACATGGGGCTTCACTACGCAGGGCCGGGACGATCATTCGCTCCTATTTTAGAATATGTTATCCCATGTCTGAGCTTCGGCCTTGTTGTTGCGGCATACACTGCATATAAGATTGCCCGTGGGGTACATCCAGCAATCAAGGCAGCTACTTGAAAGACCTCTTAATTTTTTCCTTCCAAAAATGCTCAACCAACCCATTGGTTGAGCATCCGATCTATTTTAAGTAAAATTCCGATTCTTTTAAGGGTCGCTCGCTTGCGGATGATGAATCATGAATCAGAAAGATTTGAAATCAATACAGGCCACCTATGACACTGTCGCCGACGAGTACTCTCGACGCATCTATGATGAGCTAAATCATAAACCCTTTGACCGCGAACTTTTGAATCGTTTCGCCGACAGAGTCCGGCGATTGGGCCCTGTTTGTGATCTGGGTTGTGGTCCTGGTCATATTGCTCATTATCTTCACGAGTTAAAGGTGGATGTTTTTGGTATCGACCTTTCAATCGGGATGATCGAGCAAGCCAAAAGGCTGAACCCTGGCATCGAATTTCAACAAGGTAACATGCTTGCTCTTAAGATAGAGGATGGAGTATTGGGGGGCATAGTTGCCTTTTATTCGATCATCCACATTCCACAAGATCAAATCCTGAAGGCGCTACGCGAAATGAATAGAACGATGAGAAGTGGAGGCTTGCTGTTGTTGGCTTTCCATGTTGGAGAAGAGGAGATCCATCTTGAGGAATGGTGGGGGATGAAAGTTGCACTCAAAACCATTTTCCTGAAGTCGTCGGAAGTGAAAGTACTGATGGAGAATGCAGGATTTGAGATTGAAGAGGTGATTGAAAGAGAGCCCTATGAGGGAGTGGAGTATCCCAGCCAGCGAGGATACATCATTGCAAAGAAGCCATAGAAGACATAAAGCCAATATCCTGACCCGATTCCTCGACCCTATAATACGTTGATTGCAGAGCCATTCAGTCTTCCAAAATGTAGCATAGGAAAATAGAAATAGGCCGTGACGGGCGCGGATGCGGCGGATCAACACGGATTTGACCTTAACTGATCTTATCCGCGTAAATCCGTCGCATCCATCGAACCCGTGGCCTATTTCCCCGGACCTCAGCCTCTTTTACTCAGAAGATGAACCGGAATTGAAGTTGGAACATCCTCGGCGGGTCGATGTTTGCAAACGCCGGGATCGCGTCTGTAATCGCCGGGACCGTCTCCGGGCTTACGGGCACAAATTGACCAAAAGTCGGGTTCGGCTTGACCGCATCGCCGTACACCGTCTGTCCGCGTCCGAGGAAGTTCCCATGATTGAAGAGATTAAAACCCTCCAACCTGACCAGGACGGATGTGCCTTCTGACAGCCTTACACGTTCCTCGACGAAGAGCGCCACTTCCGAGGTAGGCGTGCCACGGAACGCCGACCTGCTGATAACCGCTCCGTTGATTACGGGACGGTCGTTGTTGGAACCGTCACCATTATTGTCGATGCCGGTAGTGGCGTTGAAGGGGCGCGCCGACGCGAGTTGCGTCACGGTTCCGGCGGTGATGCCAAGCGGGAATCGGTAGTTGAACATTATGACTGCGCGATGCCGCTGATCGAGAACGCTCGGTCCACGCTCTTCCTCGCCTAGCCGCGAGACTATGTTCTGGTTCGGCCCAATGCCGTTGCCGTCCGGTTCGCTCGTGTTGGTCGCCTTTGAGAGGGTGTAGCTGACCGCTGCATACATGCGCGAGATGCCACGGAAACTGACCTGTGTCTGCAATCCGTCATAATCGGCGACGCCGAGGTTTGTCAATACGTTGACCTGACGTACGCCGCCCCTGACCGGCAGGATTGGACGGGTTAGGTTGGCATCAGCCACGCTTCTGACCTGTCCGGGCGCTGTGCGGTCGAAGGGTGCGGGGGCGTTCAAATCAATCGTGCGATCAATGCCGGTCAAGTGCTGATGCACGTAATCGGCTCCGACGAACAACCCCTTTACGACTTCACGCTCCGCGCCGATGGAGATCACCTGGCTCCGTGGGTTTTCTAACTTGTCTGGATAGTTCGGCAGCAGGTCGAAATTCAGCCCGTACCGCTCGAACTGAGACTGGTAAAAAGCCCGCTGGCCCGCCCTTATCGTGATGTCGCGCGCCGGCAATTGCGAAGCCGACAGCGTCTTCGGATCAAAGACCAGGGGAAGGCACGATCCCGTCAGGCAGGTCGGGAAGCCAAGTTGCCCCGGAGTCGCGGTGTAGGTCGTCAATCCGTCCAGCCCGTTCACCAGGTAACCGGCGACCGCATTGGATCGAATCTGCGTGTAGTACATGCCGTAGCCGCCGCGAATCGACAGGCGCGAATCACCTCCCGGATTCCAGCCGAAGCCCACGCGCGGCGCGAAGTTCTTCGTCGCGTCGGTCAAGGTCTGACGGTCGTAGCGGAGCCCGACATCAACGGTGAGGTCGCTGCGCAGGTGAATGCTGTCCTGTACGAACCCGGTATAGAGCCACTGCGGCAACTCGTAGCTGTTGATCCCGAAGTCTATCGGCTGCGTGTACTGCTGCACGTCGGCCAGTGTCAACTGGTCGAAGGGGGCCGTCGTCGTGCTCTTGAAGGTGAACGTGCCGAGGATCGCCTGGCCGGGCTCGCTGCCCGTCCCGCCCGAGGTGTGACGGATTATACTCCCGCCAAAGCGGAGGTAGTGCTTGCCAATCGACCACGACAGCGTGTCTGAGAACTGCGTCTGGTGGCCAAAAATGTTGGAGGATCGCGACTGTCCAATGGTGAACGGCACAGTCCCACTGCGTGCGTATGTGGTCGAAAGCGTCTGCGCTTCCCATAGCGTGACTGGATCGCCATGCAGGTAGGCCAATCGCGCCTCGTTGATAAGGTTTGTGTTGATGGCCAACGTGTGATTGGCCTGAGCCGTCCATGATCTGCGCGAGTACCTGCGCGCAACGCTTGGTGCATTCGTGCCGCCCACGGCATCCTGCGGGTTGTCGTCGGAAAACCGATCGACGTTTACTCGCGCCATCAATGTCTGGTTCGACGTAAGCCTGTGGTCGAGCCGTCCGTCAAAGAGGAACTGGCGGTAATGACCCGTATAGTCGAGGTGACCATCGGCCGGTAACAGGAATTCGGGCAGCGTCTTTGAGAGGAATGTCGTTCGATCCTGACGTGTGTAGTCGGCTGTTGCGAAGAAGAAGGTCTTATCCTTGATGATCGGCCCGCCGATCGAACCGGAATACTGCTTCAGAGCATCCGGGATGTCCACCGCGCTGATAGCCCTGAGCGTGGAGGGCGTGACGCAACTCGGTACGGACGGGGGGCAGAAATTCTTGGTCGAGAACGACTCCGCCTGCCAGTCACCGGGACGGATCATGAAGAGCCCCTCGCCGTGCAGGTCGTTCGTGCCGGACTTGGTGACGATGTTCAACGCGGGACCGGAGGTCCAGCCGAATTCAGAAGAAAACGCGTTTGAGAGGATCGTTATTTCCTGGATGGCTCCGAGAGGCACGGTGGCGATCGCTGTCTGGCGGCCCCATCCTTCATCGTTGTTTGCGCCGTCGAGCGTGACAGTGGTCTGACGGCGTCCACCAACACCCGTTACGAAGTATGTCGCATTTACGAAGAGGTCCCCCGTACCCTTCGCCTGCCGAAACGCCGAATTGAGGAGCGGCAACGTCGTTACCTTGCGGCCTAGGATCGGCGTCTCGTCGATGATCGGGCTGTCGAGCCGGCGACCGATCTGCGGATCTGCACGGACCCCTTCCGTGGTGCCGTAGACGGTGACTTCCGACTTCTGCGAGCCAACCTGGAGCGTCACCTTCAGGGTCGCGGTTTCACCCGACCGCAGAGTGATATCCTTGAGATCTTCGTCACGAAATCCTTGTCTGGATACGCTGACCGTGTAAGTTCCCATCAGCGACAGCGCCGGAATGGTGGCGTTTCCATCGCTTCCCGAGACGGCCTCACGCACAGCGCCGGTCGCGGTGTTTACTACCGAAACCTTGGCCTCCTGAACCACCGCGCCGTTTTGATCGACTACGACGACGATCATAGATGCCGTGTTGGGAGACTGCGCGGCGACCGGCAGCGCGCAGTAGGCAAAGAGAGCAAGCATAAGAAGATGCAAGCACAATCGTTTTTTAGTTGTCATTTTGATCACCTCTTCCCTTATTCATCTTTTACAGCTTTAATTGAGATTGATGCGAAATAGAATCATTTCAGAGGGAAGATTTTGAGAATCGCTCCATTATTATTTTAGACATAAAAGAAAAAAATTTCTTCCATATTTTTTTTCAAAAATCAGAAAGCCCGCGAAATTTTCGTGAGCTTTCTCCTTATAAGTATGAAAAATAAACGGGTTAGCGGTCTTCTTTACTCCCGATGCATCGAGGCATTTAAGGTGGCTGAAATTAGGCCGTGATGGCCTATTTCTATCTCCTATCCTACATTTTGGAAACTTGAATGGCTCTGCCTTCTCTTCTTAGCATGAGTTCTCTTTCACCCGTTTACTTGACAATAAAACTCACGTCCTATCCCATTTGTCTGGAGGAGACTTTATGCGACATAAAAATCAATCTGGTACAAGAGGGGCTTCCCAGACACAAAGCGGATTTTTTCATACCCTTCTATTAGCAGTTTTTATCCTCCTGATTGGGGCTGCAACTAATCAAAGGGCGGTTGGCGAATCCGGTTTCCTACAATCCCGCATTGCCCAGGCTTCTATCACTCAAGAGCGAAAGGCAGATCAGAGCACCTCTGGTGAATTAGATTCGACTACCTCACCTCATAACCAGGACAGAGGGGCGTTTACTTTACCAAAGGCACTGTTGGGGCATTGGATTAACCAGGAAAGCAAGTCACGCATGTTCTATAGCCAGGGCATGTATATTTCTGTCTATTCAGGTAAAGCACATGAGGGGAGGTATTCTGTCGAAGAGGTGAATGAGGGAGAGAATTGGATGCGTATTCAGATATCACCGATTCATTCACGGATATTCACCTTCTCAACAGATAAGACTGAGATCTCTGATATAGCAGAAATCGCAGGAATCCGGGCAACGAAGGATGAGGCAATAATCTGGACTTACGTCGATGATAGTCAGAAGCCCCCTGGGGCAATTCTAAAGAGCACTGAAGGGGATGAAGCGGTTTTGGAGGTGATTACAACTCCGGAAAGACCTAAACCAGAATTCTTTAGGGGTGACAGTAGAAGCAAGATTTATTATTGGCGTGGGTGTCCCGGTTACGAGGAGGTGCCATTACAAAGAAGAGTCTATTTTAGGACTAAGAAAGAGGCGCAAAAGGACGGATACCGAGCGGCAAAGAAATGTCCATGAGTAAGCCCAGAGCTTTGTAAAATGTAAACCTGGATAACTTCGGTGAGGGCTGGCCGCTCCCAGGTAGAACCGGATACTCAGGGGTCCATCAAGATAGGGGACAATTCTGCTAATCGTTATGAACCCTTGATTATCCTGGTTTATCTCCTCAAATTATTTCCCGGAACTGGACTTATTCTTTTTTTCAAAGTACATCTTGATACCCCCACCTATCATCAGCAGTATCCCTAAAATGAGCATTATTTGAAGCATCACCTATCTCCTCTCTCATAAGAATGTAAATTGGGTTTTGAAGATACTCATCAAAACGCTGTCAGCATAGCGGAAAAGATAATACTTGTCACTTGATACTAAACAAAGCGAATCGGCTTTTTAGCGTAAGTTTGACAGGCAGGCTAACCGCTCATTTTAGCGGAGGCGCATTTCACCTTAGGGTTTGATTCTTCCTATCGCCATTCACTGATTCAGTATTGATAATCAGGGCTATGCCACGTAGAATCACCTCTCTTTATTCTACTTTGTTATTGAACAACGAGTGCGGTTTGACGGTAGCTCTAACGATCTATGCCCAAGGAATATATAAATCCAGATTCGCTCTTCACCAGTCTGCCACATGGCTTTTCTCAGATCGTGTCTGCTAGTGGTAGAAAGACGATCTATATTTCAGGCCAAACTGCATGGGATGCTCAAAAGCAGATCATTGGCGGAGATAATCTGGCTCAACAGTCAAGACAAGCTTTCCTAAACGTTCAGGCGGCTGTTGAAGCAGCCGGGGGCACGCTTGCAGACGTGGTGAGTCTGCGGCTTTACATAGTGAATTACAGACCTGAGCAAGCTGAGACAATTGGAAATGCTTTGCGAGAATTTTTTCCCGAAGAGAAGCGTCCTGCCAGCACCTGGATAGGGGTCTCGGCTCTGGCAGTGTCGGATTTCCTGATAGAAATTGAGGCAACAGCAGTTTTGGAATGATCGCCTTATCAAGGATTTGAGAGAATCACCGTTAGACCTTCTCAACAAAGGATATTTGGGCTTTTCAATAAAGTAAGATTATTATTCCCGTGGAGAATAATGACAAATTCAACTTCAGAAAAACTCGTACTCGTAACAGGCGGGTCAGGGTTCGTTGGCTCTCACTGTATTTTGCAGCTTTTGAATAAAGGCTATCAAGCACGAACCACTCTTCGTTCTCTAAGCAGAAAAGATGAAGTTATTAAAATGCTTAAGAATGGCGGGGCAGAATCGGTTGAAAATCTATCATTTATCGAAGCGGATTTATCCAAAGACGCCAATTGGGATGAAGCGGTCAAAGACTGCGAATATGTCTTACACGTTGCCTCGCCTATATCGTTAAAGATACCAAGAGATGAAAACGAAATGATCGTTCCTGCTGTAGAAGGAACGCTCCGCGTGCTGAGGGCTTCAAAAAATGCTGGCGTCAGACGAATAGTGATAACGTCATCATTTGGGGCGGTAGGATATAGTCACAAGGACACCGACACGTTGATTACAGAGGAAGATTGGACAGACCCTAATGACAAGACCCTTTCGGCTTATTTAAAATCCAAGACCCTGGCAGAAAAGGCAGCGTGGGATTTCATAAAAAAAGAAGGGGGAAACCTGGAACTCTCGGTTGTAAACCCCGTTGGTATTTTTGGTCCTTTACTTGGTCCGGATTTATCAGGTGGCCACGAGATATTAAAGCAACTGTTGGATGGGTCGATGAAGGCTATTCCCAAAATTAACTTTGGAATTGTTGACGTCCGGGATGTGGCTGATTTACATCTGCGGGCAATGACCAATTCAGCAGCCAAAGGGCAACGTTTCTTAGCATTGGCAGGTGGTATTGTATCCCTGCGCGATATCGCCTTAATGTTAAAGAGTAAAATGGGGAATGAGGCCCAAAATGTTACAACCAGGGTGTTGCCCGATTGGATAGTGCGTATAGCTGCATTATTCAATCCACTTGCAAAGAATATCGTTCCTCAATTAGGCAGAGTTAAAAATGCAAGTAATGAAAAAGCAAAGAAAATATTAGGTTGGACCCCCCGACCGAATGAAGAAGCAATTATGGCATCGGTTGAAAGCATGGTGCGATTTGGGGTTATTAAATAATAGAAACACCAAATTTCTGAATCAACATAATGAACGTCCCGGCTCCACTTTGAATAGCGCTCAGATTACCAAGAAAATCTATCTCTACGGTCAGGCTAGCCAGCTATTTCAATGCCAAACTGTGCCTAACCGTTTATTTCAGCCGACGCGCATCCCACCCATACGTTACCTCCGGGTACAGGCGCGCCGCAGATCCCTCTTTTGGCTTTAACTTGACGTTGGTCTTAATAAGAAGTAACTATTAGGAGAAGCGAGGATCAAACCTATGCACTTTTTGAATTGGCCTCACTATAATCTCTCATTTATCCGTCAACGCTATAATTCCATAGCTCCCTTTTTCCCATTATTTGAATGGCTCTTCTTGCTCCCTCCAGGTATTCGTTCAAAGGCAGTTGATTGTCTCAAACTCAGACCGGGCGATCGCGTCCTTGAAATCGGGTGCGGGACCGGAAGAAACCTTTCGCTGTTACAGCGCGCAGTTGGGCCGCTTGGCCACATTTATGGGGTTGATCTTTCTGAAGGAATGCTGTCGAAGGCCAGACAATTATGCCAGAGGCAAGGCTGGAGCAACGTCACATTAACGCAATGCGATGCCGCTGACTATTCTCTACCCGAGGCTGTCGATGGTGTGATCTTCAGTCTTTCTTACGCAACGATGCCGCACCATCAAAGAGTGTTGCGCCAGAGTTGGAATCAGCTACAACAGGGAAAGTACCTCGTCATTATGGACTCGAAACTTCCAGACGGAGTACTCGGGAAGGCACTTCTGCCTTACGGCATTTGGATTATGAAACGGACGGTACTGGGGAATCCATACTTAAAACCCTGGGAAGAGCTTCATGAACTGACTGCTGATTTCGAGATGAGGGAATTGTTGTTTGGAGCTTATTACATCTGTCAGGGGAGAAAACAGTCACAGTTAATAAAGGAGCGTTTCTTTTCAGAGTGATGCCTGCTTTCAAGTTAAGCAAATTCTGGAATCAATCCCACGCTAAAGTTTTATTGTTAGATTTAGAATTATCAGCAATTCTCGGTTTAGAGGAAATCGCACCGGGATATACCACGAAACACACTAAATACACGAATAATTCTTCTATTTCGTGTGCTTCGTGTATTTCGTGGTTTACTTCTTGTTAAGACAGAATTTCTAAACCGAGAATTGCTGAAGACATATTTGAATATGTCGCCAATTCTCTGTAGGATCAGATTCTTCCTGGGATTTATTTTGCAAAATCACTTTGGTAAAACGAGAGCCTGACGCAGCCATCTTTATCCTGCTGCTACCAACGCGCCGATGAACCAGTTGTAGGTTTTACAATTTCTTGCAATTCTTATGGGTCTTGATTTAGCTCACAGAAGAAATCGAGCGTTAGCCCCACTTTTCAAGTGCCTAAAAACTACAGGAAGATGGGAAACCGAGTTGACTGAAATGGGTCTGATCGCGATAACTTAGACCGCAAACCGTGACAACGAAGCGATGGGGCTCGATAATCAATTGACACACTTGATACAGGAATCTATCCTCCTCGCATGATCCACATAAGAGAGATTGATCATATCGTCCTTCGTGTTTCCAGCCTTCACAAGATGCTATGGTTTTATTGTGATTTACTGGGTTGTTCCGTTGAACGACAACAAGAGGAACTTGGGCTGACGCAGCTTCGCGCCGGTCGATCATTAATCGATTTAGTGACCGTAGACGGCAAATTGGGGCGTGAGGGAGGAGCATCACCTGAACGTGAAGGACGGAATATGGATCACTTATGTTTACGGGTCGACCCATTTGACGCAGAGAGAATCAGGTCTCATTTGAAGCGGCATGGTATAGAGACAGGAGATGTCGCTTCGCGCTACGGCGCAGAGGGAGAAGGCCCTTCAATTTACATAGAAGACCCGGAAGGTAATACGGTTGAATTGAAAGGCGCTCCGTGGGACTAAACCCTCGAAGTGTGCCTGCTGAATTCGACCGCCCGGTCGATAAACCCATGTGCTCCATTTTTCTACCCGGTAAGGCTTGATGCCTACATAAAAGAGATCGTTTTCAACACAGTCTCTCGAGGGATGGCGCTCAAGCAGGGCTATCTAACTCTCCGGAAATTCCAGGCGTACGCGAGCCTTCTTTAGGGACATATAGTTCTCAGATTGAGCTTGCCGATATTGTAGAAACTCACTGATTGGCTGGTGAAAAAATTATTCCTACGCGAGCGTACGCGGGCGGCATTGCGAGAAATTGGCTCAGGTATAGTTCGGGGGCGAAACAACTCAAATCACTTTTTTGCATCCAAGTGACCGCCGCTTTTTCATCGAGCACCGGCAGGCGGAAATCTCTCACTCCGGATGGTGTCTAAATGCTAAACTCGCTCAAGAACTGGTATGCCTATTTTACTCAAAATTGCTCGAACACAATCGATTTACCCTGGGACCTCCCGGATACGCTGACAGATGAAGAGAGGGACTGCATACGGGACTCTATCGCTGCATTCCAGCTTGGTGAATACTCTGAGGGGAAAGGTCTTCTCAGGTCTGCCGAGGAGCATGCCCTAAAGCAGAAGGATGAATATTTAGTCCCAATAACCAGACTGTTTATTGCCGAAGAGCAGAACCACGCTCTGCTTCTGAGAAGGTTTATGCTTCTTCACAATATCAACCTTATCAGCGGTAACTGGACCGATACAGTTTTTAGAAGGCTGAGAAACATGTTCGCTTCGAGCTGTCAATCGCGGTTTTGATCACTGCCGAGATCATCTCTCTGGTCTATTACAAAGCTTTGAAAGCGGCTACGAACTCAAATCTGCTCAAGAAAATCTGCGAGAAGATTCTTGCAGATGAAGAAGCACATGTAAGGTATGAATCAGAATTGATCAAGCGTATGCAGGCGCAAAAGCCGATCCTCATCAGGCGGTTCGTTCCCTTCCTGCATCAGTTTCTATTCTCCGGGACCGTCCTGGTAGTCTATTTGAGTCACAGAAAAGTGCTGGCAAGAGGGGGCTACAGCTTCTCTCGTTATTGGTTTGCTTGTTGGTTTGAATTCTCAATATTATTCAACCCCCAAACAATAGTTCCCGCACAAGCAGATTACTCGGGCTCATAATGGAGATATAAAGAGCAGGCCAGGTGCGCCGCTTAAAGCGCGGGTTGGCATAAAAATCTCGTTGCAGTGGTCATCTCGGTCTGCCATTATTGTCTGTCATCGAGCCTCAATTGACTCAGAGTTTCATATTGAATTGACTGAGTGCCTGCACTGGGATTAGCATTTTGCCTGTGCGGTAAGCGCGCAACGGAAGATTGCCGGGACATTATAGACAGGAGAAAGGAACTATGAAGAAAAGATTGATCTACATTCTCTTCGCAATCCTTGTTATTGGCGGGACCTTCGCATCAAAGGCAGATGATTCGAAGCAGGTTACAGTCACAGGCGAAGTCATCGATCAGGTCTGCTTTGCAAACAAAGACGGCGCACGCGGCGAAGAACACAAGGGTTGCGCGTTGGCTTGCGCCAAGCGCGGTAATCAGATGGCTATCATTGATGACTCGAATGAGGTCTATTTGATCTCAGGCGACTATGCTGCGAACAAGAATGAAAAGCTGATCCCCTACGTCGCCGAGAAGGTAGAAGTCAGTGGAACCCTGACTGAAAAAGAGGGTAAGAAGTGGTTGAGTATTACTTCGATCAAGAAGGCTGAATAAGCGTTCTTGAACTGAATTACGAAATGCAACTTTGCGCCTGGCGATTGACAGGCAGGCTGTTATAGCATCCTGGCTCCTTCGATAATTATACCGAAGGAGCCAGGATGCCTTATCATTTGTTTACCCACAAACAGCGACACCCGATTCACACCTTTAGAAAACCTCTCGCCGACATTCAGATTTTGTTGCCCGGGAGATTGTTTGCGAGAATGGACCATTATTGCTCAGGTCCGCTTAACCTCCCACTTGAACGGGCTCGAATTCCACAGATTCTTTACCAGGTTTAAGACAACGCCGCTGAAATGAACATTAGCCAAGTTTGACGGCGCTGCTTGTTGTGTTGTATTTCTCTCCTCATTCGATTCTGCAAAACTCAGATTTGAAGGCTATAAATCTTCAAGAGAGTTCTTCTTTCTTCACTTCTGGTCGTAATCTCTTGCGCTCCTTCGTCAGGTGCGCCGCTGAATTCGGCGTTTGGCTTGCACAATCAACTCTTGAACCTCTATCCTCTCTCTTGTAAAGAAGCTATATTTTTTTATAAGGAGAATTTCTATGGGATGGAACGACGAAGAGGATGACAGAATCTATAAGGTCGTTATTAATCACGAAGAACAATACTCTATTTGGCCTGCTGATCGAGAAAACCCTCTTGGATGGAACGATGTGGGAAAGTCTGGAACAAAACAAGAATGCCTCAATTACATCGAAGAGGTCTGGACCGATATGAGACCTCTTAGCTTAAGAAAGAAAATGGAAGAGATGGAAAGAGAGCGAGAAAATAACTAGAGTGTTATTGAATCAATCGTTTGGTGTTATCAAGGCTGCCCCTCTTGCCAATTACAATTTAAACTCGCTTGTCAGGTCAGATCGAATTGATTTACTCAATCAGGGTTTTGGATTTGGCCCCCTTGTCGCGATAGATATTCTGGCGCAATGGCCTGCTTGCAAATCAATGAAAGATACTGAGATAAGCTCAACTCAGAAATGAGCATAACTGCTCATTTCAGCGAACGCGCATGCCAACTCCTGGTGTTCAATCAGCTACCAGCACGCCGCTAAAATAGGCATTGGGCTCCTTTCTTTGACTCCCCAAACCTGATGGCGAGAATCCAAAGAGAGTAAATTCTTTTACCCTGATTTCTTAGTCTTTATGGATTCCCGCATAAAGTTTTCGTAGAATTTTATACCTCTCGTATTTCTATCCGGGTAGAAAGCTTGAGATCAGTTTTTCGAAGAATGGAGTCCTTAATGGAGATAAAAGTTGATGATTTATCTGGCCCAGAAGTGGCTGATTTGTTGATGCAACATCTTACCGAGATGGCATTACATTCTCCACCTGAAAGTATTCACGCACTAGATATTGAGGCTTTGCGAAAATCAGAAATTACATTCTGGAGTGTGTGGGACGGAAATGAGCTAATTGGCTGTGGGGCGCTTAAAGAACTCGATGCTCAACATGCAGAGATCAAATCTATGAGGACTGCTCCGCCTTACCGAAAAAGAGGAGTTGCGACCTTACTGCTTCGACATATACTTGAAGAAGCTAGGAATCGGGGCTATCGGCGGCTAAGCCTGGAAACGGGGTCAATGGATGCTTTCGATCCAGCCAGAAGGCTTTATTCCAGTTTCGGGTTTATCTATTGTGATCCGTTTGCAGATTACATTGAAGACCCAAATAGTGTATTTATGACAAGAGAACTATGAACTCAAGGGTCAGCCTAACTATTCATTCCAGCGGATGCGCTTCCCAACGATTCATTATCTCTCGGCTACCGGCGCGCCGCTGAATTCGGCGTTACATGGCTATTAGCAAAGCACCTTTGTAAACTCATATTTATGAACCTGAAATATCAAACAATCTCTTTGCTCCTCATTCTTGTTTATATGGGATCAAGCGTCATTGCTCCTGGATATGGAGTTGAAGCGGATTTCGCCCCGGGTAAAATTGCCAATTCTATTCCATTTGATCTGGGTTCCAATCTCATCTTTTTGCCGGTCAGTGTGAATGGTTCCAAGCCTTTGTCGTTTATTCTCGATACAGGCTCCTACTCTATGATTAGCACTGGCCAGGCGAAGTCAACAGGCTTGGAGATCCAACTGGTAGGCACAACTGATGGCATAGGAGATAACCAACAAAATGTTTATCTCGTCACTGGTAAGACACTATATGGTCCGCCCGGAGCCGTTTTGATGAATCAAAGACTATTATCTGTTCCGCTCGCACAGGTAGAGGACTGTTTCAACAAAGTCACCGCAGATGAACCGGGCCGCGAAGAGGCCGAATCGCGGGAAAATAAAACAAAGAAGCGGCGGGCGATTGACGGAATACTTGGCAAGGAGTTTTTTAATAGCTTTGTAGTTGAAATAGATTATAAGTCTCAGATCATCAACGTGTATGACCCGGCTACTTACAACTATAAGGGCACGGGCGAGCATTTTAAGATTGAAATCGCTCCTCAACACATATTTGTGCGGGCCAAGATAAAGGCACCGGGACGTGTTGCGGTCGAGGGCCGATTTCAAGTGGATACAGGATATGCAACCGAAATGTGTCTTACCAAAGAGTTTGTTGATGAATATAGGCTCTTACCTCCGGTCGAACAACTTAAACGCAGCCCGACTTGCGGACTGGCAGGATTGGTGAAAGATCAGTCGTGGGTGGGCAATTTGGAAAGACTGGAATTGGGCAGCTTCAGGATTGAGAATCCGCTGACAGAGTTCTCGCAGGCGCATTTCAATCAAGAGTTTGACGGATCTATAGGAGACGCAACGCTGAAGAAATTCAAAGTGATCTTCGATTATTCACACAGAGAGATGATTCTTGAGGCAAGCCCGAGAAAATAATAAGGAAGATTTGCAGCATGACCATACTCCAAATTCGCCAGGACGCTCCGAAGGATGCTCACTACCCCGTCCGCCTCACTTTGAAGCGGCACGGTCAACCGGCCCTGGAAGCCGAGGCAAACATCGAGTTCGCCCTCACAGTCCAGGAGCAGGAAGACATCCGCTGGTATCTCGAAGATTACCTACAGAACGCCGACGTGGTCGAAGCCGTCACCGTTGAGCAAGTCGAGGAGCAAATGAAGGCACGCGGCGAAGAGCTTTACACAAAGGTCCTCGCCGCCAACGGCGACACGCAGGCTCTCTGGTTTTCTATCCGCAATGACCTCGCCGACCTGCTCAACCAGATCGGCCAGCCCTTCTCGCCGCTGCTCGCGGCGCAGGGAATCGACTGGAGCGCGATCAATGACCAAGAAGAACGCAGGCATCTCGTCTTCCAAATCCTCCGCCAATTCCCCGTCCTCTGGATATGGGACAACGTCGAGCCGGTCGCCGGATTCCCGGAAGGCACAGAGTCGCAATGGACCGCCGCCGAGCAGCAGGATCTCCGCGACTTCCTCCAACAGATCAACCTCGACACTGCCAGTAAGGTGAAGATCCTGCTCACCTCCCGCCGGGACGAGGCGAAGTGGCTCGGCGGCATCCCGCATCGCATTGCAATGCTCCGCATGAGTAACTCCGACGCCGCCAAGCTCGCCCTCAAGCTAGGCGAAGAGAAGAAGCTCAAGCGCTCAGAGATCGCCGACTGGCAGCCGCTGCTCGACTACTGCGGAGGAAATCCGCTGACGCTGCGTGTGCTCGTAGGGCAGGCGGTCAAAGCGGGTCTTCGCGGAAGAGAACAAATTACGGAATTCGTGGAAGCCATACTTACAAGAATATCACTGCCATCCGCGATCTCGATGCCGCAGAGGCGGCCTACCAGCGCAGCCTGGATTTGCGCAATCCAGACGACGCCCTTGGCCGCTCCAGGTGCATCCAGCAAATCGGGATGGTGCATTACGAGCGCTTCCGCGAGGCACGTCAACGCAAAGTGCCAGTGGAAACCTTGCTTCGTCACTTCCAGGCGGCGGAAGCAAGTTACCTTGAGGGGCTGCGACTGTGTCCAAATGACGCCTTAGCTGACCTCTCGCCGCTGCACAACGGGTTGGGCGCTCTCTATGCCGAAGTTGGACAACTGGACAAGGCCCGCGAGCATTTCGAGCAAGCCGCACTTTATTTTGAAAAGGCCGGAAACCATTTCAATGCTGGCCATACACGCTTCAACATGGCCGTCATGTATGCTCGGGCGGCAGGAAGGGATGACCAGCCGTCCCAGCAGCGCGCCGGTCTGCTTCGTGCGCGGGCTTATGCAGATGCCGCCTTGCGCGACTTCCAGCATTACCAGGGTCGCGCTGCCGCACTCGAGGCTAAAGCCCAGGGTCTCCTCGACAAAATCAACCAGGATCTCGCGAAACTGCCACAATAAGCGCCGACTGCGCAAGTGGAGAGTCGCCTGTGGCGATGGCACCGCTTCCTTGTTATCCCTTTGACCACAGCGAGCCGCTGATGCTTGCGTTAGGCTTCCGCGAGGGCTCCGAAAACCCTTGAGTTGATAATTCAGAGGTTGACCTGATTTCCATATGATTGACCGATTCAAATTGAGCATCCATCCTACTTTTTACATGTCCAGGTATGAGGTGACGGTAGCGCAATGGAGGGTGGTTACAAAGTTACCCAAGATTGACGGTGACTTGACTTCTGACACAGGAAAAGTCTATAGAAGCTCCTGTGTCGCCGCTCAGATCTATGACCTGACCTTGTGGAACTCTATCTCCCGCCGCGACTATCGCCCCGTTTTTCGTGGGATGAGTATACTGAGCAACCGTACCATCATCACTTCAAAATGATAGCTGTACTCCCGATTTTGATTCGTCGTCCGTCAAGGAAAGGTAGAGAATCTCACTTTGTTCTAAGCCTGCGTCGTCCCGAAAAAGAGAACGGCTATATTCGAGCGAATCGAATTCTTTATCAACCGCACGCGGTTGGCTCCTGTGCGGATGTTGAGTTCGTCCGCCTTCGCTTTGATCTTCACTTTCTTGTTCGAATCGGCATTCAACGTTGAAACTATCACGCCGTTGATTTCGATCTGAATCTGTCCCGCAAGTCCATTACCTTTTATCTTCAGCTTCTTACCGTTGAATGAAACATTATTGATTATCGCTCCGCCCTCATCGGCCTCACTGAAATCGGCTATGGCGGGCGCTCCTGTGTTGTCCTCGCTATCTCGGAATACGACACTTGCCTTCGTTGTGGAGGGAAGGTCGTCGAGACCGGCAAGATTGAATATAAAATCACTCCGTTTTTCATTATCGCCAAAAGCGACCGGAGCATCCTCGCGCAAGACGTTTCCGGCACTATCGAGTAGCGAGATTTGAGCGGTCGCCACATCGGCGTCAATGTCGTAAACCGCGCCCTTCAAAGTCAGAAAGCCGCTTTGGAGATCACCTTTCAGTGAGTCGACATAAGGCGAGTGGTCTGTGGCTTCGGCGATAATTCGATAGCCCATCGCTTTGAAGGCTATAAGATCATTTTTCTTAATATCATGCACTTGTCCGAGTTTCAATATAGGGTCCATTACACCGATACGCGAACCGACAAATGAATCATCTTTCCAGTGGTCTGCTCCGAAGCCATCGCCGCCTGTGAGGTTGAGCCGGGCGGTTGAAAGCGGAATCTCCTTTTCACCCGCATAGTGGAACTGTTCGCCGCCTGCCGACAGAATGCGCTTTGCATTCGTGAAAGTCTCCATCGTGGTTCCAGGGCGGAAGCGATAGATATCAAGGGAACTGACGGTCAGCGGCAGCCCAGGATTCAATTCTGTTGTGCCGACTCGTGTAACAAAGCCTATTACGTGTCCAATCTCATGCAAGGCCGTTCCTACGAAATCCAGTCTTCCCGCATCAATGCCATCGTCAGGATTGAAATCCCAGAGCCCTGTGCTCAGGAAAGCAATAGAGGGAGGGGGTCCGAACTGGTCCATCTCGCCCTCCGGGTCGGCGACAGGAGGGATCAGACCGATGACCCGCAATAATGCCGATGGCATCACGAAGGCATCGGTGTCGCCGAGGTCGGTCGGGACAGCGGTTTCCGGCAGCGCGCTGAACAATGCAAGGTCCCGTCCGGTATTGGCGTTGGCAATCACAGAGTTTCGCCAATCCTTGTACTCGCCTCTACCGATCAGCAATTGAGGTCTGGCCTGACCGGTAATATCGGGGCGACCAAACACAGTTGGCCCATAATCGACATCAATAATAATAGTGACTGGCGCAGGGGCCTCAATGAGCGAACACCAGGTTTGCGCCGCGCGCAGATAAGCATCCCGCGCCTGGGGATTGGATTCGAGTCCGTCTCCTGCGCGCAAGATAAAGGTTATGTTGCCTGTCCCTTGCACAGTGAGCAGGTGACGACGCGATGCCCCTGTTTGCGGGTTGTAGCTGGATTCGGCCATCAGTCGAATATCCTGCTCGGTTGCCGATTGACAGATGACTTTTCCATCCTCAATGCGGGAAACAAATCCAACTTCTTCGGGAAGCTTCCTCCAACGGGAGGAAGCCTGTTCGGTGTGTGGGGTGGACAAGCTTGCCTGTGCGAGAGGGCTTATTGAAGCCAGAACAAATATTCCAATCGGTAACCATATCGCCGCAAAAACTTTTCGTGACATAACGCCTCCTCAAATCAGCAAATCGTGATTGCAATCTTATTCTTCCAATTTCCTCCAAGCGGTCACTTCAACCTGCATCAGGGCGTCGTCACTGTTATCTCAGATTGATCTGAGCAATGAGAACTATCGCAGGCGCGAACGGCGAAGCGATACTCGGTCCCTGACTGTAATTTCTTGATCTTCGCGGCAGTTGAATTGGCCGCAAGGGTCTTGACAACTATCCACTGAGCGCCATCCCATTGAAGAACTTCAAAACGGTTCTCCCCTGGAGATGTATCTATCCAGGCGAGCTTGACTTTGTTGGCCTTCACCTTCTTCGCCTCGAAATTATCGGGTTGAAACACAGAGGCTTTTACATAATGGTGGATGCGCTTCACGGTCCAGGTCAGCCCATTGTCCTCTGACACTTCAAATTTACGATCTGCTGCGGATTGCGAGATGCTGTCGTAGGTCACACGTCCGAGCATCGTGAGACCGGTTTGCGGGTCATCGAATTCTCCCTGAAACACCATATCATTGTCTTCTTCGTTTCCCTTAAGCTCAAGCAACAGCCCTTCGGTGTCGAGCCACATATAACGCCACATGCCGGCTCGCGTATCGTAGAAGCTTACGCTTGTGCCCCTGTAATCGTCCCCGCATCTGAAATCTTCAAGCATGGCGAATCCGCCCCCGGCTCCGAACAGAGTGCCCGTAACGCTTGCCTGAGACGCGCAATCCGGGTCTTCGACTTCCCATTCGCCTTTCAGGAAATCAAACTGCCTGAATTTTTTCGGCAAAGAAGAAATGGTTATGACATTCTGGCCTCCGCCCTGAGATGACGATGAAAGTGTGCGCGCAGAAACAAGAGAGTCTGCCCTCCTGCCGTGCGCGAGGAAATTCTGCTGCCAGGTTTGCCCGCCGTTTGCCGATACTTCGTAGAGGAAATCCCATTGATTATCCGTGATGTTGAACCAGGACTCTCGCCCTGACATTTTGACTCCTGTGGTCGTCCTCGTCTCCTGCCCCGTTAGCACCATCCTGCCGTTTTGAAATTCACCGCTGACCTCTATAAGCAGTTGGTCCTGATCGAACCAGGTCTGATACCATTTCTGCTCCCTCGTGTCGTAAATGCTCACGCTCGTGCCAAGGCCGTTGCTGAAGTTCTCAAGGGTGGCGATGCCTCCTCCGACGCCGAATGAGGTTATTTGACTCTTGGAAGACCCGCTCCCGATAGCAAGGTTCCAGTTTCCGAGCCAGAAGTCGAATTGACGGGCTTCGGGTGGCAATGCCGCCTCTGCTTCGCCCTCTGATTGTGCTGCTGTGCCTATTACGACGATAGCCATACCGGCGGAGAGAATCAGGAAGATCGCGATAGAAGTGACGATCAGACGAAAAAAGTTCTTCCCGAAAGCTCCTCTCAAACGGGTCGCCAAGATTACCGCAATATTAAGACCGCTGCCATTATCGGCATCAAGCGAGTTTCTTCGATACATAAAATTCTCCTTCTTACATATCAATCGATTCAGTCAGGTTGATTTCAGAGCACAAAACATTCGCTGATTCAGGGCGCACATTCAGAGCGGGCGTGTATGCCAAAACTCACAGCACCGCCGTTAATCGCTGACACCATTCTGTGATAAACTGCGTCCTCGTTATTTTTTGACTTCTTGAGATACTAACGGAGCGGCGGGTCAATCAGGCATTAATTGAGGATTAAAAATGATTAAATTATGTTGCGGATGGCCAAACCTCCATGCAACAGAAATTTATATACTGCGTCCTTTATCGAATCATTGAATAAAGAAGAAAGGGGGCGAGAAGGAGTTGTATGAATTCGGTCCATTTTACCTCGAACCTGTAAAGCGAATTCTTTTACGGGACGGAGAGCCGGTCGCTCTGCCTCCAAAAGCCTTCGATACTCTGCTCGTCTTGATTGAAAACGTAGGACAGGTCGTCGAAAGAAATGTATTGATGGAGAAACTCTGGCCCGATACATGTGTCGAAGAGAGCAACCTCAACGTACAGATATCCTTTCTCAGAAAGGCGCTCGGAGAGCATCCAAACGAGCATCGCTACATCGTCACGGTCCCGCGTAGAGGCTATAGCTTTGTTGCAGAAATCAACAGGATTGAAAATGATACGGGCGATAAGCTTGCGGTAGAAGATATCACGCGCGCTGAACCGGTCGAGGGGGAGGAAGATCAGAAAGAATATTTGCAGGAGGAGGTGCATCTCGATGGCAAAGCCGCTTCCGAATGGTTTTCCGGCAGTTGGAAGCGCAGATTAACCATCGCGCTGGCGACGCTGGCGCTGATAACGAAGCTCAGCAACATTGATCAGATAATCGTCAGACCGACAAGCGCGATTCTCAAATACGGCGATGCGGAATCGGACCCGGTTACAGCAGGGCGGGAACTCGAAGTGGATCTTCTGCTGGAGGGAAAGATACAGAACTCGGGTGATAGGATTCGTGTGACAGTGCAGATGTTGAGAATGAGAGACGGAGCGGCGCTGTGGGCCGATTCCTTCGATGAGAAAAACACGAACATATTCGCGGTGGAGGATTCAATATCGAGGCGAGTGGCAGAGGTCGTAAGGACGAATCTGAATGTGGAAGAGAAAAAGACTCTTGGCAAGCATTACACCGAAAACACGCGGGCATATCAGGCATATATAAAAGGGCGATATCACTGGAACAAACGGACAGGGGAAGAACTGATAAAGGCAACAGTATACTTCGAAGAAGCCATCGAGCATGACCCCACTTATGCGCTTGCTTATGCGGGACTTGCCGACTCCTACAATCTGCTGAGCATCTATGGAGGCATGGATCCGAAGGATGTTTATCCAAAGGCCAAAGAGGCGGCAACCAAAGCGATTGAAATCGATGACACGCTGGCCGAGGCCTACACGTCGCGCGCTTACGCGAAGATGCGGTATGACTGGGACTGGGCGGGGGCCGAAGAAGATTTCAAGCACTCACTCAGTCTGGCCCCCGGTTACGCCACCGCTCATCATTGGTACGGTGAATATTTCATGCTCATCGGAAGATCGAATGAAGCAAAGGCGGAATTCAAGCGGGCTTTAGAACTAGACCCCCTTTCGGTGATAATGAACAGCGATCTGGCCTGGCTTCTCTACTATGTCCACGACTACGATGCGGCAATCGATCAGGCCCGGAAGACGCTCGATCTGGACCGGGAATTCATCCCTGCGCGTCTGGCGCTTGCGGAGACGTACACCCAAAAAGGAATGTATGAAGAGGCGCTCAAAGAATTCGAGAATAACGACATAATGAAGAGTTACTGGGCTCGCATCGCATATATTTTCGCCATATCAGGCAGGAGAGATCAGGCGCTCGGCATACTCAAAGAAAAAGCGAGGATTT
Source organism: Blastocatellia bacterium (assembly GCA_963765495.1). Taxonomy (GTDB): domain Bacteria; phylum Acidobacteriota; class Blastocatellia; order UBA7656; family UBA7656; genus CAVXWP01. Next base: position 39,206 of record CAVXWP010000004.1, read on the forward strand.
ATAAAGATAATCCCCGTTTGCCCCATCCGCTCGCAGTGATATATGCGGGGCTCTTAGACAAAGACCATGCGATTGAATTGTTGGAAAAATCTTATCAAGCTCATCTGGAAGCGATGCTCTACCTGAAAGTAGACCCCAGATTCGATCTCTTGCACTCCGACGCGAGGTTTCAAGAATTACTGCGCCGCATAGGGCTGAGTTGAATGCATTAGCTGCCAGGGCGCAGCACAGGGCGCGCGCTGTGGGCTCCGCTTCAACTGAGTAGGTGGAAAGCGCGTCCGCTAAACTCGGCGTTAGGCCCCTTGCACCTGCTTTAGTTATTGCGCATTCTTAACATATGGTCGAGATCGAAGAAGCATTTGATTTAGCATCCATCAGAGCGGCACGTGCACTCTTTGAGGAGTATCAGCAAGCACTCGGCATTGATCTCAGCTTTCAAGACTTCGCAACAGAGCTTGAAACGCTCCCGGGAGAGTATGCGCCTCCCCCCGGACGGCTCTTGCTCGCGCGAGAAGGCGGCATCATCGTTGGGTGCGTCGCAATGCGTCCTTTAACACTCGAGACATGTGAAATGAAACGCCTATATGTGAGACCGCAGTCTCGGGCAGGGGGCGTGGGGCGACAACTGGCCGAGCGCGTGATCGCGGAAGCACGGGCGATTGGCTACCATCGTACGCACCTGGACACGCTGCCTACGATGGCAGGCGCACAGCGGCTTTATGAAAGCCTCGGCTTCAAAGACATACCGCCCTACCGTCACAACCCGATCGCAGGGACAAGATTCCTCGGCCTTGATCTGTGACGATGGCCTAACCGCATTCCAGCGGACGCGTTTTCCACCTACTCAGTTAAGCAGAAGCAGCAGTATCAGGTTGGTCTATAGATGTAAATGAACTGTTTCCAGAATCACGTTTTTAAGAAGCACATTCTCCTGCGCGCAGCCCACCTAACTTTTCCTTTCAGCAAACACCTATTTGGTTGCGCTGTTATCCCTGTTGGTCACAAAGCGTCGCAAGTTTCCAGGGCCGTTTCATTCTCAGATTGACTTGCCGAGATAATAGGAAACCACTGATTGCATTATGAAAAGGCCTTGCCTGCTTTGCGTCTTTTCGTCCTTACGCAAATCTATTTCACGCAAAGAAGTGAAGGGCGTCAGGTACGCGAAGAGTTTCCTGAGAAATAAATTGGCCCAGCCTGGTCTCTCCTCAGAACGCTTGAGTAGCCTTCGCTCTTTGACAATTTTCGCTTATGAATGTAAGTTTTTATGTAAATACATTTTGGAGGGGATACAGTTTCAGTATGTCAAAGAGTGGTCACAAAGGAATATGCAGAATAGATCAGCCGTCCAGAAATACATATGGATGGTACGTTCGTGTAGTGTTTAACGGAATATCTCGCTGTAAGTTTTTCAGTGACAAAACGATTGGCACCAAACGGAAGGCGCTTGAGGCCGCAATCAAGTTTCGCGATCAGGCAGAAAAAGAGCTGGGCCGCCCGCGCACAGACCGGCAGGTGTCATCAGGAAGTGGAAAGAACGAGTCAGGTGTTACGGGGGTAAATCTCAAGAAGGAAATTGTGAAGGGCAAAGATGGAGAGCGAGAGGTAAAGAAGTACTACATAGTGAATTGGAGTCCCTGGCCCGGGAAATTATGTAGAAAGTTTATCTCAATAGAAAAGTACGGCGAGAAAGGCGCATTGTTGAGGGCTTGCCGTCTCAGGAGGGAGAAGGAGAGGGAGATGTACGGGAGCGAAGTAAAGGGGAACTGGAAAGTGAGTTTAGGCAAGCTATTGGAACTCTAACAACCAAATGCATCGGTACGCAGGCAGCAGATATCGTAAAACATAATCGATGCTGTTGCCCGCGTCCGATCAACCGGCATCAAACTTGTGCCGGGGCTGACTCTGCTGGCAAATGAGAATAACATCAAACGGAGACGGGGGTTCAGAAAGAACTGACGGTCCTTCCCTCGCCCAGTAAAATACCATCCTCCCAGGTTCGATCGGATGGCTATCCCGCAGAAAGATTTGCCTATGGTTTGTTTAATCTTTTCCAGACAGCCGGGATGATGCGATCCAGGGCTTATCCGCTTGTTCTTCACCGCATGAATTGCAGTGTAAAACCCGGCTCGCTCAGCTAAGACAAAAAGGTTAGAATGGCATAATCAAATCTGATTTGAATGGAGTTTTTCAATGAGCGAACAAGACAAAGATGACATCAAGAGAGAGCATTCTCCGAGGGAAGAAAAGACTGATTACACCGATTATCAGGAGTTGAATTTTCTAGGGCGGGCCGAGGTGCTTGGCGCGGCAGAAGTGGAGAACGTCGAGCCATCAGAAGTTGTTGGCGGGGAACCGCAGTCCGATCCACATCCGGAACAGTTGACAGAAGCCACACATGGCAAAACAGATTACAATGACAATGCTGATTTAGCCCCTGTTGATCCAGAGGGGCAGACAAACGGCTAAATCGAATCGTTTAAGATTGACACAGATGCATCTACAAGCATTCCAAAAATCATTTGTGGCGAAAGCCGCCTGGCAAGGTACGACTTCAAAGCAATCACTGAACTGTCAATAAGGCTCGATTCCTTGCGGATTGTCGTGGATTGCTCACCAGGTATAGTAGGTGACTTATGAAACCCAAAGAACTCACCATACGCGGCCTGATACTCGGCGCGCTCATCACGGTTATCTTCACGGCGGCTAACGTATATCTCGGCCTCAAGGTCGGTCTTACCTTTGCTTCGTCGATCCCTGCTGCGGTGATCTCGATGGCCATCCTTAGCGCAGTGAAGGACTCGTCGATACTCGAAAACAACATCGTCCAGACCGTCGCGTCTGCTGCCGGAACGCTCTCAGCGATCATCTTCGTTTTGCCGGGTCTCGTGATTGTCGGCTGGTGGACGGGGTTCCCCTTCTGGCAATCGTTTCTTATCTGCCTAAGCGGAGGCGTGCTCGGCGTGGTCTTCACGATCCCGCTCCGACGTGCGCTAGTTACAAACTCCGACCTGCCCTACCCGGAAGGTGTAGCGGCGGCCGAAGTATTGAAAGTCGGATCCGGCACGCGTGGAGAAACGAAGGACGAGACGGGCGAAGCGAGAGAAGGGCTTGTCGCCGTGATTCTCGGTTCCGCCGCTTCGGCGGGGCTCGCCATCGTAACGGCGACGCGGATCGCTGCCGGTCAACTCACAGGTTTCTTTCGCATCGGGACCATGGCATCGAGCGGTTACGACTTCGCATGGTCGCTTGCGCTTGTCGGCGCAGGTCATCTCGTCGGGTTGTCGGTGGGAATGGCTATGCTTTTCGGCCTCGTGATCGCATGGGGAATTGCCGTCCCGATCTTGACATCGATGCAGCCCGCTGCCGAAGGCATGACGCTTGCCGGGCACACCCTGTCGATCTGGCGCGATCAGGTTCGGTTTATCGGCGCCGGAACGATCGCTATTGCCGCGATCTATACGCTGGCCAAACTAGCAAAGCCGGTCGTCGGCGGGCTCTTGAGCACGCTTGCTGCCTCTCGGAAAGCGGACACAGGGGACGATAGTGACCGCGATCTCTCACCCTCGTGGATTTTCGCGCTTACTGCCGCATGCCTGCTCATAGCCGCGTGGCTTTCGTTCACGTTCGCGCAGTCGACGGTACTGGCATCAAGTGCCTTGAAGCTCACAATGATCGCCGTACCCTTCGTGCTACTTGGCGGCTTTCTCATCGCCGGGATCTGCGGATATATGGCGGGGCTCATCGGGGCATCGAACAGCCCAATTTCGGGCGTTGGCATTCTGTCAATCGTGCTATGTGCATCGACACTCGTACTCGCCGTGTCGCCAACGCCTGCGATGCAGCCCGCGCTTGTGGCCTTCGCGCTCTTCGTGACGGCGATAGTCTTCGCGTGTGCAACGATCTCGAACGACAACTTGCAAGATCTCAAAACCGGCCAGCTAGTCGGTGCCTCTCCTATGCGTCAGCAGATAGCGCTCATAGTCGGCGTAGGTGCCGGCGCGGCGGTGATCCCCTGGGTGCTCAACCTGCTCGCCAAGGCGTATGGGTTTGCCGGAGCCGCAAACGTCGGCGTTGTAGCTCCGAATCCACTGGCGGCCCCACAGGCAACGCTCATCTCCGCCCTCGCCAGGGGCGCAATCGGGGGAAGCCTCCCCTGGAAGATGATCGGGATTGGCGCACTCATTGGCGTCGGCATCATTCTGCTTGATACGACGCTTGGCGCGATGAAGAGATTACGCATTCCACCGTTAGCCGTTGGCATCGGGATATATCTTCCAATGTCGGCCACCTTTGCTGTGGTTGTAGGGGCGGTGATCTCTCATTGGTATGATAAGTTCGCTCGCTCGACGGCGAACCCTGATCGTGCCGAGCGACTGGGCACGCTCGTGGCGTCGGGATTGATTGTCGGCGAGAGCTTGTGGGGCGTGATCAACGCGGGTCTGATCGTCGGGCTCTCGAAAGACGCGCCGATAGGGCTCGTATCCGAGGATTTTGCGCTCGCTCCCTGGCTCGGACTGCTCGGCTTCATTGGGTCGATCATTTGGTTGTACGGATGGATGGTGCGCCGGTCTGCAAAGCAAATGCGTGTCTAGTGAAGAGCGAGAAAGGACAGACAGGATTAACAAGATTCTACCCTTCATAGGATTTACTCAAGGAGTTGCTGTTTATATGAAGATACCTTCCAGTTCTTCCATACTACGGAGCGGCATAGCCCCAATCGCTCTTATCTCAATGATTATTTTGGCGGCCCCTGCTTCCAACCCTCCACTCCAGATGTGGGAACGTCTCAACCACGGAAACCCTATCATATCCCCAGAGGGCGACGCTTTTGAGTCAGCTGGCGTCTTTAATCCAGCAGTTGTGAAAAAGGATGGCAAGCTCGTAATGCTCTATCGCGCTCAGGACAAAGGCGGGACTTCGCGCCTCGGCTATGCCGAAAGCACCGACGGAATTCATTTTGTCAGGCGGGCCGGGCCAGTGCTTGTGCCGGAAACCGATTATGAAAAGGACGGTGGTGTTGAAGATCCTCGGCTGGTAAAAATCGGCGGCACTTACTACCTGACCTATACCGGGTATAACAAGAAGGATGCGCAACTCTGTCTGGCTACGTCCAAAGACCTTATTCATTGGGTGCGCAAGGGCATCATCATGCCAGCCTACAAAGGGCGTTGGAACATAGGGTGGCCCAAATCAGGCGCTATACTTTCTGAGAAGATAAAGAACCGTTACTGGATGTATTTCTTGGGTGATTCTGCAAAGGACGTACACGAAACGGGGGTGGCCTATTCCTATGATCTAATTCATTGGACCGAGGCGCTCGACCAGCCACTCGTCAGGCGACGGCCAGGATACTTCGATGCGAAAGTCGTCGAGCCGGGCCCGCCGCCGATAATGACCGAGAAAGGCATCCTCTTAATTTATAATGGCGCTGACGAAAATAGTGTCTTTGCAACGGGATGGGTACTATTTGACAGGAATGACCCAACAAGAATAGTTGCCCGCTCTGATAAGCCGATCTTCACAGCAGAGCAGGAGTGGGAGAAGGTGGGGCAGGTGCCAAATGTCGTATTCGTCGAAGGTGCGGTGCAGGAGGGCAACCGCTGGCTGTTCTATTATGGTGGTGCCGATAAATACATAGGGGTTGCAGCGACTGAGACGCTTCCACACGTAAAGCCGTCTAATGCTAACTTGAAGAGATGACCCTCTATGGCAGCCTGTACTGAGTATAGGCCGCCTATCTGTTTCATATGAGGGGCGCGTATTGCATCGCCTCGCGTTCCATCAGTCCACTCAGATTTTTCAGAGGAGGTAACATGAAACTAGCCGAAGCACTTATCCTTAGAGCCGATCATCAAAAACGTATCGAGCAGCTCAAACAGCGACTTTTGAGAAACGCCAAAATTCAGGAGGGTGACGAACCTGCTGAAAACCCGGGGTTACTCATTGAGGAACTCGAAAAACTTTCTGAAAATCTGCTCCATTTGATCCAGTCCATAAACGGCACTAATGCAACCACTCAGCTTGGCGATGGGTTGACTATCTCTGATGCTATCGCTGTCAGAGACGTTATAAGGTTGAAACAGAGCATCTATAGAGACCTGGCACAGATGGCGACGGTAACTCAAGACCGCTACACCAAGTCGGAGGTAAAATTCAAGAGCACAGTTGAGGTCACTGAAATTCAGAAACGGGCGGATGATTTGGCCAGACAGCATCGAGAATTAGACTCTAGAATTCAAGAAGCTAACTGGCGGACAGAACTTGTCGAGTAGTTGAAAGAAGGTAGCAATTCCAGTGAAGGCGAGCACAACCCTTGCGAGCGAAAGCTGGCATCATGGTAGGCGCGAGGGGCCGTGCCTGTGGGTTCGACCCCCACAATAACAGGGTATGCCCAGTAAGGTGACAAGCGTACAGTGTAATGAGTATTGTTACTACCGAGTGCTGATTCATTGGGAATGTGAGGGTGGGAAAGGGGACTTTCAGAACTACTCTATAGCAACATATCCAGTTCTACCCGTTTTATGTCTGCACGCATACGGAATACCCGCAAGTGCAATAAAGGCAACCGCCATTGTGTTGTAAGGTTGATCCGCAGTCCGGGCAAATGTTTTTCGCAAACAGTTGATTTTCCGGTCGTTGCAATTCACCCTGAGATGCGGCCGTAAGTGTTAACGGCTCGTTGAGGTCGGCAGGGTGCGTACTCAGCACCTGATTTTCGCGCGAGCCATCACGATAGACAGTTATTCCTTTGCAGCCAAGCTCGTATGCTAAACGGTAAGCTCGCGCCACATCTTCAGCCTTTGCGTTGTTTGGAAAGTTAATCGTCTTGGAGACTGCTGCGTCAATATGTTTCTGAAAAGCGGCCTGCATACGCACGTGCCACTCGGGAGCAATTTCGTGCGTTGTCACAAACAACCTTTTCGCCTCTTCGGGGATTTCCGGGATGTTTAGGAGGGAACCTTTTTCCGCTATGCGGTCCATCAGCAACCTGCTATAAAAGCCGTGGTCCCGCGCATACCGCTCGAACAATGGGTGCACAAAAAGCATCTGTTCAGATTCAAATGATAACCTGCGGTATGCGACGGAATAGACTGGCTCGATACCGCTTGAGCAGTTTGCAATCAAGCTGATAGTACCGGTTGGAGCTACAGTCGTGACAGTAGCATTGCGGCGCGGTTTCTGAGAGGGGTTCTTATAAATGTTCTCTTGATACCATCGCGGGAAGGGGCCGCGCCTCTTTGCCAGATCAATCGAGGCTCGCGTTGCCTCGCGCGAGATAAAACTCATAACTTTATCAGCGGTGCGGACTCCTTCCTCCGAGTTGTAGGCAATGCCGAGATTTATAAGCAGATCGGCCCATCCCATCACTCCAAATCCTATCTTGCGATTAAGCCTCGTTATCTGTTCGATCTGAGGTATGGGAAACTCGCTTACATCAATAATGTTGTCAAGAAAATGTACGCCTGTCGCGATGACCTCCTTCAATCGCTCATAGTCCACATCACCATCACGGTGAAATCGAGACAGGTTGATCGAGCCAAGCACACAGGATTCATAAGGCAGCAGCGGTTGTTCACCGCAAGGATTGGTGCTCTCGATTTGTCCAAGCTCGGGCGTCGGGTTATCGCGATTGATGCGATCAATGAATATCACCCCCGGTTCACCATTGTGCCACGCTAATTGAACTATCTTGTCGAATACTTTGCGCGCATCCAACTGCCCGGCTACCCGCCCGGTGCGGGGATTAATCAGAGGGTAAGGCTCGCCCGTTTTGACTTTTTCCATGAATGCGTCGGTCACCGCTACGGAGATGTTGAAGGTATTGAGTTCAAGCGGGTTGGTTTTCGCGGTTATGAATTCTTTAATATCCGGGTGGTCTACGCGCAGTATCGCCATGTTAGCACCCGCCCGTTTGCCTCCGAGCTTTGTGACTTCGGTAGCGTAATTGTAAAGGCGCATGAAAGATACCGGACCGCTCGACTGGCCGTGAGTTGATTCGATGAGGTCTTCTTTGGGCCGCAGTTGAGAGAAAGAGAATCCCGTTCCGCCGCCGCTCTTTTGAATCAGCGCCGTGTTGGTAAGAGTGCCAAATATGCCCTCCATCGAATCTTCAATTGGCAACACAAAGCAGGCTGACAATTGAGCGAGGTTGCGACCGGCGTTCATAAGCGTGGGCGAGTTGGGCAGGAATTCAAGCCGCGTCATCACATCATAGAAAGCCGCTTCCGATCTCTCAACGTCGTCCGGAGTCCCATATTTCAAATCGGCAGATGCGATGCTTCTGGCGACGCGCCGAAACATCTCTTCCGGTGTTTCACTCACTCGCCCGTCTGAATTACGCGCAAGTATGCGCTTGCGCAAAACGAGCAATGCGTTTTTTGTAAGCTCCAAATTCATACCCTCGCTAATATATTTTACATCTTTATCTTCCTGCTCATAAAGATCATCAGCATAACCGGTCAATTCAGATCGTTTGAAACGAGCACGGTAGATACCCTGGTTTCCGTTCTTTCGGCAAATTCGCGCTTGACCACCCTTTGATTCTCTCTGAGCGTATCGGTCAGCCATCTTTTGGCATATTACGGGTCTTCCTCAAAGTTCTTCAGAAAGTAACCGTCAATCAACTTGGCCCGTTCGCTCCCGTAGAGAGAATCGAGAATTGCCCGGCTTGTAATAGAGCGCTTGTTTGTATAATTGGCAGTCAGGCCCGCGCCCCTTTGATGCGTCTGGCCTGTTTTGTTTATTTCTGAAATAATCGGAATGAATCGAGGTTATAATTATGGGAATCCCTACTCAGATTGATGTTCGCGTACTCGCAAAAGACGGCAAGTACCTCGGCGATGACATCGGTGGCGCACTCGTGACTATCTACGATGTCCATACTGGTGAACTCCTGGCTCGTGGCAATACAGCCGGCGGTTCTGGTCAGCAAGACCTTATGAGTATTTGTCTCAAACGCTCAGAAGTTCTTCCAGTCGATGCGGCCTCTCTTTTTTCTGCCACTCTTGATTTAGACCAACCACGGCTCATCAAGGTATCTGCCTATGGTCCTTTGGCCGCGCAGCAATCTGCCAATTCCGCCTCTGTTACGCAATGGGTCTATCCTGGTAAAGATATCACTGGTGGCAAGAACGGTGGCGGCTTCTTTTTAGAGATACCTGGACTGGTGGTTCAGATACTAAACCCGCCAACTCACTTTCTACCTAAAACAGCGCCCCGGCATATCAAAATCAGAGCCAATGTAACAATGATGTGTGGTTGCCCAATTGGCCCGAATCACTCGCCCTGGTTTCCGGATCAATTTGAGGTGATGGCTGTAATAAAGCAGGGTGAGAATGGATGTACCGAGGTACCTCTGAATTTTGATCAGGATGCTCCTGACGGAGCACCGAGTCAGTTTGTGGGTAAGTGGCGAGTTCCAAAGAATGGTTCCGGGCAGCCAATGATATACGAGATCACTGTTTTTGCCTTCCAGCAAGAGACGGGCAACACCGGAGTAGATAAAGCAACCGTGATAATTCCGCCCGGCTCTACAACAACAAAATAAACACCTTCGAAACTGGGAGGAAAAGTGGGATAGACCACAGGGCCATACAATTTGAGCTTTGCGTACTTCGCGTCTTTGCGAGAAATAGGTACTTGCAAAGGCGCAAAGTCGTAAAGTAAGCAAAGAGTTTCCTGAGAATCATAGGTATCCTAAATCAAACAGCAAGAGACCGGTTCAGATGAGTTTGAATGAATATCAGGAAGGTCAAACAATCCCTAGCCAACAATAAGCTTCGCATTGTGGAAGCTGTCTGTCTGATCATCGCTCTTGTCATTGTGATTACGGCAGCCGTCACCATCACCTATCAGAGGTTTACCTTGACGGGAACATACCGCAATGAGTTCTCAGGAAGAATTATTGATAAAGTGACAAGGTATCACGAATCCGATGAAGGGTCATCAAGGGAGAGGCACCTGATAATTGAAGATAGGGGCGGGAAACGCAGCGAGGTATACGTTACCGAAGATATTTATGGCAGAGCCAATATTGGGATGTGGATTGAAAAGAGCGACAAAGGAGTGAATTTAGTGCCGCCGAAATGAGTCATCCTACTTTTCAATGTTTTCAGCAGTTTAGCAATTCATCTAAAACTGATCGGTTACAGGGGAGTTGGATTTTATGCGATTTGCCAAATGGGTTTACCTGATTTCAGGAATTTATGGGTTAATCGTTTTGACACCCATGTATTTTCTGGAATCCAAGAATGGAATAGACTACCCGCCGGCGATTAATCACCCCGAGTTTTACTACGGGTTTATAGGTGTCGCGCTCGCGTGGCAGGTTGGATTTTTGATCATCTCGAAAGACCCGAAGCGATATAGACTGATGATGATAGCGGCTGTGATAGAGAAATATAGTTATGGCATCGCTGTCTTGATACTCTTTTTGCAAGGTCGCATCGCAAACATGATTCTGGTAACAGGGATGATTGACATCGTCTTAGGAACGCTCTTCTTCATCTCTTACAAGAGAGTAAGTGAATAAATAATATATTGCCCTGCGCTGAAGCTGTCGTCAGACCGACAGGTTGCTGTTTTGCTTGACTCTATACCTAAGTATAGGATGCAAAATGGTGAAACGGGGTGAAAGGAGGAGGAATGCGTATTGGACAACTTGCCACACTAACCGGCGTCTCTGTTCAGACTATCCGCTTCTATGAACGTCGCGGGCTCCTGAAAAAAGTCACGCGGCTCGCATCCGGCTACAGGTCCTACTCAGAGGATGACATAAAACAGATTCGCTTTATTAAGCGATCACAAGAGCTTGGCTACACTCTAGTTGAAATCGCGCGCCTTCTCGATCTAAAGCACGAACCTCCACACAATACGGTGCAGTTGCGAGCGATTGTTGAGACAAAGCTTCGTCACATCGAAGACAATATTCGCCATTTGCAGCAGATGCGCGAAGAGCTGCTAGCCGTTGCGCAAACTTGTGGCTGTAGCGAGGCACAGCCTGTTTGCCACGTCCTTGAACAACTCAATCAGCCTGTAGAGTAGACCCGAGAGGAATAAATGGAGGAACAAATGCTTGATAGAAAATTAATTCGCGTTGTTATGACAATATCACTGTTGGGATTGAGCCTCTTCACAATTAGACCTCTTCAGGGCAAACCAGTTACAACAACCATAATGATACAAGACCAGGCTATGAAAAACGTAAAAGAGAATGCAACTACAGAATCGCCCTTTGCCTGTAATCTCGCAGGGCTAAACTCTGAACAGCGGAAGCTTTATACAGCTTTAGTTAAGAAGCTCCATAGCAGCATGCAAGAAGTACGGGAACTGGCGGATGGGTACGCCTTCCGTTTTTCACCAGAGGCGACAAATATTAAAGAATTGGCTGAGTTCATAACATACGAGAGACTATGTTGCCCATTCTTCGATTTCGATCTGGAGGTAGAAAGAGAAAGCGGTCCGGCGTGGCTGCGACTGAGAGGGCGGGAGGGTGTCAAAGAATTTATCCGCAGCGAATTTGGCGTGAAATAGTTTAGCCCTCGACCGCAGCGCGTCGACTATGCCCGAGTCAGACTCGCCCAGGAACTGGTCATTGTATTATCATCTTTCGTCAAGCAGAAGGAGTGAATCTAAGCTATGAACAGAAAGCAGATTTACTTGCTCATTACTGTAATTGGCCTTGTTGCCCCTTACTACTTCTTCATCTCATTTCTGGCCGCTCACGGCTTAAATGCAGGGGTATTTCTGCAACAACTCTTCGGCACCCCCATATCAGCATTCTTTGCCGTTGATCTGATTTTGTCCTGTGTGGTCTTTGTAAGCTTCTTGATTCAAGAAGCGACCCGCTATTCGATCAAGCATCGGTGGATTTATATTCTGGCGCTTCTTACAGTAGGTCTTTCGTTTGCGTTACCACTCTTTTTATATGTGCGTGAATCCCGGATCGATGCAGGAGCGCGTTCGGCTGGAGTCGCTCTATAATCCCCCGGAGCGGGCTTTCAAAGGTTTCAAGCTAAACAGACCGCAAAAGATCGGCGCAAATGAGTTTGAATGAAAGACGGATCGGACAGATCAGACGGATTTTCAATGTTCTGACCATATTTGATCGACATTTTGAAGAAAGGAAATTGCACACAGCCAGCACATGCAACAGCTTGAAACCCTATATCCTGCTATCGTCTTCGATTTCGGTGGCGTTCTCATAGACTGGAACCCGCGCTACCTCTATCAAAAGTTGTTTAACGATCCCCTTGCCATGGAAGGCTTTCTCACAGAGATCGGCTTTGTCGAGTGGAACATGCTCCAGGATAAAGGGCGTCCTTTCGCAGAAGCGGTCAGCGAATTATCTGAAAGATTCCCTCATTATGCTGATCTTATAAAAGCTTACAAAGATCGCTGGGAAGAATCCATTGGTGGCCCTATCCAATCGACTGTGGATTTACTCTACTCATTGAAGCAGGCAGGATATTCACTGTATGGGTTGAGCAACTGGTCGGCAGAGACGTTCGAGCGTATCCGTAACAAGCACGAATTCTTAAGCTGGTTTGAAGATATTGTGATAAGCGGCGAGGTCAAGATGGTCAAGCCTGACCCGCGCATCTACAGCGTGTTATTGGAGAGGATAGGTCGGCCAGCACAAGAGTGTCTTTTTATTGATGACTCAGAACCCAACATAGCGGTCGCCCTTGAGTTAGGGTTCAAGACTATTCGATTTGAGTCAGCACAGCAGTTGGAAGAGACGTTGTACGGTATGGGTCTATTGAAGAGAGATTGAGGCGGTCGGGTAGAGAGTCCGATTACGATCCTTTGCTGCGCGGCGGGACACAGACTGCAAGTATTAGATGTAGGCGGGGTTGTTGAGTATTACCCCTCACGCAGAGTTGTTTTTCGGGTTGATGCCGGAGACACGATCATACGGTACTCGGAGCGTCAATTTTTTATAATTGACATTACCCCGGTACCCGTGACTATTCCCGGAAAAACAGCAAACAATCTTCAGATTAACGCAGGAATAGGATTTCGGTTTTGACTAATTGGCAGACTGCATAAGCAAAATCACAAACATGCAAGAGGCTGAAAGCCTGTCAAACTGAGCAACCTGTCAGATAAGCTTTCGGGCAATCGGGAGCGAACCCGCTTTTATGGACAACAGGCTTGATGGCACCCGAGGCCTACGTTTTAAGTTCTGCGATTGATGGCTGGATTATGAATGAGAGCGGCAACGAAATTCGTATGCGAGCAGCCACAGCTTATAACACTTATCAGAGATGTGGAATTAAAGCGGCGCTTAATTTATTTTCTAACACCTGGTAATGTGCAGGACCAATTGATTCTCATGCTAGAGAGGCCCTTTCGGCAAAGCGGGCAAACAAACAGGAGGGCAAGGAGACTGTTATTTCCGGTATACTCTCTTCTACCGCAAAATTCTTTGTTAGGCAGAGATCGTCCCTTATTTCATTTACTCGTTTCCGCTCGGGCAGGGCAGCCCGAGCGGCTGCTCTTACATCTGTAACATTTGCAAATGGTTTTCAGTTCAAGAACCTTTGCTATCATCAATCACTGAGGATAAAGTACAACGATGCTTCGGTTAGCCGTTAAATTCTTGCCTGTTCTTCTTGTCTCTTTTCTCTTTGCGGGACAAGCATCATTATCTTTTCAACAAGCTAAAGTTTCAATCTCGACTCCCGAAGAGTTTCAACTGGAATTCACTTCCGTCCCTTGTAAGGATAAAGATCGCCTCGATGCCGTAAAGGCTCTGTTCTTAAAGATGGGGGCCTCAGAATCGGACATTTCTGTTGAGAAATTCAAGAATGTTGAGAACCTTGTCGTATCCAAACCCGGCCCTTCACAGGAAAGGATTGTCCTCGGCGCTCATTACGATAAGGTTTCTGATGGGTGCGGCGCTGTTGATAACTGGACAGGCATTGTAACTCTGGCTCATCTCTATAAAACCATCAAAGATACTCCTTTGAATAAGTCCTTTCTTTTTGTCGCATTTGGGAAAGAAGAGAAAGGGCTTGTCGGCTCAAACGCAATGGTGGGGGCAATAAAGAAAGAGGACCTGCCACAATACTGCGCCATGATAAACATCGACAGCCTCGGTATGGGCGTGCCTCAAGCCGCAGACAATATGTCGAGCAAGAAACTATTGGCGTTGGCCGCCGATCTGGCTAAAGAAGCAGAAATACCCTACGCGCACGCAAGCATTGCCGGTGCAGATGCAGACTCAAGCTCATTCCTCGATAAGAAGATTCCAGCGATAACGATCCATGGATTGACAAACCAATGGTCTTCGATTCTGCATAGCAGCAAGGACCAGCCATCGAAGGTAAACGCTGCAAGCGTCTACCTGGGCTATAGACTTGCCCTGTTAATGTTGAGCCGTCTCGACGCTTCTAGCTGTCACGCATACAACTAGAGGTAACGGCGTATAATCCGATTGCGTGAGCCATTGTTGCGGCTGCCTGAACACACATCAGTCATTGCCCTTCGGGCGATCCGGGCAGGGACAAGCCCGCGCCGTGCGAAGCACCGTCTGCGCCAATCGCCCCTACACTTCACATGTTATAAGTCTGAAAACTCTTCTCCTTCTCGGTGAGGCAATCCATGCAGGTAACGGCCTCCGGCTCGGCGTCGAGACGTTCGGGCGAAATCTGCTTGCCGCACTTTATGCATGTTCCGTAGGTACCCTGATTTATGCTCTGCAACGCGGCATAGATTTTTTCCAGCCGGTCGCTCATCATATCGGCGACCTCGGCTTCAATATCTGCCGCCTCTCCCATCTGCGGAGCGTTCGCCGCATTGATCTCCTGCCGGTCAATATCGGCGTTGACCTCGCTCCGGGCCATGTTCATTTCCTGCTCGATTCGATCACGCTCCCTTATCAGCTTCGCTCTGTATTTCTCTAAATCCAGTGACATCGGAAATCCTTTCGACACATCTTTTCAGCGTGCGCCGCAGAGCCGGGCAAGCACTGCGGCGCACATTCTAAACATCACATTCTAAACATTACGCTAAACATTGCGGCCTGATCTTATCAGTGCCGTATGTTTCGGGACCGCGACGGCGTAGGCTGCGATATGCGCTCAAGCGCGTTTGCCAGTTCCCTGTCACGCTCGGCCTCAAGCGCGATGTCGGCCATGGCGATGATCCCCTTCAGCCTGCCGTTGTGGTCGATGATGGGTATGCGGCGAATCTGGTTCTGCCCCATCTTGCGGATGGCGTCTATAACAGATTCATCCGGCGTACAGGTGACTACGTCTTCGCTCATAGCGCCCGCAGCGGTCGCCTGCCGGGTGTCCCCGCCTTCGGCCAGCACGCGACACACTATGTCACGGTCTGTCACTATGCCGACCAGCCGCCCGTTGTCTACTACGGGAAGCGAGCCAACGTTTTCGTCTTCAAGCCTGTTAGCCACTTCTCTCAGATTGGTGTTTGATGAACAGGTGGTAACATCGGTCGTCATAACGTCCTGGCATCTGAGGTAGTTCCTGCTGTACCAGGGGCTTGTGAATTGTCCTTCCGCCGGGTAGTTGTAGGGCGTGTTGTACTGACCTGAGTTGTACTGACCTGAGTAGTACTGGTCTGTATTGTACTGGCTTGTCTCTCGGCCCCGGTACGAGCGGTCATAATCGCGCCCGTAGTCGCGGCCCGATCTTCCACGATCCCACTCGCGGCGATCTTCAAACTCACCATCGTAATCCGTTTCGTAGAGACGGCCTCCCGACCGAACCGGATTCTCATAGTCGCGAGTGAAAGACCCGCCGTAGCGGGCGAGATTTGGCTGACCTTCCCTCTCGTACTCGCCATAGCGAGGGTTGAAGGATTTTGTGTAATAGTTATCGCGGGGGCCTTGATCTCTGTCAAAGTCCCGGTTGCGGCGATTGTAATAATCGCTTTCAGCGCGCCCGTATGTTTCCCTTCGAGGGCGTCCGAATTTTTCACGCGAATATAGATCGCTGCTTCCCTCTCTGTAGTCTTCGCTGGTTTGGTAAGGCTGCTCGCGATAATAGCGATTGCGGTTCTCTGTTTGAGTTTGATAGTTTTGACCGCGGCCGTATCTGTTGCGGAAATCTTCATTCGCAGCCCTGAGCGAGGTTGATCTTCTTGGGAAATCGCGCCTGCTTTCGCGCCCGGTGATATATCCGCCGCGACTCTGTTGCTGATTCAAGTCTGGATTTGTGGTTTGATCAGTCGGTGTCCTGTCAACCTGCCTGCTCGGCGTCTGGTTTGTCTCTCTGCCTTCTTTAGTTCTGCTCATTAATTTCTACCCCCTTAAAAGTTCGGTTTGTTCTCATTTCCCTCTTGTTGTTTGCGGCAACCGGCCTACCAGCCAATGGCGTTGGTAAGGCGGCTGAACCAGGACGGTGACTTGCTGATCTGTTCAAGCGCTGCTTCCAGTTCCATGTCATCTTCGGTTTCGCGGGCCACATCTGCCATAGAGATTATCCCTACCAGACGGCCACGCCCGTCAACGACAGGAATACGCCGCACCTGATGGTCGCCCATCTCCTGGATCATATCTACGACACGCTCGTTGTGATTGGCGGTGTAAAGGTCATCGGACATACAGTCTTCCGCCTTGAGATTCACATCGTCTTTGTCTGTGCTGAGCCCACGGATTACGATGTCGCGGTCTGTGACTATGCCTTCCAGCTTGTTGTCATCGCCAAGGACCGGGATCGAGCCGATGTCTTCGTCTCTCATGAGCCGGGCGACCTCTGTTATCGGAGTGTCGCGCCGACAGGTGATCACTTCCCGCGTCATTATTTCGCGGCAACGCAGATGGGACCGGCCAGGCCCCTGACCATAAAGGGTGTCTCGACGTGGCTCAAAGGCGGGCGTGGAAAAATCCCTGCCATAATCTCTGTCTACGGCCGTTCCGTACCCGCTAGGGCCTCTGTCGTATCCAGAGCCGTAGTTTGGTTCCTGATTGAGGTTGTAGCCTCTTGAATATCCTCGGTAATCTTCTCCATAGCCCCGACGAGGTTGTCGGTTGAAAGACTCTCTGTTGCTTCGTCCTTCATAATCGACATTATCTTCGTAGGTGCTGTAATTTCTGTTCCTATTCGCCATAAATGGTTCTCCTTCGGTTGGTTTTCGTTCCATGTTCAAGTTGCAATAAGTATGCCGGGTTTGGAAAATCGAGAATACAACCTATCAAACCGCTCTAGCGCGTATTTACTTGAGTTTTCAACCCTTCACGCTTTGATTAGAGCATCACGAGTCCGTTTAAACCGTGATGCTTTAATACACCAGTGTTTTGAAAAAGAACTGGTAAAGAGTCGCTATCTGCTTCTGAGGCGGGAAGGTCTGAGCTTGAGACACATCTGTTGAGAGAGAAAAAACAGTTGCCACAGAGGCACAGAGACACAGAGGTCTTTATTTATTTTTCTGTGCCTGCGGTGCCTGTGGTGCTACGGCTGAACCCGCAGGCAAAATCCCCTCGCTTTGAGTTTGATCTTTCCGATGCTAATCTTAGAATCTTGAATATGGATGCGAAACCTGACATGACGCGGAAAGATGATTTCTTACGTCGCGCTCACGCGCCCTTGCAGGCCTGGGAGCTTGTCGGCAAAACTCCGCTGCTACGGCTCGGAAATATCGCGGCGCAGGCAGGCGGAGTAGAAATATGCGCCAAGGCAGAATGGTTCAACCCGGGCGGCTCGGTAAAAGACCGGCCTGCGCTCAGCATGATAGTCGATGGCGAGCGGGCAGGGCTTTTGACAAAAGAGAAGATTATTCTCGACGCAACATCGGGCAACACCGGCATCGCTTACGCCTGGATAGGCGCGGCGCGCGGATACCGTGTGAGGCTTGCGCTGCCGCAGAATGCAAGCGAAGAACGAAAACGGATACTCAAGAGCTACGGCGCAGAACTTATCCTGACCAGCCCGCTTGAAGGCTCGGACGGGGCAATCCGCGAGGCCCGGCGACTTTATGCCGAAAACCCGGATTTGTACTTTTACCCCGACCAGTACAACAACCCGGCCAACTGGCAGGCGCATTACGAGACTACCGCGCCTGAAATCTGGGAACAGACCTCTGGGCGCATAACACACTTTGTAGCCGGTCTGGGAACGAGTGGCACCTTCATGGGCACAGGCCGTCGTTTGAAGGAATTCAACCCGGAAATCAAAATAATAGCATTCCAGCCCGATTCGCCTTTTCACGGGCTTGAAGGTCTGAAGCATATGGAAACCGCTATCGTGCCGGGTATTTATGATTCGTCGCTTGCGGATGAGAATTACGAGATCAGCACGGAGGAGGCGCACGAATACACCCGGTTGCTCGGCAAGCAGGAAGGTCTGCTTGTAGGCGTATCGTCGGGGGCGGCTCTGGTCTGCGCGCTCAAGGTTGCGAGCAAACTTAATTCCGGCCTCATAGTGACCATCTTCCCCGACGGGGGCGATAAGTATCTGAGCGAGCGATTCTGGGAGCGTTAGAAGGAGGTTTCATATTGGCCATCAAAGTCAAAAGCGAGCATCTGAATGAGATCAAGGCATTCGGCGAGAAGTCTTATCCGCACGAGTGCTGCGGCTTTTTATTGGGAACGAACGAGGGAGGGGCAAACATTTTGAGCGAGGTTTATCCCGCATCAAATGAGCGTCTCGATTCGCTTCATAACCGTTATTTGATTACACCTGAGCAATACAGAAAGGCCGATGCCTATGCGCGGTCAAAAGGGCTTGGAATCATTGGCTACTACCATTCGCACCCGGACCATCCGGCGGCCCCGTCAGGTTATGATCTCGATCATTCCTGCTGGCCCGGCGAATCTTACATCATCGTCGCGGTCGAACAGGCAAAGGCCGCCGCGCTGAATTCATTTACCAAACCTGATTACTCTCAGTTTGTTCAGGAAGAGATCACGATAGAAGATTAGCGGCGGGTTTTGCTTTTTTCACGCAGCAACCCTAGAATTTAAATTAAGTGGCGAGCACAACTTGTCAAACTTAGAAGGAGATATATATGTCGGTCAAGATTCTGGTCCCCACCGCGCTCAGGACATACACGGGGGGCAATGACACGGTCACGGTCGAAGGGAGCACGGTTGAGCAGGCACTAGGCGCGCTCGTCCAACAACATCCCGATTTGAAGAAGCACCTCTATAATGATGAGGGGCAGCTTCGTCACTTCGTCAATATTTACGTCAATGACGAGGACATTCGGTATCAGGAGAAAGGAGCTACGCCGCTAAAAGAGAACGACGAAGTGAGCATAGTGCCTTCGATTGCCGGAGGCTCGATAGCCGTTGACGCCGCCGCCGAGGAGGTCGAACTCGACCGCGACGAGGTGTTGCGATACAGCCGCCATCTGATAATGCCCGAAGTCGCTATGGAAGGGCAGAAAAAGCTCAAGGCGGCCCGGGTGCTCTGCATAGGCGCAGGGGGGCTGGGCTCTCCGCTCGCACTCTATCTTGCGGCGGCTGGCGTGGGACATCTGGGTATCGTTGATTTCGACGTAGTGGATTTCACAAACCTCCAGAGACAGATCATTCATTCGACCGATGATGTCGGACGCCCAAAACTCGAATCGGCTAAAGATCGGCTGGGCGCGCTCAACCCCCATATCGAAATCGAAACATACGAGACGGCTCTCTCTTCGGAAAATGCGCTGGAACTCTTCGCGCCCTACGACATCATTGTGGACGGCACAGACAATTTTCCCACCCGCTATCTGGTGAATGATGCCTGCGTGCTGCTTGGCAAGCCAAATGTTTACGGCTCGATATTCCGTTTTGAAGGACAGGCGACGGTTTTTTACGCGAAGCAAGGCCCGTGCTATCGGTGTCTTTACCCGGAACCGCCGCCGCCGGGGCTCGTGCCCAGTTGCGCCGAGGGCGGGGTGCTCGGAGTCCTGCCCGGTGTGATCGGGGTGATTCAGGCTATCGAGACGGTCAAATTGATTCTCGGAAAAGGCGAATCGCTTACGGGCCGGTTGCTGCTATTTGATGCGCTCAAGATGAAGTTCCGCGAATTGAAGCTCCGTAAAAACCCGGAATGCCCGATATGCGGCGAGAACCCCACTATTCACAAGTTGATTGATTATCAGGAATTTTGCGGCGTCACGCCTCAAGAGGAGGTTAGTCTCGGATCGGAATTTGAGATCACTCCGATTGAGTTAAAAGAGAAGATTGATCGTGGAGACGATTTCGTGCTTGTAGACGTTCGCGAGCCCGAAGAGTTTGCCATCTGTCGAATACCCGGATCGAAGCTCATCCCGCTCAGAACCGTGCCCGAACGATTGCACGAACTTTCGAGCGCCGACAACATCATAGTTCATTGCCGCAGCGGGGTGCGAAGCGGGCAGGCCGTAGAATTTATGAAACAGGCGGGCTATCGAAAGGTCAAAAACCTGGTCGGTGGCATCCTCCGATGGTCCGATGACGTGGACCCGAGCGTGCCGAAGTATTGATAGAACTCGTCAGGAATCGCTTCCGTGATACGTGATGCGTGATAGTCGAGATTTGGGATTCCCGGCTAGGAGAAACTTGTCCTAAAGGATCACGCATCACGTATCACGTATCGCGTATTACGCAAATGCACTCATCTTCTGAAATCGAACAGGGTCCAGGCCTCCCGCAGCCGGTGATCGAAAGACTAAGGGCCGCACTTGGCAAGAAGTTTGTCCTGACCGAGCCGGATGAATTATTTGTCTATGAATCGGACGCGCTGACCGTGCACAAGCTGCCCCCCTCGGCGGTGATCATTCCCGGCACTGCCGAAGAAGTGGCGGCGGCAGTAAAGATACTGGCCGCCGAGGGGATTCCATTCGCGCCTCGCGGAGCGGGAACGGGTCTTTCCGGCGGCGCGCTCTCGATGAATGGAGCAGTCATAATAGAGATGGCCCGCCTTAATCGCATACTCAAAATAGATTATGAGAACCGCCTCGCCGTGGTCGAACCCGGCGTGATAAACATCCACCTTTCAAAGGCGACTTCGCCGGATGGATTTCATTACGCGCCCGATCCTTCCAGCCAGATGGCATGTACAATCGGCGGGAACGTTGCTGAAAATTCGGGCGGCCCACATTGCCTCAAATACGGCATGACGGTCAATCACGTGCTGGCGGTCGAGGTCGTCCTCCCGGATGGTAATATGATCACGCTCGGAGGGGGCGGGGTAGATGTCCCGGGTTATGATTTGCTCGGTCTTTATGTAGGTTCGGAAGGCACTTTCGGTATTACCACTAAAGCCACTCTTAAGCTCACGCGTCTGCCTCAAAGTGTCAAGACACTGCTGGCTGAGTTTATGACAGTGACCGATGCCAGTCGCAGCGTGAGCGAGATAATCGCGGCGGGGATACTGCCGGCGGCGCTTGAGATGATTGACGGCGCTACGATCAGAGCCATCGAGGATTCGATCTTTGCGGGGGGATTTCCTACCGATGTAGCGGCGCTATTGATTATAGAGGTTGACGGGCTGGCTGTAGGGCTTGAAGATACTGCCGGGAGCGCGGCAAACATCTGTCTGACAAACAACGCCCGCGCGGTGCGAGTCGCACAGGACGAAGCCGAGCGTACAAGGCTCTGGGCAGCGCGCAAACGGGCCTTTGGCGCGATGGGACGGATAAAAGCCGATCTGATGGTTCAGGATGCCGTGATTCCCCGCTCGCGATTGCCCGAAGTGCTCGATGAAATATACAGGATTGCTGCGCGCTACGATTTGACGGTTGCAAATGTCTTTCACGCCGGAGACGGCAATCTGCACCCGAATATCAGCTTTGACGGGCGCGACCCGGATCAGGTGCGCAGGGTAGAAGCCGCCTCAAAAGAGATCATGCAGCTTTGCGTCGGCGTCGGCGGCTCGATTACGGGCGAGCACGGCGTGGGAATGGACAAGATCGAATCCATGAAATTGATCTTTTCAAATGAAGACCTCGATAGAATGCTTTCGGTTCGGTATGTTTTCAATCCTCTGGGCCTTGCAAACCCCGGCAAGGTTATTCCAACCGTGAAGACCTGTCGCTATTGCGGCTTTGGTCTTGAAGACTTCCGTCATCGCCGTCTCACACAAAACGGTTACAGCGACCACTAAAGCCACTCAGACTACCCGCATTTGCTTGAAAATTCAAAGATTTGCGGGGAGTAACTACCCTTGACCCAACCGATTTCGGGTGTTAAAATTTCTAATGTTTGGGGGTGCCAGGTTTCGACGGGGGTACTCCGAGGCGTTAGATGCATACCGCGGCCCATGCACCGCGTTATCAAGTGTGGAAAACACAATCGCGAACAGCGAACTTGCATTGGCAGCTTAGTTCTGCCACGTCTCCTCCGCCATCGCCTGTGTGTAGGATGTGAGGCGTAACTTTAGCAGGCTGCCCCTTTCGGGCCGTGCTCAGGGCGCGACGGGGAAAGATAATCTGAACTAGCCCGATGCGATGCTTAGTTGCTTCCACTGTCGCAAAGGGCGAATCAAAACAGGAAGCGACTATGTATGTAGAGTTTAACGTTTAGGGCTTCCGGACGAGAGTTCGATTCTCTCCACCTCCATTGATTATTGTGACGACTTGATTGCTAAATTTTGGGCGGTAGATTTGCTCCGTTGAGGAGCGCGCCTACCGCCTTATAGTCTTTTAGGAGAGAACTTTAAAATGATTGACCCTGGCAACGCCGAGGCGGCGGCTATAAGATTGGCGGAAATCTCGCGCGAAATCGACGACATGGAAAAGGGGCGAGCCGCGTTGCTTGAGCGGTTGAACAGAACGCGTAACACGATCCTTTCGGCCGGGCAGCGAACCGCTGCCATGCGCGCTTCGGTTGATCTGATGTGCGACCACATGACCAATGTAGCCATGGCCTTTGCCGAATTGCGCGCCCTCGAAGAAGAGATGCGCGAAGTGGGGCGGGGACTTGCAGACAACGACCGCGAAACCACGGGGTTGTTGTTTGAGGCCGACAGCTTCTCAGATACGCTCGAAGAAACCGAAGACGATCTTGACCGCCTTTCTGCCATCATCATCGAAGGCAAAGTGAGAAACCAGCGCGGGCATTGATTTGATCGCGGATTCGAGATCGTGGATTGTGAACCGCAAATCAATTGAACATCTTCCTGACTTTCCGCAATCCCTGCTCCGCGACCCACATACACAAATTTGATGACTGAAGACTCAAATAACGGGGAAGCGCCAATAGGAATATTCGATTCCGGCGTAGGCGGGCTCACGGTCTTTCGCGCCCTGGAGCGGCGCTTTCCAAACGAGAGCCTTATCTATCTCGGCGACACGGCCCGCATACCCTACGGCACAAAGTCGCTTGCGACCGTCGAGCGATACGCGCTCGAAGATGCGGCCTTTATCGAATCGAAGCGCGTCAAAATGATCGTCATCGCCTGCAATACGGCGTCGGCTCTCGCCACCGAAAGCCTCGCTCGGCAGTCAAGAGTCCCGGTCCTGAATGTCATCGAACCCGGAGCGCGCCGCGCCGTAGAGCAAAGCCGCAACGGATACATAGGCGTGATAGCCACCGAGGCTACCATCACAAGCGGGGCTTATGAGAAGGCGATGCTGGCAAAACGGAGCGGGATTGAGATAATATCTCGGGCTTGCCCGTTGTTTGTGCCGCTTGCAGAAGAGGGCTGGCTGACGCATCCGGTAACAAGACAGGTCGCCGAAGAGTATCTGGCAGAACTTCGCCGCAGCAACGTAGATACGCTCGTGCTCGGATGCACACACTATCCGATACTGAGGCCGGTAATCGAACAGGTTTTGGGGGATGAGATCAGCTATATAGATTCAGGAGAAGCCGTGGCCGAAGAGGTGGGGCGTCTGCTTGAAGAGAATGATCTGGCGCGCAAGAGTGATGAACCGCGCACCGAACAATTTTTCGTTACAGACTCTGCCATCCGGTTTCGTCGGGTTGCAGAGCTATTCCTCGGCCGCTCGCTGGAGTCGGTCGAATCTATAGAATTGGGGACTGCATGAGCTTTAAGAGAGCAGGCGGCCGCGCCTATGATGAGTTGAGACCCGTTAAGCTTACGCCAAATTTCACACGCTACGCCGAAGGCTCCGTATTGATTGAAGTCGGAGAGACCCGCGTGATTTGCACAGCGTCAATCGATGAGCGAGTGCCGATATTCCTGCGCGGGCAGGGCAAAGGATGGGTGACTGCCGAATACTCCATGCTGCCTCGCGCAACCGAAACTCGCACACAACGCGAAACGGGGCGCAATCTTTCGGGCCGCACTCAAGAGATACAGCGATTGATCGGCCGGTCGCTCAGGGCCGTGGTTCAGGCAAACCGGCTTGGCGAGCGAACGATATATCTCGACTGCGATGTCATACAGGCCGACGGCGGAACGCGCACCGCTTCGATCACGGGCGCTTTCGTAGCCCTGGTGCTGGCTCTTCGCAAACTTTACAATGATGGAAAGATCGCCGCTCCGCTTCCGGTGCTTGATTACGTGGCCGCCGTGTCTGTAGGCGTAATCAACAGTCAGGTTTTGCTCGACCTTGCCTATGTGGAAGACTCTCGCGCCGAAGTCGATATGAATATAGTTCGCACAGGCTCGGGGCAGTTTATAGAGATACAGGGAACAGCCGAATCGAAACCGTTTACAAGAGAGCAGATGGACCAGATGACCGAACTGGCGAGCCTTGGGATTACTCAGCTTGTCGAGCAACAACGCTCCATACTCGGTGACTTGCGTTCCTGAGAATAAAAGGGGCTCTGAGATGAAAATTCCTTTTTTTTAAGTAATATTAAGAAGTTATTAGTCGATAAGGCATCGACTGGTTATAATGAAGGGTCGTGGAAGAAGATAAGGAAAACAAGAACCGTCCCGTCTGGTATCGCCTGCAAATTCGCGCTCGCCAGGCTTTCAACAGGATCCCTCTCCGAGAGCAACAGAAGATATACATACTGACTCTGCTGATTGGCGTCATCTGTGGGCTTGCTGCCGTACTGTTTCACCTGCTGCTCGATTTCTTTCAAACAAACATAATATATGCAGCGGCGGCTGTGCAGGGCTGGTGGCGTATTCCGCTTGTGTTATTCATCCCGGCCATCGGCGGACTGATCGCGGGCGCAGGGCTATACTTCTACGCGCCCGAAGCGAGAGGAAGCGGCATCCCGCAGGTCAAGACGGCGTTCTATCTCGACAGCGGGCGCATTCCCGCCCGCGTGATTCCGGGCAAGATGATTCTGGCCGCATTCAATATCGGGACCGGCGCAAGCCTCGGACGCGAAGGCCCTACGGTGCAAATATGCGCCGCCTTAGCCTCGATTCTGGGTCGAATGTTTGCAATCTCTCGCCGCAAGTTGCAAAGCCTCGTCCCTGTGGGAGCAGCAGCAGGACTGGCCGCGGCCTTCAACACACCGATTGCATCGGTGACTTTTACGATTGAAGAGATACTGGGCGATAATTCAAGCAAGCCGCTCGGCTCCATCGTGATTGCCGCCGTTATCGCCTCCGTAATCGAGCGGGCCATACTCGGCGAGCACGCGTTGTTCACCGTTCCGTCTTATCGCCTGAACAGCGCCATAGAACTGGTGTTTTACGGCGCGCTCGGTGTGGTAGCCGGGTTTGCCGCCGTGGCGTTTAACGAAGGTCTGCTGAGGTTGAGGCTCTATTTCCGCACACAGAAAACTATCCCTCAATGGGCGACACCCGGAGTAGGCGGTTTCATACTTGGAATCATAGGGCTGATCGCGCTGTGGCTGACAGGTTCGGCAAGCATTTTCGGTGTCGGCTACAGCCAGCTATCGGTCGAATTGCAAACCAACCTGCCAATGAAAATCCTTCTTATCCTCGGCATTTTCAAACTGGGCGCGACGGTGATCTCTTATAGCTCCGGCTCGTCAGGCGGCATCTTCGGCCCGTCGCTTTACATAGGCGGGATGCTCGGCGGCGCGGTGGGATTGGTCACTCAACACATTCTGGGAAATCCCCTGACCTCGCCCGGAGCCTTTGCCCTCGTCGGCATGGGTGCCGTCTTTGCCGGTGTCGTTCGCGCGCCGGTAACTTCGATAGTCATCATTTTCGAGATGACAAATAACTATTCGATTATCCTGCCCTTGATGGTAGCCAATATAACAAGCTATGTGCTGGCTACAAAACTCAGCCCCACGCCTATCTACGACGCGCTGCTGCTTCAAGACGGTATCCACCTGCCTCACACACAGAGACACGTGTTAAAGCAACGGAGGGTTGGCGCGGCGATGACCAAGCATGTTATTTCAGTACCGGGCCATCTGAGTGTCGAGGGGGCCTTCAAACATGTGCAGTCGCTGCCCAAACACCATCACTCCTACCCCGTAGTAGATCAAGCGGGGCGGCTGGTAGGTCTTTTCACATTCAACGACCTGAAACGGGCAATCGCAGAAGGGCAAGGCAGCCATCAGCTTTCGCAAATAGTGAGCAAGAAGCTCGTGCACGCCCACCCCGATCACACGCTCGATGTCGTTATGCTGAAACTCGGTCAGAAGGGCATCTCTCAACTTCCGGTAGTCTCTCGCAAAGACACGACGCAGCTTCTCGGAATCATCACGATGCACGACGTCGCAGTGGCGCTATCGGAGGGAGAAGAGATACCCGACCTGACGATGGATGGTCTTGAGAGACATTTGAAGGAAAGCGAAATCAAGGCGTGATTTGTGATTTGTGAATCTCATGGGGCCTTGCCTCTGGACGACAACCTGTCAGCCTTCTTTATCACGCATCACGCCTCACCTATTTTATGTCATCATCACTTTCGAGAATTCCGCCGGGCGTACAGTACATCTTTGATGAAGAGGTGCAGGTTCGTCGGTGGATCGAGCGACAGATAATGGCCGTCTTCGACGGCTGGTCTTATTCCGAAATAATCCTGCCGATCTTTGATTACGCCGATCTGTTTGCGCTCGGGATGGGAAAAGATCAGGCGGAATTGACCTATCGCTTCACGGGGCGTGACGGAAAGCTTCTGGCGCTCAGACCAGAAATGACTTCGCTTGTTGCGCGCACCGTCGCCACTCGTTTCCGCAACAAAGCCCGCCCGATTCGCCTCTCTTATTCGGGCGAGGTCTTTCGCTGGGACGAGCCTCACGGGGGCCGACAGTACGAGTTTCATCAAATAGGTCTTGAGCACATCGGCTCGGACCGGCTCGAAGCAGACACCGAAGCCCTGGTTGTGGCCATCGAGGCGCTCAGAAAACTTGGGCTTGAAAACTTTACAATCACACTCAGCCACGTCGATTTTTTCAACGGCATCGCAGAGGTTCTCGAACTTGACGAGGACGAAAGGCGGCGAATGCGCGAACTGGTTGACCGTAGAGAGATCGAACAACTATCGAGCTTTCTCGAAAAATATATCGACCTGCCGGGCAGAATCGCGCTCTGCCGATTGACGGCTCTCGCCGGAAAGCGAGAGATCATCGAAGAAGGTCGGGCGCTGGTTTCAAATCCTAAATCCATCGCGGCGCTCGACGACCTTGAGCGCGTTTATCAAATTGCCGAAGAGATAGGCATTGCGGCCTTTATAGATGTTGATCTGGGCGATGTGGGCGGTCTTGATTATTACACGGGCTTGACCTTCAAAATTTACGCGCAGGGACTTGGCACTGCGCTGGGTCGCGGGGGGCGGTACGATCAATTGCTGTCGAATTTCGGCAGCACCGAACCAGCCGTAGGGTTTTCGCTCTGCCTCGACTGGCTCGCGCAATTGCTCGCGCCTGAATTGAGCCGCCTCGCCTCGACAGCCGCCGATGAGGCGGAACCCATCAATGCCACTCGTGACATTGTCAGCGCCTTCAAGCAGGCGAATCAACTGCGAACAGAAGGCCGAAAGGTAAAAGTGATGCGTGATGCGTGATTCTCAATCTGATCAATATGAATCATCGGGTTCATATTTCACGCATCACGCATCACGGATTACGCATCACGCATCACACCCTCTTATGAGCAATCTGACTATCGCACTTGCGAAGGGCCGCCTTCTGGATGAGACGATAGCGCTTTTTCGGCGCGCGGGAATCATTTTGTCCGGCCAGGCGCTGGAATCTCGAAAACTGCGAATTGAGGATGAGAGCGGGCAATACAGCTTGATTTTCGTGAAGCCCTCGGATGTGCCCGTTTACGTCGAATATGGAGTTGCCGACGCCGGTATTTGCGGGCGGGATGTGCTGATGGAATCCGATGCCGATGTGCACGAACCGCTTGATCTCGGATTTGGTCGATGCCGTATGGTTGTGGCCGGCACCCCTGAATCATACGCGCGCGGTTATGACCCTCTTGCTACTGCTCGCGTGGCGACAAAATATCCGCGCCTTGCGGCCGATTATTTCCAACGGCGCGGCGTCCCCGTAGAAGTTATTCTCCTTTCCGGCTCGGTCGAGCTTGCGCCTGTGCTCGGCCTTTCCGAGCACATAGTCGATCTTGTCGAAACAGGGCGAACGCTAAAAGAGAACGGGCTGGTCATCGTCGATACGATTGCCCAATCCAGCGCCCGGTTGATAATCAATCGAGCAAGTTATCATTTGAAACGCTCGGATGTAAGCAGGTTTGTAGCCCGATTGAGAGAGGCATTGAATTCGGCTGACAGCCAGTCTTGATCATCAATGATGGAAATTGTCAATTACGATAAAGACAAACCCAATCCCACGCTTGAGAGGATAAAATCTCGCTCGCTTCAGATGAACTCTGATCTGATCGCGAGCATAAGCGAGGTGGTCGAGGGCGTCAGGTCGGGAGGCGATGAAGCGCTCATCCACTATACAAAGAGATTCGATAAAGTCGATCTCAGCCCACACGACCTGCTTGTAGACTCCGATTTTCTACAAGACATGGCCGGACGCGCCGAGCCTCACGCGGTCGCAGCTTTTCGCAAAGCTATCAGCAATGTCAGGGCATTCCACGAGCGGCAGAGAGAAACCGGATGGCAGATGCCGGGCGAGTGCGGTTCTGTGATCGGACAGCGCATCCTGCCCGTCTCCTCTGCCGGGCTGTATGTCCCGGGCGGGCGCGCGGCTTATCCTTCATCGGTAGTCATGAACACCGTCCCGGCGCAGGTGGCAGGCGTTCGCCGTATCGTTATCACCACTCCTCCCGGTACGCTTGAGCGCAACCCTATGGTTGCGGCCGTGATTGCCGAGCTTGGCATAACCGAGGTCTATCGCATCGGCGGCGCGCAGGCAATCGCCGCGCTCGCGTTCGGGACCGAAACGATTCCTCGCGTTGATAAGATTGTAGGTCCCGGCAATGCCTATGTCGCCATTGCGAAAAAACTCGTCTACGGCTCGGTCGGTATCGATTCGATTGCGGGACCTACAGAGGTGATAGTGCTTGCCGACGAGACCGCCCGCCCGGAATTTATCGCAGCCGACATGCTTGCCCAGGCCGAACACGACGAAGAAGCATCGGCAATCTGTATCAGCACAAGCGCCGCTATGGCACGCAATGTCGCTCGCGAGGTTGAGCGACAGATCGAGTCGCTCGAACGAAAAGAGATCGCCCACGCTTCGATTGACTCTTACGGCGCAGTCTTCGTAGTCGAATCGCTCGAAGCCGGTTGCGATCTGGTAAATCAGATCGCGCCCGAACATCTTGAATTGATGACCGCCGACAACGACCGCGCCGCCGGGCTTATAGAAAATGCGGGGGCGATATTTTTCGGTGAATGGTCGTCGGAGCCTGTCGGCGATTACCTGGCCGGACCAAATCACGTACTACCGACCGTCGGCACGGCGCGCTTCTCTTCCCCGCTTGGAGTCTACGATTTTCTTAAGCGCCAATCCGTAATTCGCTACACCCGCGAGGCCATACGAAAAAATGCCGACTCAATCGCGGCGATGGCCGACGCTGAAGGACTGACCGCGCACAGACGAGCGGTGCTTGTCAGAGGCCGGGAGCCGGGGGCCGGGGGCCGGGTTGATGAGGGAGATGAATTTCAACAACGTGAGAATATGTCGGGATCAGATTTACCGATCCCCGGTCTCCGGCCCCCGGTCCCCCTTGAAAAGATCAAACCGGCGGTGCGAGCAATCACGGCGTACACGCTTGCGCCTTACCGCGCTACGGTGAAGTTGAATCAGAATGAGAGTCCGTTTGAGATGCCGGAGGAGATCAAGAAGGAGGTTGAGCGAAGGCTCGCCGAGCGCAAATGGTCCCGCTACCCGGATTTCGTTCCTACCGGTTTGCTAAACCTGATGGCGGATTTCGCGGGTTGGAAACCCGAAGGCACTCTGGCAGGAAACGGGTCGAATGAGCTTATACAGGCCACATTGATGGTCACGGTTGAGCGCGGCACCCGTGTTGTAATCGCTGAACCTACCTTCACGCTCTATCGCCAGATAGTCCATGTGCTTGGGGGACAGGTCGAAAGCGTTTCTCTCACAAGTGATTTCCAATTCGATGTTGATGCTATTATTGAGCGCGCCGCTTCTTCAATGGCTGACGTGATTATTCTTTGCTCGCCGAACAACCCTACGGGTTGCCGCGTGTCGAATGAAGATATCTTGCGGATAGCGCAAAGCTTTAAGGGACTCGTCGTGGTGGATGAAGCGTATCACGAATTTTCGGGTCATAGCGCTGTGCCGATGCTTGAGCAGTTACCCAACCTGATCGTGCTCAGGACATTTTCAAAAGCGATGGCGATGGCAGGTCTTCGCGTGGGGTATCTGCTGGCGTCTGAGGAGTTGGCCCGCGAGATTCACAAGGCTACGCTCCCTTACAATTTGAATTTCTTTTCGGCAACGGCCGCAGAGGTCGCGTGCGAAAATTATCATTTGCTCAGACCGCAAATAGATAAAATCATCAGCGAGCGCGGGCGCGTCTTTCAGGCGCTCGCCTCACTTCGCGGCGTCAGCCCTGTGCCGTCTTTTGCAAATTTCCTACTCTTCCGAACGCCGAAGAGCCCGCGAGCCCTTTTTCAGGACCTTATAAAGCGCGATATACTTGTGCGTGATGTGAGCGGGTACCATATGCTGTCGGAGTACACAAGAGTTTCAATCGGCTCTCGTGAAGAGAACGATCTGATGCTTTCGGCGCTCAAGGATGTCTTGGCGAAACAGGATGGAAGCGATGGCTAGAGAGGCGGAAAAACGGCGCACGACACGCGAAACGGATGTCGAGGTAAGGATCAATCTGGATGGACGAGGCCAGTCTGACATCGCTACCGGCATAGGCTTCCTCGACCACATGCTAGATCTGTTTGCACGGCACGGTCTGTTCGACCTTACGATCAGTTGCAAAGGCGACCTGCACATTGACGGTCATCATTCGGCCGAAGATGTGGCCATCACTTTTGGACAGGCATTTGCCGACGCTTTAGGCGACAAACGCGGGATTGTGCGCTACGGTGCGGCCTATGTGCCAATGGACGAAACGCTTGTGCGCGCGGTGGTTGATTTGAGTGGCCGGGCCTTCACCGTGTATAAAGTCCCTCCCTTGCGTGACAGGATCGGAGAGTTGGACGTAGAACTTGTAGAGCACTTCTGGAGATCATTTGCCGGTGAGGTTCGATGTAATCTGCACATCGAGTTGCTCTATGGCGCGAACCAGCACCATGTACTGGAAGCGGTATTCAAATCAGCCGCGCGCGCCCTTTCAGCGGCAACCAGAATTTCTGAGCGAATAGAAGGCGTCCTTTCTACAAAGGGACAACTGTAGGGGCCAGGGGCCGGGGGCTGGCGGCCGGTAACAGAAGTAGAGATCGAGATCAGTAACAGATGGAAGACCATACTATCAGCAAATCACCGAGGCACCGGCGTAATCACCTAATCCCGGCCCCCGGCCCCCGACCCCTGCTATGATTGCAATCATCGATTACGGAGTAGGCAACCTGCGCAGCGTCGAAAAGGCGCTGGAGGCAATCGGCGCATCGGCTGTGGTCACAAGCGATGTGGGGGCAATTCGTGAAGCCGACCGTCTGGTGCTTCCCGGCGTTGGCGCTTTTGGCGAGTGCGCCGACCGATTGCGCGCAACGGGGCTGGACAAACTTGTGCTCGAAGCCGCGCAAATCAACAAGCCAGTGCTGGGCCTGTGCGTAGGGTTGCAACTGATGTTTGAAGAAGGGCTCGAATTTGGCAGGCACAGGGGATTGGGTCTGATGCGCGGGCGCGTAATCAGGTTTCCAGATGACGGGCCGCACGTGCCTCAGATAGGCTGGAATCAGATCGAGACAGCCCGCCCGCATAAACTGCTAGACGGATTGGCCGACGGGACCTATTTCTATTTTGTTCACTCATATTACATCGAACCCGCAGATGCTGAGGATGTGCTTGCCGTAACCGAATACGGTATCCGCTATCCGAGCGTCTGCGGCAGAGGGGCTGTTTTTGGCGCGCAGTTTCATCCCGAAAAGAGCCAGAAGGCAGGGCTAAGATTGCTGGCCAACTTTGCCGCGCTCTAAATGATTGAGATGGAGTGGCGGACCGATTTTCAAGCCGCGCCCGTGTCGGCATCTTCGAGAAAGAGGTATTTGCGCCATTCCGGGCGCGACTGGGCGGCGTGATAAAGCGCCGTTTTCTCAAGACCATAATTGAGCGCGCTTGGATTGGAAAGCAGAGGCATCCTGGCCTCCTCAGGCGTTCGATTTCCCTTGCGTTGATTGCAGACCTTGCACGCTACGCACAGGTTTTCCGCAATCGTGCGTCCTCCACGAGAGCGTGGATGGATGTGATCCAGGGTAAGCTCGAAGGCGCTCTCTTTGACTCCGCAATATTGGCAGCGATAACGATCTCTCATAAGGATCGCTGCTCTCATGCTGGGCGAACGGCTCTGGCGTCCCCTCACATCTATGTAAGCGAGAAGCCTGATGACCGAAGGAGCCGGAAAGACAAACCGTGGAGAACGCAGGACACGATCTCCGTCCAGTTCAATTACTTCTGCGGTTTCTTTCCACACAAGCCGGATGGCGCGGGGAATCCCTACCGTGCCAAGTGGTTCATACGAGGCATTCAGCAATAGCACTTTTCTCGTCAGTACCATAGCGTATCCAGGTGTCTATTCAGAGTCGGATATAAGCCGGGAGCGAGCTTTTTCCCTGTTATCCTACAGGAAATGATCTGTTCAGGCCAGGTGGTATGCGGGTTTTCCCTGCTAAAACTTAAAAATGTGTAGGGCCTTTTAAGTCTCATGAAATTCCTAGCATACGCGGGCGACTTTGCGTTGATTCATTTTTCGCAAATTAAAAAAACGGGCCGGAAACCTGAAGTCTCCGGC
This sequence comes from Blastocatellia bacterium, assembly GCA_963765495.1. Taxonomy (GTDB): domain Bacteria; phylum Acidobacteriota; class Blastocatellia; order UBA7656; family UBA7656; genus CAVXWP01. Next base: position 72,346 of record CAVXWP010000004.1, read on the forward strand.
CCTAAAGGATTTTCACTGATCTGTCAGTCCTTTATCTATCTGTATTCACTACATTCGGTGGACAACTGCACGTGCTGTTTGTCGTGTCGTCATCCTTTATCGAACTTACTGTCAATCTCTTGTTCTGCACTATCGTAAGCGTCGCATCCCCCTTGTGCGTGCACGTGTTTATGTGCGCCTGCACCGTCTGGTTCCCCTGGTTATAGGTCAACGTTATATTGCAGTTAGACCTTGTGATAGATCCTCTGCCTGATATCTGGAATCCATCGCTGCATCTCACAAACAGATAGTCTCCCGTAACCGAGTTGAAGACTATATAGCTCCCGTTCGTGTTGTCCTGTAAGCACACGTCGAAGACCGATACGGTAAAGCTACACGTTGCTGTGTTGCCTGCCGTGTCCGTCACCGTGCATACCACCGTAGTTGACCCCAGCGGGAACTCGCTTCCAGACGGCGGGTTGCACACTACGCTCGCCACTCCGCAGTTATCCGCTGTCACTGGCGGCGGGTAATTCACTACCACTCGCGGGTCACCCGGGTTCACCGTCGTAATAATTATATTCGCCGGACAAGTGATCGTAGGCGGCACCTGATCTACTCCCAAAGTCGCTGCCTGCGATGTCGCCATCCCGCAAGTATTTGTGAACTTCGCTCGATACCTGTTGTTTCTAACTGCTACCGTTGCCGTCACCGTCAACGGATTGCTCGTCGCGCCTCCTATGTTATTAAAGGTCGCCCCGTTGTCGGTTGACACCTGCCATTGTATCGTCGGCGCCGGGCTTCCCGACGCCGTTGAAGAGAAGTTCACTACATCTCCTACACAGGCTGTCACGCTCTGCGGATTTGTCAGCACAACGGGCGTCGTGTTCACTGTCAACATCGCCGCGCTTGTCGGCGTCATACCGCACGTGTTTGTAAACACCGCCCGGTACTTGTTCCCGTTCATCGAGAAGTTCGCCGTAAACAATAGCGTTGTCGATGTCTCTCCGCTCAAGTTATTGAATGTCCCGCCTCCATCGGTTGAGACCTGCCACTGCACGGTCGGCGTCGGCGTTCCGTTTGCTGCTGCTGTAAACGTCACCTTGTCTCCCGCGCAGACGGTCTGCGTTTGCGGATTTTGCGTGATATCGGGCGCTCGATTTACAAACGTAGTCGCCGTCCCCGTGTTGTTACCCGGTGTCGGGTCCATTATGGTCGAGGCCGCCGTAGCAGAGTTTGTGATCGTCGTCCCTCCCGATGTTGCAGAGTTCACATTGACAACTACTGTGAAGGTCGCACTGTCTCCGTTCGAGCTTGTCGCCTTCGAGAAGACCACATTGCCGGTTCCTCCGACTGCCGGGGCCGATGTGCTCCACCCCGACCCGGTCGTGACCGTAGCCGACACGAACGTGGCATTAGCTGGCACCGCGTCTGTCACTGTCACATTGAGACCGTCTCCCGGCCCGTTGTTCGAGTAGTTGATCGTGTAGGTGATATTGCTCCCAGCGCAGACAGGGTCAGGCGAATCACTCTTCGTCACCGCAAGATCGGCCTGTGCAAGCACGGTCGTCGTAGCGGTAGAAGAATTGTTGCCCGGTGTCGGGTCTGTCGTTGAGCTTGCAGCTGTCGCCGTGTTCGTCAGCGTCGTGTTGTGTGGAGTGTTGGCATTGACATTGACAACGATTGTGAAGACGGCTGTTTCAGATCCGCCAACCGACGCCTTCGAGAATACGACATTGCCGGTCCCTCCAACTGCCGGGGCCGATGTGCTCCACCCCGAGCCTGTCGTGACCGTTGCCGACACGAACGTCGTGTTTGCGGGTACGGCATCGGTGACAGTCACTGAGTTAGCCGAACTCGGCCCGTTGTTTGTGAAGTTGATCGTGTAGGTGAGATTCTGGCTCGCTACCACCGGGTCAGGAGTGTCGGTCTTGACCACGGCGATGTCGGCCATCATCTGTACCGTCGTTGTTGCCGTAGCAGAGTTGTTGCCCGGTGTCGGATCTGTCGTAGCCGAGGCCGCTGTCGCCGTGTTTGTGATCGTAGCTCCGTCGGCCGTCGTCGAGTTGACCTTGACAACCACAGTGAAGACGGCTGTTTCCCCTGCTGACACTGCGCCTTTAGAGAAGACCACGTTGCCGGTACCGCCAACTGCCGGGGCCGATGTGCTCCACCCCGAGCCTGTCGTAACTGTTGCCGATACAAACGTTGTGTTTGCTGGCACCGCGTCTGTGACGGTGACGGTCTGGGCATCTGAGGGGCCGTTGTTTGTGAAGTTTATCGTGTAGGTGATGTTATTTCCGGCTATCACTGGATCAGGCGAGTCGGTCTTTGTTACCGCAAGGTCTGCCATCGTTTGCACGGTAGTCGTCGCCGTCCCCGTGTTGTTGCCAGGCGTCGGATCACTTGTCGCGCTGGCTGCTGTCGCGCTGTTTGTGATCGTAGCGCCGTTTGCCGCGCTTGTATTGACTTTAACTACCATCGTGAAGACGGCTGTTTCACCGGCGCTGACGGTGCTCTTTGAGAAGACTACGTTGCCTGTACCGCCGACTCCGGGCGCGCTGCTGCTCCACCCCGAGCCTGTCGTGACCGTTGCCGACACAAACGTCGTGTTTGCGGGTACGGCATCGGTGACAGTCACGGTCTGGGCATCTGAGGGACCGTTATTTGTGAAGTTTATCGTGTAGGTAATGTTGTTACCCGCAACCACAGGGTCTGGTGAGTCGGTCTTCGTAACGGCGAGGTCCGCGCTCGTCTGCACGGTAGTCGTCGCCGTTGCCGAATCGTTACCCGGCGTCGTGTCTGCCGTAGTGGCTGAGGTCGTCACCGTGTTTGTGATCGTCGATCCATTTGCCGTGCTTGCGTTTACCTTGACCACAATAGTGAAGACGGCTGTCTCACCATTGGCGACCGTTGCCTTCGAAAATACAACGTTGCCGGTCCCGCCGACTGCCGGGGCCGATGTGCTCCACCCGCTGCCTGTCGTGACTGTTGCCGATACAAACGTCGTGTTTGCCGGAACCGCATCTGTGACAGCCACGGTTGTAGCCTGAGACGGGCCGTTGTTTGCGAAGTTTATCGTGTAAGTGATGTTGTTTCCGGCTATCACTGGATCAGGCGAATCACTCTTTGTAACGGCGAGGTCGGCCACTGCCTGAACGGTAGTCGTAGCCGTAGAAAAGTTATTGGCAGGAGTCGGGTCTGAGGTAGCCGAAGCCGCTGTCGCCGTGTTTGAAATAACAGTGCCGCCGGCTGTCGCGGAATTGACATTGACAACCACAGTAAAGACGGCTGTTTCCCCTGCTGCAACTGTGCCTTTAGAGAAGACCACATTGCCGGTCCCACCGACTGCCGGGGCCGATGTGCTCCACCCCGACCCGGTCGTGACCGTAGCCGATACGAACGTCGTGTTTGCTGGCACGGCATCGGTGACAGTTACGGTCTGGGCATCTGAGGGACCGTTGTTTGTGAAGTTTATCGTGTAGGTGATGTTGTTACCTGCAACCACAGGATCAGGCGAGTCGGTCTTTGTAATGGCGAGGTCTGCGCTCGTCTGCACAGTGGTTGTCGCGGTTGCGGAATTGTTGCCCGGCGTCGGGTCTGTTGTAGCCGAAGCTGCCGTGGCCGTGTTTGTGATCGTAGCCCCGTTTGCAGTTGTGGCGTTAACCTTAACTACAACAGTAAAGACAGCCGTCTCGCCTGCGGCTACCGTGGCCTTTGAGAATACAACGTTTCCGGTTCCACCGACTGCCGGGGCCGATGTGCTCCACCCCGAGCCTGTCGTGACCGTTGCCGACACAAACGTCGTGTTTGCGGGTACGGCATCGGTGACGGTGACGGTCTGGGCATCTGAGGGGCCGTTGTTTGTGAAATTTATCGTATAGGTGATGTTCTGGCCTGCCGTCACAGGGTCTGGTGAATCGGTCTTTGTAACGGCAAGATCGGCCCTTGTCTGCACAGTCGTTGTCGCGGTCGCGCTGTTGTTGCCCGCTGTAGGATCGGTCGTAGCAGTCGCCGCCGTTGCGGTGTTGGTAATCGTCGTTGCGTCAGGTGTGCTTGCACCTACCTTGACAACCACAGTAAAGACTGCCGTCTCGCCTGCCGCTACCGTCCCCTTCGAAAATACTACGTTGCCCGTACCGCCAACAGCCGGGGCCGATGTGCTCCACCCCGAGCCTGTCGTGACCGTTGCCGACACGAACGTTGTGTTTGCGGGTACGGCATCGGTGACAGTCACGGTCTGGGCATCTGAGGGGCCGTTGTTTGTGAAATTTATCGTGTAGGTGATGTTGTTTCCGGCTATCACCGGGTCTGGCGAGTCGGTCTTTGTCACCGCAAGATCGGCTTCGGTTGCCACGGTAGTCGTTGCGGTCTTGGAATCATTGCCCGGTGTGGGATCAGCCGTAGATGAAGCCGCTGTCGCCGTGTTTGTGATCGTAGCCCCGTTTGCGGTGTTCGAGTTGACCTTTACTACCACCTGGAATGTAGCCGTTTCGCCATTTGGCACACTACCCTTCGAGAAGACTACATTGCCCGTACCGCCAACGGCAGGCGCGCTTATACTCCACCCGCTGCCGGTTGTGACACTCGCTGATACGAATGTCGTGTTTGCGGGTACGGCATCTGTGACAGTAGCCGAGGTCGCGCTGCCCGGCCCGTTGTTTATAAAGCTGATGGTGTAGGTGATGTTGTTACCGGCAAGCACCGGGTCGGGGGCATCGGTCTTGCTGACAATTTCAAGATCGGCCTGCGCCTGAACGGTCGTCGTAGCAGTGCCGGTGTTATTGCCCTGCGTGCCGTCCGGTGTGTCGGAAGTGATAACGGCATTGTTTGTGACGATGGTGCCGCCCGGTGTGGCGTTGTCTACGTTGACGACGAGAGTGAATGAAGCGGTCTCGGCGTTTGCGACGGTCGGCTTAGTGAACATTATAGTTCCGGTGCCGCCGACAGGGACCGAATCGACTCTGGTCCATCCAGCCGGAGTAGTGACCGAGACGAAAGTTGTATTTGCGGGAATCGCATCTGTAAGCACCGCGTTGTTTGCCGTGTCGGGCCCGTTGTTTATAGTGTTGATGGTGTAGGTGATGTTGCTGCCTGAGAAGACCGGGTCGGGCGTGTCAGTCTTTGTGACAGCCAGATCGGCCTGGGCAAGGGTTGTGCAGGTTGGATTGGCGGCCCCGGCTACATCGGGATCATCGGTTAGAACACTGATGGGGCCGTCGGCAGTGACCGTGCCCTGATTGCAGACCTGAGTCGTTCCGGGAGGAACCACCGGAGTGTTGATGGTGGCCTGGAACATTATCGTCACGCTCTCGCTCGGCGGGAGCGTGAACGGCCCGATACTGATCGAGCCGACAGCCGGAGCGTTTGGAGTCGCTTGCTGCTGACCGGTTGCCGCAGATGGACCGGCCGAACTAAAGGAAGCGGTTTCGACCGTCTCGGCTCTGATGCCCATCACGCTTACGTCTTGCGGGCGCGTGAAGACAGCGGGTCGCAAATCAGGAATCCGAGTTGCTGTCGTGGCATCTGCGGTTGCTGACAACTGCCGTAAATCATTCGATGTTGAGAGTTGACCCGAAGCCGCCACAGAAGGATTCTTTTGAATCGCCTCATCAGCAACTCCGACAGCATAGGCGGTTTCCACCTTGCCCGTTGCGGTCGACACGGTTGGAGCGGTCCATTTTGAGAGCGCATAGCCGACCGGCTCAACCACGCTTGTGATCGGGCCTACCTGCAATGTCGGCAGAGATTCAAGCACGTAAACAAAAGCCATGAGGGCATCGCCCGTGCTGATGGAGCCGGAAGATGTCGAAGTATTCCTTCCGCTCACCTTGGTTTCGGGCAGACGCCGCGTCCCCGTAGCAAGGGAAGTAGAGGTCAACGCATCCTGTCTTCTCTCGGCGCGCGGTTTGTCGTGGTCGAGCACAAACCCGAGCGCGTGCATGACAACCGTAAAGAGGTCCATGCGCTGATATGCCTGAGAAATTTCGCTCGCCTTGAGGTCATTTCCGTCCTGCGTCTCGAACTCCGTTTCATCATAAGGAGTCACATCTATAAACCAGCCGTAACCGGCGGCGCGGCGATCAATCACAACCTGCGTTGCCGTTGTGTAAGCCAGTTGACCGTCAGGCAGATCGTCTATATCGAAATTGACGGCTTCGAGCCGGGCAACGTCTTCGGCTGAAATGCCCATTGCCTTCCATCGCTCGATTGCTGCCGGGATGATCCACGGCAAATCGGATTTCTTCAGTTTGCCGAGTGATTTTCCGCCCGGTCCCTGCCCGCCTTCGGCCCAGAGCGTGTCATCGGTTGGACCCGCGACACTGTCGGGTTGTTCGCTCAAACTCTGCTGAGTTGTTTCTCCGGGATCGGCAAAGCTCGGCTGTACGCAGGTCGCAACTGCGGGAGGCAGTGTCGGGTTGCCCGCGACCAGAGTGATCGTCCCGGATGGCAGCACCGACGGGTTCCCGGTGTTGTCATCTTTTATCACCAGTGTCGCGGTGGCCGAGGCGGACCCTCCCCGCGAAAGATTAAACGTCCCGAAGGTCTGTAACAATACCACATCGGCCGCCGTCCCAAGCGTACCGCCCAGAGCATTTTTATCTGCTGACACCGATGAACTTCCTACCAGAACATTTAACGTGGTGGCATCGCCGGGCAGAGCGCCGGTCTCAAGAAAGAGGCCGGCTTCGGGAGTTCCCCCGCTCAAGGGATTGATCGTATTACCGAGGATCGTAGCATTCATCGTGCTGCTGCCCTCTGCGGGTCTGAGCAGCATTCCATCGTTTATTACCTTATTAATTGTGTTGTTTTTGACCAGAACCGTGTGCACTCCTGTGCCGAGACTCCTGACTCGGATGCCCGTATCGCCTCCCGAGTTATTCACAGCCGTTACGCCTATGGTGTTGTTGATTATTGACCCGACGGCATTGCCGGCCCCATTTCCTTTAAAAACGTCGAGAGAAGTGCCTTTGGCATCGCGGAAAGTGTTGCAGGAGATGTCATAGGTCATCGAGGCGGTGACACCGGGAGCGCCCCCGGAGGCGATCAATACGCCGCCGCCGCCGCTCAAGATATTCGCGTGGTTGTTGCTGACCTTGTTCCTTCGAAAGATAAGGTCCATCGTCGAGTTCTGGTTAGCGGCTATATTGATAACATCGCCTTTGGCGCTCGTAAAGATGCTGTCAGAAACCGTGACATTTAGTGTGGCGCTGTTGAACGCCTCGACGTGGAAGCTGTCGTCTTCATTCCCCGATGCCTGCATCGCGTTTACGGTTGTGTTTGTAAAATTCAACCTGTTCAGGCTTCCGCTGTTTACGATGACGTTGACATTGAATTCATAGCCGCCGCTGATCGTGCAATTAGAAATCGTCGCGTTCCCGGTCAGGTCAGTAAACCGGATGGCGGCTTCATCAGACCCGCCGCCCGAGGTATTGTTGCCACTGTTTCCGCTGATGACCGAGTTGTCGAGCGTAAAGCCTGAAACCGTCGTGCCGCGTATGGCAAAGTTGCCAAAGTCGTTCAACTGCATCCGCGTAAAAGACGGGTTCGTGGTGCTGTTGAGGTAGATGCCGATTCCGTTGGTCGTGCCGCCGTCTGCGCCTACCTGTGCCTTGTTTGCGATAGTTCCGCCCGATGCGGCAGTGCCGGTTCCGGTGACAGTCAGGCTGCCGGTCGAGCCTGTGGTGTCGAGGATTATGCCCGTGCTTGTCCCACCATTCGATGTGATGCTCTGGAACGTCATCCCGCTTACGCCTATCGTCGTGGAACTGACATTCAAGGCCGTGCCCTGCCCTGAACTGATCGTGTTTACACTGCCTGTGACGTTTACGCCCACCGCGCCGCCTGTCGCGTTGAACCCGGTTCCAGTAGTCGTAGTGATCGCCAGTCCACCGTTTGAGAAGTTGATCGTCGCACCATTGGCCGTTCCATTAGTACTGAGAGTGACCGCTGCATTTGTGCCGGTGTTCAGGCTCTTGCTCAACCCGCTGAAGGTGATCGTCTTCGTAGCTACGGTGTTGTTGTTTTGAACGAGAATGCCCGTGCCCGTATCGGTGATGTTGCCGCTAAAGGTCACCGACCCGCCCGTCGTGCTTGTGATCGACACCGAGCGATTGCTGGCGTTAGTGATGCTGCCGCCATAAGAGATCGTCGCGGCCCCGCCGTTTATGCTTGCCGCGATTCCCGTAGAGGTAGTGATCGAGCCGCCGGGGCTCGCAAAGCTTCCCGACGCGCTGTTGAATCTGATGCCTTCGGTAGAACTGCCCGAGGATGAAACGCTCGTCAGAGCCAGTCCCATCGTTACGCTGTCGAGGTTTACGCCCTGCCCGCCGGTCGCGCTGATCGTCCCGCTGGTGGCATTGACCGTACCGCTCACGGTCGCTACAAGCCCGGCTCCGGCTCCTGTCGTGATATTGAGCGACGTAAAGCCAACAGTTGCGGTTCCGTTACTGGCAAGATTTACGCCAGTCCCGGACGCCGTTTTGTTTACGGTCGTTGCGCTAAAGCCGAATATCGAGGTTCCAAATGTGCTTTGAATGTCAATACCCGTAGTCGCAGGCGTCTGGATATTGGTTGTCCCGGTCACAGTGATGTTGCCAATACAACCCTGTGTCTTGATACCTTCGGCCGTGCTGTTTGTTGACGCAAGGCTTGTGAAATTCAAACCTGTTCCCAGATTCTCGCTGGTCAGATCGAGCGCCGCTCCGCCCGTTGCGTTTATCGTGCTTGAGCCTCCGACGCTCACTGTTCCCGCCGCGTTTGCGACTATGCCTCTGCCGCTTGCTGTCGTTATGCTGACTCCGCCCGTGAAACTGACTGTCGGGTTGCCGCCCGTAAGGATGATTCCGTCACCCGTTGTGCCTGTAGTCGTAGTCGTACCCGTAACGGTGAAGGTCCCGCCCGTGGCAGACGTCAGCCTCACGCCTCGCGTGCCGTTCGTAGATGAAAGGCTTTCAAAGGTTACTCCGAGCGTGCCCGCCGTCTGTATATCTACGGCGGCTCCGGGGTTGCCCGTAGCCATCACGGTGTCGATGTTCAGATTGCCTACGCTTGAGCCCGCAATGCCTGCGCTTGCGCCGCCTGCGGCTGTTGTTGTGGCTGCAAGTCCCCTCACCGTGTTTCCGCTCGAAAGGGTTACACCGTTTCCGGCGCTGTTTGTGATGATAGGCTTTGTTCCGGCAGGAACAAGTGTCTGAGCGTTGACGACAAGCGCAACACCGTTTCCGATCAGCATCTGGTTGCTTTCGAGTTCGAGCCCTCCCGTATAAGCGCCGCCGCCATTCTCAAATACAAATATGATATGGCCCGGCGCGTCAACATCGCCCACGCCGCCCGCGCCGTTTACCGGGGCAAGCGTCTTGAACGGGGTGGCCGACCGACCGTCTGATGTCGCGCCAACGTAAGTGTTATCCACATACCAGACGAGCGCGCTTAAAGTGATGCTCACTGTGCCCGTATCGGTCTTCGTGCCGTCGGTTGCCGTGTATGTGAAGGTATCGGTCGTGCTCGTCACGCCCACCGGCGGGTCATAGACAAAGCTGCCGTCTGCGGCGAGCGATACGGTTCCGCCAAGCGTCGTAGGACCGTTTACTATTGGCACAGCCGTTGGGGTCGTCCCGTCGGGGTCGAAGTCGTTTGCGAGCACTCCGTTTGCCGCGTTGACCGTGAGCCGCGTGTTTCCGATTGCGTTCGGATATGCGTCATTTACGGCTACGGGCGAAGAGTTGACCGACCCGGGCACAAGCGTAAGGTTTGCCTCAAGCATATCGCTGAAATTGACATTCGTAGCAGCCATCGCACCCGTATTTGAGATGGTGACTGTGTACATAAGCGTGTCGCCCGGGTCGGCCTTCCCGTTGCTATTCACATCGGTTTGCAGCGCATCCACTTTTGTTGCCGTGATGACCGCGGCCACGGGCGCGTTGAGAAGCGTAGAAGCGAGTTTGCGATTGACGCCGGTTGAGACCGCGTGGGTGACAGCTGGTGTAGAGACCAGAGGCGCAGGCCCGGAAGCGGTCGTCGATGAAAGCGGTCCTGGTGTGGTGCTTGGAAGGACCACCAGACAACAGGTCAGTGCTATAACGATCAATAATAGACGGATAGAATTACTGGCAAGACGGTATTGGTTGATCTTCATACGATGAGGCTCCTTGAAAGGCGGATGAAATGGCAGCAGAGAATATGCATCCCTGTTTCACGCATCGAAGATGAGCGCTGAGGTTGGGGGAACAGGTCTCAGCCTCTAAGATTGTTAATTACCCTGCGCCTCTAAAGGCGCTTTGACTCGTCGTTCTTCCTTGAGAGAACCATCAGATGGTTTTAGAACTCGCAAGACCATGGGCAGAGGCGCTTTACCTCTGCAATATTGAATATTTGCTCCTGACTATCAGGCTTCGAACTTAATTTACGGCGCGAAAACGGGCCGGGAAATGATTTTGGCGATTCTGCACCTTTAACGCAATATTGAAAAGTCGTCAATTGACGATACGCAAACCGAAAGGCACATCACAAAAAATTGAAAGCTAACATCCGTAATTGCCCCGCTTCTTGTTCTAAGCCACCCTTTTGCGGAGCGCGTTTACTATACTCAACTGCGATTAATTTAGCAAGTCGGGAAGTCGCCCCTGAAAGGCAGATGAATCACATTAGCCACCTCTTGCCAGAACAGGGGTTGTCAACTGGAAACGGTTCCCTAACTTCTCAAATTCAATTGATACTGTCCTGTCAGTTCGTTAACACACGATGCTAAATAAAAGCCTTAAGCATTGACACAATGATCTTACAAACCCTCGGCCACAAAGGGGCGGAGAGACTGAGAAAATGACCGGGCTTCCCGGATATTTTCCAATCATCTCCGCGCCTCGTGTATTACTTCTCAAATCACTGGCAATTGCTATTCACCGTATAGGCCGGTCCATCGTCTATGGCCGGGTTACCGTTCTGGCTCTTGGGCACTGTGACTTTGCAAGTAGCTGTGGTCATATTGCCGGAAGAATCAGAAACTTTAAAAGTGATAGTGTAAACGCGGCCATTTCCTCCGCCTTCACGCTCAGCCCTGAGTTGCACCGATTTGCAGTTGGCGGCGATGACAATATCGTTGAGCGTATTTCCATCCCCACCACTGTTTTCCGGTTCGTCACTCGTGACCTTTGTAATCACTACATCATTTATACCAATGGTAGGATCACATAGATCGCTGACGCTTGCGATACAGTCAGATACATTGACAGTATGGTACTTGTGATTTGCAGGCCATAGCGTGATCGGTTGCCCGATGAGCGTGATCACTGGTGGCTGCACATCCTTGACCGTGATTGTGAAGCTGCAATTTGCCGAGCCTGCGATGTTGGTAGCTGTGCAGGTGACCGTAGTCGTTCCCACCGGGAATGAGCTTCCCGGCGGAGGCGTGCAAACAACGGTCGGCGCGGGGAATCCCGTGGTCGTCACGCTGTAGTTGACCACTGCCGAACATTGACCCGACGCGGCATTCACAGTTATTGGACCGGGACAGGTAATGGTCGGCGCAGTGTTTACAGTGGTCGTGGCCGTAGCCGTGTTGTTTGCTGAATTTGGGTCGGGTGTGCTGCTTGCGGCTGTGACGGTATTGCTGATGATCGTGCCGCCCGCCGTAGCCGAGTTGACGTTGACAACTATCTGGAAAACAGCCGTCTCGCCGTTTGCTGTTGACGCCTTCGAGAAGACGACGTTTCCGGTCCCACCTACAGACGGCGCGCTCACGCTCCACCCGGTTCCTGTAACTACCGATGCGGAGACAAACGTTGTGTTTGCCGGAACCGCGTCCGTCACCGTCACGTTTGTGGCATTGCCTGCGCCGTTGTTTACGAAGTTGATCGTGTAAGTGATGTTCTGACCCGCTGCAACCGGATCGGGCGAATCACTCTTTGTGACCGCAAGATCGGCCTGAGCTACGACGGTGGTCGTGGCCGTAGCCGTGTTGTTCGCACCATTCGGGTCGGGCGTATCGCTTGCCGCCGTTGCCGTGTTTGTTATGGTAGCGCCGTTTGCTGTGCCGGTATCCACCTTCACAACTATCTGGAAGACAGCCGTCTCGCCGTTTGCTACCGATGCTTTCGAGAAGACGACATTGCCGGTCCCACCTACGGAGGGCGCGCTCACGCCCCACCCGGTTCCTGTAACTACCGATGCAGAGACAAATGTTGTATTTGCCGGAACCGCATCTGTCACCGTCACATTTGAGGCGCTGCTCGGCCCGTTATTTGAGAGGTTTATAGTGTATGTGATGTTGTCTCCGGCAAAGACCGGATCGGGCGAATCACTCTTTGTGATGCTCAAGTCCGTGTTGTCGAGAGTTGTGCAGGTAGGATCATTTGGCGCGGCCGTATCGGGGTCATCGGTCACGATGCTGCTGAAGTTGCTCCCCGAAACCGTCGCCTGATTGCACACCTGGGTAGTTCCCGGCGGCAAAACGGGTGAGTTGATCGTCACCTGGAACATCACGGTGACGCTTTCGCCTGCGGGCAGGCTCGGAATATTGACAGTCACGGTTTCGCCCGACAGTGCGCTGCTGCTGATGCTCGCTCGTTTCACCTTCGCGCGATAAGCGGGCTGCGTATTCAGGGTCAAAGGCTGCACCACCCTTATGCCGTTTACAGCCACGTCACGCGGACTTGTTACGGCAAACCCGGAGGAATCCGACGATTGCTGTGCAACCGCTGTCGTTGAAGCATAGCTTGTCGGCAAGAAGGATACCGGCTGTTGCGAGATCACCTCTCCGACCAGACCTGCGGGCAATTGAGTCTCAACCTTGCCGGTCTTTGCTTCCGTCGTGCGGCGCACACCGGCAGGCAAGGTGTTTCTCATCAATCTGCCGCGATCCGTCTTGATACTGGTCTTGTCGTGTTTCAGCACGTAACCTAATTCGCGAGTCACGACGGTCAATAAATCTACGCGCTTATAGGCCTGGCTGGTCTCATCGGCGCGCAACTGACCGCCTTCGGGAATCCCAAATTCAAGATCATCTTCGGGCGTCGTATCTATAAACCAGCCGTATCCCGCGCCGTTCTTATCAAGAGTTATGCGCGACGGCGTAGCCGTTGCCAGAACTCCATCGGGGAGATTCGCGATGTCGAATGTAACCGCTTCGAGGCGGGCCGCTTCGTCGGAAGAGATCCCCTCGGCTTTCCACTTCGCTATTGCGGCAGGAATGACCCAGGGAAGGTCGGAGTCCTTCAGCTTCTTTGTGCCTTTTCCGCCCGGTCCTTTGCCGCCCTCTGCAAATAGAGTGTCTTCCTGTGCGGCAGAATCTCCCGGCGAGATGCTAGCAAGGCTCGGCGTCGGACACGCGGCACCGCCTACGAAACCGCCTCCGCTCCCGCTTGGGAAAGCGGACCCGTCAACGCCCGCCGAGTTGTTCGATTGTACGAATGCGACAACAGCGGCCGAATCCAGAGGCGAGCCCGCGTAGCCCGGAAGTCGCACGGTCGTATCTACGTTCTGAAACAGATAGAAATCATCATCGGTGAACGGACCGCTGCCGGTCATGTTGTTCTTGTCTGCCGCGCTTGTTCCCCCTATGACCGCACAGACGAAATTTGTATCGGGCGGTGTGGGCAGGGCTCCCGAATCCAGGAAGATTCCGGTGAAGGCAAACGCGCCCGGCTCGGCTATCGTATTGCCGGTGATAGTGGCATTGAGCGAGCTGCTGCCTTCGGCGGCACGCAACAGAATGCCCGCTTCGTTGTATTGCCGGATGCTGTTGCCCGTCACAGCCACTGTGTGCGACCCAGTTCCGAGGCTTATGAGTTGAATGCCTGTGGCTTCGGATGAGCCTGAATCGGCAACACCGGACACGCCTATTGTGTTGTTATCAATAGTGCCTTCGAAGCTTCCTCCTCCAGACAATTTTGAGACGTTCAAAGCGGTCCCTTTCGCGTCTCGGAAACTGTTGTTTGAAATTTCGTAGGTCACGTTTATGTTGGAGCCTGTGCCGCCGCCGACAAACAATGCGCCCCCGCCTCCACTCAAGATCGCGGGATGATTGTTCGACAGTGCGTTGCCGGTAAACAGGATATCCATCGAGGAATTATTTAGCGCGGTCGTGCTTATCAGATCGCTCCTCGCGCTGGTGAAGAAGCTGTTCATCACCGTGAGATTCAACACGGCGGCGCTCGAAGCCTCTATAAACAATCCGTCTTCTCCTGACAAAGTGCTGTTTGCGCCGATGGTTGTATTGGTGAGCGTCAGCCTGTCGAGTATGCCTGTGCTGTTTGTAACCCTGACGTTGTCTTTGAATCCGCCGCTGATGTTGCTGTTAAAGATCAGGGCGCTTCCGACCAGGTTACTGAAGCTTATGCTGCCTTCGCTATCGGCAACCGAATCGCCGTTCACTCCGTTGATGATGCTTGCGATCAGATTGAAGCCGTTGACGGTTGATCCTCGAATGGCGAAATTGCTGAAGTTGTTTAGCTGCATGGAAGTTAGCGTGACCGCCTGCGCGTTTGAGAGAAAGACTCCCGAACCTGTGGTCGCGCCGTTTGCGCCCGTCATGTTCTGTATGGTTCCGCCTGAACCGTTGGCCAGCCCCGATCCGTCGCCGCTGACGGTGAAGCCGCCGGTTGTGTTGCTCAAGATGATACCGTTAGATCCTCCGCTTGCAGAAACGCTGCCAAGCGCGACGGCGAGCGGCGTCGTGCCGGTCGTTTGCGAGATATCGACGGCGACCGCGTTGCTTGTGCTGATCGCGCCGCCCGCTATGCTTATGCTGCCCGAAGCGGCGATGCTATTTGTGGCGTGCAATCCGCGCTGACCCGCATCGGGCGTGATCGAGAGACTGCCAAAGGTGACATTGCCGGTGTTGTTATCGAGCCTGACGCCTGTGCTGCCTGAACTGCTTGCGGTAGTACTGCCGCCGAAGCCGAAAGCGGTCCCGGTATTGTTCTGCAATAACAGCCCGTTGCCGGACGGGTTTGTAATGGTGGTTGGGCCGCTTACTGCAAACGACCCGCCGCCGCTGCCGGTCACTCTGACGCCCACGCCGCCGTTTGTAGATGAAAGAGTTCCCAAAGAGACGCTCAAGGTTCCGGCCCCTTGGATATCTATGGCCGCGCCTCCCGTAGAACTGGCATTCACTGTATCAATCGTCAGGCTACCGACCGACGATCCGGCGATGCCTGCTCCGCCGCCCTGCCCGTCGGCATTCAAACCGCGAACGGTGTTGTCCGTCGAGAGAGTGACGCCGTTGCCGGCGGCATTCGTGATCTGGGGAGAACTCGTAGAAGTCACAAGCGTCTGGCTGTTGACGACAAGGTTTACTCCCTGCCCTATCAGCCGCTGATTCGCCTCAAGTTCCAGGCCACCTCCATACGGGCCGCTGCCCTGGAAAACGAATATGATGTGACCGGGACTGTCGGCATCGCCTGCGCCTCCCGCTCCGTTGACGGGTGCGAGGCTGTTGAAAGGCGAAAACGAACGGCCATCGCCGTTTGTCGCCTGCGAATTGTCCACGTACCAGACCATCTCGCTTATGGTTATTGATACTGTAGCCGTATCGGTTTTTGAACCGTCGCTCAAGGTATAGGTAAAAGTGTCTGTCGTATTGGTGACACCAACGGGCGGATCATAGGTAAAGCTGCCGTCCCCAGTGTTCACCGAAACGTTGCCGCCCAGCGTGCTCGTTGCATCGAAAGCGGTTATCGAAATGGTATCGCCATCTGGGTCCGAATCGTTTGCAAGCACCCCGTTCACCGCGTTTATAGTGAATCGCGTATTACCAATTGCGTTCGCATACGCATCGTCTACGGCCAGGGGCGACGTGTTGAGCGACCCGCTCACAAGGGTCGTGTTCGGGTCAATGGTATCGCTCAGGACTACTCCCGTAGCATCCATGCTTCCGCTGTTGGTGATTGTGACGCTATACATCAGGGTATCACCGGGATCGGCATTATTATCGCCGTCATTGTCAACAGCGAGCGCATCGGTCTTTGTGGCTGTGACGAGTGGGGCGAGAAGGCTGTTTGTACCGAATGTTTTTACAAGCTCACTTCCCCGCCGGGCCGAAGCGATATTTGATAGCGGTTGAGCCGTCTTTGCCGGCTCGGGGGCGAATTCGCCTGGTGATGAGTAGGCCGGTCTGCGTAAAAAGCTGGGCAACGCGATCAGACAGACCAGAACCGTTATGGTCAGCAACAGGCGGACCAGGAACTTATTAGCTCGAATTCTCTCTTTCATTATTCAATACTCCTTTAGCGGTTAAGGGATGGTCATATCGAACGTCCTTTTGGAGGACAGTCAAACCGGGTTTACATAGTTGAAGCCGGACACAGGCCAGAGATTAGCGCCCGGCGTGGAAACCTCTAAAAGGCTTTATTCAATGTTCAAGTAAAAAGCTCTTTCGACAAAGCTCTAAGCGAAGTGACAAGTTCACCAGAAGAATGATTGACGGAGCGGCAAGTAGTTCTATGGAGAGTGCTGGCGAACTATGCGCCGTCAAGTCATTCCTATAGGCAGTAATGGATAATACCGACCGGCGAAAAAAAACGATGTGCCGGGCAAGTCGTTGACTGCTCAATTGCAACAATCGAGTGATACTTTCCAGCCTGGCCGGAGGATATATCCGAAGTTCAATTTGATAAAAACAATCAGCGAAGGCGAGACTCAATTATAGAAGGCATAAGATGTAGAAAGACCTCTAAATCAAGCAAAAACTCTCTGATTTATTGCGAGATTCTTCATTCATCTTATGCCTTCTGTCCTCAAGCCTGCCCGTCTCAGATTGCGCGCACCCCTCTTACAGGCGCTAGGTTCTGGGTGGGAACACTCCCTGAAGAGCTATACAAAAGTAAAAAGTAAGGTACGGCTGCATATTGTTATGGGGCTGGTCGCCGCCCGACGGAGCTATCGCATTGTCAGACATGCTCACTGTAGGAGTGAGTGTCGTCGAGTAGGCGTTTCCACCCTGCGACCTTGTCAGGTTGACGGCTGAACTCGGCGTGGTGACGCTTGCCGAGATAGCGCCCGTATTAAGAGCATGGCTGTGCGCGGGCATCTCGGATTCGAGCAGCGATACCGTCTCCGACCCGCCCGTCTCGCCCAGATCGTGAAGCGATAATCCCGGCCCCTGGCCCGGGTGCATCGCCGCCCTGCCCTGCAAATCGGGGAGGGCAAAATTTGATTTGCCGTTGCCTCCATAAGTCGTCCCGAGCAGCGAGAAGAGAGCCGTGTTCTGGCTGAGCGGCAACAACTGCCCGTCGCACCAGGCCCAGCCTTTTGGCGCGAAGTTGAAAGGAAATATTCTGATTTCAGCTACAAACGGATCCGCCATGATCTCCTCCTTGATACCCGGGCCTCAAGGCCCCGGATATCGAGATGATGTAGTTAGAGAGAAAAATTCTGATCTCAACAAACAGAGACTGCAAAACCGATCTCCTTCATGTGGGCGACGGGAAAATCCCGAACAGTGAGATGATATAGTTTATGCACAGATAGGGCTGAAAGTTAGTGTGCGGCTGGCTGCCGCCTGTTGACGTAATCGCGCTTGCCGCTGCGGGGATAGTCGGCGATATTACTCTATAGAGAGTTACCGAAGGCGACTGCGATACCACATTATTTGTCGGATCGGCCACCGAGCCGATATTTTGGGTAGCCAGGTAGGGGTGAGAGTGCGCCGGCATCTGATTGACTGTAAGAGTCACTTCTTCCACACCACCCGATTCTGCCAGTATGAACCCGTTCCCCTGATGCACCGGAATCCGGCCTCGCAGATCGGGAAGAGCAAAGGTGCTCTGTCCATCCCCGCCGTAGGTAGTTCCTATGAGATTGAATAGAGTCTCATTCTCACTTATGGGGAGCAATTGTCCTTCGCAAAACATCCAGCCTGCCGGCGCGAAGTTGCCGGCGAACATTCTGATTTCACCTACATAAGGTTGCGCCATATTTTCCTCCTTAGTTGGGCGATGGGAAGATACCTTGAAGAGCTATACAGAAACTGAGCGTCAAAAACGGCATCATATTTAAATGGGCCTGACTGCCGCCGATATTCCCGACGGTCGTTGAATTCAGAGCCGTCAAGGCAGAAGCCGAATTGTAGACGTTATTTGCTTTTGCCAGAAGAGCGTTGGTGGCAACGGGCACACCTCCATCGCTTGTCGTGGCCTGCGCCGTATGTACATGGGTCGGGAGTTCGGATATAGAGAGCGTGTGCGCCTGCTCTCCTCCGCGCTCTCCGAGCGTGTGTCCCGAGCCTACGTGTATAGGCACGCGGGAACGCAGATCGGGCAGGGCGAAGTTCACACGCCCGTCGCCACCAAAGGTCGTCCCCAGCAGCGAAAACAACGCCTGGTTCTGATTGATAGGCAATAGCTGCCCGTCGCACAGCGCCCATCCCTTGGGTGCGAACACAAAGCTCATGATTCTGATTTCAGACAGAAAAGGTTCCGCCATACTTTTCCCTCCTTTAGCATGGGTCCTGACTAGAGTCTGGTGAGTAACTGAAGCCGGGGTAAAGAAGCCGGCCAAAAAGATGAATATTTGAAGCCTGGGCAGTAAGCGCCTTACTATTCAACGCTCGCACTCTCCTGAGAAGGCAGAAAGGTTGATTCTCAACTGAACAATTCCCTGTTGGGCGGAGCGATTCTATAGCTAAGTAATTTCCATGTCAAGCAAATATGAATTTCATGACAAGAAAACTCTTGAAAATTTTTGCGATATTCTTCTTAATTAGGCCGAAGCAACCAGCCAACTTGCCCCAGGTTACCAAACCCGCCCCTCGACCCCGCGACAGACTTCCCCCACAAATCAATCATCAGGCTAAATTATGAGGATATTTGAATGTCAATTTCACGAAGAAGTTTTCTAATAAAAGGATCAATGGCAGGTCTTTCCTCCGCGCTCTTTCTGAGCGTCACCACAAACGCCTTCGGACAAAGAGGTCGGACCAGAGACGATAAGGCTGGATTTCCTATTCCAAAAGATGTCGAACACGATCCGCTCAACGCTCTCACCATGGAGATGTTTGCCAAGAATAAGTACTCGAAGTTCTACATCCACGTGAATGACTCAACGGTTGTGGAAATGGAGTTGATCGAAATCACGGAGGGACCTTCCGAGCAAAGCGATTTGCTCGAAGGCTTCATGCTGGGATTCCACACCCACGGGGAAAAGACCGTCGGGCAAGGAACCTACAAGATAAAACATGGAAAGTTGGGAGAGTTCGAGATGTTTCTGGTCCCAAGCTACTGGGATATGTACGGAGTGGATTACGTAGCAGTATTCAATCGCTTGCGCCCTTCCGGCAAATAAAACTCGGCGGATAAAATGACGCTCACATAATGCTCCCCTATTACTACGCCGGACACGTTCTTCTTTTATAAGGGGAAGAACGTGTCCGGCGTAGCGTTTTACTAGGCCGCTCAGCAAAGACCGGTATCAGGCTGTAATCGAAGGCGGAACGGATCATTGAAGGCTCATTTAGCCCGTCGAATCGGCGACCTCTTGCCCGCTTTTGTCTGAATTCCATTCCATTTGAAAACTCGCTCCATATTCGCCTATCTGCGTAAAACCCAATCGCTCAAAAAGGTGGAGGGCCGGGCTAAAGCTTTCGACATAGATGCGAACGGGGCGACCCGACGCCTCGGCTTCGGCCATCAGTTCTTTGATGAGCGGAGTCCCAATACCGCGATTGCGATACGCAAGCAGCAGAGAGATGTCGAGTATGCGAATCTCTCCTTCGCCTTTTGCAAGATAAAGGCGTCCGACCGGAGTTTGATCCAGCATTATTACCCGCAGGTCCGCGTATGGGAACTTCATCAGGTAGAAATCCTGTTGAGCCTTGAACTGCAACTTCAGAAAGGCTTCGCGCTGCGCGTCATTCCAGGGTACGACGGATAATTCCTCGATCCGCGTACTGGCGTAAACATCAAGCAAAAAGGCTTCATCGTCGGGTTTGATCGGGCGGGTGGTCACTGACATAGAATTTTCGCGCATGGATTGATCCATCCCATATTAATCTATTTAATCTGCTCTATTTAATCTTCGGGCGGATTGTTAAAGATCGCCTGGTAATAGAGCCCCTTCCCGTCCTTGCGAATAGGGACCAGAAACAGGTCGTGCGAGCCGACCTCGTCGTGCTCGATTCTGTAGACGCCCTGAGCAGGCGGCGAATCCTGTGGGGCACAAAACACGAGTGAAAACTGATCGTCTCCGTGCGGGCCGACCTCTTTTACTTCGACCAGTTCGATTTCGCGCGCTTCGGACCCTTGATGCTGCATACTGAATTTGGCGTTTATGTGTCCGTCAAACGTAGCTTTTTTCAGGGTGTCAGACATAGTGGATTTTCTCCAGTTTGTGGATTTTCTCTAGTTTGAGGCCGGGGCTTTCAAACCCTGTGCCTGGTGTTTTCGACCGGGGCGGCGCCCGATCATAGTTAATCAGGTATCGGGAAACCATTTCATCTCGAAATGGGTATCGTTTTCGTCAACCCGCGCAAAACCCAGCCGCTCGTAGAGGCGAAGGGCAGAATTTGTCTTTTCCACGTGCAGCAGGACGGGTTTACCTGTCTTGCGGGCTTCGTCCTGCAAATCCCGAATCAAACCGCTGCCAACTCCCCCGCCTTGATGTTTCGGCAGCAGGGCTATATCGACAAGCAGAATTTCACGATCATTTCTTAAGACGTAGAGCCTGCCGATCTTTTCGCCGTCAAGGATGATGATATGGTGGTCAGCGCCCTTGAACTGACGTTTGTAATGGCCGGTTCTGGCCGTAAATTGCATCTTCAGAAACATCTCGCGCTGGGCGTCGGCCCATCCCCAGGTAGCCATCTCCTGATTGCGCGTGCTGGCATACAACTCATACAGGAATGCCTCGTCCTCTGTACCGGCAGGCCGCAAAGTTACAGGCATATAAACATTCGTCCTCAAGAGCAAATAAAGATTCCGTGTTCTTCGTTATATATGGATTGAAGATGGTATTTTTTCGGCGAAGAGATGTCAAGCCAGCCGGTCAAATAAGATTATTGACTTCTTATTTGTCCAGGAGTAATGTAGTGCGGTTAAAAGATTTATTTGGGTTTGGCAGTCTAGTTTTTTGTAGTACCTGCTCTGATTATACGGCATCTGCTCACAGATGTTTTGACGCCTTCGAAACAGCCTGGCAAGATGCCGTAAACCAATTGTTTTCCAACCTCGAAAGAGTTAGCCTGTCAAGGAGATGCGGCGGGCGGTAATTCCGGGGGTAACCTTAGAATGCCGGCGTAATTCGTCGTTACGCTCCCACAATCTTAGTGAACCGCCCCGGACAGGACGCAGAACCTTGTGTCAGCGCATAGCAGCTACCCGTAGCATTCCTCGCCTCTCTGCGCGAAGGATGCAAAACGTTAGATCGGTTGGCGCTCCAGATACACATATAAAAGGAGAATTAGGATGACCAAGAAGCCTGTAAAGCACAGTAAGGCTCTAATTGCACTCGAAGTAGCTCTGATGGGATTGTTATGTTGGGCGGTTTTGTCGAGCAATCTTACCAACCAGCCGGGCAATACCGTTCAAGCCGGAAATTCGGAAATAAATGCAATCTCGGGACAGAAGCAGAGGCACGTGCCACCAGAAGGAACTCCTAGGAAAAAATCCAGGGATATCATAGCCCAGCTCGGCACCCCGGGCGCCTGCTCTGAATTCGATTTTCAGAACGGCGCTCAGGGGTTCACGACGCAAATGGTATCGGGCACGCAATTGTGGCACATTGCAAACGGCACCTGCCGCGCAAACCTTGCCGGACACACAACGCCCTTCACCTTCTATTATGGTCAGGAGGGAACCTGTAATTACAACACGGGTGCCCGGAACGCTGCGAACCTGATCTCTCCCTCAATCAGCCTCTCGGGGCTATTCCCTCCCTACACGATAGGCTTTAACTACCTGTTATTTGTGGAGAGCAGCAGTAGCTTCGACACGACCTTCGTTGATCTTTCGACCGACGGCGGCGCGACCTGGACGCCTGTGCTCAGCAAAGCCAATATGTTTAATGACAATCAGTGGCACAATATAGGGACCGACGTGACGGCAGTCATAGGCGGGGCGACTTCGATCAATTTGCGCTTCAGGTTCGATTCCGTCGATAACCTCGTCAACAGTTCGACCGGCTGGCACGTGGATGATGTTCTGGTCTGCGGCAATCCATTCGATGTTTGCGTACAGGATGACACTAACGGGAACATACTGCAATTCAATTCACAGAGTGGAAACTACATCTTTACGCAGTGCAGCAACGGCACAACTATTACGGGGACAGGCACGGTAACGACCAGCGGATGCTTTATCACGCTGGTGCATAACCTGGCCAGTATGCGGCTTTCGGCAACTGTAAATACCTGCCAGAGCACCGGCAACGCAACCTTGTCTATGAGCATACCGCGCGGGGTTAAGATATTGACTATCAAAGACACGGACACTACAAACAACACCTGTACCTGTCCTTTGTGAGTGCCCTATGCTTCCGTAACTAACTGTCTTACCGATAACAAAAAGAGGACCGGTTCTGTGAATTCGGTCCTCTTTTTTGAAGTGATTATTCTGATAAACGGGCTTCGGCCTGAAACAAGTATCACCCTATGCTTTCTACTCTCTCTTAATCTGATGATACTTCCAATATTTAAGATGGCAGAGGGAATTCTACCAGCAATTCTCGGTTTAGAAATTCTGTCTTAACAAAAAGTGAACCACGAAATACACGAAGCACACGAAATAGAAGAATTATTCGTGTATTTAGTGTGTTTCGTGGTATATCCCGGTGCGATTTCCTCTAAACCGAGAATTGCTGTAATACAGATGACTCTATAATGGAAGCGGTTGGGCCAAATCGTAAGCGGTAAATTTACGTTAGAAGATATGAAAGCTAAACTTCATTCTACTCCTCCTTCTATATCTGACTTTCGCCTGCTTGAGACTATGCGAGTATCAACGGTTGGTGATGTATACCTTTTGGGCCGCCATCTGGAAAGATTGCGTGACTCGGCGCGATACTTCGGCTTTGAGTGCAACCTGCAACAGATCGCAGACATGATTTCTAACTCGATCACTAAAGCTATTAAGCCCGCGTGCCTTCGCTTGCTGCTTTCTTACAATGGCAGTTGCGAATTGGAATTCTCTCCGCTTCCGTCCGGCAAACTCCGCCGCCTTCAATTATCAGCAATAAGAGTAGACAGTAGAGATCCGTTTATTCACCACAAAACTTCTAATCGCCAAATTTATGATGAGGCCCGCAAAAGGTGTGATGCTTGGACCGAACCTCTGCTCGTCAACGAGCGCGGTGAGGTAACAGAGACATCAATCGCTAATATTGCCCTGAAGCGAGGAACACGATGGGTCACACCGAGAGTTTCTTGCGGCTTGTTGCCAGGCACCCTTCGTGCTGAATTACTTGCTGTTGGTGACATAGTTGAAGGGATAGTATGTATAAATGAATTGGCAGAGGGTGAAAAGGTTCGATGCTTTAACTCTGTGCGCGGTATATTTGACCTGCCGCTGCTATTGTCTGAATGTGGCGAGAGGTAGTGAGCGCAAATAGCAGAGGGCATGACAGACCTGACGTATCAGGAGCTTTGCGAATCAGGAGGTTTGCGAATCAGGAGGCCGCATCACGGCCCGGGCCGCTGAATCTATTGCACGGCGCAAGGCGAAAGCCTTGTCGAGCGTTTCTGTGTACTCCTTTTCAGGCACTGAGTCTGCAACGATCCCACCACCCACCTGATAGTAAACCCGGTTGCCAACCGCGATCAGTGTACGGATCGCTATGTTGAGCGTCATGTTTCCATCGAAGCCTATAAATCCAATTGCGCCTGTGTAGACGTGCCTGCGGGTCGGCTCAAGATCATCGATGATCTTGATGGCGCGTATCTTGGGGCAGCCAGTGATTGATCCGCCTGGGAATGTGGCGCGTAGAATATCAACCGCATCAACATTTTCTCGGAGCCTGCCGCGCACAATGGAGATTGTGTGAAAGAGTGTTGGCAGTCGTTCTAAGTACCGGTGCTGTACAACTTCGACCGTGCCATATTCGCAAACCCGTCCGAGATCGTTTCGCTTCAGGTCAACTATCATCGCCAACTCTGCTGCGTCCTTGTAGCTGTTTCGAAGTTCAGCTTCAAGTCTTTCATCCTCGACTCTTGTGCGTCCTCTGGGCCGCGTTCCCTTGATAGGTCTGGTTTCTATATAATTATTCGCGCTCGATAAGAAAAGCTCAGGCGAGGAACTGATAATAAAATGGTCGGCACAATTGAGATAGGCACCATAAAATGAAGGGTTACTCATACGCAAACTTGAAAACAATTCGAATGGCGAACTGTTCAGTTGATGGCAGAATCTCTGTGAGAGATTTACCTGATAGATGTCGCCTGCATAGATATGGTCCAAGGCTTCTCGCACGGCAGCAAAGTACTGACTCTCAGTCATGTTAGATTCAGAGGGGTTGCTTTCACTCTTCAAGCTTGAGTCGGGCGCGGCTTTTATTTGAAGCCGTGGAGTGATTGCTTGCTCAATTTGCGCCAGTCGCTGCTCAAGCCGGCGATCACAATCGACGCCACTTAATGATGGCGAAATTCCTGAGACTATCCATTCGTTTTCCAAATGATCGAATACAAGAACCGTCTCATAAAATCCCAAACAACAATCCGGTAGACTCAGGTCATCTACGGCATTGAGAGTTTCATAGCTCTCTATGAAAGGGAAAAGATCGTAGCCAAGATAACCAATGGCCCCGCCGCCAAATCTAAACCCGTTTGGTAGTTGCCATTCCGGCTGCCGTCTCTGCAAAAGTCTTCTCAATGCCTCGAATGGGTTCTCGACACTTCGCTGCCACTCGCCACCGGCCCTGACATCGACCTTATTGCCCTTAGACCTCAACACCACTTCCGGCTCCCAGGCCAGGACCGAATACCGACCTTGATTTGTGTCGACTCTGGAAGAGTCGAGAAACACAAAATAATCTTCCTTGTGGAATGCCGCCGCGACTTCAAATGGGCTATAGTTGAGACGGAGTTTGCGCGCATAGGGTCGTACCTTCGAAGCGTGTGTCAGGTTCTGCATCATCGTCCGCCGTATTCAAGAAAATTTCGCAGGATCTTTTTCCCTTCGGGAGTCAGGAAGGACTCTGGATGAAATTGTATACCTTCTAGAGGCAATCGCCTGTGACGTAAACCCATGATGATTCCGTCATCGGTGTAAGCACTCACCTCCAGGTCAGGGCCGACTGTAGCAAAATCAACGACTAAAGAATGATACCGCGCCACTTCGATATTCCCAACGATCCCCTTAAATAGCCCCTTCCCATCGTGTCGGATCATGGAGACTTTGCCGTGCATCGGGGAAGCTCGGATGATCGCGCAACCGTAAACCTGGCCTAGACACTGATGCCCGAGGC
Organism: Blastocatellia bacterium; assembly: GCA_963765495.1. Lineage (GTDB taxonomy): Bacteria > Acidobacteriota > Blastocatellia > UBA7656 > UBA7656 > CAVXWP01. The sequence continues at coordinate 97,711 of CAVXWP010000004.1, forward strand.
AGACGCCAAGTAAAGGAATGCGACCGGCGACCGCGCGAACGATATCGAGAGAATTGCCGGAATCCATCGGCCCGCCCGGTCCCGGTGAAATGATCACACGATCCGGCAAAAGAGATAACACCTCTTCGGCCCTTATTGCATTGTTGCGATAAACCGTCAGTTCAGCACCTTCGGCACCAAGACATTGCACAAGATTGTAGGTAAATGAATCGAAGTTGTCGATTACCAGCACTTTCATAATCTTCTTCAAATTTGAACCGAAAAAAGGCGAAACTCAACCTATTTTAAAAAGAAAATTCAAAAATGTGTGTGGCCTTATGTAATTGAGGCCCCGGCACAATTGCCAGGGCCAAGTGGTTGAAATGGTGGTATTTGCCTTGACAGGAGGCAAATATGACTACCACCGACAATCACATCTTTAAAATACTTGAAAAAGTGGGCGAAATCTATGCTCCGCCTACTAAAGCAAAGAGAGGCCGTCCTTATGATTACTCTGAATTGGTGATGCTCAGAGTCTTTCTTCTTATGGTTCTTAAACGCATAAAGGAATTTCGCTGCCCTTTATCGCTACCTCCAGGCTCATGCTGCTTTGCAGGTTGCTTGCGGCCTTGAGAAAATGCCTGACGAATCTACCTTGCGTAAACGGCTCAAAAAGTTGAAACCTGCCGTCAAACGTCAGATTCGTGCCTGGGCTGCTGAGTTGATTGAGCAAGGGGTTAGTTTTGCTCAAGTAGCGGCTGTTGATAAGAAAATGATTGAGGCTCAAGGTCCTCTCTGGCATCAGAGTGATCGACAGCACAATCGCATTCCAGAAGGTCTGCGCGGAGTAGATCGAGATAGCTGCTGGTGCTGCTCTAAGTATAGAGGATGGGTTCAAGGCTACGGCTCTCATATCGCGGTTGTGGCTACTCCCGGCCAGCCAATCGTCCCGCTTTGGGCCGATTTCACCAAGAATAATGAGCAAGAAGCGAAAGTGGCCTCTCAGTTGGGCAGAGAGTTGCCTGATGAAGTCAAGAAGATACTGGGAGATATTGGTTAGGATGACCCTGAGTTGAGAAAGGGGCTTGAGCGATATGAGAATCATTTGTTGGAAATATGTTTGATAGTGCCTATAGAAGTAAAAGAGAATACGCCAGGAAAGCGACGACGCTATGGAAGCATCTATGAGAATAATCGAGAGTTGTATAGAAGAAGAAAAGTAACCATAGAGCCATTCTTTGATCGGCTGGACCAATGTTTTGACATAGAGCCAGCGTGGATGAAAGGGCTTGCAAATAACGAAAGCCTGGGAGTGTTGTGGGTAGCAGCCTATCAATTGATGATGTTGTATCTTCATGAGCAAGGAGAAAATCCAGAGCATGTCAAGCAACTGATTGACATCTTGTGAGTTACGGCTCCGATTTGTGCCGGGGCCTCAATTAAATGGCCCTGTCTTTCAACCGACTCTGACTCGCAGGTGATCGCCGAGGCTTTCAAAGTGCTCCATCCATCTGATCGCATCCCTGTCTCCGCCTTCGACCTTTTTCATGACCAGCCCGAACGTGCCCCTGTTTACAAGAAAGAGGTTTTTCTGAGCCTGCCATAAATCCAGTTGCAGCGACATCGGCTCAAGCGTTGTAAACATCCCGTCAATCACGCCGAGCAGCGCCACATCCATCGGCGAGTTTGAAAACTCAACCATCAATGAATTGATTTTGCGGCTCGCGATGAAACTGAGCGTCGTTCGGTCTACGTCGAATTTCCACTTCTGGACCTCTCCTACCAGCCGTTTCAACTCGTTCAAATCGGGCCTGCCGTTTTCAAGCGCCCGCTGCAAATCGGCGTTGATTGTGAATTCGGCGGTCGTCGAGAGCGCCTTCGGTATAGGTGTCTGCAACTCTCTCATAACCTGCATTATCGGATAATGATGATGATAAATCTGGCGGAACGAACTGCCTATATCCTGGAGGGTCGTTTCGAGGATGCGATTGAATACGCGCCTCTGCTCGTCCCTGAACAGATGCCAGAGCGAATAGTTGTGCGCGCCGAAATGTTTATCTATCAGGTGAATCATTTCAGGCACATCGCTTCGGTTGAACGCCTCGTTCATCTCGCGCTCCATCACGACAAAGGATTCCTCGTCCACAAATTCGCGCACCCCTCCGAGCAGGTTGTGATCGCCCAGATGCAGAACTCCAAAGGTCACGGACTCTTCCTCTTCCGTCACGTTTGACCGCATGTGTAGCTGCCCGAGCGCCATTCGCTGACGCCCCGCTTCCTTCAGGTCATACCTCTCCCGATCTATTTTATATGAATAGATGGTAACCGACTCCGGGTAAGGTTCGAACAGAGACGAGACGGCATAATGCGCGCCGACTCTCAGCAGATCGATGATGGCGGGCTTCACATAACGCCTGTAAACCTCCGCGCCGTTTCCAAGCTCGGGCAGGTTGCTCGGCGCTCGTTCGATCATCTCAAGAAAAGTCTCTTCGAGTTTCGCGCCGCTCACCATCTCGCCAAGCTGTATGGCGCGAGCCGCGTATTGCAACACCTGCGTAGTCTCTATCCCTGAAATCTCATCGAAGAACCAGCCGCAGCTTGTATACATAAGCAAGGCGTGGCGTTGCATTTCAAGCAGGCGATACACCTCCACCTTTTCGTCTTTGCTCAACGGGTGACTGACCTGTTCTTCAAAGAATCTCGCTACGTTTTCAAGCCCTCGGTCGAGGATCACATCGAGATAAGCATCCCGGGCCTGCCAGGGATCGCGCATATAACGAGCCATCTCTTTTTCGTAAATCTTGATAAGCTCGTCTCTGAGCCAGTCGAGCGCGATGCGAAGAGGGGCTCGCCATTTTTGATTCCAGCCCGCCCGCCCCGAATTACATCCGCAATCGCTGCGCCATCGCTCGATGCCGTGAACGCAACTCCAGGATGAGTTTTCTATGATCTCGACTTCGTGCGTGGGGGGGAATTTTTCAAGAAACTCGCCGTAGACGGTGATCTGCGCCAGATCGTTCGATTCGATGTGATGCAGGCAATAAGAGAGCGCCATCTCTCCGAAGCGATGATGATGCCCGTAAGATTCTCCATCGGTAGCGATGTGCACAAGCTGAGCCTGATCGCCGTCTCCACTGAGCACGCCGAGCAGGCGGTTTGCGAACGTCTCTCCGCTTGAGAGCATCCCGCCAAAGGCTATGTCCTGAGAGATTGGACCATCATAAAAGAAGAGGCTGATCGTCTTGCCCGATGGGAGGCGGCACAGGTAAGGCATGCGCGGATCGATTCTTGCGCCGCTCACATCTTTCCATTTTTTCAAGTTAATCTTTCGCACGCGGCTGGCCTGACCGGGCGCAAGAATCGTAAAGGAGATGGAGTGTCTGGCGAGGACTTCAAGCGTCTCGATATCGACGGCGGTTTCGGCCAGCCACATCCCTTCGGGTTTTCGTCCGAAGCGGTGCTGAAAATCCTTTATCCCCCAGATGACCTGCGTCTCTTTGTCCCGCGCGTTGGCAAGCGGCATGATCATGTGGTTGTAAACCTGCGCGAGGGCCGATCCATGGTCTGAGCACCGCTTCCGGCTCTCCCTGTCTGCATCGAGTATCGCCTTATAGATTTCGGGCGTGTGTTTCTCTAACCAGAACAGAAGCGTCGGCCCGAAATTGAAGCTTATTCGAGAGTAGTTATTTACGATGTCCGTGATCTTATGCTCGGCGTCGAGTATATGGCTTCCGGCGTTTGGCCCGTAGCATTCGGCCGTTATCCGTTCGTTCCAGTCGTGGTAAGGGTAGGCGGAATCCTGACGTTCGATCTCTTCGAGCCAGGGATTCTCTCTCGGGGGTTGATAAAAATGTCCGTGAATACATACGTAACGATTCATTCAGGTCTCCATTCTGTACAAGACAACACTCTGAGGCATGATAATAAAACTTTGATTGCGGTCCAGAGTATAAGGCATAGACGGGCCGGGACCATTCCAGGCTTCGTCGGAAGAGTCGAGTAATTTTTGCCATCGCCCTTCGGGGATGTTGCCCGAAAAGCTCGCGCTGGTTTTATTAAAATTCAGGATGATTAAGACATGGCTCGCCTCGGTCCACCGCCTCAAGAATATCAGCGGTTCGGCCTCCAGAGAAGTAACATCCATAAAATTTTTATCGAGTCTTGCGAGCGCGGGAATCTCTTTCCTCAATCTGACAAGTTCTCTGTAAAAATCGAGCAGGTTTTTATGAGCGCCCTCATTTCTCTTCCCCCAATCGAGCTTCGATCTCAGGAAAGTCTCTTCGGCCTGCGGGTCGGGAGGCTCGCCCTGCCAGCGAAACTCTTCGAACTCGGCCTTGCGCCCCTCGCGCACCGCTGCGATCAGCCACTCATCCGAGTGCGAGACGAAATAGAGGAACGGGGATGTTTCGTCGTACTCTTCGCCCATAAAGAACAGCGGAACAAAGGGCGAAAGCAGCACCGCGCCTGCCGCAAGCTTTGCCGCTTCAAAACCGGCTGCCTGAGCGAGACGTTCGCCCAGCATGCGATTGCCTACCTGATCGTGATTCTGATTGAAGACTACAAATCGGCGGGCGGGCACATCAATTGAAGAACTGCCGTGTCGCCGCCCTCTGTACCGCGAGTATTGCCAGTCATAGACAAAGCCCTCGCCGTATGCCTTTACGAGATGGGAAAGCTCTCCGAAATCCTCGTAGTACCCGGCGCGTTCGCCCGTAAGCAGAGCGCGCAACGAATGATGAAAATCATCCGACCATTGCGCGTCGATCCCGTATCCACCCGCCTCGCGAGGGCGGATAATCCTTGTATCATTCAGATTGCTTTCGGCGATGAGATAAAGATCCCTCCCCTTCTCTCTGGAGAACTCTTCGACGGCTTCGCTCAGTTCGGCGAGAAAATGTTTTGCGCTCAGGTCGAGCATAGCGTGTACGGCATCGAGCCTGAGCGCGTCTATATGAAAATCTCTGAACCAGTAGAGCGCGTTTTCTATAAAATAATTTCTTGCCCCATCGCTGTGGGCATCGTCGAAGTTGACGGCCTTGCCCCACGGCGTATGATATTTCGCCGTGAAGTACGGCGCGAAGCTTTCCAGATAATTGCCCTCCGGGCCGAGGTGGTTATAGACGACATCGAGCGCAACGGCTATACCATTCTTGTGACAGGCATCCACAAGCCGCTTCAACCCTTCCGGGCCGCCGTATGAGTTTTGGGCGGCAAAAGGGTAAGCGCCGTCGTACCCCCAGTTTCGCTCGCCCGGAAACTGAGCAATTGGCATCAGTTCGATGGCTGTCACGCCAAGATACTTGAGGTCATCAAGGCGGTCAATGATCGCTTCAAAAGTCCCCTCGGGCGTAAACGTCCCTACGTGTAGTTCATAAAAAATGATCTCTTCCAGGGACACGCCCCGCCACGCGGCATCCTGCCAATCAAAGGCCGTGTGCGCTATAACTTCGGATGGGCCGTGCACGCCACGGGGCTGGAAGTGAGAGGCCGGGTCTGGCCTGTGTATCTGTCCGGGCAGGATGTAGTCGTAAAGGGTTCCGGGCGCGACACCTTCGGCCACGACCCGCCAGTACCCTCCCTCACCCTTGTGCATGTCGAGGGTCCGCTCGGCAGGAGAGATTATTCTCAATTTCAGGGTGTCTGAAAGCGGCGACCAGACCACAAATTCACATCTGCCGCCATCAATATAATGCGCGCCAATTCTCATAATATATGTTGAATCGAATGAGCAAGACCCGGAAAGCTTTAATAGGCCGGGATGGGCGCGGACCGGGCGGATTTACACTGATTAACTCCTATAAAGTCAGATCCGCGAAAATCCGCCCGATCCGTGTCATCCGTGGTCTATTTCGTCGCGCTCTGTTTCCAGTTCGCTTTCCACCGTTTCCGTAGAAGCATCTTCGGATTGGTCGCCCTGACGTTTGAAAAATATCACGCTCAGAGGCGGCAGCGTGAGGGTGATCGAGTTGTATTTGCCGTGCAAAGGAACGGGAGCCGACTCGACGCCTCCGAGGTTGCCGTAACCGGCCCCGCCGTACTCTTTCGCGTCGCTGTTGAGCATCTCTTTCCAGAAGCCCGCCTGCGGAACACCAAACCTGTAATTGTGTCTGGGCACGGGCGTGAAATTGCAGACAATCAGTATCGTGTCGGCTTCCGACTGCCCGTGTCTGAGAAAGCATATGATGCTTTTGTCGGAATCGTGAAAATCTACCCACTCAAACCCCGCCAGTTCGAAATCTCTTTCATAGAGCGCGGGTTCGTTTCTGTAAAGCTGATTCAACTCACGCGCCCACCGTTGCAGTTTCTCATGAGTCGGGTATTGCAGTATGTCCCAATCGAGGCTCGAATCGTGATTCCACTCTTTCCACTGGCCAAACTCGCTCCCCATAAACATCAGCTTCTTGCCGGGATGCGAGTACATGTACCCGTAAAGCGACCGCAGGTTTGCGAATTTTTGCCACTCGTCGCCGGGCATCTTGCCTATCATAGAGCCCTTCCCGTAAACGACTTCATCGTGCGAAAAAGGGAGCATGAAATTTTCAGCGAAGGCATACCAGATGCTGAAGGTCAGCTTGTTATGCTGATATTTTCTGTAGACCGGATCGGCTGAAAAATAATCGAGCGTGTCGTGCATCCAGCCCATATTCCATTTCATGTGAAACCCCAGCCCGCCCAGATAGGTAGGGCGCGAAACCATAGGCCAGGCCGTTGATTCTTCGGCTATCGTGCGCGTGTCGGGATAGGCTTCAAACGTCGCCTGATTGAAGTTCTTTAGAAATTCTATCGCTTCTATGTTTTCTCGCCCGCCGAATTGATTTGGTATCCACTCGCCCTCTTTTCGCGAATAATCCAGATAGAGCATCGAGGCCACCGCGTCCACTCTCAGCCCGTCGATGTGATACTTGTCCAGCCAATAGATCGCGTTGCTGATCATGAACTCTCTCACCTCATTGCGGCCATAGTTGAAAATATAGCTGTTCCAATCGGGCTGAAATCCCTTTCTCAGATCGGCGTGTTCGTACAGATGCGTGCCGTCGAAGTAGACAAGGCCGTGCTCGTCTTGCGGAAAATGCGAGGGAACCCAATCGAGGATCACGCCTATCTGGTTCTGATGCAAAGCGTCTACCAGATGCATGAAATCCTGCGGGGTTCCATAGCGGCTGCTTGGCGCGAAATAACCTACGATCTGATAGCCCCACGACCCAAAGAAAGGATGCTCCATCACGGGCATGAACTCTACGTGAGTGTAGCCCATCTCTTTGACGTAGGCGGGAAGTTGTTCGGCAAGCTCTCTGTAGCTCAAAGAGCGATTGCCGTCTTCGAGCACTCTTCGCCACGAACCCAAGTGAACTTCATAAACAGAGAACGGCGCGTCAAGCGAATTGTTGGCGGCGCGATTCTCCATCCACTCCCCGTCCTTCCATTCATATTCGAGGTTCCACACTACGGAGGCAGTGCGTGGCGGAACCTCCCAGTGAGCGGCGTATGGATCGCTCTTGTCAACTATGTAGCCGTGGTACTGAGACTCGATGTGATATTTATAAACCGTCCCCTGGTCGAGCGAGGGGATAAAACCCTCCCAGATGCCCGACCCGTCTTCTCTCACTTTCAACGGATGGCTGGATATGTTCCACTCGTTGAAATCGCCCACTACGGAGACTGATCGCGCATTCGGTGCCCAGACGGCGAAGTGAGTCCCCTTTGTGTCTTCTATAGTCATCGGGTGGGAACCCATCTTCTCGTAAAGCCGATAGTGGCTGCCTTCCTTAAAGAGATAAATGTCGTGATCGGTAAACGGGCTAACGTCATGAACTACTTGTTGTTCGAGGTTCGTTGTCATTTCAGAATCCTTTTCAGTCGTTCGAACAACTCTTCAGAATAGAGATGATTCCGCGAGTAGGAATCATCAGCCAGTCAGGGCGGTTGTTCAATTCATAGCCGATTTCATAAATGGCTTTGTCCAGAAGGAAAGCCTGTAGCAGGATTTCCTGTTCTTCTTTTTCGGCAGGCACGAAGCTCGCGCCTTCGACGGTTTTCAGGTATGAGCGAAGAAATACGCTGCTCACGTGGCGGAACCAGGGCTCGACCCAGGGTTCAAGCACGGGGATGTCTTCGGGTCGCACATTGGAACTCTGAAGGAGCCCGCTATAGGCGGCATAATGGAAAGACCGTATCATCCCGGCCACATCGCGGAAGGGTGAACGCTTGAGCCTCCGCTCGCTCACGGCGCGGGCGGGCTCGCCTTCGAAATCAATGATCACGAAATCCTTACCCGTGTAAAGCACCTGCCCCAGATGATAGTCTCCGTGAGTCCTGATCTTTGTAGCCGAAATCTTTCTCTCACGAATTCGATTGAAGCAGTTCATTATTGCGGATTCCGAATCTAGCACGGCGCGAACCCTTGCGGCCTGATCTTCACTCAGCCTGTTTATGTTTTTCTCCGCCAGATGCAGCACGCGCCGGGTCAGGCTCCGCATTGATTGATAAACGCTGCGCTGGTAAAGCATCGAGAAAGGCTCGGGCGCAAAATCCGGCTCGTCGGGCGCTGAAGCAAGAGCCAGATGCAACTGCCCCGTTCGCTCGCCAAACAGCTTGCTCATCTCAAGATAGAAGCCCTGTATCATCTCTGCGATTTCAGGCGAGGCTTCATCAAACCCTTCATCGAAAAGCGAAGCCGGGCCGGTCGGGGCTTCACGAGTATGCGCGCCGCTCGTAAGAACGCGGTCGAAATAGCGGCCTACGGCATCGAGCGTCAGCGTCCACGCATCGCCCGCATTTTCGACATACCCCTGTAGCAATCCAAGTATGTTTGGTTCGCCACGCCCGTGCTTTATCCCTATAGCCCCGGCAAAGGGGGGCACGTTTGCAAAGTCGGTCTTTTCGGTCAGAAACCTTATGATTTCGGGGTCGGGATTTATCCCTTCGTCTGCGCGGCGATAGAGCTTGAGAAAATACCTGTCGCCGTAGAGGATCGAAGTATTGCTCTGCTCGGCCTTGAGCACACGCGAGCGCAAAGGCCTGGCAGGCGCGCTCGCCGTGCTCGCACTCGCCGTGCTCTTGATCTTCTTTCCGTGGATCGCAACAAGCTGGCCCTCTTTTGCCTGGACCTTCTTTCCACGCAGGATCGAGGACAATAGATGGTCGCGGAACCGCTCGTCGTACACCGCGTCTATCAGAGTCGCCTCTTCATTGCCCGAACGCAGCCGCGCAATAATCGCCTGCGGAAATTCTCGCGCTATGGATTTAGCCTTCGCCCTCGAAACAAAACTCAAAGGCAGGTGATAGATTTCAGCAGTCCCTTCGGTATAGGTCACTTCGATCAGGATCAGTTGCGCCTCTTCGCCGTTTCTTGCTACGGGGACATTTTGAACAATGTCAATATCGCGGATAGAGCGCGCCTTTCCACCGAACCAGCGGGAACTCATCAAATAATCCGGCAGAACTCTCTTTTCCAGCCACTCTTTTTTCTCAGCCGCAAGCAAAGTTTTCCATCTAGCGGGCGCGGCCAGTTCAGGTATCTTTCGCTCCTGCCCCCCGCTCACGGCCTGTCTCTCCTGCTGTAACAAAAGCCAGTAATGATCGTAGGGTCCGAGCGTGACCACATAAGGGCGGTCCGTGATCATCGGAAATCTGTTCTGAGAGAACGCCTCTTCGGGTACGTACCCGGCATAATCGGGCAATTCCAGTTCGACCACCTGCGAAAATCTCGACAGGTTCACGACTATCAGAAAAATCTCATCTTCGTACCGGCGGGTAAAGGCGAGGACTTTTGGGTTGCTCGGAAGGAGGAAATTTATATCGCCACGGCCAAAAGCCTTGAATCGTTTCCGCATCCCGATTACGCGCTTCATCCACCACAGCAGCGAAGAGAGATTGCCCTGTTCGGTCTCTACGTTTATCGCCTCGTGGCTGTATTCGGGATCGATGATGACGGGCAGATATAGCTTCTGCGGGTTCGAGTAGGAAAAGCCCGCGTTACGGTCGGGGCTCCACTGCATGGGCGTGCGTACGCCGTCACGGTCGCCCAGATAATAATTGTCGCCCATCCCGATTTCGTCGCCGTAATAGATGACGGGCGTACCCGGCAAGGAAAACAGCAGGATATTCATCAACTCTATTTTCCTTCTGTTGTTGTCGAGCAGAGGCGCTAAACGGCGACGGATTCCGAGGTTGATCTTTGCGCGTGAGTCTTTGGCATAGACTCTGTACATGTAGTCGCGCTCCTCGTCTGTGACCATCTCAAGAGTGAGTTCATCGTGATTGCGGAGGAACATGGCCCACTGGCAGTTGTCGGGGATCGCGGGCGTCTGTTCGAGTATGTCGATTATCGGGAAGCGGTCTTCCATCCTGAGCCCCATAAACATCCGGGGCATGACGGGAAAATGAAAGGCCATGTTGCACATATCGCCCTTGCCAAAGTATTCGACGGCGTCTTCGGGCCACTGATTGGCTTCGGCAAGCAGCATACGTCCGGGCCAGTTGCGATCCAGATGCGCCCGCAGTTCCCGTAAATACCCGTAGGTTTCCGGCAGATTTTCGCAATTCGTGCCTTCGCGCTCAAACAGGTAAGGGACGGCGTCGAGCCTCATACCGTCCACACCCATTCCGAACCAGAAATCCATAACGCGGAGAATCTCTTTTCTGACTCGCGGATTGTCGTAATTCAAATCCGGCTGGTGCGAATAGAAACGATGCCAGTAATAGGATTTTGCCACCGGGTCCCACGACCAGTTCGAAGCCTCGAAATCCTTGAAGATTATCCGCGCCTCTTTATATTTTTCCGGCGTGTCGCTCCAGACATAAAAGTCTCTCCACGTTGATCCCGGCTTTGCGCGCCGCGCCTTTTGAAACCAGGGATGCTGATCGGACGTGTGATTGACTACCAGTTCGGTGATGACTCGCAATCCTCGCTTGTGGGCTTCTTTGAGAAAAGTTTTGAAATCCTGCAAGGCCCCGTAATCGGGATTGATCGAAAAGAAATCCGCTATATCATACCCGTCGTCCCTGAGCGGCGAAGGGTAAAAAGGCAGGAGCCAGATGGCGGTCACGCCAAGCCCTTCGAGATAATCGAGCTTTTCAATCAGGCCACGGAAATCGCCTATGCCGTCTCCGTTACTGTCACGGAAAGCCTTTATGTGAAGCTCGTAAATAATTGCGTCCTTATACCAGAGCGGGTCTTCTTCGAGATGCGGTTCTCGACGCGACATCCATTAGCCTCCTTGTTTTACATGAAATAATCGAAATCACTCTCCTTACGCAGCCGTCTGCGAAGGCGGAATATGTGCGCGGGCAAGACCTGCGGGTTTAGCTCGACATAGTTGCGCTCGCCCTGCCACATGTATTTGTCATCGCTCAAGAGATCGTGGACGAGGTAGGGCTGCGCGGGCTCTATGTCGAATTCTTCCAGCGGAACCTTGACCACTTCCGACTGAGTGTGAAATGGATCGAGATTGACCGTCACCAGGATGATATTCGAGAGGTCTTTCGTCGCCTTGCTGAAGTAAAGAATGCTCTGGTTGGTCGTCTCGTAAAATTCCAGGTTCCTCGTACTCTGCAAGGCGGGGTTGGTCTTTCTTATCCTGTTCAGTCTGGTTATGAACTCTCTCAGATTACCCTCCTGATTCAGATTCCATTCTTTGATCTCGTACTTTTCGGAATTCAGGTACTCCTCTTTCCCCTGTATGGCTTCGCTGACCGTCAACTCGTAGGCCGGTCCGTACAACCCGTAATTGCTTGAGAGCGTCGCGGCCAGAACCAGCCGGATCACAAAGGCCGAGCGCCCGCCGTATTGCAAAAATTCCGGGAGAATATCGGGCGTATTCGGCCAGAAATTCGGGTGAAAGTATTCCCGCACTTCGGTCGTGGTAAGCTCGGTCAGGTATTCGGTCAGATCGAGCTTTGTGTTGCGCCACGTGAAGTATGTATAAGATTGAGTGAAGCCGATTTTGGCAAGCCGGTACATCACTTTTGGCCGCGTGAAGGCTTCCGATAAAAATATAGTCTCCGGGTATTCGCGTTTCACTTCCCCGATCAGCCATTCCCAGAACGGAATCGGCTTTGTGTGCGGATTATCTACCCTGAAGATGTGCACCCCCTTTTCGCTCCAGAACAGAAAGACGCTTTTCAACTCCTTCCACATCGCCTGCCAGTCTTTTGATTCAAAGTTAAAAGGCAGCACGTCCTCGTATTTCTTCGGGGGGTTCTCGGCGTACTGAACGGTGCCGTCTGGCCGCCACTTGAACCAGTCGGGATGCTCTTTCACATAGGGATGATCGGGCGATGCCTGAAACGCTATGTCAATCGCCACATCGATGCCGAGTTCTTTCGCCCTCTCGACGAACCGTTCAAAATCTTCCAGGGTGCCAAGCTCGGGGTTGACGGCTTTATGGCCCCCGGCCTCAGACCCGATAGCCCAGGGGCTTCCCGGTTCGCCCGGCTCCGAAGTGGGAGAGTTGTTTTTTCCTTTGCGCTTGGTGTTGCCTATGGGATGAATCGGCGGGAGGTATATGACATCGAACCCCATACGAGCTATTTCAGGCAGGCGCTTTTCGCAGTCCTTAAATGTAGAGTGATGCCCGCTCGCAGAACCACACGACCGGGGAAAGAATTCATACCACGAACTGAACAATGCGCGCTTTCTGTCTACCGTTACCGCCAGTTCTTTTTCGTAACTGGTCGCAAGCGATTTATCGGGGTAGGTCTTCATCAATAGCTTCAAGTCTTCGCTTAAGGCTACGGATGTCGAAACCCCTATGCTGTCTTCATCTCTGAGCGTTGCGGCCCATTGATTCATTTTTTTTGCGTCCGTGCCCTTTGCTCTGGTTGCCGCTTGATCGATCAAATCAGCGCCGATCAGCAAATCAACCTTCACATCCTGCCCCGCTTCCACTTTCTTCTTGAGGTCTTTCTGCCAGGTCTGAAAATGATCTACCCACCCTTGCACGGTGTAATAATAGCGGCCGATCTTATCGACCGTAAAAGTGGCTTCCCATTCATCGTTGACGAGAGCTTTCATAGGCGTCTCCCGCCACTTCTTTTCATCCTCGCCGCGATAGAGCAAGATGGCCGAGACCAGATCGTGACCGTCAGTAAATATGGCGGCCCGCACTGCGACCTCTTCGTCAACGACGCGCTTTATGGGAAAGCGCCCGCAATCAATCTCCGGTTTTACTCGTTCAATAATTACTCTCTGTCTCTTCTCCAAAGTCTGTCTCCTCGATAGTTTTCCGGGAATGAAAGCCGGTGAAGTTGAAATGCCGGGTCCACACTCAGCCGTGAAGATGGTATTAAATCTGCTATAAAGATTGATTTTAGCCAGGTGATCCCGAGCTATTTTGTTTCAATGATAATCTTCATTCGGCTGCTTTCAAGCGAGTAAGCTTATTATCGCCTTCGCTTTCAAGACTATCCGATTAGCCCGCCGGGCCGCAAGTTGAATGCTTGCGAGCGGGTGATTTTCAAGACAGGATTACAAGCATTGCTCTCTCTAAATTCAAATATGGTCAATAGAAATAAGTCACGGATGCCCCCTCACCTCTCAGACAAATTCCTTATCACTATGAGCGGCCGTTAAATGGAAGCCCGGTTTTCCTGTCTGGTGAGGTCTGCGATGATCGTTATTAATTCCGCCGGGTCCACGGGTTTGGTTACGTGCATTTGAAAGCCTGCCGACAGCACCATCTCTCGATCCCTCGCGCTTGCAAATGCCGTCAGGGCAATCGCAGGGACATTGCCGCCCTGATCGGCCTCAAGCGACCTCACTTTGCCTATCAGGGAATAGCCGTCTTCATCCGGCATCCCAAGATCAGACAACAAAAGGTCCGGGTTCCAACTGCATAGTTCCTCTAATGCCTCGGCGGCAGAAGCGGTGGCTCGGACATCGGCCCCGCTCCGGGTCAGCACGTGTTCGAGCATGGCCCGCGTATCGTTATCGTCTTCGACGACAAGTATTCGCAAGTTGTCGAGTTCCTGCGTGACCTTTTCGACCGTAGCATCAATGGGGCTTGCCGACTCCGGCTGGCGCTCGGCCTCCTCGGGTTGGTCGGTATCATCTGCGGCAGTCATCGGTAATTCAATCGTAAAGGTAGCACCCTTTCCCAGACCTTTGCTCTCGGCCCGGACGGTTCCCCCGTGCATCTCTACGAGGTGGCGGACTATCGCAAGCCCCAGACCGAGCCCGCCGTGTCTTCTTACGAGCGAGCCCTCGGCCTGGCGGAAGCGATCAAAGACGAAGGGCAAGAGGTCTTCGCTGATCCCTTCGCCCGTGTCGGTTACGATTATGCGGAATCTCGAATCGACTCTGTCGAGAATGACCCTGACCTGCCCGCCCACGGGGGTGAATTTGACGGCGTTCGATACCAGATTCCAGACTACCTGTTGCAAGCGGTCGGGGTCGCAGGCCACCTGCCCTATTGACGGGTCCAGCGACAATTCAAGCTGTATGGCTTTGCCTTCGGCGGCCGGGCCAATGGCATCAACCGCCATTTCGATGATCGGGACAATCTCGACGGGTTGGATTTCAAGACGCATCTTTCCGGTGATGATTCGTGAAACATCGAGGATATCTTCGACGAGTTGGGCCTGAGATTTCGCGTTGCGCTCGATGGTTTCAAGGGCCCGGGCGACCGTTTCTTCGTCAAGCTGATTTGTTCTGAGCAATCGCGCCCATCCGAGAACCGCGTTTAGCGGGGTGCGGAGTTCGTGCGAAACCGTAGCAAGAAACTCGTCTTTTGCGCGGTTGGCCTCTTCGGCCAGACGGCGAGCGTCCTGCTCGCTTAGGAGCAAATCCAGTCTCTCTTCTTCTATCCGTTTGCGCTCCTGTACCTCGGCCTTGAGCGCCTGATTGGAGCTTGCCAGTTCGCGAGTTCTATCCTGCACCCGAATTTCCAAATCTTCTTTTGCGCGTCTTAAAGCCTCCTGCACTCGCTTCTGCTCGGTTACGTCTATGCCGGTCCTGATGATAAAATCGACCGAGCCGTCCTCTTTTTGAAGCGCTGTCGTAGTCCAGGAAATGATTCGGGATGCGCCTTCCCTCGTCACCCAGAAATTCTCGCTCTCGATAGGATATTCGCCTGCCTTGACCCGTTCAAAGACGCTCGTTACCGCCTCGACCTCTTCCGCGATCAAAAAAAGGTCTTCAAGCCTGCGGCCTACCACTTCGTCAAACCTGTAGCCGCTGATCTGCTCGCACGCGCGGTTAAACCTCACTATTCGATCCTGATCGTCTATGACCACAACCAGGCTGCCCGCCGTATCGAGCACCGCCGATATGAAATCCCTCTCCTTGAAAAGCTCTTGATTTTTGCGTTCGATCTCTTCGTAGAGGGCAACGACAGCCCTGTTTTTTTCCTCCTGATCGCGATTCGCTTCTCTGAGCAGTTCAGCCTGCCGCTTTATCTCTTCGGTCTTCTTATAGAGGTCGATAAAGACGCTCACCTTCGCCTTCAGTATCTCGGGCTCGAAGGGTTTGAAGATATAATCTACCGCGCCAAGCGAATAGCCTCTGAAGACCTGGGCCTCGCTCTTGTGCATCGCAGTCAGAAAGATTATCGGTATCGTCTGTGACTTTTCGCGCTCTCTTATCAACGCCGCCGTCTCAAAGCCATCCAGGCTCGGCATGTGAACGTCCAGCAATATCACGGCGAAATCGTCTCTCAGCACCAGCCGCAGAGCTTCGAGCCCCGATGTAGCCCTCACCATTCGCTGATCGAGATAGCTGAGTGTGGCTTCAAGGGCCACTAGATTCTCTTCCCGGTCGTCAACAAGAAGTATGTTGACCTTATCATCGAGTTGCATCCTGAATACCTCAACTTCCTTTTGAGAGAGCGACCAGAAGTGGGGCAATCTCCGCAAGCGAAAGTATACGGTCTACCCGCGTACACTTTATGGCGGCTTCCGGCATCACAGGGCACTCTGCCGTTGCCGGGTCCTGCACCACTGTGAATCCGCCCCGGCTTTTTACCTTTGCGATGCCCCGCGCGCCGTCGTCATTGGCCCCGGTCATAAGTACGGCTATTGCCTTTTCCTTGTAGGCATCGGCGGCCGATTCGAAGAGAACGTCTATGGACGGGCGCGCATAACGAACGGGCCGCGACGTGGAAAGCGCGAAGTGCCCTTCTTCGATCAGCAGATGGTAATCGGGCGGGCCAAGAAACACGCCCGGTACGATCTCCTGCTTGTCTTCGACTTCAACCACCGGCAAAGGGCAGCATCGTTGCAGAAGGAGTGCAAGCGAGCCTGTAGATTCGGCGCTGCGATGCTGCACGGCCGCAATAGGCACAGGGAAATTACCCGGCAAACCCGATATCAGGACTTCCATCGCGCGGAACCCTCCGAGCGATGAGCCTAAAACTATCAACTCAAACCTCAACTAGACGATCCTCCTGTAAAGCTTCTCTCTTTTGTCGATCTGTTCGTAGTGATGCTCGTGCGGCGTGTAGTTGAGCGATTCCTTCTGCCCCAGCCCCAGAACCCCGAACATAGAGAGACTGTCATAGAGAAGATTGTGAACCCTGTCCTGAAGTATCTTGTTGAAATAGATAAGCACATTTCTGCAAAGCGTGACGTTGAACTCGTTGAACGATCCGTCGGTTACGAGGTTGTGCTGCGAAAAGACTACGTTCCGCCTGAGCGAAGACCGAAAGATCGCGTTGTCATAGTTCGCCGTGTAATACTCCGAAAATGATCGCTTGCCGCCCGCTTTGACATAGTTATTTATGTACCCTTGCATGAAGTGCAGAGGGTAGATGCCCGCCATCGCCTGTTTCAGCACCGACTCATTCAGATCAGTGGCATAGATGCGACAGCGATCATAGATGCCTTCTTCTTCGAGCAGTATCGCTAGCGAATAGACCTCCTCGCCCGTCGAGCACCCGGCATGCCAGATGCGAATAAATGGAAAAGTCCTGAGAATGGGCACAACTTTCTCTCTAAAAACGATGTAAAAGCCCGGGTCTCGAAACATCGCCGTCACGTTGACCGTGAGCGCAAGAAGAAACCGCTCGAAACAGCCCGAGTCGTGCAGCAATCGCTCCTGAAGGGCCGAGACGTTCTCAAGCTCTTCGTTTGCCATCACCTCAAGTATTCTCCGCCTGAGCGAAGCAGGGGCATACTCCCGAAAATCATAGCCGTAGTGGGAATAAATCCCTTCCAGAAGCAGCCGGATTTCCAGAGCCTCAAGATCATAGCTGTCGGGATTCAAAATCCTATCGGCAATCATTTGTATAACCAGACTCGAAGCAGCGACATCAGTTGTTGAATGTCTATAGGCTTGGTGATGTAATCGGAAGCGCCTGCTTCGATGCACTTCTCTCTGTCACCCTTCATCGCCTTCGCCGTAAGCGCGATGATTGGAAGCGACTTGAACTTCTCTATGCTCCTGATTGCTCGCATAGCCTCGTAGCCGTCAAGCTCAGGCATCATGACATCCATCAACACAATGTCTACATTGGGCGTGCCCTCGAGCAGGTCGAGCGCGTCCTTGCCGTTTTCGGCGTAGATTACCTCCATGTTATGTCGTTCGAGCGCGCTTGTGAGGGCAAAGATATTGCGAATGTCATCGTCTACGATCATCACCTTCTTGCCCGCGATAGTCGAATCGGTCTGATGGAGTTGTTCGAGCAATCGCCGTTTCGGTTCGGGCATGTGAGCCTCCACGCGATGCAGGAAAAGGGCGGTCTCATCAAGCAACCGTTCCATGGATTTCACATCCTTGACGATAACCGTCTCTGCCAGCCGCTTGAGTTCGGTCTCTTCGGATTTTGAGAGGTCTTTACCCGTATAAACTATGATGGGCAGATCAGCCCCTCCGGCCTCTTTCTTTATCCGACTGATCAGATCAAAGCCGGTCATGCCGGGTAAACCCAGATCAATCACCACGCAATCAAAGACCTGCTCTCTGAGCGCCTCAAGAGCCTCTTCACCCGTAGCGACGGCGGTTGTTTGCACATCGCCGTTGCCTATCAATTCGACTATCGTCTGACGCTGAACGTCGTTGTCTTCGACCACGAGCAAACGCCTTGCGGGCCGTTCGATAAAGCCTTTTATGTTTGAAAACGCCTCTTTCAAAGCATCTCTGGTGACGGGTTTCTTCAGATAGACTCGCGCTCCCATCTTCAATCCCACCTGCGCATCTTCGGCAAGCGAGATGATGTGGACGGGGATATGCCGCGTGCCGGGGTCGTGCTTCAGGCGGTCAAGCACGGCCAGCCCGTGCATGCCCGGCAGCCGAATATCGAGGGTGATCGCATCGGGGAGCAGTTTGCGCGCAAGCGCGAGCGCCACATCTCCGCGCGAGGTGACGAGCACCTTGAACCCTTTTTCGTGTCCCATGTCCATCAAAATGCGGGCAAAGTTTGCATCGTCTTCGACAACGAGCAGAACCTTGTCGTCCGGCCCAATCTCATCCCGGTCATCGGCTATTTCACCCGGCAACGGCGTGAGCGAATCCGCGTCGGCTTCAAACTCTCTATCGTCTGATCGGTGTGGAATCCTTGTCTGAAACTCTCCTGAGATTTTCGGGTGCGGGGTCGGTTCCGCAGGCACAAACGAGAGCGGCAGATAGAGTGTAAAGGTGCTGCCTTCACCCGGCGTGCTCGACATGCTCAGTTCGCCGCCAAGCAGGCTTGCGATCTCGCGACTGATAGAAAGACCCAGCCCCGTCCCGCCGTACTTTCTACTCGTAGTCCCGTCCGCCTGCTGAAAGGCTTCGAAGATAATCCTGTGCTTCTCTTTCGGAATGCCTATACCTGTGTCACAGACTGAAAAGGCTATGACATGGTCGGCGCGGTTGAGCATGCCGTTGTCGTAAATCCAGCCCTTCGAAGCCATCTCTATGTGCAGGGCGACCTCGCCTTCTTCGGTAAATTTGAAGGCATTCGAGAGCAGATTGTTTATCACCTGTTGCAATCGTTTGGCGTCGGTTGTGACAAATTCGGGAAGGTCGGGCGCAAGTTCGATCTTGAATCCGACTCCCTTTGTTTCTGCGACCGGGCGAAATGCCCGCTCGATATCGTCTCGCATTTTTCTGAAAGGCAGGTCGGATACTTCGACCCCCATGTTGCCGGATTCGATCTTTGAGAGGTCGAGTATCTCGTTTATAAGCGCAAGCAGATCGGCCCCGGAAGAGTGAATCGTCTGAGCAAATTCGATCTGTTTGGTAGAGAGGTTTGTGTTGGGATTCTCCGCGAGCAGTTCGGAAAGCACCAGCATGCTGTTTAGCGGGGTGCGGAGTTCGTGCGACATATTGGCGAGAAATTCCGACTTGTATTTCGAGGTTAGCGCCAGTTGTTCGGCCTTCTCTTCGAGCGCGCGGCGGGCCTGCTCTATCTCTCGATTCTTGCGTTCGACCTCCGATTTTTGCTCGGACAACAACTGGGCCTTCTCTTCGAGTTCCTCGTTTGTCTGCTGTAACTCTTCCTGCTGCTGTTTCAGAAGCTCTTCCGATGCCTGCAATGATCTGGCCTGTTGTTCCAGCCTCACGTTTGTTTCGGTCAGTTCCGTCTTTTGCGTTTGCAGTTCGTAGGTGAGCGATTGCGACTGTTTCAGCAATTCCTCGGTCCGCATATTGGCTTCGATAGTGTTGAGCACGATGCCTATGCTTTCGGTGAGTTGATCGAGGAAAGCCAGATGGGTTTCGCTGAATCGGCGGAATGAAGCCAGCTCGATGACGGCCTTGACCTGCCCTTCAAACAGGACGGGCAGCACTACGATGTTGAGCGGCGTGGCCTCACCCAGCCCCGAGTTGATCTTTATGTAATCTTCCGGGACATTCGAAATCAGAATCCTCTCTCTTTCAAGAGCGCATTGCCCGATCAAGCTTTCACCCAGCCTGTACCGGCTTGAGAGGTTCTTTCGTTCCTTGTAGGCGTAGCTTGCGCGCAACGCGAATTGCGGCTCTTCGTCCAGATTTTCGCCCACGTAAAACGCGCCGTGCTGAACGTTTACGAGCGGAGCCAGTTCCGAAAGGATGAGCCGGGAGACGGTCAGCAAATCCTTCTGGCCCTGCAATAATTGAGTAAACTTCGCGAGGTTGGTCTTCAGCCAGTCCTGCTCGGTGTTCTTGCGTGTAGTGTCCTTGAGATTGCGGATCATTTCATTGATGTTGTCCTTGAGCGCCGCAACTTCGCCCGCTGCCTCTACGCTGATTGATCGGGTCAGATCGCCTTTGGTAACTGCCGTAGCGACTTCTGCGATAGCTCGCACCTGCGTGGTCAGATTGGCCGCGAGACGATTGACGTTATCAGTGAGGTCTCTCCACGTACCGCTTGCTCCGGGGACGCTAGCCTGCCCGCCGAGTTTGCCTTCGATACCCACCTCGCGGGCAACCGTCGTTACCTGATCGGCAAAGGTGGCCAGGGTATCGATCATCCCGTTTATTGTGTCTGCCAGTTCGGCTATTTCTCCCTGCGCTTCGACCGCCAGTTTGCGTTTCAGATTTCCATTTGCGACCGCCGTAACTACGCCTGCTATCCCTCGCACCTGCGTGGTCAGATTCGCAGCCATCGAGTTCACATTGTCAGTCAAGTCCTTCCACGTACCGGCCACCCCCTTGACCTGCGCCTGCCCGCCGAGTTTGCCCTCCGTTCCCACTTCGCGGGCTACTCGTGTCACCTCGGATGCGAATGAGTTCAACTGATCGACCATGGTGTTGATCGTGTTTTTGAGTTCGAGGATTTCGCCTTTCACATCCACCGTGATCTTCTTTGACAGATCGCCGTTTGCTACCGCAGTAGTGACTGCCGCAATGTTTCTCACCTGCGCGGTGAGGTTGCCTGCCATGAAGTTCACGTTGTCGGTCAAGTCTTTCCAGATGCCCGAAACGCCCTTAACATCTGCCTGTCCGCCGAGTTTTCCTTCCGTTCCTACTTCACGGGCCACGCGTGTGACTTCGGATGCAAACGAACTGAGTTGATCGACCATGGTGTTGATCGTGTTTTTGAGTTCGAGGATTTCGCCTTTCACATCTACCGTGATCTTCTTTGACAGATCGCCGTTTGCTACCGCCGTCGTCACCTCCGCGATGTTTCTCACCTGCCCTGTCAGGTTGCCTGCCATCAGGTTCACGTTCTCAGTCAAGTCCTTCCACGTACCTGCCACTCCCTTGACCTGCGCCTGCCCGCCCAGTTTTCCTTCCGTTCCTACTTCACGGGCCACGCGTGTGACTTCGGATGCAAACGAACTGAGTTGATCGACCATGGTGTTGATCGTGTTTTTGAGTTCGAGGATTTCGCCTTTCACATCTACCGTGATCTTCTTTGACAGATCGCCGTTTGCTACCGCCGTCGTCACCTCCGCGATGTTTCTCACCTGCCCTGTCAGGTTGCCTGCCATCAGGTTCACATTCTCTGTCAAATCCTTCCACGTACCTGCCACTCCCTTGACCTGCGCCTGCCCGCCCAGTTTTCCTTCCGTTCCTACTTCGCGGGCCACGCGTGTGACTTCGGATGCAAACGAACTGAGTTGATCGACCATGGTGTTGATCGTGTTTTTGAGTTCGAGGATTTCGCCCTTCACATCCACCGTGATCTTCTTTGACAGATCGCCGTTTGCTACCGCCGTCGTCACCTCCGCGATGTTTCTCACCTGCCCTGTCAGGTTGCCTGCCATCAGGTTCACATTCTCTGTCAAATCCTTCCACGTACCTGCCACACCCTTGACCTGCGCCTGCCCGCCCAGTTTGCCCTCCGTTCCCACCTCGCGGGCTACTCGTGTCACCTCAGATGCGAATGAGTTCAACTGATCGACCATGGTGTTGATCGTGTTTTTGAGTTCCAGAATCTCGCCCTTCACATCCACCGTGATCTTCTTTGACAGATCGCCGTTTGCTACCGCCGTCGTCACCTCCGCGATGTTTCTCACCTGCCCCGTCAGGTTGCCCGCCATCAGGTTTACATTCTCAGTCAAATCCTTCCACGTACCTGCCACACCCTTGACCTGCGCCTGTCCGCCCAGTTTTCCTTCTGTTCCCACCTCACGGGCTACGCGTGTGACTTCGGATGCAAAAGAACCGAGCCGGTCTACCATCACGTTTACGACCTTGCCGATTCGGAGAAATTCTCCCCGCAACGGACGCCCTTCTATCTCAAGAGCCATGCTCTGAGAAAGGTCTCCTCTGGCAACAGCCTCGATGACGCGCGTTATTTCAGTGGTAGGCTGCGTCAGGTCAGCTATCATAGTGTTCACCGAATCAACACACGACGCCCACGAACCGCTTGCATCATTCAGGGTAGCCCGTTGATTTATTTTTCCTTCTTTACCAACTATCGAACTCATCCGGCGAAGTTCCTTCGCCATTCGTTCATTCATCTCAATGAGATCGTTGAGGGTATCGCAGATTTTTCCGTTCAGCCCGGCTTCTCCAACCGGCATGCGAGCAGAAAAATCGCCTTTCTTTACGGCGAGAAGAACCTTTAGAAGCAGTTTTTGATCCAGCGTACTAGCGCTCGACACTTCCGTTGACATTTGGCGCTCCTTGAAATGAAATTTAGAGTCAGTAAGACCGGCGTAGTTTGTTGATCAGTCTTTAATCGGCAAGAGGTCAGTTTCCCAGGCGCAAGAGAATAGTCTCAAATCGCGAGATGGCTAAAAAGAATTTTCCTGGATTTAATGCCTTTGCGCGTCTAGTCCACGAGCAATATCATAGACAACTGTGGTGGTTCTGAAAACCCTAATCTTGCACATCTTGATTTGTTTGACGTGTATTTGAGAAAGTAATCGGGCTTATTTTGTCGGCAGGCATGTCCAGAGCCGTGCTCAGAATACTCCAACAGGTTTTCCTGATTTAAGAGTATTTATCCAAAAGCATCCTATTGCGCTCGAAAGGCTTCTAACCAAATGTTATGAGAACTATTAAGGAAAGACTAACGAATGAGATAGAGTACCTTAAGGCGCTGGCCGAGATGTACGAGCAGGAAAGCGATAGAAACGCCAGACAGAAATCTCTGGCGGCGATTGAGGCCCTGAATCAATTGATTGCAGTCATAGACGAGGCTCCGATAATTTCGCCGGAGTCTGTCCTTCAAGCAGCTTAAATCCCTTCTGGTGCTCCTAATACCAAACCCTTTCAGATGATTAGGTTTAACACTCGAATTCGTAAAATCATAAAGATTTTCAACATGCTGATTAGAATACTTGAAATAGGCCGGGACAGTTGCGGATCAGGCCTATTAAAGCAAGCCTCCCACTCAAATTATGGGGCTATGTGATCTTTATCGTCCCTATCCGAAGAGATTTGGTATTAATCACCCCGCTGGATTTCCATCTCATCTGAAATCTCAGATCTCAGATCTCAAATTTCAAGGGCGGTCAGGAAATGTCCTTGACTGAAATCCTTGTGCTCTCACTCTCTGGCAGGCTGACACGGGATAAAATGATATGACGGCTCTCCCCGCACTCAGGACACGGCGCGGATTCTCCCGCACAAAGATCGAAACTCTTCTCCGTAACCGAGGGCGCGCTCCATAAAACATCCAGATGAAACCCGTCACGAATGCGTGAGTGATGAATTGTCTCTCTACACCGACAGGACTGCGCGCGCGCCGCAACGGGGCTGGTCTGTTCCTCGGCGTATCGAATTCCTATTAAAGCCAGAGGCACCGGCTTTCCGCCAATCTGAGGGCGCGCCCAGATGTATTCCCTGATATCCAACCGCGTCGGGACGCTTACTTCCACCTCATCGCCACAACAGGTAATTGCATAGCCGGGGCAGACGATAATTGCCCACGGGCGGGCAGGGTCGCCTGCGGGCACGACGCGTAATCCACAGACTACGCCACCGCCGTGGAGGAAGCGCCCGTGCCGCCGCAGTCGTTGTCTGCGATAGTTTTGCTCGGTCAACAGATCATCCGAAGCAAGGTAATTGCCCGCCTCGTATTGGGGCCGCAGCAGGCTGCCGACTGGGATTCGCGCTGACTTGATCTGATCGCGATGTGACATAAGCTTATTCCAATTTACTGACCGAGAACGCGCTGGCGAAGTCGTCTCCACCTACGCCATCCTTGTTGCCGTCAAGCGCCAGATCATCGAGATCCGTGATGTGCGGATCGCCTGAGCCGTGCGCAGTGATCTTATAATCCCCGGTCCGTAACGGTGCCTTCGGTTCAAAGATGGCCGTTCGCGCCGCCGCCAGATACTTCACCGTACCTCCCACCTTTTCCCCATCACGCTCAACTGTGAGGGTCTGTTCGTCTACAGTCCCTTCCTGAAGGTCTTTGTTGAACTTCACCTCGATCACCACAGGCCCTTCATTTGTAAAGGATTCTCCGTTTGCCGGAGAGACGCTGACAACGCGAACGGGGACAGGTTGAGGCACGTCTCGCTCCTGGCAACAGCAGCGAATCAATTGCTCCTGCAACATGGCCGTACTGTAAATCTGGCGTCTGACGACGATGTTATTGATCATATTGTTTTCAACCTCGATGCCGGATGAGGCCGGCAGGTCTACCTGCGCGAGCACGACCCACGGGTCTTCGGGGCAGGGCGGGCAAGGCGGCAGCTTTTTTTGAGCGATAAGATTGCAGATAAGCGGCGGCACGTGCGAAGGCGGCAACTCCGTGAGACAGCAGATTTCAAAGCCGTCCCGGATGCGCGAATATTCGCAGGCCACTTCCTCGCAGCCGCAACCCGAGGGCATCGCGCGTACGGGGCTTGCCATACATTCAGCGTACCTGATTGCGACGTAGAGCCGCGTGCCAGCCTCGCCGCCGGGATTGCCGAGCGGGTTCGGCTCGCACGGATCAGATGATGCCTGTTCGATGCACCGAGCCAGATCGAGCGCACTTGCTTCGCCTACGTAAATCTCATCGCCGAATGGGCCGAGCGCATAACCGGACCCGATCTTTACACGCCAGGGCGCGTCATCGGTCGGAGCGGCTGTCACCTCTAATCCGCAAACGGTTCCCCAGCCGTGCAGAAAGCGGTTGTGGCGGCGCAGCCTCTGACGAAAATATTCCTGATCCGCGATCATATCGTCAGCCGTCAGCAGTTGGCGCGGAAAATAGTTGACGCGTTCAAGCCTCCCCCGCTCGGATTGCGCGCAATCGAGAAGCCGAGGTTGTGCCGTGATTGTTGCCATAATGTATGCTCCTTTACAGTTATTTGTCTGCTACGGCCTCTGCCCGGAACGTCACAGTGTAGGCGCTTCCAACGGCGCCTGCCGTCACCTGATGTTCCCCCTTCGCCGCCCCTAACACCCAGACAGCCTCAACACGCCCTTCCTTGTCGGTAGTCGCGGTTTCAGGATCAGTTTTGCCCTCGCCCTCGGTTACAGTAAACTGCACGAGCGCGCCCTCGACCGCATCCCCCTTACCGTCGAGAAGCTCAACCACAAGAGACGAGGCAAGCTTCTCTTCCGGCTTCGCCTTCTGCCCGTCGCCCGACACATAACGCAACATACGGGCTTCGCTCAATTGCGTGACCTGCTCGCTCAAACAAAGAAGCAATTCGTAAAGCAGGTTGTTGTTATAGATGAGCCGCCGCACCGACGATGAGTCGATGCTGTTGTCATTCAGAGGCAATGAGACGCGAGCCAGCTGCACGCAGGTATCCGGCGCAGTTTCCGGGCAAGCCGCGCCGATTCTATCGCAGAGCAGTTCGTGCAGGCTCTCGGCCACAGGCGATATCAACTGGCCAAATCCGCAATCGGGCGGCTTCGCAGGATCGGCTTCGCTGAGCCTTACAAGAATGCGAAAACTCTCACCAATAGTGCTGTGCGCGCAATTGCCGTCAGTTTCGCAGTCGGGCACAAGCACAGGAACCGGGTCGAGTTTTAATTCAGCGTATGCCAGACATATATCGACCTCCCCGGCATCTAAGGGATCGCCCATCTGTAGGCCGTCATCATCGGTCAGAATACTCGGATCGATGGTGAGTCGTTGAGGGACTATGATCTCGCGGCCCAGACCGTCGAGAGCCGCGCCCGGTTCGATAAGAACATTCCCGTCGTCGCCCGGCGTTACGCTTAATCCGCAGATGACGCCGCTGCCGATCACAAGCCGATTTATAAGCAGGCGTTTTTGATTGAAGTACCGCTGCTCTTTTTCAAACTGCGCCACGTCCATCAGCTTGCCGTAAAAGTAATGATTGCGCACGGGGACGACCATCCTGCTTCCATTGCCGTTTGAACTGGAACCCATTCTAATCTCCTCCTATTGCCCGGAAGACTGACCATCCTTCCCAACCACTCATATCACGCCTCACAGGGAGTACCTTGCTCGGCAAGCGTCACCGTATCCAGATTTGAGCCGATCTGCGCAGGCTCGGGGCCGTTTGCGATGATGGCATCAATGCCGATGCGCGCCTGCGCGCCCACGCGCATAGCTGGCTCGATCACTCGCAGATGGGCTACGACATAGGCGGGTTTTTCACGCTCGATGACCGCCTGCAAATCCGAAAGCGCGCCTGCTCTTCTCAGTTCGGCGCAATAAACGCTCACGCAGAATGTGTGAGCCACATCCTCAAACAGCGCGGCTCCGAAGTCCTCCGCTTTCGTAAGGTGCGAGCCGTCAAGCGTAGCCGTCCTAGAAACGACCGCGCCCTGAAGCGGACCCGCAGCAAGCATGGTTGTGAAGCCGAGCGAAGATGTCTCTCCGAGCGACCATACGACCGCGCTTTGTCCCGGTTCTTCGATGTGAGCCTTTACCCCGGCGTATATCTCCAGATAATGTCTCAACCCCTGAACCGTTCCGCGCTCGCCATATAGCCCGAAGGCTTTGGCCAGAAATGCGCGCGCTTCTTCACCCGACCATCTCTCGTTCAGATCGAAGGCCAGCCAACCGGCAAGCCAGTTGAGCCACGAGGGGAAACCGGCCGAGGGCGCGGCCTCCGGGTCAAACAGAAGAGGCAAATCGTCAATCGAACCTTCAATGCTTCCGAGCAGGCTTTCGTGAAGAGAGAGAAACCGCTCCAGCAAATCACGCGACGCCGGATTTTTTCTATAGATGGCGGGCAAATACTTTATGTAAGTGTCGCGTCCATAAGTGACCCGCGCCTGATGAAGGGCCGGTGACGCGCCGCCGTCGCCACGCATCACGCCGCCGATCCACAACCGGCGGGCCGGAGGGTTAAGAATCAACAGGTCGGCCAGATCGAGCGGCGCGGCAAGCCAGCCTGAACCTCCAAACGGCGTTTCACCATTCAAATCGCTTTGCGGAGAGTTTTCGCCTGTGTAAGTGAAGAACTGAAAATGAGCGCCCGAACCACTCGCATCGGCAAACGCCTGCAACCTGTACCAATCGGTTGCGCTCTCTCCCGTTTCGAACGGACCACCGATGAATGCGCCTCGTAGCTCATAGCTTTCATCTGCCAGTTGCTTCAACCTGAGCGCGCCGTCGGGTGCTATATCGACCGCGTTCGACAGCAGAAAATTTGGCCATTCGTTTGCCAGATTCAGATAGAAATATCCGTTCTCAGTATCCATAAATTTAATCAGCCTTCGATGCCCATCCAGACCACCTGCCACCCCAGTTTCTTGACGATGCCCGGTGCCTGCTGACTGCGCAATGAGGGTGGATTGATCGCTATCTGCCCCGATGCAATCGCGGGCAACAGTACCTGAAGCTTGAACTGTTCCGGCGTACCTTCTACGGTTGCAGGATAACCGACCGCGATCAGCGGCCCCGGCGCGTCACCTAGATACCTGTCGCCTGTCACGTGAGCTACATAACGCGGAGTAGCGCGAAAGCGAGCCTGCGAAGTGTCCACCTGGACCTCGACTCCAAGCGCCTGCCCGCCAATCTGCCACAGTTTCCAGTCTGTAGCGTCGGAACCCGTCTGACCCGATGCGATGTAGGGCTGCGCCGAGGGGCGGGCATTTCGCCGCGCGGCCAGACAGAGCGGGCGACTGAGTTGACAGTTCTTGATCCATGCCTTTGCAAGAATCAATTCAACTCCTTCCGTCAACTGATCAGGTTTATGCCAGGAAATGCGCGGCTCGTCTCGCAAACGGACCGTCCCATCGGGCAGACATACGCCTGATTGGCGTTCGGCTACCGTCTGGTCGCTGTCTTCAAGATAAGAGGCTGTCAGGTAATAGACGGCCTCTTTACCACCAGTCGCTTCGGCGATGGCGGGAACCGGGAGCGATATGGATTCACCCAGTATGATTTCACGCCCGAGCCGGTCTACCGCATAACCCGGCTCGATTTTTACGGCGCGGGAGCCCCGCCCGCCGGTCACGCCAAACCCCTTAGCTATTCCCCAGCTATGCAGGCTGCGATTGTGCAACCATCGCAACTCGCGGTTATAATCCTGCAATTCGGTCAGGTCGGCGGCAGTCAATTGCTGGCCAGGGAAAAAGATGATGCGCTCAAGCGCTGGTATTTCGACATTGTCAGACATCGTTTCTCCTCACAGGAAGACGGTATGCAGAATGATCTTCGTCAGGTCAAACACGGGCTCGCCGCCCGTCACAGGCTCAACGCCAAACCAGGTAAGGTGCCATCTTCGATCTTCGGCCTCCTTCGCCGTGACGATTCTGCCAAACGGAGGCTGCCCCGCGCAGACGATTCGATATGTGAAACCGTCTGCGGAAACGTCGGCGATAAAACCGAATACTTCGGGCGACAACGTGGGCTGAATTTCAGCAGGCCACCCCGCCCCTTGAAAGAGCGGGGCCTCCCCCTCACGGTTGCTGAGGTCGCCTTCGAGGGTCGCAAAGTATTGGGGCTTGCGGTGAAATCCGGCCTCTGACGTATCCACTGCTACTTCCAAACCCAGATGCGCGCCTTCTTCCGTCGTCCACGCCTGCCAGCCCGTCTGACCAGCTTCGGTAATGTCATAATTTACGTGCGGGCGCACATTTGGCCGGGCGTTGCGGCGTACGGAAAGGTTGAGCCCCCCCTGAATCGTTCCCTGAGCAACCGTAACGGCGACAAGCGGGACCTGTAATCCGAATCGGGCGTCGAGAGGTCTATGCCATTGAAAATCGGGCCGCTCCTGATTTCTGTCAAATTTATCCGGGCACGATTCGATCATTTCGCGCCGCCTCCCGAATGCCTGATCCTTCCTGTAGCTCGCGGTCAACACAAACATCTCCGGGCCGTTTACATCCGGGACCGGAACGCTCACGCTTCCGGCCAGTAAAATGTCGCGCCCAGCCTCGTCAATAGCGTAGCCCGACCCGACGATAACGCCCCGGCTGTCATCCATAATCTGCGCTCTGAAGCCGAGAGCGATTCCCCACGTGTCGTGCAGTTGGAGGTTGTGCGCCGCGCGTAATCGCGAGTGGCGTAACTGTTCGTCGTTAAGGTCACGAGCCGTCAACAACTGGCCATCGCGATAGGTGATGCGATCAAAGCGGGCGGATAAATCATTCGACATAATGTTCCTCAAATCACTTCTAGCTGATACTCGCCCGGCGTCACGACCCACGTAGGGCAGACCCGCAAATTGTCGCACTGGGGATTTCCCGCATCGGCGCTGAGCGAAAGCTCAAGAACGTGATCTACGCCGGGCACCGTATCGATGACCTGCAAGATTTCACTCCGATAAACATCACGGCCAAAGGGCCACCCTAACTGGTTTGGGCCCCCGCTTCTCGGGTCGAAAAAGGCATCAAGCGATTGCCTGATGTCTGCCTTTACCCGCGTCCGGTCGGCGCGCTGCAACGTCTGCACGCGGGCGCTAACACGCACTTCCAGATAGTGCGGGCCGACTACCTCTATTCGCGTGCAGAGGATTCGACGACGATCCAGAAATCGCTTCACCGATTGCAGCAACCCCCGGCTGGGTTCGGGTCTGGGGACGGGCAAATCCGGTATGACGATCACGGTGACTACGCCGGGAGATTCCAGACACGGATAATCGGGATGCGTGGCAGCGAGGGCGCGAACGCGAGCGATATGCGTCCCGGGCACGTCGAGCGCCACCCGTTCGATGTCGAGCAGATTGACGGCTCGCGAAGGCGCGGGCAACTCGCTGACAATCGCCCGCGCAATCTGATCGAGTGTCGAAACCTTCCGCTCTGCGGAGAGCGAAACCAGCCGTTCGTGAGCGTGCAGCGCCGCAACCGCCCGCCCCGCCATAGCCGAAAAATCTTCTTCATCCTCGCCACCGCTCGCCCCGCGCGGATTGGAAATAATGTGGGGCAATTGATCCTTGATACTATCGGGCAGCCCCGCAAACCAGAGCCTGTTTCGCGGCGAATCAGGCGTATGAATTACGCGACTGGCGGAAAGGTTTCCTGCCTTGCCCCGCGTCCATCGGTAATCGACCAGGATGAGCGCGCCCGGTGGAAAGACTCTCCCCCGCTCACCATCCCCCCCTCTGATTTCGCCGCTCATCGCATCAAGTACAAAATGGAAATCAGTCCGCCCAGACCCGTCCAGATCATCACGTCCCGTCCATTGTTTCCAGATGCCGCCCGATTGCGTAAACAACCGCAGACCTTCAACCTGGACCGGCGCGCGTGGCAGCGTCAATCTCTGTTCGGGTCGCCCGTTACCTGTGCCTGCAAGCGCCACCCGTATTGTGATCTGCCCTTCTTTTGTTCCATCCGGCCCGTCATAGGCGAGTATCATCACCTCTGGATTATCGGGCGCGCCCGCCTCATCGAAAAACTCAAGCGCAGTGATTGTGCCGCCTGCGTTCAACGTCATGTTTAATCGCGTAGTCGCGCCGGGAGTCGGCTCCGTCCCGACCACCGTCACACTGGCGGCGATTTTGAAACGCTGCCACACGGGCACGGCCTGCTCTATGATGACGCCGTTCGTAGTTATGTCGGCCAACTGCGGAGAGGCATCATAAGAGCCCCGCTCCAACCGACAACGGAGATAAAAGAGCGACTCGTCGCCCACATTTCCGAGATCAGTTTTAGCGATGTTCGCGGGCAGATTGATTTCGACTATGCCGTCGAGCGTCAGTGATCTCGTGTCGTCCATCACCTGCCCTATATCGGGTCGCGCAAACCCCTCAACAACCTCGAGCCGGGTCCACTCCTCGGGGCTGCCTCCTGTAAAGCATTCCCAGATCACACGCGCCGAATGATGCGGCGGCGGGTTTAACATCTCGGGCAGTTGATCGGATTCCGCGCAGGCGAAATCGGGCAGGACGTGACGACAGGCTTCGCGTTGCGCCGCAGCTTCGGCTACGATGCGCGCTCGTTCCGCGCTTCCGCCTTCGGGCGTTCCGGTGAAAAAGGCAAGCGCCACAGGCGTTTCGACGGGCAAAACTGCAAAGCCCAGATAAAGCGCCGCGCCGGGGCTTGGAGCCGGACCAAACGGCAGGATCGCCAGATTGTCACGGCGGTCGCTCGTCCGATTGATAATGATTCCATCGCCCGTGTCTACCTGTAAGACGCTCAATTCGACAACCGAAACAT
Source organism: Blastocatellia bacterium (assembly GCA_963765495.1). Lineage (GTDB taxonomy): Bacteria > Acidobacteriota > Blastocatellia > UBA7656 > UBA7656 > CAVXWP01. The sequence continues at coordinate 129,005 of CAVXWP010000004.1, forward strand.
TTATATCCCGCGTCGTGCAAAACGGGGTTGAGGTATTGTCAGAACCCACGGCCTCAAACTCGGCTCCCGCCGGTATGAGAAAAGAAGGCGTCGCGGCCTCCGGCGTGAAGGATAAGACTCCTTGAGAGGGGCGAGGCGGAAGCGGATGAAATCCTACAAGAGCGAGAAACTTTCGCCGATGTCGTTCGGGTATCTGGTTAGTCCGGTAGATGTCGGACTCGACCAGCCAGGCAAATAATTCTATAAGCGTGATGCCGGGGTCGTGGATGTTATGGTCGGTCCAGTTCGGCGCGTAGCGCGGAATCAGGGCGCGGCCTTCTTCGACAAGATCGGCCCATCGGCGCGTATCGAGATTTGGTAACGGGAGAGGCATAGAATTATCCTTCGCTCGCTCTCAGTTTTATCTGCAAAGGCCCGGCAACCACTATGCGGTTTACAGGCACCTCGACCTTCTCTCCTTGCGGCGTTTCGCCGACCAGCAGATTTATCGTTTCGACATAATCCACCCCTTCGATTGCTTCCAGAACCGCAGCTACATCCGAGAGGTAAACGCCGCGCCCGAAGTCCCAGCCCGCGCCTTCCGGCCCGCCCGTGAGCGGATGGAGGAAACGGGCAAGCGCCAGCCCGACTCGTTCGCCTACAGGTCCGGCCTCTGATGGATTGAGCGCGGCAACGACCGCCTCTACGCCGATAGGCAGGTAAACCGGTCCGATGACGGCCAGCCCGCCCATCGATGCGGGGCTTCGAGCGAGCAGGAAATCTCTCACGCGGCGGCGCAATTCAAACGAGGGTTGCGGCTGGGCATCGTTGCTTTGAGGCACGATGACGAGTGTCACCCATCCGGGCGCGGGGCGTCCGTTGGGATGAGTTCCAGGCAGCGCGCGGGCCGAGGCGACAGCGGGCGAAGCCTCGCGCGCGAGCGTCTCGAAATCCGCCCGCGTAAGAGCTTGATGCCGATGACGTATCACTTGCGGGCCGCGCCTGAGCACGGATTCGACCGATTCGGTATCCGCGCCGCCCTCGGCCGCTCGCGGATTTGTGATGCTCGACGCCACCACGCCGCTCAACAACTGTGAAATGCTCCCCGCCGATACGTTGCCTGCCAGCCCGCCGCCGGAGCGATAATTCAGGGCGCGAATATTGTCCGCGCCCGCCGGTGGGATGCGGCCACGCGCCCCGTCGCCAAAGATGATTCGCCCTTGCGTGCGCTCTATTACCAGATCGCGATCACCGGGGCCTGAGAAAAAGAGGTTTGGGCGAACGCGCCAGCGGACCCACGCCTCCGAGACCTGCCCGCTGCGGCGATCCGTAACCGTGCGAATGTCGGCGTCGGTCATCCCTTCGCGCAAGATTTCATCACGCAGGATAGGCAACTCGACAGCGGCGCGCGGGCCTTCAAGTTCCCGCACCTCGACCGCTTCGCCTTCAAGCACCGGAGTGTGACGGAAAAAGAGCACCTCTCCGGCCTGCGCGCCGCTTGAACCAAGCAATTCGTTTTCGATGGTTTGAGTTTGAGTCGCCCAGACTGAATTCGGATGAATGCCTCGAAACTCCGAGCGCGGCGGTTCGTCTTCAAACTCAAGTCGGGCGCGCATCCACGCGCGAGGCACGCCAAAACGCGGCAGAGAGGCAAGACTCACCGTCGCGCGGCCATAGGTCTGCTCAAGCGGTGTCTTGAACGTCAATTTATCGCGGCTGACCCCTGTGACAATCGCCATCTCGCCGTTGCCCTCTTCGGAGATGTAAATCAGATTGCCCGGTTTGAAGCGCGCAGCCTGCCGCGCATCACTCAACTGCGCATCGGTCCCTCCCGCTTTCAAAACCGAGGCCAACAAAGCAGGCTCGACGCCCGGCCAGACGGCTGCGATCATTCCCGGCAGCGCGAGACTAGAGGTTCCGTCTTCGACACTCAAGGGCAGCCATTGCTCACCGTCGTGATACTCCCACTTGAGGGCCGGTCCTTTTGTTTGTTCCGCAACCTCTTCGATATTGAAATATAGGCTGATCAGGTCGGCCGGGAGCGGGCGGTCGAATCCGAGATAGAGCGCCGGAGTGCGATCATCCGTAGGTTTATATGGATCGAAAGGCGGACCCGAAAAATCCGCACTTTTCATATGATCCCTGAATTGAAAATCGTTGAATGAAAGACAATCCTCGGGCGCGGTCTTTGGCGACTTGTAGACATAACCAAGATAAAACCCTTCTATCGAAGGCGGCCTCGGCTCTACGACCGACATCAGGTTGACTTTATTCGACACCGCATCGTGCCAGCTTACGATACGCAGGCGACCATAGGTGCCGTCATCGAGCCTCACGCGCATCCAGCGCGCGGTCACATCATTGACTGTCGCAGGTTTAAAGTCGGCGGGAACGGTGAAAGAGACTACACCCCCGCCTGTAAAATTTGTAGCCTTGTCATTAACCGGCCCAAGAAGCCGCTTCCAGCCGGTCCCGTTCCAGTATTCCCAGACGAGACGCGGAGGAGCGAGCGCCTTGTCCTCTTTTCCGACCGTGCCCGCGCCTTCGAGCCCCCAGAGCGTTTCGAGCGGCGTGAGTATCGCCTGCGCGTTTGTCGAAGCCGTGTGCAGCAACCCTACGAGTTGCGCGGGTTTATCAGAGTTGGAGGCGAACGGAATAAGATCGAAGAGGAAGCTCTCGAAATCATGGTCTATGGCCTTGACCGCCGCATCGGCCAGATCGGCCAGATCGCTAAGAGCGGTGATCTCGGTCAGGTCTGCGGTAGCGGCTTCCAGTTGCGTTACCTCCGTGAGCCCCTGAATAAAGATCAGGCTGGTCAGATCGAGGATGATAAGGCTTCGAGCCGCATCGCTCACGGTGCGGGCCGCCCACCTCGCGGCGTTAAGCACAGGATCGCGCGCCGATGCGGCGACGAGCGCCCCAAGCTTGGCGAGCGAGTCGAGCGCGTCCTGCGCCCGCGAGGTGATCTTGACCGTGAATTTCCCCGCCGCATCCATCAACTCTTTGAGCTTCTTGGCTCCATTCTGGGAAATACTCAACACGATGATCGAAGCGGCTATCTGAGGCTGCATGTCATCAATTGCCTGCACCACATCCGTGATCGCGCTGCTCAGGGAGGCGAAGTCGGGATTGGCCTGCATGGCGTTTTTCTTGTTTTCAAGCTCCGTGATCTTATCTGAGAGCGCGTTTACCGGCCCCTGTGGTGGTTGATTCGGGTCGATCAGCACCGATTCGGCGAGGCTTCGGGCGCTCTTGCCCGCATCAATGACAGCCTGGGCCGCTTTGTCTGTCGTGTCGAGAATAAGCTTTCTGGCCGACTCTTCGAGCAATTCGGCCTCAAGCTTATCGGCTTCCTCTTCGGGCGTTACGGCGCGGCTGAAACATATCTTCACCTGAGCGCCCGGTTTGCTAAAAATCTCTTCGCTTGCAAAATAGAAGGCGCTGTTATGATCGGCGTTTTTCCCAAACGGAGAGAAAGGCTTTGACACGTCTAGTTTGCTGCCGTTTGCGAAAGCCTGATCGGGCTGAATGTCTCCGCCACATCCGAAAATGCTCTTATGAAGAGGTCGTTCGATTACGCTTCGCGCAAGTATACGATCAACTGCGGGAAGTTCGCTGCCGGGCTGAGGCGGGAGCGGCTCGGTCAACCGCCCGCGCACCCAGAAATTTTCAATCCCGTTTACCTTTGTCTTAACCGCGTCCCCGCACTCGGTCATCAGCCGGATTACCCCGCTGCGCGACAGCCCGTCGGTGCCGTCGAAACTCTGCCCCGCCTGATCCTTTGCGCTGAACTCCTTGAAACCCTGCCATCGCTCTCCATCCCAATACTCCCACGCGACCGCGAGTTTTCGACCGCCGCGAGCGAGATCGAGATAAAGCTCGACCGTAGCCTTTCCCACAAGCGAAAAAGTTATACTGTGAGAGAGGTAGAGTTCGTGCGCCATCGGCTTAAGCGGCTCGAAAAGCGTAAACGTTTCGCCGCGAGCGGAGGCCGCGCTGTGGTCTGCATAGGAATCGCGACCGGGCCAGACCGTAACGATTTCGGCAAGCCGGGCCTGAGCAAGAGCAATATCGCGTTCGGTTTCAAATATCAGCGGCTGAGACTCGCCGGGCCGTTTTGCGCCCACGCGAGTGCGAGCAGGCACACGCCCATCGCCTACGCCGGTCATCGCTTGAAATAGAACCGGAGCGCGTGCCGCCTGCGCGGGCAACAGGTTGACCCCGAGCAGGTCGAGAAAACCGAGTTCGTTCTTTTCAGGCGCTTGATTTAGCCTTTCGATCAGGCTTTCAAGATAGCGCGCAAATACCTGAAAGAGGGCCATTGGCGGGCTGCCCTCCGCAGGCATCCAGCCGGGCAGATAACCGGGCATACGCGCAAGCAGTTCCCTCAGCAGGGAGCGCGAGACGCGCGCATCAAGTTTTGGAGTCGCATCGCAGGTCACGTTCGCTTGTCCTCCAAAAGGTAAAACGGGTAGACGAGGTTATAAAATGTATTCGTGGTCCGAACGCGGTAATTGATCTCGATAAGCAAACGGCCCTGCGACTGGTCTGCGCTTACGCTGACTGTGATCCTGTCTATTCTGGGCTCCCAGGTGATAAGCGCTTCTTCCACGCGATGACGCGCAAGCGCCATCGTAGTCGTGTTTATCGGCTCGAAGGCGAGCGCGTTCAAATCCGCGCCAAAATCCGGGCGCATAAGGCGCTCGCCTCGAGCCGTCCCCAGAATAATCATGATGGCCTGTTGAATGTCTTCGCCGTCGTCGGCAAGCGCAAGTTCGCCCGTCGAGCCCAGTCCAATAGGAAAGCCCCAGCCCCGACCAAGAAAAGCTTTGTCATCTGTTTCCGCCATCCTCTGTAAATCACTCCTTCAGAATCAATACTTTTTTGACAGGATTAGATTGGATTGAACAAGAATCTTGTCTAAATCACTCCGCAAGAGATTGGTACAAATGAGTGTGAATGAAATGCATCTCGGAATAGGCCGGGACGGACGCGGATCGGGCGGATTTTCGCGGATTAGCTCATAGTGGGTCAGATCCGCGTTGATCCGCCCGATCCGCGTCCGTCCCGGCCTATTTCTGATTACCATACTTTGGAGTCTCATTTGTACCAATCTTTTGCATTCCGATTTAGTTCAATCTATTCCTGTTAATCCTGTTTAAAAAATTCATCTCTTCACACACACTTTCATCTATATCAATACCTTCCCGCTTGATTCAGCCGCCGATCAGCACGGTGAATGCGCCTGCCACGATGGGCGCTCCGCAGCCTGATATATCGCCCAGCCGCAACGCGGGTCGCCCGCCGATAAAGACATTTGCGCTGCCTTTTGCAAACGGCGTGGGCGGGTGCGGCCCGGCCACAGGCGGCATCGCGCAGGTGTGCAGGTCTCCAACAACAGCCGCGGGCTGCCCGCCTATCAATACATTCGCAACACCGGGACCGCTCACCATACCGGGATGGCCTGTCGGATCGTTGATTCGCGCTGCTGGCGGCATATTCGTCTCCTTATGAATTTATCTTCACCATTCCTGCGGTGATCGCCGCTTCCATTAAGGCTGTTAAGTCAATGTTGCTCGATAGCAGACTAATGTTTTTGAAATCGAGCGTCAGACTGGTTACTCCTACCTGCAGGGTGATACTTTTCTGATCGATGGTCAGGCTGTTTACCCCGACCTGAAGCGTGATCTTCAAGGGCGACATTATTTCTACCCCCGTGGGCGAGAGCCTGAGCGTCTGATGAGGCCCGGTAGGCAAAGACGGCATTGGCATAGTGACGGGAGCCGTAGGCGGCGTTTGAATCGTGATTGCGGGCGGCAGTTCTTCAATCACGATCTGATTTCCGGCAAACGTGCGTATAGCCCTGACCTGCTGAAGCGGCGACGGCAAAGGCGGAAGCGCAACGGCATTCCACAGACTCCCCAGTATGTAAGGCGCGTTGATATCGCCGTGTTCGAAGGCGACAAGGACTTCGGCTCCGATGTCGGGGATAAAATATGTGCCGTGAAACAGCCCGGCCATCGGCACGGCCACCCGCGCCCACGGGCTCAAATCGAGGCTGTCCACAAAAGGCAGTTGCACCTGCACTCGCCCAAGCGACATCGGATCAACCGGATTGATCACTTTCCCGGTTGTTACGCCAAAGAATTTCTTTTGCCCTTCTTCGACAGAAGATTCGAGTCTCTCTAGGAGTTCTTCAATCATGGGATCAATTCCTTTCTAACCTGGAAACTTGTCCGGTAGCCGCTCGCGTCTATCGTATGATTGGCGCTCGACACTCGATAATCGCCGCTGAAATCGGGTCCCAACCCTTCGAGGCGAATCACCGCGCCCGAACGTATTCGCGGATCGCCTACGCAGGAGCCGCTCCCTACCAGACGGTTATTGAGTTTGGTGCGTAGTTCGTGCGCGATGGCCAGAGCGCTATTTGCAATGTCGGCCGGGCTTCCCACGGGCCGGTTGATGATCGTAAAGACCGGGTCGCCTGTTGCGCCCGCCGGGGCAGCCACGCCGGGAAGCACAGAGATTCCTACCATCTCGCGATCAAAGTCGTAGAAGACCGACACCAGAAAATCGAGCGGTATCTCGCGCAGGGTGAACTTCATCGCCACGCCTGCCGCATCGCCTACCGTGCTTATCTTGGGCGAGAATTCGAGCAGCGATTCTCCCCACGTCAAGGTGAGTCGCGGCTCGTATTCCTTGAGAAAACGAGTGAGGTAAAGTACATCTCCTTCGACGTGAAATTCCGCATCATAGGTGTCGGCTATCTCGGTCAGCAGTTCAAGATGAGACTGCCCTTTTTGTTTGCGCCCGGTCCCGTTGAATATATAGTTGACCGCTGCCATTGCCGTAGATGCCTCCACCACTATCGGCTCTATGAATGGAAGAAGCAGATTCTCTATGCTCAGGATCGAAGCGATAATAAAATCGGGCAAAGGGCCAAACCCTCGGCCATAACTCCCCTTTGACAGCCTGTGAAGATAATCGTGCGCGATGATGGTCATAGTCGGCATCCCGCCGTTTGGAAAGCTCGCTTCGACGCCGGTTATCTCTCCTGAAAACAGGTCCTCCAGCGGGTCGGGCGAATAACCCATCGCCACGGTCAATTTATTGTCAATATCAAATGTTCCAGCGGGCAACAGACCCGCCGAACTGACGGGGCCGATCTTTACGCCGGTCGGAAACGGCTGGAACCCCAGCCCGCGTATGTGCTCCTGCAACCACCGCAAATCGGGATTGGCCAGCCCGATCTCTACGCGGTCGGAGGCGCTTAACCCCTGCTCGTAACGGACGCTCGTAACGGCGGACCGCACGGTGGCCGGAAGATCACGGTCGCTTATGCGAATTTTGAACTCCGGCACGTATACCGGATAGCGTGATGATTTCATCTCAGGATGTCTCCGGTTTCGGGATCGCGGAACGGCAGCCGGGGAACCAGCAACCGTTCGCCTACGGCCAGTTCTCTCGGATTACTTATCCCGTTACGCAATGCAATTGGACGCCAGAGCGCCGCGTTGCTGTAGACGCGGGCGGCGATGCCGGATAGCGTTTCGCCTTGACCTACCAGATATATCTGAGAATAATCGGCCGTTTCTCGCTTGACCTCTTTTGCTTCAAGATCGGCATTGGTGAACTCGTTGAAGGTGACTTGCAATCGAGCGCGCAGCGGCACGCCGTCCTGTCGAAACATGATAAAACGCTGAGTGACCTTGGCCAGCACGCAGGTAAAAGTCAAAGAACCCCACGTAAAGACCAGCACAGGCGGCGCGTGCGTCTCGGGATTGATGTCGAGCAGAGCCACTATGCGCCCGGTCAGATCGCGCACATCCTGCCCGGCCTGATTTATCGTCTTGCTCCCGGATTTGTGCGATTCGTATGTGTCTACAAGCAACTCCATCTCTAACGATTGCAGGTTGCCGTGGATGAATTGCAGAAGCGGCGAGCGCAATCCGGGCACGGCCATCTGGGCAAAGTTGTTATCCTTGCTCAAACTGTACTCTTCGGGGTTGAAGAGGACTTCGATCTTCTCACCCGTATCGTTGTTTGTGATGAGCGCCTTTTCGAGCGACATTGATTAACGTCTCCCCAACCGCTCGCGGTGAGCGTTTATGCGGCGATCAATCGCCGTGACTACTTGATCCGTAAGGCGGTTGATGTCAACCGCGCTCAACCCCGTATGCGAAACGGGCGATTGCGTCTTTGCGGTTCGGGCGGCAGGATCGGCTCCCGATGACGCGTCTTCACGAACCGAAGCAGGCAAAGCGGAACGCACCACCACCTTTTCGAGATCGCGTATCGGAATCGCATCCGCTTGAGCCGGGGCTTGAGGCTGAGACCGAACAAACGCCTCGCTTGTTTCAATTCTCGTCGTCCGTTTTAACACCCGCTCAACGATGGCTTCCTCCCTGAAGACACGCTCAAGCGCAGGCGCGAGTGCTTGTATCGCGCCGGGATCGGTAGCAAAACGAGGAGCGCCCGTCGCCTGACGATTGACAACCGGGCTGAGTCGCAATGCGATATGAATATCGGTCTGCGACCTGTTGCGCGTGACAAGCGTCAATCCACGCGTGCGTAGAAACACAAGTGGCTCGAAGCAGGAATGGTGCCGGGTTATGCCTTGCGCGGCGCGGGTTATTCTAATGTCTCGAAAAACTGTCTTCAGTCTGTCTGTCATGACTCGTTCATCCGGTTATTGATACTTGAGATTTCTCTCACCCAGCGGCGGCGGTCTTCGTGTTCGAGCCCCATTACCTGATCGTGCGGCCAGTGAAAGTGATACGTGACAAAGGCTACCTCCTCATAAAGCTGGTCGAGGGGGTAGCCTAGGATTCCCCCACAGTAACCGCCTCCGGCTCGAAAGAGTGCTGACATTGAGGACACGTTACAGACTCGCGACCGCCTACTCTGTTGATCTCGTTGTAGAGGTCTTGCAGGTATTGGAAGTCGGCGGCAAACAACCCTTCGATAGTCTTTGGCGTTATCGGCTGCACTCCGCCGAGCCTTGTCACCACGCGCGCCAGTATGATGATGGAAAGGTAAGCGGGATTTTTTTGCACTCGCGGGTCTTTTGCCGGCAAGATTTCATCGGCGGCAGTCGCAAGCCTCATCACTCCTTCGCGGTGAAGATTCCCGTCTTCGTCGAGATACCCCATAGGCAGTGCGAACTCGTGTTCGGTTATAAACATCGCTATGCCCTCTCTATTCCTTCGTGAGCCAGTTCCAGAGTCTCGATGGCAACGTCATTGCCTTCGGCGTTGAAATCAGGCCCATCCCATTTCGACGGCCAGGCGTTTACAAAATTCCAGCGCATCTTTTCGGTGCCGTGCCGGTCAAGCAGGATGATAGAGCCGTTCTTGCGCTGTACATCGCCCAGCACCGCCTGACGGTGCCAGTCGTACAAATCGTGGTCGTCGGTCAGCCCCCACTTGAGCGTGATGTTGCTGTATTTGGTCATGCCCGGAAGCTTGCGAGGCGTAGTATTTTCTCCACCCTCGCGATGCTCGACGACATCAATAGTGGAGTCGAAACCGCTCACCTGTTGAAAGGCCGCTCGCGTGATTCCGTCAATCTCTACCAGAAAATTGTAATTGCCGTAAGGATCGTTTCGTTGTCCCGTTTGTGGCATGATCGCCTCCTTTCAAATCTATCCTTCGGTCACCTCTGAATCGCCCTGCCATATTCCTATGCGCACGATTATGAACTCAGCCGGGTAAGTGGGGCGCACGCCGATCTCGATGTAGAGGCGACCAAGCGCAAGCGTTGAAGGCGGATTGAGCGCCTCGTCTATGCGCACATAAAATGCCTTGTTTGCGGTCTCGCCAAACAGCGCCCCGTCTCTCCATACGCGGGTGAGAAATTCCGTGATCGTTCGCTTCAGTTTTTGCCACAGCGCGAGGTTGTTCGGCTCGAAAACTGCCCAGTTTATGCCTTCCTGAATCGACTCTTCGAGAAAGAGGAATAGCCGTCTGATGTTGACGTATTGCCAGTTCCTGTCTGTGGCCGTGGTCCTCGCGCCCCAGACCATCGGCTGCGCCTGTTCGGGAAAGACGCGCAACACATTTATGCCCAACAGATTGAGCGGGCCTTGCTCTTCATTCGTCAGTCGCCGCTCAAGCCCGAGCGAGCCCCGGATGTTGGCGTTGGCCGGGGCCTTATGCACCCCTCGCTCGGAGTCTGTGCGGGCATAGATACCGGCCAGGTGGCCCGATGGAGGCCACAACTCATCTTTGCCCGTCAGGGGATTGCGCGCCAGAATCCACGGGTAATAGAGCGCGGCAAAGCCTTTCTCTGATCGCACATCGCTGAACTGTTTTCTGATGCCGTTACCCGGCGCGGAACCGATAATGGAATCCAGTATGGCAAAACGGTCCTGCATCGCCTCGCAATGCGCGATGATCGCCTGCTGCACGACCTTATCCGTGGCTCCGGGGATCGAGACAAGCGATACATCATCATATGCTTTGAGCAAATCCAGAAAGCCGTTCGGATCGACCCCTATATTGGCCCAGGCAGATGCGCGGTCGTCGCCCTGACCGCCCGCGAGATTATAAGTGCCTGCCGCCGGGCGAGGGTCGGCGGGCGCAGGTGAAGGCGGCGCGGGCGGGTCTGAAATCGTGACGGTTTCAGAGGCAACATTTGTGGCCCAGTAACCTGGATGTTGCGGGTGCATCGAGAGTAATTCGAATGTCTCGCTTTGCCCCGTGGCCGCATCGCTGATTATTAGATCGAATTCAAGCGAGGCGATTGTCGGCAGATCGCTCGCATCCTCAAGGCTATAAGTATGCTCCAGCGGCGCGGACAAGGTGACGGTATCGCCGCCGGATGTTTCAACCGTGCGGATTTCGCTGTCAGCGCCGAGCTTGACCTGCACCGCCGTTCCACGAGGCAGGGCTTGATTGAGCGAAATGGCCGAGGGCACATCGACCCGGAAGACCTTTTGCCCGATGATCAGATCGGCCGTGCGGACCTTACCCCCGCCAAAGTTGACGTTCCCTTCGACGGGCGCGTTCAAGACTATCGTGTCGGTTCCCTGCACGGCCTTCACAACGGCGGTCGCCGTATCGGATGCCTTGACAAGCATCACCCTGTCACCCGGAGCAAACCCGGCGGTGCTCGCCACAGTAAGCTCCCGGCGGTCGGCAGAAAGCGCCGTCAATGTAGTCCCCGCTCGATGGGCCGAAAGACTTGTCTTCGCGCTTCCGGAATCGGCCAGCATCTTTGCGAGCCGGCTGCTATTGATAACCTGAACCGCTATCGAGTTGCCCGGGGGGCCTTCTTCGCGCGCTCTCGCCACAAGCGCAGGGTCTGGGGGTGAAGCCTGTCGGCTGTCGAGATCGGCAGAAGCCATCTCACCTGTGCCTGCGCGCACGACATAGCAAGCGGTTCCTCCATTGAGGAAGAAGCCATAGACGCCGGGCGCGAGATAACTGGCAGGCGTTTCGGCTATGAACCCGCCAAATGTGCCAACGAAGGCGTCCCAGCTCTGGATGAGAGTAGGTGTGCCTATCGGCCCTTTCGCAGCGGTGCCGATAAAGGCCGCCGTGCTTGTGCCTACGCCCTGAATCGGCGCGCCGGGAGCGAATTCTTCTATGTAAACGCCCGGAAAGGAAACCTGTACTGCCATGACGATTCCTCCTGTTGATTTGGTATGGCATCGCGGTCGCCCGTGCGGCTCGATGCCGGTCTATTCAAACCGCAGATCATACTCGCCGCTTGGCGAGGGCACTTCTATCAATCGCGGCGGCGGCTCCTGAAACGCGCCCGCTCGCCAGCGCAGGCTATACTGGCCTGCCCGCAGCTTGTTGAATGTGTACTGGCCGAGCGCGTTTGTTTCGGTCGTCTGCAACGGCTTGCCGGTTGTAGTCTCAAGTTGAACCCACGCGCCCTGTACGGGCACGGGATCGGGGCCTGTGGCATCGAGTACGTGCCCGCCTATTTGAATCCACACTTCAGCCGTTTCGGGCAATCCGCTCTGGCGATACTCGGTTATGCGCGTAGTCACCATCGGTCCGCTGATCTCTGCCGGGGATGCGACAGGCAGAGTCACAATCAGGTAAATAGCCGGTTTCCACGGGTGTGACGACCCCATCGTATTCCAAAACTCCGCCAACTTTGGAAAACCTTCGACCGGCAGAACTTCTGCGGGCAATTCTTCATCGGCGATGAGATCGGGGAAACCCTGTGGAAGCGGGTCGGGCTCATATATCAACCGTGGCACAAGCGAGTCATGGTGCATAAGCACACGCGTTGTTTCATAAAGCAGGGCATGTTCATCGAGCGTCGGTTCGATTTGCGGAGCAATGTCGGCGGGGCTCCACGCCGTTATCAAATAATGACAATCAATGCGTTGCGGAGCGGGGGTCTCGATTACCACTCCGTTATTTATCTCGCGGGTCCGTTGGTTGGAGCGCAACTTTCGATTTTCTCTCAGATCAAACAGATAGGCGTTTAGCGCCATAGCGGGGAACCCGTTCACGGTCAGGCCAGCGACATATTGACGCCAGCCCTCATTGGGCGGTTGAAAGCGCACCTGGTCGTCAATCACATCCTGATTAGGAGCAGGCCGCAGCGATTGAACCTGTGACATGAACAGATGTCGCAATAGATTGTCGAGATGATTGAGCATATACAAGACTCATCTGCCACACCTTTTTGAGTTCGACTCATCTGGATGCAGAATCGGGTGTGGGTTTCAGCCGGTTTATCCGGTGCGCCCGGTCTCGTAAATCAAGTGTCCAAGCTCCATCTCCTTAGCCAGATAATCAGAAAGCTGTTGCGCCTTTTCCTCTGACGGCGCATCCAGACCCAGCAGTTCTTTGGAATGCCATTCCCACAGACATCCCATCTCTTCCATCTTATTCATCACTTCATCAGGCGAACCGGGATGAGTCGTCTCTTTGAACCATACCCGGAAACTGTAGTGACCCGATTTCCAAACAATCTGCCGGATCAGGTATTGAGGCTCTCCCTCTGTAGTGGTTTCTACGTGATCGCCAAGGTCAAGGTCATAGATAAAAAATGGTATGCAGCATATCTCGAAAAGGTTTCCGTTAAGCTTTCTGGCCCAGAGTTGTTCGAAGCGCCCTCCGGGCACGTCATCTTCAAGCCGGGCCATGATGATGAAGTCGGCCCGATCACGCCAGACAGGATTCAGGTGAACAGCTATGTTCTCTTCATTAATCATTTATCAAGGCTTCTTTCCAGCCAGACTTCGCAGCCAGTCCGGCCAGTGAAGAGGCGGCCACTGACCCGTATAACCGGCCGGTGGTGTCTTCGGATAAAAATCGTCCTGCTTTGAAGTATTGCAATGGTTGCAGGTAAGCTGCGCGTTTTGAATTGTCGCATCTCCGCCCTTTTCCCTCGGATACGCATGATCGACATCTGTAGCCGTTCCCGGACGAGCGCAATAGACGCAGGTCTTTGTGGGGTCCGCAGCAAAGGCCTGATCCTTTACCCTGTCTGAAAATTTCTGTTTGGCAGTCGGCCCGCCATGCGTTCCGGGTTTTATCGTGGGCCCCTTGATCTGCGCGACATTTATATGCAGATTGCGCAAATCCCCCTCATGCTGGTTCAGCTCATCTTGCAACCTGTCACGGTCGGCTGTTGCCTTTTGATATTCGTCTATGAGTGCTTTCTTCTTGTCCCCCCTGGCATTCCGTATCTGCCCCGACAGGGAGCCGACCTTTCCCTGAGCTTTGCCCAGTTTGGTTTTCTTGGAATTTATTTCCGCCTTCTTCTGCTCAATCTTCTGATCGAGAGCCGCCAGTTTCTCATCGTGAGTCGGGCTCTTTGCCGGGGCGGCGGCGGGATGCGTTCCCTGCGCATGTGTACCGCCAGTCTGTTTAGCCGGGGAACCCTGCGCGGCGGGCGGGGCCGGTTTTGACGCAGCGCCGGAAGGCTTTCCTTGAGCTGCATGCGCGGGATGAGAAATCGGCGGCGCGCTGACCCCTTGAGCCGCAGAGGATGGTTTGCCAGGGCTTGCCGAAGCCGTTACAGGTTGCGTGGCAGGCGCGCCTGCCGGAGGGGCCGGATGGTAAACAGTCGGGCCGTGTGTTCCCGTCGCTGCCTGCTGAGATGCCTGGTTCTGCTGTCGCTGGGCCTCCAGGGCTGCCTCGGCTTCGGCTGCCTGTCTTTTTTGTCGGTACTCCAACCCGCGCTCGATCGGCGTTGCGGTTTTCTGCGCCGGTGCCGGTTTATCAGGGTGAACATCAGACGTATGAAGAGGCGCTTTTTGGGGAGGCGCTGCGGCTGGCTTACCCGACATAGTATCGGCAGCCCCCTGTCTTTTTTGCCTATACTCCAACCCGCGTCCAATCGGTGTTGGAGGGGGAGGCGCAGCCGCCGGAGGCTGATTCACAGGCGCAGCGGCCGAGGACTGATTCACAGGCGCAGCGGTCGGTTTATCAGGATGAATATCGGCAGTCGGATGAACGGCATTTGCAGGCTGCGCGCCACTGGATGATGCGCGCCGATCACTCAATTTCGTTACCGGCTTTTGGGTCTTCAACTGCGGCCCCCTGCGACCCTTCGCATCACCTATGGAATGAACTGTTCCTCCCTTTGAAGCCGGCGCACCCTGTTGATTGGCTGCCGGGAGGTGGTCAGGAGCATTTGTTGAAGGGGCTGGCGCAATGTGCGTGCCAGAGGTCACAGAAGTCCCGCCTATCGCTCCGGCATCTGCCGGAGCAGGTTTTGCGGTACCAGCCCCCGTGTGCTCGCCCGATTGCAGCCCGGTGTCGGCAGGGGGCCTTGCAGGGGGCGAAGAAGGCGGCAGATCGGTATCAACCTTACCTTTAGCAGCCGGATCGGAAGCGTGCATCTCCGTATCAACTTTACCTTTAGAAGCCGGGCCGGATTTGGGCTTTCCGGGTTGAGCAGAGGTGTGTCCGACCGGAGGGCCAGCTTTGGGTCCAAATGCCTTCTTCCCGGCGCTTATCCCCTTAGAAATGAGTTTGTCAATCAACTCGCTGGCAATTCTTTTGGCGATGGCTTGCGAAGCAAGATCAATCTCATCCGGGGTGCGGGCGTAAAGCGCTATATTTCCCGTCTTTCCAACCCATTCGGCAAGCTCCATGTATCTGGCTATTTGCATCGTCCCTTGAATGAGTTGACCAACACCCGGAAGGCGTTTCCCGATCAGTTCTATTCCCTCCGAAATAAGTTGATTCAAGACCTCGCGCCCGATATTTTTCAGTCTGTCATCAAGGTCGGTTGCAAAAGCCCACGGCAGATATTTCACCGCATTGCGAACTGCGGTAACCAGATTCTCGTAATTTCGCTCAGGCTCGCCCTTCTGCTTGAGCGATTGTGAGATGATAAAGGCCACTCCTCCTTTAGCGCCCGCCGCCGAGGACAACTGCTCTTTCGCGGGCACGTATCCCGTTAATACCTTTGTTATATTTACTTCCCCTTCCCCGGCCTCGACTCCATTATCAACCCGGACGGCAGCATACATGCGTTGAGCGGTACTTGAGGACGCACTGCCGATCAGGCTGCCTCCGACAAAATAGGTGCCGGGCTTCATCGTCACAGTGCCTACATTAAGTGTTGATCCTGAAAAGTAGCCGGATCTATCGAGAAGATAAACTCGATTGCTCGTGACATAGTAAACCTGCTGTGTAGCGTCAAAGAGCGTCAGTTCGTCTTCGGCTACGGGCCAGGGTTTGGCGTCGTAGCGTTTCCCGAGCGCCTCGATTGCCTTCCCAACCGTCACCGCTTTCAACCGCGCCAGCCCGCCTTTGATCTCGCCTTTGCCTCCCTCTGAGATACCGAGTCTCTCGGCCTGCGTCTGCGGTTGAGCCTGGACATCAGTAGCGATGGCCATGCCGGATGATTTTTGCTGAGCGGCCTTCTCCGGCGGAGGCTTCTTATCATCCTTCTTCTTATTGGCCTCCTCTTTTTTCGCGGCGATATGTTTCAGCAGTGCGCGTGATGTTTCCGGGTCCAGAACGCCGTCGACCTTTCTGCCGGTTGCCTTCATCATGTCTGTCTGAAATTCGGCAATCGCATCAATAAACGGTTTGGCGCTTTCAATCGCTTTATTATCATCTATAACTTTTATGTCGATTTTTTTATCGTCGCCGGTTTCTTTATATGTCTGGTTGGATTTCGTATCCTCCCATAATTTCCGCAGCTTTTCATCATAAGGCCAGCCCGGAGGGACCATTTTTCTGAAATGTGTTTCAAATGCTCTATTAGCCGTGAAGGCCGTCTTATAAAAATTCGGACTTCTTGTCGGCTTCTCCTTCAATGCCAGCCCCGGCGCGCTGTTTCCTGAAACCTGAACAACCCCGCTGCTCGATCTGACTCCATCGGCGGCTCTGTCGGCGCTTTGCTCGATTGAACTTGTGGCAGGCATTGCCCGATGGTTTGCGCCTCCCCTGGATTGCTGAACAACGTGCGCCAGTTCATGCGCCAGCAGATGCCTTCCGCTGTCGGTCTCAGGAAGGTACTGCCCGGGGCCAAAAACAACGTCATTGCCTATCGTATATGCATAGGCGTTTATAGCCTCGGCAGATCTTTCTGCTTTATGACCCGTGTGGATGCGCACTCGGCTAAAGTCCTGATCAAAGCGTGACTCCATATAACTTTGAGTCCTCGAGTCAATCGGCTGCCCGGTGCTGTTCAAACCATTCAGGGCAAGGGGTAATAGCAGACGCGAACGGGCCGTTTCGCCAGAAGCGCCAGGAGCAACGAGGTCTGCAAACGCTCGATTGCTCAGAGCCAGTTGCTCGGCTTGAATGTTCGTATGCGCAACAGACCGAGATTGTGGCGGCCCCGCCGCACGGTGTTTACTTTTCTCTCCGGCGGCTTCCGCTTTCGAGGATTTTGATGATTGCCCAGACATATTTATCTGCTTGGAGGCTGCGCTCCTCTTCCCGTATTCAGGCTCCCGTATTCAGGCTCCCGTATTCAGGCTCCCGTATTCAGGGGTTCGGATTCGGAGATTGCCTTGCCCATCTTCTGGTATTCTCTCCTGGTAGCGTGGAGCAGGTGAGCCATCGTTATCGGGCTGGCCTGTTCAGCCGCAAGAAAGGCTGCCGTCAGGGCTATGTTTTTGATATTGCCGCCACTCAATTTGTACTGGCGGGCCAATAAGTCAAGGTCCGCCTCATCCGAAAGGGGTGTCTCTACAGGCCAGATGCCTGACCATATGAGCCTGCGATTTTCTACATCCGGGAACGGGAAATGAACTGTGAATGCAAGTCTCCGAACGAAAGATTCATCCATGTTCTGGCGCAGATTGGTTGCCAGAATCGCAACGCCTTCAAACTCTTCCATCTTTTGCAGCAGGTAGGAAATCTCTATGTTGGCGTAGCGGTCGTGCGAATCGCGCACCTCGCTGCGCTTGCCGAAAAGCGCGTCGGCTTCATCAAAGAAAAGAATCGCATTAGCGTCTTCGGCTACCTTGAAGATTCGATCAAGATTCTTTTCCGTCTCGCCTATGTACTTGCTGACTATCCCGGCAAGATCAATTTTGTACAGATCAAGCCCCAGTTCACCCGCGATTATTTCGGCCGCCAGAGTCTTGCCCGTCCCCGATGGCCCTGCGAAAAGCGCATTCACACCCTTTCCTGCCGATAGCCTGCGCCCGAACCCCCATTCGTCAAGAACGATCTGCTGATGAATGACGCGATTGCAAATCTCTCGCAGTTGAACGAGTGAGTCGTCGGGCAAGACGATGTCGCGCCAGCTATAGGCCGGCGCTATCTTGCGCGCAAGCTGGGCCAGTTCGTGACCTGACTGATTGCGGGCGGCGGCAAACAGATCCTTGATAGTGACCGGCAAGTCTTTCTGTATAGTCTCGTCGAAAGGTTCAGCCAGGCGCATTCTCACCTGATTACAGGCGGTCGCCACGGCGTCTGCAATCCTCATTTCATTCAGGCGAAAGCGACCGGCAAGAGCAGTCAACTCTGCTTCGGACATTGCGAGCCCTTCATTTGCGAGAGTTGTTGCCCATATCTGTTTGCGACGGGCAAAGGCGGGGCTGTCAAACGACACCGTAATCACCCCTACGGGCCCGCGCCCCGGCGGAACCCAGGGACCGGTTCCGGCCAGAATCGTGACACCGGAATCTTCGGTCAAGAAGTCCAGCAGCCTCTCGAAATGCGTTGCCCGTCTATCGGCCTCCGACCCGCTCAACCCGTCCAGGTAGAGTATTGCGTCCTGGAACCATGCTTCACGCAAAACCAGTTCGAGAAATCGCTCGAATCCACCCTCGGCATCTATAGCGCGGGCTAAATCAACAAACAGCAATCTGGCCCCGGCGGCGCTTGCCAGAACTTCAGCCGCGTGCCGCCTGCCCGCGCCCCGTTGCCCTCGGAAGTAAAGGCGCAACGGTCTGCGCGTTTGTCGGGCATTGAGAATGGACGAAAGAATTCCCCGTTCCATCTCTTCGCTCAACATCGAACGGTCCGGCGAGCGATACGGAGCAATCAATCGACAGCAGGGCGAAAGACGAGCATCCAACCCGCCATCTCCAATCAATAAACTTACTACCTGTTCATCCAGCTTGAGATTACAGGCGAGAAGCGGCGACTCCACACGGCCCGTCTCTGGAACCAGACGCAGCAAGTTATGACAGATGAGGGGCGCATCGGAGGTGAAATTTCTGCGCGAGGAAAGCTTATCTGAGACGGATGAACAGAGCAGGTTCAGCGCAAGGTCAACGGTGGGTCTGCGTCTTGAGACATTGTCCTGTAAATAGGCATACAACCTTTCATAACGCAGATCGAGTTCCGGCGCGAGGGCAATAAGTACGACTCCAAGATCAAAGTTTGATAAATCAAATACCTCAGCAAGCCATGCCAGCCGGTGTGAATCCCGCCGGATCTCGGCAAGCCCCTCTTCAACCATCTCTCCGCCCTCGTGAAATATTGGTCGGCCCGGTTCGCAGTCCAGCAATCGGGCTACGTCATCGTGAGAGATGTAAAGACCGCGAAAGGGGTCAGTGGCTGCCTCGGCTCCATAGGCGATGTTGGCCTTTGCCACTGCCCGATTTATCAGCCTGTCCACCCATCTGAGCGCTTCGATCAGAGAGGGGGATTCACCTGCATTTGCGCCAGTACCCTGCTCGTCGGTTTCTACCGATGCAGTCGCATCTACCGTATTGCTTGCAGGAATTTGTTGGTTGGCATCGAGCTTTGATGAGGCCATAGGCTGTCAGTCCACGCGGTGAATTTTGAATCAGCCACACTTATGCCGGACCTTTTCAGATAGAGCCGTTGGAATCAAAAGGCCCTGTTTTGCGGGCGAATTTTCATGCCATACAACCAAATCTGCAAAGGGAATGTCTTACACCTTACAACACCGTCCAACTCTTTTTGAGGAGCCAGGAGTTGAACGCAAAGGGTATATCACTCGGGTGTCTCACGAAGCGTCTCAGAAGTGTCTGTCTAACCGTCAGGCAGAAAATTTATGAACCGAAATCTGAACGGAACATGAGAGCCAGAAAGCAAAGATCCTGCTTTATCAGGAGACTCCTTTGTCGATCTGTTCATTTAAAGAATTATTTGGAGGAGGGAAGGTGGATTGTGTCTGCTGTTGAATTTCAACCAGTAAATCCTGAAGCTGGCTGACGAGGTTAAGAGCCTTTGCAAATACGTTGGAAGTAACCGTGGTCCCGACAGAAGCCTGATCCATCGGCAATACAGGCGGATCGAAATGGTCTACACATATCTGGTCGTAAGCCTGGATCGTTCGCCTTTCAGGTTTGACGCCCAGGTCTTCCTCGAGCGCCTCCACACAACGCTGATACTGACGCAGGGCCAGGGTGCGATCACCTGCCAGATAATACAGTCGCATCATTTGCCTGTGCGTGCGCTCGCGCGCCCGGTCATATTGAAGTATGCGTAATCCATAAGCCAGCCCTATTTCATATTGGTGATGCTGTTCGCAATAATCCATCAACTTATCGAGCATGGAAAGATGCATGTTTTGGAAGCGGTCGCGCTCATACAGACACCATTCCCTGTAGGAACCTGCTAGCAGTTCATTTGTGTAGAGTTGAACCGCGAGATGAATCGTCTGAATCTCTTGAGCGCCCAGTTCTTTCACCACGGGTTGTTGAATAAGCGAGAAGGCTTTCTCAAACACGTCAACATCAAGCCAGAGGTCTGATCTGGGGTTGAGTTGCAACCATTCGGGGCTTACAAGCACGATTCGATTACTCTCGGATTTGGGTTCCAGCACGGCCTGAAGCTGCCAGAGCGCCTGACGCAGATACTTTTTCGCCTGAGATGTAGAACAGTCTTCCCACAACAGGGCGGCCAACGCTTCACGCGAGTGCGAGACATTTCTGTGCAGCAACAGGAAGCTGAATAATTCCTGCACCTTGCAGGAATCGAGACCCTCCAGGGCTATGTCATTGCGTAGTACGCGGAGCCTGCCAAACATATATATATTCAGTTTAGCCAAGTCGGTTTACCTCCAGTTTCAAATAGCGGCAACCTTCCCCTAATATGTCCAACCACTTATTCTTCGGGCCATTAATCTGGTATGTACCTGAGTTCGAAAATAGAGACGGAAACTCGACGGGTCAATATAGGTAGTTATTTTGCGTGCTGCCCATCAACCCAAAGTAGTCCCTATAACCATCGCCATTCTACAGGTTTTTTATCACTTTGGGTAATAGAAATGACAGATTTAGACGCGGTTCAGCAATCATTTTTTTGAGCACCCAAAAACAGCAAAGAATACCAGGAACTACCTGAGAATATAGATGGTCCCGCTCCGGCAATCTCTGATGGCATAATTTGGAGGAATAGTTGTTGTGTATGGCAGGCTGGCTGGGGTAAAAAGATCGTATGCCGCACGTATATGGAGTTCTGCCCGTACTGGAAGCGATTCGCGCAGGAGGGCGCAGGATAGAACGTATAGTCATAGCCGAAGGCACGGGTCACGCTCGACTGCGCGAAGTCATCGAGTCTGCGCGCCGGGCCGGAATCCCTCTCAGGCGCGAGCCGCGAATCGCGCTCGACCGGTTGAGCGGAAATGCCAACCACCAGGGGGTGATCGCAATTGCCGCCGCCGCAAGTTACGCTGACGCAGACGACTTGATTTCGACTATCACGCCCGACAACCTGTTTCTGCTCCTCGATGGAGTCGAAGACCCTCACAACCTCGGGGCCATAATCCGCACCGCCGAATGCGCCGGCGTCACTGCCCTCATCATCCCTGAGCGAAGGGCCGCGCATATCACAGACGTTGTAGCAAAGACATCGGCAGGCGCGGTCGAATACTTGCCTGTGGCCCGCGTGACCAACCTCAACAGCTACATCGAAGAACTCAAAAAGAGAAACGTGTGGGTCGTGGGCGTAGAAGGCTCGGGTGAGATAAGCTACACCGCATACGATTACAAAGGCGCGACGGCGCTCGTATTTGGCGGCGAAGGCAAAGGGCTTCACCGCCTTGTGCGCGAGCGGTGCGACGTGGTCGTAGCAATCCCCCTCGGCGGGCGCATCACATCGCTAAACGTTTCGGTCGCCGTGGGTGTAGTCTTATTCGAAGCCGTCAGGCAAAGGAATCAGCCGCGTATCAATCGCACCGAAAAATAGAGAACCGCAATTGAAGCGAGCGTAGCCAGTGCAGCAGCTATAGAACCCGCGCGGTTTCCGGGCGCGGTCTCGGGCGAACCGGCGTGCTCTTTGGCCGCGCGTATGCTCGAATAGTCGTGATAGAGCATCAGCAGGATGGCCACGGCTATGAAGGCCAGTTTCCACGGCAGCCACGTGGCAAGAAACGGGTCTACCTTCGTAGGATCGAACGCCTCGCCGTTGAATAGCTGGCCGATCTTCACGCGCGCGGGTCTGAGCGACAGGTTCCCGATGCCTGTGATAATCAATAAGAGCATGGAACCCCAGGCCAGGTTGCGAAATTTCCGCGCAAGCCCGCGCAATATGCGCTGCTTCTCCTCTGGGTCCTGGCGGACAGCAAAAGGTATGACAACCGCTGCGGTGTAAATCAACCCACCCACCCAGATGGCTGCCAGCAATAGGTGTATAAAAACGTTGAACTGGTACATGGTTTATCTTTCGATCAAGTCTCCAGGGAAATATTGTCAACCGGTCAGGTCTTCGGTTCCCTGCCCTTGCAGTTTAACCGACTCCTCGCTCGTCTTCGGTGAATGCAGAGTGAGGGCCAGACCGAACGCGACCGCCATAATAACGCCGCCCGTCCAATAAGGCGAGCGCCCGTAGGTGGCGAGTCTTTCAACATCCTGATTCAACAACCATCCGCCAAGCACGGGGCCTATGATTCGAGCGAGACTCGCAACCGACGACATCACTCCCAGCACCCTTCCCTGCAAGCCGCCGTGAACCGTCTTTGAGGCCAGCCCGTTGAGCGTCGGGGTCACAAGGCTGTTACCGATGGCTATTCCCGTGCTTGCCAGGATCAGCATCGTCAGTGAACTGCTTGCGGGCAGTACAAACAGACTCCCTGCCAGTATAAGAGTTCCGGCGACGGCAAGCGTCTTATCGCCAAAAACTTTAACAAGGCGGCCAAGCAATCCGCCCTGTATGATCGCGCCAAGCACGCCGACATAGGCAAACATATAGCCTGTGTGGGTGGCATCAAAATTGAAGCGGTGACTGGCAAACAGCGCGTAGGTCGCAGTCAGCATCGCAAAGGCTATGGTTGCAAAAAAGTATGTAGCCATCACCGGAACAAGGCTGCGATTTTCCGCGTCTTTGATGACTTCAATAATAGATGCGCGCCCTTGCGCCTGGCTGCGGTGTTCGGCAGAGAGACTTTCCGGCAGCATGAAATAGAGCGCCGTTGCGTTTGTTGCGGCAAGAGCAGCCGCAAAGAAAAACGGCGCAGCAGGCGAGATATGGCTCATGATTCCACCGATGGCCGGGCCGAAAATAAACCCGAGGCCAAAGGCCGCGCCTATCAATCCCATACCCTTCGACCGCTGCTCGGGCGGCGTCACATCGGCGATGTATGCCTGAGCGGTAGATATATTCCCACCCGTGACCCCGTCTATGATGCGGGCTACGAACAGAAGCCATAACGTATTTGCAAATCCCATGGTGAGAAAGCCTATCGAGGTGCCGATGAGACTGCCGAGCAACACGGGGCGACGGCCTACGCGGTCTGAAAGCTTTCCGAGAATGGGCGCGAATATAAACTGCATAGCCGAATAGACGGCCAGCAGTATGCCTACGACGGCTTCCGAAGCGCCGAAACGTTCGGCGTAAAGCGGCAGCACGGGAATCACTATTCCGAAACCGACGAGGTCGATGAAGATTGTTATGAAGATTATTACAAGAGGTGATCGGCGACTAGCCATCTGCCGTTCTTATTTCCTTTCCAAATCCAGTCAAATTTATAATAAGTGGCAATATGGAGTTTACCAGTTTAGCTCATACTGGCAAATTGCCATTGCAGACAAACGCATCTCGTAAAAAAGTTTTGCGTACATTGCGGCTTTGCGACGAGCTATTTCACGCAAAGCTGCAAAACAGGCTAAAAATGTCCTGAGAGACAAAATCTTATCAGAATAACTGGATTGCGCGTATCAACAGGTCCCGCTTTAGCGTGACATAACTCTGCTCTCCCACCATTGCCCGCATAAGCACTGTTCGTACTCCTTTGTGGTACTTTGCGAACTGAACCATGGCATCGCCAAAAATCTGACCACAAAAAGCGCCGTTATAGAAGCGATTTAACATTTGAGATGCCCGTCTGAGTTCCTGTCCGAAGGCTTCACGCCACGCCCGCTCGTAATTTGATGTTGCCCGATTATATTTATCTGCAAAAGTGATTCCGCTTTCATTCCCAACCATTAATGCCTCGGCGAGCAAATCGGCGGACTTGAATGCATAATAAAGCCCCTCGCCAGTAATAGGATCAACAAAACCTGCGGCATCGCCTATTAACGCCCATCCGTCTCCGCTCGCCTTCAGATTGCTCCATGTGGTCTTATCAAGCACCGGAATCTTTGCTCCAAAAAAGCTGGCCTGTTCAAAATCAATGTCAGGCTGACCAAAGTATTCAACTATAAATTTTTTAAGCAGGTCTCGAAGTTCTAAAGACGGGCGCTCTCCCAGTTTTGAGGCTACACCAAAATTCATTGCTCCGGGGCGGGGGAAGGCCCACAGATACCCGGTAAAATTTTTCAACAGACGTATAACCGCTTCGTTTTTTGATGTCCCGTTATTGTTTGCGCCGCCAGGCTGGGCCGGCTCTTCCTCGGGGAGGGTAATATTATATCCGAGTGCCAGCGCGAGGTCTCGCGAGGGAAAGATGCCGACAAGGCGGCGGCGGGTGAAGCTTGCAGCGCCATCAGCCCCTATCAGGAACCGGGCCCGCCATATCTGACCATCGCCGGTCTTGATTTCCCAAAGGCCGCCCTGACGGGAAAAATCTACTACCGACAGGCGTACAAATTCCGCCCCGGCTTCCATGGCGCGGTCAAGCACAAGGCCGTTCAATACTCGGCGTGAATAGATGGCAAAGGGCTCTTTGAGTCTGAGGCTCACTCGTCGCTGACTCGGAGATATAACCGTTATGCTCTTCACAAGATTGTAAGGATAACCCGAGTTTTCAAGCAGGAAGGCAAATTCCCGAATAGCGCGCGTAGGGACTCCGCCTCCGCAGGGTTTTTCCCATGCGCCTTTCGGATCAAACAGTGTCACATCGCGGCCAGAAGCGGCCAGTCGCGAGGCCAGATGCGCCCCGGCAGGCCCCGCGCCGATTATCGCTATTTCCGTCGACCGTTCCGCCATAGAGGGAAAAGTCTAACGGTGCGCGCACCGGCAGGCAAGCCCCCCGTATTATCATCTGGATTCTCTCCAGTTTAAGTAACTTGATAAACCTTGCCCTTGAATACGACGATTACTTTCTCGCCAAGTGAGAAATACTCGGTAAGGCCAGTCTCTTTTCCGATCAGATCGAAAAATTCATCGCTGCCGAATTTCACCTTGATTACGGGCAGATTGCTCTCTTCTTTGTATTCAGTATCAACCCAGATGTCGTCCTTCAAGGTGAAGGTCTTGTCGCTGACCCTGGCTATATTGTTGAGATATTGCTCGATTCCATCGCCCGAATTCGATTGCCTCATCTCTTTTTCAGCGCGACTGCGGGCCACGGCTCCCTGTCCGCTTCGAGCGGAAACGCCGTTTTCAGTCATTGCCTTCAATTGTACGGGAGCGCCCGGCGCATCTCTTCTCGCCAGGTCCTTCATGTCTTCCGTGACCAGAAACGAAGTGTAGGGTGTGACTATACCGAATCTGGTTCCAAGCGCGACTATCTCATCAACCAGTTCGCGATTCTCTCCGTTGAGCCTGATCTGCTCAAGCAGATAACCTGCTCGGCGAGTCGCCCAGAGCCTCGGAAGAAACTGGTTGTCGCTCTTATCGGAAACAAACGTCTGGTTCGCAAATGAAAATGTCTGCGCGCGATCACCCACCTTGCCTGCGAGCTTCACGGTCGCGCCGCTCCTGGCGTTCTTGTAGCGGCCTACGATTGTGAGTTGAGAGCCCTTGAACAGATCGGGCAATGAGCGCGGGTATATCATATCGGCTTCGATCCCGCCCAGATCGAGTTCCAGCCCCGAAAGAACCGGGTAGTTTACCTTTGCAAAGAAATTAGAGACCTTCACTTCAAGGTCTTCGCCCGGCTCGATGTAATCGCTTGTTCCGCGATTGTCGGAAGAGAGCTTATCGAGCAGGCTGGTGTTCACATCATACCCGACGCCGAAAGAGAACAAACGCACACCGGCGCGATTTGCATCCGCTACGTTTTTGAGTATCTGTTTGACATCCGTCGACCCCACGGTTGGAAGCCCGTCTGTAAGAAAGACGATCATCGAGGGACGGTTGGAGTCGTGAAACTGTTTTAGCGCGGCGACAAGAGAGTCGTTTATGTTTGTCCCGCCTTCGGCGCGAAGCGCTTCTATGAAAGAGAGGCCCTGCTGTTTGGCCTCTTTTCCGGCTTCCACGAGCGCGCTTTTCATCAGATGCTCTTCGCCGGAAAACGAGATGATGTTGAAGCGGTCTCGCGGCGAAAGCGACTCTACGCCGAACTTCAGTGCCGCCTTCGCTTTCTGGATCTTTTCGCCGCTCATAGAGCCACTTGTGTCGAATACAAAGATCACATCTTTTGCGATTCGCTCCTGCTCGCCTATGTTTACTTTCGGAGAAATGAGCATCAGAAAATATCCGTCTTTTCCCGGCTCTTTTTGCGTAAGCAACGACAGACCGAAATCCTTTTCCGACAGCGAATAATACAATTGGAAATCTTTCTGCGTGTCTTTGCCAGACCCTTCAAAACTGAGTGTGGCCCGCCGCTCTCCGTCACGGTTTACTGAAATCTGATGCGAAGGTGAATAGATATTTTTCAGATCAAGCTCAGACTTTATCTCGACCCTTGCGGCAATCTGTTCGACGGGTTGAGCAAGCATTCGCCGCCCGGCTCCAAGTTCATAGCGATACTCAACCGTGCCGCCTTCATTCTTGAGAACCTGCGTGTAGGTGAGGTCTATTTTCTTTCTGCTCCGGGGTTCGATAGGAAATACATTTGCCTGAAACAGATCTTTCCCGACATATTCGAGCAGACCGGGGTCTATCATCTTGCGCACTATCTCGTTGTAAATCTGCCTGGCCTTTCCTTTTTCGAGAACCTCGGCGGCCATACGCTTATCGCCGTCATAAATTGCGAAATCGGATATCGAGGCGCTCTCAGGTATAGGGAAAAAATAAGACCCTTCCAGCCGATAAGGCGTATCGTTCTCAAATACCTGTTCGACTCTTGTCGTGGCGACCTGAGACTCAATGCGGGTTTCGATCTTTACAGATTTTATCTTGAGGACTCGCGGAATCGGTCGAGGTCGCGGGATCGGGTGCGGGGGGCATCTGTCACATTCACGCGGTATTATTACGCCCTGTCCAAAGGCCGCGCCGGAAATGAACAGAAGTATCCCCAGGGTTTGTAAGACTATTTTTTTCATCCTTAATCTCTCTGACGCTCTTTATTTTTGTTGTTATAAGGCGGAGGTCGCTCAAGGGTAAATCGCTAACGCTCCAGCCCGTGCTCTGGCCTGAGCTCCTCCGCCGATTATTGAACGATCAACCCGCAGGGCTTTGCCATTTTTTTTACAGGATTAACAAGATTGTCTTTTCATTCTCTAAACCCTGTCAATTCTGTCTCGAATTTACCCACGCCGTGTACCACAGATTTGCAAGCATTTGCGACCCGGCTGCGAGCCGTCGGGCGACAAATTGTTTCGAGGCCGGATTCGCATTCGATGCATCCCACCGCGCCGTCTTGTCCATGCGGTAGAGGTCTTCTACCTGTCCGTAGGATTCGAAGAGAAATTTCATAATGTCTGAGAAAGGGTCATCAAGTTTCTCGGCGGTTTTGACAAGCTGGCTAAAATCCTCAGGCTTGATCTTCGCCTTTACATACTCGCCCTCGAAGCGCCAGTGCAACGGCTCGCGTGTGTAGAGGTCGGGGTTTGCGCTCGTGCTCCACCCGTTGTAATGGATCGTCGTATGAAGCGGCTGCGACCCGTCGGCTACGTAATGCCCCATCACGCCCCCGTAGTAGATGATGTTTTGCTCTATTTGATTTCGCTCCGCCGCGTTCTGAGGATCGCGCCATAATCGAAACAGCACCTGTAGCTTCTCGTAATTTTCGAGAATAGAATACGGAAGAAAGCCTATGTCTTTCGGGTCTTTCCCACCCGCTCGCAACCATTCGCCGTAGCGGTAGCGGTCATTTGGCAGAGCCTCGAAATTTTCCGGCTTGTCTATGTCTATAAAGTGATCCGGCCCGTTTACTTCCCTGAGCGCGCTGTATAGCTCTTTCGAATCGCGCCAGCGATCAGGTTCAGGCCCGAGGAATGAGAGACGGTCGGCAGCATCTCTGAAAAAAACCGGCATATCCGAAGGCAGGTGCTCGGCGGCAACTCTGTTGACATAGCGATGCCCCTCATCCCCCCACGCCTTAACCGAGGGCAAAAACAGGGGCGCAAGGCCCAGTATCAGTACGATTGAAACCATGAGTATTCTTCTGCTTTTCAATTGTTCTCTCCTCGTCTGATTTTGATTGCGGTGGGTTTTCAAATGCTGATCGGTTGGGTATTCAATCTTCGTCGTGCTCGTTGCCGTCAAAGTGCATCACGAGCGGCTCATCATCGACTACAGTCTCCAGATGCACATCTCGCCCCCAGAGATTATGGACATATTCGAGCGTTTTGCGCGCATATTTCATGTCGAGTTCTACCCCTTCGTAGCGGTGCATAAGGTAAAGCTCTCGATTGCCGTCGTAATCGCCGTCGGTCACTTCGATGTAGGGAAATCCGAAATTCGTCATGTTGGCAACAAGCTGATCGCGCACCCTCTCCCAGTTCTTTTCGGTAACGGTCCATTCCTCGTCGTCAACTAGCTGGTAGACAAACAGATCAAGCTCTTCGCAAAGCTCTTCGGTCAGATAATTGCGCAGAAATGAAATATCGTTATCCAGTTCGCGCACTTCCATAATCTTTTCGCGGCCCTCGCCTCCGCGTCTTCCGAAGAGTTTCCGTTCGTCTTCGCTTGGATTATCCCATCGTTTCTCGATGTCTTCGAATATCTTGAATCCCAGATAGTAAGGATTTAACTGCCCCTTGTGCGGAGAGACTACCCCCGCGTGCAATTCGGCAAACTCGATATAGTCCTTCGTATCAAGATTCATCTCTCGCATGATGCGCGCGTGTGTGAGCGAAGCCCATCCCTCGTTCATGATCTTTGTCTGCATCTGCGGGATGAAGTATTCCATCTCTTCGTGAATCATCGCTATGATGTCGCGCTGCCAGTCTTCGAGCGCGGGCGAATTCTTCATGATGAAGTACATTATGTCTTTTTCGGGCGCGTCAAGGCTCGATTTATGCCGGTTGTCATCATCTTCGTCCGTTGTGCCGGTATCGTTCACACAAAGCTCGTCTTCGGTCATCAGGTCGTCGTAGCGCCCTTCCCGCCTCTTCGTCTTCTTTTCCGATTCGTTCTTTTCTCTTGTCTCTTTCTTGATAAAGAAATTCGGGTCCACGTGCTCTTCTATCGCGAGCACGGCATCGAGAAAATCTTCCACGACCTTGCGGCCGTACTTGAATTCGTACTCGTTCATACGGCGCGCGTGCATGGCCGCTCCGTCTACCATGCGGCGATTTGTTCGGGAAAAGTAGACGTTGTTTTTGAAAAAGTCTACGTGGCCTAAAACGTGCGCAATCACAAGTTTGTTTTGAATAGGCGAGTTGGTTTCAAGCAGAAAGGCATAAGACGGGTTGGAATTGATGACGACTTCGTAAATCTTCGAAAGCCCGAAATCATACATCATCTTCATCCGGTGATAGGCCTTACCGAAAGTCCAGTGCGAGTATCGCCCCGGCAACGCGTATGACCCTATCTCGTACATCACGGTGGCAGGCACTATCTCGAAATGGACGGGAAACGGATCAAGCCCAAGCGTGCCGGTCGCAATCTCCAGGATCTGCGCCATAGCCTCTTCCAGTTCTCTGACCTCTTTATCAACCATAGTTCTTAGCCGCAAACCCTTCAGGCTTCATCCCCGCGTTTGCCAAAAAACTCTTTGAGCGCCGGATAGACATCTTCCTTATCATCGATGCGGACGCCCACGAATCTCTCCTGATATTGCAACCTGTCTTTGAAGATTGAAAGCAGCGCGCCAGACGAACGGCGATAACTCGACGCGCCCTCTTCGCCGATCTCGCCGTAGCCAAACAGGTTGCAGGTATTGATCAATTCATCGGCCAGCTTGACCGCCTCGTCGTTATCCGAGTAATAGTTGTCGCCGTCTGAGAAATGGAACGGATAGATGTTCCAATCATTTGGACGGAACCGCTCGCCGATTATATCGAGCGCAAGCTTGTAAGCAGAGGAAACCACGGTTCCGCCCGACTCCCCCTGCGTGAAGAACTGTTCTTCGGTGACCTCTTTCGCTTCGGTGTGATGACTGATAAAGACTATCTTGACGTGATCGTATTTGGTCTTGAGAAATCGCACCATCCAGAAGTAAAACGACCGCGCGATGTACTTTTTAAACTCCCCCATGCTCCCCGACACATCCATCATTGCGATGACTACGGCGTTGGATTCGTATGTGATCTGCTCTTCCCATGTCTTGTAGCGAAGGTCTTCTTTTTTGAAGGGGCCTATTCGGGCCGCGCCGGTTTCGCGGGCCTGCCGCTTTATGTTTTCGAATATGCTGCGGCGCTTGTCGAGGTTTGCCATTATCCCTGAACGGCGAATCTCCGTAAATTTCGTGGTCTTTGACTGGACAGCCTGTTTGGCTTTTTCTTCGAGGTACGGTAGCCTGAGGTCTTCAAAAATCAGCTTGGCGATTTCGTCTATGTCCACTTCCGCTTCGTAATATTCATTTCCGGGCTGATCGCCGCCGCCCGGCCCAGGCCCCGCGCCACCCTGCCCCTCGCGGGCTATCACATCGCCTACTTTTGTGTTGCCGTCGCCCGTGCCTACCTGTTTCTTCTTGCGATAATCGAAACGAAACTTGTACTCGTCAAGCGACCGGATCGGCACTTTGACCACGCGCTTTCCATCCGACAGGATGATCGATTCATTCGAGACGATGGAACCGAGATTCTTCTTTATCGCCTCGCGCACCCTGTCCTTGTGACGCTCCTGATCTATCTGTCCCTTGCGTTGTAACGACCAGTCATTTCGTTGTACTGACATAATTCGCTTTCCAGAAAATTAGGCCCGCACCTCCTGGCAGAGCGTGCGGGCGTGACCGGAAATATTTTGCTTTCGGCGCGCCCGCACACCTAGCGCGACAACAGCGTGCCGACGTAAGTGAGCAATTCGTTTGCGCACACCGTGCAGTAACCATGCTCGGTTACCAGCCGGTCTATCACTTCGTTTATGCGCCGCAACTGATCGGCATCCGGCGTCTTTGCCGAAGTAGTGATCTTCACAACGTCCTTGAGGTCCGAAAATATCTTCTTCTCGATAGCCTCTTTTAACCGCTCGTGCGAGCGATACTCGAACGCCTTGCCCTTGCGGGCATAGCTGGAAATCCTTATAAGAATCTCCTGCCTGAAGGTGTTCTTGGCGTTTTCGCTTATGCCGATCTGCTCTTCGATTGAACGCATGAGTTTCTCGTCAGGTTCAAGCTCTTCTTCGGTGATCGGGTCTTTCAGCTTCTCCTTGTTGCAATAGGCTTCGACATTATCGAGATAATTGTCGCAAATGCCTTTGGCCATCTCTTCAAATGAATAGACGAATGCGCGCTGGACCTCGTTTTTGGCGATGTCGTCGTATTCGCGCCGTGCCACCGAAACAAGATTCAGATAATGCTCTCGCTGCTCGCCCGATATTCCGGTGTGCTGCTCGAAGCCGTCCTTGATCGCCCTCAGAGCGTCAATCGGATTGATGCAGAGGATGTTGTCGCGCACGAGCGCGCTCGAAAGCCGGTTGATGACATAGCGAGGGCTGATGCCGTCCATCCCTTCGCGCTGCGCCTCTTCCTGAAGCTCGCGCACATCCTTCGACTTGAAGCCTTCCACATCTTCGCCGTCATAAAGCTTCATCTTCTTGACTATGTCGATGCTCGCTCGTTTAGGCTCTTCAAGCCTCGTCATCACCGCAAACATCGCGGCGACTTTCAGTGTGTTCGGCGCGATGTGCACGTTGCGCAGAGCTTCGGATTGCTTGAGCAGTTTGTCATAGATGCGTTCCTCCTGAGAGACCTTCAGGTTGTAAGGAACCTTTATCATGATTATGCGGTCCTGTAGAGCTTCGCTCTTGCGATTGGCCACAAACGACGAGTATTCGTTCTCGTTTGTGTGCGACAGTATCGCTTCATCCGCATAGATCATGGCGAAACGCCCGGTCTTGATATTCTGCTCCTGGCTGAGGGTCAGCAGGCTGTAGAGGAATTTTTCATCCACCTTCAACATCTCGACAAATTCCATCAACCCGCGATTGGCGATGTTCAATTCGCCGTCGAAGCGATAGGCGCGAGGGTCGGATTCGACCCCGACTTCGCCGATTGTCGAAAGATCTATCGAGCCGGTGAGTTCGGTGATGTCCTGGCTCTTTGGATCAGACGGGGCAAAGGTCCCGATCCCTATACGGTCTTTTTCGGAGAATACTATGCGATGGACCAGCACATCTTCGTGGCGTCCGCGATAGACATGCTCAAGGTTATAGCGGCACTGCGGGCAAAGCTCGCCCTCGATATACATTCCGTAATGGCGCGCGATCTCGGGGCGCAATTCGGGCGGGATCAAATGAAGCGGTTCTTCGTGCATGGGGCAGTCTTTTATAGAGTAGACCGCTCCGTCATCGGTTCTGGACCACTTCTCAAAGCCGCGCTTGAGCATCGTGACTATGGTGGATTTGCCGCCGCCTACAGGCCCCATCAAAAGCAGGATTCGTTTGCGAACTTCGAGCCGCTGCCCGGCGGACTTGAAGTATTCGACTATCTTTGAGATCGGCCCCTCGATCCCGAATAATTCGTTGCTGAAGAAATTATATTTGGTGATCTCGTCGCGCGATCCTTCGTTAATCTTCTCGACACCGGCATCCAGTACCATGTCACAGATGCGGGCGTGCGAAAGTTTTGATACGTTTGGATTTTGAAGGACTAGTTCGAAATAATCCCTGAATGTTCCCTCCCAGGCCAATCGCTCGCGGTCGCGGCGATGTGACTCCAGAAGGTCGCTTATATTAAATTTGCTTTCTTCCATCTGGTACCTCCGAATCCCACATGGGAAGATCGAGAACAGACACTTTCCTGCTGCGTCTGAAAGCGCCGACCATAAAGGCCGGCAGAGCATCACCCGTGGGCCAGTTTTGAAGCCCCTCCCTGAGCGGGAGACAAACGGCTTCGCCACTATAAACTGCGAGAGTTAGGACGACACTCAGTCTACGCCCTTTCGGACTCACAGTCGGAGGTCCGGGTCCGGCTGCTCATGGCTCGACTGGATGCACGCTCAACCTCTTGTTTCTGAAGCGAAGCATCTTGTCAAACTAGCTCAAGCTCAATCATCAATTGTTATGGCTTCCAACTGCTATGCATTATAGCACAGCATTGCAAGCACCCGGGCGTGAAGTCAAAACCCCAAGTGATTTAAGCATTTAGGGGTCTATATCAAGCACCACTTTCGGCCTCACCACCCTCATCTCCTCATCATAAAGGCCAAGCCCAACCAGTGCGCCCCGCTCATCACACAGGCGTATGGATTGCCCCCAATCACCGGGCGCGTCTGTCAAAGACAACTCGATAGCGCGGCCTGTGACCACTCTCTTCAACTCTTCCCCGTCAAGCTCTACGCGGGGCAGATGGGTGAGCATATCAGCCGGGCTGATCAGGCTATCCTGTATCGTCCGGTCGCGGCCACGGGTCTCGACTTCTTCCAGAGTCAATGCCCGCGCCAGATCGAAATGGCCCACTGCCGTGCGACGGAGAGCGCATAGATGAGCGCCTGCGCCGAGCCTTTCGCCGATGTCGTTGGCAAGCGTACGGATATAAGTACCCGAAGAGCAACGAACCCGCATCACAAAATCTTTTGTTCCATCCGGGTTCAACCTGAGCGGCTCGGCGGATTCGGCCATCTCAATCGAGTAGATGTTTATCTCAATCATCTGTCGTTCGACTTCCCGGCCTTCGCGGGCCGCCCGATACAGCCTCTCGCCAGCGACTTTCTTGGCCGAATACATCGGCGGCAGTTGCAAGCTCCGGCCTGAAAATTCGCTCAAGACCCCGCGCACCTCTTCTTCGCTCAAGTTGTTCGATGATGCGAGAGGCGTGATCTGTTTGCCGGTCAGGTCCTGCGTGTCGGTGGCAAACCCTAGCCTGACGGTTGCGGTGTACTGTTTGTCGAGACCTGCAAGAAATTGAACGAGCCGGGTGGCGCGTCCCAGACAGACGACGAGCACACCTGTCGCAAAGGGGTCGAGCGTGCCCGCATGACCTACGCGCCGTGTGCCGCAAGCCTTCCGCACTCGCGCCACAGCGGTGTGTGAGGTAATGCCTTCCGGCTTATCAACTGTTAAAGCGCCTAGCATGACGGGATTTGAGATTTGAGATCCGAAATCTGAGATTCTCCGACTCAGATCAGGTCTGGTTTCCATTTGAATAGTTGGGACAGACGGTCCATTTGACTATATGTCGAGCCAGACACATTTGCGGTTACTGGCTCTCTAACTTCTCTTTTAATCCTGTGAGCGACCCGTTGAGCTTTTTATAAAGCGATTCGATTTGCGCCCGGCGCACCGACTCGGTCGGAGAACCGGGTTCAAAGCTGGCTATATAAAAATCGAGTGCGCGTTTCTCATCGCCCACCTGTTCGGTGGCTACGGCCAGATGCCAGAGTGCCGTTTTTCGCTCCAGATTATCGGGGTAGACCTGAACCGCTTTTGCCAGAGTTTCGAGCGCCGCTCGCGTATCGCCCTTCTTGAAGAGTATCCACCCCAGCGCATCATATGCCCGGCCAAGAAATACATCCCGGCGGCCTTGACGATCAAGCAGAGGCGCGTCGCGCATAGACCCGTCAGGCTCGGTAGCCGAATCGGCCATCTCTATGGCTCTTCTTGAAAGCTGTTCGGCGGCATCGAGCGCGACCTCAAGTTCGGTGAGCTTGCGCGCAGCGACTATCATGCGAAATGCCTGACGACCATCATCGAGAGTTGTGAAGGTCTTGACCGCCTTGATCAAATCGGCAGCGCCGGGCAGACTCGAATCCGCCCCGGCCGACAGTTCGTTTGAATTAATCGGGGGGCTGGCCCGTCGCGGGCGAGTGGCGTTTTTGAGCGAATCATCCGCCTGCTTTCCTCCTCCTCTAGCCCCCCTGCGCCCCGTGGAAGCGGCAGGTTTGCGCGCTTTAGCCATTACATTTGCGTAATGATCCATACGCGCCAGCGCCTCGGCCAGCCGATACTGCATAGTAGTTGTCGGATAATCGTTTGAGAAAAGCGCCGCCTTGCGCTCGCGTTCAAGCAGCAAATCCAAACTGGGCGACCTCGCCTTCACCACTCCGCCAAGCAAGGTCTCGAACTCGCCTTCATCAGAGATTGTGAAATTCTGCTTTATCACATCGAGAGCCTGATCATAACCGTCAAGCGTCATCAAGGCTTTTACAAGCTCGAACTTGAGAGTCGCAAAACCCGCGAGCGTCTGTGCCTGAATGATCGTTGCAAGCGCATCGCCGTATTTGCCTTCGACCGCGTCAATGTTGGCTTTGGCGATAAAAGTCCACGCATAGCGAGGCTCTATGTGAGCGGCGCGCTCCATATAGGGGCGGGCGACGAGCGGCTTTCTCCGATTCGTGTAAAAGAAGGCAAGCTGCGTCATCAGGCGATAATCTTCCGGCGCAAGCTCGGCTGCGCGCTTGATCTCCGCATCGGCCTCTTCGTTGCGGCCAAGAGCAAGCAGCGACAAGGCCAGCCCGCCGTGCGCCTCCGCATCATCCGGTTTGAGCGCTATCTGTTTATTGTAATAGGTGATTGCCCGCTTGTGATCGCCCCCGGCGCGAGCCAGATTGGCAAGGTTCAGATTGGCGAATTCGTCAGCCGGGTCTATTTCAAGCGCCCGCTCGAATTCCGACATCGCCTCTTCCAGTCGCAGGTTTATCAGATAAGCGCTGCCCAGCCCGTTGTGGGCCCGGTGATTATCGGGAGCGATTGCCACGGCATGCTCCAGCACGCGGACTGCTTCAATGGGGGCTTCGATCTGGACGTAGAAGAAACCAATCTGCACCAGCCGATTCGGGTCTCGTTCGAACCGGCTCTCAAAGGATTGCATCAGTTCTACGGATTCGACTCGATAACCGAACGCGCTCATCGCAAGCGGCAGGGGGAAGATAAATTGTCCGAAGACACGGTCGTTGATTTCGGCAGGCGCGTTGTTGAATACGGCCTTGAAATCGCGCATGGCCGGTTGCGGGTTGCCTTCTCTCAAATGCTGCTCGCCCCTGAGCGCATATTCCCTCATCAGCAGGTCGCGCGCCTGTTTTTCAAGCCCCGCGTCTCGATGAGCGGCGACAAATCTTTCGAGCAGTTTTATGCGTTCATCCTGCGTGGCAGCCGAACGGGCGCGCTCAAATGCTTCGCCGGGCGATTCCGAAGCAGCTTCGCTCGAAGCCGGGGCGGGCCTGTTTGGTGCTTTTCCGCCTTTTCTGCCTTTTTGAACCATCGAACCTGCCGACATCCCGTCAATCGAAATCGCCAGAACCAGCAGGGCCGGAAGCAGACACCTACGCGACAGAAGCATAAAGCTTCCGGCAGTATTAATACATAATCCCTTGATCGTGTTCATAAGAATGCAAATACTATAGCGGTTTTTGCTGGAATCTGCTACACGGAAGAGTAACCAGAGAAGCGTGTGGCGATGGCTGATGCGTGATGCGTGATGCGTGACTTTGAGGAAGCCTGTTTGTTAATGACAGATTGCAAATCAAGTAAATCACGCATCACGCATCACGCATCACGCATCACGAGCCCTACCGCCTGCCCGGAGCCGGGCGCTCCGGGCCCATCGCTTCGTTAAGCACGCGGCCGACTCGATTCGAGGGAGGCTCGATGCCGAGCAATGCCGCAATCGTAGGCGCAATGTCGGAGGGGGAGCATTCGCCGTAGTAGCGACCCGCGCGCATGCCAGGCCCGCTGATGATTACCGGGACGTGTGTGTCATAGTTGTAAGGCGAGCCGTGCGTGGTCGCTATATCTCCTTCAACGAAAAACATGAAGGGTCTGGTTACAATCCAGACGTCCCCTGACCGCTCTCGATTGAACCCGTTCATCACACGGCGAGCAATGGGAGTCCTTGGAACGCGGCCTTCAACCAGTTCGGTTCGAGTGAAGTAATTGACGATGCCGGGAACTTTTAGCGCCGCTTGCCCCGCTATGCGCTCGGCCTCCGCGGGATCGACTTTGCGTTTTTCCATCATCTCAGGGTCGAGATACAGTTGATCGTTGACAAATGCCTGTACCCACTTCTCTCCCCCGAAACGGGCTGCCAGAGCCTTATTCACGGCATCAATCAATTGCTCGGGCGAGATTCGCCCCGCATCAAAGCCGAGAGATTCGGCGCGCTCGGGCACCGGAGAGACACCATGATCTCCCGTCAGGAATACTATCGTGTTACCCTGACCTGCACGCCGGTCGATATAGGTCAAAAGATCGGCGATTACGCGATCAAGCTGAATATATGTATCCATCACTTCAAGGCTGTCCGGCCCTTTGGTGTGGCCTACAAGATCGGGAGTCGAAAAACTCACGGACAATAAATCCGGGTATTGATCCGCGCCGAGAGATTCGGCTTCGACGGCAGCCTTTGCGAAATCCGCCAGATACTCGGAGGCGAAAGGCGTGAATTGAAAAGCGCCATAGAATTTCGGGCCGGGTTTGTCGGCTCCGCCGTTTATCGTGTAAGGAAACTTCTCGTCCGACGACGCTTTCGCATCAGACCTGCTGGCTGCCCCTGCCTCCTCGTAGGCTTCGGGTTTGAGCGCAAGGTTCCACTTCGCGCCAAAGTATTTATCAGGGCGATGCGATTTATTGAACGCACCGACCCACGGGGGAAGCGCCTTGAAATAGTAATCGCTCGACATCATCGTGCCTGTCGAGGCATCAAACCAGTATGCGCCGTTGGGCCGTTGCCCGCCGGGAAACACGGCCGAGCGGTCTTTCAAAGAGAGAGTCACGACTTTTGATCGGAGGTTTGTGGCAAGCCGCATCTGATCGCCTATGGTAGTGCCTATGAGCGCGCGCGGGCTCGGAGCGCCTCCCCTCTCCGCCGGGCCGTGATCGGTAACCGCGTGCGCCTTATCGTCAGAGACTATCATTCGCGTCTTGCCCGTTTCACGGTCAAAGTACATGTTGCCGACGATGCCGTTTTCAGCCGGAATCGAACCTGTAAAGATTGCCGCGTGTCCCGGAGCCGTATATGTAGGCACGTAATCATATTTTGCGTCGGTAAAGAAAGCACCTTCGCGCATAAGGCGGCGGAACCCGCCTTCGCCAAATGCCCCCGCGAAGCGTTCGAGGAAATCGTATCGGAACTGGTCTACGATAATAGCCAGCACAAGACGAGGGCTCGCGTTGTTTCGATTCGCTCCGCGTCGAGGTGATGTCTGTTGCCTCTGAGCCGTCCCGGTCGCGGGAGAGAGAGAAGCAAACAAACAGGTGAGCAGAATTATCGCGCGCGTTTTTCCATATTTCTTTTGATTCATAATAGATTCCACCGTGGCTTGTAAGAGAGAGAACCTAATTCACGCGCAACGGGCATGTCAACTGAGGATCGGTCGCCGGACGTTAAAATTTTGTGACGGACAGGGCCATTCAGTTCTTTAACGGTTCGATTTCAGGAGTCTTTTGACATCTACCCTGACACCGAAATTTTCTTCGAGCGCTCGCTCGTATTCGTCTTCTCCGGCCAGCAAAATTTCCCGGCGCTCTCCGCCTTCTGTGATAATCAATCGCATATCGCTCAACGTTACTCGGCCCCACGACTTTGCAAGAGTGCAGAGAGGGCTCTTTGTAAAATGCGACTGCGGCGATGTCTGATGGTAATGACACATTTCCAGATAATCGCTCATCACACGCGGCTGCAACGAAAAAACATACTGGTCCTTCCAGTCGGAATCATCGTCTCGTCTGAGCAGCTTTAACAGGTCGCCATCTCGCGTAATGAGGTAACGGCTCCAGTCTCGCGCCTGCTCGCCTCTTTCATCCAATCGAAGAGGCTCGCGAAAGCTGTCGCCAAATCCTACGTCTGCAAGCCAGCGGTCTTCCAACTGCACAAGCAGAGCCATGTGATCAAACTCGGGGCCGAAGGTGTCTTCGCCGCTGGTCACTCTTGCCGAGAGCAGCGTCACATCGAAGCCGAGTTCCCTGAGAAGAGCCGCAAACAACCCGTTCATCTCATAGCAAAATCCGCCGCGCCGATGCCTTACGATCTTGTCAAAGAGCGAGGCTTCATCCAGTCGAATCGGCCTGCCAAGATGAATCTCCAGATTCTCGAATGGAACCGCCAGATGATGCGCCCTGTGCAACGCCCGCAACGTATCAACGGTTGGCTCGATAGAACCGGAATAGCCGATTCGCTGCAAATAAGCGTTCACATCCAGCCGGGCGTTTTTCTCAACATTCTCTGTATGAGTGTCCACAATCAACTCCTGACCTCATCAACCGAGCACAGAGTTTATATCGATTTCGATGCCCGAAGCGCCCCGCACGCACTCGACGACCGCGAATGTCGCAAGCGTAGTCGCCACGAGCGATTCAAGGCTTATGGGCGCTAGACGGCCTTCGCGCGCCGATTCGAGAAAGGCGCTTATCTCAGCGCCGTGTCCTTTATCCTGCGTGCTTCCTCCGAGGCGCGTCTTCTTTGCGCCGCGTATGAATTGCCCGCTTTTGTAATCGTCTATAGTCGCAACCGAGCGATCACACAATATTTCTATCTGCTCTTTCGGAACGGATTTGTCACCGCTCGCCGCGTAGACTATCGAAGCAACAGACCCGTCACCGAGCCTCAGCGAAATGGCCACGCTGTCATCAACGTAGCCCGATGTTTTCAGGTGCGGCACGCCTTCGGCCGATACGCGAACGGGCAGAGAATCGGTCAGATACTGAACCAGGTCGATGAAATGGCAGACCTCGCCAATGACGCGACCCCCGCCTTCTACGGGGTCGAGCGTCCAGTGGCCAGAAGCAAGCCCGCCTGCGTTCACCCGATAGAGGATTGTCATCGGTCCCGACCTATGCTCGAATCTCGCTTTGACCTCCCGAGCAATAGGAGCAAAGCGCCTATTGTAACCGACCATCAACAATCCGCCGGTTTCGCGGGCAGCGGCGGCGACCTCGCGCAATCCTTCCTCGGTGATGGCGAGCGGCTTCTCTACGAAAACCGCTTTCCCTTTTCTGAGAGCCTTTGCCGCAAGCAAGGCGTGAGAATCGTGCCGGGTCGTTATGAAGACCGAATGAGTGTTCTCATTTTCAAGTATCTGTTCATAATCGGTGGTCGAATACGAGAATCCGAACTGCTCGGCGGTGTTACGGGCGCTGACGCCGGTTGCGGTTGCAAGCCCGGTCAGTTGAACGCCCTGAGAGCGTTTTACGATTGGCAGTAACACGCCTCGGGCAAAGTTCCCGGCCCCGATAAATCCTATGCCTATCTGACCATTTTCGAGCCGCTTTGTCTGATGCGGTCTTATCCCGGAGGCAGCCGCTTTTGTCGCGTTTGGATATTCGAGCACGACCCCGCACGAGCGTTCGCCGCTCTGCCCCAGAATCAGGTCGTATGCCTGCTTTGCATCCTCTACGGTGAAGCGGTGCGTAGTCAGCAAATCCGTATTTATTTTGCCTTCGGCAACAAGCCCTAAAAACGATTCCATATTCCGTTGCTCGGTCCAGCGCACATATCCTATGGGATAGTCGTTTCCCTTCTCTTCGTATGAGGGGTCATAACGTCCAGGCCCGTAGGAACGCGAGAGCCTGACTTCAAGCTCTTTCATATAGTAAGCGTTTCGAGGGATGTCCATGCCCACGAGCCCTACGACGACGACCCTTGCCCTGTCTCTGGCCAGATCGCATGCCAGCACGACCGGCTCGCTCGATTTTGTGCCGGCGGTAATCAATATGGAATCCGCGCCGTGCCCTCCGGTCAATTGATCGCAAAAGGCGAGCGCCGTTTCACGGTCTTCTGACACAAGGTCTGCGCCCGATTTCTTTGCAAGCGCGCAGGCCGCCGGGTCTATGTCTATTCCAAGCACGCGGCAGCCCGCCGCCTTTAGGATCTGGACTGCCAATTGCCCGACAAGCCCCAGACCTATCACGGCAATCGCCTCGCCCAATCGGGCATCGGCCTGCCGAACTCCCTGCAACGCTATTGCGCCCACGGTTGTGTACGCGGCTGCTTCAAGCGATGCGCCTTCGGGAAGCTTGCAACAGAGATTTCTGGGGATGAAATTCACTTCCGCGTGTGACGCGTAACCGCCGCCCGCGCACGCTACGCGGTCGCCCGCTTGAAGGTCGCGGACATCGCTGCCTACCTGAATCACAATGCCCGATGCGCTGTAGCCGAGCGGCTTTATCTGATCGAGCCTCGCCCTGACTTTTTCATATGTCGAGCGCAGCCCCTCTCGTTTGAAAGTGTCAAACACCTGGCGGACGAGGTCCGGGCGGCTTCGAGCCTTGCCGAGGAGTGAACTCTGAGCCGTCTCGACAATTGACCTCTCGGTG
Organism: Blastocatellia bacterium; assembly: GCA_963765495.1. Taxonomy (GTDB): domain Bacteria; phylum Acidobacteriota; class Blastocatellia; order UBA7656; family UBA7656; genus CAVXWP01. Next base: position 170,188 of record CAVXWP010000004.1, read on the forward strand.
CCTGCGCTGATAAGCGAACAGGCGGTTTGCACAAGCACGCCGCCGGGACGGAGCGCGGGCGGGGGAAGCTCTTCCACTTTCAACTCCCCCGTGCGGTAATTCTGTGTGACTTGTTTCATAGGCAGTGGTCGGTGGTCGGTGGTCAGTGGTCAGTAATCAGCCATCTGATCTGACCACTGACCACCGACCGCTGATCACCGATTCAAATATGAGGGTATTCTGCTCGCCTTTTGTGCCTGTAGTTTTGAAGGATTTTGTGAACCTGCCGCGGGCTGACTTTTTCTATTCGCTCGGCAATGCTGTAGTGCAATCCGTGCTCGGGTGGAGAAGGCAGGGTCAGGTATTCGGAATAAGCGTCAAGTATATTCTGCTGGATTTCGGGCGACGGATCGGGAACGTTGGCAAACGAGCGTTCATCATCGTGGAGCACGTCTAGCCATCTGAGCACCTGCCACCTGGTAACAAATTTAAGCTCTTCGGCTATCTTTGCGGGCAACTCTGTCAGCCGATAACGCTCATTTTCAAGTTCCTGCCAGTAGAGTTTTTCCACCTCGAAAAGCTGCTGGCGCGTAGGCGTGGGCGTAGGCGATTTTTGATACTCCGCAAGCGACCACTCTCGAATCACCTTCATTACCTGCTTATACGGAACATTGAGCGCGAGGCTGATGGCGCGGCGGCGTCCCCCTTCCGGGCGATGCCCGCTTTCGACAAACCTTTGATACATCTGGATCGCGCGCGCCTTCTGCTCCTCTGAAATCGTGGCGCTGGCGTGGCTCAATTCGCGCAGCACATCGGCAACAAGCTGTCGCTTCAGCCATAGCTTGTTGGCTATCTGAGAATGAGCTTCTTTAAGAGAGACATCTCCGTTTCTGTACTCCTCTTCGTACATCTGAATGATTCGTTCGCGAATCTCGGGAGTCATTTCGGAGGCTTTGGGCGCTCGCATAACCCGCTGTTTGCGCGGGGCCGCAGACGGAAAACTCGACGGTGAGGCAGGTCTGGGAGCCACGCGGGTGGCTTGCGCTACAACTTTTGGCGGCGCGGGAACATGTTTAACGACCTTTTTCTTTACGCACTTCAGACAGTACATGGCCTTCCGGTCGGGCGAAAAGAAGGTCGAGTTACACACTGAACACGTTCTGCGAAATTTCATTCCACTCATAATATTTCCCTAGTTTAGTTTCTAAGCTCTCAAACTTCAACCTTTCATCATATTTTCTGCCGCCAAATTTCACTTACCCTAATCTTTTAGAGTATAAGCCAGCAGCATCTGAGGCATCGCCTGCAAGGGCAGCATGGCGTTTGCGCAGCCTCTTTCGATAACAGAGCGCGGCATGCCAAAGACAACCGCCGTTTCGTTCGACTCCACGATCACGTGGCCGCCTGCCCTTCTCACTATCTCAGCGCCTCTTGCGCCATCCTCACCCATGCCTGTAAGCACGAGGGCGAGCGTTCTCGCTTCGCAAACCATTGATGCCGACTCAAACAGCGCATCAGCCGAAGGCGCGTGAAGATCGGACGTTACGGGTTTACGGACTCGCATCTCCATCTCGCCTTGTTTGCCCGTAATCGTAGTCTGCATTCCAGCAGGTGCTATATAAATATTTCCTTTCAAGATCGGGCGCATATCGCTCGCCTCTTGAACTTTGTAATGAGAGAGCGAATTAAGTCTCTCGGCAAAAGGGGCCGTAAACCCGAACGGCATATGCTGAACTATGATTATTGGCGAAGACAATCGCTTTGGTAAATGTGCAACCAGCCTCTGTATGGCGGCCGGTCCCCCCGTAGATGCAGCGATACAGATCACTTCGACCTCGGCGTTGCGAGCATCCTGCTCGGCCTTAAGTATCTGAGCCATCTCATCGGCGCTCGTCTTCGGAACCGATGAGGGTCTGGCCAGCGCAGCCTCCTCTACACGGCGGATGATCTTTTCTTCGAGGGTAGAGACCGCGGGTGTCGAGCGCGGAGTCGGCTTGAGAAGGAAATCAACCGCGCCGAGTTCGAGCGCCTTGAAGACGCGGTCGCGGTCGCTGAAGGAACTGCATACGACTATTGGAATCGGGCGAGTCTCCATCGCCCACCTGAGTACGCCAAACCCATCCATTCTTGGCATCATCAAATCGAGCAAAACTATATCGGGATTAAGCTCGACGATTCGCTTTATAGCCACATCTCCATCTTCGGCCATCCCTACGACGGAAAGACGGCTCGAACGCGCAAAAATCCGTGTGAAGCGCATGCGGTAATATGGCGAATCATCTACGATGAGCAAACGATGCACAGTTCCCTCTCAAACCGATGCGTGAAGAGTGAATCGTGATACGTTATTCGTGAAATAAGTAATGATCTTATAACCAGCCATCAAGCTGATAATCACGTATCACGATTCACTCTTCACGCATCACGATTCACTCTTCACCCTTCCTATGAGCAAGTTCGCGGCCAAACTGAACCGTCTTGAACCCTGTGCCAAGCGGCAGAAGCGATTCGGCATGGCCCAGCAAAAGGTACCCGCCGCCGCGCAGCATTCTATAAAAGGATTTCACGGTCTCTTTTGCCGCGTTGTCTTCGAAATACATCAGCACATTTCGGCAAAAGATCGCGTCAAATCGTCCCCTGCCTTTGTCGGTCTCGTCTGTCAGGTTGAGTTTCATCAAATTGAATTGCTCGAAATGAACCGAGGAGCGCAAGAGGTCGCTTACCGTCCACAACCCCTTTGAGACATGGGAAAAGTATTGTTTCTTGAACGAAGCATCCATCACGCGAAAGCTCGAAGAGGTATAGGTCCCGCGTACGCCCGCCTCGACTACCCTGTGGCTCAGATCGCTCGCAATAACCCGCGCCCGTCCGTTGCCAAGCAATCTTTGCTCGTTCATAAGCATAGCGACTGTAAAGGCCTCTTCGCCGGTCGAACATCCCGCGCTCCATATCCTGAGCGGTCTTTCGCTGCGGGCGAGTTGCGGCAACAGATGTTCGGAGAAGAGATTGAGCTGACGCTTCTCTCTGAAAAAGTATGTTTCGTGGACCGCTACCGCATCCAGCATCGCATCCATCTCTTCGCCGTCGAGGAGTTTCTCGTAATCTGAATAAGAGGTGACTCCGCGAACCCGCAGCCGGGGGGCAAGCCTGCGTTCAAGAATAAAACGCGCATTTTCGTCGCGGGCTACATAAATTCCGCTCGTCGTAGTAATGCGCCCTCTGAGTCGCTCGAATGTCTTCGAGTCGAGTTCCGGTCCTTTCAACTTCGTGCTCATACCGATCTCACCATCCACATTAATCACGCCCGCTTCACGGGTTACATCTCACCCAATCGCTCTACATCAATGATAGGTATCTGTCTTTTTTCGCTCTTGAACAAAGCGCGAACCGGCCAGCCGAACCCTGCGCCCGCGCCCCGGTTGTTTTGAGAAGCTCGCGAGACGGGGTGAATCTTTTCAGGTGGCAGAACCACTACGCCTTCGACGCGGTCGGCAAGCAATCCGAGTTGAGCTTCTCCCTTCAAGAGAATCAGTCGTCGTCTCGCGGCCTTATGTCCCGCGCTCAGGCTCAGGTCTAGGATTATGATCATGTGCCCGCGAACGCTCGCTACACCCACGATCCCGTCAGGCGGGCTCGGCAGAGGAGAGACGACGGGGCAATCAACCACTCCGTCAGTATGCTCGACGCCTATGGCAAACTCTTCGCCCGCAATCTGAAATTGCAGCAGCGACACCTGTTCATGCTCATCCAAAGGCGTGTCGGGCGAGAACAATTCCAGAGGAATCGCGCCCCGGGCAAGGCTCGTTTCAGTGTCTTCCTTCCTGTTTTTTTTACCCATTCGCTTTATCTGAGTTCGCGGTCAAGAATTCGGTTGCCTGAGGTTTACAAGGATAATCGCCAGCCAATCACATTCTCAAGCTTCTGAGTAGAAGCAGGCTCGGCAGATCAAGCACAAGGGCGACATCGCCGCCTTCAAGGTCCACCGCGCCGATGACTCCCTTGAATCGCTTTCCCAAAGAGCCAAGCGATTTTACTATGATCTCGCGCTGCTCAAAAAAATTTTCCACGGCGACGGCCACGTGTCTTTCGGCGGCTCGCGTGATAAAGACCGGCACGCGAGGCGACCTGCTTTTGGCGGCGAGTTCACCGAGCCTTGCGCGCACGTTGCTTGAAAATGCGCCGCCCGAACTCGCGCTTTGAGACAGCACCCTCGCTCCTCCAAGCGCAAGCAGATACTTTAGCTCGACAAGCGGTATCGTAGAGTTGCGCCAGCGTATGTTTCGCTTGCCGTCCCGGCCTACGATGTCGCCCGCGCTCACGTAAAGCAATTCGATGATCTGGCCTACATTGATCGCGTACCTCCACTGGTTCACACCGACAATAAAGGCCGAGATCATCACGAGCGTGGTCGGCACAACGAGTTCGAACCTTGTGCCCTTCCCTCTTTCGGAAAAGACCAGTATCTCTCCGCCCAGTTCGTGAATGGTGCGCTCGACGGCATCGAGCCCGACACCGCGACCCGAGACGGACGAGACGTGTTCGGCGGTGGAAAAACCGGGCCGGAATATCAATCTGAGCGTCTCTTCGTAGCTCAGTTCTTCTTCGGGGTCGATAGCGCCTATCTCGATTGCGCGGGTGCGGACCTCCTCCGGGTCAATGCCGCGCCCGTCGTCGGAGATGGCAACAATGGCTCGTGTGCCGTCGAGGCTCGCCTCGATACGAATCTTGCTGCGAATTCGCTTTCGCGCGGCTCGTCGTTCTGCGGAAGGCTCGAGCCCGTGGTCTATGGCATTGCGCAGGATATGGTAAATGGGGTCGCTTATGCGGTCTACGATGACCTTGTCGAGTTGGGTTTCGCGTCCGGCCACTTCGACCGAAACGCTCTTTTTCAACTCGCGCCCAAGCCGTTCGGCGAGCCTTGCGGCGCGGGTAAAGGTCTGCGCAAGCGAGACCATACGGAGTTCGACAAGCCGCTCTTCAAGCTCCAGAAACTCACGCTCGATTCGCCGCGCGTTGAGCTTGAGATCAAAGCGCTCTCTGGCCCCCAGGCCCGCCGCTACCAGAATCTGATCGGCCATCGATGAGAGGGTTTGAGTTCGGATGGCAAGCTCGTGCGCAAGCCCCGACAGTTCGTCGATTTGAGACAGGTCTACGCGCACGCTGAGCGAAAGCGGCTGGAGAGATTCCTGAGCGAAGGTCTGCGGGAGGACAGCGGCAAATCTGCCCTTTTCAGGGCTTATGCTTCCCTCTTCGGTCTCCTTTTTCTTCTGTTTGCGGCCTACCCCGATAAGGGCTGCGCCCGCCCGCCGCCACGTGGAGCCTTTCAGATGCGAGATTTTCCCGCCGAAGGGCTTTACAAGACGCTTGATGTCTGACTCTTTCATCTGAGCGGCGAAGATCAGCTTGAAAGCCACACAGGTCGGCTCTTCGGCAGGTTCAGGAAGCGTGGTTATGAGTTCGCCGTTTTCAGCAAGCTTTGACGTGAGTGCGCGATAATGTGTGTCGAGTTCGCCTACCTGAAATTGAACCACAAGAGCGAAAAACGATCTGCCGATGCGGAGGTTTTCGATTATTCTGTGTTCTTCATACTCGGTAAGCATCCCGCGTTCGCGCTCTGACAGACCGAGCGATTCTATCTCGGCGGCATCCTTTCGGGCGCGGGCACGCGGCAGGGCAGCAATCGCCGCCAGAAGCTCGCGCAACCGATCAAACTCTTCTTCGGTGGCCGAGCCGCGAGCCGAGCCTCCGACAAGAGCCGCAAGCCCCGCGCCCGCTTCCTGCAATGCGGCGGTGGCCTCTCTATCGAGTGAAAGCCTGCCGAGCCTCATATCATCGAGCAGGTCTTCAAACTCGTGCGCAAGCGATTTGACATCAGGGAGGCCCATCATCCCTGACAGCCCCTTGAGCGAATGGACCGAACGAAATATGCGGTTGATAAGATTTATATCGGGGCTCGACTCGCTGCTTGCATGCAACGAGTCGAGGTCGGAAAGCAATGAATCCAACAATTCTTCCGACTCGGAAAGATACTCACTCAGTAGCGCCTTATCTTCTATCATAAGGTGACGGAACGAAGTGCAAATGGCAAAGAGCGAGGCGCAAGAGGCAAAGGGCGCTTTACTCCTGACTCTTTGCGCTTCGCTCTTCGCTCGTTCATTGCTTTGTGTTAGTAGCGATTGAGGCCGACTGATTGATATCAAGATCGCGTTTTATTGCATCAAGAATACCGTTAATGAATTGTGTGGCTTCAAAGGTCGAAAACCTTCGAGCTATCTCAAGCGCTTCATTGATTACTACGGTTCTGGGAGTGTCCGACTCGTGGAGAAATTCGTAGATTGCGAGACGCAGGATATTGCGATCGACTACGGCCATACGCGAAATACGCCAGTTTTCCGCCCGCTGCCTTATCAGATCATCTATCTCTTCCAGATGAGATAAAGAGCCGAGCGTCAACCGATTGGCAAAATCTCTGGCAACATCGCCGACTTCATCGCCGAAGCTGTCCCAGTAATAGCCAATAATATCTTCGACCCGCGGTCGCGCAATGTCATATTGAAAGAGCATCTGTAAGGCACAAACGCGGGCCTTACGCCTGGCACCCATAACAAACCCGTTCCTTGATGTAAGAGTATGCCTCTCAGTCAGAGCGTCCACTACCAAATTCGCGATATAGATTTGCAAGCTCGACGGCAGTCATCGCAGCTTCAAACCCCTTGTTGCCGGATTTGGCTCCGGCGCGATCAATAGCCTGTTCGAGAGTGTCGGCTGTTATCACTCCCAGTGCGATAGGGAGGTTCGTTTCGAGAGATACGTGAGCGATGCCTTTGAAGACTTCGGAAGCGATGTATTCGTTATGTGAGGTTTCGCCTCGGATGATCACGCCAATGCAGACTACAGCATCATAGTCGCCGCTTGTGGCTGCTCTTTTCGTAGCCATCGGCAACTCGAAAGAACCCGGAACCCTTATGATCGTTATTGCGTCGTTTTGTGCGCCGAGCCGCTCGAAGGCATCGACTGCGCCGCTGATCAATCGGCTCACGACAAAATCGTTCCACCGGCTGGCAACGATTGCCACGCGAAGCCCTTCCGCGTTCAGCCGCCCCTGGATCGTCTTAGCCAATTCGCGCAGTCTCCCTTCCAATTCGGCTCCGTTTTTTGCCCTATTTCCTCAAACAGATACGGCAGCCATTTTCAATCAACGACTGGGACGAGTATAGGCGGCTACTCGCAGGCATGTCAAGTTAAGCCAATTCCCGTCCAGGGCCATTGCAAAGTCGAGCAAGAATGTAGGGGCAGGGCTTGTCCCTGCCCGAATCGCGCTTACGCGCGATGGCAGTCATCGCCCTTCGGGCGATCCGGGCAGGGACAAGCCCTGCCCCTACAATACATGTCAAGCTACTTTGCTATGGCCCTGAATTCCCGTCCAGGGCAGTTTGAAGGCCGGGTGGGACGCAGGCGTCGTGCCACTTGCAAACAGCCCCGCCGATTCTCACATAATCTTTCGTATTCCGAGCACTGCGTGTACAATAACAAGTTCTTATTGCGGTGTGAGAGCCGGCCTTGCGGGTTTCGGCACGCCGACCGGGTAGCTTTGGAGGTAAAGGATGAATTTCGAGCTTAATGAAGAGCAGCAACAGATAAAGCACTCCATACGCGAATTCGCCGAGGCCGAGCTTGGGCCTCACGTTCTGGAGTGGGACGAGTCGCAGCATTTCCCTATAGAATTACTGCCCAAGTTTGCCGAGCTTGGAATCACGGGCGTGATGTTCCCCGAAGAGTACGGGGGCGCAGGGATGGGTTATGTCGAGTATGCGACCATTATCGAAGAGCTGGCTCGCGTTGACCCTTCGATAGGGCTCTCGATTGCCGCTCATAATTCGCTCGGAGCCGGTCACGTCTATCTGGCGGCAAACGATCAGCAAAAAGAGAAATACCTCGCACCCATGGCTCGCGGCCAGTATCTGGGAGCCTGGGGACTTACCGAGCCAAGCTCGGGGTCGGATGCGAGTTCAATGCGTACCGCCGCTGTCCGGCGAAACGGCGGATGGGTGTTAAGCGGTTCGAAAAACTTCATCACAAACGCTACCTTTGCCGGAATCACCGTGGCCCTCGCCATCACGGACAGAACCGCCGGGACTCACGGCATCTCGGCTTTTATCGTAGAGCGCGCGACAAAAGGATTTTCAATTGCAAAGAAAGAGAACAAACTCGGCATGCGCGCAAGCGACACGGCGGCGCTCGTCTTTGATGACTGCTTTATCCCGGACTCGAATCTGATAGGCGAGCCGGGACAGGGTTTTATTCAGGCCATGCGCGTGCTCGACGGCGGGCGCATCTCGATTGCGGCGCTCGCAATAGGCATAGCTCAGGGCGCATACGAAGCGGCATTGAAATATTCCAAAGAGCGCTATCAATTTGGCAGACCCATTGCCGAATTTCAGGCCATTCAGTTCAAACTCGCAGACATGGCCACGCAGATTGAGGCCGCACGGTTGTTAACCCTTCGCTCGGCGGCGCTCAAGGATCAGGGCAAGGTGACTACAAAAGAATCGTCTATGGCCAAGCTCTATGCCAGCGAAGTGGCTGTGCGGGTCGCCGAAGAGTCGGTTCAGATTCACGGCGGTTACGGTTATATAAAGGACTATCCGGCTGAGAAATTCTGGCGCGATTCAAAGCTTTGCACCATTGGCGAAGGCACGAGCGAAGTGCAACGCATTGTGATCGCCCGACAGCTTTTGAGGGGATAACGCGAAGCGTGATGCGTGATGCGTGACTTTCAGGCAGATGGCTGATAACAGGAAATTGCCTCCATCACGCTTCACGCTTCACGCTTCACGCTTCACCAACCACGCATGACGATTTCGGAAAAGATCATAAGCGGAGACAAGCGTTTCATCGGACGCGCCATCAGCATGGTCGAAGACCTCCGCCCCGACGCCGCCGAGTTGCTCAAAGAGATTTATCCTCACACGGGCCGCGCTCTCGTCATAGGGATAACGGGGGCTCCCGGCGCGGGCAAGAGCACTCTCGTTGACCGACTGGCCGCACATTATCGCGGGCTTGATGAAAAGGTGGGCATCATCGCCGTTGATCCTTCGAGCCCCTTCACCGGAGGCGCGATCTTAGGCGACAGGATTCGCATGCAGGGTATGGCCACCGACCCGGGCATCTTTATCCGCAGCATGGCTGCTCGCGGCCATCTCGGCGGACTCGCGCGCGCGACGGTCGATGCGGTAGCGATACTGGATGCCGCCGGGTATAATAAAGTGATTGTCGAAACGGTCGGCGTGGGACAGGACGAAGTTGATATTGTGAAGACGGCTGATGTTACCGTGGTAGTGCTCGTCCCCGGAATGGGCGACGACATTCAGGCCATAAAGGCAGGGATAATGGAGATCGGCGATGTCTTCGCCATCAACAAGGCCGACCGCGACGGGGTGTTAAGGACCGAGCGAGAGCTTGAATCGCTGCTTTCGATCTCGGAAAGGCCCGATGGTTGGAAGCCCCAAATAGTCAAGACGATTGCGACCGAAGATAATGGGATTGACAGGCTGGCTGAGGCGATTCATGGTTACGCAGATTTCGTAGCATCGAATCAGGAGCGGGGCGAAGACAGGCGCGCAAGCGTAGCCGAGCACCGGATAATTGAAATGCTCCGCGACAGGCTTCTGAGGCTGGCTCTTGAAAAAGCAGTGAACCGGGACGAGTTGCGTGCGCTGGCACAGTCGGTGGCCGATCGCCGCCGCGATCCCTACTCGGCAGTCGACGAGATTATCGCGCGACTCGGTATTTAGCGAGTTGTCCCTCGTTGTTAAGAGTTGATTGCAAAGGGCAACCGATAAGGGATAACTGACAACTAAAGGGATTTATGAAAATAGACCATTTAGGAATAGCAGTTCGCTCGATTCAGGACTCGCTCGCCTTTTACCGTGACATGCTCGGGCTTGAACTCTCAGGCCAGGAAACGGTAGAAGACCAGGGCGTACACGTAGCGCTTCTGCCTGCGGGCGAGGCGCGAATCGAGCTTCTGGAGCCGATTTCAGACGATACTACGGTGGGCCGCTTTATCGCTAAACGCGGAGAAGGACTGCATCATATTTGCTATGAGGTCGAAGACCTGCAATCCAGATTGGAAAAGCTCAATTCGCAGGGCGCGCGGTTGCTCGATGGTTATCCGCGACGCGGCGCTGAGGGCAAACTTGTTGCCTTTCTGCACCCGGCGAGCGCTAACGGCGTTCTCGTCGAACTGGTTGAAAAGGCGAGGATACCGGAAGGAGATTAAATGACAACCAATTCAGATTCGGATGAGAACTTAAAACCCGAAGCAGATTCGTCATCAGACGAATCTGTCAGAGATGAATTCGCCACTACCCCCCTGGCTAAAACCGAGACCAGCGATTTGCCGGAGACGACCGACGCCAAAGCCGAGCCAACAGCCGAAGTCGAAACCGAGCCGATAGCTGAGGCCGAGGCCGAGCCGACAGCCGAAGTCGAAACCGAAACGACAACCGAGGCCGAGGAGTCGGATGAGGTGAAAGCCGTGGCCGAGGAAGAGGCATCATCCGAGGCCGATGACGACGAGGTTTCGGCTGATACTCCCTCGCAGGGCGAGATTGTGAGCAAGGCCCCAAAACGCAAGGCCGCAAAGTCGAATTCTGTTTCGGGGAAAGTGATTGCCGCCGTCCTGGTCGTGGTAGCGCTGGCAGGCGGCGGGTTGTGGGCGCAGTGGTCGTCTTCATCGTCCGGGTCTGTAAGCCTCTCTTCGGCGGATATGGAGATTCTGGTCAATGAGTTGTTCCCGCCCGCGCAGCAAAGCCAGCTCGCATCAGACCCGGAACAGAAAGGGAAGCTCGTCAAGAACCTCAGACAGATTCTTGCCGTGGCTCAATATGCCGACCAGCACGAGGGCTACGGCAAAAAACCCGAGGTCAAATCTCAGATAGACCTTCAATCCGATCTCGTCCTGCGCGAAGCCTACATGAAAAAGAATCCCGGCGCGCAGATGAGCGACGATGAGGTCAACGCATACTTTCAGGCGCATCCGAATGAATTCAATGAGTTCCTTGATGCCAACCCGCAATACAAACAACAGGCACAGGGGCCGCAGGGCGAGAAGATCAAACGGCAGTACGGCGAGATAAAGGCGATGGCCGAAAAGGCGCGCAAAGAAGGCATCGATAAAGACCGGGCAACCCAGATACGGCTTCTTCTGGAACGCAGCCAGACGCTTTTTCAAGCATACATCTCCGATTATAACAAGAATATGGAGAAGCAGAGCACGGACGCCGAAATCGAGCAATATGTAAGAAATCATCAGGACAAGCTCAGACACGTGCGCCATATCCTTATCAGCACACAGGCACAGGGGCCGGAAGCCGAACCCGATCAGGACAAAGATAAGGCTGCCGCCAAAGGCAAAAAGGAAGAGAAACCCAAGCAGTTGACCGATGAAGAGGCTCGACAGAAGGCTCAGTCCGTTCTCGACCGTCTTCACAAGGGTGAGAATTTCGCCACACTTGCGAGCGAGTATTCCGATGACCAGGGCTCAAAGACAAAGGGCGGAGACCTTGGGTTTGTGACCGAAGACGACCCGCTTGTCCTCGAGTTCAAAAAGGTGGCCTTATCGCTTGAGCCCGGACAGATGAGCGATCTGGTCAAGACCGAATTCGGTTATCACATAATCAAGGTCGATCCGGTCGATCAGTCGCTTCTGAGCGATCCTGAAACAAAGGAGAAAATCTCGCAAGAGATCACGAGAGACAAGATCGAGGCACACATAAACGAGATCGTCGCCAACAGTAATGTTCAGGTAGCGGAAAACTTCGAGATAAAACCGCAGCCGGCAATGCCTCAGATTATGCCCTCGGTCACTCCGCAGACTCCGCCAACCCACTGAACCGGCCCAAAGGATTTGAAGGGATGGATCGAGCGTTTATAAAAACGCGCTCGATCCATCTTTTTGCCGGGGAAAATAGACCTATGAAATTGGGAGCATACGAAATTGATGTAGTATCTGACGGCACGTTCGCCCTCGACGGGGGCGCTATGTTCAGCGTCGTCCCTCGTGTCTTGTGGGAACGGTATTTCCGGCCCGACGATCAGAACCGCATCCGGCTCGGCCTCAATTGCCTGCTCGTTCGCACAGGTCGTGAAAACGTTTTGATAGACACGGGAATGGGGCGAAAGTGGGATGCTCGGTCGCGCGAAAGATACGGCGTAACAGATGAGACAGACTTAATCAGCGAGATTCAAAAACGAGGACTCGCGCCCGAAGATATCGATATAGTCATAAATACTCATCTTCATTTCGATCACGCGGGGACAAATACGATTGCTCGGAACGGGCGAGTGGAACCTGCATTCCCACGCGCTCGATATTTCGCTCAGAGAGGCGAACTCGAACACGCTCGGTCCCCGCACGAGCGCGACCGCGCAAGTTATGTTGATGCGGATTTCACCCCCGTAGTCGAAGCCGGGCAATTCGAACTGATAGACGGCGACACCGAAATCGTCCGGGGCATTCGCGCATTGAAGGTCGCAGGGCACAACCGCGATCTCCAATGCGTCCGCATCGATTCGGAAGGCGAGACGGTCTTTTTCTTCGCCGACCTGTTGCCCACGACCGCGCATGTATCGCCCGCCTGGGTCATGAGCTTTGATCTCTATCCGGTCGAAACGCTTGAACAGAAAAAGAGGTTAATCCCTCAGGCAATCGAAGAGAACTGGATTTGTGTTTTCTATCATTATCCCCATACGCCGATAGGGAGGATCAAAGAGCAGGGCGGAAAATACAGGGTCGAATCTGCTTTACAAGAATTATGAATTTTGAGTTATGAGTTTTGAATTTTAAGTTTCAGACTCCTCAAAATCCAAAACTCATAACTCAAAATTCAAAACTAATTTTTCAGGAGGCATACAAATTGTCACAGGCAAAGACAGGTGTGATAGGCGGAAGCGGGCTGTACAAGATGGATGCCCTTACCGATGTCGAAGAGGTTGAAATAGCAACACCGTTCGGCAAACCATCCGATGCTTTTATAGTCGGGAGCCTCGACGGCAACCGCGTAGCCTTTTTGCCGCGCCACGGTCGAGGTCATCACTTGCTGCCTACCGAGATACCGTTTCGCGCAAACATCTACGCTATGAAATTGCTTGGCGTGGAGAGAATAATATCGGCAAGCGCGGTCGGCTCACTCAGAGAAGATGTGAAGCCGATGGATATAGTCCTGCCGGATCAATTTTTTGATCGGACCCGCCATCGCATCTCCACTTTTTTCGGCGAAGGGATAGCCGCGCACGTAGCGATGGCCGACCCCGTATGCCACGATCTGTGCGATGTGCTTGAAAGCGTAGGTCGCCAGTCTCTCGAAGGCACAGACATTCATCGAGGCGGGACTTATCTGTGCATGGAGGGACCGGCATTTTCTACGCGGGCGGAATCGGAAGTCTATCGCTCGTGGGGGATGAAGATAATCGGCATGACGAACCTTCAGGAAGCAAAGCTTGCGCGCGAAGCCGAGATTTGCTACGCCACGGTGGCGCTTGTGACCGATTACGACTGCTGGCACCCGGATCACGATTCGGTGACGGTCGATATGGTGATTGAGTATCTGAACAAAAATTCCGCAAACGCTCAACGGCTGATAGCAGGGGCGGTCAAGCGATTGGCCGACGAGGAGCGCGCGTGCAAATGCGGCGATTCTCTGCGATATGCTATCATTACGGCGCGTGAAAAGATCGCTCCAGAAACCCGGAATCGGCTCGAAGCGATCATCGGTAAATATGTAAATTGAACTTGAGAGGTTGTTTTATGTCAGGCATGAAGTCTATTGCCGGAGCATTTGTTTTTATCCTGGCGGTCGGCTGTCTAGCAGCTCTCGCGCAGGGGCCTGCGCGCGGGCGAATAGAGGAGCCACGCGATCCCGAACTGGAAATTACGGCGAGGCACAACCTTGATGTGGCGCGGTGGTATATCACCAAGCGCAAGGCATATCAGGGCGGCCTCGACCGTCTCAAAGAGATCGTAGAAACCTATCCCGACTTCTCAGGCATGGATGAGGTCGTATATTGGATGGGAGAAGCTAACCTGAAACTGGATAAACCTGAAATAGCCGTTACCTTCTATAAGCAACTGGTAAAGGATTATCCTGAAAGCCAACTTGTAAAAAAGGCGCGAGAGCGCCTTGATGAATTGAAACAGGTGACAGAGAAAAGGGCCAGGAGCTGAAAGCCAGGAGCAAAGGGCCAGGGGCAAAGGGCTAGGGGCAAAGGGCTAGGGGCAAAGGACCATTTAATTCCTGGAAAATTCTTAGCGTGCTAAGCGTGCTTTGCGGCTTTGCGAGAAATAGATAAACGCAAAGTCGCAAAGCGCGCTATGTCTCACCGGGCAATCAGTGTTTTTTTGTCCTGCTCTTCACCCTGTCACCTGAGAGGAAAATCAATGTCCATACTTGTCGTGGGGTCGGTGGCCTTTGACTCAATAAAGACACCTTTCGGAGAAAAAGAGCATATCATCGGCGGATCGGCGACCTATTTCAGCGTCGCCGCTTCTTTTTTTACAGACGTTCGCGTAGTGGCAGTAGTCGGAGACGACTTCGGGCCGGATGAGGAAGCCGTCTTCCGCGGGCGAGATATAGATATTTCGGATCTGGAGCGGGTGACCGGTCAGCCGAGTTTCCATTGGAGGGGCGAGTACGGCTATGACCTCAACGTGGCCCACACGCTCGATACGCAATTAAACGTCTTTGCTGATTTCAAACCAAAGCTTTCGGATGCAGCCCGCAAAGCGCCTTACCTCTTTCTGGGGAACATACAGCCGCAGTTGCAGGTCGAAGTGCGCGAGCAGGTTGGGGCTCGCGTAGTCGCCGCAGATACCATGAATTACTGGATAGAAAAGACGCCAGGTGAGTTACGCGAGATGCTCAGGCACATAGATATTTTAATCATCAACGACACCGAAGCCAGAGAGCTTGCCGGGGAAGCAAACCTCGTGCGCGCTGCCCGGCGCGTGCTCACGATGGGGCCGAAACGCCTGGTTGTGAAACGCGGCGAATACGGCGCGGCGATGTTTACCGAGGATTCTTACTTCGCCACGCCAGCCTATCCGCTCGAAGAAGTGTTCGATCCTACGGGCGCGGGAGACAGTTTCGCGGGCGGATTTATGGGATACCTCGCCGCCACGCAGGTATCCGATGACGCCGCCTGCCGTCGGGCGATCATTTACGGCTCGGTGATGGCATCCTTCAACGTGGAAGAGTTCAGTTGCGAGCGGATGCGTCGCCTGACCCACGACGAGATAAGCTCTCGTTTCCGTGAGCTTCTGGCGATCACACATTTTGAAGAGGCAGAGATGCCGCGTCGTCTGGTCAGCAGCGCAGATTGAGCGGGCAGATCGAGAGGAGAACTGCGCCGCAATCATTCAGGCATACAGATTTTACAGGGCTTGAGGCCGCGTCTTATCGCGGCTTCTTCGCTGAGCGCGCTACGGTCACAGCTTGAGGGCAGATGTGTTGAGTTATGGTAAAATTCGCCGTCTCCCGCACACGAATAGACCAGCCGAACCGGTGCAGATAGCCGTTTGACTTCGGGGCCTTCGAGCTTTTTCACCTGCACGGCGGTTGTAGCCGCGTCAGCCGTCGTAATCACAGACGGCTTTTCAGCCGCCTGATTGTCGGCAGTTCCGGTCATCTCGGCTTTCAGATAACAGACGGCCACCCATCCGGCGACAAGCAGGACGGTAAACGCTGTTAAAGAGACAAGTTTATTGATTATCAGCAGAGGGTGGGTACTGCGTAAAGGGCTTCTAGCTTGGAGGCCTGCCACAGATTACGCTCCTTTCGAGTGCTTCAATAAGGTATCTTTGGAAGCGTGGAAGGTATCATGGCGAGATAATCGAGTCAAGTGATAATTTACACGAAAAGCCCGCGCCGGTCGGGCCGGAGTTTGCCGAGATGGTGAGCGAAATGAGATTTACAAAGATACAAGCTCTGGGAAATGACTTCCTGATAATCCCGGTTGATGATGTAACCGCGCTTTCAAATCCAGGCGAGATGGCCAGAGAGATGTGTGGGCGCAATTACGGCGCGGGCGCTGACGGCATTGTATTTGTCGCGCGGTCTCAGAATCAGGCGGCCGATTTCACATCACGCATCTTCAACGCCGATGGAAGCGAAGCCGAAATTTCAGGCAATGGAACCCGGTGCGTGGCCGCATATGTCTATCACTCGGATTTGTGGAACGGGCCGAGCGTCAGAATAGAGACGGTGGTGGGGGTAAAAGAAGGCCGTCTGGCCGGACGTGAAGCCACGCGCTTCGAGTTCGAGTTCGATATGGGAGAGCCGCGATTTTCGAGCCTTGACCTGCAAATGACGCTTGATGAACCGCTCGCTGAGGTTGTCGGCTTTCCGCTCAAAGTCGGCCAGAACACTTTCGAAGTGACATGCGTTTCTATGGGAAACCCGCACTGTTCATTGTTTCTGCAAGGTACGCAAAGCATCAATCCCGATGAGACAGGCCCGCGCATCGAAAACCACCCGCTCTTTTCAAATCGCACAAACGTAGAGTTTGTAAGAGTGATCTCGCCCGATGAGATCGAAGTCTCATTCTGGGAGCGCGGGGTCGGGCGCACGCTCTCTTCCGGGACAGGCTCAAGCGCAGCTTCGGTAGCCGCTATGTTGAACAACCTCACCGGGCGCGACATCCGTGTGCGCACACCGGGCGGCAACCTCAGAGTCGAATGGCGCGCCGATAACAGGGTGATGCTCACAGGCGAGGCGGAAGTGATCTATGAAGGGCGCTGGTTGAAAGCGTGATGCGCTCC
The DNA here is from genome assembly GCA_963765495.1 of Blastocatellia bacterium. GTDB lineage: Bacteria > Acidobacteriota > Blastocatellia > UBA7656 > UBA7656 > CAVXWP01. Next base: position 186,986 of record CAVXWP010000004.1, read on the forward strand.
ACGATTACTATTGCGCATCAATGGTCGGGATAATATTATACTGAGCGGGCCTCGCGAGGTCTGGAGTTAATTATGCCTCTAGGACGCGGAGGCCGGTCAGGTGGGGGATCAATGGCTTTTTGCCCAAACTGTGAAGCTGAGTACAAAGAAGGTATTAACGTTTGCCCTGATTGCAATATGGAGCTTGTCGCCGAGCTTACCGAAGCAAACAAGGTCCACGACACGAGCGATGGTGAACCCGTGGCGCTGCAATCTTTCAAGTCGAGCGCCGAGGCCGAAATGGTTCACGAAGTTCTCGCCTCAAATAATGTGCGTTCTTTTGTTCAGGGAGGCAATTTCGCTGTAATACCCGGCAGCTTTTCACAGGAAGTCGTCGTCATGGTTGACGAGCGAGACCTTCCACGCGCAATCGAAATCTACGAAGCCTATTTCAACGCCGAATCATCTGCCCCTGAAGAAGAAACCGAAGACGAACAGTGACGCCCGGCGCTCGTGATGAAAATCGAATCCCTGGCGACTCACTTCGTGGTTCTTGAGGGGGTCTGTCATGAAGAATCTCTTCCGTAATCTCTTTTTGTTTTCAATCGTAGCGGGACTCGCGTCTCTTGCGCACGCGCAGGATGGGCCAACGAGGGCTGAATTCGAATGTCTGTCGATGGCCAATTCGTCGAAGCTGGCCGTGCCTGGAGAACCGGGCCGCTCCGCATCATTTCATCACGTCTGGTTGCCCGAGCTAAAGCAGGGCACTTTCGAGTCGAACGGGCTGAACCTGCTTTATGACATGGAAGGCACGGGCAGCGAGGTCGTCATCGTAGTGCATGGCGGGCCGGGTCTGCCGCACGAATATTTTCATCCGGCGCTTTCGTCTCTGGGGCCGTATGTGACGCTGGTTTATTTCGACCGCCGGGCCGATATGCTCAGCACTCGCTCTTTGCACGAGCCGGTCTCTCTTGATGAGATGGCCGACGACATAGACGCCTTGCGGCAGAAGCTTGGATTGAGCCGGGTCACGCTGCTCGGACACAGCTTCGGAGGCGCGATTGCGCTTACCTATGCATTGAAGCATCCCGAAAATGTCAAACGGCTCATCCTCGTAGGCACGTCTGCCGTACTGGAAAATCCTGCTGATATTGAGAAGCGAATGATGAAATCGCTCTCGCCCGACGAGATGGCAGCCTTCAGTTCGAACGAGGGGCGGACGGGCGCAGGGTCTCCGTGCGATAGGGTGCGCAATCGCTATCGCGCGCTCTTTCCGCATTATTTTCTTCACAAGCCTGATGCGGTCACGCTTGATCGCGGAACCTACATGGCATACTTCGACATGCTGGCAAGGAAGCAGATGGCCGCAGACGACAAAGACAGATTCGATGTTCGCGCCCAGCTGGGCCAGATCGATGTGCCGGTGCTGATCCTGGAGGGTCGCTACGATCAGGTAACACCGCTCGGATATTCGTCTGAAATGGCAAAGGAGTTGCCGCAATCCAGACTCGTTGTGATGGAGCATAGCGGGCACTTCCCTTTCACCGAAGAGAATTACCTCTTCACCGAATGGGTGCGTATGTTTATCAACGGGACGAAAGACAGATACGATGACAGGGCAAGCACGCAGCCGATCATAACTCAGACCGACGGCTCGAACTAGAATTTCTATCGGTTAAAAACATGATGGACAGGATATGGTGAATCGAAGAAAATATCCTGTCCATTTTATTTATTTCCGATTCGGGTTTTGCCAATGAGCGATGAGCTTATAGTCTTTGTGACGGTCCCAAACGACGAAGAAGCCCGGCGCGTAAGCGAAACGGTAGTCTCTGAACATCTGGCCGCCTGCGTCAACATACTTCCCGCAATCGAATCAATCTACTGGTGGGAAGACAAAGTAACACGCGACCGCGAGCTTCTGCTTATAATCAAAACAACCGGCGACCGTTACGCTGAACTTGAGCGCCGAATCAAGGAGCTTCACAGCTACACCACGCCCGAAGTGATTGCATTCAAGATAGAGCGGGGTTCGGAGGCTTATCTGAAATGGCTCAGGGAGGCTATCGCACGGGGTGAGGCGAAAGACAATTAGCTTTCACGGTGTCTTATTGCAAAGGGGAATAGGCCGCGTATGACACGGATGCGGCCTATTTTTTCCCGCCTCATTTTGATTTTCAATGCTTGAAATGGCGCATACCTGTAAACACCATAGCAATGTTATGCTCATTGGCCGCTGTTATTACTTCTTCATCGCGCACGGAACCGCCGGGCTGGATTACTGCGGTGACGCCCGAACGCGCCGCCTCGTCAATCCCATCGCGGAACGGAAAAAATGCATCTGAGGCGAGCACGGTTCCTTCGAGCGGCAACTGCGCTTTCATCGCTCCTATCTTAGCCGAATCAACCCGGCTCATCTGCCCCGCGCCTACGCCAACCAGTTGCCCTTCGCGAGCATAGACTATGGCGTTTGACTTGACGTGTTTTGCGATAATCCACGCAAACAGCAAGGCTCGCATCTCTTCATTCGTAGGGTCTCTATGCGTCACGACCCTGAGGTCGCCTTCGTCCAGAGTTCCACGGTCGCGGTCCTGAACCAGCAAACCGCCGCTGATCATGCGAAGGTCGTAAGGCGCTTCGCCGCCCGCTCCTTCGCCCATTCGCATCACCCGCAGGTTCTTTTTAGCAGCGAGCGCCTGAATCGCCCCCGGTTCATAATCGGGCGCGATGATCGCCTCAAAAAAAGTCTCGGCAATAGCGCGGGCCGCATCTGCTGTGACAACGCGGTTGAAGCCTATGATGCCGCCAAATGCCGAAACCGGGTCCGTAGCCCTGGCTTTCTCGAAGACCTCGCGCGCGTCCTCGCCCGTAGCGGCTCCGCACGGATTCGTGTGCTTTATTATTACCGTGGCGAGGTCACCAAATTCCGACACGAGCGCCCACGCGGCATCAAGGTCAATCAGATTATTGTAAGAGAGCTCCTTGCCCTGAAGTTGTTCGGCGCAGGCCACTCCGCCTTCCGAGTCATATGGAACATAGAGCGCCGCCCGCTGATGCGGGTTTTCGCCGTATCGCAGATTTTCGCGCTTCTTGGCAAAGAGCGTGAATCTGGCGGGCAGGTTTTCGGTCTTCTCTACTCGCAGGGCTTCCGATTCAGCGTCCATGACGACCGCGCCCACCAGGAATTCCGAAATCGCGGCATCATATTGCGAGGTCGCTTCAAAGGCATGTCGGGCAAGCCGCAGCCGAGTCAGGCGAGACACAGCGCCGTCGCCTGCGTCCATCTCGTCGGCTATGACCGGATAATCGCCAGGCGAGACTACAACGGCGACATCCTCGAAATTTTTGGCCGCCGACCGAATCATCGAAGGGCCGCCGATATCTATGTTCTCTATGGCCTCTTCCACCCTAACATCGGCGCGGGCAACGGTCTCGCGGAACGGGTAGAGGTTCACAACTACCATGTCGATGTATTCGATATGGTTCTCTTCCACCTGCAAGCGGTGGGTTTCATCATCGCGAACGGCCAGTATTCCGCCATGAACTTTCGGGTGCAGAGTCTTGACTCTCCCGCCGAGTATTTCGGGGAACCCGGTCAAATCCGACACATCGCGGACCTCAAGCCCTGCCTCCCTTAACATCCGAGCGGTCCCTCCCGTCGAAACGAGTTCTACCGAGTGGCCGCTCAACCGCCGGGCAAATTCTACCAATCCGGCTTTATCCGATACGCTTATCAGCGCGCGTTTGATCTTCTTCAAAATTGACACCTCTCAAGCTGGAAAAAGAAAAAGACAGGCAATTCACTTGTTGAGACAATTGAAGCGCCCGCCACGATTTCCTACTATTATGGATATATGTCCTGTCACCTTCGATCAGAAACTAAAGATTCAAAAATTGCTCGAAACGAACTGTACAATATCACAGTTGCGGCGAGGATCAAATTCGTTTCAGAGCAGGCGAGTTGCCCTGCTCTTAGCGCGCAGCTATACTTTTCGGCTTTCAGGACCAGGGGAGGGAAATAATGAATGTCACGCACCTCTATTGCTCGGCGTGCGGCAAAGAGCGCGAAGCCGGGCATCTTTACAACCTGTGCGACTGCGGCAAGCCGTTGATGGTTGCCTACGACCTGACACGTGCGCGGGCGACCATGACAAAAGAGGGGCTCGCCTCGCGCAGACCCGATTTATGGCGCTACAGCGAGGTGTTGCCTGTCACCGACACGAGCAATCAATTATCGCTTGGCGAAGGGATGACCCCGCTCATCCGGGCCACGCGGTTGGGCGAAAAGCTCGGCATGCCGCACCTCTACATAAAGGACGAATCGCTCAATCCTACGGGCTCGTTTAAGGCGCGCGGCATGGCCGTAGCCGTTTCGATGGCCAGAGAACTGGGTGCGCGCAAACTGGCGGTGCCCTCGGCGGGAAACGCGGCTGGGGCGCTCGCTGCCTACGCCGCAAAGGCCGGTCTCGAAGCCTTTATCTTCATGCCCGAAGACACGCCCCTCGCCAACATAATAGAGTGCAGACAGACAGGGGCAAATGTGGAACTGGTCGATGGATTGATTACCGATTGCGGGCGGATTGTAGCCGAGCGAAAGGAGAGCGAAGGCTGGTTTGACGTGTCTACTCTGAAGGAGCCTTACCGGATCGAAGGGAAAAAGACTATGGGTTATGAAGTGGCCGAACAACTCAACTGGGAATTGCCCGATGCGATACTTTATCCGACAGGAGGAGGGACCGGGTTGATAGGCATGTGGAAAGCCTTCGACGAGATGGAACGCCTCGGGTGGATAGGAAGCAAACGGCCTCGGATGATAACGGTGCAGGCCGAAGGCTGCGCGCCAATAGTTCGGGCATTCGCTTCGGGGGCGAGTGTGGGCGCTGAGATTGAAAACGCGCAGACTATCGCGTCAGGGTTGAGGGTTCCGCGCGCAATAGGCGATTTCCTGATGCTTGATATACTCAGAAAGAGCCGGGGGACTGCCGTCGCGGTCAGCGACGCGGAATTGCTTGCGGCTGTAAAAGAAGTCGGGTCGGCGGAAGGGATATTTGCCGCCCCCGAAGGCGCTGCCTGTCTGCCCGCGCTAAAACGGTTGCTTGAGCGCGGAGAGGTCGGATCAGACGAGCGCGTAATCATGTTCAATACGGGAGCAGGGGTAAAGTATCTGGATGCTTTTCAAAATGTAGAATAGAAAAAAGGAATAGGCCACCGATGACGTGGCCAATTCTCATCCTCCATCTCAACAGGGTCATTCAGTTTTTGAATTGCGGGCAACATGCGTCAGGCGTTTTGCCAGGTTAAGTTGAATGCAAGGCGAATTGAAATAGACCGCGGATGACGCGGATGCGGCGGATATACGCGGATCTGACACTATATGATTTAATCCGCGTATATCCGCCGCATCCGCGTCATCCGCGGCCTATTCCCATTTTCCTATTCTACATTTTGGGAAATTGAGTGGCCCTGCCATCTCACTGCCCGCAGGTCAAAAACTGATAGTATCTGATGACGTGAATACCTTGATCCGGCTATAATTGTGATTTGAATGGTTGGTACAACGAGTCCCGTGACAACCCTTTTTTCAGGTGTAATCCATATCCGAAGGTGTTTTGATGAGATCGAATATTGTATTTAGGTTTCTGGTTCTGGTTGTAATCTGCTCTGTAATGGCCCCGATGGGTCTGGCTCAAAAGAACAGGGACAAGAAGAAGAAAATAAAAGAGAGCGCCGTAAAGAAATACAATCTTGCCGTCGAACTCTCTTCAAAAGAACAATGGCAGGAAGCTGCCGAGGTTTACAGGCAGGCTATCAGAATAAAACCCGAGAACGTCGAAGCCTACTTTAATCTGGGAGTAACCTACGGCTCGCTCAAACGCCTTACCGAAGCGATTGAGACGCTAAATCATGTGATTGCGCTCAGGCCCAATTACACGGAGGCGCATTACATGATGGGGCTGATTTATGTGGAGATGAAGGATAAAGACCGCGCCGTCGCAACGTACAATACGCTCAAAGGTCTGGACGAGAAACTGGCTGAAAAGCTTCTCGTCCAGATACCGGAATGAATTACCGGAATGAATTACCGGAATGAGGCGAGAAGCTTTTCAAGGCTTACCGATTTGTGAGGCGTTTGCTGCTATTCGGTCGGGGTGACCACTTCGATACCGGCGGCGACAGCGGCATCGAGTCCGCCGCTCAGAGTAAAGGCATTTTCAAACCCCATCCCTCTTAGGGTGTGCATCTCGCTTTCAGCCGCTTCATCGTGCGGGCAGGTGCAGTAGGTTACGATCACGGTCTTTTTGTTTGCGCCCTTGGCCCAATCTTCGATGTTGTCCACAGGAACGTGTATGGCTCCCTTGAGAATCTTCCCGTCGAGTTCGTGGCGCGCATCAATCACCGTGATCTTTTCTCCTTTGTCGAGACGCGCCTTCAGGTCTTTGGCGCTGATCTGATGGTTTTCGGTGTCGTCGATAGTCGTAAGACCGGCAGCCCCGCCCGAAACCGTCGCCCGCAGATGGCTGCCTCTTTGAGCAAATGAGACTCCTGCTGTCAGAACTGTTATCGCCAATGTCGCAAGAAAAATATGCCGAATTTTCATTCTTATCTCCTTCTGAATTGATTGGCCGACAGACCCGCGCTCGCCCATTTTAGTCATAAATCAGACGGCTGCCGTCCAGACAGAAAATATACCACGCCTCTCGTTTCCAAGTCATGGCGGAAGCCTTCCAGGACAGGGAGCCACTTCCCACCCATTCGCATAGATCGGGGCCGTAAGATTTGAGACGCAGACTCCCGCGCCCGGTCCCCTTTGACCAAATCTGCAAGTAACGGTTGTGCATTAGGGAAATATTTTTTAGAATGGCCTACGCCACACTGTTCCGTTTATAACTCACAAGGTACGAGCGCGCACCAAGGAGGCGAAGATGAAACTCTTGAAGATATTTGTTTTCACGGTTGTTTCTGTGTTCATAACCTATGCTGTGGTAACAAATAAATCGGTAGAAGCACAAAACGCATCAACCCGAATAGGGGAAAAACCTGCCCTCGAAGAACACGTCAACGAGGCCGACATCGAAAATGGAACCCTCAAATTCAAGAAGGTTCTCGAAATCGGGGAGGAGATTTTTGCTGCCCGATGGACAAAACTCGACGGTCAGGGACGCCCGGCCGCTACCGGAAACGGAGCGCCTACAAAACGCGATATAGCGAATGATCCCGGTTTCCTGCGCACATCCGGCACCGACTCCACAGGCTGCGCCGATTGTCACAGTCAGCCGACCGTGGGAGGAGCGGGCGGCTTCGTATCCAACGTATTCGTGCTGGCACAGGTTCTTGATCCTGTCACGGAATCGGTCGCAGCCGATTTCTCGGATGAGCGCAATACGCTTGGCATGAACGGCTCGGGCGCAATAGAGATGCTGGCGCGTGAAATGACTACGGATATGATCGCGATACGGGAAGCCGCCATTGCACAGGCGAAGGCTTCCGGGACCACTGTTACAAATCAGCTCAACACCAAAGGCGTCAACTTTGGTCAGATCACAGCGAAACCCGATGGCAGCGTAGATACTTCACATGTGGTAGGCGTTGATGCGGACCTCATCATAAAGCCTTTCCATCAAAAAGGCGTTGTAAACTCGGTCCGTGTCTTTACGGTGAATGCCTACAATCATCACCACGGCATGGAACCGGTTGAAAGATTCGGGATCGGTCAGAAGGACAACAAGGGGAATATAATCACGACCAACGATTTCGATGAAGATGGCGTGCCGGATGAATTGACCGTTGGCGACATCACGGCGGCAACTCTGTTTCAGGTGGCTATGAATATCCCCGGCAGAGTGATTCCAGGCACTGCGGCTCGCCGTCAGGCCGCGGAGCGCGGAGAGGCGCGATTTACCGAGATTGGCTGCGCGGATTGTCACATCCCATCCATGATGCTCAACAGCCGTAACTTCACCGAACCGAACCCGTTTAATCCGCCGGGGAACCTTCGCCCGCAGGATGTGGGGCAACTGATAACTTTTGATCTGACCCGCGACATTCAAAAGCCCCGGCTTGAGAGGGCCGGATCGGGCAGCGCAATCGTTCACGCCTTTACCGATCTGAAACGTCACGTGATCTGCGATGATGCAGACCCCTTCTTTCGTAACGAGCGCGTGGTTCAAAGCGGCGTGCCCGTCGATACGTTCATCACGCGAAAACTCTGGGATGTCGGCAATACGGCCCCGTACGGACACAGAGGCGACCTGACTACGATCACGGAAGCGATCATGCATCATGCTGGCGAAGCACGACCGCAGAGGGAGCGCTTCGCGGCGCTCAGCCAGGATGCGCAGGCCGAGATTGTCGAGTTTTTGAAGCAGCTACAGGTCCTGCCCATTGGATCAAAAAATGTAGTGACCGAAGATGAGCTTCGGGCACTGTTAAAGAGCCAGAAGAAGGTCCACCCGTCAGATGTACTTGATTAAGACTGGCGCGGATAATTTTATCGTCAACAGGAGATAGATCATGAGTGCGCGGTCCAAAGATTGTTCACTTGTGATCTATTGTCTTTTAGTTCACTGTTGATTGATAGATTCTTTATCCGAGGATTGGCTAAAATGCATAAGGAACATGATTTTCACAGCCGAGAATATGTAGAGTCCTGGGCAGAGACAGTAAACGAAAGAAGACCGCAGCGAGCCGTCGTCTTCGATCACATCGCAGAGTTGATTTCGACGCTGGCGCATCCGAAACCCCATGTGGTCGAACTCGCGCCCGGTCCCGGAATGCTGGCCGAAGTCCTGCTGACAAAACTGCCTGAAATGAGTTATGAGGCCGTTGATTTTTCTCGGCCCATGCTGAAATTGGCCGAAGAAAGACTGGTCAATTTCAAGGACAGGACTCAGTTCCATTGCGCCGATCTGCTAAAACCCGGATGGACATCTTTGTTGGAAAAAGATGTGCAGGCATTTGTTTCCATGCAGGCGCTGCACGATCTTCGAAGCGACCGGGCGATTGCAGATGTCTACCGGGCGGCGCGGCAACATCTGTCAGGCGGCGGGATGCTTGTAAACGCGGATCTGATCGCGGGAGGGGAAAAACCTAAAGCGTCAAACACAGAAGAGTCAAATACCGGAAAGTCAAACCCAGGTCGCCTGACGGTTTCCCGTCACCTTAAATTGTTGAAAGAGGCAGGTTTCATCGAAGCCCGTTGCAGTCTGGACTTTGGCGATTATGCCTGTGTGGTCGCTAAGACCCCGATGCGTAAAGCGTGATTCGTAAAGCGTGATTCGTAAAGCGTGAATTAGCAAACTTGCGAGCTGGTTATTACAATCTGCTTTCCTGATGATCACGAATCACGAATCACGCTTCATTAGCGGTTATCTGAGTTAGAGCGCGAGATTAGCTCGGTTTCTTGTTGGCAGGCTCGGGCGGCTTTTCCGGCTGGCGCTGCTCGCGGCGCGGAAAAGGCAACACCGAAAGCGGGCGCGCGTGCCCTTGATGACACTCGTTGCAAGTGACCGCGCTCCCGTCGCTTTTCACAAGCCCGTGCTCATACTCGGTCATCATGAAACGGGCTATCTGTTTGCGTGGCGTGTCCTCATCGAAGTCCGATGTATGACAATAGATGCATTCAACGCCAAGCGCCTTGGTAAATTCCATCATCGTTTCCATCAACTTGGCGCGCGGAATGCCCTTGAGAACCTGTATCTCTTCCGTCTTGCGGCCAACTGCCATCTCAAACGGTCTTGTGCGCAGTAAGTTAGGCTGGTTCTTGTGACAAGCGGCGCAATCGAGCGCGCTGCCGTCCTTGTGCTTCATGCCCATTTCGTAATCGCGCAGCATCAAACGCGCGACGGCCTTGCGCGGTGTGTCCTGTTCAAACGGGCGGACGTGGCAAAAGTTGCACTCGACGCCGAGTTCCTGTGACATTGACCTCATCTTTTGAAGGACCTGTTGAAAGGTCATATCTTTCGGAAGTACCTGTAGATTTTTTGGCGCGGGCGGCGTTTGCTGATTGCCCGCAGGCGCGCCCTTGGGCGGTTCTTCCTTCTGCCCGGTTTGATGTTTCGCCTCAACTATGGACGCGGCAACAAGGAGTGCCGAGAAGAGTATTACGACCAGCTTCAACCTCAGTTTGCTCATATTCTTTCTCCAGTAGAGTTGATTTGAATAAAATGCCCGAGCGCTGATTATATACGATCCTTAAATTATCGCGAAACGCATAGCGATAGATCAGAGGGAGGAGGCCAGAAATTCCCAGGGTCATTAAAGGGGCCAGCTCTCCGCTTTGAAAATCTACTTTGCATCAGCCCCGGTCCGCAATCATTGGCCCGCGACTCAGGTCTATGGTAAGTTATGCACTCGTTTTCAGGTGCGTTCTTTTAAGGCTGACTCGTATCTGAATCGCGGTATGAATGAGTGGTATAAAGAAGACCTGGCCTATATACACGATGTCGGTTTTCGCGATTTTGCTATAAAATCCGCGCCCGGCATACTACGGATATTTCATCGTAATAAAATTCACAACGCGCTGGTGGTCGATCTCGGTTGCGGCAGCGGATTGTGGGCGCGCGAACTGGCTCAGGCAGGGTATAGGGTGCTGGGTGTTGATATTTCGGAATCGATGCTTCAAATAGCCCGACAAAGAGTCCCCGATGGCGAGTTTCGCCTCGGCTCGCTTTTCACAGCCGATATTCCGCCTTGCGGCGCTGTCACATCGCTCGGCGAATGCCTAAACTACGCATTCGATCCAAACAACGATCAACAGGCTCTCGCGCGGCTGTTTGAAAGAATTTATAGCGGGCTTCTCCCCGGCGGCGTCTTCGTCTTCGACATAGTTGAGCCGGGGCAGATTCCTCGCGGGGCCATAACCAGAGCATGGACCGAAGGCGAAGACTGGGTTGTGCTGGTCGAAAAAGAAGAGGACGAGGAACAGACCGTCTTGAAGCGCAGGATTATGACTTTTAGAAAATTTGGTGAGCACTATAGAAGATCGGACGAAGTGCATCATCAGTGGTTGTTCAGGTCTGAAGACATCGCAAACAGACTTCGAAGCACAGGATTTGACCTTCGAACTCTTAGAAGTTACGGCCGGTATAGATTGCCGAAGGCGCGTGTGGCATTCATAGCCCGCAAGCCGGAAGTGGATAGGGTCAACCCTGTCTGAGCTTTTTTCACTAAGCGATGAAGAAGAAGCGCAAAACCGTGCAGACAAAAAAGGCATCCGGCGACCGTCCGGCGAGTGCCCTCCTTTACCTGACCATCTCGGTACTTGTCCTGGTCCCCCTGATCTTCAGCACATCATTTTATACAAAATTTTCGCTTCCCAAATTTGTAGTGTTGCTTATCGGTTCGTCGCTGCTTCTCGTTTTGCTCGCGCTCAAATCGGCAGGAGATAAAACGAGCGCGAGCCTTGTACCGCGCCCGTTCAAATCAAGGATTGTGAAGGTCGTTTGCCTTTATGTCGTCCTGATCGCGGTTTCATCTCTTTTTGGCGTAGCCCCGGTCGTATCCCTGTTTGGAAGCCATTTCAATTACATGGGATTGATCACTCGTCTCTGCTTTTTTGTCCTCTTCATTGCCTTGATAATATCAGTAGGCGAAAGCGAAGACCGATTGCGGAAGGTGCTCTGGCCGATGGTCGGCACAGGGTTTATTGTGGCGCTCTACGGCGTGGCTCAGGCATTTGGTATTGACCCTTTTGTCTCTCCGAGCATTTACACATTTTCCTCACCCGATGGGCCGCTGGTTCGTGTGTGCGCCACGCTCGGCCATTCGGATTATCTGGGCAATTTCCTGCTTTACACTACCCCGCTCGGCGCAGGGCTTGCGCTTTCCTCGCGCGGCTGGCTGAAAATGGCTGCCATCCTTGCAACTCTATTATCGTTAGCCGCCATTGCCTTCAGCGGGACGCGCGGCGCATGGGTAGGCATCGTGGTCGGCGCAGCGGTTTTTGTCTTCCTCGAATTGAAGGGCAAGGCGACCGGGGCCGCCTTCTCAAAGAACCGCCGAATGGTGCTGGCCTCCGTGGTAGTCTCAATCGTAATCCTCGGATCAATAATTGCCGTAAGCCCGGCATCAAAGAGCATCTCAATACGGACAGGGGCGCTACTGAAGGAAGGAGCGGCAACATCAGGACGCAACATTTTATGGCGCGATTCTCTGAAGATGGTGTCTCCATTTTCGCTGATCGGTTGCGGCCCGGAAGGATTCCGCAAGGCTCTCTTAGGTTTCAAATCGAAAGAGCTGGCTCGTCTTTCTCCAAGCGCCAATAACGAAAGCTCACATAATTCATATCTTGACACGGCCATACTCTTCGGTTTGCCGGGGCTGATCGCGTACATATTTATCATAGTGCTCGCGATGGCCCAATTCATCCGCGCTCGCAAAAAGGCAGGATCGCAAAACCTGCGAATCATCCTGACGGGGCTGGTCGCTTCATTTGCGGGCGTACTGGCGCACAATTTTTTCATCTACGATCAGATCACGACCGGCCTTTACTTCTTCGCCTTTATCGCGCTCGCGCAGATCGCGTCAATCATCACCGATGGAACGAGCACGACGACCGATGCCCGCAGGGGTGAGCAATCTGGCTCTTCAAATAAGAATGTATCGGCAGGAAAGAGCCCGGCCCCGAACGCTCGGAAGCGAAACGTGTGGGCAGGGCCGATTGTCGCTGCCTGCCTATCGCTTGCTGCGATCTGGTACTCAATCGGACTGGCAAAATCCGATATGGCTTACAAAGAGATGTTCGATCCGGCAAACCCGCTTGATTATGACGCCCTGGTGAGTTATGGCGAGCGCGTTACTAACAGCCCGCTGCCAACCGGGGCTTATGATTATCTTTTCGCGCGTGTCGTCCAGCTTTTCGTCAATCAATTGCCCGAGGCTTCAAAGACGCTCGACCGATCACAGGCGGGCAGCGTTGACGTTGGCGCGATTCGGGCCGGGGCGCTGGCTCTGGGCATCGAGCACGCGGAAAAATCGCTTGCTCACACGGTTACACCGGGTTTGAATTATTCGCTCCTTGGCGCGCTGGCGCTGGCTGCGGGCGATGTTGAGAAACTGCGATACGGGGCGGAGGAAGCTGTAAAAGCCGACCCGAACAACTATTACAATCGGTGGTTGATGGCCGAAGCATTTCTGGCTCGCGGGGAAAACGACCGCGCAGCCGTTGAAGCGAGGACGGCCCTCGATCTCTATCCCGCATCGAAAGAAGCGGCCTCCGCGCTTGCAAGGGCGATGGGCAAGGACCCAAAGGATGAAACCGTAATAGCAGAAATCCTGTCAGATGTACGCGAATCCAAATCCGGCGGCGAGGCATACGACGCGGCAGCCCTGATTCAAAGAGCGCGCCAGTATTCACAAGCGGGCAAGTTTAAGAAGGCGCAAATCAGGTTGATGGCCGCTATCCGAAAGACGGGTGATTCGTGTCCCGACTGCCATCAGGAACTTGCCATCGTTTACGAGAAGATGAATCGCTACGGCGATGCAATAGTCGAATGGGAAGCTTACCTCAAACAATCCCCTGAGGCCGCATCTGCCGAAGAGATCAAAGCGCGGATAGAAACACTCAAAGAGAAAAAGAATCCTTCAAAGTAGGCTATTTACACGCCACAACCCGCAGATCATTGGATATATTTTCGGAATGGGAGTACAAATGAGGAATGAAAATCTTGCTGTACTGCCCTGATAATGGTGTAACTCGTAATTTCATGCCGCATCTGTGGATGTTTCTTTTGCAGGCGCTCACGCCGCCCGGTCATGAGGTGATCCTCATTGACGGAAATGCGCGAGCGATGAACGAGGATGAGCTTGTGGATTTTGTGCGCAAGCAAGGCATCGGTCTTGTAGGCATCGGCGCGATGACCAGAATGATAGCAAAGGCATATCGCATGGCTGATGCGATTCGCGCAGCGGGAGTGCCCGTAGTGATGGGAGGCCCTCATGTAACGGAGGTTCCCGATGAAGCGCTTGGGCGCGATGGAGGCCCGCGCCACGCCGATGCAGTTGCCCTCGGTGAAGCCGATGAGACCTGGCCGCAAATAGTCGCAGATGCCGCCAGCGGCACGCTCAAGGACATATATACGCCGGTTGACTCGGCGGGCAAAGAACGCAAGCCCGCGCTTCAGCCCTATCCGGTCATTCCGTGGGAATCACTCGACCTCGAACAATTCAATCTGGTTCCAAAAATGTTTGCTCCCCTGCTCAGACGGCTTGGCGGCGGCTGGAGCACATTTCGAGTCATCCCGGTCGAAAGCGGACGAGGCTGTCCATACGGCTGCGAGTTCTGCACCGTGACCGGCTTTTTCGGCGATTCGATAAGATTTCGCGCAAACGAATGCGTGGTCAGTGAACTCCTCAGATTGAAGGCCCGCGCCCATAGTGAGGAAGGGCAGATAGCCGTCTTCTTCATAGATGATAATTTCGCCATCAACATCAAGCGCACGAAATCGCTGCTGCGTGATATTATCGCCGCCGACGCACAGCTATTCTGGGTTGCGCAGATCAGCGCCAATCTGCTGCGCGATGAAGAGCTTGTTGATCTCATAGCGGCCTCGGGCGGCAGGTGGATATTCATCGGCATGGAATCGCTTGACGCGACCAATCTCGCCGATGTGAACAAGGGATTCAATAAGCCTGATGAATACGCCTCGGTTCTGGAAAGGCTCGCCGCCCGCAATATTCATGCGATCACCTCTTTCATCTTCGGCATGGATAACGATACGCCGGGCGCGGCCGAGCGAACGCTCAACCAGATTCGCAACTGGCCTCCGGGGCTTCCCGTATTCGGCACGCTCACACCATTTCCTTCGACGCCGCTTTATAAGCGGCTTGAGGTCGCCGGACGGCTTACCCGTCCAAAACACTGGCTGGATTTTCACCCTTTCCAGATGGCGCATACTCCATTGAAGATGACGATTGACGAGGCTCAGGCGGAGGTCAATTTTGCCTGGAGCGGTTCCTATAACCCCGAGGCAATAGAAAGAGCCGTAAACTCGATCAGCGACAAGCACGTAGGCGAGCGCATAAACATTCTGATTTCGCGCCTGATATTTCGGGGCATCTATTTTCCACAGATGGGCGTCTGGGCCTGGACAAAAGTGCTTGTTCAAAACCGCCGCGCGATTTACAACATCGTAAAAGAGGGTCTGACAGCCTTGCGCCGCGCGCGAAAGCTAAGTAGGGCCAGACCCGAACCATACTACCCGTCTGAAAATCCCGTGGAGGTGGAACACGCAAGGAGTGTTGGAAGCAAATCGGGCGATTAAGCAGAAACTATCTCCGTGAGGCGGCGGCTTCTACAATAGATATTTCTCGCCGCTGTGGATGCTGAATTTCACTTCGTTTGACACATCACCCCTCAGGTGGTAAGGTACCTGAGAACCGAGCGTTGCTCACTCTCTTCTTCAGCTTCTCTGGAATCATCCAGTTCATCTGAACCCGGCAGCTAGTAAAGCAAGGATAAAAGAGGCCACACTGCTCTCCAGCAAGCAACGGAGATGTGTTCGGATCAGATTTCCCCGGACCGTCAATCGCTCGCAGAGCAGACAACCATTTACCCGTTTGAAGCCTTTCCCGAAAGCCTTCGGGATGCCGACCGTCTCCGCCCGCAACCGTTCTCGCGAACCGATTGGCCTGCTTCCAACATTTCCCGAAAGGATAATGACTATGACTTCCAAATTATTTATTGGAAACCTCTCCGTAGACACAAACAGCGAGGAACTCCGCACTCTCTTCAGCGAAGTAGGCGTGGTGGAGTCTTGCCAGGTGATAACTGACCGAGATTCAGGGCGCTCAAAGGGCTTCGGTTTCATCGAGATGAATTCGGTAGAAGCAGCCGGCGCAGCTAAAGAAAAATTCAACGGACAGGAGCTACACGGAAAATCGCTCACGGTTAACGATGCCAAGCCCAAGGCTCAGTACGCTAACCCGGCGGGCTATAGCGGGCCACGGCAGTCTTAGCTAATCCAGGAATGATCCGGTCTGAAACAGCCAGCGGGTTTGTATTCTTAACCGTTTGTCGCTTAAGGATCGATGATCATTTCGATTTTTTCTTTAACCTGTTGGAGCAAAGAAAAAAGCGAGACTTGCTTTTTTCTTTGCTCCTCCGGGCTTAACAGGATTAATAAACCGGCAGCATTCGATAGGAGTAATAATGTCTATTCAAGATATCGCGTGGAAAATCAGGGGGTTCTCATCCACTTCGGTCACTCGCGCAACTCGGGCAGCGGCTTATTTCGGAATCATTGCGGCGGTGACGGGACCGTTCTTATTATTGACCGTAGGCGGACACGACGCGAACAACCTTCCGTGGTACATCTGGGCAATCACTCTCTCATTACTGCTGCTGGTCGCGGCTCTGGGCTTTTTGGCGTTCAAACGTGAGTCTCATGACGCGGAAGATATTTCAATCAGCCCGAGGCATCGGTAAGGTACGAATGTAGTTGGCTTCTGTTTAGAAGGGAGTAATCATGCAAAAGCAATTTGAAACCGAGCGATTCGATTTCGTAAGTGCCGACAAAGTTCGTGTCGCCGATTATAGATTCGGCCGCAACAGGCACGGCGAGCGTGACGTGTGGATTGAGACCAGCGGCAAGGGCGAAAGGTTTCTGAGCCGGATCATTGTACAGGGTGAAACCTATCAGGTGCGCTACGACGTCTATACGAACAGGTGCTACATCCTGCGCGAGAAGGCGACGGGCCGGTACTGGTTTTTAGATTCGAATGATTGCGGCTTCTGGCTGCAAAACGAGACCTTTGCCGGTGCAGAGACTTTCTCAGGTGATGAAGCCGCCAAAATCCAGAAATGGGTGACGGTTACTACCAATTGATCAGGGACGGGATGCTTTAATCGGCGCTTTCACGGCAGACCTGAAGGCTCGATCATATTAAACTTTCATTTTTCAGCTTGGTCCAATATTGAACAGACTTCTCGGAAGGTTGGAGTGTAAGATGATGACAGTTTCAAATCCGCCACCACCCACTTGAACTGGTGTCGAGAAGCATAGTAGAAAAGAGCCTGTAACAGCATCCCCCCTGGATGCTGTTACAAGCAGGCCCGATTTGAAAAGAAGCTAGTTATTGACCTCACTCCGAGGAGTAAGCTTGGGTTGAATTACTCCTCGGAGTATTTTTTTGATAGACATCTTTTAAGATGCGATGATCTTTGTAGGAGCAGCTTCGTCTATGAATTTGACCTCGCCCCTCAGTCACCCTGACTCATATCCACACAGTTGCCGCTTTTACAAACTTAAACCTGCAACTCTAAGGGGCGGGGGGGGATAAGCACTCCCACGGTTTGTTCGATGCTCTCTATGCCTGTAGGTTTGATCAGGTAATCTTGCGCGCCGGCAGCCATTCCTGCTTTGATGTCGCTCTCGTATGCCAGGCTTGAATAAAAAACGATAGGGGTTATCGGGTCAAATGCGCGGATACTGCGGCAGAGGTCTACGCCCGAGCCGTCGAGGTATTTATCCGCCAGTATCAGCAAGTCAAACCGCTCACCCCTGGCCCTGCGGAGACCCTCGGCTACGGTGCATGCCGTGGCTACCTTGTAGCCGGAATAACCTAGAAATGTGGCGAGCATTTCACGGCTGTCTTTATTACCCTCAACATAGAAAATCCGTCCCGCTTTTTCTGCCCCTTTAAGTTTTGCTGCCGTCATCTCAAACATCCTCAAGCTGGCCTTGTCTTTAAGCTGCATTTTCAGGCTTTGTTCTTGATTCCCAGGGTAGTCAGGTCGAAAGCTAATTACCAAGCGATGTACGGAATCGCCGTAGATGAATTTCATTATGCCAAAAGGCCGATCCCGTACATCAATTGGTATCTTTGCTCTACAATAGAGCAAGTACCGATCCGGCGCTGTTCAATTATGCACAACTATAGAAATAAATCTTCGAGGGGTAGGAGGGGCGGATTTCACCAGGCCCGGCGGCGGACAAACAACACGTGATAAAGCGCCAGCAAGACTAACGCCCCAAGGATAGAGACGATCCATCCCGCAGGCTCGCCGGGTCTGTAGAGCCCAAGAGCCCTACCAATGTAACTGCCCACGAACATACCCGCGATGCCAAGCAGTATGGTAACAATGAAGCCGCCAGGGTCGCGGCCGGGCATCAAGAGTTTGGCAATCACTCCAATAATCAGACCTGATATTACCAGTGCGATTATACTCATGAGACTCCTAACGAAATAAGTGAATTGTATACGACAGTATGGCATGCTATTACAGACGAGCAGAGAAGTCTGTTCAATATTGAACTATACTGAGAGAAATTTGCGGGCGGACAGCCTGAACATGGCTATATCTTTAAGCGATTGATGCGAGGTAAGCAATGAGCTTCTTTTCCTTAATTATCAGGTGATGCTCTTCGCTGATCTCAATGAGGCCGAGGTTTCGAAATCTCTGCATAAAGACGCTGACACGTGGCCGGGTTGTACCGATCATCGAGGACAATTCTTCGTGTGTGATCCTCAGTTCGATCCGAATGCTGCGAGGGTCTTTCTTGCCCAGTTTCCTCGCCAGTTGCAACAGTGTCTTCCCCAGACGTTGCTCGCTATCAACCGTCACGAGATTTGCGATGACTTCCTGCTGGTCTGCGACGCGCACCGCCATGTACCTGATGAAGCCTTCAAGCAGCGAGTCTTTGGATAAACGCGCAAGGAATCTGCTTCAATACCGTGTCTTCCATCGCGGTCGCTGTTTCCTGTCGTCCCCCAATCCGGCCAGACACAGTTCACCGAAAATATCTCCCGAATCGTGGATAGCAAGCATGCATTCTTTACCGTCGGTCGAGAGCATGACCAGTTTGATCTTCCCGGTTTCGATGAAATAGACCATCTCGATTTGATCACCGATCAAGTAGGCATTGCCGTGTTTGGCTATCTCGATGGAGGTGGAGTTTCTAGTCTCGTTTTGTAACGACTCGCGCATATGTCGTTTGAACAGGTCTGTCTGTGGGTTAGATTGAATCATAAGGCGCTTCTTTGTCGGAGAAGCCTCAGAAAATGAATACTGACGACACTCCTCCCAATCATAGTATACACCGATTATCGAAGCGGTTTTGTTCAATTGTGCACAATTAGAATCAAATTTACTAAAGCCCTGAACGTCACCTGCCAACCATTCTCGGTCCTGTACAATATGGGACAGAAATCTATCTCGAAACAGGCGCATTATTAAATGGAGGCCCGTGTCGTATTACAAGCATCCGGCACGGTAGTGGCGAGGAAAATTTATAGGCTTTGAGGGCAAATAAAATGGATCAATATACTATTATGAGGCGAGCCAACGGCGAGCTTTTTACTCTATCGCTGAAAGGGAAAGAACATCTCGCGGTCTGGCCAAGTATGCAAAGCGCAATTCGATACAAGGCTCGCAACCCTGAGTTGCTCGTTTTCTTGCCCGCTCTCGTAGCAAGCCCTTTTGGCCGAAAGAGCCTCACGCCTCTACAGGAAGAGGACACGGGATTGCTCTTGTTATCTGATGCAGGCGGCGCGAACTTCCGAAACAGTCGAAAGATTGGATGGGAAGAGATAGAAAGCAGCCTGAATACAGTAATGATTTGATAGATGATCGAAACTTAATCAGAGGGGTGAAGAAGATGAATAGATTGATGAAAACGCACAGACTGGAAGAATCTCATGAAGCATATATGCAGAAAAGGGCAGAAGATAAATACACGGGCAAGGCTGGAAAGGACTTTCCGCTGAAAGAGTTTCGCAAGTGCGCCGATTATCTGGCAGGCATACTTGAGAAAGCCTCCTTCGACGAGGAAGATTTGGGGGATATGGTGAGAGTGGCGATTTCGAAGCGCGAGCAAGCTGTCGGAATCTGACGAATCAGACAATTTCCTTTTGTCTTTACGACAAATATAGAGACGATGACAGTCCTCGCTGATAAGGCCGATGATGTGCCTCGCACATGGCGGGCAATGTTTATCATCGCGACGGCGCGCGATTCGGGCAGAGCCTTAATCCCGGGCAATCATTGGCGTGCGGAGGTTTTATCCCTCGATTCTAGCTTTTCATACCACGATTCATCCACTTTATCACTTATTCTTAACAGTCCGTTCAACCGATACGATACTCTCAGGCGTATTTGCAGAGTCGATTTTTTAGAGGCGTTAAATGCTCGTATGATTGATTTAGCGATTTGAGAGTTTGAAAAAAGCCACCAAATTCAATGTCGTTGCGCTGACGATTATTTGCCTGATGATTCCATCATCCAGCCTGTGCTATCGCCAGACAGCAGAAGAGCAGTTGAAGATTGCGACCACGGAACTTGAAAAGCTTTTATCATCTCTGAACATGCCGGATGACGAAGCAAGGGAGCGCAAGGGTGAAATCCTCTATGCGAGAAACGCTCTTAATTCCGGCTACTTCTATCTCAGTCTTTATACTCTACAGCCCTGCTGGGTTGAATTGAAGACGCGACAATATATAAACACAAACAGCCATATCGAAGAGAAGGGCATAGAAGCTTTCGAAGCTGAATGGAAGCGGTTGGGGGCGGAGTTAGAGAAGAGAGAGAAATTGCTTCTCTCCGGCTCGCAGGATCGAGCCGCCGCAGCCGTAATGGCGCTTGAAGAAATTTCCCGCGTTCAAATTCATCCTTATCATCAGGCGGGTCGGCTTTATGGCTTGAACACCAATATTGCAAACGGCCTCTATTATCTGGGTCTGGCTCCGGCCAATCTCGACTTTGCCCTGTTCTGCCGAGGGATTCAAAAAAGCGAAACCGGCCCCGCGCTCAAACTGACTTCCCTGGAACCTGAAATTGCCCGAATAGAATCGGAGACGTTGAAGCTTTACAATCAACCCGATGCATCCAGCCGGCAACCACAATACAACAGGGTAAACGCCACTTTGAAGATGGCTGCCGAACTCAATAAAGAGGGCCTTTACGAAGGCGCTCTACAAAAGCTTCTTGAAGCCAGGCTTTATCTTTATCTGATCAACAAGCGCAACATTGAAAAAGAGAAAATCCAGGAACTGAGGGAGCGATCCGCAATACTAAAAAACAGATTATCTGCCAAAAGAGCCGATCACAGCATCGGCCTGTTGTTTTGGGAGATGGCGCAAAACGGGCTCGACCGGGCCGCATCAGATGAATCAAACACAGATGATCTCAAACGCGCCTCGGTGATCCTGGACAATGTGTTGCCTGAATACTTTGAGATCGTGATGGGGAAGAGACGATGAAACACTTCAGAATTGCCACTCTAACCACCCTCTGGCTGTTGACTTTTTTCAGCCCCCTTGCAGCCTTACAAAGAGGCCCGGCGAGAAAGACCCCGACAGGCGACAAGAAACTGACTGTTACGCTCGTTCGCTGGCCCTATACTTGAAGCCTCTCCGATCCGGCAAGTTTGCTGATAAAGGAAGTTGTACAGGGCTACGGGGGGCGGGTCGAGTTTGTGAGCGAAAACTGGGGGGACTCCAAACTGGCCGACAGGTATGGAGTCAAGAAATACCCGGCCGTCTTTGTTGACGACATACTTATCGCCGGTCCTAACGATTTCGGATGGTTTGGAGCAACGGGGAAATACACTCCCTGGCGGCAGCAGGCCAACCATGAAAAATTCAAGTCGGACCTTGCGGCGATGATAGAGCTTATTCTGAAAGGCAAGAAGGCCGACGCCGCCAGGGGCAGATCATCTACAGTAGAAGTCGCTGAAATATCTCAAATCCCCCTGCTTGAGACAAGCGATCTGGATGGACATAAAATTAATTCCGCGGGTCTTGCGGGGCAGGTTGTCATAGTCGAGTTATGGGCGACATGGTGCCCCCCGTGTAGAACTATATTGAGTTGGATGGGTGAGATTAAGTCCAGATACGGGGAAAAAGTTACGATTCTGGCCGTTGCTGTGGAATCTGAGGAAGCCGATGTGCGCAAGCTGACGGCCTCCATTCAACCATCCGTAAAGATAGTTATGGGGTCGGAAGCCCTAGTTTCATCCTTTGGAACACTGGGCAGCATCCCGCGAATATTCGTCTTTGATCGTGAGGGAAAGACAGCCGGTATTTTCTATGGAGCGCCCCCGGATTTACACGAAAGAGTAACTCGCGTGATTGATGCCATTGCAAAATGAGACAAATGAAGGTGATGCGCAATGCGTGATCCGTGAGAAAGAATTTGACAGGATTTCGAGGATTTTTCAAAGCATCTTTCAAAAACCTTGTTAATCCAGTAAATCCTGTAAAAAAATCGAATTTAGAAAGGCAAACATTTCTCGATCTTCTCACTCAATCACTGAAGCGTTATTCGAAAAGGCGGTCTCTGTATCTCGTTTACGCAGGAAGAATCCAGGTCTTTTGCAGAACCCTTCCGAATAAATTCGGCCCGCAACCTGTCAAGACATTCCGAGTCGAATGAATGCCCGGTGTTATGAACTATGACGTGCAGGCTGTTCGGCAGATACTTTGCGGCCTCAGCGCCAAGCTCAGGCGGCGTAACCGGGTCTAACGCGCCCGAGATTATAAGCACCGGAGCGTTCGATTTAACTGGCTGATTGAACCCGTCCGGCAACTTGCTTTGAGGCCATTGGCGACAGGCGGTAACATATGCCCGCACGTTGCTCGCTCCGTAATACGTATCGGCAGACTCGCGTTTAATATCATCTTCCGTGATTGACCGAACAAATTCGGGGCAAACGACGCTCATTTGTAATCCTCTCGCAATGAAATCATCAAGGGTCTTGAATACCTGAAACGAGATTGAGGCGAATGACGAAAAATTTCCCTGTGACATTTGATGGATCAAGACGGGCAATAACCTCGCAATTTCGGGTGAGTAGAGCATCAATCGGATATGACTCATGAATACATCGCGCGACATCGTTATCTGCTCCCTCTTGTGCGCATAGGGGTTGAACGCCTGGAACGTAATCGGCTCTTTGTCTAACTTCTCAAGGATGGAGTTAAACTCAAAGGCGAGATTGGGGAATGCTCTGTGGCAAGCGGAATCTTCGGCGCAGTCGTCAAAGAGTCGGGTCAGGGCATGCTGAACGCCTTTTGCAAAAGGCAATGGAATCTTACAGGTCGGCGGCGCTACGCCTTCGATCATGACGGAGCGGACTCTATCAGGGTGCTGTCTGAGAAAAACAAGCGAGGCCGTAGAGCCGTAAGAGCCGCCGAAAAGATCGATCTTTTCGTACCCGAGCGCGGCGCGTACTTCATCAAAATCATCGACGGCATCCGGCGAAGTGTAGAGCGCAAGATCGGCTTTCTTTTCAAGCTGCTCGCGGCATTCACGCACTTTCTCGATTGTCAGCCCTTCTGTGAAATAGCCGCTCATAGTTTGCCTGTCTCCGAAAAACGAGCAGTCCAGAGGATTCGATTCGCCAGTGCCGCGCTGATCGATAAAGACCACATCTCGCTCTCTTCGGAATTTGGTCACAAAGTCACCGACGGTCTTGATCTTGCGAGTGGCGCTGCCTCCCGGGCCGCCTTCAAAATAAAAGACGGCATCCTTTGCGGGTTTGTCTGTGAGCGCGGGCAGAAGAATCACATTGAGCGCGATTTTGCGCCC
Organism: Blastocatellia bacterium; assembly: GCA_963765495.1. Lineage (GTDB taxonomy): Bacteria > Acidobacteriota > Blastocatellia > UBA7656 > UBA7656 > CAVXWP01. The sequence goes on from CAVXWP010000004.1 coordinate 210,489, forward strand.
TGATTTTGCGACCCGATCTTCGAAGACCTCATATTTGCCGCACAGGGAGTCTTTTGTCAGGTCAGGCAGGTTGCAAGGCGAAAAAGCCACCCGTCCGCGTCGGTAAGACTTTATGTCGGATTGCACCGGATTCGCATTTGAGACTTTGCGTTTGAATATAAGCGGTCGTGTGACTGCCTGCCGCCACTGTCCGGCAATCTCCGAACCATCGCGGCTGAGCGCCCCTTCAAAGATCGCGCCGATCCTCTCAATTTCAAAATGCACAAACCTGCCTTCGTATGTGATGGAATCAACCGGAAGCTCGATATTGTTTTGATCGACGCTTATGAGAGATGCACTCGTCTTACCATCCTTTGCTTTTGAGACCTTGAGAATGAGGCGTAGTTTGGTGCTCACGTAATCAATCGTCCCCTCCCATGTTTCCTGGCCTTCTTCCGGCGGCAAAGATTTGTCCTGCGGTCGAATTGAGTAAGCAGAGCAGGTTCCAGCCAGTAAGCAGAGCAGTGAAAGAAGAGTGACAAGATTAAGTAGACGGCTCTTTGACATTTCAATTCTCTCTATTCAATAGTCATCGTTTTTCAGATCCACAGGTTTAGGCCGAATTCACGGTAATTCGAATGATTGCACCTGGCCTGCGCTGGGTCAACCGGAGCATCAGGCAAGATCCCTACACCACAAGGGAGCAAATTTTCTAAAAGATTTTCACTCCCGTCATATACACGCGGGTTCCGTCCCATTATACTGCGAAATTGGAGGCAAGGTGGACGACCAAACCAATCGCCGGGAATTGATCCATATACTCAGGGCCGCTTATTCTGGTGAGCTTGCGGCGGCACTTGCTTACCGTGGACACTGGAAATCCTTAAGAACGGGCTCAAGCGAGCGTCAAAGAATTCAACAGATCGAGCAGGAAGAGTGGGTTCATCGCGAAAGGGTTGGATTCATACTCGACACGCTTACGTCTCGGCCCCGAAAGCTGAAAGAGGGAAGGATGTGGATTATTGGCCGAGTGATTGGCGGCCTGTGTTACGTGCTTGGCTGGTTCATGCCCATGTATTTCGCGGGCCGGCTGGAAAGCCAGAATGTAAAGGAATACGAATCGGCCGCCTTCTATGCCGACGCGCTGGGTCTGATCGAATTTCAGAATGATCTGCTTGAGATGGCGAGGGTAGAAAAAGAGCACGAAATCTTTTTCCTGAGCACGGTCGCCAACCACCCTCTTTTACCTCTGATGCAAAGCATCTTCGGCTGGGGAGGAGAAGCAGTAGGCAGTAGGCAGTAGGCAGTTATTTTGAAGCCAAGAACTGATCCGCGAAAATCCGTCTGATCCGCGTCATCCGTGGCCTATTCCAACTGCTCTGATCATGCAGTTGGCTGGAAAGCGATATGTATCCTTAAAAAACTGCCTACTGCCTACTGCTTACTGCCTACTGCTTTGCCTCACTCCGCGAGCAATTCCTTGATGTTTGCTTCGAATATCTCTTTTTTGGTCACGCCGACGTGTCTGTAACGGATGCGGCCCTGCTTGTCTATTATGATGGCTACCGGCAGAGACGAATCGCCTATCTTCAGGGATTCGGCTATTTTTTCATCGCCTATGACCTGTCTGTAATCCATCGGGTGCTCTTTCAAGAAAGGTTTCACTACTTCCGCTCCTCCTTCATCGAGAGAAACCCCGATCAGTTCCATCCCGTTTGCCTTGTGCTCGCTTTGGAGTTGATTGAACATCGGGATTTCAGAGAGACACGGCACGCACCACGTAGCCCAGAAATCCAGAACCACTACCTTGCCCCGCAATGAAGCTAGATCGAGCGCCCCTCCATCCAGAAGGTTGAGATTCAAGGCAGGCGCGGCCTCGTACGCGCCGTTTGCGCCTGCGTCTGTCATTACAGATTTATCACCGCTCGTATTTCTAGCAAGCGTTCCATCCGTTGAAGGAGATTCGACCTGCTTCATCCTTGAAAGGAACTTATCGGGCTTTTCGAATCCTTCAAGTCTCAGTTCTCTTCTCTCTTTACCTTGAGGGTCGAGAAATAGGACCGTCGGAACACCGAGTATATCGAATCGTTTCTTTGCAGCAGCCGCTTCCGGGTTAGAATCGCTTGAGGTCAAATCGAGTTTCAGAGTCACAAATCTCTCAGCATCGTCTTTGACACTGCCGTCTGTGAAGGTCACATTATCAAGCTCCTTGCACGGAATACACCAATCGGCAAAGGTGTCTATTATGACGCCCTTCCCTTCCGCCTGCGCCGAGGCAATCGCCTGCTCGCTGTAAGGATGCCACGTAATTCCGGCTTCGGTCTGCTTTGGCATCGCAAGGACTACGGCTATTACAGCCGCGCCTACGCCTATTGCGCGAAGCACCCACGCAAACTGTTTTGGCCTTGTGCGGGCAGGCTCCCAGAAGATCAGGTAGAGAGCCGACAGCGCAAAGAAGGCGACAAAAACATAAGTGGCATACCTGCCCATCAAAGGCATCAGAAAATAGAGCGCCATGCCGATCAGGACAAGCCCGAACACTTTGCGAACCGTCACCATCCATTCACCCGAACGAGGCAAGGAATTGAGCGCGCCCGAAAATGTCCCCAGTATCAAATAAGGCAGTCCCAACCCGAGCGCCAGCACAAAGAACATGAAGAATCCGTATACGGGATCGCCTTTCGTGCTAACGTGAAGCAGCAATCCTAGAACGAAAGGACCTATGCAGGGAGCGGCAACGATCCCCATGGTCAATCCCATGACGAGCGCGCCTATTATGCCGTTTGTTGATTGAGTGCTTCTGGTCGCAAACGTATTCAGGAAACCGGGCAATCGGAATTCGTAAACGCCAAACATCGAGAGCGCAAGCCCTACCATCAAAGCGGCAAGCCCGATCAACACAATGGGATTTTGCAGCGCCGCGCCAAACAACCCCTTCGTCATAGAAGCGATTACGCCCAGAATCGAGTAGGTTATCGCCATCCCTACGACATACATCGAAGCCATCGTAAAGGTGCGGCTGAGACGCGGCTTTCCTCCGCTCGCGCTTTGATTGGCAAAAAAGCCTATCGTGATGGGAATGATAGGATAGACGCAGGGCGTAGCGTTGAGCGCGAGGCCCGCCAGAAAGACCGAGATCAAGGCGAAGAAGAGTCCCCGGCTCGCGATCAGGTTTGACAGGTCATCGCTCTTTTGCCCGCCTCCGAACTGTACGAGATCAGATTTTGCTTCTCCGGCATTTGTCGCCGCTGAGGTTTGCATATCGGCTTTAGAAAAAATATCAGCGTTGATCTGCTGAACTGCCTGCCCTGCGGCGAGGGTTTTTACGGGTATCTCTATCTTGAGGTCATCAGGCGCAAGACACTGCGAGTCGTTACAGGACTGTACCGTGACGGTCGCCTTGAGCGTAGCGTCTCCCGGCTTCAGCGATTTATCGGTTTCCACTTCGGCCACCAGTATGACCGTCCCTTCGTGGACCGCCAGAGGGGTATCGGGCGAGAACTCGAATTTTACCTGTTCGGGCGCGGGGTATTTGACCTCGCCAAATTTGAATCCGGGAGCGGGATCGAACGCCACATTTGTAGCAATTAGATAATCGAGCGTCGGCGTGTGCGCGTTTATGTGATAGCCCTTATCAATATCGAGGGTGATTGCGACCTTGAACTTATCGCCCGGGCGCACACCGTCAGCCGAGATGTCACCCTTTGCCCGGACTACGCGACTGCTCGACTGGCCAAACACCGCAAAAACGAACGACAGCGCAAAGATGAGCGCGAGGCACGATTGGAGGATTATTCTTTTCTTATTCATAGGAGCCTTCTGTGAGTCGAAGCGGCAGGGTCGAATTTCAAAGCCTGGTAATTTCAAAGCCTGGTATCGAGCCGCTCGTCTTCGATCAATTCTTTCGGAGGTTCTGGACCATCTCCGGCGTCACTTCGCCGAAGGTCACGACCTTGCCGCCGTTTGCCGCCGCAAAGTCGCGCGCCTCTTCGGGTCTGTTGAAAGCAAGTAAGTCAGGTCCCATAGGGCCTTCGATTTTGCTTTTGTAAACCAGCGAGGCTTCTCTGGCGTCTATCACCTTCCTGCTGTTGTAGTCCTTGACGAGAACCTTTTCGATGTTTGTCCGGCTCTTCTGCGCGGCCGTGACATCGTTGTAACGATCCGGCGCAGAATAAAAAGTCATCATGTCGCCCGCCGATTCAAACATCAGCTTTGTTCCGTCTTTGTAAATGATTTCGGACGCAAACTGGTCTCCCGAGGTCACCTTCATACCGCATACGGGGCAATAGCCCGTAGCGGCATCCGCTGAGATCGGGCCGCTTTTCTTCTCTACACAGGACCAGAAAACCAGAGAAAACATCAAACAGCTTAGAGCCGGAAAGATTCTCGTCATTTGCTTCATCTATCAAGTTCCTTCGAGTCGTCTCCCTTTGATTCGATCCACCCGCCGCCGACTACAACGTCGCCGTCATAGAAGACCGTGGCCTGCCCTGGAGTGATTGCCGATTGAGGTTCGTCAAACTCTACGCGGACCCTGCCCGCGCCCGTAGGAATTATCGTGGCGGGCGCTTCGACCGCTCTGTACCTTATGCGCACGTTTGCGCGCACAGGCGCGTCGGGCGGCGCGATGCTTATCCAGTTGACGCCCACGGCCGAAAGCGACTTGCCGTAAAGGTCTTCGCGCTTTCCTACCACGAGTTGATTGCGCGGCACATCGATCTTCACAACGTAAAGCGGATCGGGAGCGGCAATGCCTATGCCCTTCCGCTGTCCCACGGTGTAGCGGTGAAGCCCTGTATGCTCGCCAATGATCGAGCCATCGGTCGAGGCGATCTCTCCGCGACCGAGCGTCGGGCTCTCTTGCCCGATTTCCTTTCGGGCATAGTCTTCGACAAATCGGGCATAGTTGCCGTCGGGGACGAAGCAGATTTCCTGGCTTTCCTGTTTTTCAGCCGTCTCAAGCCCGAGGCCGCGCGCTACCTCGCGCACCTCGGCCTTCGTCATATCTCCGAGCGGGAAGACCGCGCATCCAAGTTGCTTCTGCGTCATCTCAAACAAAAAATAAGACTGATCCTTTGAAAGATCGCGACCCTTCAATAGTCTATATCGCCCGGAGCCCTTATCGTATTCCACACGAGCGTAATGGCCTGTGGCCACGCTCTCGGCTCCGACCTGGCGCGCAACCGTGACCAGCCGGGCAAATTTCAGCTTCGTATTACAGGAAACGCACGGTATGGGGGTGCGACCCGACAGGTAATCCTCCACGAAGGGGCGAACCACGGCGCGCTCGAATTCTTCTTCGAGATTAAGCACATAGAAAGGAAAATCCAGACCTTCGGCCACTCGCCGCGCATCGTAAACATCGTCGAGCGAGCAGCACCTTGACGGCTGCGGCTCGCCTTCGGGCGAAAGCCTGCGGCGCTGATTCCACAACTGCATGGTGAAACCCACTACGTTGTGGTTCTGGTTTTTGAGTATCGCGGCTGCGACAGAACTGTCAACGCCGCCGCTCATCGCTACTGCTATATTCATTCGCTGCTCACTCAATCGGCTACGGCCAATAAATTCTCAGGAAATACTAGGGTACTCAGTGTATCTGGCGGCTTTGCGAAAAATAGATCAACGCAAAGGCGCAAAGCCGCTAAGTACGCAAAGGCTTTTCATAAAGCAATCAGCAGTCCCCTGCAATCCCGACCTGTGGCCGAACCGCATTCGTCTTGGCTCGTTTAAGGGCCAGATGCTATGATCGTAATTTGTGGCGGTAAGGGTGAAAAAGCCTGCCAGCCACAAAGAAAGAAATTATACACGACCGGGAAACCTACAGCCAGTTTGCCGGTCCGCAATACTAAAGTGAAGATATGACATCTAATGAGACGCTGGAACAGAGAATCGAACAATATGTCCTCAAACGTGAGCCATACTACCTTCCCGTAGGCAAAGAGGTAGAGCTATTTGAGGCGGCCTACGGCACGAAACTGCCCGTGATGCTTAAAGGCCCGACCGGATGCGGGAAGACCCGTTTTATCGAGTATATGGCGTGGCGGCTGGGCCGCCCGCTCATCACCGTAGCCTGTCACGAAGACCTGTCGGCCACCGATCTTGTCGGGCGATTTCTGCTTGAAGGAGACGAAACGGTCTGGCACGACGGGCCGCTTACTACTGCCGTGCGTCACGGCGCTATCTGTTATCTGGATGAGGTCGTGGAAGCGCGGAAAGACACCATTGTGCTGATCCATCCGCTCACGGATGACCGCCGCATCCTCCCGGTCGAGAAACGCGGCCTGATCCTTCAAGCGCCCGAAGAATTTCTGCTCGTAGTCTCTTACAACCCCGGTTATCAAAGCGTGCTCAAAGACCTGAAGCAATCAACCAGGCAGAGGTTTATCAGCTTCGAATTCACATATCCGCCAGCGCAGCTTGAGATCGAGGTGGTGATGCACGAAGGCGGGGTTGATGAACAGACCGCTCAGGACCTTGTATTGATAGGCGAGAAGGTACGAAATCTCAAAGGCCACGGTCTTGAGGAAGGCGTATCGACTCGACTGCTGGTTTACGCCGCACAGTTGATCAGCCGGGGCATCCACCCGCACGTAGCCTGCGAAGTCGCAATAAAAAGTCCCATCACCGATGATGCCGAGCTTCAGCGAAGTATCCGCGAAATCGTCACCACCGTCATCTAAAGACGGGGCCAGGGGCCGGTAATTTCAAAGGAACCGCAAATTCGATTCGCGAAAATCCACCTTAATCCGCGCCCGTCCCGGTCTATCGCGATTACCCCAATCAAGCCGTTTTATCTATTACGATAAGAGCCCTTACGAACCGGCCCCCACCCCCTGGCTCCCGGCCCCCGTTTCCTACTCCCTTGAAAAGCCATGTAAAGATGTGGCACCTTGTTAGTGCGTGTCCAGCGGCCCCTTCTGTGTGGATGCTCAGACATCGTCAATGTTTAGTGAGATGTGGTTGAACAAGTATGAACAGAGGTCAGCAAGCCTGGATCAGAATTCGCGGGGCACCGGATGATCCGGAGTCTTTCGATCTGGCTACCTGGAACGGGATAGTCTGGGAAATACCTCGCAGAAATTCGCTCGGCGATACGATTCATATACAGATTCCCGATTATATGGTCATAGAGACCATGCCGACCACAACCAACCCAATAGATGTCTACCGCGACCGCCCGGGCGAGGCGGGATAGAGGTAAATCTGTTTCTCACCCCTTCCTGTTGACCACTCTGTTTGCGAGTCTTCCGATGCGCTCTATCTCAACCTCAATCTGATCGCCCGCTTTTAAGAAGACCGGCGGATTGCGGAAAACCCCTACGCCCGAAGGCGTGCCCGTGGTAATGATGTCGCCCGGTCTCAGGGTCAAATCCTGAGAGATGAATTCGATCAACTGCGGAAGCTTGAATATCAAATCGTTTGTGTTGGAACTCTGCCGCAACTCGCCGTTTACGCGCAATTGTATGTCGAGTGTATGCGGGTCCCCTATCTCATCCCCTGTCACAAGCCAGGGGCCGCAGGGCGCGAAGCTATCCAGGCCCTTGGCTCGCACCCACTGATTTTCTCTCTTTTGAAGATCACGCGCCGTCACATCGTTCATTATCATGTAGCCCGCCACGTAATCGAGAGCCGCATCTGCTCCGACCGATCTGGCTTCGCGTCCAATCACAAAGGCAAGCTCGGCTTCGTAATCGACCTTATCGCTTATCTCGGGCAGGATGATCTCGGAATCGTGGGCCGCAAGCGCCGTGACGCATTTTGAAAAGATTAAAGGGAATTCCGGCGGGGTGATGTTTTGCTCTGCGGCGTGCGCGGCGTAATTCAAGCCCACGGCCAGAATCTTTTCGGGGGCTATCACCGGGGGATTCAGGCTGGCTCCCTCAAGCGGTAAGAGCGCGCCCTCCTTTTTACATTCTTCGGCAAGGAATCTGTCGCTCTCAAAGCGAGAGACCATCTCTTGCAACCAGCCAGCGCCTCGCAGCCAGAGCGCCAAAGCGTCCTGATATCTGTTATCGGTATGGCCAGCAGGTGTAGGATTTGCCGGTCTATCGACCCACTCGCCTTTCTGCTCCAGAATCTCACAAAGGCCGGTGACATCGAGCACGGTTTCGCCAAGCAGAATACCGCCACGCGCATGCCCTTCTACATTTATTGACAATAGCTTCATTGCTGCCTCCTTTACGGAGGCTTATTATAATGGTCCATCGCCAAAAGATGACAGCCTTGAGGAGATTTTTTGATTCTTTAATCAGCCGGGTCGCGCTGGAGTGAGCAATATGAAAATGAGACTGGCTTTTGTGGGATTTGGCAACGTTGCGCGAGCATTTGCGCGCCAGCTTGACAGCCGCGCAAAGATGCTCGCGGATGAACTCGGCGTAACGTGGCAGACAACAGCGATAGCCACCGCAAATCACGGCTGCGTGGTTTCAGACGAAGGGCTGAACCTCGATAAAGCAATTAAGATGGCCGAACTTGGAGAGAGCCTTGTTGCGCTCAAGGGCGCTACCGCGTGCCTGGATTCGATGGATGTGATCAAGAGATGCAATGCCGACCTGCTTTTTGAGACCACTCCACTCGACCCGCAGGCAGGCGAGCCTGCCGTCTCTCACATCCGCAACGCCCTCAAACGCAAAATCCATGTCGTCACGGCAAACAAGGGGCCGGTTGCTTTCGCCTTCAAAGAATTGAAGGCTCTTGCAATCGAGCAGGGCGCACACTTTCGCTTCGAATCCTCGGTGATGGACGGCGCTCCGGTTTTCAATCTGGCCGAATATTGTCTCCCCGCCGCAAAGATAACCGCCCTTTCGGGTGTACTCAACAGCACTACCAACATGATTCTTTCGGGGATGGAGAGCGGTCGCCCGTTTGATGAGAGCCTTGATGAAGCGAGACGGCTTGGTATAGCCGAAGCCAACAGCGATTACGATCTGGATGGTTGGGATACGGCCGTTAAGATGATTGCGCTCGTGCAGGTATTGATGGGGATTGATGTGCGGCTTGCAGAAGTAGACCGCACTGGCATTCGCGACATCACCCCTGATGTCTTGCAATCGGCGGCGCAGAAGGGCTCGGTCGTGCGTCTTATGGCTCGCGCAGAGAAGGCTGCCGGGGGCGTAAAGATCAAAGTTGCCCCAGAAAACGTGCCTCTGACTTCGCCCTTTGGCTCTGTGCGCGGCACTTCGAGCCTGCTTGTCATCAAATCGGATTTGATGGGAGAGATTGGCATTTACGAGGAAGCCCCCGGCATAGAGCAAACCGCCTACGGGCTGTTGAGCGATATGATGAGAATCTGCGAAGAATTAAAGCGGCCGTGATGCGACTACTCTCCTCGCACTAATCGATTGGAGGATCGGTGACATCTGCCGTGTCATAAGCGCGCGCGCGAATTACTCCGGTTTGATCTATGTAATATGAGAGCGTAGCCAGATATGCAGATTTTCGTCTTGCGCGGCCGTACCATTGAGATATATTTGGAGCCCCTCCTATGGTCGTTTCGGAATCTATGCTGTAGTTATATGCGATATCATCGGCTGTGTTATCGGATCGCAATGCCGCGTTTATGAATTTCTCTTGAATCAGCACTTCGTCATTGTCGGCATAATTACCGTGCACGCGCTTATACATTTCCTGACCGGGCAGCCAGGATTTCATATACCTGACGGCATTGGCCCCGTAAGCCGCTTTTCTCGCCTTCAAGACATTCGGCACTGCAATAGCCGAAACGACTCCGATAATCGCCACGACGATCAGCAATTCGATAAGAGAAAATCCCTTTTCTTTCACAGTCCGTCCCCCTGGCTCTCAAATACAAGCCTCCTAATTTGAATTATCTTGAAGCAATCCTGACGCCATAATTGATTTTAGTCGGTCGGCGCGCTCAATTTACCGTATCCGGCATTTGTGATCCCCTTTCGGGGAAGACGTATCTCGGCATGAGAGAGATAGTGGCCGGATGTTGTTGTAGGCTTTTGTTACAACATTTGTCATAGAAGTTAGACCACATAAGACCGACTCTCGTTGTAGGTTTTTGTTACAACATTTGTCATAGAAGTTAGACCACTTGTGACAAGAATTGTGACTGGCTCATAAAGCGGGAAGCGACTCTTCACTTAAGTCCTGCTCTAAGAATAAGTTTTATTTTGAGGGGCTTTACCCGATCTGGTATTAGAAATGCTTTATAATTGAAAATCAAAAACGGAGGTGGAGGATGAAGTGTCCGAAGTGCAGTACTGAAACTCCTTCGGAGGCACTGTGTTGTCCGGGCTGCAAACTGGTCACCCCGAAAGGCCGGAGTTATAAGAAAAGCAAGGATATAAGGCAACAGGTACAGACGACCAGGGCCGAAGCCAGGGAAAAAGCCGACGAAATAAAGGGGCCAAAAAAAATCGGACCCGTAATTATCGGTCTGTCAGTGCTGATGACCGTACTGATATGCGGGCTGGGCAGCTACTTCCTACTCACATACTGGGAGACGACTCGGCCGGTCCTCGATAACCACCCACAGCTGGCGCTTGAGAAGATTCGTTTTCAGCCATCAAAGCATCAGGGTCTCAATGTTGAAGAATGCCTGAACCAGGAGGTTGAAAGGGCACGCAAAGCAGGCCAGTTGCTCGAAGCCGAAGGATGGGATGTGCGCCCCATTCAGGGAGCAAGATTCCTGGTCAGTTTTACATATCAATTGAAAGACAAGGCGCAGCAACAGGCCCGGTGGGAAGTCGATATTGCCGAGAACACCTTTGCGCCAAAGACCCAACTTGCCACAGCGGTTTATGGAAACTGAGTCATTCCACAAGAGATTGCTACAGATGAAAGGGTGTGAAGAGTAGATTTTTTGACAGTATTTTCAGGGTTAACAAGATTGATAGAAACATCCTGTTAATCCTGTTAACCCTCTCTAAAAAGCCCTGGTTTATGCTCGTCTCGATCCCGTTTTACAACCCACCAATACTTGCCCTTCCTCTCTACGGTGTGCTATAACGCTTTCTTTGCCGTGACCAGGTATAGCTTTTCTATGCCAGTGGAGATCACCGGAACGCTTTACTCCCACCGTGGCTTTAGCCCTGGTCCATAATTTTTTTTAGGATTTGGAATACCCTGAATTATGGAACAATTATTTAGTAACCCACTAACTGCCTCTGTCCTCGGACTGCTCGGACTCGGCTTCGCCGGCCTGACCTACATGGAAGTGGTCAAGCGACCTTCCGGCAACAGTCTCATGGTAGAGATTTCAAACACCATCCACGACGGCGCGATGGTCTTCCTCAAACGGGAGTACACGATACTTGCGGTCTTCATCGTCGTCGTAGCCCTGCTGATAGCCTTCTTTCTTCCTTACGGCCCGCAAACGGCCGGAGCCTTTGTCGGTGGAGCCCTGTTCTCGATTCTGGCGGGCTTTTTTGGAATGAAGGCCGCAACTCGCGCCAACGTCCGAACCGCGGAAGCGGCAAGATCAACCGGTCAGGCCGACGCATTATTTGTGGCGTTCGCGGGCGGATCGGTAATGGGGATGGCCGTGGCCAGCCTCGGATTGTTCGGCATAGCCGGAATCGCTTATCTCTACCTCTTCACTTTTCAACTCAAACCGGAAACGGGCTTCAACATGGAAAGCGCGGCGGCGGCAGTGCTCTCAGGATTCGCCATGGGAGCAAGCTCCATCGCGCTGTTTGCACGCGTGGGCGGCGGCATCTATACAAAGACCGCCGATGTGGGCGCAGACCTTGTGGGTAAGGTCGAAGCTGGCATCCCCGAAGACGACCCGCGCAACCCGGCTACAATCGCCGATAACGTGGGCGACAACGTAGGCGACGTGGCAGGCATGGGAGCCGACCTCTTCGAGTCGTATGTCGGGTCGATTGTGGCGGCAATGGCAATCGCCGCAACTTCCTACACATACACGCCCAGTCTGGGCTGGATGATGCTGCCCTTGATGGTCGCCGCTCTCGGGACAGTAGCCTCACTCATAGGGATTTTATCGGTTCGCGCAATGAAGAAGCTGGACCCGGCTGCGGTCTTGCGTTACTCGACATACATCGCGACGGTGCTAATGCTTGCCGGAACGGCGTTGCTTGTGATCACGCTCGATCTGAAGGCGACCGGATATTCCAAGTGGGGTCCGTTCTGGGCCGTGGTTGCGGGCGCGGTCGCCGGTATAGTGATCGGCGGAGTCACCGAGTATTACACCTCCGGCCCACCCATCAAAAAGATCGCTCGCGCATCGGAAACCGGCCCGGCTACCAACATTATTACCGGCATGGCTACGGGGATGAATTCGGTGGCGATACCAGTGGTTATCATCTGCGTGGCGGTGCTCGTTTCGTTTCAGGTAATAGGCTTATTCGGCATAGCTCTTGCGGGCGTGGGCATGCTCGCGACTACCGGAATCATCATGGCCGTAGACGCATATGGCCCGATAGCCGACAACGCGGGCGGCATCAGTGAGATGAGCGGGCTTGGCCCGGAAACACGCAAAATCACAGACGGGCTCGATTCGCTAGGCAATACCACGGCGGCTATGGGTAAAGGCTTTGCAATCGGTTCTGCCGCCCTTACGGCGCTTGCGCTCTTTTCGGCTTATCAGGAAAAAGCCGGTCTTTCTCGAAGCGGCATAAACCTGACCGAACCTCACGTAATCGTAGGATTGCTCATAGGCGGAGCGGTCGTCTTTCTGATCGCCGCGCTTACGATGGCCTCGGTCGGGCGTGCGGCAAACAAGATGGTCGAAGAGGTGCGCCGACAATTCCGCGAGATACCCGGTCTGATGGAAGGCAAGGCCAAGGCCGATACGGCAAGGTGTATATCAATCTCTACCACGGCGGCGCTGCGCGAGATGATAGCGCCGGGATTGATTGCGGTCCTGCTTCCGCCGGTTGTCGGTTTCACGCTCGGCAAGGCGGCCCTCGGCGGCATGCTCGCGGGCGCTACGCTTGCGGGCGTGATGATGGCATTGATGATGGCAAACGCGGGCGGCGCGTGGGACAACGCCAAGAAATATATCGAAGGCGGAAACCTGGGCGGGAAACAATCGCCCGCTCACAAAGCGGCCGTGGTAGGCGATACGGTCGGGGACCCCTTTAAGGACACATCCGGCCCGGCAATGAATATTCTGATCAAGCTGATGTCTATTGTATCGCTCGTCATCGCGCCTCTGCTCGGCGACGGGTTGTTTTAGCTTTCCCAAAAGAAATCAGGGAAATGGGAGCAGGCCGCATCCGTGGTCTATTCCCATTTCCTTTACCTTCAGGATCATTTCCACTAATATCAAGCGGGCCGATTTTCCACTTCAAGACTCGCTTCTCTTCCGCCCAATTGCTTATACTTGTGCATTATTGGTATATTACGCCCATTGAAGGAGAATTACCGTGGGTGACGCTGAACACACGCTCAAGCTAAATCTCAATGAGATTATACAGGCCACTGCAAAGCGGCCCGTACTCGTAATGCTTCAGGGCCATTCTATCGGCTTGACCATTCAGCTTGATCAGGAAAAGACCGTGATCGGACGGGGATCAATGGCAGATGTCGTGCTCAGAGATGAAATCTCATCGCGTCTGCACGCCCAGGTTACGCGCTTCGCCGCCGAAGGCGGCTGCGTCGAGTATTACCTGAACGATCTTGGTTCTACAAACGGCACCTTCCTCAACGGCGCTCGCGTAACCGGCGAACAACTCCTGCAAGACGGCGACAAGATCAAAATAGGCAAACATCTGATGAAGTTTGCCATGCTCGACGAGTTTGAAGCCGAGTTTCAGGAACGTCTTCACGAGATGACTCAACGCGACGAATTGACGGGGCTTCGCTCGCGCCGCAGCCTCTTTGCCGACCTCGACCGCATAGTCAGGCAATCGGTAGACAACGCCTCGGCCCACCCGCTTAGCGTTTTAATGATGGACCTGGACTTTTTCAAAAGAGTCAACGACGGTCGCGGCCATTTGATAGGCAGCCACACCATTCGCGAGGTAGGCCATATCATACGCGATGTAATAGGGAGCGCGGACCTTGCCGCGCGTTACGGCGGAGAGGAGTATCTGGCATATATTTCAGGCAAGCCCGAAGAAGGTTTTCGCGTAGCCGATGAGATCAGGCAGAAGGTCGAGGCTCATCTCTTCCCTGCTTCGACAACCGACCCCGAACTGACCATGCGCATAACCATAAGCCTCGGGATGGCAAGCTTTCCTTCCGACGGCACCGATGCGCTTGATCTGATTCAAAAGGCCGATCAGGCGCTTTACAGAGCAAAGCTGACGGGTCGCAATCGAACCTGTATCTTCGACGCCGAAATAGACAAACCCGAAGCATTTCATCAACCGATTGACGCTTCAGCGATCATCTACGGCCCGGCTGACTCTCAGTAGCCTCTACTGTCAAGGAATGAGAATGGTTGGGACAGCCCTACAGAGCCACCCGCTCAGGCTCCGTTTTCCGGCAATTTTTCCTTGATCGTATTAAGGAATCTGTCGCAATCAATAGGCTTTTCAATGTAATCGTCAGCGCCTGCTTCGAGCGCATCATCTATCATTCGTTTGCCGTAGGCACTCATGACGATGATGGGAGTCTCGCGCAGTTCTCCGTCTTCGCGGATGCGCTTTATCATCTCGATGCCGTTCATACGTGGCATCTGGATGTCGGTTACTATGAGATCCGGGTGATCGCTTGATGCCGTGTTTAGGCCAACCATGCCGTCGATGGCATGCTCGACTTCGTAACCTTCCATTTTCAACAACCGGCAAAGCATGAAAGAAGTATCATGATGGTCCTCGACGACCAGTACCTTTTTACCCATAAATGTGCTCATTCTAAAAAAAACCTCACAACTAAGAGTTTAAGCCCCCAGCAGCGCCGTGCGCAACTGAGCTTCCTGCTCCGTATTGACGAGCGCGACAACCACATCGCCTTCAAGCAGTCTGGTTTCGCCGCGCGGGACCACCGTGTTATTGCCCCGCAAAATGGCGATGAGATTACTTTCAGGCGGCATCTTCAAATCGCGGACCATCTGGCCCGCCGAAGGGGATACTCCATCAACGGGGTATTCGAGTATTTGAAAAGCGCCTTGCCTGAGGCTGAGCAAGGTCTTTATGCGAACCGTCGGCAGTTCGCGCTCGATGACCTGTTCTATGAGGGCAGTGGGGCTGACTATGGAATCAACACCGAGGTTTGCCATGACTTCTTCGTTCTTGGGGTTTGAAGCCCGCGCGATGGTCTTTGGCACGCCAAAGACCTTACGGGCAAGCTGACAGGCAATAAGGTTGTCCTGATCGCTTCCGGTAGCGGCGACGAATACGCGAGCCTGTTGCGCCCTGGCCGCCTCAAGCACGTCGTGGGTGGAACTGTCGCCGATAAAGACGGGGCATTCCAGCCTGTTCGACAGATTGGCCGCCCGCGCCGTGTCCATTTCGATTATGGCTACTTCATGACCGCTTTCAAAAAGTTCTCGGGCCAGATTGATCCCCACCTTGCCGCCCCCGGCTATGAGGATGTAGCGCGATTCATCGGTCGCATCATAACGGGGTCGGGGTTTCACCTTTGGAGGCACGGGAGGGATGCGTTCGGGCGCGGCCTGACCGGCAGCTATGTCGGTCTGTTCCACGATCAAATCGACGGCAAACAGCGTCGGACAAACCACAATCAAATTTGGGTCTTCCTGAGTGGCCTCGGCGTGACTCGGCTCATAAACGCGAGCAAGCGCGCGCGGGACGTGAAACTGAGAACGAGCGACCTGCGCGGCCATTAGATTCACATTGTCGTCGCGGGTGACGGCAAGCAAAAGATCTGCTTCGCCTATACCCGCTTCGCGCTGTATGTCAACGTCTATGCCGTTGCCCTGAACCAGTTCCACGCCTTCGAGACGCGAAGCCCGGCTCAACCGAGTAGTGTCTTTGTCAATGACCGTAACTTCATGGCCGCGCTCAATCAAGGCTTCCACTGTGCGCGACCCTACTCTTCCATATCCGATTACAACGATCTTCATTTGAGTCTATAGCCTAACCAAGGTTTGGTTTCGTGACAAGAGTAAGTGATACGTGATGCGTGATACGTGATCAACCAGACTTGCAAGTTGTCTTGAATATGCAGCCTGTCTGAAAGTCACGCATCACGCATCACGCATCACGTATCACGTATCACTCGTCACTCTTCAAAATATACGCCTCGCCCGCAGGTCTTACGGGACGTGAAAACCACAGGGGTCTGCGCAGGCCGCCCGGCCCCGGCGCAGGCCGCGTCATCTCTAACCATTCGTGGTAAATTTCGTGAGAACGTTTCGTATCCACGACCACATCGCCATACCTGTCATCTGCGTGAGCCGGTTCCAGGCGAACGCGCTGATGCCAGCAATGCATTCCGCTCACGGGATCGGGGTGGACCGGAAAGGTCAGGTTTTGATGCACGCCGCCTTCCTGCCAGAATATGCGCTCGGAATCTGGATCATCGCTATTGAACGGGCGCACTCCTTCGATCTGTCTGAGTCGCCACCGGCCTTCGCCCATCTCCTGGATGTCTACGAGGGCAGAGGCCCAGCGATCAGTCCCCTCAGCTTTTTTCAATCGCCACCTGCCCAGATGATGAGAGCAGGCCACGACTCCCGGCTTTATGCCTTCTGTGATCCACACGCGGATTATGAAATGGCCTATGTCGGTCGAGACCCGCGCAAGGTCGCCGTTTCTGAGGCCAACCGCCGCCGCGTCCGAAGGGTGAAGCCACAGCGGATTTGTGTGCGAAATCTCGTTTAGCCATTTCGAATTGCCCGACCTCGTGTGAATCAGGGTCGGGAGCCGGAAGGTCGGAACCAGTATGTATTCGCCTTTGCCCCGATCAAGCTTGCGCCAGTGGACGTGGCTTTGCACGTATCCCGGCAAGGCGTGCTCGGGCCATTTCCAATCGGCCATCGTCTTGGAGTAAAACTCTAGCCTGCGCGAAGGCGTGGTGAAACCTCGGAACGCCTCCCCGTCTATTTTTACGCCTATCACCTGCGGCCCGGCTCCGGTCTGTTTTATGATCCGCCCCGTATCCTCTTCTGCCGTGGCGCTCTCAAGCTCGGTTTCAGACAGGCGGGTCTCGTGCTGATCGTAGATGCCCGATTTGACCGAAAAGGCCCCGTGGCGGCGCATGTAATCGAGCGGGGAGACGGCTTCGCTCGCGGCCTTTTCAGGAAGTCCGGGGACGCTGTTTTCAAATATCCAGCGATAGTACTCTTCGATGGTGATCTTTTCGCCCGCGCGATAAGGCGATTCGAAATGCCTGCGGATTCCAAGCTCTCCTGTAGGGTCGATCCGCCACGATAGCTCTATCCAGAACTCATCCTCTTCCCATACTTCGCCGGGGTTGGTTTCGTATGTGAAGTTGACTTTTTCGCCCGCGCGCTCGCGCAAGACGCGGGCGACCGGCTGACGGAATGAGATCCACTGCGCCGCATGAGTCTCCTGACTCATCAGGTCGTGACGTTCGGGTCCCATCCCTACGGGGAGGACAAAATCGGCAAACCACGCCGTCTCGCTCCAGACGGGCGTCAGCGCCGCGTGAAGCTCTATTTTCGATTCGTCTCTGAGCATCTCAAGCCAGCTCATCCCGTCCGGGTTTGTCCATACGGGGTTGTAGACGCGTGTGAAGTAAGCCGCGATATGGCCGCGATTCTCTTTTAACAGATGGGGGAGCAGAAAGCTCATCTCGTGATGGGCGAGCGGGTACTCTCGCGGCCAGAGCGTTTCGTTCCACACGTTTTGAGGCGCGGGCTTCGAGAAAGGCGCGGCAACAAACTTGTTCCACGCATTCGGAGAGACACCGCCTTCGGTGCCCACGCTTCCGGTCAGGACGTTCAGAAAGAAAAGGGCGCGGGCTACCTGCCAGCCGCCCAGATTGCCCGAGGCCGCGCTGCGCCAGATGTGAGAGGCGAATGCCGAACCTGCCGAGGCGATTTCGCGAGCTATCCTGACGATCTTTTCAGCCTCGACGCCGCACTCTTCTGCTGCGAATTCCGGCGTGAAGTCGGCATAGATTTCCTTTAAGGCTTCGACAAACGAATCGAAAGAGCATTCCTGATTGGGCCTCTCAGCGCGCATGAACTCCTGCCAGTTGACCCAGCGGCGGACAAACTCTCGATCAAACAAACCTTCCACGAGCATGACGCGGGCCATCGCAAGCAACATCGCGGCTTCGGTTCCCGGCCACGGCGACAGCCAGTAATCTGCCATCGAAGCCGTGTTTGAAAGCCTCGGATCAATGACGGCGATCTTTGCGCCCGCCATCTTGCCTTCGATGATTCGCTGCGCGTGAGGATTGAAGTAATGCCCCGTTTCCAGATGCGCGCTTAACAGGAGGATGAACCGGGCATTCGCGTAATCGGGCGAGGGACGGTCCGCCCCCTGCCATAGCGCGTAGCCGACTCTGGCCGATGAAGAGCAAATATTCGTGTGCGAATTGTGACCGTCAACCCCCCACGCCTGTAGCACTCGATCCATGTATCCGTCGTGGCCCGGACGGCCTACGTGATAGATGATCTCATCGCGGCGGTCTTTAACAATCGCGGCTCGAATCTTTGCCGCGAGCGTGTCGAGCACTTCGTCCCAACTCACGCGATGCCAGTGCCCTTCGCCGCGTTTGCCTTCGCGCTTGAGCGGGTAGAGTATCCGCTCGGGGTCGTGAATCTGATTGATCGTAGCGGGGCCTTTGGCGCAATTGCGCCCGCGCGAAGCCGGATGGTGAGGGTTGCCTTCGAGCTTTTGAATCTCGCCGCTCTCTTTATCAATGTAAGCCAGCAATCCGCAGGCGGCTTCACAGTTGAAGCAGGTAGTCGGAACCAGTGAATACCGCCGCTCTACCTTGCGAGGCCAGCTTTTCGCATCGTATTCCACCCAGTCATCCCACCTTTCGTAAGGCGGATAGCTGGTGAGGCGGGAACTCTTTTGAGGCGATACGACCTGCCGGTTTTCCTCCCGCTGCTCTGAGGTGTTGTCTTTATCCTGAGTTGACATCTTGATCTTCTTCGAACCGTGTCGGCTGGGTAATTTGAAATGGGCCGCGGATAACGCGGATGCGGCGGATGTACGCGGATCAGACCTTATATGAGCCAATCCGTAAAAATCTGTCGAATCCGTCGAATTCGTGGCCTATTTGCGCATTTCCCAACCATTCAAATCCATTTCCACCAATCCCTACTCAACTGAGCGGCACAGCCTGCCCGGCCTGCACCCAGATGTGTTCCCAGAGGAAAAGCCCGACAAGCGCAAACAACGACACCACCGCAAGAATAAGCCCGGTTTGCGCTGCCCCGCTTGCGAGCCCGATAAGCGGCACGAGTATTCCAATTATCACCGCGCCGCCCCAGAACATCTTGCGGAATATGCCGCGAGTGATCAATCGCGCCGCCCGCTGCTTTTCTACGTTCTCATCAAGCATGAACAATTCGCCCGCCACAAGCGCGCCGTGGGCGATCAGCGCTCCTATCAATTCGTAGTACACGAATTCGACCGAGGCATCCGTCAGCCAGAAAAAAGTTACCTCCGAAGCTATCGCGGCGATGAGCAAAAGGGTCGCCGACCCCGCTACGAGCGCCTGCGCAAACAGGTGCAGAGGCGTGAGCGTGCTGTGCCAGAATACGCGCCCGCGCGCCTGTCTGAAAAGGAAAGCCGAATAGACCGCCGACCCGGCGGCAAACAGCGCCCCGAGCCACAGAATCGGTTGCTCAAGCGCGTTTAATCCAAGATAGGGCATGACAAGCCAGACCCCGAGCAGCGCGCCGTAACCCGCCAGTATGTAGCCGCCAAGCACAAGCCACGATTTCCATTGAGGGCGGAACAGGATACTTAAAAACCGCTCGGGTCGCTTGAGGTCCAAAACGAGCAATGCCAGAGTCGCAACCAGAAAGATCATAGCAACCGGCGGGGCTACAGATTCCAACAGCCAGGCACCGCCGACGCGAGGACGCGCAACCCCGAACCCGAGCCCGAGCGCCGCCACTATGAAAGCGCCCGCCGAGATTGATTTGGTCCACAGATAGGCTGAAACCTTCCACCCCCACGGGCGTTCGTGTGATATGTCGTATGTCGTGCGGGCGCGAGCTTCGGCTTCGGCCAGCGCTTGCTCGTTTTGCATAACGGCATCCATCTGCTGTTCGGCCCACAGATAGCCTCCCGTATGCGTCTGCTCGGTCGGACGCAATGCCGCCTGATCCGTTTCGATGTAATAGAGCTTTGGCCTCGTTCCCGCTTCTGGCTTTCTCACCTGAGTCTGTTCCGAGGCGAGCAATCGGGATATTTTCGCAGCCGGGTCATCCATATCGCCTGCGATTATTGCCTGTTCGGGACAGACCACCACACAGGCGGGCTCAAGCCCTACCTCGACCCTGTGAGCGCAGAAATTGCACTTCTCTGCCGTATTCGTGTTTGGATTGACGTAGAGCGCGTCGTAAGGACAGGCCTGCATGCAGGCTTTGCAACCTATGCAACGATTGCCGTCGAAATCCACTATGCCGTTATCGCGGCGAAAGAGGGCCGTGACGGGACATATGGTTACGCACGGAGCGTCTTCGCAATGATTGCACCTGAGCACGGAAAAGAAACGGCGAGTGTCAGGATACTCGCCCTTTTCGATATATTTCACCCAGGTGCGAAAGGTCCCCAGCGGCACTTCGTTTTCAGATTTGCAGGCGACCGTGCAGGCATGACATCCAATGCATTTGCGATGATCTATAATAAAACCATATTTCATATAAGTGCCGGTACGGCTGGATAGAAGGAGATTTTGAATGTTCTCGCTACCAGTCCGCTCGTAAGTAAGGACCATTATTACCACGGCGCAAGAGGCTTGCCAAGCGGCAACGAGACAAAGTTAAAACTAAAAGGCGTGAAGAGTAAATATCGAGCTTCCCTGAAATGTATATCTTGCAAACAGGAATAGGCCGCAGATGCGGCCTATTCCTGTTCCTGTCTGGTTCAAATTCCCTATGAATCGATTATTCGGGCATAAAGCGTTTATCGACCGGGGGCCGTTCCAAACGAATCCATCACTCGTTCGGCTATGTCTTCCCCGGCTTGTTTAAAGACCAGTTCACCCTGAGCTCGCCCGTTTGGCACCGGTACGGGTAGCCCTACTCCGCCGATTCGCGCCTGATAGGGTCGCAGATAAACCCGCCCCTGTGTCTTGACCTTCCCCGTGCCCGGCGTGTAGACGGCATATCGCACCGTAATATCCCTTCCCGATTGACTCGCATCCACTCCAAGCGAGTCCAGGTCCAGATCCAGCCACACGACAAAGTTATCGGCAGATGCCTTGGCGTAATCGCTCGCCTCCTTGGAATTCATCTCTTTGCCTGTCCTCACCTTAAGCGACCCGGACTCTTTCATCCGCCCTATGCAGCCGTCAAGAACATACTGACCATAGTAATATCCCCCCGAAGAGACGCTCGAATATTTGACCACGAGGACGGGCGTTTGCGGTATTTCGGGTCTCTTCTCAGGCGGTGCGGGTGGCGGCGTTTCGCTCTCGGATGGAATTACGGGGCTGGGTTGTTTGGGTTTGCTCGGCAATCGCCTCCCCGACTGAGCCGCGCTCATTCCGGCGCTTGCCAATATAACCAGAAGAGAGAAAGATAGCGCGACCACCACACGCGAACGCCGATATGAGCATAGCAATCCTTTAGACATAAGATAAGCTCCTCTTCTGCGACGAATGGCACGGGCGTAAATTCAGATTGTCAGTATCAGATGCCGGCTCCGCCGACGAAATAGCCTTCCCGCCAGCGACCGACACGCGCGCTCCTCGGGCTGTAGGTATTAAGGACCGAGAGCGGCGGCGCATAGCAATGCAGCGTCACCATATCGCGCCCTTCCGGCTGGAGGTTCAAAAGCTGATGGATGTCGGGCACGTCGGCTCCGGTAATCTCGCCTGGCACCCGTCGCCTCGTGTCGTAGGGGCGAACATGTCCTTCGGGCGCGTGGTCGTACATCGTCTCGGTCAGCAACCCTTCGACGACCAGCACTACGCCTACAGACCCGCCGTGGTCGTGTATCGGAGTGCGCTGTCCCGGATGCCAGCACAGCATCAACAACTCGGCGAAAGAGCTGCGCGCGATGAGATTGCGCGCATATTTGCGGTCTGTGAAGACCCTATGCTCTTCATACTCTCTCTGCCTGAGCGCCAGCGACCGAAACCAGTCTTCGATCTCTGAAAGCGCCGGAACCCCTGCGAGAGCATCTATCCGTTTTGCCAGTTCGTTCAGAGACAATTCAGTGACAGCCGTAGACGGCCTGTGCCCATACGTAATCTTTGTATCGGTTACTTGCATTCCGGTTCCTGTTATTGCGGCACATCCGCTTGAGGAAGAGTGCCGCCTGTAAAGAGCAGCCTGGCACTTTGGAGGGAAATGATAACCCTGACCCTTTTTGAAGCCCTTGACGGTTTAAAGTCTACACGCAGCCCTCAGATTGTCAAGCAATCGCCGTTTGAGCCGGAGGACAAATCAAGCAGTCAAATCCATCCTTTATACTTGAACCACGCAAGCATCGCCCCTGTGATAACTACCAGCCCTCCGGTCATATACCAGATTCCGTTCGGATCTTTCAAGAAAGGCATGTACTCGAAATTCATTCCAAAATATCCGGTCACAAGCGTAAGCGGCAGCATGATAGTAGCCAGTATGGTCAGCGCCTTGACTATGTCGTTTGTGCGATTGGCCATCTGCGTGAGGTATATGTCGAGGCCGCCCGTGAGCAGGTCCCGATAAGTCTCTACAAGGTCGAGGGCGCGAACCGCGTGATCGTAGACATCGCGGAAGTATATGCGCATATCGCTGTGGATGAAATCGGTCTCGTCGCGGATAAGCACATTGATAAGCTCTCGCTGAGAAGAGACTGCCCGGCGAAAATGGAGCAGGCTGCGCTTCATATCAAAGATCGTTTCGAGTAATTTCACATCAGGATTCAGCAACAGGTCATCCTGAATATGATCAATCGTGTCTCCCATATTATCGAGCGTGGGCAGATAGCGGTCTACGACCATGTCCATCAGGGCGTGCAACACCATATCGGCCCGTTTCAGGTGGGCGGCATTCGTAGCCAGCTTTTTTTCGATTTCACATATCGCGAGGCTCTGGCCGAAGTGAACGGTCACTATGTAGTCGGGGCCGAGGAAGACGTCTATCTCTTTTGTGTTCACCTCGCAGGGCGATTCGGAATAATGGGTAGTGTTGACGATGACAAATGAATAGCCTTCGTAATAATCGATCTTGGCCAGTTGATTGCGATGGCGGCAATCTTCTACGGCGAGTTCGTGAAACCCATAACGGACGGCCAGATCATCAAGCGCCTTGCTGTTTGGATCATCAAGGTCGAGCCATAGCAGGCCGGGGCCATCCATAATAGTGCGGAGCCCAACCACAGCCACATCTGTTGTAGTTTGACTTATGGCTCTTACTCCTCCGAGCAGTAGGCAGTAGGCAGTAACGGAGTTGGGTACCAGCTATTCATATGCATTCGCCATGCTCTCTTCAGCAGTAGCCGTCAGTTCAGTATAAGCTGCCTACTGCCTACTGCCTACTGATTACTGATCTCAACGTCTTCGTTTGGTTTGACGGCTGGCGCGGCGTTTAGTTCGCGCTTCTCTTGCTGCGGCATCTCCCGCATCGACCGCAGCCGTACTGGTGATACTGCCGGCCGCTTCCGGCGTCGGCAAATCCAGGTCTACTTTGTCAAACTTTACACCGTAATCCATCGCTATGGCGAAAAGGAGACCGGCAATGGCCAATGTCATGAGCCAGTATCCGATTGTGAGCCATACGCCGCCAAGGGCAACTGTCGCCACTATTATGCCCCCGGCCACGATCAAAAATAGCACGCGCGGCAAGGTTATCTGACCGCTCTTAATTACCTTATCTTCTGCCATGAAATGATTCTCCCAGTATTATGAATGGTAGCCGATAATTATTACTGGAAGCGGCCCGCCTTTGCAACCTGTTAATACGGCGCGGCAGGACCGATTCAGCCAATTTACCTCCAAAGCTATTGACGCCAATTGCAGCCGGATAAAGAATTGCCGAAGCCCGTTAACACTTTTCACCGGAGGAGCGTCTATAGTGGTGTACAGGGTAAAAGGATGTACAGGATTGAAATGGGTCTATCGCTTGCGGCCAGACGACAACAGCCCGTGGCCAGACAAACCGTGACTGAATTCTCCCGAGAGACCTCGCTCGTAGAGGCCGTTCGCCGGGGGGATCAGGAGGCCTTCGGACGACTCTACGATCTTTATGCGCCTATGGTGCATGGGCTCCTGCTGGCCAGAGTGCCCTGGTCTGAGGTGGACGACCTTGTACAGGATGTGTTTCTCACGGCATTCAGGAAGCTCGACACGCTCAGAGAGAGCGCGGCCTTTGGCGGCTGGCTCGCCATGATTGCCCGCAACCGCGCGATGGATTTTCATCGCCGCTCGTATAGGACCGAAGAGCTTACCGAAGAGATGGCGGTCCGCAATTTTTCGGAGGCCGAGACGGAAGCGGCAAAGGCCCTTGATACGATTCGCGAGCTTCCCGAAGCTTACAGAGAAACGCTTATCCTTCGCCTCGTGGAAGGCATGACAGGACCCGAGATTGCCGAACGAACGGGACTCACTCCCGCTTCGGTCCGAGTAAATCTCCATCGCGGCATGAAGTTGTTACGCGAGAAGCTTGGTATGGAGGAAGTATCATGAAAGACGATTATCTGTGGGATGGTTCGGGAGAGCCCGACCCGGAAATAGAGCAACTGGAACACCTACTCGGCAGGTATCGTCATCACGGGGAAGCGCCCGAACTTCCCGCGCGACTTCCCGAGCCGCAGCGCTCGTGGATTACGCCCCGGTTTGCGGCGGCGGCGGCGATAATCCTGATGGCGCTCGCCGGATTGCTCCTGTTTCTGCTCTTGCCGGGCAGGCATCAGCAGCCTGAACAGGCTACGGGCAAGACACCGCAAGAGCAGCACGAAGAGAACAGTAAAGAGGCTCCTCCCGCGCCGCCTCAAAAGAAGGAAGAGATTGCAAGCAACACCGGCACGACACCTGAAAAGACCGGGCCGGGGCAAAAGCATTCCGCAAGCAATAAAAGAAGAGTGCAGGAAGCGCCTCAGAAGGAGACGCCCGTGAGAGAATCGCCGCAAATCGTGGCCTCTGCGAATCCTTTTCTCGATGCCGAAACGGCAAAGCATCTGGAAAGCGCGCAACTTCTTCTGAGGGCTTTCAGAAACATCCCGATTTCAGAGACGGAGACCGCGCTCGATGTCTCTTATGAAAAGCAACGGTCGAGAGAGTTGCTTGATAAAAATAATCGGTTGCGGCGCGAGGCGGAATCAAAAGGCAATTTGCCGGTCGAAGACCTGCTCGGCGATCTCGAGCCTTACCTGCTCGACATAGCCAATCTGCCCGACCGGGCTACAACCCAGGAGGTTCATTCAATAAAGAGCCTCATCGAAAAACGAGAAATCGTATCCACACTGCAAGTCTATTCCAGGCCAATGATGGCCGGAGGATTTTAATCTATCTGTTGGGAGAAAAATATGAATCGCACTGATTACATTCAAGCCAGTTACCGCGCGAAGAGCCTCCGCCTGAGCCTAATGGTCGGGGTCGCAACCGCCCTGCTCACAGTCCTTCTGGTCTGCACCAGTCTGGTAAACGGTTTTGATCAGGATGTGGCAAAGCTCAACCAGTTTGTTCAGACATCCAACTCGACTGGCGCAGCAATGGACATGTTCCGCGAGGCAAGAGATTTGATCGCGGCAGAAAACTGGGGACGCGCCGGGCAGGTGCTCACCCGTTTGATAGACCAATACCCGCGAGACAAAAACGTTGACGCGGCGCTTTATTACCTCGCTTTCTCTATGAAGAAACAGGAAAGGTTCAAGGATGCCGACACGCAACTCAAACGCCTGATAAGGGAGTATCCGCAGTCTTCGTGGATAAAGGACGCAAAGGCCATGCAGATAGAGATTGCCAACCGCGTAGGCAAACCGGCGGTTGATCCCGCGCAGGTGGATCAGGGAAATGAAGACCTTAAAACCTACGCGCTGCAAAGCCTCTGCCAGAACAACGCCGAGCGTTGCGCCTCGCTGGTATCCGATATTCTAAAGCCCGGTTACAACGCGAGCCCTCGATTCAAAGAGAACGCGGTCGCGCTCCTGGGCCAGAATCAAAGCGAGCAGGGGACCGCAATCCTTATGGATGTGGTCCGCAACAGTTCGGATTCCAAGCTGCGAAAGACGGCCATTTTCTGGGTCGGACAGACAAACGGCGAAGCGGCCTTCGACCTGCTGAAAGACCTTGCAACGACTTCGACCGATGACGAAGTAAGCAAGGCGGCGGTCTTTGCAATCTCTCAGCACGACAGCGAGCGCGCCAGCCAGTTTCTGAGCCAGATGGCTCGAAACGCAAAATCGGTCACCGTGCGCAAGGAAGCGATTTTCTGGCTCGGTCAGAGAGACGATGAAAAAGCCATCGACGAATTGAAAGCCGTCTTTGATGCCGATCAGGATGTGGAGATCAGAAAGCAGGTGCTATTTGCCCTCTCGCAACAATCAAGCCCGCGCGCTCGCACCCTCCTGAGCGAAGTCGCCCGATCTTCGGGCGCAGATGTTGAGGTTCGCAAGCAGGCCATCTTCTGGCTCGGGCAGAAGGGCGACGAGCAGAGCGCCGACGAATTGATCGCGATCTATGAAGCGAATAAGGATGAAGAGGTCCGCAAACAGGTCATATTCGCGATGTCGCAGATGGATAACCCGCGCGCTCAGGCAAGGCTTGCCGAAATAGCCCGCAACGGCGAGACGCCCGAGCTTCGCGGACAGGCCATCTTCTGGGTAGGTCAGAAGGGCGGAGAGCAGGCCTGTAATGACCTGTCTCAGCTTTACGATCAGGAAAAGAGCGAAGAGGTTAAGAAGAAAATCATCTTCGGCCTCAGCCAGAACAACACCAAATGCTCGCTCAGAAAACTTATGGACATAGCCAAGAATGACTCTTCGGTCGAACTGAGGAATCAGGCCATCTTCTGGATCGGACAAAACGACGACCCGGAGGCCACCAAATTCCTTCTAGATATTCTCAAGTAACACGCTCGCTGTTTGTTGAAACCTTTTCGGGCCGGGGCTCACTTACCCTCCGGTTAAGAGAAACCGACCCTGTTAAAGGTGTCCTCCTCCTTCACTCCCGGCCGTCAAGGCCGGGAGATTTTGAACACCGCAATTGCGCTCACTGGAGAACAAGAGTATGAGCACATACAATCAAACTCTCTTACGACTCGAAGGAGTCTCAAAAATCTTTTCCACGGATGAAGTCGAAACTCACGCCTTATCGGGCATCTTCCTTGAAGTCAAACAGGGCGAGTTTATCTCAATCGAAGGCCCTTCGGGCTGCGGCAAATCTACGCTGCTCTCGATTCTCGGGCTGCTCGATTCGCCGACCGAAGGCCAGTACACGCTGGGCGATAAATCGGTGGCCTCTCTTCCGATGAGTGAAAGAGCGCGCATCCGCAACCGCGAAGTCGGGTTTATTTTTCAGAGTTTCAACCTGATCGGGGACCTGAGTGTTTACGAAAACGTAGAGCTTCCGCTCACCTATCGCGGGATGAGATCGACCGAACGGCGGCGGCGAGTGCGGGAAGCACTCGAACGGGTGGGAATGGCGCACAGGGAGCGACACCTGCCCGCGCAATTGTCGGGCGGTCAGCAGCAGCGCATTGCAGTTGCCCGCGCAGTTGCCGGTGAGCCGTTGATCCTGCTTGCCGATGAGCCTACGGGAAATCTCGATTCCATTCACGGCGAGGCGGTGATGAACCTGCTCAAAGAGCTTCACTCTCAGGGAGCGACCATCTGCATGGTCACGCACGATCCGAGATACGCGCGCGAGGCCGACAGACAGATACATCTATTCGACGGACGAGTTATTCAGGAAGGCGTGCTGGCAGCCTGAAAAGTTTTGAATTTTGAGTTTTGAGTTTTGAGTTATAGATACTTGGCGGATTCCACTAAAGTATCTGAGCTTTTAAATCTCAATCCCAAAACTCAAAATTCAACACTCAAAACTCAAAACTCATTGAAAGGGTGAGGAGCGATCAAGGATGGAAAGCATCTACAAGGACCTGCGTTTTAGCCTTCGGGTGTTGATAAACAGCCCCGGCTTTACTTTTGTTGCAATACTGACTCTTGCGCTCGGCATAGGCGCAAACAGCGCCGTCTTCAGCATAGTCAATTCCGTGCTGCTCAAGCCCTTGCCTTACCAGGACCCGGACAAATTGGTCGTAGCCCTGCACGGCGGCACAAGCCCCGTCTCGCCCGCCGATTTTTTTGACTGGAAACGGCAGGCAAACTCATTCGAGCAGTTGGCCGCCGCCGAAATCTGGGGACCGAACCTGACCGGCAGAGATCGCCCTGAACAGATTCAGGCCCTTCGCGCTACGGATAATCTCTTCGCGCTCCTCGGGGTTCAACCCGTGCTCGGGCGCGGGTTTCTGCCCGGCGAAGATCAGCCGGGCGCGCAACCCGTAGTCGTGCTGAGTCAGGGGTTGTGGCAGAGACGTTTTGGCGGCGACCAAAAGATTCTTGGACAGACATTGACGCTCGACGGGAACAGCTACACCGTGATCGGCGTCATGCCTCCGGGTTTTCAATTCCCTATGTTCTGGGCTACAAATGCCGAGATGTGGGCACCTCTTGTGATTGCGGACCGCACAGGCAATCGCGCTGCTCGCAGTCTGCGCATCTTTGGCCGGCTCAAACCGGATGTCAGCCTCGCTCAGGCGCAGACTGAGATGAGCGCCATCACCGCGAGGCTTACCGAACAGTACCCGAAAACAAACACGGAATCGAATGTTTCGGTCATTCCTCTCAAGAAAAAGGTCGTGGGCGATGTTCAACCGACTTTGCTTGTTCTGCTTTCGGCAGTCGGACTTGTCCTCCTGATCGCGTGCATAAACATAGCCAATTTGCTGCTTGCCAGAGCGAGCGGGCGCGAGAAAGAGATCGCCGTTCGCCTAGCGCTCGGAGCTACGCGCTTTCGCCTCGTGAGACAGATGTTGACAGAGAGCCTCCTGCTTGCCTTGATTGGAGGCGGAGCCGGGCTTCTGCTCGCTTTCTGGAGCGTTAATCTTTTCCTGTCCGCCCTGCCCGAAGGCACCCTGCCCCGCAGTAAGGCGATCAGCCTCGACACGCCTGCGCTTGTATTCACTCTGCTGCTCACCTTATTGACGGGGCTGTTTTTTGGCCTTGCGCCCGCGTGGCAGGCTACGCGCCCGGACCTGAACGAGGCGCTAAAGGCGGGCGGCAGAAACGCGGCGGCAAACCCGGGCAGCCATCGGTTGCGCAGTCTGCTTGTAGTCTCGCAGGTGGCGCTGGCCCTTATGCTTCTGATAGGGGCGGGGCTTTTGATAAGAAGCTTTATGAAATTGCAATCGGTTGATCCGGGATTCAGCCCACGGAATGTCTTAACCATGACGGTTTCTGTGGCAGGCTCCGCTGAATCAGACGGCGCGAGGCGCGCAGTCTTTTATCAGCAGTTGCTCGAACGAATCGACGGGCTTCCCGGCGTCGAATCGTCAAGCGCGATAAACCATCTCCCGCTTGACGGTGACGTCTGGGGATTTTCCTTCAGCATAGAGGGCCGCCCCGCGCCTGAGCCGGGCGAGCGCATGCGCGCTGCCTATCGCGTAGCCCTTCCCGGATATTTTCACACGATGGGGATTTCGCTCGACAGGGGACGCGACTTTACCGACCGGGACACGAAGGACGCGCCCGGCGTCATCATTATCAATGAGACTCTGGCTCGCCGTTACTGGCCAAATGAAGACCCGATTGGCAAGCGAATAAAGATGGGAAGCGCGGAATCAGACGCCGAGTGGCTTTCAATCGCGGGCGTGGTCAAAGACGTGAAACAAGAGGAATGGACAGAAGAACCTGGAAATGAAGTCTATCTGCCTTTCTTGCAAGAAGAGGATTATCTGACCAATCCCAAGCCTCATTATGCTTATCTCACGCTTGTTGCGCGGACCTCATCCGACCCGGCGGCTCTCGCCGCGCAGGTGCGAAACGAAGTGTGGGCAATTGATAAGAACCTCCCCGTTTCAAGAGTAGCCACGATGGAACAGGTGATCGCGGAACAGTTGTGGCGACCCCGTTTCCTGATGCTCCTGCTTGGCAGTTTCGCTTCGGTTGCTCTTTTGCTTGCGGCTGTCGGCATATACGGCGTTATGTCTTATGCGGTAGCGCGACGCACGCACGAAATCGGCATCCGCATGGCTTTGGGCGCGCAGGCAGGCGATGTTCTGCGGCTGGTCGTAGGCCAGGCGCTCGCGCTTGCCCTGACGGGCGTAGCAGCGGGGCTGGCTGCGGCCTTCGCCCTTACGCGAGTTGTGTCTGGGCTACTCTTTGGTGTGAGCGCGACCGACCCGCTGATCTTCATAGCTATTCCGTTGATCCTGACAGGAGTGGCTCTGGCAGCCTGTTTCATCCCTGCGCGCCGGGCCGCTCGGGTGGACCCTATGGTGGCTCTAAGGTGCGAATGATTATTCGTGATGCGTGATGCGTGATTGGTGACTATCGGGCGGTCCGCAGTTACACGGAAGCTTGCAGTCCTGCTAAATCACGAATCACGCATCACGTGACCGTATCAGCACTATTTTGTTTGGAAAGGAACTCTTATCATGCCGAAAATGACATACAAATTTTTCTGCCTGCTGGTTGCGGCAGTCGCGGTTTCATGTTCCGCTCTGGCTCAGAGCAAGCAATTCATCTCTGTTGACGGCCCCGATCTGAAGGCTCGGATCGACGCGGCAGTAAAACAGGGTCGCTCGGGAGGGTCGTCCTACTGGACTGCCTACTCATTCGACGTGAGGCCAGGTGTTGCCGTGGACTACGAGTGGAAAAATTCGCATGGGGTTACGCACTCCGATTCAGGAATCTCCATAAGCACATCCGACGACCCAACAATTGAGACTCGAAACCTCGGCATCTTTCTTTTGCGCAATCCGGGAGGCGACAGTGTCACCCGCGTGGAAGTTTACAACCTCGACCGCCAGCGTGAATACAGCGGGTATCCGGTCTACTGGCTCGGTCGCGCATCAAATGATGAGAGCATCCGCCTGCTCAAAAATCTGGCCGAAACTTACAAGTCAGACCGCATAGCCGAACACTCGGTTATAGCGCTCGCCCTGCACGACGATCCTCGCGTGGGCGGCATATTGAAAGATTTCATTCGCAACTCGTCGGAAGACAGATTGCGCGAACCCGCCGTTTTCTGGCTGGGCCAGATTGGCGGAGAGACGCCCTTTCTGGCTGATCTGGTTCGCAACCAGAATGAGAACACAGAGATTCGAAAGAAAGCCGTCTTTTCCATCGGAGTGAGCAAAGACGCGCAGGCGCTTTCCACTCTGCGGAATCTTTACAGTTCAAGCGACAATCGAGAGGTCAGGAAACAGATCGTTTTCGCCGCCTCGATAAACAGGGACGAAGACGCGGGGGTAGATTTTCTGATCGAGTCGGCTGAGAAAGAACCCGATCGCGAAGTGCGCAAACAGGCTATATTCTGGCTCGGGCAGAAGGCGGGCAAGCGCAGCCTTGAGGCGCTCGGGAACACCGTAAACAGTTCCGACGCGGATACCGAAGTGCAAAAACAGGCGGTATTTGCCATCTCTCAGCGGGACAAGAGCGAAGCCGTGCCGCTGTTGATAAAAGTCGCCCGCACTCATCCAAAGGGCGAAGTGCGCAAACAGGCCATCTTCTGGCTCGGCCAGATTGATGACGAGCAGGCGCTTCAATTCTTCAAAGAGATTCTTTCAAAATAAAGCCTGACCTGAAGAAGCCGCCGCGTGACGCGCGAAAAAGTCTCAGACAGGATTAACAGGATTTCCGCTATCTTCTTTCGCAAATTTTGTGAATCTTGTTAATCCTGTCAAAAAACTGGCCCTTCGCCCTACTTGACGTTGCCATATCCGCTCACTACAATCCAAGCAGTAACTTTTAGAACTGATTGTTTTTGTTATGAGCTTTGATAGCTGCAATTCGAAGAGAACCTGCGCAGGAGTCGAGCGCGTAGCGGAAGCCAATCTGCCTACCGAATTCGGCTGCTTCAGGATTATTGGGTTCACAGGCGTAGAGAGCCAGGAAGAGTTTGTCGTTCTGGTCAAAGGAGAGTTGAGCGAATCCAAGCCCAGCCTCGTCCGAATCCACTCGCAATGCCTCACGGGCGATGTTTTTCACTCGATCAAATGCGATTGCGGTCCTCAACTCTATTTCGCGATGAAACTGATTCAGCAGGAAGGCCACGGCGTAATCATATACCAGCCGCAGGAAGGGCGCGGCATCGGGATTATAAACAAGATTCGCGCCTACGCTCTTCAGGATGCCGGACAGGATACCGTGGAAGCCAACCTCTCGCTAGGATTCGAAGCCGACCTGCGGCAATACGAATGCTGCGCAGAAATAATTCGTCAACTCGGGCTGCGGCAGGTTCGCATTATGTCGAACAACCCTGAAAAGATCGCGGCCCTGCGCGCCGCAGGTATTGAGATAGTGGAGCGGGTTCCAATTGAAATCGCTCCGCAAGAACGCTCGCTCGGCTATCTGAAGACCAAGAAGGAAAAGTTCGGTCATCTGCTCGAAAATCTCGACCCCAAAGATGAGAAAGTCAGCGCCTGAACCCTCCCCGGCTCAAACACTTCAAACAGCGTTAGTCAGATAATCCGCTTCGTCGTCGGTGAGAGCTACGCACGCGCCAGTCGTTTTATCGAGCAATAATAGAAATTCGTCGGTGCGCCTGAGGCGAGGCCAATCGTCAGGCCAACCATCGGTCTCGACAGGTTCATTCTTACCAGCCGCAGAAATACTTGAAATCATCTGATCGGGGACAAAGACTTCATCTCCCCACTGCAAGACCCAGCGACCATTTTCGCCGTCTGCGAAGACTGTCTTCATCTTTCCGCGAACGATTTCGCTGACATTCAATTTTGAAAGCTCGCTTCGAATAATTGCCGCCCATTTTCGCGCCTCTCTCGCGGTAAAGGCTGCGCGCTTATCCGAGTCTTTTATCTCAAGTCCTTCTGTTGCCCGGGCTGCGACCAATCGAAATTCCGGCGCGATCTCTTCAAAGGGCGTGACCTCGCCTGTTTCAGAAAATGTGTCAAGAGCCGAAGCCAGCCGACCGGCCGTCTGCAAATGTATGGTCACGCCTTTTAGTGTAAGCGTGGGCGGACGCTTGCGCCGAGACTCTTTATCCGGTGAATCGAGGAGGGGCGCTCTTCTTTCAAGCTCTGCGATGTGGTCCGAACCAAGCAGCACCCAGCGCCCGTTTCGTTGATCGCTGAGCAACAATCTTTCAGCGCCGAGGCTGGCGTTCAACCATTCGGGCAGCCCCTCAACCTGACCGGCTGTGACGGGCGCGTCACGAAAAGCCGCTAGCAATCGAGAAACGCTTTCGAGGTCGAGCCACAACTCAGATTGAGGGTGCGAGAGCAAAATGTTATCGCCGATATTTGCCATCACAACCTCGTCCGACATCCTTAGAATGTCATACGCCTCGGCCCGGAAGCCGATGGCCGCAAGATAATGAGCTAAATCCCTGGTCCCGAAACTGGCCTCGCGATTGCGGTATCTCAATACGATCTCACCGGCCGATCTGATGATCAGACCGCTCCCGCTGTGGCGGACTACGCGAGAGACTTCCGCTTCCTCGTCCAGAAAAGCTGTCAGGCTCTCTAAAAGGTAAGGAGCGAAGGCAAGCCCGCAGTTGATCGAATACAGATTGATCATCTTCAAGCTTCCTCGCCCGGCTCTCTTGCGAGGATGACACGCACATCCACGGCAACGGCTTTGTCCGGGTAGGCAAAGACCGGGTTCAATTCCATCTCTGAGATGTCGGGGTTCGACATGACGCAATCGCCCAGCGCCAGCATCAGATCGACAACCGCCTCGAAATTTACGGGAGGCATGCCCCGTAGCCCGTGAAGAATCGGCGCGGACTTTATCTCGTTTATCATCTGTATCGCGTCGTCCCGCCCGATGGGCAGTATGCGAAATGCGGTATCGCGCATCACCTCTACGGCGATGCCTCCAAGCCCAAACATCAGGACGTGTCCATATTGCTCATCTCGTTTGACACCCACGATCACTTCCGCAAGCGGCGGCGGGAGCATCGGAGAAGCGAGCACGCCGTTAAAATCGTAGTCGAGGTGATTTGCCTCGGCATACTTTTTGGCCGACTTCCGGATTTGAACGAATGCCGCTCGCGCCTCTTCGGGTTCTCTGATATTGAGAACCACGCCCCCGGCTTCGGTCTTATGAGTGATCGCCGCAGACACAAGCTTTAGAACCACAGACCCGTTTGATTTGCCGACATACCTGGCCGCCTCATCCGCCGAGTGGCAGAGCGAGGAAGGCGCGATGAGGATACCGTAATCGGCCGCCATCTCGATTGCTTCATTGAGCAGCAGGGTGGCACGACCCTCCGCGCGGGCCTTATGGAAATTCGGCCAGCGCGCTCCGGGTGTAAATGAGGGGGCGCTCAAATCTCTTGCAAGATATAGCCCGCGCTCATAAGCCGCCGTGATGCACCGGCTCGCCACATCGAGAGATTCGACCACCGGCACCCCGCCCCGGCTCAGCACCCTGATAGGCTCGCTGCGTCTGCGGGCATAGAGGCTATGGACCACGAGCGGTTTGCGTGCGCGTGAAGCTATCTCAAGCACCTTTCGGGCGGTTTCTGCCTCGGACGCTTCAAGCTCTTCGGCAAAGCGGATTGCATAACCGCCGAAGAGTCCTATCCAGAGCACGCCGCCCACCGCCTCGTCTTCCATCAGGACCTCCATGCAGCGGGCAAAGATGCCGAGGTCGGCATCGGCCGCTCCGGCCACGTCTACCGGATTTGTTACGCTTGCCGCAGGGCTCAGAATTTCCCGCAAACGCGCTCGGGTCTTTTCAGACAGACGAGCAAGCCGGACGCCAGCTTCCACGAGCGCATCGGTTGAATGAGTGGCGTGCCCGCCGCCGTCCGAGAGAATTGCAAGCCCCAGACCGGCCTTGATTTCGGGCTGGCGTGCGAGCGTTTCAGCTACGTGAAACTGCTCATCGGTGCGGGTCACCTCGATGACGCCCACCTGTTTCAACGCCGAATGAAGCACGGCATAGGAACCGGCTATCGCGCCCGTGTGCGATTTTGCCGACGCACCACCGGCTTCGCTTCTTCCCATCTTCAACAGCACAAGCGGCTTTCGCGGGGTGATGCGGCGCGCGGCTTCGAGGAATTTCCGTCCATTCTGAAAGCCTTCGACGCAGATAAGTATGGCGGTCGTGTTTGGATCGTTTTCAAGGTATTCGAGATATTCGTGATAAGCGATATCGGTTTCGTTCCCAACGCCCACGCAGATGGAAAAACCATTATTGGAGCGTGCCGTGGCCTGAGTGATCAAGGCCAGAGCCATGTTTCCCGACTGGGCGAGCAAGGCCAGGTTGCCTTTTCTGACATTGCGCGTGCCGAC
This sequence comes from Blastocatellia bacterium, assembly GCA_963765495.1. Classification (GTDB taxonomy): domain Bacteria; phylum Acidobacteriota; class Blastocatellia; order UBA7656; family UBA7656; genus CAVXWP01. Next base: position 245,932 of record CAVXWP010000004.1, read on the forward strand.
AAGGTTTATGGATCGCGGCAGGTTCAACACACCCGATGTATTAGGGCCAACGACGCGTATGCCGGTCTTTCGGATGATGTCGGAAATTTCGGCTTCGAGTCGAGCGCCTTCCGCGCCCGATTCGCGAAAGCCAAGCGCCAGAACTACGGCGGCGCGAATCCCCTTCTCTGCGCAGGCCCTCAGAATGTCGGGCACGCCGCGAGCGGGCGCGCACACGAGCGCCAGGTCCGGGTCGCCCTCGATTTCCTGAATGGAAGGGGCTACCTCGATCCCAAACAACTCGCCGCCTTTCGGGTTTACCGGGTAAATCTTTCCCGCATACCCCGATTCTGCAAGGGCGCGAACCGCCTGGTAACCGCGTTTGGTCTTGTTGTGTGAAGCGCCTATTATGGCGATGCCTTTAGGCTCGAATATACAGCTTACTGAACTGGTCATGACGTTTTATTTTCCTCGGAAATTGGGATCGCGCTTTTCGGCAAAAGCCCTGATGCCCTCTTCCCAATCGTCTGTTCTCATGCAGGCGATCAGGGCTTCGGCTTCCAGATCCATAGCCGTTTCAGGATCGAGGAATCCGGCGCGATTCAGCAATCGCTTTGCGAATGACAACGAGACAGGGGCCTTTTGGGCGAGGCGAGCGGCGATTTCGAGCGCACGCGTCAACACCTGATCGGCTGGTGCTGACTGGTTGGCAAGTCCGAAAGCTACGGCATCCGCGCCGTTGAAAAAATCGCCGAGCATTATCAATTCCTTCGCCCTGGCCAGGCCGACTCGCTGTGTCAGCGTGTAGATGGCCCCGCCGCCTACAAACGTTCCCAGCGAGATTTCTGGAAAACGAAGCTTTGCCTCGCTTGCCGCGATGATGAAATCGGCAGAGAGCGCCATCTCAAGACCGGCCCCGATGGCGTGCCCGTTTACGGCTGCAACAACGGGCCGCGAACAATTCTGGATCAATCGGGCGGCCTGCTGACCGGCGGTCACATACTTGCGTCTGTCGGCATCTGTCAACTCACCGCTTCCGTGAGCCTTTAAGTCTGCGCCTACCGAAAACGCCCGACCCGCGCCGGTCAAAACTACGGCTCGCACTTCGGTATCTTCGGAAATGTCTTCGAAGGCTGATTTGAGAGACTCATACATCGGGCGGCTGACGGCATTCAGGCGGTCGGGCCGGTTAAAGGTAAGAAGTGCTATATTTTCTCTCTTTTCATACAGCAGGGGAAGGTCTTCGCTTGTCACGGGCTCTCCAAAAAGCAGGCTTTAGCCTGGGGTACGGACGTAGCTTGACATCCAAAATTCACATCTATTCAACAAAGCCATTCTATTGCAATAGGCTGGGGGTGTCAAAAAAGCACGCCTGAGATGGTGCCAGACACAAAACCGTACAGAATGTCATAATCTCCGTTGCGTAGCGGGAGCAAGTTCGATAGAAATACCAATATGTCAAAAAAATCTCGTCTGGAAGCCATAATCAAGATCGCAGAAACCAGCACGTTGCTCGCAAGCGACGGAGATGAGATACGAAAGAAGGTTTGGGAAAGCGGCGTCTATCTTGGAGAAGACCAGCACGTCTATCACATATTTTTTCAGCCGTGGCGTGACGACATTCGCGGCCACATCGCGGCAAAACGATCAATCGGCGAGTACCTCAGGTGGGTAGATGGTCTCTTCATTCCCGGAGAAGTCCCCTCGGAGACCACCGGGGTGCATTATCGCGCCGCCCGCAAGCTTAGAGAGTTGCTTTGAGTGATTCGTGATGCGCGATTCGTGATTTGCCGGGCCAGCAATAAATCGTTAACAGATGATCTCCAAAAGAGTCACGCATCACGCACAACGCATCACGCATTAAGCACCCTGTTTGAATAGAGGCTGGATGCCGCCGCCAACGGATGTTATATTTAATCTATGCTCTACAGAAAACCACGGGTCGGTCAGGACATAAACGCCTACTGCGGAAAATGCAAAGATGAGCGCACACATGTGGTCGCCGCTATGGACGGCGAGACAGTGCGCAGAGTCACTTGCTCGATGTGCGGCGGAACTCACAATTACAGATCAAAAACGGCGGCTCCAGCAAAGACTACGCGCTCGAAGGCGGCGGCCACGACAAAAGGCGGGAAGCGAACCAGCCAGGCAAAATCATTCGAGATTGATCCGGCTCAGCCTGTCAAAAACTATAATATGAACGCAAGTTTTTCAGCCGGAGACGTTATCAGTCATCCCAAATTCGGGCGTGGCAAGGTCGAGGCGGCAGTGCCGCCCAACAAGATCGAAGTCAGATTTCAGGAAGGCCGAAAAATGCTGCTGCATAATATGCAGCACTATCACTCTTAAGAAACACCTCTTAAGAAATCGCACAAATCGAATGAATAGAGGAGCCGCCGTCTGATCATGTAACGGCGGCTCCAGGATAGCCGGAACAGTTTCGTCGGGAACGAAGAATACGATTTACCGAATACGATTTACCGAGACCGGCAGAAATCGCGCCAGCTTCAAACCATTCATTTAAAAACTGCTCGTTCGAATGCTTGATTCCAGCCCGAATCCTGTGTCTCAACTCTTGAAAAAATCCGCGTTCTTGCCCACGAAGCTTTGCCATTTTGGCGGCACTTCATCTTCTAAGAAGATCGCCGAGACGGGGCAGGCCGGCTCGCACGCGCCGCAATCAATACAGGTTGCCGGGTCGATGTACATCTGCACTTCGTCCGGCCCCCCCTGTATGCAATCGACCGGGCATACATCAACGCAAACAAGCTCTTTTGCACCGATGCATGGCTCGCAAATTACGTACGTCAAACCTGATACTCCTCAACCCGAACCTACTTGAAGTAATCGGCATTCATCGCCGTAAAGTGTGCCCACTGCTCAGGAAGGTCGTCTTCGGTAAAGATCGCCTGGACCGGGCAGGCCGGTTCGCACGCGCCGCAATCTATGCACTCATCCGGGTGGATGTATAGCATCTCTGCGCCGTCGAACTCCGCCTCATCTTTGCGCGGGTGAATGCAATCTACAGGGCAGACATCTACGCAAGCTGTGTCCTTTGTCCCTATGCAGGGTTCTGCAATAACATATGTCATCTAATCGAATTCCTCCTTACTAGTGTGTTTTCAGCCAAGGATGATTGCTACCTTTGTCCTAAGACAATTTCCATATTTTCGCCATAAGAGTCAATAGCAAATGGAGGGATTTCAGGAGGGATGAGGGATGAGGGATGAGGGATGAAAAAGAATCTGGACAATATCTCGATTAATGCGATTGTCCATTTACCAGTATTACCCCCATCAGTCCTTTTCATCCCTCATCCCTCATCCCTCATCTCTGTAAGTTGTCATCGCATACGTATCCATAATTTCGGCCAGTTCTTCGGGCGATAGCAAACCTTCTTCGCTGATTGTCTCTCGTATGGTCTTGCCTTTTGCCACAGCTCGCTTGGCGATCTCGGCGGCGCGGGCGTAGCCGATCTTCGGGTTCAGGGCCGTCACAAGCGAGACGCTGTTTTCGACATACCAGCGGCAACGGTCTTCATTCGCAGTTATCCCTTCGATGCATCGCTCGCCAAGCACTCTCATGTCGTTTGCCAGAATCCGGAGCGACATCAGGAGGTTGAAGGCGATGACGGGCATCATGACGTTTAGCTCCAACTGCCCGGCCTGCGCGGCCATCGTTATTACGAGGTCGTTTCCAATCACCTGAAAACATACCATGTTGGTCATCTCGGCCATCACGGGATTTACCTTGCCGGGCATTATGGAAGAGCCGGGCTGGACCGCAGGTAAAAAGATTTCCGTAAGCCCCGTGTTTGGCCCCGAAGCGAGAAGGCGTAAATCGTTTGCTATGCGGATAGTATCGGTCGCAAGCGTCTTGAGCGCCCCCGAAAGCTGCACAAAAGGCGACATGCTCTGCATGGCCTCAAAATAGTCACCGGCAGGTCTGAGGTCTTCCCCTGTAATGCGGCTCAACTCCTCGATCACGCGCCTGCGATAGCCGGGAACCGCGTTCAGCCCGGTTCCGGCGGCCGTGCCTCCTAGCCCAAGCTCTCTCGACTCGCGCGCGGCTTCGAGCACGCGGTCACCATTTTTTCTGATGGCGACCGCGTAGGCTCCGAATTCCTGTCCGAGCCTGACCGGCACCGCATCCTGCAAATGGGTGCGGCCAGATTTTACTATCCTGTCGAACTCTTCGGATTTGTCGCCGAAGGCGCGGGCCAGATCACTGAGGGCGGGTATCAAATCTTTTCGAACCAGTTCGAGCGAGGCGAGTCGGATCGCCGTGGGAATCACATCGTTTGTAGACTGGCCCATGTTGACGTGATCATTTGGATGGACCTTCGAATAGTCGCCTCTGTCCCCGCCTAGCAATTCGATGGCTCGATTGGCCAGAACTTCGTTTGCATTCATGTTGTGCGAAGTTCCGGCCCCGGCCTGAAACGGGTCCACGACAAACTGGTCTCTGAGATTGCCCGCGAGCACTTCATCGGCCGCCGCTATGATGGCTTCGGCTATTTCCTGATCCAGCGCGCCAAGCTCAAAATTTGTGCGAGCCGCTGCCTTCTTTATCTGCACCGTCGAGGTGACAAACGAGGGGAAGGGTTTCCAGCCTGATATGGGAAAGTTTTCGACGGCGCGAGCGGTCTGGATGCCGTAGTAAACATCTGCGGGCAACTCGCGCTCTCCAAGAGAATCACGTTCCGTTCGACTTTGTCGGGTCAAAGGTGACATGTGGAATCATCTCCGCTTTTTCCTTCATGGTCACGCGTCCAGCGAGGTTTTTCTGCACTTTTTCTATAGGGACAAAGGCGAGCGTGCTGTCTACGAGTTTCTCATTCGGTCTGTAGCCAAGCCCGAATTCGGGAAGTTCCGGTCTGTTCATCAGCCGTTTGATGTCCCATATAGTCTCTTCGCGCGAGTATGCGGCCAGTTCGCTCTGTCGGCTCATGATGATGGCTTCCTCCGGGCAGGCATCTACGCAGAACCCGCAGTAGACGCATCTGAGCATGTCTATCTCAAACCGCTTCGGGAATTTTTCAATAAGAGGATCGGGATGCTCTCCCGCCTCGATGTAGATGCAATCGGCCGGGCAGGCCGTCGCGCACATATAGCAGGCTACACAACGCGGAGAGCCGTCTTCGCGAGCGGTCAGGATATGCGCGCCTCGATAGCGTTCGGAATAACTGCGGCGCTCTTCCGGGTATCTGATCGTGGGGTCAATCTTGCCGGTGAGGTTTTCAACCATCCGGGTAAAGGTCAGTCCCATACCTACGAGCGGGCCGAGAATCTCTTTCGAGAAAGAAGCATCCTTTGCGGCGCGGTCGGCTACGTTTACAACTCTCGCATCTTTTTTCATAAAATCACTTCAATCACGCTGTTGGGAGCGCGTCATCCTTTATAGCGCCGTCCTGTTCCACGTTCTGGAATGCGGGTTCTGCCAGGGCAAGATTCTCGAAGACCTCGGCGGTCGACGCCCACAGGACATCCGATCCGCTTGCGGCGAGCAGAATAGTCAGCACCTGCCAGACGGGTTTGATGTCGCCGCCGCGCTGGAGCGCCTTTCCCGCGTGCTGCACGCGGCCCTGATAATTCGTATAGCTCCCCTCCTCTTCCGACCACGCGCTGACGGGCAGAAGCACGCTGGCCCGCGAAAGCCATTCGGCCTTGTGCGCGGCAAAGACCGCCGAATACTCAAGCACATCGAGAAGCTCGGCCAACAGGGCCTCGGCCTCTGTGTCTTCTGCGCGGCGCACTAGCGGCTTGAAATACATTATCATCGCAGCCTTTATGCGCCCTTCGCGAGCGGCCCGAATCGCGCCCTCTATCCCGCCCAGATCATCGCTCATAAGCCCGAGTCGTATTGCGCCCATAGAATTCGGATGCTTGTCCAGATGGCGCAAAACCTCGTCTTCCGGTTCAGTGACTCGCTTGTCTTCCGAACTGAGGCGGAACTCGAATTGAGTGACGCCGATCTGGTCGGCCAGATAACGTTTAAACAAAAAGAGCGCCTCGTTTGTTGCCGAAGGCGAAGGGACGCCGAGTATCGCCTCCGCGCCGTTTGCCTCGCAAATCTCTTTCAACGTCGTATCAACCGAGCGAATCGCCTCTTCCCACGTCACAGGAGCCTGCACGGAGTCGCGCCCCTTCATCATCGGGCGCATTATGCGCTCTCCGCTGTTTAGCTCGTGAAAGCTCATGCGCCCCTCGTCGCACAGCCAGCTTTTATTGACATCCGGGTTGCGGCGCGGGAGCAATCGAAATATAGTCCCGTCCCGGTGATCTATTCGCATATTGCACCCCGTAGAGCACCCGCCGCAGACGGAATTTGTGCTGTGCAGAAACCATACGCGGCACTTAAACCTGAAATCGCGTGAGGTGAGCGCGCCCACGGGGCAGATATCGACGACATTGCCCGAGTAGGGATTGTCGAGCGGCTTGTCTTCAAATGTGCCGATGGCTACGTGGTCGCCGCGCCCGAAAAACTGCATCTCGCCCGTGTGCGTGACGTGATCGAAAAACCTTATGCAGCGAGAACAGAGCACGCAACGCTCCTGATCGAGGACGACCATCGGGCCGAGATCGACCACCTTGCGCTTTCGCACCTTCATCTCAAGCGGTATCTCGCTCGTGTGCAGGCCGTAGACCATGTAGTAGTCCTGCAAGCGGCATTCGCCGGCCTGATCGCACACCGGGCAGTCTACCGGGTGATTGACCAGCAGGAATTCCAGCACGCCGCGCACAGACTCTTTCACGCGCTCGTTATTTGTGCGCACGATCATCCCGTCGGTTGCCACCGTGGCGCAGGATATGGCGAGCTTTGGCATCTTCTCTACCTCGACCAGACACATGCGGCAATTGCCGTCCACGGGCAGGTCGGGGTGATAGCAGTAGTGGGGAACCTCTATGCCGATCTGTTGCGCGGCCTGAATGATCGTAGTCCCCTCGGCCACTTCGACTTCTTTATCGTTTATCGTCAGTTTTGGCATCGTTCAATTTTCCAGTGAGCTAAAAATACCTGACACTCTTCATAACTACTCTTGAGACTCTTCTTAATCACCCAGCCGCCTTCAGGCGGCTTTCCCGAAGGGCAGCTAGCCCAGCCGTTTTACGGCTGGGGGCGAGCAGTTCTCGTTATTCAGCCCGTTTCAACGGGCTTCCAGCATCCGGCTTTAGCCTGCTTTCTTACATTGGCTAAAGCCCTTGCGAGAAGGACGCTAAAGCGCCCTTGAGACAGTTAGGCCAGCGTTTAACCAGTCCTAAAAAGACTGGCCTAACTGCCCTTCGGGTAAGCCCGATAAATCGGGCTCTAAATCGGGCTCGGCTACTTCAACTCTTCAAAGATTAGGCAGATTCGCCTTTATTCATTGCTCAACTCGCGCAGAGCGCCAGGAATTCGTCCCTGTACTTGGTTACGAAACTGCGAATCGGCATCACGTCGGCATCGGCTAGCGGGCAGATGGTCTTCCCTTCCATCCTATCGGCGATCTTCAATAGCAGATCGACATCCGACGGCTTTCCTTCTCCCGCCACAAGCCTGCGCAAAATCTTTGCGGCCCAGCCCGTCCCTTCGCGGCAGGGGGTGCACTGTCCGCAGGATTCGTGCGCGTAAAAATCAGCGATAACCGAAAGCGCCTCGGGCATCTTTACCGTTTCGTCAAAGACTATCATCCCGCCCGACCCGAGCATCGAGCCCGCCTTGAGCAACGATTCGTAATCGAGCAAAACGCCCTCACACTCGTCGGCTCTCAAGACCGGGACCGATGAGCCGCCCGGTATGACCGCCTTTAATTTGCGCCCGTTCGGAATCCCCCCCGCCTCGTTGTAGATGAAATCGAGCAACGGATAGCCCATATCAACTTCGTACACGCCCGGACGCGCTACGTGGCCTGAAACTGAAAACAGTTTTGTGCCTTTGCTCTTCTCTGTCCCGATGGCAGCATAGGCCGCCGCGCCGTTTTCGATGATCCACGGAAGAGCGGCGAGCGTCTCTACGTTGTTGACCACCGTGGGCGAAGCCAGAAATCCGTGACTTGCGGGAAAGGGCGGCTTGATTCGCGGGTAGCCCCGATAGCCTTCCAGGGATTCGATCAGCGATGTCTCTTCGCCGCAAATGTAAGCCCCCTGCCCCATATGAAGATGGAGGTCGAGCGCAAAATCCTTTCCTAAAACCGACGGGCCGAGTATCCCAGCGTCATAGGCTTCGCCTAGAGCCTTCTCGACCGGCCTTATCAGAAAGCCAAACTCGCCCCGCATATAGATATAAGAGAGGTGGCAGTTGAGCGCGAGACACGCGATTACCATGCCTTCGATCATAAGGTGCGGGTCGCGTTCGATCAGAAGCCGGTCTTTGAACGTGCCGGGTTCGCTTTCGTCGGCGTTGCAAAGCAGATAGGTGGGCTTAGGAGAGTTCTTCGGGACAAAGCTCCACTTCATACCTGTGGGAAAACCCGCGCCGCCGCGCCCCCGCAATCCGCTCGCCTTTACCTCATCTATCAATGCCGCAGGCTCCATCGTAAGAGCCTTCTCAAGCGCCCGGTAGCCGCCACGCTCGCGGTATTTTTCTATGCTCGTCTGATCGGGCTTGTCTGTGTTTGCAAGTAGAATTGTATTATTCATTGGCCAGTTTCTCGATTATTTCGCCGATGCTTTCGGGCGTGAGGTTTTCAAAATAGCGGTCGCCAACCTGCATGGCCGGAGCCGTCCCGCACGAGGCCAGGCACTCGGTAAAGTTCCAGCTAAACTTGCCGTCCTCGGTTATCTGATTCGGTTCCACCTTCAGTCTTCGCTTTATCTCGTCAACACACGGATATGTCCCCATCAACCAGCAACTCACGTTGCGGCAAATCTCCAGATGGTACTTACCCACGGGCCTTATGTGTATCAACGTATAAAAGGTTCCTACGCTCAAGACATCGGACGGGGGGTAATCCATAAGGCTGCCGATATACTCGGCCACCTCCTGAGAAATCCAGCCGAACTCCCTTTGAGCAAGCGCGAGCACAGGGATGAGCGCCGGGCGCTTTTCGGGGTAGCGTTTCAGTATCGCGTCGTATTCTCGTTTCGCTTCTTCGCTGAATTCAATCATCGGTCAAGCTCTCCCGCTACTATATTGAGACTGCCGAGCGCGCCTACGGCATCGGCTATAAGCCCGCCTTCGATCAGCTTTGGAAAGGCGGAAAATATCGGGAAACACGGGCCTCGCGCGTGACATCGCCACGGTCTCATCGAGCCGTCGCTCACAATGTAGAAACCAAGCTCGCCGTTGCCTCCCTCGGTGTAGCCGTAGACTTCGCCGGGCGGGGCCTGGATGCCGTGCATGGTCAATTTGAAGTGGTTCATCAAGTCTTCGATGTTTGTATAGACGCCGTGTTTCGGAGGCAGCGTGATGCGACGGTCATCAATCTGATAAGGCCCTTCGGGCAGATTTTCAAGCGCCTGCTCGACTATTCGAAGGCTCTGCCGCATCTCCTCCATGCGAACGAGATAACGATCATAGACATCGCCGCGATTGCCTACCGGAACCTCGAAATCGAAGTCGTCATAGCTCGAATAAGGATGGTTCTGGCGTATGTCGTAGGGCACGCCGCACGCCCTGAGCATCGGGCCGGTCATCCCCCAGTCTATCGCGTCTCTGGCGCTGATTTCGGTGATGCCTACCGCCCGCTGTTTGAAGAGCCGGTTGTGCGTATTCAGCTTGTGAACGTCATCAATATATTTTGGCAGGCGCTTTAGCACCTCGCGGCAGCGCGGCACAAAGTCCTTTGGAATATCGGCAGACAACCCGCCTACGCGCACATAACTGACCATCATCCGCTGGCCCGAGGTCATCTCAAGCAGATCATATATCTCTTCGCGCGGCTCAAAGGTGTACCAGAAATTCGTGATCGCGCCCATGTCCACAAGGTTTGTGCCTATGCAGACCATGTGGTCCATGATGCGCGAAAGCTCTCCGAGGATGACGCGAATGTACTGCACGCGTTTTGGCACTTCTATGCCGAGCAGTTTTTCAACCGTAGTGATATAACCTACGTTGTTTAGAAACGAGGACATGTAATTTAGGCGGTCGGTGTAGGGGATGACCTGATTCCATTGATGAGTTTCGGCCATCTTCTCGAAGCAGCGATGGAGATAGCCGATTTCAACATCGGAGTCGGTTATCGTCTCGCCGTCGAGACGCGCGACTATGCGGAGCGTGCCGTGTGTGGCCGGGTGTGACGGGCCTATGTTGATGATGGTAGGCTCGCCGCTTATGCGGTCGTGTTTTTCATCGTCGTGCCATTCGGTTTGATATTCGATAGGCAGTTTGTAATCGCGCGAAAGCGGCGTGCGCCCGCCCGGATCGTGATCTTTACGGAGGGCGTGGCCTACGAACTCTTCATGAGTGAGAATGCGTCGCAGATCGGGATGATTTCGGAAGTTGATCCCGAACATGTCGAAGGTCTCGCGTTCCCACCAGTTGGCCGTCTTCCAGACCGATGAAATCGAATCTATCTCGGGCGCGGACTCGGGCAGCGGAACCTTCAAACGGACGCGGTGGCCGTGATCTATCGAATACATGTGATAGACGACATTGAACCGCTCATCTGAGGTCTTGTCGGGGAAACCCTTATAATCGAGCCCCGTAACGGTCGAGAGCAGATCGAATTTGGTAGTCGGGTCCTCTTTGAGCGCGCGGCAGACATCCACGACTTTATCGGGCCGGATGGTTATGGAGAGGTCGCCCCGGAAATCGTCTACGTCGAGCACCTGATCTGCGAATCCGCCTTTGAGGGCGGCGACAATCGGGTTTTCAGGAGAGGCCGGTTCGCGGCTGATTTGCACGAGTTCTGTGGCGGCGCGCGCCTGTTCGAAAGCGATCAGGAGCGGTTTTGGCGCGCTTTCGGTTATCTCTTTTTTCATCCGTTCGCGAAGGTCCTGGCGCGCATCGGCATCGATCAGAGACTCTTTTTCGATCAACTTTTGAATCATCAAAACGGCCTGCATGACCGCTTCGGGCGAAGGCGGGCACCCCGGGATGTAAACATCCACGGGGATTATCTCGTCTATGCCCTGCATGACGTGGTAGGCGCGATAGAACCCGCCCGATGTCGCGCACGCGCCCATCGAAATCACCCACTTGGGCTCGGGCATCTGTTCGTAAATCCTTTTGAGAATCGGCCCCATCTTGTCGACGATGGTTCCCATCACCATAAGCAGATCCGATTGGCGAGGTGAGAAGCGGACCACCTCCGCGCCGAACCGCGACAGATCGTAGTGCGCAGAGACTACCGACATGAATTCGATAGCGCAGCAGGCCGTGCCAAACGGCATAGGCCAGAGCGAATTCTTGCGCCCCCAGTTTGCCAGATCGCTCAACCGTGTGGTGATTATGTTGTCGCCTATAGCAGACTCAATACCCATTATTTGTCCTCTTTATTTCAGGTCCATCTTGCAGACTATTTGCGTGTTTAAGCGCATCCCAAAATTCTCTTCAATAAAAATCTTATCTTCCGCTCATACCCGAGTCAAATTACGACATGTTAAAGAAGCGTAACGGTGGTGGTAAATGATTTTCAGCCTTACATAATGATGACCAGACGCCTCCAAAAGACGTGAAGAATGAAAGCTCAAATCTACAGACCGAAAATCGAGTTGTCAACGAATCCGTTCGATACGGCAGAGGCTTTTTCTCGCGGATTCAACCCGGCAGGACCGTCACGATGCACTCGCGTTGTCTTGGACCGTTGCATTCGACAAACAATACGCGCTGCCATGTGCCGAGCTGAAGCTTGCCGCCCCTCACAGGAACAGTAATGCTCGCTCCGAGGATTGAAGAAATCATGTGGTCGGGCGCGTGCGAAGGGTCGTGACCGTGACGAAAATTTATCTGCGGAATCATTCGTTCAAGCGTCTCCATGAGGTCTTCATCGGTGCCTTCGATGGCCTCGCCCGTAGTGATTGCCGCCGTCGTATGGCGGACAAAGACATTACAGAGCCCGTCTTTAATCCCCGCTTGATTCAAGCATTGCTCCACGCGGTCGGTTATATCGAGCACCTGCCTGGCGCGGCTGGTAGATATGTTTATCGTCGCAGGCATAACAATTGAGTATAAACCGTCAGACACAAAAGGCAACATCGAACCGAAGTTTCGGCTTTCGGTATCCGCTTTCGGTACAGGGCCATTCAGTTTTCAACGTGTAGATAAGGAAACTGGGAATAGGCCGCGGATAATCGCGGATCTGACCTTTATATGATTTAATCCGCGTAGATCCGCCGCATCCGCGTTATCCGCGGCCTATTTCAACTCGCCTTTGCGTCAAATCAACATTTAATATTTTTTCCGCCTATTGCCAACTGAATGGCCTTGGCTTTCGGTATCCGGGAGTCGGTGGTAGTATCTAGGCCAACGCCGCCTCGGGAGGAATGAAGATGAAGATATTCGGGAAGAGTTTATCGGAGTACATTCGGTTTCAGAAGATCTTTCTTATATTGATCCTGATCGTGGGCCTTGCGCGCCTCGGGCTTTCGCTTGCCGGAGTTCCCACTTCCATAGTGAAATTCTTCAGCCTGACCGTTGTGATGCTGATCGGGTTCGTCTACTACGCTGTGCGGGTCCAGACCAGCGGGTTTGGCAGCTATAAACAGTTGTTGCCGCTCATAGTGATCCAGAACATCCTCGGTGAAGGGATCATAATTCTGGGCATCATGATCGCCATCTTCACGGGCAAGGACAATATTTTCAGCCAGCCCGAGTATAGCGCCGGGATGGACGGGAAAAGCTGGTCACACGTTGCGGGCCACCTCTTGATAGGCATAATCCTGCTCTCACTCGTATGGTGGGGCGTCGGGTCTGTGCTGATGTATGTGACCGGGAAGCTCTCGGAAAAAGGAAAAGAGGACGAAGCCCGCGCCTGAGCAGTCCAGATTTTCGGGTCAATCTAGGTAGTCTTCTATCGAGATCTCGGATGTAAGAGTCTTGTGAACGGGGCATTGTTTTGCGATTTGAAGAAGGCGCTCGCGCTGTTCATCGCTCAGGTCGCCTTCAAGCGATATGTGCCGCTCGATCCGGCTGATGTGGCCCTCCTTCGTTGTACAGGTCCGGCAATCCGTGGCGTGCACGCGGCTGTTTGAAAGCTTTACTTCGACTTTTTCAAGAGGCCAGTCCTTTCGCCTGGCATACATTTGCAGGGTCATCGAAGTGCAAGCGCCCAGCGCGGCCAGAAGTAACGAGTAAGGATCGGGACCCGTTTCGGTTCCGCCCTGTGCGATTGGCTCGTCCGCGTATAAAGTGTGAGGCCCGGCGGTTATCTCCTGCTTCAAATATCCGGCGGATTTTACCGTGATTTCAGCCATTCGATCTTCTCCCTTTTCGCAGTCTTATTCCGTTTTATTCAATCGCGATTATTGCGGTCCCGACTCGTCGGGTTGTAGTATTTTCGCCCTTTCAGCCCTTCCGGTAAACACTCCATCTCTTCTGCCCTGCCCGTTTCGAAGCCGTGGGCATATTGATACCCCTGCCCGTATCCAAGCATCTTCATCAAAGAGGTAGGCGCGTTGCGAAGATGCAGAGGAACGGGCTCGCGCTCGGTCTCGCGGGCATCCTTCTGAGCCGACATGTAGGCTTCAAGCACGGAGTTCGATTTCGGAGCCAGCGCCAGATAAATGGTCGCCTGCGTCAGCGCGAGTCTTGCCTCGGGCATTCCTATGAAATGCGCCGCCTGCATCCCGGCCACCGCCTGCACAAGCGCCATCGGGTCGGCGAGCCCTATGTCTTCCGATGCGTGGTGTACGAGGCGTCTTGCGACGTAAAGAGGGTCTTCCCCGCTTTCGAGCATGCGGGCAAGCCAGTAGACGGCCGCATCCGCGTCGGAGTTGCGGATAGATTTTATGAAAGCGGAAATAACATTGAAATGCTCTTCTCCTGCTTTGTCGTATCTGAGAGCCGCGCGCTGTGTGGCTTCGCCAAGCACCTCTCTGGTTATGACGCGCGCACCCGCATCATCGGGTTCGGCGATTGAGGCGGCCAGTTCCAGCGTATTGAGCGCCACGCGGGCATCGCCCGACGCGTAACCGGCTATCGCCCGCAGCAGGTCTTCGTCCGCTTCTATATGCTCAAGGCCGAGCCCCCGCTCTTGATCGGCGAGGGCGCGTTTCATAAGTTCAGTCAGATGTTCGACCGAAAGCATTTCAAGCACAAATACTTTTGAGCGGGAGAGCAACGCCGAATTTACTTCAAAAGATGGATTTTCAGTCGTCGCCCCGATCAGGATTATCGTGCCGCTTTCGACATAAGGCAAAAAGGCATCCTGCTGCGCCTTGTTGAAGCGATGGATTTCGTCTATGAAGACAACGGTGCGGCGACCCGTCCGGCGGCGGTACTCATCGGCTTCGGCCATCACTTCGCGGACTTCGCGTATACCGGAAACAACGGCGCTGAATTGAACAAAGCGGGCCTCGGTTCGTCGGGCGATGATGCGGGCAAGCGTTGTCTTGCCTGTGCCGGGAGGCCCCCAGAAGATAAGCGATTGCAGGCGGTCCTCTTCGATCATCCTGCGCAGTGCCCTCCCCTGTGCGGCGAGTTTGTCCTGGCCTACGAATTCGTCGAGCGACGAAGGACGCATCCGGTCAGCCAGGGGGCGATGGCTCAGGTCTTCTTCCGCCTCGGGGGCGGAATCTGTTTCGGGCTCCTCAAACAAACGGTTCTCCTGCTCGCCGTAGGTTTTGGATGTAGCTTTCTTGAGTCTGGGCATTCTTTTCTCCGGGTTTAAATACTAGAGCCGGAACCGAGCGTATTGCAATGAGGGCGGGAAAGGTTTCAGGGGAATAAGCGATGCCTGTTAGTGGATTCATGTTGTGTGATCAGGCCGGTTGACAAGGTGAGAGCCAAATCGGTAAGATGAGTTCGTTGACAGGTTTTCCTCTCCTTTGTTACCCTTTTTCTTTATTTTGGCAACAGCAGCGTCCGCTGTGCGATAAGTTAATATAAGAGGTTGATTGTGAGACCGATCCGATCTTTTGCCTTGATTATATTCACCGTAACATTTCTCAGTTCGGGCTGCGTTAAAAAAGTGACCGTAGCCGAAGTCTTGCCGGTCTATCAGGAAATGACCACAAGCCAGCTTGTCAGTCGGATAAACAACTACGCCGATGTCGAGACATTTTCGGCCAACGGCTACCTCTACGTCCGCAATTATTTTACCGGAAAAGAGAATAAGGCGGAGGAATACCCATACGCCAATCAACTGATCCGCTTGAAACGGCCTGAAAACATAAGGCTGCAAGTCAATGCGCCTGTGGTCTCCTCGAAGGTGGCCGATATGACGAGCAACGGGCAGAGTTTCCGGCTCGCAATTTTCTACCCCAAAGACAAGCGGCGTTTCATATACGGCAGCAATCTGAGCGAATTTCAGCATATGGCTGCCAACGAGATCAAAGAGAACAAAGATCCCAGGCTGGCTCAGGCCGGCGGATTGTTAAACATGCGGCCTCAACACATTGTAGATGCGTTTCTTATGAAACCGGCTACATTTCACGACGATATGGGATATTTCCGCGAAGAGGTGCGGCAACTCGAACCCGATCCGCGTCCGGGAAAGAAAAACCGTATGGTCGAGCGCAGCTACTATGTCATCTATGTGATCGAGTACGGCACGGGCCGCGCGGAACTCAGGCGCAAATTCTGGTTTGACAGAAACGATCAAAGCATACCGCTTGTGCGTCAGCAGACCTTCGAAAACGGCTCAGGCCGCCTCGGAAGCGATATCTCTTATTTCAACTGGTTCAAGGTTCCAGATACCGATAGAATCTGGCCTGCAAGGGTGATCGTGGACCGCAGAAATGACGGCTATCGCATAGAACTGGACATTGAGCCAAACTCTGTCGAGATAAACGAAGACTTGCCGGATAATATCTTTGATCTTCCAAATAAAGAGAACCTGGAAGAGATAAACCTCGATGCGCCGAAAGCCAATACCTCGCCTGATACAAAGAAAAAAGTTCCTCCTCCTTCGCACTAAAAAATGGATAATCTTATCGCGGCCAACGTAAAGCAACGCCCCCTGCGCACAGCAGTCAGCATCATCGGCGTAGCGCTCGGCGTAATACTGGTAGTCCTGACCGTAGGGCTTGCGCGCGGCATGATGCGCGACTCAAGCGAGCGGCAGTCAAACGTGGATGCGGAGATTCGATTCTTCCCGCCCGGAAACATCTCTATTTCAGGCGGGAACCCTCTGATGCTGCCCGTGGCTTATGCGGACGCGCTCACACACGGGGTAAAGCCTACCGAGGAGGACCCGAATATCCAGCCCAAGCCGCCTGTTCCCGGAGTTATGGCCACCTCTCCCGTCGGCGAGTGGGTGCAGCCGAGCGCGGGCGGAATCGGTTTCGAGATAGTAGACGGGATTGATTATGACAGCTTTGCCGCGACTACACCGCTGAAAATAGCCGATGGCAGAAGACTCAATTCAGCCTTTGAAGCCATAGTTGATCGTTACTACGCCGAAAACAACGTCGGCACAGATAAAAAGCCTGTGCATATCGGAAGCCGGATAACGATTCTCGGTCACGAATTCGAAATAGTTGGAATCTATGAGCCGTCAATACTTGCGCGAGTCAAGATACCGCTCAAGACTCTACAGGATTTGCTGGGCGGCGCAGACAACTGCACATTCATTATGGTCAAGACCGATACTCCTGAAATCGCTTCTCAGGTCAGGGAGGCGATCAGACAGTACTATCCCAGCCATCGCGTGATCCTGACATCAGAGTTGCCTGCGCTCTTTTCCCAGGGGTTCAAGCCCGTAGAGGTCTTCCTCGATGTGGTTATCGGCCTTGCGATAGTCATCAGCACGCTCGTCATTTTGCTTGCGATGTACACTACGATAATCGAGCGCACCCGCGAGATCGGCATACTAAAGAGCCTCGGCGCGTCAAAGTCTTATATCATCCTGACAATCGAAAAAGAGGCGGCGTTGATCAGCGTCCTGGGCATAGTCTGTGGATTCATCATCGCGCTCGTAAGCAAATATGGGATCGAGGCCAATACGAGGCTGACGATTGACATACAATGGAAATGGCTTTTGATCTCTGCGCTCATAGGTTTGCTCGGCGGTGTACTGGGGGCGCTCTATCCGGCAATGCGCGCAGCCAATCTCGACCCGGTCGAGGCATTGAGCTATGATTAGTGATCCGTGATGCGTGATTTTCAAGGAACTCGGCTGGTAATGACAAACTGCAAGCCTGGTAAATCACGAATCACGAATCACTAACCATGGATCACGAATCACGGATCACGGGTCGCGCATTGCGGATCGCGGATCAGAAATTATGAAACCAGTTCTCGAAACAATCGATCTTAAGATGATCTATCACGTGGGCAAGGTCGAAGTGCCCGCTCTCAGAGGCTTGAACGTAATTGTAGGCCAGGGCGAATACGTCGCCATCATGGGGCCTTCCGGTTGCGGCAAGTCTACGTTTTTGCATATCGTCGGAGGGATGTTGCAGCCCTCATCGGGGCGCGTACTGATTGACGGCGAAGATCTGACGCGGATGAGCGACGCCGAGCGCACCGATTTGAGACGGCGCAAAATAGGCTTTGTTTTCCAGAGGTTCAACCTCTTCCCCACACTCACGGCCGAGGGCAACTTGAAATTGGCCGAGCGAATCTACGCTAACAGGGCAAACGGCGGGGATGCTGCGCGCAGGCGAGAGGTACTGGGGTTGCTCCGACTCGAAGATAAGATGAATCACAAACCGCTCGAACTGTCGGGCGGCGAACAGCAACGAGTAGCCATCGCCCGCGCCATAGTCAATCGCCCGGCGATTTTGCTCGCCGACGAACCTACGGGCAATCTTGACAGCGAGAATTCTGAGATCGTGCTGAATATGCTCAGAGGGCTCAACGAAGAATTCGGGCAGACGATTGTAATGATCACGCATAACCCGGAAGCGGCATCGCGGACTGATCGAGTGATCGAGATGCGCGACGGACACGTGATAAAGGCAGACGCGCCTGTACAGGAGATCGGAAAGTGAAGATTATCTGGAAAACGCTGAAAGGGGTTCTGTTCTGGTCTTATGATCGCGGAACCTGGCAGTATGACATTATGTGCGTGCTGATTCTGGCTTTCATCTTTTTTGGACCCAACAGCGTGTTCCGATCAAAAGCCTCCGAGCCTGCTACGGTCTCAAGCCCGCAGTTTGTCACACGCGAAGAGGTGGGACAGCCTGACCAGAGTCATATCGAAGAGGAGGTGACAGGCTACCTGTCCCGCAAGTATGGACGACAGGTAACCGTTTCGCGCATCGAGCCGATGATGGATCAATCGGGCAATGTGAGCGGTTATCTGGCAACAGTGAAATAGAGTTTCAAACAGACAGAGGGTTCAAGGATGAAGCGAATCAGTATTTTCTTTCTGGCTGCCGCGTTTTTTGTCGCAGCCTCGTTTTCAAGTTCGAGCGCCGCACCAGACGGGCAACTCGACCAGATACTCGCCGAGATGCAAAAATCCGGGAGGGCGATAAAAGCGGTTTTCGCCAATATGACTCAGGAGAAGAAGAACACCGAAATAGGCGGCAAGCCCGAACGCTATAGCGGCCAGTTGTTTTTCAAACGCGTAGGACCGGGCAAGGATAAGGCGCTGATCAAATACAAGGTCCCAAACGGGCAGGTGGTTTCGGTCTCAGGTGATGAGATAATCCTATACCAGCCGCAGTTGAATCAGGCATTCATCACATCGCGAAGGAAACAGGCTTCAAAAAATAAGGAGCTTTCCTTTATCGCAACGCCATATAGCTCGATACCCGAACTCAAGAGCCAGTACGATATTTCCTTGAAGAGCGACAGCGCCTCGACGGCTGTGCTGGAGCTCAGACCGAAAGCAAAATCATCGGTCAAGTTGCTGACCATGTGGGTAGACAAATCCATTTGGCTTCCAACCAAATACGTGGTTGAAGACCAGACCAGCATCTCTACCTTTACACTTAGTGATCTGAAGACAAACGGCTCAATGGCCGACAGTATTTTCAATATCAGAAGCACCTTGCCAAAAGGCACAAAGGTGAGCAATCAATAGCGGCAAGGTGAATTTATTTGAAGTCATCCGAGAGGCTCCCCGAAGGGGGCCTTTCTTCTTTCCCTTCACCCGTAAAGGAGCGTGACAAGCAGCGCAAGCCCACCCACAGCAATCGTCCAGAAGGCAAGCTCATCCATAATGACGCGCCCGCGCGACAGACCGGGATTTGCCTCTCTCATCTGGCGATGAATTGCCGACAATGCGGAATGGGCCATAAGGATGCCGAACACGAGCGCGCCAAGCGACATCAGCCTGAGCGGCCAGAGAAAGAAGACCCACTGCATCTCTACAAGCATCAGCAACCCGAATCCGACCACAAGGCACGCAGCCGCGCTCGTCAGAAGTCCGGCAAGGTCTCCATCCCCGACCGGTATTTTCAGGGTTCCCGCCCTTGAGGCGGCCTCCGGGTCATAGGCTATCGAAGAGCCATAAACAGGTCGGGAAACAGGGCGTCGCTCGGCATCGTAAGCCTCGCGCGTTTCCGGGTCGCTCAGAACCTCGCGGGCCTCGTTGAGAGCCTTCATATCCTCTTCGCTGCCGCCGCCGTCGGGGTGGTGCGTGCGTGCCTGCAAGCGGTAAGCGCGGTCTACATCTTCCTTGCTCGCATCCTCGCTGATCCCGAGCAACCTGTAATAATCCTTTGTCGAATCGTATTTTCGCATCTCTCAACTTGCCGGTCATTATAGCCATCGTGTGATAGAAATAGAATAGCCGGGGTCGTTGGGCTTCCAAAATGTAGGCGAGGAAAATGGGAATAGGCCGGGACGGACGCGGATGCGGCGGATTTTCGCGGATCTGAACTTATATGAGCTAATCCGCGTAGATCCGCTCAATCCGCATCCGTCCCGGCCTATTTCTATTGCCCTATTTTATGCTTCGTTCTATGCGGTCATCGAATCTTTCGTGTTATATTGGCTTTTATGGCAGCTACACCAAGAGACGCGGCAGCGATAATACTGCTCAAAGATAAATCGGATCCGAAAGTGTTCTGGGTCAAACGCAACCCGAAGCTCATGTTCATGGGCGGCTTTCATTCTTTTCCCGGCGGCCAGTTGGATAAAGAAGACTCAGGAATCCGTGTCGCCAATTGCGAAACGGAAGGCGAAGCCTCAATGCGAGCATGTGCCGCGCGCGAATTTTTTGAAGAAGCGGGCGTGCTGCTTGCTCGCGGAGCCGAACGCCTCGCGCCCGGGCAGTTAGAGGAGAAACGGCGAGCGATTGCCGAAAAGAGTAAATCATTCAAGCAAATCCTCGAAGAGGATAACCTTGAACTGGACGGCTCCGCCTTGATCCAAACAGGGCGATGGGTGACTCCGCCGTTTGCGCCCCGGAGGTTTGATACGTGGTTTTTTCTTGGCTGGCTCCCCGAAGGCCAGGAACCTTTTGTCGAACCGGGCGAGCTTGAGATGGGCGAATGGATTCGCCCATCCGAGGCTCTGAAGCTGTGGAAACAAGGCGAAATCATCATGGCTCCGCCTACGCTTCATATCATCAAAACACTTGCGGAATACTCCGACCGTCTGGACGAACTGCCTGCCGCGCTCACGGCGCTGCCGGAAGCCCGCCGGGGGCAGGTCAGACGCATCGAGTTCAAACCGGGCATATTTCTTTTCCCCGTTGAAACCCGTACCCTTCCGCCCGCTACACATACGAATTGCTATATCGTAGGCGGCAGCGAAGTCATCATCATCGATCCGGCTTCACCGTTTGAGGAAGAACAAAAAGCCCTCGACGAATTTATTGATTCGCTTCTAGCCGAAGGCCGAAGGGTGCGCGAAATCTTTATAACTCATCACCACCCCGACCACGTCGGGGGGATCAATCACCTGAGCCAGCGCCTCGGCGTACCTGTCGCAGCTCACCCGCTCACGGCTGAAAGGCTGCGGGATTCGGTCAAGGTAGATCGCTTCGTAGAAGATAACGAATTGATCGAACTCGACGGAGAGCCAGCCCTGAGGTTGCGCGCCTTGCATACGCCCGGCCACACTCGCGGCCACCTCTGTTTTTATGAAGAGGGGATGGGGGCTATCTTGACAGGCGATCTGATTGTGGGGATCGGGACCGTAGTGATTGATCCGCCCGAAGGCAACATGCAGCAGTACTTCGATTCGCTAAACAGGTTGCTCGAACTTCCGAAACTCACATCGCTTTTTCCCGCGCACGGCCCGGCCATCGGCTCGGCCCGGGCGAAGATTCAGGAATACATAGATCATCGTCTGATGCGCGAAGACAAGATACTGGATGCAGTGCGAGCGGGCGCTTCGACGCCACACGAGATAGTCGAGGCCGCCTACACCGATGTGTCGCCTTCGCTTTACTGGCTGGCTGAACGCTCGACCGTCGCTCATCTGGAAAAACTGGAAACCGAACGCCGCGTGAGTAAAACCGATGGAGGTCAATACCAAATCTAAAGATACGGGCCAAATCGTCATTCCACAAAACACGCTTGTTGTGCTCGTAGGTCCCGCCGGATGCGGGAAGTCTACATTCGCAGCAAAACATTTCGTGCCCACCCAGATAGTCTCTTCCGACCAGTGCCGCGCCCTGGTTTCTGATGATGTGACAAATCAGGGCGTATCTCATCACGCATTCGATCTGATGAATTTTCTGATCAAAAAGAGGTTGCTGCTCGGTCGTCTCACCGTGGCCGACGCCATGAATATTGATCCCGTCAATCGTAAGCGGCTCGTGAGATTTGCGCGATGGTTCCGGTTTCGCTCGCTCGCTCTGGTCTTCAAGATACCGCTTGAGACCTGTCTTGCCAGAAACGACGCGCGCGACCGCAGGGTGCCGAAAGACGTTTTGTTAAAGCAGTACAAATTATTTGAGAGCGCCCGGCACACCATCGGACAGGAAGGGTTCAATGATCTCTTTGTGCTTGATGAAACGGCTCAATCCGAGACGAGCATCGAGATCGCGCCGCCCTACAATCACCCTGTCAATCGCCCGCCTGCGCAATCGGCTCGTCAACAGGAATAGGCGGCCACAGCGCGCGCCGCCATTTCAACATAGCATCTATCAGGACTATCACCACGCAAGTCATCATGATCGCCGTAAGCACCGTGTTCAGGTATCCGCGAAAGGCCGTAGCCGGATTTGCGGTCTCGGCAAGAAAATTGTCGAAAATCGAGCGCCACCCTGCGGTCAGCGTTATCGTAGCGACAAAGACCATAGGCAGAGCCGTCACCCACGCATAACGCGCGCGGCCTTCGTTTATGATGACCGATGTCCCCACGGCCAGGGCTATCGCGGCGAGCAGTTGATTGGCTATCCCAAACATAGGCCAGATAGTCGAAACCGACCCGGTACGGATGAAATAGACCCAGCCAAAGACGACAAGCACGGTCGTCAGGATCGCGCCCGGCATCCAGTCGGGCCGCTCCAAAGGCTCATAGAGCCTCCCCATAAACTCGCCTACCATGAATCGAGCGACACGTGTGCCCGTGTCTATCGTAGTCATGATGAACAGGGCCTCAAACATAATGGCGAAGTGATACCAGTACTTCATAAGCCCGCGCATGCCGGGCAACCCTGAAAAAATCTGAGCAATGCCTACGGCGAGCGTTACCGCGCCGCCCGTTCTCCCCTGTAGATTTTTTTCGCCCGTCTCCGCGGTAAGCTCCGCGAGTTTTTGCTCTCTGAGATCGAAACCTTCGGAACTGTGAGTCTCTACGAACGCGGCGTAATCGGTCCGCGTCCTATCCACATTGATCGAGAAATAATCGCCCGGCAGCAGCGACGTAGCGGCCACAAGCGCCACCACTCCTACGAGGCCCTCCATAAGCATCCCGCCGTAGCCGATCACCCTCGCGTCGGATTCGCGATTCAGCATCTTTGGCGTGGTGCCTGAACTGATGAGCGAGTGAAACCCTGAGATGGCTCCGCAGGCGATTGTTACAAAGACAAAAGGAAAGAGCTTGCCCGGAATGATAGGCCCGCCTCCCGACGCAAAAGGCGTGATCGCGGGCATGTGAAGTTGCGGCGCGACAAACAGGACCCCGATTATGAGAAACGCGACCGTGCCGATCTTCATAAACGAACTCAGATAATCGCGCGGGCACAGAAGCATCCAGACGGGCAGGACCGAAGCGATAAAGCCGTACCCGGCCATCATGTATGTGATCGTCCTCTCCGAGAATGTGAAGTTCGGAGCAAACGAGGATTCGGCTATCCATCCGCCTAGTATGACCGCAAGGAAGAGACCTATCACGCCAATCGTCGTGGCTTCCTTGATCCTGCCCTTGCGGAATCGGTACATGTAAAACCCCATAAAGAGCGCGAGCGGGATTGTGAACCCCACGGTGAAGGTGCCCCAGGGACTCTCTGCGAGCGCCTTGACCACGACAAGACCAAGTCCGGCAAGCGCAATAACAACTATGAAAAGGATGGCAACGCCCGTGATGACGCCCGAAAGCGGGCTGATTTCCGTGCGGGCGATCTCGGCAAGCGATTTGCCGCGACGGCGCACGCTTGAGACAAGTATGACGAAATCGTGTACGGCTCCGCCGAGGACTACACCTATTACAAGCCAGAGGAGCCCGGGCAAAAAGCCAAACTGTGCCGCAAGCACCGGCCCTACGAGCGGGCCCGCGCCGGAGATCGCCGCGAAGTGATGCCCGAACAGGACCCATTTATTTGTAGGGTAGTAATTATGCCCGTCGTTGAAGGTATGAGCCGGTGTAACACGCGAATCATCAAGCGCCATAACCTTTGCGGCGACGAAAGCGCTATAATAGCGATACGCGATGGCCAGCACGCATAACACGCCTATCATAATCGGGAGTGCGCTGATCTGACTCATTTGATCGTCCCCTCAAGCATCAATCTTCAGTCGTTTCAGAAACTGGCGATCATCGGCG
Source organism: Blastocatellia bacterium (assembly GCA_963765495.1). GTDB lineage: Bacteria > Acidobacteriota > Blastocatellia > UBA7656 > UBA7656 > CAVXWP01. The sequence goes on from CAVXWP010000004.1 coordinate 269,824, forward strand.
GTGAAATCTTTCTCGGCAGGCGCTTCTGTATCCTCTTTGCGAGACCGCCGGTCCTCGACTGCTATGTTGGCCTCAAGCATAAGGTAGACTTCGTAACCTGAATCCCTTATGGCCTGCATGATGGCTTCGACTCGCGGGGACCCCGTAACAGTCTCGCTTATGACATCGCCGAGTTCCTGGAGTAAACCCTTAACTCTTTCTTCCACCATATACCCTCGCTTTTTGCTGAGATTATTTGCAACGACTGCTATTGCCCCTGATGCTACTGTCTGAGACACCGTATGTCAACGCTGCGTTACGCATTTTGTGCTAGCATCAAAATGAGACTAATCGTTATGTTTTTGCTGTCGAAACCCTCAGAAGATCAGATCAGGGAGTTTATCAAAGCGCAACAGCGGAAGCCGTTTTCATACCCTGATATAGGCGCTACTATCCTGAAACCTCCCGCCGGATACAAGGTTGATCATAATCGCGCAAGGCTCGGCGAAGGCGGCAAGACCTTTGCCCGCGCCGTTGAAGCCCTGAAAGAGTGGAAAATGTTTGACCTCGGATGGGTCGAGCTTTTCCGGCTCGACCCGCCCGACAATTCCATAAGGGCAGGTGAAACCCTTGCCGTGCTGATTCATCATTACGGCCTCTGGTCGCTGAATTCCACTCGTATTGTTTACGTCGTGGAAGAAGATCTTCCCGCGCGAAGATTCGGATTTGCATACGGCACGCTGCCCGAACACGGCGAGCGGGGCGAAGAGAGATTCACTATCGAGTGGAGGCGCGATGATGATTCGGTCTGGTATGATCTGCTGGCCTTCTCGCGGCCTCAACACCTGCTTGCGAAAGCGGCTTACCCGCTCGTACGAAGGCTTCAGAAACGCTTTGCCCGCGATTCTCTTCGCCGTATGGTTGACACCGTGGCGGGCAATCTGAGATAAGCGACCAGTGGAAAGGCGTTTCGCTTTTTATCCATCAACACGTTTTTTAAGGAGGAAGGATGCTCAGACGTTTCTGGACAGCTCTTTTCATTATATCTGTTATCGCTTCATCAGCCGTTCGGCTGCACGCTCAAGTGCCGCAGGCAATCGGCGCTGCCGCGTCCGGTCAACCCGCGCTCGAACGAGACCCGAACCAGCCGATTGATGAAGAATACACAAAGAAGATCGCCGAATACACTACCGAACCTTTCTTCAATTCTCCGTTGACAAATTACCTGCCCGCTTCAAAAACCGTCCCGACTCCAAAGGTGGTTCTTGGCGATGTGGCGGGCGCGCCGGGCAAGCTTCCTTACGCCGAAGAGGTCTATCGCTACATGCGAATGCTCGAAAAGGCCAGCCCGCGCGTCAAGGTTTTTTCCATAGGCAAAACCGAAGAAGGGCGCGAGATGATCGCCGTGGCCATCTCTTCGGAAGCCAATCTATCCAGCCTGGAAGAGAATCGCGCCAGGCTCGCAAAGCTGGCCGATCCGCGCACGATAAACATGAACGACGCCGAAGCCGAGCGGATTGTCGCCGCCTCGGTCCCCGTTTATTACATAACCGGAACCATCCACTCGCCCGAAACCGGCTCGCCCACGGCGCTGATGGAACTCGCTTATCGCCTCGTCGTAGACGATAGCGCCTATATCAAATCTATCCGCGACGGCCTCATCACGCTTATCACGCCCGTTGTCGAAGTGGACGGACGCGACCGCATGGTAGACGTATACAACTGGCATCTCGCTCACCCGAAGGAGAACTGGCCGTCTCTCGTTTACTGGGGCCATTACGTAGCTCACGACAACAACCGCGATGCCATGTCGCTTACGCTCAATCTCACTCGAAACGTGCTGAAGACCTACGTGGGCTGGAAGGCGCAGGTGCTTCACGACCTGCACGAATCGGTTCCCTATCTCTATGACAACACGATAGGCGACGGGCCGTACAACGCATGGGTTGATCCGATTCTGACCGATGAATGGCAGATGCTCGGATGGAATAACGTGTCGGCCATGACCAAATTCGGGATGCCGGGCGTCTTCACTCACGGGACGTTCGATACGTGGTCGCCCGGCTATCTGATGTTTATCGCGGCCTCGCATAACGGCATCAGCCGGCTCTACGAAACATTCGGCAACGCCGGGGCCGATACGGTCGAGCGCACGCTTTCGCCCGAGGATTACCAACGGACCTGGTACAAGCAGAACCCGCCGCTTCCGAAAGCGAAATGGTCACAACGCAACAACAACAATTATCAACAGACGGGATTGCTCACGGCGCTCTCTTACTTCGTGTCTAACAATAAACTCTTCCTGCGTAACTTTTACCTCAAAGCAAAACGCTCAATCGAAAAGCCTGAACGCGAAGGACCGGCGGCTTACGTCTTCCCGGCCGATGATCCGAGGCCGGGGGCCCAGGCGGAACTTCTCCGCCTGTTGCAGATGCAGGAGTGCGAAATCTCTCGCGCAACCGCGCCATTCTCAGTCACTTTGAAGACGAAGAAAAAAGATAAACCGAAGACAGATTCAACCGACAAAGACGCGAAAACCGGCGAGCAGAAAAAAGATAAAGATGCGCCGACAACCGAGACGCGCCAGTTCCCTGCCGGGTCTTACATCCTCCGAATGGATCAGCCCTACAGCCGCATCGCGGATATGATCCTCGATTATCAGTACTGGAGCCCGGACGACCCTCAGAAAGATGTCTACGATGATACGGGCTGGACATTTGGCGAGCTTGGCAACGTGCAGGTTGTGCGCGTCACGGATGCCAAAGTGCTTGACGCGGCGATGGAGCGCGTTTCAGGCGAGGTCAAAGCGCCGGGCGCGATCATCGGCACGGGCTCTGTGTTTCTGATAAACCACAACACAGATAACGCCCTGATGACTTTGCGTTACCGGCTGAAGAACGCGTCCGTGTCGGTCGCAGAAGAAGGATTTGAAGCGGCTGGCCAAAAATTCAATCGCGGATCGTTTATCATAAGCAAAGTTGGTACTGAAGATTTGAGGCGGGCGGCGACCGAGCTTGGATTGCAGGCTTACGCCGTGGCGGCGGCCCCTTCGGTGCAATCGCACGCGGTAAAGACTCCGCGCATAGCGATGATGCACACCTGGCTTGGCACTCAGGATGAAGGCTGGTGGCGGATTGCATTCGATAAACTGGGTGTGCCCTACGACTATATCAGCACTCAGGATGTAGCCAAAAACAACGACCTGAGCGCGAAATACGATGTAATCATTTTTGCCCCCGTTGGGCGGGGCAACCCGCAGGCAATCGTTGACGGGATTCCGCAATGGGGAAATCCCATTCCCTGGAAGACGACTTCGCTGACTCCAAACCTTGGCAAGATAGATTCGACCGACGACATGCGGCCCGGACTTGGGTGGTCAGGGCTGGAAAACCTGAAGACTTTCGTGCGTCGCGGCGGATTGCTCATAAATGTGATGGATACCGCCGATTTCGCGGTGGCGTTTGGTTTCACGCCTGGAGTCTCGATTGCCAGAGCGCAGAAACTCAAGCTGACGGGCGGCGTGGTGCGTTCGAAATTCGTAGACTCGGCAAGCCCGATTGCATACGGCTACGGCGACGGGCTTTCGATTTACAGTTTTGACGGCCCTATATTCAACCTCAGCAACATGGCCGGCGGAAGAGGAGGCGGCAGGTCGGAGCGGGAAAGAGCTACGGGGCGGGGCACGACAGACGACCCCGACACTCCGCAGGGCAGGCCGGGATTTGAAGCGCCGGAAGAGCCTAAGGCGGAAACATGGGAAGCGCTCCCGCTTACGGATGAACAGAAGCGAAACGGGGTCTACGTTATACCTCCCGCGAGCCGCCCGCGCGTCGTGTTGCGTTACGCCGACAGCAAAGACCTGCTCGTTTCGGGTCTTCTCGAAGGCGGCAACGAAATAGCTCAACACGCCGCCGTGATTGACGTGCCGGTCGAGAAAGGCCACGTTGTGCTGTTCTCAAATAATCCCTTCTGGCGCGGAGAGACCTCGGGGAGTTACTTTCTGGTCTTCAACGCTATTTTGAATTTCGATAACCTGAATGCCGGAAGGAAACTCGAACAGTAAAACGTGATGCGTGGTAGGTGATGCGTGATGCGTGAAGTCGGCGATAAGCCTGTCAAAAGGCGATTGCTATAAAGTCGCGCATCACGCAATCACCTACCACGCATCAGAGTGAGTCGCGCTCAGCCCAGTTCGACAATTTCCTGATAGGTTGGTATAACCACGTTCCAGCCTAACTCCTTGACGATTTTATCGCGCAGAGCCTGTGCCGAATCGGGTTCGCCGTGAACAATGAAGGTTGCGCGAGGCGGGCGCTTAAACCCTTTGAGCCATTTTAGTATCTCTTCGGAATCGGCGTGCGCAGACAAACTGCCTATGCTCTCGATATGCGCCCTCACGGGTATCATCTCGCCGTGTATCTTTACCTCTGTTTCGCCGTCCTGCAAGCGGCGTCCGCGAGTGCCCGCCGCCTGATAGCCTACGAAGATGACGGCGCTTGCCGGGTCAGGCAAATGCTGAGCGAGGTGATGGAGCACGCGCCCGCCCGTTGCCATCCCCGACGCAGAGATGATAATCGCAGGCCCTTTTAACGAGTTGAGCGACTTCGACCCTGAACGCCCCTGCACGAGCGTGAAATTGCGCGTGGCGAGCGGATTTCGATTCAGGTTCTGGATTCGCTTCATGTCAAAGTCGTGATCTTCTTTATGCCTGGAATAGAGCCGCGTGGCCGAAGCTCCCATAGGCGTATCCACAAAGACAGGCAGCACCGGGATTCGGCCTTCGTCCTCAAGCTCGCGCAGATAATAGACCAGCAATTGAGTCCGGCCCACGGCGAAGGCGGGGATTATGACTTTACCGCCGCGCTCGCTTGCCCGGTTGATTATCTCGGCAAGCCGGTCCTTTGGATTCGTCTGTTCGTGAGTGCGATTCCCATAAGTGGATTCGATCAGAAGATAATCGGCCTCGTCCACCGGAGAAGGATCGTTCAAAATAGGCTCGTCGTAGCGGCCAATGTCCCCTGAGAAGAGTATCTTGAACGGTTCGTGGTCAGGTTCGGTCACTTCGACGGCGATAAAGCTTGAGCCGAGTATGTGCCCGGCAGAAATAAAACTGGCGTTCAAGAATTTGCTCAGGTGAACATTCTGATTATAATCGACACCCTGTACCTGTTTGAGAGCCGAGTTCGCATCCTGCTCGGTGTAGAGCGGTAGCGCGGGCTGATGTTTTGAAAAGCCCCTGCGATTGGCATAGGCGGCCTCTTCTTCCTGCAACTTCCCCGAATCCGGCAACATTATCTTCAGTAAATCCGCCGTCGCCTTCGTTGCATAAACCGGGCCGGTGAACCCGTCGCGCACAAGGCGCGGCAGATAGCCCGTGTGATCTATGTGCGCGTGCGTAAGCAACACCCAGCCGATTGACGCGACATTTATTGGCAAAGTGTGCCAGTTGCGCTCTCTGAGCTCCTTGTAGCCTTGAAACAACCCGCAATCTATCATCGCCCGGTTGCCGCCTACTTCCAGCACGTATTTTGACCCCGTAACCGTGCCGGTAGCACCTAAAAATTGAAGTTTTGCCATAGCGAGGTCACACTATCAGATCAGATAAACTGTCAGCAAGGCCGTACCCCTCGCCCTGACTGAAATGCCCCCTGCCCAACGCTTGAGTTTCGGGTCTCGCCGGTTCGTCTTTTATATCTCGAATCTCAAATCTCGAATCTCAGATTTGTAATTGTGGATATAAAATAACTTATCTCCTGTTTGGCAATCTGAAAAATATTTTTTAAAAGATATGAAACCAAACTCAACTTAACACCGTTAAGCAACTTGACAGCGTTAAGTCTACAAGGACAGATATGGGACCAAGAGACAGGCGAGAGCGAGAAAGGGAGAATTTACGGCAGGAGATACTGGACGCCGCGCGCGAGTTATTCGTCGTGGAAGGTTATGAAAACGTCTCTATGCGCCGCATCGCAGACAGGATTGATTATTCGCCTACGACGATTTATCTCCATTTCAAGGACAAATCCGACCTGCTTTACCATATCTGCGCCGAGACATTTGCCCGGCTATCTGAGAGGCTCGAAGCGATCTATCGGGAATGCGCCGACCCCCTGGAGTGTTTGAAGGAGGGATGCCGCGCATATATTGAATTCGGGTTGAAATTCCCGGATCACTATAAGGTCACATTCATCAATCATCCCGAGCATCTAAAGCACGACGAGCATATGCCGAAGGAGGAGTCAGCGGGGATGAAGACGTTTTATCATCTCCGCCAGGCGGTTGAAGAATGCATCATTCAGGGGAAATTCCGTGAAACGGATGTAGACATGGTCAGCCAGATGCTGTGGGCGACGGGTCACGGCATCACTTCTCTGCTGATCTCTTTCCCGGATTTTCCCTGGGCCGATAAGGAGCGGATGATTGATCTCCTGCTCGATACGCTGGTTGAGGGGCTTAAAGCCTGAGTGCTGCTGACATGGTGGTCTACGCAACCCGTGCCAACACTTTAGCAGCAACGATAAAAGATTTTGTTTGGCCGTCCGACTCCGGCAGGAAGATGGCAAACACAGATTACGGATTTTCTTTGAAAGGATTTTGAGCTATGAAAAAGAATCTCATGACTTCACTTTTAGGATTGTTTCTGGCGCTTGGACTCACGTCTGCGCCGCAGGTTTTCGGCCAGGAAGGCACCAGGTCTCTCAAGCTCAACCGCGACAGCGTAGTAGCGGGACAGGCGCTCTCGAAGGGCAATTATACGATCAAATTCGATGAGAGCAAGGACGGCGAGGTGATCTTCCTCAAAGGCGATCGAGAGGTTGGGAAATCAACCTACAGATTGACTAAGCTTGATAAGACCCCAGCCGATACAAGTGTTGTTTATGCGCTTGGGACGGACGGATCATTTCAGGTAAAACGCATCGAGTTCAAGGGACATGATATGGCACTCACTATCGAACAGATAGAGTCGAGTAAGTAAAGAAGAGAACAGAAGGTAGAGATAAAACTCAGACCACAGACGGACACCCTGAGGCTTAGGGTGTCCGTCTGTGGCTCTTTTTTGCTCGGATGCTCAGGACGCGGGCATTCTTCGATTTTGGGAACGGGCCATCCCGGGAATGGACATTTCATTACAAGAGTCGGGCCGCTCTGTTTTCGCTAAGACCAGTAGTTCAAAAGTTTAGACTCTTCTCGCCCGATGGCATACCGATTGATCCAGATACCGGTTCAGGGTGTCATTTGGTTATTTCAGGGAAGATGTGTAGACTTGATTTTTAACAGCGCACATCTGAATGCGCGGGATAATCAAGCGGACCTGCCCCGGTTACTCACGTTCTTTAGCGGTTTGCACCGTGACGCGATTACAGATTCGTTACGCAGACAGCATGGTTTTTCTGTCTTTGTTTCACAAGCGGTTGCAAAAAGTTTGGGTGAAATTTAATGAAACGGTCTCTAACCGGATGTCGTATGAGCCTGTGACCAGGAAACAGCTATTAATTTTGAAACGAGCTGTGAGCGCGGCCATTCGGGGTTCTGATAGAGTGACCGGGCAGATGTAATAATATTGCTTTGAGAGGAAGCTTATGATTTCACTTTTGCAAAAGATTCAAAAGACCGGCCGCACGTTTACGGCTGTCTCAGTTGTCACATTACTCAGCGCGTCGCTACCTGTTTCGGCGTTTTCACAGGAAGGAATCGTGGCGCTCGAAAAGAGGCCAAAGCAGCAACAGTCACAGCAACCGAAGCCGCCTGACACGCCTCCCACCCCTCAGAAAGAATTACCAAAGCCAAATACTCAGGAGACCAGAGAGAAGCAGGAGCAGTTCGGTGAGACAAAGCCGCAGGAGATGACCGAACGCGAAAAGCGCAACCTCCCGGCCCCGGGCGAGAATCCGGCTCCATCGTCTACCGAAGGAACTCAGCAACAGGAACCGACTGATGCCGGTGCACCCAACCAGATCATAGAGCCGCTTCAACTTTCGCCTGAGGTCACACATGAGCGCGTAGGCGTAAGGACGGATCAGAAGCAACTGCTCTCGCTCCAGGATGCCATCGGGATGGCTCTGCAAAACAACCTCGACATCGAAGCATATCGCCAGGGAGTGCAGATAGCGCAATATAACCTCTTTGCATCCAAAGGCGTTTACGATATCGTTTCGGGCACTGATCTCTATTATCGCAGCCAGACCTTCCCGGTAACGTCTATATTCGGCGGCGGCGATAATAGTTCGTCTGTGACTCAGAAATCACTTGTTTACAATTTCACTACTCAGCAGGATATAGAAAAGACCGGCGGTTTGTGGCAGGTTGAGCTTGACAACACCCGGTTGACCACAAGTTCCACGGCATCAACATTGCCGACTCAGTACAGCCCAACGCTGACGCTGACATTTACTCAGCCGTTGTTGCGGAATTTTTCAATAGATCAGAATCGCCGCCAGATACAGTTGGCCAAGAAATCGCTCGACCTGTCCGACAGCCAGTTCCGCCAGCGCGTGATCGAAATAATCAATTCCGTGCAGCGCGCCTACTGGGACCTTGTCTTTGCAATCCGTAACGAAGAGATTGCCCGCGATTCGGTAGAACTGACTCGCACTCAGCTTGAGAACAATCAGAAACAGGTAGAGGCGGGCACCCTCGCCCCAATCGAATTGAGATCAACCGAAGCCGCGCTTGAAGCGCGAAAGGGTGATGTGATCATCGCTTTGCAAAATATCACAACTGCCGAAAACACTTTGAAGGGTCTGTTGATCAAAGACGCAAACGATCAGATGTGGTATTCGGAGATAGAACCGACCGACCAGCCGCAGTTTGGACAGCCAAACTTTAATCTGGATGAAGCCACGAGGCTCGCGCTCACCAATCGCCCTGAACTTGAGCAGATGAGGCTGCAAATGCAGCAGAAGGATGTTGACATCAAGTTCTTTGAAAATCAGACAAAGCCGCAGGTGGATTTCATAGGCGTCTACGGTGACACGGGGGTCGCGGGTACGCCTTCGTCGTCATCCCTCGGGACCAATGTGCCTTCGAGGTTCCAGGGCGGTTACTTCCAGGCCCTGAACAACCTTTTCAGCCAGGACTTCCGCACATATCAGTTTGGGGTTCGCGTCAGCTTCCCGTGGCGCAACCGCACGGCAGAAGGCAATCTGGGCCGGACGCTTGCCGAAGCCAGACAACTCGATGCCCGACAACGTCAGTTGGTTCAATCAGTCCAGATCGACGTAAGAAATGCGCTCCAGGCAGTCGAGGCTACCCGACAGCGTTTCGAAGCGGCCCGGGCGGCACGAGTAGCTGCCGAGGCTCAGTTGAAGGGTGAAGAAGAGAAGTTCCGCGCCGGTCTTTCGACCAACTTCTTTGTCTTACAACGTCAAAACGATCTGGCCGTAGCTCGTGGTACAGAAGTTCGGGCGCTCACAGACTACAATAAAGCTCTAGCCGATCTGCAAAGAGTCACGGGTATGACGCTTGTGAGCAATAACGTACAGGTTACGGCCCTGCCGGGCGGCAGCACCAAGTAAGCTTCGATCAGAAACATTCTCCTCTCAAAGAAGGCGGCCCACGCGAGGCCGCCATTTTTTTTGCTCTTAAAATTTACTTAAAGCTACACCACTGGCGCGGACAATCCGACCTCAAAACATTGATGCCCGATTGCGGGTTCTTGATACTTTTAGTGAGGAGTCTTTCGACAGGCTCAGGCTGAGTTAACAACTGATCATTTAGCCCACAAGGCTATTGATCTGGTCCCGGTCAGATGTCGATATATCGTTGAAATCGACGCCAAAACCGACTTTGAATTGATGGAAGCGGACTACGCCGCCTGTGCATACCTGATGTCCATTCGGAAGGCGAAAGCGAAGCGTTACTCTGGTACCGGTTATCGTAGGCACGAAACTTTCGATAAACGCGCCGCGAGGATTGAGGTCGAGTATTCTACAATCACGACCCTTTCCTTCTACCTCGCAGTGTGCGTGCAAAAGGCTCCTGGTTTCTGCCCCGTGGTCTATTGTTTTGCATACCCCAACAGCACTCATACCCTGAATCTCCTTTTTCACAGTCTATTTGATTTCTATTAACTTGCCTGATCAGTAGAAAGCCTAAAAGCATACAACAGTCCCCTATGATTTACAATAAAAATCCTGAACAGCGTCGCGGCTCGATTCTCTTATTCGCGATTTTCATTGCTTGTGGCTTCGGCGACTCGATCAATGACCTCGCCTTCGTTCTCTCTGTAGCTCGATTGGTTCGCCAAATCATTCACATCAAGCCCGGTCGGTTTGAGTACTCTATCGGCCCCTTCCCTCCCAACTTCGGTCTCCTGTTTTAGCTTCTCTATGCGCATAGTCTTGTTTGAAGACGATGTCTGCACATGCTTGTCATCCCCGGGATTATTTCGATTATTCATACTCTCGATCCTCTCAAATAGAACAAACTTCCAGTAATATCAGGCTGCAATGACTATGCCATTCGCTGAGAAGCTATAGAGTGTCGCAAGTGAAAATCCACGCGGCGTTTGTACCGATTTCTACCATTTTCAGATGGAAAGAAGTACACACCACTATTGAGATGAATCAAAGAACAGAGGGAATTAATACCAAATCTCTTCAGTATAGAGACGATAAAGATCACATAGCCCCATAATTTGAGTGGAAGGCTTGTCTTTATAGGCCGCGGATGACGCGGATCTGACCCTATAAAACCAAATCCGCGAAAATCTGCCGCATCCGCGTCATCCGCGGCCTATTTCAAGTATTCTAACCTGCATGTTGAAAATCATTATGATTCTACGAATTCGATTGCCAAACGTCATCATCTGAAAAGCGTTGATATAGATCAACTCTTTTGTCATGCGTGGAGGCTCCTGTATAATTTGTCTCGCACAGACAGAATTAATCTCGAAGCGAAATCTGCAAACCCTTAAAGTGATCGAGGTAAAGTTTTATGCCTTCCAAAGATATTTTACAGTTGGGCAATCCGCTGCTCTGGGAAAAATGTGCGCGTGTCGCAGAGCCTTCTGACAACGAGACTCTATCGCTCATACGCGACTTGAGCGACACGCTCGCCGAATTCCGCCGCGCCACGGGCTTTGGCCGGGGGATAGCCGCCCCGCAGATAGGCTCGCTCAAGCGGGTGATCTTTATACGCATGCAGACGGAGGGTTTTTCCAGCCCGCTCATCAACCCGGAAATTATCTGGGCAAGCGATCAGAGGATGGAGCTCTGGGATGATTGCTTTAGCTTTCCTGACCTGATGGTGCGAGTGTCGAGAGCCGTCGAGGTTAAGGTCTCCTTTCAAGACGAGCGCGGTCAGGATCGCATAGTCGAAGCCAGAGGCGATCTGTCGGAATTATTACAACACGAGATTGATCATCTTGACGGGGTGCTTGCTCTTGACCGAGCCGTTTCGCCCCGGGCGCTTTCAACACGCGCCGAGTGGGAACGGATGCAGAGATAGCGATTTCAATAAAAAATTGCCGGGGATGTATTTTTTTCATCTCCCGGCCCTCTATTACCCGAGCCGAGCAGCCCTCACCTATATTGACTTTTAGCATATTCAATACTGGCTTTTGTGCAGCCTTCAGGCGCAAATAGCAGACCTGCTCTTCGAGGAGTGGCTGCCGAGGCTGTAATAAATGCAATAAATGATCTGAAATTTTCAGACTTTCAGCCGCTTTCAAACGTCTGAAAGTGCGTGAGACAGTAGAATCCTCTCGCCTCTCTTATTCAGGCTTGATGCGCGAGGATGAAGTCTCAGGCTGCCGTGAGGCCGCCGGTCAACTCAAGGAGGAGAGTAACCCATGGCAAGTATCACTTACGACGAAGCCGCTCACCTGCTCAGGAGGATGGCTTTCGGAGGAAGTCCCGATGAGATCAACGACCTCGCCGGGCGCGGGCGCGAAGGAGCCGTTGATTTCCTGATCAACTACGACAAGATTGACAACAAAGCGATGGAAGACCTGCTCGAACAGAGCTTTGACTTCTCTGACCCAAGGGACAATACCAGATTCAATCAGGCGATGATCCGCCGATGGTGGTTCACCCGGATGGTTACGTCTCGCCGACAGTTTGAAGAGAAGATGACCCTCTTCTGGCACAACCACTTTGCTACGGCCCTCTCAAAAGTTCAGGACATCTATATGTTTGTTCAGAACAACACGCTGCGCGACAAAGCACTGGGCAGATTCGACGACCTGTTGCTTGCCGTGGCGCAGGATGCAGCCATGCTGATCTGGCTCGACGGCATAACGAACGTACTCGGCAGCCCCAACGAAAACTGGGCGCGCGAGCTTCAAGAACTCTTCACCATGGGCATCACCGATTTGGTGACGGGCGAGCCGAATTACACCGAGCAGGATGTTAAAGAGATCGCTCGCGCCTTTACCGGGTGGAAGTTCAACTTTAACCGCCGAGGCAGCGATCCATTCGATATAACTTTCTTCATCAACGCCGCTCAACACGACAACACATCCAAGACCATATACGGGCAGACGCTCAATTTCACCGGAGAAGACGTGATAACGGTGATCTCTGCGCGACAGGCGACGGCGCGATTCCTCGTAAGTGAGTTTTTCGAGTTTTTCGTCTATCCCCTCACCTCGAGTTCAGGCGACAAGAAGACCATAGATAAATTCGCAAGCGTGTATCTGTCGAGCAATCACTCGATAAAGGAGCTTGCGCGGGCCGTATTCGTCTCTGATGAATTTTTCAGCGACCGCGCGCGATTTACCCTCGTCAAACAGCCCTCGGAACTGGTTGTAGGAGCGATTCGCATGCTCGGCGCTACCTATAACCCGGGAGAGTCCGACAGGCGCGGAGGTGGCGGCAATCTCCTTTTCGGCGAATCGGCTCTGATGGGACAGGATATGTTCAATCCGCCGGATGTGAATGGGTGGGATTTGAATTTAGCCTGGATCAACACCTCGGCGATGCTCGAACGGTTCAACTACACAAACACGCTTGTGACCGCGCGCACAAACAGACCCGACAATCCCGGCCTGTTTGTAGAGACATCTCAACTGGCGAAGTACACAAAGTCTACGGCCAAAGCGACGACCAAGAAATTCCTAAACCTGCTCGGCCCCTTGAAGATAGATAAGAAGACCAGAAAGACGCTTCAGAATTATCTCAGCACCGACAATCAGGGCAACAAGGTGAGCTTTGAAAACAACGACGCGACGATTGACACAAAGGTGCGAGGACTGGTCCACCAAATTATGTGCCTGCCGGAGTTTCAACTAAACTAGGAGGAAAGATATGCCAACCAGAAGAGAGTTCATAAAGCTTAGCGCGGGGATGGTATCCGTAGGCATGGTCATGCCAAAACTCTGGCTGACGGAAGCGCGCGCCGAGGGGCCGATAGATTCACAGGGACGCAGGATATTTGTCGTCATTCAACTGGCGGGCGGCAATGACGGGCTGAACATGCTTGTGCCTTACAGCGATCTCCGGTACGCGAGCCTGCGCCCAAATCTTTCCTTCAAAGACTCCGAGCTAAAAGACGCTCAGGGGCGTTCGACCATCCTCGACAATCAATTTGGTCTTCATCCTTCGATGAGTGAGATCAAAGACCTTTACGACGCGGGCAAAGTCGCCGTAGTGCGCGGCGTGGGCTATCCTTCGCCCAATCTGTCGCATTTCCTATCGCAGGACATCTGGCATACGGCCGACCTTACGGGGCTCCAGGGCGACGGATGGCTCGGCAAATACGCCGACCTCGCCCTTGTGGGGAAGCCCGGTCTTCCCGCCGTATCAATCGGCGGGTCGCTGCCAAAGAGCCTGTTTGCCGAGGATTTCGTAGTGCCGAGCGTTTCAAGCTTTGACGCCTATACATTCCAGACCGACCCCAGAAATACGGGTGACCGCAACAATCAGCTAAACACGTTCAATACAAATTATGGTCGCGCCTTTCCCGAAGAAAGCTTCCTGAAAGAGATAACCGCGACGGGGCGTGACGCGCTTGCAGGCGCGCAGGAGATTCAATCGTCCGTGGCAAGTTACAGTTCGAGTGTTGTATACCCTGTCGGCACTCAGGGCAATCAGAACAAGCTCGCTTCGGCATTGCAGATGGTAGCGCAGGTGGCCACGACAATCCCTGAGGCCGAACTCTTTTACGTGCAGATGGGCGGCTTCGATCATCACTCGCAAGAGATAGGCAGTCAGGAAAACCCCGGGGATAAGACCGTAGGCCAGCACGCTACGTTGCTGAAATATTTCTCCGAAGCGGTCAAGGCGTTTTATGACGACCTGGCCGAGCACGGGCTGGCCCAGAACGCGGTCATGATGCAGTGGTCGGAATTTGGCCGTCGTCCGAATGAGAATGCTTCTTTCGGGACCGATCACGGCACGGCCTCGCCCATGATCGTCATCGGCGATCCGGTAAAGGGCGGCCTTTACGGCGAGCAGCCCTCGCTTGCGGCGACTTCGCTCGATCAGGCGGGAAATATGGTCTTCGCTGTGGACTTTCGCGAAGTTTATGCGACAATCCTCGATAAGTGGCTTGGCGTAGACTCGAAGACGGTGCTCGGCTCGCAGTATCCGAACGTGGGGTTTCTGGGCTAATTTGCTTTTTGAGACGGAACGAAAGGGAGAAAGATGTTCAGCTTCAGGATCAGGCGAAAGCTTCAGGCGGTCATATTTATTCTGATCTCGGCGGCGGTCGCCTACGGATATGTGACCGGGCCTGATGCGCGCTACACGGGCGCTCCGGGCGACATAGGCAGTTGCGTTCAGTGCCACGATACCTTCCACGAAGCCAATATGGGGCCGGGCAGCGTCACCATCAGCGGCAACCCGGCTGTCTACGAGCCTGACATGCAATACGTTATAAACGTAACCGTGCAGCAGCCAAACCGTCAGCGTTACGGATTTCAACTGACCGCCATAGACAAAGACGGCAATCGGATAGGGACGCTTTCCTCGATTGATAACTTCACGCAGGTTCACGCGATGACAGGCGCTGGCGGCAGGCAATACATCGAGCACACGCAAGCCGGGACAGTCCCGTTAGTGTCGGGCAGCCGCACCTTTCAGATTCGCTGGACCGCCCCTGATACGGATAAAGGCTATGTGAAATTCTTTTTCGCGGGCAACGCCGCCAACGGAGACGGCACCAATCAGAACGATTACATCTATACAAACAGCGCTCTGACCGACTCTCCGACCACGGTAGTAAACGTCTCGCTGCTTACGAACCCGGCCGGGTTGAATTTCGAGCCGGGAGCGAAATTCGTCATCGACTGGACCGCAACGAATCATTCGAATGTTGAGAGCTACGAGGTCCGTTATTCCACCGATGACGGGGCGACTTTCCCGATCACAAACCTGATTTTCTCGACTACAAACCCGGATCAAACATCTGTCGAATGGACCGTCCCCGATGTATCGACCAATCAGGCGCGCATACGTGTACTTGCGGCCACGAAAGCGGGTGCAGCGGTTGAGATCAAGAGCGGGCAGTTTGCGATAAACGGAACCGCGAGCGGTACGCTTCCGACGATCATCAGCGTAAAGCAGAAGGGGAAAAAACTTATCATCACGGGCGCAAACTTTCAGCAGGGCGCAAAGGTCGAGATGGACGACGTGGATCAGAAGACCAAGAACGCAATGGATTTCTCGCACGTGCTTAAATGCAAGAATGCGGGGCTGAGCATAAATCCCGGCGATACGGTCACGCTCGTCGTGAGAAATCCCGACGAGACAAAATCTGCGCCGTTCACGTTCACGCGTCCGCTTTAGTTATCACAGAGTGTTTCACCTTTAATCCTCCATTACCCTACTCCGGGCCGGCAACGCTTACGAGCATCCGGCCCAAATTTTTCTGTTCCGCGCGAAAATTTGCCACAGAGACACAAAGACACAGAGTATTTTCATAATCTTGTCTCTGTGTCTGCGGTGCCTCTGTGGCTATTCTGATTTCACAAATTTTGTTTGAGGTTGAGCCGAAAAGATACTAGCATTACACCATCTCGCGCCGAGATTGAGGTTCGCAGCCCATGTCAAAAACCGAATGGGACAGAAAAACCTGGGCAGGCTTGATGCCGAACGGTATCGGACAGGTAAAGCCCAATCATTACTTCGAGATCGTGAAGGCCGCCTGGCGCAATCGCGATCAATTGCCTTTTGCGTGGCGCATCCTGACAAAAGGGGTCTGCGACGGTTGCGCGCTCGGCACAACAGGCTTACACGATTTCACGATGGACGGCGTACATCTGTGCATGGTGCGGCTCGATCTTATGAGGCTCAATACCATGCCTGCTCTCGACATCAAGAATCTCGAAGATGCGGAAAGATTATCCGCGATGACAGCCGCTCAGCTTCGTGAGCTTGGCCGCCTGCCTTATCCCTTGCTTCGTCAAAAGGGTGATAGCGGTTTTAAGCGCGTCTCGTGGGATGAGGCGCTCGATTTTATTGCCTCACGAATAAACAAGATTAAACCCGACCGGCTGGCTTTTTATCTGACCTCGCGCGGCCTGACCAATGAGGTCTATTACGCCGTGCAGAAGGCGGCGCGGTTTCTCGGCACAAACAACGTAGACAACTCGGCGCGCATCTGCCATGCCCCTTCCACGGTCGCGCTCAAGCGGTCGCTCGGCGTGTCGGCTTCTACCTGCTCGTACAAGGACTGGATAGGCACGGACCTGCTCGTATTTTTTGGAAGTAACACGCCAAACAATCAGCCGGTCACGACCAAGTACATCTATAATGCGAAGAAGTGCGGCACTCGCGTGGCAGTAATCAATCCTTACCGCGAGCCGGGGCTTGAACGTTACTGGGTCCCTTCGGTTTTTGAGAGCGCAATGTTTGGGACAAGAATCGCCGATGAATTCTTTCAGGTGAACACGGGTGGGGACAGGGCTTTCATAGCGGGCGTTATAAAACACATGATCATAAGGGGCTGGACAGACAACGCATTTATACAGAACCACACAACCGGGTTCGATTGTCTGGAATCGGCTCTGGAAGCCTTTTCCTGGGAGTTGCTGGAAGCTGAATCGGGAGCCAATCGCGAAGAGATGCTGAAGTTTGCCCAAATGGTCGGCGAGGCAAACTCGGCCATCTTCGTATGGTCGATGGGCATCACTCAGCACAGGAATGGAGTTGCAAACGTCGAGGCAATAATCGATCTCGCCCTCACACGCGGATTTGTCGGGCGCGAGAAATGCGGGCTTATGCCGATTCGCGGACATTCCGGCGTTCAGGGTGGCGCTGAGGTAGGGGCTGTGCCCAACCAGTTTCCCGGCGGCGTAGCGGTGAACGAGGAGGGCGCGCGCCGGTTTGCAGGGCTCTGGGAGATTGAACTTTCGGATCAACCCGGGTTGAACGCGGTTCAGATGATCGAAGCCGCGCACGAAGGAAAGCTAGACTTCTTATACCAGATCGGCGGCAACTTCCTTGAGACCCTGCCCGACCCTGACTACGTCCGCGAAGCTATCGAACGCTTGCCCGTTCGCGTGCATCAGGATATCGTGCTGAGTCCTCAGATGATGATCGAGCCGGGGGATGCGGTTGTCCTCTTGCCCGGCCAGACCCGCTACGAGCAGCGAGGCGGCGGGACCGAAACTACGACGGAGCGGCGCATACTGTTTAGCCCTGAAATACCGGGCCGGCGCATAGGAGAAGCGCGCGCCGAATGGGAAATCCCTCTGCTGATCGCCGAGCTGGCGCAACCCGAGCGCGCCGCCCTAATCCACTTCGATGACGCGCAGGCGATACGCAACGAGATAGCCCGAGCGGTCCCGGCATACGCGGGAATCGAGAGACTGGCAAAGGCGGGCGATCAGGTGCAGTGGGGCGGCCAGCGGCTCTGCGAGCGACAGGAGACGGATGGAGAGACAGTTCAACACTTTCCCACTGGCGACGGGCGGGCGCGTTTCACCCCGATCAACATAGAGAAGGAAAATGCAGACGGGAAATTGCGGCTCTCAACCCGTCGAGGCAAGCAATTCAACAGCATCGTATACAGAGATATTGACCCTCTGACGGGCGCTCGACGCGACGACGTTCTGATGAGCCGAGAGGACGTGAGCCGATTGGGGCTATCAGAAGGTGAAAAGATAATCCTGCGAAGCGCGACCGGTGAAATGCGCGGGCGATGCCGCGTAGCTCCGATCAATCCCGGCAACGTTCAGGTCCACTGGCCCGAAGGCAATGTCCTTATAGAACGCGGAGTCTCAGACCCGGATTGCGGTATCCCCGATTTCAATACTACAGTTGAAATTGAGCGCATAGACAGTAACCTATAAGGAAGGCGACCATATGCCAAGATTTGATGATGAGCGAAGAGTAGCCCTGGCCGAAGCGCTTCAGAAAATTCCCACGCCTGAGGGGAAGCGATTCGCAAACGTCTTCGAGCATGGAACTCTACAGATCGAGATTTACGCCCCGAGAGGCACAGACCCGCAATCGCCTCATACACGCGATGAAGCCTACATCGTCATTACGGGGCAAGGCGATTTCATTTGCGGAGAGAAACGCCAGACTTTCAGCGCGGGCGATTTTCTCTTCGCGCCTGCCGGTGTAGAGCACAGATTCGCGGGTTTCAGCGATGATCTCGCGGTGTGGGTAATATTTTACGGACCCGAAGGCGGCGAGCATCCCGGCTAAGCTGAAAATCCGACTCGCCCCGACCTGCTTTTCTCATTCTGTACATATAGGCCAATCGGTCAACCTTCCCTTTAGCCATTGTCTTGCAGCTTGACTTAGCCTGATACGCGCTTTACACCCCCGCACACTGCTCCTTATAATCAACGACTAAATTATGTCTTTTGACCACGAAACAATTCTCATTCTCGATTTCGGAGGCCAGTACACGCAGTTGATCGCGCGGCGGGTGCGCGAACTCGGGGTCTACTCGGAAATCGTTCCCTTTAACACCCCTCTTTCTGAGATCAAGCAGAAAAACCCGCGCGGGCTTATCCTTTCGGGCGGGCCATCATCGGTCTACGAGGAGGAAGCGCCTCACCCCGACCGGGATGTGATCGAAATGGGTGTGCCGGTGCTCGGAATATGCTACGGCGTGCAACTGCTCTCATACTTTCTCGGCGGCGAGGTTCGCCCGTCCGAGAGACGCGAATACGGTCACGCCGAGATGGAAATAGAAGCTGAGAGCCGATTGTTTGCCGATCTTCCTTCGCACATAAAGGTCTGGATGAGTCACGGCGATTATGTGAGCGCCCCGCCCGAAGGCTTTACTATCACGGCCAGCACCGCTGCTGCGATAGGCGCAATCGAAGACGCGGCGCGCGCGCTTTACGGCGTGCAGTTCCACCCGGAGGTGGCGCACACGCCGCAGGGCAAAGAGATCCTGCGCAATTTTCTGGTCAACGTCTGCCACCTGCGTTGCGATTGGACTATGGCCTCTTTTATCGAGACAACGATTGAAGAGATACGCCGTAGAGTGGGCGACGGACGTGCGGTCTGCGGGCTTTCGGGCGGAGTCGATTCTTCGGTGGCGGCGGCGCTCGTGGCGCGTGCCATCGGCGACCGCCAGACCTGCATATTCGTAGACACCGGGCTGTTGCGTAAAGACGAGTTCGAAGAGGTGATGGATGCCTACCGCGAGATGGACCTAAACGTAGTAGGCGTGGCGGCGGGCGAGCGATTCCTGACCCGTCTTGCGGGCATAGTTGACCCTGAGCGCAAACGAAAAATAATCGGCAATGAATTTATCGAGGTCTTTCAGGAAGAGGCTCGCCTGCTTGGCGAGGTCGACTTTCTCGTACAGGGAACGCTCTACCCCGATGTGATCGAATCGGTTTCGGTAAAGGGGCCTTCGGCTGTGATCAAATCGCATCACAACGTAGGCGGTTTGCCTGAAAAGATGCACCTGAAACTCGTAGAACCTCTGCGCGAATTGTTCAAAGACGAGGTGCGCCGCGTAGGCCGTGAGCTTGGGCTTCCAGAGGAGATAATCGGGCGGCAGCCCTTCCCCGGCCCCGGTCTCGCAGTGCGAATATTGGGTGAAGTGACATCAGACCGTGTGGCGACATTACAGGCGGCTGACCGGATTGTGATAGAGGAGATGCGCGGCGCTGACCTGTATGACAAGGTGTGGCAATCATTCGCCGTGTTGCTGCCTGTCTCGACCGTAGGCGTAATGGGCGACAGCCGCACTTATGACAATGCAATCGCGATTCGCGCCGTGGAATCCGTGGACGGGATGACCGCCGACTGGGCCCGCCTGCCTTATGATGTGCTTCAGCGAATCTCTTCGCGTATTGTGAGCGAGGTGCGCGGAGTCAATCGCGTAGTTTATGACATCAGTTCCAAACCGCCCTCGACGATTGAATGGGAATAAGAGGCATAATACTTTTTGCATTCATTTAGATACTTTCAGGAGGTGAAACTTGCCGCAGCAAGGTCAGTCCAGAGGAAACCCCATACAGGATTACGTCACCGTAGCCGAGCGAATAGAGAAATTCTATGAGCGCTACCCCGAAGGACGTATCATCACAAACATTATCGAGCACGATGCCGAGCGCGGCTTTATACTGATGCGGACCGAGGTCTATCGCCACCCCGAAGATACGCTTCCAGCCGCTACGGGACACGCTTATGAGTACAGGGATGCCGGGTACGTGCAGAAGACCTCGTATATTGAGGTCTGCGAAACGAGCGCGTGCGGCAGGGCGCTTGCGCTTTGCGGATTCGAGGTCAAGCGCGGCATCGCAAGCCGTGAGGAGTTGGAGAAGTCTCAGCGCGCCGCTCAGAGGGAGGCTCCGCCGCGACGCGAACCCCCGCAACGCGAAGCCCCGCAGATGGTCAGGGAGAAGACACCGCCTCAAGTAGAGGCATCTCCGAAGACAAACCAGCCCGCAACCGAAGAGCAGAAACAGGCGATTCTGGAATTGCTCGAAGAGGTTAGACCCGGCGACCGGCGCGCTCAACAAAGAACGCTTGTCGAATTGACCGGCAAAGATTCACGTGACAACCTAACACAACAGGAGGCTTCCGAACTGATAACCAGACTCAGAAAAGAAGCATCGGAAGGCAGCATATAAGTCTGACGAAAGATCAATCGCCGACCTTGCGAACGAGCAGTATCGCAAGCATCGGATGTCGGTCGAGAATTTGAAATCGGCCATCGAAATCTTCGGGCTTATCCTGATCACGCAGATCGGCTACGGCGAGGTCCTCTACCTGAATCCGTTCCGAAGACCCGAACAGGCGATAACGCGACGACCTTCCGGCGACCATTTTGATGTCAATCTCAGGCGACCGCTCGGCCTCCTGTATGCTGAGTAATCTCATAATAAGGCCCTTCTTTCATCCGACTCTACGGCTCTAAATCGAGCGATTCGATGAGCCGGGGGAGTTCAGAAAAATCCGAGGCAATTCGGTCGGCAATCGTGCGTTCGCCTTGCTCCATCGGGGTTACGCCTGAAAAGCGAATCGCCCGAAAGCCTGCCCTCTTCGCTCCTATGATGTCCGTATGCTCAAGGTCGCCTACATGAACTATTTCAGCCGGGTGCGCTCTGAGCAGTTGCGCTGTGCGTTCGAATACTTCCCAGTGAGGTTTCGACCGCCCCGCTTCATCAGAAAAAACCAGAGAATCAAACAGATCGAGCAGACCTTCTCGCTCTAATAGCACCTTAAGAACACGGCCCGGCGAAAAACCCACATCAGAAATTATGCCTAATCGGTAGTGACGGGCCAGTTGCTCGATTGCCTCACGCGCTCCTTCGATAAGCACAGGCGGGCGTTCGAGTATCCCCTCTTCGTAGGCCCGCGCAAGACGGGCCACTACATCATCAGGCAGACAGACCCGGAGATGCGAAAGTATCCCCCCGACGCGTTCTGCGGCCGTAAGCGTGCGATGCTCTTCGGTCCAGATTTGATGATGATCCTGAGCCTCGCGCAGGCAGGCGTTATCCAGATCATCATCGCTGAAGCTGCCCAGCGAACACAGCGCCTCCGCAAGCAATCGCCTGCGGGTCTGCTGATACAGCATGAAACCGCCCGGCTGCTCGGTGAATAACGTGTTCCAGAAATCGAAAGAGATTGCCCTTATTCCCAAAAAAGCGCTCCATAAGATACGGTCCCGAGATGCGAGCCAATGCGGTCGCTCGATGCTATATTCTACTTGTTAGGACGTAGGCGAACAAGAAACAGTTCGCGTCTGTGTAATCACGATCAGGACGGTTTTTATATGAATGGTTGGGAACAGACTCCGTTTAAGGACGCGCTCGAAACGGTGGCGGGCAATTTTGGGTTGATGCCGCTCACTTCGTTGCAACTCGATCAACTGGCAAAACATTTCGAGATGCTTATCAGGTGGAATCGTCGCATGAATCTGACGCGGATAACAGACCCCGAGCAGGCGGCGAGGCTCCATTACGCGGAATCGCTTTTCGGTGGCCGCTTCATCGGACGGGCTACCAAACTGCTCGACATTGGCGCGGGCGCGGGATTCCCTTCTGTTCCACTTGCCGTACTCAGACCCGATATTCAAATCACGGCAATCGAGGCAAATCAAAAGAAATCTCTGTTTCTGAATGAAGTGAGAGATGCGCTCGCGCTTGAGAAATTCTCGGTCACGAGAAAAAGATTCGAAGACTTCGACTGGTCGGGCTATGACCTGTTGACCAGTCGGGCGCTTGACCGCGCCGAATCGGTTTTTCTCTCGGTCACAAAAAGGCTCGGCCCGCATCAACGGCTCATGCTCTATTGCTCGCCCGATCTGGCAAACGCGCTCAAACAGGAGAGCGGCATTGAAATCAGGCTCGAAATCCAGCCTGTTCCCCGCGCAGAATCCCGTTCGATAGCGCTCTTTTCACGCTCATAAACGCAGGGAAAATATAATCGGTCAAAAGAGAGAAAATCGGTGATGGAATATAGTCAAACTGAAGTGGCTTTTTTTTCAAAAATACAAGTATTTACCCGAAAAATGGCCCAAAATAACGGTAACTTGACAAATGATATGTATGGCACGGGCATTGCGATAGTTGATACCGGAAGCTTGAGACACCTGAGGGTGCTCTCTTCGGGCTACCATCGCAACGTCGAGCAAACGCGCGCGCGCGCAGGATGCCTTCTTCAAGGATCGCCGAGGGCCTCACCCCTGCAGGCGACAGAAGGCAGACTAACCGCGCCCGCGTCAAACCGAGTCAGGACCCTCTCACAAAGATTCGGCGATGTGGTTGGTAGCCCGCTTTCTTTTTAAACAAAAAATCTGACAGGATTAACAAGATTTAGATGGATTTGACAAGAATCTCATTTAACCTGCTGAGATTTTTTCAAGCCCGTCGAGGTAAGGGCGCAAGGCTTCGGGGATGACGATGCTGCCGTCTTCCTGCTGATAGTTCTCAAGTATCGCAAGCCACGTTCGCCCGATAGCCAGACCCGACCCGTTCAGTGTGTGCGCAAACTCTGGCTTTGATTTCTGCTCGCGGCGAAATCTGATCTGCGCCCGTCGCGCCTGAAAGGCTTCGCAATTCGAGCAGGAAGATATTTCTCGATATGTATTCTGACTCGGCAGCCATACTTCGATGTCGTATGTCTTTGCCGCCGAAAATCCCATGTCGCCGGTCGAAAGCACTATTGTGCGATAGGGCAACTCAAGCGCCTCAAGCACCGCTTCCGCATCGCGCGTCAAAGCATCGAGTTCGGCGTAGGATTCTTCCGGTCGAGTGATCTTTACCAGTTCCACCTTGTCAAATTGATGCTGCCGGATAAGGCCGCGCGTGTCCTTGCCATAGCTTCCCGCTTCGGACCTGAAACATGGCGTGTAGGCGGTCATCTTTATCGGCAACTGCGAGCCGTCAATTATCTCGCCCGCGTAGATATTTGTGAGCGGCACTTCGGCAGTCGGGATCAGATAGAAATTGCGCTCATCGGTGAGCTTGAACAGATCGCCCTCGAATTTCGGTAGCTGGCCCGTGCCAAAAAGCGTGTCGGAATTGACTATGAACGGGGGCACAACTTCTCTATAACCGTGCTGCTTTGTCTGGAGATCGAGGCAGAAGTTTATGAGCGCGCGTTCAAGGCGCGCACCCGCGCCCGAGAGAATCGAAAAACGCGCGCCCGCTATTTTGGCGGCGCGCTCAAGATCGAGTATTCCAAGCGAGAGGCCCAGGTCTACGTGGTCGCGCACATCAAACGCGAAATCGCGCGGCGTACCCCACCGCTTCACTTCCTGATTGGCCGATTCATCCGCGCCAATCGGCACGCTTGCATGAGGCAGGTTGGGAAGCGTGGTCATCATCTGGTTCAACTCGCCTTCGATCTCGGCAAGTTCCGCCTCGGCGGTCGTTATCTGGTCGCCAAGCTCGCGCACGGCCGCTCTTCGACCTTCGGCCTCTTCCTTCTTTCCGGCCTTCATCAGCTTGCCTATCTCCTGGCTTTCGCTGTTGCGGGTGGAATTCAGATCATCGCGCTTGCTTATGAGCGCGCGGCGGCGTTTGTCGAGCGTCGTAAAACGGTCAAGCGCGTCTGGAGAGACACCGCGATCTTCGAGCTTGTTCCTTGTCGTATCCAGATTGGCGCGAACGAAATTGATGTCGAGCATTTCCTCTAATACCTTTCAGACCCGGATGATAAATAGATAGCCTAAGCCGGGCGGCGAAATGCTGTCAACCTGTGCGCCCCGACTCATCCGCATTGCGCCTGTCGCGTGTTTGTCGTTAGCATTGAAGGCGATATGGAGGAGAGAAAAAAAGAAGCAGAGGTGGAGCCACCTTTTGCGATGCGCGAGCGCGAAGTAGAGACCGGAGAAGGGGACACCTCGCGTATTTCATTTCTGGTTTGCGAGCCCCTTGAGCGCGCAGGTTTCATTAATGCCTTCAGCACGCGCAGAGGCGGGGTGAGCCCGTTGCCCGATGGGGCGCTCAATCTGACAGAGTTCAAGGGCGATCAGAAAGAGAAAGTCGAGGAGAATCGCCGCCGCTTTCAGAAAGCAATCGGCGCAGGCAAGGCTCCTCTGGTCACGGCCCGGCAGACGCATTCGACCGAGCGATGCGTTATAGAATATGCGGATCAGGCAAGAGGGCCCAGACCCGAATGCGATGCGATGATCACCGGGCTACCCGATATGCTGCTCGCCATTCAGACCGCCGATTGTTTGCCTATCCTCATAGCAGACACCCGATCCAAAGTGATCGCTGCGATTCACGCGGGGTGGCGCGGTACGGCAAACCGCATCACGGAAAGGACGGTCGCCGACCTTATGTTGTTGATGGGCGTAAACACCTATGACTGCATCGTCGCGCTTGGCCCGACGGCCTGCGCCCGGTGTTACGAAGTCGGCACAGATGTGATAGAGCAATTCAAAAAAGAGTTTGGGTACTGGCGCAATCTCTTTTCAGACTTCAAGGAAGGCGGGAAGGCCCATTCAGACATTTGCGCCGCAAATATTCAGCAACTGGCATTCTGCGGGTTTGATCCCGAAAACATTTACGTCGCGCCGTACTGCACTATGCATCAAAACGAGCTTTTCTTTTCTCATCGCCGCGAAGGCAAGACTCAACCGTCAGGCGTAGGGCGATTGCTTTCGGTAATTGGCAGATTGAGCGATAGGGCATGATCGCAGGTGACTATTCAGGGTTTATTCATTTCCGCAAAATGTAGGATAGAGAAATAGGATTAGGCCACGGATGACGCATCCGCGTTATCCGTGGCCTAATCCTATTCGCCTTTTATTCAAATTCGCCGGTAAAACGTGTTTTTGTGATTTATTGATATCAGTCGGCTTTCCCCTTTTTATCCTGTCTGGCTCCAGTGACCGACGTCAGTTCAGCGCGCACCTCTCCCCACGACATGTCGGCGCTAATCAGAACGGGCAACCGGCGGGCATCGCTTGTCAAATAAATCCGCAGTTTGAAGGCGTCCTTTGTCTCTTTTTCTTCCACGGTCTTCACGGCCACTCTGACGACATCATACTTGCCTGTTCGCGTGGTCATCTTCTCGCGCGCCTCGGGCTCGATCTTTATAGTAGTCAGTTTGTCGTTCTCAAGCAGCGTGAAGGTCTGGGCTTTACCGGGGGTCAGGTCTATGGCGCGGACGGCATAGATCAACCCCGCAAGATCGTAGGTATTTGGCGGAACCTGAATCTCTCTGCCGTCGGACAGTTTAGCCGTTCCGCGTTTCTGGTCTATGGTATAGGCGCTCTGGTCCTGTTTCTTCCCGTGGCGCGAGTGTTTCTCTGCGCGGAAGGGCTGCAAGGTTTCGGAGTTGAGAAAAGATTCGTAGGTATCTTTGACCTTGAAGACGACGGCGCTTACTATCCCGACAGATTCCGCCTGCGCGCTCACATGAAATCCGTCAACACCATCGAAATTGCGGCGGTCCTTTGTCTCAAGCGTAAGCTCGCCCGCTACAATAAAGTCGGACCACGAAACATCATAACTCAACCGCTCGCCGACTGCAAAAGGTATCCCGGTCGCAATTTTTTGGACCTTGTCGCTTCCCCCGGCTTTTACACTCTTAACCTGACCAAAACTCGCGGGAAGCGAGATAACTACAATCGCCAGCGCAATTATTGATTTTCTAAGCATCAAAGGTTCTCCCAAAAATGTCTGACACTACTCAACCTCTGATGCATCCCGCCCTATTCATGATGCCCGGCAAAAGAAGGGATGAGGGATGAGGGATGAGGGATGAACCGGACTGTGGCGGGAGGGTTCGGCAAAAAGCAGTTCATCGGCTATCGAGATATTTATTGAGAGTCCGGTTCATCCCTCATCCCTCATCCCTCATCCCTTCTGAAATCCCTCATCCTTAAAAAAATGGCGGGACTCGCAAACGAATCCCGCCGGACCAGTTGGCAATTGGCAACTGACTTAATTTTCGCCCTCCGGTTTCTTACCCGGGGCCTGCTGGTCGCGGCCGGCGTCCACCATCGGTCGCGACTCGTTGAAATAATCTGATGTAGGGTCGAGCGCAAGCGTCTGCATCGGATTCACAGGATTGCCGTCAACGCGCAATTCATAGTGCAGATGCGGCGAAGTAGCCCGTCCAGTGCTGCCTGCACGCCCGATTATCGTTCCACGGTCAACCCGGTCTCCTTCCGAAACCTCGAACGCGGAAAGATGGGCGTAATACGTGGTGATTCCCCCACCGTGATTTACTATCACCAGATTTCCGTACCCGCGATGCCAGCCCGCGAATTCGACTACCCCCGGGTGGCTTGCGCCAACGGGATCGCCTCGACGTGCTTTCAAATCCACACCCGAATGGAATTTGGCGCGGCGAGTGAAAGGGTCGCGCCTGTATCCGTATACGCTGTTGACCTTGACGACCGATGATGTCACCGGACGCTCCTCAACCGATCTGTCAGATTTCGCTTCGGAATCTTCGGCTTTCAGAGGGATCGAAATTGTGTTCGCGTTTCTCTTGATAACTTTGGGCGCGGGCGGGATGACCGGGGTTACATAATCTGATTCTGCGTCCTCAGCTTGAACGGGTTCTTGTTCCTGAGTTGGCTGCTTAGCTGTTTCCTGTTGAGGTTTCTTGATTTCTTGTGGGGGGTTGGGCCGAGTTTCTACTCGTTGAATCGTGCTTTCCTGCGCTTGAGCGCCTGTCGAAATTATCAGTGCAAATATGAATGCCAGAAAAAAATTCCTGCGGGTCTCTACCTTCATTAAAAACTTTCTCCTTTCCAGATTGGCCGGAACAGCCCGACCGCATCTGTTACCGAATTTGCTCGAACTGCTAAATTTTCAGGTGAGGTATTTTGCCAGGAGGCCGCATTCTATGTAGCCGGGTACACCATTGTCAATACCCGGCCCCCGATTGGGGAGGCAAAAATTTCTTGTGAATTTATTGCGAGAGATTAAATGTCTGCCGGAATACGTCTTTCGCGCTCGAAATTGACAAAAGCGCCGCGCGCGTAGACAATTCCTTCAGCCTCGATTCAGAGCGAAAGGTCATTTCAGGATGAAGAAAAAACTCACAGCCGGTATAGCCTTAATGCTGGCTTTTATATTTTCGGTGAGCGCTGGGGTCAGGGCGCGGCAAAGCAGCGCCTCTATCACAAAGCCGGACGCATCGGCGCTCAAGGCGACCGGCGATATACTCACAAGCGTCAGCCGTCTGCGCAGGCTCGACATCAAGCGGTCGGTCAAAAGCGGCTTCAAGACTCACGACGAGATACAGCAATCCGTCATAGACGACCTGGATGAGAACACCAAACCGGCCGAATTCGAGGCTACATCGAAGGCGCTGATCAAACTGGGACTGATCCCGCGAGATTTCCAGCTCCGCGATTATGTGATCAAGCTTCTGCGAGAGCAGGTGGCCGGGTTTTACGAGCCAAAGACACAGGAGTTTTATCTCGCGGCGTGGCTGCCTATCTCTGAACAAAAGACCGTGATGGCACACGAACTCGTGCACGCATTGCAGGATCAGCATTTCAATCTGCGCCGGTTTGAGAAGTGGCCAAAAGGCGATGCTGATGCGGAGCTTGCCACTCGCGCCCTCATCGAAGGCGACGCAACGATTGTGATGTTTCAATATGCCGCCGAGCAGCAGAAGTTCATATTCGATGTGACCAGGATGGATTCGCTCACCGAAAAGCTGCTTGAGCAGGGCGACTCCGAAGACGAAGGCAAGTACCCGGTGCTGAATCAGGCCCCGATTGTCCTGCGCGAAAATCTGCAATTCCCCTACGTTTACGGCGCGGGCTTTGTACAGGCCATGATGAAACATTCGCCTGAGGCGCTCAATAGAAGCTACGTCAATCTGCCAGC
This sequence comes from Blastocatellia bacterium, assembly GCA_963765495.1. GTDB lineage: Bacteria > Acidobacteriota > Blastocatellia > UBA7656 > UBA7656 > CAVXWP01. The sequence continues at coordinate 298,478 of CAVXWP010000004.1, forward strand.
TTCAACCGAGCAGATAATCCACCCCGACCGATACTTTGCCGGTGACAGGCCGGTGAAGATCGAAATCGGCGATCTGGTTTCAGCAATGGGCGAGGGATGGAAGCGCACGGACATGGATGTAAACGGAGAGTTCGGATACCAGGTCGTTCTCTCTCAATTTATAGACAAAAACAAGGCTCGTCGGGCAGCCGCTGGATGGGGCGGCGACCGTTACGCGCTGCTGGAAAACAACCGGGGCGGCCTTGTGCTTGCGCAATACACGACCTGGGACAGCGCCGAGGACGCGAAGGAATTCTTCGATTCTTACAGCGAGCGTACGGAGAAACGCTACGGTATAAACAGCCCGGCAGACCCGGCTGCCTCGCCGCGCATCTACGAGACATCCGAAGGGCTCGCCTCGATTGAATTGCGCGATAAAGATGTAGTGATTATCGAAGGAGCGGAGAATCGCGAGCAGTTGGCGCGACTTTCAGCAAAGCTCTGGTTGAGCAAGAAAACCGTCAAGTAGCGATGCGTGAAGCGTAATTCGTGAAGTTAGCGGTGAATCTATCAACAGGTAATTACCTGAAAGTCACGCATCTCGCTTCACGCTTCACGCTTCACGCTTCACGCACACACTGCCATGAAAAAATCGCCCCTCTCGAAAATCGTTGCGGCCATCATAATCATCGGATCATTAGCCTTCGCCTCAAGTACAACCTTTGGGCAAACTCATCCCGCCACGCCGTTCCCGCATTCGGATCAACTCGAAAAACTGACTCATGATGTAGCGGCTGAAGCGGTAAAGCGATTTGGTGCGGGCGGACTTACGGCGGAAAAAATCGCGCTGACCGTGATTGATTTGAACGACCGTCAACACCCGACGTGGGCGAGCTATCGCGGACAGGAGCGCATATATCCCGCAAGCGTAGTGAAACTCTTTTACCTCGTAGCGGCTTATCATTTGATCGAAACAGGCGCGCTCAAGCAGACGCCCGGGCTGGAACGCGCTCTTCACGATATGATCGTTGATTCGTCAAACGATGCGACACATTACGTGGTTGACGCGGTGACGGGCACAACCGGCGGGCCTGAACTCGATGACGAGGCGCTTAAAGAGTGGATCGAGAAGCGAAACAGCGTAAACAGATATTTCTCAAGCCTCGGCTATGAAAATATCAACGTAAATCAAAAGACGTGGTGTGAAGGCCCGTACGGACGCGAGCGGCAGGGGCTTGGGCCGAATTTCGAGCATCGCAACATGCTCACTACCGAAGCCGTGGCTCGCATCCTGGCTGAAATCGCCACAGACCGCGCCGCTTCTCCGGCCGACACCCGCGCAATGATGACCTTGATGCACCGCGACCCGCAGATCAGGTCCACGGACCCCGATGATCAGGCAACGGCTTATCTCGGCAAAGGGCTGCCCGCGGGTTCCGAGTATTACTCAAAGGCCGGATGGACATCTCAGACCCGGCACGACTCGGCCTACATACGGCTTCCAAACGGAGCCGAATATGTGCTGGTCGTCTTCACGGTTGACAATAGCACTCAGGCCGATATTATTCCGTTCGTGTCTCGACTCGTCGCAGAAGAGTTTTCAAAGAGCCGCCCCCGAGCCGATCTCATATTGCTCAACGGAAGGCTCTGGACAGGAAACCCGAATCATCCCTGGGCCGAAGCCTTAGCCTCGCGCGGCGAACGCATCATCGCCATCGGCTCGAATGACGAGATCAAAAATCTCCGCGCGGACAAGATCCGCGTGATTGATCTTGAAGGGCGGCTCGTGCTTCCGGGCTTTATTGACGATCACACCCACTTCGTAAGCGGGGGTTTTCAACTGCTCTCGGTTGATCTGAGAGATGCGCGCACGCCCGAAGAGTTCGCCCGGCGAATCAAAGAGAGGGCCGGGCAAACCGCGCCCGGCAGGTGGATTACCGGAGGCGATTGGGATCACGAGCTATGGCCGAAAGCGCCCCTGCCGACAAAAGAACTCATAGACCGTTACACGCCCGATACTCCGGTATTTGTCTCGCGTCTTGACGGTCATATGGCGCTCGCCAACAGCGTAGTGCTGAGGCTTGCGAAAATCACAAAAGAGACAAAAGACCCGCCGGGCGGAACCATCGTGCGCGACCCGAAAACTGGCGAGGCTACAGGCGTGTTAAAAGACGCGGCTATGGGTCTTGTGTGGCCGCTCGTTCCCGACCCGACCGCTGCCGAGTATGACGAGGCGCTCAAGGCGGCGCTCGCCGAAGCCGCGCGCCGGGGAGTCACCTCGATTCAAGACATTACATCCTGGGCCGATTACGAAGTATACAGACGGTTTCGCGATGAAGACCGATTGACCACGCGAATCTACGCCCGCACGCCCATGATCGAGTGGAAGCGGCAGGCCGACCTTGTGGCTCGCCGGAACGCGGGCGACCATTGGTTGCGGCTCGGCGGGCTCAAGGCTTTTATGGATGGCTCATTAGGCTCGACCACGGCGCTTTTCTTCGAGCCTTATGTTGATGCGCCCGACACAAAAGGGCTTGCGGTTGACGACAACCCCGAAGGCTCGCTCAAGAAGCTGATAATCGAAGCCGATCGGGCGGGACTTCAGTGCTCGGTCCACGCAATCGGGGACAGAGCAAACGACCTGCTGCTAAATTACTTCGAAGAAGCCGAAAAAGAGAACGGCCCGCGTGACCGCAGGTTTCGCATAGAGCACGCCCAACATCTGAAAGTCAGCGACATTCCGCGATTCAAGGCTCTTGGCGTGATCGCTTCGATGCAGCCCTATCACGCAATCGATGACGGGCGCTGGGCAGAAAAGAGGATCGGCCCCGAGCGGATAAAATCCACATATGCGTTTCGGTCGCTGCTCGATGCGGGCGCAACCCTTGTCTTCGGATCGGATTGGACCGTAGCTCCTATCTCGCCGATTCTCGGCATTCACGCGGCGGTGACCCGGCAGACCATCGACGGCAAGAATCCGGGCGGATGGGTTCCCGAGCAGAAGATTTCTGTCGAAGAAGCGGTTCGAGCCTATACCTCATCGTGCGCCTTCGCCGAGTTTGCCGAGCGCGACAAAGGAACGCTTGAAACGGGCAAGCTCGCCGATCTGGTCGTCCTGTCTCAAGACATCTTCCGTATCAAACCCGACGAGATACAAAAGACCTCCATCGTTTACACCATCGTGGGAGGCCGCATCGTTTACGGCCAATGAAAATACGGCCAATGAAAATACGGCCAGTGAAAATCGCCCCTTTTATCGTTGATCTGGACACGATATGGGGTAAGCGCATCTTTTACCCGGCGATAGATAAGCATACATTCCGGCCCGGTTTTTCGTCTTAGGGGCCTCAAGAGCGCCGAAATATCCTCCATTTCCCGCATAATTGCCAATTCCATTCTAGGAATGGTAGTTGCACTCTAATAGGTGATTCTAATGGCTGTTTGATTGAAAAAGAGTAATCAAAACAGAGCCGGTAAGGGATTCATGGAGGAGTCAAACAATGTTTAAGAAATTAAGAAACAAATTCCCCGGCAAATCACCAAGCATCATGCTTGTAGCAGTTCTGGTAGCCATACTCGGGGCTTCGGGGCTGGCTTTGATGTTTTCGAGATCGTCGGATACCAGAGAGGAGGCTACCCTTGAGCCTATGGCCGCTCGAATCGAGCGAGTCGACGGCGAGGTAGGTGTTGCGCACGCCTCTGACAAGGATAGCGAGGACGAACAGGAGTTCGAAGATGCGACAGTAAATACGCCTCTATCGGTAGGAGACCGCGTATATGTTCCCGATAACTCTTCGGCTTCGGTAGCATTTACGGCGCGCAATCGAGCGCGGCTCGATTCAGGAGCATCGCTGGATGTTCTGACGCTCGCCGATAACAGAACGCAACTTGCGCTTAGAGACGGTTCTGCTCTTTTCGACGTGGGCTATCTTGATGACGGCGATTTGTTCGAAGTAGCAACGCCAAACGGCGCAATTGATTTTAATGAGCCGGGCCTTTATCAGATAGGCATAGGCAATGACGGCAACACGCTGATCTCTGTCTTGAGCGGATTGGCACAGGTAGTAGGGATGTCCGGGTCAGGCGAGTTAAGCAAAGGCGAGGTTCTGACGCTTGCCGCTCAGGCGGCTTCGCAGTTGGTAGCCTCACGCATAGCGCCCGATCTGGCAGGCGGCATAGTCGATGATTATTACGGCTATCGCTACGGAAACAGGTATGATGGCCGTTATCGCGACTATAATGCTTATCTGAGATGATCCATACTATTATGACCCGTACGCGCATTCGACCAGCTATGAATACATTTCCTATGACGTGCCGGGCGCGTATGACCTTGACGACTACGGCGATTGGGTAGACGACAGCAATTATGGCCGATGCTGGTCGCCGCGAGTCGGTTCCAACTGGGCTCCGTATCGCTCAGGGTACTGGGACACAAACAATGTTTGGGGACCGACCTGGGTATCGCAGGAACCCTGGGGCTGGGCGCCTTATCACTATGGTCGCTGGGCCTACATCAATAACAGCCGATGGGTTTGGGTGCCTGAAAATGTAAGAGTACGCAGCACTCCCGTATACGCGCCTGCCTGCGTGGCCTTTGTGCCGGTCAGAGAGACGCAACAGATCGCGTGGATACCGCTGGGTCCGGGCGAGCCTTATGTGCCCAGATACTATGGCGCGAATTTTCAACCTCGATACCTTGCTTCACAGCAGGTTGTGAACCAGTATGTTGAAATTCAGCAGACGTTCATAAACACTCGCGCACCGCGCGGGATCACGGCGGTTCAATATTCAGATTTCACGCGAGTGATCGGGCCAAACTATTACAGGCAGGTAGACCCGCAGTTGTTCGGTCGCTCAAGGGTGGCGATTGACCCGTTTGCGATAGACGATCTTCGTCAGGTGGCGAGACGTGAAAGACACGACCGCAAGAACTTCAAGCTCTCACGGCAGATGCGCCATCAGTTATTTGACAGACAGGTAGTCGCAAGCGCCACGCCCGTCGTGTCACAGGTTCATTCCGATTTCGCAAAGAGATTTCAGGTGGAGTCTGTGAGCAACAAACAGAGGAAGCAAAGGCTCAAGATCGAGCGAAGCGGTCAGGTAGTGACTGCTCAGGCGCTCAATAGACGCGGCCAGCACCAGATCGTTCAGACGGCAAATCAAAAAGCGCAATCGGCCGAAGCAAAACAGCGCAAACACCAGATAGCCGAGTTTCGCGCTCAGGCCGCAAAGGGCGATCAGAATGCTAGAGATGAGGTGCGCAGGCTAAAGCAGGAGCAACGCGCTTACAAGAAAGCTGTGAAATCCGCCGGATCAGATCAACACCCGGCTTATCTCGGCCCGCCTGTGAGGAAGAATTCGAGCGCGAAGTCTGAGCGCAGGGCCAGAAAACAGGCCGCACGCCAGCAAAGCAACCCGGCTGTAGTCCAACAGCAGCCCGCTCAGCAGTCTGCGGCAAAACAGCAGCTACGCCAGCAGCGCAGGGCGCAAAAGAAGGCCGCGCGACAACAGCGAAATCAGCAGCCGAGCGCACGGCAAAGACAACAGCCTGCCGCCGTGCGACAGACTGTAAATGTTCCGAACCCGCGCAAGGCCGCGCGGCAGGCGGCGCGGCAGGCCGCCAAACAACAGCGGGCTGTCCGCCAGCAAAATGTAGTCCGTCAGCAGGTTCGACAGGCTCCGTCTGCTCGACAGGTTCAAAGAACGAACCCTCAGATTAACCAGAGGAAGGCCGAACGGCAGGCTGCGCGGCAGGCCGCGAGGGTGAATCCTCAGGTCAATCAGAGGAAAGCGGAACGACAGGCCGCGCGGCAGGCCGCAAAGCAGGGCAAGCCAAATAAGCGCGACCATTGATCAAGGCGGGCGAGTTTGGCAAATGGAAGCGTGAAACGTGATCCGTGATTTTTAAGAAGCAGACCTGTTAATGACAAATCGCAGGTCTTAAAAATCAAGGATCACGCTTCACGCTTTATCTACTTCCCTGCTTTGGCGGCCAGCGACTCATAGCTTGTCGATTCATCGCTTTCGGTCGAGGAAGGCAGGTCGAGCATGCTCCAGCCCGGTTCGACGATGCGGCCCGTGTTATCCATAGCGCCTACAAAGCCTCCGCGCACGTTTGCCACGTCGGTGTATCCCATCTGCGACAGTATTTCACAAGCGCGGGCCGAACGTCCGCCGGTCTTGCAACCGATGACAAGTTTTTCATCCTTTGGGATATTGGCCTCGACTACGGCCATAAAGTCTGGATTCGAACTCATACCGATGCCCGGGGAAAAATGCATAATGGGGATATTTTTGGCCCCCGCCGGATGACCGGCTTCAAATTCAGGCACCGAGCGGACATCCAGATAAGTATATCCTGAATCTCCCTGCATCAAGTCGTGGGCCTCCTGTGGGCTTACCTCTTTCATATTGTCTCCTTTCAATCGTGAGTTTTGATTATAGCCAGTAGTGGCTCCGGGTTCCACACTCCGATGCCGCCTCAACTGAATGGCCCTGCCGTTGAACAGGGCCATTCAGTTTTCAAGATGTAGATAAGGAAAAAGGAGAATAGGCCGCTATAGTCTCAGCCCTGCCTGACTGGCACGTTTCTCTTGCCGGATGCTAAGATTCCTATTTGATTTCATGCTTCGGAGAGTGAGAGCAGTCAATGCGAGCGCACATAGTTACATTCGGTTGTCAGATGAACGAGTATGACACGCACGCCATTCAATCGGAGCTTGCCGGAATAGGCTACTCGTTTGTCGACGACTACCACGAAGCGGACCTGGTCCTTGTCAACACCTGCGCCGTTCGCGGCAAGCCCGTAGAAAAAGCTCAGACCCTGCTTGGCGAGTTACGCAAGGAGAAGCAGGGCCGCAAAAATCTCACCATAGGTCTGATGGGCTGTCTCGCGCAGCTTCCCGAAGGCCAGCGGATGGGTAAAAAATTCGGCGTGGATATTATGATCGGACCGGGGGCGATCACGGAGATAGTCCCGGCCATCGAGCGGGGTAAGTTTCAGTCATTCGATTTCAAAGCCGAACTTCAATTTTATTCGCCTCCTCCGCCCACAGGCTCTGTGTCGGCCCACCTGACCATAATGCGCGGGTGTAACCATCGCTGCACCTACTGTATCGTACCCGCCACGCGCGGGCCTGAAGTCTCTCGTCCTGCCGCAGACATCATCAATGAAGCGCGGGCGCTGAAAGATGCGGGCGTGGTCGAAATCACCCTGCTCGGACAGAATGTAAACTCATACGGGATGGTCGCGGGCACAGGTTCGCGGCGCGCGCTTATAGATGGCTATCCATCATTTGCCGAGTTGCTCCGAATGGTGGCCCGCACAGGGATTCCTCGCGTCAGGTTCGTCACTTCCCATCCCGTGAATTTCGATGATGCGATAATCGAAGCCATCGCCGACAGCCCCGATGTCTGCCGCTACATCCACCTGCCAGTGCAGTCGGGGTCAAACCGCGTGCTAAAACGGATGGCGCGAGAGTACACACGCGAGTTTTATCTAGACCGCGTGGAAAAGATTCGGCGACTGCTGCCCGATGCAACTATCTCTACCGACATTATCGCGGGTTTCCCGGGCGAAACCGATGAGGATTTTGAGGAGACGCTTTCGCTCTATCGCGAGGTCCGCTATGACGCGGCTTATATGTTTATCTATTCGGAACGCGAAGGCACGCCCGCATCTGTTCACTTCGGAGATGGTGAGCGTAGCGTCAAGGTAGAGCGACTGGGTCGGCTCATCGAACTTGCGAAAGAAATCTCTTATGAACGAAATCAGGAATGGATCGGACGCGAAGTGGAAGTCCTGATCAAGGGGCCTGCCGAAGAGGCGGGCTTTTCGCAGGGTCATACGCGCGGCAATCACGTAGCGATTGTCAAAGGGGCGCTTCGGCCCGGCTTGCATCGCGTGAGGGTCGCCCACGCAACTCCGAATCGCCTGTATTGCGCCTCGAATGATTCCGCTATGGCTCTGCCGCCTGAGGCCAACAGGAGAAAACTCGAAGTTTTGTCGATTCCGAGCGTGTGATTGGTACTCCTTATCCGGCCCCTGTCTTGAACGCCTGCGGATTTAGGTGATATATTGAGAACGCTCCAAAGGTGGAGAAAATAGAAGAAAGCAATAACCAAATAAATACTCTTGCTGGGAGGTAGAGATGACACAAAATGAAGGCTCACAAACATCCGAGAAACTGACTTTCTTGTTATTAGGCGCAGGCATCGGGGCGACACTGGCCCTGCTCTTCGCTCCGAAACCCGGACGCGAACTGCGAAACGACATCGCCGATTACACCAAACGCGGGATTGATGCGGCCAATGAAGGCGCTCGCGTTATCGGCGACCGCGCTACAGATATATATGACACGGGTCGCGGCAAGTTGAGTGAAGCGGTCGGGACCGCGCGCGAAAGAATCGGCCAGGGCGCCGAATCGGTTCGTGAAAAGATCGGCCAGAGCGCCGAATCGGTTTCCGAGATCGCCGCTCGTCAAAAGGAACAGATCGCTGCGGCTATCGAAGCAGGCAAGCAGGCTTATCGCGAAGAGAAACGTAAAGCCGGCGAAACCGGCGGCGGCGCTGCCGTTCAGACCGAAGAGGCGTAATCGAATCTCGCAGGTCGGCAGGCGAACATTTGACCAGTTGAGAAACAGAGTTGAGAAACAGAGCCGGGAAACGGGCGTGGCTCTTTTGCGCCGCGCCTCCCTCTTTCTAAATCACGGCCCGCACAGAAGCTTTTGGGCAAGCCCCTTGTGTTTTGACAAGGAGGACTCGTGGAGCCACAGACCTTTTACACAATAGTTGCGATAGCTTCATTGATCATTGCGTTGAGCTTCATTGTCCAGATGGCGATGTTTATCTTTATCTATTCAGCCATCAAGAAACTGACGGGCGTTGCAGAGTCGGTCCAGACAAAGGTGGAACCTGTTATAGATCAGGCGAGACCCGTCATAACGCAGGTGCAAGAGACGATACTCAATGTCAAAGGAGTCGTAGACAAGATAAACGTTCAGGCAAAAGACACCTTTGACAAGGTGTCGGTTGAGACTCGCGCAATCGCGGCGGCGGTTTCGACCACCTCTCAGGAAATCACGAGCCTTGTGCATCATCAGGCCGAGCAGATTTCCTCTACGCTGGACCTTACGACCTCAACTCTGCAACGTCAGGTCATTGAGCTTGACGAGTTGCTTACGCGGACTCAGGATCGCATAGAGTACACGACCCTAGAGGTTCAAACTACCGTGATCCAGCCGATTCGCGAAGTGTCGGCATTGCTTGTCGGGATACGGCGAACGATAGAAGCTCTGGTAGGCCGCGACCGCAAACAGATCAACCAGGCATATCAAGACGAAGAGATGTTTATTTGATCGAGCCGCCGGTCACCCGCGCGGCAGCCGGGACCAGCGATCATGCTCAACGGCACCTGGTTCCATTATCATAGGAGCCAGGTGCATTGTTATTATGTTCGGTTTTGAATTTTGAATTTTGAGTTTTCAGAAGCCTCCGAATCTCAAATTTCAAATTTCAAATTTGATTTAGGATAAAAACAGATGACGACCGAAACGCCTCTGGATTTAAAGGCAACCATAAACCTGCCCAGGACGAAATTCTCGCAGAAAGCTAACCTTACTCAGCGAGAGCCGGAACGATTGAAGCGATGGAACGAAATAGACCTCTATAGCGAGATTCGCCGCGCTCGCGCGGGCCGCCCCATGTATGTGCTGCACGACGGGCCGCCCTATGCCAACTCAGACATCCACATCGGCACGGCGATGAACAAGATATTGAAAGACATAATCGTGAAGTCGCACGCGATGATGGGTTACGATACGCCGTACGTTCCCGGCTATGATTGCCACGGTTTGCCAATCGAGCTTTACGTAGACAAGAAGCTCGGGGCGAAGAAGGCCCAGATGAGCCCGGTCTCGATTCGCCGCGCCTGTCGCGAGCACGCAGCAAACGCGCTCAAGCGGCAGACCCGCGACTTTCAGCGTTTAGGCGTGCTTGGCGAATGGGATAACCCTTATTTAACGATGTCGAACGCTTACGAGGCGGAAACCGCCCGTCTGTTCGGCAGATTCGTCGAGCGGGGATATGTCTACAAGGGAGCGCGGCCCGTTTACTGGTGCATACACGATCAGACGGCGCTTGCCGAAGCCGAGGTGGAATACAAAGAGCATACTTCGCCTTCGATCTACGTCAAGTTCCCGCTGCCCGAAGATCAAGTCAATGAGCTTCAAAAGAGAATTTCAGGCGAGGGACAGGAAAAAGCACCGGCCCCCGGCTCCGCGCCGCGCGATAGCGCATCATGCGCCAGTTGGCCCCCGGCCCCCGTCTACGTGCTGATATGGACGACCACGCCTTGGACGCTTCCGGCCAATCTTGGGATCTCGGTTAATCCGAGGTTCGATTATGCGGCAGTTGATGTGGGCAACGAGGTTTACATAGTCGCGAGCGATCTTGTCGCGGCCGTGGCGGAAAAATGCGGGATAAATGAGCCTCGCGTGATAGCGCGGTTTTCAGGCAGCCTGCTTGAAGGGCTTCGGGCGCGACACGCGTGGCTTGATCGTCCGTCGCTTCTGATGGTGGGCGAACACGTCACGCTTGGCGGAGAGGCCGACGCCGAAACGGAACTCGATGTTGCCGACGCGCAGAAAAAAGGGACGGGCAAGGCGGGGACCGGATGCGTTCATACTGCGCCCGGTCATGGTCACGACGACTTTCTGATAGGCCAGCAGTACCGCAAAGAACTCGCGCCGGTCTATGCCGAGTTGCGCGCGGCGGGCGCGGTCTCGGGGAAGGTCGGTACTGAGGTCTATTGCCCGGTCGATAACGCGGGCCGGTTCACAAAGGAAGTGGATGGATTCGCGGGCAGGCAGGTTTTTGAGGCAAACGACGAGATAGTTGAATTCCTCAGAGACACGGGCGCGCTCCTCTATAGCGAACCCTACGCGCACCGCTATCCGCATTGCTGGCGGTGTCATAACCCGGTGATCTTCCGCGCTACGCCGCAGTGGTTTATCTCTATGGATAGCCCCGCTGTGCCTGTTGATGACTGCTCGGAGCAATCGCTCAGAGAAGGCGCGTTGCGCGAAGTCGATAGCGTCACATGGATACCGGGATGGGGCCGCGAACGGATGCACAATATGCTTGCCGGTCGTCCCGACTGGTGCGTCTCGCGACAGAGGGTCTGGGGCGTGCCGATCCCCGTCTTTTACTGTGAGGACTGCGGCGAATCCGTTGCAGATGCAAAGGTGATAAACCATGTGGCCGAAATCTTCGATAAAGAGACCGCCGACGCATGGTACGCGCGCGAGGCCGAATACCTGCTGCCGGAAGGCTTCAGATGTCCGAAGTGCGAAAAATCTAATTTCGCAAAAGAGATGGACATACTCGACGTGTGGTTCGATTCGGGCTCGTCTTCGCTTGCGGTTCTTGAAATAGAGCGTCACCTGCCCTGGCCTGCCGATCTTTATCTGGAAGGGCCGGATCAGTATCGAGGCTGGTTCAACTCTTCGCTGATGGTAGGCATAGCCGCGCACGACCGCGCGCCCTACAAGACCGTAATCACGCACGGGTGGACTGTTGACGGCGAAGGCAAAGCGATGCACAAATCTACCGGCAATGCCATTTCGCCAAACGAAGTCATTGACGTGAGTGGCGCTGAAATACTCAGATTGTGGGTGGCATCTTCGGATTATCGCGAAGATGTGCGGCTGTCGGAAGAGATTCTCAACCGGCTGGTTGATGCCTACAGAAAGCTCAGAAACACGGCTCGTTTCGCGCTCGGAAACCTCTTCGATTTCGATCCCGAAGGCGACAGTGTGGCTTATGAAGACATGTGGGAGATTGATCGCTGGGCGCTTGCGGCAACCGAAGAGCTTGCTCGCAAGGTGATGGAAGGATACAAACGATTCGAGTACACGACCGTCTACCACGCGCTCTATAATTTTGCTACCGTGACGCTTTCGGCCATCTACTTCGATATCTTGAAGGACCGGCTTTACATTTACGCGCCGGGGTCCAGAGGCCGCCGCAGCGCGCAGACGGCGCTCTGCCGGATAGTAGACACCCTGGCGCGGCTTCTCGCGCCCGTGCTCGCTTTTACCGCCGACGAGATTTGGGAGAACATTCCCGGCGCTCGGGAAACATCCGTTCATATAGCCGAATTTCCAAAACTGGAAGAGCGCGCGTCAGACAAAGAATTGCTCGCGCTGTGGGCGCGGCTGATCGAAGTCCGTTCGACGGTGCAGAAATCGCTCGAAGACAAACGCAACGAGAAAGTGATAGGCGCATCGCTTGAGGCGAAAGTCATACTGCGAGCAAGCGGCGAGACGTATGATCTGCTTGAACGATACGCCGACCGGTTGCCCTCGCTATTTATCGTCTCGCAGGTTGAGCTTGAACGAGCGGAATCGGATACAATTGAGATTGCCGTAGAGCGCGCCGCCGGGACGAAGTGCGAGCGGTGCTGGAACTATTCGGATACCGTGGGCAAAGACCCACGCTATCCGACGCTCGATGAGCGGTGTATCCGCCAGATAGAAGAAGGCTGGGGAGAATTATGGCAACTTCAAAACTAGACAGGGTTCTGGAAGAAGTGAAGAGACTAACGTTCGATGAACAAATTCAGTTGCGCGAGATACTTGACGAATTGCTTGAACCAGTGAGAGCACCGATGACCGAGGAGGAATTCGAGCAGAAGCTCCTGGAGAATGGAGTTATCTGTCATATTCCCCCCCCGATTACGGACCTTACACCCTACAATAGCCGAAAGCTAATCAAGGTAACAGGCAAACCTTTGTCTGAAACAATTCTGGAGGAGCGCCGATAGATGGCTGTCTTTTTCTTCGACAGCAGCGCTATAGTCAAGCGATATGCGGGCGAAACCGGATCAGACCATGTGAAGGATTTAACGGATCCGGGTGCAGGCAATCTCATTTATCTTGCGGGCATTACGGAAGTAGAAGTGATTTCCGCCATCGCCCGGCGAAAACGTGAGCAAAGTTTGACGGAATCAGATGCGCAGATTGGAATCGAGATGTTTAGCGATGATCTAATCAATCAATACAGAATTATTGCTATAACAAACGAATTGATCAGCCGAGCAGCGATACTTGTGCAGACGCATATCCTGCGCGCATACGATGCAGTACAACTGGCTGCTGCATTACAAATCAGTAGATTCTATGCAGGACGAATGCACTTCATCACATTTGTGTCATCTGATCCACCATTAAATAAGGCTGCTCTCGTGGAAGGCTTAACGGTGGATGATCCCAATAGTCATCCATAATGGGAGGTAAGCAAGCCTGATGAGTTCAGAGGCAGTTAGCGCCAACACGGGCACGGGCAAGCTCTGGTACATGATCGTCACCGCCTTTGTGCTGGTGCTCGACCAGTTTACAAAGTACTGGGTTTCGATGTCTCTCAGAGAGGGCGACGAGATAGATGTCATCCGGGGTTTTTTAAAGATCAGCTATACCGAAAATCCCGGCATCGCCTTCGGGGTATTTGGCAGCGGCCAGTTACGCTGGCTGCTGGTAGCGGTTTCAGTCACGGCGATAGTAGTCGTGATCTTTTACCTGATGCGCACGCCCTCGTCAAACAGCCTCTTGTTGTGGTCGCTCGCGTTGCTTGCGGCCGGGATTTGCGGCAACCTGATTGATCGCATCCAACTGGGCCGTGTGATAGACTTTATCGAGGTGTATTACAGAAGTTATCACTGGCCGGTCTTCAACGTAGCCGATACGGCTATAACCATCGGCGCGGCCTTGATGGCCATAGAGTTGTTTCTCTCTCCTCAGCCCGCGAAAGCAACCGATGAGGAGGGAGGCGAATCTCCTATATTGGAGACCAATGAGAGTTCCGAACCCTGAGCGATGATCGTTTTTTTCAGATCGGACATAGGGATTCAGGACTCAGGAAGTAGATATGTTACCAGAGCTTTTCAGGATACCCGGTCTCGACTGGCCGGTTTCGACTTACGGCCTGTTGCTTGCCATCGGCTTTATTCTGGCATTATGGATAATCGCCCGACTCGCGGAGCAGGACGGGCTGCCAAAGAACAGGATTTACGACCTGGGCCTCTACATTCTGGCATCGGCGCTTATAGGCGCAAAGGTGCTGATGGTCATCACGGAATGGAACGAATTTGGCGACTGGCGTCGGGTCTTTTCGCTCGATGTTTTACGTTCGGGCGGGGTCTATTTCGGCGGATTTCTGATAGCAGTGGCAGTGAGCATAATCCTGATGCGAATGTGGCATCTGCCCTGGCGCAAGACAGCAGACGCCTTTGCGCCCGGGATTGCGCTTGGCCACGCGGTCGGGCGGCTGGGTTGTTTTTCAGCCGGGTGTTGCTGGGGCAAGCCTACTACTTCGTGGATCGGGGTGAAGTTTACCGAAAAGGCAAACGAGTTGACGGGCGTGCCCATTGACGTGGCGCTGGTGCCTACGCAATTGATCGAAGCCTTGGCAAACGCCTTGATATTCGTCTTCCTGTTGTGGCTGCGGAAGCGGCGGGCCTTTGACGGCCAGATCATTTTCGCTTATCTGATGGTCTATTCCGTAGCGCGATTCACAATCGAATTCTGGCGCGATGACCCGCGAGGATGGGTCTTTGGGCTTTCTACCTCGCAATTCATATCGCTGCTCATATTCCCTCTCGCGCTCGCCTTGATGTTGTATTACCGGCGGCGCAGTCAGACGCAAAAGCTTGCCCCGCATACGGATGTGGCAGCGCAAGCATCTTAAGTGATACGTGATTCGTGATTATCAGGCATTTGCCTGTCGATAGATTCATAGCTTACTTCACGAATCACGCGTCAAGTATCACGTATCATCATAGTGACTTCCAATGAAGCGCAATTACTCACCGTTGGCGAAGAGGCGGCAGGCACGCGCCTCGATTCCTTCCTTGCCTCCTCGATAAACGACCTCAGTCGCACTCGAATACAGAGGGCCATCGAAGATGGCGACGTTCTGGTAAATGACCGCGCTGTAAAATCGAGCTATCGCGTGAGCGCGGGCGATCAGATCGAAATGGATTTGCCCGAACCGCCCGTGGTTCAGATCGCGGCTGAGGATATACGGATTCAGGTCGTCTTTGAAGACGATGATTTGATAGTTGTCGATAAGCCTGCCGGTATGGTTGTGCACCCCGGGGCAGGTATCGAATCGGGAACGCTTGCAAACGCGCTCGTCTATCATTTCAACAGACTCTCAGAGACTGCTGGGCGCACAAGACCCGGCATCGTCCACCGCATTGATAAAGAGACCTCGGGGTTGCTGGTCGTGGCCAAAAACGATGTCGCGCACGAAAGGCTGTCTGACCAGTTTCGGGACCGCAACGTGTATAAGATGTATCTGGCGCTGGTCTATGGGCGTATGTCTCAGGAGCGGGGCGAAATCGAAGCGCGCCTCGGTCGCAGCCCGCACAACCGTACTCGCATGACGGTGCTTCGCGGAGGCGCGGGCCGCGCGGCCCACACTATCTTTGAGGCAGCCGACCGGTTCCAGGAGTTCACGCTCGTCAAGGTCTGGATCAAGACCGGGCGCACCCATCAGATCCGCGTTCACCTCGCCCACATAGGCCACCCGGTTGTCGGAGATTCCACCTACGGGCAGGGGCGTGAGAATTCGATAAGAAACCCGGTTATCAAGAGAGAGATCAAGGCGCTCGGACGCCACTTTTTGCACTCCGCACAGTTGGGATTCAATCATCCAAAAAGCAGGGAGCGGCTTGAATTCTCATCCCCGCTACCGGCAGAGCTTACGACGTTTCTGTCGCTGTTGGAGTAAAGGGATTCCAGCTTTCGCTTGGACTATTGCTCTAAAACATGGTTTACTTTGTAAACTCTGGGGCGATTTCACTCAGGGGCTCCATCAATACAGTTCATAAACAGTGCCAATATAGGAATTTGTCATGAACGATGATTCAATCGCACGGCGAGATTTTCTCAAAAGCGCGGCGGCTGCCGTCATGCTCCTCTTCACAGAAGAAGAGTTGCTGGCCGCAAAGATTTTACAGGACACGCCGCCGCCCGGCCCCCCGGTCAAATTCGGAGTCATTGGGCTGGGCCAGTGGGGGAAAGAGATACTCTCTGCGTTGTCGCGGCTGCCCTCTGCTGAGGTCACAGCCATCTGTGACACCTATGAGCCGTACATCAAGAAGGGGCAAGAGATCGCCCCGAAGGCCACCGCCGTTACGGATTATCGAAAACTCATTGAGTCACCCGATGTCGAAGCCGTAATTGTGGCGACTCCATCGCATCTTCATAAAGAGATAGCGATTGCCGCCCTTCAGGCCGGGAAGCATCTCTATTGCGAAGCGCCGCTCGCATCGACGGTCGAAGAGGCGAAGGCTATCGCGCAGGCCGGGCTTCAGGCATCGAAGAAGATTTTTCAAACGGGGCTTCAGGGGCGTTCGAACACGCTCTATAAGCACATTTTGCAGTTCGTCAAATCGGGAGTCCTCGGCACGCCCGCTCAGGTCACGGCCCAGTGGAACAAGAAACAGAGCTGGCGGCGTGTGGCTCCTACTCCCGCGCGCGAGCAGGAGTTGAACTGGAGGTTGTCTACAAAGACATCATCCGGTCTTGTGGGCGAGGCAGGGATTCACAACATCGATCTGGCAAGCTGGTATCTGAAAGCATTGCCTACGGCAGTGACCGGATTCGGCTCGGTAGTCAACTGGAAAGA
The DNA here is from genome assembly GCA_963765495.1 of Blastocatellia bacterium. Classification (GTDB taxonomy): domain Bacteria; phylum Acidobacteriota; class Blastocatellia; order UBA7656; family UBA7656; genus CAVXWP01. The sequence continues at coordinate 315,149 of CAVXWP010000004.1, forward strand.
CGGGCGCGACGTGCCCGATACGGTGCAGTGCATATTCGATTATCCGAAAGATGTGCGGATGATCTTTTCGTCAACTCTGGTAAGTTCGTTCAGCGATGCCTACACGCTGTTTCAAGGAAGCAATAGCAGTCTGATGATGCGCGAGAAACGCGGATGGATGATAAAGGAATCCGATTCGCCTCTGCTCGGATGGGAAGTCTACGCCAGGAAAGAGCCCGTCCATAACGAGACGGGAATCGCTATGGTCGCCGATGCGACAAAGATACTGGCGGCAGGCAAAGACCCGGGCAAGGAAGGCTCGGCCGAGCCTACACACGACGCGCTTTATTACGCGCTCGAAGATTTCACCCGCAGCATTCGAGAAGAAAAGCCCTCGGTTTGCGGGCCGGAAGAAGGTTATCAGGCGGCGGTCGTGGCCATCAAAGCAAACGAGGCGGTGCTATCGGGCGCAAAGGTCGCCTATCAACAGACATGGTTCGATCTCAAATAAACCCAAGGAGAGCTATCATCATGAAAGACAATAAAGACAAGCAGGATTTATCGCGGCGCGATTTTCTAAAAGTTGCGAGCGTGACCACGGCGGGTCTTGCCGCAGGCTCGCTCATAAGCAAGCAGGCGAAGGCGGCCGGCGTTCCGCTTCCCGCCAAGGCGAAAATTCTGGGCGCAAACGACCGCATAAACTACGGCATGATAGGCATAGGCGGGATGGGTGGCGGCCACCTGCGAATTCTCACCGATTTCGCCGCGCCCAGCAAACCCGATGTTCAGCCCGAAAACATCGCCGTAGTGGCTGTGTGCGATGTGTTCGAGAAACGTCGGAAAAAGGCTCAGGAAGTGGCAAAGGTTCCCGACTCTCGGGCTTACGGCGATTACCGGCGGCTGCTTGAAAACAAGGACATTGACGCGGTAGTGATCGCGACTCCCGACCACTGGCACGCGGCCATAGCCATTGCCGCTATGGAGGCGGGCAAACACATCTACGTCGAAAAGCCCATGACTCACTCTCTCAAAGACGGGTTCAAGCTATACGACACGGCCAAGAGGACAAATCGTCTTGTGCAGGTAGGCGCGCACGGCAACAGCGATCCGAAATGGCACAAGGCCCGCGAAATAGTCAAAACGGGCAAGATGGGGAAGATACTCTGGGCGCAGGGCAGCTATTGCCGGAACAACCCGAAAGGCGAATGGAACTATGACATAGACCCGGAGGCCAACGAGCAGACCGTGGACTGGAAGATGTGGCTCGGCAACGCGCCCAAACGCCCCTGGAGCCCCGAGCGATATTTTCGCTGGAGAAAATACTGGGATTACGGCAACGGCATCATAGGCGATTTGTGGCCGCATCGCCTGCACCCGCTGATGCTTGGAATGGCTATCGAGGAATTCCCCAAGAGCGTATCCTGCATGGGCGGCATACTCTGTAACACGGATCAGGGAAACGGCGAAATGAGGGACGTAGCCGACACGACTACGCTTATGGTCGAGTTCCCTTCCGGCACCATGATCTTCCTGGCGGGCTCTACGGTAAACGAGCGGGGCGTCGAAGATGTAATTCGCGGTCACAAGGCGAACCTGCTTTTCGGCGGCGCTAAAGTCGAAATAGTCCCCGAGCGCCCGTATGTGGACGAGGTAGAGGCCAAGGATGAGACTCCGCCCGATTCGGGCGAAAGCCATGCAAAGCACCAGAAGAATTTTCTTGAGAGTCTCCGCAACAACACCCCGCCGAATGCCAACATCGAGCAGGGCATAAGAGTACAAACGATCGTATCGCTTGCCGAAGAGTCTTATAGAAAGGGCAAGACGATGCACTTCGACGCGGAGAAGCGAAAGGTAAGCTCGTAGCCCGCCGGGTGCTTATTATTTGACAGGATTAACAGGATTTCAAAGATTAAAAGAGACTCTTGTTAATCCAAACTAATCTTGTCAATCCTGTCAAAAACCCGCTGTTCTATTCACGCATCACGCACATGACAGTGCAGACTCCCGTCACGCTCTCTTCCCACGCAATGGCGACTCGCTTCGAGCTTGTCCTCTACGGTGACGACCCGGCGCGACTGCGCGGCGCGGGCGAAGAAGCCCTTCGCGAAATAGAACGTCTCGAAGCGCAACTCAGTTTCTATCTCGCCGACAGCGAAATAAGATGGATCAATACTCACGCCTCAACCGGCCCTGTCAAAATCGAGCCGCGATTGTTCAGATTGCTAAAAGATTGCGCCCGACTTACAGGGCTGACCGATGGAGCCTTTGACATCACGGTTGGCCCTCTTATGAGGGCATGGCGATTCGTGAATGAGACGGGCAGGCGGCCCGAAGCCTTAGAATTGCAAACCGCGAGATCGGTTGTAGGGATAGATCACATCCGATTTGATGAAGATAATTTCACGCTGGAATTTGACCGACCCGGTGTGGAAATTGATCTGGGCGCTTACGGCAAGGGCTATGCAATCGAACGCGCCATCGAGATACTGAGGGAGGCGGGTGTGGCAAGCGCGCTGATGCACGGAGGGACAAGCTCGGTCTCCACAATAGGCGCGCCGCCCGGGAGTAAGGCTTGGCGCATAAGTTTGAGCGCGCCGCTGGTATCAGACGACAGGGCAGAGATAATCAGCCTTGTCGATAACTCTCTTTCGGTTTCTGCCGTACATGGAAGGTCCTTTACGGCAGAAGGGCAAACTTTTGGTCACGTCATCGACCCCGGGACCGGAGAGTCTACAAGCCACGCGGTTGCCGCTGCGGCCGTTGGAGCTTCGGCCCCCGTTTGTGAAGCGGTTTCAACATCGCTTCTGGTGTCAGGGCCGGGATGGCTCTCGACGATGAAAGAGCGATTCCCCGGCTACGGCGCGGTCATAGCTTTTGCAAATGAAAGGGGCGAAATCGAAATTGTTCACGTCGAGCCGGATCAATTGCCGCTACTCGATTAAGCTTAAGGATAAAACGGCGAGCCCGATTTTGCAGACGGGCAGATAAACAAGCATCGCGTAAAGATATCCTCTTATCAGGTTAATATTTCTTCCAATATTTGCCTTCAGGGTGCGATTAATAGACTCTTGCGCGGGTCAGGTTTTCACACTACAATGTGGACGTACTGCCCCTGTTGCCCGCCACAACAACCTTAGTTAGTGGCTACCGCTCCCTGTAGACCACGGCAAGTTCAGGGTAGCATTCGTGCAAGGACAACTAGGCGACAGATACATAGCGGACCTCATACGCGAGCTTTATAATAAGAAAGCGAGCGGATTGCTGCGGCTGTCCCGTGGTAAGACCATCAAGGCCATCTTCTTCGAAGCGGGCGCGCCCGTATTCGCCATAAGCAATCTGGCCAACGAACAACTTGAATACAAGCTTGTCAAGGACGGCGTGGCCACACCGGAACAAATCGAGCAGTCAAAAGCCCAGGCAGAAAAGGCAAACCGGCTTGGATCGGTGCTGGTCGAGATGGGGTTACTCTCTACCGAAGAGATGCACAACATAGTGCGCAGGCTGTGCATATCCATAACTCTCTCGCTCTTTGAATGGGAGGAAGGCGAATACATATTCGACGAGCGAATGCGGGCCGTGCACGATGTGACTCTCAAGACCGGTGTGCAAGACATACTGCTTGAAGGCGCTCGGCGTTCTGCGGGAATAGAGCGGATTGCAACCAACATCGCGCCGATAGATAGAGTCATCGTTCGTGTAAAACAGGGCGCAACCCCCGCCAATTCAGGCAAGCTCATACCTCTGGAAAGCTATATCCTGTCTCGCATCGAAAAACCTACGCCGATAAGCGAGGTGAGCATGTTGAGCGGGCTCAGCGAAAAAGAGTCTCATCGCGCTGTGATTGCGCTGATCGCCGCTGGATTTCTGAAACTGGACGGCGATGAACAAGAGGTGAAGGAAGAAGAAGAGCCGGATGCCGAGGTTCAGGAGTCGGTGGATGATTTGCGCAGGGAAGTATCGCGCAAGCTTCACTTCTTTGAGTCAGCCGATTTCTATGAAATGCTCTCCATAACCCGGCATTCGAGTTCCAAAGAGATCAAGGCAGCATATTATCAACTTGCCAAGAAGTTCCATCCCGACAGGTATCGCCAGCTTGATGACAAGAATTTGCAAAGTAAGCTCGAGGCCATGTTCTCAAAGGTTACACAGGCATACGAAACCTTGAGCCTGCCTGCACAGCGCGCCGCCTACGATGAGCGCATAAAATCATCAAATGGAAACTCAGGCGACCTGCCACTGGCTGCCCCGATATCAGCTCCACCATCCGAGCGATACACGACGTCTGCCCTCAGGCACTCGGCCCCGTTGCCGATGCCTGAAATAACCGAGCAGCAGCAGCCACAGCCCGCCGCAAGTGTCAGCGAAGAGATCCCCGCTCCGGAGCAAGGCCCACCCCCTGCTCAGAACGCGGAGCACCTGTATCAGCAGGGCCGGGCGCGATATGACAGGAAAGAGTTCCACGCCGCCGTGCATCTGCTGCGCGAGGCGATCAAGGCTGATTCGAGCAAACCGCACTATCATTATCATCTCGGCGTAGCTCTTATCCGTAATCCGCGCACACGGCGAGAGGCGGAGCAACATCTGATGAAGGCCGCCGAGCTCGATCCGTATAATGCAAAGATCAGATTAAAACTGGCCGTCCTTTATAAAGAAGTGGGTATGCCAAAGAGAGCAGATCATTACTTCCGTGAAACACTCTCACTCGATCCCGATAATCGCGTGGCGATGCGAGAATTGAACATGGACAAAAAAGATGAAGCCGCCGGCAGCATCTGGAAAGCCGATCTCGGCACGATAGCCAAACGGCTATTCAAGAGATGAGAAGTGATGCGTGATGCGTGATGCGTGACTTCCAGGCAATTACCTGTTGATAAGTTCACAGCTTACTTCATAAATCACGCATCACGCATCACGCATCACGCACATACCGGTTGTGGGCGGCTACAATCGTTTCCCCCGCTTTATTCGAATCTCGCCAGCCGCCGGTCCTGGTCTGTTTCCCTTCCAGCTCTTTGTAAATGCTGAAGAAATATTCTATTTCGCGGAGGCGATGGGGATCGATATCCGAATAATTGATGAGATTTTTTGCTCGCGGGTCGGCATTTGGAACGCAAAGCAACTTAAGGTCTTCCGCCCCCTGATCAACCATGATCAGCATTCCTATGGCTCGTACTTCTATCAAACAACCTGAAAAGGTCGGGTGTTCGACCAGAACGAGCGCGTCGAGCGGGTCGCCGTCTGAGGCACGCGTCGCGGGTACGAATCCATAATCGCCCGGATAATGCATGGGCGAATATAAGGGGCGGTCGAGGCGAAAGAGGTTCGTTTCCGGGTCATACTCATACTTGTTGCCGCTGCCTTTGGGTATCTCTACCACGACGTTGAAGACGTCGGGCGCCCCGTCTCCGATGGGCACATCTCTGTATCGCTTCATCTGAAATCCCGCGAATACTTGTGAGTTTGCGCCGTCAGAAAAGGCCCAGGCTGTTTCCGAGGCGGCGTATGCTCCCGATGATGAGCACGGCAATCGGCGGGTACAGAAATACGCCAAGCAGGAGGCCGGGCGAGAATGTAGCCCCGTAGCGAAGCGGGAGGACTTTGCCTACGACATACCCCAGGCCGAGCGAGACCAGGTATCCGCAGATCAGAAAGACCAATCCGGCCTTGCGGCTGATCACTTTGTCCTGCGGCGCTTCTTCGCGGAAGACCGATGTCAACTGATCGGGCACCTTGTAGGTATAGCGCGCAAGCACGAGTGAGAGATTCCTGACCAGGTAGACCAGCCCGCAGATACCGAGGATGATTATCAGAGCGCGGCCAATCAGGTTCAACTCTTCGATAAAGGCCGGTTTTGCGATCATCACATAAAAGGCCGACAAGAACAGAGGGACAACAAGTAACACGGCGTGGCTGCGCGCTGCGGTCTCCTGTCGCTCCTGCGCAATCATCTCGTCGACCATGCGGTCAAATTCGCGCTGGATGGCGGCAACCTCCGCCGCGCGGGACGCGTAAAAGGTTCGACTCGGCCGGGTGTATCCGCCCATATCGTAAGTGGCTCGTCTGTGTGGATCGCTCAGTATATGATAGGCTTCGCTGATCTGAGCAAACCGCGCGTTGGCGTCCGGCGAGGCCGAGACATCAGGATGATACCTGCGCGCAAGCCTACGATATGCCGATTTGATCTCAGCGTTTGTTGCGCGAGGAGTAACTCCGAGAATGCGATAGAGATCTGTCATTGCTTCTCAACTCTACCCAAGATATCGGCGCTCTACCTCGGGGCCTGCGGACTGCGCCAATACGGCGGGCCTGGGGGTTCGATTGAAAGCATCGGCTTTCCGAATCCTTGAGCGGCATCTAAAAGATACCTTTATGGCAATCGCATGACCCTGATTTCATGACTATATTACTACGCTCACCTGCCCGGCTCAAGCGTTTCCTCGGTAGGCGCCCGGGCTCGAAATTATGATCGAGGTCTTTCAACAATTGTGAGGCTCTTTGCTTATCTTTATGAGCAACAGCAACCCTCTTTTATTATGGAGCGGATCAAAGAACCACACCCGAGAGCTTCATCCTTTGGCCTTTAGCTTTTCCTGCGTCCCGGCTATATTGATGTGACAGATAGCTGCTGCCAGAGCGTCCGATGCGTCAAGCGGCTCGGGAGGTTGCTTCAATCCAAGGAGTATGCGAACCATCTCTTGCACCTGCTGCTTTTCGGCCCGCCCGTAACCGACCAGGGCAGACTTGATTTCAAGCGGCGAATATTCGAACACTTCCACTCCAGCGCGAGCAGCGGCCACAAGAGCCACGCCCCGGACGTGGCCGAGTTTCAACGCGCTCTTGACGTTTACGGCATAGAAAGTCTCTTCGACCGCGCACGCCTGGGGCCTGAGCCGTTCGATAACCTCTTCGAGTTTCTGGGTGATTATGAGCAATCGCTCGGCGAAGGTGAAGCGAGCAGGGGCGCGTATACCGGCATATTCTACAAGTTCATAATGTCGGCCGTCGCTATCGACGACACCGTAGCCGGTGGTTTCGCTTCCGGGGTCTATGCCCATCACTCGACGGACATGCGGGGCGACAGTTGCAGTGCGCCCGCCAACTACCTTGCTGCCGGGATTAATCGTCAACCGGCGGCCTCCAATTCTTCTTCCGATATATCGAAGTTGGCCGATACGTTCGACACATCGTCGTGCTCGTCGAGAGCATCCATCATCCGCAAGACCTGTTGCGCCGCCGCGCCAGTTACCTGGACCGAGTTGGTCGGGCGCATGCTCACTTCGGCCGAAATGGTTTCGAGCCCCGCGCCCTTGACTGCATCGAGCACCGCGTCAAAGTCTTCGGGAGAGGTGAGGAGTTCCCATGTCTCTTCATCGCCGCTCACATCTTCGGCCCCGCTTTCTAGCGCGAGTTCCATTATCGTATTTTCGCCCACTCCGCTCTTGTCGATGACAATCGAGCCTTTCTTCTCAAACATCCAGGCGACCGAGCCGTTCTCGCCGAGGTTGCCGCCGTTTTTGGAGAATATGTGGCGAATTTCGGCCACCGTGCGCGTGCGGTTGTCGGTCTGCGTTTCGATATAGACGGCAACGCCGCCGGGGCCGTAGCCCTCGTAAGTCACATCTTCGATTGCCGCGCCCGCGATTTCCCCCGTGCCGCGTTTGATGGCGTTTGTCATCGTGTCTTTAGGCATATTCATAGCCTTGGCGTCATCCATAGCCTTACGCAGACGCGGATTTCCTGTGGGGTCGCCTCCTCCGACGCGAGCGGCAACAGTCAACTCTTTTATCAACCTGGAGAACACCTTGCCGCGCTTGGCATCAATGGCCCCCTTCTTATGTTTTATTGAATGCCATTTTGAATGTCCGGACATAACCCTGAGTCTTGCCTCCCTAAAAATTATTCGAGCTTTCAATTACGGCCCACAGCCAACTCTTTATCGTCTGGATCAACCGATGCGAGCCGGGTTTTATTGAATTCTTTTCTGGCAAGCCGCTTCGCAACTCTTGTGCAGTATACGCCATTTGCTCGCGTATGGGCAATGAGGCAGAGATAGGCTGATTAAGAATGGAGGCCGCAAAACGGGACCATTCGGATACTGATATATGAGCATTCGACGTAAGCAGTATCGAAGGTTGATGTGATCGAAAGACGAGTAACGGAAATCGAAATTGACTCGCCGGAGGCTACGGGCTACCATGGTCTCTTCGACCTGCATTTGAATAATCACTATGAGCGATTCCCACCAAACATCTATTAACACCGAAGAAGCAAGGGCCGACACTCAAAAGGGCGGCGACCATGAGGCGCTCGACCATCAGGTCATGGAGGCGCTGGCACGTTTCGCGCTGGGCGATCTGAGTTTTCGAATAAACGGCCATCAGGCTCACCTGACCGGACAGGACAGGCAGTTATTGCTAAATCTCGATCAACTTGCAAGGCGGCTCCGCTACATCGTAGGCCGCCTGCAACGCGCCGCCGATTCGATAGACACTGTCGTAGGCGAAGTGGGGCGCGGGACTCAGGCGCTCTCCGGAGGCGTGCTGGACGAAGCCAAATCGGTTGAAGAGACATCAAGTTCTATTTCTGAAATCAATGCTTCGATGCATTCGGTCGGCGTCAGTTTGCAGACCCTCTCCAACCTCAGCCAGACGACCTCGACCTCTATAATGCAGATGGCGACCTCCATAGATCAGGTTTCGCATAATACGGATGAGCTTGCGCAATTCGTCGAAGAGACGGCCTCGGCAATCGAGCAGATGGCCGTCAGCATCCGCAAGGTCGCCGAGTCTACGGAGGCGCTCGCCGAATCGGCAGAAAAGACCGCACGCGCCATGCAGGCGATTGACAACTCTACGCGCAGCATCGGCGAATCGGTAAACGAGACGACCGTACTTGCCGACGAAGTGGCGCGCTCGGCTGAAACCGGCAGCCAGGTCGTAGCCGAAACTGCCGCCAGCATGTCAAAGATCAAGGAAGCCATAGACGCGGCCACCGAAACGATCACGCGGCTCGGTCGCAGGTCCGATCAAATCGGCGAAGTCACCCACGTCATAAACGAGATCGCCGACCGCACTCACCTCCTCGCCTTGAATGCGGCGATACTGGCGGCGCAGGCCGGCTCTCAGGGGCGTGGTTTCCGCATAGTCGCCGATGAAATCAAAGAGCTGAGCGAGCGCACCGCCGCTTCCACGCGAGAGATCGAAGAGATGATCGAAGGCGTTCGCGGCGACGTGGCCGAAACCATCGAGCGAGTAGTGGTTGGCGGCAAGCGGGCCGAGGAAGGAGTCGATCTCTCTTCGAGAGCTTCGGCCCTGCTGCAAGAGATCCGCGAGAAGACAAATGCGTCCTCCGACCGCATAAAATTAATAGCCGATGCCACGGGCGTACAGGCCGCCGAAAGCCACACCGTTCTTGAAGCCGTAGACCTTGTGCGCCAGCAGGCGCGCGGCATCGAACGCGCCACAAGCGAACAGGCTCTCACATCCCGTCACATCGGCGAGCGCGCTCTGCACATGAGCGAGTTGACCGAGCAGGTGCGCCGCGCAACGGGCGAACAGGCTCAGGTATCCCGATACATTGCCGAGGCTATGGAAGACCTGACCATGATAGTCGAGCAGATTCGCGCAGCCTCCGACGAGCAATCGACCGGGGCCGATCAGGTGCTGCGGGCCATCGAGACTATCAAAGAGGTGGTGAGTCGAAATCAGACCTCGATATCGGGCATCAACAGCGCGGTGGATCTGCTTGTGCGCGAGGCCGAACTGCTCAACCGCGAGGTAGAAGCGTTCCAACTGCCCGAGGGCGAACACGGAGGCCATCTGCGTTTTGCGTTGCGGTCTTCGGAGTTGCAACTCGATCCGGCCTCGGTCTCTTCGATTTCGCGCATCGAGGTAATCTCAAATATTTTCGAAGGTCTCGTGCAGTTTGGCGAGCGGGCCGAAATTCGCCCGGCAATCGCCGAGCGATGGGAGACATCGCCCGACGGACGGGTCTATACCTTCTATCTTCGCGAGGCGGCGAGATTTCACAACGGGCGGCGCGTGCGAGCAGACGACGTGAAGTACTCCTTCGAGCGACAGATACGTCAAAACGAAAACGCATCGGCGTGGGTGTTTCGACCCATCGTCGGAGCCGAGCAGTTCATGTCGGGCGAGTCGGATTCGGTGGCAGGCATACAGGTATCGGGTGAGCACGTAGTAAAGCTTGAGCTTATTCAGCCGGTGACATTTTTCCTATCCACGCTCTGCATGGATTATGCCTACATCGTGCCGCGCGAAGAGGTTGAGCGACCGGGTCCCGACTTTTCGATAAAGCCGGTCGGGTCGGGGCCGTTTCGCATAATCGAGCCTGTGCAGGGCAAAGAGGTTCAAATGGAGCGGTTCTCGAATTACTGGAACCCGGAAGCGCCGTTTGCTGACCGCCTGACGGCTGTCTTTGGCAAAAGCGCGGATGAAATCTATGATGCCTTCATGCGCAACGAACTTGATTATGTAAGCGACCTGCCCTTGACCTATCTGACCGAACTCAGGAAGCGAGCGGGAGAAATCCACGTGCTTGAAGCCGTACAACTTCAGACCCGAATGCTGGCCTTCGATTGCGGGCGACCGCCGCTCTCTGATCGAAGGGTGCGGCAGGCGATATGTTACGCGATCAACCGCGAGCGATTTGCCGAAGCGGTTTATGACGGGATGGCCGAGCCAGCGGTGGGACCTATACCGCCGGGGATACTGGGCTACGACGCGGTCGAGCAAGGTTATCAGCACGACCCGGCGAGGGCTCGCGCGCTGTTGGAGGCGGCCGGATACGGTGACGGTTTCGACACGGAAATCTGGTGGCCTCAATCCGTCAACCCTACGGTCGAATGTCTGAAAGACGATCTGGCGGAGATCGGCATCCGGGCCGAATCCCGTTACGCGAATTCCGAAGAGATACAGCGAGCGTTGCGTATGCGAATGGTGCCGATAGCGGGAAGGGACTGGTTTGCCGATTACCCCGACCCGGATAACTTCACCTATGTGCTGTTCAATTCTCGCAACAGCAATATCTTTATAAACTCTTACACCAATGAAGAGATTGACCGGCTGACCGAACAGGCGCGCTCAATGATGAGCCGCGAGCAGAGGGGCGAGGTTTACCGGCAGGTGATACACCTGCTGATCGAAGACGCCCCGTGCGCTTTTCTTGCGCATCGCCGCAGTTTTGTCGCGCACAGGGCAGAGCTAGAAGGCATGACATTGCACCTGCTGGCCCCATTTATCACGCCCAAAGATCTGTGGTTTTCCCGGGTCGGCGAAAAATGACCGGCCCCGACTCATTTTGACAGAGGTTGAAGAGGATAGGTATTATTTAGTTTGATATATTCCGGTTCCGGTCGTAAAACTACCAGAGGGTTGCACAGAGATTCGAGCAGGCTACGTAAATCGTTCAATCACATCAGAATGTTGAAACCTGTTCAAAGGATGGGGCGTAATAACAAGCGGTTACAAAGTGGCATCTAAAAATTCGGAGGAAAATTCTTTTATATGCAATTAAATAAGAAGAAGAAGATTATCATCATATCGGCTGCCGTAGTCGGTCTTATCACGATAGTCATCCTGTCGAGCGTGCTCCAGAAGAAAGAAGGCGAGCCGGTGCAAACCGGAAAGGTCGAACGTCGCACCAAACTTGAATCGAAGGTGACGGCTTCGGGCGAGATTCGTCCGGTCAAATTTTATAATCTGACTGCGGAAGTGCCCGGTCGCGTCGAAGAGATTTATGTAAACGAAGGCGATGCGGTAAAGAAGGGGCAGCCGCTTGTGCGCGTAGACCCTACGCAAACATCCTTTGCGGTCTCGGCCAACGAAGCGAACGTGCGGGTCTCTCAGGCCGATGTGGCAAATCAGCAGGTAGCGGTTCAGCAGGCTGAGAACAACATCAACCAGACAAAAGCCAATCTGGCTGCCGCCCAGGCCGATCTCGAACGCAACAAAGCAGACCTCCAACTCGCCGAAAACGAGTACAAACGCTATCAACAACTGGTCGAAGGCGGCGTGGCTACCAAGTCTCAATTCGATCAGGCAAAATCGAGATATGATCAGGCCGTAGCCGTCGTCAACGCGCAACAATCGCGCATCAATCAGCTTCGGTCTCAGATAAAGGATGCCGAGCTTGGAGTAGAGCGCGCACAAGCGGCCCTCAACTCCGCTCAGGCGCATGTCAGACAGACGCAGGCGCAACTCTCTCAGCAGACCGACCAGCTAAAGAAGACCACGAAATATGCCCCCATCGACGGGGTAGTTTCAAGCCTCCCGGTAAAGGTCGGCGAGTATGCGCTGGCCAGCTTTTCGACCACGCCGCTCTTGACGGTCGCCGATATGTCGCAAATCAATGCTGAAATCAAGGTTGACGAAACCGATATCGCCGATGTTCAGCTGGGTCAAAGAGTAAAGATCAAGGTGGATGCGCTCGGCGATACCGAGATCGACGGCGAGGTCATCGAGAAGGGCGCATCGGCCATCACGCGATCGGGCCAGACGATCTCTTCCAGTGCTTCGAGTTCGCAGGAAGCCAAAGATTTTCTGGTAAAGGTAAAGCTTGAACCTACTCCCGAAGTCCGCGACAAGCTCCGGCCCGGGATGTCGGCAACCGCTGTAATTACAACCGCAACGGTTGAAAATACCTTGACGGTTCCGCTACAGGCCATTGTGCCTCGCGAGGTGCCGAAGGAAGGCGCGGAAAATAAAGAAGGCGAAGCGAAGAAAGAAGGCCAGCCGGAAGCCGGAGGCGCGGCCCGCAAGAAAGAAGTGGAAGGCGTATTCCTGTTTGATAACGGCAAGGCTCGCTTCCAGCCTATCGAGACCGGCATCAAAGGCGATCAGGACATAGTCGTCCAGAGCGGTTTGAAGGAAGGTGACGAAATTATCACCGGGCCATACAAATCACTCCGTACGCTGAAAGATGGCGATCAGGTGAAGCGCGAGGCGAAACCGGCAGGCCCTGAGACTAAATAGACCTGAACGTAAATAGAGTTGCTCACCAGAGTAAAGAGACATCATGCTCTACCTCTTTACTTAACCGGACTTCACAGGTAAGAGTGGCAGATAGAGGCGATGAAATGATTGAAGAAGCTGTGCTCCAGAGAGAACGTGTATTCGTAGGTTCCGTGCCGGATACGGATACAGTAATAAAGACCGACGATTTGTGGAAAACCTATGTGATGGGTGCCGAAGAAGTACACGCCTTGCGCGGCGTTTCGGTCGATGTGCCTCGCGGCGAATATCTGGCCATCATGGGGCCTTCGGGTTCCGGTAAATCTACGCTGATGAATTTGATAGGCTGTCTCGACACTCCGACATCGGGCGAATATGTGCTCAACGGCAAGCTTGTATCCGAGATGGATGATGACGAACTCGCTCACATCCGAAACAAAGAGATCGGATTCGTCTTCCAGACATTTAACCTGCTACCGCGCGCCTCTGCGCTTCACAACGTAGAGTTGCCGCTCATCTACAATGGAACTCCGAGGGCGCAACGTCTGGATATGGCAAAGCGTGCGCTTGAGCGTGTAGACCTGGGACCGAGAATGAATCACAAGCCCAACGAATTATCGGGCGGCCAGCGTCAGCGCGTGGCCATAGCCCGCGCGCTTGTCAATAACCCCTCGATCATACTGGCCGATGAGCCTACGGGTAATCTCGACTCGCAAACATCGCAGGAGATCATGGGATTGTTCGATAATCTGCACAGTCAGGGAAACACTATCATCCTTGTCACGCACGAGCCTGATATTGCAGAACACGCCCATCGAGTGCTGCACATTCTGGATGGCCGCATAAACAGGGACGAGCGAAGATAAATAACGAAAGAAAGTAATCAGCCTTTCAGGCAGCGGGCAGGATGAATAATCATCGCTCGCTGCCTATCGTTTTTCAAAAGAGTTGTTATAATAGAGGCGCGGTCGCAGTGATTCTGTCGGCAACTCAACCTTTTTATGAACAAATTCTTCGAAGCAGCCAAGATCGCCATCTCCTCCATAATGGCGCATAAACTCAGATCATTTCTGACTCTGCTGGGTGTCATCATAGGTGTAGCCGTGGTAACGGCGGTCGCCACGGTCATCGAAGGGGCAAACGTCTATATCAAGGAAAAGATCGCCACGCTCGGGTCGGGAGTATTTCGCATACAGAAGGCTAGCTTTAGCGGGTTTGGTAACTTCGAAGAATTCTTAAAGGCTTTCCAGAGAAATCCCGATCTCACGATGGACGACCTCTACGCGCTGCGCGAATCGGTTACGCTTGCCGACCAGATAGGGGCGCAGGACGGCGCTACCCAACAGATCAAAAACGGCAATATTTCGCTTGAAGCCGTGGGCGTTCAGGGCGTGACGCCAAACAATATTTTCCTTTCAAGCGTAGAGGCGGCACAGGGTCGATACATCAGCGATTTCGATGAAGCCGACCGCAAACCCGTCGCATTTCTGGGCTCTGAGGTAGCCACGGGGCTGTTTCCCGGGGCCGACCCTATCGGCAAAGAGATAAAGATCGGGCGGGATCAATACACGGTCATCGGGGTGGCAAAAGGGCTTGGGACCGTGCTCGGATTTTCGCAGGATAATTTTATCCATATTCCGATGTCGGCTTTCTTGAAAGCCTACGGTCGCCAGCGCTCGCTCACTTTTGCCGTGCGGGTGCGCGAAGGGGTCGAGCCTGAAAGGGCTCAGGATCAGGTTCGCGTGGTGTTACGCACGCGCCATAAACTCGATTACTCTCAGCCGGATGATTTTTCGATAGTGACCGATGAAGTGACCGAGCAATTGTTCGGGTCGATTACAAACACCGTTGCGGCAGTGGCCTTCCCCGTCGTGGGCATATCGCTCGTCATTGGCGGAATAGTGATAATGAACATCATGCTTGCAACTGTCACCGAGCGCACCCGTGAAATAGGAATACGCAAGAGCCTTGGCGCAACCCGCCGCGACATCCTTATTCAATTCCTTGTCGAAGCGAGCGTATTATCGGGGCTGGGCGGGATTATAGGGCTGCTTCTGGCAATAACCATCATGACCATCGTAGGCAAATTCGCGCCCGTACCCGTCGCCATTCCGGTCTGGGCTCCTGTCATAGCCATCACGGTGTCTACGCTGGTGGGAGTATTTTTTGGCCTCTACCCGGCCAATCGCGCTGCGCGACTCGACCCGATCACAGCGCTCAGAGCAGATTGAGCGTGAATCGTGAATCGCGATCCGTGATTCGAACAGGTTTGAAAGTAGTTTAAAACCGGCGGCCTGCCTGAAGGTCACGCATCACGATTCACGCGTCACGATTCACGCATTACTATGAACATTTACGAAATAGGCGAAAACGTATTGATGGCACTCGATACGCTGAGGACTCATAAAGTCCGCTCGGCTCTAACGATGCTCGGCGTCATCGGCGGCACTATGACTGTAATTGCCATCTCATCGTTTCTTACGGGTCTTCGCCAGTTTGTGCTGGATCAGACCGAGAGATTTGGACCCGATCTGGTCTTTGTCACGAAATTCGATAGCATAGGCATACGCTTCAGCAGGCCCTCTCAAAGCGAACGCACCCGCAAAGAACTGACCGTCGAAGATGCCGAGGCCATAAGCCAGCTTCCTTCCGTTATGGAAGCAAGCCCGCAATTGATCGTTGGGTCATTCGCGCCTAGCGCCACTCAGCCCGTCATAAAGTATCGCGGAGTTGAAGCCAATCGGCCAATGATCTTTGGCGTTTGGTCAAATTATGATCAGGTCCGCAACGTATATATAAAACGCGGGCGTTTCTTTACCGACATCGAGCAGCAACGTCGGGCGCAAGTTACAATCATTGGCTCGTCCATCGCCGAAACCCTTTACGCCGGGCTCGACCCTCTTGAAAAGGAGATCGAAGTAGAAGGCCAGATTTATCGCGTCATCGGCGTGCTGGATAAAGCACCGGGCGGGCTGTTCGGCGGCGACCCCGTGGAAGACCGCCAGTTGCTTGTGCCATTCGATACTCTAAAGGCCAACCACCCTGAAATTGACTCGATCACTATCAATGTCAGAGCCAAACCGGGCCAGTACGGCAAAATGGTTGACGAGTTGACCGAATTATTGCGCCGTCGCCGGGGCGTTCCCGCCCGCAAGCCAAGTGATTTCGGGTTGAGCACACCGGAGGGCATCTTCGACGCGCTCAACCAGATAGCCATCGTCGCCAGCATGATCGTAGTGCCGCTCTCGGCAGCCGGGCTGCTTGTCGGCGGTATCGGCGTGATGAATATCATGCTTGTGTCGGTTACCGAACGCACAAAAGAGATTGGCGTGCGCCGAGCTATCGGGGCGCGGAAGGCAGATATAATCTGGCAGTTCCTGACCGAGGCCGTCACATTGACGGGTGTGGGCGGCGTGATAGGCATCTTCGTCGGCTGGCTTGTGAGCCTGCTGCTCAGACTTCTCGCTCCAACGCTTCCCTCCTCTATCCCGCTCTGGGCTGTACTATTAGGTTTTTTTGTGTCCTGTACGGTGGGGCTAGTTTTTGGTTTGTGGCCTGCGGTGAAGGCGGCTCGTCTTGACCCTATAGAAGCATTGCGGTATGAATAGCCTCTATTCTGCCAGTCTGCTCCTATTCGCAGACTGGGGCAGAATGTCACCTGCGAGGCTAATTTGTCACAACATGATAACCGGCTCCCTTTTTCACGGGCTGTTGTGTGCCTGAAATAAATCCTTCGTTGGTTTCATCCAGCAACATTATCATATTGCATTCAAGATCCGTGTATGATGAGACGTAGAGCACGGGTCTTATTCCTCTTACGGCACGTTGCAACAGCATCTGCTCATAAACATCAACTATGTCAACATCTGTATTCTGCCATCTCGTTCCCATTTTATGCTCCTCCAATAAACTCGGTCATCCGTCCTGCATAACTATATAGAGCAATCTTCGTGCCGTTTAGTTCCCTCATATCAGAGAAAAATTTACCCCTGATTCCTTAAGAATTGTTCGATCATGCGTCACTTGAAGTTCCCACAATCTCGACCTGGCCTGTATTGAAATAATAGACATGCTCTGAAATGAAACAATATACAGCTTGCGATGAAGACTTATAGCTATACAGTTGGGGGGCAGGCAACAGGCGGATCAAGTCCAAATGAGTTACAAAGAGGCGTTACCATTTGAGAAGATTCCTTACGCCTCTTTGTAACCCACGCACAGATGTTAGCCGCGAATAGCGGCGATGCCGATTTTAACAAGAACATAGACGCCCCACAAAGAGAAGACCAGAGCGCCCGTCTTGGTAGCAGTTACTTTCTTGGAACCGGCGATAGCAGCAAATCCTATGGATAAAAGTATGAGCAGCCAGATTGTGAAAATGTCTATCGAGCCCGCGAGTGCCTTGATGACCGGCGAGAAATCCGAGGGCAGGAAAGCGCCTATATTCGTCGGGACAAATTCGGGTCCCTTCGTCGGGTCTATCTGTGAAAGCCCCTCCCGATCTTTGACCATCAATGAAGCCGCAAAAACAATGGTGCTTACTACGCCGATGGCGACGTTGCTCCAGGATACCACCGATAGAATCTTCTTGAATGTAGTCTGCACTTGCATCAACATCAAACCAAGTGCGAAGATGCCTGCAAGAAAGAGGTAGACAATCGGCGTAAAGACCACGGCAATCACAGGCGTGAATTTAGCTATGGTCCTTCCAATTGTGATCGACCTTTGCATATCGGCTTCCGAGGGCATCTGCCCGCCACTCTTTTCGACTTGTTCTCTTATCTGCTTCCGTACGACCTGATCCCAATCGGGATTGACTCGCCAGTTAAAGAATAGCGTTCCAGCCAGCGCTATCACCATCGCAACGAGAATAGGTACGAGCCAGGTTGGCTTTCGATTTATGTCTTCAAAGGTCTCGCCCGGCGAAAGGAGCACGCCCGCAAGCCTGCCCGCAGGTCCTATCCGAGCCGTTTCTTCCGGCTCGGGTTGAAGGTTTATATCCGGAGCGCCGTATGCAGACGCCTCATTTTCTATTCTTTGATCCGGTTGGCTCATGACTGTTCCTCCTCCAGGGGTAGAAGATTTTAGATTATCGTGGCGCATTATGCGCTTCGCGCCGCGCGATTTTGGATTTTAGATTATTGAGTTCAAGTATCAATTCTTACTGAATCCAAAATCCAAAATCTAAAATTAGGGGAGAGCCTACTACTTTTTTGTGCCCGGCGCAACAACCATACAGGCGACAAAGTGATCTGGAGCCACTTCGACCAGTTCGGGTTCCGATTCGGCGCACCTAGTTTCGGCCAGAGGACAGCGAGTGCGGAACCTGCACCCGGAAGGCGGATTTATCGCCGTTGGTATGTCGCCTTCAATCGGCAGCCGCGTGCGCCGCGCATCCGGGTCGGGAACGGGTATTGCCGACAGCAGCGCGCGCGTATAAGGATGCTGCGCATTTCTGAATATCTCGCGGCTCGGCGCTATCTCCACAAGCTTTCCCAGATACATAATTCCCACCCGCGTAGATATATGCTCGACCACGCTCAACCCGTGCGAGATAAAGAGATAAGTAAGCTCAAGACGTTCCTGCAAATCCTGAAGCAGATTTACCACCTGTGCCTGCACGCTCACATCGAGAGCCGACACAGGCTCATCGCAAACGATGAATTTTGGATTGAGCGCAAGCGCCCGCGCGATGCCAACGCGTTGTCTCTGCCCGCCAGAAAATTCGTGGGGATAACGCGCGGCGTGATCGGGTTCCAGCCCTACAAGCTTCAATAACTCTGTCACACGGTCGCGGCGGTCGCGCTTCGTGCCTACATTGTGGATCGTGAGCGGTTCCGCAACTATTTCGCCGACCTTCATCCTGGGGTTGAGCGAAGAATAAGGGTCCTGAAAAATTATCTGCATATCGCGCCGCAGCCTGCGCAATTCGTCTGCGCCGAGCGCGCCAATATCTCTTCCCTCAAACAGGACCTCGCCCGAAGTCGGCTCGATAAGTCTGAGAATGCACCGTCCCGTAGTAGATTTTCCGCAACCGGATTCTCCGACCAGCCCGAATGTTTCCCCTCGCCTCACAGCGAGACTCACATCATCAACCGCCTTGACGACCTCGCCGCCCACGCCAAGCAAACCTCCCCCAAGAGGGAAATATTTTCGTAGCCCCCGGACTTCCAACAGATTTCCATTTTCGCTCGCCGTCATTTCTTATATCTCAAATCTCAGTTTCGTATCTCGAATCTCAAATCTCAAATACTCGCCTCTTGCCTGTGTCCCGATCTTTCAGGATGAGTTTGAGCATGTTTATCACCTATACAATCAAAGCGTATACAACGCGAAAGCCGCTCTTCGCTTACCGTCAACAAAGGTATCTCATCGGCCGTGCACTGCCCAATCACATAGGCGCAGCGAGGCGCAAACTTGCATCCCGCAGGCAAGGCCAGAGGGCTTGGCACGCTTCCTTCGATAGTGGCAAGGCGGCGCTGTCTTATGCCTTCTTCGGTCAGGCGCGGGACCGAGCGGAGCAATCCTTCTGTGTAAGGATGCCGGGGATCGTGAAAGATTTCGCGCACGGGCGACTGTTCGACCACTCGCCCCGCGTACATCACGGCCACGCGGTCGGCGGTCTCGGCCACTACGCCGAGGTCGTGCGTTATCAGCAGCATCGAAAGATCGAAATCATCTTTCAAGCCTCGCATCAAATCCAGTATCTCGGCCTGAATGGTCACGTCGAGCGCAGTCGTAGGTTCGTCAGCGATCAATAATTTCGGATTGCACGAGAGCGCCATCGCAATCATTACTCTCTGTCGCATCCCGCCCGAGAGTTGATAGGGATAATCGCCCGCTCGCCGGGCGGCATCGGGTATCCTGACACGCTCCATCATTTCGATGGCCGCGCCCCAGGCCTGCTTGCGGCCCTGCCCAAGATGAAGTCGTATGGCTTCGGCGATCTGATCCCCCACCGTATAAACCGGGTTGAGCGAAGTCATCGGGTCCTGAAAGATCATCGCGATCTCGCTCCCGCGCAAGCGCCGCATCTCTTCCTCAGAGAGTTTCATCAGGTCGCGCCCGTTGAAATGTATCTCGCCCGAGGTGATCTCTCCCGGCGGCAGAACCAGCCGCATAATGGATAGACTCGTGACCGATTTTCCGCTCCCCGACTCGCCGACGAGCGCAAGCGTAGAGCCTCTCGGAATCTGAAAACCCACATCGTCAACCGCCGTGACGGTTCCGGCCCGCGTGTGGAATTGTGTGGTCAGATTTTTAACTTCGAGGATATTGTCAGCCATTAAACATTTTAACCCGGCAGCCCTGTCTTAATCATACTCCGCGCCCTTGTATTCGCCGAAGACAGCACGCAAACGATCCGATATTTCGCCAAGCGTCGCGTAGGCTTCAACAGCGCGTATGATGTGGGGCATCAGGTTTTCATCAACGCGCGCGGCCTGTTCTACGCCTTCCAGTGCCTCGCGTGCGGCCCTTTCATCACGCCGTTTGCGCACGCCTCGCAAGCGGGCAATCTGTTGCTGTTCAAGCTCCTCGGCTATACGCAGCAGAGGCACGGAAACCGATTCATCAGTGGTGAAGCGATTTACGCCGACTACGGTCTGTTCGCCTGATTCAACTGCCCGCTGATAATCGTAGGCCGCTCGTTCAATCTCGCCCTGAACGTATCCAATCTCAATCGCCCTGAGCATTCCGCCCATCTCGTCAATTCTGTTTATGTAATCCGAAGCCAGTCGCTCGATCTCATTCGTCAGATGCTCGATTGCATAAGACCCCGCGAGCGCATCGGCCGTCGCCTCTACACCCGACTCGTAACCTATTACCTGCTGAGTCCTCAACGCGATGCGCGCGGCCTGTTCGGTAGGAAGCCCAAGAGCTTCATCCATAGAATTGGTGTGCAGCGATTGCGCCCCTCCAAACACAGCCGCAAGAGCCTGTATCGTAGTGCGCACGATGTTTACTTCGGGCTGTTGCGCCGTCAGCGAAGAACCGGCCGTCTGCGCGTGAAAGCGTAGCATCTGTGATTTCGGGTCGCGCGCATGGAAACGGTCGCGCATCAGCCGCGCCCACATTCGACGGGCCGCGCGGAACTTGGCTACCTCCTCCAAAAACTGATTGTGCGAATTGAAAAAGAAGGCTATTCGCGGCGCAAAATCATCTACATCGAGCCCGCTTTCAATCGCCGCCTGCACATAGGCGATAGCGTCGGCCAGCGTGAAGGCTACTTCCTGAGCGGCAGTCGAACCGGCCTCGCGTATGTGATAACCGGAGATCGAAATCGTATTCCATCGAGGCACTTCGCTTGCGCAATAGGCAAAAATGTCTGTTACAATGCGAAGGCTCGGGCGCGGCGGATAGATGTAGGTGCCGCGAGCGATATACTCTTTGAGAATGTCGTTTTGAATGGTGCCCGAGATTTTGTCGGGTGAGACCCCCTGCCTTTTCGCCACCGCTATGTACATCGCAAGCAGTATTGCGGCGGTCGAATTTATGGTCATCGAAGTGGAAACTTTATCGAGCGGAATTGCCTCAAACAATCGCTCCATGTCGTCGAGCGTATCAATCGCTACGCCGACCTTGCCGACTTCGCCACGGGCCATCTGATGGTCGGAATCAAAGCCCATTTGTGTAGGAAGATCGAAGGCAACCGAAAGCCCTGTCTGCCCTTGCGCGAGCAGATAACGATAACGCGCGTTCGATTCTGCCGCCGATGCGTAGCCCGCGTACTGGCGCATGGTCCAGAGCTTCCCGCGATACATGGTCGGGTACGGCCCCCGCGTAAACGGAAACCGCCCGGGGTCGGCAAGATCACGTTCGTAATCTACCTCTGCATCCGATGGTCGAAAGACCTCTTCCATCTCGATGCCCGAGCTTGTCTTTGCTTCTCTCTCTGTGCGCTCTTTTGTGCTCATACAAATTCGCCCTGCTTTCTACTCGTTGAGATTAACAAAAGCCTCGCCCGCTTGCCAGAGGGCCGCAGCCGCGCAGGTCACAAACAAAAGCAACGTTCCCGCAAAGACCAGCGAATGCGCGTCGGCCCACTCCGCGACAGAGAGACCGAGTATGCGGGGGCTGGTCAGGTTGAACAAAGCAGTTGTCACGGCGAGTGAAGTGATTAATGAGCACCTTCGAATCAAAGAGACCGACCTCGCAGATTCATAGATCAAAAAGCAGGCAGGCAGCAGGAGCGCGACGAAATGCGCCTTCCAACTGAGAGGCGAAAGCAACACAAGGCAACAGAAGAACGGGGCAACCGATGCCGCCTCTGTGCGCGCAAACCGAGCTACCACTGCCGACACAAGAAGAAGCGCTATCGAGAGCGCGAGCGTCACAGGAGTCGAGGGCTTTCGAGAAGAATCTTCGGATTCTCCCGCAAGTCTTGCGACTGCGCCGCGAAGAGACTGATTGCCCGCGTAGCCGAGATCGAACCCCTGTTCATTTCTTATAGTTCGATTCACAAATGTCTTGAACGCATCATTCGCGCTCGCTCCAAACGGGAGAAAACTCAAAAACGTGACAGCCGCGAGCAGGCTCACACAGAGAAGGGCAAATTTCAATCTCAGCCTTGCCAGGTGATAAACGATAAGCAAGCCCGGCGTCAGCTTGATCGAAACCGCAAGCACAAGCGCCACAAGAGACAACCGCCTGCGGTCTTTTGCGTAAAGATAAATGTGCGCCACAGCCAGCCCCGCTACGATAGCGTTCACCTGCCCGTATGAAAACGTATCGAGAACGAAGCGAAGCACAACCACCAGCGCCCCCGCCGCGACCAGCCATCGTTGAACGGGCAATTTCGAATTGGACCACGTGGACGGCAAATGTAGGGGCAGCCCTTGTGGCTGCCCGGATCGCGCGTAAGCGCGATGACGGTCCTCGCTCAAATTGAGCGCAGCCGCCATCCAGGCAGCGCACAATGTGAAGGCCGCGCTTATCAAAAACCAGATGTATGCGGCAACGGCGAGAGGCAACCATGCAAGAGGCACCATCAACTCGGCCAGAAGCGGGGGGTAAAGATAGGGTGTCCACTCTCCAAGCGAGCGAGCATAAGGGTTGCGCCCTGCAAGCGTCTCACGAGCGGCAAAGTAATAGACATTGAAATCGTTGCTGTAAACCCCGGCATCGGTCCCCGACTTCCGCGCAAAATAAAATCCGCCTGCCGCAAGTGCCACGACAAGCAGAATAAACCCGAACCGGATTTTGCTACGAGCCATAATTTTTATGCTCGATTCAAACCTCTTTCACTCGCGCCTATCTGAGATTTCAAATCTCAAACCTCAGAGCGATACTTCTCTTCCCAACCATTCGCATAGGTCGAGGGGGGCGATCTCAGCGGCTCAGATAAAACAGATGCGCGTAATAATACAAAACCGGAGCGCAAAAAAGTATGCTGTCCACGCGGTCGAGCATGCCGCCATGACCGGGGAAGATTGCGCCCGAGTCTTTCACCTCGGACCCTCGCTTGAACATCGACTCGGCCAGGTCTCCAACCGGCCCGACTACCCCTATCACTACGCCGAGAATTATCGCGTGAAGCATAGGAATTTCAGGGAAAAATGCGTATTTCGAAAGAATCCCGGCCAGAGCGGCAGAGATAAATCCGCCTATCGAGCCTTCGATGGTCTTGCCGGGGCTGATGCGAGGCGCGAGTTTGTGACGCCCTATTGAGCGGCCCGTGTAGTAGGCTCCCGTATCGGTCAGCATCACCATAGCGAAAAACATCGTCAGCAGTTTCGCAGCCAGTTTAGGCGTATTTCCCGTCTCCTCGATCATCCGCACGCCCACGAGATACCCGGCCAGCAGCGCCACATATATCACCCCAAACACGGTTGCAGAGACCGAAACGAGCGATCTCGTGATTTCATCAGGGCGAGCAAGCGCGGATGAGAGCGCGATTATCGCAAGCAATGCGATTACGGCCGCAATCCACTCGGGCCGACAGGCTACAAAACACGCAAGAACACCGAGCGCAGCCCCGTATCCCAAAAGATCAAGCGTTTTACAATTGACCTTTTTAGCCAGGCTGTAAAACTCGTAGAGCCCAAGCATCACGGCCGCAGTCGTCAGGACTGCAAACAGGTAAGGAGTATTATTCCAGACGGTGTAGAGCAGGATTGGGAGCGCCACGATTGCGGTCAGTATTCGCTTCATAGATTCGTGATTCGTGATTTGTGATTCGTGATTCGTGACTATCGGGCAGACGGCTCGCTCAAGTCATTTCCAGTCCTCAGAAATCACTCATCACGCTTCACGCATCAGACCTATTTCATATTGGCAGCGATCAGGGCCTCGTTGTCGGCTGAATTTACGCCGCCGTAGCGCCTCTCTCGCTTCTGAAACTCTATGATGGCCTCAAACAGATCGGCTCGACGGAAATCGGGCCAGAGCGTTTCAGTAAGATATATCTCGCTGTAAGCGATCTGCCACAGAAGAAAATTCGACACCCGCATCTCGCCGCTCGTGCGAATCAGCAGATCGGGGTCGGGCAGTCCGACTGTGAAAAGGTGGCGCTCGATGTCAAACTCGGTTATCTCGGATGGTGAACGACCCGATTGAATCCATTCGGTCACAAGCCTGCGGCAGGCTTCCGCAATTTCGGACCGCCCGCTGTAATTCAGGGCGACATTCAGCACCATCCCGGTGTTTGATTCGGTTTCGCGGCGGGCACGATCTATTTCGCGCTTTACGATGCCTCCAAGCATCTCTGCGTGTCCTATTGTCTGAAATCGAATGTTGTTCTCTTTGAGACTGCGAATCTCTTTTCGAAGAAACTCTCTGAGCAGTCCCATCAGGGCTTCGACTTCGAGACGGGGTCGCTTCCAGTTTTCCGTAGAGAAGGCGTAGAGCGTCAGATAAGATATGCCCAGTCTTCTCGATGTTTCGACGGTAGCGCGAACGGCTTCGGCCCCCGCGCGATGCCCGGCCACGCGGGGCTGATTGCGGCGAGCCGCCCACCGCCCGTTGCCGTCCATTATGACGGCAATATGCGAAGGAAGCCGGCTGAGATCTATTTGCCTGAGAAGAAATTCATCCCTTGAACCGCTCTGAATCACATCTTCAAAATCTTTGAGGGTATTATTACTCATTACTCTGTATTTATCCGATCAAGACCGGGCCATAAGTCAGAAACTACGATGGCATCATAAGTTGCTCATATTAGTAGTCTACGCGCACCAAAGTCAACCCTGCGGCAGGAGCCTTAGCACCCGCCTGGTTGCGGTCGCGTGTTTCAAGAATCTCTCTCATGGTCTCTGCTGAAAGTCGCCCCCGCCCGACCTCCAGCAAGGTCCCCACAATGGTTCTGACCATATATCTGAGAAAGCCATCCGCCTCGGTGATGATCGCTATACAATCGTCACTCGATTGTATGTCAAGCCGCCTTAGCGTGCGAATTCGATTCTCGACATCGAGTTCCTTTACAGTAAACGCGCTGAAATCGTGCTCTCCTAAAAGCAAGGAAGCAGCCCGCTGCATCTGTTGAATGTGGAGCGAACCCTTATGATGGTAAACATAACGGCGAATGAACGGGCTCACGACCTCACCCGTCCAGATTCGGTAGCGGTAAGTCTTACCCTTAGCTGAAAACCGCGCATTGAAAGTCTCTTCGACGAATTCAACTTTAATGATGCGAATATCACGGTCGAGATTGCCGTTAAGCGCATCACGCAATTGGCAAGCCTCGAATGGACGTTCAAGCAGAAAGGTTGCAACCTGCCCTTCGGCGTGTACGCCCGCATCCGTGCGACCGGCTCCGTAGACGATCACTCGTCTGTGATCCAGCAGTGAAAGAGCCCGCGTCAATTCGCCTTGAATCGTGCGACCGTTAGACTGTGTCTGCCACCCGTTATATTCAGTCCCGTCATACTGGATTGTGATTTTGACGTTCTGCACAACAGAAAGGATGAAGGATGAAAACCTGTCATATTACATCTTGATGAAAGTAGTCGGCATTTATAGGTGAGTTTGCCTGCTGGTTCTTTTCATCCTTCATCCTTCTCCTTTCTCCTTCCTGCTGCCCGGCTTGATCGCGTTGCTGCCCTGGCGGCATAAAGGACAATCTGCGGGGTCATAGGCGGGCACGTCCAGAGTGAGCAGTGCGAGCCTCCTTACACCGACATCGACTCCGCCGCCACTGCGGTCTATGATTGAGGCGGCTCCTGCCACCTGCGCGCCCGCGCTCAAAACTGCGTCAATGGTCTCGCGAGTAGACCCGCCCGTGGTCACTACATCTTCGACGACGAGCACTCTTTCACCCTCTTCAAGCCGAAATCCGCGTCTGAGCGTCATCACACCCGCTTCGCGCTCTGTAAACAGGGCGCGCACGCCCAGGGCTCGCGCCACTTCGTGAGCGACTATGATGCCGCCGATGGCCGGGGCCGCCACGGTCTTGATCTGCTCGCTTCGGAAATGAGCCGCTATCGCCTTGCCTATCCATTCGGCGTGCGCGGGATGCTGAAGAACCAGCGCGCATTGAAGGTAGCGCGGTGAATGGAGGCCCGATGTCAGTTGAAAATGGCCTTCAAGCAGCGCGCCCGTTTCCTGAAAAATCGAGAGCAGATGCTGATCGGCATCCGCCGGAGTCGTTAACGATGAATCCATCTCTTCCTTCTCTCAAATGATTTTCGATTTCGCATAATACCACAGGTTAGAGGTTATAATCAGGGCAGGGTCATTCAGTTTTCCACTATGTAGAAAGAGATAAGGGGAATAGGCCGCGGATAACGCGGATGCGGCGGATTTTCGCGGATCTGAATATATAAGCGTAGATCCACTCGATCCGCGTCCGTCCCGGCCTATTTCAACTCGTCTTTGCGTCAAATCAACCTTTAATATTTTTTCCGCCTATTGCCCTCAACTCAAGAACTGAAAGGCCCCGGCTTGTCCCTGTAACCTGTAACCTGTAACCTCTAACCAGCGGTATGAAAACAAGCGGATTTATCACAGCGGGCGGGCGCAGTTCAAGAATGGGTCGCGACAAAGCGTGGCTCGAAATTGATGGTCATTCGATGATCGAGATGGTGATTGCGGCGCTAAGGCCCGTAACAACCGACCTTGCGATAATTGCAAACGCTCCTGATTATTCACGACTCGGACTGCCCGTCTTTTCGGATGAGAATAAGGGTATCGGTCCTCTGGAAGCCATCCGCACGGCACTTGCCAATAGCCGCACTCGTCAAATAGCGCTCGCCGGATGCGATCTGCCTTTTGTGACATCTGACCTTTTCCTATTTCTGATGAGTCAACTTGCAGACTATCAGGCCGTGGTTCCTATTGGCGGGGATATGAGGATAGAACCGCTTTGCGCCATTTACTCTATCGAAGCGCTCGGATGTGTCACTGCCCTGATTGAAAGCGGCCAGCGTAAAGTGAGTCGCCTGTTTGAACACATCCCCACCCGTTTTATAGCCTTTGATGATATCCGTCATTTGCCCGGGTCGAATCTGTTTTTTGAGAACGTGAATACGCCAGAGGAATATGCCCGAGCACTCAAAATCAGGGGCGAACGGGGAAGATTTAGCATTTTGTAATAAAAATGGCGCAAAATCCCGTAATTTCAAGAAAAAAAGGCTTGCATTTCGCTTTTTGGGTTGCATATACTAGCGGGCGCTCCTACTTTGCCTCAGGTTAGTCAGGCTCAATGCTTATGGAATTGCAGGGCGTTGCGCTGGTTGAAATTGTGGACACTGCCCCTGAGGAGGCAAAAGCGAGCAATATAATTTCAAATTTAAGGGTAATCAGGGATGTCATTTTTCTGCCGCCTGAGTAGAAAACATTACTGGTGTGTGCCACACCGGTCATCAGACAATAGATTGGTCCAGGTTTGTTATGAGTGCGGAGCCGAACGCCCGGCGCACGAGTTCCATAACGAGACTTCGACCAGGTGGTACGAGCGTTCGGTTGCATCTGCAAAAGAGGAACTGGAAAAGCTTTCACTGGAACCAGTTCCTGAGATGTCATCGAGCTTTATTGGCTCGGCCCAGGTTATCGTCAACCAGGGTCACACCAGAAAGTTTGCATTAGTAAAATAGAACAGACTCTTAGCCCTGCTTTGACATGCGGTGATGTCTGTTTGTATCAAAATGGTGAATGATTTTCACCGTTCCCGGGATATGTTTGGGTTTTCTTCACCACTTCCAGGTACTTTCATTCCTTAACCGGCTTTTTTAATCCGAACTTTTCGAGCCTGTATTGCAATGTTCGAAATGAGAGGTCGAGCAATTTGGCGGCCCGAGTGATGTTCCAGCCGGTCTGTTCCATAGCCTGGAGGATGAGCGATTTCTCCAGTTCCTCGAAAGAGATGCCTTCGGGCGGAAGCTTAAAGTCGAACGCGGTAGCGGGCGCGCCTCCCTGTCGAATCTCTACCGGCAAATCTTCTGATGTAATCTCATCTCCTTCGCACAGCAATATGGCCCGTTCGATTGCCGATTCAAGCTGGCGCACGTTGCCCGGCCACGAGTAATTCATTATCAGGTTACGACCCGAGGCGCTCAAACCCCGGATCTTTCTCTGCGAGCTGTGACCGTGCTTTGAGATAAAGAAATCGATCAGCGGCGGAATGTCATCCCGCCGATTGCGTAAAGGCGGGATTGTGATGGGGATGATGTTTAGCCGGTAATAGAGGTCTTCGCGAAACCGATTATCCTTTACCATAGCCTCAAGGTCGCGGTTTGTGGCCGCAATCACCCGAACATCCACCTTGACGGGTCGGTTCCCACCCACTCGCATGACTTCTTTCTCTTGCAGCGCCCTCAACAGCTTTGCCTGCATCGCGATGCTGAGATCGCCTATCTCATCAAGAAACAGCGTCCCGCGATCTGCAAGCTCAAATTGTCCTTTCTTCTGCGCGTAGGCGTTTGTGAAAGCGCCCTTCTCGTGACCGAACAACTCCGATTCCAGCAGGTTTTCGTTTATAGCGGCGCAATTGACGGCCTGAAAGACTTCGTTTACTCGCGGGCTTGCCTTGTGAATAGCCCTCGCCACCAGTTCCTTGCCGACACCGGATTCGCCCCGAATCAAGACGGTGGAACTAGAGACAGCAATCTTGAGGATCATCTTTTTGATGCGCTCCATCTCTTCCGAGCGACTGATGATGTCATCATCGATGCGGTTGAGTTGACCCAGTGCGCTCTCCACTACCTTGAGCAACTGGTCGCGGTCCACGGGTTTTTCCAGATAATCGTAAGCGCCGCCCCTGAGCGCCTCCTTGACCGATTCCACTGACCCGTGCGCAGTCATCATCACGACTATCAGAGACGGGTCGAGGCTGAGTAATTCTCCGAGCAGCATTACGCCATCCATGCCGGTCATCTTGAAATCGGTCAGGACCAGATCGAAATGGTTGTCTCGAGCGAGACGCACCGCGTGTTCGCCGCTCTGAGCCGTAGTGACCTCGTATCCATCGTCTTCCAGAATCAGCTTGTATATCTCACGCTGATTCTTCTCATCATCAACAACCAGTATCCTATTTCTTGCCATCCTATATGTCTCCATAGTGATGCGTGATCCAAATGGATTTCTATGAATCTGTATGAGACCAGACTCCGAAAGTCACAAATCACGAATCACGCATCACCTATCACTTTCCCTTTTCACGGGCAGTCTCACGGTAAAGGTGGTTCCCTTTCCTATTTCGCTTTCAACGCTGACGGTTCCGCTATGTTCTTCGATAATATTTTTTGTTACGGCCAGGCCGAGGCCAAACCCTGTCTTCTTGGTCGAAAAATACGGCTCGAAGACTTTGGTTATGGCTTCTTCGCTTATGCCTACCCCGGTATCGCTTATGCTGACTTCGACTACGCCGTCGGTCTTCTCCACGAGTGTTGAGAGCCGCCCCCCCGAGGGCATGGCCTGAAGCGCATTGATTGCGATGTTGGAAAAACAGGACTTCAGGCGTTCGCGGTCGCCTTTTATTTCGGATGGCGTGCGGGCTTTATCCATCTCGATCTCAACGCTCTGATCATCGGCCTGCGGGCGGACCAGCGAGATAGTCTCTTCCAAAAGGTCGCGCAAATCAATGGTTTCAAGGGCCAGTCGAGCCGGGCGACCGTAATTCAGCAGATCGCTGACCATGTGTTTTAACCGCGCTATCTCGTCCTTTATCGAAGATAGTATGCGAGTGAATTGTTTGCGGTGAGTTTCATCCTCCGGCGCATACTTGCTGTTTACGTGATCTATCGAGAGGTTGATGACGTTGAGCGGATTGCGAATCTCGTGAGCTACGGATTGAGTCAACCGTCCGATGACGGCGGAGCGTTCCGATTGATTGAGCTTCTCTTCAAGCTCGCGCTTCGATTTCAACCCGGCGATCATTTCATTGAAAGTCGAGGCCAGTTGCCCCACTTCATCATTTCGATCTATGGCAACCTTAAACTCCAAATTCCCCGCAGCCACACGGCGAGCCGCCCTCGCCAGTTCCTGAATCGGGCGCGTAAATCGCCATCCGATCACAACCGCTATTGCCAGCGCGAACAATAACAGCCCCGTCGTTGACCACAATCGGTAATTAGACAATTCCTGATTCTTGCCGGTAAGCGATTTCGAGGCATCCTCTACTTTGTTGATGATTGCCTGCTGCGTTATAACGATTACTATCCAGAAATCTCCCTTGGTCGTAGTAACGGGGAAATAATAGGTCTTGGGCTGATGCCCCTCGTGTTCAGACTCGGGATGAATAGGGTCCCCGGACAAGACCTTGAATTCTTTCTCTTCGGGGACGGTGATATATTTGTCAACTATCTCGCGCAGGGTGCTGTCACGAACCTTGCCCTCTTTTTCGGTCACTATTATGTTCTCGATTGTGCTGGGCAATTCTCCGGGCTGAATGGCTTCATAAAGGTACTCGTCGCTGACAAGACTCCCGTTGGCAAGGCTGATAGCCTGCACAAGATCATCATATCCGCTATTGAGCGCCTCGGTAACCTGCTCGTTATGTTCGCTGATGGCTCTGTCGGCGCGTTTGCTGGCCCAGTTGTCCAGTATCAGGACGAGCGCAATTGTGAGCACAAGAAAGGATGTCAGCAATAACATCAGTCGCGCCCGAAATGTCATCAGGAATTTTACTTTGTCAGACATAATCGCCAGCTCAAAGAATTTGATGCTCTTACATACGATCTGTGTTGCGCGTACTCCCAGTCGTGCCTCGGTCAATAATAACATATAGAGATGCCGGAGAGAGCAGGTGTAAGCGCCACATTCAGCATGATAAAATGGATTTTTGCCAACGCGGCGTCTGTCGAGCGCATCTTTATTAAACAGGAATCCTCGATGAATAAAGTCATACTAAGCCAGCAAAATCAATCAGTATTCATTCAAGATTGGAGAAAGAAAATGAAGAAAACACCTCACAACCTTACAAAAGCTTTTCTAATAGTCGCTCTGATGACTCTGCTACAGATAGCGGCGCGGGCTCAAGCACCACAGGAAAGACAAGTTCTCCCGGGAACGGTTCGCGCCACGGGTGAGGCTACGGTTACAGCAAAACCCGACCAGGCGCAGATAGACATAGGTGTAGTCGCGCAGGCCGAAAGCGCGCAGACAGCGGCCACCGAGAACGCGCAAAAACTCGATGGCGTGATTGCCGAACTTAAAAAGACGCTTGGCCCAAATGCCGATATAAAGACGATCAGTTATTCGCTCAACCCGAACTACCGCTATCCTCAAAACGGAGGCCAGCCCACAGTAACCGGCTACACCGCGACAAACGTCGTGCGTGTAAAGATTGATAATCTCGAGCAGGTGGGCAAAGTCATTGACATCTCAACGCGCTCAGGAGCAAACAACATTCAAAGCCTCTCTTTCATGTTAAAGGATGAAGAATCGGTAAAGGCCGAGGCTCTAAGACAGGCCGCTAAAAAAGCCCAGGCGAAAGCCCGCACGCTCGCCTCGGCGCTCGGGCTCAACATAACTCGCATTATTCAGGTAGAAGAAGGCGGCCCACAGGTGCGGCCCATCATGGACTCCGCTGAAAGGTTTATGACGGCTCAGGCGGCAAAGGTACAAACTCCGGTGGAGCCGGGAACGATTGAGGTTCAGGCCACCGTAACGCTCACAGTTCAGGTGAACTGATCGAGTCTTATTGCAGCAGCATCAAGGGATGGACAGATTCTACAGCCTGTCCATCCTCTGCTGATTTTGGAGACTGAGAATGGAGATTGAACACTGGGATAAGGCCCGGGGTGAATTGAACGAGCAAAACATGCGCAAGCGGCTGGAATCGGAAGGCTACCGGGTGAACAGATACGATTACACGCCGGGGACATATTTTCCTGATCACACCCATTCATTTGACAAAAAGGATGCCGTATTGCGCGGGCGATTTCTGATTTGCGCTCTCGACCGTGAATTCCTGCTTGGTCCCGGAGATTCGATACCCGTTCCGGCAGGAACAATCCACAGCGCAGAGGTCATTGGCGACGAAACGGTCGTAAGCCTCGATGCGAGCAGATACTAAAACCCATTGAGATTTCACAAGGAGGGTTATGCCCTGGGCATTGCGGATGACTTTGTATCTGGCTCTTGCGGGCGCGGTGTTTGAATTTTACCTCGGTTTAAAAACTGCAATAGCCATCGAAGCGATCAGTCCGTGGCCGAAAAGGCGCATCCGATTGATCGTCTTTGCGATAATCGGATGGTTTGAAATTTATCCTCTCCTGATAATCGGCAGCACTTTTTTGAACATTGGCGGCATGATGGCTGCGCTTCAGGGATCGAGCACATTTATTGACGGATTGGTTGTTTATCCTTTCTGGCTGGGATTGATACTCGCCGTTCAGTTGTCTCTATTTTTTCTGCCGATAGACGCCGCAAAGCTCCTGCTGTACCCCCTCTATAAAAAACACCGGCCGCGCTGGCGCAAGACGGAAAGCCGGGTTGTGATTGCGCTCGTCATTATCGGTGTGATTTACGTAGTAGCGCGCGTCTACAACGATACATTTACAGTTCGAACGAGAGAGACCGAGCTTGAGGTCGCGGGTTTGCCCGATGAGCTTGATGGATTTTGCATAGCGCAGATAGCAGACCTCCAAGCCGATGAAAGAACCGGCGACAGAAAGCTCCGAGCCTATATCGAAACGGTCAATAATTTGCGGCCCGATCTGATCCTGTTCTGCGGCGATCTGGTCACAAATGGAGCCGATTACATTGAGACAGGAGCGCAGGCTTTAGGCAAAATGGAAGCTCCTCACGGCATTTATGCCTGTCTCGGAGACCATGATTTCTTCTCGAACAACATCGAGATGGTCGTAGGCAATCTTGAAAAGAACGGCGTCACGGTCCTCGACAACAAAGCCACGCTGGTTCCCGTAGGCGCTCGGTTTCTCTCACTCACAGGCATCACAAACACCTATCGAACCCGCGCATCATCAAACACGCTCCGCCTGATTGAAGAGCAGAGACCACCGGGGCCTGTCAACATACTGCTCACGCATCAGCCCTCGATAGGGCTTGTCAATTACGCGAAAGAGAAAGGCTATGATCTATTTGTAGCCGGACACACTCATGGCGGGCAGATAGTCTTTCCGCTGCCGGGATTTCTGCTCACGGGATCGTCGTTTGAGACCGATTATGTGACAGGTTTTTACGAAGTCGGAAATATGCTTGTGAGCATAGACAACGGCCTTGGGCTAACGCTTGCGGCGGTGCGTTATCACGCGCCCGCCGAGGTGACGCTGATCAGATTGAGGGCCGTGAAACAATAGACATAAAAGAGGTTTTCAGTTTTAAGTTGAGGTAGATCATAAAGAGTCGGAGTGCCGACTTTTGAAGGATAGGTTTAAGTAATGGAGCGGGTGACGGGGATCGAACCCGCAACTTTCAGCTTGGGAAGCTGACACTCTACCATTGAGTTACACCCGCTTTGTTTTCAAGCCTTCTGAACGAAAAGGATATTAGATCCTGTGCAAGTCAAATTGTCAACGACCTCTGTTTGTCTAATGTAAGGCTCCAACCGACAAGGATATTAAGCCCTGTGTCCTCGAATTGTCAAATTCACTCTTATAGCTGGATGTAACAAGGTACCTCGACATTAAAAAAGCTGGAAAACTCGCACATAGTCTTTACCTGCGGAATTAGCCTGACGCCGCCAATATGGACGATGTTGCAGCCCTGTTTGGGGCTTGTTGCGACGCACGTAAGACTCGACTTTAGACAAAATGGAGATTGCCAGATGGCTGTAAGTCCAATGGCTTCAATACCGAGCTTTTTCTTAAGCAGTCATATAGGAATTAAATGCTAGTCGTGCTGCGCTCGATCAGGCAACTACTAGCATTTAATTCCCGGCAACTTGTCCACTATGCGACCGGATGTTGATTTTATTGAGTTTACGAGCATCTGCCTCCTTGAATTTGTCTAAAGTCGAGGTAAGAATTACTGGAAGAAAAAGACAGGAATTCTTGGTGAGAGTGGCAATGAAGAGACCTCTCAAGGTTGCAAGAGGAGATATTGACCACTTGGATACAACTTCTCCTTTCCACCATCTTGCTTTCCCTTCTTCTCCTTCTGTCTTTCTTTGCCTCCCCTTCTTCTCATTTCTATCTTCTCTTTTTTGTTTTCCTGACCGCTTCTCTTTGACCCCGGCCTGAGCCTTTCCTGCCTATGGATCGCCTTCTTCTTCTCCTATATACATCATAAGCATTTCTTTCCAACTCTCAACAAGGAACGTCTTCATGATGGTCCTCAACCCATTCCACAACTCTTTCAGCGTTTCCATCGCTCGACATCTCTGATACAAATGGTCTCCCTTCTCTATTATCTTATGCACTACATATGCCAGCAGGTTCAACAGGTAAAAGACCATAGAAAGATTCTCCTTCCCATGCCCAAAGTTATGCTCCAATTCATAGCCGTGATTCTTCTGCACATTGAAGTGCTCATTTTCTATCTTCCATCTCGAGCGTCCTATTTCAACTATCACCGGCAAGTTCTCTCTCTCTACTTCCAAGTCTGTCACCCAGGAGTTGTGGTAGAGCAACTTGCCTTGTTTGTCTCTCTCCCACACTTCTACGAACGTTACCATTACCTTGCGTGCTGATGACAAGGGCACGCTTCGCACAATTCTATATTCAAAATATCTCCGCTTGCAGGCTGGCCCTTCTTCCCACTGCCCTCGCTCACATTCCGGCAAGCAACTCAACTCTTCTACCCATTCGAAGAGTTCTTTGTGAGAATCAGGTTTTGCCACCAACACGTAATGGATTCGCTTGCTTTGAAGTAGTTCTACAAAAGGCTCGTGTGAATAAAGATCGTCGCCTCCCACGATCATCTCCATTTGCGGGTGCTCTCGACGCAGCCGCTCTATTAGTCGCTTGCCGGCATTCAACTCGCAGTCTTGTTTTTGCTGCCCGTCAGTGTTGCGAACCTCTTCTACATCAAGCGGAAGAACTCTGTGTGAGGAGGCCCGTACCAAAGTAGCTGCCACGACACAGTGTGAATAGTGGGTCTGCCCACTCTTGTCAGTCTTTGTCAAACACGACGGGCATTCTATGTTTGTAGAATGAAAATATTCAGTTCCATCAAGCATCACCGTGTAGTAGTCGCCCTGGTTTTGGCCAGTAGGGATGAAGGTCTTAAAATCGATTGCCCAGCCCGCTCGCCTGACATCCTCAAACAGCCTTGGCAAGAGCCGACGCAAATCTTCTGTGGGAGTGGAGTCTAAAACCTCTCTCATCTGGGAGTCAGAAGGAATATCTTTAACACAGAAGATAGTCTCAAGATTAGACCGCCCGCGTCTTTGTTTCATCCTGCGCTGAAACTCAAGCAAGCTCTTATGCTGGAAAAACATCATAGCAAAGCCGCTCATCAGACAGTCGCGAAGCGGGTAGTTGACTTTACCGGCATCTCGGTTATCAGGTAAGGCAGAGAAGGCCAAAGAGAACCGGGAAATAACAGCATCCAAAGTAAGACTCTTTAGAGGTCGCATAAGCCAAAGGATAGCAAAGCGCAAAAACTCAATCCACCCCTTGGCTTGTTTTCTTCATTTACAGCCTCACCGGGAATCGCTGAGAAAAAGAAGTCAGGCTTGACAGAAAGCTAATTCGTAAGGACCTGTCCTTGCCCTCGCATACTTGTTTATGAATCCTGTCCTTTGCAATAGGATTGGATTGGCTCCTTCTCTACTCCAATGCATTATCCCTTCCTTCATCCTTCGATTTACTATTAGGTCATTTCCTTTCTCTTGAAGCCCACTGCTTCTCGTCCCTCCTTCCTCCTTTACTTGCTCATAATTGACTATCCTCTCTTCATTTCGTTTCAGGTATCTGATTAACTTCTTTGCTGCCTCCTTCTTCGTTTCACTCTTCGGCATATGCTTTTGCAGGTACTTTAGCGCTTGCCCTGTTTCTCCTTCCTCTAGCCATTGTTGTAACTTCTCCTGCCTCTGTTTCTTATCTCCTCTCCCAGAGTATGCCTCCCGACTTCGCTCGCCTACCTTGCACTTTGCGTGATAGAGATCGAGTCGTTTTTTCGCACAGGGGAATACCATATCGCACAAACTCCATATCCCTTCTGCTGAATCAGCGACAAACTCCACCTCTGATGTCGGGCCTATCCCACGGCGCAAGGCTTCCTCAGTTACCGGAGCTTGAAAATCCACCCACCGCTCGCACGCATTGGCCACAAAGCTTGCATCCATTACCTCTCGACGATCTTTGCTCACTTCTACAACGGAGGAGAAAAACTCGCCCACTTTCATCTCAAGCCATTGCTCCTTTTTGCGTCCGTGTATTACAACGCCATCCATTGTCACTAGGCCTGGAGGCTATCCATTGGGGCAGGGTCAAGTTCGTCAGGCAACAGCCGCTCATCTGTCGTAGCAAGTTCTACGGTCTTTGCCGAAACTTCTACGCCGAACAAAAAATCGAGGAAGGCAGAAGCCACGCCGTAAGGCCAGCTTGCTCCACACATCACAACAATCAAAGCTAAGCGGGGCAGCATCTGCCGAGATAGCAACTCAAGCTCCTGGTCAGCGACCATGGTGTAGGAGTCACACTGCTGACAATGGTATTGATTGCGAGTAAGGGTAATCTTTGAGGCAAAGATCGTCTTTGGATGAATCGAGCAGTCACGTTTGTGGAGTTTAAGAAGCGAACCACAGCTTTTGCAGAGAATTTGACCACTCTCTACAAGTTGCTGAATCTGGTTGATTCTGGAAGGAAATAAGAAATCCTGCATCAGGGAGTTGGCGATAGAAGCCAGAAGTTGCTGAACAAGTTGTTCCATCTGGTGGGCAGATTTGTCACTAAAGCTAGAGGCAGGCATAGCGTCAAAGATGAGATTGGCGATAGAATGAACTGTGTCAGGCTCCATAAGTCTTCTCCTTCAAAAGGTTTATAGTGTCTTGAGCAGACTTATGGAGTTTATCTCATTTCTCTATCAGTAAAAGGGGTGTAATTAAAAGTGGGACTCGAAATCAGGCTGCGGCTTGACGCAGATTGTCCCAGTATGATTGCCACTGCCGATTCGCTCTCACCGATCTCAAGGCCAGCATCTTCTCGGCATTCTCTATTTTCCACCACGCCCCACTCAGCTTTAACCTCGCCTGTATTACACTGCGATGTCCGCTCTCGACCTCTCCTGATCCTATTGGCAATCCCGCCTTCAATGCTGATTCATAGTCGAGATACTCCTGCCTATTCGATAGATATCTCTCACACCCCTTTATCGCCTCTCGCTTCTGCTCCTCTGCCTCCCTCTTCAAGCAACTCCTTAGCTCCAAAAGCACCTCTGTGACCTTACTCTGTTTCAACAGTTGCTGCTGCTTGCTGAGCCACTCCTGTTTGTCTCTTCCTGTTATAGTTTCACTAGCCGATGCCAGATACTGTGATACGTGATAAAAATCTATAAGGTATCTTCCTCGCTCACCAAACTTCTCCTCTATCTGCTCAACTATCCACCAAGCCCCATCTCCAAGTCCGTGCACTAGACTCTTTTTCCCGGCCCCTGCCTGGATTGCCAGGTCCAGCAGTTGTGCTCCTGCCTGTGTAGCCTCCGCCATAGTCGCATTATATAGCTTGCTCACCTCCCAGGGTTTTCTCACCAACGACAGGCGAGCTTGTTTCCATTCCACACTTCTAAGTTTGCGCTTATCTGCCTTAGAATCAGCAGTTTCGCCTTGAGGGAAGGTGACTATCGGAACCATTGTGCCATCCATTTCGGCTATGAGTTGTGATATGCCGCCTTGAGCTAAATCCGTGTCCAACTCACGCTCAACCATAGCTTGTGCATGACGTTGGGTGATAGTTCGTATAGCAGATGTAGGAATGGTGATTCCATAGTGCTCTGTTAGTTTCTCAACTGCCGAATCGAATGATTCGTCCGCGCCGAAATCAACCATTGCACGTTGGAGTCCTAGTGAATAGCCTCGACAAGAGACTGCTGCTGAGAGGGAGAAAGGGCGCAGTTGTGAGCCGTCTTGCTTGCGGCGATAAAGTTGTTCTTCTACTCGGATTGTTCCGAAGCGTGTATACCAGTAGATACTTTTTTTTGCTTGCGAGATAAGTCAAAGCGAGCGTCAGACTCTGATTCAAGTTTGACTTGCTTGCGATTGGCCCAGGCTTGCAGCGCCTCTTGACCCATCTGACGGAGTTGTTCAACAAATCGTTGTTCAGCATCGTCAGCTTTAACTACATCACCCGAAGAGTTTTCGACGACATCCAGCAAGGCTTTGATACGAGCCTTGAGTTGAGGATGCTTATCAAGTTGGTTGACCATATCTATTGAAGAAATGTCTTCAAATCCATGAGAATCAAGCATAGGCGATCACCTCAAATTCTGAATTTGGCTTAGTGAGGATTTATTATGCCTGAGTCCCACTTTTAATTACACCCCAGTAAAAGTTACGTGCTTCGGGCTTGTTGACATAAATGTCGGAGATGTGGATAATGTGATGGTCGTTTCTTATTGGCCTGTTCACATTCTATTTTGTTCTTGGTTTTTCTCAGAGTTTCAAGACGATAGCACTAATCGCCGTTGTGTTTATTACTCAAAAATGGATCGAGGTACTTAGTGATACGTTGTCGGATTAATATCTATTACTGCAATGCTCTAACTTTCCTGAAAAAGCAAGGCTTTAGGCTCATTTGCCTGATATGTATTTCATTATTGATGATTTCACAACAGGGATGTCGAAACGAATACAGTAAAGTGGCAGACCTATCTCGCAACCTTGCGGATGGACTTACTGATGTGCCACCGTCACAAGTTCAGGAATCACCCTCTGTAGAACAGAAGGTTTTCATAGATCACTCAGAATCCATTAAGGGCTTCGTTAGTCTCCCGACTGCAAATGACAAGAATACATTTATCCGATTTATTGAATCTATGCCTGATGTTCTACCTGGATGTAAAGTTTATAAATATGGACAGCCCTCTGGACTTAGAGGAAAATCAATAACGATTTCAGAGATTATTTCCGCAGTCGAGTTCGACAACCAGCTACGTAATCCCGATTCCTATCGCCTTGAGTACAACCCTGATGACGTACTCTTGGGCAGTATTGCCTCTGATCAAAAGCCTTCGTTTTCGGTCCTGGTAACTGATGGAGTAGAGTCTGACTCCCAGGGCAAGGTGAATACCAAGGTAGTTGATGCCATACGTTCATGGCTGAATCAGGGAAAGCTCTTTGCAATATTGAAGCTAACAAGCAATTTCTCAGGACGGTTTTATTCTGAGCGTTTAAGACGCATGATTGGTAAAGTCGATGCTGCGTCACGCCCTTTTTATGCCTTTGTCTTCAGCCCTAACAAAATTGAATTAAATGATTTTATAGAGAAACTGAGACGACAGTTCCCGGATATGAGGGTTCTGATTTTTTCAGATGACGCCATGAGTTCTTCAATAGAATTACCCTCTGCAATTGACGCAAATTATGCGATTGAGCAACCTCCGGATAAACCCTACTACTGGCAACTGATAACAACAAAGAATCTCCAATCAGATATGGAAGATTTCTTTATCTATA
Organism: Blastocatellia bacterium; assembly: GCA_963765495.1. Lineage (GTDB taxonomy): Bacteria > Acidobacteriota > Blastocatellia > UBA7656 > UBA7656 > CAVXWP01. Next base: position 355,049 of record CAVXWP010000004.1, read on the forward strand.
AGTTTAAATACAAGATCGATCCCACCTATCCTGTCAAGACACTGGGATTGCGCCTCAATACAAAAGTGTACAGGTATGACAATTCGAATAAGCAATTTGATAATGCCGGTACTCCCTTTGGCTCTGATCTCAAAATAGAAACGGCGGATAGCAGTGAGGGGCAACAGTCTGCAGAGGCAGAAGGCACACAAACATTTTTGATAAGGCCCAGGAAGGCATTCGAAGAAGACAGACAAGGAAGCTACAACTTTTATGCTATAGAGCAAACGGCTTATGTTAAGGAATTAACGGATGAGGTCGCTAACTGGTCTACGCGCGACGACACCACATTGGACAGTGCAAACAAGACTTACAGATTTCAAGAACTGATCCTGACACTTTTAGATGTTCATCTCAAGGACCGGCTAATACAAAGGATCTCGCCGAGAGTGTTTCTCACAATCGCAAATGAGTAGTGGCGTTGATTCATAAAATCTTGTCATCCGGAGGTACTATGAAACAGATGAAAATCGTTTGGCGCGTATCATTGATTATGATTGTGCTGATACTGCTGCATGGGCAATCAGCATTAGCGCAATCAAATAGAGTTCCTCCGATTCAAATTGATGAGTGGTTTGCAAATCGTGTTTGGTACATAGCCGCTGCCGGCGCAATATCTGGATTTTTGATAGCGAATTTTTGGCTACCGCTCTTTTCAGCAGTTCCGCACCAAGACGATAATACTATGGCGCGCAGACAGTTTTACATCGCCTTGACTGTGTCAATCATACTGGTGGCTGGCTACCTGCTCATTGATGCCTCATTCATCTACAGGTTTGGTCGCCAGACATACACATTTTGGGAAGCGTTTCTTCAAGTATGGTTAACGTGGCAGACTTTTGTAATGCTTTTGATTGCAGCAATGGCACTGACATTGGTCGTGGCTTTGTGGACTGTTTCATGAGCAAGAAGCCTTACAGGTATATGCTGATAAGCAAGTAGTTACAACAGCAGCATTTCATTCGAAATACAGGAGAATCTCATGCCCGTCAAAGACTATATAATTGCCATTGGTGGAACCGGCGCTCGCTGCTTGGAAGCCACGATATACCTGGCAGCAACAGGGTTATTTGAAAACGATCTTCACATGTTGATGATCAATCCAGACCAAAATAACGGCAATACCGTACGCACAAGAAAGCTTCTTCCTCTTTATCATGCGCTTAGTCTTTTGGAACAACCTAAGGAGGCAAAACAACGCAGATACTTGAAGACTGTACCCTTACAGGAGCAAATATTATTTCGACCATTGCTAAACTCAAACGACCAGGACAAGTACACGCAATATCCATTCTTTTGGCAAGACCCGAACAGTTCTGAGCGCAAGTTCAGCGAGGCCATCAATTATGCGAAATTATCTTCCGATATGAAGCATTTCGTGAGGCTCTTCTATGAAGAAGCCGACCTTGATATGCGGTTGGGTAAAGGCTATCGGGGTCGGCCGAATGTCGGTGCGGTTACACTAACCTCCGACCTCGAAAGGACAAAGGGCGCAAAGGGAAAGGGGCTTGCCGAATTCATAAATTCCTTGCGGGCTGATTTAAAGTCCAGCCAGGCACGGGTATTCGTCTTTGGATCTGTATTTGGCGGCACAGGAGCAGCCGGGTTGCCGACAATCCCAGATGTTTTGCAGGAGGCACTCGCAGAAGGCGGCAACACAAAGAATCTGCGGTTTGGGTGCGCAATGATGACGCCCTACTTTACCTTTCCCAAAGCTACCAGCGCGAGCAGCGAAGGACCGACGCCCGACAGTGATTTGCATCAAGTCGCAACTCAGGCTGCCTTGCTTCACTATGCTCACGTCCCGCCCAATTATCAACACGTTTACGTAGTAGGCGCTCCCGAACTGCCCGAGACCAATGCCGATCACACAGCGGGGGGGGATAAACAAGAAAACAATCCGCACTATGCCGAAATAATTGCCGTTTTGGGGGCTCGTGATTTCTTTTCAATCCCGACGTTTGAATCGCACGAACGCCGTCTTCATTACGCTGATGGAGCCAGCTTCAGTTGGACTACGTTGCCGACAGTAAAATCCGAAGGGAATGATCAGGCAAAGATAAAACGTAGAATTTTAAACTTCACGACATTCGCTTATTTTTATCAGAACATACTTCACACTGATCTTAAAGGTGTGAACTGGTATCTGGGGCAGGCGTGGTACAAGGATAACTTTATTAAAAAGGGGTTGACTCTTAACAATGAAGGGCAAACTCTCGATAAGCTTGCGGAATTTTTGGAATCCTATTTGAAATGGCTTCATCTTATCGGTGATCCCATCTCAGGGGAAAAAGATGCTCCGATAAACTGGTCATCTCTATTGCTTAAAGACAGAGACGCCGAGCGCGAATTAGGCAAGCTATCGAGGCAGGAACAGGGGAACGAACCCAGATACGCTCAGAAGAGCTATGGCGAACTCATGGAACGCCTGACGAGACTTACACCAACCTACAACGGAAAAGTTGATCCGGTGGGCTTACTTATATACCTGCTTTATGAGGCCGTAAGCGAGTTTTGCCGGGATAATTACTCGGTATCGAATCAGGTAAATTGAGCCGGATACGAATGGCTTTTTCTGGATGAGCATAGCCTAAGGAGGCCAAAAGCGTGATGGAAAGAATACCTAAATTTCTCTCTCCTTTAATTACTCGCGACGGACTCAATTACGAAAAGCCGGGGCAATGGAAAAGAGACGTCGGATTGAATAAGCTGGAAACACTTGCCAGAAATCTGGACACTTCCAGGTCGAAGAACCACCCGGATAAGCTGTACAGCGTACCGACGCCCTGGGCAAGGCTGTTACTGTTTGAGAGCGCGCTCTATGACAAGGATCACCCCGCGCATTTGGAAGTCAGAAATGAATGGCGAGGCATGTCGGTCCGATAGGGCTCGCACAGGTGCTTAGGATAGATAAATGGTTGAGTATTAAGGAGTTTAATCTTCTGAAAGAGCCGGGCGAGGATATTACCAATGCATTCATCAGACTGCGCCCTCAACACAGGAACAATAAAGACAGCGACCTGGAAGAAAACAAATGGCATAATTTCGGATTGATTTTTTTTGATGATACTCTACTGGGCTTTACTTCTCCGCGAACACTGGTCTTCACAGGAATAGAGCATTACTGTCCGGATTCAAATTCCCTTCAAATCACCTCAAGGGCGCCTACTTGATCCTGCTCCGTATTACAGGGCTAATGACAGTAGATACCTCAGCGTTCTTAAAAGATGGGTGGAAAAGCTTCACAGCGATGTTAAAGATAATCAAGACCTGACGGAATTGCTGGGGATAGTTCCTTCGGACCCGAATGCGCAGCCCGAATCTCGACACAGACAGTTACTGGAAGCATTGGAGGCATGGCAAAGGGATATTGGGCAAGTTAAGCCCAAAGTGACTCTTCATTTTTCAAGCCATTCCAGGCTGCCAGGGGAATTTGGTTTCATCAAATATGTCGAGAAGGCTGAGATCACAGACGACAGCGACCTCTTTTTCCGCGCTCGAACAGATCTCATTATCGGGTTTCGTCCAAATCAATCCATAATGGTTGATGATCACGGTCATCAAATCAAGAATCAGCCTATAAGAATTTTTGGCCCGCACCAAATCGGCGCTGACCAGCCGCTCCCGAACGACCTGAGTACTTATGTGCCAGATAACATTAAGGTCATCAATAACCCGCTTGAGTTGTTCGAAGATTCTCTTATCGAAGTCCAAATCGCTCTTGGCGCTGTTATCTGCCTATCTTTCGAAGGCAAGAATTATCTTATACCGCTGCGCTCAGAGTAGATCGACTATTTCACTCAGTCAGAAATATTGAACCTTGCGCAAAAGCTGGAAATCAAGAGTGACGGAAAGTTGCTTAGGATAGAGATGGCGATACCGCTTGCCAACAGTAAGTATATACTGGTTACGAAACACTACAACCCGGATGAAAACATCATCACCAATGACAACTTCGATCACCCCACTCAGGAGCTTGCCATCTGGCCGGATTTCATCTGCCCCGACCAAGATAACAATTGCAAACCTATCTATGAACACTATTTCTATTATACAAGTGACGTAAAGGCAAACGGACAGGTAGACTTCAAGCCTATTGTCAAAGCGGAAGTAGTCAGGTCGGCCCCGAGAAGAGGACAGAAATGGTATATGAGCAAGAAGCCTTTGTTGGGTTTTATCGGCTCTGTAGGTAACTATAAGGGACTGATTTTCATCAAGCATAATCCTCCCATTGAGATGCCCCACAAGTTTTGGAAAAGAGGGGTTGATTTTGGCAGCACGCATAAAAGCGTATTTTATCGTGAGGCCGAGACTGAACGGGCTGGAGGAATCAGCCTGATCCTGATAGCATAAAGCCGGTTTATTTCGAACCACGAGTAAAGATACTTACACCTTGCGATGCTGCCAGAATTCAGGAAAACTTTTTCCGTTACCCTACCGCCTCATTACCCAAGCAATCCTCCGAAGTAGCAATTGCCACCCAATTGATAGTGCCCTCCAACACTACCGAAAGTTACCCTGATGAGTGGCTCCCTCGTGAGGGCCAGGTTTTCTTAGGCTCGTTGCTGGATAACGAGCCCTCGAATAAATTTACTACGGATTTAAAGTGGGATATTGATCGTAGTAACTATGCAACCAGCTCATTCTTGCGCTCATTACTGATTATGATTGAAGCCGAAGCCATCATCAGGAAGGCGCGAATAGTTTCTGTGTCACATTCATATCCGACTGCCTTTCCGGCCCAGCTAATAGCAAAGCACAAATATAGATGGGCTGGTGTAGAACGAG
>CAVXWP010000005.1:0-222530 GCA_963765495.1 Blastocatellia bacterium
ATAACAATGGTGCCTCAATGCGCTGGTACCTCCTCTCGCGTGTTAAGCAGATTGAATCAACGCGCGGGTGGCAGGCCGATAAAGCAAAAGCAGAGAAACGACAGCAGAGCGCTCTTAAAGGGGTGGACACGAAGCTCGCGAAAATGAAAGAGCACCTGGATGATATAGAAATCAAAGTACCTAAGTTGAGCAGAGAGTACTTGGTGAATCGTGCTTGCCAACATTACAACGATAGACAACGCTTCCGATCCTACGGTGAAGGCTCCTACGCCACTCCTACCTCAGACGAACCGTTTCTCCAGAGAATCACTGTGAACTATCTCCGCCATACGCTCACCAAAGATTAACCTCGCCTTAAAGAAGTGAAGGGTAAAGTTGGTCGCGACGACGCCTATTTTGAGATCAACAGAAAGATTTACAATGCTATTTCTGAGAAATATCCAGATTTGAAAGACGAATGTGATTGGCAAATGGCAAATAAGGAATCTGAAGGTTAGCTGCCTCAATTTTTTCCAAAGCTGAATACTTTCCCCTCCGTACTCTTTGATAAGGTAGGCTGTAAAGTCCACTGCAGAAATGGGCCCGGACAGGTGGTTGCCCACTCAGTTCCGAGCAAGAAAATGCTACGGCTATGATGATATAATTAGTGGTAGGTGGCTGTGAATCGCTCCTTGAAGCAAATATTTCACCTGCGAGACATTGGAGCCGAAGGAAGAATAAATGAGCATAAGCATTATTAACGCGATTAATCGTCAACTGGAAACAATCTGAAAAAGGAGCGCATGACCAGTTTGAAAAAGCTCGTAAGCAGTACGAGCAGGCAAGCAGATTGGTGGAGCCTCTGGAAGCAGAGTATCTGACGCTGGCTTCCAACCTACGCGATATACCAGACGATCTCTCACCGTCCGAGGTGAGGATTATGGAACGCCGCAGGGATTATCTTGAGATCGTGCTCAATGAGCGATGGGGCGAGTTGGACGAACTTCACGGTGCCGTAAAAGAGGCTCAAGATAGAGTCGAAGAGTTGAGGTAGCTGAAACATACACCCAGCCTTAATTACTCCCACTTCACCTAAAACCTAGTTGCCGCAAGATTTTTCAGAGCCGGTTCAACTGCCGATGCCCAATATACCTACTCCCACCCGGTCATAATCCCTTGATTCAACCGGCTTCAATCATTTTTTTAATTTTATTGCGCCCACTATAGGAGTTTATAACGGTCTTAAATTATTCCATCCAGGGGGATCACAGAAACCTCTGAGAAAGTAACCTTGGTATTAGTAATATTAATTGCTTCATCACTCTCATGTGCTTGGAGATACCGCAAGCAGGAATATTTCATCTCTCAATTGCTCCCAGAGCTTCTTTCATCCCTGACTTCTTCTGGTTCAACACCCTTGTCCAGTCTAAAAGATGATAAAGCAGGGTCCTATTGCCCCTGATTTAGCGTCAGAATCTTAGTTTCCATTTTTCCTATTCTAATACCGCTCACGTTCTAGTTCTTCATATTTTCGAGAGCCTTACGAAGTGCAGAGAATGCGCTGTGAACTGTTAACTCAGCGTATTTACGCCCCTGTTCCTGTGCCTTTCCACTCACTCTTATTAATTCCTCTACTGATCTCTTCTTCCGAATGTCCCCAATCAGCAGCTATAAAGACCCATACGAAATCCTGGCTCGAACGATCTGGGTCGGTGTGGGTTCGAGCAGCATCAGCCCGACCTGAGATTTCTTTATAATCGGGAAAGTAGTTCCGCTTCTGCCCTTTGGGTGAAAGCCTGGGAATGAGTCGCCTTACCGGTTTTGAAGCCTGAACAGCCTTCTTCTCAGATGTCTTTGAGGCTGCTTGCTCCTTATCTCCACTCAACAGACCCGCTCTATGAAGCTGAATTTCATTTGTAAGGGCGCCCGGGTTCGGCTCCGAATTCTGCACCTGCTGATCTGACTCGTGGATATGATCCATTAGACTGAAGATATTTAGGTTTAACGTTTAAACTTCCGGCAATACGTGTCCATCCTATTCGCCCCACGATCAGCCTTCATGTTCTTTACAAGCCGATCCCTCATGCCCTCTGATCAAAATCACCGGCAATGAAAGCCTGATAGTTCCCCGGCGATGTCTCAGTAACTCGAAAGGCCAACCTTGAGATTTGCTTTATCCGAGTCTCATCGAGATCATCCAACTGAATTATGCGCGCCAGCGGCAATACATCATCCACCTGAGGCCGGATGATGGTATTCAAACTATCCTGCTCTGCCCGATCAAATACTTCTACCAGCTTCTTTTTGAATTGGTCTGCTGACATATTTGAGAAATACCCCCTACTTTCTTTTGATCCTGACGTGAGTGAGAGATCGAAGCGTTGGCATCCAACTGATTCAAAAGCTTCAATATCAGATAACTGCTCAAGCAATGGGGCAGGCATAATGGAACCCATTTCATCTGCACTCTCTGGCCGTAATGGGGGGTTAAAAGTGACCCCACCCCCTACCAGAGATATGGGATCAAGGAAATCAGAATCACGGGGGGGAGAAATAGCATTCCCCCCGTGATTCACAGTTATTGGACTGTCATTTTTGATGCCTGCATCATTCATGGCCTCGACAGCAAGATCAGATAAGATTTTTGAGATCCGAGCAGGATCATATCCCTGCTGCTCAAGGTTCTTGCGCATTGAGCGCATCGTTCCGAGAGTCTGTTGGAGCATATTTTTGATTGTTGGATCCCGCCGTCTGGGCCTTCGTTGTTGCTTTCTTTTGGGAGCAGCATTCTTTGAAAGCTCCGCTGCCACTTCGCGAGCGGCACGCTCAAAGCTTGATCCGGGCCGATCTGATTTATATTTTTCAGGTTGAGATTTTGCTCGATAGAGTCTTCGAAAGCATATTCAAGTATTCGTAGCCGATAACGTGTGGGCTCGTTGCAACGAGTTGCTGGGTTATAGATTGTACGCTTCTCAACCCAGAGGATTCCTGCCTCATCCTGATTTAAGAAGAAACGTTTAGCCATCCGCCCGATCTTTTGTAATTGGCTATCTTTATTAATTTTCGTGAAGTTGGGATCGGATTTCTGTAGTTGTTTAGCGAGTGCCTGATAGCTCGCAGGGAATTCGAGCGCTTGTCGTCGGTCCCAATCTATTCGTCCGCGAGCCACACCGAGAAGCGCATCCAGAAATGGACGATCTCTTTGCCTCACCACCGGTTTCAGCAAATAACACCCCCACTATTTGCCCAAGGCTGCCTGAATCTTCGGCGGCATATTTTAGCCGCCTCTTTTGCTTTTCATCGACCTTATAGAAAGATAATTTTGATCTGGCTCCATACTTTGTTGAAATTTCAGTCTCGTTTGTATCAGAGGTATTCTTTCCCATATATTCGCGCCACGTTCCCGATATCTGGATTCCTTGTTCAATCGTCGCAGAGGGATTTATTTTCTATTTCCCGGGCTCTGCTCTTCGCGAATTCCGATCATCTTCTCCATATGCGACTCTTCAGGTTCTTGTATAGGCCCGTGCTCGGGCAATAAATTGAAGATCGTGCCTCCTCGATTGAGGCCCTTTTTTGTCATCAAGGGCATTCCGTCCACTCGCAACCTACAAAGCTCTATAACGGTCTTCTTCAGTCTGTCTTTATTTCCTCCCGTTATTATTGCCAGTTCATCATAATTCTTGATTTTCGCTTTCCTTTCTGATCCCATCTTTTGCACCAAAGCCAATAGTACGGCGAGTTCTTGTCCACTTAATTCGGGTAGGTGATCCATCGTAATCTGTAAGATCACCTGCTTTTCGTAGGGTAGCTTCTTGTATTCCTTAAATTGTCTTTCCATTGTTAATTGGCTCGGAAGGATTTTTAAGAACTGCGTTTTCGGTCGAATATCCAACCCATTTTTGTCCTCGCTTTTATTTTTCTCTTATATTGAAGAAGTCTTTTCTGTCAAATAGCATCCTCTTGATTGAGCGCGTCGTAGTCCTGTTATTCAGGGCGCAACGGCAATCTCAATTTTAGGAATTACTCTAGGAACTCTGATTCCTGCGCAATACAGGCCAATTCCTCAGCTCTCGCGCAGAAGGATCGGTCTCTGTACTCAATATCGCAGTGCCAGAGCCAGTCCACCTGATCGAGTTCGGAGATGATATCTCTGATTTCGGCCGTATAGGGGAGAAGGTAAGATTCACAAAACCATTTTTCATTTATCTGCCATGGTAATCTGATGGGAATCAGTATAAAGCTGAATCCACTTACCGCCATGATTCGTTGTGCCCAGGCGAGAGCATGACCAGTGCGTAATAGGCGCGATGTTTGAAGACATCTCAATGCACGGCGCAAGGAGCCCTGCATTACTAATGCCCGATTTCATTGTTCGCGCGGTCGAAAGCCACCCAGGACCAGACACCTCTAATGTCTCTGGGATAAACCACGCAAGCCCCCTGTGTATAAATTCCGATATGTTCAAATCGATAACGATCCATCTAATATTCCTTTTTTTACCTTCATCGAATTCTGGCGGCTCCTCTATAATCCTCGGACGCTATTGATTCTGGTCATTGATTGCCTGAGTAACTTTTCTCTCGATCCACGCTTTCAGTAATTGAGTTGGGACCCGTATGGCTCGTCCGCATCTGATTGCCGGCAGTTCGCCCGTCGCGATCATGAAATAAACCTGTGAGCGACTGAGTCCAGTTGCCTCAATAACCTCGCGTACTTTTAGTAAAATCTTTTCGTCCATCTGTATCCTTGAATTCCTTTTCGTTTCACTATATAGTCTAGCATTCATGCGCATATTAACCCAGACTAGGTATGGTAAGTAAGACAGACATGCACTGGACAAGAAATTCAAAGCGAACTGCAAGATTAGTAACTGGTAAATGGTGGAGACATGAGAAATATGAGTTGCATAATGGCTATATCCGACCCGTAAAAGGGTCGAAACTGATTGTCTACGACCCTTGGGATGACTATTACGCAAGGCTGCATAATGATTTTTGCTCCATACGTCTCGTTGTTGAATCTGATAGACGGGATTCAACTCCGCCCTTCTGCTAGTGAGCCTTTTACTCTGGCAAAAGAGAGCATAGATCGCATACTTAAATGGTGTGGAAGGCATGGACTGCTGGGGGTGTTACCTCAGCAAGTAATTACCGTAACACTTGCCGCCAGATGGGAAGGCGACCCGACTGTAATGGTCAGCCCGAAACAAACACAGTTCGTGCGCGCTGAAGGCGGCTGGCATTTGATAGAAGTTCCGGATGACGGGACAGTGAGAGAAATATACCTTTCTGACCCGGAGGGGCGCTCTCATCAAATCGCAAAAGCTCTGCTCCCGGTCGAAAGAGAATTCCCAAATATCTACTCACCTCCTTACGTGCTGCTCCAGACCCTTGGGAAGGCCGAGATAAGGCATGAAGGATGGGCCAAACCTGGGCGCGATTCTTTCCAGACGTTGCGGAAGCTGAGAGAGAAAACCATCAATATCCTCAGCCCTTAACAGATGAATTTTGGGAGCAGTATGCGGAGCCCCTGGATTCCTTCCTAAGGGCGGCTGCCGTGCTCAGAGACGCGCTACAGTATCTTGAAAACATCGGCCCTGCCGAAGATGAGAGCTTTGAAAATTCGGTTCTGGTCGGGGCCGGGCTTCAGCGAATTCGTTCCCTTCTTGGCCCCGTAGCGCTGACATTGCAGACACGGGCCGATGGTTCCTATGAGGAGAATTGGGTGGCCCCATCTCTACTTTCGGCGTTTGCTTCGATGGCAATCTCCGACCTTACGGGGAAACGCAGACTGCTCCGATGCGAGAGATGCGGCAGGCTGTTTCTCTCGGACGCATATCAGACAAAGTACTGCTCGGATAGATGCCGGGGAAATACTCAAAAGCAAAGATATCGGATGAGAAAATCTCAAGAAAATCGAGGGGCAAAACCCCATAAAGGAAGTAATCATCATGGACAAAAAAGTAAAAGAAGAAGCTAAGGTTTCGAAGGCCCGAAAAAGGGGGCAGGGGGAAGGCTCAATTTATAGACGCAAGGATGGACTCTGGGCCGGTGCTGTGAATCTCGGCTACCAGAACGGGAAACTAAAGCGGAAGGTCTATCTATGGGAAGACACGGAGTGACATAAGCGAGAAGCTTACCGCCACTTTGCACGATCTACAACGAGGCGTTCCGGTTGTAACGGAGAGGCAGACTGTCGGGCAATTTCTCGATCAGTGGTTGAACGATTGCGCCAAGAACTCTGTGCGCCCGCGAACCTATAGCGGCTATGAAACGATTATTCGCAGGCATATCAAACCACGACTGGGTAATATCCAGCTTGTTAAGCTAACCCCACAGCATGTCCAGGCATTATTGAATGAATGCCTGGAATCGGGATTATCGAGCCGAACGGTTCATCACATTCGGACTGTCCTACGAACTGCGCTCAATCGAGCCGTCAAATGGGGACTCGTCGTTCGTAATGTTGCTGCTCTTACAGATCCGCCGCGAGTTATGAAATATGAGGTTCATGCCATAACGAGCGATGACGCTCGGCGCTTTTTACAAGCTATCGAAGGCGACCGATTTGAAGCATTATTCACCGTAGCCTTGGCGTTAGGGTTAAGGCGTGGCGAAGCTCTCGGCCTGCGCTGGCAAGATATAGATTTCGACCGGCGACTATTACGGGTGAATCATTCGCTGCAACGATTCAACGGCAAATTGCAGCTTACAGAAGTAAAGACCACGAACTCCCGCCGCGTACTGCATTTGCCTGAAATACTGATTCGCAAGTTACGAGAACATCGCACAAGACAATTAGAGGAACGGCTATCAGCAGGCGAATTCTGGCAAGAAAACGACATGGTTTTTGCAAGCTCGATAGGTACACCAATGGAGCCGCGAAACCTCAACCGGCATTTCAGCCAGTTACTCACCGATACAAAGCTTAATCACATGAGGTTACACGATCTCCGCCACTTCTGCGCTAGTTTATTGCTGGCGCAAGGTGTACCTTTGAAAACCATCTCTGAGATTCTGGGGCATAGCCAGATCAGCACGACAGCCGATATTTATGCTCATCTTTCAGAAGAAACCAAACGCGAAGCTATCAGCCTCATGGATACGATTTTGACGGCAAAATGATTCCGGTTGCTACAGGGTTGCTACAAATCCACTATGAAAATAACTAAGGCCGCCTTGAGAGCGGCCTTAACTTGTTGATTTTAATAAATGCGGCTGGCAAGATTCGAACTTGCGACCCCCAGTTTCGTAGACTGGTGCTCTATCCGACTGAGCTACAGCCGCGCAAGAAAAAGAATTATTGCAAACGCGCGCAAAAACTGTCAACGCTACTCCTGAAATGCGCTACGGAGCTTTCTGTTGCGCGCCGCCCGCAGCGATGGTAGAAGTTTCATGATGGAGGAAGATTTCTCACACGACCCCCGCCGGATTATTCCTTACGTCATACAGAATCTCAAGGCGGTTTATGGTGTGCCTCAACTTGAAACCGGGCTGGACCCGCTCGATGTCCTTATACAGACTATTCTTTCGCAATCCACTACGAATATAAACAGCCATCGCGCATTTGAAAGCCTCAAAAGGCGATTTCCTTCCTGGGAGGATGCCCGACGCGCGCGCGCGGCTTCGATTGAAACGGCGATACGTTCGGGAGGTCTTGCGCGGCAAAAATCCGTCAGGATCAAAAACCTGTTGAACGAAATATATGAACGGCGCGGCTCGCTTGATCTCTCATTTCTTTCAAACGCCCCGCTCGAAGAGGCTAAAGAATTTCTGGCGAGTTTCAAAGGCATAGGCCCAAAGACCGTGGCCTGTACGCTTCTTTTTGCCTGTAATCGCCCGGTCTTTCCAATTGACACACACATCTTTCGCATAGCGCGCCGTTTAGGGCTGATCCCCGAAAAGGGGTCCGATCATGAGGCGCACCGTTTGATGACAGCCCTCCTGCCCGAAGACCGCTTTTATGAAGTGCATGTAAACTTGATTCGTCACGGCCGGCGCGTATGCCGTCCGACAAAACCGCTCTGCGAGCAGTGTTGTCTGCTCGATTATTGCCTTTACTACGAAAAACTCTCTTGAGACTCATTCTCACGCCTGTTTTGCGGGGCTTTTTGCATATTGCATCAGATGGCGCGGGTTATGCTAAACTTCCTCTTTATGATGACCACAGGTGATCTTCACATAGGCAACGTAAGTATTCGCCCGAATCTCGTGCTTGCGCCGATGGCCGGAGTGACCGATTCTTCTTTTCGCCGCCTGATAAAAGACCTCGGCGGCGTAGGTCTTATCGTCACCGAATTCATTTCCGTCGAAGGGCTCACGCGCGGAAATATGCGCGCCCATCGCATGATGCGGTTCCTGCCCGAAGAACGCCCGCTCTCTATACAGATATTCGGCTATGACGATGATCGCATGGTGGCCGCGGCTGAGATCATAGAAGAATCCGGCGCAGACATCGTAGACATCAACTGTGGTTGTCCGGCCAAAAAAGTTGTGAAGGGCGGAGGCGGATCGTCTCTGCTGCGCGACCTGCCTCAACTGGAGAAGATTCTGCGCCGCGTGGTCCGGGCCGTTTCAATCCCTGTGACGATGAAGATTCGCACGGGCTGGGACGATTCGACGATCAATGCCGTGGAGGTCGCCCGGATAATCGAAGATTGCGGCGGAAAGATGGTCGCCATCCACGGGCGCACGCGGATGCAGGGCTACAGCGGCAAGGCTGATTGGGATGTCATTGCCGCCGTAAAGCGCGCCGTCACGATTCCTGTCATTGGCTGCGGAGACGTATCCATCCCCGAGCACGCCATCGAGCGATTCCGCGAAACGGGCGTTGATGCGGTCATGATCGGGCGCGGAGCCATCGCCAATCCGTGGATATTTCGCCAGACCTCGGAATTGATGCGGGGGCTTGAGCCTTACCAGCCGCCCCTTTCTGAAAAGCGAAACGTGCTGCATCGCTTCCACGAGCTTATGCGAGACGATATGCCCGAGCGGGCGCTCACGGGTAAGCTCAAGCAGATGTGCGGGTACTTCACGCATGGGTTGATGGGTGGTGCACGACTTCGCGAGCGCGTCTTTCACTCGCAAACGATAGCCGAGATATTTGATAAGGTAGACGAATATTTCGATTCGATGATCAATCACGGTCTGCCGCCTGACGCGCTCGGCAGCGTCGAAGGCGATGATGCCTTCAAGCATCGAGAGGCGCGTGATCCCAAATGTGTCGCCTTCACACGTTCTGCGCCCTCGCCTGTCAGTTGACCCGGATTGCTGAATTATCAAAGGCTGTGTGCCCTGCGACCCACACGAACTATTGCGCGGGCAAGCAGGTCGGCGGCAGCCGAGCCTATCGTCGTTACATCCGCCTGAGTCTCTCCGGTTGAAAGCGCAAAAACCGTGTCTCCATCAAACATAGTGTGTACGGGGCGTATGGCTCTTGCCATCCCGTCGTGAGCCATAGCGGCAACCTTCTTAGCCTGCGCTTTGGTGAGTAGAGCGTCTGTGGCAACGATTGCGAGCGTAGTGTTTTCGATGCCCGAAAAAGGACTCGATGGAGGCGTGATGGATTCTACAATTGTGGGGTGAGGGGGCGCATTCGCTATGGCGCGTGAGGTGTCAAGCCACCCGCGTCCATCGGGCGAGCGAGCGCCTGCCAGTATTTGCCCGGTTGCGGGATCAATCACGTCGCCGAATGCATTGACCACTACGAGAACACCGACGGTCGCCCCGTTGCCGAGCTTGATCGAGGCCGTACCGATGCCGCCTTTTGATGCCAGAGCGGGGCCAAGTATCTTGCCTACGGTCGCGCCCGCGCCCGCGCCAACCTGCCCTTCCTCAACGCCGTCTGTGGTTGCTTGCATGCACGCTTCATAACCCATTCGTGAATCGGGCCGCACGCGCGCGTCTCCTACGGCAAGGTCAAAGATCACAGCGGCAGGGACTATCGGCACGCGGGCCACCCCGGTGTCAAAGCCTATGCCGCGCTCTTCCAGATAGCGGACAACCCCACAGGCGGAATCGAGCCCGAATACAGAGCCTCCCGTAAGCACTACCGCGTGAACTCGCTCGACAAGATTGCCCGGGTCTAAGAGATCGGTTTCTCGCGTGCCGGGCGCTGAGCCTCGAACGTCTACGCCCGCTCGCACACCTTCCCCGCCGCAAAGGACCACGGTGCACCCCGTAAGAGCATTCAGATCGTGCGCGTGGCCTACTATGATGCCCGCGACATCCGTGATCGAGCCTTCGGGTGTGATCGAGCCTTCGGGCGTAGCGTCATTAGTGCGTAATTCTTTCCCGTCTGTCCGATCCTCGTTCATTGACACGTATCTTATCGGATCGCAAAGAGCATTTCTACCGCGTTTAAAGCCTCGAAAGAGCGGCACAGCTATTGCCCTAGCAAAAGCGGCACTAAGTTGGGGGGAGAAATGATGAAACATAAAATTATCACCAGAGTCGTTACGTTGTTGACAATAGCGATAGCATTCACAGGTTTGGCATCAGCGCAGAACAGGCAGACAAAGGCTCACAAAGCGGAGATCGCGCCTGCCGCGACCGAGAAACGTTCCTTTGCGCCCGGAGTGCGCGGGCGTTCCGATAGTTTCATCATCGAAGGAGAGATAACCGCCATCACCAGGAGAAGTGTGACCGTCAGGGCAAAGGATGGAAAAGCCTACGTTTTCAATCTGGACGATCAACCCACTACGCTTGAATCGGGAGAGATATTTTCAATCGCTACGATGGCCGATATTTCGATCAAGCCCGAAGACCTCAGAGTCTATGACCGCATCGAAGTCGTAGCCGAGCGGTCGGGCCGCGCCTCTTCGGCAAAGATAATCACCCGCATCGAACAGGGCAGCAACACGGTGGCAAAACGATAGGCATCCCGAAGCGCTCGATGATGCGTGAAGAGTGATTCGTGATCATAAAAAAGCAGTTTCTTTCAAAAGTAAAATCCAAATCTCACGCATCACGCATCACGAATTATTCCTTACACATCACGCATTACGCATCCGAGCATGTTATAATGCGGTTGCTCTGCCTGTGCTGAACTTTCCGAATGGATTATTGTTATGTCTTCTCCGGGGCAACCCTACAGCGAAATGCATATCAAAGGCGGATTGGTCAGGGCGCGATTTCTTTTCGTAGCTCTAAATCACGGCGCTCCGATGTGGGCGCGGATACTTGCGGGCCTGTCCGAAGAAGATCGTCAGGTTCTCAAAGAAATAGCCCTGGACAACTGGTATCCGCTTGCGACGCTCGACCGGGTTGACCGGGCTATTGCCGAAGAGATTGGCGGCGATGAAGAGGATATATTTAAGCAGCTTGGCGAGTTTTCAGCTACTTCGAGCCTCTCGGGTCCGTACAGCAGCCTGCTCGACCCCGATATACATTCCTTCCTCAAACAGTCCTCCCTCATACATCGCTCATATCAGGATTTCGGATTCGCTTCCTATAAACCGACAGGCGATACGAGCGGCACGCTTACGATAACCTATGACGACCCCCCGCCTTTAAGCTACTGCACAAGCGGAAGCGCCTACTTCCGCCGGGCTGTCGAATTGTGCGGCGCGCGTTCGGCGCGTATCACTCATCCTGCCTGCTCTGCGCTCGGTGATTCGGAGTGCGAGTTCATTATAACCTGGCAGCCTTGAATTTTCAGATTGACCTGCCGAGATCGTAGAAGACCACGGATTGCGCTATAAAAATCTTCTGAGAATTTATCGGCCCCGGGTTTTGATGGCTGTCACGATATCCTATCCATTTGCCGGGGCACGGCCGGCGGCGGGATACTGGATTCAGCACCCATGTTTTCGAGCGAATCAAGGCCGACCAAAAGCGGGCTTTCATCTTTCAGTGCGTCGTTGTAGTAGGCGCGAAACTCATCGTTGATCTCAAGATTGATCAGTAATTCATCAACAATGCTGTTAATGCCGTGGACGTCCGTTATGCTGTAAACCTCATCCTGGATCAGTTGCAGGGAATTGCGCACGACCTGCAAGCGGACCTCTATCACTCGCACGAGCGCATCGAGCTGTTCGACGCGGGCCGCGCGCTGGCGCAATACTTTTAGGTTTTGCTCAAGCGCCACGCGCACCTGCTCTGATGATTCATCGGCGATAGCTCTTTCTATGCGGCGGATCTCTTCATCAAGCCAGTGCCGCATCTTCCTGTAATTGCGATTCGCCAGTAAGAAGTGCGCGCGAAGCATCCGCAGGTATTCGAAGCGAAAGCTGGCTAACTTGGTTAAGACCCCTTCAACCAGCGGCTTGGAGGAGCGGTCTTTCTCAACCTCAATGGCGTGATGCCTGATGTCGTAACATATCTGGTCGATCGCCTGGAAATCATTTTTGTACCAGTCGCCGAGCCCCATGAGAATCTGCTTCTCGATTCTTTCCTGTTCCTGTATGCGCTCGCGTTCAGCGCGTTTATGCAACCAGCGACCTGCCAATTTCGTCTGGGCGATCATAAACACGCTCAATTCACCGGCAAGGAGAAGAAAGAGGAATCCCGGGCTGATCACAAGCGACAAAAGGATCATCAGCGCGATGAACAGCAGATTGGGGAAGCTTTGATATAAGGTCTTGAGGTGATTGAATTCCGGTAACGGCATCAGACGTATTAGTGCCTTCCTGATTCAAGCATTGCCGGACAGTCCGTCTTCCGGGGCTGCGGATTGTCTGGCCGGTCTCAGCCAATATAACACACTTTCATCGCTTGATTGTGAGATAATCTGCGGTATACTCGCATCGGCCACAGGGAAAACGTGTCAGCGTTGTGCGGATCGGTTCGTCTGAGCGGCTCCGTATCGAAAGCGAAATCAGCGCATGGAACTTCATCAAAAAAGAGGAAAAGCTATGTTGCGAAGGACGGGGCAATGTCTATGTCTCTTACTGTTAATTGCGGTCATTCTGGCCGGGTGCAAATCGAGTTCCGACTCCTCGGATACTGATGTTAAAGACAGCAGCGGGCAAAGCAAGTCCGGCGCTATCGAACTGGTCTTTACCTACAGTTCTGAAAAAGAGGCTTGGGTCAAAGAGGTCACGGCCTCGTTTAATCGCAATCAGGTCAAAACCAGTAAGGGGCGGACAATCTCTGTTCAAGCCATTGCGATGGGGTCTGGCGACATCATTGACGAGTTGCTTTCCGGCACGCGACAGCCCCACGTGATCAGTCCCGCCTCAGCCGCATTTATAAAGCTCGGCAATGCGCAATCGAGAACCAAAACAGGCAAAGATCTGGTGGCCTCCTCGGAAACGCTCATGCTTTCACCCGTTGTGATTGCTATGTGGAAACCGATGGCCGAGGCTCTCGGCTGGGGGCAGAAGGCCGTAGGATGGTCGGACATCCTCGCACTTGCGCGCAATCCTCAAGGGTGGGCAGCCTATGGACATCCCGAATGGGGCAGGTTCAAATTCGGTCATACTCATCCTGAGTTCAGCAATAGCGGATTGATCTCGCTATTTGCCGAGGTCTATGCCGGTACGGGAAAGGTCTCAGGGCTGACGCTCGCCGATGTGAGCAAACCGACCACCGCCGCTTATCTCGACGGCATCGAGCAATCGGTCGTTCACTATGGAACCTCGACTGGCTTCTTCAGCACTAAGATGCTCGCCAACGGCCCTGAATACCTGAGCGCCGCCGTGCTTTATGAAAGCAATGTGATCGAGTCCTACACCTCTAACTCGGTTCTGCCGGTCGTAGCCATTTACCCGAAAGAAGGCACCTTCTGGAGCGATCATCCGATTGCGATGGTTGAAGGGGAATGGATGACCGATGAGCATCGCGAGGCTGCCAAGGCTTATATTCAATTCTTACTGGATCGCCCGCAACAGGAGAGGACTCTGACCTTTGGGTTCCACCCGGGCGATGTCAGTATACAGCTTGCCGCGCCGATTGATGCCGCCCACGGGGTCGATCCGACCGAGCCAAAGACGACGCTCGAAGTGCCGTCCGTCGAGGTGATGGACGCCGTCTTGAAACTCTGGCACGAACATAAGAAGCACTCAAACATCATCCTCGTCTTTGATACATCGGGCAGCATGAAAGACGATGCCAAGATGCCAAATGCGCAGAATGGCGCCAAACAACTGGTAGCCATGCTCGACGGCAAAGATTACCTCTCGCTGATGCCGTTCAATGATCGGGTGTCGTGGGCAGGAAAAGACATACTCATAAGTACGGGGCGCGAGTCTGCGGCGCGAACTATCGAGGGTTTATTTCCAAGTGGCGGCACGGCCCTTTACGATGCGATTGGCGCCGCCTATCAATACCTGCTCGATAATCCGAAGCCCGATAAAATATCGGCTCTCATCGTCCTCACGGATGGCGAGGATAAAAGCAGCGCGACCTCGCTTGAGAATCTGCTCGATCAAATACGTTTCGACAACGAGGGAAAGACAATTCGGGTCTTCACTATCGGTTATGGAACCGATGCAAAAAAGGATGTGCTGAAGCAGATAGCCGATGCTACGCAAGCCAGGTTTTATGAAGGCACTCCTGAGAACATTCAATCGGTCTTTAAGGAAATATCAACGTTCTTTTGATCTCGGTGAGAGAGGAGGGGCAAATGCCGGAAGGCAAATCGTCATTATTAGGCAAGATCATCGTCGTCGTAGCCATAGTGGGCTGCCTCTACGGCGCTTACTATTTTCTTGTGAAGAGAGAGGCTTCAAAAGATACCGACTCACCGGGCGGCACCACGAAAGCGGCGGATTCCAGCCAGTGGAAAGGCAATGCGGTCGAACTGGGAATCGCTTATGGGACCGAGAAAAAGAGTTGGCTGGAGTGGGCCGTGCAGGAATTTGCAAAGACCCCGGACGGGCAGAAGATCAAGATCAATCTTATCCCCAGGGGATCGCAGGAGGGCGCTCAGGCGCTTCTTTCGGGCGACAAGAACATCAATGTGTGGTCGCCTGCAAGCTCGCTCTACAAGGGCACCTTCGTTCAGGACTGGCAGGTCAAATACAACAATAACCCCATACTGAAAGAAGAGAGTCTGGCGTTGACGCCTATGGTCTTTGTCATGTGGAACGAGCGTTACGAGGCGTTTATTCAGAAGTATAAGACGCTGAACTTTACAACCATCGCGCAGGCGCTGAATGAGAAGGGCGGCTGGGATGCCATAGCGAAAAAGCCGGAATGGGGATTATTCAAGCTCGGCCACACGCATCCGGCAAAGTCAAACAGCGGTCTGATGACGCTTGTGCTTGTGGCCTATGATTATCAAAACAAGACGCGCGATTTAACCCTGAAAGACCTGCTTGACGTCAACTTTCAAAACTGGCTGCTCGGGCTCGAACGCGGCGTCAACGGGCTCTCCGACAGCACCGGAACGATGATGAAAGAGATGGTCTTGAAAGGCCCTTCGTCTTTCGATGCGGTCTTTGTTTACGAAAGCGTAGCCATTGACTACTTAAAGAGTGCCGAAGGAAGATGGGGCGAATTGCATATCGCTTATCCGAAAGAGAATATGTGGAGCGATAATCCTTACTATATTATTGATGCTCCCTGGAGCACCGAGGACCAGCGCGCCGCAGCCGGAGTCTTTCTCAATTTCCTGATGTCGGAGCCTGTTCAACAGGAGTCGCTGAAACACGGCTTCCGCCCGGGCAATACAAGCGTGCCGATATTGGTGGCCGACAGCCCGTTCACGTCATATCAAAAGTATGGCCTGCAAATCGAGCCGGGCTCGACTTGCGAACCGCCGCAATCGGAAGTCATAAACAATCTGATGGCCATCTGGCAGCGCAATTCCGGGGGGAGATAGTTCCGTATACGGCAGATACGGACGGGTAAGTGAGAAGATGAATCAAATCAAAGTTGACGTTGAAGTAAGGGTGGTCTCTGGTATTATGGGTTGTTGTGAAACTCAAAATTTATCAGGTCGGCGAGCCCGTACTCAGACACAAGGCCCGTCCGCTATCTTCCGATGAAATCCACTCTGTTGAGATTCAACAGTTGATCGAGCTTATGCGCGAAACTATGCGCGATGCTCCAGGCGTAGGTCTTGCTGCGCCGCAGATAGGGCTTCCCTACCAGTTGGCCGTTATTGAAGACCCCGAAGCACTGCTGCAAGGACTTCCTCCTGAGGTTCTTGCCGAGCGCGGGCGCGCCGCGATTCCATTTCACGTCATAATAAATCCGATACTGTCGATTGAAACATCAGAAGAAGTCGAATTCTTCGAAGGTTGTTTGAGCCTTTCGGGGTTTACTGCTCTTGTTCCCCGCGCGCTGGCTGTGCGAGTCGAATGCCTTACCGAACGAGGAGAAGACCACGTAATCAATGCGCGAGGGTGGTATGCCAGGATTCTGCAACACGAAATAGATCATCTCAACGGACGGATGTATATTGATCGGATGAGATCAGAGACATTCATGTCCACGGATAACTACGGCAGGTACTGGAGAGACATTCCCATAGAAGAGATGTTCGCCTTTCTGGCCGACGCTTCCGCATCAGACTGAGAGATAAACAAGACTGCAAGGCCGTCACAGTAAAGTCTGGGCGACTGGATTTAATCATGTAGGTTTGCGCGGCGTCCGTCTTTAACCGTTTCTTGAGCGAAAAGCTCTATTCTCACCCATAGGGTGCACTTATATCCCCGGCATCTGCGAAACTTTACGCAATCCAGTTCTGCGAGCGGCTTGACGGCGTGCTCAAGGTCGCAATCAAACCTTAAACGGTAAGAGAGGGAAGCAGAAGATCAATCGCAAAGTTTCAGGTGCGGCCCATAATCTGCGCAGCGAGTATAGAGCAGTGCATTCGGGGATTCTCGACATATTGCTCATCTCGCGCCGCTCGTATTCAGGATTGGAGATTTCTATACAAAATAATAAAACCTCAACGATATGCCCTTTAAAGTTTGTATCATTGTATTGCGGGGTACTCACAGTGACATCATATCCAGATATGCAAATGCCACGTGCAAGGGCTCGAGCTATTATCACTCTATCCTGGTCCTTTAGTGTTTTTGTCTGTTGAACGGCATTTTCCCAGAGTCTAAAGAAAGGCTCTCGTAATCGTACACTAGCAATAGCCCGTGCCATTCCATGGACTATTTCCCTGTAATTATCTGAATCATCTCGTATATGGACTTGTAGAGTCCTGCATGTATATCTACGTGGATCATCCATCATATGATAGAACTTGAAAAGACCCCCAGATTGAAAGATCAGGAATATTGAGTGCGAAAAATTGATCCATACTATAAAAGGATTTCTTAGAATAAGTCCGTTACTGAGAGATGTTCTCCCTTATCATCAACTGACGTTTTCCACTCTGCTTTAGCTTCAAATATGGGACTTTATGTAAGAGCAAGTGCGCAAGAGATTAAGACAATCCAAGCAGTAGCCAATTTCAATCAAACCCACATCCAATGTGTCCGTGAAAGTGTCCGTGGAGAGTAAAGGCCACTTTATGAGTGGCCCTAAGTTATTAATCTAAAAGTAGCGGCGGAAGGACTTGAACCTTCGACCTTGGGGTTACGAACCAAGCCCATGTCTAAAACTTCTCATTTGTTGCCACTTCCCACTTATCATCCTTCCAATGTGGATGTATCCGATTACTCCCAGGCAGGATTTCCATTCTGTGTGTGCTTCGAATGCGCCCTTGAATACGCCCTAAAATCATTTACGCTACCTGCTGATAATTCTAAATATATGATTCTAAAAATGCGCCCGGAGAGGCTCGAACTCCCAACCCTCAGTTCCGAAGACTGATGCTCTATCCAATTGAGCTACGGGCGCATCAGGCAGTTCGTTGTTAGATTAGCCCTCCCCTAAGGCTCGTGTCAAACTTTCGTTAAAACGGGGCCATGGAACTCGCAAGATTCAACGGCCGGTACAATTCGTTGAAATCTCGCAAGCTACGCTCGAAAAGCGATTGGAATGAGGTTACGTCTTCCGGGTGGACGGTCAGATTTACGCCGTTTGCAAATGCAAGGTATGTATCGAGCGTGCGCAACTGAGGCGAGATAAGCACTACGTATGTGCGGCGTCGCACCTGCGGGGTGAGGCTATTGATATAGTGCATCATGGCCGCGCCGCCCTGATGCTCAGCGTCAAATGAAGGAGAGAGAACTATAACTTCCGCGCGCGAATCATGAAATATCTCGATAGCTTCGGGCGCAAAGTCGGCCGAAAAAATTTCATACCTTGATGGATCAAGCGATACGCGAAGGCTCTCTCTGATCTCCTTGTCTTCGATGCAAAGTAAAAGCGGACGGCGACTCCAGATTTGCGTCTCGGTGGTGCTCGACTGCGATTGTTGAAGACTCTTCATCAATGCTTCGGCAAGCGCTCTGATGGGGTCGGGGTCGGCAGTGCCCGCCAGTTTCGTTTCGGCAAGCTGGCCCGTACCCGGAAGCTTCGGTTCTTCCTTTGGCGGCGGCATTATAGAAACCGACTGACGGCAACGAGGGCATAAGACATTGAACGGCTCGGTCGGCAACCGGTCGTCATCAAAGCTCAAACTCATCGCGCATTGCGGGCAATTGGCTATCATCTCTCTTCTCCTTGCGCTTTCAATTCAATTCTCAGGCTCTCATCGCTCGACAACTTCGGCCATACGCGGGCGGTTGAGCTGGCCTGCCGGGCGCGGCGGCGTATAACTTCGCTCCTCGCGTCGGCTCAACATGTCATCGGAAGTGCCCAGCCCCGACAGTCTCAGCAACAGGTTCGATGGATTTGTGGCAAAGGCCAGCCCGTCATCCTGTGTGATTACCCCGCTTCGTATCATGCGTTCTATAACCTGATCGAAGTGCTGCATCCCCTCAAGCTCGCCGTCATTCATGGCTTCAAGCAGGGTCTTTCCCTCGGTCTCGCCGTGCTCGATATACTCGCGTGTGCGAGGCGTAGCCTTACATACTTCGACGGCCGCTATTCGCCCCTGCCCGTTGGCGCGCGGTATCAATCGCTGGGTTATGATGTAACGAAATGCCTGGGCCAGTCGCGTGCGGATCACGTGTTCTTCGGATTTCGGGTAGATGCCTATTATTCGATTGACCGTTTTGCTCGCGTCGGTCGTGTGCAGAGTGGAGAGCACGAGGTGCCCGGTCTCTGAGGCTTCGAGCGCTATCTCGGTCGTCTCCATATCGCGCATCTCGCCGACAAGAATCACCTTTGGCGCTTGCCGCAAAGCCGCGCGCAATCCGAGCGCGAAGGCGGGCGTGTCGGTTCCGAGTTCCCTCTGATTTATCGTAGATTTTTTGTGCGAGTGGAGAAATTCTATGGGGTCTTCGATGGTGACTATATGATAGCTGGATTCGCTGTTGATCTTGTCTATGATGGCCGCCAGCGTAGAGGATTTACCCGACCCCGTGGGACCTGTGAGAAGCACTATGCCGTTTTTGAGATGCGATATTTCGCCAAGCTGCGTGGGAAGCCCGAGAGATTCGACTGTAGGAACGTTTGTCGGGATCACGCGCATGACTACAGAGATAGAGCCGCGCTGCTTAAATATGTTTACGCGGAAGCGGACTTTGCCGGGGATGGCATAGCTGATGTCGGCCGAGCCGGTTTGAACGAAACGGCGAGCCGCATCGACGTTGCCTTCGAGCAAAGCCATCGAGATGATTTCGGTCTGGTAAGGCATAAGCGAGCGCAAGCCTTTGATCTCGACCGGCGTGAGCTTGCCGTTGATTTCGACCTGAGGAGGCCGCCCCACGGAAAAGTTCAAGTCAGAAATATTGTCAGCTACCGCAAGCATTTTATCCAGAATCGGCGGTAAGTCGAAGAAACTCATTCGGGTCTCCTGATGAAATGGTATGATCGGTCAGAGACGTGAAGCATCCATTCTTGCCGGGGGGACAATTATCAGATGGGGGCAGCCGTGGCTTCCTATCAGCCTTGCCTGCGGTTGTTGACAACATACGATAAGAAAATGGAAAGGGCAATACTATTTTCCATACGTCTCTGTTCAGAGTGCGAGATAGCTATAGAGGCACAGAGAGACAGAGCCATAACCGATAAAATACTCTGTGCCTTTGTGCCTTTGCGGCTAAATTCCCCCTATGCATCGCGCCGGATCGCGCGCACGGTTTCGACGAGGCGCTCAACCTCGTCTTCGGTCGTATAGCAGGCGCACCCTGCCCGCACCAATCCTTCCGGCACAAGCCCGAGGCGCTCAACGACGGTCGCGGCATAAAAGTCTCCGTGCGATGTGAAGATTCCTTTTTCGGCAAGCGCGCGCGTGACATCTGTGGATGATACGCCTTCGACCGTAAAGGCAACCGTTGGCGTTCGCTGCTCGCCGGGGGGCGGCCCATACAGCGTGACGCCTTCGATACCGGAAAGCCCTTCCCATCCTTGCGCAAACAACTCCGCACCGCGCCTGTGCAATTGCTCGAACGCGATTTCAAGTCGCGCACGCCTGGTTTTGGCTTCGGCAAGCGAAGCCAAAAACTCGACTGCGGCGGCAGCGCCCATTATCCCTTCGTGGTTTTGAGTCCCGGTCTCGGCGCGCTCGGGCGCTTCTTCCGGGGCGGGTGCCAGTCGGGGGAATTCGATTGACTCCAGAAGGTCTTGCTTTGCGTACAGCACTCCGATGTGAGGCCCGTAAAACTTGTAGGCGGAGCAGGCAAGGAAATCGCAATCCATGGCCCGCACATCAATGAGGGCGTGCGGCGCATAATGGACAGCGTCTATGAAGACAAACGCCCCGACCGACCGGGCCGCACGAACTGCCCTCGCCGTATCGTTGATAGTTCCAAGCGCGTTCGACGCCGCTCCAACGGCCACAAGCCTTGTGCCCTTATTGATGAGGCGTTCCAGATCATCCCAATCGAGTTGCCCTGTGGAGGTATTAATTCTCGCCTGCCGCACCATCACTCCTCGCTCGCGCGCCATCGCCTGCCAGGGCGCGATGTTGGCGTGGTGGTCAAGCTCGGTCACTACGATCTCGTCGCCGGGGCCAAGCTCACGTCCGAGCGAGCGGGCGAGATGGAATGTGAGCGTAGTCATGTTTGCTCCGAAGATCACCTCGGCGGGCGAGGCATTCAGGAAGTCGGCAAAGATATGCCTCGACTGCTCTATCATCCGGTCGGTCTCGGCGCTCGAAGGATAAGCCCAGTGGGTGTTGGCGTTGTGATTATAGAGATAATCACTGATCGCCTCGACCACGGCGCGGGGCACCTGCGTTCCGCCGGGGCCGTCGAAATAGGCTACCGGGTGATCGTTATAACGGCGCTCAAGGGCGGGGAACCGGCTTCGGATTTCACCGACTTGCGCGATCTGTCTACCGGGTCGGGCGGCATCACTCATCAGACATTATCCTCCTGTTTATATTTGCAAAATAAATTCACAAACTTCTCCAAAGTAGCGTAATCATAAATAGGCCGCGGACGGACGCGGCCTATTCCGATCTGCCTTTCATTCAAACTCATTTGCACCAATCTCTTGCGGAATGATTTGGAGAGTCTAACAAAGCTCGCTCTACTTTGTCTTCGATAAGGCGTTGATTTTTTTAGCGCCTGCTGGAATACTTTCCGCTCTTCGGTAGACCGGGCCGGACTCTTATGAATATCCATTCGACTTCAATCATAAGCGAGGGCGCGCAACTTGGCCCGCGTGTCTCCGTCGGCCCTTACGCCGTGATCGAGCCGGACACGGTTCTGGGCGAAGGGTGTGAAGTTCGCGCTCACGCCGTCATCAAGAGGTTCACGTCGCTTGCGTCGGGCAACATCATTTACGAAGGCGCCGTCTGCGGCACAGAGCCACAGGATTTGGGATTTGTCGAATGCGAGAGCTATCTCCGCATTGGTTCGGACAATCGAATACGCGAAGGCGCTACCCTGCATCGCGGCACACAGCCCGGTTCGGCAACCGTCGTAGGCTCGGGTTGCTTCATAATGGCTTGCGCGCATGTGGCACACAATTGCCTGCTTGGCGACCGGGTAATCCTGGCAAATAACGTCGCGCTGGCCGGTCACGTAGAGATTGAAGACCGGGCCTTCCTTTCGGGCGGCGTGGTCGTTCATCAATTCTGTCGCATAGGGCGGTTTGCGATGATCGGCGGAAATTCAAAGATAGTTCAGGATTGCCTGCCGTTTGTGATAACCGACGGCAACCCGGGTCGCGCTCGCGGTCTGAATATAGTGGGATTGCGGCGGGCAGGTTTTAAATCATCCGAGATACAAACATTGAAACAGGCTTACAGGATACTTCTCAGATCGGGGCTCGGGCTTGAGGCAGCTCTTTCGCGATTAAAGGAAATCGCCAGCCCCCAGGTCGATTATTTGGCGGATTTCGCTCGAAATTCAAAGCGCGGCTTTTGCAGAGAATAGCCGCGCCCGTCTGTGATCTCAAATCTCAAATCCTTCTAGTTGAGGCTCTTGGAAAAGACAAGCGGCGGCGAAACTCTTTCCTTGTCGCTTGTCCTGACCCCCATCTCCGGCATCGCAAACTCAGAGACCGTAGAGACGGCCGTCGCAACGAGCGCCACTGCTTCTTCCATCAACCTTTGCTGGCCGGGAGTGTATTCGTTCAACTGGGTGGAATAGAGCGAAACGGCTCCGTATATCTGCTCACCTTTTGTCATCGGAAAGACGGCCAGTGTGCGATAGCGGCTGAATTCGCTCGCAAGTCCTACGGGCAGATCCAGCTTCGGGTCCACGTTGCAGAAAGGCTTGCGATTGGCTATGACCCAGCCCGTCACGCCTTCGCCGAGCCCTACGTTGCGCCCTTCAATCAACTCTGCGTGCTGACCTGCGGCGTGCGCTACGACGTTATCGCCCGTGCCCGGCACAACAAGAGTCACCGTGCATAGATCAAACTGAGCGAGCCGCCTCGCTTTTTCCGTGAAAGCCGAGAAGAGTTCTTCCTGACTGCGCGCCATAAAGAGCGATTGCGCAAGGCTGCTGAGTGCCCTCATCTGATCTTCAATCGGCTCCTGTTTGATCGCCTGCTCATCCTCGGCAAGCCCCGCGGCCGGTGGAACGAGACGGGCTGCTTCCGATAGCTGCTCGGTAGGCTCTATGCCGAAGGTCGGCGCAGGCACGCCTCTGTGAGCCGCTATCTGCGTCTCAAATTCGGGAAGATGCGAAATAAACGTGCCGACCACGCGAGGGTCGTATTGCGACCCGCTGCCGCGTATGATCAGGTCTATGGCTTCCTCTCTGGTCATGCCTTTGCGGTACTGGCGGTCTTCGCGTACAGCGTCGAAACAATCCACGACCGAAAGTATCCGCGCCGTCAGCGGTATCTCTTCGCCGCTCAGCCCGTCCGGGTAGCCTCTCCCGTCCCATCGCTCGTGATGATGACGGACCACGGGGACTACCGGGTAGGGAAACTCTACGCGGGAGAGTATCTGCGCCCCGGCTATGGTGTGGTACTTCATCTTCTCGAATTCGGCGGCGGTCAGTTTGCCGGGCTTGTTCAGGATGTAATCGGGAACGGCTATCTTGCCTATGTCGTGAAGGAGCGCGCCGGCTTTTAATGCTTCTATCTCGGCTTCGGAACACCCGAGCAACTGCGCCACGCCCGCTGAATAAATCTGCACCCGCAGGACGTGTTCGTGTGTGACTTCGTCTTTGGCGTTTATGGCAACGGCGAGCGCTTCGATTGTCTCTCTGTGAGCCTTGTCCATCACAGCCAGGCGCTTTGCGACGCCGTCGCGGTACTGGCGATGGGCCAGGAATATTGTAAACAGTATCGGCCCGCCGATGACGGTCATAATCAGCATGTCAAACTGGAGGGCAAAGTACATTAGGCTTGCAGCGGTGCTCGTAGGCAGAAACATCGGGGCCGTCGAGAGGAAATCTTTCCAGCTTTGAACCAGAGAGTTTCCGTGTCGCATAGCGATCAGCGTGGCAAGCAAAATCGCGTTTACCCCGAACTGTGTGAGGCCCGCAAAAAACAACGCGACCGCTGCGGCCAGAAGCGGCTGTCGGGCGTCGTTTCCCACTGCGCCGAATCCGTAATGAAGCACCATGTTTAGCATTGTCGAGGCCGAGGCCGCGCCAATCGACATCATTGAGGAAGAGAACAGATAGCTTGAAATCCTGCCGCCGTTTCGGCGCGATGAGGTGAAGCCTTCTATTCCGGCCACAAAGACGGCCGGGGCGGTTCCGTGCCAGCAGGCGACCAGAAGCACGATGGCATCGGCCAGCGTGAAGGTGATCGTCTCTTGCGTAAATCGCAAACCCTGAGGCAGCCGAAAGCGCTGCGGGAATGCGCCTACGATTACTGTTAACGGCACCAGCGCCAAGACTATCATCAGGTCTTTCAGCATGTAGCCGGTTACGAGATTTGCGGCGGCTATAAACCAGAAGGCTATGCCCGATACAGTCACCGCCGTCTGAAATACCTGGTGGCCTTTTCTGTTTATCCCCTCTTTTGCCATCGTTCCCACCCCTTGTCTTACTTTAATTCTTCCAACCCATGAAAATAGTGTCGTAACAACCGGCGAACATAAACCCGGCCTTCTTATAGAAAGCCTGTGCTCGCTCGTTCTGCTCATTTACAAAAAGACATAGGGACCTGGTCTGCTGTAATAAGTCATTACTGAGTTGAGACAGGCAGCTTAAACCGTAGCCTTTGCCGCGCTCCTCCGGGTGAACATACACGCCTTCTCAGATAAACACAGCTCGGCGTTTTCGAGACTATGTCTGCATTGAATATCAGTTGCCCGTCACGCATCCATACCCATACCCGATTCTGTTCGATGCGGCGCAGCCATCGCCTCCGATAGCCTTTCGGGTCGGTTTCCAGCATATTGACGCCGCTCTCTTCAAAATGGAGTTGCGCATACAGAGGCAACAAAGTCGAAAGATCATCGGGCGTGGCCAGGCGCAAACCTTGCACCTGCCTGTGCCTGGAACCCGCGTATTTCTGCTCGAATAAAAGCTCGCGGCACACGCGACGCGGGCGGTCTTTGCCCTGAGCGAAATGATTCCAGAACGTCGCTATCTTTACCGACTCTCCCAAAACCATGTAGGCAAACGGGCAGTTCCGCGCAAATCGCGCGAAAGCCGCAAGCGCCGCTTCACTGCGTGTTTCTATCAAAGTGGCGTGACCTATCAGGGCAACGCCTTCGAGCTTTCCTCTGGCATCGCGGCAGCCGTAAAAGGTGCCGCGGTTCAATTCGCTCTTCAATCCGTTGTCACGAATAAATCCGTCCATAATAACCGTGTGGACAGGGCGCGCGGCCAGAAAAGCCAGGACTTCGGGCTCTTCCTTGTTCGACAGAGGATGTATGGTCAGCGGCATCTCTACCGCCTGTAGCCATTCGATCCCCGTCACTGAAAGTTTCTGCCGGTTGGCCGATACTGCCATCGCCTGTCTCCTCGGTTACTTCTCAGATCCATTTGGGCAAGAGATACAAAGCCCGGGGACCTGTATGAAATTGCCGGTGTCTCTCTTTAACATTTTTGCGCCGGTTATTGATCCGGCATGCGGGGGCCTGAGTCGCCGCCTACCATTGCGCCGTGAGATTGAGAAACAACATTGCTCAACACCATCCCGTTGCTTATCACCATCCCGTCGCTGAAAACCATTCCGTCGCTCAACAGCGAGCCGTCGCTTATCAGCGAGCCGTCGCTTATCAGCATCCCGCTCGCCATAAAGGGATAGCCGTTGCTTATCAGCATCCCGCTTGAGGTCAGAACATCGGTTCCCGCCTGCACATCGGTTGTGAACATAACCGAATTGCTTATCAGCATCCCGTCGCTTATCAGCATTCCATTGCTTATCAGCATCCCGAGGCCGTAGACCTTCTGATACTTGGTTATCAGATCGACTCCCGTGACATAGTTATAATCAAGCACCAGACCCTGACCCCAGTAAAAAGTCTCTCCGGCGATGGTCGTCTGCGGCGTCGGAGGCGTGTTTGTGACGAGCAACGGGGAGCCGAGCGGGGTGCTGTTGCTCAGGTTGGTCCTGATGAGTTTGGCAAGCCTCACCGCGCCTTCTATGTTTATCTGGCCCGCGCCCTGCTCAAACATGTTGAAACCGGCAAGGGGCTGCGCCGTGTACATCAGAATCGCTTTCACAAGGCTTGGCGTAAGCGTCGGGTTTGCCTGTAATAGAAGGGCTACCGTCCCGGCGACGACAGGAGTCGCCATCGAGGTTCCGCTCAACAACATCATGTCCTTGTCCGTGTTGTTGATCGAAGGATTGTCGAGTTCCGGGTGCTCTACGATAAGCTCGTTTCCGGTCGACTGAGCAGAGTACAGTCTGTTGCCGGGGGCTACCACATCGGGCTTGATCAGATTGTCGTAATGTTTTACGCCCTGCGCATCGGTGTAGTAGCTGCGCGTCGGACCGCGCGAGCTGTAGGAGGCTATCGTATCATCGCTGCGGGCGTCGGTTCCGTAGGAGTTTGTTGCTCCGACCGTGATCGCCGAAGGCGCGTTGCCGGGCGAATGCACCAGTCCGTAAGCCTTTTGCCCGTTGCCGTCCTTGCCGTTGTTTCCCGAGGCGGCGACAACGACCACTCCCGCATCAACCAGCCTGCGCACGGCCAGACAGAGCGGGTCATTCATATAAGAATCAACCGCCAGCCCGCCAAAGCTCATGTTGACGACTCTGATGTTATAGGCCGCGCGATTTGACAGTATCCAGTCGAGCGCGCTCAAAACCGCCGAGGTCGTCCCTCTCCCCTGCGAATCCAGCACGCGAAGATTGATGAGCTTAGCGCCGGGCGCGATACCCCGAAAGCTTGATGATATGCCGTTTTCGCTGCCGCCTGCGGCAAGCGCCGCTACGTGAGTCCCGTGTCCGTAAGGGTCACTGTCGGCAGTTCCAAGCCCCGTGAAATCCACGCTTGCTACTACGCGAGATGAGTTATTTTTGCCGAATGATTTATGATTGACATCAAGCCCGGAATCGAGCACGGCTATCCCTATGCCGGTTCCGTCGAGCCCGGCCTGTCCCGGCTGCTGCCGCATAACGGCCGCGCCGGTTGTGTTCTCGACGTGGCCAAGCATCTCAACATTTCTATCCAGAGAGATATAGGCCACATCTTTGGAAGCGGCCAGAGCGCCGACCGCGCTCAAGGGGAGTTCAACTACACTCGAATTGAGGTTTCGAAGATTGCTTTTCACCTGAGCGCCGCTCGTTGTGAGGAGAGCGTCGAAACGGCTTCTTGAGCCGCCGCTCGATTGAACTATTACGCGTACGCGGTCCTTATTTTCCTGAACCGTGTTTGCTTTCCCTTCCATCCCTCTCCGAGCCGAATCATACAGGTCGGGTGATACCTTGCTGACTCTAATCGCGGGTGGAAGGCTTTGGGCGCTCGTGGTCCCGAGCAATACCGGACTGCCACACAAACAGATGAGCAGGAAATAAGCTACAATTTGTCTTCCAGTAATTCCCTTTTTTCTCTTCTGCATTGCCTGTCTCCTTAAACCACTGGTTCGATAATTTCCCACAATTTTCGCAATCGAATTCATTAAGCTCTGAGCAGTTAGGCAAGCTCTGTACCGCGCGCCATTTATCAAAAAAATACGTAATTTTATTGCAATAATGAGGCTTTTGCCGATTTATCGCGCCTGGATCATATCAAGGGATTCGGTCAGGTTGAGAAATCGGCCCGTCAATTTGACCGATAAGGGCAATCTTTGTCACTTTGATTTGCCCGGATAAAAAGCAGGGGTTGCGGAGTTTGAGGGGATGTTTCTGTCTCGAAATGCGCTCGATTTCTATCGCTTGATTTCTATCGCTTGATTTCTATCGCTCGCGCCAGGCTTCGCCTTCGGCTCTGAGCCGTTCGAGCGTGGCCTGCAGATACGTCTGTTTTGATGTCGCTTCTTCGGGACCGCCCTCGCGCGCCACATAGATGGGGTTCGAGATGAGAACAAGCGCGCGGGTGAAAGGCAAGGGTATCTGCAAGCGATCCCAACTGGGCACGCTGATCGAGCGGCGCACTGTAATGTGGAAGGGAAGTATGGCCTGCCCCGTGTGGCGCGCGAGCGTGACCGCGCCGGGTTTTGCGATGAATGCCGGGCCGCGAGGGCCGTCTATTGTGAAGCCCGTGTCGATCTGGTTCTTGAGACAGGCGGCCATCTCGGTCATCGCGCGGCCCGCCCCCCGCGTCGATGAGCCTCGCGCCGTGCCGTAGCCAAATCGCTTGATGATCCGCCCGGTGAATTCCGCATCCCGGCTGCGGCTCGACATTACGACGATGCCACGTTTGCGCCAGAACCATGTCGCGCTGAAGAGGCAAGTATGCCAGGAAGTGAAGATCGCGCGCCGCCCGCTTGAAAAAATCGAGTCTGCGTGCTCGCCGCCCTTGACCTCCCATCTGATCGTAGAGCAACTGGCAAAGATCAAAAGGTAAATAAACCAGTCCGCCGCGTATATCAACATCCGGTCGCGGAAGCTGTAGCCGGAAAGGTCCGAAGCGTCATATACGCGTGAGCGCAACTCCGCTATATCGAGTTGCGCGTCTGTCCTTCGATTTCTGCGCGCAGATTTATTCTTGAAACCCATTGCCGCGTCGCTGAGCGGAGCAGGCTCTGAGGCGACAGGTTTTGTATCGGATGCGGCAGATAGCTCTCTTATAGTCATAATGCGTGTGCGCCGGACGGTCGCGTCACAGATTGTATCTCCAGAGGTCGGCGCTTTCGATCTATTCAGGTTTGCCGTCCGCTTTATTGATTAACGCCATCAAAGAAGAATCTATTTACCCGGAGCGTTTCTGTCAATTCATCCGGCAAAGTTGTTGACAAAGCAAACGGGCAAAAGTAACCTTTTTCTTATGATCTTTCGATCAAATGTTTACGTTTAGCTTTACAGTGAATATGAAACCACAACATAAAATCACAGAGTACCGTGGGATCGCACTCGAAGACGATCCCGATATAGAAGTTACCTATCCGGAAGAGCCTCCCGGGACCATTGGCCTGTGGGCCGAGATCAAATCCATCACACGCGATATAATCTTTGCCGCCGTGATGGCCGTCCTCATCGTGGTCTTTGTCGTCCAGCCCGTAAAGGTTGAAGGCACCTCGATGCTTCCCCGGCTCGAAAACGATGAGCGTATCTTCGTCAACAAATTCATCTATAACTTCGAACCCATAGAGCGCGGAGACATAGTCGTTTTCTGGTTCCCGGATGATCCTTCGAAATCATTTATCAAGCGCGTGATAGGCTTGCCCGGCGAGACGATCCGCATGGACCAGCGCGGCCAGCTCTACATAAACGGACACGCGATGGAGGAGCCGTTTCTGTCGCCGGATAAGAATCGCACCCCTCGGATGATTCCCGAAACATACATCAAGCCTCATTACTATTTCGTCATGGGAGACAATCGCGATGCTTCCAACGATAGCCGGTCGTGGGGACTGGTGCCTGAAAAATATGTTTACGGCAAGGCCATGTTTCGATACTGGCCTTTGCAACGAGTCGGCACGCTTAATTAGTTTTGAGTTTTGAGTTTTGAGTTTTGAATTATCGAGCATCTCCCCGATCAAAACTCAAAATTCAAAACTCAAAACTCAAAACTTTTTCATGCTCTCCAGATTGAAGCTGCTATTTAAGATTCTTTACAACCCTCTCCAGGCGATGGAAGAATTGCGGCTGGTCGCCCCCTATTTCTGGGGAGCGATGCTTGCACTCGTGGCTACCTTTCTTTACTACGATGCGCTCAACGGAGAGCTTCGCGTACTGCTCTCCCCGATCATAAATCATGAGCCCAGACCGAACTCTGTAGTGTTGTTTATTCACATCTTCTCTTTGATAGCAGGAAGCGCCGCGCCTATCATTTTTCTCGGAGCCGTCTTCATTCCCGCCTGTCTGTTTGCGGCGAATTTACTCGAACGCCGTTCGAGCTTCGGCGTTTTGCTGCGCAGACAGTATGCGCCGCTTGCCAGTTGCGTGTTTTATAGCTGGGCCGCCGCTCATGTGATAATGCTGATACCGGCACTGTTGATGTTTGATTCAAGCGCCCCGGGTCTGGAAGCCGTGGAGACGGCCCTGCGGTTTGTGCCCTTGCCTTATTTCGTCTTTCTTGTGACCATCGCGCTCAAGACCACGATTGAATTCAGTTACGGACGGGCGATTGGCACAATGGCGCTTGCGGCCCTCTCGCTTGTGGCCCTGCCCCTGCTGCCGGGATTGCTTTTCCTGCTCACCTCTCCCTTCCTGCTCATACTGGTTTTCTTCCTGCTCAGAGGTTTCTTCGGCGAGATGATCAGCGCGCAAAGATCACGCGAAGAGTTCAAGCAAAACCTCGAAGCCGCCACGCTCAACCCGGCCGACGCTTCGGCTCACTACAACCTGGGGTTGATCTACCAGCAGCGCGGCCAGTACGGAGAGGCTAAAGAGAGTTTCTTGCGTGCCGTCGAGATTGACCCCGATGAGACGGACGCGCATTACCAGCTGGGACGCATAGCTCGTGAAGAAGGAAATCTCGCCGAGGCCATCGCACGATTCGACGCGGTGGTTAGCCGCGCGAGCGACCACAGCATGAACGAAATATGGCGCGAGATAGGCCGGACCTATTTTCAGGCCGGACAGTTTGAAGACGCAAAGAGCGCCTTCGAGCGTTTCCTCGAAAAGCGCCCCTCGGATGCCGAAGGCCATTACCGCTACGGAATAACGCTTCATCGCCTTGGCCGCCCGCGCGAGGCGGTATCAGAAATGCACGCCTGCATCGAAGCCGTCCGCACCTCGCCCGCCTATAAGTACCGCGCGGAAAAACGATGGATGAGCGAAGCCGAATCATTTCTGCGCTCTCAGGTAGCCGGGAACTAGGGACCAAGGCAGGGGCCGGGGGCCAGGGGTCGGGGGCCGGGGCCGGAAGTTTGGTTACACCAAATTGACCCTCTCACGCTTTTTGCTGACACCCCTCTTCAGATTGGCCGTCGCTTTCTTGTCACCGGCTCCTAGCCCCCGCCTTGCGTCCCGTTCCCTCTAACCTGTAACCTGTCACCTATGGAAGCCATTCTGGCGCTTGAAGATGGAAGAGTCTGGCACGGGCGCGCTTTCGGCGCTCAGGCTGTGGTCACGGGCGAAGTAGTTTTCAATACCGCGATGACCGGCTATCAGGAGATACTGACCGACCCCTCCTACCGGGGGCAGATCGTGACCCTGACCTATCCGCTCATAGGCAATTACGGCGTAAACTCCGAAGACGCGGAATCAAATCGCCTGTTTACCGAAGGGCTTGTAATCAGGGAACTATCACGCACGGTCTCGAACTGGCGAGCCGATCTCTCGCTTGATGAGTATCTGAAAAGAGCAAATATCCCCGGCATCTCCGAGATAGACACGCGCTCGCTTGTGCGCCACATAAGAAATCGCGGCTCGATGCGCGGCTGCCTTTCTACCCTGCGCGTTGATGAGGAAACCGTTATAGCCCGCGCGCGCTCCGCGCCTGAAATGGTAGGTCTCGATCTTGCCTCGACCGTCACGTGTTCGGAGCCTTATGCCTGGACCGACGATCAATCCTACGCATACGGTTCTCCGGTACTGCTCCATCCGAATCTGAGGGCCGAAGCGGCCCCCGGAGTTTTACCCGCTCAGGCGGCCCTGAATCCGCGCTTTCACGTGGTCGCTTATGACTTCGGATTGAAGCACAACAGCCTTCGCAACATGGCCGCGCTCGGCTGTCGCGTAACGGTGGTCCCGGCGGGTACTTCTGCCGAAGACGTTATAGCTCTCAAACCCGACGGCGTGTGGCTTTCAAACGGACCGGGCGACCCGGAACCCCTGACCGGGGTTATCGCCAACCTCAGAAAACTGATCGGACGGTTTCCCGTCTTCGGAATCTGCCTCGGCCATCAACTGCTCGGCCTGGCCTTTGGAGGGCGCACATACAAACTGCCGTTTGGTCATCACGGAGGCAACCAGCCTGTCAAAGACCTGACGACAGGCCGCGTAGAGATCACCGCGCAAAATCATGGCTTCGCCGTAGACGCAGATTCACTGCCTGCCGATTGCGAAGTAACTCACATCAATCTGAATGACAACACGGTCGAAGGATTGAGACACAGAAATCTACCCGTCTACTCGGTTCAGTATCATCCCGAGGCAGGCCCCGGTCCCCACGATGCCGCGCATCTGTTCGACAGGTTTGTAGAGATGATGGAAGCCAACCGTTGAAAACGCACAATCAACAATTGACCTTACCATGATCAGATCCGCGTAAATCCGTGTCATCCGTGGCCTATTTCCGTTTGCCTGATCTGCACAGAGCAATTCAATCAACCTGCTGCACGCGGATGCCCTTCTCAACCACTCGATCAATATCGGGTTCATCCGGGCCTATGCGAATGCAGGCGGCCAGATGGTTTGGCGTGATAACTTTGAGCCGGGGTTTGATCTCGGAACATTCCTTTATCGCGTAAGGGCAGCGAGTGTGAAAGCGACAACCCGAAGGAGGGTTGATGGGCGAAGGCACATCGCCGGTCAAAACAATATGGCGGCGTTTGCGTTCGGCTACGGGGTCGGGCAGAGGCACGGCAGAAATCAGAGCGCGTGTGTAAGGCATCAATGGTTGCTCGTAGACTTCGCTTGCCCGGCCAAGCTCGACTATCTCTCCAAGATACATCACGGCTATGCGATCAGAGATGTGGCGCACGGCGCGCAGATCGTGCGAGATAAAGAGGTAAGTCAGACCGAACTGATTTTGAAGCCTCTCCATCAGATTCATGATCTGAGCCTGAATCGAGACATCGAGCGCCGAAATGGGCTCGTCGGCTACGATGAAATCCGGCTTTGCGGCAAGGGCGCGGGCTATGCCTACACGCTGGCGCTGCCCGCCTGAAAACTCGTGCGGATAGCGTTTGATGAATCCGGGATTCAACCCCACGGTCCGCATCAACTCCTGCACCTGCGCGTTAACGTCGCGGCCTTCGGCGAGATTGAACGTCTTTATCGGTTCAGAGATTATCGAGCCGACAGTCATGCGCGGATTGAGCGAAGCATAAGGGTCCTGGAAGATCATCTGAATGTGACGGCGGAAGGGGCGCACATCACCACGCGAAAGCCGGGCCAGATCGACGAATCCATTTTTGCGGGCATCCCCCGACACCGCCTCCTTCTCTTCTCCCTCGCTGTGATAGAGAATCTCGCCCGCCGTGGGCTCGACGAGTCTGAGAACGGCTCGTCCCGCCGTAGTCTTTCCGCAACCCGATTCGCCCACGAGCCCCAGCGTTTCGCCTTTAAGAATGTCGAGCGAGATGCCGTCAACGGCGCGCACCACGCGGTCGGTCTCGCGCCCGAGCAAGCGGGCTATCAACCCTGTGTTTGATTGATCGAAGTGAACCTTCAGATCGCGTATCGAGATCAGCGTCTCGTCAGCGGTCGGATAAGGGCGACCGTTTGTGGCGGCCCCGGTCTCTCTTTCCAGATGATCTATAACTCGCATGCTTTTTCCTCACCGATTGCGTTACCTGCAAAAGTACAAAACAACTTTCTCTTTTTCATCCCTCATCCCTCATCCCTCATCCCTTCGATCACCTGACCCAGCAAAGCGACCAGTGATCTTCGTCCACTTTATGATAAGGAGGGAACGCCTCGCGGCACTTATCAATCACCTCGGGACATCGGTCTGCAAAGGGGCATCGGCTCTCGGACAGATTCGTCAAATCGGGCGGCAGCCCCTTTATTTGAAAAAGCTCTTCGTGCGGCGCGGTCGGATCGGGAACCGATTTGAGCAGCGCGCGCGTGTAAGGGTTCTGCGGATTGCGGAACAACTCTTCCGTAGGAGCCGATTCAAAGATGTGACCCGCGTACATAACGACTATGTGATCGGTCATCCCGGCCACAAGTCCCAGGTCGTGAGTTATCAGTATGACCGATGTGCCCGTCTCTTGTTTCAACTCTTTTATCAGTTCCAGTATCTGCGCCTGTATGGTCACATCGAGCGCAGTCGTCGGCTCGTCGGCTATGAGCAGACGAGGTTTGCAAGACAGCGCCATCGCTATCATAACTCTCTGGCGCATGCCGCCAGAGAACTGATGCGGGTAACTGTCCAGGCGCGCGCGCGCATCGGGTATGCCGACCATCTCAAGCATCTTTACGGCGTGTTCATATGCCTGGTCTTTTGTGTAGCCGAGATGCAGGCGGGTGATCTCCATCAATTGCGTAGAGATTCGCATGAAGGGATTGAGCGAAGTCATAGGGTCTTGAAAGATCATCGCCACCTGACCGCCGCGAATCTTTCGCAGTTCACCCTCGGAGAGCTTTAATAAGTCTCTGCCTTCGAATATCACCTCTCCGCCCGCGATCCACCCGGGCGGTTGTGGGATGAGGCGGACTATCGAAAGATTTGTGACCGATTTGCCCGAGCCGCTTTCGCCCACGATGCCGAGCGTCTCGCCTTTCTTCAGATCGAAACTCACGCCGTCAACGGCCTTCACAAGACCATCCTCCGAGCGGAAGTATGTCTTGAGGTCGCGGACTGAAAGCAGGTTATTGTTGCCATTACTATTCATGGTTTTAGTACTCTTAGTTTTGAGTTTTGAGTTTTGAGTTTTGAATTCAGACGACTCGCCTGAATTCAAAACTCAAAACTCAAAACTCAAAACTGCATTCACACTTTCCTCATCTGCGGGTCGAGCGCATCGCGCAAGCCGTCGCCTAAAAAGTTAAGGCTGAACAAAGTGAGCGCCATCATTATGCCGGGCGCTATGAGCAACAGCGGATGAACCGCTATGGCCTGCGCGCCTTCATTTGCAAGCACACCCCAGCTTGGCATCGGCGGCTGCACTCCCAAACCTAAAAAGCTCAAAAAGGCTTCCTGCAAAATCACCGAAGGGACCGTGAGCGTTGCATAGACGATAACCGGCCCGAGCGTGTTCGGTATGATATGGCGAAAGATTATCTTGATGTTTGAAACGCCTATCGAGCGCGCCGCTTCTATGAATTGTTCGTTTTTGAGAGAGAGAACCTGACCGCGAACTATTCGCGCCATCGTGAGCCACGAGACCGCGCCAAGCGCGGCAAAGAGCAGAAACAGGCTCCGCTCGAAAAGCGCGAGCAGGATGACGACGAGTATGATATAAGGCAGCGAATAAATCACGTCAACGATTCGCATCATCACATCGTCGGTGCGCCCGCCGAAATACCCGGCCGTCGCGCCGTAGGTCACGCCTATCACAAGCGAGACGAGTGTCGAGACAAGCCCGACCATAAGGCTTATGCGGCTGCCGTAGAGCAGGCGGGCCAGCAGGTCGCGCCCGAGTATGTCCGTCCCAAGCGGGTGCAGCCACGTAGGGTCGGCAAGGCGGCTCGAAAGGTCCTGTGTCTGATAGGTGAAACCGTTATAAAGATAAACAAGCCACGGGCCTGCGAGCGCAAACAAGACGACTACGACGACAATGATGCCGCCCGCGACCGCAAGCTTGTTGCGGCGCAACCGCTTCCACGCATCCTGCCAGAGGCTCACACCCTCGATGACCTCGGCCTGTTCCATACGAACGGTTGGGAATGAACCGCCAAGGTCGCCGCCTATTATGCCTTCGGGAGAGGCGACCACGCGGTCGCGCGCGTCGCGCGGGCCTTCTATGATCAATTCTTTTCTGCTCATCTGTTCACCCTTGCTCACTCATACCTGATTCGCGGATCGATATAGGCGTATGCGATATCAACCAGCAGGTTCAGCATCATCAGCGCAACCGCGACGAATGCCGTTATCCCAAGCAACAGAAAGTGGTCGCGGTTGTTTGCCGCGTCAATGAAGTAGCGGCCAAGCCCCGGCACTGAAAATATCGTCTCGACCACGATGGTCCCGCTTATCAAAAAGGCGAGTGCCGGACCCGTAAAACTCACAACCGGAAGTATCCCGCCGCGAAGCGCGTGGCCGAGCACGACCCGCCATTCGGAAAGACCCTTTGCCCGCGCCGTTCTTATGTAATCCTGCCTGAGCGTTTCAAGCATCCCGCTGCGAGTCATTCGCGCGATATAGGCTACGTAAACCGCAGAGAGCGTCAGCGCAGGCAACATCAGCGAAGAGAGCGTGGGAATGCGCAGGTAGCCCCACTCGTAAGCCCACTCCATACGCGCGGGCGGGAACCAGAAAAGCGTAAGGCTGAATACTATGACCAGAAGCGGGCCGAGCACGAAATTCGGGATAGAGACTCCCATCATCGCGCCCGACATCGTTGTGTAATCGAGCCACGAATTTTGCTTGAGCGACGAGAGTATGCCGGTCGTAAGACCTATGACGAGCGCGATCAGATAAGCCGTGAGCCCGAGAATCATCGAGACGGGCAGCGCTTCCTTGATGATGTCGTTTACGCGTCGGTCTTTGTACTTGGTCGAATCGCCGAAGTCCGGGTAAGGGTGCCACGAATAGCTTTTGGTTTCGGTGTCGTATGTGAAGCCGATCATGCGCCCCATAAAGCGCGTGTATTGCTTCCACTTCGGCTGATCGAACCCGTACTTGGCATTCAGGTTTGCTTCGATTTCGGGCGGGAGCTTGCGCTCGCTGCTGAAGGGAGAACCGGGCGCGAGGCTCACCATAAAAAAGGTTATCGTCAGCACAAGAAGCACCAGCGGAACCATTATTATCAATCTTCTGAGAACGAATCTGAGCATAACCTTATTCCCTCTCTGCCACCTGATCGTCGGTTGCGCCCGGCTGCCAGTTGCTGTCTATCCAGATGTACTTGAACGGATGCTGATCGAGTATGTTGACATCGACGCCGCGTATGTAAGGCTTTTGAAGATAGAACCAGGCGTAAATGTAAAGCGGCACAATCGGCATCGCCTTTAGAAAATAGCGTTCGCTGTCGGCAAGCTTTTTCATACGCTCGGCAGGATCGGCGGTTGAGTTGGCTTCCGCAAGCAAGGCGTCA
Source organism: Blastocatellia bacterium (assembly GCA_963765495.1). GTDB lineage: Bacteria > Acidobacteriota > Blastocatellia > UBA7656 > UBA7656 > CAVXWP01. Next base: position 36,722 of record CAVXWP010000005.1, read on the forward strand.
TATTTGGGATCGGTCCAGCCGGAGCCGTTGTTGACCGAGCCCCGGACCCAGAGATCGAGATAGGTATTCGGGTCTACGTAATCGCCTATCCACCCGCGCCGAGCCACGCCGTTGTATTGAAGGTTGTCGAGCGTTTCGAGATAGACTTTCCATTCCTGATTAACGAGCACCGCGTCTATGTTCAACTCTTTACGCCATTGCTGCTGAACTATCTCGGCAATCTGTTTGTGAGTTTCGAGCGTGTTGAAGAGAATCTCTACCTTGAGCTTTCGTCCGTCGCGCCCCACACCGTTTGGATAACCGGCTTTCGCCAGTAACTCGCGCGCAGCGGCCGGGTCGTAAGAGAGCACGTCATAAGTCTTGCCGTCTATTTTTACGTCGAGGCTCTCAGGCACATCGTAGCCTTCGATTGGAGGAACAAGGTTATGTGCAGGAATCTGGCCCGCGGCCGTGAAATCGGTTATCGCTTTTTTGTCTGTCGCCATGTTTAGCGCATAGCGCAGGAGCACGTTATCAAACGGCGGCTTTTTGGTGTTTATCAAATAATAGTAGCTGCCAAGAGAAGGCGTGATGTGAAAATCGGCTCGCTTTCGCAAATAGTTTATAAAAGTCTGCGGGACCGCATTTGCCTGCATCATATCGGCATCGCCCGCCTTGTAGAGATTCACGTTCGTAGTGTTATCGGTGATGGGCAGGATCGTGATCTTATCGAGCGCTACAAGATCGGCTTCGTAATATTCAGGGTTTTTGACTACGACGATTTTGTCGTAGGGCCGCCACTCCTTCATGGTGAACGCGCCGCTTGTGATCATATACTGAGGCTGAATCCACGAGGATTCCAGACCGCGCGCGCGCGCGGCTTCGATAGCCTGTCGCGGGACCGGGAAGAAGATATGATGCGACTGCATCTTCACAAAAAAGGCCGTGGGTGCGCGCATATCTACCTGAAAAGTGAAGTCATCAAGCGCCCGCACGGCCAGGTCTTCGGGTTTGAATTTTATGACATCGGATTTCGCAGCAAGCTCGGCGAGTTTCTGATCGGTCTTGATCTGTTCTTCGGTCGCGGTTATTTCGCTACCTGTCGCGGGGTCCGTGAGAAATCGGCCCGACTGAGGATCGCGGAAATGTACTTTGCCCGCGTTGATCTCTTCGGCGTTTTTGACGTAGTAAAGCAGGCTGGCGTAATCGGCTGCCGTCGCCGGATCGACCACGCGCCGCCAGGAATAGACAAAATCATTTGCCGTGATTACGGTGCCGTCGCTCCATCGCGCAGGCACATTGTCGGGCGGGGCCGAGTGCCCACGCGAAAAATCCTCTTTGAGCTTGCCCGATTGGTACTCTTCACGAAGCGTATCGGTGTTTGGCAGTGGCGTGCCTTTTGGCGCAAGGTTCCCGCGAAGGTAAAAAGTAAACTGTGTATTATCGGCATTCGTCTCATAGTGCGTGGCAAGCGCAGCCATCGGCTCAAGCGTCTTCGGGTGATACTTGGTCAGACCTTCAAAAAGAGCGTCTATGATGTGGCTTTCAGGGACCCCGGTCGCTTTTTCCGGGTCGAGCGTCTCGGGCTCGGTGGCATTCTCGTAGATGATTTCCTGCTTATCGGGCGGGGTGATCTTGCCGAAATACTGGCCGCCTGTCGAGCACGCGCTAAAGGCTAACAGACCCGCCAGTACGATTGAAAGCGCCGCTTTTTGATGTGATCCCATTTTGTGCTCCACTTGCGTGATTATGAATTTCGGAAAGCGCGAGCGAGATACACAACCATCCAGCAGTCGCGCCAAACAGGGGAGAGTAGAAATAATTCCACCGATCTGATTTCGGCACGATTATCATGGGTTTAGTCAGCAATAACCGCGCCAAACTATATCCCCGAGTAAATTGATGCTTTTTGGCGCTTCCATAGTTGGCTAAAGCCGCAAACGGGCGCTGATGCGACGATAGTTTGCGGATCATTCCTGAAAAAAAGAGGCGTGTTTTATCGCTTTGGACTGGCTTTTTTAGATATTTCGAGTTACAACAGAATCGCAACAGGAAAATGGCTCGGAGCATGATAAAATAGAATAGTCAGATAATGAAGAGAATCTGACGGGGATTGCAACAAGCAACTTTGAAAGAACAGAAAAGAATCGAAGTGCAGGACAACGCAGATTGTCGTACAGAAGGGGAGGATAATTTAAGGATGAAGAACAGAAATAGAATCACTTTGCTCAAGAAGGCGAGCGTGCTCGCATTTGTATTCGCTTTCGCCGTTCTTGCCCAGGCGGGAAATGCTTTTGGGGCAGACAACAATTCAAAGAATCCAAACAACAAATTTCAATCCATACACATAAAAAATTTCGGCCAGATGGACGAGCATATATATCGCGGCGCGCAACCTGACGAAGAGGATTACAAAGACCTGGCCGCGCTCGGAGTCAAGACCGTTGTCGATTTGAGAGACGATCCTACCTCGTATGAAAAGCCGATGGTTGAATCACTCGGGATGCGCTATATCAACATCCCTATGAGCGATAAAAAGAGACCGACGGATGAAGAGATAAACAGGTTTCTCGAAATAGCGAACGACTCGGCCAGCGGTCCGCTTTACATTCACTGCGCGGGCGGACGCCATCGCACAGGCGTGATGGGGGCGGTCTATCGTTTCAACCATTACGGCTGGAATTTCGATCAGGTCTACAAAGAGATGAAGGATTATGATTACTATTCGCGCTGGGGTCACGGCGCGCTGAAGGATTATGTCAAGGATTATTATGACCGAATACAAGAGGGGCAGATCGTAGTTTCCACCGGTGAGGCGGCAAGCGCCACCTCGCGTTAAGCCCACCTCGTGTTAAGCATAGCACCCTCCTTTCGCAAACAAGAGAGCCGCCCCAAATGATTGGAGCGGCTCTCTTGTTTTGTGGCTGTCGTCAGGAAATCTTCAGACCAATGAAATCTTCAGACCAATCTGGTTGGCTCGGCAGGTTGCGGATCACCAATCGGGACAGGCTCAGATTGATCTTCGGGCATTCCGGGTTGATCCGGCGGCATCTCTACTGGCGGGTGCGAGCGTCCGGGCGGGACAGGTTGTTGCCCGGCGTCCGTATCCGTATCCGTCGGCATTTCCACATCGGGATTGGACGTATCCCCTGCCGTCGGGTCTTCGATGTTTGGATTGCCTCGAAAATACCTTTCTTCCATACCTCTCTCTTTCTTTCTCCCGCTTGCTCGTTATTACTCGTTATTACTCGATCAGATTGAGCGCCGTTACCTGACCCTTTCTGCGCCCGCGGCTTCCATGATTTTCTTGGCCTGATCGGCTCGATCATCGTGAGTGTATACGCCTACCAGAATCCCGCCTTGTTCGATCTCTTCGTTGTAAAACCTGGCTTCGTGCTCGGGTATACCGAGCCCGACCAGAGCGCCCGTCACCCCGCCTGCGGCCGCGCCTGCGCCAAGTCCTGCCAGTGTCGCCACTATAGGCCCTGCCGCGACCAGTCCTACGCCGGGAATAGCTATAATCCCGACCGCAACCAGCCCGGCTGCGATTGCGCCTATCACGCCTCCGATGGCCGCGCCTGTAGCCGCGCCTTCGGGGGCTTTGGTTGCCATTTGAAGCCCGAACTCGCGGCCTCGCGTAGCATCACTCATAAGCAAACTTATATCATCGCGCGAGAATCCATAATGAACCAGGTCTTCGACCGCGTGCTCCGAGCTTGATCGTGACTTGAATAAACCGGATACCAATGTTGCCATAAAACTCCCTCCTTAAAACCCTAATCTCCGCTCATGGGTAATATTGCAACGCTGATGCCAGTCGGGATGTATGGTCGCCTTAATTTCACTGACTCTTGAGCGGAGCCTGTTTTTTATAGATTTTGCGTCCATAATGTCGCTATAGTTCGCCTAGACGATCTGGAGGCGGTATAGCTTTCTCGTCTCTTTTTGGTACAAGAGATTTTGCCGCTTGTATTGAAATGATATTCGAGCGTTCAGCCATACGCCTGATGACTGAACGCTCTATTCTTTATCGCGGTATGGTCGTAAGCTCGCTTATTCGCCCCCTCAGGGCATCGGCGAGGTCCTGGATTTCTTCGGGGCTATAATTGGCAGCGCGGAAGGCATCTTCTATCTGCTGCCGGGTCAATTGTGAAAGCAGTTTTCCGGCCCATCGAGCCTGCTCTCTTGTGATGTCGCGGAATACGTCTTTGCGCTTGCCGCTATAGTGAAAATCTACGTACTCGCCCTTTAGTTCATCTATGAACTTCGCTTCTATGAAGTCTTCCGGGTTGTTGCGGCTGCGCGTGAGAAGGCTGCCCGTCTTGCCAAACGTAGCGCCGAGATCGCTAATGATATATTGCAGCTCATTTGCTCCGGTCGCCTCATTTCGCATAAACAGAATCTTGTTATTTATGTCCTTGATGTCCCAATTGTTTAGCAGCAGCATCATGACTTTCAACCCCTGGAATTCGGGCGTCCCCACAAAGGGATTATCTTCCCAACCCCACTCATCAAGACGTTTAACATTCTTGGGTCGGGCTTCGAACCTGACATTTTCGAATGTGCCCTTGCCCTCGATTGTGACGCTCGGGACCAGATAAGTGATTTCCGTAAAGTAGCCCACCCCCCAGAGCAACCGTGTGGCGACCGTTTCGGGTTGCGCCTCCGCACCGATCTTGGCGACCCATTCACGGCCCGCGCCATCGCGCACGCGATACTTTTTCGAGTGCCCGCCTTTCTGATCTTTGATGAAAGTGACGTGGCTCAGATCTGGTTTCATAGCCTCTCCGCCCGTCCCCCAGAAAAGGTCGCGCGAAGTTAAATCGGTCGGCTCCTGCCATAAAATCGGCGTGCCGGTCGGTTTATGCTTTTTGTCATCCGGTATTCGGGCAACCGCGTAAGGCGAAAGGCCCGTTAGCAGAATGAATGATAAAACTATATAGGTGCTGACTTTATTCCTTAACATGAACATTCCCTCCCCAAAACCCCCCATATTCGCTCGGCTCTCTCAAACGTCCAATTTTTACCGCTAATGTCTTATTACAAATTCTATTCCAGACCATATCTGGTCAATTTTGTCTTGCTGGCGTACATTGTCATTGAGTAAATGGATGAATACGGTCTGCCGGTTGCAGGCTGAAACGCATTGGTTTACTTTACACAGGTAAGGTAAGCGGCTACCATCACACAGCTATTTATTTTGTCTGTTAGTGAGGTCAGAAATCTCCGATGAATTGCCCGAAATGCAATCAGGTCTTAGCCGAAAGCGCGCGCTTTTGCCCGCAATGCGGGATGTCAACGACCGGCGGCCAGCCTTCCTCCGATACCTCTACACCCACGCAAATAGGGCCGTCGAGCGTTTACGGTGTGGATAAACACGCGTCATCCTCAGACCCGATGATAGGACAGGTACTCGAAAACAAGTATGAGATCATCGCCCGTCTTGGCGAAGGCGGAATGGGCGCGGTCTATCGCGCTCGCCGTGTTCACATAGGCGATGAAGTGGCGGTCAAAGTACTTCACGAGCAGTACGTGTCGGAAGCGTCGGCCCTCGAAAGATTTCGCCGCGAAGCCCGCGCCGCCGCCATGCTTCAACATCCCAATATCGTTTCGATCTATGATTACGGCGAGGCGCAGAGCAAAGACGCGCCCGCCTTTATCGTGATGGAACTTGTCAAAGGGCGGTCGCTTCGCTCGATACTTGAGCGCGAAGGCAAGCTCGCGCCCGCTCGCGCCGTGGCGCTTATGAGAGCCATCTGCGCGGGCGTAGGCGCGGCCCATCGCAGCAACATAGTGCACCGCGACATCAAACCCGACAACATCATAATTCGCCCGCCCGAGGCCGAGGGCGAAGACGAAATGGCGAAGGTGCTCGATTTTGGAATCGCAAAGCTGCGCGATGTTAAAACGGATCAGCATCTGACTCAGACGGGCGCAGTAATAGGCACGCCCTATTACATGTCGCCCGAGCAATGCCGCGCAGAAGACCTGGATTCGCGCTCGGATGTTTACAGTCTGGGAGCCATGCTTTACGAGATGATTGCCGGAGCGCCTCCATTCTCGGCGGCGACCGTAACAGGAGTCGTGGCCAAGCATTTGATGGACCCGCCGCCGCCGCTTGCGCCACAACTCGGGGTGCCGCCCGCGATTGAAGCCGCCATCATGCGAGCCCTCGCCAAAGATCCAAACGCCCGCCAATCGGATGCTTCCGTACTTGCGCGAGAGCTTCAAATCGCACTGGCCGACACGCGCCCCCCGGCTTTAGCCGCCACACAGGTCACGCATAAGCCTGCCGGGCAAACGGGTGTTTCTACAGCTAACAATACGCCGACTCTTATTACGGCGTCCGCGCAACCGGCATACTACAGCACCGCGCAGCCTGCGCCACGCTCATCGCGCGCCGGGCTTTTTATTGGAGCGGCTATCGCGATACTGGTCTTATTGATCGGCGGGGGCGCGGCTTTCTGGTTTATAACGAAGAGCAACGGCGAAGACGCAAACCGCAATATCGCCGGAACAAATCAGGTCACTCCGCCCGATCAAAATTCGCAGGCCTCATCGGGCACAGCGCCGGTTTACCCGACCCTTCCATCAGTGAATAACAATGCGCCGATACCAAACAACAACGTGTCGGGCATCAATAAAAACTCGACGCCCGCTCCGACTCCCATACCACCCGTCAAGGCGGAAAATAAAGGGGATGATAATATAGACGATTCGGCCGTGGACGATGAGACTCAACCGGGGCGGGGCGATCTGAAAAGGGCCGAAAGAAAAGTAGTCAGCGGCGAGCTTTTGGATAGAAGCGATATTGCCGGATTTTCGGCGCTCAATCTCAAGATATTGCGTAATGCGATCTATGCCCGTCACGGACGGTCTTTTAATACACCCGCTCTGCAACGTTATTTCAACAGACAACCCTGGTACAGACCGCGCCCGGATTATCGAGATTCAGATTTGACTTCGGCGGATCGGGCTAATTTAAGACTGATAATGGCCGCCGAAAGGTATTGAAACAGGGAGGCCGCCAGTTACCCCCTGGAATACTTGAATCCCCACTGACGGCTCCCCTGCTGACTTGACTCGGATCAAAGCAGCACGATCAATAACACGATCAATAGAATCAATCCCAATCCGCCGCTCGGGTAATAGCCCCAGCTTCTGCTGTAAGGCCAAATAGGCGCGGCGAATAGAAGCAATAAAACCAGCAATACAAGTAGAATTGACATATCCGTTTACCTCTCTCAAATAGTTTTGACGCACACACCAGTTCGCTGTATTCGCAAAGCCTGTGCCAGCAAGGATAACTACCAGGAGCCGTTTGAGTGGTGCCCTGTAAACCGGCGGGTGAGCCGATGCGGTTGAGGTTGATTAAAGCCTGTTCGGGCAGGGGTTTAAGTGTGGACCAAAGGCCCGGGTTATATGCTTTCTTCGATCTGCTCCAGGGTTGAAAATCAGGAATTTGAGCAAGCGATATAGTGTCTGGTGATTGACCAACCGCGATATGAAATCGTCTGTATCTAATACAGCATTGATACGTGATTCGTGATTCGTGACTTTCAGGTAGTCCGCCTGTTTAAGACGATTTGCAAGCCAGCTTGCGTCACGAATCACGAATCACGTATCACGTATCGCGCACTACGCATCAGCCCCTATTTGCCTTCAAGCATTCGCGCGGCTTTATCAATCTCGGCCGCCAGCGCATTAAGGGCGGCGGTGGCATTTTTCATCTGAGGCTCAGCCTCATCCCAGTTTTTCTGCTCGAGGGCTTCGCGCACGCCGGGGATGGTCTTTACGCCGTAGCCGGTATAAAAGCCGGGCGCATAAAGCTGATGCTTGAACCAGGGACGGCGCGGCAGCCCCTGATCGTTTGTGAGTTGCCGTTCCGATTTGTAGAGCAACTGATTTAGCGCGCTCATCTGTTTGACCTTCTCAAAATTCTTCTCGCTCGATTTGCCGAGGGCCTCTTCATATCTGCGCGCGCTTTCATCAAGCGCCCTGGCTGCCGACCTGAGCGGCGCAAGATCAATCGACTTCGGCGGTTTGCTCTTTGCCGCGAGCTTTTCTATCTCTTCGACATAGCCTTTAACCGTGTCTGAAAGATCGGTGAACTCGAAAGGCAGCACCTCGGCATCGGCCAGACGCATTATTACCGTGCCGTTAAACTGCGAAAGCGCGCGTCCGTACTCAAACGTCGAATCCGAGAACTTCGTGTACCAGTAGAAAGAGTCATACACGGAATGATAGACCCCTCCGCCGCCCTCTCCGCCAAAGCCCGTGTTGAGCGCGGCTATTCCGAGGTGTTGAAGAAAGGGCGTGTAATCCGAACCCGACCCGAGCGCAGAGATGCGCACATCCTTGCGCTCGCGCACTTCTTTCTTGTCTTCGTCGGTTTTGGCCTGTTCGATCCGGCGCGCCTTGAGCGCGTCCAGAATAGATTTGTCTCCTTTAGGGTCCATCACATCGCGCGCCACTTCGTTGATGAAGTGTTCGAGCGTATGCGATCCGCCCGCGCCGAGCCATCCTTTGCCCGTGCTGTCTGAGTTCAAATAGGCGACCGCTTTCTGCTTAAGTTCATCGGCGTGAGTCTCGACCCATTCGGTCGAGCCAAGCAAAGCGGGCTCCTCGCCGTCCCACGCGCAGAGTATGATAGTGCGTTTTGGCCGCCATCCCTTCTTGAGCAATTCGCCAAGCGCGCGGCCAGTTTCAAGCACCGTCACCATGCCGCTCGTAGGGTCGCTTGCTCCGTTCACCCACGCATCGTAGTGATTGCCCGAGATGACCCATTCATCGGGATACTGGCTTCCCTGAATGCGGGCGATCACATCATAAATGGTCTTTTGCGACCAGTCGAAGGCGAGTTTCAAATGCACGCGAGCCGGTCCCGGCCCTATGTGATAGGTGATGGGAAGCGCGCCGCGCCAGGATTCGGGCGCGACCGGCCCGCTCATCGCTTTAAGCAACGGCAGCGCATCGCCGTAAGAGATCGGCTGCACGGGTATCTTCATTATCACATCGGCTTCTTCGCGGGCAATTCTTCGCGCGCCCTTCACCGCGCCCCAGCCTGGTGTAAGCGGGTCGCCCGGATGAATAGGCATGTCCATGACCGAGCCGCGCTGCACTCCCTGCTCCGGGCGGTAAGCCCCTTCGGGGAAAACATCTCCCTGAAAGTACCCGTCGTCGCGCGGATCGGAATAGATCAAACAGCCGATAGCGCCGTGCTCGTAAGCCACCTTGGGCTTTATGCCTCGCCAGCTTCCACCATAACGAGCTATGACGATTTTGCCTTTGACATCGACGCCCATTTTTTCAAGCTCTTCGTAATCGGCAGGCACGCCGTAGTTGACATAAACGAGATGGCCCGTCACATCTCCGTCGGCTGAATAGGCATTATAGGTAGGCAGTTGATTGGCGTCGCCGGAATCGGGGTCTTCGGCAACCACAGGCTCTTTGAGTTGAGTCCGAAATCTTGTGGGTTCGATCATCTCAACCACGCGCTCTTTTGGCGTGGGAAACAATACCTGAAACTCTTCGATTTCGGCATCCAGCCCCCAGGAGCGGAAGTTGTTCAAAATCCATTCGGCGTTTTGCCTGTCATAATCCGACCCTACGTGGTGAGGCTCGGCGGAAAGATGTTTCATGTATTCGCGCAGAAGTTGGGGCTCGGGAATGGCGCGCATCTGTTTTTCCCATTCCGCCTGAGCCTTCGCGCTCGAATCAGAGTATCCGCGAAGCGAGCGGTCGTTACTCTTCTCATTCGACTGGCCCTCAATCGCGGGAGCGAGACAATTGAAGGCGATGATCAAAGACGCAACTATGCCGGTGATTTTTCTGCGTGCTTGACGGCTCATAGATTTCCTCCTGAGTTGGACAAAAAGTATATCCATCGCCCGCCTCAAGGCGCAACGAGAACGGATAGAATCCGTAGCGGTACAGGCTAAATTCAACGAAAGGCATGTTGAAATAGGCGCTCTTGCCCTGTCACAAAGATGCTCATTTCGTTGACAGCGCAGGCGCGGCTATTGTTAAATAGATCGTTGATATTTTGATACGAGAGAGCAGCAGTATTGAAAATACGCGGCAACGTTAAGGACAAAGAGAAGGCAGGCGGGAGTTTTAAGACCGTCGCGCTCCTTTGTATTATGCTGCACGCGCTGCTGGTTTGCATCACGCATCATCACGGCAATGTCAGAAGCAAAGCCGTAGACTCAACCATCTCGCTGAGCGCACACACAAGCGATCATTCTGATGACCCGACCGGAACAAACGGGGATGCAGACTGTATCTCTTGCCGACTGCAACGCAATTTCATCTCTGATGACCAACCCGCCTCGATAACCATAGAACTAGCCCCACGGCCCATAATTTCGGATACCGTATTTTCTGAACCTCATTCTTACGGGCCGTTGTTACTTCTCTCTGATCGAGCGCCCCCGCTCGTCTGAATTTCACTCGTTAGCTGTAATTACTCTTCCGCGCCAAAGGCAATGCTTGCCCGATGACGCGCGGTGAAGTGCCGATGCCCGGATAAATTCGGGGAATCGGTTTACGGTCAGGCTGCATGCTCGGCTCCGGGTCGAGAAGGCATCAATCCTGGCCCGGGCAGCCGATTCAATAAACAGTGGAATCAGGAGAAGTAAATGATCAGATCATTTCTAGCAATAGCTATTCTTTTAACTATAGTGGCAAACGGCTGCGCTTCGGCGCTGGCCGCGACCGAAGATAATAACGGGCAGGCTACTGTGGGCGTTGTGCAGGGCCGGGTCCTGGACTCTACGGGCGCAGCGCTTGCGGGCGCAAGCGTTGTGTTATTAAACTCCATCACCAACTATAAGGTGAGCACGCAGACTGATGAGACGGGCGCGTTCAAAATCCAGAATGTCCCGTTCAATACCTATAAGATTACGGTCACACTCGAAGGATTTCAGACGGCCGAACAGAATGTAGACATCCACTCGGCTGTGCCTGAGCAGGTAGGTTTTGAGCTGAACGTTGCGGAATTGACCGAGCAGGTCAACGTAACGGCCAGCGACAATCATATGATAGAAGGTGATCGCTCAAGCGCCGACACCGATCTCAACACGCCGTTGTTACTTCAACAAATGGGTTCTGCGCCGTCGCACGGTCTTCAGAAAATGGTTCAATCCGTGCAGGGTGTGGTTGCAGACGACAACGGGCGCATACACCCGCGCGGCTCGGAATCGAATGTGCAAACCGTGATAAACGGCGTGCCGGTCACCGAGAATCTGTCCTCCATCTTCGCCACCTCGATTGATCCGCGCACGGCCTCTCACGTGGAAGTGATTACAGGCGGCATACCGGCCGAGTTCGGCGACAAGCTGGGCGCAGTCGTCAACGTAAATACAAGGTCCGGCCTGGATATGCCCATCTCGGGTGAGATCACAGGCGATGTGGGAAGCTTTTCGACCGGGGACGGGGCGGCGAGCTTTGGCGGACATGTAAAACAGTTTGGCTGGTTCACGGCCTTTTCGGGATCGACTACACATCGCTATCTCGACCCGCCCACGCTCGAAAATTTTCACAACACAGGGCGTTCGGCAAGCAATCTGACCACGTTCGATTATGACCCTACATCAAACGATTTTCTTAAGTTGACACTTATTTTCGGAGGCGCAAACTTTCAGGTGCCGAATCGCCTGGATCAGGAAATAGCGGGCCAGGACCAGCGCCAGCTTCTGCGCAACTATTCGGAGTCATTTTCCTGGCAGCACCTCTTCTCACAAACCGTGGTCGGCAATTTCTCCTTCTTCAACCGCAACTCGACCGCAGAGTTGAGATCCAATCCATTGTCTACGCCGGTGGTCGCTTTTCAGGACCGCAAGCTGACCAATTACGGCGTCATCGGGTCAATCTCGTATGCCGGTCACGGGCACTCGATCAAGACGGGTATTCAATACACCCGGACGCCGGTGCGTGAAAACTTCAGCTTCTATCCGACAGACACAAGTTTTTTCGAACCCATCTTTGATGAGAACGGAAACGAGTTCCCAAATCCTGTTTTGCAGTTTTCTGCCGCAAACCCGTTTGTCTTCCGCGATAATCGAACGGGGCGCATGTGGTCGGGGTTCGTACAGGACAGATTCTCGCCGTTCAAGAATCTCACGCTCGATCTGGGCGTGCGCTTTGATGATTACAAGCTGCTTGTACACGAGCACGCATTCAGCCCTAGAATTGGCCTCGCCTATCTGATACCGAGCACCCGGACCGTGCTGCGCGTCTCCTACAACCGGCTGTTCCAGTCGCCACCGGCAGAAAACCTTCTGCTTGCCGGATCGATTGAAGCCGCGCGCCTGTCTCCGCTCGCGGTGACAAGCGGCGAAATCGGGGTCAAGCCTATACGGCCCGACACCGAGCATGTCTTCGAATTGGGAGTACAGCAGCAAGTGACAAAGTTCGCGCGGTTGAGCCTGTCGGCTTACAACAAGCAGATCAGAAATTTCTCAGACAAAGATCAGTTTTTCGACACCGGGATAATATTTCCGATCTCGATCTTCGCGGGCCGGGTGAATGGAGTGGAAGCCCGGCTCGATACGGCCGAGTGGCACGGGCTGTCGGGCTTTATCAGCTATGCCAACTCGCGCTCATTCGGCATTACCCCGATAAACGGCGGCCTGTTTTTGGGCGAGGCGGTCGATACGCTTGACAATCCCGGACTCCGTTTCCCAAATGATCACGATGAGCGCAATTCCGGCCAGTTCCAGGTGAGCTATAAAAACGAAACAACCGGCTGGTGGACATCCTTCGGCGGGCGTTACGATTCGGGTGTGCCGGTTGATGTAGAACCGGGCACGACTCTGGCCGAATTCGTCGGGCAGGGTTTCGACGCCCGTCTCTATAACGAAGTAGACTTCCAGCGCGGGCGCGTCAAGCCGCGTACGATACTCAATTTTTCAACCGGCGTAGAGTTGTTTAGAAAAGAGCGAGTGCAGGTCTCTACGTCTCTGAATGTTGATAATCTCGCAAACACGCTGTTTCTGTACAATTTTGAGAGCGTCTTTTCAGGCACGCACGTAGGCCCGCCGCGACTGGTAAGCGGGCGGTTGACGCTCAAATTCAATTAGGGAAGGGAGCTGAAATCTCGGATTTGAAATCTGAAATTTGAGATTTCAGCTTACTGATTAAGAAGGAGCGGGTCTTTAAGGTCACGCATCACTCAGTGACGGGCACCCATAGCAGGGCGCGCCGTATGGGCTGAACATTATTGTGCTGAAGCCCGATTTCGAAAGTGTCGTATTCGTTTGCAACAATCAGATATTCGCTATAGAGCGCGCGCAACGCCTCGCTTGCCTCCTGTTCGATGCGGTCGAGGTCTTCGCTGAGTTCCACTTCTTCAAAGTTGTAAGGCTCGGGTTCGGGTCGGGCTTTGGTCGTGCCAAAGACCGATCCGGCCAGGGTCGAAAACATCGCGGCCAGTCGGTTCTCGCTCTCGAAAAAACGCAGGTTTTGCGAAAGCAATCTCTCACCCAAATCTTCCGCGCTCAACCCCCTTGCCGAATGCGCCTCGCGCACCTGCTCGAAATGAAGTTCGAATCGGGTTCGCAATCTTCTCAGTTCCGGCTCGACTCGCCCGAGCGCCGCCTCGGCCACCCGATCAAGAAAATGTTCGAGCCCGTCGCCGGGAGCGGAAAATAATCCGAATACGGGGTTGAAAAAGATGCGAAGCCGCTCGCTTCGCGCAAGCTTGTCGGTCAACTCATTTGCGTACTGCTGCAAGTCTTCAGCCGTAGCGGTGTAATTCCCCCGGTGGTAGACGAAATTCGAATTAGGCCATGTCACCAGTTGAGATGATTCATTAAAGATTGCCGCGGGCGTGTCCCAATCAATAGCCAGATCAGATTCGGGGAGCCACGCCGTATAGTTGCGCTCTTCCGAGTAGTTCAAACCGGCGCGCAAGCTGCGAAAATTTATCGTGCATTCGACCAGTACGGCTGGCTTATGCAGACGGGCGACTTCTATATCAGGGCCGGACCTGAACCAGTATTCCGGCACTCCTTCTATCTCGAATTTCCTGGGAGTTTGGTCGGCCATAAGACGAACTGAGAAAGGCAATCTCTCTTTTCAGATAAAAGGATGCTAAACATAGACGAGCGCCGTCTGCCGCGGGGCCGTTTCAGGATTCTTGCGGCCCTGTGGCCGCCTCGGCCGATTCAGCCGTATCAGCGCGATAATAGAGAATCCGTCCGCAGCTTTCACAGGTAATCAAATCCTCACCCTTGCGAACATCGCTGAACACCTTTGGTCGGATCTTCATTCTGCACGCAGAACATATGCGATCATTGCGAACTTCGGCAAGCACCTGCCCCCGCTTGATCCGCGTCATGCGGTCATAGGTGGAGAACAAGGGCTTGGAGATCGTTTCTGCCAACTGCTTTCGGCGCTCGCCGAGCGCCACCAGTTGCCGCTCAGCCTCCTGGCGCTCGCCGTCAAGCCCAGCAAGTATTTGATCGACCTCTGTTCGCCTGCTTTCCACCTCGGGAGCGTCGGCAGTAATGCGGGCTTCGAGTTTTTCGATCTCCTCCATTCGCTTGAGAATCTCGGTTTCAAACCCGCCTATCTGTTTTTTTGTCGCGTCTATCTCGCGCAGGGCCGTGGCATATTCCTTCTGATTGCGCACGCGCATAAGGTCCTGCTTGTATTTTTCGTGGTGTTCTTGAGTGGTGGCGAGTTCGGATTCCAGGTTCTTGCGATCTGCGAGGGTTTGCTGGTATTCGCTCTTTAAGGCCAGAAACTCGGCCGCGCCTTGATCAAACTCGGTTTCTATTTGATCACGTTCTGCCGGTATTTTTTGAATCCGGTCGGCAAGACGTTGTATCTCAAGATCGAGTTCCTGTAGCTCAATGAGCTGACTCAATTCAGGACTCACATGTACCCTCCAATCATTCAAGCGGAAGTCTACTACATCGAATCGCGTTTCTCAAGCACGTCTCAATACAGATTAGTGAGCCACTTGTGAAATGCGATCAATAGATCAGATATTTCCGCCTGATGCGCCCGTATTCGGCAAGCCCTCCCTGCCAGCTAGCCGCTATCGCCGAAGTGCTTCTCCCTTCCTTGAGCGCCATAAACGCCGCGCGGTTTGCAAGCAGACGCGTGTAATCGTCAACTTTCCATATGCCCGGATAAAGATGGTTCAGGTGATATGCGATCTCTATCCCCATAGCCACGGGGCGAAACGAGGAGCGATCCGTGATTATTATATTCACGCCGCCACACTCCGTGCCTGCGAACTTCGAACTGCCGGGAGTAAAGCGCGTAGGCACAAACCGCGCGCCTGTTACCCCTGCTCGATTCAGCGTCGCGGCCAGTTTCTCTCCGTCGAGCCAGGGGGCTCCTATGATTTCAAACGGCGTATCGGTCCCGCGCCCAACCGACAGATTGGTAGTCTCAAGCAAACCCACACCCGGATAGAGAAGGGCTTCGGTGAGGCTTCGCATGTTTGGCGAAGGATTGACCCATCTGAGCGCCGTGCCGTCAAAATAGTCTGCGCGCCGCCAGCCCTCCATCTCGATCACCATAAGGTCTGCGCCCACTTTGCGCTCCGAATTATAGAGCCGCGCAAACTCGCCCACCGTCAGGCCATGCCGCACGGGAAGCGCATAGGGAGCCGTAAAATCCTGGCCGGTTGTCAACTCGCTGTCGGCAACCGGGCCTTCGATGTCATATCCGTTTATGGGATTTGGTCGATCCAGCACTACAAACCTTATCCCGGCTTTTGCCGCCTCTTCCATCGCCCACGCGCAGGTGGTTATATAGGTATAAAAGCGCGTGCCGATGTCCTGTATGTCAAAGACCAGGGCATCTATTCCGCGCAGCATCTCAGGTTGAGGGCGCTCGCGCCCCTTTGCGTAAAGGCTGTAAATGGGAAGCCTCGTCTTCTCATCCCGCGCGGTCTCGTTTATCGGCGCATCTTCGGTTCCGCGCAATCCATGCTCGGGCGCAAAGATCGCGACAAGCTTCAGATTCTTTGCCTCGGCGAGCGTGTCTATGGTAGAGCGTCCCTTGCTATCACACCCGGTTTGATTTGTTATAAGCCCGATTCTTTTGCCTTCGAGTTGTCTGAATCCGTCGCGTTCGAGAACATCTATCCCGGTCATCACAGGATGCAACGGCCCCGAAGGCGCGGCGCGGTTGAAATTGGGACGCGGCGTTTCTGCGTACATGGGCGCGGCCAGAAAATCGAATATAGGCGTATACGGAGGTTCGGTTATCGACCCTGCCACGATTGAGGCTACTGCCGAGCGCAGCCCCGTGACGCTGCCCTTGCCGTCCGGGTGAACGCGGTTGGCGAGCAGCACGACAAAGGTCTGGCTCGCCGGGTCCAGCCAGATGCTCGTGCCGGTGAACCCCGTGTGGCCGAATGTGCCTACGGGGAAAAGGTCTCCGCGATTTGAAGAGAAGACCGTGTTTACATCCCAGCCTATGCCGCGCATCTCGGATGCAGGCAGAGAGTGCGCGCTCACCATGCGTTTGATTGTGTAGGGGGCGAGTATACGCGTTCCCGCATACTCGCCTCCGTTGAGCATCATCTGACAGAAGATGGCCAGATCATCTGCCGTAGAGAAAAGCCCCGCGTGTCCCGCCACCCCGCCCATCTCGTAAGAGCGCGGGTCGTGCACTTCTCCGCGCATCCATCGCCCCTCGCGGTTTTCCGTGGGAGCGATGCGGGCCGGGGACCGGGGGCCGGGGGCCGGGGGCCGGTTTAATGAATCGCGAGATGATTTCTGTGCCGATTTGTTTTCAGGAAATGGGTCTTTCGGCAATTCCTCCTGCCCCCGGCCCCCCGCCCCCGGCCTCCAGAAAGTCTCTCTCATTCTAAGAGGCGTGAAGATATTGCGCTCGGCAAATTCATCGAGAGCGAGGCCCGAAACCCGGCGGATGATTTCGGCGGCGACAATGTATCCGACATCCGAATAGACGAACCGCGTGCCCGGTTCATAGCCGGGGCGTAATTTATAAATCTCTTCGAGAGCGTTGACCCTTACGCCTGCGTAATCGCTGATGTCGTTATCGGGCGGAAGCCCGGCGCGATGAGTCAGCAATTGCTCGATGGTTATGCGCTCTTTCCCGTATTGCGCAAATTCCGGGATGTAGCGCGCCACGGGGTCTGCCAGGCTCAGTTGTCCGCGCTCAACCAGAATCATCATCGAAGTGGCCGTGGCAATGACTTTTGTAAGCGACGCGAGATCGAATATCGTGTCTGCGGTCATCGGTTCGCGGGCGGGTTCTGTGGCGCGGTCGCCGAAAGCCTTGCGGTAAACGACGCGGCCAAGACGTGCAACCAGCACGACCGCGCCCGGCGTCTCTTTGCCGGAGATTGATTCACTCACCACCTTATCAATCTGCGCAAGCCTTTCGCTCGACATCCCGACCGACTCGGGTTTTGCCCGAGTGAGCCTGCGTGAAACCCGGTCCTTCGCCGTATCGGTTTTGCGCTGACCCGATGCGAGCGCGGGCAGAAGCAGCGTGATTGCCGTCAGTGCGGATATCAGCGTTTTTGCGGGATTACGAAGTCGCTCGACGGCGCTCCTGAGATTTGAAATCTGATATCGGAAATTTGACATCTCAAATCGGAAATCGGAAATTTCAACTCTCTGATGAAATTGTCTGGGGAAACATCTATTCATTTCGAATCTCAAATCACGAATCACGAATCATGTAGCTCAGACGATTTCGCGGCAGGCAGATCATCGAGTGCGAGGCTCGCAAGATAGCCGGTCGCAAACGTCACTATTGATCCTATCAGCACAAACCACGGCCAGGCCACCGTCACTCCGAAAGACGGCAACACGAAATTCACGATAAGCATAAACAGTATGCCGAATACGAGCCCTGTCAGCGCGCTCTTTTCGAGCACGCGAGTTGTGAGCGTGCCGAGGAAAAAGAGTCCGAGTATGGGGCCGTTTGTGAATGCCGCTACCGCAAGCACCTGATTGACGATTGATTCGTTGAAGCCAGTCCCGCCTGTTGCCACACAGATTTGCACCACGCCCCAGAAGACGGTCATCCATCGCGATATTTTCAGATAGTGCGCCTCACTCGCCTCGGGTTTGATCATAGGGCGATAGAAATCGGTAAGCGATGTCGTAGCCGATGAATTCAGCGATGACGACAGCGTAGACATGGCCGCCGCAAACGTTGCCGCGATGACAAGCCCCGCCACCCCCGTCGGCAGTTCGTGTACGATGAAGTAAGGAAATACGCGGTCGGCACGAGCAAACCCGGTTGCGGGCGGGAAGTGACTGTAAAAGACATAAAGCCCCGCGCCGATCATCAAAAAGAGCGCGAATTGCGCAAGCACTATGACTCCGCTTGCAAGCAACGCCGTGGCCGCCTGTCTGGAAGACCGAGCGCACAGATAACGCTGCGCCATCATCTGATCTGTTCCGTGTGTGGCCGTCGTAAGAAATGCGCCGCCTACGAGCCCTGCCCAGAAAGTGTAGGCTCTCGACAGGCTGAATATAAAATCGAAGACCTGAAATTTGCCCGCCGCCTGCCCCATCGCTACATATTCGCTCCAGCCGCCCGGTATTCGGTCAAGCAGAATGTACCCGGCTATCACGGCCCCCGCGATGTATATGAACAGTTGGGAAACGTCGGTCCATATTACGGCCCTCATCCCGCCGAGATATGTGTACAAGATAGTGATCGCGCCGATGATGATTATGGAGAAGGCAAAGCTCCAGCCCGTGATCTCGCGCAGCACTATGGCCGTAAGCAGCAGGCGGAGCCCATCGGCCAGACTTCGCGTTATCAAAAACAGAAAGGCCGCGGCGCGCTTTGCCCGGGGGCCGAACCTCTGATCCAGCACCTGATAAACCGTAAACAGGTCGCCGCGAAAATAGAGCGGTATGAAGAGCCACACGATCACGGCCCTTCCAAGCAAATAGCCGAAGGCCAGTTGCAGGAAAGTCATGTTGCCGCCAAAGGCAAGCCCCGGAATGCTTATGAATGTAGCGGTGCTGGTTTCGGTCGCTACGATTGAAAAGGTTATAGCCCACCACGGCACATCGCGGTTGCCTACAAAATAATCGCGTATGTTTTTCTGATTGCGCCCGAAGTACCAGCCAAACAGCATCACCTGGGCCACGTATAGGATGATGATTATCAGGTCGAGCGCCTGTAATTGCATACGAGTCGCTGTTCAATCAGCCTACTGAATCGGAGTCGAGCAGGACCGCCCGCGAAAGGTTTGGCGGCGCGTCCGGGTTCATGCCGTAAAGCGTCGCTCGCCAGTAAGCCAGCAACTGACCTGTGTGGGCATAGAGCGCGGGGCGAAAAATCTCTGAGATATTGCCGCCGATTACAAGCCTTTGATGATGCCCGGCGGCGGCGGATTCTGTTTCTTCGTCGATCAGGAGCGCGTGAGCGCCCGCGGATCGAATCTCTTCGAGCAAGGTTTTTATATGCGGGCGCTCGGCTGCGGTCGGGAAGATGACGACCTGACTCGCAGAGTCGAGCGCGGCTTTCGGGCCGTGGCGAAATTCAAGCGAGCGATGTCCGGCGGCCCAGACGAGCGCCATCTCAGTCATCTTGAGCGCGCATTCGTCGGCTGTGCCTTTCATCGCGCCTGAGCCGAGAAAGAAGAATTTGTCGATGCTCTTATCGGCTGCAATCGCTTTTAAAATTTGTTCGCTTTTGTCGAGCGCGCCGGAAATCAGTTCCGGTATTCGCCCGATCTCGTCCGCGTAACGACTGCCCGTAGCGCCGTCGGCCAGAAGGTAAAGCCCCGTCAGCATGCAGGTAAACGCCTGAGTCATTACTACGGATCGCTCGAGACACTCTACAAAGGCGATCTCTTTGTCACAGACTTCGGCCACCGCGCCGCCCGTTTCGCCTGTTATGGCAAGCGAGCGGGCCTCGCGCTCGCGCGTCAATCGCTCGACGGCGAGTTTTACCTCCGTAGTCGAGCCGCTGCGGGAGATGGCAATCACAAGCGGGCGGGCATCTTTCGCCAGATAATAATCGGCCGAATTCATCAACTCTGAGGACGGCACGGCCGCCACCCTGCGACCGAGCAGGCGGCTCCAGGCAAAAGACGCGCACACGGCCAGATGATGCGACGAACCGCACCCGGTCAGGATTATGTCTGTGTACTGATTGAGCGGAAGCAACGACCGGACAAGATTGAGCCGTGCCGGAGCGCGTTCGACCGTCTCTTGCGAGGAGTGCGCCTGGTTGTGAATCTCTGTGAATGTAGCCGATGAATTTTCCGGGTTCATATCAAGCCTGTTTGCGAATTTATCCGAAACGCGAATGATGTTTATAACTGCCCCCGAGTGATTTGTACAGCCACTCGCTTGTCGGGGCCGATTTTAGCGCCAAACGCAGGGAGCATACCATTTCCAGGTACTTGCGGGGTGTATAGAGTCTTTCCACGGGCGGTACTTAATTCCCATAAGATTTAGCAATCTTGTAACCACGCGACTTCACAGAGGCCGGGCGATTTGAAATACTTTTTCGAGAACCCGCCTGAAAGTCGGTACTTAGCCGTCATCCGGCACGAATATCCTTCCACAAATCATTATGGCATACCGCGTGCGGGTCATCCCTAAAGAGAGTGTCGATCCTTGTTTAGGCAATGGACAATACCTGAGGCCAGGACGGTATCGGCAATGCGGGTTGTGGATTTCGGAACACGGAATGCGGATTCGCAACGAGCGGATAATAGTCTTCCTGATCTGCAATCCGCAAAAACTCTTGATCACCGTAAAGCAACTCTACCCGCTATTCATATGCTGATCATATGCGGAATGATTTTGCCGTAGAGTTACGGATGAAAAAAACGTAGCGTCTTTGCGGGAACCTACCGCTCGCAAAGACGTTAAAAATTCCCTGAGAGCTATAAGGGTTTGCTCTGTATTTATCGGTTGTAAATTTTGTGTGCAAGTGAAACCGACATTGTTATAATCTTCGGGCTGAACTAGCGCTCCTCTCATCGTTCATAAAAGTATATTTTTTCGGAGGCTGTCCCATGATAACCATATCGGTAAAGCGCAAATTGTATGTCGTAGTATTTGTAGCAATAATTCTTCTGGTCTTCACCTGTCAGTTTCCGACTGCTGTTACAGGCGCAGGGCCGCAGCAGCCTTCGAAAGAAGAAGCTACCCGCAATTTAGAGGTCACGCGGGATTTCGATCTGCGGAGCAGTCGCCCGCGCCGCCCGGCAGACATCAACCTGGAACAGAAGAAGCGGTCGCTTGTCGTTGGACGCTTCCTCGCTCAAGGGCTTGATTCTGAGATGGGATGAGGAGCTTGATTTGCCTCGTCATCTGTTATCACTCAGCGCGCCGCTGACCGGACCTTCAAATGATGACCCACTGACAATCGCTCGTAATTTCGTGCTTGAAAACTTCGGTCTGTTTCGCCTTGACTCCGGCCATCTCGAAACCGCTCGCGTCTCTGCCATGACGGTTGATGAGCGAGCCGGATTCACTCGTTTAGCCCTGGAGCAACGGGTAAACGGCATACGTGTCTTTGATTCGGATATGGTCTTTGTCATCGACCGGAAGGGGCAGGTATTGACAGAATCCGGGAGCTTTATCCCCGAAATAGAGATTCACGCGCCGGAGCCGTCCACGGCTGTTCTCGCGCCGGAACAGGCGCTCGCCCTCGCCGCCGCAAGTTGCGGGGCTCAATTAAAAGCGCCCATTCGGGCCACCCTCGAAAGCACCCCCGCGCGCCAGAGAGTAGTCTTTTCATCGGAGGAACTCGACAGCCGCAGCGAGGCCAGTGTGGTCTATTACGCGGTCTCACCTGCGGATGCGAGGGTTGCCTTTCAGGTATTGCTCTACGGCGTGCCAAAGATGACTGATTCGTATCTGGTCCTGGTGGATGCCCTTACAGGAGAGACGCTCAAACGCCAACGGCTCACTTATGAAATGGCTAATCCAGAAGGGCGTGTGTTTACGAAAGAGAATCCCGATGTTTCCGGGACGCGCGAACTGGTATCTTTTGCTGGCGAGGCGCTGGCTTCGCCTCAAGGGTGGGTCGAGCAGGGCCGCACATCAGGAAATAACGTCGAGGTGCAATTCAATCCCAAAGCTAAGAGCAAGGGCGGCGATGTTATAGAAGCAACGAGCGACGGCAACTTCGATTTCCCGCTCGATCTGACGCGCCCGCCCATCGAATCTTTTCAGGCGTCGGCCACAAATCTTTTCTACTGGGTCAACGTTGCGCACGACAGGTTTTATTCGCTTGGTTTTACCGAATCGGCGCGCAACTTTCAGCAAGAAAACTTTGATCGAGGCGGACGGGGCGGCGACAGCGTTTTGGCCCAAACTCTTCTCAGCGCGCAACTCAATCCTTCAAAAACTCCGAAGGCCATGCGCAACAATGCCTACTTTCAGCCTACCACGGACGGCATCAATCCAATGCTCGTTATGCTCGCCTGGACGCTATTAGGAGGCGTGGACCGCGACAGTTCTTATGACGCGGGAGTGATCATACACGAATACACTCACGGCGTTTCAACCAGGCTCACGGGAACCGATAATAGTATCGGTCTCGCATCGGCTCAGGGGCGGGGCATGGGTGAGGGCTGGTCGGATTTCTTTGCCATCTCATTTCTCGATAACGGAGACCGCGCACTCGATGCGCCCGTCGTTGTGGGAGAGTACCTGATAGGCCCGCAGGGGGTTCGCGAGTTTCCCTACAGCACGAATTTCGACCTGAACCCGCTTACTTTCGCCGATATTGAAACCAACACAGAATCGCACGCGGTTGGGACCGTATGGTGCACGATACTCTATGATTTAAGGCAATCGCTCATATCGCGCTACGGCTTTGAGGCCGGGCGGGAGGCGGCCGAGCAATTAGTGGTCGATGGCCTCAAGCTCACCCCCTTTGCGCCCTCCTTCATAGATGCGCGTAACGCCATACTGCTCGCGGATCAGATGACCAATTCAGGGGCGAATCAGGGTTTGATCTGGAAGGCTTTTGCCAGACGCGGAATGGGCGCCTCTGCGGCTGCGACCTCGGGCGATTTCAGTTCAACCGGGATAGAGGGCATCATAGAAGGGTATGATGTGCCGCCTCAGTTTTCAGCCGGCTCGCTTGTGATAAATGACAAATTACCCGCCCCGGCTGCCGTAGGAGAACCGCTCCCGCTTGTAGTGACGGATTTGGACCTGCTCGAGTCGGCTTCGGTTGAAGTGCGCGCAGCAAACCTCAGAACCGGCCAGGAAGTCCCGCTAACCCTTGAGGCGAGCGAGCCCGGTCGGTTTGCGGGTGGTTTGAGAATTTCCAGACCCGAAGAAGCAGGCGGTCCCCTGGCAGGACTCCTGGCCGAGCCGGGCGATTCAATCTCGATAACCTATGCCAATGCGCGCAACGAAACGGGCGCGGCTGAAAAGATCGTAGTCCACACCGTAGCCGCGCGCAGAATCAGCATCCGTGATGAGGGCTTCGAAGAAGGCGCTCAGGGATGGGTATTCCTTCGCAACGGGGATGGCAACAAGAATCTGTGGCACATCACCGACAGGCTTGGTATAGGCTCTTCTCATTCGCTCTATTACGCGAAGGAGAAACCCAGCAAATCCTTTGTTCCAAAGGATAGCTCGGGAGCCGTCATATCAACCGCGATCGATTTGCGAGGAGCGCTTAAACCCAGGCTTGAGTTTGATTACTTTTTCAACGACCAACCGCGCGACTTCGTGATTGCGGAGGTGTTGACTAACTTTTTTGCCCCGTCCGAAGATCCAACCCGGTCTGCGGTTTTAGGACTGTTGATTCCTGATGAAGCGGTGCAACATCTAACATTCTCTCTGCGCCGGTTTGAAAATCACAGCTCCGTGAGCCTGTTATTTCTTTACACCGCATCGTCAAGCGGCACAAATCGCAAGAACTCTATGGGCATCTACATAGACAATATCCGTCTGACCGCCCTGTCAACCCAATGAGATGCCGAGTGCAAAGAGATAGCCCGAGCCATCTGTCCCCATATATCTGTCCCACGGCTCGGGCTGTCTCGCTGACTGCCCTTTACCCGCTCATCCAACCGGGACGGGAGGCATATAAATTCTCAGGAAACGTTAAAAATTGTCTGAGGAATCAATGCTCCGGGTTGTAAGCTTTGACACCTAACCGATTAAAAAATTGTTGACTTCATCACAATCCCTTTGTTATAACTCGGCTGTTTCTTTTGTCACACAAGAAGAATAGAACGGCCCGCAGAGTGTAATTCACCGGCCATCGGATAAACGCATCAAGTACAAACGACCTGGCGTCACGATAATGCTCTTATATCGATCCGGGTCCATTTCGCTGTTCCACGGCGATTTCCGGCAGATAATGGATTGTGTGAGGTCATACTTTCGATTATGCGCACAGGAATTAGAGTCCTCTGGTCAGCATCGGTTTTCATATTTCTTGGCGTCTGCTTCGTAGGGATTGGCCCCGGGTTGGCAGAGACCGATTGCGCAGGTTGCAAAGATAAGCCTGTGATGGCTGACTCGACGGCTGACTTCAGACCCTCGAATGCTCGAACAGAGAGCGGCGGTCTGATTTCTGTCGAGCAGTTCTTTCCTGCTGCCCGCTGCGCTTCCTGCCACGCAGATACGCATGCCGGATGGAGCCAATCGCTCCACCGAAATGCCGCCCGCGAACCGTTTTACCGCGAAAGCGCAGACATTCTGCTTCGCACGAAGGGCATTGAATTCACTCGCCACTGCGAATCCTGTCATACGCCGGTCGCGCTCTTTTCAGGCGCTCTGGTAAAGAGCAACGAGCAGTCTGAATTCCCTTTCACCAATCTGGATGATGAGGGTATAACCTGCTCGGTTTGTCATTCGATCACCGAGGCTCGTCTCGACGGCACGGGCAGTTACACAATAGGCCGCCCTTCTCTTCTAGCGCGCGAAGACGGCACACCCGTTTTTGGTGATGTCTCCGACCAGCAGATTCTCGCCGATATACCCGGCCACAAACGGGCCGTGATGAGGCCGCTTCTCAAGAAGCCTGAATTTTGCGCTACCTGCCACAAGGCCAGCAGCCCTTCCGACCTCAACGGATACAAAAATATTCGCGATCTGGCTGACCACGATCAAGGCATACGACAACACGATCCCGCCCGGTCGTTCCGATGTAGTGCAATTCCGATTCGTTGTGCCCAAAGAAGCCGACGGTCATCCACCAGATGAGATCACCCTGCGAGCGTCTGTAAATTACAGGCGATTCAATCATGAATACAGCGCTTTCGTCTTGACGAAACGCGCGGCAAAACTATCGCTCCCGGTCATCAAGATGGCCGAGGCTCAGGTAAGACTTCTGCCGCCCGGAAAGGGTCGGCCTGCCCTGGACGGTCGGGGCGCGGGCATGGATTCGGCTCGAAATGCCGGGAGATGGAATGATTACGGCATAGGTCTTCTGGAACAGGCCCAGTACGGCGCGGCGGCTCTGGCCTTCGGGCGCGAGAGCGAATTAGCCCCTGCCAACCCTGACGCATTTGTAAATGCAGCCATAGCCGAGATGAACACCGAGAGGTTCAGCCCCGAGCGTTACCAGTTACGAAAGGCCGCGCATTTGCTCGATTGCGCCCTCGCGATTGATCCCAAGCATGCGCGAGCGCGCTACTTTCAGGCGCTTGTGTTGCGGGGCGAGGGCAAGACTCAAGAAGCGGCCGAGAGGCTGCGGGAACTCGCGCTCGACTATCCTCGTGACCGGGAAATACAGAGACAGTTGGGACAGACATTCTATACGCCTGGTCGCATTGAAGCGGCGCAATCCGCCTTTGAAACCGTGCTCGCGATTGACCCGACCGATGCGGGCGCTTATCAGTTCCTGGCTCCAATCTATGAGAGCAAAGGACGTAAGGCCGAAGCTGATCGCGCGCGCGCGCTTTACCTCGAATGGCGCGATGATCCTCTGGCCGATTCCGTAGCGGCGCGTTTTTACGCCGCGCATCCGCAATGGGCCGAAGAACGCATAAAGTTTCACACGCACAATGCCGATTCGCCGCGCCGCAAGATATTGACCGGCCCGATGGCTGCGCCTGAAAGGTGATAGATCAAAAGCCGTCATCAGCCGTCGGCTTTCGGGTTTGAATCGGAGCCCGCGGCTTTAAGAGAACGCTCACTGAGAGGCAAAAGAAAGTGAAGAATAGAAAGCTCCACGCTCTGGCAATCTTCCTCGTAATAGCCGTCTGCGCGCTTATGCCACAAGGAGCCGCCGCGCAACAGGGCGGTACGACGCGCTATGTCTATGATGACAACGGGCGGTTGCGAGCAGTCGTCTCACCTTCGGGCGAAGCTGCGGTTTATGAATATGACGCGGCGGGAAACTTCACAACCATCCGGCGGCTCACCACAAACGACCTCGAGTTGCTGGGGTTTTTTCCTAACGAAGGCGGCGCAGGAGACCTTGTGACATTCGTCGGCACGGGGTTTGGCGCGGGGGTAAGTCAGGTCTCTTTTAACGGCGCAAGCGCGCAAATCATAGAAGTCTCGCCGTCGGCCGTCATTGCAGAAGTTCCCGAAACGGCCACGACGGGCCCGGTCACAATCATAACTCAGCTTGGGACATTGATTACGCCTGTGCCTTTCACCGTAGTATCCAAATTGCGCGTCTTGCCTTTGACCGCAACCCTCGCTCAGGGAGACAGCATTGCCTTTACAGCCGTGGTGGGAACAGGTGGCGACCAGAGTGTCACATGGAGCGTCAACGGAGTAGGGGGAGGCAACAGCACGGTCGGTACGGTCTCAACAGGCGGCCTGTATACTGCGCCGACTCTTTCGGGCAACGCGAGCGTCACTTTCGTCGTGCGCGCCACAAGTGTTGCCGATCCCACATTGTTCGGCGAGGCGCAAGTCAGAGTGATCAACCCCAACAGCCTGGGGTCGCTGTTTGCGCCGTCGGTTTCCGTGACGGTCGGACTTCCTCGCGCCGTGGCCTCGGCCCGCGCCCCGGTCGTGTCTGTAAGGCGCGGTCTTGTCATAAATGGTCCGAGCGAGATAGCGAGCCCGCTTGTTTCCGTCAGGCGCGGAGCCGTCATCGACCAGAGCGCAGTCGTCTTCAGCCCGCTTGTTTCCGTCAGGCGGGGGGCCGTCATCAACGGACCCAACATAGCTTCAAGCCCGCTTGTATCAGTGCGATATGGGTTCGTCATAGCCGCTGATGCGACATTCTTCAGCCCGTTTGTATCCGTGACCACGGGGGCGACTATTTCCGATATTTCGCCCCGCAACATAACAAGGGGGACAAGCGTCACCCTGACCGTCACAGGAGAAAATCTGAGCGATATAACCGACCTCAAATTCTTGAACGCGAGCGGGGTGGTCGATGCAGGCATAACCGCCTCAAACCTGATCATAAACCCCGGCGGCACTTCCATCACGGCAACGGTTACCGTCACCGGAGGCAGCGCGCTCGGAAGCCGGGTCGCAGTCGTATCGGGCCCGAACGGTTCTTCGCTGGCTGTGGATACGGGTCTAAACACTATCGTCATTCAATAGCAGGGCCGGAGGGATTCGGTCTTTTATCCGCTCTAACAGGCGGCTCTCAGCTTAGGCCAATCAAGCTGACAGCCATTTTCGGTAAGGAGAAGAAAGCCATGTTTTCACTTTCAACGATTAGAAAATGGAATTTGACGCTAACGCTTGCGATGCTTTCGGCGTTAGCCTTTTCGCCCGCGCGCGCTCAAAACAACAATTTTGAAAGCGGCTCGACGGGGGCCGATGGAGCGTTCTCGCCTGCATCGAGCCAGACGATACAGGTTCCCGAAAGCGGGATATTCAATTACACGACCGTAAACATTCCCTCGGGCGTGACGATCACCTACACCCGCAATTCAAAAAATACGCCCGTTACTATCCTGGCCACAGGCAATGTCACTATCGCCGGGACTATCAATATAGACGGCAAAGGGGGCAACTCAAACGGGGGCGGCGGGCTGGGAGGGCCGGGCGGGTTCAACGGCGGCGCGGCGGGTTTCGGGTTTGATACCTTTAACGGAACCACGGGCGACGGCCCCGGAGGCGGGGCGGGCGGCGCAAGCACAAACGGAACCAACATAGGCGGCGGCGGTGGCGGCGGTTTTGCAAACGCCGGTGTAAACGGGAACGTGCAGAACGTGGGCACTACTGCCGCGCAGGGCGGACCTCGCTACGGGTCGAGCACGCTGTTGCCCTTGATTGGCGGATCGGGCGGCGGCGGCGGCGGCGCGCTCACAGGCAAGACCAGCGGAGCAGGCGGCGGCGGCGGCGGCGCGATACTGATTGCAAGCTCCAGCACTATCAATTTTACCGGGACCATCTTTGCTCGCGGTGGAAACGGGACTTTTATTACCCCCGGTAACGGCGCGTCGGGCGGCGGCGGCGCGGGCGGCGCGATCCGCCTCGTGGCCAACACAATCACCGGAGGCGGATCCCTTAATGTGACCGCAGGAAACGGGTTCGCGGGCTTTGTCAATGAAGTGAGAGGCGGAAACGGAGGAGTCGGATACGTCAGAATAGAAGCGTTCGACTACACCGGGTTTAACCCGAGCGTGCCTTCGAATTCCATAACTTTTGCTTCGCCCAACCCGGCCATAGTGGCGAATGCGCCCTCGCTCAGGATCGCAACCGTAGCAGGAGTTGCCGCCCCCACCTCCCCGCTCGGCTCGCTTGCGGGCGTGCCCGATGTAGTGCTTCCGTCTACACAGGCCAACCCGGTAGCGGTCGTGATAGAGGGTACGAATGTGCCTGTAGGGACTATCATTGATGTCACAGTCATCCCCACCAACGGCACGCGATCAACCGTACAAAGCGACGGGCTGGCAGGCACAGAGGCGGCATCGTCGGCTACGGCTAACGTGACCTTGCCCGCGGGGATGAGCGTGCTGACGGCGACTGCCGTAATTGACCTGACGCAGGCAAGCGCCCAACCGATGTTTGTTGACGGCGAACGGGTTGATCGGATCGAGATAGCAGCCACCTACGGCGGAGCGTCCGAACTCACTTACGTCACACGAACGGGCAGGCGAATAAAGAAAGCCGGGTTGTAAGCGTCAATTGCCGCCCGCGTCCGATGTTTATCCGGCGTTAAGTGGCGCAAGGATAAACCGGGGGCAGCTTCTCGACAATCACGTGAGTTTTCCGGCCGATTGTTGAGGGCTGCTCGATGAAAATGATCCTTCTCAGAAAACGAATGGGGACCGAAGCATGAAGATCAGCTTTGACATCGATTATATTAAAATCGCCCGTATAATCGCGCGAAAGAAGACCATAGGTTCAAATCGAGCATTGCGCCGCAAAGCAGGACTGAGCAGGTTTGCGCGGCGACCGGCTCGGGGCGCTGATTCGATCATCCCCTTTCGTCTGTCACTCCTGACAATGACCGCAATGCTGCTGTTGACCGCATTGATCTGTCAATCATTCTCTCCTCTCGTTATCGCGGCCAGTCACGAGAAATCGGGTAGCGGCAGGGCGGGCAGCCGGACAAGGTCAGGCGCGCAGAGCGCAGGCACGATAACCGTTTATGGGCCACGCCAGTTCACCCGGCAGACGGGGCCGCCAACGACCGTCACCGAACAGTTTTCATTGCCAGCCAATGCTGCCGCGCCTTTTACGATCCTGGTCGAAAACGGCGCGCCCGACGGCTCCAACCGCGTATCGAGCGCCACGATCACTCTCAACGGCGCCACTCTTTATTCGCAAAACGATTTCAACCACAACGTGGCGTCACTCACGCGAACGGTGACGCTTACTGCCTCAAATACTCTCCAAGTTAGAATCGCAAGTTCACCCGGTTCTTTCCTTAAAATCACGTTTACTGCCGGGGTAGCTGCGCTCGAATCGGTGGAACCTTCGTCCGCTTTTCAGGGGCAGACACTAAACGTCACATTGCACGGGCACAGTACAAGCTGGGTCGCGGGGCAAACTCGCGCTTCGCTTGGAGGCGAGGTCTCGGTCGGAGGAGTTGCACCGGGCGAACTGGGCCCGGTGACGGTCATCAACGCGACCACAGCCGAAGCCCTTGTCACGGTGCAGCCTACCGCTGCTCTTGCGCCTCGGGCGGCGCTCGTGATGACCGACCCGCAGGCGGGCAACCCCGGTCAAACGGTCGCTCTGGCCGACGCATTCAAGGTAGAGGCCGCAACCCCTCCGGGCGCTTCGGAAGCTGCCGTGACGACTATAGCCGGTATCGGAGGCGTGGCAGGCTTTGCCGATGGCCCGGCTTTTCAGGCGCAGTTTCGCGATCTTGCGGGCATAGCCGTTGGCCCCGATGATTCCATCTATGTTGCCGATGCCGGAAATAACCGCATCCGCAAAGTCCGCAACCAGCCCGACTCTTCGGGCTCGCCTTCTTTGATTGTTTCGACCCTTGCCGGTGACGGCGCAGCCGATTTTGCCGACGGATCGGGGGCCTCGGCTCACTTCAACAATCCGCAGGGCGTCGCAGTCGATTCGGGTGGAATCGTCTATGTGGCAGACACCGGCAACAATCGCATCCGGCGCATCAACGCCGACGGCTCGGTCGTTACAATCGCGGGCGGCAGTACACCGGGATTTGTGGATGGAGCGGGCGCTCAGGCGCGCTTCAATGCGCCTCGGGGAGTGGCCATCGATAATCTGGGCAATGTATACGTGGCAGACACGGGCAATTCGTCCGTGAGATTGATCAATGCGGGCGGGGTCGTGGGCACGGTAGCCGGAGATGGAACCATCGGCTCGAATGACTCGCCCAATGCCCGGTTCGATGGATTGACCGGGGTGGCCGTTCACGAGATGAGCCTTTATGTATATCTGGCCGATGCGGGCAATCACCGCATTCGCAGGCTCGCTCCGCAAGGGACGGTAATAACAATCGCGGGCGCGGAACGGGGATTCGCGGACGGGTCATCGGGAGAGGCGCGCTTTGCCGACCCGGCCGGGATAGCCATTGACGGGGCCGGAAAAATTATCGTGGCCGATGCCATTAACTCGCTTGTGAGGCTGGTTGACCCTGACCTTGCAGCCACGAACTCTCCGTCGGCAATTACGACCATCGCGGGTACGGGCGAGAGGGGCTTGACGGACGGGGCAGGTAACCTGGCGCGTTTCTTCACGCCCAGAGGCGTGGCCGTAAGTTTGTCGAGTGCCATAATCGTGGCCGATACGGCAAATAATGTCTTGCGGCAGATATTGCTGCCGCCCGCTATCAGATCAATCTCGCCCGATAGCGGCTCTCTTCTCCAAACTGTGACGATAGATGGAGAGCGATTCGACGCCCGCTCGACAACTGCGAACACGGTCCGCTTCAGCCGCACAGGCGGAGGTCAGTCTGTGGCGCAGGTAAGCTCGGCAACGCGAACCCGACTGACCGTCACCGTGCCGCAGGATGCGGTGAGCGGCCCTGTGACGGTCGAGACACGCGGAGGTACGAGCAACTCTATAAACTTCCAGGTCATAACCGCAGGGCCGGTGATAAATGATTTCACTCCTCGAAGCGGACAGATAGGAAGCGTCGTCACATTGACCGGCTCAGGGCTGAAAGCAGAGATAGGGCCGACAACAGTGACATTTGCGGGCAGCGGGGGCGCGAGGCTTCAGGCTCTGGCTACCCTTGTTACGCCTGCGGAGGTTCAGGTCATCGTGCCGAACGCGGCGGTAACGGGCCTAATCGAATTATCGAATGCTTTGGGAAGCACTTCGACCGCAAGCCCCTTCACCGTTGAGCCGGGGGATGAAGATTATCAACTCACGATAGCCCCCTCTTCGGCTACGACTGTTCAACGCAGCACGGCCACCTATGTCGTTTACGTGACGAGTTCGCTTTCGACTTTCAGCCAGCTTGTGAGCCTTTCGGCAACCGGGCTGCCTCCGGGAGTTGAGGCGACGTTTACGCCGGACCAGATAACTGCGGGGGCAACCTCCATCCTCAGCGTGAGCCTTGCCAATGTAGACCTCGCGGCGGGCAGTTATTCATTCACGATCCAGGGAAGCGGACAGATAAACGGAAGCGAGCTTGTGAGGTCGGCTTCGGCCACGCTTACGGTACTGGCCGGAGGGCAGACGACCTTATCAGGCAGAGTGCTCTCGACCGAGCAGGAACCGATAATGGGGGCGACCGTATCGCTTGACGGCAAGACCGTGACGACAGATGCCGCAGGAGCATTCCTGTTGAGTGGAGTGACGGCGGGAGTAGACCGGGCATTGATGGTGGACGGGCGCACGGCCTCTGCGCCTGCGCGAACCTACCCGGTGATAATCGAGCCCGCGACTATCGTGGCAGGTCAGGCCAATGTGGTGCCCTACACATTTTATCTGCCCGCTATAGACACCCAGTATGAAGTGGAAGTAGTGCCCGGCCAGACGACTATGGTGGAAAACCCGCGTGTGCCCGGACTTGAAATGATGGTCCCGGCGGGAGCTAATTTGAGGAACCGGGACGGGAGCGCCGTAGCGAGGGTATCAATCACGCCGATTGCGATAGATCGTACGCCTGCGCCGTTGCCCGCGAATGTGGGAACAAACATGGTGTTCACGAGCCAGCCGGGAGGGGCGGTATCCGACATTGCGATGCCGGTAGTATATCCGAATCTCACGGGAGCAGACCCCGATACGAGAATAGAGTTGTACGCCTTCAATCACGACACTGCTCAGTGGTACGTATACGGGTACGGCAGGGTCAGCGCGGACGGGCGGCGCATAGAGCCGGAGATAGACCCGGCGACGGGTCGGCAGTATGGGTTGAGAGACTTTTCGTGGCATTTCCCAAACGCCGCGCCTGACGGCAATCCAAGCGACCCGGATTGCAATAATCAGACAAACAACACGGTTGATCTCTCTACGGGCGTCAAGATAGAACGGACGACCGACATCGAATTTAGCGGTGCCAGGGGAGGTCTGTCACTGACCCGTATCTACACAAGCGATCTGGCGGGGTTATGTGACTTTTGTCCGTTTGGGCGGGGCACCACTCACAACTATGCCATACGTTTGACCGGCACTTTTCAATCGGGAGGCGCAGGGCGCGTAGTCTTTCCCGATCAAAGGACCGGCAGATTATTCAGTTATGTCGGAACCGATTCCGATGGTGCGCTTTTATTCTCTTCGACCGCGACGGTTTCGCAACTCGGCGATCTGGTCAGAAAGTTGTCGAACGGCACTTTTGAGTACAGATACGCAAACGGCAACCTGCTCCGATTCGATTCAAACGGCAGGCTGACGGCGATGGTTGATCGAAACGGCAACACGACTTCGCTCAGCTATACCGGCTCAAACCTTACACAGATCACTGATGCGGTTGGGCGCTCGATCACGCTCAATTACGATTCTTCGGGTCGCATTATAAGAGCCACGGATCCGCTGGGCCGAATCTGGAGATACACGTATGAAGGGACGCCGGGTGTGGCGGGTGCTCCGGGGCTGACGACCGTGACCGATCCGCTAAACAATGTCGTGCGATACGCATACGTGACCGGAGGGCGACTGGCATCGGTAACCGATAAGCGGGGCATAGTAACGAAGCAACTCACTTATGACGTAAGCGGGCGTGTGATAGAACAGCGGTTTGCCGCGGGAGGATTCGAAGAATACACCTACGGGCTTTCGGGTGTGAGCGTCACTTCGGTTACGGTTACGGATTCGCTTGGCCGCTCGATCAGCAAGCGATTCAATGCCAGCGGATATGTAACGGGGCTGACCGATTCGCTCGGACAAAGCTCGCGCATAGAGCGCGACATTTCGACCAACGAACCGATGTCCACGACAGGCCCGTGCGGGTGCGCGGAGGCGACACGGCAGTTTGACAGTCGAGGCAACGCGGTGGCGACGACAGACCGAACGGGCCAGACGACACAGTTCGAGTATGATCCTGTCTTTAATAACGTCTCAAAGATAACCGACAAGGCCGGCCATGTGACAAGGCTCGCTTACGACACGCGGGGGAATCTGATTTCCCTGACCGACGCGCTGAATCAGACGACCACGCTCGCCTATGATTCATTTGGAGAATTGCTCGGCAGCACGGACCCGCTTGGCCATACGACACAGATTGAGTACGACGCCTTCGGGAACGTGTCAGCATTTATTGATGCTCTGGGAAATCGCACCGTCATCGAGCATGACCTGATTGGAAGACCCATCTCTGCCACGGACCCGCTTGGTCGCCGCGCCAGCAAGACATATGACGCACTCGACCGAATCACATCTACTACCAACCCCGACGGGGCTACCAGCCTCTACACTTTTGACCCAACCGGCAATTTAATTACCTCTGCCGATGCGCTGCAAAACCAGACAAGAGCAGCCTATGATGCAAGGAACCGTATGGTATCTATAACCGATGCCATAGGCCGTGTCGGTAGAATCGAATATGATACGGAAAATCATATTACTTCCTTGATCTCGGCTTCGGGCCGCATATTGCGCTATACCTACAATAAGCGCGGAGATGTAATAACCGTCACTGATCCGCTTGGCGCGATAACGCGCTTTACCTATGACAACCGAAGGAACCTCATCAGCGTTGTGGATCAGCGTGGGAATACTACAACCTACACCTACGACGAATTATCGCGTTTGATCTCCATACGCGATCCGCTCGGTCAAATCTCCAGGGTTAGCTATGACAATGTCGACAATATCACAGAGAGCGTGGACCGTCTGGGTCGCCGCACCGATTTTAACTATGATGCTGTAAATCGTCTCACCCGTGCTGCATATACTGATGCGGTCGTCACATACAATTATGATGCGGCATCAAGGCTGATCCGCGTTGATGACACGCAATCCGGCAGTATTCAATGGGGCTACGACAATGCAGACAGACTGCTTTCGGAAACTACGCCGACGGGCATCGTGACCTATGCCTATAATGATGCCGGGCAGCCTGTTTCAATGAATGTTACAGGCCGTCCTGATGTAGGCTACGGCTATGATGTAGCAGGCAGAGTAAGAAGCATTTCTCAGGGGGCGGAAACTTTTACTTACACCTACGATGCGCTTTCGCGACTGAGTGCTCTTGAACGGCCCAACGGTGTGACTACACATTACAGTTATGATGGGGTCAATCGGCCCACAAGGATTTTGCATGAGAACGCGCAAAGCCAGCCTGTTGAAGATTATAATTACACCTACAACGCAGATAACGAAATAATCTCCATCGACTCGCTCACATCAGCCCAGTTATTACCCTCAGCCCTGAATGTAGGTCCGGCTGATGCTTCAAATCGAATAACTCAATTCGGCTCGGCCAGCTTTGGTTACGATGCTCAGGGGCAGACCGTCTCGAAGACAGATACACAGGGCACAACCGCCTACGAGTGGGATGCCCGTGGAAGAATGAAGCGGGCGACCCTTCCCGACGGGCAAAGCGTAAATTACGGGTACGACGCGCTGGGGCGGCTTGTAAGCAGAACCGCCGGAGGAGTGACCACCAGTTTCCTTTATGATCGCCTCGATGTTGTGCAAGACAGGGGCAGTGATGGGAGTCAGGTAGACTACCTGAACGGCCCCGGGATTGATGATAAGCTGCGTCAATCGAATTCGGGACAGGGACCGCTTTACTTTCTTCAGGATCATCTGGGCAGCACTACGGCATTGACCGATGCAAATGGGAATGTCATTGAACGCATTCAATATGACCCATTCGGGAACAGCAACGGCAGCGCACTGAGCAGGTATGGTTTCACAGGCAGGGAGCGGGATGCTGACACCGGATTGATGTATCACCGGGCGCGATGGTACGACCCGCAAAATGGAAGATTCCAAACACAGGACCCGATAGGATTTGCCGGTGGATTAAACTTGTATGCGTATGTATTAAATAATCCTTTGAGCTTCTACGATCCTACCGGTCTTTCACTCTTAACGTTCTTTGAAGGTTTTGCCAGAGGGCTGGTTGTCAGTGGTCTCAGTAGTTTTACCATTGCCTTTGTGCTTGCTGGTCTGGGTCTATCTGGCGGGATACCTGGCGCAATCATACTCGGCATCTCTGTAGGGTTAGCTGCGGCATTACTCCTGGCAGCCATTGATAATCTTTTACACGGGAACCTGTGCCCGGATGAGCGTGACAGATTAATAGGCGAACTGTTGGGGGGACTGATCGGAGGGGCGCTCGGCGGAGCAGCAGGTGGGGCTGCGGGTGGAAGGCTTAACGGGGGAGCAGGACCAGGCTCAGGTCCCGCTGAAACGGGCGGCCCTCCAGGTAATGGTCCAAATCCCGGAGGCCCAAGAACACTCGAACCGGGTCCTAATGCGGGAGAATCGATTCCTGCACGCGGACCTCAAAGAGATTTTACATCTGGCGAACGAGATGCAATAAACCGAATCGGACAGGAGACTGGCTGCCACACTTGCGGCTCTACCAATCCGGGCACTAAGAGTGGTAACTTTATACCTGACCATCAACCACCGAATGGTCTCAATCCGAATAACGGTCCGCAGGAACTCTACCCGCATTGCTTAAATTGCAGCCGGGTTCAAGGAGGTGAAGTGAGACAGGCTACGAGAGGGCGTCCATGAAGCAGCCGGGGGGTGTTGAACTTATTGCCGATGAACTTCGCGTCAAGACCAGTGGGCTTGCGGCGCGTGACCGCCATGAGTTGAGTGTAAAAGTGACTGATCCTCTCCTGCTTGGCGAAGTCGAAAGCTACTTACATTATGTACTGTCGTATATGACAGACCACAACGCAAGGATTCAGCCAGGCGAGACTCTGGCTTATGGCTACTGGCTTACAAAGTTTGAGCTAGGAGACGACCGCTTCTTACATGCCTGGGAATACAATGCCGAAGCTACGGACTTCGTCCCGGCCCTGACACTCACACTGACCTATTGGCGCGATCAGCATGAGATTTGCGAAAGATTCGGTGCGCATTTCCTGCCCCCGCGACCGGACCAACTCGCCGTCATCTCAGAAGGGGTTCTTGAGGGCGATCCGCTTCAGGGCGTGCGATACCCTTCTCCCGACCATATGTCCGGCTGGTGGTTAACCACAGACCGCTACAACGGCGACATTAAATCATTAAGACGCGAGCATCTTTACCACGTTACAGCGGCCAGGCCCGATCTTGCTCGCTATGTGGCGCTGCCTTACGGTTTTCGCTTCGATCTGGCACATGAAGAAGATATCTGGTTTGACAAGGATGTGGCCGGCCAGTCTTATAAATGAGAACTGTCACGGCAAAAGATGCAGGCAGGGTTTTAGCTTTAAGTCGAATCAACCACCAATATTGCATAGTCCGATTCAAGCCCATAAATGAGTCTGGTGAAAACAGAGGGTCAGCCATGAACAAGTAGTTTTGAGACAGCTTCCTGGCTTGCGTCAAATTTCATTTCGACCCGGCACACGATTGAATACGTTTCAAAGTGACAGTCCCGGCCCACTCTCAGCAAAAGCAGGCAAACAACCTCTGACAGGCTTTGTAAAACACAGGGAAGTAAATTATCCTTTTATATTCGGAAAGTTTATGCTGTCCGGTCAATATATGGTTGATGATACTACCAAATCTACACTATAGTGTGGCAGATTTTTTCTAATATTCTATTTGTAGTGGTTGGCCCCGGTCGCCACGAGGTTTTGGATGTTTAGACTCGAAAAACTTGAAATCAGCGGCTTCAAATCTTTTGCCGACCGCACGCACCTGAGCTTTGGCGAAGGCATCACGGCTGTTGTCGGGCCAAACGGCTGCGGCAAGAGCAATCTGTCGGAAGGCATCTCGTGGGTGCTTGGCGAGCAATCGGCCAAAAACCTGCGCGGCGGCAAGATGGAAGATGTCATCTTCAACGGCACGCGCGACCGCAAACCCTCCGGTATGGCCGAGGTGGTTTTGACGCTTGTGGCCATCGAAGACATCGCGGCGCGCGAGACCGACGATCTGGAAAAGGATGAAGAGAGCGAATATGAAAACGCCGTAGAAAGCGCAGAAAAAGCCGCCGAAGCCGCTCGCTCGCTCGTTCAGGAAATCAGCGAAGCCGAAGCATCAACAAGCACGCCCGACTCAACAAGCGCGCCCGATCAGTCAGACAACTCTGCTCAAACAGATCCGGCGGCGCAGCCGGAAGAGCGCGCGGCATCCGTCATCACCGGTCAAAGTCAATCCGCGCTGCTCAAGACCGAGCAGATTGAACAATCAACCCCGGATGAAACTCAGGCGAATGTTCAATCAGAGGCGAAGCCGTCTGAGCGCAAGCGCGCGCCCAGACGCCGCAAGCGATTGCAGATAGTGATCTCGGCCGGAGAGCGCATAACCGTGGGCCGGAGGCTCTATCGCACGGGCGACAGCGAATACCTGATGAACGGCAAGCCCTGTCTGTTGCGCGACATTCAGGATCTGTTTGCGGGCACGGGTCTCGGCGGCGCGCACTATGCCATAATCGAGCAGGGGCGCATTGGCCAGATACTTTCATCCAAGCCGCTTGATCGTCGCGCGCTGATCGAAGAGGCCGCCGGAATCACCAAATTCAAATCCAGAAAACGGACAGCGGAACTGAAACTGG
The DNA here is from genome assembly GCA_963765495.1 of Blastocatellia bacterium. Classification (GTDB taxonomy): domain Bacteria; phylum Acidobacteriota; class Blastocatellia; order UBA7656; family UBA7656; genus CAVXWP01. The sequence continues at coordinate 75,116 of CAVXWP010000005.1, forward strand.
ATTCGGCCAAGCACAACCTGACAAGGCTTAACGACATAATCAGCGAGGTCGAGCGCCAGGTAAACAGCCTCAAGCGCCAGGCTCAAAAGGCTCGCCGTTATCGAAGACTGCGCGAAGAGATGCGCTCGCTTCTGAAGATAGTATTTACGGCCGATTGCTATCGGCTCAATGACGCAATCGAGCGGGTGATAAATGAGCTTGCCGCTGCCGAAGGAAAACAAAAAGAGATAGACGCGCATCTGTCAGAGCAGGAGGCGCTTTATCGAGCGGCATCAATCGAAGCGCGCGAAGCCGAAGACGGGCTTTCCGGCTTGCGCGAGCAACAGGCTGCGATTGAGCTTGAGGTCGATCGAGCGCGAAACCGCCAGGCCTTCGAAGAGCAACAGAGCAATGAACTGACCGCTCGCATCGAAGAACTCGAACGCGATCAGCAGACGCTCGACTCTCGCCTCACCCTGCTCGACCAGGAATCGGAACGGCGAGCAACCGACCTGGCATCGCTTGAAAAAGAGCTGGCCGGCGAGCAGGCGGATTTGCTCAAGCACGAAAGCGAGTATCAGGACGAGACTACCAGCCTGCGCCGGGCCGAAAGCGAAATCGAACAACTGCGCCAGCGCATGCTCACCGAGATAGGTATAACCGAGCGACTGCGCAATCTGAGCACCAACCTCGAAGACGCGCTGCGCCGGTTGGACCTCAGACAGACGAATCTGCGGGCGGAACTTGAGCGGGCCAATGCCCGGCTGAGCGAGGCTTCGAGCGAATACTCGCGGGTTGGCGGCGAGGTCGAAGGCAATCGCGCTCGCGTGGCCGATCTGACCCGGCGTATAGCCGAGCGGGAGGCGGCGCTCGGCGCGCTCAGGGAACAGGTCGCCCGCCTCCGCGCCGATCTGGAAGCGATTCATACCGAACGCGCGGCGAGCGAACACCGGCTTGCCTCGCTTGAAGACCTCGACGCTCATCACGCCTATTATTCGGATACCGTTAAGCACGTACTGTCACCCGAACACGCCGCGCGCATAAACGCGATTGGGACCCTCGCGGATTTCGTCGAAGTCGAACCTCAGTATGAACGTCTGGTCGAAAGCCTGTTTGGTCGTGAGCTTCAAAGCGTACTGGTTCCCACTATTGATGATGCGCTCACGGGGTTGGACTTCATCAAGTCCGAAGAACTGGGTCGGGGCGCGTTCCTGGTCGTAGGTCTGCACGGCGGCGAAGACGAGGAAGGAGACGAGGGGACGAGGGGACGAGGGGACGCGGAAGGGAGCGACACAGAGACTCGGAGACACGAAGATGCGGAGAGGTGGAAGCCTGAGGCCAGGGATTTCCTGGATATTCAATCCGACGCAAACGATGTGGAGGCGTCCTCTTTCGGTTATATTGCTGGTAAAGATTCGGACCAATCTTTCTCCGCGTCCCCACAGCCCGCCTCACGCTTCGAGCTTGAGGTGTTGCGCGCAAGCGATCTTCTGGGGTTGAGAGCGGAGATCAGGGCAGTGGTCGAGCGCGCTTTTCCTGAAAAGTGCAACGCTGCCGTTGTGCCGGATATAGAAGCGGCTCTCCAGCTTTCAATCGAAAATCCTTCGCTTGTCTACATCACTTATGACGGCGAGCAGGTGGTCAACGGCAGATTGATCGTGAGCGGCGCGCAGGCCGGTCGCAAAGGGACTTCGTTGCTCGGTCTCAAACGCGAGATCAAACAACTGCGAGTGCAGATCGAAACCTTCAGCGGGGAAGAGCAAAAAGCGACCGACGATCTGACCGCCGCTCAACAGGAGCTTCAAGAGATCGAAAGCGAAGCCGGATCGCTCGATCAGGAACTTCGTCGGCAAGAGAAAGCCGTAGCCGCGCAGGATTCTCAGTTTGAGGGGCTTGCGCGCGACCTTGAACGCGCAAGCCAGCACGTGCGCGTGGTCGAGGCCGAACTCGGGCAGGCGGGCGAAGAGCGTACGGAGCTTGAATCGCGGATAGAACAGCTGGCCGCAGAGCTTGCCGCCGCCGAAAACTCTCAAGCCGAGGTTCAGCAATCGCTCACCACAGCGCAGACAGAGTTTGTAGAGATGCGCGCTCACGCGGAGCAATTCGCCGAGCAGCTATCGGTCGCGCGCTCTTCGGTGGCTGCGCGGGCGGAGAGGTTGTATGCGGCTCGCGCCGAGAAGCGCCGTATCGAAAACGAAGCCGAAGAGTTGCGAACTCGAATAAACCGCAACCGGCTTGAGCTTTACGAGAGCCACAATCGCATCGAGCAACTCGCAGCCTCGCAAAAGGAGGTCGGTAGCGCAGCCGAACGATTCGACGCGAGGCGAACTACGCTCACAGAAGAGATCCATATCGCCGCCGAGGCTCTGAAATCGGCGCGCACGCAAATAGATGAACTTGAATCGGCGTTAAGCGAACTGAGGCAGGCCGCCTCTGCCGCGCACGACCGTCGGGGCCAGATCGAGGTCGAACGAGCGCGGATCGAATCCGAGGCCGAACATCTGGCACGAACCTGTCTGTCCGAGCTTGGCATGTCGCTCGAAGACGTTGTGACCAGCGTCGAACTCGGCCGACAGGGGGCAGCGGACGGCGGCCGATGGCCGGAAGACGCTGATCTTCAAGATGTCGGCGAAAGCCAGATGCCTGAGAGCGATCAGGAGATTAAGCAAATCGCAAAACCTGATAGCAAAGAACCGACCCCCGACCCCCGACCCCCGACCACTGCCTTTGATGCGGAGGACGCAAGGGCGAGACTCGAAGAGTTGCGCGTAAAGCTCGAAGACATGGGAGCGGTGAATATGATGGCGCTCGAAGAGCTTGAGGAATCGGAAGAGCGATTCCGGTTCTTATCCGAACAACGGCGCGACATCCTCGACTCGATCAAGATGACCGAGGAAGCGTTATCTGAGATCAAGCGCAGATCGCGCGAGCGGTTCCGCCACGCGTTCTCTCATATAAATCAGAATTTTCAACAGATGTTTGTTGAGCTTTTCGGAGGCGGTCGGGGAGAGATGATCCTCATTGATGAGGATGACGTGCTGGAGTCGGGCATCGATCTGATCGCGCAGCCGCCGGGCAAGCGGCTCCAGAATGTGCTGCTATTGAGCGGCGGCGAAAAGGCCATGGCGGCAATCGCTCTGGTGCTGGCCATATTCCAGTACCGCCCCTCGCCTTTCTGCATACTCGATGAAGTTGACGCGCCGCTTGACGAGATGAACGTAGGCCGCTTTTCGGATAAAGTCATACAGATGAGCAGCGATACTCAATTTCTGGTCATCACACACAACAAGCGCACTATGGAAGCGGCCCGCGCGCTTTACGGTGTCACAATGGAAGAACCCGGCGTATCCAAACTGGTCTCGGTCAAGTTCGAATAGGAGGTTTCGGTGGTTGTAACAAGGGCAAACGGAAAAGGCAAAGATGTAATAAGGATGGCAATTTTTATCTCTTTCTGCCTTTTATCATTTCATTTTTTCCGCCCGAATGCCCGGGCGCAGGACGGCGCAGGCAATACGCCGCCTGCCGCGATGAGTTTTGGCTACCGCTTTGAAAACCCGAAATTTTACATCCCTCTGATCGAGCTCGATATAGCGGCTGACGGTCAGGGTGAAGTCAGATTCAAGCGGGGCGAATCCGACGAAATGCTGGACCGCAAGCTCAAGGTTTTACCCGATACGCTCGCGCGCATCCGCCAGTTGATGGCCACCACCGAGTTTCTGACCTCCGACGAAGATTATCAGTTCAAGAAAGATTTCTCTCACATGGGATGGATGACCATAACTGCACGCGCGGGGAGCCGCGAGCGTTCGGCGAGGTTCAATTACACTTCAAATCCCGCCATGGCCGAGTTGAGCGAGATATTTCGCGGCATAGCGACTCAAGAGATTCACCTGTTCGATCTTGATCTGGCCCAACAGTTTCAGCCGCTCGATGTGCCGCGACAACTCGACTCGCTCGAGAGCGATTTGCGGTTGTCGCGAGTGACCGAGCCTGAGCAACTGCTGCCCGCGTTGCGCGACATAACCGACAATTACGGGGTGCCATTGATGGCTCGCAATCAGGCGGGTCGCCTGGTAGAGGCCATCGAAAAGAAGAAGTATAAATCGCCGATCAAATCGAAGTGATGCGTAATGAGTGAAGCGTGATGCGTGATGCGTGATTGTCAGACTGATGGTTTTCACGGGTCAGCCTCAAATCACGCATCACGCTTCATGCTTCACTCATCATCTCTGCTATGCTCATCCCGCGAGGCAAAGCCCTACACGAAAATCTGGCTACGAGCTATGTGCTTGTAGACAATCTGATTGCCGATCTGTGTGAAGGCGGATTTTCGGGTGTCGTAGAGGTTGTGCTGCGCGATACGGACAGCTACATAATGATTGATCGCGGAAGTGTGGCCGTGGCAGTCGAAAAACGTGGCAAGGCGGATTATTCGCCCGCGACCGTGACCGCGATTGCGGCGCGGGCCCGCCGGGAGCGAGGGCGCGTTTCCATCTATAGCTTTTCTGTGATTGCCATAGGCGCGCTGGCCGGATACTTTACTTCCGAACCGCTCTATACCGACCTGAGCACCGAGTTCGCCGACCTTGAAAAGATGATCTCTAAATTAAGCCGCGAACGGGACCGTCAGTGGTTTATAAAAGTCACTATGGAAAACGACTCTACGGCGCTGCTTCAAATAGAAGAGAATAAGTGCCGTGTGGTGAGGCTGGACGAAGATGCGTCCTCGGGCAATACCGGGGGGCTGGATCGGTCGAGCAATCCCGCGCTTTCAAGCCTGCTCGAAGAGTGCAACCGAGTTGGAGGAAAATTCGATGTATATTTCAAGCAGTCTGGCGAGCCAGTCCCAAACGCATACGCCGCAAGCGCGACCGAAGACCAGGCGCTCGATTCTGCTCAACCTGAAAGTACGGGGTACGAAATCAATGCTTCCGATTCGATTCGGTCAGAGCAATATACTCCCGCTGAAATGGCCCAGCCCTATCGTCTGAACGACTTGCACGAAGAACTTATGATCGGCCCGCAGAATAAAGATTCACAGGCGCAGCCCCGGGCTGCCGGTTTGCCTGAATCAATGACTCAGATTGTTCTGTCAGATATTGACGAAACCGAAGGCTCCGCCCCCAACGCCCAGCAGGAGGCAGATGCTCTGGAAATGGCCCGGGAAGCCCTGACAATGGCCGAGGTCAAGCGCCTGACGGGCGAGATTACCCGTACAATCGAAGACGCGACGCGAGCCGTCGAGATAAAAGATATTTTTTCTATGCACCTGCGAGCCGGGCAATTGCAGGTAGCCGACCGCTATCCGTTTCTTGATCCATTCGGCGTGGAGTTCGAATATCTTGCGGGCGAGATCGTTTTTGTTGGGAAAGCCAGGTCTTCGGATTTCATAGCCGGGCTGACCGAGGCGCTAAAACTTGCCGTGGCGAGTGTGGTCACGGCAAGTTCTCAACCTGCGCGATTGCGTGCCATAATCAAAGAAGACTTGCGCAAGCTCGCCGAGCACTTCCGGGAGGAGCTTGCACAGTTCGGACTCGATGAATCTATCGAAAGAATAATTGCCGACTAGAGCAGTTTCGCATACCTTGCACATTGAAAAGTAAGCTCGTTGATTTCTCGTCGGGCAACTCCCATTTGAGATTTCAGTTTTGAAATTTGACATTTCAGATGGGCAGAAGTGAAATGAATTCCCCCGCTCTGTTTCTGCCTTAAACCACACTCAAACAAAAGCGGCTTTCGCGCCGGGCAGGTTTTCGGTATAAATAGTATTTGTTTTATCAGGCATCCAACCTCAAAAATTCATCTGTAAGGAGAAAATAAATGCGACGCAATTTCTATTTATTTGTCACCCTCCTGCTTCTGGTTTCTCTATCATCCGTGGCCCTGGCTCAAGAGAAACAACTCACGCTTGATGATATATATGAGCCGGGAAAGAAGATTGACTTCAGTGGCTCGCCTACTGCCAGGCTCCGCTGGCTCAAAGACGGAAATCACTATTTGCAGGTCAAACGAGACGCCGAGGCGCGAACCTCTCGCCTCATGAAAGTAAACGCGCTTACGGGCAAGGCGGAGCCCTTCTATGATGCCGCGAAGATGGAATCAGCTTTTGCATCGCTTCCCGGATTCAGCCGGGAAGACGCCCGAAAGCTGGCCAATCGCGGTTCTTATCAGATGAATGAAGCTCAAAGCGCGGCGCTGATAAATTATGCCAACGACCTTTTCTACTACGAATTCGGCGCTGATAAGGCCATCCGTCTTACCAACAATTCAGATGAAGAAGTGGGCGAAGAGTTCAGCCCCGATGGCCGCATGATCAGCTACATTCGCAACTACAACATCTACGTCGTAGACATAGCCGGGCAGCACGAACGCGCGCTGACCCGTGATGGGGGGCCAAAACTCTTTTACGGACGGCTGGATTGGGTTTATCAGGAAGAGCTATACGGGCGCGGCAACTTTAAGGGTTACTGGTGGAGCCCCGATTCTACGCGAATCGCCTTTCTCAAACTGGACGAATCCCCCGTGCACGAGTTCACCGTTATAGATCACATCCCGCATCTTCAGGAGGTGGAAAATACGGCCTATCCGCAAGCCGGCGATCCGAACCCCGAGGTGCAACTCGGCGTGATCAAGGCCGCCGGAGGCGATATTCAATGGGTGGATACATTCAATTATGAGGGGGGCGATATACTGATAGTCAGGGTAGGATGGACGCCCGACTCTCAATCGGTGGTCTACCAGATTCAGGACCGCGAGCAAACCTGGCTCGATTTGAATTACGCAAACCCGGATTCGGGCCAGTCAAAAAACGTCCTCAAAGAGAGATCGAAAACATGGTTTGAAGTCATAGACGAGCCCTACTGGTTGAAGGACGGCAGCTTCCTCTGGTTGAGCGACCGCGACGGCTGGCAGCATATCTATCACTATTCGCACGACGGCAAGTTGATAAAGCAGGTGACGGAAGGCAAATGGGAAGCCCGCTCGCTTGAAGGCGTGGATGAAGCGGGAGGCTGGATTTATTTTAACGGGACGGAGCACTCTCCTATCGAAAATAACGCCTATCGCATAAAGCTCGATGGCACACAGTTGACGCGCCTGACCGAAAAGGAAGGAAATCATCAGGTCAGTTTCAATCCGAATGCCAGCCTCTACATCGACACCTGGAGCGATGTGACCACTCCGCCACAGGTGCGCCTGTTCAAGGCCAATGGCGAGTTTGCTCGCGCGATTGATGAAAATAAGGTCGAGGTCTTGAATCAGTATAAACTGAGCAAGCCGGAGTTCTTGCACGTCAATACGCGAGACGGATTCCAGATGGAAGCTATGATGATAAAGCCGCCCGATTTCGATCCGTCGAAAAAGTACCCGGTCATGAGCTTTACTTATTCGGGCCCGCACGCGCCGCAGGTCCGTAATGCTTGGATGGGCACAGGCTATATGTACTTCCAGTTGCTTGCCCAGAAGGGCTATATCGTCTGGGTTCTCGATAACCGCACGGCGAGCGGTAAAGGAAGCCAGTCAACGTGGCTGGTCTTTCACAACTTCGGCGAGCTTGAACTAAAAGACCTCCTCGACGGGGTCTCGTACCTCAAGAGCCTGCCCTATGTGGACGGCTCGCGTATAGGATTGACAGGGTGGAGCTTTGGCGGCTTCATGACGACCTATGCCCTGACGCATAGCGATGCTTTTCGCATAGGTATAGCCGGGGGCAGCGTCACCGACTGGCGTCTGTACGATTCCATCTACACCGAGCGATACATGGGAACGCCGCAAAACAATCCAGAAGGTTATGAAAAGAGCGCGCCCCTTAATGCAGCCAAAAACCTTCACGGCAAACTGCTCCTGATTCACGGCGCAATGGATGATAATGTTCATATGCAGAACACGATTCAATTTGTTTACGAACTGCAAAAAGCGGGCAAGCAATTCGACCTGATGTTGTATCCAAAATCACGTCACGGTGTAAGTGATCCGTTGCTGGTCAAACATATGCGGGCGATGATGACGGAGTTCATCCTGAAGAATCTGTAAAGCAGTCATCGACGGGGATTTTTTGAGTAGCTGGTTTCGGGCGTCCGAGCGAGAAAGCGATTTCTGGCGGAGACGCTCGATTTCATGTAAATATTGATGTTAGTGAATTTAATCTAAAAGCGAGCAAGAGTATGGGTTGAGCCGAGTGGAAGGCTGGGGCGTGAAATCATCCCTACGACTGCCTCAGATCGATGACCTGAGGCAGCCGCTCAATCTATTCTGAAACAGCGTAGCGGTGTCCTTCGGAATCGCTGATCCCGCTACCCGTCTCCGAATGAAATCTATGACCTAACGGGCATGTAAACCACACCGAGTCCTCGGTACTGGCTACCCGTCGGAGGGGGTTAAAACATTTTGGGCATTTCATGGTTTGATTGTAGCACAGGTTTTTTCTTTTGTGCGTTTTTTCTTTATTTCGTGGCTCTATATTTTCATCCACTTCTCCCAGGAAACCTGTTTTGATCGGCAAATCGAGTCGGGTCAAATAATTAGCGTTTATAGCCGCTCATTCAGGATAAGGCTGGCTCGCAGGTTTGTAATTGATGCCATATTTATTATTGACAATCCTCAGGACACGCCGTAGACTTGGGCCGCTTTTCGGGTTTTCTTCAGGAAATGTCAGTCAGGGATTGAAGGGCCTCTGACCTGAGATCCCAACCTCACATGCTGTCACCCTGATTTTCATTATTTGGGGGGGATTAAACGCCCCAATAGCCCGAGGTCTTTCCAGACCCGGAGACGAGCCTTTCAGGGATAGGGTTTTCGATCAATTGGAACGCAAATTACGATTTCGACAGGCGCTCACTCGCCTGCCACAGAAAAGGTGCGCTAAAGAGAGGAGAATCTGAGATGAAAACTCTGAAAATATTTGTGTTTCTGTTTTTCGCGGCAGCATTGGTTTTACCGTTTGCCTTCACGAGTTCGGTCGAAGGGCAGGCGGCTACGGAGGCCCCGGCGGGGTTTGATGGTCATACAAACGGTCTGATCCCGCAAGGCACAATCGTGCACGAGCCGCCGGTTTCCGGTGACTTCGTCAACGATCAGGCTGTTTTCGAGGAGAGGGAAGTGATAGCCGACGGCCTGGGTCCGGTTTACAATGCTCAGGCGTGCGCCGAATGCCATCAAAACCCGGTTACGGGCGGCATCAGCCAGGTTAATGAATTCAGAGCCGGGCATCTGGATAGATTCGGCAATTTTGTCGATGCCCCGGGTGGCTCGCTCATCAATGACAGAGCCATTGATGCTTCGATAGTCGAGCGCATATCGACGGCTGAAACCGTGACGACCTTCCGCACGTCTCTCAATGTACTGGGCGACGGATTTGTCGAAGCCATTGCCAACAGCACGTTACAAAACATCCAGAGCAGCCAGCCTTCTGCTCAAAGAGGCGCGCTTCTTGCGGTGCCGGTGCTTGAAGCCGGTGGCGCGCTCAGATTCGGACGCTTTGGCTGGAAGAATCAGCACGCCAGTCTCGAATCGTTTTCCGCCGATGCTTATCTGAACGAGATGGGAATAACCAGCCCCCTGCAACCTACAGAAAACACGTCGAACGGCGATTCAGTAGCCGCATTCGATACAGTGGCCGACCCGGAGGATGATGGAGATGATGTGGAAGTCTTTGCAGAGTTCATGAGGTCTACAAAGGTTCCGCCTCGTGACGCGGCGCGCGCGGCGACTTCCGACGCTATAAACGGTTCGAATTTATTCGACTCGATAGGCTGCGCCGTCTGCCACATTCGCACGATCACGACAGCCCCCGCGGGCACTGTGATCAACGGCGGCGCTTTCACGGTTCCTGCGGCCCTCGGCAACAAGATAATCCATCCGTTCAGCGATTTCCTTTTGCATAACGTCGGAACTGGTGACGGGATCGTTCAAAACGGTGGACAGGCAAGCGCAAACCTGATGCGGACGCCTCCGCTCTGGGGCGTGCGTTCGCGCAACAAACTGATGCACGACGGTCAGACAAATACTTTCAATGACGCTATACTGCGACACGCCGGTCAGGCAACCGGCGCGAGAAACAACTATGCCAATCTGAGTAACACAAATAAGAATCGACTTATCTCATTCCTCCTGTCGTTGTGATGAGATCAATACTAGAAATTGACTTGAGGATCCGATCGGGGGTTTGCCGGACAACTATACGGCGGACCCCTGATACCACCCACTCAAATGGATAGACGGATCGCAGCGTATCAGAGCAGCGTATTAGAAAGGAGTTGCAAAGTGGCGGACAGAAAAATCCTTGTAGCCTGTTTCTCAATTCTCATTTGCATCGTTCCCCTGGCTTTGTCTGCGTGTGCCACCAGGCCGGACCCTCCGGTTCCCGAAGCTCGAGTCGAAACTGCCGCTACGCTGACTAAAGAACCTGACCCGGCAACGAGCCTTCCGGTCGAAGAAGTCAGGCTTCCGCTGCCAAAGACCACAGAGATTACGGACAAGATCAACCGCGTCTATCAGGGGACCGTCATGGTCAATTCGGATGTCAATCCCGGTTTTGTCGTGGGCGATTTTAACGGCGACTTTTCACAGGACATAGCCGTGGTTGTAAAACCCGTTGCGGGGAGGCTCGAAGATATCAACAGTCAGTTTGCCAACTGGATGATTAGAGACCCGATGGCCGCATCGAATGATACCGGCGAGCAGGCACAGGAGGTCCGACTTGATTCTTCACCGATCCGCATTGAAGCATTCGACCATCTGCTGGTTGTCATACACGGTTATGAATCCTCCGGGTGGCGCGCACCCGAAGCTACACAGACATATCTGCTCAAGAATGTTGTTGGCGCAGGCGTGAAGAGTCAGCCTTTGAAATCCGTGGTGAAAGCAAACCGGGGTAAGAATATCCCTTACTTGCGCGGCGATGTGATCGAGCAGGTGCTTAACGGAGAACAGGGCTTCCTGTACTACACGGGCGTGGAGTACGGCTGGTATGACAGACGCGCGCGCAAGAACAACGATCCACGGCAGATGGCGCACGATAGAAGATAAATCCATCTGAGATTTGAGATTTGAAATCTCGGATGAGCAGGAGTGAAAGAAAATAGCTTCCAGCCGGATCAGTCGGTTTTCGCCGAGGCGGGTTGTGAGACCTCGGGCTTAAAATCCAGTATGTCCTTAAACGGCTGTTTGGCATCACCGAAATCAGGCCGGTAGTATTCCGCGGCCGAATCGAAATCCTGCATCCAGCCTTCTTCCATTCCGAGCGATTCCAGATGCTCGATTGCCCGCATCCATTCCGACCAGCGAATCTTTCGCGATATGAGCAGGTAGCGATCTGCTCCCACCTTGTTTGTAGGAAAATACTGCGCCATCAGGCTCACAGCCACTTTCGGCGATAACTCGTCGCGTATCCATCTTAGCGAATCGGCAATGCCAGCGATGTCGTTGGGCAAAACCAGCAGTCGTACGATCAACCCTCGCTTTACGAGACCATCATCCCCATAAAAGAGCGCGTCGCCCGTTTGCCTGTACATCTCTTTGAGACTTGCGCGAGCGTGTTCGACATACCGCGTCACCTTTGAGTACTCGCGCCCCGCTTCCTCATCGCTGTACTTGAGGTCGGGCAGATAGACATCGACTATGCCATCGAGCAGGCGCAACACCTCGACCGCATCATAGGTGTTTGTGTTGTAGACGACCGGCAGGCGTAATCCGCGCTCTGCCGCTATCAGAAGAGATTTGACCAGTTGCGGGACAAAGTGAGTGGGCGAAACCCAGTTGATGTTATGACAGCCGCGATCTTGCAATTCGAGAAATATCTCTGCGAGCCGCTCGAAAGAGACCTCGTTTGCGCGCTGCTGTTTGAAAGTCTGGCTGATCTGATAATTCTGGCAGTATACGCATCTGAGGTTGCAAAGCCCCAGAAAGACATTGCCCGCGCCGTGTGTGCCCACAAGCGCAGGCTCTTCGCCGAAATGCGCCGTGTAGGACGAGACTATCGGCAGCAGTCCCGAATAGCAGGCGGCGACTTCGTCGTTGAGGCGATTAACATCGCAATCTCTCGGGCAGATGCGGCAGCACCCGAGCATATCCATTAGGCGTTCGACGCGCCGGGCCAGTTCGCCCGACCGAAGCAGCTTGATATAAGAAGGTTCGTACACGTCATGGATTTTACAGTCTGTTTCGCAAAGACATCAAATCGGGTTTGAAGATAGAGCAGCAGGTGGATGTGTGCGCAGTGGGGATTTTCGGTTTCAGGAAAAAGGCCGGGGCGATGAAAATCTCATCGCCCCGGCCTTTTTTATTAGGTTTAACCGTATCAGAGATTAGTCTCTCTTCTTACCCCGACAATCCATAGTATTGTCCTTCATGGACTCGTCGTTCAGGAATTCCTTCATAGGCGGCAACGGAGGATTCGTATCTACCGTATCAAACACCTGGACAGCCGCGCTTGCCGTTTGTGTGCACTCATTGGCAGAAGCAAGCACTTTATAGTTATCGGCTATGTGTTCGAGATAGATCATGCAGCCGTTTCTTTTCACCGATCCTCGGCCAGTCATCACTACGCCATCGCTGCAATGGACAAATTTATATTGCCCGCCGACGGAATTGAACATCAAATAATTGCCGGTTGCATCGTCTTGAATTGCGATGTCGTATTGAATGTCAAATCGCTGCCCGCCCAACCGATTGCGCGCGCTTACCGATGCTCCTGCCACCAAAGCTACCATTGCCAAAACTAATCCTAACTTTCTCATAATGCCTCCATAATCGGGAACTATCTTTATGATTTCCCGTTATCAATCCCCTTGTTTCACGCAGTGAGGACGCTCTTATCCTTTGCCTGCCCGTTGAGGCAGGCTTAGTTGCGTACTCTCACCCGCAGATTATATATACTGGAAAGATTTCGGTCAGTGACCCGCAACCTGAACGGTTCTGCCTTCAATCACATCCTGTGCGGCCCCTTCCCGGGGCCGCAGGCAGGGTTTCAAGACTTCGTTAATTGGAATCCATAACCTGGAGTTTATCGGCTCTGACAGACCCGTCGGCCTGACCGACTCCCTTTACTTTCACACGCGTTCCGACGGTGGCTGCGCCGTGTTGTTGCTTGACGCGAGTAGAGGCTGTGACCTGAACCGTACGACCGCCGATTATCCAGTCGCCTATCAGGCCCGAACCCGGCCTGCTTTCGACCGTACCCTTGAACTTCGCCCTGTCGCCGTTCTGGTTTCCGCTGTCGTCAAAGCTTGATTTGGTTTCGATCCTTGAAGCCGTTATTGAGTTGTCGGATTCGAGTGTGCCTGATACTTCGACAAGCGTTCCCACGGCTACGAGAGCCTCTTCCTGTTTTATGTTTGTTGAAGATATAACGTTGACCGAGCGACCGCTGACTATCCACGTACCGACGAAGCCGGGCGTATCGGGCAGATGCTCTATCCGGCCTTTAAGCTCGTGGCGTCCGTCGTTGCCGCCCACGTTTGATTTGACTTCGATCTCGGTCGCGTTTATCGAGCCATCGGAAAGCCCGGGGCCTTCTATCTGAACAAATGCTCCGACGGCGATTGGGCCGATCTCCTGTTCGATGTGCGTAGACGTGCTCACATGAATGATGCGACCACCCACACGCCAATCGCCTATGAGACCTGCGGGGAAAGTTTCGACCGTTCCGCTGAAATGAATGTCTTCATCGTTATCATCACCGTCATCATCGCCGCCGTTAGTCGGATTGACTTCTATCCTTGTGGCGTCAACCGAGCCGTCCGAGCGCTGATTGCCCTTGACCTCTACCGAGGCTCCTACCCTGACCGTGCCGTGTTCCTGTTCTATGCTCGTGCTTGACGTAACATGAACCGTGCGTCCGCTTACGACCCAATCACCCGTAAAGCCGGGACCTGCGGGCAGGCTTTCAATCGTGCCTTTGATCTCAAAATTCCCGCCATTCTTGCCGTTGGCAAGAGCCGCGCCCGCGGGTAACACGATTATTACCATTGCAAATATGATCGCTAATCTGAAGCCTGTGTTTTTCATCTCTTTTTCTCCTGAAAATTTCTTTTATCCATTTCTGGTTTCATTCAGGCAGAGTGAGCGGCCAGAAAAAAAATACAAAGATTCTGTGAGTTTTTGAGGTGACAGGATAAGTGTATTGGGAAAGAAGGCAGGTTGATGGTTTGCGGGGCAGCGCCAATCCGAGATCTGAGATTTGAGATTTAAGATTTGAGAATCTGTAGCGCGAGCCGCTTCGTGCTGAGACCTGAGAACAAAAATCTCAGCCATCAGGTCTCAAATCTCAAATCTCAAATCTCAGATTAGCTGTCTGCTGCCTGGGCGTGATATTCCTGAAGGCTTTTGACTTCCATCTGCTCGTCCTTTAATGCGCGGATCGCTTCGACCGTTGCCGTAGCCCCGGTCATAGTGGTTACGCAAGGGACCGTGTACTGCATTGCGGCGCGGCGAATCGCGCGTTCATCGTAAAACGACGAGCGACCGAGCGGCGTGTTGATGATCAAATCTATTTGCCGACTCTTAACCAGATCAGAGACGTTTGGACGCCCTTCATTCACCTTGTAAACAAAGCCGCAAGGGATGGCTTCCCTTTCGATGATTCTCTGTGTGCCGCGAGTGGCGATCAATTTGAATCCCATCTCGTGAAGGTCTCTGGCCAGTTTTGCTACTTCGCGCTTGTCCTGATCGTTCACGCTGATAAAGACCGAGCCCCCGCGCGGCAGCCTCGTGCCCGCGCCCAGTTGCGCCTTGAGATATGCGCCGCCGAAGCTCTCGGCTATTCCCATTACCTCGCCTGTAGAGCGCATCTCAGGCCCGAGTATCGGATCAACGCCCGGAAACTTTACAAACGGAAAGACCGGCGTCTTGATATAAAACCGATCCACTTTAAGCTCATCGGGCAGATCAAACTCCGCCAGTTGCTTGCCCACCATCAACCGCGCTGCGATCTTGGCAAGCGGCACGCCCGTGGCTTTTGAAACGAAGGGAACGGTCCGCGATGCGCGCGGGTTGACTTCCAGCACGTAAACCGTGTCGCCTGAAACCGCGAACTGAATGTTCATCAGCCCCACGACTTCGAGCCTCAAGGCAAGCTCTCGCGTATATGCGCGCATCCGGTCGAGATGGTCTTTCTTTATCCCGTAAGGCGGAAGCACGCACGAAGAATCGCCCGAATGTATGCCCGCCTCTTCGATGTGTTGCTGAATTCCTGCGATCACTACGCGACAACCGTCGGCCAGCGCGTCAACGTCTATCTCGTATGCGTATTCGAGAAACGAATCAATCAGGATGGGATGAGCGGGCGAGGCCTCAACCGCATAAGTCATGTAAGAATCGAGGCTCGCTTCATCATAGACGATCTGCATGGCCCGACCGCCCAGCACATAACTCGGACGCACAAGCACGGGATAGCCTATCTCGATTGCCACTTCTCGCGCTTCTTCATTTGACGTGGCCGTGCCGTTGGGTGGCTGCGGGATGCCCAGTTCCGAGAGCAGCTTTCCAAATCGCTTTCGGTCTTCGGCCAGATCGATTGATTCGGGCGAGGTGCCGATTATGGGGACCCCGGCTTCGAGCAGTCGCATCGCAAGGTTGAGCGGCGTCTGCCCGCCAAACTGCACTATCACACCCTCGGGGCGCTCGCGCTCGATTATCTCCATCACATCTTCAAACGTGATAGGCTCGAAGTAAAGCCGGTCGCTTGTGTCGTAGTCGGTCGAGACCGTTTCAGGGTTGCAGTTGACCATGATCGTCTCAAAACCGTCTTCTTTCAGCGCAAACGCGGCGTGGCAACAGCAGTAATCGAACTCGATGCCCTGGCCTATGCGATTGGGGCCCGAACCGAGAATGATAATCTTTCTGCGGTCTGAGGTATCGGCTTCGTCTTCGGCTTCGTAGGTCGAGTAAAGATATGGAGTGAAGGATTCAAACTCCGCGCCACAGGTATCGACTCGTTTGAAAACGGGGCGCACTCCCCTCTCGATCCTCGCGCGGCGAACCTCGTCTTCGGTCACCTTGAGCAGCGAGGCGAGTCGTTCATCGGAAAAACCCGTGCGTTTGGCCCGGCGCAACTCAGCGTTCGAAATAGTTTCAAGGCTTTCGGTTGAAATCTCGCGCTCGCGCTCGATGATCTCGCTCAGATTGTCGAGAAACCAGGGGTCAATCTTTGTCAACTCGTGAAGTTCTTCTGTGGAATAACCAAGCGAAAGCGCGTGCATAATGAAATGGACGCGCTCGGCCGAAGGCACGACGAGCCTGCGCCTGAGTTCCGTGTCGTCCAGATCATCCGGCATGCGGTAAGCTCCGCGAGTCTCAAGCGAGCGCAATCCCTTCAAAAATGCTTCTTTGAAATTGCTGCCGATTGCCATCGCTTCGCCTACGGATTTCATCTGTGTGCCGAGCGTAGGGTCTGAGGCGGGAAATTTCTCAAATGCCCACTTGGGAATTTTTACCACACAGTAATCAATAGTCGGTTCAAAGCTGGCAGGCGTTTTGCGCGTGATGTCGTTTGGTATTTCATCGAGCGTATAACCTACGGCGAGTTTGGCGGCGATCTTGGCAATCGGAAAGCCAGTGGCTTTTGAGGCGAGCGCCGACGAGCGCGACACGCGCGGATTCATCTCGATTATGATCAACTGCCCGTCGCGGGGGTTGAGCGCAAACTGAATATTCGAGCCGCCCGTTTCGACTCCGACTTTGCGAATGACCTGAATCGCGGCATCGCGCATCATCTGGTATTCGCGGTCGGAGAGCGTCTGCGTCGGAGCTATGGTTATGGAATCGCCCGTATGCACGCCCATCGGATCGAAGTTTTCAATCGAACAGATGATGACCACGTTATCGGCCAGATCGCGCATCACTTCAAGTTCGTATTCCTTCCACCCTATGATGGATTGCTCGATAAGCGTCTCGTGCATCGGCGAGGCGTCGAGCGCGCGGGCGACTATCTCTTCGTACTCTTCGGCGTTAAAGGCAATGCCGCCGCCCGTGCCGCCAAGCGTAAACGAGGGCCGTATGATCGCGGGATACCCGACCATATCTATAAGCTCGCGGGCGGCTTCAAGCGATTTGACGATGCCGGACCTTGGCATGGCCAGCCCTATTTCTTCCATCGCCTGTTTGAAGAGCAGCCGGTCTTCGGCCACTTTGATCGCGTCGAGTTTTGCGCCTATCAGTTGCACCCCGAATCGCTCAAGCGTGCCGTCTTCGGCAAGGGCCACGGCTATGTTGAGCGCGGTCTGCCCTCCGACTGTGGGCAGAAGCGCGTCGGGGCGCTCGCGTTCGATGCAGGCGCGAACCGCGTCAGGCGTAAGCGGCTCGATATATGTGCGGTCGGCGGTTTCCGGGTCGGTCATTATAGTGGCGGGATTCGAATTTATCAGGACTACTTCAAACCCTTCGCTGCGAAGCGCCTTGCAGGCCTGCGTCCCGGAATAGTCAAATTCGCAGGCCTGGCCTATGACTATAGGCCCGGAACCTACGACGAGTATTTTGTGTAGATCGGTTCTTTTCGGCATCTGTTCTTAGCTGGTCTGTTTTGATTTTCTCTCAACCGGCGTTCTGTAATCGCGCTCATCGAGATGTCGCGTTGTCTGTTCGGTGACGCTCGCAGGCATATCAACGGGGCCGGTATTGTATTCTCCCGAAGGAGGTGTGAACTGCGCGGGCGGGGGTGGAATGAAATTCTGCCCGGGCGCACGAGGCATATTGTTTTGCGGCAGGTTGTAGCCGAGCGCCTTCATTTCGCCGCTTGCGCTCAGCCAGCCACTCAAACCCTTTCCAAGTACGATAGTGCCCCAGCAGAATAACCAGAATACTATGAAGAAAGCGGCCACGCCGGGCAAACCCACGCTTGCGAGCAGCGCCATCAAAAACGCGCCGCTTATGATGAGCGTGCTGCCGAGAATAAAACTTCGGCGGCCCTTGTAATAATCTTTCAAAAGGCGGCGTTGCTCGTCGTCAACCACGGCCCCGCTGAGTTTGCCCGTCAGCGCATCGGTGACGATAGCGAGATTGGTCCCGCAACGCGTGCAGAATTTCGTTCCCGCCGGATTGCCTGAGCCACAATTTGGACAGTACATAATATCTCCCGAACCTCGTGACGCCGCGCCTGCTGACCAACCAGTGATTTTACCGATTGCCTTCCAGCCTTTCAAATTGGGGGCCGGGGGTCGAGGGGCCGGGATCAGATCAGAATCAGTAAAGCGTCTGATTCATCAGGTTTGCTCGCCCTGGCGAGCAATAGGGGATCAGTCGAAATCTATCAATTTTGTCTGATCCCCGGCCCCTATTCGTAGCTCAATGCCTGCACAGGGTCCTGATTGGCGGCGCGCAGTGCCGGATAGAGCGCGCCGAGCGCGCCCGAAAGCAACCCGAGCACAAGCGTGTAAAAAAACCATGTCGGTTCCAGATCGACCGGAATGGTTGTGAGTCGCTGGATCACATACTTGCCGATAAAAGAGAGCCCAAACCCTACGACCACGCCGAGCAGACTTATCAGCAGCGACTCTTTTTCTATCTCGCCCGCTATCCACATCCTCGATGCGCCCAGGCTTTTCAGTACGCCTATCTGGCGGGTGCGCTCGGTCACGGTCGTATACATCGCAAGCAACACGACAAGCGCAGAGACGATGATCGAAAGCACCATCACCACTTTTAAAAAGGACTGCATCGCGGGTGTCCCACGCGCATAAAGCAGGGGTAGATCGCGCGTGAGAAGAAGGCTGTTTTCCGGGAATCGCTCTTTGATGCGCAAGGCAATCTCTTCCTGTCGGGCAGGGTCAAAGACCTTCACCAGTATGATCGAGCTTAAATTGGGCCGGTTCAAACTCTCCTGCAAAGTCGAGAGCGGGAGCTTGACCCGCCCGAGCGATTCCGGCTCGTAGATGCCGACTACGTGAAAGGGGCGATCAAAGATTTGCAGGGTGTCTCCGACCTTCAGATGTCGGCTCTGTTGAAAGACGCGATCCACAATCGCCTCATCGCCCGTCGTGAGCGGGCGGCCTTCGACCACGCGCACTCCCGACACTTGCGTGAAAGCGTCGTAATCAACCCCGTCAATAACGCGCCCTTCGTATAACAACTGGCCTACGGGAACGGCTGCCTGAACGCCTTCCATCGAGCCGATAGTCTGGGCAGTGCTGGCAGGGATCGTGAGCGTAGAGGCGATTTGCAGGCTGAATTCGCCCGCCTGACGCACCCATATCTCGGCGGTCACAGCGGAATTGCGGCGGCCCTGTTCGTTCAGGAATCCGTGCACAAGCCCCACGGTCAACACTACGAGCAATACGCCGAGCGCGACGCCGGCCACCGTGGTCAGCGTGCGCGTCTTGCGGTACAAGATATTTGATAAAACCAGATTATCCATTCTCTCCTGAATTCTGACGGATGAATCGTTGGTCGCGCTGGAACTTGATCTCTTTCGCGCTTTCAGATCTAAAATCTGAAATTTCAAATCTCAGATGCATTCAATAAACATCAATAATTGATTTTCCCTGACTGCCGGGAACTTAACAAGCTCTTCGAGCCATTACCGGCTGGCTCCACCGATAAATTGCCCGGTCGCCTACTTCTTAGCCCCGTACTTATCGCGGTGTTGCCAGCAGTAACCGCCGCCTCGCACCTTGCGGCGGCATGGTTTGCCGGATTTTGTAGCCGCTCCGCAAAGCGTTTCAACCGACTCAGGCGAAGCCGAAGGCTGGTCCTTGATCTGCGCGGGCGCGCGAGTGTCGCCAGTCTGAGCGTTATCGTCTTTATAAGCTTGCCCCGGAGCGGATTGCGGATCGATGAGTGTGCCCATCAGATAAAAGGGTCGGGCAGGTGCGCTCAAGCGACCGATTGAGTATCCGGCGACTGCGGCAAGCAAAAGCGCCGCGATAAACAGGACGCGCCCGCGATTGACTGCGGGTGAGCAACGGACGCAAAAAGACCGGAAAGGCAGATAAGGAGGGCGTTTTTCTTTTACGGGTTCTCCGCAGTCAGAGCAGAATCTGGTTGCCACCATCAATTTTTGCTCCGGGATATTTATGCCCAGGGACATGCCCTTGAGTTTCAGCAAGGACTTGATTCTCAGCCAGAGCATAGCCCGCTCACCCTTATAAATCAAATCTGGATTGAGGATGAACCGGCAATTCACGGAAAGAATAAAGACGGCTTTGGGCGCGAAGCCTAATTTGCCCGCTCGCATTCTAAGGTGATAGTATGATTTGGCTGTCAGTCATATTTGCGGCTTAAATAAGGATGTGGTGCGCGACTCGCCAGATGAATTGAATTTCTGCGCGATTTAATCTCAACAGCTAAATCAGGCAAAGGGACTAATACTAATGATTCAAGACAAGCAGAGCGGTCGGGCTCTTCACGTATTCAATAACGCAATTCCTCAACAGTCCAAAGGCCCGGACCCCTCCGAACAGAAAAAAGGGCGTGTGCTCCATGTCTTCAACAATATACTTTCCGAGCCTGACCGAGACCCCGATCTTCCACCCGAAATACCATCGCGCCGATGGATGTACAAACAGATGTTTCTGTCGGTCTCAAAGAAGATAATTCGAGCGCCTTTTTCTCTTCATACGTGGGGAGCACTGCGCAGACACGTGCTTGCGACCTGCCTGCCGGATAATCTGGCATATCGTTACAAGGCTTATCAGCGGGGCGAATGCAATCGTTGCGGACTATGCTGCAAGATTCAATTCCAATGTCCCTTCTTTATTGACGAAGGCGCTTACAATACGCGCTGTTCGATCTACACCACGCCGCACGCGCCTTCGGCCTGTCTCAAGTTTCCGCTCGATCCGACGGACCTCAAATTATTACAACGCGAGATCGGTCACGCCTGCACTTTTTATTATGAAGGCGCGCCGCAGAAACTCACACTCCTCGACTTCATAAAACTCTACACTCAGGGCATGCGCGAACAGTTCGCAAAGCGAAAGCTGGATGAAGCGCCCGATAGCGGGGACTGAATCGTGATACGTGAATCGTGATGCGTGACCTTCGGCCGGTTGCTTTTTACAGCCTGCTGCAAGTCTCACGAATCACGATTCACGTATCACGATTCAATCAGGGAGCGCATCTATAAGCGCGTCCACTTCTTCTCGCGTATTGTAAAAATGGGGGGAGATTCTGAGCCGCCCTATCCGGTGAGCCGCGATGATGTCTTTCGCAAGCAGCAGTCTGTAAAGTTCGCCGGGCGAATGTCTCGGATGAGTGCAGGTGACGATGGCCGAGGCTTCGCCCCGCTCGCGCGAGCTTACCACGTCGTAACCCCTGGTCTGCAATTTTTCGGCCAGATAATCACAAAGATCGAGCAGGTATTTTTCGATCTTTTCGGGGCCGTATTCCAGAAAAAGATCAATCGCCGCGCCAAATCCGTAGACTCCCGCCGTGTTCAGGGTGCCGCATTCGAATCGTGCCGCGCCGTCTCGATATTCAAGCTCATAATCGAGGTACTGTTCGTGATTCTTTACCGATGTCCAGCCGACTACGGTGGGCTCGATTGCGTCGAGTACTCTATTGGAAATATAGAGCAGGGCGATGCCTTCGGGGCCAAGCAGGTATTTGTGCGCATCGGCCGCAAATGCGTCTACATAATCACGCTCGACATCGAGTTGCAGCCCGCCGAGTCCCTGAATCGCATCGACCATAAAAAATATGCCGCGCTCGCGACAGAACCGCCCTATGCGGGCAAGGTCGGTGCGGAACCCGGATGAGAACTGCACCCAGCTTATCGTCAACACGCGAGTGTGATCGTCAACCAGCGCGAGCAACTCTTCGGGAGCTATGCGGCCGTCGCGCTCGTGAACCATCTTGATCTCGATGCGGCGCTCCTCGGTAAGCCGCAGCCACGGGTATACATTTGACGGAAACTCTACATTGCAGGTCACGACGTTATCGCCCTCGCGCCACTTTATGCCGTTGGCTACGGCTGAGATGGCATCGGAAGTGTTTCGCATGAAGGCGATCTCTTCACTCTGCGCGCCCACGAGCCGGGCGGCGCTCGCCCGCGTCCGTTCGTATGTGTCGATCCAGTCGAAATAATTGACGGAGCCGTTTCGCGTAACGTCTTCCGCCAGATGTATCATCCGGTCGCGCGCCCGTACTGACAGAGGCGCAACAGCGGCATGATTCATGTAGATGTATTTTTCAGTTACCGGAAACAACGAGCGGATTTCTCTGTTCATAGTCTCAAATGCCGGTTCTCAAATCTCAAATTTGAGATTTGAGATTTCAGTATTCAACCTTTGTCCATACGGAGCGGTCTACGTTTGAGCGCACTATGGCATCAACGACGCAGTTGGCTCTGTATCCGTCTTCGAAGGTGGGAAAATCAATCTTGTCTGTGTCCTTTAGGGGGTCGTATTCTTCGGCGATGAATGAATATATGCTCGACATCAGGTTCTTGAAGGCATCGGCCCATCCTTCGTTGTGTCCGCCCGGCAGATTTACATAGCGCCCGACCGACTCGTCAAGCAATGAAGCATCGCGCGTCATAACCGCATTGGGGCGGTCGCGATAGCCGAGCCACAATTCATTTGGCCGCTCCTGCTTCCAGTGAAGCGAAGCAACCGAGCCGTTGACTTCGATCTGCAAATCGTTTTTGTGACCGGCGCAGACCTGCCCTACGGTGAACGCGCCACGAGCGCCGCCTTCGAATTCGATAAGCACCGATCCGAGGTCGTCGCTTGTGACTACGTAATCTTCGTATTGGTCTTCATCCGACCCGGCGGCAAATGCCTCGCGCGAACCCGTCGGTTTTTTGCGCACCTGCACCATAGTGCTGAGGTCAGCCAGCACCCGTTCGATCTTCAGTCCGGCGATGAATTGCGCCGTATCGCACCAGTGAGAGCCGATATCGCCCACCGAACTTGACGCGCCTCCTTTGTCGGATTCGAGCCGCCACGAAAAATCGGTTTCATAAAGCAGCCAGTCTTGAAGGTACTGACCATAGACGAATCTGACCTGACCCAGTTCGCCCTTCTCTCTCATAGCTCGCGCCTGCTGGACCATCGGATTGAACCGATAATTGAACGTAACGGCGTTGACTCGCGCGGTCTCAAGCGCGCGGTCACGCATCTTTTGCGCCTCGATTGATGTGAGCGCGAGCGGCTTGTCGCAGATTACATGCTTTCCGCTCTCTAAGGCCGCCATCACTACTTCGTAATGCAGATAGTTGGGCGTGCATACGTGAACAACATCTATCGAGCGGTCTGCCAGCAACTCTTCATAGCTCGAATAAGCGCGCCCTATGTTCAGGCGGTCGGCTTTCTTTTGAGCCGATTCGAGGTTTGAGGTTGCAACCCCTGCCACTTCCACATAACCGAGGCGGCGAACCGCTTCCATGTGGAGCGGGCCTACAAACCCTGCGCCTATCAATCCCGTGCGAATCTTACGCATCTGTCGTCCTCCGAAATTTGTAGCTGTTTAATCCTCATCTTGCCACGTGACAAGCGACCTCATCCACTGCCTGCGTTTAGGATTATCCGGCGCTCGTCGCACGCGGCAAAAAGTCTGAGCCGCGACCCGCTCAAGATCATCCATCCACTCAGGCTCGGCGAGAAAATAGCCCGACTCTTCGCCGACAAGGCTTCTTTCAGGAAACTGGTCTTCCCATTCGATGTGAAAAGCGCGGCCCCAGAATTCATCCCTGCCTATGATCTCGATTCTGATCTGCTGTCCCATTCTTATAAAACCCCTTTGAATGAGCGCAGCAAAGCTATATCAGAAAAAGCGCGCATGTCAAATCGGCGGCGGTTTTCCGCTTGATGCGATTGCGGTGTGGTATTAGTATGAACCCTCTTGCATCGAATCAGGCAAATCTAAAAAGAGGAAAAGTTATGCCTCAGATCAACACTGTGAAGGGGGCCGTCGACACGGCCCGGTTGGGCGCGACTCTGATGCACGAACACGTATTCGTGCTCTCGACTGAAATCATGCAGAACTTCCCCGAAGGCTGGGGCGATGAAGACAGCCGCGTGAGCGACGCGATTGCGCGGCTCAACGAATTGAAGTCGCGGGGCGTGGATTCAATCGTAGACCTGACGGTAATCGGACTTGGCCGCTACATCCCTCGCATCGAGCGCATTGCCCGCGAGACTTCTATCAACATCATTGTGGCCACGGGCGTTTATACCTACAACGACGTGCCGATGTACTTTCACTTTCAGGGGCCGGGCACCGAGCTTGGCGGGCCTGAGCTTATGACCGACATGTTTGTCAAAGACATCGAAGAAGGCATAGCCGGAACGAATGTGAAGGCCGCGATCTTGAAATGCGCCACCGATCAGCCGGGCGTAACTCCCGGTGTAGAGCGCGTACTCCGCGCCGTTGCTCAGGCGCATCGGCGGACGGGCGTGCCTATAACCACGCACACTCACGCGCCTACGATGCGCGGGCTCGAACAGCAAAGGATTTTTGAAGAAGAGGGCGTAGACCTTTCCCGCGTCATCATCGGTCATTCGGGCGACACTACGGATCTGGATTATCTTGAGAAACTGATCGCTCGCGGTTCTTACATCGGCATGGACCGTTTCGGCATAGACGTATTGCTGCCGTTTGAAGATCGCGTG
This sequence comes from Blastocatellia bacterium, assembly GCA_963765495.1. GTDB lineage: Bacteria > Acidobacteriota > Blastocatellia > UBA7656 > UBA7656 > CAVXWP01. Next base: position 99,637 of record CAVXWP010000005.1, read on the forward strand.
AACACGGTCGCCCGTCTGTGTGAGCGCGGTCACGCAGACCGGATGGTCCTTTCGCAGGACGCGGCCTGCTTTAACGACTGGCTGCCGGAGGCGGCGCTGCCCGAGGTGCTTCCAAACTGGCATTATCTTCATATTCACAATGATGTGATACCCGCTTTAAAAGAGCGCGGTGTAACCGACGAGCAGATTCACACCATGCTCGTCGAAAATCCTCGAAAGATATTCGAGCGGCAAGGAGCTTACCTGTGATTCGTCCTTTTGATCAGAGCGGAATAACTCGCGACTCAAACCAGATAGCCCATTACGATAACCGCCCGGCTTCGCTAGTCGAGATGCTGCGGGCGAGAGTCGATGAAACGCCCGACGCGGAAGCGGTTGTTGAGGTGGGCGGCGGACGCCTCACCTACCGCGAGTTGTGGGAGCAATCGGCAAACGTGGCCGGAGGGCTGAAAAGCAAAGGCATAAATCGCGGCGACCGCGTGAGCATCCGCCTCGGAAACGGGCTTGACTGGTGTCTGGCCTTTTTCGGAGCGCAGATGGCCGGAGCCATCGCCGTACCCGTAAACACCCGATTCAGCGAATCTGAGGTCGAATATGTGGTCACGGATTCCGGCTCGTCTTATGTCTTTATGCCGGGTGCGGAGCTTCCCCGAGACAAGGCTTTTGTCATCGAAGACCTCGCGTCCGAGGATGTTTCGGCGATCTTTTACACAAGCGGCACGACCGGGTTTCCAAAAGGCGCGATGACCACGCACGAAAATTTTCTGTCGAATATCGAGACCTGCCGCCGCGTGGTAGACCTGCCGACAGACGGCAGCGTGCGAAATCTGGTTTCGGTCCCGCTCTTTCACGTCACCGGCTGCAACAGCCAGTTGTTGCCTACGTGCGAAGCGGGCGGAACCACCGTGATAATGCCCGCCTTCGATGTGCAGGCTTTCCTTGCCGTCATCGCGCAGGAAAGAATCAATCTGGTCACATCGGTCCCGGCGGTTTTCTGGCTTGCGATCAATCAGCCAAACTTCCGCGAACTCGATACGTCGGGCGTTCTATGGACTACCTATGGCGGCGCACCCATCGCCCCTGAACTCGTGCGGCGCATCAAGGAATCTTTCCCAAATGCCCGCGTAGGCAACGGCTTTGGACTTACCGAGACATCATCGGTTTCTACATTTCTGCCGCACGAATATGCCGACGAGCGGCCCGAAACCGTAGGGTTCGCCGCGCCGGTCGTGGACCTTGAAATCTTCGAACCGGACCCGGAAACCGGGGTGGGCGAACTGCTTGTCAGAGGGTCGAACGTCGTAAAGGGTTACTGGAACAAACCGGAGGCGACCGCGCAGGCTTTCGTAAACGGATGGCTGCACACGGGCGATATGGCCCGCATCGACGAAGACGGATTTGTGCAGATCGTTGACCGCAAGAAAGACATGATCTGCCGGGGCGGCGAAAACGTTTACTGCGTCGAGGTGGAAAATGTACTGGCCGCTCACCCGTCCGTCTTCGAAGTGGCCGTAATCGGCGTGCCCGATGAAGTGATGGGCGAAAAGGTAGGCGCGGTCATCGTCCCGCGTCCGGGCAAGGAGGCCGACCCGTCCGACATCCTCGCGTTTGCGGGCAAGCACCTGGCGGATTTCAAAGTTCCTCAATATCTGACCTTGCGCGCCGAGCCTCTGCCCCGCAATCCCGGTGGAAAGATATTGAAGCCAAAACTTAGAAACTCTGTCGAGTGGGGCCGCCCCGCTCGTTGACGTGCAGTTGACAGGCCGTTAAACCTTGAGCGTCTGAAAAGCAAAGGCGACTGCCTTACAGGTGCTCGATGTCTTCAAGCGACATCTCGTATTCGCCCGCCATCGACGGGTGGCCGTGTTTTTGCGCGGCCTCGATTCCACGGCGATAAGCCTCGCGCGCTTCTTCGACCTTTCCAAGTTTCAGATTCGCCTGCGCGAGCAATCTGTAAGCCGCCCCTTCGTCATCGTGCAGCGAAAGGTATTCAAGAAATGCCGCTCGCGCTTCTTCGTAGTCTTCGGTCTTCATCAGTTCGTTTGCGAGGCCGTACCGGGCAAGCGCATTTGTAGGGTCTGAGGCAACCATTTCGCGAAACGCTTCGAGTCTGGATGATGCCATACGATTTTCTCCTTTATGAACGGTTCAGTTTTTGCTCAACCTCTCGAACTATAGAGTCAGGCAATTTGACCACGCAAGGTCAACAATGAGAGCATGAGTTTTACGTGGAGCAGAGTGAGTGTGTGAAGGAGTTTGATGTGAGCATTGATCCAGAAAAGGTACGGACACAGGAAGACGAAGACGAACCGGCAGCGATTGACAGGGTTGAGGAACGAGTCGAGGCCGATTTGAAACGCCTGGAAGGCAAGGCGAAGATCAGCGTAGGCCAGGGAATGGATGACGAGAAACTGGAGAGCGAAGGCCGCAAGCTCAAAAAGGAAGGCGAAAAAGAGCTCGAAGAACAGCAGCATAAAGAGTGACGCGTAGACAGGATTAAGAGGATTCGAAAGGATTAAGAGAGAATCTTGTTGAATCCAATCTAATCCTGTTAATCCTGTCAAAGAATCCGGCGCTATTGAAAGAGGAGCTATGGAAAGAATACTGGCAGTGACGTTTCTGTTGACCATGTGTGTACTGGCTACGGCGCAGATCACATCGCGCAAATCATCTCAAAGCAAATTGCCTCCCGGTTACTGGCCGCCTGAAAAGAGCCAGCCCCTTGTTGACAAGACTCAAACTGTAAGGCTGTCGCCCGATCTTGCCACGCTAAGCGCGGGCGAACGCGAGGCGGTAAACAAACTTCTTGAAGTCGGCAAGATATTTCAGAACCTGTTTGAACAGCAACGTCACGCACAGGCGCTTTCGTCCGAGCAGAAACTTGAGCAACTGGATAAACAGATGGGTTCGACTGCTGCGACCGCAAATCTGCTGATGCTCTATCGTTTGAACCAGGGGCCGATTGCCACTACGCTCGATAACAAGCGGGAGCCGTTTCTGCCGGTTGATCCTGCGCAGCCGGGGAAGAATGTCTATCCGTGGGGCGTCACAAAACAGGAGATAGAAACCTTCCTCGCGGCGCATCCTGAAAAGCGCGACTATATTCTCGACTTGCGCACGGTCGTCCGTCGCGCAACACCTGAGAACTTGCAGCGCGATCTTTCCGTGCTCAGACAGCATCCGGTTCTCGATACCCTGCACCCCGGCTTGAAACAGGAATTGAAAGTGATGCGAACCGAAAAGGGATTCTATGCGGTTCCCTACTCGGTCGCCTATGCCGAAGAGCTACTGCGCGCTCACGAATTGTTGAACGAAGCAGCCGATGCTCTTCAAAAAGACGACGACGAGTTTGCGCGCTTTCTCAGAAACCGCGCCCGCGATCTGCTGTCGGATGATTATGAGTCGGGCGATGCCGCGTGGGTCACGGGCCATTTCAATAACCTGAACGCGCAGATCGGCTCTTACGAGGTTTATGACGATGAGCTTTATGGAGTAAAGACGTTTTTCGCTTTCAGTCTTTTGAAGGTGCGACAGCCTGAAACGACAGACCTGCGAAAGGCGATGAGCGGTTTGCAGATGATCGAAGACTCGCTCCCCTATGACCATCACAAGAGGATAAGAGAAGACATCCCCGTCGGCGTCTATGACGTGATAGCCGATTTCGGACAGGCGCGGGGCGGAAACACCGCTACCATCCTGCCGAATGAGAGCTATCTGGCTCGCCGGTATGGACGCACAATCCTGTTGAGGTCGAACATTATGCGCAACCCCGATCTTTTCGAGGGCACGTTGCATATCTGGCAGGCGGCGGTCGCTCCCGAGCATAAAAACGAATTGACGCCCGACGGGAATTTTTACCGCACGCTCTGGCACGAAGTCGGCCATTACCTCGGCGTAGACAAGACAAAAACAGGCAAGGATCTGGATACGGCATTGGAAGAGAATTCAAGCGCGCTTGAAGAGATGAAAGCCGATCTGGTCTCTTTGTTTGCCGCCGAAGCCTTGCATAAGCAGGGCTATTACAACGACGAGCAGTTTCGCTCAATTTACGCGGGCGGCATCCTTCGAGTGTTGCAGAATAACCGGCCGCGCCGCGATCAGCCTTACAACACCATGCAGTTGATGCAGTGGAATTACTTTTTAGAGAACGGGTTGTTGAGCTTTGACGCGCAAACGGGCCGTCTCAAAATCCATTACGACAAGTATCACGACGTAGTCGGCAAGTTGCTGGCTAAGGTTCTTGAGATTCAATATCAGGGAGACAAAGCGGCATCAGACAGGTTTATCGACCAGTACACCAGCTGGGACGAGAACCTCCACGGAGTAGTGGCGAAAAATATTCGCGAGCAGCAAAAATACCGCTTCCGCCTGTTTAAGTACGCTGCCCTGAATGAATAAAATTTAGCGCGATTTGCAGAAAAATCAACCACGAATTCGCACGAATTATTCGTGTTTATTTGCGCGAATTCGTGGCTTCCTTTTTGGCCGTCCCAATGAATCAGACCCGGTTTAAGGCAAAGCAAAAACGACCACCTTCGAAGGTGCCGGTATGATCCCCCAGAAAGCCGAGGCGCTCCCCGCCGCAACGGCTACGTATTGTTTGCCTTTGATCGAGTAGGTCACTATCCCGCCGTTCAAGGGCGCTTCGGTATTGAAGCGATAAAGCACCTTACCCGTTTGCGCGTCGAGCGCGATAACATCTCCGGTCAATTCCCCGGCAAAGACAAGCCCGGATGATGTAGTTGTGACGGCGGCAAGCATCGGCTTCTCGGATTGATAGCGCCAGCGAATCGCTCCGGTCGAGGCGTCTATGGCCGTAAGCCATCCGTGCCCTTGTGTGTTATCGAAGTTGAAGTTTCCACCCAGATAATTCTGGCCTTCGACATAACGAAAATCCTTGGCTTTCTTGAATGTGCCGCACCAGTCGACCGAGGGGACATAGAGCATGTTTGTGCCCGGATTATATGCAGGCCCGTTCCACTGCACGCCGCCCAGCATGCCGGGGCAGACATGCACACCTTCGGTCGTCAGCGGAGCGTCTGTGTTTGATCTGGTGGTCACCGCCACTTCGTACAGTTGCTTTCTGGTTTCTCTGTCGAGCACGTGTAGGAGTCCGTCTTTTCCTACCGCTGAGACAAGCTTTCTTTTCTTGCCCGCGACCGTGGTTGTAAACAGCGGGCTGACCTGCGTGAGATCATAATCGTGCGTATCGTGAGGGACCGCCTGATAATACCATTTCAATCTCCCGGTTCGAGCGTCGAGCACAATCATCGCGCTTGTGTAGAGGTTTGCGCCGGGACGAAGATCATCATATAAATCGGGCGCGGGATTGGCCACGGGCACATAAACAAGCCCCGCGTCCGAATCGAGCGAGAGCGGACCCCAGACCGCCCCCCCGCCTTTGAGCATGGCATCGGCATTGCCCCAGGTTTCCGCGCCGGGTTCCTCGGCATCCGGTACGGTGTTGAATCGCCATACCTGCTCGCCGTTTTCCAGTTTGAATGCTCCTATCCAGCCCTTGATTCCCTGCTCGCTGATCCCGAGCCCGATCAGAACGAGGTTTTCGAAGATCACAGGAGCCATATTGAATGAGCCTTCGTTCTTTTCGGAGGCCACGATCTTTCTTTCCCAGAGCGGCTTTCCCGTCTCTAAATCCAGAGCGAACAGATACCCGTCCGTAGTCGCCCGGACCACTCTCCCGTCTTTGATTGCGACCCCGCGATTCGGCGGCCAGATTTCCAGAGATTTCGGTTTTCTGTCGTATCGCCAGCGTTCCTTGCACGTGGCGGCATCAAAGGCAATCGTGGAAGAAGGCGTGGTGATATACGTAACCCCGCGATAGACGACCGGGTTTGTGTGAAAGGCCTTTTTGTTTTCGTCCTGATATGTGCAGGCAGGTTGAAGCGAAGCCACGTTGTCGCGGTTGATCTGCTTAAGGTCTACGAAGCGCTGCCCCGAGTAATCGTGATTCGACATAAGCCAGTCGGTCGTGTTCGACGGGGCCGCGTTCAACTCTTTTTGCGAGGGCCATTTTGAAGACGGCATCAATACGCCCTCTTCCTGCCCGGTCGCCTTCAATGCGCCATCTGCGCCCGTCTCTTTCGAGTTCTCTTTTACAGAACCGGCGAGCACGATCTTTATCTGTTTTAGCAGCGGCGAATCGGCGGGCAGTTCGCTCGCGCCCGCTTTGTAACCGTTGGCCTTGAGCATGTAGGCGACAACATCGATGTACTGCTGGTGGGAAAGCGTCCCCGCCGCTCCGTATGGCATCTGAGTGCGCGTGATGTAATAGAGGTCTTCAACCGTATGATTGCCCTGTCCCCACTTGGCTAAAAAGCGGCTGCCGACGAGAGCCGAGGCCGAGCCGCCTTCAAGCTTTGAGCCGTGACAGGAGGCGCAGCGCCTGTCATAGAGAGCTTGCCCTCTGAGGGCTTGAGCCTCCGTATAGATTCCATCCTGCTGCGCCTTCGACTCCGATTGATTGAAGCTGTGAGTTAAAGAGAGCGCATCAGGTAGACCAAATGAAAAGGTGAAGGCGATTACCGATAGCGCAAGCACAAGTGTCTGCTTGCATCGCTTATTTAATCCGGTGGAAAGATATTGGCTTTTCACTGTAGAGCCTCCGTTGCGGTTGCGATTCTCTGTGATGGAGTTAATGTTTCAACGCGGAAGACTGATGAGCATTCCTGTAATGATCTGCCAGCAGATCAAATCCAAAATCCCCGTTAAAATCTCGCCATACGGTGTGAACGTGATTGGCGTTGTTTTGGGTATTGTCATACTCGATCAGAAACGTAGGGCCTTGAATGCTGTAGTAGTGAGGCCGACCGTGCTCGTACTCGCCCGCCCAGGCGAAGTGTATATTGTTGAAACCTGCCGAGCGCATTCGCGCCAGTCTTTGGGCAGCTATTTCGGGAGCCATGTTTTTGGCGTGCTCGTCGAGCAGGCTTATCAAGACCTCTGCCTGTGTCCCGCTCAAACGATCTGCCTGTAGTCCCGAAGGATTTACCGGCGCGGCCTTTCGCGAATTGGTAGATAAAATATCGCTCGGCGCGGTGTTGCTGATAACGGCCTGTGCGCGCTGTTTATCGTCGAGCGATTTCAGCAGCGTCCTCGCCACGTCTTCTTCGGCGGGCAGCGCCCTCAACCCCTTGTGCGGGCCGTGTTGTACTTCGGCCGGGTTTGCGCCCAGAAACGAAGGCGTGGCAGCCAGACCGCCCTCACCTATGATCGTGTAATTGAGCGAGATGTGATGTCCTTCGAATCGCCAGCCCCACGGCTTTGAAGATCGAGGCTGGCCGAATACGGCGAAGTAATAAAGCTCGGAATCACGAACCGGCCCTGCACCCTTCTCGATCTCGGCGAGCACGGGCTCAAGGCTTATGATCGTAGATGCTTTCTGCAATCCCTGACGGCTGAGGCCCGCCTTTAGCAAAGCGTCGGCAAGCTGGCGCTGACGTTGATCCATCTGTTTGTAAGGTATCCCTGCTCGCACTTTTGGAACATAGTGCCAATTCATCCGCTGCTCGTCTTCAAACGTCATAATGGCGGTTGCCTGCTGCTCTGAACTCAGGGAATTGAGAAAATTTTCGGCCGAAAGCGCCATTGCCATTGCTGATTGCATAGCCTTTCTATTCACCTCTCGTGTGGCTGAACCCGATCTCTTTTGAGCAAAGATAGAAGAGCGTCCGACAAGCGCGCCCAGACCCGTTCCTATGAATGCCTGTTTCAAAAAGCCGCGCCGGTCTTTCATCTGCTGGAGTTGTATCTGTCTCTGTTTTGCGCCCATTCGATAAGCTCTCGCAAATATGAATTAAACCCGTGGGTTGTTGAGGAGGATACTACCAATCGCTATAGATCACAATCGGCGAAGCCGGTTTTAGATCCGATTTTTCTAATACTGTAACTTCCTTGAAGACTTCGAGGCGGCGGCACTAAACTACCAAAGCAGTCAGATCAACGGTATGAAAAAAAGCGATCCGACAAAACAGGGTACAGGCGACGCAAAACGGGACCGCGCAGCATACCGTCTGGCAAAGCGATACCTGTTACAACTCGATGTTGCGGGGCTCACATCTGAGGTACTCGACAAGTATCTGTGCCACATCGAAAAGGATTCCCGCCCAACCAGGCTGGAAGAGATCTACAGGCAAATCCTTGGTTCCGCTCAGAGCGCGAATATGAAAGCGGGTGTGATTGGCCGCGCAATCGGAGGGATAGATAAACTCGATAAGCCCCTGTGCGGCTTTCAATCTCTGAAGGTTGTAAAGAAATATCAGGGGGACTCAGAGCAAATCCTCGATGAAATCGAGCGGCATCTGAAACTCAAGAACAGCTTCCGTCGAACAAGCAGAAGTATCTGGCCGGGCTTTTGTCGGACCATACTTTCGGCAGCAGAGTTCCTGTCTCAGTTTGCGACCTCAGACGACTTCTATTCGTGGGTAGACTCATTTGATCGAGACGACAGAACGCGCCCTGCCCTCCCGTTGCTTCTGAGTTGCGAAATATACGGTCTGGGCTTTGCCCTCGCCTGCGACTTCTTGAAAGAACTGGGCTACGCCAGCTACGCGAAACCCGACGTGCATGTGAGAGACATATTCCAGGGGCTCGGATTGTGCTCGCCAAATGCGAACGACTACCAGCTTTTCAAGGCCGTCGTCAGGGTGGCAAACAACGCCAGCGTAACGCCGTATAATGTCGATAAGCTTTTCTGGCTGATAGGCAGCGGAAACTTTTACGACGACCCGCACATAGGCAAAAGCGGGCAGATAGGCAGCCGCAAAAAACCTTTCATCGCTCATGCTCAGGAACGCTTGAATAGCCTCTCCTGATCTCATCAATCCATAATTCCCGAGTCCCTCGGTTTACATCTTGGCAATATGAGTGGCGATGTACCAGACGTTGCCAAAGGGGTCTTTGACACCCGCGATGCGGTCTCCGTAGGGCTGGTCAGCAGGCTCGCTGAGCGATTCAGCGCCCTCCGCAACTGCCTGCCGGTACCGGTTGTCTACATCATTCACATAGAGGTAAACCGTTGACGGCATAGGCTGGAACGGGCCGTGCGCCTCGCTCAAAGCAAGGATCGAGTCCCCGATCCTCATCTTCGAGTGCAGGATCACGCCATCAGGTGATTCGGCGCGGTAGGCTTCCGTCGCTCCGAAGGCGCGCTTAAGGAAATCTATCGCCCGGTCTGCCCCGTGGAAATTCAACGAAAACGCTATGGTGCGAAGATCGGGAGGATTGTGCTCAAGCGGCCTGCGGGTGGAAATATACCACCTGTTGCCAAACGGGTCTTCCACCCCGGCATCGCGATCACCATACTCTTCTTCGACCGGCTCGTGCATTGACGTGGCTCCGGCCCCGAGCGCGCTTTTGTATGTGGCATCAACATCGTCTACGTAGACGAGAAGCGCAGCCGGGCTCGGTGTGCCTTCCCACACGCCCCCGCCCCCGATCATCACTTTTGATTCGCCAATCTGCACTTCCGCATGGAGGCCCCCGGCCGAGCCGGTCGCGCGAAACAGTTCTTCGGCACCAAATGCCTGTCTGACGAATTCAATCAACTCTTCCGCTTCACGAACGATCAAATAAGGCGTAATCGTGTGAAAACCTTCGGGTACGGATTTTTCTGCTGCTGCCATAAATGCTCTCCTTTCCAATTCATCTTTTAATCGCGCCCTGTATGCCTCGCGCGGCATACACCTAAGTTCGACCGCGATGCGAACCAGCGGCTCGACGCCGGAACTCGCCCGTGGCAGGGGCGAATCCGCATTTGCGATGATCGCCTCTACGATGTTGTCGAGTTGTTCGTCTGGTCTCTGTTTAGCCATCAGACTCATCCATCATCGCCCGTAAATTTTTCAGGGCACGAAACTGAAGCTGCTTGACGGCTCCTTCACTGCGCCCGAGTTGCTGCGCGATTTGACGAATGCTTTTCTCTTCGCCAAATCGCATATTGATGACGAGGCACTGGTTAGGAGGAAGCGAGGCAACAAGGCGAAAAAGCCGCGCGTGGCGTTCGAGCTCTTCAAAATCGGTCTGCACACGCTCTTCAACGCGGTCCTCAAGTGGAACATCACGCTCGCCGCCCTTTGACCGATCCGCGATCAGATTTGCGGCGATCCTAAAGAGCCACACCGCAAAGGGCACACCCCGCCATTCAAAACGCGGCAAATTTGCGAGCGCCCTTTGAAACACCTCCGATGTAAGGTCTTCCGTCTCGTCGCGGTCGCGAACACGGCGAACGATAAACGCATAGACGCGCTCAAAATTATCTTCGTAAAGCTCGGCAAATCGGGCGGGGTCCTTTTGCGCAGCCTCGATCATAAGGCGTTCTTTCGCCTCATCGGTTGGGAACCCGGTGGTTGCATGTTTGCCGACGCCCATCTTTTCTCTCTATCTGTATAAACTCTCCGGCGACAAAAAGGTTACGGCCGAGGCGCATTTTCTAATTCACTTGGTACAGTCAAAGCCCGGGGTGTTATAGTTTAGGCCAATGAGCGAACCGTCCCCAAAGACGAAACGATCCCAGGCACGCAGATTGATTCTTTTCTGCGCGCTTGCAGGTATCCTTTTGTCGAGCAGCACCGGAGGCTGGTTTGTGCCCGTTCACGCCGGGCAGTCCACGCCAGACCGCGCGATTTTGCTTGCCGGGTTGTCTGCAATTGATTCCGCCATGGGTAGGCCCGGGAATCAATTTCAATACTCCGGGAATAAGACCTCGCGCTATCAGGGACATTTCGCCCCGCCCGATACTACTTCCGAATTTATACCGGGTCGCATTCATACCCAACCGTTACCTTTTTCCCACAGCAAGACGGCTCCTTCTTTAGTATCCATCTCACCGCCAAGTGATCGCGCCCCACCGTCTCAGCTTCTATGGCCGGATACATTTTAAGCTGGCCGGAGGGCTTTATTTTCAAGCCTCGGCTATCGGTGTAACCCGGGCGAAGGTCTATCTTCTCCCATATCTGCTACAGAAGTTCGGAGGAAAATTTATGGAGTCACACACAATCATCGGGTTGGTGGCGCTCGCACTCGTTATCGGATTTATTATCCTGATCAGGCGGCATTCCAAGCCGGAGGCGGGCGATAATCAAACCGTTCAGGCGGTCGACAAGCCCGATGTAAAAGCGCGAATGAGAAAGCCGTAAAGCAAATCTCTATTCTCAAATTCAGGGGAGTCAAATAGGCTCCCCTGCATCCCCGGTTTCCCCAGCCCAGGAAAGGAATAACATGAACCCGATCTGGACACAGATGAGCTACAAGGCAATCAAAGAAATTATGAAAATGTGCAGGCATTGCAAGAAGGCATCCCTCTATCGGCAAAAGCATTTTGGCCAGTTCTACAAATGCAAACATTGTGGACACAGGTTCAAAGAGAAAGGAGATTAAATCATGCCTCACGATCTACACCTGCTACAGGAACTACTCATATTGCTTGTCGCGTCCGTGCCCATGGCCTTTATCTGCGCGCGGCTTCGACTTCCCACGATTGTAGGGTTTATGCTGACGGGCGTCTTGATAGGCCCCTATGGTCTGCGTCTGATCACAGATGTTCCGGCCATCGAAGCTCTGGCGGAAATAGGTGTCGTGCTGCTGTTGTTCACAATCGGGCTGGAATTTTCGCTGCGCCGAATACTACAGATGAAAAGGCTCGTCTTTCTGGGCGGAGGGTTACAGGTAGCCGTCACCACTCTGGCTGTAATAGGGCTCGCCTACGCGGTCAACCGCCCCGTCAATCAGGCGATCTTTTTCGGATTTCTTTTCGCGCTTTCCAGCACGGCCATCGTTTTAAAAAGCTATGTGGACCGCGCCGAAACCGATGCCCCGCACGCGAGGGCTGGCATAGGCATACTCCTGTTTCAAGACCTGTGCGTGGTCTTGATGATGATGATGGTTCCGGTGCTCGGCGGCAAAGAAGGATCATCCCCGGTCGCCGTGGCGACTACGCTTGTCACAGCCTTTGTGGCGATTGCCGTCATCCTCCTCACCGCGCGAAAGATCGTCCCCTTCGTGCTTCATCATGTAGTTCGCATGCGCAGTTCGGAGGTCTTTGTTATTTTCGTAGTAGTCGTAAGCCTGGGCACCTCCTGGGTAACATCGCAGTTCGGGTTATCGCTTGCGCTCGGGGCCTTTATCGCGGGGCTTGTGCTTTCCGAATCCGAATACAGCCATCAGATCGTAGCCGATGTGCTGCCGTTTCGCGATGTCTTTAACAGCGTCTTTTTTGTCTCTATCGGGATGCTGTTGTCGGTGAGTTTTCTGCTGTCCAACATAGTGACGGTGCTGGCGCTGGTGAGCGCCCTGATCGTTATCAAGGCCCTGATAATACTCCTCATCCTGCGGCCTCTGGGCAATTCATTACGCATATCGACTATGGCCGCCGTGGGGCTTGCGCAAATCGGCGAGTTCTCCTTTATTCTGGCGAAGGCCGGTGTAATCGAGGGTCTGCTTTCAGACAGCGATTATCAGATTTTTCTCGCAGCCGCGATTATTTCGATGCTCTCGACCCCGTTTCTGATAAAGGCCGCGCCCCGCATCGGCTACAGCTTGCAGGCGATGTTGTCTCCCGATTCGCTGCTTGAACCAAGCATGATCGGCTATGACCCAAGAAAGAACGAGCTAAAAGGACATGTGGTCATTATCGGATACGGGCTGAACGGGCGAAACGTCTCGACCGTGCTTCGCCGCAATAACATCGCTTATGTCGTGCTGGATTTGAACGCAGACACGGTTCGAAAAATGGCAGCCGAAGGCGAACCGATGTTGTATGGAGATTCGACGCGAAAGGAAGTATTGCATCGCTTGAACCTGGAATGTGCCCGCGTGCTGGTTGTCGCCATATCAGACCCGATAGCGACCCGCCACACGGTGGCGCAGGCCCGCGAGATAAATTCTCACCTGCACATAATCGTGCGTACCCGTTACATGTCGGAATTATCCGATCTCTACAAGCTTGGAGCGAATCAGGTAATCCCCGAAGAGTTTGAAACCAGCATCGAGATTTTTTCTCGCGTGCTGGAAGAATACGGGCTGGCGCGCAACACCATACACAGGGAAGTCGAGCAGGTCAGACGCGAGGGCTATCAAATACTGCGAGCGCCTGCTGCGCCCCTGCTTGAGGTCGGGACCGTGGCCGATGCGCTCGGAGTCGCGTCTACCGACACTCTTTTTATTGAATCGAATTCACCGGCAGTGGGAAAAACCATAGGCGAGTTGAATCTGAGAAAAGAGACGGGCGCGACCGTGATAACGGCGATTCGAAGCGGGAAAACAGAAATCAACCCCGGGCCTGATTACAAATTCGAGCCGGATGACATCATAGTGCTGCTCGGCAACCCCGAATCCATCGAGAAAGCCCTTGAGCGTTTGAGCGCTTCCATCTGACGCAAATAAAACTGCGCGGTCTGAGATAAATCAGACCGCGCACAGCCATCAGTAAACTACCTCATTTCACCTTCGAAATCACTCGCCGCGCCGCTTCGGCCACTGCTTCGGCGGTGATCCCCAGATTTTTATAGATCACTTCGTAGGGCGCTGACGCTCCGAAGCGGTCAAGCCCGATGACCTCGCCGTCGAGTCCTACATAATGCCCCCACGCCATCGTTGTGCCCGCCTCTACAGCCACTCGCGCGCGAACCTCTGTGGGCAGGACAGACTCCCGATATTCGGGTGACTCTGCATCAAACAACTCCCAGCACGGCATAGAGACCACGCGGGCTCGCGTCTGTTCAGCCGCAAGCATCTCCTGCGCCTTGAGCGCGAGCTGGACCTCCGAGCCTGTTGCTATAAGGATCACTTCCGGGTTTTCGACATCTGCCAGAATGTAAGCGCCGCGCGATGCCGCATCTGACGAAGGGTAACGGGTGCGATCAAGCACGGGCAACGCCTGCCGTGTCAGCACAATCGCGGTCGGCCCGTGGCGGCGAGTGAGAGCTACGCGCCAGGCTTCTACGGTTTCTGTCGCATCGGCCGGGCGAAATACGGTCAGATTCGGGATCGCCCTCAAACTCGTTAACTGCTCTACAGGCTGATGCGTCGGGCCGTCTTCGCCCAGACCTATGCTGTCGTGGGTGTAGACAAAAATGACCGGCAGTTCCATCAAGGCCGCCAGCCGAACGGGCGGACGCATATACTCCGAAAAGATCAGGAACGTGCCGCCGTAGGGCCGCACTCCTCCGTGCAGCGCAAGCCCGTTAAGTATGGCTCCCATGCCGTGTTCGCGCACGCCAAAGCGAATATAGCGCCCCGAGAAATCTTCGCGCGACAAAGAATCCTCGCCCTTTGGAAGCGTGTTGTTTGAAGGCGTCAGGTCGGCTGAACCGCCGAGCAGGTTTCTGATGCGCGGCGCTATTGCGTTTAGCACCGCGCCCGAAGCCGCTCTCGTGGCCAGAGGTTTATCTGTCGGGAAATCGGGTAAATCCTGATCCCAGCCTTCGGGCAACTCGCCCCGGCGAACGAGGTCAAACACTTCGGCAAGTTCGGCGTGCTCTTCCCTGTACCCGGAAACTAATCGCTCCCACTCCGATTGTTGAACGGCTCCTGCCGCGCCGGATTTTTGCATAAACGCGCGCGCCTCGTCGGGCACATAAAACTGCCTGTCCGCAGGCCAGCCAAGCCGCTCTTTTGCCAGCCGGACTTCTTCTACGCCGAGCGGTTCGCCGTGCGCCTTGCTTGTGTCTTGCCGGTTGGGGCTGCCAAACCCTATGTGCGTTTTACAGGCGATAAGCGAAGGCCGCGCGGTTTCGGCCCTTGCCGTTTGGATAGCGGCCTCGACCGCCGCCGCATCGTGCCCGTCAACGCGCTCGGTGTGCCAGCCGTAAGCCTTAAAGCGGGCGGGAACGTCTTCGCTGAAAGAGAGAGAGGTCGGGCCGTCGATGCTTATGCCGTTGTCGTCATAGAGGACGATAAGTTTGCCAAGCCCGAGATGCCCGGCAAGCGCACAGGCTTCGTGCGAGACGCCCTCCATCAAATCGCCGTCGCTTGCGATTGCATAGGTGTAGTGATCGACTATAGAAAAGCCCGGACGGTTGAATGTAGCCGCGAGCCAGCGTTCGGCTATCGCCATCCCCACGGCGTTTGAGATGCCCTGCCCGAGCGGGCCGGTCGTCGTCTCTACTCCCGATGTCAGACCATGCTCGGGATGACCGGGTGTGCGGCTGCCCCACTGACGGAAGGATTGCAACTCTTCAATCGGCAGATCGTAGCCGCTCAGATGCAGGAGGCTGTAAAGCAGCATAGAGCCGTGCCCGGCTGAGAGCACGAAACGGTCGCGGTCAAACCAGGCCGGATCGGTCGGGTTGTGCTTTAGAAACTGCGTCCATAACACGACCGATGCATCTGCCATACCCATAGGCATACCCGGATGCCCGGAGTTTGCTTTTTGCACGCCGTCCATAGCAAGCGCGCGGATCGTGTCGGCCGAAAGCCTGCGCAATCCCGCAAGGTCAGAAGCCTTGAAAGGCGTGGGCGCAAGTGTCTGGTCAGTCATCTTCTATTCTCACTTTCTTTGAGTGTTTCCTTATGATCGACAGTTGCACTACTATACCAGCGAATGCGCGTTTGGGACGAGCAAAATCACTCTGAGATTTCAAATCTCAAATCTCAAAATCTCAGTAGGCGCTTGCCTGGTTCAATACCTCTATCGAAGCGGGATCGAGTTCGAGTTTTGTCGCTTCGATCAAGTCGCTCAACTGTTCGGGGCTTGTGGCGCTGGCTATGGGCGCGGTGATGCTGGGGCGAGCCATAAGCCACGCGATTGAAACCGAGGCGGGGGTTGAATCGTGCTCTCTGGCTACGCGGTCGAGAGCCTCAAGAATGCGTTCGCCCCGCTCATTCAGATATTTTTTGACTCTTCCGCCACGGGCGCTTTTTGACAGGTCATCTTCGGATCTGTATTTTCCTGTGAGGAAACCGCTCGCGAGCGAAAAATAACTTATTACGCCCAACCCCTTCTCTGCGCAAAGCGGCTCAAGCTTTGTCTCGTAGTCGGCGCGATCATAAAGGTTATACAACGGCTGAAGGCTTTCGTATCTGGGACAGCCCTGTCGCTGGCTGACCTCCAGCGCCTCAGAAAGTCGCTCCGCGCTATAATTTGAAGCGCCGATAGCCCTGATTTTTCCCTGCTCGATCAGCTCCGCAAAGGTCGCAAGCGTCTCTTCAAGCGGCGTGTCGGGGTCATCAATATGCGCTTGATACAGATCAATATAATCGGTTTCGAGGCGTTTCAGCGAATCTTCGACCGAACTCAGGATATAGGATTTTGAGAGGCCCTTGCGGCCCGGCCCCATCTCCATTCCCACCTTTGTGGCGATTACGACCTTTTGCCTGTTCCCGCTTCGCTTCATCCATTTGCCCAGGATGGTTTCCGACTCTCCGCCTTTGTTGCCCGGAACCCAGGCCGAATATACATCCGCCGTATCGATGAAATCGAACCCCGCTTCGACAAAGCCGTCAAGCAACTTAAATGATGTGGCTTCGTCCACGGTCCACCCAAAAATGTTGCCTCCGAAAGCCAGCGGCGCGACTTCCAAACCGGAATTTCCAAGCCTGCGTTTTTTCATTTCTATATGTTCTCCCGTTCTCATTCTCGCTTCAGATGCGGTTGTGATTCAACTCCGCGAGGATTAGTATGGGTCGATCAAATATTTTCCATCAGCCGATGCATCTGTTGTGGGCGATACAGAGGTCGAGAAGCGGTTTGGGGTTAAACATTTTGGCCAGTCAAGTAGTACAATTTACCCCGGCCTGACTAAGAGTAATCCATTCTCTTGATGCGGCGCTGTGGGCGCGAAAATCACAAAAGTGAGTATACGTATGACAATTCCAACCGAGCCAATCGGGAGCATTCCAAGACCCCTTGCGTTGATCGAGGCGGTCACCACACTCGGCGGTACGGACCCGGAATTGGAGCCGCTCTACGACGAGGCGACCCGCGACACCATCGTGCGGTTCGAGGCTACGGGCTCGCCTGTCATCACCGACGGAGAGCAGAGAAAGTACCACAATTTCTGGACCTACTGCGTGCATGGATTGCCGAACACGGCCCCGGACGGCTTCAAAATTCCGTTCTCAGCCGGTCACACGCGCCGTATGCCACGGCTGACGGGAGGGCCTTTCCGTTACAAGAGGTATGCGGACAGCTATCTGGACTTTGCGTTGCGCTGCGCCCACGTGCCTGTAAAGCAGGCAGTAATCTCGCCCTCGGCCCTGAGCCTCATGTACCCGCCCGATGAAATTGACGGCTACTCCCGCGAGCAGTTTATCGAAGATCTGCTACGCGAGCACGAAACCGAGGTGCGTGCCTGTTTGTGGAAAGGCGCGCACAAGGTGCAGATCGATTTTACGGAAGGACGGCTTGCAATCAAGATCGACCCTTCCGGGAATCTCCTCCACAGTTTTATTGACCTGAATAACCTGGCACTATCGCGCTTCTCCGCCGAAGACCGCAAGCGCATCGGCGTGCATACCTGTCCGGGCGGTGACATTGATTCGACCCACAGCGCGGACGTTGATTACGCCGAACTGCTGCCCAGCCTGTTTGAGTTGCTGGCGGGGAACTTCTACATTGCGCTGGCGGGCGAAAGCGACCGTATCCGCATACTGAAAATCATCCGCGACCACATGAAGGCGGACCAGCGGGTTTTCATCGGTGTAGTCGCGCCGATTGACCCGCGTGTCGAGACAGCGGAAGAGATTCGTGATCGGGTTCTTGAGGCGGCTCAGTATATTCCGGTCGAGCAACTGGGCACGACCGACGACTGCGGGTTCTCGCCGTTTTGCGATGATACCTCTACCACTCGCGACATGGCCTTTGAAAAGATAAGTGCGCGGGTGCAGGGTACTGGGCTCGCGGCGGAAATACTTGGGGGTGATTGATGGCGACGGAAGATAACGAGGAGGAACGGCTACGTTCCGTTGCCCTGCAAAACGCCCAAAGCATACTCCTTGCGCGTCGCCGCGCAGAAGATGCTTTGCAAAAGCAGACGGAGTGGCTTCGGGTAACGCTTTCGAGCATAGGCGACGCCGTCATCAGCACCGACGCCGAGGGACGGGTGACGTTCATGAACGTTGTAGCCGAGTCGTTGATCGGCTGCCTTCAGGACGAGGCTTTAGGGCACCCGCTGCAAGAGGTCTTCCACATCATTAACGAGCAGACCCGCGAGCCGGTTGATAACCCCGTTGAAAAAGTCTTACGGGAAGGCAAAGTTGTTGGGCTGGCAAACCACACAATCCTCATCGCCCGGGACGGCACAGAGCGGATCATCGACGACAGCGCCGCCCCGATTCAGGATGACAGTGGACAAGTAGTCGGAGTCGTACTGGTATTTCATGACATCACCGGGCACAAGCAGGCTGAGAGGGCGAGCGCGCATCTGGCGGCTATAGTACAATCCTCCGACGATGCCATCATCAGCAAGAACCTGGATGGGATCATAATGAGTTGGAATAAGGGCGCGGAAAGGCTGTTCGGTTATACGGCGGCGGAAATCGTCGGTCGGCCGGTCACAACACTTATTCCCTCGCAGCACATTGACGAAGAACCTCGTATTCTCGCAAAGATCAGGCGGGGCGAAACGGTTGACCATTACGAAACCGTGCGGCAGCGCAAGGACGGGTCACTTGTTGATATCTCGCTCACCGTTTCGCCGATTCGCGACGAGGCCGGAAACATCATCGGGGCGTCTAAAATCGCCCGCGATATCACCGGGCAGAAGCGGGCGAGAATCGAACGCGAGCAGTTGCTGGCAAGCGAGCAGGAAGCGCGGCAGCAGGCCGAAGCGGCCAATCGAATGAAGGACGAGTTTCTCGCAACGGTTTCGCACGAGCTCCGCACGCCGTTAAATGCAATTCTCGGATGGGCCAGGCTTCTTTCCAGTGGAAAACTCGACACCGAGACGGCGGCACGCGGGCTAAAATCCATCGAGCAAAACTCCAAGGCCCAGTCCCAGCTTATCGAAGACCTGCTCGATGTTTCGCGCATAATCTCAGGGAAGTTCCGTCTAAAGGCCCAGCCCATTGAAGTCGCGCTTGTCATTGAGGCGGCCATTGATTCGGTGCGCCCGACAGCCGAGGCCAAAGGGATAAGATTGCAGGTGGTGCTCGATCCCGACGCGGGGCCGGTTTCAGGCGATGCGGACAGACTTCAGCAGGTCGTCTGGAACCTGCTTTCCAACGCCATCAAATTCACCCCGAAAGGCGGGCGCGTACAGGTGCGTCTGATGCAAATCAACTCGCACATAGAGCTTGAAATCAGCGATACGGGGCAGGGGATAACAAGCGAGTTTCTGCCTTATGTCTTTGACCGTTTTCGGCAGGCGGACGGCTCGCATACACGATTTCACGGCGGCTTAGGACTGGGCCTGGCCATCGTGCGTCACATCGTAGAACTTCACGGTGGCAGTGTTGCCGCCGACAGCCCTGGTAAAGATCAGGGGGCAACCTTTACAATCAGGCTTCCCTTGATAGTGTCTCACAAGAAAGCGAGGGGCGAAGAGCGAGTTCATCCCAGAGTAGATGGCAAAGAGGAGTTGCACTTTCAACCTTCCCCGAAACTCGAAGGGGTAAAAGTGCTGCTCGTTGATGACGAGCCGGAATCGCTTATTCTCTTAAACACCGTGCTTACCCAGACCGGCGCATATGTCAAAACCGCCTCCTCGGCAGATGAAGGGTTTGCGCAGGTTAAAGAGTGGAGACCCGATGTAATCGTGTCGGATGTCGGAATGCCGGGAGAAGACGGATACGCGTTTATGAAACGAGTGAAGACGTGGATGCGAGAAACGGGGATCTGGATTCCGGCAGTGGCGCTCACCGCCTATGCGCGGGCCGAAGACAGGATGAAGGCCCTCGCTTCCGGTTATCAAATTCACGTGCCCAAACCGGTTGAGCCTGCGGAGCTAATCACCGTGCTTATAAGTTTAGTTGAGAGGCCCTCGACAGATCAGCAGGAGTGATTGCAGAAAATTCCTCGCTCAATATTTATCGGTTGATAAAAAATTTAGCGAGCCGGTTTATTAGACAACTTTTCACAGACGAAACACGTATGGACGAGTGGAAATCATCATGAAATATGGAAAACTCATCCTGAAGAATATTCTGCGCAATAAACGGCGCTCGCTTTTGACCATATCGAGTCTGGTTGTGTCGCTGTTTCTGATGATCACGCTTGCGACGATCCTGACCGAGTTTACGCGCGGGAGCGAAGAGGCAAACCCGTTGAGGCTGGTCACACGGCACTCGGTTTCGCTCACATTCCCCCTGCCTGTCGCTTATACCCAGCGCATAGCGACGGTTCCGGGCGTAAAGCGTGTCATGCCCTTTAGCTGGTTTGGCGGAATCTATAAGGACGAGAAGAATTTCTTTGCCAACTTCGCCTGCGACGCCAGCCAGTTGCACGAGATCATGACCGAACTGAAGATGTCCGACGCCGAGTGGCAACAGTTTGTCTCTGACCGGCAGGGCGCTGTCGTGGGCGCAAAGCTTGCCAAACTCTACGGTTTCTATCCCGGTCAGCGCATAACATTGAAGAGCCCTATTTATAACGCGAGCATGGAATTCATCGTACGCGGTATCGCCTCGGGCGGGGATGAAAAGACGCTCTATTTTCATCACGATTATCTGAACGAATCGCTGCCCGCGTGGGCCAAAGACAAGGTAGGCACGATCAGTATTCTGGCAGACAGCGCAGCCGATGTGCCTCGCATAGCGCAGGCGGTTGACTCGATGTTTATAAACACCGACGCTCCTACAAAGACCGAAAGCGAGCGCGAATTTGCAATGAGCTTTCAAACCATGATGGGCGGCGTAAAAACATTTATGTACGGCATTATGGCCGCGATCACGTTTTCGCTGCTGCTCGTTATGGCAAACACCATGGCGATGAGCGTGCGCGAGCGCACACGCGAAGTCGGCACGCTCAAGGCATTAGGCTTTCAGCGCGGAACGATCGCGTGGCTTTTCGTAGGCGAATCGATGCTGATCTCTGTCTTTGGCGCGACGCTCGGTATCTTTCTTGCGATGATGGTCTTCTCTTCGTTCGATCTGAGTCTGTACATCCCGAATTTCGCCTCTTTTATACCATCGACTGAAACGCTGGTCGTCGCTTTCTTCCTCGCGCTCTTTATAGGAGTTGCGAGCGTCATCTATTCGGCCTATCGCGTTTCGGGAATGACCATAGCCGATGCGTTGCGGAGCACGGAATAATATGGCTATACCTCTCAAATACAACCTGCGCAATCTGACCGTCAGAAAAGGCACTACGCTGGCCACGGCTTTCACAATAGGGCTGACCGTAGCGGTTTACCTGATGGTGATGGCGCTCGCGCACGGGATTGATTTGACGCTCGCCTCAAGCGGCGAACCGCTCAACCTGATCGTATTGCGAAACGGCTCGACCGCCGAGTTAAACAGCAGTGTGACCAGGGAGCAACTAAACACGCTGATCTATCTCGACGGCATAGTGCGCGAGGGAGATCAACCGCTTGCCGCGCCCGAAGCCATTACGCTGATCTATCGCGCTCGCAAGGGCATGACTCAGGGGTCGAACGTCACGATTCGCGGCGTAGGCCCGATGTCTACGCGGCTGCGTTCGGGCTTTAAAATCGTCCGGGGTCAGATGTTTCAAAAAGGGCTGACGGAAGCCATAGTCTCAAAGCGAATCGCCGAACGATTTCAAGGGTTAGACATCGGCGACAAGTTTCGCATTCAAGCGACTGATTATACTATCGTCGGGCTGTTTGATGCCGGAGGCAAGGCGTTCGAATCCGAGATCTGGGTGGATGTAGATTCGCTCGGCAGCACGATGAAACGCGAATCGTTTTCATCGGTGCTCTTGAGAGTTAAGGACGGCGCGACGCTCGACGCTCTGGAAAAACGCATCTCCGAAGATCAACGGCTGCAACTCAAGGCCGTATCCGAGCGCAAGTTTTATGAAGACCAGCAGGGCGCAGCCTCCGGCATTTTGAAAGGTTTGGGCGGGTTTGTCGCCTTGATTATGGCAATAGGCGCGGGCTTTGCCGGTATGAATACGATGTATGCGGCTGTTTCAAGACGCACAAAAGAGATCGGCACATTGCGCGTGCTCGGGTTCAGCCGCCTGAGCATACTTGCTGCCTTTATACTGGAATCTATGGCGATAGCGATCATCGGCGTAGGAGTCGGCATCGTGCTTGCTCTGCCGTTGAACCTCGTATCGACGGGAACATCCAATTTCGTGACGTTTTCAGAGATCGCCTTCAACTTTCGCGTCACACCCGATCTGATGTTGTCGGCGCTGATCTTCGGCGCAGGGATAGGGCTTTTCGGATCGCTTCTGCCTTCGATTCGAGCCTCGCGTTTTCAGATTGTGGATGCCTTGCGCTCATCGTGAAAATCGGTCATAAGATAATCGTGCGATACATGCGTCGCGGCCCTCATCAGAGCAAATTAAATCAAGGAATCACGGAATGGTTACAAGCACCAAAAGCCCACAGGAAAATCAGGAACTCAACGAACGGTTGCGGAGCCTGCGCATAAATCGCGGACCGCAGCAACAGCCATCAAAGGGCCGCCCAAAATTGCTGCTTCTCGGCATCTCCGTGCTGATTACCCTTGTGGCAGCCTCTTACGCTTACTTTTCCGCTTCGGCAAAAACGGTCTCAGTCGCCGAAGTGAAGACCGAAAGCGGCGCTTCAAGCACTGGTACGGTGCTTACGGTTTCGGGCTATGTGGTCGCGCATCACAAGATCGCGGTCGGCGCGAAAGTGATGGGCCGCGTGTCGTGGATCGGCGTTGAAAAAGGCGATAAGGTCGAACAGGGACAGGTGCTTGTGCGGCTGGAAGACAACGAGTTTCGCGCGCAGGTGAATCAGGCGCGGGCGAACCTGGCGGCGGCTCAGGCGCGGCTCGATCAGATGCGCGCAGGCTCTCGCCCGCAGGAAAAGATGAAAGACCGCGCCTCGGTTCTTCAAGCCGAAGCGAACCTGAAAAACGCCGAGGCCGATTACGAGCGAACCGAAAAACTATTTCGCTCGGGCGTAGCCTCGAAGGCCGATCTTGATCGCGTCACCGCACAGCGCGACACGGCGGCGGCGATTGTAGAGGCGGCGCGGCAGACATCTAAAATGACCGACATCGGCCCGCGTGAAGAAGAGATACGCGCCGCCGAGGCAACGGTGCGGCAGATGAAAGCAGCCCTCGATTATCAGGAGACGCAACTCGAAAGCACGGAGATCAAATCTCCCGTCCGGGGCACGGTCCTGCAACGCATAGTCGAACGGGGCGAGATGGTCACGCCTTCGGCATTTGGCGAATCGGGAGCAAAAACATCCGTCGTCGCGCTCGCCGACCTGAACGATTTGCAAATAGAACTCGACATCAGTCAGACCGATTTTGCGCGGCTCAAGATGGCGCAGCGGGCCGAGATCATACCCGAAGCCTTCCCGAACCTGCGCTATACGGGATACATCGCAGAGATCGCGCCCGAAGCAAACCGCGCAAAGGCTACGGTGCAGGTCAAGGTAAAAGTCGAAAACCCCGACGAGCAGTTGCGACCCGAAATGAACGCGCGCGTAAATTTTCTGGCCGATGCCGTGCCTGCTGATTCGCAACCCGCGATCAACCGCGCGCTTGTGCCAAAAACGGCCGTCGTCCACAAGGACGGCGCTGATTTCGTCTTCGTCGTCAAGGGCGATAGAGTCGAACAGAGGGTTATTCGTCTTGGCGAAGAGACGGGCGATTCGAACTATGTTTTAGAGGGCCTGAGCGGCGGTGAAACGGTCGTCACCGAAGGCGCGGATAAACTGAGCGACGGAAGCAAAATAAAGATCGGCAGCCCGTAGATAGGTGCCAGTAGATAGGTGCCAGTAGAGGGGTGCCCGTAGATAGGTGCCCGGGCAAAGGCCGCAACGGATTTCAACTCCAACACCTGAAAGGGAAAGTATGCCGGAACCGATTGTACGAATTCGAAATGTGAGCAAGCGATATACGCGGGACGGGTTTGAGATCGTCGCGCTCGACAATATAAATCTCGATATTGAGCAGAGCGATTTCGTCGCGCTGATGGGGCCTTCGGGTTCCGGCAAATCCACCCTGCTCAACCTGATTGCCGGAATAGACCGCTCGACCGAGGGCGAAGTCGATGTGCTCGGGACCGACCTTGCGCGGCTCAATGAAAGCCAGCTTGCCGTCTGGCGAAACACGCATATCGGCTATATCTTTCAAACCTTTAATCTGATTCCGGTACTGACCGCTTATGAAAACGTGGAGTTGCCGCTCCTGCTTACAAACCTGTCAAAAAGCGAACGCCGCAAAAACGTAGAGACGGCGCTAGGGCTCGTAGACCTGAGCGACCGCATGCATCATCGTCCCAAACAGCTTTCTGGCGGACAGGAACAGCGCGTGGCCATAGCGCGCGCAATCGTGATGGACCCCGACCTGCTTCTGGCAGACGAGCCTACGGGCAACCTCGATGCGCGTTCGGGCGAAGAAGTCTTAAACATTCTGTCAACGCTCAATCACGAATTGAACAAGACCATCATAATGGTGACTCACGACCCGCACGCGGCGAGCTATGCTTCGCGCGAAAGGCATCTTGAAAAGGGATTGTTGCTTGAAGACATCCCGGCACTGGTACGTTGACGCTTAACGAAAATAGGCGACGGGATGACACGGATCAGACGGATTCACGCGGATCTGATGTTATATGAGCTAATCCGCGTAGATCCGCCGCATCCGCGTCATCCGTGGCCTATTCCGCGATGCATTCCATTCACACTCATTTGTACCAATCTCTTGCGGAGTGATTTAGGTCTTATTTCCCATTGTGCAGGCAGGCGAAAGTTTATTCTTTGTGCCCACATTTCCTCCGTGTTATTCTGTGCCTGACAACCTGCCCCTTTTTCTCACTCAATTTAATCCAACATCATTGTTGTAATTCATCTGTGGGGGGATAAATCTCCATGCACAAGAACTGCCTTCGCTTCTCGAAGCCGGCCCTTGCGGTCCTCTTCGCTTTGCTTACGCTCTGCACCTCGATACGAGCCGACCAGCCTGCAACGTGGATTTCCAGAGGGCCGGGCGGGGGCGGCGCGCTGTTTGCCCCGAGTTTTAGTCCGCATAACCCGAGCGAGCTTTACATAGCCTGTGACCTCGGGGGCTTTTATCGCTCCACGAATCTCGGCGCTTCATGGAAGGTTCTGGATTTCCACCAGATTCAGGGGAATCGAAACGCGCAGGTCCAGTTCACTAATAATCCTCTGGTGTGCTACTCACTCGATTACACAAACACGGACGGGAGCGACCCCGTAACGCCTTCCAAAAGCACCGACGGCGGATTGACGTGGAAGCGGCTTATAAACGACCCGACTTTCGGAGGAGCCTACACCCTGTTTGCCGATCCCGCCAATGAGAACAACCTGATAGTTTCCGATTACTCTCACCTCTATTTTTCAAGCAATGGAGGCGCGAGTTTCGGTTTGAAATTTACGGCCTCGGGAGGCAACGGGTGTCACGTCGCGGGGGCCTTTTTTGACGGCGCTTCAATTTACGCAGGCACAAACGCGGGGCTGCTCGTCTCGACCAACAGCGGCAGCACGTTTGCCCTGTCATCGGCAGGCGGAATTGCGTCCACTCAAGCCATGTACTCGTTTGCCGGAGCGCGGCAGGGCGCTACCGTACGCCTCTTTTGCATAACGCTCGACACATCGGATGTCTATCCGGGGCTATTGATCGAAGGCGCTTATTCCAGCTATAAGAGCGTCTATTCGATTGATGTGGGGCAGGCAAACTGGACCGCGCGAGTGACGGGCATTGCCGCAAACAATTACCCTGTCTTTGTAAGCCTCGCCGCTAACAACATCTCGACAGTGTACGTGGCCGGGCAGGATTCAAACGAGTTCCCCGTAATCTATAAGTCAACCAATGGAGGCGCGAACTGGCAGAGTGTTCTTTTGACGACAAACAATCAGAACATAATCACGGGGTGGGACGGGCACGGCGGGGACCGGGGCTGGACCTACGGCGCGGGCGCATTGGGATTTGCGGTCGCCGTAAACGATTCGAATAAAGCCGCGTTCACAGACCTGGGCTTTTCGCATATCACCACGGACGGGGGCGCGACCTGGAGACAGATGTATGTTGATCCGGCCGATCAAAATCCCATGAATGCGGCGACTCCGAAAAACAAGAGCTATCACGGCATAGGGCTTGAAGACACCTCCTGCTGGTGGATGACGTGGGCCGATTCCGATAATATCTTCGCCTCTTATACCGATATTCGCGGAACCAGAAGCACGGACGGGGGCAGTTCGTGGTCATTCAATTACACGGGCCAGCCTTTAAACTCGACCTATCAATCCCTCAGGCATCCATCGAATGGAAATCTGTATGTGGCTACCTCGTCTGTGCACGATATGTATCAAAGCACATACCTGACCGACGCCAGAATAGATGGGGGGAGCGGCGCTATAAAATACTCAAGCGACAAGGGCGCAACGTGGCTGACTCTTCACGATTTCGGCCATCCCGTCATCTGCCTTGCAATTGACCCGAACAATACAAATCGAATGTACGCAAGCGTTATTCACAGCACGCAGGGAGGCATATACGTTTCGAGCAATATTCAAAACGGCGCGGCCTCTACGTGGACAAAGCTTACAAATCCGCCGAGGACCGAAGGCCACCCTTTCAACATTCAGGTACTCAATGACGGGACGCTCGTCTGCACCTATTCGGGCAGAAGAAACTCTGCCGGAACCTTCACGGCAAGCTCGGGCGTTTTCACAAGCACAAACGGCGGGAGCAGCTGGACCGACCGCAGCGCCTCCGGGATGCTTTACTGGACCAGAGACATTGTCGTTGACCCGCACGACGCATCGCAAAGCACGTGGTACGTAGCCGTATTCAGCGGATGGGGCGGCCCTCCGAACGGGCTTGGCGGGCTGTATAAAACGACCAATCGAGGCGTTTCGTGGACGCGGATCAACAGCCTTGATAGAGTCGCCTCCTGTGCCATCAATCCTATGGACCCGGCCGAGATGTATCTGACCACCGAAGAGAACGGATTGTGGTATACCAGTAATTTGACGGCCGTCGCGCCTGATTTCACGTCCGTGACCTCATATCCTTTCCGCCAGCCCGAACGAGTCTTTTACAATCCCTACAACGCAAATGAAATCTGGGTAACGAGCTTTGGATACGGAATATGCGTAGGGACGGTCGCCACTTGCGATTTTTCGCTCACCCCGACCTCTAACTTCTTTCCTGAAAGCGGAGGCGTTGGAAGCCTGATGATACAAGCGCCGTCGGGTTGCAACTGGACGGCAGCGAGTGACAGCAACTGGCTTACGATTACATCCACGGCAAGTGGAAGCGGGAACGGTTCTGTGAGCTACGCGGTGGCGCAGAATATGACGGGCATCTCGCGCAAGGCTATGTTAACCGTCGGCGGGCAGATCTGCGTTGTGGTCCAGGACGGCGGTGCGAGCAGCGGTTGCCGGTATTCGATCTTTGCATCATACGGGACGTTCTCCGCAGGTGGCGGCGGAGCAAACCTGAACGTCAAGACAGAAAGCCGTTGCGCGTGGATGGTTCAGAGCAATGCCGCCTGGATAGTAATCACAACCGACGGCATAAATATCGGTAACGGCACGGTGAGCTTTACGGTGATGCCAAACACCAGCGGGGCAAGCCGAACAGGGACGATCACAATTGCGGGAAGGACATTCATGGTGAGACAAAAACGCGGCTAAAGGCCAAAAGAGTTTGACAGGAGTAACAGGAATAACAGGATTTCAAAATAACAGGAGAAATCCTGTTATTCCCGTCTAAAAATCCGGGCATCTCTTCCCGTTCACCATTCGGCTTCTGTGGCGGCGCTCAACTGCGCGGGGCGGTCTCTGAACTGTATGTCGTAAAGCTGTTTGTAGAGGCCGCCTGCCGCAAGCAATTCTTCGTGCGTGCCTTCTTCGACTATGCGACCCTGGTTGAGCACGACTATGCGGTCGGCGCGGCGCACGGTCGAAAGGCGATGCGCTATGACAAACGTAGTCCGGCCCTGCATAAGGGTTTCAAGCGCATCCTGAACCAGCCGTTCCGATTCCGAGTCAAGCGAGCTTGTAGCTTCATCCAGAATGAGTATCGCGGGATTCTTCAGCAGCGCGCGGGCAATGGCTACGCGCTGGCGCTGACCGCCGGAGAGTTTTACGCCTCGCTCGCCCACGACCGTGTCGTAGCCCGCCGGGAAGTCTGTGATAAAT
The DNA here is from genome assembly GCA_963765495.1 of Blastocatellia bacterium. Taxonomy (GTDB): domain Bacteria; phylum Acidobacteriota; class Blastocatellia; order UBA7656; family UBA7656; genus CAVXWP01. Next base: position 127,872 of record CAVXWP010000005.1, read on the forward strand.
TCGTGAGCGTGCGCGGCACGGGCCGCCCGCTCAATTTCCGCCTCCGTCGAATCGAGACGGCCATAAGCTATGTTCTCGCGTATCGTACCGCCAAACAAAGTGGTCTCTTGCGGAACTACGCCGATGGCCTCTCTCAGGTCTTTGAGCCGCACGTCCCTCACGTTTCGCCCGTCTATTAAAATCGCCCCCGAGCTTACATCGTAGAAACGCGGGATGAGCGCGACCAGTGTGGTTTTGCCCGCGCCGCTCGGCCCCACAAGCGCGATTATCTCGCCCGATTTCGCGTCGATAGTCACGCCTTTCAACACTTCGATCTGCCGGTCGTCGGGATAGGTAAAATGCACATCTTCCAGCCTTACGTTGCCGTTTACGGCTTCAAGCGGCAGCGGGTTTTCAGGGTCTCTTATAAGCGGGCGCGTATCTAGTATCTCAAACACGCGCCGGGATGCGCCGATGGCGTGCTGGAACTGTCCGTAAAGCTCGGACATCCCGCCTATCGCGCCGCTCACGACAAACGTGTAGAGCACAAAGGCTATCAATTCCCCGGCGGTCAACTGGCCTGAGATGACCATGCGGCTGCCAAACCAAAGGACTACGACGATGGCGCTGTAAACAACAAGGATAATGAAAGCGATAAAGCCGCCGCTTGCCACCGCGCGCCGCACGGCCAGTTCGAGCGCGCCTCTTATGCTCTGGCCGTAGCGCGCTCGCTCGTACTCTTCTCTGACGAATGACTGAACTATTCGAATGGCTGAAACGGTCTCTTCGAGGACGGAATTGGCTTCGGCCAGCTGGTCCTGAACCCGTGTGCTCATTCGCCTGACGTAGCGGCCATAGTAAGTTGCCGAAAGAATTATCACAGGCACTATGGCCAGCATCACAAGCGTCAGGCGCGGATTTGTGATGGCGATAATCGCTATTCCGCCAAAAAGCATTATGCTCTGGCGGAGCAGTTCCGTGAGGCTTCCGGTTGTTGCCGTCTGAATGACACTCACATCCGACGCAAGGCGAGATGTCAATTCGCCCACCCTTCGGCTGTCAAAAAACGAGGCGGGCAGGCTCGTGAGATGCGTGTATAACTCTACGCGCACATCCGCGACTATTCGCTCGCCGGTGTAAGAAAGCAGATAGGTGCGCAGGAAACTGAAGATTGCCTGAAGCGCAAAGACTCCTATCAACAGAAAGGCTACGTGGTTGAGCCTTGCGGAGTTGCGCTCGATAAAGGCCGCGTCGATTATAAAGCGTACGAGTTGCGGAAAGACGAGTCCGAGGCCGCCCGCTACGAGGAGGCTCAGGAGCGCAATGGCGAGTCTGACGCGATAAGGCTTTGCATATGAAAACAGACGCAACAGATCGCGAGGCGACCCCTTTGGTTTATCCTTGTCATCAGTTTGCCCGGCGGGGCCAATTTCATCTCTTCTGTAAGGTCTCATCGGTAAGAGTAAGATTGAACCTCGGAGCCGCCGCAGGTCAAGCACGGTTTGCAACGAGAAATCTTCGAACTTTGCGTCTTTGCGCCTTTGCGAGCGGCAGGTTCTCGCAAAGACGCAAAGTACCCAAAGCACGCTAAGGTTTCTCAAAGGGGGTTGAGCGCAGCAGGTATCCGTCATGTGCAGCCTCAAGCTTGCGGCGCAAAATCCCTGCGAATAAAAAAATGCCGGGAATACGGGATGTTTTGATAATTGGTCGCGTGGCACGGCTTTCGCTGCTATTGAAATTCCCGAAAACAGAAACGAAGGAGAATATCCGGTTTGTCGTCAAACGTGCTCTCGAACCGCCGCATACAATTCTGGCAGATAATCGTGTGCGCAAGCGTTGTCGGATACCTTATGCTTGGCGCTGCTACGCACAGCATTCGCTTTTTTCATTACTTCATGCTCATAGCGATCCCGGCGGCGTTTTTGGCCGCAGAGCGCGGGCGAAAATTCTTTCTGGACTGGTCACCGCTTTTCGCCTTCTGGCTGGTTTACGACCGGCTGCGTCTCTTACAGCCCTTTGAGTTAGGGCGCGTCACGGTCGAGACACCATACCTGATGGAGCGATGGGCATTTGGATGGATGGCCGGTGGCGCTATCCCGGCGCACGCCGGACGCGCATGGCTTGCGGCGCACGCGGCCTCTCCGTTCTGGGCAGGGGTAAGCTGGACGGCACAGTTTATATATCTTTCACATCTGTTCGTCCTGCCTTTGCTCTTGTTTTACTGGTGGTCGCGGGGGGGCGAGCGCATGCGAGACCGTAATCGCTTTGTGCTCGCTATGCGCGCCTTCGCCCTCTTGAATCTATTCGGAATTCTGCTGTACGTGCTGTTGCCAGCCGCGCCGCCCTGGTGGGTGAGCCTCTACGGCACGGCGCAACCCACCGCCGCACTCCTGGCTCAGACAAAGATGTCTGCGGCTATGGACGGGGCCATCGTTCAAGCACTCATCAAGTCGGCTTCTCAATGGTTTGGGGCCATCCCTTCGCTGCACGGCGCGTATCCCGTACTCTTCACCCTCATCGCCGCAGCCGACCGCAATCGGCTGGCTGTCGTCTTATTCGCGCTTTACGGCGTGGCTATGTGGATAACCACGGTCATATTGAATCAGCATTACATCATTGATCTTTTAGCCGGAGCACTGGTTGCGGTGGCGGCTTTTTATTTAGCCCGGATGTACGGCAACACGCGCAGCGGGGAGGCGGACTGAAAAGAGCGAGCCCTTGCCCGGTTCGCTTTTCGCAGCGATAGTTCCGCCGTGCGCGACGGCTATCCATCGCGAGATTGCAAGGCCAAGCCCAAAACCCGTCACACGCGAATCGCGCGGATCGCTCTGGCGATAAAACCTATCGAAGATATGAGGCAATGTCTCTGCGGGTATTCCGCGTCCTGTGTCTGAAACTTCGATAACGACCGAATCCTGATCGGCAGAAATCGCGAGTTTTACCCGCCCGCCTGCCGGGGTGTATTTGATCGCGTTGTCGAGCAGATTGACAAGCAATTGTTTGAGCCGCTTCGGGTCGCCTTCGACAAGCGCGGGAGAGGCAGGTCTGTCGTAGGTGAGCGTTAAAGAGACCGATTCGGCTAGCTGCCGCATGTAAGCGTACGCCTCATCAGCAAGCTCATCGAGCCTGACCGGCTCGAATTCGAGCATCTTTTCACCCGCATCCGAACGCGCAAGCGTCAGCAGATCATCCGTGAGCTTTGTGAGTCGTTCGATCTCTTCAAGGCTTGAGCCAAGCACCCGGCGATACTCCTGCGCGTCGCGGTCCCGGCGAAGCGTGACTTCGATGTCGCCGCGAAGTATCGCAAGCGGCGTCTTTAATTCGTGCGAGGCGTTTGCCGTGAAGTTGCGCTCGCGCTCGAAAGCCTGTTCGAGGCGGCTTATCATCTCGTTAAACGTAGCGGCGAGACGGCCTATCTCGTCGCGGGTTCGAGTCTCTTCCACTCGCTCGCTCAGGTTGCCACGGCCAATGCGCTCGGCTGCGCGTGTGAGACGGTCTACGGGTTTGAGCGCCTTGTTTGCGATCAGCAGGCCCCCAAAAAACGCGAGCACCAGCGCCAGAGGGTTCGAGATGGCAAGCAGCAACAGCAATTGATGCTGGGCCTGATGGAGTTCCTTGAGCGACTGGCCGACCACGACAAAAAAGGTGTCCCCGTCGTCGTCACGCGCAGGCCACGTGATTATGCGCACGGGCTCGTCGGGCGAAATCTTCATCTCGTCGTATTGAGGGTTCCACTCACTCATAGCGCGTTCAAGCGCGGCTGGAATTATCGGCACCTCGTGGCCTTCGCCGTCCAGAATCCGGTCGGTGACTTCTCCATTTTGATCGGCGATTGATACGAATTGCGGCGCGAGTATCAGCGTGTCGGGGCGCTCGACCTCGGTGTCGCCAAGCGGATGCGCGACCGCCTGAGCTATGCGCTCGGCCTGATGCGCGAGCGAGTTATCAATCGCGTTGAGCAACCCGCGCGACAGATACAGATATATCGCTACGGCAAAGGCCGTGAGCACAAGGGCCGCAATTCCCAGGTACCACAGCGTAAGCTTTACGCGGATCGAGGGCATAAAAAAGATTCTACTTGTGGGCTGGCGCTTATGGAAGGTATTGGTGCGGATGAGAGGACTTGAACCTCCACGAGATTGCTCTCACAGCGTCCTGAGCGCTGCGCGTCTGCCATTCCGCCACATCCGCAACCGGGTTCGATTGTTTGTCAATCGAAGAGAAAATATACTACTCAGTGGGCGCGAAATGTGTCAAGCAGGAGTTTCGACCAGATTTTGATAAACACCGATCTTTCACCGCAAAAAATACTCCAGGCTCTGCCGAAATCCCGCGAGCGCAGCATAACCCCGGACCGCCTGGCCGAAACTCTGAACCTGACCGAAGCTCAAAAATCCCGGCTCACCGAGTACCTGACTGAATTCGTCCGCGCGGGGCTTGCCGTTCAAAAGAGCGGGCGTTACTGGCGCAAACAGGCCCCCGGCCTGCTCGTAGGCACACTCCGAGGCACGAAATCGGGCCACGCCTTTATCGTGCCCGATGATGAAGGCGAGCGGGCCTCGGGCGATCTGTACGTAAGCGAGCGGGCGATGGGCGCAGCCCTTCATGGTGATAAGGTCATAGCTCGCGTCACCAGTCAGTCAGAGCGCGGACGCGAAGGGCGCGTCGAAGCCGTGCTGCATCGCTCAAACCCTACGGTCGTAGGGCGATTCGCCAGGCTCACAAAAGATTGTTTCGTTTCGCCTATAGATGAACGCATACTTTACGAAATCTCGATAGCCCCGACCGACACTCTGGAGGCCGCAGACGGAGATATAGTCAACGTGGAAATCACGCGTCCGCCTGTTGCCGGACGGCCTCCGTGGGGCCGCGTGATCGAAGTCCTCGGACCGGAAGGCACGCCCGGCCTCGACATCGAAATCATCATCAGAAAGCATCACCTCCCGGATGTCTTCCCTGATATTGCGCTCGCGCAGGCCGAAGCGATACCCGATACAATTTCAACAACCGATCTGACAGGCCGGATGGATTTGCGCGACCATCTCACGATAACGATTGACGGAGAGACCGCTCGCGATTTCGATGATGCCGTATCGCTTGAGGTCTTGCCAAACGGGCGGTTCCGGCTGGGCGTACATATCGCCGACGTGAGCCATTACGTAGGCGAAGGCAGCCCGCTCGATGAAGAGGCGTTTCGCCGGGGCACGTCTGTCTATTTTCCTGAGCGGGCAATTCCGATGCTGCCCGAACGTCTATCGAACGGCATCTGCTCGCTCAACCCTCGCGAGGACCGGCTCACTATGTCGGTTGTCCTGGAACTCGACCGCACGGGTCAGGTGATTTATTACAACCTCGCACCTTCAATCATTCACAGCCGCGAGCGCATGACCTACACGGCGGTAAACGAAATCATCACAAACCCCGAAGGCGAAACTGCTCGCGACTACTCGCACATCAAAGAAATGATCGGCGAGATGCACGGCCTCGCGCTCATCCTGATCGAGCGGCGAAAGGAGCGCGGCGCAATCGATTTCGATCTGCCCGAAGCCGAACTCCACTTCAACGACGAAGGCCAGATAGCAGGCATAATCCGCTCAGAACGAAACATCGCGCATCGCCTGATCGAAGAATTCATGCTGCTCGCAAACGAAACCGTAGCCGCGCACCTTGAGGCGCTCCTTGTGCCCGCCATCTATCGCATTCACGAAGAACCTAACCCTGAAAAAGTCGAAGAATTTGCCGAGATAGCTTTATCGTTTGGCCACAAATTTTCTATGCACGGCCCAAAACCACAGCGCGGATTTCAACACCTGACCAGAGAGATTCAGGGGCTTCCAGAAGAGCGATTGCTTTCCTATCTGATGCTGCGCTCGATGCAGCGCGCCAGGTATAGCGCCCAGAATCGCGGCCATTTCGGGCTGGCGATGAAGACCTATACACACTTCACTTCGCCTATACGCCGGTACCCCGATCTGATAGTTCATCGCCTGTTGCGCGAAATCTTAGAGCAGGGCCGAAACGGCGAAGAGGAATGGCAGCAGGTTGACCTGGGGAGCAAACAGGCGCTCAGACAGGTTTCGTGGCCGGTGCTTGGTGAAGAACGCGCAAGCGAACTTCGCACCGCGCTCGATGTGATCGCGGATCACTCAAGCGAGCGAGAGCGCGCCGCCGATGCGGCCGAAAACGAGTTGATGGACTGGCGCAAGGCGGAATTTATGTTCGAGCGAATCGGCGACACGTTCGACGGTGTAATCACTTCGGTCAAGGATTTCGGATTCTATGTAGAGTTGAACGAGTTCTTTATCGAGGGGCTGGTTCACATCTCGACTTTGATAGACGATCTTTACGAATACGACGAGCGCAAGCAAATGCTGGCGGGCACGCGAGGCAACAAAAAGTACAGGCTGGGCGATTGGGTGCGCGTTGCGGTTGATCGAGTAGACCGCGTGCGCCACCTCATAGATTTTTCTGTTGCCTGATCTCTTCCACGCGAGTTTGCAGCCGCCTCATGCCGCGAAGCCAGCGATCATAATCGGCGGCCTTGCGGCGAAAGTATTCGGCAACTTCCGGGTGCGGCAAAATAAGGAATCGTTCTTCGGCCAATCCTTGAACAACCACTTCGGCAACCTCTTCGGGATCGAGCGCGCCTTCTTTAAGAAAGGAACCGCCGTCTGCCGCCGCTTCAAGCATATTCGTGCGAACGCCCTGCGGACACAGACACGAAACCTTGATACCCGCCTCGCCGTGAGCGATTGCCAGCCATTCGGCAAACGCCACGGCCGCGTGCTTTGTGACCGAATATGGAGCCGAGCCTATTTGAGTGAGCAGCCCGGCAGCCGACGCGGTGTTTAGCAAGTACCCCTCGCCTCGCTCAAGCATCGCGGGCAGGACGGCTCTCGCGGCATAGACGTGAGCCATAAAATTGATTTCCCAGATTCGCTGCCATGCCTTGTCGCTCACCTCAGCGCCGCCGTCGGTCGCAATCCCCGCGTTAGAGCAGAAGAGATCAATCGCTCCATACTTTTCGGTCGCCTGATTAACCAGATTTATGATGTCGGCTTCACGGCTCACATCTGTCTCCACGGCAAGACCGCCAATTTCGCGGGCCACGCTTTGCGCGCCTTCACGGTCGAGATCAGCCACAACCACGCCACGCGCACCCTCCTGTGCAAAGCGGCGCGCAAGCGCGCGGCCAATGCCCGTCGCTCCGCCCGTGACTACCGCGACCCTGTCCCTCAGTTGCATACGTTCTTCCTTTTCGTTTACCTCAACATGTAGGTCTGGCTAGTAGAAATAGGCCGGGACGGACACGGATGCGGCGGATCTACGCGGATCTGATCAAATAAAGTCTGATCCGTGTTGATCCGTCCGATCCGTCGAATCCGTGATCTATTGCCTCTTTCCCAACCATTCAAATCCATTTCCACCGATTGCCTGCGATCAATCAATTTTTTTCAATTCGAGTCTTGCTATCGCCTCGCGGTGGACTTCATCCGGGCCGTCGGCAAGCCGCAGGGTACGCGAATGCGCCCACGCCATAGCAAGCCCGTGATCAACGGTGACCCCGGCTCCGCCGTGAGCCTGAATGGAGCGGTCCAGGACTCTCAGGGCCAGATTCGGCGCTATGACTTTTATCATGGCGATCTCGGCGCGAGCCTCTTTGTTGCCTACGGTGTCCATCATGTAAGCGGCTTTAAGTGTGAGCAGTCGCGCCTGCTCGATCTCGATGCGCGAGTTTGCGATGTCGGCTCGAATAGTGCCCTGCTCGGCTATCGGTCTGCCGAATGCCACGCGAGACTTCGTGCGCTTGCACATGGCTTCGAGGGCGCGCTCGGCCACTCCTATCAATCGCATGCAGTGGTGAATGCGACCGGGTCCGAGCCTGCCCTGCGCGATCTCGAACCCGCGCCCTTCGCCAAGCAACATATTTGAAACGGGCACGTGGACGTCTTCAAATATGACATCTCCGTGTCCGTGCGGCGCGTCGTCGTAGCCAAAGACCGGAAGCATTCGCACTATATTGACGCCGGGTGTATCCATCGGCACGAGTATCATTGATTGCTGTTTGTGTTTGGGCGCGGTCGGGTCGGTCTTGCCCATAAATATCGCTATCTTGCAGCGCGGATCGCCCGCGCCCGATGTCCACCACTTGTGACCGTTGATCACATATTCATCGCCTTCGCGCCGTATGCTCGACTGGATGTTCGTAGCGTCTGACGATGCCACATCGGGTTCGGTCATCGCAAAACAGGAGCGTATCTCGCCCGCAAGCATCGGCTCAAGCCATCGCTGTTTCTGCTCTTTGGAACCGTAACGGACAAGCACCTCCATGTTGCCCGTGTCCGGGGCCGAGCAGTTGAAGACCTCGGGAGCCATGGTGGACCTGCCCATTATTTCGCAAAGCGGCGCGTATTCCAGATTCGTGAGTCCCGCGCCGTATTCGCTTTCGGGCAAAAAGAGATTCCACAACCCCGCAGACTTTGCCTTCTTTTTCAACTCTTCGACAATCGCCGTAGGCTGCCACCTGTCGCCTTCGTTTATCTGTTCATAGAAGGTCTTCTCGTTAGGATAGATGTATTCGTCCATAAAGCTCTGGACCTTCTTCTGTAAATCTTTGACCTTATCGGAAAACACAAAGTTCATGATTGATAGCTCCTGTAGGGTTTTTGCCGTATTAGGGCGGCTCAAGCCTGTGCGAGTATAGCATGTCACGGCGGTTCATCCACCATGGAAATGACCCGGTGGCGTGCTGAAATCGCCCGCAGGCGATAGACTATAAGACTAATAATCGGAGAGCAACTGATGTCGAAAATACGTGATTGCGAACCCGAAGACGCCGAAGCCATCGCGCTGATTTACAACCAGTCCATCGGGGCGCGCGATAGCACTATGGATCAGACGCCCAAAAGCAAAGAAGAGATTTTGAAATGGATAAATGCGTTCACCGAGCAAGAGACTATTCTCGTCTTTGAGGATGAAGACCGGGTCCTGGGATGGGGCATCATAAAGCGGTACAGCGACAGGGAGGGCTATCGCTTTGCCTGCGAGACATCGGTCTACATCCGGCGCGATCTGGTAGGCCGCCGTCTAGGCGTAGGCACGCAGATTCAGCAGGCGCTCATCGAGCGGTGCCGCGCCTTTGGCTATCATCATCTCGTCGCGAAGATCTGGGCAGACAATCAGATCAGCCTCGATCTACACAAGAAATTCGGCTACGAGACGGCAGGCATACAACGTGAGATCGGATGCACCGAAGGCCGATGGCAGGACGTAGCCATCCTGCAACTGGTATTGGAGTGATGCGTGAGCGCTTCATTCAGGCCGCTTCCAGATAAGCATCATCCCGTCGCGGACCGTAAGACAGACATTTTCAACGCGGGGGTCCGCCTGCACCTGTTCATCAAAGGCCACGATTGCGCGTGTCGATTCGTCTTCGGGATTGAGCACCTTGCCGCTCCATAAAACGTTATCGGCCACTATCAGGCCGCCCGGTCGAAGGAGCGGAAGACACGCTTCATAATAGTTCGAATAGTTCGTTTTATCGGCATCAATAAAGACCATATCAAGCGGGTCGGTAAGCGCGGCTATGGTCTCAAGCGCCGGTCCCATTCTGATTTCGATCTTGCGTCCGTGAGGGCTTTCGGCGAAATAGCGGCGGGCTATCGCTTCGGCCTTCGGGTCTACGTCGCAGGTGATTATGCGCCCGTCTTCCGGCAAGCCTTCGGCCATCATCAGGGCGCTGTAACCTGTAAACATGCCGAGTTCCAGCACGCGCCGTGCGCCTGTCAATCGCACGAGCATCTTCAGAAAACGGCCTTCGATGCGCCCTACCTGCATCTGCGGATACTGCATCTCGGCGATGGTCTCTTCCCGCAATCGGCGAAACAGATCGGATTCCGGGTCGGTGTGATCGTGCGCAAATTTTTCTACATCCTGGTTTATGAATTCAAACATAAAGTTTTTCTCCTATGATCGCGGGCTCAAAATCGGCTCGATATTTGTCTATCTGTCGGGCGGAATAGAGTATGTCACACTCGCATGAGCTACGGGCTGAATTTCACCATCCGAGTACATGGTAACTTCGCCTACGGCGAGCCTGCGCCCCAGTTTAAGCAGGCTCGCTTTTGCGATGACATCTTTCGGATCGGGCTTGCGCAGGAAATTGATATTCAGGTTTGTAGTGACCGCGAGCGCCACCGGCCCTATCATCGCAAGCACGACGATGTACATGGCCGTGTCGGCGAGCGTCATAAGCGACGGTCCGCTGATGGTTCCGCCTGGACGCAGATGGCGAGCGTCATAACGAAGGCGTACCTCGGCAACCATCTCGCCCACGCTTTCCACGTGATAATCGCGGTCCTTCATCTCGGGAAAGTGAACGTATAAAAACGATTCCAACTCTTCGGCCGACATCACGGGCTGCCGGTTGCCGCTCATTTCGATTCCAGTTCCTTGAGTTTTTCGACCGCGTTCGTATTCTGCGGATTTAGCTCCAGCGACTTCCTGTAATTTTGTATGGCAAGCTCTTTTTCACCGGCTATCATGTAAGCCTCGCCCAGACTGTCATATACGTTTGACGATCCGTAGTAAGCATCGACGTTCAGTTTGAAAATCTCGATGGCGTCTTTCACTCTCTTCATTCTGAGCATCTGGTATCCGAGGGTGTTCAACTCGTCTTCGGTGATCAGGTATTCGTCGGCTTTTTCGGTCTTCAGTTGATGGTATTGCTTTATGGCCGCTTCGACATTCTTCTCCATTATGGTTTTCATCAGGGCTTCGCCTATGGGTTTGCGCGCCTGCTTGTAAGGCTTGTCGTAGAGTATGCCTGCAATCGCCGTGGCCATCTCGTTCAATCTCGCCCCGCCCGTATTGTTGAGCAGGACGATCAAATTCTTTTCGTCGACAAACCGGACGATCAACGTGTTGAAGCCGTTTATGCCGCCGCCATGCGTTACGACAGACGCGGTTTCTTTGCTGTCGCCGAGCGGGACTTTCGTTACCACCCATCCATATGCATAGTTGTTTAGAAACGGCTTGAACATAATCTCTTTGGATTTTTCGGAAATCAGCTTGTCGGTGTAAAGCGCCTGATCCCACAGATACAGATCTTCCACGGTCGAATAAAGCGAGCCCGCCGAGTAGGGAATGGACATATCCAGATAAGACGTGTTCTCGTACCCGGCGGGCGTTTTTTCATAACCGTAAACGCGCTTTTTCAGGATAGTGTTGTGATGGTCATAGCCCGTGTCGTGCATCTTCAGAGGATCGAGTATCCGCTCTTTCAAGACCACTTCGTAAGGCTTGCCGGTGATCTTTTCAATTATGGCTCCAAGTAGAAAGTAGCCCGAATTGTTGTAGGCGAATTTCGAACCCGGCTCAAACAACAAATCTCCGCTCGCCTGTTTATTCACGAAATCGGCTACCGTGTAAGGATCGCGGCTGATGTTTTCAAAGAAGCCGGGCTGATCCGTATAGCTTGGAATCCCCGAGGTATGAGTCAACAGGTGATGAATCGTGACACGCTCGCCCGTGTCCTTGCGATAGTCGGGCAGGTAATCAATCAGATGGCCGTCGAGTTTTATCTTCCCTTCTTCGACCAGTTGCATAATCAGCATCGAGGTGAATTGCTTTGTGATCGAGCCCAGGCGGAATTTCGCGTCCGTCTCGTTTGGAATCTTCCATTCCATGTTGGCGTAGCCCAGCCCCTTTTTATAAATCACCTTTCCATTTTCGGCCACAAGCACCGCGCCGTTGAACAGCCCGTATTCGTAATAACCCTTCATCAACTCGGCGATCTGCTTCTCTTTATCCGGCTTTTTCTCTTTTTCCTGCGCAATCGCGCGCGGGCTTACCGTAAACAGGCTGAACGTGACGTAGAACAGCAGCAACATTCTTGAAAGGCCTGAATATTTCTTCATTTTCGAGGTCTCCTCAAAGATTTCCTGAGTTTGTGATTTTACCGGGCGAATCCTTTGCGGATTATATCGGAAAGCCCGCCTGTTGCAAACCGGCCCCTTGCAGATTGCTACACGCTTCGTGCAAGACCAGGGTCATTCAGTTTTCCTAACATGCAGTTGCCTTTAGATTGATACCTGGCTTTACTCAACTGCCTGCTGCCTGCTACTTGATGCCGGGCACAGGCAGACCGTTCAATTTGAGCACATCCGCTTTCTTGTTTGGCGGGAGTTCGGCGTAGAGTTCCGTGAAGGCCGCGTTTGTCCAGCCAAATCCTATTTCGTTTGAAGTGTACCCGAATTTCAATCCGGCTCCGAGTTGAGAGGCGCGGCGCGTTACATCATATTTTTCCACTATCGTGTTGTGGGCTATAAATTCCTTGAGCACGAGCGAGAGGAAATTAGCCGATATGCGGTTGGCTTCCGCGTTGTAGCCATACTTTCGCAACCCCCAGACGGCGATCAATTGCAGGTTCCCCCAGCCGAAGGGCGCGTCCCACTGGCTGCCAGATACGTTGTTGCTGGTCGCTATGCCGCCCGGTTGCTCTAAAAGATGCAGGTTCGCCACTACGCGGGCCGCCTGTTTGCGGCTGGCAATCCCCGCCCACAGAGGGTAAAACATCGTTGCGAACGGATAACGCCGCACGCGCTTTTCGACAAAATTATAGTCGTAATAGAGCCCGTCTTTTTCATCCCACATCAGACGATTCATCCTGCGTTTGCGATCTTCGGCCCGGCGCAGCCAGACGCCCGCTTCGCGCCCCCGCCCGGCGAGTTTTAATATCTCTGCCGTCTCGGTCTCCATTATGTAAAGCAGCGAATTAAGACCCACGGGGTCGTAATGGATTATGTCTATGCTGAACGGCCCGTAACGATTCGAAGGGTCAAATCCCGATTCGCGCATCGAGCGGTCGCTCTTGTAAAACAGCGGCGTAAGCTCGTCTTTTTCTTTGTCATAATACTGACTCAAATCGTAATCGGTGATGTCGTGCGTGCGGTAATACTCCTTCACTCGATCATAATGAGTTCGCCCTTCCGCATCGCGCTCATCCGATATGACCTCCGGGGCAGGCCCTTCGCCAAAATCGTAGTAACGCGACAGCCCGGTCTCTTTTGTCAGATGGGGCTCGGCCATCCAGAAGCGGTAATATTTTTCTATAGCCGGGATCGTACTTTTAAGCCACGCGCGGTCGTGCGTTTTGCGGTAAACTCCGAGGATCATCTGGGTCAAAAAGGGCGGCTGCGAGCGGTTCAGGTAATAAGTGCGGTTGGCATTCAATATCTTTCCGTAATGCTCTATCTGGTAGATGAAGTTGTCGGTCAGGTTTTTTGCCAGTTCCGTCTCATTGTCGCGAAGCAGCCCCACCTGAATAAAATAACTGTCCCACCCGTACATTTCGTTGAAGCGGCCACCCGGCACTACGTAAGGATAAGGCAGGTAAAGAAGCCCCGGCTCCCGAATTTCGTTTATGTCGTCGGGCAATTGCCTGATTTCGATCTTGTTGAAATCCGACGCCTGCATCTGCGTTCGCAAGCTCTCTCGCACCTTTTTGAGGTCTTCTTTTTGCGAGACATAGACAGGCCACTTCTCGCCCTCGGGCAGATGAAACTTTGGGTCAACGGCTGCGACGGCGAGCCGCGCATTCGAGCGCGCGAGCGTGTGCCAGCTATCTTTTATGTACTTTCTCGCGGCTTCGAGTTGCGCGCTCGTGGCCTTCCCGGATTGAGGCGCTGTGACGCCCGCTACCGAGACGGCAAGCAGTAACGAGATTATGATTGAGGAAAAAGAGAATTTCCTGAACTGTTTTTTCGCAGTCATCCGTATGCCCTCCTGATTTGTTGGATTGTTTTGTGAGTCCGATGCTTTATCTTATAACAATTCTCAAGCTCTCTCTAGCGAGGCAGGGCGAAAACGATCCGTCAATCGCTTTATTCCCCTCCAGGCAAGCGCGCCCAGAAGCACCCAGACAACCGCCGCAAAGACGAATAAGAAGTATTGCATCGGCAGCGTGTATCGAAACTCCGTATGCATGAAAGACTGAAAGATAAAGTAATAAAGCGGCACGGCGAAAAGAAAAAGGGCCCTGCGCCACGCGGCCAAAAACATGATCACGACTCCGATCATCACGAAGACTCGCATGGCCTCTTTCGTCACCCGTTGTAGCGGGCGTATGACCGCTCGCATCCAGCCGAGTTTCAAAGCAAAGGCCGGAACCGAACTGTCGGCAGCCACGGATTCCCACTGCGGTTTGACAGGCTCTACGGGCTGAAGCGACCCCGTCTGCGATTGTTTGTAAACAAGCGGCGCGTGAGCCGTGTATTTGACCATCTCGTTACACCTGTCAAGCATCACTCCCGCGTACCAGAATGGATGGCGCACGATTATGGCAAGGCTCTTTTTGACTCTATCGCGGTCGCGCATTATCCCGTCGGGCATAGACCACATTCCCGCATAATGCGGGTTGTTATAAATGATCGCCTCCTGCCGGGCTACCTCGTCGTCATAGGCAACTGCGCCGAAGCGGTCGCCGCTTGCATCGGCTATGCCTTCCCACAGCACGATGCCTGCGCCGATGTTTATCGGTACGAATTCGCCATAAACTATATAGTTCTTGATAGTGATCGGAGCTATGACAAGAAAAGAGACCAGCGCCATAACGGCTCCGCGCTTCAAGACCGACATCCGGCGGATCGAAATGACCACGAGGATGAGGATAAGAAAAGGCCCGATCAGCATGAGCTGGGACCTGAGCCACGCGGCGAGTCCGATCATCACTCCGGCCAGAATGTAAAGCCAGAAGGAATTGCGACCGCTCGGACGCAAAAGCACCACGACATAGACGGCCGCAAGCAGGGGAAGCGCCGCAACAGAATCGGGCAGTATGAAATTCGAGATGTGCGAAAGCTGATGCGAAACGGCCGAAAGGAGACCCGATACGACGCCTACGCGCCAGCTTAAGAGCGAACCGGCAATCAGAAATATCAGAATCGGAGAAAGAGAATTCACTCCGTTTTGTATCACCTGAACTCGAAAAAAGTCTATGCCTGTGATCGAATAGATTCCGCTAAGAAAGACGGAATATCCCGGCGCTTGCGCAAGCCACCCGGTCCGGGACGGTTTTATATCGTAAGGACCGAGCAGCCCTTCGCCTTTCAGTATCGATACGGCGCGCGCGTGATAACCATCCGTGAGTCCCCCGAACGGTTGCTGATTAGTGTACATCACACTTGCGAGGTCTACGGCTTGAAGCGATTTCGTCACATAAGAGATGCCGAAGATCAACAGGGCAAACACGAGCTTTGTCCTGAGCGGCATCTGTTTTCCGGTAGCCAGATATGATGCGATCCATCGGCGAAAAGCAAAAAGTTTTAGATTCAATACTGACTTTCCTCGCGTCGCGCCATGCGTGACGAGCTTCGGATTTTTTGACAGGGTCTTTTACTCCTCACGCATCAACGCATTGAGTTGGTGAGTGAGGATGATAAAGCGGAACAGACGCTACAGGCAAGCAAGCCTTTCCGCGTTTTTCTGGAAGGCGCGCCCCATTTACCATATATATCAGTCGTGGCTGAGGTTGGTTCAGCCGGTGAAAATCCTGGGTTTCTTTCTTCGATTTTTTTGCCTTTGATCGGCGCTCGCGCGGAATCGCTCACCGGGGCGAATTCAAATCGCGAGCGCCATTTTGCATTTCAGCGAGGTTTTTAAGGATGCGAATTTACAAACTTCTGGCTCTCACGGTGATGATGTTTCTAAGCTGTGCGATTCTGTTTGCGCCGAAAGGCTCGGCCGCCCGAAGCGCGACCGCTACGGCCTTTGATCAACTCGATGATGATCTGTCAGCCGCGTTGACCGAGGCCGGATTTACCGGAAACATCGAGGCGACGCTTGAACAGAGGCTTGGCCGTCCCATAAATCAGAAACGCGCCGAGCTTGGCCGACTCTTGTTTTTCGATCCCGTATTGAGTCTGCATCAGGATAGTAGTTGCGCCAGTTGTCACTCTCCCACCACAGGTTTCGGCGATACGCAGGCAATCGCCATCGGCATAAACAATAACGGCTTTGTGGGACCAGACCGGGGCGGCCCGCGTAATCAGCGCCGCGCCCCCACAGTCATCAATGCCGCCTTCTACCCAAATTTGATGTGGAACTCGCGCTTTGTCGCGCTCTCAGGCGACCCGTTCGACAACAGTAACGGATTTAGCTTTCCCGAGCCGGAAGGGCGCAGCCTTTCGCGTCTGCCGCATCTGCTGGCCGCTCAGGCATTCATCCCGCCTACGGTCGCGGTCGAGATGACCGGGTTTGATTTTCAGGGAGACAGTTTCGCCGTTCGAGACGAGGTCTTAAGGCGCGTCACCGCAATCAAGAAGTACAGGAAACTTTTCAAGAAAGCCTTTCCCGAAGTGAAACGCGGCGCTCCCGTTACCTACGATATGATCGGAGAGGCGATTGCCGAATTCGAATTTACGCTTGTATTTGCAAACGCGCCGCTAGACAGGTTTGCGCGCGGAGAGACAACCGCGATGACTGAAAAACAGAAAAGAGGCGCGCTGTTGTTTTTCGGCAAAGCACAATGCATAACGTGTCACGCGGTTTCGGGCCAATCAAACGAGATGTTCAGCGACTTCACTCCGCGAGTGGTCGGTGTCCCGCAGATCGTGCCTATGGTGAGCAATGTGAAATTTGACGGTCCCGGCATGGATGAAGACTTTGGATTAGAGCAGGTCACGGGTGACGCGGCAGACCGCTACAAGTTTCGCACAGCGCCCTTGAGAAACCTGTCGGTGCAGTCGGCCTTTTTTCACAACGGCGTTTTCAGTTCGCTCTATGACACGATACAGCACTATCGCCACGTTTTTGAGTCCGCGCGAAGCTTTGAAGGCGCAAGAAGAGAGACGTTTTTCGCGGGTCCGATAGAACCTGTCCTTGAGCGAGTTCCCGATATTCTAAATCCGGGGATACAGATAAACGACGAAGAATTTGAAGAAGTATTGGAGTTCGTCCGCAACGGATTGCTCGACCCGCGCGCGCGGCCCGAGAACCTGCGCAGCCTGATACCCGATTCGGTCCCGAGCGGATTGCCACTGCCTGTATTCGAGCAACCGAATTTTTGACAGGATTAACGGGATTTTGATGGATTGAACAAGATTTCTTTCAATCCTGTTAATCCTGTCAAAGTCTTTATTCAGGCGCTCTTGACCAGCGCGTTTTGCGGGCGGGCAAAGACGCGATCAATCATCGGCTCAAAGTGCGAGAGCGGCAACGTGTCGTATTCGGGATCAAACGACGCCTGATCCCATTCGTCTGTAAATTTCGTAGCCATCTCATACCACGGCTGGTCGGCGTATTGCCTGCGCGCATCGGGGTCTTTTCCCATCAATGCATAATAATGCCGCCCCTGAAAATCCTGGTGCGTTCGAACTACCTCGTAAGTCTCCGTTGAAACATACGGCTTGAGAATCTCGGCGGCAATCGCCGGATGGTTTTCGACCGAGATGACTTTGCCTATGTCGTGACACAGAGCGGCAACGATCATCTCTTCCGACGCCCCTTCGCACAGAGCGCGTGTAGCGGTTTGCAGGGCGTGCTGAAGCTGGTTTATAGCGAAGCCGTCTACCTGTTGCTCGAGTTGCCGGAGCATGGATTTGATCATAGCGGGCTGTCGGGATTGACGCTCGCCGACAGCTTTAGCTATTACCATCCAATCTTCTACCAGTCCTTGATCCATTCTTGTGAAAGCCATGATACTCTCCTTAAATACATAAATCAGATTTCGATCCCGCCGAGACGTCCGCCCGATTTCGGCTGAGGCTTGACCAAAAGCGCGCCGCTTTCTGCGCGCCTCGATCTTTCGCGCTCCGAATGCCATCTGGCCCATTCGTCCGGCGCGTCAATCGTTTCGCCTCCGTGACGTGTCAGCCGTTTTCGAACCTGGCACATCACGGGAGTGTTTATGGCTACGCCCGATACTATCACCTGCCCCTTGGTGAGCGCGGGCAACTCGTCGAGCATGCGACGGCCCGCGCCTTCGACCGTCTTTGCGATGGTATCCTGATCTATCGGATTTACTATTCGCATTATGAATTGCGTCATGCACTGCGAAAGCACATCGGAGTCGAGTTTGCCCGGTCTTTGCGTGATCAGCCCTATGCCCAATCCGAACTTGCGCCCTTCGGACAGAATCTGTTTCAACACATTGGTAGAGACTACGGTTTGACCGGCGGGCGCAAACCTATGCGCCTCTTCGAGAAGAACGAAAACCGGATAAGGCAGATAACGCTCGTCCGAAGAGCTTGTCACATCGCCTTTGTGTGTGGCCATGCGCGCAAGAATCGCGCGGCGCAGCAGTGTGCCTACGATGACCTGCTGTTCGTTCTGGTCGATGTCTACGAGTTGAAGTACGGTGCACTGACCCGGACGGAAAAGCTCTTCAAGCGCGTTGTGCTCGTGATCGGAAAAAATCTGGTGCTTGCTGTAGCCTCGGAAGCGATTGTTCAACCTCCATTCGAGCGCGTCTATCGTAGCCACATTGCCGCCCGAGCGGTCGCTCTTTTCGTCTCCGTATCGCTGTTCGGCCACCGCATCCATCAAATCCTGAATGGCGTAATGCCCGTGCTTGCCCGCGCTTGAGCGAACCTGGCGAAACGCTTCGCCAAGCGAGTATTTCATCTTCTCTGAAATGTCCTGGAGCAGATAACAGATGTCGGCAAATTCAAGGGAATCAAATCTGACCTTGACGCGTTCGGGCCGCAGAATCTTTACTTCGGGTTCATACCCCCGGGCGCAGAAGTAGTCTTTGAATTGCGGTTGTTTGATCTCTTGCAAGGTGTCGTATTCGCCGTGCGGGTCTACGACGAGCACGGCCGAGCGATTCTCAGGCTTCATCAACTCTTCTACAAGGACCGAGGCCGTATAGCTTTTTCCCGCGCCGGTCGAGGCGAGAACCGCAAGGTGTGTCGAGGCTATATCTTTGACCGAAAGGACCACGGGCACTTCTCCCGCCTGCCGGGTGAGCAGGCTGCCGATGTGGGCCGCGCCCTGCTCGCCTCGCTGTTTAGGAGAGAGCACTCCGGCAAGCATATCTGAGGGCGCGAGGTAGACGATCTGCCCGGGCGTGGGCGGTATGCGCGGGTTCACGAAATCAGAAAGCTCATCATCAAAATAGCCGATCACGGAAACCAGTATCTCGAAAAGCTCAAGCCGCTGCTCTTCAAGCCCTATCATGCGGGCGATGGAAGCGGGCGGTATCGAGGGGTCTGCCAGGAAACTTTCGGGCAGAGAACGTATGAGATTCCGTTCGGTGATATTGCCAATTATCCGGTGCTCGGCGCGCGCGTTCGCCACGTGGTAATAGATGAACTCGCCGACGCGCGTGTGTTCGTTATCGGTCGTGATAAAGACAAACTCGTTCGGTTTCTCACCCGGACCCTTGACTGTGCCTACCAGTGTGTCGGACATTAACTTTGCCTTTGAATTTGTACCTGCCGGAACGCCGTAAGCTTCGGATTCCTACGGCGCTCACTATAGCATAGTGACAGCCGAAGGGTGTAGTTCACAGATGATGACGGAATTATTAATCACAGGCGCAAACCAGATTATCACGCTCGCAGGCCCGGCGCGGGCTCGCACAGGCCGCGAGATGCGCGAGCTTGCGATTATAGACGGGGGCGCGGTATTTGTGCGCGACGGGCTCATAATCGCCGCCGGGCCGTCGCAGAAAATCGAATCGCAGGCCGGCCCCGCCTCAGTGCGCATAAACGCGGAGGGGCGCGTGGTGATGCCCGGGTTTATAGACGCGCACACGCATCCGGTCTTTGCCGGGACGCGAGAAGACGAATACGAAATGCGCGCCGAAGGATTCACCTATCAAGAGATCGCAGAAAGGGGCGGCGGTATCAGGTCTACGGTCAGGAAGACCCGCGCGGCAAGCGCGGAAGAGTTGTTTGAGTCGGCCTTGCCGCGCATCAGATGGATGCTCGAACACGGCACGACGACCATAGAAGCCAAGAGCGGATACGGATTGACGCTCGAAGACGAATTAAAAATCCTCCGCGTCATCCGAAGGCTCGACCGCGAAACCCCGCTCGAACTTGTCCCCACCTTTCTGGGCGCGCACGAAATCCCGGACGAGTATAGATGCGCCAGAGGCACAGGTCCGGCGCGCGAAGATTACATCCGTCTGGTTGTGGACGAAATGCTGCCGCGAGTGGCAAAAGAAGGGCTGGCCGAATACGCCGACATCTTTTGCGAGTCGCACGTTTTCACCGTGGACGAATCGCGCCGCGTGCTCGAACGCGCGAAAGAGCTTGGACTGGGCATCAGGTTTCACGCAGACCAGTTGACCCTGTGCGGAGGCGGCAGGCTTGCGGCAGAGCTTGAGGCTGTGTCTGCCGATCATCTGGAATGTATAGACGAAGGTGGAATAGAAGCGCTTTGCCGGGCTGGTGTACTGGCGGTGCTGCTGCCGGGCGCGGTCTTCAATCTGGGGCTTGCGCGTTATGCGCCCGCTCGACAGATGATCGAATCTGGTCTCGGCGTGGTGCTTGCGACCGATTTCAATCCCGGCAGTTCGCCTACTCCTTCCATGCAGATGATACTTTCAATCGCCTGCGCGCAGATGCGCATGACTCCTGCCGAGGCGGTGACTGCCGCAACCATCAACGCGGCTTACAGCCTGAGTCGCGGCGACCGCCTCGGCTCGATTGAAGCGGGCAAACAGGCCGATCTCGTAGTTTATGATTGCCCGGATTACCGACAGATACCTTATCTGTTCGGCATCAATCACGTCTCAACCGTGATCAAAACGGGAAAGATCGTGATAGACAGACGCAGTGGCGCAAGCGTATCGGCAGGCGAATGACCGGGTTGTAGATAATCAATTTGTACAGGGCGCTTCACATCATTACATTATCTGAGGAGGGTTGAGATGAATTATCGACGATTCGGACGCAGGGGATGGATGGTCAGCGAAATGGGGTACGGGATGTGGGGCATGGGCGGGTGGACCGGCTCGGATGATGAGGAGTCGCTTCGGGCTTTACAGCGCGGGGTGGATCTCGGCTGCAATTTCTTTGACACCGCGTGGGCTTACGGCGAGGGACACAGCGAAGGCTTGCTCGGCCAGCTTGTAAGAGACAATCCTGATAGCAGGCTTTATACGGCTACGAAAATACCGCCAAAGAATCGCAAGTGGCCTTCGCGGCGCGAGCATTCGCTCGACGATTGTTATCCGCCCGATCATATCGAAGAGTATGTTCACCGGAGCCTTGAAAATTCCGGCCTTGAAAGCTTTGACCTTGTGCAGTTTCATACCTGGGAAGACCAATGGGTCGAAGATGACCGGTGGTTTAAGAAGATGGATGATTTGCGCGGGCAGAAACTTCTTCACGCAATCGGCATCAGCATAAACCGATGGGAGCCGTGGAACGGAGTGGGAGCGGTCAAGAGCAATCTGATTGACGCGGTTCAGGTGATCTACAACATATTCGATCAAAATCCCGAAGACGAATTGTTCCCGGCCTGCCGCGAAGCAGACGTGGCCGTGATAGCGCGCGTGCCCTTTGATGAAGGCACGCTCACGGGAAATCTGACCAGAGAGAGTAGCTGGCCCGAAGGCGACTGGCGCAATACTTATTTTGTCCCCGAAAACCTTAACGCAAGCGTAGACCGCGCCGACCGCCTCAAGCCTCTTGTGCCGCAAGGGATGACCATGCCCGAGATGGCCCTGCGCTTTATACTCAATAATCCTGTGGTCAGCACTATCATTCCGGGCATGCGCAAAATCCGACACGTCGAATCAAACATTGCCGCAAGCGATGCGGGGCCTCTGCCTGATGATCTGCGCGAGAAGCTCGGCGCACACAGATGGGACAGGAAACCTACCACGTGGTCACAATAAATTTGACGGGGAGATGAAAGGGAGAAGAGAGTTAAGAAAGGGGAGGACCTGTGTTAAAGGTTAGTTTCGGCAACTGGCCAGACACTCTCTGAGATGTTCTTTAACTTCGCGCAGGCACTCTCTTCGTTGCGGCTCTGGAAGCTGTCGGCATCTTGATTTAGCCTGCTCGGCCTGCGCCCGGCATCGTCGGGCGCACGCTCTGTCGCGGCCTTCCTGCACCGAAGCCTGAGATGAAATGATTCCTCCCAGACAGAACAGACAGATGATCAGTATCATTTGTATTTTTCTCATGTCACAAATCTCCTTTCATGGTTGTTGCGGATCGTTGATCGAACGGAGTTTTCGACCACACACCTATTTGACGCGGGAAAAAACACGATGGTCTGAATTATTTCAGACGGGCGGGACCGGGACGGGTAGCGCCCCGGTCGATTTCATTGAATGGTTTCGGCAGTTAAACCGGCAATTTCATAGCCACGCGGATGTTGCTGCATCCAGTCCCAGGCCGATTGGATGATCTCGCGCAAAGTGTACGCCGATGCAATCCATCCCAGTTCGATCCGCGCCATATCATTGCTCGCTACAAGCGAGGCCGCATCGCCCGACCGGCGCGGACCTATCCACATGGGGATGTCTGTGCCGGTCACCTCACAGGCGGCCTCTATCACCTCGCGCACACTAAAACCTTCGCCTCCGCAGCCCAGATTATAAATCCGATTTCGCTCTTCGAGACTGTTCAGCGCAAGAACGTACCCGCGAGCGAGGTCCGAGACATGCACATAGTCGCGTACGCAGGTTCCGTCGCGGGTGGGATAATTATCGCCGTGCACATAGATGCACGGCCTTCTTCCCAGAGCCGCCTGCAAGATTGTCGGTATCAGATGTTTTTCCGGTTCGTGCGCCTCGCCATGGCATGAGCTTGCCCCCGATACGTTGAAGCACCGCAGGATCGCATAGTGAAGGTCATAGCTTTGAGCGTGACTTTGCAGAATGCGCTCTATGGCGAGTTTGCACTTGCCCTGAATGTTTATCGGGCTGGTCGTATCGCCTTCAACTATGATGCGTCTTTCAGGCTCTCCATAGACGGCAGCCGTTGAAGAAAATATGATTCGTTTTACTCCGGTCGCCGTCATCGCCTGCAACAACGAATTGCACGACGCAAGCATTTTCCTGTGATATTGCGCCGGTCTCAGTCTCGACAACTCGGCAAAGCTATCGGCCAGATGTATGACGGCTTCTATGTGATAATTTTCCAGCGTGGCGCGCAGGATTTCACCGTCTATCAAATCGGCCTGGATAAAAGGCGCACCTTCGATTACTGCGCTCAGATGTCCTTCCGAAAGATTGTCATAGACGACTACCTCGTGCCCCGCGCGCATCAACTCTTCGCTCGTGACGCTCCCGATAAATCCTGCGCCTCCCGTAACCAGAATCCGCATCTTTTTTTCTCCTTCCAGGGGCACTAAAGGCATTTGAAATGTGAGATTCGAAATCTCAGATTCGGCATGCAGTTGGTCTCTGATGCCCGCGCGTCCACTCTAAGGGAGAGCATTTGAAAATGCGCTTTCGCCTGTTTGCCGTCTTGTGGGAGTAGCGGCATCGGTCCGATTACACGGTATTGGACCTGTGATGACAGGCGCGCAACTCCTCGGGTAAAAATAGTGCAAAACCTGTGCCTATAGCCTCAAGCATCGAGGAGCCGCGTCTAAAACGATATTGGCCGGGAGGCTGGGTTATTTCGGCGGGCTGATGGGACAAAGTTGGTTTAAGCCGGGCGATCACGCGCAGGCATTATTTTTAGTTCTTCAGCGCGTAATAACCGTCGCGATGGCGAGCGACCAGATCGGGATGGGATAATTTGACGCCCAGTTTTCGCCAGCGCCCGTCTCGTTTTTCGTTTGTGGAATAGTAGGTAAGCGTATATTGATTGCGAAGCTCGTCAACGACCGAGATAAATGTTTCTTCGAGATTGATCCCCTGCGGTGAGTGGATATAGCGACCGCCCGACTTTTCGGCAAATTGCAGCATGTCTTGTCGCCCTCGACGTAATGAGAGCGCCTCTCTTCCACTCCCCATCAATAACTGGTCTTCGATCAGGTCAACCGAAAAGATCGTTATGCCGGAAGCGAGCGCCTTCTTGAGCGCCGAATCAAGCGAGGCTTTGCGGCTCGTATTATCACACCCGTCGGAGATGAGCAGTATGGCCCGCCGTTTTTCGCTCCGCTTGCTTAGCGCCTCAACGGCTTCGTCCATGCAATCGTAAAGACGAGTCGAATCCTGCGCTTCGGCATCCCAGATGTAATCGCTGATGTCGTGCAGGGGCGAGAAATCCTGAAACATCCGCACTTCGTTGTTAAAACCGAATACGGCTACCTGATCGTTTTCCCTTATATGCTCTACAAAGGAGGCCGCCGCGCCGCGAACAAGCCCGAATCTGTAAGCCATGCTGCCGCTCATATCAATCAGTATGGCCGCGGCAAAGGGCGCTTCTTCGGCGGAAAACGACTCCACTTTTTGCGGACGCCCGTCTTCAAGCACCGTGAAATCCGTGGCGCTCAATCCATGAGAGTATTGCCCCTCGTGATTGGTGACGGTCAGGCTCACTACGACCAGATCCGAGTGCAGACGCAACGCGCCGTCCTGATCCTGCTCAAAGAGAAGGGACGCCTCAGAAGGCCACGCAAGCCCCACTGCCATACAGAAGGTAAAAAAGAGTCTTGCCCACAAATGTAGCCGGAGGCGAGCGGGGTCTTGTCGGTCAGAGAGGCGTGTGAACATCAAATATTTACTTCCCGGCGCGGCGTATGTATCTGGCCAGATTGATCACTTCGTTTGATAAACCGATAACCTTTGCCGAAACTACATAGCGGGTTTCAGCCGTCATGCTTTCGTGGATATTGGTAACGGCGGCGTCCATCTGTTTTATCGCATCGGCCAGCGTTATTTTTTCTATGTCGTCATCCACCTTGCTGCCGCCCGCGTGGTTAAGCAGGTCTTTGGCGAGCTTTTCTATGGACCCTACTTTCTTCATGTCCTCGCTTGAAAGCGTGCCCGCCTCTTCATATTTCTTCGCCACATCTGCCGACAGAGTGGTCAGTTTTTCGACATCTTCGAGCGCTTCGCGGTGACGGCTTTCGGCTCGCTCTATCGCCAACCGCGCGCGCATGTCCGGCGGCAGATTCATATCCTGGTCGGTTAAATCTCCGTCAAGCGGCGAGGAGGGACGCGGCGGCGGGGGTTGTTTGAGACCTGTAGGAGCGTTCTGGGCTATCGCCGAAGATGAAAGCCAAAGGATAAAACTCGCTAGTATTAGGCCGCTCTTGTACATCCGATATTTCCTTAGTCTGGCGCGTTGGCTCGACAGCTAAAATTTTTATCACATCAGCGAATGCAACTTCAAATGCCTGGAAGATAAGCCTTCACTCCGAGCGCCAATGATAAGGATCGTTTAAGTAATGAGAGCTTGCGAATTATCGCATCGTTTTTTGCGTCCACAAATATCCATGCGACCAGAAGCCACAAGGATACTTCAGAGGTTTTCGGGCAGTTTATACCTTGAACATTCTGGCCAGATATTTTTCGGTCAGGTACATTACTACAAATGGAAGCAAGAGCACCAGTGCTACCGAAGATGTCTGAGCCGCGTCGTTGTCGGTTATCATGGGCCAGAGCGTGACGTGGATAGACATTCCGATCAGCGCCAGCATTGAAAGCATCAGGCCGGCAAATTTGTTTCCTACCTGCCAGGTCCTGTCATTGACCATAGAACGCGGCGAACCGTAACCGAGCAACCAGTTGCGTCTGAGTCTCGGGCTGAACCAGTACATGGTCGCGCCACAGAGAATCAGCAGCAAATCGCTCGCCATTAAAAGATATCCGTAAAGCTGCATGACCTATCCCAACCCTATATTTCTGCAATAATCTCTTTTATTTATTGATGAAGGGGCTTACCTTCTGGCTACCCATTTAAGCTAAGGTGGGTTCCCACGTCAAGAGAATCTATAAAGCGGCAGAAGCATTCGGGCATTTGTAATAATGAAATAATAAGTTGCGGATTGTTTCATTACAGCATTCAGCATTGCCGAGGATCGTTTGAGGAGAATGATACCGTTCTATTTTGAGGTGAGCAGGCGGCCCATTGCGGCGGAGGCGAAGCCCAGCGTTTCACGACCCGCAATCGAATCCATACGGGCGGCGCGAAGCAGGCTTTCGATGCTGGTTCCATCTTCGGGGCTTATAGCAACTCCGATTTGAATCTGCAAATGGCCGCATACGGGGGACTGGTTTATGGTCTGAGCTATGCGGTCGCGGACCTCAATGGCTTCGCCTTGATCGCTGTCGGGCAGAAGCACTATGAATGTGCCGTCGGTCTGACGGGCCACCATATCGGCCTGGCGCACCTGCCGGGCTATCAATCCGGCAAGCGCTGCCGTTATCTGATCGCTTTCGGAGACGGCTTTGCCCTCTGCCGGGAAGCTGATTTCAAGCAACGAAATATGTGTGCCGAGCCTGAGACTCCGGGCTCGTTCGCGGTCAAACTGCGCCATCAGAGCGCGAATGTTTGCAAGCCCCGTTGCGGGATCGGTCAAGGCGAACGCTTGCGCCTGTTCGAATGCCTTCGCGTTATAGACGGCATCAGAGGCAGGCTGGCACACCGACTCCATCAGGTTGATGTCTTCGGTCTGGTAGGTTTCAAGCTCGGTCGAATAGAGCGCAATGGCTCCGAGCGATTCCTCGTTTTTGACCAGAGGAAAGACCATGAGCCCCTTGTAATTTTTTGCCACGTCCGCGCCGAGAAATCCGAGGTCGAGCGCGGGGTTTGTATTGAACATAGCCCGCTGATTGGTAATGACCCAGCCTGTTATCCCAGCTTCGGCCGGTTGCCGCCGCTTGATGAGTTTTTCGGCGTGCAACCCCACCGCATGAGCTATTTCGAATTCGGACCGCGCAGGGTCGAAAAGCGAGATGGCACAGGTTGTAAAGGGGATCAGCTTCATGAGGCGATTGGCGAGAATCGCTATGGTGTCTTCGACCGGCAACACGCCCGCCAGTGTCCGCGACATTTCGTAGAGCGCCGACACGCGTTGATTTGTTTCGGCTATTGAATTTATCGCCGCCCTGGCGCGGTCAAATTCGGGCGCGGCGGCAAAGCCAGAAGCGGGCGCGGCATCGGCCATCTGCCGCGAGCCGGTCTCGCCCTTCTTAGTCGCCTCGCGCCACTTCATTCCGGCGGCTTCCTTCTCCAGTTGATCCACGATGGAGAGAAACATCTGAACAAGCGCGGGATCGAAAAACGTCCCCGCGTTGTGCCCTATGTAATCGAGAGCCTCATCCCGGGTCATCGCTCTGTGATAGGGTCTGTCCGAGCGCAGCGCATCGTAATTATCGACCAGCGTCAGGATGCGAGCCGTCTTTGGTATATCCTCGCCCTTCAGCCCGTCCGGGTATCCGCGACCATCCCATCGCTCGTGATGATGGCGGACTATCGGGACCACGGGGAAGCGGAAATTTATGTTCGACAGCATATCCGCGCCGATGATCGTGTGCATCTTCATCTGCTCGAATTCGTGTTTTGTAAGCTTGCCGGGCTTGTTTAGGATATAGGCAGGCACGCCTATCTTTCCTATGTCGTGAAGAAGCGCACCGGCTTTGAGGGCTTCGATTTCGAGTTCGGAAAGACCGGCTACCTCGCCCAATCTACAGGCAAACAGCTTGACCCGCTGGATATGATCGTGAGTGACATCATCTTTGGCGTCTATCGCCATGGCCAGCATTTCGAGAATGGAATCGTAGATGCCTGTGATCTCGTGGTGATGTTCGGCCTGCTCACGGAGCTTTGCCTGATTTGTCTTGAAAGTGTAATAGACGATTATGGGGACGGGCATCGCAAGCACAAGCACCACCAGCGTCGTTATGTATCCATAGTCGTAGAGGGTGAAGTTGATCAAACCCGCCACGGTCGCCGCGGCCAAAAAAGTCAAAGGCTCCCACAATTGTATGTCTCGGAAGAGCGTGGCAAGCCTTGCCCCAAAAGCAATATGCGACATCAACATGATGGCTACGACATTCAGGATGTAATGCACTAGCGCAAGCGTTATAAGCGGCACGACAAACATCAGCATTTGCCTGTCCAGCCCGGAAGCCACATCCTTGCTCAACAGGTAGACCGAGGCCAGGTAGTAAGCCTGTCCAGCTACATAGATCGAGATAGCTTGGGCCGAACCGTTAAAGATGTAGAGACTCAGGCTGGTTTTGAGGCGACGGCTCGACATCAAGGCCTCAAAGGCCGCAAGCAGAGCGCCGTGATAAGGACCAAGCGCCATGATGGCCAGATAGGTCAACGCTTCTGAAATGGATACGCTTGAGTGATTGCCGGAAAATTTTATGGGGTGTCGTGCGGAGGTCAAGGCCAGAATCAGCGCCAGAATCGCCAATCCAAGCACCGACCGGCTGCCCGCCGCATAGACTTCCGCCGCCGCCTTTACGATCATCGCGGTTGCGATGACCGCCATACCGGCAAGCAGAATTAAGCCTTTGGTTCCGTACCGCTTGAAATCTTTGTTGAGCGTTTCCATGAGAGATTTTTATCTCAGTCGGAATCGAATCATAGAGTCAAAAGAAAGGCGCAAGGATAATTATTGAGAAGGGGATCGGGGGCCTTTTAGAGATCAAGGACAATAATAATCCCAGATTACGCCTGTGCAAACGCCAGGTCTGATCATTAGAGAAGACTCCTTTCGCCGCTGATTTCTATTTGTATGAGCGCTCGAAGCTCGGTCTATCCTGGCCGTGAGCGCCACATCGAAAGTAAATTTGAGGTCAATTGATCGCATAACTGTATCCCGCCAGGCGGTTCAATTCCTTTACGGATAACACCGGCAGGTCTTGTTTCGAACCGCACAGGCAAAATATACAATTCTGAGGCCAGGGTTAAAATCACCCGAGTTATATAGCTAAGTGCAGAAATAGCTGCGATTAATGAAAACGCTGTGATGATTTCCGACCGATCCGGCAGGTTTTTATCGGTCAGCTTGATATATTTCGTGCAATGATTCGGTCAAATTGAATCAGGGGCCGGGGGCCAGGGGTCGGGGGCCGGTGACAAGAAAAGGACGGCCAATCTGAAGAGGGATGTCAGCAAAAAGCATAAGAGGATCAATTTGGAGAAACCCAACCTCAGGCCCCGGCTCCTGACCCCTGGCCCCCGGCCCCTCAGATGATGAGAGGTTTGGTAGCCTCTTCGGGCCAGGGCGAAAACAGGGAGATGTAGCGGAGATAGCTGCGGGTTCCACCGGGTTCGCCGTCACTGCGCCGGATGTGGGCCTTTACGGTATCGAGTTCAAAATTGAGTGCTTTGATCTTATCATCGCGGCGCAGCGGGTCTTCGGAAGGGGCTTTTTCGGCCAGTTCATCGAGGGCCTCGCGTATGATGCGGCTCAAGTCCTGTATGCGCATCGAGGGGACGCGGTGCTCGTATATCAGACCGCTTGATTCGGTCTCTAAATTCCTGATGACATTCTCAAGCGCCATCTTCTAGATCGGCGTCCTTGAGATCGCGCAAATTCTCTCGATATGCCCTTATGATGGCGTCATCGATCACATAAAGCGTAGTGAGAATTTTTTCGTTTACGTTGAGTTCCAGCTTGCCTTCGGCTTCAAGTTCCTTTAAGCGCATCTGGTTTTCGCGCTCGGCAGCCGGAGGACGAGCAGCCTGCAAATAGGGACACGACTCGGGGCAGGCAAGCTCTATCATTCGATCCTGCGCGCAACAGACGGCGCAAATTTTTGTGCGAAGGGCGGGGCAATATCGCTTCGCCGTACGCTTGCTGCATCTTGGACAAATCGCCATAAAAGACAGGTTACATTCCAGAACGGAAAAAGCGCAAGATCATCTGTGAACCGGATGCCGGAACGAGCCGCCGCCGTCACAAAGGCGAATAGAAAGAATCAAAAACCTTCCTGTTTCGGGCCTTTTGGGCCGGTTTTCGGGCTTTGCCGACAGTCGCCCCATTTGTGATAACCGGCCCTTTGCTTTACAATCTTGCCATGCCCTGGTATCGAAAGCTCCACTGGCAAATCATAATAGGTCTATTGCTCGGACTCGTCTACGGCATAGTCGCGGCAGCAAACGGGGGCGGCAAATTCACGGCCGACTGGATCGCCCCGTTTGGAAAGATTTTCATCAATCTGCTGAAGCTGATAGCTGTCCCCCTGGTTCTGGCCTCGCTCATAACAGGTGTGGCTTCGCTTTCCGATCTCAGGAAGCTTTCGCGCATAGGCGGAAAAACCATCGCCATCTATCTGGCTACGACTGCCGTCGCGGTGACCATCGGGCTTCTGCTCGTCAATCTGCTCAAGCCGGGTCATCAGGTGCCTGCCGATATGCGTGACCGCCTCCAGGCCACTTATCAGGTAGACGCTACGAAGGGGGAAGCCGCCGCCGAACAGGCAAAACAGCGCGGCCCGTTACAGCCCATCATAGACATGGTGCCGGACAACATTTTCAGTTCCGCTTCAAACAACAGCAATATGCTTCAGGTAGTCTTCTTTGCGATACTGTTCGGCATAGGGTTGATTCAGGTTTCGGCCGATAAGGCGCGGCCCGTGCTCGCCTTCTTCGAAGGGTTGAATGATGTAGTGATAAGGCTTGTGGATCTCATAATGCTGATGGCCCCGATAGGCGTATTCGCGCTCATCGCCGACACCATCACAACAGTCGCTCACGATAACCTCTCGCAAGTCGGAGAACTGCTCGGGGCGCTCGGTTACTATTGCATAGTGGTCGTTTCAGGTCTGATCATCCACACATCCATCGTCTATCCGTCCCTGTTGAAACTATTCACCCCCATGCCTGTGAGGACATTCTTTTCGGGCATAGGACCGGCTCAATTGCTTGCCTTTTCGACCAGTTCGAGCGGCGCTACGCTCCCCGTGACGATGGAGCGATGCGAAGAGAAACTCGGTGTCTCGGAAGAGGTATCCGCGTTTGTGCTGCCGCTCGGAGCTACGATCAACATGGACGGCACCGCGCTTTATCAGGCTGTCGCGGCCGTCTTTATAGCTCAGACCCTCGGGATGGGGCTTGGGCTTTCAGCCCAGTTGACCATAGTCTTTACAGCCGTGCTGGCTTCGATTGGAACGGCGGCCGTCCCCGGCGCAGGCATAATCATGCTCGTCATCATCCTTGAAGCCATTCAGGTTCCAAGCGCCGGTATAGCTTTGATTCTGGGAGTGGATCGAATACTCGATATGTGCCGCACCGTCACAAACGTGACCGGCGATGCTATGGTCGCCACCATCGTTGCCGCAACCGAAGGACAGCTCAGCCCGCCCGACCTCTCCGAAGCCTCGGACCGCATCCGCATCCGTTCTGAAAAAGAGTTTCGCGAAGCTCTGGAACCGAGCCGCAAACCGGAGATTTAGATTTGAGAACTCAGAGCTCAGATCTCAAATAAGCCAGGGGAAATAGATCAATTTCCGGACTATATATCGAGTTTAGCGCGCCGGAAACTTCCCAAAATCCTCGCCAAGTATAAATTGACACTCTTTGTTTGCGCATATAGAATTTTCGACCAGTTCAACAGGTAAGGATCCTTTGCTTTTTTCCTATGAGCGAAAATGAAGAGACCGTAGGGCCACCAATAGATCGCGGCGACGAGACTACAAGCGACACGCGAGGACTCGCGCTGCACACAAAGATACTTCTTGGGCTGCTTGCCGGGGCCGCGCTTGGCGTCGGAGCCAACCTTGCTACCGCAGATCGCCCCGATGCAAATGGCTGGGTGATGTGGTTCGCCAAATATGTCACCGACCCCATAGGGCAGGTTTTTTTGCGCATGCTGTTTATGGTGGTCGTCCCTCTCGTCTTTGCCACGCTCTCGCTCGGCGTAGCGCAGCTTGGCGATCTCAGAAAACTCGGACGGATAGGCTTGAAGGTCTTTGCCTACTTCATGCTCGTCACTGCGATTGCGGTCACGATAGGGCTTGGGCTTGTAAACACGATAAAGCCCGGCGTGGGCTTTTCGCCCGACGTGCAGGCGCGTTTGATGGAATCCTACGGCGGGCAGGCGCAGAAGGCACAGGAGCAGGCCTCAAGCGATCAGGGGTTTGGCATAAACACCTTTGTCAATATCGTGCCTCGCAATCCGATTGCCGCCGCCGCTTCGACCGATATGCTCGCGGTGATATTTTTTGCGCTGATCTTTGGCGTGGCGCTCACCTTGATTCCGCGCGAAAAGGCCGAGCCGGTCACGCGCGTGCTCGACGGTCTGAGCGAAGCGATAATAAAAATAGTCGGCATAGCGATGATGATCGCGCCGTTTGCGGTAGCCGCTTTGATTTTCAGCACGACGGCAAGGTTTGGGTGGGGCGTTTTGCAAAGCCTGCTCTGGTACGCGCTCTGCGTGATAGCGGGTCTGCTCATACATCAGTTTGTAGTCTATTCGATTCTGGTGCGAGTCTTTGCGCGGTTGAACCCTCTGACATTTTTTCGCAAGGTGACGCCCGTCATGGTCACGGCGTTTTCGACAAGCTCGTCCAACGCCACGCTTCCGACTACGATAAAGACGGCCGAAGAAGAACTGGGCGTGCCGCCTCAGATCGCGGGGTTTGTGTTGCCGCTCGGCGCGACTATGAACATGAACGGCACGGCGCTGTTTGAAGGAGTAACTTGCGTCTTTCTGGCTCAGGTCTTTGGCGTCCATCTCGGGATAGGCCAGCAACTCGTCGTGATCGTCCTTTCCGTGCTGATGGCTGTCGGGACGGCGGGCGTGCCGGGCGGATCAATCCCGCTGCTTATGATCGTACTCAACACCATAGGCGTGCCGCCGGGCGGGATCGCCATCATTCTCGGCATAGACCGCATACTCGATATGAGCCGCACGGTGCCGAATGTAACCGGCGACATAACGTGCGCCTGTTATATCGCGCGGTCGGAGGCCGTGGCCCCCACGCCGGTCCCGGATGAAGCCTTATCGCCGGCAGTGATGCGTGATGCGTGATGAGCGATTCGTGATGAGCGATTCGTGATGAGCGATTCGTGACGCGTGACTATTGAGCCTGTCTGTAAAAGAGTATTTGCAAGACAGGTTAATCACGAATCACGAATCACGAATCACGTACGACTTAGCTTTCCGAGTTCCCTTCGCCCGCGCTCACCGTGCGATGCAGCCCCGATGTGACTCCGCCTATCTCCTCGCCTCTTTGCGGACCGGGCGGCTCTTCCTTGATGCTTTCGGTCTTTACTGAGGTCGAACTCTGTGAGGTGGAGTACGATTCCCGTTGAGGCATTGCAGATTCCTGTCCAAAAGGCTGCGTGGTCGGGGTCTCGAGCGCAGGCTGAGACCGCGTGCCTTCAGGTTGCTGTGAATGTGTGGTTTTAGCCTTAGAGGACGGGTGAGCCGATTCAAGCAACTCGGGCCAGCCGGCCTTTATTGATTTCCGTTTGCCCTTGATGCGAAAGTCTACTCCCGTTTCATCGAAAGAGACTATGTAGGTTTCATCGTTGATATCAACTTCCCGGCTTATGGGCCTGGTAAATTTCATGATGCAATTCTCCTTAATGAAAATGCTCGAACGCTCACCAGGTCCATAACTCACTGATAAAATTCTATTTGCCCGGGCTAGTGTTTGTCCACCGATTGAATATCACGCAAGCAGACGCTCGATCATGGGCAGGAATTCGTTGAACTCTATCGGTTTGCGTGCGCAAGCCGACGCGCCTGCCTCGATGGCATTGTTCATAGTCATCGAGCCGTAGGCGGTGATCGCAAGTATGGGCATCGAATCCATCTCTTTTTCGAGCCTTATTTTGCGAGTGAGTTCTATTCCATTGAGGCGGGGCATATTGATGTCGGTGATTATGAGATCAGGTTTTTTTTCTGACGCAACGGCCAGGGCACACTCTCCATCCGCTACGGTTATTACCTCGTACCCTTCGGTCTTAAGCAATAACGAGAGCACGTAGCGGGTATCAAAATCATCTTCAACTATCAGAATCTTCTTAGCCATCCCGTTTGTTCCCCTTGTCAAGATCGGGCATAAAGTTTATCACCCGCGCCTGTAAAAAGAAATAGATACTTATTTTGCCCGAAAAAGGCCCATTTTTATCGGGCCAGAAGAGACTTTGCGGATGTATAATCTTGCGGTTCGCTCTTGCTTGAGCAACCAAATTAATTTGAGCCTACTCTAAAGCCCTGCGCGTTTCGCATTGTCTTTGGGTATGCTCGGGCTCGGGCTTGAGCTTAAATCCATTTACACAGGTGAATAGTATGGTGGATGTCGCACTCGAACCGGTCCGCAAGCGCTCCTTCAGAAACCTGGAATTTCTTGCCTTCAGCATAATCGCCTTTGTTGGAAAATCAGCTTTGCTCATAAGGATGCCTTACAGGGATGTAGAGGTAAACGCATTTTACACCGCCGTATTGTTGTTGATGTTTTACGGCTATTTCAGATTCCGGTACAAGATAGCCCCGCCCGTAATCGTGATCTTTTTTCTTGCGACGGCCGTCGCCGTAGACGTGCTTGGGAATCATTACCATCTGTACGGCTCGAAATTCGGCCCCGTACAGTATGACGAGTTTTCGCATTTCACGGGGTCCGGCTGTGCGCTCGTGCCCGCGATGTGGCTGCTTAGGGCCACGACTCGCCGCTTTGGTCATCGTTTGTCGATGGACCTGCTGGCCTTCCTTTCCGTGACCATCACGTTCAGTTTCTGCGCCTATTATGAAATTCTAGAACTCTGGGACGAACGATTCTACGGAGACTTTCAGCGTCTCTGGACCCCGCAGGACAGCGCAAACGATCTACAATACGATCTGGCGGGAATCATCGTCGCCGCGCTGATATCGGTCGTCGTCTTCAAGATAATTTACCGGCGTGATCAGTACGCAGTAGGCAGTAGGCAGTAGGCAGTTTCGAGTCTCAATAAAGATATTCAGACAGGGTTCACATTTGAAATCCTGTAAATCTTGTGAATCCTGTCTGAAAATAAATTTCTTCATCGAAGCTTCTTAAACAGAAATATGTATTCGTGCTTGAAGATGTAGAACCCGCCGACAAGCGCCCGATAGCGCCACAGTTGTTTTTGATCCCTTTTGCCCTTTGTCTCTTCAAAGTTCTTGACGATTATGCTCTTGAGCGAATACTCCCTTTTCAGAACTTCGCTCATGCATTGAAACCCGAGCGGTATCCATTCGCCCCGCGCATATTTGTCTCCTATGACAAGCCCGAGGTAGCGGCCTCGCTCAAGCAGAGGCGTGAGGTTATCGACCACCTCGCCAAACACATTCAGGAAATCCGTTGTGCTATCGGCGCTTGAAAGGTCCCTGTCGTCTTCGGAAAACTCTATGATGTCGTGATAAGGCGGGTGCATTATGAGCAGTTGAACCTGCTTTACACCAAGCCGGTTGAGCCTTGCCCGCAGGTCTATAGTGCTCGAATCGCCCCGGATGATCTTCGTCTTAACCGCCAGAGGGTTCTCTTCCCGGTTTATTAAAGCGGTCGCTTTTCGAGCGATCTCCGGGTTTAGCTCTATGCCCAGCCCGTTTCTACCCTGTCTTCTGCATTCGATCAGCGTGGTCCCGCTTCCGGCAAAGCCGTCCAGCACCCAGTCGCCTCTTTTTGTGTAACGCAGCATCAACTGGCGCGGAATCTGCGGAATGAAATTGCCCCAGTACCAGCCCAGATGCGCCCCCGTGCTGTCCCTGCGCGGCAGGTTCCAGAGGCTGTCGGTGAGAATGTCTGTATACTCTTTCCACCTGAATAAATTTATATCGTTGATCTTGCCGGTCTTTGTATTGCCTGCGCCGCGATGTAGTCGCTTGAGATAATACTTAGCCCTTTCGATGGTCTGCGCTTCGAGAACCTGATCCAGTTCGGAGGCTAAAACATCCCTTCTGAGCGATATCGCGTTGCCGTTTGCGCCCGCGTTAAATAACTCGGCCGCATCATTATCGGGACGTGTGAGGGCAAGCTTTATTTTTGCCGTTTTGTCTCGTATCCCGCTCAAATCGGTTTCGGTCTGCGCCCGATCAAGCAATGCAAGAAAGTGGTCTCTGTTTAAGACTACACAGGCATAATCATTCGGAGGCGCTTGCAAATCTTCGAGAGACTTCTCCCGAGTATCACGATCTGTTTTCATCCGGCTCACTCAGCTCCGCACTTGTCGAAGGCTTCTCTGTAGTTTTCAGGGATCTCCATCTTTTCCCAGCTATCCATGTTGACGGCGACTTTTGTTTCAGTAGAGCGCACCATCAATTCGATTTCGCCCTGTCTGTAAATCTGAAACTCGAAGATGACCGATGACCGCCCCACCCGCGAAATGTGGACTTCGATTTCGAGCATGTCGCCGTACTTCAACGGTTTATAAAACTGCGTCGAGTCAGAGACGGTAGGAAATCCCAACCGTTCATCATCAATCAGCCGATGGTAAGGCACGCCTATGTATTCGGCAAAAAAATTCTCCTGAGCTATATGCAGGTAATGAAATATCACCGGATAGTAAACTATGCCCGCTTTATCCACGTCGCCGAAGCGAACAGGTATTGTCGTGCGATAGGCCATAAAAGAGAATCGCCTTAATCGGTTTCAGGTTTCAATGACGCTTCCGCCCTGGCATAAATATCGGGAAAGGTCATCTCCATGTGCCGCTCAGGCGCGCTCAATTTCGAGAAGCCGACTGACTCGTAGAGCGCGTGGGCATCCTTCGTGACGAGCGACCACCTTCTGAGGCCCTGCAACTGCGGATGCGCGATAATCACTTTCATCAGCCACCTGCCCAGACCCTGTCTTTGATACGCTTCCAGCACAAACACATCAGCGATATAGGCATACGTAGCATAATCGGTTACCGCCCGCGCAAATCCTATCTGTCGCTCGCCGCAAAACAGGCCAAATGCAAGCGAGTGCTCTATAGAACGCTTTACTGTTTCAAGAGGAATCTTCGCGGCCCAGTAAGAGTGTGTCAGGAAGTCGTGAATTAGCTCTACATCCATCCGCGCCTTATCGGTCGTGATTAGATACTCGCCCTGCCGCCACTCATCAACCATTTTGAGCACTCCTCATCGAGCAAGCTCACCGCATCAACCGGACTGATTTTCCGCCTCGAAAATCTCCATCACGGCAGAGACGAGCATATTTGAAAGCGCCTCGTAACTCGCCTCGCCTTCTTCTGTCGAGGCCGATGCGGGGTCGCCGAAATAGGCCTCGCGCCCGCCCGCTTCATTGAAAGTGTGCGCGCCGTCACGAATCTTTTCGGCAATCGAAATCTTTACGGGTTCGAGCGCCCGGCGCGCGTCTTCGCGCACAAGCTCTGGCCGGGCGGCCAGGACAAGCGATGTCTCATAAGACCCGGCGTGGCAATCGCCCCGTCGAAACTCTTCCGTCAAGGTCATGGCCCACTTGCGCCGCCGCTTGTCGGGAAACGCTACCCGGCGTCCGGTCTCGCCTTCGACCTGCGTTATGGCGTCGTTGATTGACGCTATGTGTTCGGGCTCAAGATGCGAATTGGCTATGACTACAAGACGCGCGCCCTGACCATAAAGCGAAAGGCAAATGTCGCGTATGAGAGCGGTGGCCGTCTCTTTTCTTATCGAGATTGTGCCGGGAAAATCCGCGCTGAAATCCGTCACGCTGTAAGCGAGCGGAGGCAGAACAAACGCTTCTATGCCGTTTTGAGCAAGCCGGGCGGCAGCGCGCCGGGACATCTCTTCCGAGATGATCACATCGGTCGCAAGCGGCAGATGTGGTCCGTGCGCTTCCGTAGACCCTACGGGCAGAATCACTACGCTACCGGCCACGCGGTCTCGCGCATCTTTCCAGGTCAGGTTTTGAAATTTTGTCATCTGTCCTCTGGCAGCGATCAGTGGTCGGTGGTCAGTGGTCAGTTTATTGCCAACGTCGAGTATTGATTTAAAGGTAACTTTTCGAATTCAATCATACCTTTCCGACCACTGATCACTGATCACTGCTTCAAAGATTTTCTATCAATCTTGCCGCGATCATTTTTTGGCAATGAATCCCGGAATTCTATCCAGCGCGGATACTTGTAAGGCGCAAGGTTCCCCTTTACGAAATCTTTCAACTCGCGCTCAAGATCGTCGTCGATAGCGATGCCTTCCGCCGCTACGATGAATGCCT
This sequence comes from Blastocatellia bacterium, assembly GCA_963765495.1. GTDB lineage: Bacteria > Acidobacteriota > Blastocatellia > UBA7656 > UBA7656 > CAVXWP01. Next base: position 165,838 of record CAVXWP010000005.1, read on the forward strand.
TTGGCTTGACGAGCCCCTGATCGTCGGCGGCTCCGATGATCGCGCATTCGAGCACCGCAGGGTGTTCGAGCAGGCAATTTTCGATCTCGGTCGGAGAGACATATATGCCGCTCACTTTCAGCATCTCGTCCGTGCGCCCGCAATACCAGTAATAGCCGCGCTCGTCTACGCGAAACTGATCGCCGGTCGTGCACCAGTCGCCCGCAAATGTCTCTTTCGATTTTTCGTGAGCCTTCCAGTAACAGAGCGCCGCCGAATCGCCCTTGATCCTGAGCGTGCCCATTTCGCCTACGGCCACTTCGCCCCCTTCGGCGTCAACGATCTTTGCCTCATAGCCCGGCACAAGGCGGCCGAGGCTGCCCGGCACGACATCGCCCGGATAGTTGGAAATGTATATGTGAAACATCTCGGCCGATCCTATGCCGTCGAGTATCTCTACACCGAATGTCTCCATCCAGCGATTGTAAAGCTCCGGCGGCAACGCCTCGCCCGCCGATAAACAAAACCGCAGCGAAGACAGATCATATCTCTCTTGCGCTCCCTCGATCTGAAGCATGGAGTTGATCATAGTCGGCACGCTGGTCAGTATCGTAGGCCGGTAACGTTCGATCATTTCGAACATGGTTTCCGCCGTAGAGCGTTCGGGAAACAGCGCCGTCGCCCCTCCGACCGCAAACGGAAACATCATGTTGGTTCCCGTGGCGTAACCGAAAAACAGCTTTGGAACCGATAGCGTTATGTCGCTTTCATTGATGCCGAGCACCTGCTTTGCATAGCACTCGGTGTTATAAGGCAGATCGTGATGCAGATGGACCGCGGCCTTCGGATGGCCGGTCGAACCGGATGTGAAAAGCCATATAGCGATGTCGTCGCGCGAGGTGGGCGCGGTTTCGAGCCGGTCGCCTGCCTCAGCGGTCAGTCTTTCGTAAGAAGCGATTGAAGATATTTCTTCGAGCCCCATAAGCGAGCCCGATACCTGTGTCCCGACAACGACCGTATGCTTGAGGAAGGGCGAGCGCGCCGCTGCCGGAGCAAACCTGTTCATCACCGCCGCATCAACGACGGCTACTTTCGCCCGCGTGTATTCCAGATAATATTCATAATCCGCCGTAGGCAAAATCGTGTTCACAATCCTGTCGGAGCTACTCTCATCCATTCGGTAGCCACCGTGAATCATCGTGATTACAGCCCCGATCTTTGCGACGGCAAACCATGTGGCTACAAACTCAATTGAATCGGCCACTGCAATCAATACGCGGTCTTCCATTTCCACGCCGAGTTTGAGGAGAGCATTGCCTACCCGATTAGCCCTCTTCTGCACGTCTTCATATGTATATTTCTCATCCTTATAATAAACCGCCACTCTGTCGCCACGCCCCTCATTGATACGATCATCGAGAAAGTACGTGGCCATGTTGAAATTCTCCGGGAAAGTAATCGCCATTGCTTCTTACTCCTAAATGATTCTTTTCATCGCGTTGAGTATATAATGAAGCCTTCGGGATATTATTTCCATCTCAATTGGCCATACCGACCCCTTGCGAGTTTGCATTGCCAAACCCGCACTCCCATCCCAGTTCGATCAACTCGACACTTCCCGTAACTTAAGCCGGTCAGCATCTTTGCTCTCAAAGCGCAGGCGCGAAGCTATATCTGAGATATCAACCTCTCGGATATAACGCGGATTCAAGTACGAAGTGCAACGACCTATCGTTAACTGATCCAGATGGTTATGAGTTAGTTGTTTTTGAAAGCCCTGCAATTCCAATGGTTGAGGGCTTTCAAAAACAACTAACCGGCTATATTGCCGTAGATACCCCCGTTGCACTTCGCTGTTGAATTCACCTTTTATTTGGTTATCACGGACAATGGCGCAATGCACTCCTGGGGGGTAACTCCGCCGTGATAGCCACACTTCTTCGCACCATATCGAATGGTCTCTGACCAGGGTGCGATCATACGACCTTCGGAAGGTAATAGCACACGTGAGCCCGCAAGTACTAATTCATCGCCCTGGGAGAGCTTCGATGATTGGGAAAGTCTTATCGAAGAATTCTGCGGCACGACCGACGGCAAAGAACTTCTAAACGCTCCTCTTGGCCCCCTCCTGCTTGAAACGGTTTCCGACAACAGCGGAATCACCGACCTTATTCTAAGGAAGTCAAAGCGAGACGAGATCAAGAAAGACCTGGCCGAAGTAAAAAAGGAGCTTGACGAGGCGACCGATCTTCTCAAGGGTCTCTTGAAATGGAAGGTGCCTGAGGAAAGCCCCGACCCCGAAGAAATCTCGTCAGGGTCGAGCGAGCGACTGCTGGGCGGTCTGCTTGTATCGCTGAACCTGCTGAACCGCAAAGGCAGCGAATACGCGCTGGGGAACCTGACCGACCTGACGGCCTGGGATGTAGTCAATCGCCTGCTCGACGAACTGGACGGCTTCCCGCTTTATATATCGGGCGTGGATGCGAAGACCGACAAGGGCACACGCATGGCTCTCGCCCTCGCCTCGCAGGCGGCTCTGACCGATCCACGCAAACACTACTTCGGACTGGCGGGCATGGGCTATAACATTCAAGACGGCTTCCCCGGAAGATGCGGCGACAAAAGAGGGCGACTCTGACGCCACCACAATCGTCCTCGATAAAGAGAGCCTCACCGACGATGAAGACGAGGAAGAGGAAGTAGAACCCGAAGACCCGCCGATTGTCGAAGAGAAACCCGAAGAGAAGCCCAAGAAAAAGAGCACCCTCGAAATCAGACTGCACCTCGGCAAATGGTTTGACGGCGAGACGCTCGAAGACAACTGGTTCCGCCGTTTGCTGCCGTCTGTTCAACTCACGGAGAAAACCGCCTGGAAGCGGCGAACGCCACTGCCCGGCATTCGTCTTTTGCCCTTTCAGCGAGTCCAGGACACCGACAACGAAAAGGCGACTTATTCGATGGCGCTGCGGGGTGATCTCCTGAGTCTGGGCTACGACTTCAAGGGAACTACCAAAGCCGGCCTCACATTTCTGAAGGCCAAAAAAGGCCCGCTTGCATATTTCGGGCTGGGCGCGGTTGAAACACGCATCGCGCTTCTGTTTTCCAGCGAACGCGTAGCCTTTGGCATAGGCGTCAAGCTCAAGGATTTGCGTCTCTCGTTTGGTCCCAAAGAGAAAGACGGCGAGAAGAAAGACGAAAAAGCGTCAGGTGACGACCTCATCGCAGGGCTGCAAGAGTTATTGGCTGATGACTGGGTAGCGGTTCCCGCGCCTGAAAAGCCCGACGAGAGGTCTGTCAAGCCCGGCTGAGCGCCAAGAAGAAAGACAAGTTTTCAATCTCGGTAGGCTATCTTTCCCCGCTTTCCGAAGAGAGCCACGGCACGCTCGACATCCAGCTTTACGACGAAAAGGGCAAACGCGGCAAGATGGTCTGGGTTCCGATTGACCGGCGTTCGGGACCTGTCTATTTGAAACAAATCGGCATCGGGTTGAAAGGCGTCGAAAACGTGGAGTTGAGCAAAGGGTTGAGCGATAGCGCGCAATTGACCATCGCGCTTACGGGGGGCCTGCGCTGGTCAGCTTTCGAGTTAGGCTTTATCGGCGCGAAGCTAAGTTTCCCCCTGCCGAAACCCGGCGATGTTCAATTCGGCCTCGACGGCCTGGATGTCTCATTCAAAATCGGTTCCGTCATTATCTCCGGCAGCTTTCTCAAGAACGGTCTCGAATACGCGGGCAGCCTCACGATTGACCTGCCGAAATTCTCCATCGGCGCGATGGGCTTCTACGGCAACCTGCGCGTCTTCAGCAAGTCGTTCGACTCCGCTGTTGTCGAGGATTTGAGAGTCGGCAAGATGCACGCGAAATTGCTCGCCGAGATCGACAAGAATCAGATCAAACCGGTCACCGACAAGGTGACGAGACGAGCCTTTTCCAATAATGAATGGGAATTCCCAACAAGGGATGATAAGAGCTACATCATCGTCGCCGAAGAAACCAAATTAACCATTTTGAGCACCGACAAGACCCTCTTCATCTACGGCATGTTGAGCGCAGCAAGCGGAGGTGGGGTAAGAATCGGGCCTATTCAATTCACCGCCATCGCGCTCGGTTTTGGACTCAATCGCCGTATTGAAACACCGGCCATCGAAGATGTAGCCGAGTTTCCGCTGGTCAAGATGGTGATGGGCGAAGGCGGCTATCAAGAAGACGACACCAGCGGCGATCTTCGCAACCAGTTGGGCGAAGCGGTCAAAGACCCTGTTTCGGTGCTGGAAGAGCTGAAAGATGTGCTGCCCGCCGAGCGAGGTCAGTATGTCATCTGCGGCGGCGTGCGATTCACCATCGCTACGAGCGTGGACTGTTTCGGTCTGATCATCGTGCAGTTCGGCAACGACTTTGAATTCGCGCTGCTCGGTCTTGCGCGTTTCAGACAGCCGAGCGATATGAGCGCCAAACCGCTCTGCTATGTCGAGATGCAACTCTTGATGTCGATAAAGCCGAGCGAGGGAACCTTCAAGTTACAGGCCCTGCTTACAAGCAATTCCTGGATCATAAGCAAAGATTGCAGGCTGACGGGCGGGTTTGCGGTCTACGTCTGGTTTGACGGGAAACACAAGGACGATTTCGTTGTCACGCTCGACGGGTATCATCCGCGCTTCCGGCGACCCGATACCTTATCTCTACTCGGCGCATTCGCAACCGAATAATCAGGGTCTGAGAATCTCTCGCGTCAACATAAAGGCGCTCGATAACCTGCGAGATAAGCGCACTATCTCGCTTCCTCCCGGTGAAGGCGCTTACAATCTTACTATGGACAAGCGCGGCCAACAGCCGCCGGGAGCGCCGTCCAAACACCTTCGCGCCGTCAGTCTGGCCCTTTCCCCGGACGACCGCAGGCTGTTTGTCTCGCATGAAAGGACCATCACGCAAATTGACACGGAGTCGATGACGGTGCGGGCGAGTTCAACGGTCGAATTACCCTGCCGCCTTATTCATATAAAGAAGGACACTCACTGGATCGTGTACGCGATAGGCGCGACCTACACAGATAACGGCAGCAACGTGGAAGAGTATAAGCCCCATCTTTATAGGGTTGTTTTCGTGAAGGATGAATAGACCCGTTTCCGATTGAATGTAGGGGCAAGGCTTGTCCTTGCCCGGATCGCGCGTTAGCGCGATGACTACATTGGCCGCATATGCGACTGGAAACTGATCTAAAAAACGCTATACCCTGTTCACTCACAGCGCAACGCAATGATCGGGTCTACCTTCATAGCGCGCCGCGCCGGCAGATAACAGGAAACGAACGCCACGACCGTGAGTATCACCGTAACGGCCCCGAGCACGATTGGGTCCATCGGTTTTACCTCAAACAGCAGTCCCGTCAAAAATCTTGTCAGGGCAAACGATCCCACCAATCCGAGCCCTACGCCGATTATTGCCGCGCCCATGCTGCGATTCAGGACCAGCCGCAAGACATCACCCCTGCGCGCGCCGAGTGCTATCCGAATCCCAATTTCGCGTGTCCGTTGTGATACCGAGAAACTAACCACACCGGAAATGCCAACTGCGGCGAGCGTTAAGGCGACAAACGAAAACGCCAGTAAAAGCAGCATCGGGAAGCGATGCGGCGCAAGGGAATTTGACAGAACCTCGTCCATAGTTCTGATCCCGGAAACCGCGCGATCCGGTTCAATGCGAAGCAGCGCCTGCTTGATTGGTTTGATTAGGGGAGCAGGGCTTGAGGTCGTGCGTACGACAATCGTCATGACGGGCCATGCGGCCTGATTGTAAGGCCGAAAGAACTGAGGTCGTGATGGTTGATCCAGGCCGCTCTGTCTGACATCCTGAGCAATGCCGACTATGGTGAGCCACGGCGCGTCCGAATCGAACCCTCCGATCTTGATGCGTTTACCGATGGGGTCTTCATCGGGCCAGTACCGTCTGGCCAGGGTCTCATTGATGACAATGACGCCGGGCGCGTTTTGCGAATCCTGCTCCGTAAATTCACGTCCACCAACGAGAGGAATTTCCATGGTCTGGAAATAGTTTGGACAAGTTATACTGTACCTCGCACTGGGCTGATCTTCTTCCCCCGGATCGGGTCGCCCTTCGATCACGAAACCGCGACCTGCATACCCTCCGCCTATGGGCAAATGGCTGATCGCGCTGACTGCGATGACTCCGGGGATGCTTCCGACCTGTTCCTGTAATTCATGGGCAAATTGCGGATGTGTGGGAGGGCCGTAATAGAGATTTTCCTGCGGCAACGACATACTCATCGCAAGCAAATTGGTAGGATTGAGCCCCGGCTCTACATTCAGCAAGCGCATCATGCTTTGAATCATCAACCCGGCCCCGGTAAGAACAACCAGTGCCAGCGCGACTTCCAAAATAACCAATCCCTGACGCAGTCTGGCACCGCCGCCAGCCGTTGTTCCGCGACTGCCTTCCTGCAAGGATTCGTTTACATTTCGTTTGGAAAAGATGAGCGCGGGCGCCAGACCAAAAATTATTCCGGTAAGACACGTAATGCCCCAGGTAAAGGCCAGCACTTTGAAATCAATTGTGATGTCGTTGAGTGAGCGAAACGGAACCGACCGCAGATTACCCGGTAACACCTCAAGCAAGAGACGGCTGCTCCAAATGGCAACCAGGATTCCACTGAGCCCGCCCGCAAAGGCCAGCAATAAACTCTCCGTCAATAACTGGCGAACCATGCGAGCGCGGCTGGCGCCAAGCGCAGAACGAATCGCCAACTCCCTTTGCCGCATCGCCCCACGCGCCATCAGCAAATTAGCCACGTTGACGCACGCAATCAGCAATACAAAGCCAGCCACAGAGAGCAATGTCAACAACATCATCCGTTGATCTTCCAGGCCAAACCCGCCCATTGACTCTACAGTCACGCTCTTTCCGGCATTGTCTTTAGGATACTGCTCGGCCAGGCTCAGCCCGATGGTGTTCATCTGCGCGCGTGCCTGCTCCATCGTCACACGGGGCTTGAGGCGTGCGATGACAATGAAGGAATGCGAGCCGCGCTCCCGATCGCCTTCGGTATAAACAACCGGCACCCACAATTGTCGCGGCTCACTCCAGAATTGAAACTCGAATTCCGGCGGCATCACGCCTATGACAGTAAAGTCCTCGCCATCCATTTTGATGGTTTTGCCCAACAGGTCCGGATCAGCCGCATAGCGTGAATGCCATAGCCCATCGCTGATTACGACTACCTGATGTTTGCCCGGAGTCTCTTCATCCGGCAGGAATGTGCGCCCTATCCGGGGTTTGACGCCCAGAACCTCAAAAAAACTTGAGGAGACACGAACACCTGAAACTCGCTCCGGCTCGCCGCCCCCCGCAAGGTTGTAACCGTTCCCCGCCGAGTCGAACATCGCTATACTCGCAAAAACATCGTTCTGCCGCTGCCAGTCCTCAAAATTTGGCGCGGAAACGATATTCCAGCTCTCCGGGTCGTTGACCTGTGATTCCCACAATAGAACCAGACGTTCGGCCTCAGGGAACGGCAGGGGCTTCAGCAGGAGTGAGTTGATCACACTGAAGATCGTTGTGTTGGCACCAATTCCCAGGGCCAGCGTGATCACGGCAATTATGGTGAAGCCGGGTTTCGTCAATAATATGCGTGCGCCGTAGCGCAAATCTTGCCACATCGTATTTATTGTCTGCCCCATTCTGACCTCCCTGACGCTCTCTTTGATTTGCTCCACACCGCCCATCTCGATAAAGGCCACGCGCCGCGCCTCTGCCGGATCAAGACCCTCGGCGATCTTTGTCTCGGCAAGCATCTCCAAATATGCCTGAACCTCTTCGGTGAGTTCGTGTTCCACCCGATCCTTATTCACCAGATTTCGCCAAAGGCTTGATAGGCGAGAGAGTATTGGCATCGACCCCCCCTGCTATGTCGCCTTAAGAGCGCTGTTCATCGCCAGTGCGATTCGGTTCCAGTCTTCGGTTTCGGTTTCAAGCTGCAACTGCCCGGCTTTTGTCAGTCGGTAATATTTCGCCCGGCGCTTGTTGTCTGACTCTCCCCATGACGATTTTAGCCAGCCCGCCTCCTCCATCCGGTGTAAGGCAGGGAACAAAGACCCGGGCTTGACTTTGAAAGTTCCCCTTGTGATCTGCTCAATGCGATGAGAGACGCCCAGACCGTGCAGCGGGCCGAGGGCCAGTGCCTTGAGCACCAGCAGATCAAGAGTGCCCTGTAACAAATCGGTTTTCTTTTCCTTCACGCTCATTCTCCTATAGTCAATCTGTAGGTTGTAATAATACTTTCTCGTATAGGATGTCAATAGGGGATTTGCATTGAGAGGATATTAAAGGAGATGAGCGGGGCCGTTTACTTTTCAGATTGGCCTCCCGAGATGATGAGAACTTACGGGTTGCTTTATGAAAAGCTTTGCATACTTTTTGCCTCAGCGAGCACCTGATTCTCACCCATCCGCTTCGCTGAAGGACCAAAGATGATATACCTTGTAAGGAATAATTACGGCTTGTTAGGATTGAACACATGGAGACAAGAATCAAAACCGACGTAGCCATTATTGGGGCGGGTCCGACGGGACTCAGCCTGGCCTGTCAGTTCGTCAGAAATGGGATTGATTTTGTCATTCTTGAGAAGAAAGAAGGCGTTACGCCATACTCCAAAGCCATCGGCGTTCAAGCCCGCACGCTTGAGATTTTTGAGCAAATCGGTTTGGCGCAAAAAGCAGTTGAACAGGGTACAATTGCCGAAAAAGGCCGCTTGATAATAGGCGGCGAAGTGCGCGGCGAACTCGATCTTTCCAATATTGGAGAGGGCTTAAGCCCTTTTCCATTTGTGCTGATGTTGGAGCAAAGCAAAACTGAGCAGCTTCTTTACGAGTATCTGCAAAAACATCAGAAAGATGTTCTATGGAAAACCGAACTCGAAAGTTTTTCTCAGGACGCCGGCGGCGTAGCGGCGCGAGTTAAGACTGCCGACGGCGCATCTCAAGTTATAGAGGCCAAATATCTGGTTGGCTGCGACGGGCCGAAAAGTCTGGTCAGACACACGCTCGGACTCACATTTGAGGGCAGCACGTTCGAGCGTATTTTCTATGTCGCCGACACGCAGATTGACTGGAATCTGAGCCACGACGCGCTGCACGTATGTTTCTCTGAAGACTCATTCGTAGTTTTCTTTCCGCTCAAGGGCGAGAAGCGTTATCGCATTGTGGGCATTTTCCCCGAAGAATTTAATAAAGATGCAGACGACATACTGTATGAAGAAATTGAAGCGAGAATAAAGGATGAATCCAAACTCGACCTCGATATTCACGATGTCGAATGGTTTTCAACCTACAAAGTCCATACGCGCCACGTCAATAAATTCTCGGCAGGCCGGGGTTTTCTGGCAGGAGACGCAGCGCACATTCACTCGCCCGCCGGAGCGCAGGGAATGAACACGGGTATTCAAGACGCTTACAATCTGGCCTGGAAAATGGCTCTGGTTGTTCGGGGTGAGGCAGACGCAAAAATACTTGAAACCTACAACGAAGAACGGCTCGAAAATGCCAAACATCTTTTGAAAACAACCGACCGGCTTTTTGAGTTCGCCGCCGGTACGGAATGGTTTCTCGCGTTTCTTCGCACGAAAGTCTTACCGCCCGTTGCAAAATATGTCTTCCGCTCCGATACGGTTAGAGAATTCGTCTTCCCGTTGATTTCTCAAATCGGCATCAATTACCGGCATAGTTCGCTCAGCAAACACACCGGGGATGAAAATTTCGAAGTCAAAGCCGGAGACCGAATGCCATATTTTTTAGTTGACCGCGAGAGCGTTTATGACAAACTGCGTCAGCCGAAATTCCATTTCCTTGTTTTTTCAAACGGGAAAAGCGATTGTCAGGAATTGAAAACGGAACTCGAAGATGAATACTCGGAGATGGTTGATTTCAACATAATTCCGCTTTACCCACACGTGGCAGAGGTCTTTGGCGCGGACAAATCATTTAGCTTGCTGTTAAGACCTGATAATCACATAGGATTTATATCTTTGAAGAGTTCGCCCGATGATCTAAGAGAGTATCTAAACAGGTTCGTCGCCGTAAAGCGCCAGCGGCGCGGGGCATCGGTATTGGATGCTCATTCCAACCCGAATTCTTGATAACGCTCGGGTGCGTATTTAGCGGCCAGCAAGCCGGTTGCTTCCTCGACTTTGATCGGGCGACGCCAGGGCAATGATCGTGGATGACCTCCGATGATAATGGATTCGACTGTTTTACAAGCCGCTGTTTTCTGTTGTTTTTCTATCCTCTTTGCCATCTCGACGCGGTAAGGCGCGTATGATATATCTGGATCATTTCACCGCGCTCCGGTTCTCGGCAGCGACGAATTCGCCCTCAATCTCACCGTCTTGCCGGTCTTCGCCGACTCCCTCGCCGCGTCCAGTATTCTCATGACGATGACGTTGTTGCTCAATGAGGATAAGTCTCCATCGACGACCTTGACTTCCCCTCGGACGACGGCGGCCAGATAGGTGAACGGGCCATCCACCGGAGCGTGCTTCGGCTCGAGCGCGAGCGAGCGCTCGTCGGTCTCATTTGCCGTGCGAACGCGCAGGTTCCGCCCGTCGAGCGCGCGCACATAGCCGGTCTGTCCGTACACCTCCATGTCCTTTCGGCCAAAGGGCCAGTTCCAGGACGGTTCGAGGATCGCCTGTGCTTTCGGATACGTGATGATGATCGTCGCCTCGTCTTCTACCCTCGGATAGGTTTCGGGTTTGATCTGCTGTGTTACCGCCGTCACCGTAAGAGGTTCGACGCCTCGCATGAGCCAGGTCGTCAGGTTGGCACCATAGCATCCAAAGTCCATGAGAGCACCCCCTCCGTTGCGAGCGGGATCAATCAGCCACTCCAGGAACTCATCTTGTACGCCGATTTCCTTTGGCCCCTGATGCCCGTCGCGAATGACGAGCTTACGGATCGGCCCGATGGCCCGCTGATCCTGAACGAGGTCGTATACAGCCTGAGTGCTCGGGTACCATGTCGTTTCGTAGTTGGTGAGAACGTGGATCGCGTACTTCTTCGCAAGCGCCTGTATCGTCAAGGCCTGTTGCAGGTCGAGGGCGAGCGGTTTCTCAACCATCACATGCACGCCATGTGGGGCGCAGGCCTTTACGACTTTCAGGTGATCGGAGGTCGGCCCGAAAGCAGCCACGGCTTCCGGCTTTACGGTCTCAAGCATTTTCTCGATGTTTGTGAAGACGATATCCTCGCGAAAGCCATACTGTTTCACGTAGCTATCCACGATTTTTCGGTTTGGTTCGTATATCCCGACAAGCTCAATATCGCCCGCCGGGAGATGCCCGAAAACCCCATGTACGTGTCCGTGGCTCAATCCTGCGATTGCAAGCCTGAGCGGTCTCGAGGACGCTAGCTGAGCGTTCGCGCCGTAGGCCAGACACAACACGGTGCCAAAAAGACAGAGTATTAGTTTCATGTAGAGAATTCTCCTTCACCGAGACTTCGCCGCCCCGCTGGTTGCCGAAGTCCGTCCGCTGATAGTGTCTACGTGCCGAAGTTTACATCCTGAGATCGACTTTAGCCATTGAGCAGACGGGGTACTAAAAATGTAGACGAAAAGGGATGTTGCTGGTATTGTGCCCGATAACAATAGGAGAGGACATTGATAAATATTCATCGAACGTTTCTAAAGTATGGGCGGGCGCTGTGGCTCGCCGCCCTGGCGGTATGTATGCTAACCCTGCCCGTTTCTCGGCAGGCGCAGGCTCAAAACCCGGGACAGTATAAGGCTACTTTGGTGATCCATTCCGATCGGCCCGGGGCTGTGATTAACCGCAGCATCTACGGTCAGTTTGCCGAGCACCTCGGGCGCTTGATATACGACGGCATCTGGGTTGGGGAGGGCTCGCCCGTCCCAAACACGCGGGGCCTGCGCAACGACATCGTCGCCGCTCTTAAAGAGTTGCACATCCCCGTCCTGCGCTGGCCGGGCGGGTGCTTCGCCGATGAGTACCACTGGCGCGACGGCATAGGACCGCGTGACAAACGCCCGAGGCGGCCCAACGCGAGTTGGGGAGGCATCGACACGAATGCCTTTGGCACTCACGAGTTCATGGACCTCTGTGAGATGATTGGGGCCGATGCTTACATCAACGGGAACGTCGGGACGGGGACGCCGCAGGAGATGATGGAGTGGATCGAGTACATGACGTCCGACTCCGACTCCACCCTCGCCAACCTACGCCGCCAGAACGGGCGCGAGAAGCCCTGGAAGATTCCGTACTTCGCGGTCGGCAACGAATCTTGGGGCTGCGGCGGGAACATGCGGCCGGAGTTCTACGCCGACGTGTACCGGCAGTACGCCACCTTTATCAAGAACCACTCGGGGAACCACATTCAGAAGCTGGCCGTCGGGCCGTACGGCGACAACTACAATTGGACGGAAGTGCTGATGGCGCAGGCGGCGAAGCAAATGGATGGCCTGTCACTGCATTACTACACGTTGCCGACCGGCGACTGGGAAAAAAAGGGCTCGGCGACACAGTTTGGCGAGAAGGAATGGCATGCGACGCTCGTTCGCACCCTGGGCATCGAAGAGATTATCGAGAAACAGAGCGCCATCATGGACAAGTACGACCCGCAGAAGCACGTCGGGCTGATGGTTGACGAGTGGGGCACGTGGTACGACAGCGAGCCGGGCACGGGCGTTCTCTACCAGCAGAACACCCTCAGGGACGCGGTCGTGGCAGGGATAAACCTGAACATCTTCAACCGGCACGCCGACCGCGTGAAGATGGCCAACATCGCGCAGATGATCAACGTCCTCCAGGCGATGATCCTGACCGACAAAGATAAGATGGTGCTGACGCCGACCTACTATGTCTTCAGGATGTACAGGGTGCACCAGGGTGCGACGTTGATCCCGGTCGAGTTGAGCGCCCCGGAGTACAGGTTGGAGCAAGCGTCGCTGCCGTCGCTGAACGCCTCGGCCTCGCGCGACGGCGAAGGGAGGCTGCATTTGTCGATCGTCAACCTCGACCCGAACCGCACGGCCGAGGTTGCGGCGACGCTTGCCGGCTCTTCGGTCAATAGCGTTAGCGGAGAAGTGCTCACGGCCGCTGCGATAAACGCCTCGAATACGTTCGATAATCCGAACGCCGTCAAGCCATCTCGGTTCGGCGGTTACAAACTTCAAGGCTCGCAACTGTCCCTGAGCGTTCCACCGAAGTCAGTTGTGGTGCTGGAGCTTAAATAGTTCGGCTGGCCCGCGAGCGCACATCTGGCGCTCGCGGGCCATTGATGAAACCGCCTACATGTTTTTCAAACGCCTCGGCTCGGGTCATTGTTAAATCCGAAACATCGCCTTTCTTCCGAGGACACCCGGAAAGATTCTGACTGGCAATTAACGACTGGTGGAGGAATGCCGTAATATATTTCGATCAACCGTGGATGCCGTCGGGTATTGCTGGCTGGCTTGTAGTCGGGTGAGACGCCGCTGAAGCAGGGGAGAGATGACATGAAACATGAAGATCGAGTAGAGCCTGGTTTGCCGACCAAAAAACAGATGGGTCTGACGCGACGTCAGATGCTTAAGACCTTTGGCGCAGGTGCAGTGGCTGCCGCAATCGGCGCGACCCTCACCGAAGAGCGCGCCTCATCCGTCGCACACGCCGACGTCGAGGCGTCCACTCTTGGAGGGATAAAACAGGCCGTACCCTCGCGTGCGTCGGCATTTGCCCTGGCCGATGTGCGGCTCCTTGAAGGGCCGTTTCTACGAGCGCAGCAACGCGACGCGGCATATCTGCTGCGGCTTGAGCCCGACCGCCTCCTGCACAACTTCCGGGTCAACGCCGGTCTGAAGCCGAAAGCGCCGGTGTACGGCGGTTGGGAATCGGTAGAGCCCTGGGTCGCTATACGCTGCCACGGACACACGCTGGGGCATTATCTGTCGGCCTGCTCGCTCATGTTCGCGGCGACCGACGACCGAAGATTTAAGCGGCGCGCGGACTACATAGTCGCGGAGTTGCGAGAATGTCAGGATGCAGGCAAAGACGGACTGGTCTGCGCCTTCCCTGATGGCGCGGCGCCATTAAACGATATCTTGAACGCGACTCGTTTCGTGGGCGTACCGTGGTACACCATGCACAAGATATTTGCGGGGCTACGCGACGCCCATATCCAGACCGATAACCATATTGCATTGGACATACTCGTCAAGCTGTCGGACTGGGCCGTTCGGCACACTCGGAATCTCTCGGACCAACAGTTTCAGCGAATGCTCGACACGGAGCATGGCGGGATGAATGAGGTGCTGGCAGATGTCTATGCCCTGACGGGGGAAACCAGATTCCTTACGCTCGCCGAGCGGTTCTGCCATCGCGCGCTGTTAGACCCGCTCGCTCAGACGCGCGACACGCTTGACGGCCTTCACTCCAACACGCAAATCCCGAAGGTCATAGGGTTCAACCGGCTCTACGAATTGACCGGGCAGGCGAACTACTCGACGGCGGCGCGCTTCTTCTGGCGCACGGTCGTAGATAACCGCACGTTCGCCACCGGCGGCAACGGGGACGGCGAACACTTCTTCCCGCCCGCAGACTTCACGCGCCACCTCGGTTCGGCTAAGACGATGGAGACCTGTTGTACTCACAACATGCTGAAGCTGACCAGAAGTCTCTTCGCACTCGATCCTTTGGCGGCCTACGCCGATTACTACGAGCGCGCCCTCTACAACAGCATTCTCGCTTCGCAAGACCCGGACTCGGGGATGATGACCTACTTCCAACCGACCCGCCCCGGGTATCTGAAACTTTACTGCACTCCGACCGACTCATTCTGGTGCTGCACGGGTTCAGGGATGGAGAACCACGCCAAGTACGGTGACTCTATCTACTTCCGCGGAGCCGATGCGCTTTACATCAACCTGTTTGTCCCGTCCACCCTGATTTGGAAGGAGAAGGGACTAAGGGTCGCCCAGACGACCAGATTCCCCGAGCAGGAAAGAACGCGGCTGCGACTGACACTTCAAAGACCGTTGAATCTGACTCTCAACGTCCGCCATCCCTCCTGGTGCGAGGCTGCTACGATCCTCGTCAACGGGCACCGCCATACAACATCCCGCCAGCCGGGAGGATACATCGCTGTGAACCGCGTGTGGCACTCCGGAGATACGGTCGAAGTGCGCCTGCCGATGGCGCTTCGGACGGAACCGCTGCCCGGACAACCGGACGTGGTCGCAATCTTGTACGGTCCTATCGTCCTCGCGGGCAGACTTGGACGGGAAGGAATTGCGCCGGGGGCCGACATCATCGTCAACGAGCGCACCTACGGCGACGTGCTGAATACGAAAGTGGAGGTGCCGGTGCTGGTAGGTGAACCACGAGAGGTCGTCAGGCAGATCGGGCCGGTCCCGGGAACGGCATTGACATTCCAGACGAGCGGAATCGGGCATCCACGCGACGTGAGCCTCATCCCTTATTACCGCATCGCGCACGAGCGATACAACCTCTATTGGAAGGTGGTCAGACGCGCAGACACAGAAAAAAAAGAGACTCGATAGTGAGATGTGGATGAAGAGAATCTTAAGACGCGTGATGTTGCTGGGGCTTCTCGTTCTTTCGAGTGTCGTCTCGCAAGCACGACCCGCGCAGCACGCTACCTGGAAGGCCGATAACGGCAACGGCACGTTTACCAACCCTCTTTTTTACGAGGAGTTTTCAGACCCCGACATGAGATTGTCCGCGCCCCGATACCTTACGGCAAGCAGGTGCGTTTGACATCGTTAAGTTCGAGTTCCGGCCTGGCTGCCCGGCCGCACGCATTGATCTCCGGCGTTCCGACTGCTTTCACCATCATCGGCATGAAATTGGGACGTGTAGCTCTCAAATCAGGCCGGGCGTATATCACCGTCAATCGCAAAGGACGCACCAGCTTAGAAGCGACCAGGCCAGGCCCGAAGCAGAGTTTTCAATGGATTGAGACGCCGACAGGTGAACTGGTGTTGATGTCGCTTGCATCGAATCGCTATCTGACGATTGATCCGCGGACGCAGGTGATAACAGCCGATAGCCCGGGGCCTGAATCTGATGGAAGTGACGGCACCCGGTTTGTCTGGTCGTTGGGGCTTTGCCCAAAAAGCCTATTAGTTGTAGCAGAGCCTTTAAGCAAAATACAAAATATTGTGCTTCGGGCCGACTTTTTTGGGGAAGCCTCATTGCGCTGATCCAACTGGTCCAACATCGCCTTCTCCAGTGCTCGAACCGTCGTGTGATTTCCGCGACGGAAGCATCTTTCGATCACTTCCAAATCCCGCATAGGGCTCTATGAGTCGGATATTTCGTCCTTCACCCGCGGAGGTTAATGAGTTTTGCAACCATTGCTGCGGGGCTTTGTGGATCTTCCATTCGGAGCAGTTTGTCCGTTCGGAGTTGGATCACTTCGGTCCATTCGGGATGTGGAAGAATATAGAACTGCTCTTTCTTAATTGCATCGAAGACCACGTCAGCGACCTGGAGAGGCGGCATGCTTGCTTCGATGGCGGCCTTGAATGCGGCCAGACCGGCTTGCATTTCCGGGCTCAACGTTACCGGTTCGTTACGCAGCTCCGCGGGCCTGTTACGCTCGGTGTTGGCGATATTTGTCCGCACAAGCCCCGGGCAGAGAACCGATACATTGACAAGCGATTTCCGTTGTTGAAGCGATAAGTACAGGCTTTCTGAGAGGGCTACCACCGCATGCTTGGTCACCGCGTAAGGAGCGGAGGCGCCACCGACGGTGAGCCCGGCGGTCGAGGACGTATTGATGATATGGCACTCCGTATTCTGTGCAAGCATTATCGGCGTGAACACCTTGACCCCATGGATCACACCCCATAAATTAACGCCGATTACCCACTCCCAATCGTTGCATGTTGCCTCCCAGGCGGCCCCACCGGCAGCGACCCCGGCGTTGTTGAACAACAAATGCACCTGGCCAAATGCATCAAGCGCCTGGCGAGCCAGCAGTTCGACGTCCCTCAGTTTCGAGACGTCCGTCCTTACACCAAGCACAGTTCCGCCCAGGGTTTTCAGTTCAGTTTCTGCCTTGGTGAGATTAGCTTCATCGATGTCGGCGAGGACTACTTTCATGCCCTCACTAATACACCGTTCGGCTATCCCGCGTCCGATGCCGCTCGCCGCACCAGTAATCACCGCGACTTTGCCTTTAAACTCTTTCATCGTGTCCTCCCGTGGATATTGCAATTTACGCTAATGTCCTGTGTTCTGAGTCAGATATTCGTTTAGAAAATCTCGCGACTTTGCCCAGGATTAGATGGGTGTCCGCGTGTCATACATATGAAGGACATACCACAAGTAAATATATGAGTTTGGGGTCAGATCAGTAAACAATGAAACTCGTACTGGCATTTCTTTTTCAATCCTCTTTGCATAGGAACAAATATGGGGTCACTAAATCAAGCTCAACTGATTACCAAGACTGTATCACAATCAAATCAATATTCAATGTGGGGTTAAATGTGGGGTCACACAGTAAAGGCCACCTTATGAGTGGCCGTCAGCAATTCTCAATACGAAGAATGAGTTTTTCGGTGTAATCTTGCTGAATGGCAAAAACTTATGCGCAACTTCAACAAGGTCTGACATTTGACGAACTAATGCTCTTTCTCGACGATCAATTTTGATTGTTGCCCGATCACCGTTCGGGTAATGCCGTCCGTTACTGTCTGCCCGATGTGCTCAAAAGCGCCTTTGCTATATTTCTTGAATGAGGGCTTTGTTGCGCAATTCGAGGTAAAAACACACTTCACCTCAACTTTGCCTGCTTTTAGATTGCAATCGTGTCGGGCATCCCTAGCTCGCTCATTCGATTCATCACCATGCACTTGATCCTTGCCTCCGTTACTTGCGTCTCCACCTTTCTACTGCTCATCCTCTCTCCCAATACCCCCTTTATCCTTCCCATCTGCGTCTCTACTAAACTCCTCTTATGATATCCGCTCTCTGCCTTCCATCCCTTCTCTCCTAGTTTTGCCTTCCCCTTCACTGCTTCATTTCTATCCCCAAGATAATAGACATTTCTCTCTACTGCTCCTTCTCTGGGCGGGATCACTGCCCTTGCTTTCTTCTTCCAGATTGCCGTATAACACTTATCCGCATCATAGGCCCCATCCCCATATATTCTCTCTACTTCTCCTTCTGTTGCTTCTACAAGCACAGGCATCACTCGTGGGTCCACCACTGCTTTATCGGTCAACTCTACTGCTGTTATCTCCCAGGTTTCAGTATCCACGGCTATGTGTAACTTCCTCCAAGTCCGCCGTTTGCCTTTACCGTGTGTTCTGACTTTCCACTCTCCTTCTCCCTGAAGGATGGACACATATTATAAAGCAGCCTCCAAGTTGAGTTTCGTTTCAGGAGAAAGATGCTCAAACAAGCTTTTATCCAGTTTGAGCAAACTCACCATTGCACTCACCACACTCAATTCCCACCTCCCTTTCCGTCTTCTCGCTACTCGCCTCAGCAACTCTTTGGCTCCTTTTATCCCTCTCACTATCAACTTCATTGCTAGCACTGCTACTACCATCATCGCTATCGCAAACAGCGCAAACATTCTACTCCACGCCTTCACATCCTCTATTCGCGCTTCGGAAAATCCCATCTCCCATTTCACATCTCTAAATCCCTGCTCGCAGCAGAAGCGTCTGCTGTATTCTTTTGCTGCCTGCTTTGCGCTGTAGGAGTTGTTGCTTATCAGATACCATACCTCCCACTTTCCTTCCTTGTTTCTGGCTCGACTCATACTCACATACAGCTTGTGTTGAGAACTCTCACTGTAATAGCAGCGCCCAAAATTCCGCCCTCGCGCATTGCCTGAAAATCTCATTCGCTTGAGATTTTGCCATTCGCCTGCAAGGTAGATTTTCGTGCTCGCCTTGACTCGGATAATGTAGGTAACTCTCAACTCTTCAAACAATTGCGCCAAATCCACGTCTGCAAACCAGCGATCTGCCGTGACAATCAGGCGACGATGGCCAATGCGGTTAGTAAATCTGGAGATGACGCGCTTGATTACAGCAACTTCGTAGCGGCGCATACGCCCCTTAAGCACGCTCTGCGAGTAAGCCCGCCAATAAATGGGCAAGGCTCGTGGGCCAGTAACAAGGGAAACGACAAGCAAGTGATGATCGCCTTCAATAGTCCAATCAATTGCCAGGCGGAGTTTGCCGCTTGCAGGCAACTGAGACAAAGCTTGAAGCAGAACAGCCTCAGCCATGTCATCGGGCTTAATGCGCTGGTTATGAATCAGGCGAGAAAGGCGTTTAACAGCAGCCTCTTGAGAGCCGAAACAACGAGCGAGTTGAGCTTGATTGGCAGTTTGATTATCAATGATGGCAGCGACGAAATCGCAAATCCCATTAAGTTGATGGCCATGCGCCCAAGGAAGCAGCGCAGTGATATAATCACGCAAACGAGTAGCAGAAGATTGATCTTTTTTCACAAAACAAATCTTCCACAGGTTTATACCTTGTTGCTACTCGTTCAATTACTAAATGATGTTACGCAGTAAGAGACTGCGGGTTGAGCTTGACAAGTTCTCTATAAGCCGTCTGCAAGGCAGACATATAGATCTTTGACTTCAATGCGAAATGGTTGACGCCGGTTTTTATCTTCATTCCTTCGAGCTTCACATATGCACATAGACTCGCAAAGAAATGATTCCTCTGCGTTGTCTCGGTTCGTGTTGGAGATTTCTCCAACGAGGCATTCTGCTTGAGTGATTTGTGATATCCCTCTATCTTAAACCGTCTTTGGTAGAGTGAGGTCATTCGGTCATAGTTAAGCGCCAAATCACTGCTTACCAGATAGAGCACTCCTTTACTTCCGTCCTCGTTTGTGAAGACCTGTTTGGCTAGAAGCAGTGGGACAGGCACATCTTCGAGCCAAATCAATTGGGTTAGACCTTCTGGCAATGAGAGCGTTGAGACTGCCTTGTAATGACCCTGTTGTTTCTCTTCTTCACTCAAGGCTACTTTACGATTGGCTTTAACCGGCATGACAAAATCTTTCTTCAAGTCGAGATGGATGAAGTTCATATTGTCGGCTGACGAATACCACGAATCGCTGAGCACATAGCGAAACTTGATCTGGTTATGCACGACTATCTGTAGCAGCATTCTATATCGCTCGTTCTTAGTGAGTTGGCTACGACGCTTCTGTTTCCCAGTCTTTGCATCAATATAGAATTCAGTCTTAGTGACAAGATCGAAGCCCACGGGCAAGCCGATTTCTTCGGTTGAGTAGAAAGCTGTCAGGAAGTTGATTCCTTTGACGTGACGCTCACGAGAGTGATCCCAATGCCAACAAATGAGATCATTTTCGTCCGTGTAGGGCTTCTCTTCAATGCTATCATCAAGGATCATCACACCATCCTCGTTTTCGACCTGGCGAATAGTGGGTTTAACAATAGGCCACAACTGGGCGGAGGATTTGGCCGGAGAAGCAAGAAATCTGGTCACCTGATCATGGCTAACTTCTCCGTCCAACAACTGAGAAAGCCCAGTGGCTGTAGTCGGCCCAAAAGAGCTAATCAAGTAATCGGTGTAGAGATCCAAAAGTGACTTGTTCATTTGTCAAGTTTAACATCGGCCCTCTTTACCGCGTAACATCAGTTACTAAATGTGTCCATCCTTCAGGGTCAAAGCCCATACTTGCTTACTTCAAGAACAAGCGTATGCGCGACATCACGAATCTCAACGTGCGGGCCTATCGCAAGGAACGCCGCGCCCGTTCCAACGGGCGCGGCGGGCTGCGCGCCCCCGCGTCTGTAGATCGTGAGATTCAGCTACTCTCGCGCATCTTCTCGCTTGCGGTCGAGCGCAATCTGTTACAGGCCAATCCGTGCAAGGGCATCAAACTCGCCAATCCCGGCAATATCGTCATCAAATACCTGACCGTAGAGGATGAAGAGAAGCTGAGACCGTTCCTCACAGGCCGGCGCAAGCATCTGCTGGACATTCTCGAAATAGACCTGCACACCGGGATGCGGCGCACGGAGTTTTTGTCGCTGCACGTCTCGCAGATCAATTTCATTCGTGATGAAATCCTTCTGACGAAGACCAAGAGCGGCAAGCCGCGCCTGGTGCCGATCCATCCAAACATCCGGCCACTGCTGCAACGGCTCTGCAATGAAGCCGGGCCGAACGGCTACCTGTTTGAGAATCCGAAGACAGGCAAGCCAATCGCCAGTATCAAACCGGCGTGGGAATGTGCGTTGCGCAAAGCGGGCATTCCTCACATTCCTTTTCACTGTGCAGGCCGTCACACGTTTGGCACACGCGCAGCGGAAGGCGGAGCAAGCCCAACTGATATTCAGGAGATCATGGGCCATGCCAGCGTCACCACGACGATGCGATATGTCCATGCGACTGACCAGGGCAAGCGGCGAACGGTTGATGCCGTTGTGAGAGTGACGGAACGGGCAAAGAGTGGCGGAAATGTGGCGGAAGTAAAAAAGGCAACCCGCTAGGCTGCCCGTATGTTATTGAATCTAAAGTAGCGGCGGAAGGACTTGAACCTTCGACCTTGGGGTTATGAATCCCGATATTTCGCCTTCTTTCCTGTTCTATCTATCCCTATAACCTTCTATTTACTACGGTTTGCAGCCAGCCTCGTAGTAGTGGATTTCGATAGATTTCTATGACTTTCTATAAAGGTTTGCCACAAATATGCCACACGCTTTCTCGATCTAAGTTTCGGCACGCCACATAATAGGCGGTTGTGATCTTTGAAGGTTGAAGTATGAAACGAGAAAAAGATACTACCCAAAGCCACGAGGCGAAGATGAGGCACGAATCAAATTCGGTGAAAATCACACCTAAGACTGATCTTCTGCCGGGGCACTTACTGGCCCAGCGCATCAAATGCGGGCGACCTAATTGCCGATGTGCGAGGGGGCAACTTCACGGTCCCTACTACTACCGCTGTTGGACACAGAACGGGCAAAGGCGGAAGGTCTATGTGCGTAAGCGTGATGTCTCAGCGGTCAGGGCCGCTTGTGATGCCTATCGCTCCGAGAGAAAGCTTCTCCGACTTGAACGACAGGTCGTTACTCAACAGATCCGCCGCTTACTCGGCCCTATAGGCCAGCACGAGGAATTGGTCAAAGCAATTCTAAGGGGGATGGAGTTATGAGTGCAGCAAAGAAGATCGTTAGAGAGCGGCCTACTATAACAGAGGCTTCGACCACGGGCGCGCTCACGCCTATAAAGAAGTCTGACAAGGGACCAGTAGCAGTTGACATTAACTCTCTCGCTGCAACTGCCGTTGGACTAGTGGAGCCTTTCAAAAGTATTCCACCTTGCTAAACCGTCAGCGGTCGCCCCTTGTAAGTCCACTTGAACGGTTTCGCCAGTGTCTGATTGAAGTAGTCGATGAACTCCAGAATTCTCTGGCGCAGTTCGTCGGTTGATTTGAACGAGGCGCGTTTGAGTAGACGACGTACCAGAATGCTGAACCACATCTCAATCTGATTGAGCCACGAGCAATGCTTCGGCGTGTAAACAAACCGAATGCGGTGTTGGCTGCGACTCAGAAACTCGGCGCGACTGCTCATTGACTTCAGGATTCCGGATTTGCCTTTCTCGCCCAGATCATCTGGGTAACCGATCTGGGCGGCGACCCAGGCGACCAGTGATTCCGATTGATGGGTGTTGAGTTGATCAGAGATAAATATCCATTGATCATTGGGAGCCGTGGCAACGGTCTGGGCGATATGGGCGACGAAGTCGGCTTCCGTCCGCGTCGCACCCAGACTGGGCGCAAGTGGTTTTCCGGTCGCCACCTCGAAGTTGGCGATCAAGCATTGTGTGCCATGCCGAATGTATTCGTACTCCTGGCGCTCGATCTGGCCAGCCTGATCGGCCAAGCCGGGCTGCATCAGCTTTGTCGGTGCGGCGCGTTCCAGCGCCTGAATGCCAGTCTTTTCGTCCGTGCTCATCAGATGAATGCCTTGTTCGTGCAGTCGCGGCGCTTGCTCGTAAAGATCGCACACGGTTTTGACTTGTTCGCCGAACGCTTCCGAGTCACGCTCTGGGGCGTTAAGCCAGTATTCACTCCGATGCGGTTTTAAATCGGTCTGATTTTAAAAAACGCCCGACACTCGACGCCGAGATGCTTGCAACGATCTGGCGTTTGACGACTTCATCGGCTAACTCCGACGGCGTCCAATGACTGATCGGGCGGGCACTTTTAGCTGTCGCTTCACAGGCGACGGCGACGATCTGCACGATCTGTTCGGCGGTGAAGGTCGGCGGCGTTCCACGACGCGGCAGATCGCTTAGGCTGGCGACGATCAGTTCGCGCATCTGCTTGTCGCTTTGGTTGGCGACTTCGGCCTGCTGTAGTTTGGGCAGCAGAGCAAGCCAGCGATTGCGCCACTTACGTACCACGGCGCGATCCATTTGGTGCTGACGGGCGAGTTCGTTATTACCGACGCCAGTGGCCATCGCCAACATCATCAAGGCACGAACGACCAGCCGGTATTCTGTGCTGCGTTGCCTGGCGATTTCTTCAACTATCTTTCGCGATCTCTCTGAGAGATCAATCTTCGGGGAAGTTTGGTTTGGCATCTGTCGCTCCCAGCCCTTGATGTAGATTGCTTCAGATGCTGATTCTACCATTCAAAGAACAAGGTGGAGAATTTCAGAAAGGCTCCACTAGGCTTCGACTCTGTTGTGCGCGAGATGCGGAAAGGCTGGGCGCGTCGAGTCCTTTTCCTCATCGAAAATGAGCATCTGGAACCGGCTGAGGCGGTCAGGATAGCCGGTCAGGGTGATATGCCGACCGACGAATTGATAGAGGAGCTAAAGCGGCGTAACGTCGAATCTATCTCGTGGGGGAATCTTTCGACCATCTATGCGCGCGACCCTGACGCTGCCGAGGAGCTTTGGACGGAGATGCAGGAGCAGGCCCGTCAGGAACTTGATAGCGGTCATCGTGCAGCCGAAGTATTCGAGTCAACCGAGTGGCAGCAGGAACCGTGGAAGCGAGCCCAATACTTGGCTATCCGCGACGGGTTCATAGAAGTGTGGCAGCCGAGGGGCACGCTAGAGCGCACTATGATAGATATGCTCGCAGAGTCGTTCGTGATGTTTCAGCACTGGACCGGAGTACACTACTACCGCGCAACCAGTGAAGCGAAAGCGTTGCCGACGGAAAAGGAAATAAAATTCGCTAAGAAACACAAAGGAGAGTGGTGGCCTCCGCGTGTCTACGAACAGGAGGCTATCGAGCAAGCGGCAGCGATGGCCGACAGGTTTAATCGGATATTTCTGCGGACGTTACGGAACTTGCGCGATCTTCGGCGATACACAGCGGCAGTTACGATCAACAATCCTGAGCAAGTCAATATAGCCGCAGATGGGGGGCAGCAAGTAAATGTCCAGAAGAAGGCCAAGAACTGCGCAAACGTTAGATAGAAAAGAGAATCAGCGCCCCGGAGATCTCAATTTCGCGCCGGATGGCCAGATTAGGATGCTTGATAATGATTATTTACACTACAGTTGTGATTGCATCCGTTCGATGATCGGAATGAAAAGCGGGTGGAGGCGACTGTGAAAGTTGTCGAATCAGATATGACGAAGGATGAGTACCGTTGCCTAATCATGGCTATGGGGGGCTTGGCATTGATGACGCTACTTTCAACGAACAGGCCGACACACTGCTGGCTCTGGCTATGCGGTTCCCGGCAGGAACCGGGATCGAGCGCGACGAAGCAGACTTCGAGCAGCGCCGGACTTCAACGTAAATGAGATGCGATTGATAAAGTGAAGTTTCTCTAACAAATCATAGTATCCTATGGTAGCTAAGCAGTCCGATACAATTAACAATTAGCCACACCTTCATCTTGTCTTGTGCTTTTTGGTAATTTCACAAGCAGGGGTGGTGAGTTAAGACAAACTGTTGACCACTTTTCCCCAGAGTGTTAGACTCCCACTTCATGCCCCTGCCAGTAGAGATTTATATTGAATAGTCGTTCCTGAATAAAGTCCCTTTTCGAGGGCTGAAGCGCTCAAAATGACTCGAAGGGCTATCTTGGCTTTGCGATACCCCGAAGAGTATTAGCAAATCACAAGTTTTGCAACTTGCTTTGCGATTTCTAGTGATTTTTTGAACCGTTTTTTCGATCTATATATGTCCCTCTGGGTTAGGCACTTCTTCAGGAAGACTAAGTAGACTGTCAGTTTGTTAAGGAGCCTTAATGGCCTTATTGCAAGAGGGCCAGATAATCAGAGACACCTACCGAGTTGAGCGATTCCTGGGTGAGGGCGCATTTGCTGAGGTTTATAGAGTGCATCATCGATTCCTTGGTCGGCAAGCTTTAAAGGTTCTGAAAGCACCTAGCACTTCGCTTGAGGAAGTTGAACACATGCTCGCGGAGGCAATTCTGCTTTCGCGAATTGGTCACCCCAATATCATTCGGGTTTTCGACGCCAATGTACTGGATGGTCCAGGTAGTAGGTTTGCCTTTTTCACGATGGAGTATGTGGCTGGTGGAAATCTCGATTTATTTTGGCGATCCTATCGAGATTCGCTAATGCCAGTTGATGACGCAATTGAAGTGATAAAGCAGGTGTGTTCTGGCATTTCGGTAGCTCATAGTGAGAATCCACCTATAGTCCACCGCGACATCAAGCCGCAGAACATCCTCGTAGGTTATGATGGACTGGGTTTGCGAATTCGAGTTAGTGATTTTGGCTTGGCCAAGCATGTCAACCCGCTTACTCTCCTGGCGAGTTCCAAGGGAACGCTGAGCTTTAAGCCACCAGAGTCACTCGTTGCTAATATGGACTCGCCCGCGACTGATGTCTGGGCATTAGGTACAACGCTATATGTCCTTCTGACAGATACGCTGCCATTTCCTGAGTTGGACAGTCGCGACTTGGCAGACAGTAGGAGGTTACTCCAACCCTTGCGCCCAGCCAGTATTTACAATATCAATGTCGATCTAGCGCTAGATACTATTCTTGCGCGGTGCCTTGCTAAGGATCCGAAAGACCGATATGCAGATGCCTCTAGGCTGCTGTCCGACTTAACTCGATGGCGAGGTGACCGATCAAAGTCCTGTTCGACATATACAACCATTTCTGGAGACGATAAAACGGCATTAGGTTGCGGGCCAGCAGTTGATCTTACAACAGCAGAGCGGATGGTTGAAGAAGCTCTGGCTCTTGCACAACGACCTAATAGCTTGATGAGTGCTGCAGATCTTTTAGAGGAAGCCATAAACAATGTGCCAAAGCTTCGAGAGCAATACGAATCACGCATCAGGCTCTGGCGGCGTGGTGTAAGTATGTGAGGAGACAATACGAGTTCGATGCTTGAATTATCTACCCAAGATCCTGAAACTACAGCTTTACTTGAGATTGCTACTCCGGATCTCTACCGCAGGAATGCATTCCGAATTCTCGGTCTTCAGGTAACGGTTACACCTCGCGAGATCGCGCGACACCAGAAAAAACTGATAATGTTCAATAAGCTGGACCTTCAATCTGATTCCCGCGAATTTGGCAACGGGTTGCTGCCGCTTGATCCTCCGCCCAGTGTTGACGTAATTGAGAAAGCAACACATCGCCTTCATAATCCAATAGAGCGTGTGGTTGATGAGTTATTTTGGTTCTGGCCGCAAGACCCCAATAGTGAAGAAGATGATGCCCTTCAGATGGTACGAGAAAGGAACCTCAATGCGGCTTTATCTTGTTGGATTCTTCATCAAAAGGATGGCAGAGCCGAAACCGTTGCTACTCATAATCTAGCAGTCCTAAATCATCTACTTGCCCTTGATCTAGAGGCTGCCAGTAATGTACGCCAGTTGAACAAGAGCGAACTCGATTTACGCGATCACTATTGGACACAAGCTTATTTGAATTGGTGCGCGGTTTCTGAAGACGAAAGCTTTTGGAGTCGAGTGTCCGCACGCATTCGAGAAATCGATGATCCTCGGCTGACAACTGGTGCTACGCGTCGACTTCGACGTGCCCTTCCCACAGCAATTCTCACAATTAGCGCCAAGCAGGCCATGCACGCGGCAAGGAAAGGAAATATCAACGAAGTTAAATTGCATCTTAGATACGTCTGGGAGAGCGATTTCGACAACAGCATCCTTGTCAGAATACTTGAACGTGAAATCGCTCCTACCGTCGAGCAGATTAAAGGAGTCTGTGCGCCTGCAATTGACGCCGCGGAAGTCAATCCCAACCGAGCCAATAAAATCGTGCGCCGACTTCTTGCAGAGACCAAGACGAATCTCGCGGCTGTCGAATCAATTCTCGGCAAAGGACACCAAGTCACTGAACTAGCATATGATGCTGTAGCACGAACGATGCGTGAGTGCATT
The DNA here is from genome assembly GCA_963765495.1 of Blastocatellia bacterium. Taxonomy (GTDB): domain Bacteria; phylum Acidobacteriota; class Blastocatellia; order UBA7656; family UBA7656; genus CAVXWP01. The sequence goes on from CAVXWP010000005.1 coordinate 193,211, forward strand.
TTAGTCTTTGGTAACGAGACCGCTAATTGGAAAGAGTGCTATGAACTCTTGAAAAAGGCTCGCATCATGGCTAGAGACCCTTCTGTTTGTGAGCGAATCGATAATGATATCCATCAAGTAAAGGAGAACATCGACTCTCAACGGCAATATGAGGATATGAAAAAGGCGATCACTTGTGATCGCATATACGATGTCACGATTAATGGAACAAGAGCCGTAGTTCTTAACGCCTGTACTTGTTGTTTGAGTAAAGCTGACTCTGAGCAGACAGTTAGTTACAGTTGGGAGGAAAGACGCATCCTGCAAAGGATTAAACGCACTCTCTCATTCGATTTCCCGTTATGTGCGGACTGCCACAAACATCAAAGTGAATATGGCCAGAAGAGCTTCGGGTTGGTTGCTCTCGTCGCACTAGCATCGATTGCTATCGCTGTTGTAGCACTGAGTCTAATTGGTCAGGTCGACTTAGGCCTCGTACTAATCGAGGGCGCTTTATTGACGACATCTCTTTTCCTTGTACTTGGCCGAGCCTTCCATTTGAAGGAACTCCCAGAAGATCATGCCTGCCGGGAGAGACCAGTCAGAATGGTAAGTGCATCTAATACACATGTCACCTTTCGGTTCTATCATCCTCTTTACGCAAAGCGATTTGCAGAGTCGAATCGTGTCAAGCCGATTGAGAGGAAAGTAACTAAAGCGCCTCGCGGGGGCGGTTTGATTTCTAAGGCAACTTTGGTTTCGACTTTGTTGCCATCGTTAGCTGTAGCTGGCATCGGGCAGGCGATTGCTTATTCAGTGATACAGGATGGACGTAAGCAGCAATCCATCAAAATTGAGTCGAGCAACTCGACTCAGCCTTCAAAACAATTCGAGCCACAAATGCCACCATCGTCCCCACAAGCCAGTAAGACTCGCCAAAAGAGTGATCCTACTAACGTACGAGGATCAGGAACACAGGAGAGCCCTACACATTCCACTTCGCCGCCGATCAACGCAGTGTCGGGTCTTACGGTAAAGATCGATACTGGCAAAGCAAGAATCCACACTCTTGAGGCGCAACTTGAGCAACTAGATTCGCAACTAGATTCACTAAAAAATCAGATTCAACAATATAAGGTGGACCTTGCAGATTACGAGCGCAAAAGCCGCTCGGGTACTTATGTAAATGAGTACAGGTATGAAGAGACATTACAAAACCACAACTCCCTTGTAAATCAGTTCAATTCAATTATTGAAAAACGCAAGACCGTTTATGCTCAATACAAGATTGAAGTTGAATCAGTGAATGATATGATTCGACGCTACAATGCGGGCGAGCGATAAAGGAGATACTTGTGAGTAAGAAGCAAGAAGTGAAGACTGTCAAGAAGAGTTTTGAAAAACTGCGAATCTTTATCACAAGCCCGATTACCTATTTCCGGAAAACATCTCCATTAGAATCAGACGCGAGCCCAAAAGATGAAATGAATCGTTATACCGGTCCCTCGCCCCTACTGAACGTTCAACAAGAAACGTATGATCCCCGTGAGATTATGCGTACTCTGGCTACTGTTGCGACGGCACTTTGGCGGGTAAGATCCAAATTGGTAGTGGAAGGGTTAAGCGAGTTGCCGCGAGAACTCCGGTATCTTCCAAGGCATGTACAGGCGGCCTGGGATGCGTTGGAGGCCTGCCATATTCAGGTGCAGGATCATAATGAGGAACGTTATTTACCCGGAATGGCAGTTAATCCGATCACGTTCCAACCGACCCCAGGGATTGCGACCGAAGTCATTTCTGAAACCATTAAACCGTCAGTATTTTATAAAGACATCCTCATTCAACGTGCAGATGTGATAGTTGCACAGCCCGTAGAACATCCGAGCGGTGATGCTGATAGCGGGAATGGGGAATCAACAACCATTGAGTCACTTTAGGTTTGTAGCTAAAGGAGAAAGCCCAATGACGAGGACAAGCATCGACTATGGAATTGATCTTGGTACAACAAACAGTGCGGTGGCAGTGCTAGTCGGCACAACACCCGAAGTCATCGCAAGAGTAGATGGGTCTATCGTAACGCCCTCCGCAATCTGGTTTGATAAGCGCGGCCAACAATTTATAGGCCAAAAAGCACGTGGCAATTACTTCTCTGATGAAGAGAATGGAGCGATTGAATTCAAGCTACACATGGGAGAAGAGTGGCAAAGAACCTTCCAACGCACCGGGCACAAAATGCTTCCAGAGGAGATGTCCGCTGAGATTTTGAAATCGCTTAAAGATGATGTTCAAATGATGAAGGGAGAAGACCTGAAGGCTGCAGTAATCACGGTACCCGCTGCATTCGAATTGCCGCAGTGCGAAGCAACGAGGCGCGCCGCCAAATTGGCAGGACTGACAATAAGTCCATTACTCCAAGAACCAATCGCGGCAGCACTGGCTTACGGCTTTCAATCGGCAGCAAACAAGGTTTTCTGGCTCGTGTACGATTTCGGGGGTGGGACATTCGATGCTGCTGTTATTCAGGTAAGGGATGGTGTACTCCAAGTCGTAAACCATGCTGGTCATAATTACCTCGGTGGGAAGAATATCGATTGGGAGATAGTAGACAAACTTCTGATACCAAGACTTACGAAAGAATGGAAGCTCACGGACTTTACACGTCAGAACCCAAAGTGGCGCTCGGCGATTGCAAAAGCTGAAGTTATTCGCTGAGGATGTTAAGATCCAGGTTTCAAGAACCCGAAAGCCATACGAAATATGGATAGAGAATCTGTGCGAAGATGACCGGGGCGAACTCATCGACTTCGGCTACGAACTGACTCCCGAACAGATTCAGGAGGTTATCGAACCCTGGGTGGTTCAGTCACTAAACCTCTGCAAAAGGGCCTTACAAGAGAAGGGGCTTTCCGGGCAGGCCATCGAGAAGACCATTCTGGTTGGCGGCTCTACTCTTTTCCCCTGGCTGCAGGAGCGTGTAGCTGATGAATTGGGAACCCAAATTGATTTCAGCATAGATCCGATTACTGTGGTTGCACGAGGGGCAGCAGTATTCGCAGGCACACAGAGGCTCACCTTAGATGAGGGATCTGTTAAAGTCGGCTCTTATAAGATTGCCCTTGAATATGAGCCGGTAGGCAGTGAAACGAATCCTCTAGTCGGAGGGCGAATAGTAGCTCCGGCCAGCACATCTGTACTTGGCTTATCCGTTGAAATCGTTGAGACTCGCAGCCAATGGAGAAGCGGTAAAATCAGAGTGTCAAATACTGGGACCTTCCTTACTGAAGTAAATGCTGAGAAAGGAAGAAAATGTGAGTTTGAAATCGCATTGTATGATTCTCATGGCTCTCGTTTGCCGTGTGAGCCCGATAGTTTCTCCTACACCGTAGGGATGGTAATCACGAGCCCGCCTCTGACTCACACAATTGGTGTGGCGATGGCGAATAACAAGTTGGACATATTCTTTCCAAAGGGGGAGCCGCTGCCTGCCCGTAAGACAAACCCTTACCACCATACGGCTGTCGCACTCCGCAAGAACGCACCGGTGGGGCCTGAAAATATCATAAGAATCCCAATAGTAGAGGGAGAAAGTATAAACAAGGCTGATCGTAATCGTCGTATTGGGGTCATCGAAATACTTCCAACGGATCCACGAGTAAAGAGAGATGTTCCTATGGGCAGCGATATAGAGATCACGATTGAAGTTGATACGTCACGGACGGCGCGAACAAAGGTATATATCCCTATACTCGATGAAGAGTTTGAAGAAGTGTTTGAGTCGAATATAACAACAAAGACGCCGGACGAGCTTCGACACGAACTTGATAGTGAATTAGAACGCCTCCACAAATTGGAAGAAAAGGCAGCGCAAATAAGCGACCAGAGGTGTCAGATCGTACTTTCACGCTTGCAAGAAGAGCAAATCGTTGAAACAGCTAGAAGGCAGGTTTCGGCAGCAATTGTTGATTCTGAGGCCAGGGCTGAAGGAGACAAGAAACTCCTAGATTTGAAGTTAGCGATTGATTCTGTCGAGGATATATTAAAATGGCCCGATTTGGTTAAGGAGGCATGGAATCAGATTAGTGAGACCAAGGCGACTATCGAGGGAGACGGGACAGAATCGGAGAAGGAGCAGATGCAAAGGCTTGAAGATGCAATTGAAGAGGCAATTGCCGAGGAGCGAATAGAAGTTCTGCGGTCAAAGATTGAGGAGGTGCGCGCGCTCGGCCTCCGTGTGCTTATTCGCCAGCCTGGCTTCTGGGTTGGTTATTTAGAATATCTTCAAGAACGCCGTGATTTTATGAAAAATCAAGCTGCGGCGGGCTTATTGTTTGATCAAGGGAACAAAGCTATCAACAGTAATGACCTAGAAGCACTAAAGGCGGCTGTGCGACAGTTGATAGGCCTACTGCCTGAAGATCAACGAGAAGCAGCAGAAGCGCGCGGGTCATTTGGAGGAACGACGATACTGAATTAGCAGGCACTAACTTACATCATGCTGCATTTGCGAGAGTTGGTTAGGTTTCTTCTGCAGATCCTACCGGGCACATTTTTGGCAGCAGCAATAGTATCGAAGGATGAAACATACCGAAAGGAAAAAGTTTTATGAGTAACATCATCGGTATTGATTTCGGGACTACAAAGACCATAGCTGCTTTTATGAAGGATGGTTCTCCAGTAGTAATCACTGATCGCCGAGGGCGGAATAGTATTCCTTCGTTACTACTACTTACACCAGAGACGGAATCATCTGCATTCATCGGATGGGAAGCCAAAGAGCATCATAACCGCTATGATATTGATCATTTAACCATTAGCTCTATAAAGCGTTCATTAGGCAAAGGGCAGCGGCACCGATGGAACTGGCTTTACGAACACCCGCAGACAATTGCCGGATTGATACTCGCTCGATTAAAGCTTGAGGTTGAACATGAGTTGGGCGAGAAAATTAAACAAGCCGTTATTGCGATTCCAGCGAATTATAACATAAATCAGCGTTGGGCGATTAAGCAGGCTGCCGAACTTGCCGGGCTAGAGGTAGTCAGGCTACTCAATGAGGCAACCGCCGCCGCCCTTTATTATCAATTCCAGCATTTGAATGAAGAGAGGTTGATACTGATTTTCGATTTAGGCGGTGGCACGTTAGATGTGTCGATTGTCGAAATTGGGACGGGTACTTGCGAGGTTAGGGCAACTGCTGGGGATGGTCAATTGGGTGGTGATGATTTTGACCAAGTGTTGACGAACTACATATTTCAAACGGCTTTTACAGAAATTGATGACCTCAGACCGCTTGAACTGTTTCAGCAATTAGTCTTAAAAGAAGCTGTGACCAGAGCAAAGATTGAATTAAGTTCGGCACAATCGAGTCAAATCTATCTACCTAGTTTTATACAGCGAGCCTCAAATCCACCGAAGAATCTGGATATCACCATACAGCGCGAGACATTTAATGAGTTAACGCAAAGCTTGCTAATGCGGACTGAAAAGGTAATAAAGGAAGCGTTGAAATCGGTTGGTGCTGCAAGTCTGGATGCCGCTTTGATGATTGGCGGCGGAAGCCGTAACCCTGCGGTGCGCGAACTTGTTCGTAACGCCGTTGGGTTACAACCATTTGTTGGAGTTGATCCTGAAACCTGCGTCGCTCAAGGGGCAGCGGTGCAAGCGGGTATTCTTAATGGTAAAACAAGAGACCTTTTGTTACTGGATATAATACCGCATTCACTGTCCGTGGAAACCGAAGGTGGCACGGCCAGCACATTACTTAAGAAAGACACGACTATTCCAACTCGCCAGAGCAAGATCTTCACTACCGTTAAGAATAACCAATATAAAATCGAAGTCAGTATTTATGAGGGGGAACATAGCATGGCAAAGGACAATACCTTCATAGGAAGCATCACCTTAGACGGAATCAAACCCGCACAACGCGGTCAAACAGAGATAGAAGTCACATTCGACATTGATGCAAATGGAATTCTTGAGGTAGAGGCAAAAGATTTGTCTACTGGCAAGAAAGTCAGTACGAATTTTGATGCTCCTTTCCGTCTTACGTCAAAGGAACTTGTGAGGAGCAAGGAATTCATGGCTCAAATTATCTCCAAGATAGCCGTCCAACTTTCATACGAGGAAGAGGTAATTCGTATCGAGAATCTCAAGCGAACTGCAGTAATTTGGAAGCAGAATATTGAAGAGTCAATTGAATCACACAGAGAGAATTTCACTGATAGTGAATTATCAATACTGCATTCAGGTCTGCAATTACTCCTAGATTATGCTGAACAAGGTATATCTTCAGAAGAATTAGGGAAAATCTATACCGGTCTTAAACAACAAATTGATATCTTCATGACAGAAACTTGAAAGCTTGGCAATTGCAACAAACTAAATCGAACGAGTGTCGTGGCATATACAATACCAAGCCTAACTTCAGGTGCTACCATCCTCCGAGTTCATTTCTGGATCTTCCCCCATTGAGTGGAGATAAAGTTAAGTCACTGTTGCCTACGCGTTAGTTTCAGCACTCCTTGTCTGAACCTTTCTTCATACTCTGCCGGAGATAGATACTCTGTTGCTGAATGTATCCTCTCCCGATTGTAATACACTTCGATATACTCGAAGATGCTGTCTCGTGCTTCTTCTCTGGTCAGGTATCTCTCATTATGCACCAGTTCTACCTTTAAGCCAGAGAAGAAACTCTCTGCCACTGCATTGTCCCAACAATTTCCTCTTCGGCTCATACTCTGCTGGCAGTTGTATTTCGATAGATGCTCTCTAAAGGCAGCACTGGCATAAGGCAGCCACCACCAGTTCTGTCGTGATCCGCTCACTCATCGACCACCCAACTACCATCCTTGAATGCAGATCAACGAAGACGGCCAGGTAGAGCCATCCTTCAAGCGTCCAGATGTATGTTATATCACTCACCCACACACAATCCGTGTGATTGACCTTAAAGGCTCGCCCCAGAAGATTGTCTGCCACCGGGAGTTTGTGGCGCGAATCCGTAGTCTGCTTAAACTTCTTCACACGCTTGGATTTAATTGAGTTTTCTCGCATTAGGCGCTCTACTCGCTTGTGGTTACAGTTTTCACCTTCCTCTCTGAGTTGACGATAAATCTTAGGGCTTCCATAGTTTTGGCGGCTCTGCTTATGGATAGATTGAATCTTCTCCAAGAGTCTGAGGTTCCGCTTCGCCCTCTGGCTTATTTCACGCCTGCAAAAGCGATAATAACCCGATATGCTCACCTCTAAAACGCGGCACATTGCAGTGATGGAAAACTCCTGTTTCTGCTCTCTTATAAAGGCGTACTTTACCTGAGGTGAGAGGCAAAGTAGGCCGCCGCTTTTTTTAGTATCTGGTTCTCCTCTTCCAGTCGCTTGAGTCTTTGCTGCAACTCAAAGACCTCCTGTTGGTGAGGCGAACGATTACCATTGCCCCTAAAAGCATCCTTACCTTCCTTGCGTGCGGAAGAGACCCAGCGAGAAAGGCTCCAGTAAGGTATGCCGAGGCTTGTAGAAGCATCAGACAGGGATCGACCCTGCTCAGTGACGAGCCGAACCGCGCCTTCCTTAAATTCTTTCGAGTAAGTTTTTCTCTGTTTCATAGTACCTCCTATTATGTCAAAGGTTGCGTTGGAGGCATATGACTTAACTCCCCCTCTACTCTACGGGGGAAGGTTCATTTCTGCTTCTCAATCGCCGAGAGAACTACAGCACGAGGCTCTGATTCTGATGCCGATTGGTACCGCTTATACACCTGAGCAGATTGATGAGCGTAATTGCTGAGCCCTCCGCCGCCATCAATAGCCTGAAAGTTCTTAATCCGCATCTCAAAACTTGCCAGGCGGATTCCCAGGGTTTTGGCAAGCTCGGCCTTGGAACGTGCGATTCTCTCGTGACCAAACCTGTATACATAAAAGGCTGCTATATCATCTGTCTCTGTCCATTTGTGATTACTCATCGATCACCTTAAGCTTCTGATTAGATTGCGGCGAAAACCAAAGCAATGTGCGGCACAGCATATCATCTGTACCACGCAGCAGCTTCGCAAGTCACGTATAACAGTTAGAAATTATTCTACCCCTAAAGCCTTGAAAACTGCATCAATCGGGTCTGCGTAGAAACTGATTTGAAACTTGGCGAAGAGTTCGCCGGGTACAGTGGGAATATCGCCGACGCTGCTCATCGGTATGAGAATTCGTTTCGCACCGCCATCAAACGCCAATTGCAAAGTTTCAGCCAAATTCTCGACCGGGACAATGCTCCCTCCTAAGCTCATATCGCCCAGAGCAACCATCTGACTTTGTAAAGGTTTCCCCAGAAGCCCTGAACACAATGCAATAAAACTGGCGAGAGTCATAACAGATGCAGGACCCGTATTGTGCAATTCAACAGTGTGAACGTGATAGTCAAAATCGAGAGCCTTTGCCGACGCGCTCACTCTTGAGACATTCGCTTTAAAATAATCGAATGCTACCCTGATAGGCTCTTTCGCTTTTTGGCTCGAATCAACGCCGGAGATTGATAACTTTCCACCACCCGCTATTACCTGCAACTCCAAGCGATACAGGCCAAGAAAACCATTATTTCCTGTCGCGACCGTATGGAGTGTTCCCGGATTCAACTGCCCTTCGGGGATTAAAGAACCGCCGCCTTGTTCGGGTACGGCGACAAAGTTTTCTTTCAAACTATCGTTTTCAATGTAGCTGAAATGAACATCGTAGAATTCCATTCCACCTATCTTCTTCAATTGTTCTTTCACACGGCGTCGGGTCTCTAAAGCATACTCAAGACACTGCTGCACTGCTTCTTTGCCGAAATCTCCATTGGGGTATAAGAGTTTCAATAAGCCCGATACAGTCCTACGAACAGCAATCGTGTCTCGTTGGTTCAGGTTGTTGCCAAGTTTGAAATACTTATCTAATGCATCAGAGAAGCTTCGTCTTCTCATCTCGCGCAAGAACTCCGCAAGATAGTCAACGATGAAGCCGTATTGATTAGTGAAGAACTCAGGGCGCATTTTGGGGATTTCCCAACCGGGAATGTAGCAGTGCATTCTGTCGAAGAAAGCTGAATCAATCATATCATCAGGGAAAGGCGCAAACAGATGGCTTGTCTTCACCATTGTATCAACGCTCTGATTGATATTGCCGATAAAGACCATCGCGGCATTGGCATTGATGGAATCGCGTCCTCTTGAAAAAGAGCCTGATGCCATAAAATCCTTCATTATCTGAATGCCATCTTTGTCCTTGAAAGAGATCCCTGCAACTTCATCAAACGCCACAATGTCCCACAGCCCAACTAATCCGACTTTGTGTGTACTCATATTATAGAAAAGGTTCGGCACGGTGGTTTGCCCGCCCGATACGAGAATGCTATTCGGACTGATCTCTTTGTAGAGATGGCTCTTTCCTGTGCCTCGTGGCCCAAGCTCGCAGACGTTGTAGTTATTCTCAACGAAGGGAATCATTCGGGCTATGAGGTGCCACTTCACCCGCTCATTAAAAGCCGTTGGCTCCATTCCTGTCGACCGTAGCAAGACATCCATCCATTGCTTTTCAGTAAATGCCCTACGTCCTTCAAAAAGGGCTTCCATATCCATATTGGGCATCTGAATCGGCTTCAGCTCGGTTATGATAAATGGCGAACCTTTTTGATTCTCTTCGTAAAAATAATCCATCGAGATAATGCACCAGATGCCGCCAACTAAAAGCTTCTCGTACTTCTTAACCACCTCATCTGATATTTCGGCGTTCTTCACGCCCAAGTTCGACAGTAGCGCCTCGTAGACATCTCGCTTCTCATTCAGCTTGACGGTCACCTTGTCTATAAGCTTATAGCTGCCGCGCTCTCTGATCTTCGATTTAATCTTTTCCGCTTCATCCGGTCGAACGAAATTTTCAGCAAGTATGTCTTTGACTCTCTGCAAACCTTCCTGCATCACCTTTTCATCATCCGAAGCGCAGTACATACCAAGCAGATACTCAAGCACATAGACAGGCACGTTTGCGCCTTCCTTGACCAACTTCGTCAGGTCTTTGCGTACGACTCTGCCCGCGAAATGCTGATTTAACAGAATATCTAAATTTATGTGGCTTTCGTTCTCCATATTGTTTTGTCGTTAAAAGTCATTCGTAAAGGCCAGATCAATAGTTATGGGGTAGCGCTCGTACTCGATCTTCGTGTCGGCATCGCGCAACACTAGCGCATACTCGAATGTTTTATCATACTGTCCCGTCTTGATGACCAGTTGCGATACTTGTTTTCGGTCCTCCAATGATTGAGACGCGCTATCGAAAGTGATGGTCTCTTCATTGCTTATCAACTCTCCGCCTTTTCGCAAAGAAATGAGCAAGATTCTCGGCTGTACGCGGTCACTTACTGGTTCAGTTTGAATGAACTCAAAACGCTGCACATTATTAGAGACTCTACGATTAGAACCAAGGAGTGAAACACTCACTTTGCGAACAACAGACTTCTCAGCCTCTAGCCCTTTCAACTCTTTAACCTGCACTATAGGAACGACAATCTCTTGCAACATCGCGCCGCCGTGAATGAACCGCGCGCCGCCTGTGAAGTGAAAACGATTTGCGCCCTTTGGAATCCAGAACTCCATTTCGGTTTCCGTATTCGCTGTTATTCGCGTGTTGCTGTGCCAGACGTTGATCTCTTTGCCCAGGTTATCGCCAATCAAATAACGCTTCTTCGCTCGAAGCGTACCGCTTGGCTTGCTAGCAAGTCCGCTCCGGTCAGGCAGTCTAGGCGAAACCTCTTGATACAGAAATCCGTGGTCTGCTGTTATCAGCACATTGCTGCCGTTCAACTTGTTGATGATGTGCCGCACAAGCGCAGAGAGTTCATTGATTGCCACTCGGACGGCACTGAAGGTCTGCGACTCGGTTGATGCAGTATCGCCAATCGCATCTACCTGATTGTGGTAGATATAAATTACCCGATAATTCTTAACGAACTCCCGCCCTTCGTCGCGGCTCATCGCTATCAAGTCCTCGACTTTAATCGCTGTTCCTTGAACTTTCCCCAGCGCTTTGGCGCGTTCAATGAACGAAGAGACAACTTGACCGTCAGCCATCAAATCGAGATTGCTCGTGTGTTTGTAATCCAGCTTGTCGTGCGGCAGAAGCGAAGCCATCCCAAGCGCAGTGTAGCTGGGCAGCACTCCCAAGTGCGTGTTGAGCCGGGCTTGCAAACGGTTCTTCCCGTTTATCTCTCGCGCCAATTCCTCAGCCGCTTCAAAACGAAAAGCGTCGCTGATGATGACATAAGCCTTGCTGTGCGGCGATAAATCAAGAATCGGTTGAACGAATTTCTTATAAAAATCCTGCTGGTTGGGAATCTCTTTTAACTTCCATTGCCGAATTAAGCCTTGATGGTTTGCGTCTTCAATGAAAATACTCCACGCGGCGGCAAGCTGATCAATGAACCAGCCGCTATAACAATCCTCAACCACATCGCGCAATACCTTGAGTACATCCCAGCCTTGCAATTCGACTTTATCCGCCGCTTCGTGAAACAGACGATAAAACTGGTCGAATCTGAACAACTCTTCGATGTATGCCGCATACATCGCTTCCGCGCTCGCATAGCTCAACCCGTTTGCATACTTGTTTCTCAATGCTAGCAAATCAGCAGCCGCTTCAATCGCGTCATACACGCTTCGATAATGGCTGCCCGACTCTGCATCCGAAGAAGCCCTAGCCCAATAGCCATCACGCCGTTTTTTGATAACCTCTTTTACTTGTTCGAACTCTTCCGTCTTGTTGATAATAACCTTGTCGCGCAGATTGCGAATGATCTGTTTCTCCACGGCTTCAAAGGTCATCACTTCAAGTAACGCAGACTCGTCAAAGTCGCGCAGGTGGGCTTCAAGTTTCATTTCGTCTTCGATATGTCTTGCAACCGAGTCATAGCTGACGTGATGTGTGATATTCAATCGCCAGTGCGATAGAAAGACCGAAGCGTTTACCGATTGCGTATTGGCAGAAAGCAAAAAATGGCGCATTGATTGCGGCAAGCCGCCGTTGAAATACCTGGCGAAGTCGGCAATCAGCAGGCGAATCAATAAGTCTCTGAGGTTCGGTTCCTGCTCTGCGTACGCGAATTCATTCTTCGCCAAATCCCAGAAGGTTTCTGCGATCCCGAACTTTTCAACATCGCTCCAACTCTTCGGCGGCGCGCTCAAATCGCACTCGCCTTTGTCACAATATTCGCCAAAGAGTTTCATCAAAATCTCAAAGAAAGTCGGCTGGTCTGCGCGTACCAGCACGGCGAGCATCTTCATATCCAGATCGCGCTCAGCATCACTCGTGTGAACGAATCTTTTGAGGCGGTTCAAACGGTCTTTGCTGGCGAAAAACTGCTTGCGCTTATCGATGTGAAAGCGTAATGCCTGATGCGTCAGCCCGAGTTCATCCAGAACCATTGAAGCCGAGTCCGCATGAAAGATGCGGCTGTAGAGTTGAATATCGAGTAACCAGTTCTTTCCAATTGCAGGCTCGGCAAACGGCGCATAGAGCAGATAGCGCGATTCCAGGTCTTCGATTTCTAGTTGAATCTTTAATGCCAGATCGCCGATTTCATTTCTGCGGATGATCTTTACTTCGGGCAAGTCGAGCGCGGCAAGATCGCTTTCAAACTCTCTGCTATCGTCGTACCAGAAGACGATGCGATGCCCTTCTGTCTCGTAGATGCCGCGCAAACTCTCTGTCAGCTTCGCAGGGTTCATTAAGGCTATGGCCTCCTATAGGCTGGATGGTTTGAAATAGATAGCTGGGCAAGCCTCTCAAGAAGCTTGTAATAGTGCTCATATACTTTTACTGCTACGCTGAATAAATCTAAGAATTGCCAGTCTGCCTCAAGCAAAGGCTTATAATAAGGGTAGATCTCTCTATAATCTACTGATAGGGGCATCCGGTGTTCTAAGGCATGCCTATATTCCCAAAAGGCTTCCATTTCTGGAAATACATCACGCCTCATCTCATTCACAATCTCTTCGAGTTCTCTATATTCTGGGTCAGGCATTGCTGATAAAACTGCATTCTTTCCACGATCTTCAACTCCAGCTTTTATATTTTTAAGGGTTAATTGCCGTTCCCACTCTTTCCGTGTTGTTTTTATAGAATCAAACGATCTGTCAGCAGCTTCAAATATCAACCTAGCAATTAAATCCTCTAATTTCTTTATAGCTTTGAGTGCTCCGTGAAACTCATCCATCATTCTAAAGTGAATTATTCTTAGAATCTGTTGGGGTCGCTCTGTATCTAAGTAGTACTTCTCTACCTCTTTGTATCCACGCGCCCTTAACAATTTCGTTCGAGCATCACCAAGCATATTGCCCATCTCAAACCAAATCCAAAATTCTTCAGATTCCTTAAATTCTCTGTAATTTGTTAGTGGAGAAAAATCAAGAATGTCAGGTAGGAATTTATACCAGATGGACTCAATTCTAGTTTCAATCTCTAAATGAAGCGGAATCCATTGATCATTTGTAACGGCTTCTCCTGTATCTGCCATCTCGACAGAAAACTCATTGGTTGCCTTTATTTCACCGTCTTTTTCTTGCTCAATTTTAACTCGCGCTATTTCAGCCATACTTTCTCCTTTTGAAGTAAGATGAGCGGACTTAACCGCGAATTACTTGCTCTCTCCCGTTATCGCTTTCGCGTCCGCCAGCAGTTTGCCAAACCTAGCGTAGTTTACTTTTACGCCGTCGTCTAAATCCAGAGCGATGCGCTGGTCGGCGTAGTGGCGCAGCAACTCGTCGAACGCCTGCAATTCGATCTGCTTCTTTCGCGTTGCGTCCAACTCTCGCTGCATCTTGTTGCGCGAGGGCGTTGAGGTGGCCGCGCTCACTGCGTCCTCAAGGTTCTTGATGCGCGCCGATAGTTTGCCGAACAAAGGCGTGACGTATTCGTTCCGCATTCTCGAAAGCGTGCTTTCGTTGTAGCGGTGCAGATAGACCAGGCATTCGAAAGCGCGTTGTTTGCCCGAAGTAAAGAGCCAGTAGATCGGGCGTTTCTTGTAGGTCTGCAAGTGATCTTTATAAAATTGTGCGCTGTAGTAGCGGCGTATAGTCTCGCGCGGCGTATCAGTCTGTTTTAGTGAAAGGCTGTCGGCAACGAACTGTAAATTTGCATCGAGAGTTTCCGTTGACCACGCAACGCGCAGGAATTCTGCGAAGCGATTAGCAGCGTCATCGGCAAACCATTCGAGGTCGGTTACGGGGATGATGCCGTCTTCGTCGGCTGCGAGTTTTGTGTATTGTGTTTGATCGAAGCCAACACCAGCGGCGTTGGCATAGATGAGTCCCGGCTTATCGAGGCTGTAGCGCCCCATCATACAGCCTACGGCGTAAGAGAGCAGGCGTTTGATATCGGCTTCGCGGTCGGCGCGTGCGAGGGTGATCTGGTCTTCGGGGACTTCGGGCGTGAGTTCATCTTCGAGGCCATAGGCTTCGATAAAGAGGCGATTATTTTCGGTTTCGAGTTCCTGCATCCGCTTGATGTTCGCGGCGCAGAACGATTGCCAGTTGTTGAAGGAGTCTTCGGCGGTCGCGTCTTTGAGGTCTTCGCGCAGCAAAGGTGAGATTTGAAAATCCCACGAAGTTTCAAACGAATTCCATTCTTCGCGAGCTAAGTTAATCGCAGACAACACCTCGGTTTCGATGGCATCTTTTTCAGCTTCTAATTTGCTGGATAATACAGGAATAACGCCAATATCCCCTGATTGAAACTCTATGGTTGGGTTCAGAATTTTTAAGAACGCAACTGCAACTTTTGAGCTTAATAAACCTAACATTAAATAGATGTTATCCTTATCAACAAATGCTGAAGAGCCCTTACAATCAAATAAAAAGCCTGTGTCACAAAACCTGACACCAAAATACGATGAACTTGTAGCTGTCCACGTAATTGAAGGCTGAAAGATGTAATTTAAATTAAAATTATGTGCCCAAATCCTACCGGAAGAATGTTTCGTGGTTTGCAATTCGTAGCCATCGTTTTCCCAATTCACTACATACTCATTATTCCCATACCAAAGGCGAAATTCTCCTCCCTTATTGTATGGAAACCATTTCTTCTTTGATATTTTTGCTTCTTGGCGATTAGCTATCCCGAAACCGATTTTTTCATAATTCACTTCTGACCAAAATCTTAGGTACAAGTCGTTATTCCCTGTAGCCATTCCCATCCTAGGCTCACCATAATATCGAAAAGGGTTGCCTTTCAAAAAAAGGGCTCTTAATTTATTGCTTGCCCAATATCCAATTGGACTCCCTGGTATTTCCTTGAAATCATCTGGTTTAGCTGTATGAAACCAATCGCACTCAGGATTCCGAATAGCTTCGAGCGTTTTAGGAGCTTGATTTTGCGCTCCTCTAAACTCTGAAAGTCGAATATAAGAACTGACATACTGACTTATATGATTTTTATATACCGTAAAAGTACAAATGGGAACTGTAGCTCCATCAAATCCTGAATATTCAAGCTGAATCAATGTCGTTAATGTTGAATCATCTATTAACTTTAAGCGCAACTCCTCATAAGAAGATATAAACATCCATACGAACGGCGACATAAAACCTAATTGTCCCATCAGTTTTGATAATTCCAAATTGCGAATAACAAAAGAAGCAAAAAGGTCTTTGTCATATTTTCTATAATTCTCTTTAAGATATTGTTTTAATTTTGGGTTTACATACTTGCTATTCATATATGGCGGATTGGCAATCACGCAGTCGTATTTGCGCGCCAGCATTTCAGCCTGTCGCACGAAGGGCAAGACTTTCTCTGCCGCTGTGCGCTCGATCAAATCACCACCCTGCAATTTCTCTTCAACCCATCGCGCGATCTTCTCCAACTTAGCAGCCAATTCATCAGGCACAGTTATCAGCGAGCCGTAGGTCTTGCCGTCTTTGAATAAACCAAGCAACGCCCGAATGTCTTCCTGCGTCACCTCTGCGCTTGTCGCTACGGTCAATACTTGCTGGCGCGAGATGTCCGGAAACAACCCGCCGCCGCCGACAAGCGGCTCCGCCTTTTTCACCGTCAACGCGTCCGCAAGCGCGGCAAAGTCTTTCTCGAATGCGGCGCTTGATTGAATCGCCAACACGTTCACGAGGACTGAGGACTGAGTTTGATCGCGTGCCTTCACCCTGTCCCCTGTTCCCTGTCTCCTATCGAATATTCTTCGATCATCGGCGCGGGCTTTCATCAACAGGGCAAAGGCGGCGAGTTGCGCGGCGCGGTCGTCTATGTCCAGCCCATAAAGGTTCTTTTGCAGAATCAGACGCGGGATGTCTCGGCTGCGATAACCACGCTCCAGATAAATCTCTTTGAGCAGGTCGTAGGCTTCCACTAATATGTGACCCGAACCGCAAGCCGGATCAATGACAGTGATGGATTCGGGATCAATCTCTTTGGGGGTAATCGCGGCGAGTTGCGCTTTGACTTCATCGGTCTGCTCCGCAGGCTCGATGTAATATTCCATCTTCCCACGCAAAGGTGAATCGGGATAGGTCGCAAGCCACATTCTGCCAAGCGAGTTCTGCGTCATATACTTGACGATCCAGTTCGGCGTGAAGAGTTGCGTGGCAGCGGGAATGTCTTCGCTTTTGACGACCTTGCCGATGACCTGATCTTTCTTTTCGGAGATGTAGAACTGATAAAGCCAGCCGATGATTTCAACCTGCTGCCAATCCTCTTCATCAATCTCGGTGACGAGTTTGCGAATGATGGACTGAGTGTGCAGCAAATTATCGGGCAGCAAAAGCTCTGTCTCGTCGTTGATGCGCTCGAACAAGAAAGGCATCGCCGTGTTGAGCGCGTTGCACTGGGCGACAAGCAGCAAGCGATAAAGCTCGGCGTCTTTGTTGGCGAGTTTCATCGCTATGATCTGCTCGCGGCTGGTGCCGGGCAGCGTGACGTTCGCGGCTTGTTCGAGAATTTCGGGGATGTGGCTGCCGTTTGGATTGCTCAGGATGCAATAGCCGTGATCGAGGTAGCCGTGAACTTCCATATAACGGAGCGCCGTGAAGCGATTGAACCAGCAGTAAGCGGTTTCTTCGATCAGCTTATCAAAACCATCGCGCCGGATGCGCTCGGCCAGGCGCGCGTGTTGGGCGGCGACTTCTTTGGGATAAGCGCGACCATCAATCAAGGTGACATCGCCGCGAAGATCGGCGGGGATGATTTTATCTTTGGATAGACCCAGGAGGTTGGCGCGATCTGAGACGGCTTGAATAAAAGCACGGCGCGCGGCAGGAGCATAGGCTTTAAGCTTGTTCTTGTTCATCTGTGATTCAACCCTTGTTCAATGGTTCTGGCGCGAACGAACGCATTGCCAGACATTACACTCTTTCTTTCACTCTTTTAAGTGAATTCACGCTTTTCGTGATTTTTCACTTTTTCCGGGATTTTAATTTCTTTTTCCAGATAGCTCCGGGGCCTCGCCCAAGACATTCAATCTTACCTTCGCCCCTGAGCGACCAGAGCACGCGCCTGACCATATCGCGGCTCACGCCGGGGCTGATGCGTTCAAGGTCACTGAGCGTAAAAGTTTCAGGCAGCGAATCAATTGCTGAGACAACCATCGCGGTCTTCGAGCCTCGGGGCGAAGCGGTTTGATTGACGCGGCTTTCAAATTCCTGATAAGCGAGTTTCAAGATGTAGAGCGCGTAGTTAATGAACGGCCAGCCGTCGTGTTTGCCTTTGTGCCAGCCTTGCGAACTGGCTTCAAGCGTTTCGTAATAGCGTTCTTTGTTTTGCTCGATAAGGCGCTCGATACTGATGTATCGCCCGACTTCGTAGCCAAGTTGATAGCCTTGCAACAATAATAGAAGCCGCGAGACTCGCCCGTTGCCGTCGCGAAAAGGGTGAATGCACAGAAAGTCTAAATTGAAAGCGGCGAGCGCAATCAGAGGATGAACCCAACGCTCTTTGAGGACGCGATTCCAGTATGAAACCAGTTCTTCGACATAACGCGGCGTGTCTTTCGCTGACACGGTTTTGAAACGCACGCGGCTGCGCCCGTCCGGGTATTTTTCGATAATGTCGCTGTCGCGTTCTTTGTACTCCCCCGCATCACCCAAACCGCCACGCGAAAGATAATGAAGCCTGTGTATTAAATCTTCGTTGATCTCTAAATTCTTGCCCTCTTCGTGAATCAGTTTTAGAGCATCGCGGTAACCGCGAATCTCTTCTTCATCGCGGTCGTGCAGAAGAGATTTGCCAAAGATGACTGTGCCTATGCGAGACTGGTCTATCTGAACACCTTCGATGCGGTTTGAAGAGATGGCACTTTCAATCATTGCGTGCTCGCGGAGGACCTTAAGCTTTTGTGGCGATTGCTTGATAAAGAGTTCCTGTTTGCCGCGCGCCTCGCCCAAGTCGGCAAGATACCAGGCCGTCACCGCAGGGATAGTTTCCTGCCCATTCTCGAATTGTTTCAGTGTCATCACAGTATTACTACTCGTTATTGAATGCGAATGCGATGATTACCTTTAACAGCTGCTTCAAGTTCTTTTCTCAAAGTATTCAAGAACTCGTCAATATCTTCCTGAGTATCGAGATAGAGTTTTACTGAAAGAGCAGCGGCTCGAACCTGCTTTACAGGTTTCGATTGTGCTTGTTGGCTTTCCGGTGTTGAAGGCTTCTTGCGCTCGATCAAGTCCAGTGATTGTTCAAGGGATTCTTCAACTCTCAATCTCTGGTGAGAGATCGCCGGAATGCTCTGCTCGTTTTGGATAAGCTTCTTGATTTCCTGTAAAGGGCGAAGCGCTTCGTTACGAAGATCCGCATTAGCGCCGAGCGCGTCAAGAGCCTTCTTCACCTGTTCAATTTTGTCGTCAACGAAGGTAGTGGCTTTGTCGCGGTTCTCAGCAATCAACCGCTCGTTTACAGCCATTACCTTAGCAATCAGCCCGTCAGTGTTCTTGAGGAGAGTATAAGGACTTGGCGATGAAAGAATCTGATCTATATTGCTCAAAGCCTGTCTGGCTTCGGGATCCATTTCCAGCATCTGGCGATTGACGTGAAAAACGCCGTTGCGAGCATTTCTCAATCTATCCCACGTTGGGCGCTGATTCTTGTAGAAATCCATGAGTTGGGCAACGTCTTCGCTTAAATCGAGCAGGGCATTTTTGTTCTGATTAAACGCACTAAAAAATTCAAAGCTGTCCTTTATCTTGATGAGCCTGTTAATCAGGGTCATCGATTCATCAATCTCTTGCTTGCCGGGATAATCCCCGGTATCTGCGCGAACTTTGAATTCCCTTAGCTCGTCATACCATTTGTCCAACCTTTCACGAATAAAAATGCCAAGCTCTGTTTCGGAGTCGGGGCCTATTTCGTGGAAGACTTGTTTTGCAATTTCGTTGCTCGCTTTTAGCTCATTTTCCCCTACGACTTTGCGTTTGCTTACAAGAACCTGCTTCCACCTGACGGACTTGGTGAGCGAATCAATTGCCTCTCTCGGCTGTAGCATAGTGCCTTCAAGGACAAAGTTTATTTCACCCGCAACAAACAATCGGGTTACCAAAAGAACTATTTCCCAATCATTCCAGCCGTATGGCACCTTGCAAAAATTATTAACCAGTTCGTCAAGAGCCATGCGTTGATTGCTGGCAACTTTAAGGTCTATATATTGCCTGACTTCATTGAGAGCTTGTGCGTTTGTCTCTTCGAGATTTACTAAAAGGTTTTGGCGACCGACATCATCTGCTGTGAGCAGGGCGCGAATCTCTCTCTGCTGATCAGGGGTTAAAACGCTCAGGTAGTCAAGCTTCAAATAGATGTTCTTAACCAGATAATTCTGCGCTTCGCCAACAGTTGCTTTTGACGTAGCAGCTTCAATATTCAACGATTGCCCCAACACGAAGTAATCAGCCTCGCGCACCATCTTGTCGAGTGTAGTAACCAATCTGCCTTTTCTCTGATTGTTCTCCTCTTTCCGATTCTTCAAAATGCTCTGAAGGCTGTCAGGTGCGGAGGTATCACTTTTATGGTGGATATATTTTTCGGTCTGAATATAAGCACGAATATCGCGGATTAATTCAGGATTGTCCGAAAGCTTGATAAGAACTTTTCCACCACTCTCGCTGCTCGCGCCAATGCACTTTGCGCCTATGTAAAATGTGTATTCTTCATTAAGCGGGGATATTACTTCCATATTCAATTCGCCAACTTGCCTACCGTGCAGTGACCCATCGAAGTAACGATTGAAATCATAGTCATTCTTGTTCTGTTGATAGCGAAATTTGTTGCTTCCTTCCACGACCTCATCATAAAGCAGCCTGGCAAGGAGCATTCTCTCTTCAGTGCTATGGACCTCGACATTTTTGATTTCACGACTTACATCTCTCTCTTCATTCGTGAGAAAGAAATAAAGATCACCGTTTCTACTGATTAATGTCTCTTTTTCCAAACGGACAAGACTCTCTTCAATCTTCCGCTTGAGCGCAAAACGGTCTGTGTCAATTTCATCAATACATAACGTGACGAGGTTATCTATAGTCGGCTTGATTATATCGACATAGCGAATCAGGAAAAGAGCGCGCAGAAGCTGCTTATCAAAATCTTCTAAGGCATCGTAATCATCAGCCTGTTCGATTGTTCTTTTAACAGTCGTATCAAGGAATCCTTCAATTGAAGGATAAAATTCATACATAGGTACGAGCGCACCAAGCGATTTTTCGGAGATGCTCTTTGCTGCCAATTGGAAGGCATCCAGCATAGAACGTTCGCCTCTGCTCAGATGGATACCTGTTGCCCCAACCTTACGAATAGACTCGAATATCTTCTGAACAAGCTGGAAGTGATACGGCGCGAACGGGTAGTCGATAACAAAATCGTGTTTGTCTCTGTAATTCTTTAGTGTCGGGCCACTACTGCTGAAGCTCAGTTGGTTTTTGAGTATATCCCCTTTTTCCTTGAACAATTTTTCAAGTACACGGCTCGCGTCTTCTGTTTTTTCTAACAAACGCGACTGAATCACCTCATCGGTATTCGTACTGGACAATGAAAGTCGAGTGTGGAACCGTCCGGCAATCTTTGAAAAGTCATTTGCTTTCGCCCCGCCAAACTCACTAATTATCGAATCAATATCTTCCTGTGAAGTGACGATAACCCAGGCTCTTCCGCCGCAGGTCGCTCCCAGGTCTTCAGCGATGGTCTGTAAATTAAGCATCAAACTGGTGTTTGTACTTATGAACTGCCCGACCTCATCAACGATGAAAACGATCCTATGATTTGCTCCCTTGCTGTCTAAGTATGCCTTTACCTTTTTGGCGAATTTATCAATTGTCAGACTAAAATTATCAATGGTGTGATCAAACCACTCTCCCGCCGTTTGATCACTCTTTTCTAAGGTCTTACTCAATGCTTCGACTATCTCATCACGTTTTAGCTTATAAGCGTCACGATCTATAACCCACTCGTCGCCTGATACTTCCGCAAATATTTGCTGGAATTTTTCAAATAGTCCTTTATCAGAAAGATAACGCTCAATCTCTGCAATCTGTGGTGAATCTCCGCTGAATCCTTGACTCTCATTAAAGACACGTGTGAAGACGTTAAGGATGGCTCTGTCTTCTTTACTATCTGCCTTGCTGTCTATGTTGAAGAGAATAACCTTTGTATCTTTTGAGACGGCTCTCTTGATTTCAGCAAGCAAAAGCTGGTCGTCAATCTTTGAATCAAAAAAATCACTGGCATCACGCGATGTGGCGGTATCCGGATGATGAGCTTTGCGATTCTCTAATAGATACGAAAGGATCTTTATGAAATGAGACTTTCCTGAGCCAAAAAAACCGGATACCCACACTCCAATTCTACTTCTAAGAACGGGATCGGTTGGCTTGTCAATCGCTTCAAGATAATTGGAGAAGAAGCGGTTAAAATGCCTGCTTAGTTCTTTCGTGACGACATATTCATCCAACTCTTGCCAAACTATGCCTTCATCCTGCTGCTCTACCTTAACAACTCCATTGATCGGTCGAAACAGGTCTTTTGAAAAGATTTTCTCTATCTTCATATTCCCTTCAATATCCTCAGAAGAGGAGTGCTGACCAAAACAATTCTTTGCTCATCATATAAAACAAAGTAGGTCTCGGAGCCACTCTGGCTGACGCTATACGAATTTAGAATCAGGGAACGAGCCTGAAGGCTCTGTAGTAGTTGTCATTTTCCATTCGGTTAAACAGTCTAAGCCCTTGACCATCATATAGTCCGGGATAGAAGACTACTAAAGGTTTTCCCTTCATCAAGTGATGTAGATTATTTAACAACGTATGAGTTCTTATCAAGGGAAACGCGTTACCAACTCCTGTTACCAAAACAGCATCATTCTCTTCTGGCTTGGCAACTTTGATAAATACTGGAGCAATCCTTTCCTCTTTTAAGGGATCCTTCAGAGCGTTTAGCAATTCATCATTCCCTTTTTCAGCTTGAGTTTTTATACAACGATCAAGAAGTTTTCTATTATTTAGATAATCAATTATGAGATGGAAAAGATTGACTTGAGATAAGCGAAGGTCAGGGTTCTTTCTTGAAACCTGATCAAGAGCGATAGGAATAAAATTGCGAACCTCAACCTCGTACTCTGGCGGATACTCAAAAATATAGAAACCGATTTCATTACCGAGCCCTCGGCTAGTAAGGAAATCCTTCGAAGTGATCTTTTCGGCTATCCTATTAAGGCGATGTTTCAATGCATCATTCATTGATTGAGTTCCATGCAGCTTAAAACATACTCTTCATTGTATTCAACAAGATACTGCTTAACTTCCGGCATTAACATAACAGGAATTATTCTCAAAGAGCGTGTACTGTCAATGTAGCGTGCTTCCGCAAGTATCCTGAAAACCACCTGCCCTAATTTATTTTTTGTTGATTCAGACCATCTCGCCACTCCTTCGTCTATTTGCTGGCAGTCCTCAACAAAAATGTTCCAGTCTCGCTTATCTAGTTGCTTATTAAAAACTCTAAGATTCTGTTTAACTACTCGCTGGATAAATTCTCCCAAGAGGCGGCTGTGCTTTATTGCAGCGGCCAAGAGTGCTTGAGTTGCCACTTCCGAATTTCCATTCGCGATGAGTTCCCATAATTTAGGATGCATTAGAGAAAGACGGTTCTGTATGAGGCGAACCATTCTTTTGATGGTCGCCGGGCTCTTTTTTTGTAGGATATTCTCTACCACAAGGAAGTGATACCAATCCTCTTCTTTAGCACCTTGAAGAAGAAGCTTTGCAACTTGTCGGCTCTCTTTTACCAGGAGTGCACCCGCTACGATTTGAGCATTAAATGAATTAAGGTTTTTATTTGTTTGCTCCATCAATAGTCATCTCTTTATCTTCCTCGGATTCAACAATGAGGTGCAACAGTTGATAAGTTGAAGAATACCTATTTCGTATTCGATAGCCAAGTGTCTTGTGCGGTCCCTCATTGAGCCGTTCAGCGACGCCAGCACCTGTTGATCGGCGTGAGGTCGCTGCCTTTTGGAAAGTATTGCCATACCAAGTCATTGGTGTTTTCGTTCAGGCCGCACTCTCAACTCTGATAGAGATGCGCAAGATAAAACTTGGCGCTGAGCGCGTCCATAAGCGCTTCGTGTACAACAACCTCTTTCCCATTATCAGCAGTGATCGTATGGACGCACTCCGACAACGGCGTCAGCATTTTGATGAGAGCGGCCCATAACAGATCATCTATCAGGCTGACCTACAAACCTCACATGTCAACCTATATTTTCGTATAGTAGCGTTTCCTGTATTCACGCATTCTATGCGTGCTTGCACATTTTGTTGAACAGCAAATCATATCTTTCCTGCCTGCCCAGAAATACTTGAAGCAGATAGGGCATTCCTTAACCCGAGCAACCTCTATACCTTCTAGTAGCTGGACTATAGGCGAGGGAGTGAATTTGATTTTACCATCTTTACTGATGTAGAAACTCGATGTTGCGGCCCTAGAGTAATAATAGATTCCGCCATAAAATAATTCGGTTTGATGCTCGGGGTGAATCAAGCAACTTAGTAGCTCTTGTATTACAAGCACAAGTATCAATCTTTGCCGCGCTCTCTGTAATAGTTCTTTTGCAGGGTCTGGATCTATTCGCCATTCTATCTCAAGCGCTTTATTGATTCTTGCCTTCGCTTTATGAGTAACCTCTTCCAATTCTTGCTCGCTTTTCCCAAGAAGAGAAAGATTGCACCACGCCTGAGTATCTGGATTTACATTAACAGGCGTGGTTAGCCAATCTAGCTCTACTTCACCGCCCTGCCCATCATGTAACACAAATGCTCGAAGCGATAGGGGAACCTCTTCCAACATAGCCTGAAGATATGACCACAGCAATGCAGGAGTATTAGTGCGCCATCTGTTTGGAACTTCTTTGTTTAAGTCTCGAAGATATATTGAAATCTTGGTTTCCGCGCCGAACTGCCAGTACAGAATGTCTTCCTCATAAAGGAGGAATTTTGAGCTTTGCCGCTTTTTCTCATTCTTTATCGCCCAGGAAGGATGGCGAAACTGAACAGGAAGAAGGTTGACGAGTTCAATAAGCAAAGCCAGACCGGAAGGGACGGGTACAAGTGCCGGGGTGCGTCTCTTCTTTGAGTTACGGTTGCTTGTATTTTTTCCCTTCAAACCATAACTGCTAGCTTGATCTTTCTTTGCTGCGTTACGTTTTGCTCTCATTTGATACCTCGATAACATTATTTACATATAGCACGGAATGGCCTTAAACTATTTATAGAATTACATTCTATCATAAGGGGTGATTGAGTGCTATGGAGAATCAAAGCGTAACACAGAGGGTTTCTTGGCGAGTTAAGGAACTGGCCAAAGCGACTGGGTTAAGTGTCAGCTTCCTTCGGAAAGAAATCCGAGAAGGTCGGCTTGTAGCAAAGAAAGCAGGGGCGTCGGTGATTGTGCTTGATTCTGATTTCAAGCGCTACCTGACAAATGAGACACAAAGTTTATCACAAAAATGAGCGGGGAATGAGAAACGAGCGGGGCAAGGCCCAACAGTAAGAGGAAGGTGGCGTGAACAGCAAACAATCTCTTTATGGAAGCGTTTTCGAGTTACTTCAGCGCGAAGTAGACCTTGCCTCGCTTGCTGGTCGTTTTACAGAGCTGAAGCGATGCGGCCAGTTACTGCGTGGCCGTTGCCCTATGCCAAATCACAATGATTCTACGCCTTCTTTTTATATCTATCCTGACGGTCGAGCGCATTGTTTTGGTTGTGACTTTCATGGCGATGTCGTGGACCTGTGGGCAGCAATCGTAGGAATACAGCCGGGTATCGAGGCCGCACGCGATCTGGCGCGAGAATACGGTATTCCTTTACCGGATCAAGACCCGGAGGCTCAGAAGAAAGCTGAGCAGCGCAGGCGGAAAGAATCCGATTATGCACGACAGGCGAAGGGTTGCCATCAGGTTCTTGAGCGGGAAGTAACCATAGCGGAGTGGTGGCAGAATCGAGGATTTGGTGAGGAGTTGCAAAAACAGTTTCTTCTTGGCTCAAACCGCGACGGCACTGCCGCAGTTATTCCTTTCTGGAACCGTGGTCGCATTCAGGGATTGATTCGCCGCCAACTGAACCGTGAGCCCAAATATCTACTCCCAAAGGCTGAAGAGTTCCCCACAGGCCACAGGCCGCTTTTCATCCCGGCCTCTGCATACGGTGATCTTCATCTGGTTGAAGGCTCCATTGATGCTTTGGCGCTTGCTGCATTGCGACTAAACTCCATCGCCGTGGGCGGCACGGGCGTTAGCGAACATCAGAAAGCCGAACTCGAAAGGCTGACCGGCACAATATACATCTTCCCCGATGCTGATGAGCAAGGCTCTAAAGCGGCGAGGGGCTGGGTGAGAGAATTCTATCCGAAAGCAAAATTAAGTCCTGCTATGTACGGCCAAGGCCGCAAAGATGTCGCTGACTTGTTTGCTGCTGAGGGCGAGAGGGCTATAGCTAAATTAGAGGAACTCAAAGCGCGGGCTGTTGATGCTCTTGATCTGGCACTGTCAGAAGCGCCTTCTGGTTCTACACGCGACCGCTACAACTTTGCAAGAGAGCATATCCTCCCACTCTTGCTAAAACTGGACGATGAAGGCGAGAGGTATGCTGGCCTGGAGGATGTAGCTAACAAGTTAGACCTGAAGAGTGATCTGAAACGATTGCTCAAGTCCGAGTTAAAGTCTCAGGCTGAATTCGAGCCGGATAGCGACAAAGAAGCTCAGCAATCGCATACTCCTCTGCCCAGCTCTGAGCGATACAAGAGCGCAATGGAGTTACTTAATAACCCCGATCTGTTGAAGCTCGCAGTAAACGATATGCAGAGGCTCGGTCACGTCGGCGAATTTAAGACAAAGCAACTTGCTTTCATCTGTGCTCTGAGCGCACGCGCTGGCTATCCTATTCAGCCTTCAACGCACGCGCAGAGTTCATCTGGCAAGAATGCGCTATGGGATACAGTTCTCGCTTTGATGCCGCCAGAGATTGTTGTAAGTCGCTCTGCTCTCTCTCCAAAAGCTCTTTACAGGACAGAGGCGAACTTGAAGGGTGGCATTCTCTACATCCAAGAAGTTGCAGGCTCAGAGGATGCAGACTATACCATTCGGGTGATGCAATCAGGAGGCTGTCTGGAATATGAGGCGACGGAGAAAGCCCCTGACGGCAGTATGCGCAATGTGGTCCATAAAGTCGAAGGGCCTACAGTAATTATTCAAACCACGACTAAAAATCATCTGCATCCTGAAAACGAAACCCGCGTCTTCCCGATCTATATTGACGAAAGTGAAGAACAGACCGAGCGCATTATCCAGAACCTTCTCAAAGAAGCAGCAGGTGATGGATTGCAAGGTAATGAGCGTGAGGCCATCCTTGAGGTGTGGCGCGATGCAATCCGGCTACTTGAGCCCGGGGAAGTAATTATTCCCTACGCTATGAGAATCCAGATGCCAAGATCAGTAATTCGCATTCGGCGGGATGCTCGCAGGCTACTTGATGTTGTGCGTGTAATCGCTTGGCTGCATCAACAGCAGAGGAAAAAGGACAGTTCAGGTCGGATTATTGCAAGTGAAGACGACTTCGAGATAGCTCTGAAGCTGGTAAGCGAATCACTGAAAAGAGCTTGGCAAACACTCACGCCAGCAGAGCAGAAGGTGCTAGAGACAATCCGAAAACTCTCAAAAGAGAAGCAAACAAGCGGATTCAAGCGTCGTGACCTGAACGTCGTTGGTATCTCCGACCGTAGGATAAAAGAAATCCTCAAATCACTGGCGGAAACCGGATACCTCGATTGCGATGGCCGACCGGGGCCGCAGGGCTACACCTTCACAGTGGCGAGGGATGTAGAGAAAATTCATCTTGGTATATCTTTGGCCGCCCAATCGCCCGATAGCAAGCAACCTACTGAAACTATTGAAGATATACCGGGCGAAAGCTCATCGCCCGATAGCAGCCCGATGCCCGATAGCTTAGTATCGGGCGATAACGGGCGAAATGTCCATCGCCCGATAAACCAGCTTAATTTGCAACAATTAGACCCTATCGGGCGAACAGGCGATGGGAATGTAAAAGAAATAGTTTCAAGCCCTACTGAGGAAGTAATTGCGGGAGATGAAATTAGTTGGCGTTTACAGGCGATGCTGGACCAGATACCAGACTCGGGACCGATTCCAGTACTTGTAGCGCGCGAGGCTGTGGAACCCGGGTCGGGTGAATGTTTAAGTTGTGCAGACTTGCTTCAACCCAGCGATGAAATAATCTGCGTGCCTTGCCGCCAAGCTATGATCCTAGCAATAGCGAAGGTCGAATCAGGAACCAAAGCAATGAGTGCAGAGGTGTAATAATGAGTAATCAATCCTTTGAAACATATCAACCGGAGAGCAATTTGATCGAAGAGATCGCAGCCGAGGTCGCCTTGATTCTCAGCCGTCGCCTATCGGCCAGAGATCTCGTGCGGCTGCTTCAAATAATCTTTCTTGAAGTAGACGAAGCCGCCGAGTTATTGCGAGTCAAGCCCAAGACCATATCGACTTGGATTTCTCAGAGCAAGATACCGGTGCGTTATGCCGGAGGTAGGCCGTTGTTTCTTCTTGCCGAGCTATTGGAGTGGACCTTGCCGGAGGATGATAAACACACCAGCCATAGACTATCAGTGGCTGCAAGTAGTAAAATTGTAATTGACCGGCTGGCTGCAAATCGGGAGAGGAGCTAACCCGATGCCGGTGTTCAAAAGAGGCTCAGTCTGGTGTTACGCTTTTTGCATCCGGGGCATTCGCTACAGAAGATCGGTCCCTGAAGCAAGAACTAAATGGCAGGCTGAACAGGCCGAAGCCAAAGCTAAAAACGATGTTTATGAAGGTCGCTTTGGCAGCGAGCCAAGTAATATAACTCTTAAGGAGTTTGTTAAAAAGCAGTATCTACTCTGGGCAAAGGAAAATAAGCGTTCGTGGCGCAATGACGAATCAAGGTCAAAGCCGATACTCGCTTATTTCAAGAACAAACAGATGCGCGAGATTACACGTTTCAATGTCGAGCAGTTCAAAAGGGAGCGAATGGGAAGCTTCAACAAGCGCGGAGAAGTGCGCGCTCCTGCAAGCGTCAACCGTGAATTGCAACTCCTATCGCGCATCTTCAGTCTCGCCATCGAGCGTGAGCTGATCCACACCAATCCCTGTAAAGGCGTGAAGCTTTGCAGGGTTGGCAACATAGTCACACGCTACCTTACGACCGAAGAAGAGAAGCGACTGCTTGCGTCGTTGACAGGCCGTCGTGCTTACATTCGTGACGTGGTAGCGATTGACCTACACACAGGTATGCGGCTTCGTGAAATACTTGGCCTACACAAGAGTCAGGTTGATTTCATCCGTAACGTGATCGAGTTGTTAGAGACGAAATCGGGCAAGCCGCGAACCATCCCTATTCATCCCGACATCAAGCCGACACTGCAAAGGCTCTGCGAGCAAGCGGGAGAGAATGGCTACCTGTTTGAAAGCGAGCAAACAGGCAAGCCTATCCACGACATCAAGACAGCGTGGCGTAACGCGCTGGATGATGCCGAAATCACGAACCTGCGCTTCCACGATTTGAGGCACACTTTTGGAACGAGGGCCGCAGATGGGGGCGCGCACGTCAAAGATATTCAGGCCGTCATGGGGCACGCGGATGTTCGCACTACAATGCGATATGTTCACGCGACCGATGAAGGTAGACGTAGAGTAGTTGAAGCTGCGGCAAAGGGCGGAAGAGAATCTGCCACAAATTTGCCACAGAAGCGAAAGGCGACCAGTTAAGGCCGCCTGTAAATCATTGATAG
>CAVXWP010000006.1:0-277694 GCA_963765495.1 Blastocatellia bacterium
TGTACACGGAATTGTTCGAGACTCTTTATCCGATCAATACGCCAAAAAAAGAGAAAGGCGTCGTGGTGACGGGCGTTGATGCGTTTGCGCTCGGCGACGAGATAGGCCTTGAGGCGGGTGATCGCATAACGAAGGTTAATGGCTTCGATTTGCGCGATTTTCTGGACTTTCAATTCTACACCGGATCGGAAGACCGCGTGCGGCTCGACATCGTCAAGAAATCGGGCGAGGCGTGGAAGATTGATGTGGAGGTAGGCGAAGGCGAAATCTGGGGGCTTGATTTTGAATACTTCGCCCCGCGCCAGTGCGCCAATGATTGCATATTCTGTTTTTGCAATCAGAACCCCGAAGGCTCGCGCGAATCGCTCTTTTTCAAAGACGAAGACACGCGACTATCCTTCCTCCACGGCAACTATACAACTATGTCTTCGATCTCGAAGATGGAGCTTGATCGCATAGTCGAACAGCGCCTCTCACCTCAATATGTATCGGTGCACGCGACCGACCCCGAAGTTCGCAAATATTTGCTTGGACGCAAACGCCCCGACGATGTCCTGGGCAAGATGCGCTATCTGAGCGAGCGCGGTATAGAGCTTCACGCGCAAATAGTCCTTTGCCCTACCATAAACGATAAAGACGTATTGCGCCGCACGATTGACGATCTGGCCGGGCTGCATCCTGCCCTCACGTCCGTGGCGGTTGTTCCGGTCGTGTTTACAAAGCTGCATAACTATCACCATCTGATGACGGCTGTGACCGATGATTATGCCCGCGCGCTCATCAAACAGGTCCGCCCGTGGCAGCAGCAGTTTCGCCGCCGCTTCGGTTCTACGTTTGTCTTTCTGGCCGATGAGTTTTACCTGCGCGCAGGCCGGAGTTTGCCGGGTCGCGCTCACTACGGCGATTACCCTCAGATCGAAGACGGTGTAGGGATGGTGCGCCGTTTCCAGATAGAATCCGGCAAGACGCTCAAGCGCGACCTCGCTTCAGACTTCGGTCTAAAGCCGGGGACACTTCACGGCACAGTGGCAACGGGAGAATTGTTTTATCCTATACTGGCCGAAAAGATAGCCCGCATCAACGAGCGATGGAGAACGCGGCTAAAGGCGATCAGCGTCAGGAATCGTTTCTTTGGAGAAGAAGTGACCGTGGCCGGACTTGTTGCTGGGAGAGATTTTCTTGCTGCTCGCGATTCGGTTGAGGGCGATTTTTTGATCGTGCCCGAACAGTCTTGTTTGAAGTCGGGCCACACCTTTCTCGATGATCTGAGCCTGACGGATTTAGAGCGAGAGCTTCAACGCCCCGTAGCCCACGGCGGAGCCTCGCTTTATAGCATGATCGAGCGCGCCTGCGAACTGGAATCACGCCGGGATAAGCATGTTTGATAATATATAACTGACAGTAATATATATTGGACGTAGAATCCGCGTATGGATGAGAAAGAAGCCACAACGCAGCCGATCCTGGAGACGGTTGTTGATATGCTGAAAGCGATTCAGCTTGATGTTGCCGGGATCAAAACAGAGGTCGCGGAAATCAAGACTGAAGTTGTGGAAATCAAAACCGAAGTCTCAGACATCAAGCTGGAAATGTCAGTTATCAAGGCAGAGCAAGACCGCCAGGCTAAACAAATCGACCGCATTCAGATGGACATGTACCGCTTTGCATCCGAACTTTACGAGTTGCGCCTCGAGTTCCGGGAGTTCCGTAAGGCATCCTGAAGACTCTTAAATTTCAGATCGAAACAAGCCTCAAATTCATTCCTGAAATCTATGCCTGTAACCCGATCAACTCTACACGCAATCCCATTCCGAATAGCTGCCCTTACATAAAGATGGATTTCCATATTTTCGTAAAAACTTCCAGAATCCTGGAAACTTTCAATTTATGTATTTTACTTTACTTTTATCTAAGCTGTTGTTTGTCTATGATTTAAGTTTATTTGGTGACTGCGGCATCGTTATTGCTTAATCAAAAAGTGCACATCCTTAGAATCTCTACCATTCTGTTCTGAACTTGGGGTGAGGTCGTTACTCGGGCACGGTGACGACCTCCAATTTTTTTGCCTGCGTATCCATTCCATTTGCAAAACTTAGATCAGTATACACAGGGATACTACCCCGTTTTGTGCCGTGCTTTGTGCCGTAACTTTTTCCGGGCTTACCTGAGAGAGATTCAAGCGCGGCACGCTTGGCTTCCATTCTGATGTGACTGTACCGCTCAAGCATCTTTCGTGATACGTGACCGGCGATAGCCATAATGGTTTGCTCGCTTGCTCCTGACTCAGCCAATTCGGTTATAGCGTGATGTCTGAGATCATGAAAGCGAAGACCTGTTAGACCGGCCTCCTTTGTTAGATGTCGCCATGCTCTGCGCCATGTGCGAATCGGGCGAGTCGGGTCAAAGTTAGTGATATTCATGTGGTCACGGTCAATGCGTCCGTTTATCCTGAAACCGGCAAAGACATAGTGAGACGCATCAACAGGTCCGAAGATTTCAGCGCGTCTGAGAAGACGTGTCAGCACGTTGAAAGCCTCATCTGTCATGGGAATGATCCGCTCGCCTGCGGCCGTCTTGCTCTTTCCAATCGTGATTGTGTGATTGAAGAAATCAATGTCCGCCCAATGCAGACCTTTAAGCTCACAGCCTCGCATGGTGGTATTCAGCGCAAGGATCGCAGCACAATAAGCGGTTTCCCATTCCGGCCTTTGTGAAGCTATTTCGAGTAGCTTTAGCTTTTGCTCTGGCGCGAGTGCTCGCCCGATAGAGCGCGGCTCGCGGAGGGGCTTTATATCGTCTGCAACCATGTGCCATCGTTTGGCCTGCTTTAGAATCCGGCGAATAATGCCGACTTCCAGGTTGATCGTTGCCGGGCCTACGCCATTAGCAAATCGCCACTGGCGATACTCAAGAATACGATCAGCCGATATTTTGTTGATAGATTGAGCTTGAAAGAACTCGCGGATTTTTCCGAGTGAGTGCTTTTCTTTGGCAAGTGTGGAAGCCGATAGCTCTAACCGGCGACGTTCAATATAGCGGTCGGCCGCTTCACCAAATCCCAATCGAGCAAAGCTGATACCCGACTGTGGCCGTTTACCTTGCTCTGCCTCAGTGATGCGCTTGTTTGCAAGCCCTTTGGCCTCTCGCTTGTCGGTTGTGTTTAGGCTTTCGCGTATGCGCTGGCCATTAACGCTTACGTCTAGCCACCAGATGTCATTCCGTTTGTAAAGACGCATGCTTGTGCTCCTTTGTTAAAGATTATGTTTCATTCCTTCTTTGCTTTCCCGGCCTTTGGTTGAGAGCTTGGATTGTTCTTTCGATCCTTTGCACTCTCTTTCAAATGCCGATTTATGAGATAGTCTTTATATCGCTCACGATAGCGCCGATTTCTCAGGGCATGGCGCATGCGGGTGAGCATCCTTGCTGAGTAATGCGACCGGCAAAAAAGATGCGGCGACAGATTTCGCACTCTCTTAATCGGTTAGCTTCGATGCCTTCTATGGCTCTGGCAAGCATGTGAGGGGAAATCTCTATTTTCCCGTCATCATCAATTCTGATCGTCACCTGAGTTATTATTGGAAGCTTTTGGAATCCTGCTGCGGTTGCTGCTGGACTAGCGTTGTTTTGAGCAATGATCGCTCGTAGATTATTGCGCGATTCTCTTACAAAAGAATAACGGTAATAGGCTTCGTGTTCATGACGTTCAGGCTTGGGATATAAGTCCTCTTCACCTACCTGTAAAACATAATTGCTAAATGTCTGCGGCAAGTCTTTAAGACACTCTTCAATGGTGCGTATAGTAATAGCCTCTATTTGTTCCTGTAGTAGCTCTGTTGCCTCAAGTTGGCTATCCGTCTCCTCAAGTAGTCTTATTATGAAATCCTCCATTGGCTCGCTCTCTTCGCGGTTAGTTTTTACAGAATCATTCTTCTCAAAACCCTCAAGTATATTCTTGTAAACCTTATCCCATGTTTCAGATGGGTCGGGTAGCTCGGCCTCTGGCGGGACCATATTAACGAGTTCAAGGATTTCCGCCAGCAATGGGGATGGTTTTTTGAAACCGCGTGATGCTTGTTCGCGTTTTTTAGACTTATTCTGTTGGTTTTTTCTTCTTGCAGGCATCACGCAAGAGAGTATCATAGAGAGGTATAGAAATACAATCATTAATTTGAGAAAGGATGCAGATATATGGAGAGCAAAGAGAACATACAGCGAATCGCTTGGGGACTTTCAGAGATCGCAGAATCAACCGGGCTAAGTCTTGGTTTTCTCCGCAATGAGGTGCGCCGCAAGTCCCTTCCAATTAAAAGATTCGGCCGAAGAATCCTTGTCTTGGAAGAAGACCTTAAACGCTACCTTGCAAGCGGAAGTCAGCAAGCGGAAGTCGATAATGCCCCGGTTGAGTGAAATTTGCGACCATTAGGTAACACACCCCCCGCTAATTACAGCCAACACGGCATAAAGCTTGTGTTATCAGGGTTTGACGCGATTTATGCGGGGTACTACGGGCAACCACGTAGAAGCGTGCTACAAATGGTCTCTGATGAAGTTGAGAGACTGACTTTAGATGGCCTGCCTTTTACCAAGCAAGGTTCAAGATGGCCTTATAGAATAACGCTCGATAATGAACTGATGAATCTCGCCTTAGACAGTTGCATACCATCCCCTAACTCGCCTTCCATATTGGTGCAGATAAAATCAGCCTTCATCTGGAAAGAGGGGATTAGCAATGCGTATCAGAAGGTAATAGACCTGATGAAATGGATATACGGCGACGACCTGGAAGGCGAGAAGATTTCGCGGGTTGATCTGTTTGCAGACCTCCAATGGTCAGGAAGATTCAAGGAAACAGACATTCAGAGGTTTATTACAAGGGCGAGGGAAAAGATCACATACCATGACGGCAAGCGAATAACAGGGTACAAGATCGGCAAGGGCCAACTCTCGGCGCGGATTTACGACAAGACGCTTGAGGCCCGCAAGTCAGGCAAAGAATGGCTATATAAGCTTTGGGGGCTGTCGGCGGCTTCCCGTCCAAAGGTATGGCGCGTAGAGGCTCAATTTCGCCGTGACAGTCTAAAAAGGTTTGGTGTAGAAACCTTCGATGATCTGGTGAATGCCTGCCCTGAAATGTGGGCTTATGCTGTTGGTAAGTGGCTTACAATGAGAGAGGGTAATCAAAGGAACGTGAGTCGAAGGCCGGTGACTGATTTCTGGCAGCATGTTCAAGCGGTGGAGATGAATCTGCAAGGGGATGGCCCCAGGCTTGAGCGGATGCCCCGGCGCAAGTCAGGTCTGACAGATGAGTCGGCTACAAACATCATGGCCGGACTAATAAAGCGGGTTGCCCTTAATCATGGGATGAAGTCTTCAAAAGAGGCCCTTGAGATGCTGTTGCCGAGCGTGGAAGCGAAATTGATTGAATTGGATGGCTTTGCCTAAAATCTCTGCCAATTGAGACCTACGGTTACAATGAATTTTGACTTTTTGGGCACTCCCCCATCTTGCCTAAAAAGTGACCTTATCCCCTATAGAAAGAAAGGGCAAGTTGTTCTTGCCCTCGTATGATCTAATATGAGTGCGACGGTGGGACTCGAACCCACGGCCTCAAGCTTCCGAAGCAAGCGCTCTATCCAACTGAGCTACGCCGTCAAACGCAATCTGTAAGACTGCGCAAGCGTTAAAAGTATAATGTCTTGGCTAGGGAGAGTCAAAACGAGTACAATTTGGCATTACTCTTAACATGGGATAAAGGTAATGCCAACACACATTCTTTACATTGACGATTCCGGCACGAAGGAATATGCCGCCGATCCGGCCGAATATAATTCCAAGAGGGGCAAATCTCGCTACTTCGTTTTTGGTGGGGCTTTGCTTACGCCGGATTGTGCAAGCTTACTCTCAAGAGAAATCATCAAACTAAAACTAGAATGCTTTGGCACTGAGTGCGTCGAAATTAAGTCTAATTGGGTAAGACTCCCCTCCGAACGCAAGCGACGATACTTGACCCCCTATAAGGTCTCAGATGAAAGATTCAGACAGTTTATAGACGATTATTATGCTGCAATATTAGATTGTGATCTCGTTTTTGTAGCGGCAGTCATTGATAAACTGCACATGCAGGAAAGCTATCCGAATCCGTGGTATCCGCCTGCCGTAGCTTATGACTTAATCTTGCAGCGAATAGAGCAAGAATTAAAGCGCATAGGAGACGTTTCTGTAATCATTGATGATATGACAGGGGCAACGCCGAGGGGTAATCAATATAAATTCAATCTCACAAGACAGCATCAAAGAATGATTCAGCGCGGCTCTGCATTAATGAATGGATTTAACTTTAAGTTACTTAACAGGACGTTGAAGTTTGTAAACTCTGCACAGTCCCATTTGATACAAGTAGCTGATATTGCCGCTTACAATGTCTATCGTCAGTTTGTGGATCATGGGGAAGAATGGGAGTCAAAGACTATTACCCAACTGCCAACCTACAATCATTTCGAGCGCATCGTGAAGAAATTTCGTAAAGACGCATACGGCAGAGTGCAAGGATACGGAATAGTAAAATTTCCTTTGAGAGCGCGAATACGGTGGGGTGTATCGAATGAGTAATAAAATTAATGGCCGCGCCTTATGACCCTACGTTGATTCGAGGGCGGTCAAAATGGACCGGGAGAAAACCCCACTCATGTATCGCGGCCATAAACTTCAATAACGCAAGTATACCACCAATTGTGGCATTGTCAAGCGTAAACTACTGTATATTAGACACTTAGGATAAGCCCCATACTTGCAACAATTCCATGAAGTTTAAGACTGGCGGGGAAAGAAAAGCAAAAAGCGGCCGAAGCGGTTCCTGTTTATAATAAATTGTTTTAACGGTTTTACTCGGCATTGCTCCCGAAATCCGATTCAAGCCCAAGCTCGGCCATGCTTTGAATCAAACAACAGATGTTGTGACAAAGTATCTTTCAAAGTGCCTCATTGGCTTGAGCGATAAATAACTTGCTTCTGACATAGCTGCCAAACTGGGCCTTTATCATAGAAAAGTAGTCTCTACATTGCTTCGCTTGTGATAGTAGCTGTAGGACTCTTCACGGTGCAGGCTGTAATGGTGAAAAGCCTTATTCCAAAATGGGGCAGTCTCGTTTCTGAAACAGGAAACTATATTCTCATACCCCATGCATATTTCTTTCTTGACCGCAAAGCTTAGGCAAAGTATGATGGCGCACGTCCGAAATGTTTCGAGTTTGTCCTAGATCGCAGCAGTAATCTTGAATAAGTGATCTAAACCGGCCTTCAATGACTGGTAATGCAGACTTAGATTCAATCTGTGAAGTCTCACAGATTTTGAGGAGAATTATGATTCGATCTATCAATCTATTTGGAATCCCTATGAGATACTTGCGGAATTCTCTTCCCGTAACTCTAACTCTGTTCTTCTTATTTTTGCCTACGCCGCTGCCGTGTCAAGTTCAGGCTGCTGCCGGTGATCTTGATCCGACCTTTGGCAACGGTGGCAAAGTCTTTATCGACTTTGCCGGGACTGAGGATACCGGCTATGCCGCCGCACTTGAGCCGGACGGCAAAATCGTCGTGGCAGGTATTAGCCGTCATCCCTTTGTGTCTACGGGCGCATCAGTTGCGCGATATAACTCGGACGGGAGTCTTGATACAACCTTTGGCAACAATGGTGCAGTGATACTCAATGCATTTACTCAATTTTTTGCCGTGGCCGTTCAGCCGGACAGCAAAATCGTTGCAGGCGGACAGGTTTTTCATTCCGGTTCGCCCACAGGGGTCGATTTCCTGCTCGTTCGATTCAACACCGACGGCAGTCTTGATTCCTCATTCGGAATAGGCGGCAGTGTAGAAACAGATTTCTTTAACGGTTTTGATGACATCGAAGGTCTTGCCATTCAAGCTGACGGCAAAATAGTAGGTGTGGGCCGGGGCTCTATCTTCGATAGATTCGTTCTTGCCCGTTACAACCCAAACGGTAGTCTCGATCTGACCTTCGGCAATGGTGGCAAGCAAATCGCATCGTTTGGATTCTCAAACGCATTTGCCAGCGATGTAGCCATCCGTCCAGACGGCAAGATTCTTGCCGTAGGCCAAGCTACAAATGAAATGACCGGTAACAACGATTTTGCTCTGGCGCAATTCGACAGCTTCGGCAATCCCGATCCGAGTTTTGATATGGATGGTCTAGTGACGACTGCGTTTTCAGGAGGCACAGCACAGGCAAGATCGGTTGCCCTTCAAAGTGATGGAAAGGCTGTCGTGGCGGGAAGTCTCTTTGGGAGTGACGGAATCGATTTCGCGCTTGCGCGCTACAACACTGATGGCAGCCTAGATACGAGCTTTGACGACGACGGCAGAGTGACAACCGATTTCTTGAATGATGCCGACAATGCGACAGGCGTGGTCATTTTGGCTGACGGCAAGATAATCGCGGCCGGGTTCGCCATCACACCGGCTAGCAGAGATTTCGCGCTCGCGCGTTATAACAGCGACGGCAGTCTGGATACGACATTCGGCATCGGCGGCAAGGTGATTACCGATATCGCCGGTAGAGCAGATGTCGGGGAAGATACCGGAAATGATATTATCTTACAACCCGATCAGAAAGTCGTTGTGGTTGGCACGGCCCAGGACGATTTCTTGGAACAGAATTTTGCCCTCGCTCGCTACACCAATCTTGGCGAGGGAGAGACGCAGTGCTTACAGGATGACAGCAACGGGAATCTGCTACGATTTAATACCACAACAGGAGAATACGAGTTTACCCGATGCAGCGATGGGCTAACTCTATCGGGAGTCGGCACAGTTACTATCAACGGTTGCACGACCACGCTAATGACTAGAGCCTCTGGCTATGCAATAAACGCCAGTGTGAATACCTGCCAACACAAAGGAAGTGCATCGGTGGTTTTGATGTCAGCGAAGCGACTGACAGCAATCGGGATCAGGGATATGGATACAAGCGACAATATTTGCAGTTGTCCGAACAGCAATGTAAAAGATAGACGCTAATTTGTGATGTTAGGCATCGCAGCGGAGACACAGGGAGAGGAATGGCGTGGCCGGTCTACTCGCGGCAACCGGCCCGCTTTACCTCAAGCCACGCGCTGGCCTAACTGCTCACGTTCGTAGTCAATCAGAGCAATTCGATACTCTCTCCGCTTTCGCTCAATCTCTGCCGTCAGCATCGCAACTCTGTGCTCAAGTGTTCGTGCTGTCTCTCTGTCACGCTGATATTGAGTATCGGCCTTTAGGCTTGCGCGTGCTGCCTGTTCTCGTAGCTTGTCATTTGTGTATATGGGCTTTCCGTCTTCGCCTCTGGCCTCGGCCGCTTCGCAGATTGCCTCAAGCTCTCTGTCTTTGATCTGCTCTCGCACTTGCGCGAGGTCTTCTGAATCCGTGATTAGTTCCTGTTGCTTGCCTTCGATCTGTGCGGGTATCTGATGAATCATGGTCTTATCTCCTGAGTGTGGGGCAAGTCGAGCTTGCCCCGGTCTGGTGTGGTTAGTATTCAGACGGTAATAACACAGTCGTTGCACTGCGGTCGGCTTCTGTGATTACCCAAATCTTGGTTTCATCTTTCAGGCGATAGGCTGAGAAAATCCGCAAATCCTTATCAACCGAAAATTCGTTTTCTTGCTTATCATCTTCGCAGAGGTCGCCCCAATCCCCTTGCTGATGCCTGCGAATAAATTCAAATGCGTCTTGGCCGGTCTGTGCGAGTGCTTCCAGTGCGCCCGGTGTTGCTACCATCTGCCCTAGTGGAAAACTTGCTGCGCTCATGCTCCCTCCATTAGTGCGCGTAATGCGCTCGATAAAATTGCCTGCTCAGTTCATAGGCCGGATGGTCTTTTACGTTCTTGAGATTGAAAGCCCATCGCTTTGTGGTTGCGCTGATCTGGCCACCGATGCGGCCGAATGCTCGAAAATCGCCTTGCTCTGAATGGTGCAAGACGTGACAGGATTTATGAGCGGGGGCAACCACTTTGCCCCCGGCGCTCTTGTAGATCGGATGATGATAATCAACCGGCTGTCCCGGTTGAATCTCTTTGGTGCAAAAGAAACAGATAGGATTCATCAGATTTCAATCCCTCCTATCCGTGTGGATTTCTCGCACTTGTGAAGCGGGCATTTCGGATGCTCGCAAGCCTTCTTGACCAGCATTTGCGCGCCATCGTCTAAGGTGACAGGCTTTGCGCCATCCCATGCTTGCTTTTCTTGTTCGGCCATCCATACTGCGTCAAGGTCTTCTGACCATTCCGAATAGCCTTCAAAGTCTTCGGCCTGTGCTGCTGCCAACTCTTCGGCCTGTAGGTCAAGGCCATAGCTAGCCGGGTAATAATCCTGAGTGAGTGATTGCAAGTCGGTCGGTGTCGTGATAGATTTCAGGGTGAAAGTTCCTTTCATCGTTTAGGCGGTGAGAGTTTGAAGGGGCTAGATGTTAGTAGCATCTAGCCCTTTCGCTACTAAAAGGGCATATCCTGATCGTCGCCGTGCAACATTTCGTCATAATCTTCGGCGCTCATTTCAAACTCAACCTGCGGTATGTCGCCTGCTAGAACCTGCTCAAGCGTGCGCTGCTCTTTCATCGTTGTAGCCTCCTGATTTGAAGTAGTGAATTGTTTAAGGTGAGTGGTTGCGATGTTGTCAGCCAGTGAGAACCATTCTCATTTTCGCCTTGCGCCCGTCCCGCCGACATTCGTCTAAGCCTTTCGGCTTTCCGTTCTTCGCGGTTCGCGCTAACTTTTCAAACAACCAACTGACATAAGAGATATTACATCTAGTCGGAATAAATGTCAAGAAGAAAATACAACTTGTCGGAATTTTTTTCTTGAATTATCCTGTGAATAGGGCTTATTATGGAATTGTGAATATGACAAGGCGGAATATTGAATATGTCGTTAATACGGCTTGCGCTAAGTTGTAGGATTTCGCTTTGCGGAAGGGAGACAACATGGTAAGTATCGGCAGCATGATTAACTCCAAGCTCAAAGACGTGGCACAGGTTAAAGGCTATGAGAACGCGAAACAATTGACGGACGCTCTAAGCGAGCATCTAGGCAAGCGCATCTCATACAGCAGCATCTATCCGCTTTGGGATAACACGGCTGAGAACTATTCGCGGCGCACCTTGAACCGACTATGTGAATTTCTCAGCATCGGGCCGGGGTTGCTGATTGAATATGCAGCAGACCTGCCATCCGATAAAGGGAAGCAAAAAGGTTAGCCATGCCGGTCTATCCTCCGCTTCAAGGTATCCCGTCTTATGATGGCTGCACACCAGTTGAAGTCTCGATACGTTGCCCCGTATGCAAAAGGCGCTATCTTGTTTTCAACCCATTAGGCCCCGTGATCGGTGCGGCCGAAGACAGGGCGAAAGAACGAGCGCGGCAATTGCGCGCCACATTCGTAAACTTGCAATTGTGCCCCTGGCGCTACTGTGAAGATTGCCATCAGTTGCTCATATTTGCGTCTGAGTGTGAGATTCAATCGAGTGAGCTTGTGCATTAGGCAGATGACAATATTTCCCACCAAGAAAGGAGCTGCACGCTCCTTTTTCCGCACCTGCTATGTGGAAAAGATCGCTATCTGTTTTTTCTCAATATCACAAAGGCGGGCTGGAAGTCTTGAGCCGCCTTGTTAGACCGTACAACCCTGAGTTCCAGGTGGCTTGACAAGGTCCGGGACAATCTCTAAATTGAATCTGCTTCATTGATGGTCTGGCTTCAGTGCCCGTGCCAGACTCTCGCCTCTCGGTTTCCATTGATTTTGATGATGAGACCTTGCTTGCAGGCTCAGTCGGCATGCGCTTTCTACTCATCGTTTAGTCGCATAGAACCAGTTTCACAATCTGTCTGGCGTGCCTGCGTCAGCAACAACATTCCACTGGAGGTACGCTAATGCTCACCCGATCACCTCGACCACATAGACGACTGTTTAACTTACTCGTTTCAAGTCTGCTACTGGGGGTAGCGATAATCGCATCCGCAGCGAGCGCGCATGGACAAACGACTGCCTTTACTTATCAAGGCCAGTTGAGCGACACAGGCAACCCTGCGACCGGCAACTATGATTTCGAGTTTCGCCTGTTTGATGTCTCAAGCGGCGGCTCGCAACAAGGGTCAACGGTTCAACGGCTCAATGTCAGTGTGACAACCGGCGTCTTCACCGTGCAGTTGGATTTCGGTCCTTGCGCCACCTGTTTCAACGGCGCGAATCGCTTTTTAGAGATCAGCTTAAGGGTGGCAGGCGGCGGGGTTTTCACCCAGCTAAACGGGCGGCAGCAGGTAACATCGAACCCTTATGCGATTAAAAGCTTGAGCGCGGAAAGCGCCAATGGTTTGTCGGTGGCGTGCGTAAATTGCGTGACGAGCGGGCAGATTCAAAGCGTAAACGGCAGCACTGTGACGGGGGCAATACCCGTTGGGAGTGTGCCGGGGGGAAGCGCCAGCTATGTGCAGAACGGGACCATTCAGCAAGCCACAAGCAACTTCAACATCAGTGGGAATGGGACAGCGGGCGGCACGATGTCAGCGAATGCGGTCAATGCGGTAACTCAATTCAATGTTGGGGGCAATCGGGTATTGATAGCAGACGGATCGAATAACCTGTTTGCCGGATTGGGAGCGGGCACGGCAAACACCACGGGCGACTCCAACGCCTTCTTCGGCAGATCGGCTGGCCTCCTTAACACCACGGGCACCTATAACGCCTTCTTCGGCACATTAGCTGGCCAGAACAACACCACGGGAGGCTCCAACGCCTTCTTTGGCACATTTGCTGGCTTCCTTAACACCACGGGCACCTCCAACGCCTTCTTTGGCCAAGATGCTGGCCAGCACAACACCACGGGCACCTCCAACGCCTTCTTCGGCACATCGGCTGGCGTAGGCAACTCTACAGGCGGCTTCAACGCCTTCTTCGGCAGATCGGCTGGCGCGAATAACACCACGGGCGGCTTCAACGCCTTCTTCGGCACATCGGCTGGCCTCCTTAACACCACGGGCACCTATAACGCCTTCTTCGGCACATCAGCTGGCCAAAACAACACCACGGGAGGCTCCAACGCCTTCTTTGGCGCATTGGCTGGCTTATCTAACTCCACAGGCACACAAAATACCATCATTGGTTCGAACGCTAATGTCGGAGCGAGCAACCTCACCAACGCTACCGCTATCGGTTTCCGCGCGCTGGTCGCTCAAAGTGATTCCCTCATCCTCGGCTCCATCAACGGCGTCAACTCTGCCACAGCCGATACCCGAGTCGGCATCGGTACGACTGCCCCCGCAAAGCATCTTCATATACTGGGTTCAAGCGACCAGGAGATCATGATCGAAAGCTCGGATTCAGGAGGAATCAAGTGGTCGTTGCAATCTTCCAATGGCGCTTCCAATGGGAGATTCGAAATCGTTGACCGCACCGCAAACTTGAGCCGCCTTACCATCCTGGCTAGCGGCAACCTCGGCATCGGCATAACCACGCCCCAGGATAGACTTGATGTCAACGGCATCATCCGCGTCGCCACACTCGGCGCGGCCGGAAGCACAACACTTTGCCGCAATGTCTCCAATCAAATCGCTACCTGTGCATCGAGTCTCCGATACAAAACCGATGTGGAGTCATTCACCGCCGGCCTTGACGCCCTGCGCCGTCTGCGCCCGATTAGCTTTACATGGAAAGAGGGCGGGCTGCGCGATGTCGGTTTCGGCGCCGAAGAGGTCTCGGAGGTCGAACCCCTGCTGGTTACTCGCAATGACACGGGCGAGATTGAAGGCGTGAAGTACGGTCAACTGACCACGATTCTGGTCAACGCTGTCAAAGAGCAACAAGCGCAGATCGAGGCAGAACAACGCACCATCGAGCAACAACAAAAAGAGATCGATGAATTAAAGCAGCTGGTTTGTGCGGAGCATCCACAGGCCGAAGTCTGCCGTTCATCAAAGAAGTAAAAGGACGCGATTATGAAATAACAATAAGTGGGAAGCCCCTACTCATATGTTAACTCCCATTGTGCAGGTTTCGCAGAAGGGTAAAGGACAACGCCGCGAGGACCTTAGTACAACTTTATGGGAAACGAAATATTTCCTGTTTGGTTTTCAGCAGGAATTTGCTCGTAGTGATTGTTGATTTTCGCCATTTAGGAATCCCCAACAATTCAATAGACTTCAAATCTACTATTACTCTGAGTTATAATTCTGCTCGCAATCATAATTCTCACTAATGAGAAAAAGCGGGGCAAGCGATGAGGTGTAGCACAACTCAATCTAATCGAATAACTCAGGAAGGAGATGCAAGAAAATGCAAGCTAATGCAATGCGGGAAGGGGAGTCTAAGCCCAAGCCCTTACTTACGCGCAAGCAAGAAACGGGCATAGCGGCTCTGATTTCTCAGCCTAAGATGAAAGATGCGGCCACCCTAGCCGGTGTCAATGAGGCTACCTTGTGGCGCTGGCTCCAACTGCCGGAGTTCGAGAGAGCCTACAGGCGTGCCAGGAGAGAAACCGTAAAGCATGCCATCGTCAAGATGCAGGCCGCATCAAGCCAGGCTGTTGATGTGCTCATAGAGATAATGACCGATGAGACGGCCGCTGAATTCGCTCGATTGGCGGCGGCAAAGACTGTCCTCGACCTGTCGTATAAGGCGATGGAGCTTGAAGACCATGCCACCCGAATAGCGGAGCTTGAACGGGAAGTGCAGTTGCAAAAGAATGGCAAGTCTAACAAAAAGTATTGAGAGACTGGAAGCAGCAATATGGGCGCAAGCTGAACATATTGAAATTACCGCTTTCAGCAGAGTAGTTGACATCTTGGCCGAGCTACGCCCTATGCAAGTCCCTGCGCTCAGCTTCGCATGTGGGGCTACAAAAAAGGCCCAAAAGCGGGAACAACAATTATCTGAGATAAACAATTTCTACCTGCCCATACATCCAGCGTTTATGCCCGATGAACACGAACTAATAAGGGCAGAGCAATGGGCGATGCATCATAGCGACGAGTACCGCAAGCTTCAGGAACTATTCTGGTCTGAGGTTTTAGAGATAATGCGCTCGCATTTTGAGGGGAAAGACGCAATAGGTGCTGCATTTATTATCTATGGGAAGGGGATTGATAAAGAGGTAGCACAGGCCGAGTATATAGGCTATCCGCTGAATAGAGAGGAAATAGCCCTAACGCATGTTGAGTATTGGCGGGTATTCACGCGCATACAAAGGGCAGGCGAGAAAGATGGGCAGGCATGGATAGAAGATCAAAAGCGGGCGAATAGAGAGCTAGACGCAGTGATATGCGGTCGAAGGACAACAGAAGAGGATCAGGGGCTAGATGAAAAGATGTGGGCACAGTTGAATAAAGACCTGGAAGCGGGCAAGCCATCGAGCGAGTCAGAAGCGGTTGAGTATTTCCGCGATCTGCGAGAGAGGTTTCCGCGAAAGCCTCAATTCAGGCGACCCGCAGAATGAGGAACATAGAGGAACATAATGAAAGCTGAGTTGTGCGCTCAATCTTCCCAACTGTAAGGTAATTGGAGCACTTATCCTAACATCGTACCGAA
Source organism: Blastocatellia bacterium (assembly GCA_963765495.1). Lineage (GTDB taxonomy): Bacteria > Acidobacteriota > Blastocatellia > UBA7656 > UBA7656 > CAVXWP01. The sequence continues at coordinate 15,571 of CAVXWP010000006.1, forward strand.
TGCTGAATCTTTAAGTATTTGAATCTTCCTTACGTTCTTCTAAGTATTTTCTAAATCGCTTTTCTAGGATTGTATATCTACCAGTTAGACTTCCCTGGTCATTCGGTTTTAAATTCAGAACATCATAGTTTAATAGTTCCTCATCAACTTCCATTTCAGCATTCCTTTCCAACCGCTCTTTTGGAGCCAATTTTGAAACGACACTATTTTGATTTCTCTGTCGCTCGAACTTAACAAGAAATTCTCGAATCTGATTTTTGTTTCGTCCGGCTTGATGCTTAACAAACCAATAATAAACAGGCAATATACCTATTTTCTTCAATAGTGGGTCTTTATCGGTAAATATTTCGCTCATGTGATTAAGCACTTCTTCAACTCTTTGGGCAGCAGAATCAAAGGATTGGGCCTCAGAAGCAATACCTTCCTCAACGAATCTGTTAAGATGGGTTTTCTTTATGTCTACAAACCTTCCCCTGAATTCAATTAATAACATCTTTGCCGCTTGTTCGTGATCTTGTTTTCTACTCACATTGAAACTGATGTTATTCTTGAAAAATTTATGTTCTGCTAGTTTGCTTATTAATGGTGGAACAATGCCTCGCATGGCGGCCCGCACCTCTGCGCCTACTAAAGGTTTGCTTCGGTTCAGCCTGACGAATAGCTCATTAATACGCCCCTCTTCATCTGTGATTACACTCATAACTGTAATACTAAAATTATCAAATTTTCTTGCAATGGTAGGATAATTCTTTTGCAAATCCTGATACCCTAAACCAGCCACTTTTATCGTTGGGTCCGCAGTATACTGAAAGTCATCATTAAGCAGAAGTTTCCCTGAAAAAAAATCGAAGATAGCACTTAGCCGCTGCTTCCCATCAATTACGGCAAAAGCCTTCCTAGATGTGTTTAGGGGCGAATTGAAATATGTAAAGTCCGCAATATAAAACTTTGGAATGTCATATTCATTAAGTATCGAATCTATCAAATACCCTTCATCATTTCTTGTCCAAATCCCACCTTTTCTTTGGAAGGGAGGAGACATATCAATATTATCTCTTTCGTCATACCACCAACGTAAAGTCTTTGACTCAAAGGTTCTAACTTGAAACATAGCTAAATATTAAACCCGAAGAATCGTTTTGTCTCTTTTGCCAGCCCATCTAGGTCTGGGAAAACGACAGAATCTGTTATCCCGATAGAAATCATAGATACCAATAAAGGCTTTATGTATTTTGCCGGAACGACAACCTTAATCAAACTATCTTGAGGAAAATCATTGGTAATATAGATATCCTCAATCGAATTTGTACTCTTGCCAGAAATGGTAAACACCCCTCGTTGAGCTACTATTCTGGGGCTGTTGTGTGTTCCATAGATTGCTACTGGATAACTTGGCATGATGGTGTTTACTACCGAACTATCTGTCGATGGTTTATAGGATTCAAGACGGGGATCTCCCGAAGATAGAATCTCACCAGTAAAGCCAATGTGCTCCAATGCCTTTCTATTCCAAGCAATAGGATCAAGTATCCAAATAGCTGCATCCCTTTTATAAACCCCAGCATTTTGATAAGCCGATGTGAGCGCAAAGTAAAGACCAATATAAGGGTTTTCTGTCCAATCTAACAACCTCGTGGGAACTCCGAAATGTTGCATGAAAAAAACATACTCCCAATCATCACGCAGTTCGCGGCTCTGATAAGGCATACAGCGCTGCTTAAACCGTCCTATTAGTTGGGCTTCAAGTGCTAGTAACTCATTTATATCGCCCATTGTAGGATGACGAAATAAACTTGGAATTAAGCCATATGAGGAATCACCGCAGCCGCGAAACCAAAGGGATTGTGAGGCTGCTTCTAGTCTGGTCTCAATGAACTTTGTAAAAGCTCCCAACTTGGTTGTGCGTTTTATGGTAAGAGTAGGCGGCATATTGTCTTATAAATTCGGTCTCTTGTGACTGAATGCCAATGTGCTACTTCATTATTTGGCATTCAATCGAAACTGCGAGCATAACGCTTCATGTTTCCCACACTTGAATAGCAAAAAGCATATTTTCAGCCTTATGGAATGTCAATGGAAGAAACGGTACAAATCATACCAAAGTAGTATTCTGCATGACTGCTCATTACAGAATACATGCATTTCAATGCCTGATTATTCCTTTAACCAAATCTTGTAGCTAATTCACTCCTACACTAAAGAGGCTGCTTGATGGCACTTTCACGTAAAGCAGGAAGACAGTATAGTAAAATGAAAACACCAAGGCTGATGGGGGTCAAGAGCATTTCAACTGTGCCGTTGTTTGTGCCGTAACCCCTTCCGTAAGTGCTTATAAGTGCTTGATTTTCAGTAGCACTCAGTATTAGATAAGATCACGGCACAAACCCGGCAAGTCCAGCATTTCGAGCAGTTAAATGCGCTCAGTAGCGGTCGGTGTCAATCCGATTCACCTTCGGGCACGGTGACGACCTCCAATTTTTTTGCCCGCGTATCCATTCCATTTGCAAAACTTAAATAAGTGAAAACGAAGCACGGTGATTAAAAACAAATGTCCATTTATGTCAATTTGCAGGGAAGGTGACGTATGCACATATGCTTCATTGCGCGTACCGCAGAATTGAAGGCTGTAATGATCGAACCGCCGGCTTTGCCTACAACAAGATCACCAAGCAGATAAAGCCCTTCGACATTGGTCGCTCCGGCATCATCAAAGATCGGACCCTGATCATTAAAGGCTATGCCCAGCATCTTAAGGAAATTCGTCGGCGTACTGCCGCCCAGCGCATAAATGACACGGTCGAATATACGGGATTCATAGTGCTCTTCGATAAATATTACTTCCGGGCGACCATCTTTATCCTCTAGCTGCTTGATGTTGGAATTTCGCAGTATCTCAACTTCCTTACGCTCTTCCATCTCAAAGAGAGTGGCGCGGTTCTGCTCATTTAATCTTGTGAATTCCGATTGCCGGTACGAAAGAGTAACCCGATTGCCCTGTTTGTAGAGGTACTGTACATATTCTGAGGCTGTATCGCCGCCCCCCACAACAAGCACATTCTCCTGTTCGATCACTTGCGAGGTCATATCGAAAAGTAATCGTTCTTTTAGAGAAGACGGAAAGCGATATTCCTTCGGCTTATTCGGACGGCCGAATATGCCTATGGCTACGGCCAGGACTCTGGATTCATATGACCCTTTTGATGATTCAACACGAAACTGCGCGCCAGATGGTTCGTCGCTCTTGTGTGCAGCGAAAACTTCTTCGCCGAATTGAATATTAATCTCGTAGTCTTCGATGACGCTGTCGAAAAACTCTATGGTCTCCGATTTTGTCATATCGGTTATGCAGAGCAGCCCTTCACACCGCGGCTCGAACCCTTTGTAATTGGCCGTGGTGAGTTTCTGTTCGGGGTAGAGTTGTCTGATCGCCCAATTATGAGTTGTACCCTTTTCCAGAATGAGCATCTGCGCCGGGTCAATGCCTGAGGCTCGCGCCTCTGCTGCGAGGGCGATTCCGCCCGGCCCCGCGCCGATTATGATCAGGTCATACATAGTTTGTATTCCCTTATGAAAAAGCTCTGCGTATTTTGCGCCTTTTCGAGAAAAAGATGCTCGAAAAGGCGCAAAGCTTTTCCTGATGATTTCACTTCACATCTGTCCGCCGGGTTTCAGGTAGTGATCAAACCATCCAAGGACAGTGTCATACCACAGCTCGGAATTCTGCGGCTTCAAAACCCAGTGGCCTTCATCGGGATAGATCAGCAGTTTCGACTCTACGCCCTGTCGCTGGAGCGCCGTGAATAACTGTAAGCCTTCGCCTATGGGTACGCGATAATCGATCTCGCCATGCACGACCAGCATCGGCGTGCGGAAGTTTTTGACGAACATATTTGGCGACCACTTCGCGTACATCTCGGGGTTAGTCCAGGGCGTGCCTTTGAATTCCCATTCCGGGAACCAGAGTTCTTCGGTCGCGCCGTACATGCTTGTCAGGTTGTAGACGCCTGCGTGCGACACCAGCGCCTTGAACTTGACGCGCGAATCATCATTGTGACCTTCGATCCAGTCGACCATATAGCCGCCATAGCTTCCGCCCGCTGCTCCCACACGGCTGCCGTCTACGTAAGGAAGCGCGGCGACCTCGGCGACGCCGTTCATGATATCGGTATAGACTTTGCCTCCCCAGTCGCCCGAAATCTCATCAACGAATTTTTGACCATAGCCGGTCGAGCCTCGCGGGTTAGGCGTAAAGACGACATAGCCGGCAGCGGCAAATAGCTCCGGGTTCCAGCGATAGCTCCATGCGTCGTTCCACGCGCCCTGCGGACCGCCGTGTATCAGCACGATAAGGGGCCATTTTTTATCGGGCGTGAAATCGGCCGGTTTTACGAGAAAGCCGTGGACCCTGGCCCCGGACGCGCCGTCCCACGTCATGTCTTCGGCTGGCTTGAGTTTGAACTGAGCGAGAAAAGCATCGTTTGTTTTTGTAATCTGAGTGACGCCGCTTCCATCCGCGCTCGCGCGATAAATTTCAATCGGGCTTGTCATGCTCTGGCGTGTAAAGATCAGTCTCTTTCCATCCCTGCTTATCTGTGCGTCGTCGTTCGAGCCTCCGGTTATGACCTTGCGGATTTGCCCGCCCTGTGCTGGGATTTCAAATATTGGAGAGCGCCCGCGCTCGCCTGCGACAAAATAAATCTTTTGACCATCGGGCGAGAAGGTGTAGCTGTCTACCTGAAGGTCAAAATCGGGAGTTATCGAACGGCTCTTGCCGGACTTGCGATCATAAAGCATCAATTGCCAGCGGTCGGCTTCAAAGCCGGGTTTTGACTGGGCGCGGTAAGCGATGAAGCGACCGTCGGGCGAATACCTCGGCGAGAGATCGTTTGCGCGATTATCGCCCGTGATGCGGCGCGCTTCGCCGCCCGTCACCGGGACTATGAATATATCGCCGTTGGTCGAGGTCGCCTCGACCTTGTCGGTATTGCGGGCAAAGGCGAGTTCTTTCGAATCGGGAGAAAAATCAAAATCGGTCATGCCGCCCAGTCCGAAAGGCGGAGCGTCATAATCGCCCGGCGTAAGGTCGCGCGCTTCGCCGCCCGTTGCCGAGACTACGAATACGTGCGAGCGTTTGTTATCCTTCCACGAGACCCAGTGACGAAAAAGCAAATGGTCTGTGATCTTTGCCCGCACTTTGCTATCAGAGGCTTCTTTCTCTCGTTTTGCGTTACAGTCATCCGACTGACAATCGGGATAGACATCCGATGTGAAGGCGAGCCATCGTCCGTCAGGCGACCAGACGGGGTTATCCGCCCCCGTAGAGATGCTGGTGATCTTCTTGAGCGGGCCGGTTGCGACCTCGGCAAGCTCCAGGGTCCAGATTTGAGGCACGCCGTCGCGGGCGGAAACGAAGGCGAGCCGTTTGCCGTCAGGCGACCATCGCGGCGAGCCCGATGACTGATCGGCGTCGGTCAGTTGGCGGGACTCTCCGCCCTCGGTCGAGATCAGATAAATTTGCGTCTTGCGTTTGTTAGCCGCTTTATCCGTATCGGTGATGGTGTAGGCGATCCAGTTTCCGTCGGGTGACAACTGCGGGTCGGAGACTCGCCTGATTTTTAACAGATCGTCAACGGTGATCGGTTTTGCCGACTGTCGAGCCTCTGCTGTTATGACAGCGCACACAGCCAGCGCGACAATAGCCGCAATGGAAATAATTCGTTTCATAAAATCCTCCTCGAAGTCGCGCTCGTCGTCGCTGAAGAATCTCAGATTGCGCGTAAGCAAGCGCTACTTTTCACGTAGTGATAAGGTAAGAGCCGTTAAAAATGAAGGCTATCAGGCAGTCTCGGCGAAGTCAACGCAGCCCGCTTGAAGCTGTTAAACCCTCAGAAGAGATTAAATCATGCCGCAGGAGATCAGCACATTTGAGATTGATTTATAGGCGTGTTGAAACAGGCCGCGTCCGTCCCGGCCTATTGCTCCTTTCGCTATTTTGGAAATGCTTGTAAATTCGCCCGGGTCAGACTCAGTAAAGTCAGGTCATATTCTGAGTCTTGTTGTGATGTCTGAGAACTCGTATTGATGAATCGTGCCGCGAGATGTGCCCCGCCTGTGTTTTATCTGAAATGAAACGATGGTGCTGCCGTCAATCCTGATGCCAAACTCCGAAGCGATTCTATGATTCTCTCTCGGGTGCGAGGGCAGGAAACCAACTTGCCCGGCGGTTAAGTTATCGATGTTTACGCCGTCGAGCAGCGACTCCCATTTCACCCGTCCCGTCGAGCGGTCGAAGATAATCACGCGACTGCGGTCATTGCCGCGCTTGAAATATAAGAGCTGATGGAGAAGATACTTTAGAGCATCGAGGTCGGTGATGCGAGCCTTGCTGAAATCCGTGGGTCGGCAATCTTTGAGGCCAAGCCTGCGGATCAGAATATGAGCGACCAGTTCGGCTACATTCAGATACTCGGATTTTATTTCGGTCATCGAAGAAAAGCCAAGCTCACGGATCATTTGATCCATCTCTTGTGGTGAAACCCTGAAATATCTTTCGGCCCATTTCGCTTCGATGTCGGGCGTCTGACCTTCCGCTACGGCCACCTTGCCGGATTTATCCGTCTTAACGGATACGGGCAGCGGTTCGCGCCCGTGAAATTCCATAACCAGATCGCCCGCTTTTGCATCGGCAAACTCTCTCGGCACGTGGCGTACCCGCGCGAGGCTGGCCGGACGAGTTTGATTGATGAGCGCGGCGGCTCCAAGTCGTGCGGCCTGTTCGATGTTCGCGATTTCCTGTTTGAAGCGGGCTCGACTTTCGTGCGAAGCCGGGAGTTTATCTATCGCACCAAGCATCTTTGCCCTGCTCGAAGCCGGATCGAAGAGGGGCTGCGATAGCTCTGCGAGCCTTATTAGCTCGTTTGCAAGCATGAGTTCGGCGTAGGTTCCAAGCCCATCGTGGAATATGCCTTCGATGATCTCAAAATCGACTTTTGATAAGACCGGAGCCTGTGCCGCGAAGGCAATCGCGCGTGGATGGATACTCGCGGCGGAGGTCGCAAGCGCGAGAGAGGCTGTGACGAGCACGGCCACGACGCTCGCTCGAAAGCGATTAAGGAATATTCGCGCCATGTTTTTTCGGTTCAGGGACAATGCACAAAAAGGCCGGAGGCTTCGCGCTGGGTCGCGAAATCTCCGGCCCGGATTATATCACTGAACTCGGTTATTTGCCCGAGTCGGTTGTTCCCTTCAAGTACTGATCGAGGAAGGTGAGAATGGCTTTGTAGGCGCGAATTTCATTGGCCTTCTTTGTAAAGCCGTGTCCCTCGCCCGGCAGGATGACGTATTCGGCTATGCCGTTATTTTTCTTGACCGCTTCGACGATCTCATCCGACTCGGGTTTGATTACACGCGGATCGTTTTCGCCCTGCAAGACCAGAAGCGGCTTGCGAATCTTGTCGGCATGAAAGAGCGGCGAAATCTCTTTCAGCATCTCTTTATCGGTTGTGGGGTCGCCTATCTCTTTGTAAAGAGCTTTACGAAACGACTCCCAGTAGGGAGGGATTGATTCAAGGGTTCTCAACCAGTTTGAGACGCCGAACAGGTCTACGCCAACGGCGAACTCTTCCGGCTTGAAGGCGAGCGCCGCAAGCACCATGTAGCCGCCATAACTGCCGCCGATTATCCCTATTTTCGATTCGTCAACATAGCCGAGCGATTTCAGATACTTCTTTGCCTCTACACAATCCCAGAGCGGTTCGTGTCCGTGTTTCTGATCGTCTGCGGCAAAGAAGGTCTTGCCGTAACCGGAGCTTCCGCGATTGTTGACCCCGAGCACCACGTAACCGTGATTGACAAGATATTGAATTACCCCGCTATAGCCTGTGCGGGTCTGGCCTCCGGGTCCGCCGTGCACCCACACAAGCGCGGGCACTTTATTTGCGGTGCTCGCCTGATGCGGTTTGTAAAGAATGGAGGGGATTTCAAGCCCGTCAAACGACTTGTACCGGATGACCTCGGCTTCGACAAGGTTTGCGGGGTCAATCGCCGGGTTAAGGCTGTCGGTCAGCTTGCGCTCCTTCTTTGTGGCGAAATCATATACATACAGGTCGCTCGGGGAACGGCTCCCGCTCAGATAAAAGGCCATCAACCGCTCGCTGTCGGAGATGTTCACCGCGTTGATTTCGCCATCGGGAAGCTTTGGCAAAGCGACGGGCTTGCCCGTCTTTTGATCGTAAATCCTGATCCTCGTGCGAGCGTCTTCGTTTATCCCCACGACGCGGTATTTTCCATTGCGCGAGAAATAGGTATAGGCGATGTCCCAGTTTGCCTTTTCGACCGTCTCGCTCTTGCCCGTGGCCAGATTGTATCGCGCGATATAGGAAAACTCGCTGCCGTCATCGGTGAGATAAAGGAGATAGTGCGAGGTGGGGTCAAAGGTCGCCGGGTTGTTCGAGACATCGCCTTTATGCGCGGTGATGTTCTTCATCTCTGAGGTCGCTACGTTGTAAAGGTATATGTCCGAATCTATCGTCGTATTGGGCTTTGAGAAAGCAATGTATTTTTCGTCATCCGATATTGCGCCGACCTGATAGCCCGAGGTGTCTTTGTAGATCAACTTGCGCTCGAAATTCTTGATCTCCATTTTGTAGATGTCGAAGTAACGGGCATCGCGCTCGTTGGTCAAAAAAAAGAACGCGGTGTTGTCGTGGCTCCAGCCCAGAAATTGCGCCTTGAGCTTTTCGCCGGGCGTCAGGTCGCGTTCTTTACCGTCGGCATCCAATAAGTAAAGGTGGTTGTTTTCATTGCCGCCCTGATCGCGCGTATAGAGTATGCGCGAGTCGTTTGGAAAGTAAGAGACGGCAAAGGTCGTATCGGTAGTGGAACTGGTCAACTGTTTTGGCTCTCCGCCCGAGACCGCGACGGTATAGGCATTAAAGATGCCCGTCTTGTTGCTGGAAAAGAGGATGGATTTTTCGTCGGGGGAAAACGAACTGCCGGTGATCTTGGTCGTGTCCAGGAATTGTTCTATCGTATATTGCTTGACCTGCCGGTCAGCCTCTTTTTTCTGGGTCGCCCGTTTTTGATTCTGAGCCGTGGCTATGGTCCCGGTCGCAAGTACAAAGGCCAGCAAGGCCAATAGGCTCAGTTTAATTTTGAATAGCTTCATAGAAAATTCGCTTGAATTCATTTGATCCTCCTGTAAGGCGCTCAAAATGTTGCGGAAGTGCAAAAGCCGCTTTGAGCTTCTATCGGAATTGTCCGAGTCTGTTTGCTGCGAATCTACTTGTACGGCGCGCAAGGCAGGCAGGTTCCCCTTTGCGATGTGAGATTTTGAGATGTCATATGAGCGGGTGGGAATGAAAGTACCTTCAAGCGTATGGGGGCGGATTTTGACGGGTTCAAATCGACAGGCGATGCCTGTTCACGGGCCTGCCGGAAGGGCCTCTCAATATGCTATAATAAAGGGGACGAGCGGATGAGAATGACGCCCACGTTTACAATAAGGATTGACACTCAAAGATGATACTGACCCGAATGGAAGTCTCAGGTTTTCGAAATCTTGAAGGCTTCTGTGAATTCGGCCCCGGCCTCAACATCTTCTACGGCGACAACGCTCAGGGAAAGACCAACTGGCTCGAATCAATCTATGTTATCGGGACTACGAAATCGTTTCGCACAAATCAGGTGCGCGATTGCATAAACTTCGATACCTCTCAGTGCATACTGCGGGCAGAGACACGGCGCGGCAATCTCGGCAAAGAGTTGCAATTGCTGCTCACCTCGTCAACCAAAGAGCTTTACATAAACGGCAAACGCGAGGCCGTCATCAGGTATCTCGGTCACCTGGATGTCTTCGCCTTCTCGCTCGAAGAGATGGACGTGATCAGGGGCGACCCTTCACAGCGCCGCCGTTTTATCGATAAAGGCGTGGTCACGATGACCCCGGCTTTTCTGAGCACGCTCTCTCAGTACAATCAGGTCATCAAGCAGAAAAACCGATTGCTTGCCTCGGCAAGCGAAAGCCCTGCGCCCGAACGATTCCATGGTCAGATAGAGGCATGGAACGAGCAGTTGATTGATCTTGGCGCGGCTATTCACAGGGCGAGAAGCGAATATGTAGCCCGGTTGAATCGAGTGCTCGATGAAAACGATCACGGGCGAGCGATCTTTGGCGCCGAGCGGGTAAATGTGCGATATAAATCTCAACTGGAAGGCAAGGGCGATCTGGATAATTACGAAGCGGTTTTCCGCGAGCGGCTGGCCGTCAGAATGGCTGCCGAGATAGCCACGGGGCACGCGCTTCTCGGGCCTCACAGGGACGATTTGGAGGTGCTTGCCGACAACCGCGAAGTTGCCCGTTACGGCAGCGCCGGACAACAGCGAAGTGCCTTATTACTCCTTGATTTAGCGCAAGTTTCGGCCTATAATTCTATTTACGAAGAAAGCCCCGTTTTGCTTATAGATGATATTGATGCAGAGCTTGACAGAGGACGCATTGAAGCGCTGCTTTCGGAGCTTGAAAACCGCGCTCAAACTTTCATCAGCACGTCTCGCCGCTCGATAGCGAGCCGCTATCAGGAACGCGCTTCGGTTTACTGCGTAGAACGGGGTCGCGCCCAGGCTAATGCTGATTCGAAGGAGGGTCGGGGGAGCGGATTGAGTGATCTGGAACGGGCCGTGCGCGAGATGACGATTGATGATGAAAACGAGCGTGAGGCTCACTTTTTGAGGATCACTTTTTGAGGATCACTTTTTGAGGATCACTTTTTGAGGATCACTTTTTGAGGACTTGAGAGTATTGCTTTTGAGGCACTGCGTATAAAGCTTCAAGGTTTGGCGGAGCAGGATAACAGGGTGAGTTTTGGAATAAGGAGATAAATGTGAGTACGAAAACAGAGGTTTACGGTGCGGCTTCGATTACGGTGCTCGAAGGAAGAGATGCTGTGCGCAAGCGCCCGGCGATGTATATAGGTTCCACAAGCGAGATGGGACTGCATCATCTGGTTTATGAGGTGGTAGATAATTCTATTGACGAAGCGCTGGCCGGTTACTGCGACCGTGTGGAAGTGACCATTCACATGGATAATTCAGTCACGGTCATAGACAACGGGCGCGGCATTCCGGTTGATATTCACAAACAGGAAAAGATTTCAGCCGCCGAAGTGGTTCTGACCAAGCTGCACGCGGGCGGCAAGTTCGATACGAATGCCTACAAGGTATCGGGCGGACTGCACGGCGTGGGCGTGTCGGTCGTGAACTTTTTGTCGGAATGGCTGAGAGTCGAAATCTGGAAAGACGGGGCCACCTACGAACAGGAATACGTACGGGGCATCGCGCAGGGCAGGCTCCAGCAGACGGGCAAGACCCGCAGGCGCGGAACAAAGATCAGCTTCAAGCCCGACACGCAAATATTCGATGTCACCGAATATAATTTCGACACGCTTTCGCAGCGACTGCGCGAGAAGGCGTTTTTGAATTCGGGGATTCGCATAGTCATCACCGATGAACGGACCGAGAAGGCTCACGAGTTTTTCTATAAGGGCGGCATCGCCGAATTCGTAAAGCTTTTCAACAAGAATAAGAACGTCCTGCATCCGCAGCCGATCTTTTTCGAACGCGAGGGAACCGAAGAAGACCCTCTGGCTATCGAGATCGCCATACAGTACAACGACGGTTACAACGAGATCGTCCACACGTTTGCCAACAACATAAACACGGTCGATGGCGGTTCACACCTTACGGGATTTCGCGCCGCGCTCACGCGCACGATAAACAACTATGCGAAATCGGCGGGGCTGTTTAAGAAAGATGACGAGAAGCTCGCGCCCGACGATGTGCGCGAAGGGCTTGTGGCCGTCGTCAGCGTAAAGCTTCCGCAGCCGCAATTCGAAGGGCAGACAAAAGGCAAGCTCAATTCGGATATAAAAGGGCAGGTCGAGGCGTTTGTAAACGAAAACCTCGGGCGATTCTTTGAAGAGACGCCTACGGTTGCGCGAAAGATAATAGCCAAAGCCATCGAGGCGGCGCGGGCGCGCGAGGCAGCGCGAAAGGCGCGCGACCTGACCCGGCGCAAGGGCGCTTTGGATGCGGCTGCGCTCCCCGGCAAGCTCGCCGATTGCGCCGAAAAAGACCCGAAACTGTGCGAGTTGTTTCTGGTCGAGGGAGACAGCGCAGGCGGTAGCGCAAAGCAGGGGCGCGACCGGCAGACGCAGGCGATTCTCCCGCTCAAGGGCAAGATACTCAACGTAGAAAAAGCGCGTTACGACAAGATGCTCTCGCACTCCGAGATTCGCACGATGATCACGGCGCTCGGCACCGGGATAGGCAAAAACGATTTCGATCTGTCAAAGCTCCGCTACGACCGCATCATCCTGCTGTGCGACGCCGACGTGGACGGCTCGCACATTCGTACGTTGCTATTGACGTTCTTCTACCGGCAGATGCCCGAGTTGATAGACCACGGCCACGTCTACATCGCGCAGCCGCCGCTCTTTAAGGTAAAGAAGGGCCGCTCCGAGCAGTACATGCGGGATGAAAAGGACCTTTCGGGATTTCTTATGCGCAAGGCGACCGAAAACATCACGGTCACGGTAGAGGATACGAAGGCTCAGATAAAGGGCGCAGAACTCAGGAAGATGCTCGAAAAGCTGGCCGAGATGGATACTTATCTGGATAAGCTCGAGCGCCGTTTGCACGACCGTAAAATAGTTGACACGGTAATAGACGCTTTTTCAGGGCCGAAAGGTATCATGGCAAATCGAAACGGTTTGAAGCTGCATCAGGTCTTTGAAAGCGAGGCTTTATTGCAGAAAGTGGCGACGGCCCTCGAAGATGCGGGCTACGAAACCGAGATAGAACAGGACGAAGAGCACGGGACTTTTGAGGTGGCGATCCTGCGTTCGCGCGGCAACGGTCGCATAGACATAGACTGGGAGCTTGCGACTCGGGTCGAATTCCAGAAAGCCGTACAGCTTTATTCGGACCTCCAGAGCCTGAGCCGTCCGCCGTTTGTCATATCCGAGAACGGCGACAGCACTACGGTCGAGTCGCGCGCCGCGTTGCTTGAGCACGTGATGAGCACGGCCAAGAAAGACCTGAGCATACAGCGGTACAAAGGGCTGGGTGAAATGAACCCTGACCAGTTGTGGGACACTACGCTGAACCCCGAGACGCGAACGATTTTGAATGTACAGGTAAACGATGCGGTCGAGACCGACGAGATGTTCACGGTTCTTATGGGAGACGCCGTAGAACCTCGCCGCCGATTTATCGAAGACAACGCGCTCGATGTAAAGAACCTGGATATTTAGAGATAGATTGACAGATAAAATTTAATAGAGGTCGAGGGAAACTCCTTCGGCCTCTTTTTTTGCGCGAGTTCCTGTGTTTTGTCTAAGAAAATCCTGCCGATGCTGTAATGTTTTTAACATTCACTCACAAGTATACGGAGTATGAAGAAACAGAAAAATTCGTTTCCTGATTGCCCGCGAAAATGAATAATGAGGGGTGTTTTCGATTGTGAAATCACGGCATTATGAAAAGAAAGAAAACAATCCGAAGATGGTAGAAGAATTACTTGAGTAGGGCGAGAAAGTGCCGTATAGTCTATGCGCCATTCGCACAACAAACTCAATTAACATTCACGGAACAAGGGGATTTTCAAAAGCGCGAAGGAAGCCACTGGTTGTAAGGTTGAAGCATTTAACCGACATTTCCGGGGCAGACGTAATTCTTAAATAAGAGTAGCGGATTTTGTGCAAGTGCTTTTGGCTGGAAGCTGGAAGCAGAAAATGATGTGAACGAGTAATTTCGGATGCTGTTTTTTCTGCTCTCATTCGATTCGGTCTAATCTGCTTAAGTGTTCGGCGGATAGACGCTTTAAACTTTCTGCATCATCTTGATGACCCAAAGGTCATTAAAAGGCATACAAATTTAGGAGGCTGATAATGGCTTATCCATTTGACGGAGAATATGCTTCGTATAGGACAATAACTCCCGGAGAAGGACGGACCCGAGAAAGAATGGAGATCTGCGATAAAGGTGTTGCGAACACCGTAACTGTTTATTTTCCCGATACATCGGAGGAGGGACACATCGGATTTACCTCTTATAGATCTGCTTCCGAGATAACTTATCTTATAACATTTAACAGACCTATCGGGAATGGCGATAACGGAACTTACTTTGGCAGGTTGTTCCATTACCCTAACCCTGATGACCCTAGGCTTGATCGCGCAATAATATATGGACGCTATATGGAACCCGATGCTCATGCGGCCGAAATAAGATCCGCGGATGATGATTGGACGGCGATCAGACCGCCAGCGATACCACCAGAAGAAAAAGAAGAGTAATAGGGGTGCGAGCTTCCCAAACGGAGCGGATTTGCGCAGCGGCCACGGGGCTCACTTCATTATCCGGCTTCTAAGTTCGCCTAACGAAAATATGCATTTATATGGGCAGTCACGTTGCTAATGAGAGTCAGCAATGTGGCCGCCCATTAGCTGCTATTCTCTTTTTATCGGCATGGATCTGTTTGCGCGAAATAAAATCATGCTGTAAAACGGACTACAATCGCTCATTCCTTATAAGCGGGCCAAAAGAGTGATCAAGAGTGATCTCGGGCAAATATCTTGCCGACCGATAATTTGGATGGTGGGAGACGTTATGGCTCAAAACAGATTCTTGTTATGCTTGTTGAATGCGCCCTCGCACAGGCGTTTAGCCTTATTAGGCGCTATGACCATTCTGCTCGGGATAATTTACCTTCCGGTGTGGAATGCAAAGGCAAACGGCTATTCAGAATCCGGTAAGAAACACAGGCTGTTGCCCGGTTTTCCTGATAGGCGAGACGTCGATCTCAAGGCAAATCAGGAAGAATCTCCAACTCTTGAACTCGGCAAGGTAATAGAGCGAGCAATATCGAATGGCGAGGCTCATAGATTTCGTGCGCAGATGGAGGCGGGTCAGTACTTGCGGGTCTTTGTCGAACAGCAAGGCGTTGATCTGGAAGAGAGACTTTTTTCGCCCGACGATCACCTCATAGCCGAAATGAACGGCCCCTATGATAAACAAGGGGAGGAGTCTGTTTCGCTTGTGGCCGAAGAGTCGGGCCTGTATAAAATCGAAATTCGAAAATCGAGAGAAGACGAAAGTGCCGGTCACTACTCGTTGAAGACCGAGGTGTCGCAATCTCCGTCGCAGGCCGATATAAGCCGAATAAACGGAGAGAGGGCCTTCATGAAAGGGCGAAAGCTGGCCGCTCAGCCCGGAGCCGACAACTGGCTGTCGGCGATCAAACATTTTGAAGATGCCCTGAAACACTGGCGCACATCGGAAAGCCGTCAGCTGGAAGCGACAACGCTCTACATCATAGGGGTCACGTATCGGAGGAATTCTAAAAAGCAGGATGCACTTGTTTATCTTAATCAGGCTCTCTCTCTACAGCGAGCCATCGTCGATAATCGCGGAGCCGCTTACACCCTGAACGCACTGGCATTTACTCAATTCCTTCTGACCAACCCCAAAGCAGGCCGGGAATATTTGCTGGAAGCGTTGCCGATTTGGAAGGCCGAGAAAGATCAGGAAAACGAGGCCGTCACACTCAACATGATTGGCGGCGCTCATGATAACTCGGGCGAGCCTCAGAAAGCACTGGAATACTATAATCAGGCGCTTGAGATACGCCTTAAGCTGGACGATTATGGAGGGCAGGTTTCAACATACACAAATATCGGGGTGATTTATGATGAGTTTGGCGATTCACAAAAGGCGCTGGAAAATTACAGCCTCGCCCTTTCAGCCATCCAACGTATTAGCAATCCCGGTAGGGAGCAAGTTGCAACAAAAGCTAAGACGCTTAACAACATAGGCTATACCTACTTTGCATTGGGTGATTCGGCAAACGCGCTGGAGTTTTTTAAACAGGCTTTGCTTTTGCAAAGAGAGACGGAAGACAGTCGAGGGGAAGGAATTACACTCTTAAACATCGGCAATGTGTATTCCTCGTCGGGCGATTCGCAGAATGCGTTGAAATATTACGATAATGCCCTGCAAATCAACAAAAAAACGGATAATCAATGGTCCCTCTTTTATACCTTTACCTATACCGGCAATGCCTATGCGTTGCTTGGCGATATGCAGAGGGCGTTGGAATATTATAATCGCGCGATGAACATGCGGCAGGGGATGGATGATCGCCAGGGAGAAGCCATCGCGTTCAATAACCTGGGTAATGCGCTCATTGCGGTTGATCAACCGGATAAGGCGCTTGAAAATCTCGAACAGGCGCTATCGCTCTGGCGCGCTTTGGGGGATCGGCGTGGTGAGGCAGCGGCACTCTGGGGAATTGCACGCCTTGAGCGCAATCGAGGTAAGTTTGTAGAAGCGCTGGGCAGAATCAGTGGGGCCATAGACATTATAGAATCTCTCCGCACAAAGGTAACCGATCAGAACCTGCGCGCTTCATACTTTGCTTCGATAAGGGATTACTATGATCTGAAGGTTGATTTGCTTATGCAGTTGGCCCGGCAACACCCGTCCGAAAATTACAAAGCCCTGGCCATAGAGGTTAGCGAGCGCGCGCGCGCACGAGGCTTGCTCGATTTGTTGACGGAAGCGCACGCCGATATACAAAGGGGGATCGCTCCTGACCTGCTCGCGCATGAGCGAGAGTTGCAGCGTCTGCTAAACGCCAAGGCATATCAAATCCAAATGTTCAGTAGCAAGGCTACGGATGAGCAAAAAGCAGCAGTCAGCAAAGAAATGAATAAGTTGTTGGCGCAGTATCACGAAGTTCAAGCCCAGATTAGAACCACCAGCCCGCGATATGCAGCGCTGACTCAGCCCGAACCGCTTACTCTTAAAGAGATTCAACAACAGGTGCTCGACCCCGATACGATGCTTCTGGAATATTCGCTCGGCAATGAGCGGAGTTATCTTTGGGCGGTCACGCAGGATTCGATTGCAAGTTATGAACTGCCTAAACGGGTGGAGATTGAATCGGTGGCCGAAAAGGTTAAGGAATTGCAACATCTGCCCGGCGAACCTACAAGTCAGTATCAGGCGCGAGCGGCGGGGGCAGATTCACAATTCCAAACGCAGGCGGCCCGTCTCTCTCAGATACTGCTTGGCCCGGCTGCCATGGAACTTGGAAACAAGCGGCTCGTCATCGTGGTCGAGGGCATACTGCAATACATCTCTTTTTCAGCCCTGCCTGTGCCTGCGATACAGGAGACAGGGGGCAAAGGCCCGGAGTCGGCAACCATCCGGCCCCTGGCCCCCGGCCCCCGGCCCCCCTTGATCGCCGAGCACGAAGTCATCAGCCTTCCATCAGCATCTGCTCTGGCTGTGCTCAGGCGAGAGACATCCGGTCGCGCACCCGCGCTCAGGGCGGTT
Organism: Blastocatellia bacterium; assembly: GCA_963765495.1. Classification (GTDB taxonomy): domain Bacteria; phylum Acidobacteriota; class Blastocatellia; order UBA7656; family UBA7656; genus CAVXWP01. The sequence continues at coordinate 32,968 of CAVXWP010000006.1, forward strand.
GCCGTGCTTGCCGACCCGGTGTTTGATAAGAACGACCGAAGAGTCAAGTTGGCAGAACAAGAGGAGCTTGCTTATAAGAGAGAAGCCTCGCTGCCACCTGAACTTGGTCGCGCATTGAGAGACTTCGATGTCAGTCGCGAGGGAGAAAGCTTGCAGCGGTTGTCTTCCTCAAGAGAAGAGGCCGAAAAGATACTGTCGGTCACACCTGCTAAAGAGGGCTTTGAAGCTGTTGATTTCAAAGCCAGCCGCGCAACCGTCGAAAGCACGATCCTGAGCCAGTTCCGCATAATCCATTTCGCCACTCACGGCCTGCTCAACAGCGAGCATCCCGAGCTGTCGGGCATAGTGCTCTCACTTGTAAACGAAAAGGGAGAGCCGCAAAACGGTTTTCTCCGCCTGCACGACATATATAACCTCAACCTGCCAGCCGAACTCGTAGTGTTGAGCGCGTGCCAGACGGGACTTGGCAAGGACATACGCGGCGAAGGGCTTGTGGGGCTCACCCGTGGATTCATGTATGCCGGGGCCGAGCGCGTCGTGGCAAGTTTGTGGAAAGTAGACGACGTGGCTACATCGCAGTTGATGAAACTGTTTTATCAGGGTATGCTGCGAGAGGGATTACGCCCGGCGGCGGCGCTCAGAAAGGCGCAGGTAGAGATGCAGAGGCGCAAAAGGTGGGAAGCGCCCTACTATTGGGCAGCCTTCGTGCTGCAGGGCGAGTGGAAGTAAAAGGAATGATTCCTGGCAGTTGAGCTTAAAGCCGTCATCATCGGAGCTTCTATTCAAAACAAGCATTAGGAGCAGCAAGAACTTGGACTCCTTGTCTTCCCGAAAGAGACAGTGGTTCCTCACCCAAGAGGCTTTCAATAACTTGCTTGCCCGCCTTGACGTTGATCGGGAGCGGGCGGGCGAGATATATGAGCTTATTCGGCGCAAGCTTGTAAAATTCTTTGAATGGCGTGGATGCCACCTTCCCGAAGACCTGGTAGATGAAACTATCAATCGCGTAACCCGTCGCCTCGAAGAAGGCGAAAACCTGCATGATCTGCAAAACTATTTTTACGGTGTGGCCCGCCTGGTCTTTTTAGAGAAACTGAAGGAGCAAAAGAAAGTCGAGCGAGCGCTCAATCAACAACCGCCGCCTCTTATTGCTCCCGATGACGACAATCGGGGTGATTTGCGGCTCGCCTGCTTTGAGGCATGTTTGCAGAAGCTCCCAACCGAGCACCGCGATCTTATAATCAAGTACTATCAACAGGAAAAACGCGCAAAAATAGATAACCGCAGGGCTCTGGCCGATAAGATGGGCGTGCCACTCAACACGCTGCGTGTCAGAACTCACCGTATCAGAGAGAACCTCGAGAAATGTGTTAATAATTGCATAAGCCGATGACGTAGAGCGAAACGAATTCAATATATTGTCACATGTAAGTAACAGGAGAGTGGTTGAAATATTGGCGGAAGATGCGCAAAAACGATATATGATGACTCGTCATCTGCTCGGTGACCTGAGCGAAGAGGAGCAGGTCATGCTCGAAGAAGACTTTTTCGCAAACGATGAACTGTTTGAAGAGTTTCTGATTGCAGAAGAAGATCTGATTGACGATTACGTGCGCGGGAATCTTTCAGAAGACGACCGCGAGCTATTCGAGAAAAAGTTCCTGGCCTCTCAAGAGCGACGCGACAGGGTCGAGTTTGCAAGGCTGCTGGTGACGCCTCAAAAGCAGACGCCAAAAAAAACAACTCCCGCGCCCGCCCGCCCGGAGTCACGTTCCCGGAACTGGTTCTGGTCGGCCTTGTGGCCCGCTCAAAATCGGGGTCTGGGCCTGGCACTGGCGGCGATTGTTCTGGCTTTAGCCGTTGGCGGAGTGTGGATGATATTCGAGACTGCGCGGTTGCGAAATCTAATCAGCCAGGAGCGCGCCCACCAGACCGAGCAACAGCAAGAGTTCGAACAGCAGCGCCAGCAGCAGCGCGAGCGAAACGAGCAGTTGAGCGCCGCCCTTGAGCGTGAACGCAATGAGCGCAGTCGGCTCGAACAGGAATTAGCCCGATTGCAATCCACCAATCCGACTATCGGGGGGCCGCCTAGCGGTTCCGACATATATCCGGCTTTGCTGACAAACAGGCTGGTAAGAGGTGAAAGCAATGCTCAGAAACTGATCATACCGGCGGGGACCAAACAGGTCCGGCTGAGTGTCAACCTTGAGCCGGATGATTATAAGAGCTATCAGGCGGTGCTTCAGACCGCCGAAGGCGATGAGATCAGAAAACTGGACAATCTCAAGGCGCGACAGAGCGCCGGAAACAAAGTGCTTTCCCTCACGTTACCCGCCAACCTTCTGGCAGATGGAACATACAATCTGACTCTGCGCGGCGTCACCGCCGATGGAGAGTCAGAACCCCTAGCATCTTATCTTTTCGCGGTCTCGAAAAAATGATCCCTTAAAGCGGATTGCGACTCAGGGCCATTCAGTTTTTGAGTAGCGGACAACAGACGGAAGAAATGTTAAAAGTTGTATTCAAGCAAAGGCGAGTTGAAATAGGCCGGGACGGACGCGGATGCGGCGGATTTTCGCGGATCTGATCCAATTAGGTTTAATCCGCGTAAATCCGCCGCATCCGCGTCCGTCCCGGCCTATTCCCAGTTTCCTTATCTACACTTTGAAAACTGAATGGCCCTGATTGCGACTGGTGACCAAAAAAGAAACCACGAAATACGCGGACAATTTCGTGTATTTCGTGGTTATATTTCTGTGCAATTTGCTCTATTTTTTCTCTTTCGGACCCAGGGCAAAAGACGGATCGCGGAAGACCTCTTTTCCTTCAAGCAATGTGAGAAGGACTCGCGCCTCGTGAATCCGGTGCGCGGCAGTCTCGAAAAGATTGCGATCAACGACTATCAAATCCGCGGCTTTGCCTGTTTCGATAGAGCCTGTCCTGTTCTCATCAAAAGCCAGATACGCGCCGTTGATTGTGTAGCTCGCAAGTATTGTGGGCAAATCCACGACCTCTTCGGGAATCCAGGCGGGGCCGGGTCCTTCCTCAAGCCCGCGACGAGTGAGGGCCACTTGAATGGCATCGAGCGGATTCATCGACGACACGGACCAATCGCTTCCCGCTGCTATGATCGCGCCGGTCTTTGCAAGGCTTTCAATAGGGTAGAGCCAGCGCGAACGCGCAGGCCCGAGCACAGGCTCGGTCAACTTTGTGATGTAAGTATCGGCGTAGGCCCACAACGGTTGAAAGTTGGCAATTACGCCCAGGCGACGGAAGCGCGGCAAATCCTCGGGGTCGATAAGCTCCAGATGCGCTATGTGATGACGGCTTTCGCGGGTGCCGTTTATCCGGCGAGCCTGCTCGAAGGCGTCGAGAGCCATTCTGATTGCGCGGTCGCCTATGGCGTGAACGTGAATCTGAAACCCTTCGCCGTCAAGCGCCACGACCAGCCGGTTGAATGTTTCCGGTTCCAGATTGGCTTTGCCCCGTTCTGTGCCCCCTCCCAGATAGGGCTCAAGCAAGGCCGCCGTGTGCGCCTCTATCACACCATCTGCAAAAATCTTGACCGCAGAGGCGCGCAGATTGTGCCCCTGATACTTTTTGCGCAATCCCAGGAGGTGAGGAATCTGCTCAAGCCCTTTTGCCGGGTCTACGTGGATTGCCGCCACAACGCGAGCAGACAACTCGCCGCGCCGATCAAGTTCGGCGTAGGCTTTCAGTATATTCTCGTCATCGGCATTAGCCTCCTGCAACGCGGTGATGCCGAAACGATTCGCCATTTCAAGCGCTCGCCTCAGACCCTCGATGTAGTCTTCCAGTTTGTAAGCGGGCAGATGCGAGGCCACGAGGCTCATGGCGGATTCTCGAAGCGTGCCGGAAGGCTCGCCCGTTTTCGGATCGCGCTCGATGCGTCCGTTTGGCGGGTCAGGCGTGTCTCTGGTTATCCCTGCCGCCTCAAGCGCCCGCGAATTAACCCACGCCGAGTGACCGTCTGCGGCAGAGAGAAAAACGGGGCGGTCGGGGACGATTTTATCAAGCAGCGACTTGTGCGGATTGCCGTCAGAAAAGACGGGCAGTTCCCAGCCGCTGCCTCGAATCCACGGCTTTTGAGGGTTTTGCTCACTGTACCGGCGTATGGCTTCAAGCACCTGCTCTTCGGTCGTAAGACCTTCGCCGAGATAACACTCGCTCAAATCGATGCCGCTCGTCACCGGATGCACATGCGAATCGTGGAAGCCGGGCAGCACCATCTTGCCCTGCAAATCTATAACGCGAGTCGAGGGGCCTATCCACCTGGACGCGCCGCTGTCGGTCCCCACATAAACTATCTGCCCGCCTGTTATGGCTACGGCTTCGGCCCACGAACGCACGGACGAGAGCGTATAAACAGCGCCGCCTCGCAGAACGAGTTCGGCCTGCACGGGCCGGGTTTGCGGTCGCGGCGAAAAGTTGAGCGATAAGCAGGCAAGCGCTACAACGACCAGCCGCCGCCAGTACTGGATTGTTGGCATAAGGCTCCTCTTTGAGAGGGAATCGGATTTCAGACAGGGATTTACAGGATTAGATAGGATTCTACAAGATTTATTTTTAATCTTGCCTAATCCTTATAAATCCTGTTGATCCTGTATTCTCTTCACGCGTCAGCCATTACTCGCGCCGGTTCGCTTATCGTTTATGCCCAGAGCTTTCATGCGGCGGTAGAGATGAGAGCGGTCTATGCCCATAGCTTCCGCTGTGCGAGTGATGTTGCCGTCACATTCGCCGAGCTTGCGTATGATGTAGTTTCGCTCGTAGGCGTCGCGCCCGTCGCGATAGGAAGCAAAGTTGTAGCGGGAAGGAGCAGCCGCGCATTCCGATGAACCCTGCGGAGGCAGATCATCGGCCGCGATAAGTTCTTTCGTGTTCATGATGACCACCCGCTCGACGGTGTTTTTAAGCTCGCGGACATTGCCCGGCCAATTATAATCGGCCAGGCGTTCGAGCGCGTCATCGGTAAAGACCTTTGCCGCGCGCTTGTAGCTGATAGAAAATTTGCGATTGAAATGATCAACCAGCGAGGGTATGTCTTCGCTGCGCTCGCGCAGGGAAGGTACTTCGAAAGGGATGACGTTGAGGCGATAAAAGAGGTCGGCTCGAAAGGTGCCTCGCTCGATCTCTTCGTCAAGTCGTTTGTTGGTTGCGGCTATAATCCTGACATCAACCTTGATCGAAGTGTTCGACCCGACGGCTTCGAAACGCTGCTCTTCGAGTACGCGAAGCACCTTGGCCTGTACCTTGAGGCTCATATCGCCCACTTCATCAAGCAGCAGGGTTCCGCCGTCGCTCTGCTCAAACTTGCCGCGCTTGGCCTGCGTGGCTCCGGTAAACGCGCCCTTGGTGTGGCCAAAGAGTTCGGATTCAATAAGCTCTTCGGGGATGGCGGCGCAGTTAAGCTCGACAAAAGACATGGAGGCGCGCTGCGATTCGCGGTGAATGGCGCGGGCCACAAGCTCCTTTCCTGTGCCCGATTCGCCGTAGATGAGAATGCGACCGCCGGTCGGCGCTGCGATGGCGATCTGCTGACGAAGCGCACGCATAGGCACGCTTTCGCCTATCATCACATAATCGTCTTCGACCTGTTCTCGGAGTCGTCGATTATCGGCTTCAAGCTGTCGCTGTCGCAGGGCATTGCGAATAGCGAGAACCGTGCGCTCTATCTGAAACGGTTTTTCTATAAAATCGAGCGCGCCGAGTCGCGTAGCCCGCACCGCCGTTTCGATGTTGCCGTGACCGCTGATCATAATCACGGCCGTCTCAGGATAGCTCTTTTTGAGCCGTTCGAGAGTCTCTATGCCATCCATTCCCGGCAGCCACACATCAAGCAAGACGCAACCAAAGATGCGGCGCTCGAAAAGCGCCAGGCAGGCTTCGCCCGAATCGGCAGTCTCGACTGCCAGCCCTTCGTCTTCAAGCACTCCGGCCAGCGCCTGCCTTATTCCTTCTTCATCGTCTACGACAAGAACCGAGTTGGGCATAGGTATTTGGATTTGAGATTTGAATAAGTTTTGAATTATGAGTTTTGAGTTTTGAATTAAAATCAGATATCGGCATTCAAAACTCAAAACTCATAATTCAAAACTTAAAACTAATCACGTTTGGGCGGCAGCCCGAGAATAACCTTTTCAAACGTGTCGAGATCGAGCCGCAGCATGTCGCCTGCGTCTGAGAAAATCTCTCGCTGTCGCTTGCGCCGCTTCAGGAAAATCGTTGTGCCGAACAGTGCGCCTCCGACCAGCGCGGTCGTCATAACAAGTCCGATTAAGGAGAAGGTCGAAAGCAACATCTCGGCGGCCTTCTCTGCCTGGAAAGGGTCATTCGTGGGCAACAGTGGGTTTCGCAGCCACTTCACTCCGTAAGGATACTCGATTGAATCCACCAGCCGGGCGGCCACCTCGCGGTCCTGAAAACCGGTCGCCTCGACTATATAATTACCCTGGCGTTTTAAAACTATGCCGTTGCGCTCGTCATCGGATACCGTATCGAGATAGGCACTCGCCTGTTTCATCGCATCGGTAGCAAACTGCGGCGTGTTGTACTCGATGATGACGATTTTCATCGGCGGCGCGCTCGCGCCTTCGACCGGAGCCTGAGCATAGTAGGCCATTGCCGCTTCGGCCTTGCCGGCAAAAGGAAACATATCGCGGCTGTGTTCGACGAACTGACCGAGAGCATCAGGGCCGAGGAAGTATCGCTCGCTTGAAGCAACCATCGATTCATCGGGGAGGCTCTCCATCACAAGAGGGCGTCTGTCATCGTGACGAGCCGCAACTATATTATTTGCAATCGCGGAGGCCAGCTTCTTATAAGTGGCCGTTGCCCCCTTTTGCCCGCCTGCCGAAATCACCCGCACGAAATAGATGTCTTTCCAGAAAACAATCGCGCCCGGCAACACGGCACCACCCGCTCCGATGTTTTCTGGCTCGGGGATAGCGGCAGCCGCGCCGGAGTTGTAGGTAAACAGACCGAAGGCCGCAAATGGAGTCTCGGTCTGAAATATATCTACACGCGCGCCTCCGTACTGCCGCGAGGCGGCTTGCGTAACCAGATATTCTTGAAAAATACCTGTTTGTTCCCCTGTCAGCGCCGCAAGCTTTCCGGTTCCGTACTGACTGATTTCCGTTGTCGCCTTCGCGCCTGCGAGTCTATCGAGCAATAGATCCGCTGTGGAGCGTGTGTGTGCGACCGGGGCCACATCGGATACGATTACCGGCTTGTCGTTTGAAGGTTGCTCGCCGCCGCGAGCGCCGCTTGCGGCGGCGAGCAATAATAAAAACGCAGCAAAAATTGAGACTCTCTTTCGATACTTCATCTGGTTCTTCCCTGAATCATATTTTACAACATAAAAATTAGACCCCGCCCGGCCCGATTCAGTTCCGGCGGCGCAGCTGGCTCAAAATCATGTCGGCGTAGCGGTCCGGGTGATGGACCTCATCAAGGTGTATGCGGCCCGTCTCTGATGCACTGTCTATAACGATGTCGCCCAGTTTCATAAAACGCTGAAAGACCGAAGCCGTCACGGTCACATCCTGAATATTTCGCAACGGGATGTTGCGCACAGTCTTTGCTATCAACCCGTAGCTCATTTCAAGCTTGTGACTTGTGAGCGTGTAGACCTCGCGCCGCCTGAGAATGTGTTTATAAACCGGGACGGCAAAAGCAAGCATCCCCGTAGCGAGGATCGTAAAGAATGCGATCTGCCCCGTGATAATTTCGGGTTTCCAATTGTTCATGAGACCCATCACGGCCGCAATCGCAATAAGAATCATCACGGCCAGAGCGTACCACATTGCCACGTAAACGAGCGTGGGACGGAGCGTGAAAATCACCTCTTCGTCCACCATCTCACCGGGCGCAAAGGCGGAAGCCCCGACCTGTCTGGCCTGCGAAGAGAGCACGTCCGCTCCTGTCAGAGGACCGAGATTGCGCTCGGCCTGACCGCTCCCGGCCCCAACCACAGCGCCGCAGAAATTGCAAAAACGGCTTCCATCGGGAAGCCCCTGACCACATTGATTGCAAAACATATTCTCATCCGTGAGCAATCATCAAAATAATCTCTACCCTGTGTGGGCCGAATCAACACTCGGGTCGCAATAATCGGGCGGAACCTCTTACAAAACCGGAACCCGCTCAAAGATTGCGAGGCCTGCCAGAATTTTATCACAGCAACCTGCCCGGAGATAAGAAGCCTCCGCCGCAACGCAAAATCGCTATGAGAACGGGTGGGAAGAGACCGCGCCCCATCAAAGATAAATAAAGCAGGCAAACAAACTATCGACTGGTTTGCATCGTAACCTATAATGTATTACGGCCTTTCTTTGAGAGGTAAACAAATGAGTGAAGCAGCAAATGACAAGGAAAATCAGATGCAGGCAGCGCTTGCGAAGATAACCGGCAGAGTGACGCGCAAACGCCTTGCCTATTGGATGCGGATGGCCGGTATGATCACATTAGGCACGGCCGGGTCGCTCACCTTGCTGATCGGCGCGGCGAGTTATCCGCTTTCGGAATTGCTTATTCGTCCGAGGCTCAAGCGCCTTTTGCATCTGAAAAGCCCGCACCTGAGACGTTTGATAGAGCGTTTGAGGATCGAGTTTGAAGATGTGATAATCCGGTCATTCGATGGAACGCGGCTCTGCGGATGGTGGATGCAAGCGGGGGAATCGGCTCCTACCGTAATCGTGTTGCACGGCGTAAAGAAGAATCGCACGGATGTATTGCGCACGGCGTTGATGCTCAGACAAACCGGGTTCAATGTTCTCATCCTGGACGGGCGCGCCCACGGAAACAGCGAAGGCCGCTTTGTCACCTACGGATTTAACGAAAGGCGCGATGTTGAGACGGTCATCGAGTGGCTGATTGCGGAAAAAGGGATCGATAGAGATTTGATCGGGCTTGCAGGAGAATCAATGGGCGCGGCAATCGCCTTACAGGTAGCGGCTCATCATTCGTGGATAAAGGCGGTCTGGGCCGACAGCCCGTTCGCTTCCTTGCGCCGCATAGCCTCGGAGTACGTTCGCCGCGTGACGGGTCTACCCGATTCGGTCCTGACCCCTGTGTTGTGGACTACGCTCAGAGTAGCCAATTACCGTGGCAAATTCGATGTTGATCTGGTTGATCCCCTGAAGATGGCGGCAAAGATACAGGCGCCCGTCTTTTTAGTGCATGGCACGGCCGATCAGTTGATTGAAACCGAGCATTCAAAAAATATCTACGACGCGCTTTCGGGCAAAAAGGAGCTATGGTTTGTCGAAGGCGCGCGCCACGCCAGATGCGCCCGTTTCGCCAAGCAGGAATACGGCGACCGCGTGACCCGATTCTTCCTTGAAAACCTGAAGAAGTAAGAGCTTCGGCATATTTAAATTTTCGCGCATATTGACACTTTCGCGTAAGGTCTGGTAACTTACCCATTCCTTCGAAAGAAGGATTTTTCCTGAGTAGCTCAATGGCAGAGCATCCGGCTGTAAAGGATGAATGATCTTTGCAGCTTCCACAGGTGACTGTGGTTGAAAAACTGGGTGAATTCAAGGAAGCCTACGCTGGCTACGGTCAGTAGGGTAACCCTGAGCGAAGCCTGCTAAAAGGTAGTGCGCTTTTGAGTGCGCTGTCGGCAGGAACGTGCAGAGACTGAGATTGTGTTGCAATGAAAGTTCTACCATTGGTAGGAACGGAACTCAGATCTGCTATTGTTGGAATGGTGGCTGGAGACGCCGGGATCAGGAAGCAAAAAGGCTGCCGATCTGTGAGTCTCCGGATTACTCATGCTGAGAAACAGAGAGAGTATCTTGAATACAAAAGAGATATCCTCCAAAATCTGTTTAAGGGATGGGAAATTCCTATCAGACCAATCAATAATAGCGGATATCCAGGAGTCAGACTGGAAACTCGCAATCATCCCAAACTAAGAGCCATTTATAAATGGTTTTATAGCGAGGGAAAAAAGCGGTTTTCGAGGCAAATTCTCAACTATCTAACACCCATCGGGGTTGCTATTTGGTATATGGATGATGGTTCTCTCTCTTACAAGAAAAGAGAGGGAAAGGTTCACGGAAGAGAGGTCCATCTCAATACTTACTGCTCATTGGAGGAGGCTGAAGTTATCCAAGCCTACTTCAAGGAAGTATGGGATGTCTCTTGGACGGTGATTCCAAATAAAGGGCTTTTTCGGCTTAGGATGGGATCGAACGGGGCTAAAAAGTTCTTTATGATCATCAGTCCGTACATAATTCCGATGATGAGGTACAAAATAGATTTGGGGTACGTAAAGCAACACGATCAAAGCGCCCGGCAACTTTTTTCAATGCCAGAAGAGAGTTGATGAGATAGTCCGCCCCTATGTGAAAACATAGGATCAAGCGTAACCGGAGGGTTGTAGGTTCGAGTCCTACCTCAGGAGCCATTTTTTAGGAGCAGAGGGTCATCATTTCGATGGCCCTTTTGCTTTCTTAGCGCCTTTAAGAAATATCCCTGTCTAAAGCCGCGCCCGGCTTCTATATAACCAATTGCCGGTTCTCAGATCATTCTGAAACCATCGTATTATTTCTTACTATTAACTTTACTGTGTTTGTGTCGCTCTCTCTATGGCGTCGGCTTTAGCTTGACCATAACCCGCCCGGAGTATAATCTTGTTCTGTCTGCAACGATGCAGAAGCCATCCGGTCTTGAGTGGTAGCCGGTATGTCTCCACGATTTGCCACTTGTGGAGATTCGCAATGTCGGCACATATCAATCGCCTCGATAACAGAGCACCGTTTCTGGCCCTCGCTTATCCTGGGTGAGTATTTACCTTGCCGGCAATGATACGCGCTTCCTGCTGCGAGCAGCAACGCCCCAGGTGAAGTCGCTCTGTATTAAAGTATGATCACAAATTTAGTGGATATCGAAGACGCCAAGGAACGTCTTGCGTCCGGCGAGCTAGCCTACGCATTTGAGATAAACGACCATACTACTATGCTTGGTCCGGCCTGTAGTTTTGGGGCCGATTACCTTCGAAGACTTCACACAGAAGGCCGCTATGCTGAAAACTTCGAAGAGGCAACGCAATTGGCTGATCAAAGAGGCGCGAGCATTACAGGAATATGGTTTGTGAAGCGATAGCCGTATTAGGCTCGTGAGATTAGACATTATCCAGACCGCGAGACGAGCGATGGTAACAGTGGAGCGAGTCTCTGAAGATATCGAGTATGAAGACGAAATCAACCAAATTAATAGACGAACGTCCGTGGACACGCCCCTGGTGGCAATATTCTGAGGGGAACGGTCCCGTCTTATTCTATATCGTTATTATTCATGTGCTGGCGCTTGTGGGGGTGATCTTATTTCCCTTGCCGAGTTGGGGCATTTTGATCCCGGCGCTGGTGGTCACCTCGATTGGCGGCATAGGAACATCTGTGTGTTATCACAGGTGTCTTGCTCACCGCTCGCTGCAATTGAATCGTGTGGTTGAGAATGTGCTTATATTCTTTACCATCTTTAACGCGTCAGGTGAGCCCATGTCGTGGGTGGCCAACCATCGCCATCATCACGCGAAAGCCGATACGGTTGAAGATATATCGAGTCCGCGTTACGGCGGGTTCTGGTGGGCGCATATCAAATGGGTCTATCAGTGGTCAGGCTCGGAAGTCAGCAGGTGGTGCCCTGATCTGGACAAGCCGCGATACAGGATATGGAGGCGGGTGCAGATTCCTATCATCACGTTTTCGATACTGGCGGGGCTTGCTCTGGGCTGGCAAGCCTTCTTCTGGATCGGAGCAATAAGGCTGGTCTATGCGCTGCACTTTCAAATGTTTGTCAACAGTCTGCTGCACATGTCGCCTGATTTGCCGGATGGCGTGGACTCCAGCCGCAACATCTGGTGGCTCGGTCCTTTGCAATTTGGAGCGTGGGGAGAGAACTGGCACAAAAATCATCATTCGGATGCAAATGCGGCACGTTTCGGCCGCCGATGGTGGCAGATTGATATCGGCTGGTATGTAATTCTGGGGCTTAAGGCGCTGAGGCTTGCAAATGACATAAGACCCACCAGGGATATTCTCAAGAAAGAGCGCCAGGCTGTTTATGCTCAAACGAATTGATAAAAGTTTATGCATAGGGGCGGGTTGAACTGTGTATAGAGTATTGAAGCGCGAAACGGAAATGAGTACCGAAGAGCAAAAACTGATTCACACTATTTTACAGGAGATAGACGGTCAATTAAGTCGGGGGATTCTGCCCGTGCATAATGATCACCTGAAACATCTCTCTGAAGAAGGCGATATACTCAAATACCTGCTCTATATGAAGAAAGAGGGATTGATCAGCGGCGATCTGGTTACAAAAGGTGTTGATAGCACACCTTATAGAATGACAAATATCAGGCTTACATACATTGGTATCAAGAGACTCAGATCCTAGTATTGAGACCTATGTTGGGGAGGCGAGAGAAGGAGATAGATGAGCATTTGGCTGGAAGATAAGATCAGAGACGCAATCCTTTCCGTGCGATGGAGGCGGGCTGGCGAAGGGCTCCACCCTGGCTATTTCGCGGCTGCGACACTCGAATCATTGCAATTGAAGGGGTCGGCCGCTTCCTTCCTGGCCCGTTATATCTCAGAGAGTCTTATCGCTGATTGGGATAGTAAAGAGCACGATTCAGTAAAAGGTGAACTGGATGAGTTCAGCCTGGAAGAGATAGCCGATTATCTTGAAGACGAAGGCTACACAGTATCTTCACCAGACTGATTTTAGTATGAACCCGGTAACTTTGTAACTTTCGATTCGGTGGCAAGACCGGAAGCAGTCAGGTGCAGAACGGTCGTCGGAGACACGTCGAGGAGCGAAATATGAATCAGGGTGGCGCGCTGGAATTCGTTATCGCGGGAGTAGCGGGCTTACTCATAATCTCGCTTATGTTCTGGATAGGCCATGCATTGTTGGGATGGCTGGAACATGAAACTCTGCCGGAGTCTGAATCTCTGCGGGGTAAGCCCGAGCAGTCGGTGCTGGAAAATCCGGCTGGCCTGCCGATAGAAGCCGGGCAGAGGCGATTGGCAACGCAATCTGAACATAATGATATAAATGCAAAGATAGAACGCACTCATCCAACCCCGGTCCCCACGGCTGGTCAATTGTGATTGTGGTTTGAGCGCTCAGCTTAAGAGCGTCCAACTCGTGTGCTCGTAAATGGAGGTATGCAATACTGATGGCAAGTAACAGCCCTGTACTCCTCGAGGATGGCGACGGCCAGATCGTAGCCGAGCTATCCGATTCCCTGATGAGCGCACCCGAAGCGCAGGCGACCAAACATCAGGCATCCAAAAATCAAATGCCGGTTATACCTGATGAGGTCAAATATGAGCCTCAGGCTCATAGAGAAACGGGCGATCAGGTTAATCGTTTTCTGCTTTGCAGGCTTGTCAGCGAGTCTGCGAGACAAATAAAGATGAACGCGGAAAAAGTAGGTGAATCGTTGCCGATGACGATGATTATCAGGGGCGTCCTGCAATGTTATCGCGCGGCGGCCAGAGATGAGACCGGTCCACTTGCGGGGCCGGACCCGGATATTGTCGGTCTCAGGAACCTTAACAAAGCGGTGCTTAAAGATCAGATCGCGCGCCACTCAAGAGATAGGGTAACAATCAAGCAGGGGCAACTCGAACGCGCAAAGCGGCTCGGCGATGGCACGAGAATCAAGGATCAAAAAGAAGAACTTGAACTCGCAATAGAGTTGCGCAACCGCCTGGCTGAGAAATTTCGTTGAGTCGCGCCGTGCGATGGCTGATCGCCCGATTCCGAGTTGTTTGCCGTTTGATCTGGAGAAGATATGAAAATGAAAGTTGACGATATACTTACTTATATAGATTCTCGAATCTCCCCGCGCTATGGCACAGGCGTTGTCACCTCCATCAGCGCGGATGAGTACACTATTTTATGGTCGGGGCGCGGGTTGACCAAATATCGGCGCTCGGTGATTGATGGGAAACTGGAACAGATATTTCAGCGAGCCGATAAGCAGGGAGGTCTACCTAAAGAGCGACACCTGCATCTGGGCGCGTCAAAGGTCGGAGTCCCCTTCAATGTAAACTTTGATCGCGAAAAGGTGAAACAGTCGTGCGAAACCCTGATATTATCGGAGGTGCGCAAGGCCAAGGAGGTGGCCGATGGTTTGACATCAGAGTTGTTCGCAAAGAAGCTTGCTCTGCGGGGACCGGCAAAGACCGTTTTATGGCAACTGGCCGAGTTGTGCAGCTCTCGAAAGTCTGCCGCCTGTGATGAAGCCCGAAATATAAGCAAAGAACTCTTCTTCGGCTATGTTCTTCAGAAATCCGATTTCGATGAGTCGTGATCTCGCGTGTGTAGGGTCATTGTTATGGTGCGACAGCAATTCGCGGACAAGTATCTCTTCAGTTATATCCTTGATGTGTGAATAGAGAGCCACAATTGCTTTAGCCTCTCCTCAAGTGGGCAACCTATTCAATGCGAAAGACCGACGCGCAGCAGCAAGCTTGTGAAGCGAGGGTCCGAGCGCAGAGGGTCGTAAGGTTGTTCAACTAGCAGGTTCATCAGTTGCGGTGAATGTTCCGCATAGGCTTCTTCGAGTAAGGCAAAAGCCCGGTCCCTTTGCCCGACTGCGGCACAGAGCATCGCCTTCAACGCGGGCGGAACATACTCTCGCTCTGCTAACTGATTCAATTCCTCAAGCATCTTTTGCGCCTCAGCTTTTCGACCGGCGCTGGCGTAGATCAAGCCAATGCCGCAGACGTAAGCGGGCGTTCGCCCGGCCAGGCCGATGGCGGTTTCGTATTCTTTGAGCGCCTCGTCATACCTTCCCATCCGCCAATATGTATCCGCCAGATAGCTATGCGCCACGGGATAGCTGGCGTCCAGTTCGAGCGTCTTTTTGCAGGCGGCGACGGCTTCCTCATAGCGGTGGGCGTAGTCGTAAGCCAGCGCGACATCGGCCAGGATCGGCAGCGACAGCGGGTCGAGCGCTTGCGCGAGTTTGATCTGTTCAATCGCTTCGTCCGGCTCCTGTTGAATGTTCAAGTACAGCGAATAGCCATGATAAGCCTGCGCATAGCTCGGATTAATTCCGATGGCCTCCTCATGCTCTCTTCTGGCACCCGCCCAGTCCCAATCCAGACTGTATGCATCGGCCAGCGCCTCGTGCGCTTCGGCGATACGGGCATCTAGCTCAAGCGCTTTCAATGCCGCCGCCTTGGTTTTAGCGATGGCTTCGCGAGGCTCAAGCGGGATATACCACATTCCCAGGCTGTAACATTGCGCCAGTTTGGCGTGGGCCAGCGTGTAGTCCGGGTCTATTGTGATCGCCTGCTGGAAATTGGCGATGGCTTTCTTGAGGTCTTCGCCCGTTCGCTTGTTCAGATGGTAAAGTCCTTGCAGGTAAGTCTGGTAAGCCTCGATGTTTGTGGTGTAGGGCTTTTTCGGTTCCTCAACACTGCACAGCCTGAGTTTGAGGCTGGCGGCGACGTTGCAACTGATCTCGTCCTGTACGGCGAAGATGTCTTTCAACGCCCGGTCATAGGTATTGCTCGCCCAAATGATGCGGCCATCGCTGACGCTGGCCAGCCGGACTTCAATGCGCACGCGGTCCCCGCTTTTTTGAACGCTGCCTTCCAACACTGCCTCGACGCCGAGCCGATGGCCGATCTCGCGCGGATCAATCTCTTGATCCTTGAACATGAAGGAAGAAGCGCGCGAGGTCACCTTCAACTCGCGGATCCTCGACAGTTCCGTGATGAAACTCTCTGTCATGCCGTCACTGAAATAGTCCTGTGAGGCGTCGCCAGTTAAATTCTTCAGCGGCAGCACGGCAATCGAGCGGACCGGCGTTGCTGCCGCGACGGCATGATTACGGTTGATAACCAGTACCACCGACGAAGCTACAAGCAGTGTCGCGATAAATCCGAGCGCCGCCACTCGATACCGCGCACGCAGACGCCGCATCTCCGCCGTCTGTGCTTGCGTAGACGGTTCCTCCTTTACCGATATCGCCGCCTCGTGTTCCTCTTCCGCGATGAGGATGACCCCGCGCGTTCTTTCGATTTCAAAGATAGGCGAATCACGCCCAACGGCCTGCTCTTCGACCGGCCCGATGTAACGATAGCCTTCCGCCCAGCGGGTCTCGATGAAGCGCGGCGCATCCAATTTGTCGCCGAGCGCTTTGCGAACCGCGCTAATGCATCGCGACAATGCTTCATCGTAAACCTCTCGACCCTGCCAGAACTGTTCGAGCAGTTCCGTACGGCTCACCAGCCGCTCCCGATGTTCGATCAGATAAAGCAGGACTTGAAACGGCTTTCCGGTGATGCGGACCGGTTCGCCACCGCGCGTGAGCTGGCGGCGGTCTGGCTCCATCTGGTATTCGCCAAGGAGGTAGCTTTTTCTGACTTGCACGGCCATAAAACTGCTCCGGGGAGATTTTTTCAGGTTCTTTTCAAGTTCTTTTCAGGACTTCCCGCCGCGTTATCGAGTAGAGTCCAATCGGTCAACAAATGAATCGACGTTTCAGGACGCCACCGCCAGTATAGCACTGAGTATGGTTATGCCGACAAACAGAAAGATCACTGTTGTCGCCTTTGAGCGTGAGCGTGTCGTCATGCGCGCTTTGCCGATGCGCTGCCCGGTCTGTCAGAACGACACCGAATTATTAACGGTCCGCCAGGCTGGCCGACTCGCTCAGGTCGGGGCGGCGAGCATCTACCGCTGGATTGCCTCGGGCAAAGCACATGGCATGAGGACCGCCGGAGGCGGGCATCGCGTCTGTCGCCATTCGCTCTTTCATCCGCTTCGTGCGGAATTGCCGCACGAGGAGCAGGCTCTGGCTTATCAAGGAGACCTACCATGAAAAACCGCCCTTATTCGACCTCCCTCAAAGGTTCGATCACCAGCCTGCTGCTGGTCGTTTCATCTGTGATGATTCCGGTACTCAGCCCGATGCGCGCCGCTTCCCAGTCTTCTGCGGTTTGCGATCCGCAAGCGGTAGCCACGCACCACGCCGCGACCCCCAACGGCGTGCCGTTCAAGTCGCTGCCGCTGCGCTTCGAACTCAACGCCGGACAGACCGACCCGCAGGTGCGCTTCATCGCCTGCGACCAGAGCAGCCAGATGTACCTGACCGCGCGCGAAATGGTGCTGCGCGTCTTCGAGCCTCGCAGCGCAAATGCGCGGCCCGGCGATATCGAGAAAGCTGCGACCGACAGCGCCGTCGTGCGACTACGGGCGGTTGGTGCCAACCCCAACCCGCGCATCGCCGGGCTTGATCGGCTTCCCGGCAAGACGAATTATTTCCTCGGCAGTGACCCGAAGAAGTGGCGCACCAATGTCCCTTCGTTTGCGAAAGTAAAATATGAAAATATCTATCCCGGCATAGATATGATCTACTACGGCAACGAAGGAAATCTCGAATACGACTTCAATGTAGCTCCAGGAGCCGATCCCAGCCGGGTCGCTTTATCGGTCGAGGGGGCGGACGGGGTTCGCATCAACGAAGCGGGCGATCTGGTGTTGCGCACGGCGGTCGGCGAAGTCACTCAGCACGCGCCTCGGATTTATCAGGAAGTGAACGGCAATCGTCGAGAAATCGCTGGCGGCTACAAACTGATTGAGAGCAGTCCCGCAATCCAAAATCCAAAATCCAAAATCCAAAATCATTTAGTGGCATTCGACGTGGCCGGCTATGATGCGACGAAGCCTCTGGTGATTGATCCTGAACTGGTCTATGCGACCTACTTCGGCGGCAGCGCCGGGACGGATGTCACCGGACCTGCGGTGGACGCAGTCGGGTCGGTCTACGTGACGGGCGACACCTTCGCGCACGATTTTCCGACCAAAGAGGCGCTGCAAGGGACCAACCGCCACAGTCAGGGCCTTTCGGCCTTCGTCAGCAAGTTCAGCCCCGACGGACAGTCGCTGGTCTATTCGACCTATCTGGGGGGGGCCAGTGGCTTCGGTGCGAATGATTTTGGGATGGGCATCGCCGTAGATTCGACGGGAGCGGCCTGCATCACCGGCCTAACAAGCTCAACAGACTTTCCAACCCGGAATGCGATTCAATCGCAATACGGGGGCAGTCAAGACATCTTCGTGACCAAGCTCAGCGGCGACGGCGCGAGCCTGATCTACTCGACCTATCTCGGCGGCAGTGGCTCGGATGTGCCGAGGGGCATCAAACTGAACGCCTCGAATGATGCTTATATTTATGGCCAGACCGGCTCCGGCAATTTCCCAACGGCTAATCCGTCTCAGCCTGGCTACGGCGGCGGTAGTTCGGATGGCTTCTTGTCGGTGATTAATTCGGATGGTTCTCAATTGCTCTATTCGACCTACATAGGAGGCAATGGACAGGATGACCTTCAATCACTCATCATTGATCCGCAAGACGGCGGCATCAACCTTAGTGGCCACACGCAATCGAGTAACCTCGCCAGCAATGATCTCCATATTATGACTGGGGCAGACACCGACACATTAATGATAAGAATAGACCCTGGTTTTGGTGTTGGACATTATGCCTTCGAAATCCCATTTCTTGTTCTACAGAACCCCAATCAGACATTTAATGATTCCCTTCTATTGCTTTTTTACTGGCACTTGCTTGGTAATGACCGCGAGCCCTTGCAATCTCGTGAGTTTCCCCAAAAGGGGCTGGCGGGCGTAGAGGCACAAGCCACTGAAATTGAAGCATTTTATTCGGGAGGCTGCGTGATCGCAACGAACTGTTCCGGCAATGTGGCTTTCTTCAACGCCGATGCGAATGACTTCAGCTTAAAAAGCCATACAGACATTCCAATCACCATCACTCCGGCCATAGCTGCGGTGAGAGATGCTCAGGATGCCGTCTACGTCACTGGCACCGCGCCGACCAGTGCGGCTTTCCCGCTTGTCAACCCGCTACAAAGCGGCGGAGGCGGCAACGATGCCTATGTCACCGTCTTTGCACCAGATACTCGCCAGATCGTCTTTTCGACCTACATCGGCGGCAGCGCAAGCGATTTTTCCGGCGGCATCGCCCTCGACCCGCAAGGCAACATCTACATCGCCGGCAGCACCCTGTCGCCCAACTTTCCAACCCTGAACGGATTTCAAAGCTCGCCGCTCGCGCCCGCCGGGCAGGGCAATGGGTTCATCGTCAAAATCTCTGCGGTCGGGCCGTTTGAAACCGGGCCGGATTTCTCACTCGCACTCGATTCGCCGACCGTGACCGTACAGGCGGGCAAGAAAGCGAAGATCAAAGTCAACATCAACCGCACCGATGGATTCACAGGCAAAGTAACTGTTGCGTCCAGCGATCCGGGTCAGGGGCTCGTAGTGAAGCCGCCGACTCCGATCACAACGACTGGCGACAGTGTGAAATTCAAGTACAAGACCGCCAATGCTGTGCCGGGCCAATATTCGATCACCTTCACCGCCACGGATAAGTCAGGCAAAACGCGCACGGCGACGCTAACGCTCATCGTGCAATAGCATACGCTTTGCCCTGTTTCGGTCGACGGAAAATTTCGCAGAATGCCCAGAGAGCGAAATCGAGAAAGAACAGGCCATCCAATCTGTCTGTGAGCGCTATCCGACGCTGAGTTCGTATCTAAATCATTCCGCAAGAGATAGGTACAAATGAATTTGAATGAAAGGCAAATTGAAATAGGCCGCGGATTTACGCGGATCGGGCGGATATGCGCGGATTAGATCAAATTGGGGCTGATCCGCGTAAATCCGACCACCTTAGAGGCGAAGTTCGTCTCCAGGCAGGAGTCAACGCCAGCCGTCGGCAGTCATCCTTGATAGCCAGAGCGTCAAGTCTGCAACTGTAGGCGGCCCTGAGCGCGGTTATGACGCAGGAAAGAATGTTTCCGGGCGAAAACGACATCTTTTGGTAGGCGTGAGGGGACTGATTTTGGTGGCAGTGGTGCATTCGGCTGGGACGCAGGACTGGCAGGGAGCTGAAGCAGTAGTTGAAGCTTTGCGTAATCGCTTTAGCCGATTGAGGTTGATTTTGGCCGATAGCATCTATAGTCGAAATGGGCTGCCGGGGTTTGTAAGGAAGTTGCGGAGATGGAGAAAGCTTCGGCTAGAAATAGTGAAGCGACCAAACGAGCAGAAAGGGTTCCAGGTGTTGCCGCGACGATGGGTGATAGAGCGAACATTTGGATGGTTGATAAGGCAAAGGCGGCTAGTGAGAGATTATGAATATTTGCCAGAAACCAGCGAGACGATGATTTATCTGGCAATGACAAGGTTAATGCTCAAGCGACTGGAAGGTCATTCCTGACACTTTTCAGACGCGCTCTTAGGATTCGGTCAGGATAATGGAATCCATTTCGATTGCAGGGGCCTTTAGCAACCGTTCTTCGCGAACGGCCATGAGCTTGACCTTCTTTAGCTCGATTCCTTTGATTCCAAAGAAGTTGGCCATTTGCATTATCTGGTCGAGGCTCACGAAATCCTCCAGATCGGAACAGAATTTTCGTATGCCGGGGTCAAACTCGTGACACCCCATCCGCCTGGGTAGATTCAGACCAAGCTCGCAATGGCCGTCTTCCTGGTAGCGCAAACAGAAGTCACAAATTTTCATCTTGCCCCTCTTTCAGTGACTCCGGCCGGGGGTCATAATCGTAATCTTCTCGTGGTTGAGGGCCGGGGCGGATCCAGGCGATATCCGGGTCTTCGCCTTCGATTCCGGGAGCCGCGTTAGCCTTTCGCATCTTGGATTCTATTCTTTGAGTCTCTTTATCCTTCCGTTTCTGTTGCCGCGCTTTCTCTTTCTCACGTTTCTGAAAAGTTGGCCTTGATTTTTTTGCCATTTATGTCTTCCTTTGGTTTATATCGCTCGAGCCTCGATCCTCTGCATTTTTGGCCCGACCCTAATACTATACATGACTGCGCAGCTAAAAACGATCAGCATTGTTCGATCAGAGCCTACAAGACCCCGGCGCCCGCACCCGTTTGCGAAAGGCGGCGGCCTGTTTTACCTGTACCAATCTCTGCCGGTTCGAATTAGAATAGATGAATGAAACGGGAAACGTCTTCCGGCGCGGTTGGTTATATCGGGCTTCTGCGAAGCAACTCCAACTTCCGCCGACTGTGGATAGGCCAGTTTGTTTCCCAGACCGGCGACTGGTTCAACTCCGTAGCCTTATTCACTCTACTGCTGAACCTGACCGGCTCGGGCGCGGCGGTCGGCTACATCCTCATTCTTAAATTGCTCCCCACGTTCTTTGTCAGCCCGCTTGCCGGGGTGGTTGCCGACCGCTTCAACCGTAAGACGATAATGATCGCTTCCGATCTGCTGCGCGCCCTCCTGGTGCTTGGTTTTTTGCTCGTGCGCAGACCCGATCAGGTGTGGATCGTCTATACCCTCACGGCGCTTGAAATCGTGCTGACCTCTTTTTTCGAACCGGCGAAATCGGCCGCCATTCCAGAACTTGTCACGCGCGATGAATTGATCTCGGCCAACGGGCTTTCGGGCGCAGCCTGGTCTGTGACGCTCGCCTTAGGCGCTGCGCTGGGCGGATTGGTGACCGGCGTCTTTGGCCGTGACGTGGCCTTTATCATAGATGCGCTTACCTTTCTGATCTCGGCCGCCTTTATTTCGCTGACACGGTTTTCCCGCGCACCCGAAGATCGCAACGCTCTTGCTGCCACGGATAAGAATGCGCGTCTCTCTTTTGCCGAGGCCACGGGCATAACGGATTTCATCGAAGGCACCCGCTTCCTGAAAGCCAATCCACGAGTCGCGGCACTGCTGCTTGTGAAGCCCGGATGGGGGATTGGCGGAGGCGTGCTTTTGCTGCTTACGATCTTTGGCAAGCAGATATTTCCCATTGGAGGAGACGGCAGCATATCGATAGGTCTGCTCTATGCGGCTCGCGGGTTTGGCGCGCTCATCGGTCCTATAATCGCTCAGGCAATCACGGGGCGTTCTCCGCGCGTTATGCGCCGGGCGATCACCATAGCCTTCTTTGTCTCCATGATCTTTTATCTGATGTTCGCGCACGCCGCTGTACTCGCGCTGGCGGCGTTGTTTGTAGTAGGCGCTCACATGGGGGGCAGCATTCAGTGGGTCTATTCGACTACGCTCATACAACTTGAGGTTCCAAACCGTTTCCTCGGTCGCGTCTTCGCAATAGAGATGGCGCTCGTCACGCTTTTGATGTCGCTATCAACATTCCTGACCGGCTGGGGACTGGATTTCGCCGGGTTCAGCCCGCGCACTATGGCTACCTTGCTCGGGTTTGCCTTCATGATTCCCGGTCTCGCGTGGTTTGGTATTCAGCACTGGATGGATGGGCCTGATCGGAAGTCGGCGAAATCCTCGCAAGTCATCGAAGCCGAATCGGCGGATTGAGAAGAAGGTGACTTGAGAAGAAGGCGGGTTGAGAAGAAGACCGTCACTCGGGAGGGGATTTTTATGGGATTCTATTCAAAACACATCTTTCCACGGATTCTTGATTGGAGTCTTGGAAATCAGGTAGTCCAGAACCTTCGCCGTCAGACGCTCAGTGAGGCCCGTGGCCACGCGCTTGAGATCGGTTTCGGCACGGGGTTGAATCTGGCTCATTACCCCTCCGAGGTTACGCGGCTTACGATCATTGACCCCGAGACTATGCTTGCCGGGAGGGTCGCAAAAAGAATAGCCGAAGCTCGCGTGCCGGTTGAGAAGATACACATGGATGCAAGCAGGCGGTTGCCGTTTGAAGATAAACATTTCGATACGGTGGTCTCTACTTTTACGCTTTGCTCGATTGGAAATCTCTTGTCTGCGCTTTCGGAAATCCGGCGAGTGCTCAAACCCGAAGGCCGTTTCATTTTTCTGGAACACGGGCGCAGCAACGATGAGCGAACGGCAAAACGCCAGGACTTCTTCAACCCTGTTCACAAAATACTGGCCTGCGGGTGTAACATCAATCGCCCGATTGACCGGCTCATTGAGCGAGCGGGGCTTGAGATCGAAACGCTTGATCGCTTTCTGATGCCCGATTCGCCGCGCATCATGGGAGAGATCTATAGAGGCGCAGCCGCGCCCGGCGAGCCTTAACAAAGCGATGTCGCGCGGCGCTTTTTACCGCTCGGTGGAATGTGCTAAGTTAAAACCACCAAAAAGAAATCGAGAGGAGCACTGTATGGCAGAAGAGGTTTACAAGGGCATAACCATCGTCGGCACATCGAATCAGAGTTTCAGCCACGCTATCGAAGTGGCCGTAGAACGCGCCAAACAGACAATACGAGATTTGAAGTGGTTCGAGATACGTGACCAGAGAGGCGCGCTCAGAAATAACCAGATCGAATATCAGGTGACACTGGAAGTCTTCTTCAAACTGACCGGCGATCAATCAGCCGGAAGTTGAAATGGAAAGGCCGGAAATCCGACGGCCCGGCTCCTGTGTGTATCGGGCCGTCTATAACTGATCTCTGATAATGAGCCACGACCCGCAATCGCAGCGATATATTCCAAGTTCAGATATGATCCTTCGCTGTCGGCAGGCGGGACAATAAAACGAATAGACATATCGCCCGTGGGTGTCATTCCAGAAGTGGTCTTCAATCAGGACATCCACTCCAATCTTCCGCTTCTGCATACGGTGGAGTATAACACAGCCCGACAGCAGAGACAGACCGCGCAGGTTTTTCAGGACGGACCCAAAGCCTGTGGAGCAAGGGTCGGCAATAATTATAAGAGGGGAAATCAATGAGACTCAGACCAGATAAAGCGAGCAGCTCTTTCATCTCGGCCACACGCCTCGCATTTATGTTTGTATTCACATTACATCTGTCGGCGTTTGTTGCCTGCGGGCAGGCGTCGGAAGGCGCAGGCACCAGACAGGCCGATGCGAAGCCGACCGATTCGAAGCCGACCGATGCGAATGCGCGTAAACATCACGAGATTACGCCCGGTTCTCTTCCACCGCCCGGCTCCACTCCGTCGGCAGTCAACGGCCCCAGAGTTGTACCCCGACCCGAAGGCGCAGAGCTTACGCTTCCCGAAGGGTTTCAGGTGAGCCCTTATGCGGAGGGCGGATTTGATGAAGCGCGATGGCTGGCGCTTGCGCCCAACGGCGATGTGTTTGTTTCGGATCACAAGGCCGGAAGTATCCTGATACTGCGCGACACCAATAACGATGGCCGCGCAGACCAGCGATTCGTATTCGCTTCGGGGTTGATGCAGCCTTTCGGCATGGCCTTCTGGCACGATTATCTCTACGTCGGAAACACAAACGCGGTCGTGCGGTTCAAGTACAAACCGGGACAGACAAAGGCCGAAGGAGAGGCTGAAAAGATTGCCGATTTGCCGGGCAGAGGGTACCGCGAGCACTGGACGCGCAATGTCATCTTCAGCCCAGACGGCTCGAAGCTGTACGCAACCGTGGGGTCAGAGACAAATGTAGATGTAGAGAAAGACCCTATGCGCGCGGCTATCTCTCAGTTCAACCCCGACGGCAGCGGGCATAAAATCTTTGCCGCCGGGACACGCAATCCCATAGGGCTTGCTTTTTATCCGGGCACGCAGACGCTCTGGGCCGCCGTGCAGGAGCGCGACGGATTAGGCGATGATCTCGTACCCGATTATGTGACTTCGATCAAAGAGGGAGCCTTTTACGGCTGGCCTTATTCCTATATCGGTCAGAACGAAGACCCGCGACGCAAGGGCGAAAATCCCGAACTTGTGAAAAAGGCTATAGTGCCCGACGTATTGATTCAGGCGCATTCGGCTGTGCTGGGTCTGGTCTTTTACGAAGGCGACATGTTCCCGGCAGAGTACAAGGGCGATGCCTTTGTCGCTCTTCACGGGTCGTGGAATAGATCGAAGCGAACCGGCTATAAAATCGTTCGTATTCAGTTTGAGAACGGCAAGCCCGCAGGCGGATACGATGATTTTCTGACCGGCTGGATGATAGGCGAAGAGAGCCGCGATGTGTGGGGCCGCCCCGTGGGGCTTCTGGTTTTGAAAGACGGCTCGATGCTCATAGTCGATGACGGAGCCGACAAGATATGGCGCGTCACCTATTCAAAGCCAAAATAATCACATCTGTACGGGAGGAAAGAAATTTTGCCACCGCAGTCACAGAGCCACAGAGATTTATTATATTTTTCTCTGTGACTCTGTGACTGCGGTGGCTGTTTCCGAACTTTGAAAAATAATCGGCGTGAAGTGCGAGAGGTGACTTCGGACAGATGAAAAATGAAGACCGAAAAAGATTTTTCCGTCTGGCAACTTGTGCCGCGCTCGCGTTCACATTTGCGCTTTGCCTTGAAGCAAGCGCCTCGGCTTTGACAGCCCGGCAAAGCCTGCGCGTGGAAGGCACGATCACAGATCAGGCGGGTGCTCCGGTTGCCGGAGCAGAAGTTGCCCTCAGCAGTCGAAATTTTTCTGCCAGCCGGATCACAGACGGCAACGGGCATTTTATCTTTGATTCCGTTTCGACAGAAAGCGGCACGTTGCGAGTTAATGCAGCCGGTTTTGCTCCGCTCGAAAGAGGGTGGAGCGCCGATAACAGAGAGAGTATTCAACTCGACATAGAGCTTGCGCCCGCGCCGCTGTCGGAACAGGTGACCGTCACCGCCGAGCGCACGCTCACTCGCGTGAGCGACACGGCGGCAAGCGTGGCCGTGCTTTCGGCAGAAGACCTTTCGACCAGTGCCGCGCTCACGCTTGATGACACGCTTCGACAGGTGCCGGGTTTCAGCCTGTTTCGCCGGTCGGGGAGCCGCAGCGCCAACCCTACGACGCAGGGCGTTTCGCTTCGCGGTGTGGGCGCAAGCGGCGCGAGCCGCGCCGTCGTACTTAGCGACGGCATCCCGATCAACGACCCTTTCGGCGGATGGGTCTACTGGGACAGGGTTCCGCGTCAATCAATAGGTCGTGTCGAAGTAGTTCGCGGCGGCGCGTCGAGTCTTTATGGAACCGATAGCCTCGGCGGCGTCATCAACTTCATACCCCGCGAAGTAACTGGTTCCACCCTCTCGCTTGAAGCCTCTTACGGCAACCAGCAGACGCCGAGCCTGTCCGTGTTCACGGGCGGCAGATTCGATCAGTGGAGCGTCAAACTCGCAGCTGAAACCTTTCACACAGACGGCTATGTGATAGTTGATCCGGACCAGCGCGGGCGCGTTGATACGCCCGCCACGTCAGAATACTCGGCGCTTGATTTGACTCTCGCCCGACTGCTGTCGGATAAAGGCCGCGTATTTGTCAGCGGTTCTGTTTTTGGAGAATCGCGCGAAAACGGAACCCCGCTCCAGCTTAATCGAACGCACATCCGTCAGCTTGCCGCCGGAATTGACTGGCAATCCGCAAGCATCGGAGCCTTTGGGTTGCGCACTTACGCGAGCACTCAGGTGTTCGATCAGGATTTTACGGCCATAGCCTCGGACCGCAACAGCGAAAGCCTCACTCGCAGCCAGCGCTCTCCTGCTCAACAGGAGGGATTCGGATTTCAGTGGTCGCGGCTGGCGGGATCGAGACAGACGCTGGTAGCCGGACTCGACGGGCGCGAGGTGCGGGGCTCAAGCGACGAGATAGGTTTTTTTGGCGGGCGGGCTACTTCGGCTCTGGGTGCGGGCGGGCGCGAACGCGTATTCGGATTCTTTGGCCAGGACATCATTCGCATCCACCCGCGATGGCTTGTCACCGTGGGCGCGCGTCTTGACCGATGGCGCAATTACGACGCGCTTTCGACCACGCGATCCCTCACACAACCCGGCGCGGTTTCAGTCACCGATTTTTCAGACAGAACCGAAACCGCTTTTAGCCCTCGATTGTCTGTGCTTCACAAGCTGACGGAAAACATTTCGCTTGTGGCATCGGCTTACAGGGCATTTCGAGCGCCTACGCTCAACGAGCTTTATCGCGGCTTTCGCGTCGGAAACATCGTGACACAGGCAAATGAAAACCTGCGCGCCGAACGTTTGACCGGCGGCGAAGGCGGCGCGAGCTTTACGGCATTTAATCGGAGGCTCAACACTCGCGGCACATTTTTCTGGAGCGAGGTCACGCGCCCTATTGCCAACGTGACTCTGAGTTTTACACCCGATCTGATCACTCGCCGCAGACAAAATCTTGGCCGCACCCGCTCGCGCGGCGTCGAGATAGAGACCGAAGCGCGACTGACCGATTCTTTGACCCTTTCAGGCGGTTATCTGTTTGTCGATGCCACGGTGCTTGAGTTTCCCGCAAACACTATTCTTGAGGGTTTACTGATACCGCAGATACCGCGTCATCAATTTACATTTCAGATGCGATACACCAACCCCTCGCGTGTCAACGTGGGGGTGCAGGGACGCGCCGTCGGCAATCAATTCGATGACGACCTCAATCAATTCAAACTGGATCGTTTCTTCACGCTCGATGCCATCATATCTCGCGCGGTCGCGCCCGGCGTAGAACTGTTCGCAGCCGCCGAAAATTTGTTTGACGAGCGTTACACCGTAGGGCGCACGCCGGTCAGAACCATAGGCCCGCCCTTGCTTGCTCGCTTTGGCATCAGATTGAGATTTGGAGCGCGTTAGATCACTCTTAATTCGCGCAGGACGCTGAGTATTTGCGGGAGCGGACGCTGCCACAGCCCTTCGACACGAAGCCAGAAACCGGCAATGATCTTCGATTGGTAAACGCCTTCTTCACCGATCGGGGTTATATGGTATCGCCCGTCATCAGCCAGCTCATAAAACTCGGCGCTCTGGCGAACAGGGTCAATCAGCCAGTATTCTTTGATGCCTGCGCTCTCATATTCAACGAACTTGTCGCCCCGGTCGCGGCCTACGCTTTCGGGCGAGACTATCTCTATCACCACGTCGGCCGGGCCGTTCAAGTAAGTCTGTTCCAGCAGGTGCAGACGCTCACGCCCGATGAAAATCAGATCAGGCTCGCGCCCGCTCGGACGCCCCGCGAGCCGCATCACAAACGGCGCACGCAGGACTTTTCCAAGTTCGTGGGCTTCAACAAAGATTCCCAGGATCTTTTCAATAAAACTACCTATCTCTTGATGATCAACAGGAGCAGGTGATGTCATAATAATCTCCCCGTCAATCCACTCGGCCCAGGTGTCTTCGTCGCACCAGTCGAGGAATTCTTCAAAGGACATCTTCTCTTTCGGAGGGACGCGCCGGGTCATCTCAATCGTTTCTACTGCCATTGTGGTTGCTCCTTTTTGTTTTCCAATTCTACCCAAGGCGAGGCCGAATGTTAATAGACCGAAGGGCTGGTATAATATAAGCCCGTTATGCAACAAGACGCGCTGACGCTCAGATTCGAAGCCGGGACGCTTTTGCTCGACGGGGCCGACCGTTCATTTCAAGCTCCTACAGTCTTCAAATGGGATGACAGGGTGAACAGGTGGCGCGCCCCTGCTCTCTTCTATCGCAGCGTAATTACAGAGTTGATCCGCCGCAAGATTCCTCACGAAGACAAGGCGCGCAGCTATCACGAATTCGATTTCCGCCCCACGCTACAGATCGAGCCGCGTCCCTATCAACAGGAAGCCATAGCGCGCTGGCGAGCTTCAAACCGATGCGGGGTCATCATTCTTCCCACGGGCGCGGGCAAAAGCCACGTGGCGCAGATGGCCATAGAGTTGACCAATCGCTCGACGCTGGTCGTGGTCCCGACCATTGATCTGATGAATCAATGGTATGATCTGCTGCTTTCAAGTTTTCAAGCCGAGATAGGATTGATAGGCGGCGGGTACTTCGAGATAGGCGCGATGACGGTGACGACCTACGCATCGGCGTTTCGATTTATGGAGCGGCACGGCCACGAGTTTGGCCTTATCGTCTTTGATGAATGTCATCACCTGCCCGGCAGCGTCTATCGCTACGCCGCAGAGATGGCCATCGCGCCCTTTCGTCTGGGACTGACCGCCACACCCGAGCGGGCGGACGGCGCCGACGCCATGCTTGATGAATTGATCGGCCCCATAGTCTATCGGCGGCAGGCCAGAGAGCTTGCCGGCGAGTACCTTTCCGATTACAGCGTAGAGCGAATACACGTCAGCCTCAGTTCAGAGGAGCGCGAGGCATACGAACGCGAGCGCGCCGTCTTTCGCGGCTTTATAGATGAGCAGGGGATTTCGCTTGGCAGCCTTCGCGGGTGGCAGACATTTATCATCTCAAGCGCCAGAAGCCCTCAGGGCAGACGGGCTATGATGGCCTATCGCGAATCGAAGCGAATCGCCCTCGGCACCGATGCCAAGCTGCGGATACTTGCCGGGTTGCTTCTGCGTCACAAACGCGAAAGAGTGCTGATCTTTACCGCCGAAAACGATATGGTGTACCGCATATCAGAGCAATTTCTGATTCCTGCGATCACTCATCATACCGGCGTCAAGGAAAGACGCGAGTGGCTTGAAAGCTTTAACAAAGGCGAAGTCCTGGCGCTCGCTACTTCAAAGGTTCTAAACGAAGGAGTCAACATCCCGGCCGCTGCAATCGCCATAGTGCTGTCGGGTTCGGGCTCTTCCAGAGAGCATATCCAGCGACTTGGCCGCATACTCAGAAAGCAGCCCGACAAGGAAGCGATACTCTACGAAGTGATAACAGCCGATACCACAGAAGAACGCATCAGCGAGCGACGCAGCAGCGGCGACCAATTCGCCTAGACAGGATTAACAGGTTTTACAGGATTGAATATGTGTTTTGTAAATCCTGTCAAAAAAAGAGCAGATTATGCTGACTTCCGATCTTGCTATGAGCTGGCGGCGCGGGCGCGCGACCGGGCCAAAGTACATAGATGTAAACGCGGCGGCCTATCTTCAGGTGGCCGAAGGGTTGATAAGTATAGTCCGCGAGCACGAAGATCTGACTCGCGGCACGCTCGATGAAGCCTTGCAGGAATACGTTGGAACCGCGACCGATTACAAGATTTTGCGCGGCTTGATAAAGCTGCTTATGGATCGCTGCGTCTTTGAAACCGCAAGCGCGCGCGACCCCGCGGAGATTCGACGCGCGCTGTTTCTCGAGGCCCGCTCGCATCACCCCGTCTCGCAAAACGAAGAGGCTCGCCACAGGGTTCTGACAGAAATCGCAGCCGCGCTTGATTCAAATCCTTCGGAGTTGATCGAAGGGCTGTACGCGGATTTGCCTGAGAACCAGAGATTGACTGGTTTTGAGGAACTCCCTGCGCGTGAGTTGCTTGACCGCTACAATCTGGCTCAGGCGCAGGCCATGCTTTATCGTTCGGTCGAGATGCGCCTCAAGGTCGAGCCTCT
This sequence comes from Blastocatellia bacterium, assembly GCA_963765495.1. Lineage (GTDB taxonomy): Bacteria > Acidobacteriota > Blastocatellia > UBA7656 > UBA7656 > CAVXWP01. The sequence goes on from CAVXWP010000006.1 coordinate 63,201, forward strand.
GTCGACGGCCGATTACCGACAGCTGTTTGATGCCATCAAGACTTACAGATTGATTCACACGATTTCGGGCCGCGCCGAAACCGGATATGAGATTCGCCTGAGCGGCCCGGTTTCGATGTTTCATCGTTCGCAGAAATACGGCGTGCAGATGGCCGTATTTCTGCCCGCGCTGCTCGCCTGCCGGGGCTGGACGATGCGCGCGGAGATAGATTTGAAATTCGGCGGCACGGCCTTCTTCGATCTCGACAGCAGGCAAACCGAACTGCACTCTTACTTCCTCAGCGAAGAGGCCGGTGAAAATCCTCTGGTCGATAAACTGATGACTAAATGGGAGACGCTTGTAAGTCAATGGGGTTTAGAGATCAGCCGCGAAGTCATCGCTCTGGGCGCAAGCGCCTTCATACCCGATTTCGTCTTCGCTCGCGCCGATGGAAAACGCATCTATCTTGAGGTGCTGGGATTCTGGACGCCGCGCTATCTTGCGGATCGGTTGAAGGAGTTCGAGCAGGCCGGGTTTAAGGATTTCATTCTGGCCTTGTCAAACGAATTGCGCGGCAGCCGCGATGTCCCGCCCCGCCTGCCGCCAAACGTAGTCGAGTTCAAATCGGTTCTCGATGCGGCTGCCATAAACGCGGCGCTCGATTATTTGACGCGGGACCAGACCTGATCATCGGGCAGTTTTTATGACGCGAATATCATAGCTCTCGCTCAATTTGCGCCCCTTTTTCTCTCGCTCGTAAATTCTGATCCTGTAACTGCCCGACGACAGGAAACGCGCGGGCAGGCTGATCGTGTAATCATTGGTCGATTGACGAATCAAACCTTTGGCCTGCCAGATGATCCTCTTTTGATGATTGGCAATCTCTACATCATACCTCTGAAAATCAGCCCCGCTTTGAGAGTTTAAAATCAAAGTTACGTTTGTGATCCGCGATGGAATCTGCAACTCGTTCAGGTTTTGCTCGCTTGAGCGAACCGTCGCATTGCTCGGATAGACATCAAGCGCAAGGATGTTTGCATGCGGCGAAGCTGCGTCTTCAGCCTCTTTTTGAAGGCGAGCTATTTCACTGTCGCTCTCCTGTTGTTTGCGACGAAGTTCGGATTCGATCTGTCGCAATTGCTCGTTTTCGCGTTCCAGCCTGAGGCGTTCGGCCTCCTGATTGGCTAGCCTTTCGCTCATGGTTTTCTGCTCGGCAGCCAATCGGTCTTGAAAAGCTTTCTCCTGCTGCCTGCCCCGGAGCCAGCCCCCAACGAGTATGAAAGCAAGAAGAGTCGCTGCCATAGCCGCGTATTGCCACCTGAAAGCCGGGCGGCCTGTTTGCGCTGAAATCGGGATGACTTGAGCCGGTTCTTCTTCAAGAGCGCGGCTTTCGCGCACCAACCGGAGTTCTTCGGCGCACTCGTCGCAATCTCGCAGGTGGTTCTCAATAAGACTCTGAGCGGAGGCGGTTCCCACCCGTTCGTATGCGTAGTCTATGAGCGCGTCTGCGGGCAGATGCCTGTTGTAGAGCTTCAACGCAAAAAGCGTCTCTCCGAGTTCGAGGCGGCACCGCTCGCACTCGGCCACGTGTTTGCGCACACGGCGCGCCTCTTCGCCTTCAAGCGTATCGTTTGCCAGCCAGGGCAAATATTAAAAGCTTGTTGCCATTGACACCAAGATAGACAGGGATGGATTCACTCATCTCTTTGGGGCCAGTGATTTTGGCCGGGTTTATGAACTTGTGCCAGAAGCGAGCTTTTTTGGGGTTTTCGCTGATGCCGTTCCCCTTGAATCAGGCTCGCTTCCCACAACCGGAGGCGGAAGCACGGGACTCACCGAGGATGGTTCATCCGGCCTTTGCGAATTGCATATAGTAAACAGCAGCGGGAACAATATCCTCGTGGATGTTGAGACGGGCCACTTCTCAGTCGGCAATGCTTTGAAAGCAGATGCCGCAGCCAAGGCTCCCCCCTGCACCGATCCAAATCAACAGCCTTGCCCGCAAGGAAATATGACTTACTTCATAGACTCCATAACGGATGCGGTGTATCAGGCTGAAATACCCTTTCTTGGTTCGACCGCGTTAACTATGGTGGGAACTCTCGACATGGATACAACCTCGTCGGTCGGGTTGGATTTTAGCAAGAAGGGAGACCTGTTTGTGACACTGACACTGAACGGAGAGACGCATTCGAACCTCTACAGAATTGACATGCAGACGGGGAAACCTACCCTGATTATGCCGCTTGATTCTGTGATCGAGTCGATTGCGACGGCCGAAGACTTTACCCTCTCAAGCATAAACCCGCCGGCGACTAAAATAAATCTCAATAAAACGAATATGTTTACGGGGTCGGCCACGATCTCGCGCGACGGCAACCCTGTTGCCAATGTGCCGGTCAATATTGATGTAAAGGGTGTGAATAATTTCACCATCCAGAATGTCACGAATTCCGAAGGCAATGTCACAATCGAGTACGCGAACCTTTCCGGGAATCCCGGGCTGGATACCATCACCGTGAGCAGCCCTACGTCTACCGACGACGGTCTGCTTCAAATCGGAGAGCAGGACACTCGATTCTTCCCTTCACAGGCTACGGTAGAGTGGACAACCGGGCCGATCATCGACAAGGTCAAAGTAAAAGGCAACGGCAATAACCTGGTGCTGACAGGGGCGATGTTTCGAGCCGATGATCGCGTTTTCATCAACGGAGTTGAAGTGCCCGCAAATCTCGTGAAATTCAAAAACAACGGAAAAATCCTCTTGAAACTCAAGAGCCGCAAAGGCGAGTTTCTCAATCCCTGTGTAAACGGAGGGTCGGAAAACAGGCTGACTGTGGTAAATTCTGAGGGCGGAACCGAGGAAGCGAGCTTCATAGCCTGCCCTTGATGAGTGAACCGATTTTCCTCGGAAGGAAACTCGAATGAGCGCGAGCCCTCTCAAAACAATCCGTCGAAAACACCGGAACCTGACGCCGATCTGGATCACGGTTCTTCTATTAGCGGCAGGCTCTCCGGTTGTGCCCGGGGCGAACGCTCTCTATTTTCAAGACAAAAATCTTAACGCTGGGCTCGAACAGGGCGCAGCCTTCGCCCGCCAATTGGGCGCGGGGGAGATTCATGCCTACACATTGAGGCTGGTTGCGGGGCAATACGCGCACGTCTCAATCGCGCAACAGGGTGTAAACGTGATCGTGACTCTTTCCGGGTCTGACGGCAAGGTGCTTGCCACTGTGAATCGGCGAGATTTCAATCAGGGGATAGAGTCGGTTTCGTTTGTCGCCGAAACGACCGGAGATTATCGCCTCGAAGTGCGCGCAGGTGAAGGCGGCGAAGCCGGGCATTATCACATCCGCGTGGAGGAATGGCGCGGGGCAACGATTCAGGATAAGGACCGCGTCGCAGCCGAAAGACACCTCGATGAAGCGCGGAGACTGAAGCGCAGGTGGTGGGTTGAAGAATCGCTTAGGGCCGCCGCCCGTGAAGCGGAAGAATCGCTCCTGCTTTGCGAGCGAGCAGGCGACGCCGAAATGGAGGCCGACTCGCTCCTTCAATTAGGCAGCATCTATCAGTTCATGAGCGATAGCGCAAAGGTCATAGAGTATTGTGATCGGGCGCTTGCGCTCAGTCGGGCGGCCCGCGACCCTTTCGGGGAAGCCCGGGCGCTTATGATCCTTGCAAAGACGCGCGGAAGGGCGATCAGCGCTATGCCGAGCTTCGTTATCCCGAATCGCTCAGGTTTGAACAGATTCGCCGCCTGCTCGATGATCGGACGGCGCTGCTCGAATACATGATCGGAAAGGACTCCTCATTTCTTTTCGTGGTCAGTCGGGAGGGGGTTGAAAGCTACGGCCTGCCGCAAGCGGCCGAGATGGAAGAACTGGTTGAAGAGATACGGGAAGCATTGAAGCGGCCCGGACGGCGCGAATTTGCCCGCTATGTGAGCGCAGCCCGGCGGCTTTATGATGCGGTTATCCTGCCTGCCGCAGACAGACTTGCCGGAAAGAAACGATTGCTGATAGCTCCCGACGGAGCCCTGTATTATCTGCCGTTCGAGCTTCTGTTAAGCAGTCAGGCAAATACGGAAGGCCGCGCTGTTTACAAAGAACAGCCCTTCTTGCTCAGGCAATGGGCGATCAGTTACATCCCTTCGGCGGGCGTGCTTGCGAGCCTCGAAAGCGGGAAAGCAAGAGCCGAGCCCCTATCATCAGAAGCAAAGCAATTTATTGCCTTCGCCGATCCCGTTTACCCGCCCGCCGGAAAAGCCGATTATAACGAGGCGAGCCGCGTGGCCCGCAGCCTTGCCGGAAGAGACAGGTTCAGGCTGGAGCGTCTGAGCGATTCGGGCCGCGAGGTCAAATCTATAGCCGCAGCCTTCGAGCCTGAAAGCGCGATCATCTATCTGAGACAGGAAGCCAGAGAAGAAAACGTAAAGAACAACCCTGATTTGAGCCGCGCCCGTCGCATACATTTCGCCGCGCACGGGCTGATCAGCGAGCCCGAGCCCGAGTATTCGGGGCTCGTCCTATCGCTGGATGAAGATCACGCGGAAGACGGCATCTTGCAGGTTTACGAGATATTCGATCTGAGGCTGACAGCGGACCTTGTGGTGTTGTCGGCCTGTCGGACGGGGTTGGGGAAGAAGCTCAGAGGCGAAGGGGTGATCGGATTGAGCCGGGCTTTTTTGTATGCGGGAGCATCAAGCGTTGTGGTGAGTCTGTGGCAGGTGGCCGATAAATCCACAGCCGATTTGATGGTCAGGTTTTATCAAGGGATGGAGGGCGAAAACGATAAATCCGAATCGCTCAGACAGGCAAAGCTCAAGATGATCGAATCGAGTCCTTACAGCCATCCCTACTACTGGGCCCCGTTTATTCTGATTGGCGACCCGCGATGATGATGCGTGAAGCGTGATGCGTGATTAACCCGGCTTGCAAATTGCTTTTTACACGCAGGTTCCAAATTAATCACGCATCACGCTTCATTTGTATATTTCGCCGAAGAGCTTGCCCGCAATCTCTTTGTCTATAGTCTTGAGAACCTTATACTCCTCAAGCGCCGTTCCTCTGTCTCCGAGCATCAGATGTGTCTGAGCAAGTCTGTAATGCGCCTGCGCGTGCTCCGGGTCAATGCTTATAGCCTGTTTGTATGCCTGTTTGGCTTCCGACAGTCGTTTCATCTTCTGCAAGGTCGTGCCAAGCACGTAAGGCGCGCCTACGAAATCGGGTTTGAGATTGACGGCCTCTTTATAGGCCGTTATTGCCTCATCCATGCGTCCGAGATTGGCATAGGCCGCGCCCAGATTATAATACGAGTCGCCGGAATCCGGTTTTACCTTGAGCGCCGCCTGATAAGCGGCTATCGCATCTTCGTAGCGGCCCAGCTTGTGACAGCCCACTCCGATATTATAATGCGCGTCTACGTAATCAGGTTTGACCGCGATGGCCTGCCGATAGGCTTCCAGTGCTTCTTCGGCTCGTCCCTGTCTGGAATATGCCACGCCGAGTTTATAGTGCGCCTCCGCATAGTCGGGCTTGATGTTTATGGCCTGCTTCAAAGCAATTATCGCTTCGTCCAGACGGCCAAGCCTGTGATGCAGCATCCCCAGATTGAAATGCGCCGCCGCGCTGTTCGGCTCGATGCGAAGCGCCTGATTGTATGAGGCTATCGCATCGTCATATCGCTCAAGATTTTCGTAGGCCACCGCCAGGTTGTAATAAGCCTTGGGGTGTTCCAGGTTGATGCTGATGGCTTTTCTGTAAGCGACGAGCGACTGTTCATACAGGCCCATCCTCGTGTAGAGGTCGCCCATTTCGCAATAGGCCAGTTCATCTTCGGGCGATATCCGAATCGCCTCATTATAAGCTTCGACCGCCTCGTCGTAACGCCCCAGATTGGCGTAGATTTCACCGAGTCTGTGTCGCGCATAGATGTCATCGGGCGCAACACGCACAGCCATACCGTAAGCTGCAAGAGCCTCTTCATACTGGCCCTGCCTCGAAAGCTCGCCGCCTCTTTCTATAGCTTCGAGTGAGGCTCGAATCCGGCTGCGTTTTCTCAATCCATCGAATAGCCTCATAGCAAATCTCACACCCGCCGATAAGTCGTGCGCACTCCCCTGATACGTATTTGCCGGTTTATGATCGGACGATTTATAGCGTCCTTTGGTAGACGCCGGCTCGTTAATCAGGTATGTCCTTTTTAGACTACGAAGTAGATTTGAAGGAATTGGGGTGCATCCCTCGCTTCAGATAATCCCGAATAATCTCAAAATTCGGGCGAGCGACAGCAAAGGGGGAAACCTCTACGTGAGGCAATATATCAGAATAAATTATGGAATGAAATACTTAAATACGCTCTATTTTTCAGCTTTTTCATTTGAATCAGGACGGGCCAAAAGATTACCTGTACGGGTAAATCGCCTCATATTGTTTTACCGATGCATTGCGGGGCAAGTTGAAATAGGCCAGGACGGACGCGGATGCGGCGGATTTTCGCGGATCTGATCATGATGCCTCAGGCCATTATTTCAATGCAGTATGTCGCCCATGCTCTGGCCCGCGTAGCCGGTCATCTCCAGATAGCCGCGACCTTTGACCGCCCTTTCACCAGACACGCCAACGACGACTGTGCTGCCTTCCCAGTAAGTGACGCCCGTGCTTTCGGTCGCGCGCAGTTCCTGATCTTTGAACGCGGCATTGACCGTCAGGCGCAGATCATATCGCGGTATCTCGATCACCCACGAGGTGGGATAAGTCGCGCCGCTCGCTTCCGACCGCCACGGATCGTAGGGCTTTAGCGAGAACTCTGCGAAGGGAATGTGGGTCGCTCGCCCGTCGGATTCGATCATGGTCCCGCTCGAACGCGGATCAATCGAGCCGTCTTCGCGGCGAAGCTCAAACAACATCAATTCGCGCCCGTCGTCGAGTTGAATCGAAAACCAGTCCCATCCGAGTTGCCCCTGTTCCAGAAAACTTGTCCCGAATTCGTGATCCATCCAACTGAGTCCGGTGACTTCAAAAGCCTCTCCATCTACGACCAGACGGCCCTCGCTTTCGAGCCGCGTGAGCGAATAATAATGCGACGCATTCCCCTCGGACGGCCCTTTGCGGCTTACTCCATTCTGGCCGTGAATCACTTCGTTTTTTGCCGGTGTAAGTTTCATGTCTAATTGAAAACCCGGCTCAGCGGCCTTGAGCAAATGCTCTTTTCCATCGAGTCGCGCTTCCCAGTCTTCGTTCCAGACGCGATAGGTTTCAGTCTCGGCCCCGGCCCATCCGATGCCTGCGCGGTTGAGTCGTTCGAATGAGTGAAACGATTCCCGCTCTATATCTGACAGGGCGAAGTGAGCCATGTAGAGATCGCGCACGGCCCATCGCGAAGGATTAGCCGGGTCAAGAGTTATGCCCGTCCTGAAGAAGGTCAACTGATAACCGAACCTGCGCCCCTCTTTAGTTATGAGGTTTCCGGTATAGTACCACCACTCGATTCGATAAGGCTCGTGCGCGGCGTGATCGCGCGGGAAAGAGTATTCGTAACCGGGCGTGGCCTCGCGCCACGAAGCAGTAGGCAGTAGGCAGTAGGCAGTAGGCAGTAGGCAGTAGGCAGTAAATACCAGGCCAGCGATCAATGCTAAAGAGCGCAAGGCAAAGGCCCGAGAAACGAAACGGCGAAGCCTCCGAATCCATGCGAATGGTTGGTATCCGCCTCCGCGACTACTGCTGCCTACTGCATACTGCCTACTGCCTACCGTTTTCATTCTTCCCTCACAAAGCGAAGCGGGTCGAGGCGGAGCGCGCGCGCCGCCGGATAGAGACCGGCTGCGGCCGTGACCGCAAGTATCAATAGAGTTGACTGGATGAGAAAGGTTACGGGGAAGTGAAACTGGATCGTCCATCCGAATGACTGGACGTTTATCACATAGACCAGCACAAGCGACAGCATTATGCCTATCAGGATTCCCACAAATTGGCTCACGCCGCCAAGCAGAACTGCCTCGATGACGATCATTCGGCGAATCTGTTTTCGCGTAGCGCCCAGAAAACTGAGCACCGCAAGCTCTCGCCGCCTCTCAAGTATCAGCGTAAACAATGTGGAGATCACTCCCAATCCCGCGACCGCTATCGCTATCACTTCGAGCGCATAGGTGATTGAGAAGGTGCTGTCAAATATTCGAATCACCTCGCGCCGCACGGCCTCGTTTGTCCTGAGCAATATCTGATACTTGCCGCCTATCGAGCGCGCCAGCCTCTCTTTCACGTCATCCGGGCGAGCGCCCGGCTTCAGATAAATCGAAAGGCTGCTCGGACGCGCGGCGTTAAAATGTTTATCATAAGTCCCCGCATCCATCACGACCGCGCCTCGCGTGTTCGAGTAGTCGTAATAGACAGCCTCTACTTTGAACTCTCTGTCGCCCGCCTTTGTCGGCAGCGTAATCACATCGCCGGGTTGCTTGTTGAATCGAAGCGAAAAGCTTTCCGATACGACGACCGCGTCTTTATTGATGCTTTCGCGCAGACGGTCGCGAGCATTCGAAGGGGCTTTGAATGCCAGCCGTCCGTGTTCGAGCAGGACGGGGAAGTCGCCCGCGCCAAGCGTTATCAGGTTGCCCTGATAGGTGGCCTGCTGCGCTCGAAACGAATCGACCGCGAGCACATCGGGGTCGGCTCTGACTGCGGTGATCGCTTCGTCGGCTATCTCGCCTTCTGATGTCGCCGTCGTGCGGGTCAGGGGGCGCGCAAAGATGTCGGCCTTCAGGGTCTGGTCTACCCAGTAGCTCACGGTTTCGCGGAAGCTGCCTATCATTATCGAAATCGCCACCATCATCGCGAGGCTCATTGCAAGGGCCGCCACCGAAATCGAAACGCGGGGAATCGCGCCGCGCAGGTTGGCGCTTGCGAGTATCCCTTCTACCTGAAAGGCCGCAAGCGCCCGGTTTATAAAACGACCGCTCAACCTGCACGCAAGCCACAAGGCGTTGGGCACGAGAAAAGCGCCGCCAAACATCAGGGCAAGCGCCGCGCCGTAGCCTGCTACCGGCAGGCCGTTTATCGCGTTCAACCGGCTGAGCAGGTAACCGCAGGCAAACAGCGCAAGCGAGATGGCTAAGTATTTAGGCGATGGCCGAAAGCTTTTGGCAAGACGTTCGGCCCCGCGCATGGCTTCAATCGGACGAACGCGCGCCGCCTCGAAAGCGGGCACCGAGGCGGCTAAGAGCGCGAGCGGGAGGGCTACGGCAAAGGCGAGACCCACCTCCGCAAGGCCGAGCGAGTAGCGGGATACGGACTGGGTCGCGGCCGTCGCTATATAAAAAGTTTCGACCGTAACGGCTGTTGCGCGCACTGCGCCCGCCGCCATCAGGCGTCCAATCGCGAGACCTATGACCGTTCCAAAGACGGCAAGCAGCAGCGCCTCGCCCCAGAAGAGGATCAGCACCATACGGCGACCGACGCCCAGGGCGCGGAGCGTGCCTACCTCTTCGCGTCGGGTGATGACAGAGATAGAGACTGTGTTGTAGATGAGAAACAATCCTACCAGCAGGGCTATGGACCCGAGCGCGCTCAGGTTGAAATGAAATGCCGAGATCATCTTTTCCACCTGACCGAAGCGCTGGTCGGGCCGCGCAATGACGAGGCCCTCGGCGAGACGCGGGGCAATCTCGGAGGCGGCCTGCTCGGTGGAGATTTCGGGTTTGAGTTTTACATCTACGCGGTCGAGCAAGCCCAGACGGTCAAGCGCCAGTTGAGCGGCGGCGATATCCATCAGCGCGAAGTTGCCGTCGAGAACGCGGGCCGGGCCTTCGTCGAGCAACAGGCCGCGCACCCTGAATTCGCGCCTCTGGCTGCCCATCGTGAGTGAGATGGAACTGCCTATTGAAAGATTGTGACGGCGGGCGAATTTTTCGGTAAGGATGATGGATGCCGGGTCTGTGAGCAGCAGCAGGAACTCGCGCGCCGTAGGCTCGCCCTCGCCTGAGTTGAGGCGAAGCAATTTGTAGTCGCGCAGCGAGCGGTCGCGCAATACGTCTACGCCGAGGATTTGAAGAAACTCGCCAGCCGATTCGTCTGCCATCGCGTATCCGGTTATGACGGGGCTAATACGTCCGTAGGCGCGGAGCCATCCGAGGTCTTTCAGCGCGAGTTCATCAAAGCGTCCGGCCGCGCCGGTGATTTGAATCGAAGTCTCTCCGGCGATGGTTTCAGTGGCGGTGCGAAAGGATTCAAGCGAGGTGGCGTTGGCCAGGCGGATGGCTATCATCACGCCTACGCCGAGGCTTATGCCGAGTACGGTTATCGCCGAGCGCACGGGGTCGCGGGCAAGCGCTCGCAGTATGAATTGCTTAAAGAGTTTGAAGTACGCCTTCATGCTTTTGAGAACTTTCCTGGTCTTGCTCGATCAACCCGTCGCGCATGCTTATGGTGCGCCTGCCGTATGAGGCGGCTTCTTCGGAATGGGTAGCGAGGATGATTGTAACGCCGAGTTCCTGATTCAGGTCACGAAGCAGGCGCATGACGTGCTCGCCGTTTTCGCTGTCGAGGTTGCCGGTCGGCTCATCAGCCAGCACGAGTTGAGGCTGGTTGATTACGGCGCGAGCCACGGCTGCGCGCTGCATTTCGCCTCCCGAAAGCTCCGAAGGGAAATGGTCCAGCCGATTGATGAGACCGACGCGGTCCAGAAGTTTGCGTGTGCGCGTGCGCGCCTGACGTTCGCGCGTGCCGTCCAGCATCAGGGGAAGCGCTACATTTTCGGCGACCGTAAGCGTAGGCAGCAGGTTGAAGAATTGAAAGACGAAGCCCACCTCTTTGCGTCTGAGCCGCCCCAGTTCCTCTTCGTTCAGATGGTCGAGCCGCACGCCGTTGAGCGAGACGCTTCCACTCGTAGGGCGGTCCATCCCGCCTATCAAATGAAGCAATGTCGATTTGCCGCAACCCGAAGGTCCCATCAGGATGATGAAATCACCTTCTGCGGCCTCGAAACTCACACCCCTGAGCGCCGCCACGCCGCGACGGCCCCCGCCGTAAATTTTTTCTACCTTTTCGACTATAAGCAATGGTAAGTCTCACTCCCGAATGAACTGATCAGAACAATATCACAGTATTACGTTGCCTCGCCTTTGTGGCAAGATATCGGCCTCTGCGCAGAGGCGAACGGGGGATTTTATCCGGGGCCATTCAGTTTTTGAATTGCGGGCAACATGCGTCAGGCGTTTTGCCAGGTTAAATTGGATGCAAGGCGAATTGAAATAGGCCGGGACGGACGCGGATCGGGCGGATTTTCGCGGATTAAATCCTATAGTGTCAGATCCGCGCCCGTCCCGGCCTATTCCCCTTTTCCATGTGCTACATTTTGGAAAACTGAATGGCCCTGGGATTTTATCCATTATCTTACTCAGATGATTCATAGCCACATTGAATTATTCTTCTCTCTCTAATAAGCTTTCGCAGAACGCTTCTTTGATCAAGGTCTGAGGTTGTCGAGACCAGAACGGCTCCGGGAGGTGGTATGAGTAAAGGCAAGAAGAAAGAGAAAGAAGATTCTGCAAAGAGAGTGCTGGAACGCATACGCCGATCGGCCGCATTGTTGAAGAAAGGCGATTACCCGGATGAGCTTTTTGATGATGTCCTGTGGATGGTTGAGCGCGGTCTTGAAGAGAAAGTTTATCAACTCATAGAAGAAGAAGAATACGACGAAGAGGTTCTGGATGTCCTGGCGATGGCTCTTCATGAGGCGGGTTATCGTTTGTACCTTTCATTCGTCCCCGCATCAAAGCAGGAGAAAGCGAGCGTCCGCGAAGAGATTCCCGCAATAATGATCCCCTTTGCCATTATATTTGCCGTGCCGGTCTTGATAGGCGAAGCCGCAAGTTTCCCGACCGAACTCCCTCTGACCATAAAGCGAGCCGCGGAGGATCGGATTATAAGAGACGCGCTTGGCCTCGATGAAGGAGGCTCGATATTTCTCGATGATCGACTCTATCGCGTAGACCATACGGAGTGGCGGCAGGAATCGGCCGCCAGAGAGTATCTGAACTCTCTGGCGTCTTACCTTACAAAATCGAAGAAGAAGTTCCCGCCTCTCGCCGCCGACTACAATGACCCGCCGCAGTTTCACGGCGACCCTTACCAGCTTGAAAGAATGAGCATTATTCAAAGAGCGGTCTGTGGAGCGGTCCTGACAAATCAGGGAGAGGAAGGCGAAGAAGCGCTCGAATTTGAAGACCATATCTTCGGAGAATCGGAAGAAGGAAGATTCGACGCTTTGGGGAACCTGATCAAGGAAGAACTCGCTTCGCACATGGCCGGGCCTGAATTCGATGTCTTTGTCTATCCTTATCTCGTCGAATTGAATGAAGTGCCTGAAAGCGGCCTCCAGCTTCAGCGAACCATTCAGATATCGCTTGAGACCGAAAGAGCGATGCAGAACCTGCTCGAAATGGCCCCGCCCGGAGAAGTTATCGAGCCGCTTCTATATGTATCGCGCCACGGAGGAGATGAGGTAGTCGAAGAGATTCGGCTTGCGGCTTACGGGCGCGAGGCGGAAGACGAAGAGCCGTTCTTTACCTTCGTCTGGGAGATAGTCCACGAACTGGAAGACCCCGAAGACGTTTCCGAAGCCATAGTGGAAATCTCAAAACAGCTTAATGCCAAGATACTGCTGGTGGAAGAAATATTATCCGATGAGAGATGCGATGATTGCGGCGCGAAGCTCTATCACGGCCCCGGCGGTCTGTCTCACGGCACCGAGTACCGCGAAGAGTAGGTTCGTGATGCGTGATGCGTGATGCGTGACCTGTGACTTTTAGCCTGGCCACTGTCAAAAACAAATCGCAAGCTTGATAAGGGTGAAAGAGATCAAGCTCTGATGTAATCACGCATCACGAATCACGCATCATTCGCTCATCTTTCCACCACGCCGAGCACGGGGCGGCCCGTCGCATTTAGCGCCCTCCGAATGGCCTCGGAATCGAATTGCAGCAGCGAATTGCCGCCGCCGTTTGTATTAAAGGTCGGGCCTTGAAATCCGCCCGTGCTCCCGAATTTGGCGATGATCATCGCCCCGTAGATATTGCCGTTGCCGCCGCCGTTTCGAGTCACCGAGCCGCCACCCGGAACCATAATCAATCCCTCAAAATCCGGGTTGCCGCTCAATGTCAGATTGCCCGTTACGACCAGCAGCCCCGCTCCTCCATCCAGGTTGGCATTGCCGTCAACGAACTTGAAGGCAGGGACGCTCGTGGTGCCTACGGTGCCGCTGAAATCGCCTGAAACATAACTCTCAAATTCGGTGAGGCAGGAAGCCACAAAAAATGGAACGCTCAATTTATACGTGGCGATCCCGTGAAGGAAAGAAGCAATTATTTCTTTACTTAAACGAGCGGAAATATCTGCAAATCAAAAGTGGAATTTATACCCATCGCAAGGTTTGACCTGTGACAGAAAGGGACTAGCTATGTTATTGATAAGACACGGGTTAGGTGTTACTTTTTGCGGCAAAGTACGGAAGCTGTTATTAGCCATTTTGACAGATTTACAGGTGTAACCGTTCAGGTTGAGACAATTATTGCCCTGTCGCATCTTCACGCGCATACAGGATGAGCTTTACGCCGGGTCGCAATCGGCACGTTTTGATTTGTCGGTAACGGGTGCCGAATGATGATTGAATCTCTTCTTCCTGAGCTTCGGATGCAATTATGATCGAGTCGTTCAACTCGACTACGCGCCCATAATATCCGACGTGGTTGTAATCGCGCAGATACCAGGGCAGGGGCCAGTATTCCGGCGATGTGACGGCGATTGTTGTATCCAGACCTGTCACGGTATTTTTTGCAATGCGGTTGATATCGCGGGTTTGCTTCGCGAGGTTTGCTCTATCTGAGACCTGTCACGGGGTCTGGTCTTTCTGATTTTCACGAACAAGGCAGTGGCAAAAAAAGCTGTGACCAGCACCCCCACAGACAACCCGGCCGTCTCTTTTGTCGCAAAAAGAAGGGCAGCCGAAGCCGAGGCCGCAAACAGATAAACCGCTTTTGACGTGTCGCAGTATCTCAACATTGCGACGATAAAACCAAGCGTGAAAAAGACAAATAACGATTCGTGTATAAAGTAGCGGGACATATAGACAGCGCCGGGCGATACGGCCACGAGCGCGGCAGATGCGAGCGCGCCGATTGAACCCGTGTAGCGCCGCAGGCAAAGGATCAGCCAGATCGTGCCTATGCCAAACAACACCGTGACCAGGCGAAGCGCGAAAGTATTCAATCCGAATAGATAAGAAATAGGCAGGGCAAAATAATAAAGCGAAGGACCGTGATAGTTGGCCGGGTCGTACTGGTAAAAGCCTTCGCGGAACAGCCTCAGAATAAAAAATCCGTTTACGCCTTCGTCCTGATGCAGGGGATTTAGCTGAAGTTCATAAAGCCGCAGAAGCGCCCCCTCGATCAATATCGCTGCGCTTGCCACCCGCCATACGCTTTCCGACATTTCGAGTGCGCCGCCCGCTTCTGCATCAGAATTCTTCGGGTCGTTTCCGTAAGCGCCCTGTCTTGCGTCCGAATCCTCAGCGCCGGGTGATTTCGTAGAGGGTATACTCACCAGCTTCTCCGATTTTTTTATAGCGCTCAAAGAATGAATCGCTCACATTCATCAGATTGCGTTCGAGCGGGCTCACGACTACTTATTCGACGCCGTAGTCCGACATCAGCATCTCGGCATCGGACGCGCCCGCGTATATGTTTTTGATTTCGGCCTCTCGTTTGGCGTAATCAAGCCCGTGCGTCCAGATATGACCAGGATAGCCCATAAGCGAGCGCCTGCCGGTCAAAAATACCGGGCTGTTAAATGTTGCTGCGTGCAGGATGAGGGTGCGCGGGCGGGTATTATTCATAATCATTCCGGCAAATTCGACCCCTTCGCTGTCGAACTCTCTGTAGCGGGATGCGCCTGAAATGATTCGCCAGATATCGAGGCTCCCGGCCAGCACAAGCGAGACGAAGATCGCCACGGCAAGGTAGCGGCTCGATTTTTGCCGCCTCCATAAACGAGCAAGCATCAAAGCCACGAGCGGCACAGAGGCGATATACCAGTAGACCAGGATTTTGATATTATCCCAAATCCAGGGAGCCGCCCTGAACAGATTCGCCGCGATAAAACACAACGTAAACGGAATATAGAATACGAGCAATTTGTTGTTCACAACGCGCTTTTTGCCGGGCCAAAAAATTGCCGCCACAATGAGCGGTATGAGCAAGCCGGTATTCTTGAACCAGAAAAGAAAGATGTTCTCTTTGCCGCTATCGAATCCCGGTTGCCACCCTAAAAAGCTCGCGGCCGTATCCATCCTGCCCTCAACCATCCAGAAAAGCTGTGGCGCGGCAACGACCAGGGCAGCGGCAAAAAAGCAGGCCCACGCGCGCCACTTTCTTCTGAGCAGCATAAGACAAAAACCGGTTGTCATAACCACAAGGAATGTGTGCGTATGTATGAGCGGCAAAAGCCCCGCAATCAGCCCGGCTGTCGTCATCCGCCTTGATTGGGCTTCCTCGTCATCTGCAATCCACCACTGGGTGAAAATGACGATGGCGAGCGGGAGCCCGAGCAGAAGGCTCCGTTGAGGGACCAGCAGCGCCGTCAGGATATTGCCCATGCGCCATGCGCTGTCGGGCAGGATCGTGTAATCGTGCGGCAACCGTTCAAGCAATCTGAAGATGCCCGTTTCGGTTTGGTGAGCGTCTTTAAATAAAAGCCACCAGCCCAGGCCGCCGCTCAAAAACAGAAGCGCAGGCGAGACAAGCGCCGCTATTCGATCTCTGGTCACGATGAGCGCCCAGCGGTGAAAAAGGCCGACCAGCGCAAGCGCGAGCGCGATATTTTCGAGAAATACAGCACGGCGGAGGCTCGCGCCGTATCGGACGAACACGGCGGCCACAAGGTCTGCGAGGAAAGGATAGACGAATCGAACACGGGCAAACGTGGGGTCTTCGGGCGGTATGTTCTCGCCGTAAGCAAATCTGGTAATCACGCTTATGTGAAAGGGCAGATCGCCATAGTTTGTGGTCACGCCCGTATAGATGCCGTCACTCGTTTCAAACATCGCGCGATCAAAGACCAGCCACAGCACAAGCCCGGCAAGTAAATAAAAGATCAGATAAGCCGCGTGGCGGCGCGCGGGTCGTTTTGCAACTGCCGCTAGCGTCGCTATCATCGCCTTTATATCGGCTCGCGCCCGCTCTTTGTGCGCTCGATCAAAGAGCAGCAAGGTTGGGGAAGCTGTTATAGCTCCCGCGAGAAAGATGACACCCGTGGAAAAGCCGAAAAGGAAAGCCAGTATGAATACTGAGAAGCCGAGAAGCGCCAGCCCCAGACAGGTTCCCGCGCAGAGTCGCGCGGCGAAATGCGATTCCGCATCGTAGAGATAGGTGAGCGCGGCCCCACCCGTGATCGTAATCAACTCAAGAGTCAGCGCGAAAAGCATCGCGAAAATTATAAGTTCAGGGTTGATGATTTGCGATACAAAGATTAAGGCACCAGAGACTTGGTTTTGCCCTGGTGCCTTTCTGCTCAGGCGGGAAGTTTGTCTGTTCGGCTTTTGGCGGTCTCGTTTTAGTTGTTTGGGCGATACCAGGAGATACCCGTAGCCGTGGGCGAGGCCACGCTGGCGATAGCCGTTTCAGTTGACCCGCTGTTATCTTCGCCCAGGCTGTAAACTGTGCCCGGAAAGAAAGGCGGGCCGAAGCTGCCGCCGGAAAAGCGCACGTCATAGAATATGTCACGGTTGGTGTATGCAATGTTGTTTATCTTGGCCTGTACGCGGCTCCCAACCAGCTTCCAACGGTCGTTGCTTCCGGGTGAGCTGCTTCCGGTATAGACGATTGAGCCTTCGATCTGGCCTCCGTCATTAGATATGTTCTTGTTGAAGGTAGCGATTGCCGCGTTGATTTCAAGGTTGAGGCCGCTTGAGACGTAACTCGAATTCGGAGAAAGATTCACATTGCCGTCGTTGGTGAATATTCCAAGCACGTTTTGAATCGAGTTCAGATTCGACACGGGTGTCCCGTCAGAGTTGGCAACCGCGTCCTGGTATTTTATGTCGCCCGTGATTGTTATGTCTCGTTGCGCGGTGACGGTCAATCTGGTTCCGGCAGCCAGCGCGGGCTTGACCGAGCCGTTATTTGTACCGCCGCGCAGGCTATTGATTGCGCCGTTTACAAACAGCGATACGGCAGGCTTCGGAGACTGCGATTTGAACCTGTCGGTCGGCACTCCGGTGAATGTCCTCGTATTACTGCCCGTTGTGATGGTTGTTGTGTTGGCAGACGGGTTTACCGTGATGGTGGTTTTGGTGCTGCCTTGTTTGATTATGTATTCTTGATTGCCCCCATTGGAAATAAGCTGAATATCGTCTGCGTTGCCCTGCACATAAATTCCCGCTCCTGAAATCGAAACGCCATCACCGGAAGGGACATAGACGCCGTTATTGAGGAGTGCCCCGATCAGGCCGGGCTTGTTGTTTGATGCATCGCGCAGGTTGGCCGAAAGCGTCTGAGAGGCAACGCGCCCGAGCGAGTCGAACACAGGAAGCAGGTTGCCCAGCAGGTCCTTAGGTATGACGGCGGGCGGGTCAACGGGCGTGCCGTCAGGATTCTTGTCGAGTATTCCCGTCCCGTTTATTACGGCGTACTCCTGCGAGTAGTTGTTATCGGGGAGCGGCACCTGAGCCACTTTCTTGTAGCCTTCCGAGCTTATGTCTATACCCGTGATGCTATTACCTGGTATGTTCTGGTGCCCGTTGTTGAAGTCACTGCTGTCATATCGAATATAATCGTCCACTTGTGACACCCTGTTGCGAAAAGAGACGGTCCGGCTCGATGCGAAAGCAAAGTGGGTGTTGGTGTGGACAATGCCTGTAAAAGTCCCTCCGGCAAGAGCCGCGTTTGATATCGTATCTCCATTGTCGAAGAATGCTCCAAAGCCCGAAAAGCTGAAGGTGCGGTCTGTGCCCGAAGAGGAACCACCCGTCAGGTTGATGTTGGTTGATATTCGCCCGGTCTCGGCGACCGTCGCCTTGCCGCCCGCTTCCGTGGTGCCGGTGACCTGAAACGAATAGCGCAATACATCGGTCTCGGTGGCCTTGGTCGAAGATGTCTTTACGACGCTGACCGTGCCTGAGAATTTGCCGTACTGCACGGTGAAGGCCGAGCCGTTGATGTCCTTGAGTTTTATCTTTCGCGCCTCGATCTGCGCCAACTGATTGGCCCGCGCATAGACGTTTGTGTAAAAGACATTGTTCGGGTCTGCAACCGGATCGGGCAGCACCTGTATATCGGGAAAAGTGCCCTTGCGATAAAACCCGCCAGTCCCGTATGTGGCCGTGCCGTCCTTTATCTTTGCGATCTCTTCTTCGAGCGCCTGCGCAAGGGCGCGCCGCGCTACGGCAGACCCGGCGTCGGCCGTGAAGAATGCCTGTTCGCCTACACGCTGGCTCTTGGTGATGACCGTGTCTGTCGTCGCAGAAAAGACTACAGCCATACCGAGCGCCAGCAGGATGGTCGAAACCAGCAATGTTGTGATGAGCGCGATACCGCGTTCATTCTTCTCCTGTTCGTTTCTCTTCTTAATCATAACGGCCTCTCTTAGGAACTGAGATTGTTGTTGCGCGAGAGATTGAAATTGCGCGGCGTGATTTCAAACTTTTGAACGACACGTCTGTAGCTCTTGCTTGTCGTGGGCGTACCGGGCGTCTCTGCTTCTATAGTTATAATGGCCGAGTGAATGTCCCTGCGCGAGGTCAGCTTGCCCGACGCGACCGCGTCAGTGCCGTTACCGGGAGTTGAGGTGATTCGCTCTTCGATGGTGCCGGATGCGTTTTTTAACAAGACGCGGTACTGCACCTGGAAATTCAGGATGCCTCGCGCTACTGGATACCATGTCGTCAAATCTTCGGTTCGCTCAAGCTCGTGCGTGGTTGTGTTGACCCTGTAGCAAACTGTGTTTGTAAGCAGCGTCAAGTAAGAATTTCCATAAATGGGTTCTCCCGTATCAAACGACGCGCCGAAAACCGAAGCCGGGCTCAGCACGGTGGCCGGATCGTATTGCAGCTTGATCTGCTCGGCGCCGTCAACGGTGACGGTCGCCCCGTTTTGCTTCAGTGTGACGATCCTGGCGCGCAGATCGTCATAAACTATGTATTTTCGTGGATCGGTTGCATAGCTCTTGTAGATCGACTTTTGCTGAGCAGTGCCGCCGACCTCCGTATAGCTGTAAGTAAATTGCTCGTTTGATCCCGAGCCGCTTCTTGCCACATCCGGGGGCACTACGAGAAATAACTCACTCGCACCACTATTTTGATTCTTCACATTTGTGTAAGGAGCGAACGGGTCTCCGTTGATTATCATTATCGAATCGGGCGCTCCTCCCTGCCCGTCTATATAGAAGATTGCCGCAAAGCTTCCCACATCCACGCCCATGGGGCTGGGCAGCCCTACGCCTGCCGATTGAATATCGCGCGTGAGCAGGTCAATTGCCGTGCGAACGCTTTGATTCATATCAACCACGGAGGACTCGGTAACAAAGACCTGCTGGTTGCGATTGGTAAGCGAAAACACCGCTCCAAGCAAGCCCACTGTCAGCAAGGCAGCCACTGTCAATTCGAGCAGCGAGAAACCGCTTTCACTATTGCTTTTCATTATCCCGACCTCCATCCGATTAGCTTGATCGCACCGTCACAAGCGTTGTCTCTTCGGCCTTTCCGGCATTGCGCCCGGCCTGCAATGCCGCAACCCGTACCGAGATTATTATGGTGTTGTTCAAATCCGTATCGGTCTCTATCTTCCAGTAGCGGCGATAGAAGGGCTGATCGCCCGTCTGTATGGGAGTGAGCTTGATCTCTCCCGTCTTTTCATTGACATATATGTCTTCGTAATATGGAACCGTGCCGACTTTAACCTGGCTCTTGAGGTCGCCACCGAGTTTGAGCCGATTGTTGCTGAACTCTACCGAGGTCAACTCTTCGATCTTCTCCTGCGCGAGAGCCGTTGTTGCCGTAAACTGTTTAACAACACGGTTCTGGGAGATGGCGAGTGTAAACAACCCCGCCAGAAATATAAGGCCAATCATTGATATGACCGAAGCTACCGCCACCTCGATTACTGTGAATCCGCTTTGATTATTTTCACATCTCTTCATAATCGGTCTCCGATTCTGCGCTCAAAGTAGCTTGATGCATGCTCTGAACCTCAAAACTGAGCATTTACCCATGCACCCTTTTCCAGGCGATAGGTGGTGATTCCGCCTACGCTCGTAATCGTGATGGCTTCATATGATTTGCTGTTGCCGAAGAAGATCGAAACTACATCAGGTCCCGAAGCCACCACGGGAAAACCGCGCGAGGTGAAATCCTGCATGTAGTATCCGTTTTTAAGAGAGAAGGAGACTAGGCCTGTAGTTGTTACGCCTGGCGGCACAGCGCTTACGCCCGCCGGTTTTTGAAACGTGATTCCCTGGGGCAGAGGGATGAACTCAATGTGGTCCACGGTTGTGCCGTCATCTTTGTAGATGACAAGTCCAGCCCGGTTGCCGGTAATATCGACGGCAATGGATGTTTTCTTATTATCTGAAACGGCGCTCATCTTGGCGCGATTTATCAACCCCACCATCTGACGCGCGGCTATGTTGAGCCTGTACTCGCGCATCGCGGCTGTTATCTTGGGGGTGGCAAAGGCCAGCAAAACGCCTACCAGCATCACAACAACCGCGATCTCAAGCGCCGTAAAACCCCGCTCCTTTTTCACGATCCTTTCGAGCATTTTTCTATCTCGCGATCCTTTTTGCTCAACAGCAAGTGTCCTGTTCTCTTCTTTTGAAGGATTGATCATAGCTGTTCGTTTGCAACGGCAATGCCAGATGAAAATGATGACAAATCTGAGAAAAATGAGGGAAAGTATGACCCGGAAGGGTTATCGCTGTGACGGTCTTTAAAATCAAAGTGACGGAATCAATTCAATCTGACCTATGGTATTTCAATGTCAGATGATGCATGAAACCGGGCAGGGAATTTTCGCGAGCCTCCGTTTTCAAGAAAGGCCGGGCGTGCTTGAGCAGATCGCAACAGGTAAAGTTGCCACGAATGAAAGCGAATCCTCAGCAAGAATTTGTCTTCATTCGTGGCTTCTCTGGATAACCCGTCTTAATAGTTTTCCCGCTTCCATGACCTTGCGGTAGTCGCGGGAGCGGCTATGTTGCTTACCTGTACTACGTTGGCTACAGGAGGCGACCCCAGACTGTAATTTGTGCCGGGGAAGAAAGGCGGCCTGAATGTGCCTCCTGAAAACCGCACATCGAAATAGGTGTCTCCGTTGTAGTAATCAACCAGGCTGTTGTTTTTCTCTACGTCACTGCCTACAAGCCTTATTCGATCACTTGAGCTTGGAGTCGAATGCCCCGAGCCGTACCAGGTTGTGATACCGCCTTCCTGCCCGGTCTTGGGTGCCTGACTGTCGTTTGAGGTGTCGCTGTTGAAAACGGCGTTCGCCGCGTCAATCTCGATGCTCAGACCCGAAGAGACGTAATTCGTTTTCGCGTCGAGATATATGTTGCCGTCATTTGTGAAGAGCCCGAGCACGTTACTCACCGAACTGATATTTGAAACGGGGGTGCCGTCGGAATTTACCACCGGGTCGGCGTACTTCAGATCGCCCGTGACCTTTATGCTTCGCTGGGCGGTAATGGTCAGCGCCGTCTGTGATGCGATTGCCGCTCTGTTATTCGAACTATCCTTACCGCCGCGCAGACTCGTGATGCCGCCGTTTACATAAAGCGACGCGCCCGATCTCGGGTTGTTGGGGTCCTGTCTATCCATCGGCACTCCCGTATAAGTCCTGGAAGTAGCCCCCGAAGAGATCGTCGTCGTGTTGGCACTGTAATTTACGCGGATCGTTGTGGTCGTGCTGCCCTGCGTGACGACATAGACCTGATCGGCCTGGCTCGCCGGGCCGCCCTTGTTGTCGGCATAGAGTTGAACGTCATCGGCGGTTCCCTGTACATAAATCCCCGCGCCTGTGATTGTGCTGCCGTCGCCTGATGAAATATAGACTCCCTGCGCGAGCGACCCTCCCGACACCGCCGGAGAGGTATTGGCCACGCTGCGGAGATTGGCCGCGAGCGCCTCGGCAGTCACCCGGCCCGAAGCGCCGAAGATCGGCAGTGGGTTGCCCGAACCGTCTTTCGGCATTACGGCCGGAGGATCAACGGGTGTGCCGTCCGGGTATGTGTCTACTATCCCGGTCGCGTTTATCACGGCGTACTCTTGCGAGAACTCGTTTGTGGGAAGAGGCACTTTGCTGGTTTGCTTGTAGCCTTCGGAACTGAGGTGTATGCCGTAATAATCGCTCTGCGGTATGGCCACCATGCCCCGCTGGTAATCGCGTATATTGGGATCAACCTGAGATATGATGTTGCGAAAGTTATATTGCCAGGGCGTATAGAATGCGAAATGCGTATTTGTATGTACGGGTCCGCTGAAGGTGCCCGGAACCAGCACATATTCGGGATGATTCGGGTCGTCGCCTACATCAAAGAATGCACCGAAACCCGAAAAGCTGAAGTCGCGAGGGCCGCCCGAAGGCGGGCCGTTTGTAAGAGTAACGACTGCCGAAATGCGGCCCGTCTCATCTACTGTCGCGCTGCCGCCCGCCGTGGTCGTCCCGACTACCTGAAGCGAATAGGCAAAGACAATCGACTGAACGGCCAGATTCTGGCTCGATTTCTGGAGACCGGGTTGCGTACCGGCGAGCGGGCTGAAATTCACCTGAAAGCTTGAGCCGTTAAGCTGATCGAATAATTGATCGCGCGCCTGGTCTCTGATAAGCGCCTCGGCGCGCGCCTTGACCCGCGCATAAAAGGGGATATTCCATGTCCCATCTGGATTCGGGATCACCTGAACATCCGGGAACTGATTCGCCCCTGCCGATGTGGGGCCCGAGTAGAAGCCCGTCTCGCCGGTCTGTATCTTGTTAAGCTCTTCTCCAAACGCCTGCGCAAGCGCGCGTCGGGCAATGCCTATCCCGGCATCGGCTATGAAGAATGCCTGCTCGCCAACCCTCTGGCTCTTGGTCGTCACCGTGTCGGTTGTTGCCGAAAAGACTATGGCCATCCCCAGCGCCAGCAGTATCGCCATAGTCAGCAGGGCGGTGATGAGCGCCATACCGCGCTCGCTTGCTTTCGTATTGCTCGCTTGCCTTTTCATGATGCCTCCCTTAATTCCCTGTTAGCCACGTACCTTTAGTATTCGCGCTCAGGTTGTTATTGCGCAGCAGGTTGAGATTGCGAGGCGCGACCTCGAATTCAGTAACCGCTTCTCTGTAACCCTTGTCGCTTGATTGCAAATCGGGCGTTTCGGCGCGGATCGTGATGATGACCGAGCGAATGTTTCTGCGAACCGCGGGCGCAGTCTCTATGGTCTCGACCGGGACGCCGCCCGCGCCCGGCGTGATGATCCGGTATTTTATTTGAATATCTTTTATACCACGGGCTATCGGGTACCAGTTCGTAAGATTCGCCGTGCGCAGTAGCTCGCCCGTCGTCGTGTCGAGCCGGTACGCAACCAGACTGTCGAGCACTGCCACCATCGCGTTTGCGTAATCGGGCTCACCCGTGTCGCTGGTCGTGCCAAAGGCTGTCGGCGGGTTCAAATCGCTTGCGGCTGTGTGCGGCAGGTTGATCTGATTGCCCGAAAGCGTGGCGTCGGCCGTAAGCGAAAACACCATGGCTTTGTTGTCGTCGTATATGATGTATTTTCGCTGATCGTTTGCGAATGATCTGTAAACGGGCCGCATCTGATTCGTATGCAGATCGCGATAGGTGAAGTATGCGTAAGCCGGGCTCGTCGTATTCGGTTTGTTTACCTCCGGCGCTAGAGTCACCTGATAGGTCGAACTGTTTACCTTGACTCCGTCATTGAACGGCGCGAAAGGATCGCCGTTTACAAGCAGAAGCTGGTCGGGGCTGTTGCTTGCGCCGTCTATGTGAAAGATCGCGGAGTAACTGCCGTTTGGCCGGGGAAGCCCTACGCCGGCCGATTGAATATCACGGGTGAGAAAATCGGTCGCCGTGCGAAGGTTCTGATTCATATCCGTAGAGCCGGACTCCGCGATATAGACCCCCTGATTGCGGTTCATCATAGCGAATATCCCGCCCAGAACGCCCACGGTCAGGAAAGCGGCCATCATCAATTCGACAAGCGAGAATCCGTTTTCATCCTTTAAATTCATCATCGTGATACTCCTCGCTAAAACGAGCGCACAGTCGTCAGCGTAGTTGATTCGGGCGTATTGCCCCGGCTGGCCTGCACGGCCACAACGCGCACGGAAATGACCAGCGTGTCATCAAGCGCGTTTGCCGCCGGGTCCTGCTGGATCTTCCAGTAACGTATAAAGTTCGCGGATGTATCTGTCGGAGTCGTGACAGTTACGGCCCCCGTTTTATCATCTACCGAGATGCCCTCGACATAGTTGGCGACCTGGGTTGCCGCAGTCAGCCCGCCCCCGACGGCCAGACGGTTGGTCCCGTCGTTTCTTTCAGCCGCCATCAACTCTTCGATCTTTTTCTGAGCCAGCATGGTCGTCGAGGTGGACTGCTTGATAAAGCGATTCTGCGTTATGGCAAGCGTAAATAGCGTGGCGAGAAATACCAGCCCCGACATGGTTATGACTGAGGCAACAGCTACCTCGATCATCGTAAATCCGCTCTCGTTTTTCATCCGTTTGCTCCTATGGGCTATTTGCCTGTCTTTACCCATTGCCCATTCTCCCACCACCAGGTGCGCAGCCCGCCAACCGAAGAGAGCGTGATTGCGCGATAGGATTTGCCGTTGGTCAGATAGACCACGTTTATATCGCCGTCGGTCGTGACCGCGGGAAAGCCCCGCGAATTGAAGTTCTGTCGAAAGACGTTTGTGTATCCACTGAGCGCCGGAAAAGAGACTACACTCGATACGGGCACGCCCGTCATCGGCGCGGTAACGCCCGAAGGCATCGCAAAATAAACACCCTGCGGCAGAGGGGTGTATTCGATATGGTTGATGCTGCCATCCGCGTTATAGACGACTATCCCCATTCTCAGCCCCGTTGTGTCAACCGCAAGCGATGATGTCTTGTTGTCGGAGATGGCCTGCAACTTTGCTCGCTGAATCATGTCCGATGTCATGCGCGCCGCGATGTTTAGCCTGTACTCGCGCATCGCGTTGCCTATTTTCGGGATAGCCATCGCCAGTACGACGCCGATCAACAGAACCACGCCCGCAAGCTCGAGCATCGTAAAGCCTTGTTCTTTTTTGACGAACCTTCTAGTCATTACTTGTCTCCATGTGGCCTTATTGAGTTGCAAAGACGATGCCATTTCGATAAGGCAACCGAGATTCGCGAAAACAAAGGAAGTGATCCCCCAAATTATCCAGAGCGGTTCGATAGACGTTTTTAACCGGCTTCTAAGAGCGATCAGGAGTTTGTGAGGTGTTACCTGCGGATACGCTTTGTGGAACTTTATTTTTTCCCATTACCGATTTTAAGTACAAGAGTGCTCAATAAGGCAGCAATTCTCGGTTTAGAAATTCTGTCTTAACAAAAAGTGAACCACGAAATACACGAAGCACACGAAATAGAAGAATTATTCGTGTATTTAGTCTGTTTCGTGGTATATCCCGGTGCGATTTCCTCTAAACCGAGAATTGCTGTCAATAAGGCGATTTTAGTTTTCGGGATTACCGAGAACGAATTTCGGGGCGGGGATAGGGCTCACGCCTGATCGGCTCTACAAGGCAATTTTCGCCGGTCTGCTGTGTTGAGTGATTGAGGTAAAGCCTACGGTCAAAGATCGGAGGCTTTATCTCATTTTTTGATTTGTCGCCACGAGGCCAGTTTTATCCTGCCCACTGAATTGCCCTGATTGAGCGTGAGGACAAAGCTTCCCGTTATTGTATTTCTGTTTTTGTCGCCGTTTGGGCCTTCGACAAGCGAGTTGTTAACGTTGTTGTTGCCAAAGGCAATGACCTGTCCGTTGATGCTGCCGTTGCCGCTCAGGTCCACCTGCTCTCCGGAGTATGTAATCCCGGTAAAGCTTATGTCCGCGCTGAAATCGCCTCTGACTCTTATGTCTTCGACGGCGGCCATCAGCATATCGACCTGCACGAAGGGAGGAAGCAGGGGTGTTTGCAGACGGGTCAGATTTGCTTTCAGATTCGGATTGCCCTGTATATCAATCGAGCCGCTTGCGAATATGGTCACCTGTACTGCGTCTACGCCCTGGCCTATGTTGCCCGTGAGTTTCACACTGCCTCCGTTTGGCGTGCTGGAACTCGGGGTGGCTAAATTGTAATTATCACGGCCTACAACATAAACCGTATGCCCGTCTGCCTTTGGCCTGTGGGTTGTCGGGTCCGTGTCGTTTGAGATGTTCCAGGGGTTGCTGGCATTGTTGTATGACCAGCCGACCTCGGACGGGCTGGAGAGTCTTGTGGGGTTTCCAAGACCGTTTGCGTCGCGAGTTATCCTCAAAGCGACCGCGCCGGTTTGCTGGACGTTGTTCCCGCTGTTGGCACTGGAATCGAGCGCCGTGGCAAGCGCGACATAGGGTATATTGAGTCTTGCGGCGAGGGAAGCGAGTTGTATTATTCCCGTGTTTCCGTTACCGTGATGGGTAATATTTTTGTCGTTAACGACAAGTGCCGCGATGATCGGGTGTGAAGCAGATTTGAAGAATCGGGGTCTGGCCGCGAGCGTGGCAGGGAAGAATTTATCGCGGGGTTCTGTTACACAATTCCACAGATGTAGAACCTCTTAGTAGCGAATTTCAACCTTTTTTTTGGCGAGCAGACAATAGCGCCCACGTTATCTGGTTTCGTCGGTCTGGCAATCGCCGCCAAGGACGCGGTCTTCTATACATCGAAGCAAGCGGTCTTCGAGCACGCCCTTCGATGTGAGAGGCACCCATTCGCTGCCTGTGACCTGATCGGCCAGACCTTCGAATTTGGCATATACTCCGACCTGAGATTTGGTGGGCGTTGTGGGGCTGATTTGAATACGCAAGACGTAACGGCCCTTTGCCCAGTTTCGCACGATCGCGGCGGGAACCTCGCAGTAATGCTCAAGCTGGCTCCGCGTAGTGATTCCCTTTATGAAGATAATCGGCTTGCTTATGAGAGCACATTCGCCCGAAGTCGGATTGCAATCCTCCTTATCGAGCGGTATCTCTCGCGTTTCGAGCATCTGCTTGGCTACGGTAAGCACTTCATCGCGCGAGGCGGAAATGATATAAGGATTTGGAAGCGGCTTGACCGCCTTTGGCTTATTAAGCTGTATTTGCGCGCCGACAGTCACGACTGCGGCCAGCACGAGAATCAATCCGCGAATAGTTTTGCCGAAACGAAATGCGCTAACTTGATTTGACATTAACTTCACCCTCAACACATCAGATCGAGACTTGAACATTATCAGCGCCCGCCGGTTTATACAAGAGTGCCACCCCTGGATGAACGATTCAGCCATCGGCAATTGCAAAAGCAGGGCAATACCGCTTTGCAAAATCCAGGTTTGGAAAGCGGAAACATGCTGCCTCATCCGTGGCCTGTTCCTACGCGCCTGTCGCTCAAATCAACCTTTAACTCTATTGCCGCGTTATTGAGGAAATTGACGCTCATCGCGGCGCGATGCTAGACTTGACGGCTTGAATGGAGGTGTCAGGTGCCGATCAGTGAAAGATTGCTCGAGATACTTGCCTGTCCTGTCTGCAAAGTGAAGGTAGAGTTAAAGCCCGACGGGAGCGGTTTGAAATGCCCGAACTGCCGTCGCGTCTATCCCATTCAGGATGACATCCCGGTCATGCTCATTGACGAAGCGGTAATTGAGCAGTGAGCAGATCAACCGATGACGGCTGCCCGCGAAAATCCTGCGCTCGACTGGTCCGAGGTTCGTCGAGTTCTGCTCGTGCGATTGCGGTCGATAGGCGATACCGTTTTGATGACTCCGTGCCTTTCGGCCCTCAAATCCTTTCGACCTGATGCGAAGGTGGCCGTTTTGATGGAACCTCTATCCGCCCCCGTTTTGGAAGACCATCCGCTCGTTGATGATTTGCTGATTGTTCGTCCGGGCGCGGCAAAGCGTGCGCGTCTTTCGGTCAAACTCCGCCCCATGCGATTCGATGTAGCCTTTAACATGCACGGCGGCACTACCGGGGCAATACTGGCGGCCGTCTCAGGGGCGAAAAGCACAATCGGCTATCGTGATTACGGCTTCTCGTGGATGCTTGACAAGCGAGCGCCTTCGCCCGATCAAATACTCGGGCGAGAGGGCCTGCACAGCGTCGATCAACAACTCGCGCTGCTCAACTGGTCGGGAGTTCCGCTCCCGCAGACGAAACCGAAATTGAGCCTGACAGTCTCAGACGCTGCGCGGCAAAGTGTGCGCGCACGGCTCGCTCAACTGGGGATAGACATCTCGGCGGAGGAGAAAAGATTTGCCGTGCTGGCTCCGGCAGCGGCGATGGAATCGAAGCGATGGCCGGCGGAAGGGTTTGCATCCGTTGCCGATCAATTGAGCAAAGATTGGAATCTTCCTTCTGTCATCATAGCAGGCCCCGGGCAGGAAAATATCGCTCTCGATGTCGCGCAGCTCGCGCGCTCGCCGGCGAAGCCTCTCACCGGGATCGGTTTGAAAGAATTGATCGCATTGCTTGAACTATCCGGCCTTTTCATAGGCAACGACAGCGGCCCGATGCATATCGCCGCCGCTCTTGCCCGCCCCGTTGTCGCCTTATTCGGTTCGTCGAACGCGACCGTCTGGCATCCGTGGACTGACTCGCCTTATCGAATCTTACAGGCCGAAGACGGGATCAGGCAGATTCGGGCAAATGATGTGATCGCCTCGGTTGAGGAAGTGATTCGTGAAAATGATGCGTGATTTTCAGGCAAGATGCCTGTCAAAGACAACTTGCAAGTCTCACGCATCACGCATCAAGTCAATTATGGATACACTCACAAAAGAGAGAGCCGAAAAGATTGCCGAGCGGTTTGAAGGCAAGCGCATAGTTGTGCTCGGCGATTTAATGCTCGATGAATTCATCTGGGGACGTGTGCGGCGCATATCGCCGGAAGCGCCCGTTCCCGTAGTCGAGGTGGAAAGAGAAACGCTCGCGCTTGGAGGCGCGGGCAACGTAGTCTCTAATCTGGTAGCGCTCCGAGCCGCTCCCATCCCCCTGGGCATCGTGGGCGCAGACGCCAATGCTGATCGGTTGCGTTCGGCCTTTGACGCGCTCGGTGTGAAGTCGGAGGGGCTTCTCGTTGATGAGGCTCGCCCAACCACGCTCAAGACTCGAATAATCGCGCACAATCAGCAGGTAGTCCGCGCCGACCGCGAGAGCCGCCGGGCGATCAGCCGCGAGGTCGAAGACCGCGTGATTGAGCGATTTCGATCAGAGATCGAATCGGCCGATGCGGTTGTGGTCTCTGATTACAATAAGGGATTGTTGACGGCTACGTTGCTTGCGCGGGCGCTTGAGATCGGACGCGAGCGCGGACGTATCGTTTGCCTCGACCCGAAGATGCGCTCCTTCGATCATTATCAGCCGGTTACAGTCATCACTCCCAACAATCAGGAGGCGGCCGAGGCGTCGGGCGTGATGATCGAAGACGAGGCGAGCCTGATTGAAGCGGGCCAGAGATTGCTCGGCTCACTCGATTGCCGCGCTGTGCTTATAACGCGAGGCGAAGAGGGGATGACGCTGTTTACCCACGGCGAAGATGTGACTCATATACCCACGGTCGCCCGCGAAGTGTATGATGTGACAGGCGCGGGCGATACGGTGATTGCAACGCTTGCGCTCGCGCTTTCGTCTGACGCATCGCTTGCCGAAGCGGCGATGCTTGCAAATCACGCGGCGGGCGTGGTCGTGGGCAAACTGGGAACCGCGACCGTCACAGGCGAAGAGTTGCTGGCAACGATTTCGTGAAACTGTCTGGGAGTCAAAAGATGAGCGGCTATTGCCTGGTTGCGCCGGATCACCCTTATCACGGACCTTATCACGCGAGCGAATACGGTTTTCCTCTTAGCGATGATCGAGGACTTTTCGAGCGCCTCGCGCTTGAGATAAATCAGGCGGGGCTTTCGTGGCTCACTATCCTGAAAAAACGAGAGGGTTTCCGTGCGGCCTTCGACCACTTCGACATCGCGCGGGTCGCCGCCTATACGGATAAAGACCGGGCGCGGCTCTTGAGCGATCCGGGCATAATCCGCAATCGCCTGAAGATAGACGCGGTGATCGAAAACGCCCGAAGGATTGCCTCCATCCGCGATAGTCACGGCTCGTTTGCCGCGTGGCTCGACCATCATCACCCGCTTGAGCGCGAGCAGTGGGTAAAGCTATTTAAGAAGACGTTTCTTTTTACCGGCGGCGAGATCACGGGCGAATTTTTGATGAGCACGGGTTATCTGCCGGGGGCGCACTCGCCCGCTTGCCCCGTCTATGATCTGATCGCAAACAAGCGCCCGCCGTGGATGAGGCAAATCTAAAGATGGATGTTTATCGCCGCAGCCCGTAGAATATAGGTTTCGGATTGTCGCGGTTGTTCGAGGGAATTATTTATTGAAGGAGTCATAAAACATGAGCGCAGAATTACTCAGTAAAATCATCGAGCGGCGCGCCGTAGTCGGCGTGATCGGTCTCGGATATGTAGGTCTTCCACTTGCGGTCGAGTTCAGCCGTAGCGGGTTTCAGGTCTACGGCTTCGAGGTTGACGAGCCTCGCATAGAGATAATCAACTCGGGTCGTTCCTATATCCCGGACGTTCCTACGGAGATAGTCCGCGCGCTGGTCGAACGCGAAAAGCTTTCGGCCACTTCCGATTTTTCGAAACTCAGCGAGGTTGACGCCGTCATCATCTGCGTTCCCACGCCTCTTCGAAAGACCAAAGAGCCCGACATCTCTTATATACTCGCCGCGTCCGAACAGGTCCGAGCCAATCTCCATTCGCCTCAATTGATCGTGCTCGAATCCACCACCTATCCCGGCACGACCGATGAGGTGCTGCTCCCGATGATGGAAGATTCGGGCCTTGTGCTCGACACCGATTTTTTTCTCGCCTTCTCGCCCGAACGCGTAGACCCCGGCAACAATCAATATCAAACTCACAACATTCCGAAGGTAGTGGGCGGCGTCTCTCAGCTTTCCACCGAAGTAGCCTCGGCGCTTTATCAAACCATAGTCGAGCGCGTGCATAAGGTATCGAGCGCCCGTGTGGCCGAAACGGCGAAGCTGCTTGAGAACACATTTCGCTCGGTCAACATCGGGCTCGTAAACGAACTGGCGCAGTTGTGCTATCACCTCGGCATAGATTCGTGGGAAGTGATACAGGCGGCGGCGACAAAGCCGTTCGGCTTCATGGCATTTTATCCCGGCCCCGGAATCGGAGGACATTGCATACCTCTGGACCCTCACTATCTGTCGTGGAAGGCGCGGCTGCACGGGTTCGAGGCCCGCTTTATAGGGCTTGCCGAAGAGGTAAATTCGCGCATGCCTCACCACGTAGTTCAACTCACGCAGGACGGATTGAATGAACACGCCAAACCGCTTAAGGGATCGAATGTGCTTGTGCTGGGAGTAGCCTACAAGCGAGACATAAACGATGTGAGGGAATCGCCCGCGCTCGGCATCATAGATCAACTGCTGCACAAGGGCGCGCAGGTGAGCTATCACGACCCGTTTATCGCGACGATGGACCTGGATGGAAAAGGGAATCTCTCGGGCGTAGACCTGACCGACGAGACGCTTGAAAAAAGCGATTGTGTGGTGATAGTGACGGATCACTCTAAGGTGGATTACGCGAGAGTGCTGCGCCTTGCGCCGCTTGTTATAGACACGCGCAACGTGACTCGAAGGCTCGGCATGCCTGAGTATGAATCGAAGATAGTCAGACTGTAAGACACACGAAACTTTAGACAGGATTAACAGGATTTTTAAGGATTCGACAAGCTTATCTTCTGGTCTTGTTAATCCTGCTAATCCTGTCTAAAAAATGCCCACGCCCTTTGATTCTTCCCCGTTAAAAATCAACCGCAATGTTCAGAGTATGTGTTGCTGAAAGGGGCGTTTCCAGAAGGTTCAAAGGATAAATCCTGATAGTGGCGCATTCAAATCACGCCTATGAATCCGGCGCGTTCCGGTTTGAATCGAAAATAATCAGGCTATGAATCGTCTGCCTGCGTCTAAAGATGTTGTTTGAAGCTCGAAGTATGTCTTGAACTGCGGCTGACCGATTCATGCACAGCCGACAGGGTGGAATTGTTGCGAATTTTTTGCAAAACCCGGAATCGGGTTAAGCCTAAACGTTGATTATGCAATAATACTTGTTCTGTTTCTCAAATAAGTCATGGTCCCGGCTATAGAAACGCGAATCGCTCGTATGATAATTCACGATATGCTGTGAATGCGCCCCGGAGGGGCGCGAGTATGGTAGCCAGAGGCAAGCCGGAGACGCAGCCTCTGGAAATAGGCCCCATATTTGACTGCGCCCTGAAATGGCGCAAGGATACGATGAAGCAGGTTTTGAGGAAATCTCCTCGCGCCCTTCCAGGGCGCGGGCATATTTAGACGATTGATCCAGTGGCAAGCAAAGCGCGGCCACTGGCTACCTTCCTTTGACCCCTCCGGGGTCAGGGGAATAGACCGAACCCGTTGGACGCTTGTGAGTCTGAAATAGTTTTTTGCGCGAGATGTGCTACGCGCTCGCGCTTATTGTGTGGATGTTGTGCAGCAAAGGCAGCGCGTGTGCCCGAAACATTCCAAGGCTGCCGGAGAGGTGAAATGCTTATGAACTTATCTGCCATTATTCGATTAAAAAGACCTTTGATGGTTGCGCTTATCGCGCTCGCCGTCACGGGATTGTCTCTTCCTCAAGCGCCGAATGTCTCGCTTGCAAGCACGTCGCCTTCGGGAAATCAGAATTCGGTTTCCGTCAAACACTCTTTGAAGACCGCGCGTGATTCGGGTCTGTACACCATTTATAAGTCTGCCGGGGGAGCCGGATGCCGCGAAGCTTCCATCGAAGAAGCGAGCCGGATTTTGCAGCGCAACCCGAATGTGAAAATGCACAACATAGGCCGCGCGCAGACTTTCAGCCTCAACGCCGAGGAAACTCCCGGGCTGCAAATCATCCTGCGCGGCACCGATCAGTTGGAGCAGTTTCCGCTGGCGAAACAGGCATTTTTGAACGCCGCCCAGACCTGGCAGGATAAGATTCAAACCGCGATCACGATCATTATAGATGTCGATTTCGGCCCAACCAGATTTGGCCAAACATATCCGAACGGAGTGCTCGGGTCTACGGATTCTCAGCTTGTCGGGGACACGGACCTTTATTCAGACGTTCGCGCAAGCCTGATTGCAAATGCTTCAAGTCCGCAGGAAGCCGCTTTTTACAACACGCTTCCTCAGAATACTATCCCGACCGATCTTGGCGATACCGCCGTGATGATTGCGCCGACGGCGGTCTTTCGAGCGCTTGATTTCCTTCCCCCGGTAGCCGATCCTGATGCCGAGGGTCTTGGCGACCCGCCTTCAATCGGATTCAATTCCAATTTCGATTTTGATTTCGATCCGAGCGACGGTATCTCTCCAAACACAATAGATTTCGATGCGGTGGCTACACACGAAATAGGTCACGCTCTTGGCTTCAGTTCTGTAGCCGCTCTTGTGACCAAGTTTCCCAAGCCGAAAAAGGGCCTCTTCGGCCCAACCACCTGGGACCTGTTCCGTCTCCGCCCGCGCACGCCCTCGGCTTCCTACTCGACGGCTGATCGCGTGCTGTCTGCCGGTGGCGAACAGGTATTTTCAGCCGGGGGGGTTGAGGCCAATTGCGCTACTGGAACCGGCTCTAATGGGGATGGCGATCAGGCGTCTCACTGGAAAGCCGACGAGTTGACGGGCCGGTATGTAGGTATTATGGACCCGACGATTGCCGACGGTGAGCGCGAGGTCATCACAAGCCACGACCTTTTGGCTGTAGAGAGTTTCGGGTACACGCTCAGGCCGGGCATAAACCTTGCCGCCGAAGCCGGTAACTTTGCCGGGATTCTGGAGGGCGATAAACTTACGCTCACCGGATCAATCGCCGACACGGACGGCAACGCCGCGCTTGCGCAGGTGAGGTTGCTCAACAGCGCAAGGCAACCTGTCGCGCCGGCCGCGACCTTCCCGATCACTTCAAACGGTCTGCTTATAACCGGGTTCAACCTGACCCTGTTTGGTCTTTCTCAGCTTCCCGATGCCATTCAGGCCGAAATCACTCTGACCGACAGCCTCGGAAATGTCGGCAGACCCGTCAGAGCAAGTATCTTTTTGGGCGACATAGGCGGACCGGCGATCAACAACGTTACTTACAACGGGAAGAAGATGGTTATCAAAGGAAACGGCTATACCGGCGCGGTACAGCTTGAGATCAACGGCGTGTTGATCGGAGCCCCGGTCAATGTAAAGGTCAAAGGGGGAGGCACAAAGATAAAGATCAAAGCCGATTCTGCGAGTCTGCATCTGGTTACGGGGCTGAATCGCGTGCGGGTAATCAGCAATAACCTGAAGTCTGACATCTTTATCCTGTCTCAATAAAAGAGAGACGCGATTTCGCCTAAAGTAAAACGGCCCGGCAAGTATAATCGCTTGCCGGGCCGTTTTGTTTGAGCGCGCCTTCGGGTTTTAGACCAATTTCCAGTCGCATATACGGCAAATGTAGGGGCAGCCCGAATGAGTACATTTATTGTGGCTGCCCGAATCCGTCGTTAGCGCGATGATGGTCATCGCCCTTCGGGCGATCCGGGCAAGGACAAGCCTTGCCCCTACACTCATTCGGGAATTGGTATAAGGCTTCCTGTTTTTCTCTTTCTCTTTTTCCTTCTGGCGCTCCTTCTCAAGTTGCTGCTGAAGCTCAAGCAGCGAGGGCGGGCTCTCCGCGAAATAGATCTCTTCGCGGTAGGTAGCCCTGACCGGCTTGCCGTTTAGCAGCGCAGGCGAGAAACGATATTGACGAAGCGCAGCCACGGCGCGTTCGTCTATCGCGGGATCAATGCTGCGGAGCACCTGAATGTTTACGATCTCGCCTTCGGCTGTGACCACGCCCGCAAGCAACACCGATCCGCGAATGCTGCGGGTGCTCTCAAACTTGGGCACTACGCGCTCAAGCGCCACGGGCGGCGTGAAGCGGTCGCTTTCCGTCATCGAGATAGGCGAGCCGTATTCGTTTACCGGGTGAGAAAGCTGTTCGGGGCGATTTCGCAGGCTTGAGGCGGGCGTGATTTCCGTAGTGACAGAAATCAGCAGAGTGCGCTCGACCGGGGCGCTTTCTCTGTGGCCTCCCGCGCCTATAAAGTACTTTACTCCAAAGGCTCCGCTTCCGCCCTTCAGTACCACGGTTTCAAAATTTTCAAACTCGACATCCTTTACATCGAGTAGGGGTTTGTTGGCATAACGCACCCTGAAATCGAGCTTCATATACCCGCGAATAAGGTCGTGCGGAGTGAGCAGAAAGGTCATATATTCGGGGCCGAGCAGGACCGCGTCGTTGAACGACTCTTCGTTTTCAAGCCCGACCGAGCGCACGTGGCGCACCTCTACCTCTTCGAGTTTGTATTTCTCTTTCAGGTAGGCGATCTCTTCGTCTGCGCTCGAATAAGTCCCCGACAATCTTGTTATGTCTTTCATCTCCGGCGAGCGCACCGCGTCGTACTGGTAAACGGCGTATGTCAGGTTCACCGCGTACCTTCCCCTGCCTGCCCGCGCATTGGTTGCTCCGCTTTGAGAAAAGGCAGTCGCGACTGTTGCGACCGTT
Source organism: Blastocatellia bacterium (assembly GCA_963765495.1). Lineage (GTDB taxonomy): Bacteria > Acidobacteriota > Blastocatellia > UBA7656 > UBA7656 > CAVXWP01. The sequence continues at coordinate 99,037 of CAVXWP010000006.1, forward strand.
ATTAGAGCAAACACCAGAATCAATCGAAGAGTCTGAAAGGCAGATTGAGTTAAAGCCCTTCCACTCTTTTGAAATTTTGAGACAACCACAAAAAATACCTCCTCGTCACCTGTCGCGGTCGGTTGCCTTCCGCTCGGCGACCAATTGCCTGTAGGCTTCGCTTTTGGTGATGCCTCGCAACCGGGCTACACGTTTGAGCGCGCTCTTGTGATCGAGACCTTCACCTTGCATGATTTCTTCAACCTCTTCCGAGACGGAACGCGACACGGGCTTAGGTTGATTATCTGCGAGCGGAGGGCCTATGAGCAACACGATCTCGCCTTTGATCGGCTGTTTATCAATCGAGGCTGCAATATCGGAAAGCTTACCTCGCAGAAATTCTTCGTGCAGTTTGGTCAATTCGCGGGCCAGCGCCGATTGCCTGTCGCCGAGCACTTCGAGCGCGTCGGCAATCGTCTGTCTGATACGATGAGGCGCTTCATAAAAAATCAGTGTCGATTTTAACTGCGCAAGCTCATCCAACCGGGCGCGGCGGGCCGTCTGACGCGACGGCAGGAAGCCCGCGAAGGTGAATTCATCCGTAGGCAATCCCGATGCGGCGAGCGCCGTGATGAGTGCCGACGGGCCGGGAACAGGCACGATTGTTATCCCTCGGCTGATCGCTTCGCCGACCAATCTGTAGCCGGGGTCTGAGACTAACGGCGTTCCCGCGTCAGAGACCAGCGCGATGTTTTCACCGGCTTCGAGCCGGGCTACAAGGTTTGTGGCGCGCGCGCGTTCGTTGTGCTCATGATAGCTGATCGCGGGTTTTGAGATGCCGTAATGCGTCAGGAGCTTTCGCGTGTGGCGGGTGTCTTCGCAGGCTATCAGGTCAACCTCTTTGAGCACGCCCAGCGCCCTGAGCGTTATGTCTTCGAGATTGCCTATAGGCGTCGCTACTAAATAGAGTGTGCCAGCCATAGATACTCACCGAAGATACTTTCCCCGCCCGTCTGCGGTCAATCGAATCAAGGGATTCGTATGAGCCCGGCTTAAGGAAGAATTTAGCCACAGAGACACAGACCCACAGAGTTATTCTTGTTCTTTGTGTTTGCGGTGTCTCTGTGGCAATTTCTTGCTCTGAATAGAATATGAAAGTTCTCTGCGCTTGATTTGCGAAAGCCCCTATGATAGCTTTCGCGCATAACCTCACAGGTAAATTTATTGACCGTGCAGGGGTGACCGCGCGGGAATTGTCGGTCTGTTATTAGGAGGCTCTTTTGGCGAAACAGAAAATCTATGACGCGATAATCGTAGGATCGGGCGCATCGGGCGGCATGGCCGCCAAGCAATTGACCGAGCACGGAATGCAGGTTCTGGTGCTCGAAGCCGGGCCGCCCGTAAACCTGGAGCGGGATATGAACTCGCACCAGTGGCCCTATCAATCCATGTATCGCGGCTTTGGCCCGCCGGGCTGGAAAGATCACGATCAGTGGATGGAGGATACGGCGGGCGAGTTCAGCCGCCACTTCTACGTAAAAGACACCGAGCACCCGTATACGACCGACCCCGGCAAGCCTTTCATGTGGGTGCGCGCTCGCATAGTCGGGGGCAAGACTCTCCACTGGGGAAGGTTATCGTGGCGGCTTTCGGATCTCGATTTCAAGGCCGCGAGCCACGACGGGTTTAATGAGGACTGGCCAATCAGTTACGAAGAGATCGAGCCTTATTACAACAAGGCCGAAGAGTTTATCGGCGTGAGCGGAAATCGTGACGGCCTCTCTTATCTGCCGGACGGGCATTTCATGCCGCCTATGCCTCTGACCTGCGGCGAACAGCTTTTGCGCAGGGGAGCCGAAAAGACGGGGCGTAAAGGGATAACTTCGAGGGTTGCGATGCTGACCGGCCAGCCCAAGCCGCATATGAAGGGCCGCCACAAGTGCCACTTCTGTGGCAACTGCGGCGAAGGCTGCGACGTGGGAGCGATGTTCAACTCGCTTGTCTCGACGTTGCCCATAGCCGCTGCTACGGGCAGGATGACACTGCGCCCGAATTCCATAGTGCGTCACGTCATCATAGACACAAACACCGGCAAGGCGAAGGGCGTGGCCTTTGTGGACCGCGTGACCCGCCAGGAGCAGGAAGCATTCTCTCGCATAGTCATTGTCGCGGCCTCTACACTCGAATCCACGCGGATACTGCTGAACTCGAAATCCCGCCAGCATCCAAACGGCCTGGGCAACTCATCGGGCGTTCTGGGGCACTATCTTGTAGACCATTTTGGAGGCATAGGCATAGGCGGTTATTTCAACATCCTCGCAGGGCGCGACCCCGTTAACGAAGACGGCAAGGCCGCCGGGCTTTTTATCCCGCGATTCCGCAACTTGAATAAAGAGACGCGCCAGCAAAAATTTATTCGCGGTTACGGGTTCGAATGCGGGTCGGGCACCTATATGTTTCCGGGGATGGCAAAAGACCCGCGTCTTGCTCCGGGCATTGGCTCCGAGTTTAAGAGGCGAGTGCGCCACTATTACACCTCGCCCGTTTATATGACCACGCGAGCCGAGATGCTGGCCCGCTTCGAGAATCACGTAGAGATAGACCCCGATGGAGTCGTGGACGCCTGGGGAGTGCCTGTCTTGAAGATTCACATTCAGCACTCGGACAACGAGCGCGAGATGGCAAAAGACGCAGCCGACACGTGCGAAGAGATACTGCGCGCGGCGGGCGCGGAAATATCCTGGAAAGGGACGAAGCTCACGGCTCCGGGCCGCATCATTCACGAACTCGGCACAGCCCGCATGGGGGCCGATCCGAAAAAATCTATACTCAACAACTTCAATCAATGCTGGGATGCGAAGAACGTATTCGTCACCGACGGGGCGGCATTCGTGGGCAGCGCAAATCAGAACCCGACTCTGACCATACTTGCGCTCACAATGCGCGCGTGTGATTATATCGCGGACCAGTCCAAGCGAGGGGAGCTTTAGAAACGGACGGGTGCCGAAGACGGCCCTTTTTCCGCTAAAAGAGGTGATTGATGACAGGTGGCATTTTCAATAGCGAGGCCGAGCAAAGGCGCAGGACGAATCGTAAACCGTCGCCGGGGCTACGCATCTATTCAGTCCCGGTATGGCTTGACGGGCGAGAGCTTTCAGGCGGCTTCGATCTTAATGGAGCGGCATACAAACTGGTCTTCGCGCCTTCGCGAGCCGAAGCCGACGACAGCAAACTCCATCTGGAAGGGCGACTCAGCATAACCGACGCGCGGGGGCGCACGCGTTCGGTTGATTCGGCGCGAGCTACGCTTGCGGCCACTCAGGGCGGGATGAACGCGGCTCCGGTTCGCCGCCAGATAATCGCCGCCGGAGCGCAGACCGGAACCACCGCGACTTCAAATCAGAAGCAACAGCGCGCGGGCGAGAATGAAAAGCCGAGCGAGGCCGGTCCTGACCAGCAGGAGAAAGCGCGGGCGAGCAATTTGCCTGAGACCGAATATACCGATGCATCTTCATTCGTGGGCGTTATGTATATGCATCTTGAGCCGCTCGATAATCGAAGGCTTGGAGTGGCAGCCGACCTCAGCCGGGTCCAACTCAATGCGCGGCTCGCCGCCAGAGACGATACGGCCCGCTCGCTCCACAATCTGTACAGCTACGCGGTCGAAGCGCTCTATGTCGAGCATCCAAATAAAGAGCTTGCAAAGGCCGCTCTTGATGAGATAAACCGGGTTCTAAGCAGTTAAGCGTGGGCAAATAGAGTATTTCAAATTCTACAATTTTTTTGGGAGAGTAAGGGTGAAGAAGACCAAATTCGCAATTACGTTTTTTTTCGTCGTCGGTACAATCGCTATGTTGACGGCGCAATCGGTCGCCTATCCGCCGTTTCTGGCAAAAGCGCGAAAGTTCGGAGCCAAAGATTGCACCTTTTGTCACGTCAATGCCGGAGGGGGTGAGCCGTTCAATGCTCGTGGCAAATGGCTCATCAACGAGAAAGCCCGCCGCAAGGCCGACACCGTAGACCCTGAATGGCTGGTTGATTACAAGGCGGGAAAATCGGCCAAGAAAAAGAAGAGCTGATCTACAGGATTGACAGGATTCAGACAGATTTACCTGGTTAAATAGATAGATGAATCAAATCCGTGTAAATCCGCCTGAATCCTGTCAATCCTGTCAAATTCAACGCGCGCCGAGCAGGATGTCCATAGTCAACTGATCGAGCCGTTCGTATTGCAATCCCTTTTCCGCGAGTTTGACCCGATCAAAGTCGTAGGCGAGAAGCGCCTCCGCGTGATCCTTGGAATACTTGTCGATTGACGGTGCATTGCTTCTCATCTCGGCTATCTCGGCCAGTATAGCCTTGATCTCGGAGTCGGCATTCCACTGCGCGGCCTTGTCTTTCAAAATCAGATATGTGCGCATGCAGCCCCGGGCAAAATCCTTGACGCCGTCGTAATCTTCCGTGCGATATGCGTGCGCGTCGAAGTGCCGCGAACCGTCATAGCCCACGTCTTCAAGAAATTTCACAAGCCAGAATGCCGCTCTCGGATTGGCCGAGCCAAATCGCAAATCCTGATCATAACGACCCGGCAATTGATCGTTCAGGTCTATGTGAAAGAGCTTGCCCGACTCCCAGGCTTGTGCAACCGCGTGCGACATGTTGAGGCCCGACATGTGTTCGTGCGCCACTTCCGGGTTGACCCCGACTATATCTGAATGATCGAGCGTTTCGATAAAGGCCAGGTAAGCGCCCGTCGTCGGCATGTAGATGTCTGCGCGCGGCTCGTTCGGTTTGGCCTCAAGCGCGAATTTGTAATCGTAGCCTCGATCTATGGAGTATTCGCACAGATAATTGAGCGCGCCTCTGAGTCGTTTAATGGCTTCGTCTGGACGGCGGCAGGCATCGGTTTCGACGCCTTCGCGTCCGCCCCACAGAACGAAGATTGTCGCGCCGAGTTCAGCGCCGATGTCCATCGCCTGCATGGTCTTTTGGACGGCGTAGGCGCGCACATCGGGGTCGTTGGCCGTAAAGGCTCCGTCTCGAAAGGCCGGGTCATAAAAGAGGTTGACGGTCGCCATAGGCACTTTCAAACCGCTCGTTTCGCAGGCGCGTTTGAAATCGCCAACTATGCGGTCGCGCTCGGCGGGCGTAGCGTCAATCGGTACCAGATCGTTGTCGTGCAGATTGACTCCGTAGGCGCCCACCTCGGCAAGCATCGCCACCGTGTCGCCTGCCGAAAGCGTAGGCCGCACGGCTTCGCCGAACGGGTCGCGCCCTCGATTGCCTACGGTCCAAAGGCCGAATGTGAATTTGTGCTCGGGTTTCGGCACATACTTATCGTTTCCCATAATTTCACCCTCGTGACAATATTTTCAGATAAGCGTGAGATTATCCAAGTTCCCAAACCCAGTCAAGGATGGGCAGGTTGATTGTACCCGAAGACCATCCCGGTTTGACAGCGGTTGTACACTTAAACGCTAAGAAATTCGACCGAGAGAGACTGGCTATGATACGAAAGATAAAATATAAAACCTGCCTGGTGTTGATGACCCTGTCGGCTTTGATTGCGCCGCAGGCCCTCTTTTCAGATACTGGTTTTGCCGCTGACTCAGGAAACCGTCGACACGGATCAGACGAGTATCAATACCCGTTTCAAAATCCGAACCTTTCGATTGAAGAGAGAGTCGGCAATATCATCTCTTTGATGACGCTGGATGAAAAAATAGCGTGTCTCGGCACGAATCCGAGCGTGCCGCGTCTGGGCATAAAAGGCAGCGGCCACGTTGAGGGCATTCATGGTCTGGCTCAGGGAGGTCCGGGCAGATGGGGCAGACCCACTGTAATTCCAACCACTACATTTCCGCAGGGGATTGGAATGGCTGAAACCTGGGATACGGAAATCCTCAAACAGGCAGGCGCGGTCGAAGGCTTCGAGGCGCGATATATTTTTCAGAGCAGCAAGTACCATCAGGGCGGGTTGGTAATAAGAGCGCCAAATGCCGATTTAGCCAGAGATCCGCGATGGGGAAGAACCGAAGAATGTTACGGCGAAGACCCTTATTTCAACGGAACGATGGCCGTGGCTTTTGTAAAAGGGCTTCAGGGCGACGACGCCCGATACTGGCAGGCGGCTTCGCTCTTAAAGCATTTTCTTGCAAACAGCAATGAAGACGGACGCGAAGGATCATCCTCTGATTTCGATGAAAGACTGTTGCGAGAATATTACTCGGTCCCTTTCCGCATGGGCATAGTCGAAGGCGGAGCCCGGGCATTTATGGCCGCATACAATGCTTATAACCGAATACCGATGACCGTTCATCCAATCCTGAAAGAGATAGCCGTAAAAGAATGGGGAGAGAACGGCATCATCTGTACCGACGCGGGTGGAATGAGGCTTATGGTCTCTGACCATAAATACTATCCCGACCTCGAACACGCTGCCGCCGCGTCCATCAAGGCGGGCATCAATCAGTTTTTGGACAGGTACCCCGATGCGGTTCGTGGGGCGCTGAAAAATAATCTGCTCGCGGAAGCCGATATCGACGAAGCAATCAAAGGCAATTTCAGAGTTATGATTCACCTTGGATTGCTTGACCCGCCGGAGATGGTTCCCTTCTCCAGTATCAAGGGGACCGAAGACCCGTGGCTCGGTGAAAGACATAAGGCGCTCGCCCGGCTTGTTACACAAAAATCCATAGTGTTGTTGAAGAACTCAGCGAAATTATTGCCTCTCGCAAAACGGAGTGTGAAATCAATCGCCGTCATTGGCCCGCGCGCAGACAAAGTTTATCTGGACTGGTACAGCGGGACGCCCCCTTACACGGTTTCACCACTTGAAGGGATAAAGAACAAAGTCGAACCGGACGTTAAGGTGAGCTACGCGGCGGGCGATGATTACGAAGAGGCGATGGAAATCGCGCGCGGCAGTGATGTGGCTATAGTCTGCGTAGGCAATCATCCGACCGGAGGCGATAATGCCGGATGGAAGCAGGTTTCTCAGGCGAGCGAAGGGCGTGAAGCTGTTGACAGAAAATCGATAACGCTTGAGCAGGAAGATTTGATAAGGCGGGTGCAAAGGGCGAACCCGAAGACAATCGTAGTGCTGATCTCCAGTTTCCCTTATGCGATAAACTGGACCAAAGAAAACGTACCGGCCATCATACATATGACTCACAACTCTCAGGAGGAGGGGAACGCTCTGGCCGATGTATTGTTTGGCGATTACAACCCGGCAGGCAGGCTCGTCCAGACCTGGCCTCGCTCGCTTGATCAATTGCCGCCGATGATGGATTACGATATACGCCACGGCAGGACGTATATGTATTTCAAAGGCGAACCGCTTTATCCATTTGGTTATGGTTTGAGCTACACTAACTTTTCATACTCGCGTCTTCGATCATCCTCGGCTTCTCTAAATCGGGCAGGGTCGATTCTTGTAAGAATGGATGTGAAGAACACCGGGAACCGGGCGGGCGAAGAGGTGATTCAGATGTATGTGAAATATCTGAATTCCGCCGTGGAAAGACCCGTGAAAGAGTTGAAAGGTTTTAAACGCATAGCCCTGCGCCCGGGCGAGACAAAAACAGTCACGCTTGAGTTGAAAGCCGCGCGGCTTGCCTATTGGAACGCGGCCAAAAAGAGCTTTGAGGTTGAAAAAGGCAGGGTTCAAATAATGATCGGAGGCTCTTCTGCCGATATAAAATTGCGTAAGATAATAAGCGTTTCGCGTTAAAAACTCTGCGACTTTTTGCCTTTGCGAACAGCAGGTTCTCGCAAAGACGCGAAGTAGGCAAAGAATTTTCTGAGAATTGAATGACCTGAATCAATTGCCTGATTTACAAGCTTTCCTTCGGGCGACCTGTCATGATATATCCACCCTATGAAATATTTATCAGGCGTTATGCTCTGTTTGCTCGCTTCATTTGTTCTGGTCTGTTCGACTACTTCCGCCCTTACATCGGAATCGCTCCCGACAGATAAGAACGCGAGTTTCAAGGGGCCAATAGGGCTTCAGCTTTACAGCCTTCGCGATCAATTTGCAAAGGATGTACCGGCTACGCTCGATCAGGTCAAAAGCTTTGGCATTGAATATGTGGAACTGGCCGGCACCTACAACCTCGCGCCTGAGAAATTCAAAGAGATGCTTGACCAGAGAGGGCTGAAACCGATCAGCGGCCATTTCCCCTATGAAGGGTTTCGCGACCACGTCGAAGACATAGCGCGCGACGCCAAGACACTTGGCCTCGAATATGTCGGCTGCGCCTGGATTCCGCATAAAGATCCTTTTGATGAGAAGACCTGTCGGGAGGCCATCGCGGTCTTCAATCGCGCGGGCGAAGCTCTACAAAAACACGGCTTGAAATTTTTCTATCACACACACGGTTACGAATTTCAGCCCTACGGTAAAGGGACTCTGTTTGACCTGTTGATGGCCGAAACAAAGCCCCAATATGTCCGCTATCAGATGGATGTTTTCTGGATAGTCCATCCGGGCCGCAACCCTGTGGAGTTGCTCAAGAAATATCCGGGCCGCTTCGAGTTGATGCACGTCAAAGACATGAGAAAGGGAACGCCTACGGGGCTGCTCACAGGAAATTCGGATGTGAAAAACGACGTGGCGCTCGGCACGGGAATAATGGATTGGCCCGCGATTTTGAAAGCCGCTCAAAAGACCGGTGTGAAATGGTATTTCATCGAAGATGAATCTCCGACATCGGTTGAGCAAATCCCGCAGAGCCTGCGCTATCTGGAACAGGTGAAATTCTGATGATGCGTGATTCGTGATTTAGCAGGTTTGCAAGCTGTCTAAACCTGCGCTCTATCGGATAGTCACGCATCACGCATCACTATTCATCTGGCCCCGACGCGAGTGATCCTCCATTTCACTTTGCCCCGAAGCGGATCATCTTTCAGACTGGCTCCCCTTTGATCCACGTTTAAGTTGAGCGTCTGGAGGTCTCCATCCGGGAGAGAGAAAAGGCCCGAAGCCGCCCCCCCGTCCGTACTGTATACGCGCAATTCGATGTCGCTCCAATTCATTTCCGCCGTGTTTTGAGCCACCTCTATGTGAGGGATGACGGAATGATTTTTCACAAGCAGGACGACGGGTATTTGCCCGGATGTGATTCGATGCCACGCGGCCCCCTCATACACCTTGCCGGTTTGATAATCGATCCACGAGCCGGGCGGAAGATAGACATTGCGCTCTCTTGCCTCTTCGATCAAAGGAGCTACGAGGAGGTCTGAGCCGAACATATACTCGTCCTCGATAAACCACGATGTCGGGTCCTCGGGGTATTCGAAAAAGAGAGTGCGGAGCATCGGATAGCCGTGTGCGGATGAATCTTTTGCCTGAGCGTAGATGTAAGGCATGAGCGAGTACTTGAGCTCTATCGTGCGGCGATAATCGGCGACCATAGCTTCATCGTACTCCCACGGTTCTCTGGGCGGTGCGCCGTGCGCTCGCGTGTGTGAAGAGAGCGCGCCGAAGGCAAGCCACCGCAGGTAGAGATCACGCGGGGCCCGGTCTACGAAGCCGCCCGCATCGTGGCTCCAGTAGGTGAACCCCGACAGCCCGAACGAAAGACCGCCCCTGAGTTCCGCCGCCATCGCGGAGTTTGTGTTTTCGGCATCGCCTCCCCAGTGCAAAGGGTAACGCTGGCTTCCGGCCCAGGCGCTTCTCGCCCAGATGATGGAGTCGCCGGTGATCTGTTTGGTGATGTCGGCCACGGTCTTGTTGTAGCGGAGAGGGTAAAGGTTATGTTCGTAGAGCCCTGTGCGCCCTGACGCGTAAAGCCCGTTTGCCGGAGCGCCTTCTCCGAAATCCACCTTGATCGCGCCTACGCCCATGCGCAGGAGATTTGCTATCAACCCCTGATAATATTTCACCGCCTCGGGGTTGCTGAAATCCAGAACCGCATCTTCAAAAGGCAATGTCCCACCCTCGTTGCGCACGACGTAGCCCTTTTCGACTGCCTCCTTGTAAATCTCGTTCTTGCTGCTGAAGTAAGGATATTGCCAGAGGCTTATGTGGAACCCCTCTTTCTTCAGATCGGCGATCATTTTGGCCGGGTCGCGGAAGCGCGAAGTCGAGAACTTATAATTGCTCCGCCAATCGGTCTCGAACCAGCCCGTGTCCAGATGTATGACATCGCTCGGAATCCGATATTGACGGAGTTTGGCCGCAACATCGCGGACTTCATCTTCCGACTTATAGGTAATCCGGCTCATCCAGAAACCAAAGGACCAGAGCGGCGGGACGGGACTGCGTCCTGTCAGGGCCGTGTACTCCGTGAGAATCTCTTTCGGGTCGCCGAGAAAGATAAACAGATCGAGGTTTTCATCCCCGGTGTATATGACATTGTGTTGATCAAATGTCTGCCCGAAATCGAAGGTTACGGGCGTGCTTGTGTGAACAAACATGCCGTAGCCGTTGCTGCTCATGAAGAATGGTATAGGCTTGTACATCCATTCATTCTGCACCCCCATCGCGTCTCTTGTATAAGCGACGATCTTTTGCCCGCGCTTGTTTAAGCGTGTGAATGATTCACCGCAACCGAAGATTTTTTCATCGGGCGATAGCTGAAAAGTGGCGGCCGTGCTTCGGCCCAGATCGCTTGCGCGGCGAATGAAGGAAAAAGGGATGGATGTGAAATATGTATGCGGGTCGCTAAGGTTTTGCGTGCGTGTCAACAGTCTTCCCTGGCTGTCGTAAAACTCTACGTGCCAGGGATTCTTGATAAGACGGACTTTGCCGTAGGCGCTCGTGTAGGTGACGGCCTCGTCGGTCTGTTCCATCTTCCACGAATTATCTTTTGGCACGGGACCGGCAAGCATAAGCGAAGGCGTTTCGCTTATAGGCTCGGAGCGAGTCGTAAACCGCAGCCGCACCGTGCGGGGACTTACAAAGGTTATTGAAAACGGCAGCGCCGGGTTTTCATCATACTCGGTCGAAGGGAATTCCGTGGACCTGCCTCTGGATAGCCCTATATCAATCTTGTTGAATGACAGAGTGGTCTGGCGCAGGTATCTTGCCCATTCTAGCGTGCCCGAGCCCGTGGCCGGATCGAAATTCATCACTCGATTCCCAACGAAATAGACCTGCTCCATCTTCTGAAAGTCCCGGCTGACATCTACCGGATCGCCAAGCACCTGAGCCTGACTGTTGCCGCTGAAAAAAAGGATTATAAGGAGCAGCCCCGAAATACTTCCACTGCCGATCAGGCTACGATATTTATCAAGGCGAGATTTTAATACCATTTATCCTCCAATTCTTTTGGGGGTATCCCACACGCAAGCCACAAATATACGGGCTTTCGCGGATCGTTTCAGGCGATGCGTCTTTCTTGCTGGCAATCTTTTCGTCCTGATTCCTAAAGCGACCCAAGCAGTGTGGGCATCATATTCATATCCCGGAATCAATTCAAGAGGAAGGAGATAAAACGGGTAAAAAATGGCGGAAGAATCTTACTCTTCTTTAAATCGAAGTTCGTGGACGGTGAGAAGCGAAATCGTAGTGGGGATGCCGTTATCAACAGCAACCCGCAGAAGCGCCTGATAGTATTTCGGTGGACCTGACGAGTCGGCTATCTGGCGCAATCTTTCATTGATGTTCTTCAGGTAATCAGCGCTTGTGATATATTCGGCTGCGGCTTCTGTGCCTTCGCTGTGTATGCCCGCAAGGATCATGACGGTGTTTTTATAAAAGATATTAGGCTTTATGGCGATCAGCCCGTAATCCTCTATCAGTTTGCCTGAGCCGTCGAATTTCGGTCTGTATTCGTGTTCCTCGCCCGGCAGCGGATTGTTGTTTACTATCGTTGCGTCGGATGTATAGCTGAAATCTTCCTTGATCGGCAGTTTGCCTGACCACTCGTTCACCCAGACGCTCCCAAGAAGTATGACATTATGATTCTTTAGGTCTTCGGGACTTACGGTTCGGCTTTGCTTCAGGAGCGGGCTGCGACCTGCCTTGCGAAATGTATCCGTTATCCGCGCAAGGCCAATGGCTTCTCCCATCCCCGTGTATTCGTCCGTGCATAGGATGAGGCGGCCCAGACTGTGCTGGATCATGAATTTGTCTCCAACCGCTTCGTTCAGATGCTTTATATTCTCAGGAGACAGGGCGATAGATTTTTGGAGCAGCACATCCGAATCCATCGGATTTATGAACCGATATACCGTAGGATTGCTCAATATCAAAAGCGTCTGGTCACTGTCTTTTAGAAAAGGCTCCCAGACGAGACCGAAATCTTCGGGAGGGGTCTGAGATGGGAATTCGCGAATCTGCTGGCGCAGGCTCCGGTTCGATACGGCCAGCAACGTTGATAAGATTGCAAGCAATACGATCACCGAGGCTAAAGCAATAATCCACTTTCGATCCTTTGTTGGTTCAGCGGAAATTTCTTTACCCGGCAGAGATGCCATCTGCCGGGTAATATCGGTCTCTTTTTCAGCGAGAGGACCTGAATCCTCGCTTTCCGCGAGATAGGAAAAGACGGGATTGTAGTGGCCTTTGGGAAGGTCTATGAGTATCCTGTCGGCTTTGCCTTCCGTAGCATAATAATTCTCAAGCTTTGCCCGAAGACGCTTCGCCTGTACACGCACCACCGAGTCGCTCCGAGGGCTAAATCTGTCAGTCCGTCCAAAGACTTCTGTGGCGATGGTGTATTCTTTTACGGCATCTTCCGGCTCGTCCACAGACTTGAGAACAACATATCGAAGGAAAGACTTCAGATTCTCCGATCCCTCCAGAGCGCGACTCTGAAGTATACGCTCAAGCTGAGCTAACTTGGCTTCCCTCTCCGGTTCCATAGCCTCTTCTGATGTTATCTTTGCGTTTAACACTCTATTTAACAGGGATAAATTAAGTCAGGGCAGTCTTTAAACCCGCAACCCCATTATACACCTATTAACTTCCATGACAAGCCCATTTAAGGTATACTCTGGACCATCTTTTTAGGCTTGCAGTAATAGCATCTATAGATATACTAGGTGACAACGACGTTAGCGGTTGAGGGGGAGTATACTCGGCCTGCTAGCACTTTGTTTTTTTTCTATTTTTCCGCTCAAAGCTTTGGAGGAGAACTATGAGGACACCAATGCACAAAATGCACAAACGAGTGCCCTTGTTTGGAGCGCTTAAAACGTGCCTCCTATTAGCAAGGGGATCGTTGACATTGCTGTTTCCCATTGTAATGGTGCTTCTGGTTGCGGCGTCAGCTCTCGCTCAGTCGTCAGGCAGTGCGACACTGAGGGGAAGGGTCACCGACCCGACTGGCGCGGTAGTCGGAAAGCTCGATGTTACTTTGGTGAACGAAGCGTCAAAGGACGAACGCAAGTCCAAGACAAACGACGAAGGTATTTACACCTTCAGCTCCGTGCCTCCCGGCATCTATACGGTGAAGGTGGAGGGCAGCGGGTTTAAGACGACCGAGCAGACGGGCATCAATTTAAGCCCGTCCGATACTCGCAGCGTCGACATCACGCTGGAGATCGGCGAGATGGGCGAAACCGTCACGGTCATGGCTGCGCCTGAGCAGCTTCAAACCGAGACGGGAGCCAAGGAGAATACGATCACGGCAAAGCAGATTGACAACCTGTCGATCATCAGCCGCAGTTCAATCGAATTGTTGCGAATTCTCCCCGGCGTGGTCGCGCCGGATCAGGACCAGCTCGAAAGCGTCGGCTTTGTTTCAGGCGCAAATTCCAGCAACAACTACCACGTGAACGGGCTGAGGGGCGAGCAAAATGTCATTACGATTGACGGCTCGCGGATGATGGATATTGGCGCAAACAATGGAAGCATCATAACTGCCAATCCTGACCTGGTACAGGAAGTAAAGGTTCAGACCAGCAATTACGCGGCTGAACACGGCACGAGCGCCGTACAGATAAGCGCAACGACGAAGGGCGGAAGCAGTGGTTTTCACGGCTCGCTCTACGATTACATGCGCGACCATCGCTTCGGTGCCAATGACAGGTCAAACAGCATCAACGGTATTGATAAGCCGAAGAGCCAGTACAACTATCCCGGCGGAAACATCGGGGGGCCAGTTATACTCCCCTGGACCAAGTTCAACCGCAATCGGGATAAACTCTTTTTCTTTGTAGGCTATGAATATTATTATCAGCGTGTTGATGAAGGCTCGTCCTTAAGCGTCGTGCCCACCCTGAAACAGCGTGAAGGCGACTTCAGCGAGTTGCTTTCCGGCGGGGGAGCGAATCTGAACCAGGGGCCAACGGTCAATGTTCCGGTCGGGTGTACGGTAAACGGAGTTGGCGGAAACAACCCGGCGCCGAACAACAACATCGCGCCCTGTGCCGATCCTCTAGGCAAGACCCTGCTCGGTTTATTCCCGGCGCCGAACTTCAGCGATCCCAACAACCGCTTCAATTATGTTTACAGCGTGCTCAGACCGAACGACAGAAACCAGTTCGTCTCGCGCGTTGACTATAGCATAAGCGACAGGACCAAACTCTATGTGCGTTTAGCGCGTGAGTATGAAGAGCAGGGATTCCCGCGCGGGCTCTGGTGGGATTCATCAAACTATGAAATCCCCGGCGACCTCCAGAGTAAAAATCTCGGACGTTCCGTCGTTGTCAACCTGACAAACATAGTCAGCCCGACTATGACAAACGAGATTCTGTTTAGCGCAAGCAAGCTGAAGCTCAATTATGATTTCGCAGACCCCGACAAAGTATCATACGATGCGTTGGGGCTGCAGAAGGTAGGCTTCTTCCCCGGCTCCAATCCCTATCTTCCGATAGGTGTTATTGACGCATGGGGCGGCGGAATTGGCGGCAACCTGCTTACCGCCTTTGGTTATCCGATTCTCGCCTGGAATGACAGCTTTGCCATCACGGATAATCTGACAAAGGTCTACAACACGCACACGATGAAGTTTGGTGCGTTTATCGAACAGGCGAACAAGAGACAGCAGTCCAACCACGACACCGACATAGTGCTCGGGCAGTGGGGCCAGTCAAACGCCACCGGCAACAATTACGGCGATCTGTTTGTTGGGCGTCCGCTTGAGTTTACTCAATCGACGGATCGTCCGATAGACAACTTCCGTTACTACAACTATGAGTTTTACGGTCAGGACAGCTGGAAAATCCGCCCGAACTTTACGCTTGAATACGGGCTGCGCATAGCGTATCTGCCCCAGAACTTCGAGCGAAAGGGTCTGGGCGTCCTCTTCGATCCGAATAAATACGATCCCAGCCAGGGAGTCTTCCTCAATGGCGACATCACCAAGCCAAACGGCTTTTTGCTGGCCGCCAGAGATGAAATTCCCAAGGGAGTGCTTCCCAACCCGGGTATAGCCTGGATGCCGCGTTTGAATTTCGCATGGGATGTTGGAGGCAAGGGTGACCTTGTCGTCCGTGCCGGCGCGGGCGTTTTCTATAACCGCGTGCAGGGCAACTATGACTACTACTCCAGCGGCCAGTTGCCAAACACCTATAGCGCTACGGTTGATACACCGTGGGCATCGGCTACGGGTCTTACCTTCAGTGATCTGAGTAATGTTGATCCGTTCAGCATCATTCAGGGCGCTGCAATCAACGTTCAGTCTCGTGATGTCAACTCAAACGACCTTCCGAGAACTGCAAACATGAGTCTGACGATAGAGAAGAGACTGCCGGGCGGCAATCTCTTTACAGTGGCCTATGTCGGCACGCAGGGTCGTCATCTGCCGCAACAACGATCCATAAACATAGTGCCCGAAGGGGCGCTGCTTAGTGGAGTTGTAGGAAACTCGAACCTCTCCATCCCTGTAAATCGGGCTGGTCTTGATGCCGCCGCGCTCAAGCCGTTCAGGCCGTTCCCGGCCTTTAACACGGTGAACGTTTTTCAGTTCACTGGAACTTCGACCTATCATTCTCTACAGGCAACCCTGAGCCATCAGTCCGGGAAGAACCTGCAGTACTTTGCCACATACACCTTTGCCAAGGCTCTCGGGACCGTAGCTACAAACGAAAGCGACGGATCAGCGTTTGCCGATCCGATAGACACGCGTGGCAGAAGCTGGGGCGTGTTGCCGTTTGATCGCACCCACGTTTTCAACCTGTCATATAACTACAACCTGCCGAAACTGGCACGAGGGATGCTCGATAATGCTGTCCTCAGGGGGGTCCTTAACGGATGGCAGATGTCCGGCATTACGACTTTCCAGAGTGGCAACCCGATTCGCCTGAGATTCAGCGGAGACCTGGCAGGAACCGGACAGGCACTGGCCTGGTTTGGCACAGACGCTTTCAATACTCAAGGCCAGAGCGTTGGCGCTATCACGCCGGTCTACACGGGGAATCCTACGGTCAGCAACGGCACTGGCGTTGGAAACAAGGTTCTCGATATCGGGAAGCTACAGATTCCATCGTTCAACAGCACCGGTCCTTCTCAACCACCGTTCTACATAAGGACTCCGAGTCGCAGCAACTTCGATGTCTCGTTCTTCAAGAATTTCGAGATCAGCGAGTCTAAGAAGATTCAATTCAGAACAGGTTTCTTCAACCTGTTCAATCAGGCCTATCCGGTGAGGATAAGTGTCACGGATCCTAATGCCAGTGATATTTACCTGAACCTCAACACCACTTGTAACCGGAGAGTAGATAACGTTCCAAATGGTGTTGGCGGAACCATGAGCGGCGTGTGCGATCCCACTGGCGGTTTCAGCTTTACACAGGAAACCCTCGATAAGTTTGGGACAATCACAAACAAGCATGGTCGCCGCATTGTTGAGTTTGCATTGAAGTTCTACTTCTAAGCAACTCGACAAGGCATGGCCAATATGACAAGGCGGCGCGGGGGGCGAGAAATCGCTGCTCGCGCCGTTTCTCTTTCGCCCTATGCTCTATAATCGGCAAGTGATATCCTGATAGCCATTGATTGATACTTGTTCGGCTTTGACCTGAAAGAAATCGGGACGCTTAACAGACTTTCCGAACGGCGAAATGGTCGCTTTGGCCTGTTCGGGTCAGGAGAAGTTATGTTGAGAAATCTTTACGCACATCAAATCCAGATCAATCGCGAAATACCCTGCCCGTTATTCTTAAAGAGAATCTCTTTGCGTCTCTTTATGGGGCTGATTTTCTGTTGGATGCTGACAGGGGGCCTGTGCGCGCAAGACATGCGGGAAGCGCACGAGACATCCGATACAAACAATGCCGTGATAGAGGGACGTGTGACGCTTCCTTCGGGATTTTCGGCTGATCGAAATGTCAGAATTACGCTGAGGAATTCGCAAAGCACACTCAATACTCTCTATAGCAATAAACACGGGGAGTTTCAGTTCAGCAATCTGGCTCAGGGTGTTTACTATGTAGAGGCGCAAGTGGATGACTCTGTTTTTGACCCGGTCATCGAAAAGATTACGCTTGGCCGTGGCATCGTGTGGGAGTTGACCCTGCAACTGCGTGAGAAAAAAATCTGGCGGACCCTGAATACCGGCCCAAGAGTGATTTCCGCAGCCGAGTTACATCAAAGCGTTCCGGCAAACGCCAAGAAGGAATATAGCGTGGCCGTAAAGCTCGTCGAGAAGGGCGAGATCCCACAGGCAGCCGCGCACTTCGAGCGGGCGCTTTCGATCTTTCCCGAATACCTTGCTGCGCGTAATGACCTCGGCGCTCAATACCTGAAGCTCAAACGGCTCGACGAGGCGGAACAGCATTTCCAAAGTGTGCTTGAACGCGACCCGAAAAACTTCAACGCGAAATTCAATCTTGGACTCGTCCGAATCGAACAGAAGAATTATGCGGACGCGGTTTCAAAATTGAACGAGGCTATTGCCATAGACAGTTCTCGGGCGGTTGCTTATCTGTGGCGAGGATTTGCATTGCTGGAAATGGGTGATCTGCAAAACGCGGAAAGCGAATTGTCGAAGTCGCTGATAATGGGTGGGAAGGATTGTGTGGCTGCGCATTATCATCTGGCGCGGATATATATGAACCGGGGAGATAACGACGAAGCAACTCGCGCGGTCCGAGCCTATCTAGAAGAATCCCCAAACGGCGAATATGAAAAAGAAGCCAGAGAATTGATGAAAAAGCTTGGAGGCGAACAAAAGCGCAAATCGAAAAAGTGATATTGACGCTCGCCCCTTACTGCTCCACTTTGAATGTGGTGGATCGGCTGACACTGTTTTTGCCGTCGCCTACCGTTATCTTCAATTCATAAGCGCCGGGCTGGAAGCTATCGAGCGGCAGGGAACTGGCATACTTTATGCGCCCCTGCTCGTCAACTGCCGGAAGATCGCCGATTGTCTGGCCCAGCCTGCGATTGTTCTGAAGTATTTCCACCTTAACCTTCATGGGAGTCGCCGAGCCTCTGGCAGGCCACGCCGTAAAGAAGAAGGCCAGTTGCTTTACCTCTGACTTGTGAACGGGCTCGCCCAGATTTGGATAAACGACAAGCTCGCCAAAATGAAACGGATGGTCTGTCTTCTGTTCTTCCTTTGATATTTGCTCCGCCCGCTTGAGCACCACTATCGAGCTTAACCTCGGTTTTGTCTCATCAATGGATGGGACCGCAAGACTTATCGTATGCATACCGGCCTTGCCTGCCAATCCGTCGTAGGCAATAAATTCGACCGTGTAATTGCCCGGCTGGAGTTCTATTTCGCGGTAAAAGAGAACCTCGCCTTTCTTTGCGGCTTCGAGTTTGTCGACCGGACCACTCAGGGGATAATGCTGGCTGAGTTTTTGAACAACCTGACCCGTCTGGTCTTTAATCAGGGCGACGACGGAGAAATCCGCGTTATAGGTCTTCTTATCGCTGGCCTGTGTAAGCGTGAAAGTTGAGATCGGCGCTTCGGCAAGAAGGAGCGCGAGACCCGGTTTGTTTGTGGCCGGAAAACTGAGCGAAGCCCCGCGAAATGAGACAGAATTCGAGCCCGACTTCACCTTACGCGCCGCGGCAAGGGCGGGCGCTTCGTAATCAAGTACGGGCAGTTCGCCGACCGATTCGACGGCGTAATAACCTTTGCGAGTCTGCGCTTCCAGGCTCGAGCGACTCAATTTCACCGCGATATGGCGGAAGCGACCGTCGTAGTCTTCATTCTTGGGAACATAGGTAACCAGATAATAAGCGTGCATATCGCCGTCAATGCGGCGAACCCCGGCTGCCAGATCGTTTGTGTCATGAATGAGGAAGCCGCCCGTTTCATCGGCAAGCTGGCCGAGGCCGCTTCTGGGGTCGAGCTTGAGCAGGTCTTCGTTGCGTTCGAGAGCTTTAGTATAAGGTCCGGATGTTCCGCTGTCGTTGCCCCTGCTTACCTGTTGCATGCGGCGCGAGGCCAAAGAGTTGATCTCGCGAGCGGCTTCGGCGGTCCCGCTCTCTATACGAAGACCGGCCGAATCTATGGCATATATGCTGACGTTTGCCCGGTTGGCGGCGCTTATGACGGCCGGGAATTTTGCCTGGACCGATGATGGCAACGACAGCCCTTCCGAGAAAAAGATTATCGTTTTGCGTCCGGGAAGGTTTCGCATCGGGGTTATGACGGCAAGCAGGCTGTTGATAGTGGCAAACCCCTGCTGATCTCTTTCGAGCACTTCAAACTGCTCGCGCATGCGAGTCTCCATCTCGATAAAGGCTTGCTCGGCCGCAGCCTGTCCGCCTGCCGCGCCCGCGGCGGATGCGCCCGCAGCATCGCGGGCCGCGCCTGCCGCGCCTGCCGCGGATGCTTGAGATGATACTTCTTGGTCGAGCGCCGTGCTCCGATCAGATAATTCGCGAATCCTTGCATTGTTTGATGCATAGGTTGAAGTGCTTGTTGAAGTGGCTCGGTCCACCGCCTGCTTAACCAGCTCAGCATTGTCGGTATAAGATTGGAGGGTACGAAGCGATTGATCTATCAGAAAGACCCCCGTGAAATCGCCTGCCCCGATCCCCTCCTGAGCATAGGCAAGCCCCGCCTTTCGCGCTAGCGAGCGTGCATCCGGTGAGAGGCGGTCAAAGACCAGAGCCGTTACGCCCGGAGAGTAGGTGTCTCGCGACTTTGTAGTCTCTGTCGCCGGTTCTCTCCCTTCCGTATTACCTGCGGCCGGCGGTTCACGAAGCACCAGTCGAAACGATTCGATCTGCTGGCGGACCCCGTCCTCGAATATCTCAAAGTCGGAGGCTGTCAGGTCCTTTACCATGCGGCCTTTCTTATCTTTGACAACCACATCAAGGGCTACTTCGGTCGTTCCAACACGAATCACCTGTTCGCCCTGAGATTGACCCTGAGATTGGCTGGATGGATTCTGGCCTCTAATCGAGCTGTAAGATGAAAGGCTCAAAACGATTATTAAAGCGGAGTTCACGAGGGTTTTCATTGTGCGGTCTCCCGGGAAAAAATTGCAGAGATAAGTATAATCCGCTCCAACAATAAAGACCAGTCATAAGAGTTCACAACAGCCAAAAAATCGCCACGGAAAGCCCGGGATCATTCAGTTTTCAGTGTGGCCTGCCGAGATGGCAGGGAATCAGTGATTGCCTCGTGAAAAATCCTGAAGTACTTTGCGCCTCTGAGCCTTTGCATGAATCTATTTCTCGCGATCACGCAAGGTGCGCAGAGCACGCAAAGATTTTCCTGAGAATTAAATGAACCTGGCTCTCGGCCGTTGCGGACAGTTTCTTGTGGATGCGTAACCTGGAAATCAGAGGTGATATGTTGTATACTTTCGGCAAGTTTTTCGAATCAGGCTGGTTAGCAGTAAATGGCAAAAAAGAAATTACAAGGGCAGCTAGTGAAAGCGATAATTTCGCTACTTGCCTTCTTGATTCTGGTCCCTACAGTTTTTGCTCAAGGAGGCTCGGTTGATGCTGATCGCGCATTTGCCCGCGCGATACAATTGCACCAGTCTGGCGATATAGAAGGGGCTATACGCGAATATAAGTCAATCCTCGATTCTTATCCGGCCAGGGTAGATGTCCGGTCAAATCTGGGTGCTGCCTATTCGCGGCTGGGGCGCTACGAGGATGCAATCGAGCAATACAAAAGGGCGCTCACGCTCGACCCTCGCAATCAAACTATTCGATTCAATCTCGCTCTGGCGTATTACAAGGCGGCCCTGTTTGTTGAGGCGGCAGGCGAATTTGACCAGTTTCTAGCCGCGACGCCGGAAGACGTTTCTCAGAAACAGAGCGCGCTTCTGCTTCTGGCTGATTGTCAGGTGCGGCTTGGCGAATACAAAAAAGTCATCGAAGAACTGACACCAATCGCAGAGGCTGATACTAATAACCGCACAGTTGCCTATCTGCTGGGCAGCGCCCTTGTCGGCGAGGGTCAGGTCAAGAACGGTCAAATATTGATCGACAGGGTCTTTCGCGATGAAGATTCTGCCGAAGCCCATCTGTTGATCGGATCAATTCTGTTGCTGGCAGACGATGGGCAGGGGGCGATAAAGGAACTTGAACGTGCAATCGAATTGAATCCCAAACTGCCGTCTCTGCATTCCTGTTACGGGCGCGCGTTAATGCGGATGGGAGACCCTGAGAAGGCAAAGCGCGTCTTCAAAATCGAACTGACCGATAACCCGAACGACTTCGACGCTAACCTCTATATGGGTATACTGCTCAAGCGGGACAGGATGCTTGATGAAGCCCTTGGTTATCTATTGCGGGCAACCCATTTGCGTCCGCGCGATTCGTATGCGCGCTATCACCTGGGCGCGGTTTATGCTTCTCAAGGGAAGCCGGAAGAAGCCCTGCCGTTGCTTGAAGCCGTGGTTAAAGAGTATCCCGATTTTGTCGAAGCCCACGTGCTGCTGGCATCGGTCTATTACCGGCTCAACCGAAAAGAAGACGGCAACCGCGAGCGGGCGGTCATTCAAAAACTGAACACCGAACAACAGGCCAAACAGCCGGGCGTTCAGGATGGTACCAATCAGGCTGACCCGGCCAGGCCGGTTACCAGTCCACCGGGCAATCCGGGTCAGAGGCAGGATCAAAGGCGAGATCAGAGGGAGGAGAGGTAACAGGTTTTACGTGAATATCTTAAATTTCAAAGCGCGAGTATGGATTCTTCTGATAGCGGCGCTCCTGTCTGCCTCGGCGGCAGGGGCAAATGCTCAATCCAGATCTCGATCAAAGACAAAGCAAGCGCCCGCAAAAGCGCAAACCGCCCAGCAAACGGCTCAGGCCAGGGCCGAATTTGAACAGGCCGTCAAGCTCGGCGATGAAGCCCGTGGAGCCAGACGCCTCGGCGAAGCCTTCGATTATTATGGAAAGGCATTGCAAATTCGCCCGGATTGGGCCGAGGGCTGGTGGAATATCGGGGCGATCCTTTACGAAGGTGATCGCTACGAAGAGGCGCGCGACGCTTTTCGAAATCTTGTATCGCTTGATCAGAAGCGGGGTCCGGGATGGGCTATGCTCGGGTTGTGCGAGTTTCAGACACGCGATTATGAGAGGGCGGTTGTCTCTATGCAGCGCGGGCGGGCGCTTGGCTTGGGCGGCAACCTCGAGCTTGAATCAGTAGTCCGCTATCACACGGCGCTACTTTACATCCGCTTCGAGCAATTCGAAATAGCCTACGATATTCTGAGCGAGTTTCTGCGTTACGGCAATGACAGCCCGAAAGTGATCGAGGCGTTCGGATTGACTATGCTAAGGATGCCGTTTCTTCCCGCTGAGGTCCCGCCCGACCGGCGTGAGCAAATTCTGCTTGCGGGGCGAGCCGGATATAACATGGCCGCCCATCGCGTGGACGAATCGCGCGCCGCCTTTGATATGCTGCTTGAGCGTTATCCGAATGAGCCAAATGTTCATTACGCGTTTGGTGTGTTCCTGCTTAATCAGGATGCCGATGCCGCGCTCAAAGAGTTTAAACGCGAACTGGAGATTTCGCCCTCACATCAGCCCGCGATGGTGCAAATGGCCTTCGAATACCTCAAACGCGATGAATACAACGAGGCGCTGCCCCTGGCGGAAAAGGCTGTGCAGCTTTCACCCAAGATGTTTCCCGCGCGAAATGTGCTTGGCCGCGTACTGCTGGAGCTGGGTCAGTTGGATCGGGCGATAAAGGAGCTTGAGGAAGGCGTGCGGCTCGCGCCGACAAGCCCGGAAATGCATTTCGCGCTTGCGCGAGCATACACCCGCGCGGGCCGGAGCAAAGATGCCCAGCGCGAACGCGAGACCTTCAAGCAATTACAAGCGGAGTATGAAGCTCGTCGTAACGCTCAGTTGCCCGGCAATGCGGCCGATAACAACCCGTCAAAGTCAAAACCTTGATTTTTCGAGCGCGGAATCTGCCTCTCTGATTAATGTATAGTGGTTCGGCTCGATACAGCATACCCGGATATTCAAAGATGTTTAGTCATAATGTCAGAAAAAATACCTTGAGCCTGGTGGTTTCGATTATTTACCTTATGATCTTTGGAGTTGCCTCCTGGGCATCTTCGAGCATCTTCACTCAAAAGAATTTTGCCGACCGGTGGCACCCGAGAAAGGCACCGGCAGGGACCGAATTCGTAGGCGATCAGACCTGCGCAGGGTGCCACAAAAGCAAGGTGGATTCTCTGGCAAAAAGCGGGATGGGGAGGGCTATGGAGCCTATGGTCAGTTCCATTGTGCTGACCGAAAACCCAAAAATGACATTTCAATCCGGTCCTTATTCCTTCGAGATCAGGCGCAAGGACAAGCAGAGCATTTATACGGTCACAGACGGGAAGGAAACGATCTCGGTCCCGATTCTCTATGCGTTGGGACAGGGCAAGGCCGGGCAGACATACATTCTGCGATACGAGGATGCGTTTTATGAAAGCCGCGTGAGTTATTACAAAGAGATTAGCGGGCTGGATTTCACAATCGGTTCGCCCCGTGTGGTTCCTGCCTCGCTTGAGAAGGCGCTTGGCAGACGCCTCTCAGACAGCGAGGCGCGAAGTTGCTTCAGTTGCCATTCAACGGGCGGCATAAACGGCGGGCAGATTGATCTGGGGAAGATGGCTCTGGGCGTCCGGTGCGAGGCATGTCACGGTCCGGGAGGGCGTCACGTGGCGGCGAACATGGCCGGAGAGCCGAGCGCCAATCTTATCTTCAACCCCGGGCGTCTGAGCGGCGATGAACTGAGTCAGGACTTTTGCGCCTCCTGCCACCGGGGCAACGATGAGTTCAGCATCCTCAAGAGCATGGAGGTCAACAATGTTCGGTTTCAGCCTTACCGTATCTTCCACAGCAAATGTTACTCGGACGACCGCAGGATAAGCTGTACGGCCTGTCATGATCCTCACGAACCGATCAGGCAGGACGTAGCCTTTTATGACGCAAAGTGCACGGCCTGTCATCAGTTGAAAGACAAGTCGTTGCAGGCGGGCACAAAACAGGGAGATCAGAATATGCTGGCTGCCTGTTCGGTGAGTACGAAGGACTGCGTTTCTTGTCATATGCCAAAACTGGGACCACCCGCGGCGCACTTCAAGTTTACGGACCACTACATTCGCATTGTAAAATCCAGCGAGTCATACCCAAATTGATTGCTGAGAGGTTGAGCGGATTGTGGTTGGAGGGTCAATAGAGAATGCGATATTTTTGCCTGTTTATCATTTTAACGATCACGGTTGCTGTAACTCCTCTTAGCTCGCGTGGACAGGAGCCCGCTGCTTCAAAAGGGGCCGTCTCAAAGGAGGCTGTCTCAAAGGAGGCTGTCTCAAAAGAGGCTGCTCCGGCAAAGACGCCGGTTATCTTCGAAGAGGTTCCTTCCTCCGTGAGTAAAATTACCTGGGCTCATGATAACGGGCGCTCCGATCTGCGTCATCTGCCTGAAACCTGCGGCGGGGGCGGTCTGTTCTTTGATTTCGACAACGACGGATGGCTGGATATCTATTTCGTCAATAGCGGCCCGTCGGATTTCTTTACGCCGAAGAAACCGCTCAAGAATGCGCTTTATCGCAATAATCGTGACGGCACATTTACCGATGTCACGGATAAGGCCGGGGTGGCCTGCGGGCAGATGGGCCATTTTGGGATGGGAGCGGCGGCAGGCGACTATGACGGCGACGGCTGGATGGATTTATACGTCACAAATTATGGCCACAACGTGCTGTTTCACAATAACGGGAACGGCACATTTACCGATGTCACGGATAAGGCCGGAGTCGCCGCGCCAGACTGGGCTACCTGCGCGACGTGGTTCGATTACGATAACGACGGCAAGCTTGACCTGTTTGTGTCGAGCTTTGTGCAATACAGCGGGACAGGCACGGTCTTTTGCGGCGACAATCGCATAGGCCGCCGCTATTACTGTGTGCCGCGCATATTTAAGCCGCGCCCCAGTTATCTCTTTCACAATGACGGCAACGGCAAATTCACCGATGTGAGCAAAGATTCGGGCATAGCCAACTCGCTCGGAAAATCCTTTGGCGCGATAGCGACCGACATCAACAACGACGGGTTGATGGATCTGTTTGTGGCAAATGATACGGTTGCAAATTTTCTTTTCCTGAACAAAGGCAAGGGCAAGTTTGAAGAGATCGGGCTTGCTGCGGGCGTGGCTTATAGCGAGTCGGGCAGCCCGCGCTCGGGCATGGGCGTAGACTCAGCCGACTATGACGGCGACGGCTGGCAGGACCTGTTTGTGGCCAACATTGATCAGGAGCTCTTCAGTCTTTATCAAAACCAGAAAGACAAATCATTTCTTGATAAGCCGGGTGAGATCGGGCAGGCCACTCGGTTTCTGAGCGGCTGGGGGCTGAAGTTCTTTGATTATGACAATGACGGCGACCCCGATTTGATACTGGCCAACGGGCATCCCGATGATATGGTCGAGACGCAATCGCTGAAGGTGAAATACAAAGAGCCTCTGGTGATGTTTGAAAACGTGGGCGGCAAATTTAAGGACGTGACGGCCGAATCGGGCGCGGTTTTCAAGAAAGACTTTTCGGCGCGCGGGCTTTCAGTGGGCGATTACGACAATGACGGCGATCTCGATGTTCTTATCATCAACAACGGCGAACCACCTGTCCTGCTGAAGAATCAGGGCGGGAACCGCAACAACTGGGTAGGTCTTCAGCTTATCGCCACAGTAAGCAATCCGGGGGCTGTGGGCGCGATAATTACCTGGCAGGCCGGGGGCGTAAAGCGGAGCCGGTTGAAGACCAGCGGCGGCAGCTATCTTTCATCGCACGACCCGCGCGAAATTCTGGGGCTTGGCAATGCTACGAAACTCGACTGGGTCGAAATCAAATGGCCTGCCCCGAGCGGCAAAGTCGAAAGATACACGGATGTGCCTGTTGGCGCCTACACCACGATAGTCGAAGGCAAAGGGGTAGTGAAGGATTAAAGGCGAAGGATTAGAGTCGAACCCTGATCGAGTGTAAGGGCTATTGTCTTCGCTCCTTAGCAGATCGGAAAAAGGTTCGTTGAGCAGTTACGCGGCAACACTCATCTGAGATTTGAGATTTGAGATCTGAGATTTCAAATCTCAGGACATCTGTCTTCTTAAAATCCGTATTGTTAAAAATCCTTTTGGGAGAGGGAAATCTATGTCCAGACAGGTAATTTATGACGCCGTAGTTGTAGGATCGGGCGCGACGGGCGGCTGGGCCGCAAAGGTGCTGACCGAAAAAGGGCTGAAGGTAGCTGTGGTAGAAGCGGGACGCAAGCTTGATCCCATGAAGGATTACACCGAGCACACCTGGCCTTATGAGTTGAAGTTTCGCGGTTTCGGCGACCTGCGCGATCTGGAGCGGACCCAGCCCATTCAAAGCAAGTGTTATGCGTGCAACGAGTATGGCCGTCAGTTTTTTGTAAACGATCTTGAAAACCCATACACGACTCCGCCCGACAAGCCGTTTTACTGGATAAGGTCGCGCCAGGTCGGAGGCCGCTCTATCCCCTGGGGACGGCAAACCTACCGGCTTTCGAACTATGATTTTAAGGCGAAAACACACGACGGGTACGGCGATGACTGGCCGATCTCTTACGAAGAGATCGCGCCTTACTACGATAAGGTCGAAGAGTTCATAGGCATAAGCGGCTCCTACGAAAACCTGCCCCAACTTCCCGACAGCCGGTTTCTGCCCGCGATGAATCTCACCTGCGGCGAGCAGATTCTAAAGAAGGCCGTCGATAAACTTGGCGACCCTCTGCGCCGCGTCATCATAGGCCGTTGCGCGATACTCACGAAACCGATTCATCAGGGCACACCCGATGCCCGCGCCGCCTGCCACTGGTGCGGGCATTGCGATAGAGGCTGCACGACCCGCTCTTATTACAGCAGCCCGGCATCTACTCTGCCTGCCGCCGAGCGTACGGGCAGGATGACGCTCATTACAAACGCCGTTGTGAGCAATATCATAGTCGATAAAGACACCGGCAAGGCGACGGGCGTGCATTATGTGGATTCCGTCACGCGAAATCATCGCGAAGTACTCGGCAAAATAGTTGTGCTCTGCGCCGGGACGCTTGAATCAACGCGCATATTGCTCAACTCGACTTCTTCGCTTTATCCCGGCGGCATAGCAAACGGCTCGGGCGTCGTCGGGCATTATCTTATGGATCACGTAGGGGGCGGCGGGGCGAGCGGCAGCCTGCCCATGCTCGACAGTAAAAATATGGAGCCGGATGGCCGCGCAAACGGCATTTACATAGCGCGTTTCCGCAACCTTAAAACAGAGCACGGACGGTTTATTCGCGGCTACGGCTTTCAAGGCGGGGCGGGGCAATCTCTGTGGGAGCATAGTAAATATGCGCCGGGATTCGGCTCTCAGTTTAAGAAAACCGTGAGAGAAAATCATCCGTGGGGCATCGGCATCGGAGGCTTTGGCGAATGCCTCGCGCGATACGAAAATCACGTTCGTCTCGACAAAGACGTTGTAGACGCATGGGGAATCCCGGTTCTTCACATCGAGGCGTCATTCGGAGACAACGAGCGCGAGATGGTCAAAGACATGGGCGACACGGCAGCGGAAATGCTGCACGCTGCCGGGGTGCAGAATGTTCAGGTGAGCCACGGGCCTATTTCCACGCCCGGTATACTCATACACGAGGTAGGCACGGCGCGCATGGGCAGCGATCCGAAGACCTCTGTGCTCAACAAATTCAATCAGGCTCACGAGGTTAAGAACCTCTTCGTCACCGATGGCGCGTCTTATGTCTCAAGCGGCAATCAGAATCCTACGCTGACGATGATGGCGCTCACGGCACGCGCATGTGATTACATGGCGGAAGAATATCGCGCGGGCCGATTGTGAAGGCTTTAGATTATTAAAGCTTAGGGGGAAGAGCATGAGAGAGCGGAAAGTTATCCCGTTACTGTTGCTGATGGCCTTTGCTGTTTCGCTCGCCGCGTTTGGGCAGGTAAAGACAAAGGCCGGGCGACGCGGCCTTCGA
The DNA here is from genome assembly GCA_963765495.1 of Blastocatellia bacterium. Taxonomy (GTDB): domain Bacteria; phylum Acidobacteriota; class Blastocatellia; order UBA7656; family UBA7656; genus CAVXWP01. The sequence goes on from CAVXWP010000006.1 coordinate 127,331, forward strand.
GCGGCCACTGCCTCAAGCGGGGTCGAGCCGTTGAGAGTCATCAACGGAGAGATGCAGGGGCGCATTGTCGCGGGGTCGCTCAAGGTAAACAATCGCCCTTCTAGTTTTTCCTTTACGCTGTCGAAAGTCGAAATCGCAGACGGGCAGGTGCAACTGAGCGGAAGCTTTGTCCTCGGAAGCAACGCCCGGCGCGCCGAGCAGGTCAAGGCGCGCGTGGCAGGCACTATGGCTAAGGCTACAAACCCCTGGCCGGGAGCGGACGATCAAGAGCCTGAGCCCGAGCCTGAGACGGACGAGCAGGGTCAGGGCCGCGAGGCGAAAAACCCTGAAACCTCGGCCCAGTTGGGCGAGCTTTCTCAATCGACCCAGGATACGGCGCACACTACGCCCGCGCCAAAGGGAGGGCGTAACGAGCAGACGCAGTCACTTTATTCACAGGCGGAAGACACTACGGGGTGCGGGCTTGTGTTTCTCAGTTTGACTCTGCCCGCGCAAATGCGCACGGCGATACGGGCAAGTCGGGGGCCTGTTCAACTCGGTGTTGTGCTTGCGCCGATTGATAATCGGATGGGTGAAGAGATCAATCGCTCGCTTTGCCACATCATTCGAGCGGGTGGGAACGACTCCGGCAAAGAAGATGTAACGGCCGCTGTTGAGCGACTCAATCATATGCTCGAGTCTTCACGGTAATCTTTCTCGGCCTATTTGTGTTTTCCCTAAAGAAGACCGGCTTCAATCGTCCATCTTTGCCAATGCGTCAAAGGTCGGTTTCAACGCGGGGTAGAGGCCGCGATAGTTTTGATAGAGTTCGTTGTATGTTCCACTCGCCTGCGTATCGGGCAAGACGCGGCTCTCAACTCGGATAGCCGACTGGCAGGCCGCATCCGTATCGGGCCATGATTTGTTTGCGACTCCTGCAAGCAGCGCCGCGCCGTAGGCGGCCCCTTCCGTGGTATTGACCGTGACCAGTTCCGTACCCAGAACATCGGCAATAATCTGCTGCCACACCCGGCTTTTCGCTCCACCGCCCGAAACGCGCACCTGCTCTATCTGACCGAGTCCTGCGCCTTGTATCAACTCGAATCCGTCTTTCAATCCGAAGGCTACCCCTTCAAGCACGGCGCGAGTCAGGTGAGCGCGCCTGTGTCTTACGGTCAATCCTACCCACGCGCCTCGCGCAAGAGGATCGGGGTGAGGCGTTCGCTCTCCGCTCAGGTAGGGCAGAAAGAGCAGGCCCTCGCTTCCGGGCGAAACCTCGGCCGTCTCTTCGACAAGTTCATCAAAAGAGGTTTGCGGAAAGAGCGTGTCGCGATACCATTGCAGGCTTCCGGCTGCGCTCAGCATGACGCCCATGAAATGCCAGCGCCCCGGCACCGCGTGGCAGAAGGCGTGCAATCGCCCTTCGGGTTGGATCAGAGGCGAATCGGTCGCGGCAAATACCACTCCCGAAGTGCCCAGCACCAGAGAGACTATCCCCGATTGCACAGCGCCCACGCCGACCGCGCCCGCCGCCTGGTCGCCGCCACCGGCTACGACCGGGGTTCCGATCTTGAGTCCCGTTTCTCGGGCGGCATCCATACTCACCTCGCCCGTTATGTCAGGCCCTTCGTAGGTGGGCGGCAGCCACTCGGTGGGTATGTCTAAGGCCGCGAGCAATTCGGGCGACCAGTCGCGCTTTTTCAGGTCAAACAGCATAGTGCCTGATCCGTCGGCCTTGTCCATAGCCATAGCGCCGGTCAATCGGTATCGAATGTAATCTTTAGGCAACAGGACGTGGCGCGCTCGATTAAATATTTCCGGTTCGTGTCTCTGCACCCATAAAATCTTTGGAGCCGTGAATCCTGTCAGCGCATCGTTGCCGCTTGTGCGGATCAAATTCTCTTTGCCGAAGCGGGCGCGAATCTCATCACACTCAGCGCCGCACCGCTGATCGTTCCAGAGGATGGCGGGCCGCAGGACCTCTCCATTTTCGTCGAGCAGAACAAGGCCGTGCATCTGCCCGGTCAGACCGATAGCGGCAATCTGTTCGGCAGGTTTGTTGGCCTGGGCGAGCGCCGCGCGGATGCTTGTGACGGTCGCCTGCCACCAGTCGCCGGGGTTTTGCTCGGACCATAGCGGGCGCGGTGTTGAAAGCGCCAGAGGGGTGGTGGCGCTCATTACGACGCTGCCTGTTTCATCTATCAGCAACGCCTTTGCTCCTGTGGTGGAAATGTCTATGCCTAGAAGTAAGCTCATATTTCAATCCGGGGAGTTGAGATTTGAGATTTGAGATTTGAAATCACGTATCACGCTTGAATAATGCCCTCTCGACAGGAGTCACGCAATAGCGAGAGAAAAGAATTGAAAGGCGACGAGCAAGTATGCGCGCTCATTGTGTTGCTGTTATATTCTTGAATTATGGAACAGATAAAATCTTCTGTCGCACCTCTCATTGATATGGTTCGCCCTACGACCATAATAGAGCCTCTGCGATTGTCGGACAGGCTGGGCGCAAGAGTTACAATCGCAAGCGAGACGTTTCAGCATACGGGAAGCTTCAAGTTTCGCGCTGCCTATAACCTCGCGTCTCAAGTCTCCGAGCAGATGATAATCACGGCTTCATCGGGCAACTACGGACAGGCGATGGCGTATGCGTGCAGGCTGTTGGGAAAAGCCTGCATAGTCGTCATGCCCGACAATTCGGCTCAGGTAAAAGTCGATGCCGTGCGAGAGTTTGGCGCTGAGGTTGACCTGATTGACGTAAAGCAAAAGGGCAGGGCCGAGCGGGTGGCCGAGCTTTCGCGCAAGCACCCGGAGGCTTATGTGGCAAGCGCCTATGACGACCCGCTTGTGATTGCGGGCAATGCAAGCCTCGGCGCGGAGCTTGCCTCACTCAATCGCCGTTTCGATTTCGTCATCGCTCCTATTGGCGGCGGCGGTCTCACATCCGGGATCATTCAGGGTTTTCGCGGGGCGGGCAAAGATGTCTCGGTAATCGGCGCGGAACCCCTGATGGCCAACGACGCGGCGCGCTCGCTCAGGGCCGGTCACATCGTAGCCAACGACATCGAACCTCAAACGATAGCCGATGGAGCGCGCACCGTGAGCATAGGCCGTCACAACTGGGAGATAATCGGTCGAGGGATAGAGGGCATAATCGAGGTTCCCGAAGAGAATATTAAAGAAGGAATGCGGCTGCTGTTTCAATTGGCCAATCTCAAGGCCGAGCCTACGGGGGCGCTCGCCGTCGGCGCGTTGCTTACAGAGTCTGAAAGGTTTCGAGACCTTTCGGTTTGTTGCGTTGTAAGCGGCGGAAACGTAGACAGGGAAGTCTATCGAAGCATTCTGGCCGGATGAGAGCCGGACCCATTAAGAATAAAAAAAGGCCTGGCGTGAGAGGAGGAGCATCGCCAGGCCAAAGTAAACTCAGTGCGCAGGTTTTAAGGTCGTTAACGCTATTTAGGTGCGTTCTTTAGACACTCAGAGTGTTCTTTTTTAGCCGCCGTCAAGGCTGCTGAACGGTCCTTACCCTTTTTGGTCTTCGCTTCCTTTACAGCCGCCGTATAGTCTTCATTGCATTTCTTCACGGCAGCAGTGTGTTCAGGGGTGGGCTTCATCTTTTTGGACATTGTCTTTTGCGTAGCCGCCAGCGTCAGAGGCGATGCCAAAAATAGAGCCATTGCGATTGATAATGCTGTGTTCGTAATCGTGCGCTTCATCTTCTACTCCATTCCCAATAAATTCACTCTAGTTGGTACAGGGTTTCTGTACGTGATTGGCAGGAGCAAGCATCGGACCAAAGGTTTATCTGTTTGTCGGGCGCGTCAAAGCGTTGAAAACTATGGATAAAGCCCGTGAGGCGGGCAAGCGGGGCAAAATAAAAGGGCGCTGACCTGTGGCAATCTGGTCAGCGCCTGCAATTCAGCCACACCGGAGCGTGATGCGTGATACGTGATGCGTGATGCATTACTTTCAGCGAGGCCGCCTGCTTTAGATAATTCGCCCGTCAACCGAATCACGGGTCACGGATCACGCATCACATATCGCATCACAGATCGCTTCAGGCATCAGAATATTCTGCGTTTTTCGGTCCGATTCTTATAAAGCCATATTCCGGTTGCCGCGCCTGCGCCTACTAAAGCGCCGATCACTGCTCCCTTCTTTCCCTTGACGACGCCACCGGTCAAAGCGCCCGCGCCCGCGCCTATGCCAATGACCGTTGCAGCGCCGGCCGGGCCTTCCATCCATCTGTGCTTGTACTGGTAATTCACTATGCCGGGACCGTCGAAAAGGGTTATGGCTCTGTCGCCAAATTGGATTCCATTCTTTCCTCTCCTGATATACCTCCCGGAATTCGATTCATCCCTGCGATTCTGCGCCAGGGAAGCGGCAGGCATCGCGATTGTGAACAGCGTAAGGAGTAAACAGATACAGACCAGCTTTTTTCGCATTTCCTTTCCTCCAGATATTTGGTGAGCGGTTCGTGTGTGGGCCGAAGCCTGGAACGATTTTTTTGCGCTCGGCCATCGGCGGGATGCGCGCCGGGCAGGTTCAGGTTGCCTGTCCCGCCCGACTTTTTTTAGGAAGGGGAGGTAAAGCCTATCTGTTACGGTTTCGCCAGGAGGCTCCGAGATAATCTCTGTTCAAGCGACCTATGAAATCAAGGCTGATCTCTTTCGGGCAAACGGCCTCGCACGCGCCCGTAACAGAACAATTCCCAAAGCCTTCATCGTCCATAGCCTTGACCATGCCGAGCACGCGGAGGTCTTTTTCGGGCTTGCCTTGCGGCAGTATGTTCAGGTGCGAGGCCTTTGCCGCCACAAACAGCATTGCCGAGGCGTTCTTGCAGGCGGCAACGCACGCGCCGCAGCCAATACAGGCAGCCGCGTCCATAGCCAGGTCGGCATCCACTTTCCCGACGGGGATTGTGTTTGCGTCGGGCGTGCCTCCGGTGGATACGGAGATAAACCCGCCCGCCTGAATCACGCGGTCAAACGCGCCGCGATTCACTACCAGGTCTTTGATGACGGGAAAGGGTTTTGCCCGCCACGGCTCGATCACCAGCGTATCTCCGTCTTTGAAACTTCGCATGTGCAACTGACAGGTAGTCGTAGCGCCAAGCGGGCCGTGCGCCACCCCGTTTATCATCACGCCGCACGTTCCGCATATGCCTTCGCGGCAATCGTGATCAAAGGCTACGGGGTCTTCGCCGCGTTCGGTCAGCTCTTCATTGACCACGTCGAGCATCTCAAGGAAAGACATTTCCGGTATGATGTTTTTGGCTTTATATTCTACGAAGCGGCCCGGCGTGCTCGCGTTCTTCTGCCGCCAGATGCGTAAGGTCAGCTCCATTATTTATAACTCCTTGTGGACATGTGGACTTCTTCGTATTCAAGCGGTTCTTTGTGCAAAACGGGAGGATTATCTACACCCTGATACTCCCACGCGGCGACAAAAGAGAACTCTTCGTCATTGCGTTTGGCCTCACCGTCCGGCGTTTGATGCTCTTCGCGGAAATGGCCTCCGCAGGACTCGTCCCGCATAAGCGCATCGGTCGCGAGCAGTTCGGCAAATTCCAGGAAGTCTGCCACGCGGCCCGCCTGCTCAAGCGCCGGGTTCAGTTCCTTATCCTCGCCCAGGATGTTTACATTCTCCCAGAATTCCTGTCTGAGCGCGGGAATCTGTTTCAGGACTTCCTTTAATCCGGCCTCGTTTCGAGCCATCCCGACCTTTTCCCACATCAGTTTGCCAAGCTCGCGGTGAAAATCCGTGACTGTGCGCTTGCCCTTGATCGAAAGAAATTTTCTGGTGCGCTCGGCCACCGTATCGGTTACCGCCTTGAATTCAGGATTATCCGCCGAGGGTTTGGGCTGTTTTGCGGATGCGAAGTAATCGCCTATCGTGTAGGGCAGGATAAAATAGCCGTCGGCCAGTCCCTGCATCAATGCGCTCGCGCCCAGGCGATTCGCGCCGTGATCTGAAAAATTGGCTTCGCCTATAACGAAAAGGCCCGGCAGGTTGCTCATCAGATTGTAATCCACCCACAGCCCGCCCATCGTGTAGTGAATCGCCGGATAGATGCGCATAGGTACTTTGTAAGCGTCTTCGGCCGTGATGCGTTCATACATTTCAAACAGGTTGCCGTAACGCTCGCGGATCACGTCTTCGCCCAGTCTCTTAATGGCGTCGGCGAAATCGAGATAGACGCCCCGGCCACCCGGCCCCACTCCCCGGCCTTCGTCGCAGACTTCCTTTGCGGAACGAGATGCGATGTCGCGCGGGGCGAGGTTGCCAAAGCTCGGATACTTTCTTTCGAGATAATAGTCGCGCTCGGCATCGGGAATCTGATTTGGAGGGCGCGTGTCTCCCTTCTTTTTCGGGACCCAGACGCGACCGTCGTTGCGAAGCGATTCCGACATCAATGTGAGCTTCGATTGATGATCGCCGCTTACGGGGATGCAGGTCGGGTGAATCTGCGTGTAGCAGGGGTTGGCAAAAAACGCGCCCTTCTTATATGCGCGATAGGCGGCCGTGACATTGCACCCCTTGGCATTGGTCGAAAGGAAATAGACGTTGCCGTACCCGCCCGTGGCAAGGACGACGGCATCGCCCGCGTGCGAAGCGATCTCGCCCGTAACGAGGTCGCGTGTGACTATGCCTTTTGCGTGGCCGTCGATGACGACGAGGTCGAGCATTTCGGTGCGCGGGTACATCTTCACCTTGCCGAGGCCGACCTGTCTTTCCAGCGCCTGATACGCGCCAAGCAATAATTGCTGACCCGTCTGTCCGCGCGCGTAAAAGGTTCGTGACACCTGCGCGCCGCCAAACGAGCGATTGGCAAGCAATCCGCCGTATTCGCGGGCAAAAGGGACTCCCTGAGCCACGCACTGATCTATGATGTTCACGCTGACTTCGGCCAGACGATAGACGTTTGCCTCGCGCGAGCGGAAGTCGCCGCCTTTGATCGTGTCATAGAACAGGCGATAGACGCTGTCGCCGTCGTTTTGATAATTCTTGGCTGCGTTTATGCCGCCCTGCGCGGCTATCGAGTGCGCGCGCCGTGGGCTGTCTTGAAAGCAGAAGCATTTGACGTTGTAGCCGAGTTCGGCAAGCGTGGCCGCGGCCGATGCGCCTGCAAGCCCTGAGCCTACGATTATCACGTCAAACTTGCGTTTGTTAGCCGGATTGACCAGCTTTATGTTCTGGCGATGCCTGCTCCATTTTTCCTGGACCGGGCCGGAAGGTATCTTGGAATCTAGTGTCATGCTTATACCCGATTCGAGTTATTTGACCAGCCCCGTCAAGACGGCCAGAGGGATGATCGAATTGCCTATAAAAATAATCAACGCGCTGATCTGGGCAAACCGTTTTATGACCGGCTCCCAGGCTTTATTCCTGAGCCCCACGGATTGAAACATGCTCGTGAGCCCGTGACTCAGATGCAGACAAAGCAGCGCCATCGAAACTATGTAAAACGCAGAGACCCAGATGTTGGAAAATCCCTGAATCACCATGCGGTAAACATCGTGGCGTTCAAGTATAGGATCGGTGGCCGCCGCGCCGGAATTGATCGCCGCGTGAACCGGCTCTTTTAGCTGTAGGAGAGCCGGGTTGATCACGCCTACGGTGAAGTGCAGCAGATGATAAACGATAAAGACCAGCACGATGAGCCCGCTGATAAAGATGGTGCGCGAGGCGAAGCTTGCGCCCGAAGGTTTTTTCTCTTCGTACCCGATGGGCCGCGCGGCGCGATTCTCTTTCACAAGCAGGACGGCAGAGATGATGTGAAGCAAGGCTATGACAAACAATCCGAGTCGCGCCGTCCACAACAACCCCGGTTTCGATTTTAAGAACTCCGCGTAATCGTTTAGCGCCTTGGGGCCGATAAATACCTGTAAATTGCCCAGCATGTGCACTACCACGAAGGCAAACAGCAAGAGGCCCGTTATGGCCATGACATACTTCTTCCCAAGGGAAGAACGATAGAGATTGGTTAGGATATTCATGAACGATCCCTTATAAGCCTGAGTTTGGGCAAACCGGCGACGCCCTGAAAATCAAAGGCCCGATGATGATAAAGCGAAACTGGACCGGGCTTGGAATCTCGCACTTTAATGATCCGTACTGGGCTGCGTCAAGTCTCATAATTCACTTTTTCGATCCGGCAACTATCCAAAGCAGTCCCGAACCCCTCGATATTTAACGATAACTTTCTTCAATGAATAAGTAAAATTCAAAAAAATTATGCGAAACATAAGATCGACTTTATTTGCTCTCTCTCTTCTTCAAAAATAGAATGGCCAAATATTACAGACATCATCCTTTGCAGAAAACTCGGTTGCCCCGGAGATACACCCGGGAATCCGGTTCAGGTAAAGAGTCTATTCATACAAACCAAAAAGATGTACACTCAATCCGCAGTGCCAATAATGACGGTGGTTTACAAGTGGGGCATCCTGATGCTACCCTCTTCTATGCAAAACGGGCTTGTGAGGTAAATAACGAAAAGGTCCGACTTGAAGAAGGGCAATCGCGCGGTTTTGTCTTATTATAAAAAGAGGCTCATTATGGCCGCTCATAAGAAAGAAGTATCCTCAACCCTCACCACCGAACCTCCCTTGATCCTTCTGGTCAACGATAATCTCTTACAACTCGACGCCATGAAGCTGCTCCTGAATCAGGAAGGGTATAGTGTGCGCACGGCCGTCAATGCCGAAGAGGCTCAGGATATGTTAAGTCGGATTTCACCGGACCTGATCATAAGCGATGTGGTGATGCCGGGGATGACGGGCATAGAGCTGTGTCGCCGGATCAAATCAAATCCGGCGCTGGCCGACGTGCCGATATTGCTTGTAACGGGGTTGCGTTACGACGATGCCGGCATAAGCGAAGGGTTTGAGGCGGGGGCGACCGATTATCTCGAAATTGACGGCCCGATAACGCTCTTTTGCAGGAAGGTTCAAAATCTGGTCAAACAGCGAAGGGAACACCTCGCTCGAATGCGCGTCGAAGAGTCGCTCAGAGAAAGCGAACAGCGATTCGAATTATTCATGCAGAACCTGCCGGGCGTGGCCTTTATAAAGGATTCCGAAAGTCGTCTCGTTTATGTAAACAAGACTTTTGAATCCCTGTTCAACCTTACGCGCGACCAGTGGAGCGGCAAATCCGATGATGAGTTATGGTCGCCCGAAATCGCGGCGCAGTTTCAAGAATCAGACCGAAGGGTGTTCGAAAGCAATAAGTCTCTGGAAATAGTTGAAACGCTCCCTCACAAGGATGGGCTACATTACTGGTTGAGCACGAAATTCCCGATTCTGGAAAGCGAAGAAGGCGTAAGCCTCCTGGGCGGCATTTCTATAGACATCACCAATCGCAAACAGGTTGAGGAAGAGCTTAGAAAGAGCGAGCAGCAGCTTGCGCAGGCGCAGAAGATTGCGCATCTGGGCAGTTGGGACTGGGATTTAGTCACAAAGGAAGTCGGGTGGTCCGATGAAGTGTTCTTGCTTCTGGGGTTTCGACCGCAATCGGTCGAAATCAACTATGAATTGATCTCGAAGATCTTCCCTCCTGATGAAATGATATTCGCCCGGCGGATGGTCGAAAAAATACTAAAAGACCATGAGCCGTTCAGTTATGAATCGAAAATCTCTCGATTGGATGGTCCCGACCTTATACTCCAAATAAGCGGGCAACTGGTACGAGACGAGTCGGGCAACCCGGCCCGGCTCCTAGGAACGGTTCAGGACATAACCGAGCGCAAGCAACTGGAAGGGCAGCTGCGGCAGGCGCAAAAGATGGAGGCGATAGGCCGTCTGGCCGGCGGCATAGCTCACGATTTCAACAACCTGCTGACGGCCATTATCGGCTACAGCCAGCTTGCGCTTACCCGGCTCGAGCGAAAAGATTTTCCTTACAAAGAGATGGAAGAGATTCAAAAGGCGGGCGAGAGGGCGGCGGCCCTGACAGGCCAGCTTCTCGCATTCAGCCGCAAGCAGATTCTACAGCCCCGAGTGATTGATCTCAACATAATAGCCTCCGATATGGAGAAGATGATTCGACGGCTGATAGGCGAAGATATCACCGTCATTACAAATCTCGACCCGACGCCCGGGCGGGTGAGAGTCGATCCCATGCAGATCGAACAGGTGATGATGAATCTTGTGGTCAACGCCAGAGACGCAATGCCCGATGGCGGCACGATGATAATCGAGACTCAGGTGGTAGACCTTGACGAGGTTTATGCTCGCCATCATCTTGAAGTCAATCCCGGCCGCTACGTTATGCTGGCCGTCAGCGATACGGGCTGCGGTATGGACGCGGCTACGCTTGCTCGCGTCTTCGAGCCGTTCTTTACTACAAAGGAAAAAGGCAAGGGGACGGGATTGGGGCTTTCGACCGTTTACGGCATTATCAAGCAGTCGGGCGGCAGCATAATGATCTATAGCGAGCCCGGAAAGGGAAGCACTTTCAAGATATATCTGCCGCAGATAGATGCTCCGGTCGAACAGGTGGAAGTTTTGGAGCCGCTGCCTCATCGATCAAGCGGCTCGGAAACCATACTGCTGGTCGAGGATGATGAGACGGTGCGCACACTTACGCGCAGTATTCTTGAGACATCCGGGTACAGCGTGCTCGAAGCTGCGAGCGGTGAGGAGGCCATCGGTATCTGCGATCAGCATTCCTCCTCGATAGACATGATAATAACCGATGTAGTGATGCCGAAGCTTGGCGGACCCCGGATGATCGAGCAAATAAGAGAGAAATGCCCGAACATGAGGGTGCTCTTTATGTCGGGATATACCGATAGCGCCTTTGTTCATCACGGGGCGTTTGATCCGGGTACGCCATTTCTTGAGAAGCCATTTACGCCCGTCGCCCTGATCCGAAAAGTGCGTGAGGTTCTGGATAGAACCTCGGAATAACGCTCTCTTCCCAACTATTCATATACCGGCAAGTAAGATGCAGTTCAAATCGGCTCTACTGTAGCCGTATCTTTCGGCGAGCGCCCGGCATGGGAATTGCTCGTATTAGATTCTTTATGTACAGCCATAAATATTTTGAGGGGTGAAGAGGGAAAAGCAATGAGCAATGAAGTGAAAGAGATGACTGATGAAGAGATTCACGGGCGCATTATAGAGCTTGGATTTGGCGGAGATAATCAATGTTTCATGAATTTTTGTGAGAAATTGCGAGCGGAACTGCCCTCGGGAACCGGCGTCGCCCTGCGCGGCAGCGTGATTACAAACGAGCGATATGCCGACGGGCTGCCGTTTGATGCGGACGGAAAGGGTACAAGTGATCTGGATGTAACGCTCATCGGCAAAAAGGCGATGGAGTGTTGGGACAAGGACGAGTTCTATATTCCGGCGCTTCACACAAAGCCTCTGGGCGACAAGACGCCGCATATCGCGCCCGCGCTTAATCCGCTCCGCGAACAGTTGCAGCAACTTGCGAAACGCCCGGTAAACTTTCAAGCCACGGCAAACATAATCCTGTTCGGGCGAGACGTGTTGTTAAACGAGCCGTATTTTACGATCATCGAGGCGAGCGAAGAGGTAGGTGAAGAGGGGTGACTCTCAGGTTGCTCAGCTACAACATAAGGTTTGGAGGACGAGGGCGCGAAGCTCGGCTTACCGAAGTGATACGCAGAGTCGCACCTGATCTTGTCGTATTTCAGGAGGCGATTGACCCCCGTGTTATCGAAGAACTGGCCACGGCTACAGATTCGCCCTTCTGGGCGGCTCGCCCGGATCATTCCATAGGCTATATCAGTCGAATCGAGATTGCCCGTCACGAATGGCACTATCCGCGAGAAGCCAGACATTCATTTCTTGAGATCGTGATTGCTGGAAGCGAGGCCCGCGTCTTCGGGCTTCATTTGCGCGCGATGTTTTCGAAGTGGACCGAACGTCAACGAGCAAGAGAGATACGCGCATTGCTTGAAAGCATCAGGGCGCACGAGGAAGGGTTTCATCTGCTGGCGGGCGATTTCAACGCGCTTGCGCCCGGAGCCTTGCTTGAGGTCAAGAGAATGCCCGCCTGGATTCGCGCCATGATCTGGATGAGCGGGCGCGAAATCCAGCGAGAGACCATACAAACCCTGCTCGATGCCGATTACATAGACAGTCACCGTTTTCTCAACCCGTCAGAAAGCGGTTCGACATTTCCCACCTGGGACCCTCATCTGCGGCTCGATTACATCTTTGCGCCGGCGCGATTCGCAGACCGCGTAAAATCGTGCCGGGTCATAAACGACCTCGCGGAAGTAAATTTAGCCTCTGATCATTTCCCGCTTCTTGCAGAGATCGATTTCTGACGGATTAACAGGATTTGGATAGATTCGACAAGATTCGCTGTTAATCTTTTGAAATCCTGTCAATCCTGTCAAAACATTCGGAGCAGGACTATTTATTGAGCGCCGATAGTCGCGCGGAAAGACGCCCGCCTTCGTGGCAGCTTAAACAGGTGATGCCGCTCGATGCGGCTACCTTTGGATTCTCTTTCCATTTCTTTGCCACCGGCTCATAAGGAGTTCCGGCGAGCACTTCGATCATCTTGTCCAGATACATCGCAAGTTCTTCCTTGCGCCCGGTTCGCTCGGCCGATTGCGCAAGCCCGCCTAAAAGCTCACCTCGAATGTGCACGGGGAGGCGATCTAAGAATTTGGACTGCTGTTTCCAGAGCGCCAGATATGAGTCATAAGCCTGTGACCACGCGGAGGCGCGGTATTTCTCGGGCAAGCGGTCGGCGAAGACCGCGAAACTACCTCCGGTGACTGCCGCGACTCCGCCGCCATCGGGGTCAAGCCGGTGAGCCTCGGCAAAGAGGTCGAGCGCGCGGCGATAAGTCTGTTCGAACTCATCGTTTTGTTTGTTCTCGTAAGCGCGCACCGCGCGGTAGAGCGTAGCTCCTCCCTGCCAGGTCAGCAGATCGGCCTTTGCGTCGGGCCGTTTTTCCAGAAGCAACTGGATGTTCTTCTCGCCCCTTGTAAATTTCTCCATATCATCTGCCAGAAAGCCCGCGAAGATGTCTTCGCGCACAAGCGTGTGAATCGTAAGCCGGGTGTCGGAAATCGGCGGGTCGGGTGACTGCGCCATCGCCACGGTCACAAACACTATCACGATAAGAAGTTTGCTGAATTTGAGCATAGTTTGCGTCTCCTGAGTTAAAAACAGATTGCCGGTCAGTCTAACCCCAATCTGATCTGAGAATCAATAAAGTAGCGTCATCATTGATCTGCTCTCGTGCTTGAGGCTATATGATTACGTCACGACCCGTGGGTTTGTTTCTTTCAAGTTTGAAATCTCGGATGAGCGTGGATGAGTGCGAGTGTGCTTTGCGTAAGGGCGGGCAACAGGTTCTCGCAAAGCCGCAAAGCCGCAAAGCATTTTCACGAGATTCAATTGCTCGGATAAATCGCTCGGCGGGCTTTTCGGATAAGCGCGTTGAAAGGCACCCGCCCTTTTGTTATCTTGAGTGGGCGACTCTGCTGGTCGTAAATATCGGAAACCTGCTCGCGCGATCTTTCAGGAGACTACTCTTATGGCTATAAATTTTTCGGGCCATTTTGTGTTGCGCAAACTTCACCAGCTAACCGGAGTCTTGCCGCTCGGAATATTTCTCATCGAACACCTCTATACAAACTCGAAGGCGCTCGGGTCAATCGCGGCGGGTAAATCCGGCGAGCAGTTGTACAACCAATCCGTGGCCGATCTGCAATCAATTCCTTATATCATCTTCGTGGAAATACTGGGCATATTCGTGCCGCTCATCTATCACGCGGTCTACGGACTTGTAATCACTTACGAAGGCCGCCCAAACGTAGGCGCTTACGGATACGGGCGCAACTGGATGTACTTCCTCCAGCGAGTGACGGGCGTGATACTGTTTGTCTTTATCACCTTTCACGTATTGAATTTCAGATTCGGACTTATCCCCAGACTGAATACCATTTCAGTCGCAGAGCACCCGGACATGGCCTACAGCATCGTGAGGGGCGAATTCTTTGATCCGGTGATACTGACCATCTACATTATAGGCATCACCTCGACCACTTATCATTTCGCCAACGGGCTGTGGTTATTTCTGGTTGACTGGGGCGTGGCCGTAGGCCAGCGCGCGCAACGATTGATCGGATATGCCTGCGCTGCAATAGGCGTGGCGCTCACTTTCGCAGGCATAAATGCGGCGCTCGCATTCATTCGGTAATGGATAAAGACAGGTGGGAAGATGGCAAAAGGTGAATTGAGAATCGCGGTCGTCGGAGGTGGACTTGCCGGGCTTATGACCGTCATCAAGATAGCCGAGCTTGGTCACAAGGTTGATCTGTTCTCGCTCGTCCCCGTCAGGCGGTCGCATTCGGTCTGCGCGCAGGGCGGCATCAACGGCGCGGTCAATACAAAAGGCGAAGGCGATTCTCCGTGGATTCATTTCGATGACACGATCTATGGCGGCGATTTTCTGGCAAATCAACCTCCCGTAAAAGCCATGTGCGAAATGGCTCCGGCAATCATCTATATGTTTGACCGCATGGGCGTGCCTTTCTCGCGCACGATGGAAGGGTTACTCGATTTCCGCAGATTCGGCGGAACGAAATTCAATCGAACCGCCTTTGCGGGCGCATCGACCGGACAGCAATTGCTGTACGCGCTCGATGAACAGGTGCGCCGATACGAAGTTCAGGGGCTGGTGACGAAGTACGAATGGTGGGAATTTTTGTCCGCGGTCCTCGACGATAATCAGGTATGCCGGGGGCTTACGGCGATGAACCTGCGCACGCTCGAAACAGCCTCTTTCGCCGCCGACGCGATAGTGATGGCCACGGGCGGTATAGGCTCGATCTTCGGCAAATCTACAAACTCAGTTATATGCACGGGGTCGGCTCAATCGGCCCTGTATCAGCAGGGCGTCAAGTACGCAAACGGCGAATTTATACAGGTGCATCCGACCGCGATACCGGGCGAAGACAAACTCCGATTGATGTCGGAATCGGCTCGCGGCGAAGGCGGGCGCGTGTGGGTTCCGCGCATTCAGGGCGACGAGCGCGAACCAAGATCGATTCCCGAATCCGAGCGATGGTATTTTCTGGAAGAGAAGTATCCCGGCTACGGCAATCTTGTGCCGCGCGACATCGCCACCCGCGAAATATTTCAGGTCTGCCTGGACGGGTACGGCATACGCGGGGGCCGAATGGTCTATCTCGACCTGACGCACATCCCTACGGAAACGCTCGACCGCAAACTCGGAGCGATACTTGAAATCTACGAGAAATTCGTAGGCGTGGACCCTCGCTCAAACCCTATGATGATCTTCCCCGGGATGCACTACACGATGGGCGGCATCTGGGTTGATTACGATCAGATGACAAACGTACCGGGAGTATTCGCCGTGGGCGAATGCGACTACACGATTCACGGCGCGAATCGGCTGGGCGCAAATTCGCTGGTCAGTTGCGTGTACGCAGGCGTTGTGGCAGGGCCTGCCGTGGTCAGATACGCCGAAGGAAACGGACGAGGTGAAACCTTAAACGGGCTGCACGAAAGCGAGGCCCATCGGCAGGCCGCGATCAATCAGGAACTGATGAACCGGCGGGGAGGCGAGAACGCTTATCTGCTGCACGAAGAGATGGGGCAGTGGATGACTGAAAACGTCACAGTCATTCGCTTCAATGACAGACTCGAACAGACGGACGCAAAACTACAGGAATTGATCGAGCGGTTCGATAATATAGACTTAAACGAGAATATTTACTGGGCCACGCAGGCGCTGCCGCACGCGCGCGAGCTTTACAATATGCTGCATCTGGCTCGCGCAATCACGCGGGGGGCGCTTGGTCGCAACGAGTCTCGCGGCGCTCACTACAAGCCGGATTTCCCCGAGCGCAACGATGCGGAATTCTTAAAGACAACCATCGCAACCTTCACCGCAGAAGGGCCGGAACTCAGTTACGAGCCGGTGGATATTTCGCTCCTCCCTCCGCGAGCGCGGACATACGGCGAAGCAAAACAGGGGCCTGCGGTCTCTTCGGAGCAGGTCGCGCCAAATGATTTGCAGATCGAGCTTAAATACGAGCAGGAGCGCGAAGGGCGCGAGCATCCATTCGAGGACGCAAGCAAAAACGTCGAATCATAAGAGGAGAGTATGGCAGGCACAATCAGGCTGAAGATCAGGCGACAGGACGGCGCAGGGACCGAGAGTTACTGGGAAGAGTTCGACGCTCCTTACCGCAGAGGCGTAAATGTACTGACCTGTTTGATGGACATTCAAAAGAATCCTGTGAATGCTCGTGGGCAAAAGACTACGGCTGTGGTGTGGGACTCGAACTGTCTGGAAGAGGTTTGCGGCGCGTGCTCTATGCTGATCAACGGGCGCGCAAGGCAAGGGTGTACGGCGCTCGTGGACCAACTGGATACCCCCATCACGCTTGAGCCCATGACTAAATTTCCAGTCATCCGCGATTTGATAGTTGACCGCTCCGTGATGTTTGAAAACCTCAAGAAGGTGCACGCTTGGATAGACATAGACGGCACTTATGAACTGGGACCGGGGCCGCGCGTGGCACCCGAAACACAGGCGGCGCGTTACGACATGTCGCGCTGCATGACTTGCGGCGTGTGTCTGGAGGTCTGCCCGCAGGTCAACCCGCACTCGAAATTCATAGGTCCCGCGGCGCTCAATCAGGTGCGTCTGTTCAACGAGCACCCGACGGGCGAGATGCACAAAGACGCAAGATTGAATGCCATCATGCAGCCGGGCGGCATCACCGATTGCGGCAACGCGCAAAATTGCGTCAAGGCCTGTCCGAAAGAGATACCTCTGACCGATTCTATCGCCTACCTTTACCGCGAGACGACCTGGCACGGGTTGTTTGGCTGGCTCAAAAAATGATAAGCGACCAGTTTTTTTGACAGGATTAACAGGATTTTTAAGGATTTAACCCTGTTCTCTTTTAGTCTTGGTAATTCTGTCAAAGTCTTTTTCGATTCAGATACGGCCGAGTCTGCGGGCCAGTCCTCTGGCTATCCCTATTATGTGTTCCTGCGCTTCGAGCGGACGGTTTCCGATAGGCGTTTCCAGATAGCCGGGTTCCGCCATCAGCCCCACGCGCACATTGCCTGCCTCTTCGATCAGGACAATATCGCCTGCCTCGCCCGCCGTGCCTTCGGAAAAGAGTATGATGTCGCCTATGATCAACCCTTTTTCCGGCCAGCCGTGATTTATCATCACGCACTCGTAATCCCCTTCGGGTACGTGAAGCAATTGCTTGAACACATCGCCCTCGCCTACGCTGATTTTCACCCGCGCTCTGTTGCCGTCCGCCGTAGTCTCTTCGTTTTCCATATCGAATCAATCATCCTTTGATAAAAAGATAGCATACCGAAGACCGCTCGCAATAATTGAATCCTGCGCGGCAAGGCGTGTCAATCTCCGAGCATTTCCCGCGCTAATTTTTAACGCAGATTTTAAACGTGACAGGTGCGCGCCGATTACCGAAAGCATGGCATTCGATTTGCCCCTCTTTATAGTTAAGAGTGAATATTGAATCGATATGGAACGATCCGGGTGAGTTATGAGCAACCGCGTGTTTGGAGGGCTTACACTAAAAGAACTGGCAAAAAGAACCTGGCACGAGCTTAATGACGACAGCGCTTTCGGCAGGGCCGCCGAACTTGCCTATTATTTCGTGCTGGCGCTCTTTCCCATGCTGATTTTCCTGACCAGCCTTGTAGGGTTAATGCCCGAAATTCAACAGAACATTCTGAGCGCGGTCGCAAGAGTCGCCCCCAGAGAGGCCATGAGACTGGTGAGAGATTTTCTGGCCGACGTGGTCGAAAATCGCAGCACCAGTTTGATCTCAATCGGCATACTCGGCACGCTCTGGGCGGCTTCGACAGGCGTGGTGGCCGTGATGGATACGCTCAATGCGGCTTACGAAGCGGAGGAGGGACGCCCCTTCTGGAAGACGCGACTTGTAGCGATGGGATTGACCATAGCGATGACGATACTTGTCGTAGGCGGAACGGCGCTGCTGATATTCGCGCGAAAGCTCAGTGCCTGGGTCGGGATTCACCTCGGGCTGGGAACCACCTTCACCGTCTTCTCAAGCCTGTTGGGCTACATCGTAGGGCTGATCGAGTTATTCATAGGGCTTGAGATACTCTATTACTTCGGTCCTAATGTCAAAAAGCGATGGCGATGGTTTTCGCCCGGCGCCGTTTTCGCCGCCGCCGGTGTCATCGCAGTATCGTTGTTGCTTTCCCTCTATCTGCGGTTCGCTCCCAGTTATAGCGCGACCTACGGGAGTCTGGGCGCTGTGGTTATCCTTATGCTGTGGCTGTACCTTGTGGGGCTGGTATTGATAACCGGCGGAGAGATTGATTCCGAGATCAGGCTTGCGCTGGGCAAACCGACTATAGAGAAAGAACAACCAGTCGAGCACAAACAGGCGGCCTGATGGTTATCAGCAGGCATTCCAGAGATTCCCTTTTATCTCTCATCCTTTCTATGTCGTTTCAGCCAGCAGGTGGTTTTCGACGAAACTGAAATGGCCGCCCCGGCCTACGATGATGTGGTCTATCACGCGGATGTCTATGGTGCGGGCCACCTCGACTATTGAGCGAGTCAGCCGCTTGTCTTCGGGCGAGGGGTCGGTGTGTCCGCTCGGATGGTTGTGAACCAGGATCAACCCGGCCGCGTGAAAGCGAAGCGCCGCTTCGATGATTCGGCGCGGATAAATGACCGCCCGGTCTACTGTGCCTTCCTGTATGATCTCGCTTTCGATGACCTCGTTTTTGACGTTCAGATAGATCACCATGAAGACTTCGTGTGTGAGACCGGCTATCTTCAGCCGCGCAAAATCGAGCACCGATTGCGGAGATGAGAGAACATCTTTTCTTTGCATCCCTTCGGCCAGGTATGCGCCGCACATCTCTTTGACCAGACGAATGAGGACGGCAGAAGTGGGGCCGAGTTCGGGAAATGTTTCAAGCTCGGTCTGGGTGGCATCCAGCACCGCGGCAAGCGAGCCAAATCGCTTGAGCATCTCTTTGGCGGCGGGCTTTACATCTTTTCTCGGTATGGCGTAAGTCAGAAGCAATTCCAGCAACTCATAATCGTGCAGCCCTTCGGCTCCCGCTCTTTGAAACCGCTCCCTCAGGCGTTTTCTGTGGTCCGCGTAATGTGGCTTTTCTTCCATCTTGCAAGTGTACCTTCGGTTTCTTTAGCGCAGGGGCCAGACAAGCGGCAGTAGCAGCATCACGACCAGAAAGAGCAGTATCGTCATGGGGAAACCTATCTTTACATAGTCGCGAAAGCGATAGCCCCCGGGTCCCATAACGAGTATGTTCACCGGATGCCCGAGCGGCGTGAGGAAGGCCATAGATGTAGCAAGGGCGACTGCCATCGCAAGCGAGCGGGGATCGGTGCCCATGCGCTGGGCCGCGCCGATTGCCACGGGTGCGACTATAGCGGCGACAGCCGCTCCATTCATCGCCTGCGACAAGAGAGTCGTCAGGATAAAAAAACCGGCAAGCATCGCAAGAGGCCCGACGCCGCCCAGTGTGTTTATCAAACCTTTTGCCATAAGAGAGGCGGCTCCGGTCTTTGACATGGCGATGCCCATCGGCAACATCCCGGCGATCAGAAAGACGCTTTTCCAGTCAATCGCTCCGTAGGCATCATCGACCGAAAGCACGCGAACGAGCATCATCAAAAGCGCCCCGCCCAGCATGATCTCTCCTATCAGAGATGAATGCAGGGCCGCAAAAAACAGGGTCGTCACCATGATGAGCATCGCGAGCCACCCCTTGCCCAGTTCCAGCGAGGTCTCCTTTTCGTCATGAGAGAGCACGATAAGATCAGACTCTTCGCGCAGGACGGCTAGTCGCTCGCGCGGCCCCTGCAACAGGAGGGCGTCGCCAAACTGGAGCGGCAGTTCGGTGAGTTTGGAATAAACCTGCTCGCCCGCGCGCCAGATTGCAAGCACCGTCATGCCGTACTTCAATCGAAAATGCGCGCCTCGAAGGGTCTGGCCTATCAGGCGGGAGCGAGGCGAGAGCATAGCTTCGGCAACGACGATGGTCTGGCTTTCCAGATCGCGCTCGCGCCAGTCACGACCGGGCAATATTTCAAGATAAGGCTCGACATCACGCCGCTTGAAATCCTTCAGGTTGCCTTCGAATATAAGTATGTCTCCCTCGTTTAAGATGGATTCGGGCGAGGGCGAAAACCTCACGCTCCCGTTGCGCTCTATTGCGACCACGTTCAGCCCGTATGCCTCGCGTAGCGTGCTTTCGGCAAGCGGCCTGCCGCTCAGATAAGACCCTTCCGGCACTCGCGCTCGAAACAATCGCTCGCTCATGCGATACACATCAACCAGATCGCCGTCGCCTCGACTCATGGCGTGCAGGCTCTCTTCGGCCGACTGCGCGGGCAAAAGCCGCCTGCCCCACAATGCCATGTAGACAATTCCGACTATCACGAGCGGCAGTCCCACGGGCGCGAAATCCTGAAGAGCGAAGCCTTCAAGCCCGTTGTCCCTGAGCAGAGAGCTTACGACTATATTGGTAGTCGTAAGCAGGGTCGCCATGCCGCCCAGAATCGTGGCAAAGGCCAGAGGCATAAGCAAACGCGAAGGCTTGACCCCGGCCTTGTGAGCCGCGCCCGAAACCGCAGGCAACAGGACCGACGCGGCGGCGATGTTGTTCATAAACAGCGAGAGAAAAGAACCTGCCACCATCACAACTACCACGAGCCGCCGCTCGCTCTTTCCGGCTACCTTGAGCAAAATATTGCCCACTTTTTCTGTGACACCCGTGCGTTGCAGCCCCTCGGCAAGTATGAAGATTGCCGCGATAGTGATTACCGCCGAGCGGGAAAACCCGGAGAAAGCCTCCTGAGTCGTAAGCACGCCGGTAATGCCGAGCGCGAAGACTACGAGAAAGGCGACGAGGTCGGCGCGCAGCCGGTCGCTCAAAAACAGCGCCATCGCCAGCCCAAGGACGACAAGAGTGATTATTAGAGGATTCCCCATCACAAGCGGTCAAGCACCTTGCGGTAAAAGAATTATGAGACGACTGATCTCTGCCGCAACCGTACCTCGCAAGTGACCGGGTGTCAAGTAACTGGCTAATTCAAGGCCGGTCAGGCTACCATATATTTACTTGCGCGAGCCGGGAAAACGATGGGAGAACGAATCACAAATACAGACGAGGTCGAAGAGATAGCCATATCGTTTGAGCGCGCGGCGCTTCGCGCCTACTGGGTTGAAATAGTCTTTGCTCTTGCCCTTGGTCTTTACGCCGTGCTTGCGGTGCTCGCTCACCGTTATGCTTATTTCAGATGGGATCTTGCGCTTGCCCGAAGCATTCAATCGGTGACGCTGCCGGGGTTTTACACCTTGATGGTCTGGGTATCCGCGCTCGGAAGCGGCTGGCTTTCTGTGGCGCTCGTTGTGGGCGCGGGCCTGTTTCTGATAGCAGCGCGATTGCGGCTGGAAGGCTTTATATGCATGGCAAGCGCAGGCCTGGGCGCTCTCATGAATTCAGGGCTGAAGTTATTGAGCGCCAGACCGCGACCCGATCAACTGCTTGTGCACGTGGTGACGAGCTACGATACCGACAGCTTCCCTTCGGGCCACGTGACTTTCTTTATAAGTTTTTTTGGATTTCTTTTCTTTCTTGCTTATGTGTTGCTCAGGCGCGGCCCGCTTCGGCGTGCGGCGCTCGCGCTGCTTGGCCTGGCTGTTGCGCTTGTTGGAGTCTCGCGCGTGTATCTGGGCGCGCACTGGCCAAGCGATGTAGCAGGGTCTTATCTTGCGGGCGGAATGTGGCTGCTATTGATGATAGAAATATACCGGCGACTGAAATCGAACGAGATTCGTGATTCGTGATTCGTGATCCGTGACCATTAAACATTCTGCTTATGAATAAGGTCATCTGTTTGAAATCACGGATCACGAATCACGAATCTCGTGACAGGGGCATTTGCTTGCCAATGCATAAGGCAATTGGTAGTATCACCACAAAATCAATCTTGCGAGAATTGTCGTAAACGGAGGACGAGCCATGACTCGATTGAAGGAATTTCAAGGCATCGAAGGCGCGGATTTCTTCGAGCTTGATCGAGGGTTTCAAACCATACTCGGCGGACTCCTTCCAGGACATGAAAAAGACTCCATATTTTTGTCCCTGCACGAATGCGCGCGTCTCGTTTCAGGACCGTGGAACGATCTGGCCCGCGAGGGTAGCCGCGCTGAAAACCTGCCGAAGATCATCAAATATGATCGTGTGGGTAATCGAGTTGAGCGCGTTGATTTCGGGCCATACGCTCGCCGGTTGCGCCGCGAGGTCGCGGAGTTTGGCCTCCTCACAAACCGTCAAAGCGAACTCCATAAATTCGCAATCATCTATCTGCTCTCTCATAACGGCGAAGCGTCGCTCACCTGCGGGATCAGTTGCACCGATGGATTGATTCGCGCTATCGAAGCCTGCGGCTCCGAATTTTTGCGCGAAACCTACCTGCCGCGCCTTCGCTCGATTGAGACCCCGTTTGCCGGAGCGCAGTTTGTAACCGAGCAATCGGGCGGCTCGGATGTAGGCGCTATCGAAGCCGAGGCCGAAGTCGGCGACGACGGGTGGAAAATTACGGGCGAGAAATGGTTCTGCTCAAACCCGGATGAGTTCTATCTTGTGGCGGCGCGAGTCGCTCGCTCTGAGCCGGGCACAAAGGGGGTTGCGGTCTTTCACGTGCCGCGAGTCCTGCCCGACGGGTCGTTGAATTCGATCTCGTTTAAGAGGCTAAAGAACAAGCTTGGCACGCAGTCGCTGCCCACGGCAGAGATTGATTTCGAAGGCGCTACCGGATACCCGATTGGCGATACGGGTAAAGGGTTCAAGACGCTGATGAATTATGTTATCAATGCCTCGCGCGTCCATAACTCGACAGGCTCCTGCGGGCTTTTGCATCGAGCCTTCCTTGAAGCGCGCAACTATGCCCGCCAGCGCGAAGCCTTTGGCGGCGCGCTTATCACTTACCCCCTGATTCAGGAAACGCTTGTCGCGCTTCTGGAAAAATCCTGGCGTTACCGCTTGCTGACCTTCAAGCTCATCGCGCTTATTGATGAGCACGGAATCGCCCCCCGCGACGCGGATCAGATGATGTGGCAGCGATTCCTTTTGAATCTGGCCAAGTACCGCACTGCCGCTACGCTCGCGCGCTCGATACAGGAAGCGATAATGGTGCTCGGGGCAAACGGCATAGTGGAAGATTTCACGATCCTGCCCCGGCTGCTCAGAGACGCTTTGATACTGGAAACATGGGAAGGTCCACATAATACGCTCTGCCTGCAAATCATGCGAGACGCGGCGCGCTCAGAACTTCCCGGCCGCTGGGTGGCAGAGATCCAGGCGGCGCTCGAAGCCTGGCCACAGGACTTTCTTTCATTCACTCGAGCAGGTTTCGAGCAGGTTTTTAATCAGACAAAAGAACTCTTCACCCACGAGCGAATACAAAATACCGCCTGGGCATCAACGCACGCGCGGCGAGTCGTGGACCGGCTCGGCGCTTTGCTTGAGATAGCCTGGATGGCTAACCTGGCCGCGCGCCATTCAAATGATGCGACCGCTGCTTTGTTGACCTCGGTGGCCGGATATAATTTGCTGCCGCTCGAAAACGCGTTCGAGCATCCGGCGCTCGGCGTGCTCGCGCGCGACGGGGTTTCTCTGATCGAAGAACAGGCTATTCAATCCGACGTAAACAGGTTGTAATCGGTATCGCACAGGGCGCGACGACGACGAGTCGCCTCTCTTTCCTCTCGTTCGCCTGCGCGTCTTTCTTCGTTCTGTCAGTAAAGGCTCATTTCACTCAAACAAGATTGCAGACCGGGTAAGCCCGAGCGGGCACCCGCAATATTTGCCACTCGTTCGGCGTCTCTCTAGTTGAGAGCAAAATAACACTCGCAACCCAATATAGACAGGCACGGCTCGTCCGGGCCGGTGCCGGATAGGAGAAGACATGATTAGCATTGACACGCTCAATACGATGATTGCCGTGGTAGTCGTGATTCTTGTTTTAAGCCTGATTGTTCAGACATTACAGGGGTTGATTAAGAAGCTTTTTAAGCTGAAATCGCAACAGATCGAATCGTCGCTGATAGACCTTTTTGAAAATGCGCTCAACGCCTCCGAAAGCGATATACCAAAACGGTATGAGAGCCTCCTTGCGCGTTTCAGGATAATGAGATGGCTATATGCGAAGGTCATGAGAAGAGAGCATCCGTCTGTTCAACTCGACCCCAGGGTCCAGGCGCTATATCAGGAGGTGACGAAAAAGTTCAAGCAGGTAGGCCGCGTAGCCGTAACCGGCAAACCGGATTATGAATCCATAGCCAGAAACGATTTGCTCAAGGTCATGGACAGGCTTCCAATCAAGACGCTGTTTCCTGAGTTTGCGACCAAAATTCAAACGGCCTGCGATCAGATCAGGTCGCTTGAAGCTGATCTGAAAAAGATACAGGACGAAGGATTGGCCGTTCACCTCAGCGAAACATCGGCCATCAAGTTTAGCGCCATGCGCGAAGCCGTCGCGCCGCTTCTCAACGATACCGGTTCGTTGCTGGCCGGAGGTGCAGTCAACCCGGAATCAATCGCCGCAGACATATTCAACCTGCGCGAGATCAAATTCACTGATATCCTGAAGATCCTCAATGACGTTCAGGCCAGTGCCGAACAAGACCTCAACGCGGCCAGACAAGGCGGCGATCAAATCAAGATCGACGGTCTTGGCGCTCTGGTAGAGGCGCTAAAGCGGGTGAACGATGCGCTCATCAAATTCAGGGTAGAAGTGGCCTCGGCGATCACGCCCCTGCGCGACAAACTGCTAAAGGTGAGAACCGAAGTCTCAACATGGTACGACACCGTGATGCAGAGCTTCGAAGAACGATACAGCCGCAGCATGAAGACTTACGCTGTGATACTCAGTTTTTTGGTGGTTGTCTTTTTCAACGCCAACTTCTTTAACATCTACTCAAGCATTGCCGGAAACGCGATGTTGCAGGCTCAACTTGCAGAGTTGGGGCAGACCATAAATAGCCAGGCCGCCAATCAGGGAAATCAACCGGCCACGCAACCGAACCAGGCGCAGGCAGATCAGTCATTCGCTCAGTTGAAAGAGCAGATGGATCAATACGCGAACCTGGGATTTAAGCCGCTCACCCTGCAACAGGCAAGCGTCTGGTGGCACGCATGGACGCTCAGCACATACCAGCTAAAGCAGGACGGGCGGGTGCTGCTCGGGTGGCTGGTTATGACGCTATTGCTCAGCATAGGCGCGCCCTTCTGGCAGGATACCCTGGAGTCGCTGTTTGGCGTCAAGAACCTGATACGCAAGAAAGGCGACATAAGAAAGGTCGAAGAACAAAGCGGCGAAGGGATGACTAAATCTTAAATCATTACCGCAAGAGATTGGAACGGATGAAAGGGTGTGAAGAGCTGATTTTTTTAGACAGGATTAAGGATTAACAGGATTTCTCCAGGCATCATTCAACAATCTTGTTAATCTTGTTAATCCTGTCTGATTTTTTCGCTCTTCACGCACACTTTCATTTGCACAAAGCTCTTGCGGTCTGATTTACCAGCAGGGCTATTGCAAAGTAGCTTGACATGTATGGTAGGGGCAGGGCTTGTCCCTGCCCGGATCGCCCGAAGGGCGATGACTGTCATCGCGCTTACGCGCGATTCGGGCAGCCACAAGGGCTGCCCCTACATTTTTGCTCGACTTTGCAATAGCCCTGGATTTACCAGCCCTGTGCTTGCAAAAAACTTCGGTTTCCTTAAGACTTTAAGTATGTGGAGCTTTATAAGAAAAGATTCCAGTGACTGCCGGATGCCGGTCTTTCATCCCTGAACACCGCGAACGTCCATTCGCCCCGGCTCGGCACGAGCACAAACATTAAGGGGGAACGGATGCTCAATTTTATCAAGAAACTCTTGCCTGACCCGGAGCAATTGCGCAGGGATTTGCAGCAGGGCGATGGTGGCGACCTCTTTAGGCGACGCGCCATCATAGGTTTGTCGCTATTTGGCATGGCCAACATGGCGGCGGTCACTCTGTTGCAAAACGGCATGGTGAAACGTCTGCCGGAGTTGCCGCTCGATAGCTTCGATGCAAGGAAGGTCAACTTATCGCTGACTGCCTATCAATTTGGCGCGCCCGACGGCACGCTCGGGCTGGCGAGCCTCGCTCTCAACCTGCCGCTTGCGGCATTTGGCGGCTCTCATAGAGCGAACGAACAATCGATGGTTCCGATTCTTGCGGCGGCCAAGGCTGCGCTCGATGCGGCTGCTGCGGGCTGGTTCTTCTACCACATGCCAGCGAAAGAGAAAGCCTGGTGTAGTTACTGCATTGCGGGCGCTGCGACAAATTTTGCGATCCTTGCGCTCGCGTGGCCGGAGGCGCGCAAGGCATTGAAATTGCTGAAAGAATAAGAGGGCGCAGATGGCCTGAAAACTTACGGCCATCAACCCTGTCGAGACCTTGTGAGACAGATCGAACAGATTTAACGGGGGGAATTATGTTGTTTATACGCAAAAAACGGGAAGTAAATGTCTGGAAGGGGCTGGCCGCCGGACTCGTCGCCGGGCTTGTGTCCAGTTATGCAATGAACGGGTTTCAGGCTCTCTGGAGCAAGCTGTCTGAAAACGGCAACGATTCCGAGGATCAGAAATCTTCAAAGCGAGAAGCAAAAAGCGAAGGAGCAAAAAACAAAGGAGCAAAGAGCGAAGAAGAGAGCGAAGACGCTACGGTGAAGACGGCCTCAGCCATATCTGAAAACGTCTTTGATCACAGATTGACAAAGAGCGAAAAGAAGGTAGCCGGTCCGGCGGTTCACTATTCATTCGGGACGGCGATGGGCGGATTTTACGGCGCGATGGCCGAGTTTGTGCCTGCTTTTACGACGGGGGCGGGCGCTCCGTTTGGCGCGGCCGTATGGGCTGCGGCGGATGAGGTGGCGCTGCCCGCACTGGGGTTGACGAAATCTCCAACCGAGTATCCGATCTCTAATCACGCGTACGCGCTCGCTTCACACATAGTTTATGGTGTGACGACTGATGCCGTACGCCGTCTCGTGCGCAGGGCGCTCTGATGACAGGGGCCGATTGTCTGCTTGTGAAGAAGAGATTGAATCGAGATGAGCAGGATCAGGGTAATAACAACCGAGTGAGGGGAAGCGGATCGGGCTAATTTGCGCCGATCCGCAAAAACACGCATGCGCGCATATGTCTCATCCCGTCCATCTGCGGGCTATTGCCTGTTATGCTGATTCAACTGCACAGAAACACTTATGACTGAAAGCCTCAGAAACTCTCTCGTACGTCTGCGTCCGGGCAATGATGTTCTTTGCGTCAGCCAGAGCCGCACGGTCTTTGTCACCGAACGCGATGGCTTTATCGACGACGGAGAAGACCATGGATTGTTCGTGCATCAAACCCGTCTCCTTTCCAGGTATCGCTATCTGATAGACGGGAATCCGCCTCAGCCGGTCGCGCTTTCGAACGTCGAGCAGCATTCGTGGCTCGGGTATTACATAGCCTTGCCGCCCAAAATCGAATTGATGGAGGAGGATGAAGGCAGCGGTCAGATGAAGGCCGTTTCGGAACAGACGCTCGAATTGCGAGTCTCTCGCCTGGTTGGCGAGGGCGTCCACGAAGACATAGACCTGACCAACTTCAGCAGGCAGCCGACAACATTTCGGCTCGAAGTTGAAGCGGACGCGGATTTCCGGGACCAGATCGAAACAGGAGGCGAACGAAAACAGCACGGCACAATCACGCGGGCGTGGAAGAGCGCAGATATTGGCGTGTGGGAACTCGCCTTCGATTATGAAGCGGAGCATCATTACAGTCATCAAGGAAACGAGGGCGTAGAGCGAATTCATCGTGGCCTCACGCTTCGCATAGAGCATGCCGATACGGTTCCTTTATACGAAAACGGGCGACTCAGCTTTCGCATACATCTTCCTCCGCTAGGCAGGTGGCATACCTGTATCAAGCTGATTCCCTTCATCGACGGCAAATTCATGCCGCCGCTTTACGGATGCCACGCCTTTGGCGGCACGCATAACGAGTATGACAGGCGTCGTAATATCTTCCTCGACGAAGCGACCATCTTTTCTACGCCCGCAAGCAACACGCTCGCAGGCGTTGTGATTGGCGCGCTCGAACAGGGGAAACGCGACCTGGCGGCGCTCCGGCTCTATGATCTCGATGTAGCGGAGCGCGAATGGATAATGGCGGCCGGGCTTCCGATCTATATCGCGCTCTTTGGCAGAGATGTGCTGACCGCTTCATGGCAATCGTCTACCGTGGGCACAGAGATGATGCGAGGCGCGCTCAGGGAGCTTGCCCTGTGGCAGGGTGATGAAATCAATGACTGGCGCGACGAGCAACCGGGTCGCATGCTCCACGAGGCGCATACCGGCCCGCTCGCCGTGCTGAATTACAATCCTCGCCGCCGCTACTATGGCTCGAATACTTCGGCATCCTTTTATCCCGTAGCCGTTTCGGAACTGTGGCACTGGACGGGCGACCGGGATTTGATAGGCCCGCTAATCGAACCCGCGCTCAAGGCGCTTCGCTGGCTGGACGAATACGGTGATATCGACGGCGATGGTTTCTCCGAGTACAAGACGCGCTCCGAGCAGGGCGTCAAGCATCAGGGGTGGAAAGACTCGCCCGATGCCATAGTGTATGAAGACGGGCGACAGGTCGAACCGCCTCTGGGCACTTGCGAGGAGCAGGCATTCAAGTACGGGGCAAAATTCCGAATGTCGGAAGTCCTCTGGTGGATGGGCGACAGGGACGAGGCCCTACGGCTCTACAGAGAGGCCGCCGAACTCAAGAAGCGATTCAACGAAACGTTCTGGATGGAAGATGAAGGATTCTTTGCAATGGGGCTTGACTGTGAAAACCGGCAGATCAAATCGATAGGCTCGAATCCCGGCCATTGCCTGGCAGCAGCCATCGTGGACGAGTCGCTTGTCGAGAAGACGGCCGACCGATTGATGAAAGAAGACCTGTTTACAGGGTGGGGAATAAGGACGCTCTCATCCAGACATCCGGCATTCAATCCATACAGCTATCACAGGGGTTCGGTGTGGCCGGTCGAGCAGGGGACGTTCGCGCTCGGATTTGCTCGGTATGGTCTGTATGAGCATCTGGAAAAGATATGCCGGGCGCAGTTTGAGGCCGCTGCCCTGTTTGATTTTCTCCGCCTGCCGGAACTCTTCAGCGGCCATCAAAGAGACCGCGAGCATCCGTTCCCGGCCTTCTATCCGCAGGCCAACTCTCCACAGGCATGGTCGGCCTCGACGGTCTTCTGCCTGCTGCAAGCAATGTTGAGCCTCTACCCTTACGCGCCGTTGAATATGCTGCTGGTCGATCCCCGCCTGCCGGAATGGCTGCCTGAGATCACGCTTCGCAATCTGCGGGTCGGAGATGCGGTCACAACTATTCGTTTCTATCGCAAGGAAGAGGGAACGAGCGATTACGAAATTTTAGACAAGCGCGGGTCGTTGCACGTACTCAGGCAACCAAGCCCGTGGTCATTGACGGCGAGCTTTGCCGAGCGCGCACGCGATGCGCTCGCAAGCCTGCTGCCGGGGAGATGAAAATTGTAAACGTCAACTCATAACAATTCATAAAGGGAGGGAAATGGAACATGAACTATTCAGATAAATCAGAAGTGGTTGTCGTAACCGGAGCGTCCGCAGGAGTCGGACGCGCAACGGTGAGGGCATTTGCAAAAGAGGGAGCCCGCATTGGGCTCGTCGCGCGCGGGCGCGAGGGTCTGGAAGGTGCGCGCAGGGAAGTCGAAGAGCTTGGAGGCAAGGCGCTCGTACTGCCTACTGACGTATCGGACGCCGCTCAGGTAGAGGCCGCCGCCCAGATGGTCGAAGAAGAATTCGGCCCAATCGACACGTGGGTCAACAATGCTATGGTGTCGGTCTTTTCGCCTATAAAAGAGATGACCGCCGAGGAATTTAAACGCGTAACTGATGTTACGTATCTGGGCGTAGTCTATGGGACGCTCTCCGCCTTGCGGCGCATGCTCCCGCGCGACCGGGGGGTGATCATTCAGGTAGGCTCTGCGCTCGCCTATCGGGGCATACCACTGCAAGCGGCCTATTGCGGCGCAAAGCACGCCATTCAGGGGTTCGTCGATTCGTTGCGCACGGAGTTGCTTCACGACAACAGCCGGGTGAGAGTGACTATGGTGCAGATGCCCGCGCTCAACACGCCGCAATTCGGATGGGTCAAGTCGCGCCTCCCCAACAAGGCTCAGCCGGTCCCGCCTATTTTTCAGCCGGAAGTCGCAGCCGAAGCCATTCTTTATGCCGCTCATAATGACCGGCGCGAAATGTATATAGGCGTGCCCACGGTGAAGGCAGTCGTAGGCAACAAGATTGCGCCGGGATTTGCCGATCATGTGCTTGCAAGAAACGGCTATGAGTCTCAGCAAACCGACGAGCCGGAAGACCCGAACCGCCCCGATAATCTGTGGGAGCCGGTTCCGGGCGATCACGGGGCGCACGGCGATTTCGACACGCGAGCGCGCGAATGGAGTCCGCAACTCTGGGCCAGCACCCATCGCAATTTGCTGGCACTTGCAGGCGCGGGGCTTGCGGGTGCGGCTCTTGCAGTTTTCAAGAGTCTGAACGGCAACGGCAGGAAGAAAGGATTCGAACGCCTGCTCTCTTCGATCACAGGTTAAACGGCAAATTACCGTCCTCATTTTCTGGCACACCGATTGAACTATATTAACCGTTCGGTCTGACGCCGAAAGACTGACTCGTTTCAGTGCGAGAAAGGGTCTGGAAGGCGCTCAGACTGTTCGGAAGGAGTATAGAAACATGACGGCGATCATTTCCAGAGATGAACTGAAAGAGAAGATAGACCGAC
This sequence comes from Blastocatellia bacterium, assembly GCA_963765495.1. Lineage (GTDB taxonomy): Bacteria > Acidobacteriota > Blastocatellia > UBA7656 > UBA7656 > CAVXWP01. The sequence continues at coordinate 158,266 of CAVXWP010000006.1, forward strand.
GAGACAATTTTATTCTCGTCGAGACGCTTCCCGCGCAAACATACTTTCACGCGCACTTGCCCGGAGCGATAAATCTGCCTCCCGACAGGGTAAAGGAACTGGCTACGCAGGTTTTGCCCGACAAAGACGCCGAGATCATAGTCTATTGCGCGAGTCCTAGCTGACACGCTTCGGAAAACGCCGCCCGTGAACTGGCGGATATGGGCTACCGAAACGTAAAGGATTATGCAGGAGGCAAGCAGGATTGGATAGATGCGGGGCTGCCGCTCGAAAGCCATCATCAACACGCTCACCACGCGAAGAGCAAAGAACAGAGAGCAAAGGGCTAAGAGCAGAAAGTTGTGTGTTCTTGGCCCTTACCATCTTGCCCTTAGCCCTTGTGCTTTGCCCTGAAAAGGAGACCTTATGGCCTTCACGGAAGAGAATACCGTTGTCGTTAAAGACAAGATAGAGGAAGTAGAGCCTGAGACTACCCCCAAGCCCGCAAGCGAAGGCCCTGCTGTCGGCACGCGATTTACGGCCGATGAGATTTACGAGAACGTGCGTGTGGCCGCCGAAGAAGAGTTGCGGCGTCCGGCGGCGGCGCTATTCTGGTCAGCCATCGCGGCGGGTTTGATAATCGGTTTTAGCTTTTTTGCCGGAGCATATCTGGCCATGCTCGTGCCAGAGCATCTGGCGCACGCGGCGGCGGCCGCAGGTTATCCGCTCGGATTTATATTTGTGGTGCTGGCTCGCAATCAGCTTTTTACCGAAAACACACTTGAGCCGATAATACCTCTGCTCAATAAGCCCACGTGGAAAACCGTGCGGCAGTTGCTCTCATTGTGGGCAGTCGTGCTGGTAGGAAATCTGATCGGCGCTCTTATATTCGCCTGGGTTGCGGCGCGCACGCCGATGGTTGGTCCCGACCTCCGGCGCGCTCTTGAGCATCTGGCCGAGAGCGCAACATCGGGAGGCTTTATGGATACGGCTTATCGGTCCATCTTTGCGGGATGGTTGATAGCCCTTATGGCGTGGCTTGTTGCGTCTACGCGATCGACAGGCGCGCAGGTTCTCCTGATATGGCTCACGACCGCCTCCATTTCCGCCTTCGGATTCCGGCATTCGATAGCCGGTTCGGTGGAAGCGTTTTTCAGAACGATAACCGGAACCGCCGCGTGGGGCGATATGATATTCGGGTTTCTGATACCGGCTGTGATCGGCAACATAATCGGCGGCGTGATCCTGGTCGCCCTGCTCAATCACGGACAGGTCCACGCCGGGCGCGCGGCAAAAGTTCTTGCGGGAACCTACGAGGACAATTGATTCTGATGCGTGATACGCATCGCGTATCACGCATCACTCTTCACGCATAATCTATTTTTGACCCGAAGGGATACGGCTCGCGTGCGCGGCTACGATTTGCCAGCGCCCGTCTCGCTTGAGCCATACGTAAGTCAGACGGTATTCTCCGCTTGCATCCTGCCCGCGAAATGTCGCCTTGCCCGTTTCGCGCAGAGTCGTGATAGCCGTATCTGCGAAGACGCGAGTCTTTACATCACTGTATTGGAATTTTTCTGCCTTAAAATCCGGGAGGGCGGCCAGCAATTCGGGTTTCGTGAAGACAAGCCCGTCGGCGCTGGTCTCGGAAAAATCATCTGCCAGGATGCGGTCAATGATCTTCCCGTCTTGTTGTCTTGTGGCCGTGGCCAGTTCGTCAAGCGTCGCGGCCAGTTCTTTTTCGACCGCGCCTGTGCCTGATTCAACTTCGCCTGACGACGTTGAAGGGGTCGATCCTTCCTTCTCTTCGGCCTTGTCAGATTTGTACTCGGCCAGCCATTCGACATCAATCACATCGGCCTTGCGCCTCTGCTTTTCGTGGATCAGCCATTGCCCGCGCTCGTTCCACGGCGCTCCGCCCATAGGATCAACGTGGCAGAAAGAGCAATCCTTTGCCCCAAATTTTCGTGCCTTCACAAGAAATGCCGGATAGCCCAACCCCTCGGTTGCAAGCGCCGCAATCACCGTCGCCAGGAAAATTAGAGCGAAAAAAACTTTTACTTGCTTCAATTCTTTTCTCCTGTGATGTATAGAGGTTTAACAAAGGCAAGATACTATACACTTAACGCGAGCGGCAAGCGGGGCAGAAAGCAGGGCTGCCGGGGTGGGTTAGATGGTAAATTCGGTTTCGAGCGAGAGCTGTGTTTTGCGCAGTTCAAAGCGGGCGCGGCCCACATTGCCGTTTGGCGCCACGGCCAGCAGCAGGAAATAATCCGGCGTAATCGGGCGCAACAGAAACGTCATGCGGTCTGTGACCAGAATCATTTCGCGGAGGTCGCCCAGTTCCGTATCCGAAGATATGTGCATGCTCCGGCGCAGGAGCGTGGTGAATTCCGTTGCGATTATATCTATATCGAGCATCGGGTCTGAGTCGAGTACGTATCGCTCAATCGGGATGCCGTCTATGCCCAGTATTATTGCCGCTTCACATCCTTCAATCCGGTCGGCTATCTGTATCAGCGCATCGATGAAGCTCAAGGGATTACCTCCAAAAACAGTAGGCAGTATGCAGTCAGCAGTATGCAGTCAGCAAGAAACAGCAGGCGGTTGACAGGAAGCAGTTGAGAAAACTGCCTGCTGCCTACCGCCTGCTGCATACTACTTATTGGCCGCCTTTTGCGACATTGACCTGGCCCTGAGTCTGGGCGGGCTGGTTCTTCTTCGGAGCCGGGACGGCAGCGGCTCTCTGCTGGCCGCCCGTCTTCGGTGCACCGCGCTCGACCGAAGAACGTTGCGTCGAGGGGACCACATATCCGTCGCTTCTGACTATGCGCGGGGTGATGAAAAAGAGTATCTCATCAAACTCGCGCCTTGTGGATCTGCGTTTGAACAACTCCCCGATCAGAGGAAGGCTTGACACGCCGGGCGTGCGGTTTTCCGTATGGCCTTCGGTATCGATGTTGATACCTCCCATCACGGTGGTTCCTCCGTCGGCCACCCGCACGATTGATTCGGCCGACTGCGTATTGATGCCCGGTGTTCCGTTGTTGAACGAGTTTGCCAGGTTGAAGTTCACGGTGTTGTTTTCAGCAACAACGTGCATCAGGACCTCGCCGGTCTCTTCGATTATCTGCGGGGTGATCTCAAGCCTGAGAGCCGCCGTCACAAACGTGGTTGTAACGGTATTATTCGAGACGGTCTGAACGGGTATCTGCACGCCGTTGACAATCTCTGCGGTCTGATTGTCCTGCGCGGTGATGCGCGGGCTTGCGACGGTTCGAATCTGGCCCTTGGTTTCAGATGCCGACAGCGCCATCGAGATTATGCCCGTGCCGATAACGCCTGTCGTGAGGCTGAGCACGCTGTTGGCCGTAGCGCGAAGCGCGTCAGAGGCCAGCGGCCCTATCAGATTTGGCCCAAGTCCTGTGCTTGATGTGCCACTGCCCGAACCGCTGCCCGAACCGCTGCCCGAACCGCTGCCCGAACCACTGCCCGAACTGCTGCCCGAACCGCCGCTCGACAGCCCGCCACCCGGATTGAATTGCTGGGGCGAGGTCTCGAATAAGCCTGCGCCGCCGCGATTGGTGTTGGCCGCAGCGCCTGCAATCTCCGAGCCGATGTCGCGCAGGAAGTTGCGGTTGGCGATGATTATGCGCGCTTCGATCTCTACCTGAGGCTCGGGTTGATCGAGCTTGTCGATGATCTCTTCAATCGCATCCAGGTACTCAGGCAGATCGGTTACGATCAGGCTGTTTGTGCGCGAATCCATCTCGATTCGCCCGCGCGGGCTCAATCGTTTTTCGGCTATCGAAAGCATAGTGCCCTGAGCACCGCCCGCGCCTGAACTGCTGCCTCCACCTCCGCCCCGGCCAGAACCGCCGCTGCCGGTAGCGCCGAGCGATCCGACTGCGCGCGCGTATTTGAGGTGCAATATTCTGGTCTCAAGCGGAACCTTCTTCTCTTGCTCTTCTTTTATGGCGCGCTGCTGTTCCTGCTCTTCTTTGACCGCCGCCAGGGTGGCTATCCTGATGATCAATCCGTTGCTTTCGCAGACAGCGCCGAGTCTGTTTGCGCGCAAAACCGATTCCATGACCTGATTCCAGGGTATGTCGGTTACTCGTATGTCAACCGGAACCGCTCCGACAGACTTGTCTACTATAAAGTTCACTCCGTACTGCTGAGAGATAAATCGCAGCATATCGCGTATGTCCACGCCTGCGCGCAGATCGAAACTGATCAGACCCCCGACATAATTCGAATCGCAAAACGCCAGTTCGGAGCGAGATGCTGAGGATTGAACCTGCGAGTCGGGTTGCTGACGCTGATTGGCCATGCTGGATTTCGCCGTCTGAGGCTTCTGAACATCGGGCGCTTTCGGTGTGTAGGAAGCGACGACGTTTTGCACTATGGTCTCTTTCGCCTGATCGGTTGCCGTGGAATTTTGCGAATGAGAGGTCGGCGGCTGGACCGACGGATGCGATGCAGGCTTCGCGGTATCTGCCTTTGCAGTATCTGCCTTTGCAGTATCTGCCTTTGCAGTATCTGCCTTTGCGGCTTTGGCCCTGTCATCGGAATCCTTATCGACGCGCTCGCCCGCCACCTTGACCTCCGGTTTCTCGGTGGTCGCAGTCACTTCGCGATTATGCGCGGTCTGGGATGCCGACGGGTTAACACGCGGCGAGTCCTTTCCTACCGTGATGACGAGCGAAGCCCCCTGACGCTCAACCCTGTAGGGAACTCTTGATTTCAGGTCGAGCACGACGCGCACAACATTCGGGTTGGGCTGGCCCACACGCACGCGAGACACCATTGACGAGCTTACTGCCAGAGACTGGTTCCCCTGGGGATTGCTGACGCCCATGACATCGACGACCACACGCGAGGGATTATCGAGTGTGAAGTCTTTGTATTGCGCGTTGCCGTCGGTTTCGACCACAACTCGAAGTCCGCCCTCGGTCACCTCGGGTTTTATTGCTTCGACGAGGGTGGCGGGTCCGAGCGTGGACGGGCGCGGCTGCGCTCGCTCGGGCTGGTGGGCAGAACTCCTCGCGCTCACCGGCACGGGATGAACATAGACGCCGGGCTGATTGGCTCCCTGTGATCGCGCTTCGGGGGCTTGTGTCTTGGAACTCGCCTCTGCCCTCTGCGTTTCGGGATAAAGTTCTATGATGAGGTTGTTGCCGTCGAGCCTGGAACGGTCGCGAACATCGGCTCGCACCGGAACCTCTATTCTCGTGCTCACGCTACCGCTTTCGCCGCTCGCGCGGCTCTTGCGAACCATTACCGAACCGACGAGCGCGCTATTGATAGCGTACTCAGGCGCAAGCTTCGAGCCTTCGCTGCCCGGCAGATCAACGATAAGCAGCCGATCTGACGGCCGGAGCACGGTGTAGAGAGGTGGCGCGTTGGATTCGATCACAATGCGCGTAAGCGCACCATCGGTCTCGTGCTTGAGCGACACTAAAGTGAACGCCTGGTTATTAGCCCTCGACCCACCTCTCGCACTCGGCCTTGCAAACACCAGAACATTGCTCATGAGCGCGAGCAGCGCCAATGATGCGATAAGCCTCCTAGCAAACATAATATTAATCTCCCCTCTCTAATTGCGTGATCCGTAATCTGTGATTCGTGATTCGTGAAGCTTGCAATCAACCTGTGATAAGGGCGCGTGTTTTACACTCACGCATCACGAATCATAATTATTTCGACGTGCCAGGTGCTTTACCTACCACGCGCTCCTGTGGGGACTGCTTGCCGTTATTTTCAACATAGGATATTTCCCGAAACAGGACTTTCGCTCCACCAGTATCGCCCTCTTCGGTCTCTATTCGCAACACTTCTCCGTTGTAGCAGGGCGTGCCTCGGCGCACAAAGAACATTGTGCCTGTAGGCTGGGCCTTCACAAAGGCCCCGGTCCCGTGTTCATCGCGGAATACGCCTGTGACTTCAAGCTCACTGACCAGGTATTGCCCAACGGGGTTCGGTTCGGGCAGATCGCGCGAGCGTGCCACTTCAATCTTTTGCCGAAACTCTGTCCGGCGCTGGTCGAGCGAAGGAAACCCAACCTCGCGCGGCCCCTTCGGTTTGCCGTCCTTTGCGCGCGGCTTGACGGCTTTCTTGAAAGGATCGCGCCCGCTCGGCTTGTAAGGTTTGATCGTATCGGCGTTTGGGCCGACATCTTCCTTGCGCTGAACATTGGGCGGCTGCGACTGCGGTTGAGCAGATGTTGGCTGTTCGGTGGACTGGGCCGACGCGCTTGTGGCAGCGACGACGAGGATCGTCAGGATTGCGAGCGCCAGGGCAAAGAAGTTCATCCTGTATATCCTGTCAGTATCGGGTTGACGGTCAAGCGCGATTGAAACGGTCTGGTTCGATCTCTTTTTCATAGCTCCACTCCACTATTTAGTTCACTATTAGTCCCGCTATTTAGGCTGGCCGGTCGGCGGCGCTCCTCCGGGCTGGCCCGGCGGCGGCATAGGTTTCTTGGCGGTCAGCTTTTCCAGATTTTCCGGGGCAATAAAGTATGCTGTGACAACGAAGGCGGCATTTATCGAGCGGCCAAACTCCTGTGCGTTGTCTTCGGCCTGTTTGATGTCAACCTCGGTCACGCTGACGATGCGCGTATAAAACCCGAGCCGCGAGAAGAACTGCCCGAGATTGTCGTAAGACCCCGTGATCTCAACCTGTATGGGCTGAGCGGTGTAGAAGTCTTGCGGCGACGATTTCATTTGAGCAAACCGCCTTACCTCTAACTTCTGCTCTCGCATGAAGTCTTTTATGTTGTCGTATACGCGCGATATTTCGACCTGATCGGGCAGCAAATCCTGAAGGCGATCAATCTCCTCGCGTTTCTCCTTGAGCGTCTGCTCGGTGGCGGCGAGGTTTTGCCTTATGATGTTGCCCTGAGCGTTCTTTGCCTTGAGCCCTTCGGCCTGTTCTCTGATCTTGACCGTATCCGAGCGCGTATCGCTGTAAAGCAAGGCATCGGCGGCAAAGATCAGCAATCCCACAAGGGCGAGCAGCAGGGCCATCTGCGTATACCACGGCATACGGCTGAAGAAACTCCCCTGCTCTTCGGCCCCTTTCGCAATACTGGTCATCGAAGCTGCCATAACTCGTCTCCTTCATCCGCCCTACGAGGCCGCGGGCTTTCCTTCCGGTTTCGTCTCGCCTTCGGCGCGAGGTTTGTTATAATCGCAGACGATTGTGAACTGAAACATTCGCATTCCTTCCTCAGCGGCGTCCTTCTTCTCTGCGGCTTTTTCAGGGACCTCTTCGGGTTTCAAGTCTCTGCCCTCTACTGAAAGCGAAAGGTTCGTAAACAGTCCGTTTGAAAACTCAAGCTGGCGCGCGAAATCGGCGATAACCTGCTGGCTGAGCGATGTGCCGACGATCTGCAAACTCGTGCCCTTCTGAGCTATAGAGATGAGGCGAAAATCGGCCTGCCCGCCCGGCATGCGTTCGTTGATCGCCGATAGCATTGCCACGGGGCCTTTCTGCTCGGCGCGCAGTTGTTTTATCACCTTTATGCGCTCTTCGACCTGTTTCAACTCGGCCTCCAGCTCATCCTTGCGCTTTATGTCGGCTTCGAGCTTTGCGGCCTCGACCTGCTCGCTGTCGAGTTCTTCCTGAGCCGCCGCGTGCGCGTTATTTGTCCAGAGGTGATCTACGCCTATGGCGATCAGGAATATCACCAGCGCGCTTGCCAGCATGAAGAGTTGCTGTCCGCGTCGGGCGACCACTTTGGTCTTCTGGATTGATACGCGTTGTTCGGCGGTGCCTTCTAGTAAATTGACCCTGATCATTTCATCTCCTCCGCCACTCGAACTGCCAGCCCCACGGCCACGGCCATGTTCGGTGAAAGCTCTCTCAAATACTCTTCATCAATCCTCTTCGCGTCGAATCGAATCGAGCGGAAGGCATCGAATCGCTCTACGGGTATCTGGAAGTGATCCGACAGATAATCGGTCAGGTGCGAGACCTTCGACGAGCCGCCCGCAATCAGCATCTTGTCTATCGAAGGCGAATCAACGGCAGTCGAGCGGAAGAAATCGAGCGTGCGTTGAATCTCGAGCCCGAGCATCTCAGAGACGGAACTGATGGCAGGCTCGGCCTGGTCAAGCATCACATCGGCTTCAAAGGTCGCGCCTCGCTTGAGTGCCTCGGCCTGCTCAAAGGTCAGATCGAGTTCCTTTTGCAGGAGGTCGGTGTACTGGTTGCCGCCCGCCGATATGTCGCGGGTGAAGATCGAAGTGGCCCCGCGCACTACGTTGATCGTCATAACGGAAGCGCCTATGTCGAGAAGGGCGACCGTCTGAGAAGGCATCGGCATATAGTTGACTTCGTACGCATTTTGCAGCGCGAAAGCGTCAACGTCGACGATGACGGGTTGTTTGCCCGCCTGCGAGATTACCTGTGTGAACTGCGCTATCTTGTCTCGCTTGCAGGCAACCAGGAGCACATCCATGCTCTGGCCGGTCTGATCGTATCCGACAATTTCGTGATAGAGGTTCACATCGTTTATGTCGAAGGGGATATACTGCTCTGCTTCCCAGTGTATCTGTTCGTCGAGTTCTTCTTCGGCCATGGCCGGCAGAGTTATCTTCTTGACTATGACTGCGTGACCGGAAAGCGAGGTGGCTACGAGATTTGTCTTTAGCCCGTGCTCGTTCCAGATGCGATTAATGCTGTCGCTGACGTGATTTAGGTCTATGATATGGCCGTCAACTATAGTGTCTGATTGCAAATTCAGATGCGCGATATGTACAAGCTCGAACCCGCCGCGTCCCGGCCTGAGTTCTACGGCCTTGAGCGCGCTCGATCCTATATCAAGCCCGACGATGCTCTTGTTCTTTTTTGCAAACATATGCCCCCCGGGAAGGTCTACGGATTTGTGATCTCAGATAACCGATTCGAAATGTTGGGGGATGAGGGGATAAATCGAAAATCCAAAATCTAAAGTCCAAATTCTAAGCCGAACAATAGGGGCAGCGCTAACAAGGGGGACAAGCCGTGAAGGAGGGGCGATCTCAGATTTCGGATTCAAGCGATGACTTGAAGACTGCTGATGACAATGAGATCAGCCCAAAATCCGTTTTCGGTCTTCACTAGCAAGATCAAATATCAAAATGGCTCTTGTGCCACCGGAGCCATTTCTACCATCCCCCCCCATGTGTGTCAACACTATTTTTTTGAAAGATGTTTCCACTTTGCCATCGCCCGGTTTAACGTGGGCCGGGATTGTCTGTCGGCCTGCCGGATTGACTCGCGGTGAGGCATAACATAAAATTCTTATTTGGTATCGTCATTTGATTTGAAGGCTGATAGTGAGCGAGCCTCTATCGTAAATCGTATGACCTATTGTGAGCCTGTTGTCAGAGGCGCTTGCTTTCGAATATGCGCGCCCCCTGTCAGCAGGCTGAATGATTTATGATCCGAGCCACGGCTTTTCTGTCGCAGCGCCGCTGAAGGGTTGCGACACGAGGCCTGAATTTAGAGAAGAATATGAGTGCAATAATCAATAAGGTAGCGACAAAGATATTCGGCAGCGCAAACGAGCGGTTGCTCAAGCGGTTGTGGCCCGTGGTGGCTGAGATCAACGCGCTTGAGTCGGAAATCGAGAAGCTTTCCGACGACGAACTGCGCGCAAAGACAGTCAAGTTCCGCGAGCATGTCGAAAAGCACATGGCCGATGTTGATCTGCCGACAGGCGGGTCTTCGGAAGAGCGAAAGACAGCCCTGCGCGTGGCCGTAGACCAGGCGCTTGACGAGATAATGGTCGAAGCCTTTGCCGTTGTGCGCGAAGCTTCGCGCCGCACTACGGGTATGCGCCATTTCGATGTTCAGATGATCGGCGGCATGGTGCTGCACCGCGGAATGATCGCCGAGATGAGGACCGGCGAAGGTAAGACGCTTGTTGCGACCCTCCCCGCTTATCTGAACGCGATTACGGGGCGCGGCGTCCACATAATCACCGTCAACGATTATCTCGCCAAACGCGATGCCGAGTGGATGGGCAAGATACACCGATTCCTCGGCCTCACCGTGGGCTGCATACAACACGACATGGATGATTTCGAGCGCAAAGAGGCTTATGCGGCCGACATCACCTACGGCACAAACAACGAGTTTGGCTTCGATTACCTGCGCGATAACATGAAATTCGAGCCGTCGGCTATGGTGCAGCGCGGCCACTATTACGCGATAGTTGACGAGGTTGACTCGATTCTGATTGACGAAGCGCGGACGCCGCTCATCATTTCGGGCGCGTCGGAAGATTCGACCGAGAAATATTATCTTGCCAACGATTGCGTGGTGCGGCTCAAGGCCGAACAGCAGAAACGTGCGGCCGAAATCAAGCAAAGCGAAGGCGATGTAAATCTGAAGGAAGACGCCCGGCTGGTTTATCACGTAGACGAGAAACAGCACTCGGCCACGCTCACCGAAGACGGCGTGGAAACCGCAGAGCGATTTACTGGCGTCGGCAACCTCTACGACCCCGTAAACATGGAATTGCTCCATTGCGTAGAGCAATCCCTGAAGGCGCATACGCTCTATCACCTCGACAAGCAATACATCGTCAATCCCGAGGGCGAGGTGATAATCGTAGACGAATTCACAGGTCGCGTGATGCCCGGTCGCCGCTGGAGCGACGGCCTTCATCAGGCGGTCGAGGCGAAAGAGGGCGTCAAGATCGAAGCCGAGAACCAGACGCTTGCCACCATTACGCTTCAGAATTATTTCCGAATGTATGCAAAGCTCTCCGGAATGACGGGTACTGCCGAGACCGAGGCTTCGGAATTCGCAAACATCTATAAGCTCGATGTGGCGGTCATCCCTACGAATATGCCTATGGTCCGCATAGACAACCCGGATGTGATCTATCGAACCGAGCGAGAAAAGGTGGATGCCGTCGTAAGCGAGATAAAAGAGCTTCACGAGCACGGGCAGCCGGTGCTTGTCGGGACCGTGTCGGTCGAAAGCTCCGAAAATCTCTCGGACCGTCTGAAGAAAATGCGCGTGCCGCATAACGTCTTGAACGCAAAGCCGGAGCACGCCGGGCGCGAGGCCGATATCGTGGCGCAGGCAGGACGCCGTGGACAGGTCACGATAGCGACCAATATGGCCGGTCGCGGAACCGACATACTGCTTGGCGGAAACCCGGAATTCCTGGCAAGGAAATTCCTGAAGGAAAAAGAGATCAACCCGGAAGAGGCTAACGACCAGCAATGGAAAGACGCGCTCGCTCGCGCAAAGAAGATCACCGATGCCGAACACGAAGAGGTGATCGAGGCGGGCGGGCTGCACATACTCGGGACCGAGCGCCACGAATCTCGCCGCATCGACAATCAGTTGAGAGGCCGTTCGGGCCGTCAGGGCGACCCCGGCTCTTCGCGTTTCTTCCTCTCGCTTGAAGACGATTTGATGCGCATATTCGGCGGCGAGCGAATCAAGGGACTCATGCTGCGTCTAGGCATGGAGGAGGGCGTGCCTATCGAATCGCGACTGGTATCGAAGCGAATAGAAGGCGCGCAGAAATCCGTTGAAGGGCACAACTTCTCAATCCGCAAACAACTGATCGAGTACGACGATGTTATGAACAAGCAGCGCGAAGCCATTTACGGCATCCGCCGCCAGTTGCTCGCGGGTTTTGAAGGCGAAGACCCGGAAGAACAGAACGCCAATCAGCGCGAGTACATCTTGAGCATAGCCGAAAGCCTGCTCGACAATTTTGTGGATCAGTATCTGCCAAAAGAGCAGCGCCCGGATGAGTGGGACCTGACAGGCTTCAAAGAACAGCTTCGCCTGATCTTCGGTTTCGATGTGGATCAAAACGGCATAAATCTGGAAGAATTCGGACCCGATGAAGCGCGAGACCTGATCTGGGATAAACTCGAAGCCGCTTACACGGAAAAGGAAGTGCAGGTAGGCGTCGAAGCTATTCGCAACCTTGAGCGATACATCATGCTCAACATAGTTGATGCCCAGTGGAAAGACCATCTGCTCGCGCTCGACCACCTGAAGGACGGCATAGGCTTGCGCGGCTACGGCCAGAAAGACCCGCTTGTCGAATACAAGCGCGAAAGCTACGGTCTTTTCCAGGATATGCTCGACCGCATAGACACCGAAACGGTTCGGTATCTGTTCAACTTTCAGGTCCAGGTGACAGCGCCCATCGAGCAGCAATTGCTCGAACGCCGCCGCCGCCAGCGCCGGGGCCGCGTGGCTTTTACAAAGGCAAACGAAACTGCCTTTGCAGCGGGCGAAGAGGAGCAGGCCAAACCCGTGCGTAACAAGGGGCCGCGCGTAGGGCGCAACGACCCCTGCCCGTGCGGCTCGGGCAAGAAGTACAAGAAATGCTGCGGCGCGTAACCGGGTGAGCGGACGCGGAGACCAGACAGCCACTCGTTCTCCGCGTCCACTCACTAAAGCGAATTGCGCAAGGGTTTAGACACGCGCTTTGCACAAATCCCAACCTCATCCTAAAAAGGAGACGGATCAATCCCGCTCACCTCGCTCGCAGAAGGCACGTAGAGCACCTCGGTTCGCCCGCTCAGCCGGTTGAATATCTCAAGCGTCACTATGACCCGGTCGGGCGGCACTCCGGCTACGGGCAGTATTGTAACCACAGGGCGTATCTGCTTCCTCAACTCGGAGCGAGACAACACGTCCCTCGCTTCAAGGTCGAGCCACGCTCCATGTCCTGCCATCAATTCCACCTCCCGCGCGATTTCATTCCCTGCGCGGTCGTATAGAGGAATCCCGTCGGCGTCCACAAATCCAAGTCTCACCCTGAAAGGCACTGGCTGAATTCCTTTTACAGCATTGATGCGGGCGATCTGGCCGATTGAGATGCCGATCAGGCCGAAACGGGGCACGGGGTTAGCGGGCGGCGTGCCCTGCATGCGTGCCGATCTGGTTGAGGCGAAGAGTGCGATGAGGATTGAAATGCCTGCGAGAGCTATGAAAGTTCTCTTGCGTGTGAACATAAAGCGAACTCCTTTCTTTGATTGAATGATTGATGTCGCAGCCTGCTGTGACAGGCCGTAAAACCGCCCTCTTCTCGCATCGAAGGCGGGAAGAGCTATTGGCGGCGAAGCTGTTCTTCAATCCGTCGCAGCCGCGCCTCCTGTTCAGCAAGCCTCTGCTTCAACCGGTCATTTTCAGCCTTCAAATCCTTGATGGCTTGCAGCATCAGAAAAGGCAGCTTGTTGTAGCGGACCACCTTAAAACCCTGCTCATCGTCGGCCACAAGATCGGGCATCACCTTCTCTACCTCCTGAGCTACGAGGCCGAACGAGCGAGAGGAGCCAAGGTGCTGGTCGGGATACTCATCGCTTTTCCAGTAGAAGTAAACCGGCTGTAGGCGGACAAGCGAGTCGAGCGTGAAAGGGAAGGGGGTGATGTTGCGTTTTAAGCGGATGTCTGAGGAGCAGGTGCCGGCGATGACAGTAGAGTCGCGGTCTCTGACGCAGCCTGTCGTGCCTGTGCCTACGCGAATGTTGCCTGAAACGTCGAGCCTGTCAAGGGGAGCGGTCAGGCCGATGCCTACGCGGGTATTTGCTGTAGCACCGTTGACGCCGCTGATGGAGCCGAGGACGATGCTGTCGTTTGCGGTCACAAATGCGCGGGCTCCGATGGCGGTGGCGTTTGTGAGATTTGTTGATCCGACATCTGCATCAAAGCCAATGATGGTGTTATCGCTGCCAGTTGTGTTACCCCCGCCAGCCCCCTGCCCAAAGAAGGCATTCTCATTGCCCGTGAAGTTATTAATGCCGGCAGCGCGCCCGAAGAAGGCATTCTCATTGCCCGTGAAGTTATTAATGCCGGCAGCGCGCCCGAAGAAGGCATTCTCATTGCCCGTGAAGTTATTTCTGCCAGCAAAGCGCCCGAAGAAGGAATTATCGCGGCCTGTCGAGTTCGTGAAGCCAGCCGATTCCCCGAAGAAGGAGTTATTGTCACCCGTCGTATTACCCGAGCCAGCCCCGACGCCGAAGAAGGAGTTGAAACCTCCCATTGTATTAATCAGCCCTGCTGCTGCCCCGAAGAATGAGTTGAAGGTACCCTCTGTATTGTGCAAGCCTGCCGACTCCCCAAAGAAGGAATTCCCCCCTCCCGTTGTGTTGGACGCTCCTGCAAGCCCTCCCGCAAAGAGGTTACTACTTCCCGCAATGCTCAACACACGGCTTCCTCCGATGTTGTACTGCGTCAAAGCATTCATCGTGTTTGCCGAAACCGTTCCCCCTGCTGTCCCGTTCCCCGATATGTTGAAGTTGCTGGCCGCCTGCTGCGCGCTCGTGTTCTGGATGTAGTTGCCGCTCCCCGAAGGCACGCTCCCCGGTGGAATCTCTCCGACTATCTTGCTGCCTGCAACGGTGTTTATTTGCGTGTCCTGCACACACGCGACACAGCTAGGGCTGAGAGCATCGGCAGATGTGGAAGTGAGACTGCGGATAGCGTATGGAGTGGATGTGATCTGTTGGCGCGGGCTTAGAAGGGTGAAGGCCCCTGTGCTTGCCCCTGGCCTCACGCCAATCTCAAGGAAGCGGTCGGCCCCTGTGAAGACAGATGCTGAGAAGTCGAGAAGCACAGAGAAGGAGCCGTCGGTGACAGTCACATCATCGAGTGTGATGGTAGTGCCAATCTGAGAGGTGGAAGAGAGCATATCGAAGAGCTTGAACTGGAAGTCGAACAGACCATTGGCCGGAGAGCCGGAATCATCCAATCTCCCCTGGTAGGTGAAGGCGGAAGTCTGAGCCAGCGCCGGGCCCGAGGAAGCAAGCCACAGCAATGAAGTCGCAATCAAAGCAAACAAGCGCGGGCGAGAGAGAAGATTTCTTGACACGATAGACCTCCTGAGCGGGTAGCCGTGCAAAATAGAAACCGATCAAAGGAAGCGAGGAAGAGAGAAAACAACAAGCCACGGCACGGGATCGAATTCAGTGCGTCGGATACGGCAAGAGGTTAGCTCGAAATGCGCTCCGTTTACAGAGCATATTTATGCGTTTTTTTGAAAGTAAAATGAGACGCGGAGACACGGAGACACGGAGACACGGAGACGCGGCCAAAGAGAGGTCGTGCGTCCAACTACCCCCCGGCCCCCGGCCCCTGCCCCCCGGCCCCCGCCTAGATGAGCCCGCTTCGGATGGCTTTGCTTACGGCCTCAGACTTGGAATGGACGTGGAGTTTTTCATAGACGGTGCGGATGTAGTTGCGCACCGTGTTGACGCTTATCTTCATCTGGCCCGCCGCGCCCTGATAGCTAAAGCCATCGGCCAGCAGTTTGAGCAATCGCACTTCCTGCGCCGTCAGGTGCTCGTCTATCTTTTTGTGCGGACCTATGCTCTGAAAGAGCCGGACGACTTTTCTGGCTATCTCAGGCGACATCGGGGCGCCGCCATCATAGACCTCTCTTATATATTCGAGCAGGCGGGCGGGCGGAGTCTTCTTCAATAGATAGCCGCTCGCCCCGTTGCATATAGACTCGAAGACCCTGTCCTGTTCGTCGTAAACCGTGAGCATCAGGACTTGCATGTCGCGAAACTTCTCTTTGAAGACCGCGACGCCGTCAGACCCCTGTATACCGGGCAGGTGAATGTCCAGCAACAGCACGTCGGGCAGGTCGAACTTAATCAGCCGCAGGGCCTCTTCGACCGAGCTAAAAGTGCGGACGCAACGATAACCGGCCGTTGCATTTATCAAGACGGCCAGCCCCTCGCGCAGCGAACGGTCATCCTCGACTATCCCAACGCTGATCGTTTTATCATCGACCTTCACCTGAATCACCGCTCCCCTCCCGGCCCCCGATACTATAGCGCGACGCGCCTGCTCACAAGAGCATAGATATGCGCCCCTTTGCGCGATTGCTATGGAAATCTCCTGAGCGGGAAGGTGAATCTGATATGCGTCCCTCGTCCGGGCGCTGACGAGATGTCAATATCTCCGCCGATTTCAGCCGCCCGCTTCCGCATATTTACGAGTCCGTTTCCTCCGAGAGAGGTTGTGGAAAGCGCTTCCGCATCGAACCCACACCCGTCATCGCTTATCTCTGCCATCAATCGATGATCCATAATCGCAAGGCTTAGCCGAGCCAGATTGCACCCCGAATGACGAGCTACATTGTTGAGGGCTTCCTTGAGGATCAGAAACAGGTGACGGCGCACTTCGGGGGCAAGCTTTATGTTTTCCAGACCGGGCGGCAGGTTTAGCTCCCATTCTATTTGCTTCGCTTCGAGCACATCCGAGGCGAAGCGCCTTACTCTTTGCGCAACGTCTTTGAGGCTGTCCTTGCGAGGGTCTATCGACCACACGATGTCGCTCATCGAATCGACAAGGCCGCGAGCCGAGTCGGCGACCTCCGTAAGCGTACCGGCTATCTCTTTGCGCCCGGGTTCGATCTGTTGTTTTGCGACTTCGCTGAGTATGGCTATCCTCGAAAGGCTTGCTCCTATGTCGTCGTGCAGGTCTGTGGCTATGCGCGTGCGCACACGTTCGAGTTCGAGCAGCCGTGCTACCCTGTAGCGTTCAAATAGAAATATGAGCAACCCTGCAAACATCGCAACAATCGCAATAAACCACCACCGCTGCCATACAGGGCTGAGGATTGTGAAAGAGATCTGTGCGGGCGCGGGGCTTCGGGTGCCGTCTGAAGTTATAGCCTCTACGAGAAAGCGATACCTGCCCGGCGACAGGCGCAGGTTTACGGTTCGCTGAGGGGTGGGCGCGCTCCAGTCGCGGTCAAGCCCTTCGATTTTGTAGCGATATGTGAGCGCCCCGCCAGAAGCAAAACTCAGACCGAAGAAGTCTATCTGTATTTGATTTCGGTTCGAGTCCAATTCCGGGCCTTCGACAAGGCTTTCGCCAAAGACGGAGAGCGGATAGTCGACTCCGGCGATCTGCAACCGGCTTATAAAGACGGGCGGCGGCGTTGTAAGCCGTTCAGGTCCGGGTGTGATTCGTGAGAGTCCATGAAATGTGCCGAACCACACACGACCCTGATGGTCCCCAAAAACGGAATATAGGGTTTCTGCCGAGAGGCCATCGGCAATCGTGTAGTGGATGATCCGGCCCGTTTTCGGGTCGAAGCGATCTACGCCGTTTATGGTGTCGACGTAAATGCGCCCCTGAAGATCTTCGGTCAATTTCCCGACTATATTGCTCGATAGGCCATCCTGCGTTCGATACGTTTTGAAATCCGGTCGCTCCGCTTCTGGCTCATTCACGCGGCACAATCCGCCACGTCCGCTTGTGACCGAAACCCAGAGCCTGCCTGAGCGGTCGAGGTGTATAGCCCTGACCTCTCCGTCTGGAAGGCCGTCTCTTGAGGTAAAGATCGTGAAGCGCCCTTCGCGGTAGCGCGCCATTCCGCTATCGCGAAACCCTATCCAGAGGCTTCCACCAGAGTCCTCGCAAAGGGCTGTGACCGTATTGAGCGTAGGCAGTCCATCACGGTCGGAGTAGCGATGGAAGCGCCCTGTCGCCCGCTCCCACCGCGTCAGCACTCCGCGCCCGGGAGCGAATGTAGCTATCCAGATATCACCCCGCGAGTCCTCAAACAACTGCGTTACATCATTGCCCGCCAGACCGTCGCGCGTTGTAAAGACCGCAAGCGGGCGGGCGCTTGCGAGTTCTTCGAATCTGTTGACTTTCGGAAAGCGATATAGCCCTTCACGGGTCGCCACCCACCACTCTCCCTTATGGTCCTTTATCACTCCGTGATTGGGGGCGAAGTCGGCATCATTGATGTGTCCGGGCAGGTTGAACCGTACAGATGTAATCCTCTCTCCAACGAGGCGGTGTAATCGCCACCCCGCGCCCAAAAAGTAGAGATGCCCGGTATGGTCTTCGAATATATTGGTAATCATATTCGCTTCCAGCCCGTCGGTTTCCGTATAAGTGATGAATCCGCTTCTGATTATTTTGACGACCCCTTTGTGTAAAATGGCTATCCATATGTTTCCGTTTACGTCCTCGGCAAGTCCTCCGGCAATCTCCCCGACCTCTGGCGCTATGGTGTATGTGCGAAACCTGCGGCCGTCGAACTCTATCAGTCCCTTCTTCCTGCTGGTCATGTATATTCGCCCGTCTGAGAACTGGCTTACGGTCTTCGCGCTGCTATTTGCGTCACTGGTTATTGAAAGCCACACGGCCTCGCCCCGTTCTGCGGGCAAGCCGACATCGGGTTGATGGGGATCATAGATCGCGTCGCTTTCAACAAGACTGCGCCAGAGGGTGTGGTCCGTCAGCCCGGCTTCTGCGGTCTGTAAGGGGTTGACCACGAGCAATCCCGCTTCGTGATCGACCCACAACCGCTCCTGCCCGTCTATCAGGAGCGAGTAGACCACATCCGTTCCTTTCGATGTCGGCCTGACCCTGTAGTGAAGCATGCGGGCGTCACCTGAGCGCCGCACAAGCCCATACTTCGTCCCTATCCACAGGCTGCCTTCGGCGTCTTCGATAATCGTCCACACCTGAACAAGCGAGTCGGGGTGCGAGGGAAAGCCTAGCCCGACTGCGAGGAAGAAAGCGCCCGGGCCTCTATCGCTCAGCACAAACAGGCCGCCATCGGTCCCGGCCCATATCCGCCCGCTGCGGTCTTCATATAAAACGTTTACGCGGTTGCCTGCCCCTGTATCCCCGATCCTGTAGACGGTAAAGAGTTTCCCGGCTTTATCCTGCAATTGACCGGGGGGATAGGGTTTGCCTGTGGGAGAGTAATTGAATCGGCAGACGCCTGAGCCGTTGGTTGCGGTCCAGTAATTGCCGTCGCGGGTTTCGAGGAAATCGTTAAAGATAGGAAATGCCAATCCCTCATCCAGCCCGAGGGTGAAGAAATTCTGGCCGTCAAACCGGCTCAACCCGTTGGAGGTGCAGAACCACAAAAACCCCAGCGAATCACAAACTATGCGATTGACGCGGTTGTGCGCCAGCCCTTCGTTTGCGGTGTAATGGCGTATGGGTAACCGCTCGGCGAGCGAGATCTGCGGGACCGCAGCAAACAAACAAATCAGCAAAAGCGCGCAGGATAGTGTAATACAGCTGCGGAAAAGGCTATTTCTCTCTGGTCTTGTAGAACTCATAGACCCTGTAGGAAGAGATGAAGCAATATCTTTACAGATTTATCAGGGGCATTCAAATCTAAGGGAAATTCTTCGCCTACCTGCATACTGAACGCATGCGCGGGCCTGCGCCTCTCTCAAAGACCGAAAGCCGCTAATATCGCGGAGCTTTTTCATAAGGCAAAGACTCTCTTTCTACTATCTCGGCATCGCGCCGATTGACCTGCGTCCCAGGTTTGCCATAATATAGCCCACTCACCAATTCTTCTTAAGAAGGGTATAACGCGATGGCAGAAGCCGACACGCTCGACATCAAATCGAGAGAGATACAAGCCCCGACAAAACAGACCGGCCAGTATCGCCCGCTGCTAGCCGGACAGACCGTCTGCACCGTCAAGGATGAAAAGGGCAACAATTGCGCGGGCCACGTCAAGCAATGGCTGACGGCCCCGGCGGAGGTCGAAGCGCAGGCCGCCGACGGAAACACCATTCACCGCTGCCAGCGGTGCTACACGATTTATGAGGGACCGCCTCAACAGTATCTGCACCCGAGCGTCAAGAAATGACCCGGCATCTGTGCAGAGAAAGCAGGACACCCGTAATGAAAATCAAAGTAAATCTGTTGATGGCGACCGCCTTTATCACGGCGCTTTTGATTCCAGCCATCCGGGCTTATTCGCAGGAACCGACCGCAAAGAAGGTCGCGGGTAATCGAAAGGAGGCAAGGTCTGTCATGCTCAAAGACGACTATAAGGATGTAAACGGCGTGCGGCTCCATTACGTCACGGCAGGTGACGGAAAGCTCATAATGTTTGTTCACGGCTTTCCAGAATTCTGGTACGAGTGGAAAAACCAGTTGAATGAATTTGGGCGCGACTACCTGGCGGTAGCCCCGGATATGCGTGGGTACAATCTGTCG
This sequence comes from Blastocatellia bacterium, assembly GCA_963765495.1. GTDB lineage: Bacteria > Acidobacteriota > Blastocatellia > UBA7656 > UBA7656 > CAVXWP01. The sequence goes on from CAVXWP010000006.1 coordinate 178,222, forward strand.
TCAAAACCCGAAGGCGTAGACCAGTATCAGGTCAAATACCTGATCGAGGATTTGCGGGCGCTGGCCGAATCTCTCGGCCACAAGAAATTCATCCTCGTAGCCCACGACTGGGGCGGAGCAATCGCGTGGGGCTTTGCGATTGCTCACCCTGAATACCTTGAAAAACTCATAATCATCAACGCGCCGCACCCGGCGATCTTTCAGCGCGAGATACGCGACAACCCTGCGCAACAAAAAGCGAGCCAGTACATGCTGATGTTTCGCAGCGCGCAGGCCGAGCAGATCCTTTCGGCCAACAACTATGCCGCGCTTGTCGGGGCCGTGCTCGGCGAAGGCTTGAAACAGGGGCACTTCACCGAAGAGGACCGCAAGGCATACATCGAAGCGTGGTCTCAGCCGGGCGCGCTCACAGGCGGTTTGAATTATTACCGCGCCGCGCGCATCGGCCCTCCGACGACTGATGAGGAAAAGCAAGGGCCGGGTTTTGCCGGGCCGCTACAATCATTTGAAGTAAAGGTACCCACGCTTGTCATCTGGGGCGAGAAGGACACGGCGCTGCTTACGGGCAACCTCGAAGGGCTCGATAAATACGTCCCCGATCTGACGATAAAACGCATCCCCGACGGCACACACTGGGTCGTACACGAAAAGCCCGAGCTTGTGAACTCTTACATAAGGGAATTCATTGAGGGTAAGCGATAAGGCCCGCCGTGTGATTCGTGATTGAAGGCTGGTTGAGAATCGCCTCCCTGCACATATCTGCGTCCGGGTGATCAGAGCAGACGATCTTCTTCAGGTTGAAGATGAGAAGCTGTTGTTGCTCGATCCGGGCCTGCTGCTGATTGATGGCATTGATGAGCGCGACCGTGATGCGGTCGTACTTGACCCCCTCGATTTCGCCTTTATCGTTGTGAGTCACAAGCAGCGGCTCAACTCGCGCTACATCTTCTGCCGCAAGACCGAGGTCGCGCGTTCCATCCTGTTTCCACGTAAAGCTAATTGGTCGCAATAGCCTGATGATCTCTAATCCGCCCGGGAAAGGCTGCACTTCGGTCTTGTAGCGCAGGCTTGATGAGCAGGTGGAAATTTGATTCGAGGAATTGCGACATAGTGAAGTGCTGCCCGCCGCGCCGAGACCCGGAATCACCACGACATCGGAAGTAGTGCCAAGCACGATTGTGTTTGAGGTTGATACCCTCGCGCCGTAGCCGATGGCGGTCGAGTGGTTTACGCCTGAGAGGCTGACTACCGTATTTGAGCCGAGCAGGGTGTTTTGGTTCCCGATAGCGTTGAGTGGGCCAAAGCCCGTCCTCGCGCCGATAAACGTGTTTGATGAACCCGTCGAGCCGTTGCCGCCAGCCTGAATTCCAAAGAAGGAGTTGTCAGTGCCTGTCGTATTGCCCAGACCTGCGTCTTCTCCGAAGAAAGAGTTGCAGCAGCCCGTCGTGTTTGTAGCGCCTACGTGCCATCCGAAGAAGGCGTTGCCTCCGCCCGTTGTGTTGGCATTTCCGGCCTCCCATCCGAAGAAGGAGTTGAGAGCGCCTGACGTATTACTTGTGCCCGAATCCTTTCCGAAGAAGGCATTCTCAGTTCCGGTCGTGAGGCTCGCGCCCGCGCCGAGTCCGGCGAACAGATTCCCCGTACCCGGCGCGGCGAGCACCCGACTGCCTCCGATGTCGTACTGCGTCTGCGCGTTGACGATACCGGGCGAGAGTGAGCCGCCTACGCTGAGATTGCCGCCGATTGTCCCGTTGCCTGAGATGTTGAAATTGGTTGCGGCTTGCTGGCTGGTGCTGTTCTGTATGTAATTCGCGCTGCCCGAGGTCGGCGGCCTTGCATCCGATAGCCGGGCATCGGTCGTCACAACGTACTGGCTTGCCGCAATTCCTCCTAGCTGTGCCGCATTCGCCGCATTCGCCGCATTCGTCGCCGTGTCTGCCGATGTGGCAATCGTGCTCCGCACGGCGTAAGGCGCAGACGACAAAGGCTGGCGAGGTGAAAGTACAGTAAATGCGTCAGGGCTGCCCGCTGGCCGTACACCTATCTCAAGAAATCGCGGGGCACCGCTAAACACACTTGCTCCGAAATCAAGCTGAACGGTGAATGCGCCGTTTGTCACCTGCACCGCAAGGCTGGTGATCGTAGCTCCAACCTGGTTGCCTGTGACAAAGTCCGTTGAGTCGAACAGCTTGAACTGCATATCGTAGCTGCCGTTTGCGGGGGTGCCTGAGTTAGTCAGACTGCCCTGATAGGCGAATGCCGCGCCTTGCGCAAACGCCGAGCGGGACGCGAGAAAACATATGAGCGTCAGTAACGATAGGATTGAAGTGCAGCGCTTGAACGATATTTTCAACATCGCCGGTATCTCCTCGAAAGCTTCGAACCATTTGTCCGGGTCTGTGCGATAGATCGGCTAGCCGACTAATATCCCGATGATTGAGATAACTACGTAAAGGATTTGGCCGGTAGCATCGGCCAACACCTCGCTTGTAATCCACAGACTTCGCAAGTCTTCCCGCCTGACGGCCAACTCCGTGCGCAGCAGCATGCTGCGCTCTCTGCCGCCTAACTGGTTGCGGCTGACTTCGAAAGAACACATATGATCCGGTTCAAGGATCAGCGGCTCTTCGGCCTGTTTCACTATCGTCCCGTCGGCACCAACAAAACTGGGCTGCACACTGATCCTGCGCGTGCCAACATTAGTCAGCGTCGTGCGCAGGCTCTGGCCGAAGACAAGGCTCGTAGAGCCTAACGGGAGGCTGATTCCCTGTCTTTCGTCGCCACTTGCTGCTTCGACCACCGAAGCTACCGAGGCAGCGACGAGTGATGCTCCGGCAACTTTCAGGAAGCTCCTTCTGTTGTCCGTTTGTACCTTTGTTGATCCGTTCTGATTGAGGTCAATACTGCTGATTTTCATAACAAATTCCTTCCTTTCTTTGAATTGATGATCACTCGCTTGCTACAACTCATAAGGCGGGAATCAGATGAGAAAGTGCTAACAGATTTGCGAAGGATCGGCTTTCGGGAATTCTCGATTCTGCGGTTGTATCTTTAGGCAGATGCAACACTGGATAGTAGAAAACAGATATGCTATTCTGGGTGCCCTCACAGAAGGGGGAACGGTGACCGCACCCTCGCAGAGAGAGATCACGGAACTGCTTGTGGCCTGGGGCAACGGAGACCAGGCTGCGCTGGAAAAGCTTACCCCGCTGGTTTACTCTGAACTCCATCGTCTGGCCCGCCACTACATGAAAGGAGAGCGTCCCGGCCATACGCTCCAAACCTCTGCGCTGGTCAACGAGGCTTACTTACGATTAATAGATTGGAAGAGTGCGCGCTGGCAGAACCGTGCGCACTTCTTTGCCGTCTCGGCTCAGCTTATGCGCCGTATCCTTGTGGATTTCGCCCGCTCTCGCGATTACGCCAAAAGGGGTGGTGGGGCGCGTAAGGTTTCGCTTGATGAAGCTACGGTAATATCGGGCGAGCGAGGCGCTGATCTTGTGGCTCTCGACGATGCTCTCAATGCTCTTGCGCGGCTTAACGCGAGACAGAGCCAGGTTGTGGAACTCCGGTTCTTTGGCGGGCTGAGCCTTGAAGAGATCGCCGAGGTGCTCAAGGTATCTGTCGGCACAGTCAGGCGCGATTGGAGCCTGGCCCGCGCGTGGCTCTTCAGACAATTGAGCATGAATCAGGAGAGCAGCGAGTGAAAAAAATCTTTTTTCGTTGTTAGCAGTTTCGCGCCTGATTCGCGCCTTACCCGATGAGGTATGCTATCGGGCCGCAGACGCCCGGTCTGTTCGCTTAACTTGACTGATAAGCCATCGCCAGATGGACCTTTATATGACACCTGATCGCTATCGACAAATAGGTGATATTTATCTCGCCGCGCTGGAAGTCGCCCTCCCTCGCCGCGCGGCCTTTCTTGAGGAAATCTGCGCCGGAGATGATGAGCTTCGCAAAGAAGTGGAATCGCTGTTGGCTTCCGACGTTGAGGCAGGAGATTTTATTTCCTCTTCCGCGCTCGAACTCATAGCCGGGGAACTGGCAAAAGAGCAGGAGACAATGCTTGCGGGCAAGAGATTCAGCCATTACCTTATCGATTCGCTGATTGGCGCGGGTGGAATGGCGGAGGTCTATCTTGCCGAAGATGTAAGGCTTCCGCGCAAAGTGGCGCTGAAACTGCTCCCCGCTGCCTTCACTCGGGATGACGACCGCGCGCGCCGCTTCGAGCAGGAGGCTCGCACCGTTTCCGCGCTCAACCATCCGAATATAGTCACGATCTACGAGATAGGTCGTTTCAACGGGCGGCAATATATCGCCTCCGAACTTGTAGAAGGCCGTACATTGCGCGACCAGATGGCAGCCGGAATGACGCTCCGGGAATCGCTCGACGTAGCGATTCAGGTGGCAAGCGCGTTGGCGGCGGCGCACAGGGCGGGCATCTTTCACCGCGACATAAAGCCGGAAAACATAATGTTACGCCTCGACGGTTACGTTAAGGTTCTCGACTTCGGCCTGGCCAAACTGGCCGATGGGCGGCAGCAAGCGGGCGGCGATCAAGGGGGGGACAGGAGCCGGATGCGAAGAGGGTCAGCACCGCCGCCGGCATGGTTTTGGGCACGGCAGGGTATATGTCGCCCGAATAGGCGCGCGGGCAGAAGGTAGACGGACGCACGGACATTTTCAGCCTCGGGGTCGTGATGTATGAAATGATCTCCGGGCGTTCTCCGTTTGTCGCCCCCACGCTGGCCGATACCATCGTTTCGATCCTCTCAAAAGAGGTGGCTCCGCTTTCGGCACCCGACATCCCCGCCGCGCTCGGGCGGATAGTCGGAAAGGCGCTCGTAAAATCTCGCGAAGATCGCTACCAGACAAGCGAGGAGTTGCTGATTGATCTGAAGAAGCTCAATCTGGAGCTTGAGCTTATTTCGAAGATGAGAGGCGGCGACCCGGCTCGTCTTCGCTCCGATGTTGATCGGATTGAAACCGGGAGATTCACCGAAAGATTTACAACGCCGCTCGATGAGGATGATACCCCCGCTCACTGGCCCACACCCACTTCGGCCTCGACCACTTTGACACAGATGCTTGAGCCGGTCGGCGGCGCGGTACCGCTCGATTCCGGTTTTTACATCCTCCGACCCACCGACGAGAAGTTTCGCACAGCCATCGCGCGACAGGACAGCATCGTGCTGGTCAAGGGTGCGCGGCAGGTTGGAAAGACCTCGTTGCTTGCGCGCGGTCTGCAACAGGCCCGCAAGTCGGGAGCAAGGGTAGTGCTGACGGATTTGCAAAACATCTCGGCGGATTCGCTCTCGTCTGTAGAAAAGCTTCTTTTTACTTTTGCCGACTGCTTTGCCGATCAACTCGATCTCGACCTTGCGCCCTCCGACATATGGAAATCCAGTCGCAGCCCCGTGACAAATTTCGAGCAATACCTTCGGCGCGGGGCTCTGCTCAAGGTGATGGACCCGATTGTCTGGGGACTCGATGAAGTTGACCGCCTATTTACCTGCGCCTTTGGGAGCGAAGTATTCGGGCTGTTTAGGTCCTGGCATAACAAGAGAGCTTTAGACCCCGAGGGACCATGGCGCAGACTCACGCTTGCAATCGCCTACGCGACCGAGGCGCATCTGTTTATAACCGATCTCAATCAATCGCCCTTCAATGTAGGCACACGGCTCCTGCTTGAGGATTTCTCATTCGAGCAGGTGGATGAACTCAATACCCGTTACGGGTCGCCCTTAAAAGAGAGGGCCGAGGTGGCGCGTTACTTTCGCCTTCTGAGCGGGCATCCATACCTCGTGCGGCGAGGGTTTTACGAGATGGTTTCCAACAGCCTCGACCTGACGGGGCTGGAAGCCCGGGCCGATCACGACGAGGGGCCGTTTGGCGATCACCTTCGCCGCATGCTGTTTTCGCTCTCGCAGGACAGCGAGTTGTTTGAAGTCGTGCGCGGCCTGCTCGGAGGAAAGCCCTGCCCCACGCCCGAGAGCTTCTACCGCTTGAGAAGCGCGGGGCTTGTCCTCGGAGATTTTGCGCGAGATGCGAGACTGCGCTGCCAGTTGTACGCGACTTACTTCGAGAGGCACATGCTATGAACGCGATTGAGATGCGTTATGACAGCCCCTTCTATGTTACGGGCGGGACGCTTGCGCGAGACGCTCTCTGCTATGTCACGCGCCAGGCCGACCGTCTCGTTTATGAGAGCCTGCATAAGGGCCGCTTCTGTTACGTGCTGACAGCGCGCCAGATGGGTAAGTCTTCGCTTATGGTGCGGGCGGCCTCGCGTCTGCGCGATGAAGATGTAGGTGTAGCGGTGCTCGATCTTACGGCTATAGGCCAGAACCTCACGGCCGAGCAGTGGTATGGAGGGCTGCTCACACAGATGGCCCAGCATCTCAATCTCGAAGACGAACTCGAAGAGTTTTGGGATGACCACACGGCGCTTGGTCCGCTCCATCGCTGGATGCAGGCGGTGCGTTCCGTAGTGCTGCTGCATTATACGGGCCGGGTTGTGATCTTTATAGACGAGATAGATGCCGTGCGCAGTCTGCCTTTTCCCACAGACGAGTTCTTTGCTGGCATAAGAGAGTTTTACAATCACCGGGTCGAAGACCCTAAGCTTGAGCGATTGAGCCTCTGTCTGCTCGGGGTCGCCGCGCCGTCGGATCTGATCAAAGATACACGGATGACTCCGTTCAACATCGGGCAGAGGATCGAACTGCGCGACTTTACAGAAGCGGAGGCGCAGGTGCTGGCCAGCGGGCTGGGAAGAGATGAGCAGCAAGAGGCGGTCTTGCTCAAAAGGATACTCTACTGGACGGGCGGGCACCCCTACCTGACGCAGAGGTTGTGCCAGGCGGTGGCCGAAGAGGGCGGGTCGGGCAGCGTCGAAGAAGTGGATCGTTTGTGCGGAGAGCTTTTTTTTGCGCGTCGGGCACAGGAGCAGGACGACAACCTGCTCTTTGTAAGAGAGCGAATACTCAGAAGCGAGATAGACCTGAGCGGGCTGCTCGGCCTCTACGGGCAGGTGCTCAGGGGAAAGAGGATCGAGGAGGACGAGACCAACCCGTTTGTCACGATTCTGAAATTATCGGGGATTACGCGCGCCGAAGATGGGCGGCTGCGGGTGAGGAATCGAATCTACAAGCGGGTATTCGATAAAGCGTGGGTCGCCGCGAACATGCCTGATGCCGAGATGAGGCGTCAGCGAGCCGCATACAGAAAAGGTCTGTTTCGGGCCGCGGCTATAGCTACGGTGATCCTGCTTGCGATGGCCAGTCTCGCTTCTGTTGCCGTCCGGCAACGCAATTTTGCAAGGGCGGCGGAAGAGGCGAATCGCTGGCAACTCTACGCCGCGCATATGAACCTGGCGGCGCGCGACTGGCAGGACTCTAACATCGAGCACATGCGCGAGCTTTTAGATCTGCAAGTGGCGGAGCCGGGGCACGCCGACCTCCGCGGGTTTGACTGGTACCTCCTCTGGGCTTTAGCTCACCCCGAAAGCGAAACGAAACGTGTCGAGAGAAATTTCTGGGGGATCACGTTTTCGCCGGACCTGAAGTGGTTTGCCGAGGACGATAGAACGGTGGTCCAGATTCGGAACCTGGCTACCGGCAGCCAATTGAACTCTTTCAACTCCGATGGGCTGCAAGGCATGGCGGTGTTCTCGCCCGATGGAAAACTCCTGGCAGCCGACAGCCTCGACCACTCAATAAGGCTCCGGGAGATCTCGACTGGGCGGGAGCTTCAACGACTGAAGGGCCACACAGACCTTGTCTTGGATCTGGCTTTTTCGGCTGACGGCAAAACACTGGCATCCGCCAGCAAAGATCGCACAGCCCGTGTATGGGAAGTGGCGACAGGGAGATTGCTCGTGACGCTCAAGGGTCACACGGGTCCCGTCAAGTCCGTGGCCTTTTCGCCTGACGGCAATACCCTGATCTCTGCGGCCCGTGACGGGCAATTGATCATCTGGCGCGCCGCTACCGAGCAGGAGGTAGAATCTCGCGATAGGTGACCGCGCGCTCCACGATCAGGCAAACTTAAAACATCCGCTCTAACCGTCGCAGCGCCTCTTGTGTTGACGTAACAAGCAGGCTCGCCGAAGAGACTTTATCGGCGAGCCATTCTTTCCTCGACCACATAGTCTCAATCGAAGGCCGGACTCGTTTTGAAATATCCCTGTGAGTGTGATATATCGGCAGGGTCAGGCTTGATTGTCTGTTTGAACACACACACATCAGAGTTGTTTTTTGACCGTCACCGAAAGGAGGACCAAGAAATGCGCGCGCCTTCAAGAGCTAAAACCAGTCTCGTCGCTTTCCTTGTTCTTGCGGCAATCCTCACATTCCCGCCAAATCTTTTCGCCCAGCGAACTGCCAAGCCGGTGCTTCACGGAAAGCACTGGGTAGCGATTACCGGCAAGCCGCTTGCCGCGACCGCAGGTGCCATGACGTTTCAAAAGGGCGGCAATGCCGTTGACGCGGCCTGCGCGATGATCGCCGCTACTTCTACGATGTGGGATGTCCTCAGTTGGGGCGGCGAAACGCAGGCGCTCATCTATAACCCTCACACGAAAAAAGTTATAGGAATAAACGCGCTTGGTGTGGCTCCCACGGGGGCAACGGTCGAGTTCTTCAAGAAAAAAGAGATGAAGTATCCGCCCGAATACGGGCCGCTCGCGGCGGTGACGCCCGGCACGCCCGGCGGCATACTGACGATGCTCGCGGAGTACGGCAAGCTCTCTCTGGCCGAGGTCTTAGCCCCCGCGATAGAACTGGCCGACGGCTACCCCATCGAAGCCGAAACCGCCAACAGCATCGAGCGCGAAAAAGCGAGAATCAAGCAGTGGCCTTACTCGCGGCAGGTGATGCTTACGCATCCGGGCGAAAAGCGCGAAGCGCCCGAAGCGGGAGAGATTTTTCGCCAGCCCGATCTTGCGGCCACCCTGCGAAAACTCGTCGAAGCCGAACAGCAGGCGCTCAAGGCGGGCAAGAATAGAAAAGAGGCCATCTATGCCGCCTACGACAGATTCTATCGGGGCGACATCGCCCGCGAACTTGCCCGCAGCGTTCAGGAGCAGGGCGGTCTTATCACTACCGAAGACCTCGACAAATGGAAAGTTCATATCGAAGAACCGGTCAAGACCAATTACCGAGGCGTAGATGTCTACAAACTGACGACGTGGGTGCAGGGGCCCGTGCTTCTTCAGACGCTCAATATACTTGAGAATTTCGATCTCAAATCTATGGGCTATAATAGCGCCCGCTACATCCACACGCTTTATCAGGCGATGAATCTGGCGTTTGCCGATAGAGACTTTTACTACGGCGACCCCTATTTCCCGCCCGCCGAGCCGATAAAAGGATTGCTCTCGAAAGATTACGCGCGCACTCGCCTCAAGCTTATAAACGAAGACCACAACGACCCGGAGATCGGACCCGGGGACCCTTATCCGTTTCAGGGCGAGAAAAACCCTTATCTGGAACTCCTGAAAAAGAGGAGCGAAAAAAACCGGCCCGCGCACTCCGAAGATAATCCGCAATCGCTCGCCAATTTTGAAAAGAGCTTTTACGCGGGAACCACTTCTGTCGAAGCAGCGGATGCGGAAGGCTGGGTGGTTTCGGTCACTCCAAGCGGAGGCTGGGTCCCGGGAGTGATCGCCGGGCACACAGGCGTAGGTCTGAGCCAGCGAATGCAGAGTTTTGTCCTCGATGAAAACGAAGACCCTTTCAACGTGGTGGAACCGGGCAAACGCCCGCGAGCCACGCTTACGCCGAGTCTCGCGCTCAAGGACGGGGAGCCGTTTTTGAGCTTCGCCGTTCAGGGCGGCGACAGTCAGGATCAGAATCTGCTTCAGTTCTTCTTGAATGTAGTCGAGTTTGGAATGAATGTTCAGGAAGCGGTAGAGGCGGCCAACATAAACAGCTTTCAGATGCAAAGCTCGTTTGGCGATCACGAATCGAGACCCGGAAGATTGCTCTTGAGCGAAACGGTGCCGCCGTGGGTGCGAAAGGAATTGAGAGAAAAAGGATATGATCTGGTCTTTGGCTCTCGCACGTCGGGACCGATCAATGCCATCTATCTGGATCGCAAACACGGGACCATGTGGGGCGGGTCGAGCAATAACGGCGAGGATTACGGCATCGCGTGGTAGCGCGCAATGATGCGTGATGCGTGATGCGTGAAGAGTGATCCGTGATGCGTGATGCGTGACTATCAGGCAGTTGGCCGTTAATTGACAATTGCCTGTTTCACGCTTCACGAATCACGGATCACGGATCACCCAGAATCACAAAATGCGATTCGGATCGCTCGTATCGGGTAGCTCCCCGTGATAGCCGAAAAGTTTTTGCAACACCCACACAAAGGCGCGCGATTGCTTGCGAATGTACCCCTGGTCTGCCGCTCGCCGGTTGCCCAGAACATAAGTCGGATAAGGGTGAATAGTGTCGGCGATCTTCCTTAAGCTGATGCCGTTTCGCATGGCCAGGGCGTATTCGCCGATCATCTCGCCCGCGCTCGCTCCAAGTATGGTGACTCCGAAAATCCTGCCGCTGAACTTTTTCGCAAAGACTTTTATCCACCCTAAGATTTCGTTTTCGGTAATCGCCCGATCTATCTTTGAAAACGGAAATCTGTAGACTTCATACGAAATCCCCTTTCGCTTCAACTCGTCTTCGCCCATCCCCACGTGCGCAAGCTCCGGGTCAGTGTAGGTGCACCACGTTATATGTCTGGAGTCGAGCGAAATCGGAAAGTGCAGCAGCGCGTTGCTCACGGCGGTCTTTGCCATGTGTTCGGCAAAATGGGTGAACTGAAATCTGCCCGCGACGTCTCCAGAGGCATAGATGTTTTTTGCCGACGTGCGGCAATGATCGTCAACCGTTACCCCGCGCTTATCGTGATCGACCCCGGCTGCTTCCAGATTCAGACTGCCGACATCCGGCTTGCGGCCCGCTGAAATCAACACGGCATCCCCGTGTATCACGGATCGTTTGGCGGTCTTCTGATTTTCTATGGTGACGCTCAAGCCGCCGTTCTCTTTTTTAAGCTCCACGACTTTCGATTGCAAGAGGTATTGAATCCCTTCCGATGCCAGATGCTCTTTCAAAATGCCTGTAAGTTCCGAATCATCTTTTGGCAGGATTTTATCGGCCGTGTCTACGACTGAGACATCCGAGCCAAATCGCCGAAATGCCTGTGACATCTCGGTGCCGATGGGGCCGGAGCCGACTACGATCAGTTTTTTTGGAAGACGGGTTATGGAAAAGATCGTTTCGTTTGTTAAATAATCGACCTCCTCGATGCTGTCAATCGGCGGAATTAGGGGGCTACTGCCGGTTGCGATGACAGAATATCTCGACGTGAGTTTTGAGTTTTTACCGTTTTCATCCGTAAGCTCTACGGTGTGCCGGTCCAGAAACCGCGCGCGGGCCGAGATGACTTTCACGCCGAGATTTTCGAATATCTCAGGCGCGTCGGCCTCCTTGTAAACGTGCTGCTGAACGCGGTGTATGTGCTCCATCACTCCGGCGAAATCGAATTCCGGCTGCCGGTTTTGTAATCCGTATTTTGCCGCCGCGTTGAAATAATGGGCGACCTTTGCGGCTTTGAGGAGCGTCTTGCTCGGCACGCAGCCGTACCACGTGCAGTCGCCCCCCAATCGTTTGGGTTCGATCAGAGCGGTCTTCGCGCCGAAAGAAGCCGACATCCCGGAAGCCGTAAGCCCTGCCGCGCCTCCGCCGAGCACTACCATGTCGAAATCATATTTCATAGATTTTATCCGCCATCTTCTCGGGTTTGCCGATGAGCCGTATAGTAATACCGCGCGACTTCAAGTGAAAGGCTCCGTTTTAGAAAACCAGTGATTGCCTGTTGAGAGGGCATTGCGTTGCAGGGCCATTAAATTCTCAGGAAAAACTTAGCGAGCTTTGCGCCTTTGCGTCTTGCGAAGCAACAGGTAGTTTCAAAGACGCAAAGGCGCAAAGTACGCAAAGAGGTTTCATAAAGCAAGCTGTAGTTTTCTGAGAATTGAACGACTCCGGCGCGGGTTGTTGCCAAAGTTTGCGAGTATGTGATAACCATGAGCTTCCAGACACAAGAGTAGAGGTAAAGGCATTATGGCTGAAATGTATGAAATTCCAAAGCAGCCGGATCGCGCCTATCTGAAGGCGCTGCTATCCGACCGCAATCAATACCCGGACAGAGTCGCTCGCATAGACGAGCAGTTGCGCAAGGCATTCGAGCGCAGGGTAGCGATACTTGTGCTCGATATGTGCGGGTTTTCGCGGCTGACCATCGAATACGGCATCATCCATTATCTGGCGATGATACATCAGATGGAAGAGACCGCAACGCCTGCCGTGATCGGCAACGGCGGGCAGGTCATCAAACAGGAGGCCGACAATCTGTTTGCCATCTTCGATGACCCGGCTCACGCCCTCGAATCCGCGCTCGACATCTTTCGCGGATTTGAAGCCGTCAACAAAGTGGTCCCGGATGCCCGCGACATTTACGGCAGCATAGGCATAGGCTTTGGCAACTCGCTCATAATCGGCGACGAAGACCTGTACGGCTCGGAGATGAATCTGGCTTCAAAGCTCGGCGAAGACCTGGCCGAAAAGATGGAAATACTTTTGACCGAGGCAGCCTATAACGAATTGCCTTCGGGCGTCTACGCGTGCGATGCGACCAGTTTTTCCATCAGCGGCCTCGACCTTCATTGCTATCGTTTCAAAGAGAGGCTCTTCAAAAAAAATCAAACCGGCCAGTTACATCAGGAGGATTTATCGCATGGTTAAGATGAGCAGGCGCGATACGATTTTAGGTCTTGGGGCAGCGGCGATTGGGACATTATTCCTGCCGAAAATGGGCGGAGCTGCCCGTCTCGAACGAGTAGTCAAAAACGGGCGACTCAAGCAATCGGTATCGTGGTGGCCTTATCAGAGCCATTTCAAGCTGCCGGACTTTTGCAAGGCCGTCGCCGATATGGGGCTGACGGCGATTGATCTGCTTTCGGAAAACGAATGGCCTGTGTTGCGCGAGCACGGGCTGATCTGTTCGATGGGATACCCCGCCGAAGGTGCAAAGATACCCGACGGCCTGAACAAGAAAGCCAATCACGACATCATAATTAAGGGGCTTGAGACAAGCATCCCTCGCGCGGCGAAAATGGGAGTGCCAAACCTGATAGCCTTCTTTGGCAATCGCTTCGGCATCAGTGACGCCGAGGCGATTGATAACTGTGTGGCCGGGTTGAATCGCGTAAAGAAGATGGCCGAAGATCACGGCGTGACGGTGTGTGTGGAACTGCTAAACAGCAAGGTCGATCATAAGGATTATCAGGGCGATCACACTCCATTCGGGGTGCAGGTGATAAAGGCCGTGGCATCGCCGAAAGTGAAACTGCTTTACGACATCTATCACATGCAGATAATGGAAGGCGATGTCATACGCACCATCCGCGACAATCACGAGTACATAGCTCATTACCACACGGGCGGCGTTCCCGGTCGCCACGAAATAGACGAGACGCAGGAACTCTACTGGCCTGCCGTCTGTAGAGCCATCGTAGAGACGGGTTTCAAGGGCTATCTCGCGCACGAATTCGTGCCCACACGCGACCCGCTCACATCGCTAAAACAGGCCGTTGCGCTTTGCGATGTTTAGTACGTAACGCGTGATGCGTGATTCGTGATTTAGCAGGCTTGCAAGTTGTCTTTACCAGGCAAGTTCCTCGACAGTCACGCATCACGAATCACGCATCACTATTCGTATCTGAGCGCCTCAATCGGGTCTATCTTTGTTGCTTTTCGCGCAGGCGTGTAACAGGACAATAACGCGACCAGAGCAACAAGCAGCGCGACGCCTAAAAAGGTTACGGGGTCGGTTGCCTTCACATCAAACAACAGGCTCGACATCAATCGCGTGAGCGCGTAAGAGGCGATCAGACCCGTGGCCACGCCTGCTATGATCAATACACCCGCCTGTCTGATTACCAGTAGAACCACGTTTCGCGGTTGCGCTCCGAGCGCCATACGTATGCCGATTTCGTGAGTGCGCTCGGTGATCTGATAATTCAGCACGCCGTAAATTCCTACTGCCGTAAGCACCAGCGCAAGCCCTGCAAACAACCCCATCAAGAGCATCAGGAATTGCTCCGGCGCGATTGATGCGCTCAGCACTTCCGACATCGGACGGATTCCGGCAACAGGCATTTGCGGATCTGCCTGAGCGACCGCGCCGCGTAAAGCCGCGCTTAACTCTATCGGCCCCGACGTGCGCACGAGCCACGATGTGAGAAACCAGCGATTCATCGCCGCGTTCAATCCGTCAGGGACCTGCGGGAATGGGATATAGACCGTGCGAAATGCGGGCCGGTCCAATCCCAGATCCTTAACATCTTTAACCACGCCGATGATCTGCCAGCTTCCGCCGTTAAACGTAACCTGCACGCCTAGGGGGTCGCTATCGGGAAAAATGGAGTGCGCAAGCGATTCGTTTATGATCATAACGTGCTGGGATGCGGTCGTGTCGCTTTCGGTAAAGCTGCGCCCCTTGAGCAAAGGCACGCCGATCGTATCGAAATAAGTGGCACTGACGGGGCGGGCCTCTACATAAAAATTCGCTTTTTCCCCGCCTCGATCAACCGCGATACCGGAGTTCAGCCCGCGTTCAAGCGGCAGGCTCAAGGTAGCGGCGGCAGCCGTCACTCCCGGTAATGCCTGAATACGCTCCAATACCTGTTGCTGAAATCTCCACGCCTCAGCCGTAGATTTATAACCGGCGGATGTAAGCGATACCTGCATCGTGGTGAGGTCGGTCATATCTATGCCGGTGTCTACTCTGCGAAGTCGGACAAAGCTTTCTATCAACAGGGCAGCGCCAATCAGCAGGACGAGCGCCAGCGCCACCTCGCTTATGACCAGCAGACTGCGCATTCTGGAATCCAATCTTCCGCTGCCCTGTCTGCCCGTAGATGCCTTTATCACTTCGCTCAAACTCATCCGGGATGTTCGCAGGGCCGGAGCGATGCCAAACAAGAGGCTGGTCAGAAGCGATGCCAGGACGGCAAAGATTATGGCATGAGAATCTATGCCGATCTCTTGCAGGCGAGGCAAATCTCCGGGCGTCATCCGAAGCAACAGAGGCACGCTCCAGAAGGCGATCAGCAAGCCAGCGCCTCCGCCGACAAGCGCAAGCAGCAGGTTTTCAGTCATCAACTGGCGAAGGAGTCGCTTTCTTCCCGCGCCGAGCGCCGCGCGAATCGCCATCTCCGCTTTTCGCGTAGACGCTCGCGCAAGCAACAGGTTCGCAACGTTTGCGCAGGCTATCAGAAGCACAAACCCCGCCGCGCCAAAAAGCAGCAGCAGGGTAGTGCCGATGTCGCCTACGACAACCTGCTGATAAGGCAGGAGGCGGATGCCTTCTTCGCGCGGTCCTATGTGGTCCGGGTAGGTCTGTCTGAAGGCGGGCAGGAGTTGATCCATTTCTGCCTGCGCCTGCTCGATTGTGATGCCGGGTTTCAGCCGGGCGAGCAGATTGGTGTTGTGGCCCTGATCCTTTACGTCGGCCTGGACCTGCAAAGGCACAAGCAGGTCAACCGGCGTCTCGAACTTGAAATCTCTGGGCAGGATGCCCGCGATTGTATAGCTCCGGCCGTTTAACAGGATTTGCTCTCCGACAACGGCCGGGTTCGCTCCGAAGTGATCGCGCCAGATTCCGTCACCGAGTATGACGGCATTTGGCCCGTTTGGCATATCTTCTTCGGGGAGAAAATTTCGCCCCAGCGCCGGACGGACTCCGAGCAGATCGAGGAAATCGGACGAGACTCTGACCCCGCGCACCCGCGCAGGCTCGTCCGTCCCGGCCAGATTTAAACTCGCTCCGGCATCGGCGTAGCCGGCCGTCTTCTCAAAGCTCTTGCTGTTCTCCTTCCAGTAGACAAGCTGGGTGGTCGTAACTCCTACCGGAGAGGTCTGCCCTTGCCTGAATACCCACGAAGCAAAGACAATCCGGTCGGGTTCCTGATAAGGCAACTGGCGAAACAATACCCCGTTTACGACGCTGAAGATTGCCGTGTTAGCACCTATGCCTAGCGCGAGCGTCACGACTGCTACCAGCGTGAACACAGGCTTTTTGGCAAGCATTCGAACGGCGTATCGCATATCCTGCCACAGAGTTTCCATACCTCTTGCCCCTTTCCGCGATGCGTGATGCGCTTTGTGATTCGTGATTCGTGATTCGTGATTTACCAGGCTTGCAAGTTGTTTTTATCACGCAGGCTCCTTGAAAATCACGGATCACGAATCACGAATCATCATTCGTATCTTAGCGCAATCATCGGGTCTACCTTGATGGCCCGCCGGGCCGGGATATAGCTCGACATCACGGCCACAATCATAATCGCGAGCGACACGGCCGAGAAGATAACGGGGTCGGTTGCCGTCACTCCATAAAGCAGGCTCGACATCAATCGCGTGAGAGCGAAGGCGCAAACCGCGCCTATCACAACGCCGATTACGGCGAGCAGCAATCCGTGGCCTACGACGAGCTTGAGCACGTGGCCGGGCCGAGCGCCGAGCGCCATGCGAATACCGATCTCTCTCGTGCTTTGATTCACAGTATAAGACATCACGCTGTAGATGCCTATCATCGCAAGGACGAGCGCCACCGCAGCAAAGATGGTCAGCAGCACCATGTTCAGGCGGCTGTTGGAGACCGAATCCGCTATCACATCCTGCATGGTCTTGACGTTATAGATGGGCTGAGCCGGGTCAACTGCCAGCACCTCGGCGCGAATCGCGGAGACCAGGCTTGTGGGATCGTTTGTGGCGCGGGCGACCATGCTCATGTTCTTCCCGAGCGCTGAAGCTTGATCCTGAGTGTAAGGGAAAAATATCTCGGGCCGCGTGGGATTTGTGAGACCCGATTGCCTGACATCTCCGACAACTCCGATGACGGTCGCCCAGTCGGGTGTCAGGCCGCGAATGCGTTTGCCGATAGGGTCTTGATGGGGCATCAGGTCGCGCGCCAGAGTCTGGTTGATAATGATGACGGGAGCCCCGGTCTGATTATCCCGATCGTTGAAGAATCGCCCGGAGACAAGCGGCACACCGAGAGCTCGAAAGTAATCGGGGCTTATCGAGCGGAACTCGGCAAGCGGGGCCTGTCCCGGGGGATATGGTCCCTGTCCTTCGATTTCAATATCGCCGTTAAAGCCCCAGGATTGAACCGGCAACAGATTTATAATTCCCGCCGATTGAACTCCGGGCAGCGTCGTCACTCGATCAAGAACCTGCTTGTAGAAGAGGGCTGCCGTTTCAGGCGTGGGATACTTCGCATCGGGCAGCGAGATACCCATCGTCATAACGTTTTCCGGGCGCAACCCTGTATCTACCTGTTGCAATCGAAAGAAGCTCTTTATCAAAAGCCCCGACCCGACGAGCAAAACAAGCGCCGCCGCGACTTCCACTACTACCAGAATGCTGCGAAGCCAGTTGCGCCGCGCGCTGTTGCCCGAACTGCCGCTCTCTTTCAGCACGTCCTGCACGCTCGATCTTGAAACCTGAAGCGCCGGAGCGAGCCCAAACCCTATCCCTGTCACGAGCGACAATAGCAAGGTAAATCCAAGCACGCGCCCGTCAAGTGTTACCTCGTCTGCGCGAGGGAGAAAACTTGCCGCGAGAGTCACGAGCGCCTGAAGACCGATTTTGGCAAGCGCGAGGCCCACGACACCGCCAAGCAGACCGAGCAAAACGCTTTCGGTCAGGAATTGTCGCATCAGCCGTCCGCGCCCAGCGCCCAGCGCCGAACGTATGGCGATCTCTCTTCGACGACCGGCCGCCCGCGCAAGCAGGAGGTTTGCTACATTCGTGCAGGCGATAAGCAACACAAACCCGACCGCGCCGAGAAGTATCAACAGCGCCGGTCTGACGTTTCGGACCATCTCTTCCTGCAAGGGGATGAGCAGAACGCTGCGCCCGGACTGCTCTTCGGGGTACTGCTGCTCAAGCCGCGAGGCTATAACGCGCATCTGTTCCTCGGCCTGCGCCTCAGAAACGCCGGGCTTCAACCGTCCGAGCGCAAACAGAAAGTGGCTTCCTCTCGCCTGATTTTGAACGGGAGTCGTCACAAGGGGAACCCATAGCTCTGTCGTGCGTCTCGGAAACTGAAAGCCTGCGGGCATCACGCCGACCACGGTAAAGCCTTCGCCTCCAAGCGCGATGTCTTTACCGAGAATCTGCGGATCGGACGAGAAGTTTCGCTTCCATAGCTGATTGCTCAAGACGACTACGCGGTGGCCCGGCTGATCCTCTTCGGGCAGAAATCCTCTGCCCAATTGAGGCTCGACGCCAAGCACAGTAAACATATTTGCGGAGACGGTTGCGCCCTGAACGCGTTCGGGGTTATCCGACCCCTGTAAATTGAAATTGCCAAACTGGTAAGCGGCTATCTCGGTGAAAACATCATTCTGCTCGCGCCAGTCTTTCAGATTGGGAACCGAAACCGTGCCCTGTCCGCCGGGAAGAAAGGTCTCCCAGAGCTTTATAAGCCTGTCAGGCTCTTTGAAGGGCAACGGGCGGAGCAGTACGGCGTTTACTACGCTGAATATCGCGCTGTTGGCCCCGATCCCAAGAGCCAGGGTAAGTATTGCAATTGCGGAAAAGAGGGGCTGCCTGCGGAGCATTCGACAGCCGTAACGAAAATCTTGCCAGAGAGTCATCATTTATCTTGCCTCCGGGGGTTTGTGATGTATCGCTAATAAAGGTCGCAGATTTATTACGGCTCAATCCGCCTTTCAGGTGCTTTTTTTAGATGCTTTTTTCAGGTGCTCTTTTTTGGCTCTCAAAGATTGCGTGTCTGCAACGGGTACGAGGCCGAATAAAAAACCTACAATTGCGGCTCACTTTTTGGCTCTTTTCCGCTTATAAGCGCCCAAAGCATCGGCACGATGGTTGCAATAATATAAAAACGTGGAGATTCAAGGAGGAAAATGATGACAGCCATACGAAGAACAGCAATAGCAGCGATTTTACTGATGATAGCGGCTGCACCGCTTGCGATGGGGCAGGTGCGTACGCAAACGCGGCTGAATTTTACAATCAATGTGCCTTACGCGATGGAGATGGGAGGCTATACGCTTTCGCCGGGCAAGTACATACTCTTGCAGAGCAGTCAGCAGCCAAATCTTTTCTCTCTATATGCGGAAGATTTAGCGCGTGAGCCTATCGCGATGATACAGACTACGCGGACCCGATATTGGACTATACCCCAGGACAGAACGACAAAAATAGTACTGGAAATAGACGAGTCGAGCCTCGACAGTCGGCCGGTACTTCAAGGGTGGAATGTTCCCTATGCGGATGGATGGGAAGTAACCAGCGTAGTCGCTAAGAACAACAATTACATGGTTCGAATCAAGTAAGGCAGCCATGCCCCACCTGCGTGACTGATAAGAAACGCAGGCAAGATAAGGCCGTTCGGTTTCCGGGAGATTCATTGTAGAGATCTTCCTTCGGCTACCGAACGGTCTTGTTATTTTGGCTTCTCTGTCGCGAGCATCAGCACGTGTTTTTTCCAATCAGCAGGCGACATGGTATTCAGTTGCGAAGCCTCTGAGGCGGCGATGATTAATTGCCTGAGCGAAGGGATAATGACAAACTCAAGCGCGGCTTTGGGTTTTGCCGCCCCGTCGAGCACCTGAAGCTCTTTCTCGCGCCAGTCGGGCGGGGGTTCGGTTCCCGATGAGAGGTAAGAGATTGCTTCCAGCCCGATGTTCCCCATCCTTGACAGGTCTTTTGCAAGCGGATCGGCCTCGCGAAGTATCGGAGAGTTGGCAATCATCACATCCATCGCAAGCCGTACGTCGCGCCAGCGTGTAAACTCTTCGACAAGCGCCTCGCGGTAAGCTGAAAAGCGCGGAGCGTCGTCGAGCAACCCGTTAATCATCCGAGGGAGAGTGCGGCGGGCCGGGCTGTCGGGCCGCGCAACGTCTACAAGCTGTGTGAGCGGAGTCATTTGAGTAGATGGTTTCTGTTGTCCCCGGTTGTAGATTTTTACAGGCTCGACCATATCGACAAGCGTTTTGAGCGGCGCGACATCCCGGCCCGCCGCGAGGCGTCTGAGCATCATTCCCACGTTCTTTTCGTGTGTAAGCCCAAGCTCTTCAAGCTCTCGGCTGACTATTTCAAGACGGCGATACATGTCATCTACGTCGGTGACGGTACGCGGCGACCAGAAGCGTTCGGCGATGGCGGCCAGGCGCGGCCAGATGCGCGAATCAATCGTGTCGGCGTCTACATATTCGCTCCACATGCAGGCTTCGCCCCCGAGTATGAGCGCCGCCTGTTGCGGGGTGAGGTCGCTGTTTTCGGCTATGGGGTCTACGGCGTAATGATCCGTTGTCGGCTGTATAAGATCAAGGTAATACCCGGCAGAGAGGATGCCGGAATATCCTTTTTTAGCGCCCTCAGCAAGCGAAGCCTGCCCGCGCCACGATTGAACGACTATATCTTTGGGCAAATCGGGATGGAATATCTCATCCCATCCGATCATCTTCTTGCCGTTTTTCGTGAGGATTTTCAAGAGGCGCTGATTGAAATAAGCCTGTAGCCCGTGATTGTCTTTAAGCCCTTTCTGCTTTATGAACTCTTGAATCTGCGGATTATTGCTCCACTGTTTGCCCTCGTTTTCATCGCCGCCGATATGCATGTAGGCATCGGGGAAGAGCGCGGCCATCTCGCTGAGAAACCCGTCAAGCAGCTTGTAAACTTCTTCGCGTGTCGGGTCGAGGGCCGGGTCGAATATGCCGTATTGGCGTTCGATTTTGTAAGGGCCGGGGGCGGAGGCAAGCTCCGGGTGACCTACGAGCCAACTGGTCGCGTGGCCCGGCATATCGAATTCCGGGACTACGCGAATGCCCCGGTCGCGGGCGTAGGCTATGACATCGCGCACCTGTTCCTGAGTGTAGTAAAGTCCGTCCGAGCCCATCTGATGCAGGCGCGGATACTTCAGGCTTTCGACGCGAAATCCCTGATCTTCGGTCAGGTGCCAGTGAAATACGTTCAGCTTGACAGCCGCCATCCCGTCGAGGTTTCGCTTGATTACAGCGACCGGCTGAAAGTGGCGGCAGGAATCTATCAGCAGACCGCGCCACGGAAAACGAGGCTTATCCTGAATCTGTGCCAGAGGCAGAAAGTACCCTTCACGGTCGCCTTCGACAAGTTGCAGAAATGTTTCAAGCCCTCTGAGCACGCCCACTGCGGTCGGGGCTTTCATCACCGCTTGAGAGGCAGATATTTCGAGCGAATAGGATTCGTCTTCATCAACCGAGGGGACAGCCTTTCCCGGCCCCGCGCATTCGATGACGAGCGTGGCGGTCTCGGGTGAAACCGTCAGAGGTGAACCTGTTTCTGTGCGGGAAAATTCAAGCCCCGTATGCCTCTCCAACCGCCTGAGCGCCCGATCAACGCCGGCCTGCAAACGCCCGTCCGTATGTCCTTTCACGGCTACGGTGAAAGAGGCCGTAAGCGCGAGCCTTCCGGGTTCAAAGCGCACAGAGGCAGGCACAGGCATCAGATGATGTTCGCGTGTTGCCGCAGGCATCCGGTCTTCCTGAGCATAAGCGCTCAAAGCGCAGAGCATAAGCGAAATCATAAGGATCAGCACAGTAGTTTTCATAATAGACCTCAAAAAATTGATTGAATCGAAGGATGAACAAACTATCCTAGCGTGATTGAGGCGTCAAGGCGAGGTGCTCGAATCGCTTTCACGTTTTCGAATCTCTGATAAAATCTCAGGAAACTTCCGATTGAATATAGTAAGGAAAGGATGAAACGGATGACGGACATACAGGTAACAGTGCTGGCTCAGTTCAAGGCAAAAGAAGGGATGGAAGACCGCGTCAAGCAGGAGTTGCTGGCGCTGGTAACGCCTACGCTTACAGAGCCGGGCTGTCTCAATTACAACCTGCATCAATCGCCCGACGATAAGAGGCTTTTCATGTTTTATGAGAACTGGCGAGAGAAGGCAGACCTCGACAGACATTTCGAGATGCCGCATCTGGTCGAGCTTGAGGGTAAACTCGGCGAGATGCTGGCCGAACCCGTTTCGATAACACTTTGGCAGATGATTGCCTGAACAGGCTCAGGCGTAAGAAAAAAGGTCGTCTTTATGGCTGAATCCAACCGGTCCCGGCGCGATTTCCTGAGACACGCGGTTGTCGGTTTTGGAGCCGCGCTCCCATCCAAAAGGCTCACCGTATCGTCAGCCTCTGCACCATATCGTCTATAAATATTATGGGATTTACGGCGCTGCCTGCCGTAAAGGCTAATTATAAGTGCATTTAAGCGGTTCGGGGTAAAATTGAATCGCTGGCACGGTCATTGCAGCAATTAAAGGAAACGTGGCCACCTGCCGCGTAGATCGGAAATTATGGAGGGAAATATGATTACGCTTAATAAGAGAATAGGAGCTGCGGCGTTGGGTCTCGTGATGTTATTTGCTGCTGCGATGCCCGCAAGCGCTCAGGGTCGTCGTTGGAGGAACCGCGATGATCTGTCTACGAAGGAGAAAGTTGCCATCATCGGTGGCGGCGCGGCAGTGGGAGCCGTTGTCGGCGGACTGCTCGGGGGTAAGAAGGGCGCTGTCATCGGTGGCGTCGCAGGCGGTGGCGCAGGCACGGGTTATGTAGTGCTGAAGGACAGACAGAACGATGACCGCTACGGTTATTATGACGGTCGTAATTACCGCGATTATCGCTACAACCGTCGCGGAGTCTACAGCAACGGCAGCCGGTACTACAACGATACCCGCTACAACAATACACGCTACAACGACACGCGGTACTACAATGACAGCCGGTACTACAATAACAACTATCGTTCAAACGTTCGCGCCCGCAGAAACAATCGCCGGTGCAATTGATAGCAGCTTTCGATGCTGAGAGATGGCTGCTAGAATGTTTGCAGAGGGAGCGATGGCGAGAAAGAGCTACAAGTTAATCTTTTCGATTGCCACGCTTGCCTTAATGTTTACAGGTTTCACAACAGGTCAGGCCGCGCAAGGACAAAAATCGAACGCGTTTCAAAAGAGGCGCGTCGCCGCGCGCGGCCATCTGACCTCCTCTCGCGACACTTATCAAATCATCACCTGGCAAACAGAGAACCCATCTCCTGAATCAGGGGTGTATGCTCAGGCTCACCTCGCGATAGAGACTACCGAACCCAAACCGCGCACGTTGTGGAAAACAGACGGCGGCGAGTCTTATTACGAAGTAAATTCGATTCAGGTAAGCGATCTGGACGGCGACGGTGTGCCGGAAATAGCAAGCCTGTGGTGGGTAGGCGCATCGGCCGGGGCCACGCTTCGGGTCTTTCACTGGAACAAAGAAAGCCAGACCTTCGTCGAGCTTCAGCCCGAAGGCGGCAACGAAATAGGCGGCATCCATCGTTATAGCATCGTCTCCGCAAGCGGCAGAGCAGCAAAGACCGGTCGCAGCCGTCTGGTTGTTTATACGCGAAGCGGGCGCGGCGCGGGCTGGCCGCCGGTCGCAGTCGGTCAATATGAAGTGCGCGGAGGGGATCTGACGCGCGTCGGAGGCAGGATGAATGAGCCAAAGCAGACTGAATCCGGTATTGAAGGCATAGCGACGATCACACCCATTCGTCCGGGGCCGATTCGCCTGGGCGATAAGATGCCTTCTCAGGCTCCTTACCAGACGACTATGCTGGTCCTGACTAAAGACGACCGCGAGGTGACACGCTTCACAACAGGCTCTGATGGCCGATTTCGTGTCTCGCTCGCGCCGGGCCAGTACTCTATCCGGCCTCTGGAAGAATCGAGAAGATTTCCAAGAGGCGGCCACGCGGAGGTAACCGTCCGCGCGGGCCAGTTCACGCACGTCGACCTGACTTTCGACAGCGGTATGCGGTAGTCGGGGGCCAGGGGTCGGGGGCCGGTAATCTTGAAGTCAGCACGATTCTAACCTGCGAAAATCTATCTGATCCACGCCCGTCCTGCTCTATTTCCAATATCCTGATTATGCGGATAGATTCAAAAGTATAGACCCGATGCTAACCGGCCCCTGGCCCCCGGCCCCCGGCCCCCCTGAACTGAGTTCTCAGAAGGAGGCTTTTGATTCTGATCTCATCCTCGCTTTGTATTTCAAGCTGCGCGGCATAGATTGGAACTTCGCCCAGTTTTAGGGCTTCGAGCCGCGCGGCATCCTTTTCAGTCGTGATTATGGCATCAACGCCTTCCTGAACTGCCGAAGCGAGGATGCTATTCACATCCTCTTGAGTGAATGCATGATGGTCGGCAAAGAAATGCTCACTTGCGATGCTCAACCCTAATTGCAAAAGGTCCTGAGAAAAAGCGCGCGGGTTGCCGATACCGCACATCACGGCTACGTTCCAGCCCGCAAACTGATCCGCATCATAAAGCTCGCCCGTTTCGAGATGGCGAAAATGCGTGATGGTTGAATAGGCATACATCACAGGCACCTTCTCTCCGCAGAAATATTTGATAATAGCGTTTGTCTGTCCCTGATCGAACGGACGGTCTGCGCGAGTGACGATTACGGCATCCGCTCGCCTGATTCCATAAAGCGGCTCGCGCAGGCGACCAAATGGGACCATCTCGAAGCTGCCAAAGGGATCGGTAGCATCAATCAGCAGGATGTTCAGATCGCGCTCAAGCGCCAGATGCTGATAGGCATCATCGAGTATCAATACCTGAGAGCCGAATTCGGTTTGAGCAAGCATCCCGCTTTCGCGGCGATTTTTGTCTATTATTATGGGAACTTCGGGCAGAGCCCGGGCAAGCATCACAGGCTCATCTCCGAATGTAAGATAATCGAGCGCGCCTTGCTCGCCCTGATTCGGCCCTCTCGGGTTATTTAGCACAAGCCGCCCCCGTGTCTTGCGCCCGTATCCGCGTGTGAGAATCGCTACGTTGTAGCCTTCTTCCTTGAGGTAGCGAGCGATGTAGGCAACCATAGGCGTTTTGCCCGTTCCTCCGAGCGTGATGTTGCCGACGCTGATGACGGTCGCAGCAAGGCGTTCTGACTTCAGGTAATTCGTTTCATAAGCCGCGACGCGCAAACGAACGCCAAGCTCATAGAGCCGGGCAGGCAGCCACAGCAAAGCGCGCTTGAGCTTTTCCCGCTTTTCAATCACAGGGTCGCTCCGAATCAATCGAACCGTAAATGCTCGTATCGAGCGCCCTTTTTATTGCGACAACACTACAACGGGTCGCTCCTCGATTCTGCGTCAAAAGCCTTTGCGCCCGCGCCCCCATAGCCCGGGCCGCCTGCGCGTCCGACAATAGTCGGATGAGTTCGCGAGTCAATTCAACAGCCGGGTTGCCATCCACATTGCTTGTTTGAACAAGAGCATCAGCGGATTTGAAATCTGAAACGATCTGGCGGAAGTTTTCCATGTAGGGGCCGACAATGATTGGTTTTGCGTAAACGGCAGGCTCGATTATATTGTGGCCGCCGCGCGGGACGAGGCTTCCGCCAATAAAGACTACGGAGGCGAAGCGATAAACTTCGGCAAGCTCTCCTATCGTATCGAGCAAGACGACCTCCGCAGATTCAAAGGCGCTCGCAGGAAAATCATCCGCGAATTGAGAGCGGCGGATAAAGTGAAACCCCGACTGAGCGATCACCTCGGCAACCTCATCGAACCTTTCAGGATGGCGCGGAGCCAGCATCAGGCATACGTTTTCGAGCCCGGCGCTGCTGCGAATATCTCGAAGCGAGTCAAGCAATGTCTTCTCTTCACCCGGCGCGGTGCTGCCCGCGACGATCAGGGGGCCAGCTTCGCGGGGGCCGGGGGGTGATAATGTAGGCAGAGTTTCTGTGGCTTCCCGTGTTGACGCTACGCCCGGCAAGTCTGTACTCGCGCTATCTTTACCGGCCCCCGACACATGATCCCTGACTCTTGGCGAAGCCCCGGCCCCCGGCCCCCGGCCCCCGGCCCCTATATCGTATTTCAGATTTCCGCACACCAGAACGCTTTCAGGTCGAGCGCCAAGCTGTCGAGCGCGTTCGGCGTCGGCTTCCGATTGCACGATCAGAAGCGTTATGTCTTCGAGCATACGCCCGACAAAGCGGCGGAATCTTTTGTAACCGGCAAAGGAGCGAGGCGAAATTCTTCCGTTGACTATTGCCGTTATTACCTCTCGCCTGCGGCATTCGCGCAGAAAGTTGGGCCAGAGTTCCGTCTCAAGTATTATCACCGCCGCCGGACGGATGTGATCGAGCGCGCGGCGAACGGCGAATACCCAGTCGAATGGAAAATAGAAGACCGCATCGAATGAGTCGCTCCTGTGCGAAAGGGCAAGCTGCTGGCCGGTGAGTGTTGTTGTAGAGACGACTATCCTGCACCCGGGCATCTCTTGTCGCAGGCGCTCGATCAGCGGGCGGGCCGCGTTGAATTCGCCTACCGATACGGCGTGCACCCAGATGGTTGGGCGATCATTTTCGCGCAAGGCTTCGGGCAGCAGGCCCAGCCTCTGTTTGAAACTCCCTGTATACTTGCCGTGCCTGACGGCTTGAAAGATGAGATAGGGTAACAGGAACAGAAAGAGCAGCGTGAGAGCCAGGCTGTATAGAAAGTACATGGCCAGTGGTTGCCGGTTGCGGGTAGAGACGTGAAAAAGGCTCGACGGGCCTCTTTCACGTCTCTACCAGTTTGCGCCGAAGTCCTCGGCGGCCTACTTCGCGCGCTCCAGATAAGTGCCCTTGGACGGGTCTACACGGATGCGGTCGCCTTCCTTTATGAAAGGAGGCACCTGCACGGTAACACCCGTTTCGAGAGTGGCAGGCTTTGGGCTGTTTGATGCGGTAGCGCCCTTCAATTCCGGTGTGGTCTCGACCACCGTAAGCTCGACGGAGGGCGGAAGCTCGACGCCTATTGGCGCGCCCTCGAAAAACTCGACCTTGATCTTTGTGCCCGCAACGATATAGCTGGTCGAATCTCCAAGTGATTCGGTATCAAGCGCGGTCTGCTCGAAAGTCTCCGTATTCATGAAATGATACAAATCGCCATCCGTATAGAGATACTCCATCTCGTGTTCTTCGAGCATGGCACGCTCTATGTTTTCCGTAGAGCTGAAACGCACTTCGGTCGAAGAGCCGCTCTTGAGATTTCGAAGCTTGGCCTGCACAAAGGCGCGAAGATTGCCCGGCGTGCGGTGCTGGAAATCAAGCACGCGATGCGGCGCTTCGTTATAGATAATTATCATCCCGCGACGGATGTCATTGGCTTGCATAATGATTCAATCCCCTTTTCAAAATATAGACTATCAGTAAAAAAATCGGCCATCGGGCCAACCCAGTAAAATACCGTATCCGGCTTGTAAGGCGCAAGGCCGTCGACTTGCAGTAAGAGTTCAGCAGTAGCCACAGAGGCGCAGAGGCACAGAGATAAGATTATAAAAAATCTCTGTGTCTTTGTGTCTCTGTGGCAAATTTTCTTCCTTTCTGAACAGATACGACTTGCAGGCTCGTTTGTCATCTCGATGTTCCACTCGCGGCTGCTTTTCTTTTTTGGTTCTTTGAATTATGATGCCACACGAACTTACCCACAAAAACGAGAGAAACGGACAGGGATAATTTTATGTCCAAACAGGAAATCTACGATGCAATCATAGTCGGGTCGGGGGCCACGGGCGGGTGGGCCGCAAAGGAGCTGGCAGAAAAGGGGATGCGCGTGATCGTGCTCGAAGCGGGCCGCAAGCTCGATCCTGAGAAGGACTTTCGCGAGCATACCTGGCCCTACGAATTAAAATACCGCGACGCACTCGGGCGCGCGCTCTTGAGCAAGCGCCAGCCGATTCAATCGAAGTGCTACGCCTGTAACGAGTACGGCCATCACTTTTTCATAGACGACATGGATAACCCTTACACGACGCCCGAAGGAAAGCCCTTCGAATGGATACGAGGCCGTCAGGTCGGCGGTCGGACAATCATGTGGGGGCGGCAGGTCTATCGGCTGTCGGATTACGAATTGAAGGCGGCGAGCCACGATGGATACGGCGACGACTGGCCTATCTCTTATGCCGAGCTTGCGCCTTATTACGACCGGGTGGAATCGTTTATCGGCGTGAGCGGTTCTTATGAGAACCTGCCGCAACTTCCCGACGGGAAATTCCTGCCCGCGATGAACATGACCTGCGGTGAGTGGCTGCTCAAAAACTCGGTTGAAAAGAGGTGGAAAGACCGCCGCGTTACGATAGGCCGCGCGGCGATTCTCACGCAGAATCACAACGGGCGGGCCCGTTGTCATTATTGCGGCCACTGCGACCGGGGATGCACTACGTGGTCTTATTTCAGCAGCCCCGGTTCTACGCTTCCGGCGGCGGCAAAGACCGGCAAAATGACGCTCAGACCCAACACCGTAGCCTCCCACATCCTGATCGATACAAACACGGGCAAGGCCAATGGCGTGGCCGTCATCGATCAGATCACAAAGAAAGCCTCAGAGGTAATGGGTCGCGTCGTTGTGCTTTGCGCCTCGACTATCGAATCGACGCGGCTTATGCTAAACAGCGCCACACGCCAGCACCCTGCCGGTCTTGGCAATTCTTCGGATGTGCTGGGGCGCTATCTGATGGATCATATGTATGGAGTTTCAGTCGGCGGGCTTGTGCCGAGCGTAGCCAATTATCCTTACAACTACGACGACGGGCGGGCAAACGGCATCTACATCCCGAAATTCAGAAACATCACCGAGCGGCATCCGAAATTCATACGAGGATACGGCATACAGGGCGGCGTGCAGCGCGGAATGCTGCCGGCCACTATCGGGTCGATTCCGGGGTTCGGCTCGGAGTTTAAGCGGATGGTTCGTGATGAAAAGGCTCCCGCGCCTTTCCGAATGACGGCCTTTGGCGAGATGCTCGCGCGAAAAGAGAATCGCGTGACGATAAACAAAGATGTGAAAGACGCATGGGGCATTCCCGTCACCCACATCGAATGCACGCATTCGGATAACGAGCGCGAGATGGCGCGCGACCAGATTGAAACCCTCAAAGAGATGGCTCACGAAGCGGGGTTCGAAACCATGTTTGCGAATACGATTTTGCGCCCGCCCGGACTCTGCATACACGAAATCGGGACCGCTCGCATGGGTGACGATCCGAAAACCTCGGTGCTCAACAAGTACAATCAAAGCTGGGATGTGAAGAACCTGTTTGTCACAGACGGAGCCGCCTTCGTATCCTCGGGCTGTCAAAATCCCACGCTCACAATGATGGCTCTCACCGTTCGCGCCTGCGATTACCTCGCGGAAGAGTACAAAAAAGGCAACCTCTAAATAAGGGATGAGGGATGAAGGATGAAGGATGAAAAAGATTGTAGCGTGAAGCCTCGTTGAAAAGCGGCTTGCCGGTTATCGAGATAGTTCCTGACAGTCCTTTTCATCCCTCATCCCTCTCTTGTTCTTACCTGAAAGCAGGGCTAAAATAGCGCCAACGAACACCGGGTGGGTTAATTATCTTCGGGTATTCGCTCCACGCTGCGGTAAGAGAGCGGCCTCCAAAAGCCACCTCCCATCCTGCAGAACAGGCGGTTTTCAACCTTACTGAAATCGCCGGACTATCCTCAATAAAGTCAGGAGGTATTTGTATGCGCGATTCAATCAAAAATCCTCGCGGACTTTTCCGTCTGCTAAACACGCGGAAAGGATCGAAACCATTTCGAGCCATAATGATTACGATCTTGATTTGCGCCTGCGTGGGCGGGTCGGCAACGCCCTGCTGCCTCGCCACGACCCTTGCGACGCAGACCTTTCGTGGCACGATCCTCGGAACGCTTACAGATTCGAGCGGCGCGGCGCTTTCCGATGTCGGTGTCACAGCCAGAAATGCGCAGACCGGCATCGAGCGCTCGACCACAACCGACGCGGACGGCAATTACAGCATACCTGAATTGCCTATAGGTATTTATGAAGTGACGTTTCAAAAATCAGGATTTCAAAATACTAAAGTGACCGAAGTAAAAGTAGAGATCGCAAGCGAGCGGCGCGTTGATGCCTCGCTACCGGCAGCGGGCGGAACCGAAAGCCTCGAAATCCGCGCCGATGCCATTCAGGTCGAAACGACTGACAATACTTTAGGCGGCACGATTCGAACTAAAGAGGTCGAAGACCTGCCGATCAACGGACGCGACTTTACAAAGTTTCTTGTGCTTGTTCCGGGCGCTACGGGCGATCCTTCGGGGGCTACGGATTCGCCCGGCTCCTTTGGTCTGTTCAGCGCAAACGGCAATCGAGGCCGGTCGAACAACTACCTGCTCGACGGCACGGATATGAACGACGGCTACAGAAACCTGCCCGCCATAAACGAGGCCGGAGTCTTTGGCACACCCGCTACTATACTGCCCGTGGAAGCCATAGCCGAAGCGGCAATACTTTCGAATTTTGAATCGGAGTATGGCCGCAATTCCGGCGCGGTCGTAAATATAGTCACAAAATCGGGAACGAACGATATTCACGGCTCGGTCTTTGAATACTTTCGAAATAACGTGCTGGACGCCAGAAATTTTTTCAACCCCGAGCCGGATTCCCAAACCGCTTTTCGAAATAACCAGTTCGGGCTGGCGCTCGGCGGACCCATCGTTCGAAACAAGACTTTCTGGTTTACGAGCTATGAAGGGCAGCGCGAGCGCGTGGGTTTGAATTCGGTTGCCCGCGTGCCTGACCCGCGCGAGATAGCCGCGCTTGGCGGGCCGAAAAACCCGGTCATCCGCGCGCTGCTTGACCGCAATCCGTGGCCCGCGCCTAACAGGCCCGTCCCGCTTTTTGATCCTTCCCCGAACCTGTTTGTTACCACCCCGGCCAGCAACGATGTCGATAGCTTTATCGCCAAGATAGACCATTCGTTCAACGAGCAGAACCAGTTGACGGGTCGCTACTATTACGGCAACAGCGATCAATCATTCCCGCTTGCCATACTTGCCGGCAACGTCCTGCCCGGCTTCAATACGATCACGCCCACCCGCGTACAACTGGTTTCGCTTTCGTATCTGAAGGTTTTTTCGCCGACAAAGATCAACGAAGCCAGAGTCGGCTACAACCGATTTACGGAAAGCTTCTTTCCCGAAGACAGCGATTTCGACCCGCGCTCTATAGGGCTAAACACAGGCGTTCAGGGAGCGCAGGATTTCGGTCTTCCCTTTATCCGCATCAGAAACGATCCCTTTCTTGGTTCGTCAATCGCCTCGCTCGGCTCCACGCTCTCGGTTCCACGCGGGCGCGTAGATACAAACTGGCATTTCATCGATAACTTCACCCGGAAATTCACGCGCCACGAATTCAAGCTCGGTTATGAATTCCGCCGCACCTTTGTAAACGGATTTTTCGACGCCGGGTATCGCGGGCGGCTCGATTTCGCATCGCTTGAGGATTTCCTCGCGGGCGCGCTCGACGGGGGCCGCTCGGCTCAGGGCGATTCGCGGCGCGGAACCTCTCAAAACTCGCACGCCGCCTACCTGCAAGACAACTTCCGATGGAGCCGCACGCTGACCTTTAATCTCGGGCTTCGCTACGATTACTTTGGAGTGATTGATGAAGAACGCGGAAGGTTCAGCAACTTCGACCCCGCGCGCGGGCTTGTCCTTGTTGGCGCGGGCGGCGCGAACCGCCTCTATGATCGCGACCTGAACAATTTCTCTCCGCGAGTGGGTGTTGCCTGGGACTTGAACGGAAAAGGCAAAACGGTTGTGCGGGCCGGGTGGGGATTCTTTTATGATGCGTTTTCGCAGGATTTCTTTGTAGGCCAGCTTCCGTTCAACACCTTCAATCCCGGCCCTGCTTACAACCCCGTAGGCCCGGCCCCGGTCCTGTTTTCCTTCTCAACCGTGAGCACGATTCGACCCGGCGTGCCGATCTTTACAGATTATCTGGATTCGGATGTCTTCGCCGTAGACCGTCATCTGCGTACGCCGTATATTCAAAATTACAACCTGAACATCCAGCGCGAACTGTCGAAGGACATAATCTTTCAGATTGGTTATGTAGGTTCACACGGGACGAAGCTTTTTCGTTATCGCGACATCAATCAGCCGCCGAACCCGTCTGTCTCCACGGCGCGGCCTTTCGATAACGGGCCGTTTGCGCCGTCGGGCGGGACCTTTTTTTATGTCAATCAGCTTGAGACCACGGCGAATTCCAATTACAACGCCTTGCAGACGAGCCTCTCTTTGCGCGAACGTCGCGGTTTCACTTCGACGATCAACTACACCTGGTCGCACTCGATAGACAACGCATCGGACGGGCAGGATTACGTAGCCAACGCCACCCAGCCGGATAACAGCTTTCGCCCCGATCAGGAGAGAGCCAGTTCGAATTTCGACAATCGCCAGAGGCTTGTCTGGACCTTCGGTTATGATGTGCCGAACCTTTTGAAACACCATCCGAGGATAGGCGGCGGCTGGCAACTAAACGGCATAGCCACGCTCAGAAGCGGCAACCCGTTTCACGTAGTCTTGTTTGACGATTACAACGGCACGGGCGAATTCTTTCCGCGCCCCGATCTGGTTGGCGATCCATACTCAGGCACACGCTCGCCGGATAACTTCCTCAACCTGTCGGCATTTCAGGTGCCGTGCACGCTCGACCCCTCGGGAGACGGCAGCGCCGCTTCCTGCATACCCGGCACGCAGCATTTCGGAAGCCTAGGGCGCAATTCGCTTGTCGGTCCCGATTATCGCAACTTCGATTTTTCGATAATCAAAACGACACCTCTGACCGAGCGAGTAAAGTTACAGCTTCGAGCCGAGGCCTTTAATCTTTTCAATCACCCGAATTTCTCGTCGCCGCTACTTCCGGGCTTTTCAGCTGATGCGAGTTTTAACGGGATCGACCCTGTGACAGGGCGCGGCATAGGGTTTTTGCCGATCACCGTTACGCCCGATGTGGGTATTGGAAATCCGTTTCTGGGAGGTGGCGGGTCGCGCAATATTCAACTCGCGGCCCGACTGACTTTCTGATGCGTGACGCGTGATGCGTGAAAAGATTTAGACAGGATTAACAGGATTAGATTGGACTTGACAAGATACTCTTTCTTGTCTGATCCTTTTGAATCCTGTCTACGAATCACGCTTCGCCTTGTCTCAACTTTTTTTGAATTGTTTTCGGGCCTCTTTGCGTCCAAACAGATATAAAAATCTGCATGGAGGTAAAGCCGATGAATCGTCCCGAAACTTTTTCAAAGGCAGTATGGCTGACAACGCTAATACTGGTTTTCGCGCGGCCCGGGTTTGCTCAATCGGGCCAGCCCGGTGAGCGAACCGTCCCGCGATTTACAAGGGCCGTCGTCGTTGATGACAGGCTCTCGGCGCTCAGAGAGGAAGCCGATCAGCAATCACCCGTTAAACAACGATTGCGGCTCGGTCGTAAGGTCTACATTTTCGGATCGAAGGGCGGCACACCCGTTTGGCCCCGGTTTTATCGCGTAGCGGTGACCAGACGCACTCGCGGGTGGGTGCATCATCAGGCCATAGCGGTGCCGGGCCGCAGAGGCGAAGATGAAAGGGTGATAAGATTGATCGAGGAGACGACAGATTCGCTTGATAAAATAGCGCTCTGCCGAATCTTTATGGAGCACTTCAATCATTCGCCGCTCGCTGCTCGCGCCTTGCTTCATCTGGCCGAAGAGAGCGACCGGGCAGCCGATGCGCTCACGCGCCGGGCGCGCAAGCGGCTCGCCGATCTGAAGAAAGATGACACCGATGTCGATCTGCGCGATTTCTATCTCAACGACCCGGGGCTGGATCGCTACAGCAAATTGCGCGTCAGGTTTGACTTCGAAGAAGCGACCGCCTCTTATGCCTATGACGGGCAGGCTTATCGCGACATCATAAGGCGATTTCCCGCAAGCGAAGAAGCCGCCCGCTCTCGCAAGCGGCTCATGAGGCAACATCAGCCCGCAAATGCGCCCTGACGCTTGTGCATCTTGCAAAACATGAGCGTTTCGGTTTAGATTTTTCGAGGTTGAGAATCCATAGCGCGGTAATGGACGAGCGCGCACACGATGACGGAGGAATAGAAAAAATGCCAAGAGGAACCTGCCCTGAATGCGACGCCGAAGTTCAGGTGGACGAAGACGTAGACAAAGGCGATGTAGTCGAATGCCTGGATTGCGGTACGGCATTGGAAGTAGTAGGCCTGGACCCGATAGAGCTTGACGTAGCAATGGAAGAAGAAGAGGAAGACTGGACTGAATCATAAAATCAGTTCTTGTGAATTTGTAAAACTTATTCCCGACCTTTGAAATAGAAGCTGCCTTTCGAGGTGGCTTCTTCACTTATTGCGTGCCCGTTTTTTATGCCTCGCATCGCCCGGCGTTTGTCTGTAGCGAGCGCGCAAGTTAGAATGAGGTTTCACATCCGAAGGTTTGATCAAAGGAAACGGGAATGGGTGAAACCAAAAACGGACAATCCGGAACAAAAGGGCGTAAGCTGCGCGTGCTCTTCAACTGCCTGAAATGCCCCGCCTACTGTTGCAGCTATGATCGGATAGAAGTTACACGCCACGACATCCTCAGATTGGCCAAACATTTCGGCCTCACATATAAACAGGCCGAAAAGCGATACACCAAAGTAGCATGGGGCGACCGCGTGCTCCGTCATCGGAAGGATCATATATTCAAGAAGGTCTGTCAGTTTCTCGATCCTGTGGAGCGGCGTTGCACGATCTATGAGGCCAGACCCGAAGTATGCCGCTCTTATCCCGACAGTTTGCGCTGCGGGTATTATGATTTTCTCGCATCCGAGCGCCGCCGCCAGTGCGATGATGAATTCATCCCCTCGGCTTGATGAGTCTGCCCGCCCGGGCCTACGATCAAATACAATGCCGGGGCAAACCGCCTGTTATAATCAAAATGCAGGGCTTCGAGCAGGACATTTATCCGGCTGAACTCCGAACGCAGCCGCGACCCTATGAATTCAAAACCGGCAAAACCTTCCGTCAGTCCGGCACGTCGCGCCGCATTCGATATACTGCGCCGCGTCGAAAGGGAAGGCGCATATGCTTCTATTCTCATAGCCGCGCTACCCGAGTCTGACCTGTCGCGCGAAGACCGGGCGCTCGCGCAAGAGATCGCGCTTGGCACGCTCCGTCATCAGAAATCGCTCGATTATTTCATCGAGCGATACTCGCGCCGTCTGGTCGGGCGGCTGGATTTGCCGGTCCTTGTTGCGCTTCGCATGGGGCTTTATCAACTCCGGTATCTTTCGCGTATCCCTGCCCGGGCTGCGGTCAACGAATCGGTCAACATCGTCAAGAACGCGGGCACGCGCTCTGCCGCCGGGATGGTCAATGCCGTGCTGCGCAATGCCGCGCGCCGCCTTGATGAAGAGCCGGGAAAAGAGATTGCCGACCCTCTTGAGAAACTCTCGGTCGCAGTCTCACACCCGCGATGGATGCTTGAGCGATGGATTGCCCAATTGGGCGAAGAGGCGGCCCGCGAGCTTGCGCTCGCAAACAACGAGCCGCCGCGCGCCGCCTTCCGCGTAAACACCTTGCTTGCTTCGGAGGATGAGGCGCTCGCCTTGCTACGCTCAGAAGGAGTAGGGGCGCGGCAATCGGAAATCGCGCCCGGGGCTTTTCTTCTTGAGCGAGGCGGGGCCGCTGCGGCGCTTGAAGCAATCGAAAAAGGATTGATCTATTTTCAGGATGAGGCATCGCAACTGGTTTCGTTGCTGCTTGAACCTTTGAGGGGCGGCAGCGTGTTGGATCTGTGCGCGGCCCCCGGTTCCAAGACCTCTCACATAGCCGCGCTCACAGGCAACGATTGCTGGATCGTAGCCGCAGACATCCACCCGCACAGGCTGGCCGCGCTGAGCGCATCCTGCCGCAGACTTGGAGTTGATTGCGTTTCGCCTGTTGCCTTAGACGCTACGTTTGACCTGCCGGTAATCGAAGGCGCGCGCGGGTTTGATCGCGTGCTGATTGATGCGCCGTGTTCGGGGACGGGCACGCTCAGGCGCAATCCCGAGATCAAGTGGAGGCTCACGCCCCGTGATATTGAGCGGCTGGCAGAAGTGCAGCTGAGCCTGCTCTCACGCGGCGCAAGAGCGATCACAAGCGGCGGAAGGCTGGTTTACTCGACCTGCTCGATAGAGACCGAAGAGAACGAAAGAGTGATCAATCGCTTCCTCGAAAGCGGCGCTCCGTTTCGATTGATTCGGCCGGATGCGAATCCCGACCTGATTACCGAAGACGGCATGATGAGGACTTTTCCACATCGTCACGGCGCGGACGGTTTTTTCGCCGCCGTGCTCGAAAAGATTTAGCTATCAATTTTCGGACGCTTCAATAAAAACGAAGAGGGCGAAAACTCAAAGAGCCGGACATTGAAAGTCCGGCATCTGGCCGCCTGTCGCCCGGTACAAGGGGAACGCATGAATTTTGACATCTCACTGGCGCTGGAAAGAATCAGGAAGATATATGACGGGTTTATACAACAACTGCCGAACATCATACTTGCTCTGATAGTCTTTGTCGCTTTTTATCTGACTGCGAAATTAATCAGGACGACCGTTCGGCGCATCACCGAGCAGCGGGGCGGGGGGCATTATGCGGGCCTCGCTATTGGGCGGCTGGTTCAAGGTTTCGTCGTGCTGTTGGGCATTTTGATTGCGTTGACAATCGCCCTGCCTTCGTTCAATCCCGCTGATGTGATTCAATTGCTCGGAATCAGCAGCGTAGCCATCGGGTTTGCCTTTCGCGATATCCTGCAAAATTTTCTGGCCGGGATACTGCTCCTGTTTACGCAGCCGTTTCGCATCGGCGATCAAATCGTCACAAGCAACTTTGAAGGCACGGTCGAAGACATTCAAACCCGCGCCACTTTCATAAAAACCTATGACGGCCGCCGTGTGGTCATTCCAAACGGCGATCTGTTTACCGATAAGGTCATAGTCAACACGGCATACGATAAGCGCCGCGTGGAATACGACGTAGGCATAGGTTATGGCGATGACATCGATCGCGCAAAGCAGTTGATACTTGAAGCCCTCAACGCCGTTGAAGGCATATCGAAAGACCCGGCCCCCGATGCGCTCGTTATGGATCTGGCGGCTTCTTCGGTAAACATCCGCGCTCGATGGTGGATAGATCCTCCGCATCGCGCCGATGCCTTAGACACTCGCGACAAAGTGTTGACCGCGATCAAAAACAGACTGGTTGAAAACGGAATTGACCTGCCGTTTCCGACTCAACAGATACTCTTTCACGATCAGACGGAAGAGACCGACGGCGACCGCGCCCGCCAGCGCGAGGGGTGGCCTGCGGGCAAACAGGCCGCGCCGGAATCGCGCAGCATCGCAGGAGCCATAAAGGAAACGGCGGAGGCAGGCAGATCATCGAGGCCGGATGAGCCTGCGCGGGATATGGAGGTTCGGAAATGATGACCTGGCTCGGCAAGCTGTGGGAGAGGTTGAGATCGAGCTATTGGTTCGTGCCTGCGATCATGACCCTGCCTGCAATCGGGCTCTCGTTTGTGACTATCACGATTGACAACAGGATGAAAGAGAAAGTCGTTGAAAGCCTCGGATGGATATGGGCGGGTGGTCCCGAAGGCGGGCGTGAGCTTCTATATCAGGCGGCGGTCAAAGCCATCGAGCAGGGCCATTACCAGAAGGAGGAGGTGCACAGATGAAACTAAAGCCCATCTGGGCGATTCTGAAAGATACTTTTTCCGAATGGAATGAGGACAAGGCCCCGCGTCTTGCGGCGGCGCTGGCCTATTACGCGGTCTTTTCAATCGCGCCGCTGATGGTTGTGGTCATAGCGATAGCGGGCTTTGTATTTGGCCGGGATGCGGCCGAGGGGCAGATCATAAGACAGATTCAAGATATAATCGGACCGGTCGCGGCAAAGTCGATACAATCCCTGATCGAAGGCGCGAGCCGACCATCTACGGGCATTCGTGCGACCGTGCTCGGCATAATAATCCTCTTGTTTGGCGCGACCGGCGTCTTTGGCCAGCTTCAGGACGGCCTGAATACAATATGGGAAGTCGCGCCAAGACCCGGACGCGGCATAATGGGAATCGTCAAGACCCGGTTTTTGTCGTTCATTATGGTCTTTGGCATAGGGCTGCTGCTATTGTCATCACTCACGGTTAGCGCCGGTATGGTAGCGATTGGCGCTTATCTGGGCGACCGCGTGCCGGGCTTCGGAATGCTGACGCAGGTCTTGAACTTCGTTATCTCGTTTGCGGTCATTACGCTATTGTTTGCGATGATATTCAAGTTTCTGCCCGACGTGAAAATCGCCTGGAGCGATGTGTGGATAGGAGCCGCCGCCACCGCGTTGCTGTTTACTCTGGGCAGCTTATTGATCGGCATCTATCTGGGCTACAGCAAAGTCGCATCGGTTTATGGGGCAGCCGGGTCGCTCGTCATCCTGCTGCTGTGGGTTTACTATTCGGCGCAGATACTCTTTCTGGGTGCTGAGTTCACACAGGTCTACGCCAACAGATACGGAACGCGCTTTGAGCCGACAAGAGATGCGGTAGCGATGACGGAAGAGGCGCGAGCGGAGCAGGGCATCCCTCACACCGAAGAGATCGAAGCTCGGAAGGAATAGCTTTTGACAGGATTGACAGGATTAGATTTGATTAACAGGATTCTCCTTTGATCCTGTCTGCGCATCGCGAAGGTTTGACTTTGAAAGAACAGATTGCACTTAAAGATATTGAAAACGCCGCTGAGCGAATCTCTACCATCGCGCGCCGCACGCCGCTTGAACGATCGCGATGGCTTTCTGACAGAGCGCGCGACGTATCGCTCAAGCTCGAATGTTTTCAGGCTACGGGGTCGTTCAAGCTTCGCGGGGCCACGGCTCGCCTCTCCCGGCTGACCGAAGATGAAAAAGCGCGAGGCGTGTTGACGGTTTCGGCGGGCAATCACGGTCTGGGCGTCGCCCTTTGCGCCGAGGCTCTCGGCATCCCCGCCACAATAGTCGTGCCTCTGTCGGCATCACGCGCAAAGGTAGAGGCCCTCCGGCGTTATCCGGTCACGCTTATAGAGCGCGGGGCCGGTTATGACGAGGCCGAGCGGGAGGCGCGCAAGTTAGAGCATGAAGACGGAGCGATTTTCGTCTCGCCCTACAACGACCCGGAGGTGATTGCCGGTCAGGGCACAATCGGTTTGGAAATCCTTCAAGACGATCCGCAGATTGACGCGATAATAGTTCCCGTAGGCGGTGGCGGTCTTATAGCGGGCATCCTGATAGCCGCAAAAGCGATAAAGCCGGATGTAAAGGTTTACGGCGTGGAACCGCTCGCTTCACCGACCATGACACGGTCGCTCGAAGCCGGTAGCCTCGTTGAAATCGAAGAAGACGAAACCATCGCCGATGGCCTCGCGGGAAATATCGAGCCCGGCTCGATCACCTTCCCAATAGTCCAGCGACTCATAGACGATATTATTCTGGTGAGCGAAGACTCGATTCGCGAGAGCATTCGTCGAGTCGCAAGCGAAGATCACATTATGATCGAAGGATCGTCTGCGGCTGCGGTCGCGGCGCTCGATGATGCTCGAATAACAGGCCGCCGGATCGCCGCCGTAATCACAGGCCGAAATATCAGCCTCGACCTCTTCAAAAGCGTGATGCGTGATCCGTGATTTAGCAGGCATGGAAGCGGCCTTTATCAGCCAATATTTTTGAAAATCACGGATCACGCTTCATCGAGCGCATAGCTTAAAGGGTCACGCGCCCCGGCCTCGGCAAAACCTTTCAATCGAAGCAGACAGCTATCGCAATTGCCACAGGCCAGGCCCTCCGCAGTCGGATCATAACAACTGTGCGTGAGCGCGTAGTCTACGCCGAGCCGAAGCCCTGTCTTTATGATCTCCGCCTTCGTCATCGAAATCAGAGGCGTATGAATCTTGAGCCTGAGCCGGTCTTCAACGCCCGCTTTCGTGGCGAGGTTTGCCATTCGCTCAAACGCTTCGATGTACTCGGGCCGGCAATCGGGGTAGCCGCTGTAATCGAGCGCGTTTACGCCTATGAAGATGTCTTCGGCTTCAAGCACTTCGGCCCACCCGAGCGCGAATGAAAGAAAGATCGTGTTGCGCGCAGGCACATAGGTCACGGGGATGGCCGCGTTCATCTCCGCTTCCGCGCGACCCTTCGGCACCTCTATCTCATCGGTCAGCGCCGACCCTCCGATTGCGCGCAGATCGATATCCACGATAAGGTGGCGCGCTACGCCGAAGGCTTCGGCCACACGCACCGCGCTTTCAAGCTCTACGGCGTGACGCTGCCCGTAGCGAAACGACATAGCGTAGACTCCGTACCCTTCTGATTGCGCGATTGCGAGCGCAGTGGTCGAATCCAACCCGCCGCTGAGCAGTGCGACCGCCCTTTTCTCTTCTGCCATCGTCTGAGTCTCCATTTGAGTTATCGCATCAACGTGCCGAAGGTTCAATCTTACTACAGCCGCGCTGCCCGCTCGTGATAATCTTCTGAAAACATGAGCTATCAGCTTTATCATCACAATCGCAACTACGGCTGCCGCATAACCGAGTTCATCTATGAAGGCTATCGCGCGGTGGCGATGGAAAACGAAAAGCTGCGCGTCACGATCATCGCGGACAAAGGCGCTGACATTTACGAATTCCTGTACAAACCCCGCGATGTCGATTTTCTCTGGCGCACGCGTACGGGCCTGCGCCCGCCTGCGCATTTCATCCCCACAAGCGCGCGCGCCTCGGGCTCGCACGCGGATTATTATGAAGGCGGCTGGCAGGAGTTGTTTCCAAATTGCGGCAACCTGTCCGTGCATCAGGGCGCTGAAATCGGCCAGCACGGCGAAGTGCTTCTGCTGCCGTGGCGATACACGATCACAAAAGACGATCCCGACGAGATCGAAATTCGTTTTGAGGTCCGCACGGTTCGCACCCCGTTTTATCTGAGTAAGACGATGAGGCTCGGGCGGGGCGAGGCGGCGCTCAAAATCTCGGAGCGCGTAACAAATGAGGGCGGGCAAATCGTGGATTTCACGTGGGGGCATCATCCGGCGCTCGGGTGGCCTTTTCTGGATGAAAGCTGCCGCCTGCATCTGCCCGATTGCCGCATCCGCACCTTTGCCGAATACACTTCGGCAACCTCTCGCCTGAAAGCGGATCAAGAGAGTCAGTGGCCGCTGGCCGAAGGGCACAGGGGCGATGTTATAGATTTATCGCGCATCCCCGGCCCGGAAGTGGCGGCGCAGGATATGGTCTTTCTCGAAGGACTCTCGGACGGATGGTACGCCGTGACAAACGCAAATCTGAGGATAGGGTTTGGGCTGCGCTATCCGGCTGAGGTGTTCAAGTTTTTGTGGTACTGGCAGGTCTTTCGCGGCGGGCGTGATTATCCCTGGTGGAGCGCGACCTATAACATTGCGCTCGAACCCTGCGCCACTCTCCCGGTGCTCCGGCGGGCGGTAGAGCGCGGCGAGGCGTTGAGCCTTCAATCGGGTGAAAGCCGCGAAATCGAATTGCTGGCCGCGGCAATCGAGAATTTGGATGATGTCGATATGGTGATACGTGATGCGTGATGCGTGATTATTGCAAGAAATTGGGAGCACGAGTCATCTGCCTGAAAATCACGCATCACGCATCACGTATCACGCATCACGGCTTCGATTGTTTGAGCCGGTCGATGGAAGCGCGAGCCGTTTCGTCGTGGCGACCCGATGCTTCATATGCCTGTTGATAGGCCGCAAGCGCCTTGTCGGGCTGGTTGTCGCTCTCATAAACATAACCCAGTTCCAAAAGCGCCGCCGTATTTGTGGGCGCGAGCTTGACCGATTGCGCGAGCGCCTCGGCTGCCGGTTTCCACTGCGAAGAGCGAGAAAATGCAAGACCCGCGTTATACCACGCGGCGCTTGAATCCTGATGCGCGCGGGCGTATTTGTCGAGAAACGGCGCGGCCTTCGCGTACTGCTTGTCGAGCAGATAGCCTTGCCCGAGCAGGCTCCAGGCTTGCTCGGTATTATCGACCGCTACCAGCCGCTCG
Organism: Blastocatellia bacterium; assembly: GCA_963765495.1. Classification (GTDB taxonomy): domain Bacteria; phylum Acidobacteriota; class Blastocatellia; order UBA7656; family UBA7656; genus CAVXWP01. The sequence continues at coordinate 220,254 of CAVXWP010000006.1, forward strand.
CCTACCGCGATTGCCTGCTTCAACATCGCGGGATTCTGTTTCCACCCGGCCAGATAGATGCTGCCAAGCAGAGAGAGCGAATCCCTGTCTTTTGCATTGATCGCCAGCGCCTGATTGAGCGCCGTTATAGCCTGGTCGTCGTGGTTCAGCTTGTAGTGGGCATAGGCTATGTAATAGTAGTTGTTTGTATCGGTCTTCATCTCGGCGGCAGCCGAGGTGAGCGGCGAGATCGCTTCGTTGTATTTGTTTGTGAAGATAAAGGAACGACCCAGCGCGGCGCGGGCTGTTGGGTCAATTTTCAGCTTCAGCCTGTCTGAAAGCGTGATGTAGTTTGAGAGCGCCGGTATGGCCTTGTCGTATTGCTTCAATTGATACTCGGAAAATCCTATGTAGTAATAGCCCGTCACCTGCGACTTCTCATCCTTTTCAGCGCCCTTTACGTAATTCTGAAAGGCATCTATTGAGTCTTCATACCCTTGCAACTGATAATGACTGGCTCCTATGTAAAACCACGCCTGCCAGTAATCGGGGTTAGCCTTCAACACGGCGTGGAATTCGCTTATGGCGGGCCGGTATTGCTTCTGGTTGTAGAGCGAGACGCCCTTATCCCAATCCTGCGCGAGCGCGGGCAAAGCGCCCACCAGAAGTATCACTAAAGCGACGGTTACGTAAAATCTCTTAATCATCGGAACTTCTCCATCTTGAGGCTTCGGAAAAAATCGACCTCCTAACGAATTCAATTTGAATGTATCGCCGCTCAAGGGGGCAGCTTGTGAGTTGATCTCTTTCAGACGACTCCATGCGGTAACATCCTATCAAAGACGTTATAGCCAATCTTTTAACATCTTAATCGCCTGCGCGCCGGGGCACAAGACACTGCATACTCGATTCAGCTATTGAGATGTCGAAGAGGCGGGGCTCAGGTTGCCTGATTCTTTTTAATGTGCGAACAATTGCCGGGAAGTGCGGCTTGCCAACACTCTGCCGGATAAAGCAGAATACCAGAGGCGCTGTGACGGGATGGATGCCACCTGTACATAAATATCAATTGAAAATGAGGTCGAAATGAAATCAGAATCAGATATTTTAATGCGGGCGCTCGCGGTGTGCGCGCTGGCGCTCACGATGGCTGCCGGAGGCTCGGTCTTTGGCCGGGCGGCGGGGCACTCCGGCGCAGAGACCGGGTCGCCGCAATCCAAGGATAAACCGGCCCAGATTTCTAAAGAAGAGATCGAAGCCGGACAGAAGATCGAAGCCGCTCCTGATGTCGCGACAAAGCTTCAACTGGCCGAAGAGTTCGCAAAGAAATATCCCAAGAGCACAAAGCTGCATGATGTAGCCGGTTACGTGGCATCGCAAGTGGCTCAACTTGAGGATCAGGCGCAGATGATGACGCTTTCTGAGAAATACCTGACCGTCTTCCCGGATACGAAGGAAGCCTCTGTCATCCGCACAAACCTGATGACCGCGTATGTAAAAGCCGGCAAAGTAGACGAGGCTTTCAGTCTGGCTGCGGCTTTTTTGCAAAAGCAACCTGCTGATATACCCGTGCTGACTCAGATGGCGCTTGTCGGGGCCGATCAGATAAAACAGAACAACCCGAAGTACCTGCAACAGACCCAGACCTACGGCGCGAAAGCCATACAGTTGATCGAAGCCGGGCAGAAGCCCGAAGGCTTGACCGACGAGCAATGGGCCGAGTATCAGAATCACTGGTTGCCGCAGCTTTATTACTCTATGGGATTTCTTTCGCTCGTCACTGGAAAGACCGATGAAGCGAAGATGAAGGCCGAAAAGGCGCTGACGCTAAACCCGAACGAACCGCTCAATTACATGCTGGTTGGCTATATCCTGAATCAGGAATATCAACAACTGGCTGAGAAATATAAAGGCATGCCGGACGGCGCGGGCAAAGACGAGACGCTCAAACAGGCGCAGGCAAAGCTTGATGACGTCATAGATAAATACGCGCATATGGTGGGTCTGGCCGAAGGCGACACGAGATATGATCAGATTCGCGAGCAGGTTAGCCAGGACCTTGAAGCCTATTATAAATATCGTCACAACGGCTCGACCGATGGTTTGCGCGCCATGATTGATAAATACAAAAAGCCGTGAGGAATTTCTGTGGCGGCGGGCGGGCAGGTTTCAGGTCGTTTTTGAACCTCAAGCGCCCGCCTTACTCTTCCCCGGCAGACTCTAATTATGAAAAGCACTGACACGACCGTTACACCGGAAGAATTTCGCAGCGCGCTCGGCCATTTTGCCAGCAGCGTCACCGTAGTAACTGCAAGATGCGAGGATGAGAAACTGCGCGGCATCACCGTCAGCGCGTTTTCTTCGCTCTCTCTCGACCCGCCCCTGATCCTTATCTGCATCGACACGAGGGCCTCGCTACACGAATACCTGAAAGAGGGCTGCTACTTTGCGGTAAACATTCTGGCCGAAGATCAGGAACTGGTCTCGCGCCGCTTTGCCTCAAAAGACCCCGAACGTTTTAACGGGGTCGGGTACAAAGAGGGGATCGAGAGGACTCCTTTGCTCGATGGAGCCCTGGCAAATATCGAGTGCCGCGTCACGAGCGCCTACCCCGGCGGCGATCATACCATCTTTGTGGGCGAGGTCGTTTCCACACATATTATCGAGCACAAGCCTCTGTTGTATTTTCGTGGCGGCTACAGGCAGCTTGAATAGGCCGAGGGCCGGTGCGCCGCCTTCGCTTGCCTGCCCCGTTTATCTCACCTGTTATCTTCACTCGATGAGGTGTGTTCACCGTCCATCCGTGGAAGATTGACCGCATTTGAAATCTAGCTCCAATAGAGAGGACCTGAGCGGATATTGATTCCGGCAACAGTTTTGTCATCAATTCAATCGCCAGAGCGTGCCGGGTCTGTTGGAGAGATTTTCTATGCTGATGAGAAAATGGTTTGTCCTGTCTGTCGTCTCTGTTGCCTTTGCCTGTCTTCTGCCCTTGCTTGAAGGCCCGTTCCAGGGCGCGCAGGCACAGACCGAAACAACGTTTGGACCGGAAACCTTTACACGCGGGTCAACGAAGAAAGCCACCTTTTCTCGTTCTTTCACCGCCGATCAATCGCGTCCATACACGCTCACTCTGATCAACGGAGCAGGCGACGGCTCATTGCGCGCAAAGAAAGGTATCGTGACGCTGGACGGCACCATGATTCTTGGAAAGGATGTATTCAACAAGCGCGCCGACCGCATCGTTGTCGCCGTAAATCTTTCTCAACAGAACGATCTCAATTTCTGGTTCAAGGGCCCGGAAGGATGTTTCGTAAGCGTCTCGATTGACCCGGTGCCAGATGGTTTGCTAAACGATCCTGCAAGCAGTGATTTCGATTCGAAACAGGCCGGAATAGGGTTTCCATTCTCAGTAGACATAGATCAATCGAACCATCGCGCGTATGTCTCTGACCGCTATCGTGATTCGGTGATCGAGTTCAACATACCCGAGGCTTCGATCTCTCGATGGTTCACAGACCTTGATGGCGATACCGCCCTCGACAACGGCGCTACGGCCGGAGTCGCTTTCAACTCAAATGCCCGCAACGTAGTCGCAATCAACGAAGGCGCTACCGGGAACGGAAGCGTCGCGGTCATAAATCTGGATAACGGGTTTGTAAACGTCACGACCGTGACGAGCAATGACGGCAATACATCTCCCGTCTATGCGGCTGTAAACCCCGCAAACAGCATAGCCGCTTTCACCGGGCAATATAACGTGAACGGCAGGCGCGCATACTTTTTTGACACGACGAGCCGTGTGCTTTCCACGCGCAATGAAAGCGTCTCGTTAAATGCGGTAGCCTTCAGCGCAGGGACGGGTGAATTCATATTTACCACAAGCGACGGCGGCTCATCTCCGGGGCTGTTTGTTTACAGCGCCACGGCCCCGTTTCAGCGCGTCGGGCGAATAGATTCTACGGCGCGGGCGGGAAGCGTATTCAACAAGGTGGCTGTCAATCCCGAGACCAACATAGCCGCCGCCGTAAACCTGGGCGATGGATCGGTGATACTGTTTGATGTAGCGGCAGGCCGCCAGATTGCGCGCGTGCCGATCCGCGCAGACAACTCTCCGAATGCCTTAGCCGATATAGCGATCAATCCTCAAACCAACATGGCCGTTGTCACCAGCCGGTTTACCGAGCGAGTAATTGTGATCGACCTGGCCACAGGGCTTGTGGCCGCCGAGATGCCGCTGCCTGCCGGCACGCGCCCTCTCGGCGTGAGCATAGATCACGGGCTCAACCGGGCCGTGATAGCCGAAAACGGATTTGCAAGCACCGAGCGCAACGGCAGCATTCTGGTAGTTCAGTTGCCCTCATTTCGAGAGCGGTAAACAATAGACAGCACATAAAACCAGAAAGCAGTAAGCAGGACTCGTTCCTGCTCTGCTCAAAAGGCGCGGAAACATTCGGACTTCTCTGCCCCCTATCCGATGTTCTCCGCGCCTTTCTTTGCCTCTGTTTTTTGAATCGTCTTATATCAGATCGTCAATCGGTGTGTATTCGAGGCTCTGATCTTCGGCCACCGCTTTATAAGTGGTCTTGCCTTTGTATGTATTGAGACCGTGTTTCAGATGCGGGTCTCGTTTGATCGCTTCAACCAGACCGTGATTGGCGATCTTTACCGCGAAAGGCATGGTCACATTTGTGAGCGCAAAGGTCGAAGTGCGAGGCACGGCTCCGGGCATGTTCGTCACTCCATAATGGAGCACATTCTCGACGTAATAAGTCGGTTGAGAGTGTGTGGTCGGTCTGGTCGTCTCTATGCACCCGCCCTGATCTACCGCCACATCGACTATCACCGCGCCGCGAGGCATGGCCGCGAGCATATCTCGCGTGACAAGCTTTGGCGCGGCAGCGCCGGGCACGAGCACCGCGCCTACGACTAAATCGGATGCCGAAACGGATTCGGCTATCGTGTAAGGGTTCGAAGCCAGCGTGCGGATACGGCTGCCAAAAATATCGTCCAGATAGCGAAGGCGTTCCAGGTCGCGGTCTATTATGTTTACAGCCGCGCCCAGCCCGACGGCCATCTTGGTAGCGTTTATGCCTACCACTCCGCCGCCGATTATAGTCACGCGCGCGGGCGCAACGCCCGGAACTCCGCCAAGCAGCACTCCGCGCCCGCCGTTTGTTTTCTCAAGATAGGTTGCGCCCACCTGTATCGACATACGTCCGGCGACCTCGCTCATCGGCGTGAGCAACGGCAGATGCCCGAAATCGTTTGTTATGGTTTCGTAGGCGACACCGGCTACGCCGTTATCGAGCAGGGCTTTTGTCAGTTCGCGAGCCGGGGCCAGGTGCAGGTATGTAAACAGTATCAGCCCTTCGCGCAGGCGAGGGTATTCCAACGGGATCGGCTCTTTGACCTTTACTACCATATCGGCGCTCGACCAGACCTCGTCGGCTGTGCCCACGATCTGGCCACCCGCCGTCGTGTACTCATCATTCGAGATGCCGGACCCCTCGCCCGCCGCCGTCTCGACCAGCACCGTGTGCCCTGCATCCGTGAGCGCCTTTACACCCGCAGGGACAAGCCCTACGCGATACTCGTTATCTTTAACTTCCTTTGGTAATCCGACTATCATATCTCTCCTGTTAAGTGATCAGTGATCAGTAGTCAGTAAAAAGCGAATAGCCTGTAATTATCAACCGACCACCGGTCACTGACCACTGACTACTGCCTCATCCTATGCCGCTTGCAATAGTATCTATCTGGGCGCGCTGGAGCTTGCCGGAATAATCCACATAGACGGCTTTCCATTCCGAGAATATATCCAGCACCTGTGTGCCGCCTTCACGGTGTCCGTTGCCCGTGGCTTTCGTGCCGCCAAAAGGCAGATGAACCTCCGCGCCGATGGTCGAGGCGTTTACATAAAATATGCCTGTGTTGAGGTCTTCCATAGCCCGGAACGCGCGATTCACATCCCGCGTGTAGATCGAAGCCGACAACCCGTAGCGCACGCCGTTGGCTATCTCGACCGCCTCGTCTATGTCGCGGCATTCGATGATCGACACCACGGGGCCGAATATCTCTTCCTGCGCGATTCGCATGCCCGGATCAACCTTTGAAAAGACCGTGGGCTCGATAAAGTAACCATGCTTGAGATCGCCTTTTTCGGCGCGACCTCCGCCGCACATCAGCTTTGCTTTGTCCTCTTTCTGCCCTATTTCGATGTAGCCCAGGATCTTTTCAACAGCCTCTTCATTGATCACCGGCCCGACATCGGTTTTATCGCTTAGACCGGGGCCGAGCTTCAGTCTCTTTGCGCGATCAACAAGAGTGCTTGTGAATTTTTTGGCGACTTTCTTGTGTACGACTACGCGCGAGGTCGCGGTGCATCGCTGGCCCGTAGTCCCGAACGCGCCCCACAACACGCCTTCTACCGCGAGGTCGAGATCGGCATCCTCCATTATCATAATGACGTTCTTGCCACCCATTTCGAGCGAGCATATCTTGTCTTTCTCAGCCGATGCCTTCCCGACTATTCGCCCAACATCGGTTGAACCCGTAAAGGAGATCAGCCGCACATCCGCGTGGTCTACAAGCGCCGCGCCGGCCTGTTCGCCGTAGCCGGAAACGATATTGATAACGCCCTCGGGGACTCCCGCTTCCTGGCACGCCTCGACCAGATTATAAGTCGAGTGCGGCGTGTCTTCGGCAGGCTTTATCACAACGGTGTTTCCACAGACGAGCGCGGGCATGATCTTCCAGCTTGGTATCGCCATGGGGAAATTCCACGGCGTTATCAACCCGCATATCCCTATGGGTTCGCGTGTGCACATCGCGTATTTATTTGGCAATTCCGCTTTGGTCGTGAATCCGTGCAGTCGGCGGCCTTCGCCCGCGATGAAGTAAGTCATGTCGATCGCTTCCTGCACATCGCCGCGAGTCTCTTTCAGGACTTTGCCCATCTCGCGAGTCATCGCGCGGGCAAACTCTTCTTTGCGGCGGATCAGAACTTCCCCGACCTTAAAGAGGATTTCCGCCCGGCGCGGCGCGGGAACTTTGCGCCACTTGCCGTAGGCTTCCGATGCCGCGCTGACTGCCCGCTCCACGTCTTCTGATGAGGATGCCGGGAAACGGCCTACGAGGTCGCGCGTGTCGGCCGGGTTGCGGTTTTCGATATATTCGCCCGAAGCCGGGGCCACCCACTCGCCGTTGATGAAATTACGATACTCTGTGCTTTTTACCTTAGCTGCTGGTTTAGCCATTTAAGTCTTCCCTCCCTTATTTTCGATAGTTCGGCAATCGCGACCGCATCTTCGGGCATCTTGTGGCATGCATAACAGGGCGTAGTCTTGTCAGGCGGTTTGCCCTTCTTAGGATGGCGCGGCGGCATAGGCGCTACCGTGGAATCTGGCGCGTGACACTCAAGACAGGTCTCGCGCGGGGTCTTCTGAGACAGCCCGGCGTGTTCAGGATGCGGCCCGAGCGGTTTCGGCTTTCGCCCGATGAGCGATAGAAAGATAAACAGACCGACGACGGCGATAGCGATGGCAAGAAATATCAGGTCCTTTTTATTCATAAAACCGCGCGCTATGGCGACTCTGACAGGTAGCCTGCTAAACGGCAAACCTGACGATATAAAATCTAAGTTTGCCAAACAGACATCTTACACCAAAATCAGGTCATAGTCAGGTCAGAAAGCCCTTTTAATTGCCGCTCTGACCTCTTAGTCAGGGCTGGTCAGCATTTAAAATGTCATGTAGGAAAACAGGAATAGGCCGGGACGGGCGCGGATGCGGCGGATCTACGCGGATTACCTCAAATAAGGTCTGATCCGCGTTGATCCGTCCGATACGCGCCCGTCCCGGCCTATTTCAATTCGCCTATAGTTCAAATCAACCTTTAACGCTTTTGCCGTTAACTTGTGCTCATCAGTGTCGTGATCGAGCACCTGATAGCGGCTCGTGTTGCTTTCAAGGTTCTATACATTTTCCTGCTCTTGATTGTCAATCGTTCTGAGTCGTCGAATTATCCACTGCCCGCCCGATGCCGTCTTCGGCTCGAATCTTTGCGCCCGGGTCTTTCGCTCGTCTCCTTATATTACCTGGGACGGCGACCTCCGATACGCGGGCCACTGCCACCACGGAAACCGCCTCCTGCTGAACGAAAGTTGTCCCACCGCTGCTGCCCGGCGGCCCTCGCCGCTTGCTGATCTTGAAAATGGCGGGTGTCCGCCGACCGGCTTACCGATGACCAGCCACTGCTCGTGTGTTGCTGCAAACCGTCTGACTTGTTGTAGCGGTAGACGTTCCCATCCCTCCCTGCGTAGACATTGTTCCCTCCGACCGCAACCCCTGTGTCGGTTCTTGTGTTATAGGCGAAACCTCTCCCGGCTGCCGTGACCTCTCCAGTAGAGGCGTTGTAGGTAGCGCCAGCCGCGCCCCCGCTTATCACTCCTGTTCGAGGGTTATAGCCCGCGCCTCGCGCGCCGACTGCGGCGTTGCCCGTGTAGGCATTGCTTGCGGAAACAGCCTGCCCCGCGCCGCCCCTGCCTGTGATCGGGTTGTAGGCGCCTCCGCCTCCGCCTGTGACGGTCGTGCCGGTGTAAATATTGGTGTTGGTTCCGCCTCGGCCATAGTACCTGGTGCCTGTGGCCGTGTTGACGCCAGAGTATACGCCGCCCCTGCCGTAGTTGCCAGTATAGGGATTAGCCCAGGCGGCCCTCGTCCCGGCGTATGCTACATTTCCCCATTGACCGTAAACATTGGCCGCCGCCACGCCGCCGTAGCCGCAGCAACCATAGGCATAATAACCCGTCGCCGGGCCATACCACGGAGCCGGATAGTAATAGCCGCTCCAGCCGTACCCGACGCCGTACGCAATGCCCCAGCCGCCACTCGTGCTCCAGGCAAAACCGACACCGTAGCCGTAAGTGTATGACCAGCCATGCCAGTAGGTGCCGATATAAGGCGGATAGTACCAGCCCGTGCCGTACACCACGACATTGGTTGAAGAGACTACCGTCCCATAATAGCCGGGCGTGTATCCTGCATAGACTACCTCCGGCGTCGAACCGTAGACCTTGACGTAAGTCACATTATGCACGGGCGAGTCTGGCGGAATCGTGTAAATAACTGCTGGAACCGAACTCGCCGCGATCCACGGGCCGGTAGGCGAGGCAGCCACAAACCAGACTCCGTTTTCCACCGCGTAGTAGCTGTTCGAGTTGAGGGCAATGACCGGCGTGGGCGTGTTGACCGCGTATTCGAGCGTTGTGCCTTCGATTGCCCTGAACTGTGGCTGACCGTCGTAATTGACCCGAAGCGTTGCCTCGCTCCGCGTGATTGTCGCGGTCTGCGGGATGTCGTTTGCAATCAGGGCCTCCATCGCCTGTGGCGTGCCCGGGATCGAGACCAGAACGCCCGCCTTTACGTGCGAGGGAGGAATCCTGGCGAAATCAGCCGGCAACTCGCCGCCCGGCACAAATTCCCACGGGCCTTTCATCGATTTCGACCGAAACCAGCGACCGGAAAACAACACATAATGATCCTCGGAGGCCGTGTCTACGAAAATATCGTTTTCGGTATTGGTCACATAGACAAGGCGCGTTCCTTCAATCGCTGCGATCTGAGGGTCGCCCTGTGTCTGAAGCAGTTCGGCAGGCCCGAGGCTTGTATAGATAACCGGGAGGGCGTCGGCCTTTGCGGCTTCCTCAAGCGACGGCCTCTTGTTACCACTCGCCGCCCCGTCGAGCGGGTCCACCTGCCGGGTCTCTTCCGCCACGGTCAACGCTTTTTTCAGGTCGGCGGGCACGCTCTCGGCGATCACCCACGGCCCGGTCACCGCGGCAGCTTCCATCCATCCGTCCATCAAATGCAGGTAGAATTTGCCCTGTGATTCATCCCGCAGGATGAGCACTCGCGTGTTGATCACGCGCTTTAGTTCGGTGTCCCTGACCGGGCGCAGCACCGGGCTGCCGTCAATCAGAATCAGAATCGCCGCCCGGGTGCTGAAGAAGATTTGCGGCGGATCGTTCTTGAGTTGATACCCGGCTGTTTGTTCATCTGCCCGGGTGGTGGCCAGATCGGCCAGCAGTCGGTCGAGCGCAATAACTTCGCCCGCTTTCGGCACCCGCTGCTCGATGACGTACCAGTACAGATTGGCCTTATCGTCTGCCGTAGGGAAACTGACTTTCGTGATTTGAAAATCGGCCATCGTCACCAGCCGGTTTATCTTGTCGATCTCGGTTCGGGCCGTAAACCAGAGAACTCCATAAGTCGTTTGCTTCGATTGCCCGTCGGTGACAGCGACCGCTGCGCGTGCTTCAAGACGATTGCCCTGCCACTGCTCAATCTGCGGCTGATAGACTGAAAACGTATTTGCGCCACTCGTGAACTTTCGCGGCCAGCCCTTATCGGTCAGCGCGGCCTTCTGATTACCTGCTACCCTGGAGGCAGACTGAGCAAAGCAGATCGGCGATGATGCTGCCGAAACGCAGATTACGAAGAAGAGAAGAATGAGCCTTTTCAAAATGAAATTCATATGCCACCTCTGTTTTTGCTGAATCGCGGGAAGAGACCTTCGACCCGGAGTTCAGCCCGTAGAACCTTCGCTACCGCGCCGTTCGCTCGTAGTCGAAGTTTTCAGTGAGTAATGTTAGCTCCTCGCTCGGATAGTCAATCACGGAGCGAGCCATGTGGGTCGGGCCCTGCGGCAGGTCTTGAAAATCTGAAACGATTCTCACAGGCTTCTTGTCCAGGGTTGTCTGAATCTCTACCCTTCGCTGCTTTTTTGTCACTAAGTCAACCCACACGGTCATCGAATCCCCAGGCTGGAGGAGGTTGCTGCCGCTGATGCTAATCAGCTTTTGCTGCGAGACTACTTCGGGCGTCACGCGCGCGGCTGCCATGAAGCGCTGCATTTCGTCGGCTGAAAGCTCGCTATAGGATTTAGCCAGCCTGCCGAGGCTATCGAGCGTCTCCAGGAAATTCTCTTTTTTCTTCTGAGCGATACGACCCCGGATGCCGTGTGTCGGTAACTTCTGCTCCGGCGTACTTGAGATCGGCGTCTTCTGCAAGGTGCCGTCAATGTCGTAGCGCATAAGGGCTAGCTGAACGCTTCTGGTTTCGCCTCCCTTTCGAATTTCGGTTCGCGATTTCCAGGCGTATTGCGCGAGCGCCCCCGCATTCTGTTGCTGTAACCGGGCAAAGCTCCGATCCATTTGGGAGGGGAAGGCAACCCCTGTCAGCAACAGAATCACCATCCCAAATTCAATTCCGCGACGGATAGCAAGATATTTCATGGTAATCTCTCCTCTCTCGGATTAACTCTTCCCGGCTTGATCCTTGAGGAACTTCTGCACGAGCCTGGCTACGCCCTTGTTGACATCCTTATCAAGCTCCTTCTGTTTGACCGTACCGGAGACAAACCCGCGCCAGACCTCTTGCTGCGTTCGACTGTCAACGAAAACCACTACAATCGTGCCTTCCGTCACCTGATCCACGTTAATGCTTCCCATCCTCTGGAAGATGCCGAAGCGATTATCCCGAATATCGAGCGCCTTGCGAGTCGTAACAAAGTAGGCGATCAAGAAGTCGGGCTGGCCGCTCGTGCTGTCTGTAAAGCCGTGCGCCTTCAGTTGAGAATCGAGGGCATCGTGGATGCGGCGATCATTCAGGGGGCTTGCCGCGAGCGCATCACCGGGCTTTCGTTCCTGTTGATAGAAGTCATAGGACTTGAGCCCGGCGAGATTGAATGAGTGGTCATAATCTGTTTGTACCGACTGCGCTGTGGCGGCAATCGAGCAGATCATCATCAAAAGACCGCTGCCAAATAAGACGCGAAGTGTTTTCATAACTTTTCTCCTTTTCGTTGCTTAATCTCGGGCGCAAGAAAGCAGGGTGAGGCGGATGGTTTCTGTTCTCTCTGATGCAAAACGCTACTGTCTCTTTTCCGCGAACCCTGTTTTTGTGGTCCGCGACTGCTCTCTTGCGACGCCTGGAGAAAAGGCAATCGCTTTGCCAGAAGACAGGCAAGCCGGGCACAGAGGTCAAATTAATGAAAGAAGGGAAGTTACACGGATAGGTAGTAAGATGCCGAAACGCAGTGCCGAAGAGAGTTGTGCCCAGATTTTGGCTCGAGCCAAAATCTGGGCACTGTAAATTTCAAAAAAACAGATTTATTGGGTCAAAGAATGATTACGATTTGCCGCGCTCAAGACCCAGCTTCTGCATTCTGTGCTGGAGTGTAGTTCGCTTCATTCCCAGCCGCGCGGCTGCGCCCTTTGAGCCGCCGACAACCCAGTTGGCCTCTTCCAGCGCACGCAGGATGTGTTGGCGCTCGGCGTCTCGGAGATCGGCGAGTCCAGTCACGGGGGCGGGCTCTGAAACTTTAAGGTCAGAGAGCGAGACCTCCAGATCAGAGCCTCTGGTGAGAATAACTGCACGTTCGATAAAGTGCTCAAGTTCGCGGACATTGCCCGGCCAGGGGTAAGCAGTCAGCGCCGCCGTGGCTTCGAACGGGATCGCCGCGATCTGTTTCTTGAGGCGGCGGGCATATTTCTGTGTGAAGAACCGCGCGAGCACCGGGATGTCTTCGCGGCGGTCGCGTAAGGGTGGGATGGTGACCGGAAAGACGTTGAGCCGGTAATACAGATCGCTGCGATACTTTTTGTCGGCGACCATCTCTTCGAGGTCGGCGTTAGTGGCGGCGATCAAACGGACATCGACCTTCTGAGTGCGAGTGCTGCCGAGGCGTTCGAACTCCTGCTCTTGAAGGATGCGTAATAATTTAGGCTGCAACTCAAGAGGGATGTCGCCGACTTCATCGAGAAAGAGAGTGCCTTTGTTGGCGAGTTCGAAGCGCCCGATGCGCTGAGAGATAGCGCCTGTGAAAGCGCCTTTTTCGTGGCCGAAGAGTTCGCTTTCGAGCAGGCCGGTCGGGATTGCCGCGCAGTTGAGTTTAACCAGCGCGCGGTCGCGGCGCGCGCTCAAAGAGTGAATCGCGCGGGCGAGCAGTTCCTTTCCCGTGCCCGTCTCGCCGCGGATAAGGACGGTCGAATCGGTGGGCGCGACCGTCTCTACCTGTTTGAGGATGCGCTTGAACGACGGACTTGTGCCGATCAATTCCTCGAAGTTGTGTTCGGTGCGGATTTCGTCTTCGAGGTAGAGTTTCTCGCTGGCGAGTTTATTTTTGAGCTTCTGAATCTCACGAAACGCCAGGACGTTTTCGACAGCAATCGCGACCTGGTTGGCGACCTGGCAAAGCAGTTCGACTTCATCTTCGGTGAAGTGAGCCTCATGAAGAGTGGCAAACCCGAGGGTGCCCAGCGTGCGGCCATGAGCGATGAGCGGGATCGCGCCGCCTGACCTAAAACCGGCTTCCTGAAATCGTTTGGTGAAATCCGAGTTCAGGCGTTCGCCCTTATGCCGGTCGAGCAAAACCGGCTGCCCCGTCTTGAAGGCCAGACCGGGGGCGGAGCCTTCGAAGGGAATCGGTTGCCCTTCATCAATAAATTCCTGATCGGTAGGATTGGAGTATGCGCGCAACTGGTTGATTTCGGGATCAAAAAGGGCCAGCCCCACGGCATCGTAATGTGATACTTTGGCCAGACAGATCGGAATGATTTCCATAAGACTGCGCAGATCGAGATTCGAGACCACAGCGTTGTTGATTTCAAGCAGTAGTTGGAGCCGCTCGGACTGACGCGTGGCCTGCTGCTCAACCTTGCGCGCCCTCTCAAAGTTGAGCGCGTTGTCCACGGCGATGGCGATCTGGTTGGCGACCTGACACAGCAACTCCTTGTCGCCGTCGAAAAAGGCATTCTCCCGTTTGCTTGCGAAACTCAGTACCCCCAGCTTGCGGCCCTGAGCAATCAGAGGGATGGTGCCGCCCGATCTGTAACCGTCTTCATAGATTCGCCTGAATACGTCGGAGGGGAATTGGTCTAAATCAAACCTGTCGAGTAAGACTGCTTGACCGGAGGTAAAGGCAAGGCCGCCGGGAGTATCTTCGAGCGGGATTGGGAGCCCTATCTCCCTGAGAGGGTTTCCGGGCGTGGCATCGGTCGCGATGGTGCGCAGTTGACCGCTTTCGTAATCGAACAGCGATACGGTGACGCTGTCAATCTCTATCTCTTCGCGGATGCTGGAAGAGATGATCTTTAGAAGTTCCGGCAGGTCCAGTTGCGAAACAACGGCGGTGGTGATCTTCAGCATCAGCCGGAGATGTTCGAGCCGGCGCTTGCTGTCGCTTTCCGTTGCGCGAGCATTCTCAAAGGCGATCACAGTCTCTACGGCCACGGCCACAATCATTGCTATCCGTCGCAGGAGTTCCTGATCGTCTTCGGTCCACGCATCTTCATACAGGCTACAGAATTCGAGCGCGCCCATTTGCCTGCCCCCCGATGTGAGCGGGAGGAGATAGAGGGTTTTGATGTCGTTCTGGCGCAACCCGGCGACCTGCGGATAGCGGCCCTCATACGCGGCGAGGTCGGTAATAAGCAACGGCTGCCCGGTTTGCCGGACAAGGCCGGAAAGCGTCGCTTCGACCGGCAATTCGGTGCTGAGCCAATCTCTCGACAGAATAGATGATTTCGGAATATGCGTACGCATCAGGTTGCTTTTCCGATCATAGAGTACGACATTCATGCTTGAGAAACTGACTACCTGTTGTAATCGTCCATTCAAATCTTGTAGCAACGAAGAGAGATCATGTTGAGCGGTGAATGATTCGACGATATCAAGCAGCGCCTGATACTGCCGGAGCCGGGTGTGGGGGAGTGAGTGTTGCGATCCAGCGTCCATAAGTTTTGCCGCCTGATTGGAGGTTTGGATACGGGGTCAGATTATAGCAGACCAGGGATTACTGACGAGGGCGTTGAAACATTTTTTCGCCAGCCTGATGATAGAACCGGCCAGCGCCAATATCTCAGCAATTTCGCCGACATATCGGCACCGTCGCTTCGGCACCTCTGCCCTCACGACCTTCTCAGTCTTGCCTTCAGGCAACGCAACCTCTTTCTTTTTAATAAGCTAGAGATTCGAGCCGCATTTTCACAGATCGTGGCAAGCCAGTTGCCAGATCAAAGGCGTGTGGAGGTACAAAGCAGTGATGCGTATCACTCAAAATCGAGAGCACTCAGGATGGCAGTTGTTTGTTGAAGGCATACTGTCTGGCGTCTGGGTCGATGAATTGGAAAAGTGCTGGCTTGAAGCGAAGGCTTTGCCGGGAGACGAACAGTTGAGAGTCGATTTGTCGGGGGTCAGTTACATCGACGACAAGGGGCGCGAACTCCTCGCGCGGATGTTTCGAGACGGAGCCGAACTACGGGCAACCGGAGTAATGACAAAAGGAATTATCGAAGAGATCGCTGCTGACGAGACGACATCAGCAACAAACGGGGATTCAAAAGCGGGCCTATAAGGTCGCCGCGCCGAACGGACTGAACAAACTTTGAAGACCGCTCGCCCGGGTTGAACCCCGGAGCAGTTTCAAAACCATTGCAACAACATTTCGGCTTCGAGCGAGAGACGCGCCGGGCCTCGGAGATCAAACTATGTCTACTCTCAAATATCGCTTTATCTTTTTGGCAATCTTTGCCTGTCTGATCGGCCTCTCTCTTGAGGCGCAAGGCCAGGCGCAGGAAATACGCGGCGAGGAAATACGCGGCGAGGAAATACGCGGCGAGGAAACACGCAACGTCGAAGTGCTGACGCTTGAAGAGGCGATCAGCATTGCGATGCGGGACAATCCGGGCATCAAGAACGCGGCCCTCGATATCAGCAGGTCCGAAGAAGATTTCGCGGCATCGCGGACGCGACGGCTTCCGAGCTTTAGCTTTGAAGCCATCGGTTCACAGCAGCTAACGCCTATAAGTTTCACCTTCGAGCGCGGCGTGTTCGGTGACTATCCCGGGATCGGCCCTATTCCGGGGGATACCACAAAACTGAGCACGCCTATGCAGCCGACGGCGATCTTTACGACGCGAATAACTCAGTCGTTGTCGCAGCTCTATAGAACCAATTTGAATCTGAAACAGCTAAAGCTGAAAGGCGAGATCGCGCAGGAGGAATTGCGGGCAAAGCAGCAACAGATCGCGCGCGATGTAAAACGCGCCTACTTTGCATTGCTCCAAACTCAGAGCGCGATTGCGTCCGCTACCGAAACCATAAGGATGTACAAGGAACTGGATCGCGTGACCGGAGATTACGTCGCTCAACAGGTCGTGCTCAGGACCGAGAGTCTTGACGTGAGGTCGCGGCTTGCCAGATCGGAATACGACATCCTGACGCTTGTCGATCAGGTCTCGATTCAGAAGCAGCAACTCAATTCGCTGCTAGGCCGCGACGTGCTCACCGAGTTTTCCGTCTCCGGTGTGCCCGATGCGGATGGCTTCGAGGCCGACCTGACCGAAGCGCGCGCACGCGCTTTAGAGCAGCGCCCGGAAATTAGAGAAGCGCGCTTGCGAGTAAAGCAGGCGGAGGGTGACCGGCGCATAAAGAAGGCCGAGTACATCCCCGACGTCAGCGCCAGTTTTCAATACATCTCGACAGCCAACTTCAACGCCTTTATTCCGAAAAACTATATGAATGTCGGCATAACGGTCTCGTGGGAAATATTCGACTGGGGCCGCAAAAAACGCGAGCTTGCCGAAAAGGATTTAGCGACCAGCCAGGCGCGCAACGCGGTAACGGATGCCGAAAGAGCCGTTGTGATAGACGTAAATGAGAAGTTCAACAAGCTGCGACAGGCGCGGAAATTCCTGGCCGTCGTGCAGATGGATCGTGAAGCGGCGACAGAAAATGTTCGCGTACTGGCGAACCGCTACAAGGCGCAGATGTCGCTTCTTAAGGATGTTCTTCAAGCGCAGGCACAACTCGAACAGGCTAACGACCAGGGGCGGCAGGCGCTGCTGAACTTCTGGACGGCGAAGGCCGAATTCGAGAATGCCATAGGAGAGGACCAATGAATATCAAACCATCTATGATCATTTCTTTCACGCTCGCGTGCGCGCTTCTACAGGGCTGCACAAAGACCGCAAAGACCGGCGACACAGCACCCACACCAGTCAAGGTTGAATCGGTAGGGTCGTACTCGGCTCCGAACGGGGCGCGCTACTCGGCAAGCATAGTTCCCGGTTCGCAGGTAGAACTGTCGTTTAGTGTGGGGGGCTTCCTAGACAGGATTATGCAGGTGAAGGGCGTAGACGGACGTTTGCGCAACGTGCAGCAAGGCGATTCGGTAGCTCGCGGAGCGGTGCTTGCCAGAGTGCGCGCAAATGACTACGCCGTAAAAGTAGACCAGGCAAGCGGGCAGGTCGCGCAGATGCAGGCGACTCTCGCCAACATCACCCGGCAGATAGAAGAGGCGGAGATCGCAGCCGAACGGGCACGGCTCGACTTCGAACGCGCACAGGCTTTGTTTGACTCTCAGAGCATGACAAAGTCGGAATACGACGCGGCAAAATCACAGTACGACCTGAGCAAGGCGAAGATCTCAACCGCAAAGTCTCAACTCGCGGTCGTCAAGGCTCAGATCGCTGCCGCGCAGGCCGCTCAAACCGCCGCCACCATAACCAGAGACGACACGCTTTTGAGAGCGCCGATCAACGGGTTGCTGCTCGAACGCTCGGTCGAAGTCGGAGAGCTGATCTCACCTGGCAAGGCCGCCTTTGTGCTTGCGGATACCTCGGTCGTAAAGGCGCAGTTCGGCGTGCCCGATCTCGACGTTCAGAACCTCCAGACCGGAAGCGCATTGACCGTGGCTCTCGATGCGTTGCCGGGGAGAGAGTTCACCGGGCAGATTACATCCATTTCGCCGTCGGCGGATCAGAAGACGCGATTGTTCGAGGTGGAGGTGTCGATACCCAACCCGGATCAGTTGCTCAAGGTTGGGATGATCGCATCGCTTTCGCTTGTGTCGGCTCCGAGCGCCGAGACCGTCCCGGTGGTTCCATTGAATGCAATCGTCAGGTCAAAGGACCAGCCCGATCAATACACCCTGTTTGTGGTCGAAGATCAGGACGGAAAACCGCGCGGGCGTTTGCGAACCGTGATGCTCGGCGATGCCTTCGGCAATCGCGTAGCGGTGAAATCGGGTGTGAATGTAGGCGACCGAGTCATCACTTCCGGCAGCGCCCGTCTCGTAGACGGCGAAGCCGTACAGGTGATTCCCTGATAACCGGCGGGGCTGTGCGGCCCCACTAGAGTGATAGCGAGGAAAGCGCGATGGCACACGAAAAGACCGACAATGAAATCATAAACAAGACCCACAATACGGCGAGGTTCTTCGTCGAGGTTCGGCAGATCTCCTGGGTATTGCTGATCGGAGCGTTGTTGTGGGGATACTTCTCATATTTCAGCATGCCGCAACGCAAGGACCCGGAGGTCGCCGTGCGGCAGGCGGTGGCCATCACCAGTTGGCCGGGCGCAAGCGCCGAAAAGGTCGAACAACTGATCACAAAGAAGGTGGAAGAACAGATGGCGGCCAATGCGCTTGTGACCAAGATCGAGTCAATCTCGCGCACAAGCGTATCGGTCGTCTACCTTGAACTTGATGAGAAGAGCGCCCAGAGCGACCGGAGCAAACAGCTTGACGATGTCGCCTTTCGCCTAAACAGCATAAACGATCTGCCGGACAGCGCGGGCCCCATAAACTTTATCCGCGATTTTGGCGACACGGCGGCGTTGATGCTCACGATAGCGAGCCCGAAGGCCGGCGAAACCGATATCGCTCCACGCGCAAGCGCCGTTCAGAGCGCAATCGAGCGCGTCCGCGCGCAAGCGGCAGCCTCCGAGCAATCGGGCCGTTTCACAATAGTTGTGAATTTTCCTCCCTCGCTCGGCGCTCGCGTCGTCCATCCCGGGCTTGAGGCGTTTGCCGATTTCACCCGGGAAAAAGGATTCGCCCGCGACATCCGGCTGATCGAAGGCCCCGGGTTTCTGGGCCTGGACGGCGTGTCTGGTGATGATGATGCGAAACTGCTCGGCTACATGCAGGAGTTTGTCAGCGAGCGAATGCAGTCATCGGGATTTCATCCCGACACCTGGGAACCGGCAATCATTCGTGATCCCAAAGACACGTATGCCCGCATTGCCGCGATAGCCGGTGACAAGTACACCTATCGCGAGCTTGACCAGTTCACAGACCTTATAGCCAAGACCCTCAAGACGCTCTCCGAGGTGTCAAAGGTCGAGCGTAAGGGGCTGCTTGATGAGAAGGTCTATCTGGTCTATTCGCAGGAGCGGCTGGCCTCTTACGGTCTGACGCTTTCGCAACTGCCGGACATTCTGAAGGCTCGCAACATCACCGTACCGGGCGGGCAAATCGACGTCCAGGGCAAGAATCTGACCATCGATCCGTCGGGCGAGTTCAAGTCTGAAAAAGAGATAGGCGATGTCGTTTTGACCTTCTCGCAGTCGGGCGCGCCCGTCCATCTGCGCGACCTGTTCGACATCTCGCGCGCATACGAAAGCCCCGCCCGCTATTTGAACTTCTACGACTGGAAAGATGAGCGGGGAGAGTGGCAACGCACCCGTGCGATCACCTTGTCGGTGCAGATGCGGTCGGGCGAGATCATCGGCGAGTTCGGCAAGTCGGTCGATAAGGCGCTTGCGGGGTTGGGTTCGCAATTACCGGAAGACCTGACTATGGCGCGGACCAGCGACCAGCCCCGGCAGGTCGAAGAGAGCGTCGATCTGTTTATGGTCAGTCTGTACGAAGCGATCATTCTTGTAGTGCTGGTCTCGCTTGTCGGCTTCTGGGAGTGGCGGTCAGCGGCGCTTATGGCGCTTGCGATTCCGATTACGCTTGCGATGACCTTTGGGATGATGCATCTGCTTCAGATCGACCTGCAACAGATATCGATTGCCACGCTGATCATCGCGCTCGGGCTGCTTGTAGACGACCCCGTAGTCGCAGGCGATTCGATCAAACGCGAGCTTTCCGCCGGGCATCCTTCGCTCGTTGCGGCATGGCTTGGACCGACAAAGCTTGCCAGCGCGATCATGTTTGCAACGATAACAAACATAGTCGCCTATCTGCCGTTTCTCACGCTGGGCGGCGATACGGGGGCGTTCCTCTACAGCATGCCGGTCGTCATCACCTGTTCGCTGGTCGCGTCGCGGCTGGCCTCGATGACGTTTTTACCTTTGCTCGGTTACTACATGATAAAGCCAAGGAAAGAGCCTTCAATCGAGGAGCGCCGGAAGAAAGGTTTTGCCGCGTGGTATTACCGAATAGGCACGGCGGCGATCAATCACCGCTGGAAAGTGCTCGCGGGTTCGCTTGTGTTCCTCGCGCTCGGCGTCTTCTTCATGAGCCAGCTAAAGAGTCAGTTTTTCCCAAAAGATCTCTCTTATCTGTCTTATGTAGATGTATGGCTTCCCGAGGATGCGCCGCTTGAAGCGACAAACAAAGTAGCGGTTCATACCGAAGAAGTGATCCGCGACGTGATCAAAGAATACGGCGAGCACCACGCGGAGAAGGACGGCAAACCGCACGATCTGCTGCGATCTTTGACCACGTTTGTCGGCGGCGGCGGGCCGAGGTTCTGGTTCTCGGTTTCGCCCGAGCAGCAGCAATTAAATTACGCGCAGATCATCATCGAGCTAACCGACAAGCACGAGACCGGGCATCTGATCGGGCCGTTGCAGGAGGCGCTTTCGGCAAGGATTCCCGAGGCTCGCATAGACGTGCGCCAGCTTGAGTCGGGCAAGGCGGTCGGGCTGCCGGTATCTATTCGGATTTCCGGCGATGATATGACGACGCTCCGCGCAAAGGCGGAGCAGGTGATGGATATCTTTCGCGCTATACCTCAGGCGGCTCGACCGCGCGATGACTGGGGCGATGAGAGTTTCACGGTGAAGTTGCATACGGACTCGGATCGAGCTAACCTGACCGGCATTACGAATCTGGATGTCGCGGCGGCTTCGGCCACGGCGCTGAGCGGTTATGCGATCACAAGCCTCCGTGAAGGTGACAAGCAGATTCCGATAGTCGCGGAGTTGCGCATGGAAGAGCGCGCCCGGCTTGACGACATAAACAATCTTTACGTCTATTCATCGAGCGGAACCCAGCGCGTGCCGCTCAGACAGGTGTCATCGGTCTCCTACCAGATGCAGACGGAGAAGCTAAGACGGCGGAACCAGTTTCGCACGATCACCGTCTCTTGTTCGCCAATCGAAGGCGTGCTCGCAAGCGAAGTGATGGCTCAGGCAAAGCCAAAACTCGATGAGTTTGCGAAGACTCTTCCGCCCGGCTACAGGATGGAAATAGGCGGCGAGGAAGAATCGCAGGTCGAAGGGTTCCACGATCTGGCCATCGTGCTTGGCATCTCGGTTGCGGCGATCTTTCTGACGCTGGTATTTCAGTTCCGAAGCGCCGTCAAGCCCGTGATAGTCTTTGCGGCGGTGCCTTACGGTGCGGTTGGAGCGCTGGCTGTGTTGTGGTTGATGGGCTCGCCTTTCGGCTTCATGGCCTTTCTAGGCATAGTCAGCCTGGTCGGGGTGATTGTCAGCCACATTATCGTTCTCTTCGACTTTATCGAGGAAAAGCACGCCGAAGGCGAGCCGTTGCGCGAGGCGTTGCTCGACGCCGGAATAATGCGGCTCAGACCCGTATTGATCACAGTCGGCGCGACGGTCATCGCGTTGTTCCCGCTCGCTTTGCACGGAGGCCCGCTCTGGGAACCGATGTGTTACGCGCAGATCGGAGGGCTCACCGCGGCAACATTTATCACGCTTTTGCTCGTGCCGGTGATCTATTCGATCTTCGTGCTCGACCTGAAACTGATAAAGTGGGACAGGCACGAAGAGAAAGCATCGGGTGAGGACGGCGAGCCACTATCAGCCCGCGCCGCCGGTTGAGAGTGGGTGGGAATTGAGATTTGAGATTTGAGATTTAAGGTCTCAGATTTCAAATCTCAAATCTCAGATTTCAAGAGAGCGTCTCGGCGGGTATTTGCCTTTTGCTCGCGTTCGGCCTCTTCCGCCTGTTTGCGCCGAAGCCCTGCGCGACCGTCGTAGCGAATAAAGGCAGGCAGCAACAGCGCAAGCAGCCCCGAACCAAGCATGCACAATGCGCCTCCCGAGACAATCGAGGCGCGCAAACCGAACAGACTCGCCACAAGCCCTGCTTCTCCGTTTCCCAGATACGGGCCCGTCAGATAGCTGATCATCTCTATGCCTGCCAGTCGTCCGCGCAGGTGATCCGGGATGGTTTGATTCCAGATCGTCATGCGAAACAACCCGCTCACCATATCGGCCCCGCCCGCGAGCGCCAGAAAAAACAGTGCCAGCCACAGGTTGTTCATAAGTCCGAAGCAGACAATCGCCGCCCCCCAGACGGTCGCGGCAATCGTCACGGCCAGCCCGTGCTTTTGAATTCGCCCCGTCCATCCCGATGTGAGCGTCACGGCAAACGAGCCTAATGCGGGCATCGCATAAAACAATCCTACCGAGACGCCGCCAAAGCTGTCGGCCAGAACTGGAAACAGGGCTATCGGCATTCCGAAAAACATCGCGTTGATGTCAATCAGATAAGTCCCGAGCAATTCCTGGCGGCTTCGCGCATATTTCAGCCCGTCGATTATCGAGCGCACGCTGACCGGGTCGGCATCAACCGGCACGGGGATTGAGCGGATCAATAGAAGCGTGATTATCGAAACTATGTATGTCGCCGCGTCGATTGAAAAAGCGACGGCGGCCCCGAGGCTCGCGGCGATGACTCCGGCGACCGCCGGGCCGATTATGAAGTTGAAGTTGAACCTCAAACTGCTTAGGGCCGAGACGGCGGGCAATTGCTCGGGATCGACGAGTCGCGGAGTGAGGGCTTCGAGGGCCGGGCGGTGTATCCCGTTTAGGGCGGCAAACAGGGCCGCGATCACAAAAAGCACCCACGCGTGCGGAGCGGGAAGCAGCGAATTCACGACCAGCATGCCGCAACAACCTGCAAGCCCCGCCTCCGATAAGTAGATCAAGCGCCGCCGGTCGATATAATCCGCCAGAGCGCCGCCGATAAAGGCCGCAACCAACATCGGGATGAATTCCACTACGCCAAGCAAGCCTACATCGAGCGTGGATTTCGTCAACTGATACATCTGCCAGGGAAGGACTACGTAGCTCAGCGCCGAGCCGAATCCTGAAACAAACTGCCCGGCATAAAGCAGCCGATAATCGCGCGAGGCTTTGAGCGGAGTCAGATCGATAGTCATGGCGCGCAAGATGGTTTGCCTGTTTTTGGTTTTTGACGGTGTGGGAGAAATCTGGTCTGTCATCGCAAAGGTAAGAACTACGACCCCCTTTCAGGTGAGAATATCGCTTTTTGCTCGCTTTTGCGAGAACTAATCTGAAATCCTCTAAATCCTGTCAAAAAACCTATTTGCAACTTTCCTTCACGGTCAGCGTTTCTTGTGTTAAATTTGATATGCGCCCAATGAGCGAGAGCGGAGACCTATATTAGTGATTACAACGGCCAGTAAGCTCGAACAACTCCAATCAACAATAGAGAGTGTAATTCGTGGCAAGTCGGATGTTGTAGAGCTTGCGCTTGTCACGCTGCTGGCCGGAGGCCACCTGTTGATCGAGGATGTGCCGGGCGTTGGAAAGACCACGCTTGCGCAGACGCTTGCGCGCAGTTTCGATTGCACCTTTCAGCGTATACAATTCACATCCGACATGCTGCCTTCCGATATCGTAGGTCTTGAGGTCTTCAATCAGCAATCGAACGAATTCGAGTTCAAGCGCGGGCCGATCTTTGCGAATGTGATTCTGGCCGACGAGATAAACCGCACCACGCCAAAGACTCAATCGGCGCTGCTTGAAGCCATGGCCGAAGGGCACATCACGGTCGAGCAGGAGACCTATCAATTGCCGCTCCCGTTTATAGTGCTCGCCACTCAAAACCCTATCGAGCATCACGGAACCTATCCGCTCCCCGAATCGCAACTCGACCGTTTTATGATGCGGCTCAGGATGGGCTATCCCGATCAGGAGGATGAAAAAGCCATCCTGCGCCAGCAAACGCTCAACTCTCCCGTCGATCACGTCTCACCCGTAATGCACAGCGACGAGGTGCTCGCGCTGCAAAGAGAGACGCGGGAAGTCGCCTTCGATGAGGCGCTGATCGATTACCTGATCCGCATCGTGCGCTCTACACGCGACGCAGAGATACTCGATCTCGGCGTAAGCCCGCGCGGCAGCCTTGCGCTTTATCACGCGGCGCAGGCGCTCGCCTTTATCAAGGGACGCGATTATGTGATCCCGGACGACATCAAACAACTGGTAGTTCCTATATTCGCCCATCGCATAGTGGTCAACTCGCGGTACTCTACCGGGTTGCGCCGCTCAGACGAGGCCGAGGCCGCCCTCCAGGAAATACTCAAAACCGTAAGCGTTCCGTTGTAGAGGGTAGTTTATGAACCGGCAGGCCTGGCGAGATTTCTTCATCACACTCTTTTTCCTCGGCATAGCCTTTATCATAGCTCTGCTCTCTTCGATAGCGGCCGAGCAGCAACAGGGACAGATCGCGGCGCTTGCGGCGGCCATCTCGCTCGTGCTTGCGCTGCTTGGCGCGCTCTATATAATTCCGCGTCTCGCGCGCAATGTACGGCTTGAAATCCTGCGCTTCGCCGTAAGGACCACGGTGACGGTCGAAGGGTTGCTCTTTATAGTCTTTCTGGTCGTGCTGGCTTTTTCGGCCTGGAATACGGGCAACAATCTGTTGTATCTGGTGCTTTCGGCGATGCTGGCCTTTCTCGTGACGGCAAATCTTATCGCTCGAATATCGCTTGCGGATTTATCGGTACAGTTGCGTTTCCCCGATCATATATTCGCGGGCGAAGCCGCCGCGATCACCATCACGCTTATAAACCACAAACGCTTCATGCCTACATACAGCATAATGCTCGAAGCCTTGTCTGATTCGGTGGAAGAAGGCGACCGGCAGAATCCCCCTTCGAGCAGTTCAAGCCGGCGTGGGCTGGGCCGATTGACTTACTTTATGCTGGCCCCCGCGAAAGCAAGCGTCCGTCAGAGGATCGAGTACACGTTCAAGCGGCGGGGGCGTTATCCGATAACCGGCTTTCGCATCGCCACGAAATTCCCCGCCGGATTCTTTAAGAAGTGGCGCAGGATAGACGCTACGGGTGAGATACTGGTCTATCCAAAGCCAAAGCCTCTGGACGATTTCTATCACGCGCTGCCGATGCTCGTAGGCCAGATACAGAGCCACGCGCGCGGGTCGGGGGACGACCTCTACGCCATTCGCCGTTATCACCATTCGGACGACATGCGCCACATAGACTGGAAGGCAACGGCCAAATCGCTTCAGATGATGGTGCGCGAGCACATGCGCGAGGACGAATGGCGGCTCACAATCGTCTTTGATACGGCGCGACCTCCCGTCTCAAAGCAGACCTCCGCGCGCGATGAGAGGACCGCTCAACCGGGCGAAGAAGAGCAGGAACCCGTTGCCCTCAACAGTTTTGAAGAGAAATTCGAGCGGGCCGTGGTAATGGCCGCCTCCCTTGCTAATCATTTCATACTTGAGCGTTCGGATGTCGAGCTTATAACACCGGGCGAAGACCGCAACGTCGCCTCCGGCTCAGGCTCCGATCATCTTTACCGAATACTGCGAGCGCTTGCCACGCTCCAGCCCAGACCCCAAACCGAGGAAGCCGAGGCCGAACAAACCGGGAAACGGAAGTGGAAGATTTTCAGTCGGGCGCGTCGCGGCTCCGGGGGCGAAGACGCAACCGCACAGGGCGTGGCAGAGGCGAACAAAGCGGCTGACCCAATCGCCTGGCGATTGCTGAATGATGTTCCGGTGCTTGCCGATGAGCGCCGGTTCAAGGTGCTGATAACATCGGCGGCCAAGGGCACGATTCCGGCCCACATCTGGCGCAGCGCCCACGTGGTCTTTATGGAAGACCTTTAACCGAATTTTGGATTTTAGATTTTGGATTTTGGATTCAGTAGACCCGAAAATCTACAACCAAAATCTAAAATCCAAAATCCAAAATCCAAAATCTAAATGGGTTTAGAGACTTATTACAGAATAACGTCATACGCGCTCATCGCCACATCGTTTACGGCGCTTGCGCTGACGGGCGAGCTCGATGCGGTTTCGGTAGTCGTCTATCCGGTCGTGCTCGTATTTTGCTTTTACGCCGACGCGCGAGGGCTTACCAGACTCAGGCTGCGCGAATGGATGTGGCGCGCTCTGGCTCTTATTTATATCCCTTTCATCTTTGTCGATGCATCGCTTCTGAGCGACAGGATACTGGCGCTTGTTCACATGACGCTGTTTCTCTCGGGCGTGAAGCTGTTTCAAAACAAGCGCGACCGCGACTGGGTATTTCTTTACCTGATCGCCTTTTTTCAGATGCTGCTTGCCGCCGGACTCACGTTCGATACCACATTCGTAGCCTCGCTCATCGCCTTTATCTTCTTTTTTATCTCTACGCTTGCCGCCTTCGAGATACGCCGCGCAAGAAGCGAAGTCGCGTCTGTCAATAAAGATGAAGAGACTATCATCCGCACGACCAGTCGCCGGATTCAGTCGCGCTCAAAAGAAAAGCCGGGTTCATCTGTTCGAAAACCGACAGGAAGAGTTCGCTATCTGGTCGGGGCCTCGATGGCTCAGGTGGCGCTCGTGGCTCTGCTCACGCTTCCTTTCTTCTTCTTTATTCCCAGGTTCGGCGGCGGCGGGGTGGCCCGAGGCTGGGGCGAAGGCCAGTCGATGACCGGGTTTTCACAGACGGTAAATCTGGGCGAGGTGGCGCAGATCAAAGAGAGCAGCCGCGTAGTGATGCACGTACAGCTTTCAAGCCGTCCCACCCGCCCGCTTCGCTGGCACGGAATCGCGCTCGATAATTATGACGGGCGCTCCTGGAAGGTCGCAGATTACTATGTTCGCACAAAGACTTCCGGCCAGAATTTACGCAGGGGGGGGGAGGTCTGGCAGCCTGAGGAAGATTTCAAACGCCTGTTTATAATAAGCGATCCCCGGACAGAACGCCCGCCTCTGCTCGAGCAAAAAATCGTTCTGGAGCCGCTTAAGATCAATGTCTTGTTTGCGGCTCAACGGCTTGTCAAACTGCGCGCGGATGTGTCGAAAATCCATATCACACGCGACACTGGCGACGACCCTGCCGAAGCGAGTAACGCCGTGTTTGCCGACAGCCTCAGAGGGCGCACCTCTTACACCGCGTTTTCCGATATCAGCTCTCCGAGCGAAGAAGATTTGCGCGCCGATTCCTCAAATATCTATTCGCCCAGAATCGAGCAACTCTATTTGCAGAAACCGCTCAGGCTCGACCCGCGCATCGGTCGGCTCGCCCGCGAAATCACTCACGGCGCATCCACGCCTTACGACAAGGCCCGAGCTATAGAGAGTTACTTGAAGAGCAATTTCGGCTACACGCTCAACCTGAAGCCTACCGAGGGCGACCCGCTCGCCGAGTTCTTATTCGAGGTTCGAGAAGGTCATTGCGAATATTTTGCCACGGCGATGGCCATAATGCTCAGAACGCTCAATATACCCGCGCGAATAGTCAACGGATTTCAGATGGGCGAGTACAATGATGTCAACGATGTCTTTACGGTGCGCGAACGCGACGCCCATTCGTGGGTAGAGGTCTATTTCCCGCAGACCGATTCGTGGGTCGAGTTCGATCCCACGCCTGCCGCCGGAATAAACGATTATTCGCAAAACGGTATCTTTGCCGGGTTGCGGAAATATCTGGAAGCGGCAGAGATGCTCTGGCTCGATTACGTAGTGACGCTCGACAGCGACGAGCAGGCATCATTGATGGTAGAGATTCAGCACCGACTGGTTACGGTCAAAGACCGGGTGCTGGCCTATTACACCTCGGCCAAGAACGGGATAAAAGACCTCATCGCAAGCTATTTGCTGACGGGGCATCGCTGGACTATTGGCGATGTGTTAAGGCTTGTGAGCGCGCTCGGGACTCTCCTGCTAACGCTTGTCGGAGCCTATGTGATCTTATCGTATATGAAGAGGCGGCGGCTTGCGCCTACCGGATACGGCCCGTGGTGGCACAGATTATTTATCCTTCCGACCTGGCGGCGCGCTCGTCTCACGGGACGCGATCACAGAACCTCGGCCGTGCTTTTTTACGAACAGATGCTCGCCATAAGCGCCCGCGCCGGTTTGATCAAGCAGCCCGATCAAACCCCTCGGGAGTTCGCAGCCCAATCCGACCTCGATCAGATACGCGAAATTACCGCCGTCTACAATAGGGTCCGATTCGGCGGCGCGCAGTTGACTCAGGGCGAGACCCGACATCTGGCCCTTTTGCTCGCGGAGTTGAAAAAGACCGTGCGGCGCTTGAAAAGGAGTAAGAAAAAGAAGCAAGCTCCGGGCACAAACGACCCCGCAAACCCGATGATAAGATCGTGAAAAGCAGATCGCATCAAGCGTCTCATCTGACACATGGACCCTTTCGGCGACTGCGATTTGACAAGCAAGCGTGGGCAGCATAGCATGCGACGGGTACGAGACATTCTGGAGGGTTATGAAGATTTACGATGTAACGGTCCCGTTCTCAGACGACATGGTAGTCTATCCCGGCGACCCACCGGTCAAGATAGAGCCTACAAGCATAATCAATAAGGATGATGCCAGGTTCAACGTCAGTCGCTACTCGTTCGGCTCACACACGGGCACACACATAGATGCGCCGTTTCACCTTATCGAAAACGGCATTACCGCAGACAATCTGCCGCTCGAACTGTTCATCGGACGCGCGCGCGTCGTCGAGATTACTTCACCACGTATTGACGAAACCGCTCTGGAGGAATTCGACTTTACGCCTGATGTGCGGGTGCTGTTTAAGACTCGCAATTCATATCTCTGGAATCAAAACGAATTCGTCGAAGACTTTGTCTACATTACCCCCGGCGCGGCCCGCGTCCTTGTCAACGAAGGCATAAAAGTCGTCGGAATAGATTATCTTTCCGTAGAAAAATTTGGCTCCGACAACCCCGAAACCCATATGATATTGCTCGAGGCGGGCACGTTGATCGTCGAGGGGTTGAATCTGCGAGAGGTCGAGCCGGATGATTACGAGATGATCTGTTTGCCGCTCAAAGTGAAAAATGGTGACGGCGCGCCTGCCCGCGTACTGCTCCGCAAACAGTAAATTTTGCCCGGTAAAGTTTTGCCCCGTCAGGCAGTCTGAAGGCCTGCAAATCTATAGAGGGCGCTTCCAACCAAAATGAACGAAGCGGATTTAATCAAGCTGGCAGGCGAGCAAAAAGTCTTCGCGGTCGCGCGCGCGCATTCGGCGGAATCTGCGTTGCGCGCTGCGGAAGCGGCCATAATAGGCGGCATAAAACTGATCGAGGTAGCCCTTGTCACGCCAGGCAGTTTTCGGGTCATATCGGATTTGCGCCGCCAGTACGGCGACCGGGCGACGGTAGGCGCAGGCTATGTCATGACGTATGACCAGATAGACCGCGCGGTAAAGAGCGGGGCGCAGTTTATAAGCATGCCGCACACACTGACTACGATGATCGAAGTCTGCCGCCGTTATCGCGTACCCGCCATAATCGGCGCGCTCACACCCACCGAAATCGCTACGGCAACCGCCTACAGCGTGCCGTTTATCACGGTCTTTCCCGTCTCTGCTATGGGCGGCCCCGATTATTTCGGCAAGTTGACATCGCGAATGCCGAACGTGCGGCTTGTGGCTTCGGGCGGAGTCGAACTGGAAAATATCTCTGAATACATGAAAGCAGGCGCGTTTGCCGTCACGGTCGGCAGCAGCCTGTTTACGCCGGGCGACATACAGAACGAAAACTATGTAGCTATAGCCGAACGCGCTCGCGCGATGCTGCATCTGGCAGGCGTCATTTAACGCCCGTTTTTCAAGTTCTGGTCTGTAACGATTTCATAAATTCTCAAACTTTGTACTTGACTACCTGAAGAAAGGCCGGAGACGTTGGCGCTCCGGCCCTTAGGATTTTCACTGATCTGTTGTTCCTTTATCTATCTGTATTCGCTACATTCGGTGGACAACTGCACGTGCTGTTTGTCGTGTCGTCATCCTTTATCGAACTTACTGTTACTCGCTTGTTCTGCACAATTGTTAACGTTGCGCTCGCCTTGTGTGTGCACGTGTTCATCGTCGCACTCACCGTCTGTGTTCCTACGCTGTGCGTCAGGTTGATCGTGCATGCGTTCGGCCTTGTGATCGTCCCTCTTCCACTCAACTGGAACCCGTCTGAACACCTCACGAACAGATAGTCTCCCGTTACCGAGTTGAAGACTATATAGCTCCCGTTCGTGTTGTCCTGCAAGCACACGTCGAAGACCGTCACCGTGAAACTACACGTCGCCGTGTTGCCTGCCGTGTCCGTCACCGTGCACACCACCGTCGTTGACCCCAGCGGAAACTCGCTTCCTGACGGCGGGTTGCATACCGCGCTCGCCACTCCGCAGTTATCCGCTGTCACTGGCGGCGGGTAATTCACTACCACTCGCGGGTCTCCAGGATTCACCGTCGTTATCACTATATTCGCTGGACACGTGATCGTTGGCGGCACCTGATCTACTCCTAAGGTCGCTGCCTGCGATGTCGCCATCCCGCAAGTATTTGTGAACTTCGCTCGATACCTGTTGTTTCTCACCGCTACCGTTGCCGTCACCGTCAATGGATTGCTCGTCGCGCCTGATATGTTATTAAACGTTGCTCCATTGTCGGTTGACACCTGCCATTGTATCGTCGGCGCCGGGCTTCCCGACGCCGTTGAAGAGAAGTTCACTACATCTCCTACGCAGGCTGTCACGCTCTGCGGATTTGTCTGCACAACGGGCGTCGTGTTCACTGTCAACATCGCCGCGCTTGTCGCCGTCATACCGCACGTGTTTGTAAACACCGCACGGTACTTGTTCCCGTTCATCGAGAAGTTCGCCGTAAACAATAGCGTTGTCGATGTCTCTCCGCTCAAGTTATTGAACGTCGCCCCTCCATCGGTTGATACCTGCCACTGCACGGTCGGCGTCGGCGTTCCGTTTGCTGCTGCTGTAAACGTCACCTTGTCTCCCGCGCAGACGGTCTGCGTTTGCGGATTTTGGGTTATATCGGGCGCTCGATTTACAAACGTAGTCGCCGTCCCCGTGTTGTTACCCGGTGTCGGGTCCATTATGGTCGAGGCCGCTGTCGCCGTGTTTGTGATCGTAGCCCCGTTTGCGGTGTTCGAGTTGACCTTTACTACCACCTGGAATGTAGCCGTTTCGCCATTTGGCACACTACCCTTCGAGAAGACTACATTGCCCGTACCGCCAACGGCAGGCGCGCTTATACTCCACCCACTGCCGGTTGTGACACTCGCTGATACGAATGTCGTGTTTGTGGGTACGGCATCTGTGACAGTAGCCGAGGTCGCACTTCCAGGCCCGTTGTTTATAAAGCTGATGGTGTAAGTGATGTTGTTACCGGCAAGCACCGGGTCGGGGGCATCAGTCTTGCTGACTATCTCAAGATCGGCCTGCGCTTGAACGGTCGTTGTAGCCGTGCCGGTGTTATTGCCCTGTGTGCCGTCAGGTGTGTCGGAAGAGATCACGGCATTGTTTGTGATGATTGTGCCGCCCGGTGTGGCATTGTCCACGTTGACGACGAGAGTGAATGAAGCGGTCTCGGCGTTTGCGATGGCCGGCTTAGTGAACATAATTGTGCCGGTGCCGCCGACAGGAACCGAATCGACTCTGGTCCATCCAGCCGGAGTAGTGACCGAGACGAAGGTTGTGTTTGCGGGAATCGCATCTGTAAGCACCGCGTTGTTAGCCGTGTCGGGCCCGTTGTTTATTGTGGTTATGGTGTAAGTGATATTGCTGCCAGAGAAGACGGGGTCGGGCGTGTCAGTCTTTGTGACAGCCAGATCGGCCTGAGCAAGCGTGGTGCATGTCGGGTTGGCAGCCCCCGCGACATCGGGATCATCGGTTAGAACACTGATGGGGCCGTCGGCAGTGACGGTGCCCTGATTGCAGACCTGAGTGGTTCCGGGCGGTGTGACAGGCGTGTTGATGGTCGCCCGGAACATTATCATCATGCTCTTGCCCGCCGGGAGGGTGAATGGTCCGGTGTTAACTGTCTCGCCGCTCAAGGCAGGATGGAACAAAGCGGCGGGCACGATACGGTTTCTTCTATAGGGGCTTGCGTTCCCACTCCTGTTAATCCTCAAAATCGCGGGATTCGGCAACGAGCCATAGGCAGTGGATGATTGATCTGCATCGGGATTGAATACGGCATAGCGAGGATCGTAAGGGATCTTTGCCGCTCCGCCTTCGATATACGAAGAGTCAGGCTCGCCGCTCGTTTGAGTTGATTCCGGGTGAGAAGCTGCGCTTGATTGAGCCAATTGCCTTGATTTGATCGAGTCTATGAGTGATGAAATGCTCGATCTCAACTGTTCGAGCGGCAACCGCCTTACGCCAGGCGAGATTGTGCCTTCCATCAACGCGCGCAGGTTGTCCGGTATCTCTTTCTTGTCTTGTAAGTAAACATTCCCAAGCTCGCGCATCACGACCGTAAGCAGATCCATATTTTCATGCGCCAGGCTCAGATCGGTTGTCTGAAGCTCCAGCCCCGGAACGGGCACATCGAATTCCGAGTTCTCCATAGGAAATTGATCGAAGTACCAGCCGTAGCCTGCCCCGGTCTCATCCAGTTTAATCTGAGTCGAAGAAAAGTTTGCAAGCTGGTCGCCCGGCAGATCTGCAACCTCAAACGTAACTTCGCGAAGGCGCGCGAGGTCTTCGGCAGAGATTCCTAACATCTCCCATCTCGTAAGGGCGGCTTGTAGCATCCATTGCAGTTCGCTATCCTGAAGCTTATTGACCTTTTCTTCACTTTGCTGCTCGCCGTTTGTAGCAACACAGGTGGCAGGAGGGCTACTACCTTCATCGGGAGGCAAACGCAACAGGCCAGAGTTTGTAGCGCTCTCTTCAGAAACAAGCGCCGGGGTCACAATCGGCCCGCTAATCAGCGCGACGCCCGCGTTGGCATATGCATCTCCGGTATTTGCCCCCTGGAGTTGTTGTTGTGCAGTCTGTCCGCCGGGGCCGGGCGGGTTGTCCACAAGCTGCGCGGTGGCACCGCCCAACTCCTCGTAGATAAGATAGGCATCGCTGCCAGTGAAAGTCGGATAGTCGTAGGAGCCGGTTCCAACCGAGGCTGCGGTCGGCACGGTGTTGCCGCGAATGTCTGCTCGCACGGTTGAGGGCGACCCTTGATTGTCAGCCGCGACGAAGATTCCTGCCAAAGGGAAATTGGATGATCCCGGGTGACAGGTCAAATGAACGTGGTTCACATCATTGTTTGTAATCGTAATGTTACTTGCAGGGACGGTTTGCCCGGTCGTGGTCGTCCCGAGGAACTGGGCGTCAATCCCGCGCGAAGTTGATGTCTCCCGGATGGTATTATCATCAACCAGGAGGGTTGATGCGGTCTTGCCCTGAATGACGATGGCAATACCTGGTCCCGCTTGCGCACCTGAATCACATACTCCCGCCGTACCGATGGTATTACTCTGTATTGTGCCGGTTATCGTGCCGCCAGTCGAAGTAGACGACGCGCGGACATTAATCGCTTGCAGACCGCCACCGGTGGGTGTTTCGGTGAATTGGAAGTTGGAACTCAGGAGCTTGAACGCCAAATCCGAAGCGGTATCCGAGGCGAAGCTGACGTGAATTCCATTGTGCATAAAGGTACTGCCGGACACGACAAAGTAGGTCGCCGGCATGGCAGTAGTGTCGCCAATTCTCCCGGTGTCGTGCGTGTCCACTTCTAAAGCCCTTTGCGGTGAATTGTTGTTAAAAGTGCAACCGGTCATGTTTGCCGCTGTCGTCACCGCCGTTCCCGACATCTCGTAGAGGAAGGCATTCGCACCAAATGTATCATTGAGATTGTTGAAACTGCTGTTTGTCACAGTAAGTAAGCTGATCGTCCCGGAGGTGTTGCGGAAGTGAACGTTATTGTGCGCGTTACTGCTAACATCGCAGTTGGTGATTGAGACTGTTCCGGTGACGCCAACCGTATTGCCAGAGAATAATCCGAACTGTATACCTTCATCGCTCGTGCTGTTGCCGTTGTTCGTCACGTTACATCGATTCATCGAGTAGTTGGTGACGCCGAAGCCCTGAATCCCGGCGTCGGCACTGCTTTGAACATTCATGTAGTTGAGGCTGATGTTACTCACAGTATCCAGGGCGATGCCCTGGTTGGCTGCATTTTTAATCACGCCGCTTGAGCCATTGTTTGAACCGCCGCTGTCTCCTGTGATGGTGAAACTGCCGTTGGTTCTTTTAGTTTGATGCCGTTCGCTCCGCCTGTGCCCGACGACTCATTCATAGAGACTTTCGTAAGCGATATCATCAGAGGTGTAGTGCTGCTGCTTCGGGTGATCTCAACGGCAGGCGCGCCAGTCGTGCTGATCGTGCCGCTAGTCGAGGTTATGGTCATGGTATTTTCCTGAGCCAGCAATCCTCGCTGATTCGCATCCGGCGCTATGTTCAAAGCCCCAAACGTAATCGTCCCGGTGTTGCCTGTTCCGCTGCCGCCCAGGACCACTCCTGTTCCACCTGAACTGTTCGCTGTCGTATTACCGAAATTGAGCGCGGCGCTGCAACTCGTCGCCGTTATTCCGATTCCTGACGGATTGGTTATGGTCGTTGTGCCTATTGTCAGACTGCCCGATGCGCTTGTCAGACTTATGCCCGTCCCTGTGCTGTTTGTTGACGATACGCTCGTAAAGGTCATTCCAAGCGTCGTCGGGTTGACTACCAGCGCCGGAGCATTGGTCGAACTGATCGAGCCGGTCGTCACGTTCACCGTCCCGCTGCTTGTCGCACTCACCCCAGTTCCATTGCTTGTCGTCACCGCAAGCGACGTGAACGTGAATGTCCCGCTGTTGCTGTTCAGGTTCACGCCCGTCCCGGCTGACGATCCTTTGTTTACAGTCGTGCTCCCGAAGCTGAAACTGGTCCCACTTGGCGCGCTCTGAACATCAATACCCGTGCCTGTCGGATTGACTATATTTGTCGTCGTGGATGTAAACGACCCGCCCACTGTGTTGAGACGCGCGCCTTCGGCAGAGCTTCCGCCACTCGACTCTATGGCGTCGAATGTTGATCCTGAGGCAAACGTGCCTGTCATCAAGTTCAAGGCTCGCCCCGTTCCGTTCACCGTTACATCTTTGATCGTCAGCGTGCCAAAGCTCGTCCCGGCGATGTCGGTCCCCGCAGCAGTCGTGTTGCCGACCGTGAACCCGTGAAGTCGGTTGTTCTGCGCCAGGGTGATGGCCGTCGCCCCTGAGGTCGTGATTACGGGATCGGTTCCGTTTGTCGCAGGCAGCAGGTTGTTGCCTGATGGCGGAGTCGCTGATAACCCTGAAAGATTCAACAGCGTATCGGCAGCGCCCTGTCCTATCAATCGCTGGTCGTTGAGCAGCGTCAGCCCGCCCGTGTAGCTGCCGCTGAACAGGAATATGCTGTCGCCCGCCTGATCAAGTGGCGAGTTTGAGAAGAACTTCGCAGTAGGCGTGTCCGTCCCTACCAGCCCTTTGAACGGCGTGGTTCGCCGACCGTCGCCTCCGTCGGGGGCGGTAGAGCTATCGTCAATGAACCATATCTTCCCGTTGAAGTTAATCGTTACGGTGGCTGTATTGGTCTTACCCGTGCCGTTGCCGAGCGTGTAATTGAAAGAGTCGCTCGTGCCGGTAAATCCAGCCGCCGGGTTGTAGGTAAACGCGCCGGTCGAAGTATTGACCGTGACCGTGCCGCCGTTTGCGCTTGTCGCATCGAATGCGGTTATCGTCAGCGAGCCGCTGCCGTTCGGATTGAGGTCGTTTGCCAGCAAACCCTGCGCTGCCGGAACATCTATATCCACATTGCCTATGGTTTGATATGTGTCGTTGACGGCTATGGGTGAAGCGGTAAGCGATCCCGGTACCAGAGTCGTGTTGGCATCAATCGTATCGGCGAAGTTGACGCCCGTCGCATCCATAGCGCCGGTGTTTGTGATAGTGACCGTGTACATCAACGTGTCACCGGGGTCAGCCTTGCCATTCAGATTCACATCGGTTTGCAGCGCATCTACCTTTGTAGCCGTGATGGTCGTCGCAAGCGGAGCAAGGGACGTCGAGGCTGGGCGGGCTTTGAAATTGCCGACTACATTTGAAGGCCGCGCCTCAAGTGGAAGAGAGGAAGACAAGCTTGTCGCGCTGCTTTCCGGGGCGGCATTAAGAGAGGTATCAAGAGAGATCACAGACCTGTCTGATGCCAGAAGGAATATTAGACAGATTGCTAGAAGTAGAGCGCTTCTCAGAATAATAGAGTTTCTAAAGGACATGCGATTCATATATCTCCTCTTGATCGCAACGCTGCGATTCAGGGCCGAGCGAATAAGGGGTTAACGATGCGAGCAGAAGGCGCTCCTGCTCTACAGATACAGTAAAAACCTTATCATCACAAAAAGCCTTAAGATTCGAATGCTTCTATACGGAAGGAACACTTGCCGATCACAAATGCGCCTTCCTGAAGCGGTAATTGTATTGTGGAATCACACCGGGGGTTGCCGGGTAAACCATTTACCAAACAAAGTGTTTCCAGCAAATGGATCTACCGGTGGTAATCTACAAGTTCAGACATATACCTCTGAGCCACGAGCACGGATGAGAAATAGCCCTTCACCAGAAACCACGAAGGGCACACATCATAGCTTGTTAAAAATCAAATTGAATCCTGCTCAAGACTGGTGGCAATATTATTCCTCTCAATTATTGGGGTCAAGCCTTTTCGAGCAAATGAAATGGATCAGAGTCCATAGCAAAACGGCCCTTCAGATTTGGAATCCTCAGTGACGAAAAGAGGCTAAAAACCAGAGCGGAATAAGGATTACCGGAGGTCTTGAGCGCGCGAGAACAGTCCTTTCAACCCGGCACCTGCAAAAGCAGGGGGAGAAGAAATAAAGGCCGCCTCTCGGGCAGCCTTGTTTCCTGTTTCTAATGATGAGCCGGGAAGGAATCGAACCTTCAACCCACGGATTAAGAGTCCCAAGCAGGCGTTTTATGGCGTGCCGTAGTGTCTATAAATCAACAATTTACGTACTGCCCTGTCCACTTCGTTATACTGCGTATTCTCCCGACTGCTGTCAGGGTTGCTGTCAAAAAACCTATCTCGATCCTTCTGTTTTTTCATTTCTCGAAGCCTCTCGTTTTGATCTGTCAGAATCTCTTTTCCATACCTTCTTTGGACCGGATTTATTTGTCTGACAGGAAAGGCAATAATTGCGTTTATCCTCTCTTGGCTTTCGCGTTGGAATGTGCCATTTATCACAGGCGGCACATCTGTAGATGCCTTTGCTTCCAGTAATATTCTGTGCAAGTTGAAGCCATACCAAAGGGAAGAATCCCCATCTATATTGAATTGCCATGTGAAGCTCGAAATGCGTGGTGAGAGAGTCACGTTTGCTTCCCCAAGTTACTACAAAACCGGGACTGTTGGAAGTAGATAGATGTTCGTTAATGGTTGTGAGAAGCCTATGGACTTGCAGTTGACGGGATTCATCATCCTTGCCTTGTATAGTGACCGTGCGACCGTCTTCATATATCAATTCATCATAAGCACTAGAGGGATCGAGAATCAAAAAGAGATCAAAAGGTGCGGGTTGATCGTTCGCAATATAACCCGCAATTTGAATAGCTGCCTCTACCTGCTTTGCTTTCGCCTGGAACATAATTATCGGCTCGCTACGATACCATATGCATTTGTTCTCATCGTAATCTGTGGAGATTTCGTAAGAATGGGGTTGAGGAATCCAGCCAGGACACCTAAAAGAGTGGTTTGCACAGTACCAGAGAGGCCCCCATCGCTTAACGAATCCTAGGACTACCTGCTCAACTTCGGAATTATCTGCATCTGCAATCCGTAAGAAGTCTCCAAGAAGTGATGACACCTCATCATCGTTTGGAATTCTCCTTTTCCAACCTGCTTCACGAATAGCAGACAAAAACCTACCGGGGTTTTTTCCGTTGAGCATCTCGTCTTC
Organism: Blastocatellia bacterium; assembly: GCA_963765495.1. Lineage (GTDB taxonomy): Bacteria > Acidobacteriota > Blastocatellia > UBA7656 > UBA7656 > CAVXWP01. The sequence goes on from CAVXWP010000006.1 coordinate 258,298, forward strand.
TAGGTCGTCTGGTATTGGATACCAGATACCACGATCTCGTTTTTCAGGTGAAATACCAGCATTCTCCAAAATCCAAATACTTTCGTTCACTGTAACATACGTATTATTCCAGGTGGATAACTTGGTCACACCAAGCCCGTCACGCGGTTTAGGCCCGATCCTTTCGGGTGGAATTCGTATGCCTATTGGATAACCAGCCAGGTAAGTCTGTAAACTTTCCTCGATATTTACACCTGCCGTCTGCATTTTAATGATCGAGTTCTTTATTTTGGCCCTTTTCATAATTTTTGTAATGTAGAACTAAAGTAGAACTAAAACTCTCGATATACTAACCAAATCTTTAGTATTCTGCAATCGAAGATTAGGAGGTTCTATGAGCAAATATTTACGAACAAGCGATGCTGCCAAAATCCTGGGCATAACGCCAGAGTACGTGCGCCAGCTTGAGCGTACAGGTAAGTTGCCTGCGTTCAAAACTGTCGGCGGTTATAGGGTGTTTGACATTGAGGAAGTAAAAACTTTTGCAGCCGAGCGCGAAAAGCAAAAACAAACCAGATTGCAGGGAGGCAGTCATGAGTGACGACTTTGATAAGATTCTATTAAGACCGAAGAAAGCGTTTGAATTACTCGACATCTCACGCTCGACCGGGTACGCACTTATTGCCTCTGGCAAATTACCATCTGTGCGTATCGGCCGGGCTGTCCGCGTGCCGGTTGGTGCTCTTAAGCAATGGGTCGAGCGACAAACAAACAAGGAAGACAAAGAATGAGCCTCTTTGAGTCTATTCGTGAACAAGTCAACCTCTCTGATGTTGCCGAGCGCTTCACAAAATTGAAGAGAGTCGGTTCTCGCTTGCTTGGTTGTTGTCCACTACCCAATCACAAAGACTCAAGCCCTTCCTTTAACATCTATCCTGATGACCGATGGTACTGTTTTGGCTGTAGAGAAAACGGCGATGTCATTGACCTGTGGGCATGGGTGAAAGGCTTACAGCAGGGCATTGAAGCGGCGCTTGACCTTGCCCGCGAGTATAACATTCACCTACCAGCCCGCGATCCAGAAGCTCAGGAGAAGGCCGAGAAGAAAAGACAGAAAGAGGCTGATTATGCCCGACAAGCGGAGGCTTGCCATAAGGCCCTATTATCTCAGCCGAATGTTGCGGAATGGTGGCAACGGCGCGGGTTTAATGAAGAACTGAGAGAGCAATTCTTGCTTGGCACTAACCGCGATGGTTCGGCCGCCGTGATCCCATTTTGGCATCAGGGCCGTATTCAGGGCTTGGTCCGTCGTCAGCTTCAAAGCGAGCCAAAATACCTATTGCCCAATAAAGAGGACTTTCCTTTAGGATATAAACCTCTCTTCATTCCAGGCTCAACCTTTGGCGACCTCCATCTGGTCGAAGGCTACATTGATGTCCTGGCACTTGCTGCGCTAGACCTCAATGCAATTACACTCGGTGGCACGGGCATAAGCTCACAGCAAAAGACAGAAATCACAAAACTCAAAGGCACACTCTTCATCTTTCCTGATGCTGATGAGGAAGGGGCTAAAGCAGCAAGGGAGTGGGTGAGAGAGTTTTATCCGAAAGCAAAATTATGTGCCGCTAAGTACGGCAAAGGCCGCAAAGATGTCGCCGACCTTTTTGCTGCTGAAGGCATGAAGGCAAAAGCCAAATTAGAAAAACTGAAGGCACAGGCTGTTGATGCTCTTGATCTGGCTCTGTCAGAAGCACCTGCTGGTTCTACACGCGACCGCTACAACTTTGCAAAAGAGCACATCCTACCATTACTGCTGAAACTGGACGATGAAGGCGAGAGATACGCAGCCTTGGACGATGTAGCCAATCAATTAGAATTGAAAATTGATCTGAAACGCTCGCTCAAATCCGAGCTAAAGACTCAAGCCAAATTCGAGCCGGAAAGCGACAATGAAAATGAGCCATCGAATATCCCTTTGCTCGATTCTGAGCGATACGAGCGCGCGATACAATTATTGAATGAACCGAATTTGTTAGAACGCGCAGCGTCGGATATGGAGAGGTTAGGTCATGTGGGAGAGCAAAAGAATAAAAAGCTCGCTTTGATCTGTGCATTGTCGGCTCGCGCTGGTCGCGCCATCCAACCCGCAACTCATGCCCCTAGTTCTGCTGGCAAGAATGCCCTGTGGGATTCGGTTCTTTCCTTGATGCCACCTGAAAACATTGTCACTCGTTCGGCTCTATCATCAAAGGCACTCTTTAGAACTCAGGCAAATCTTAAGGGCGGCATCCTATATATTCAAGAGATTGCGGGATCAGAAGACGCCGACTATTCCATTCGCATTCTACAATCGGGAGGCTGCCTTGAATACGAGGCAACAGAGAAAATGCCCGATGGGAGTATGCAGAATGTTGTCCATAAAGTTGAAGGGCCGACCGTAATAGTCCAGACCACGACCAAAAATCACCTATACTCTGAGAATGCAACACGAGTCTTCCCGATTTATATTGATGAATCAGCGGAACAAACCGGGCGGATTATTAAGCAAATCCTTAAAGAGGCTAAGGGTGACGCAGTTGATAATACAGAGCGGGAAAGAATTCTACAGGTATGGCGCGATGCCATTCGCTTGCTTGAGCCTGCCGAAGTAAGCGTTCCTTACGCTGAAGAGATAGTAATGCCTAACACAGCGGTTCGCATTCGCCGCGATGCACGCCGATTGATTGATCTCGTTTGTGTCATTGCCTGGTTGCATCAACATCAAAGAATGCGGGACTCACGCGAGCGCATCCTAGCGACGGAATCGGATTTTCACCTAGCTTTAGAACTGGTAACTGAATCACTCTCGCGGGCCTGGCAAGTTCTTACGCCTGCCGAACAAAAGGTACTGAATGCTATCTATAAACTATCAGAGGACAAGCAGACAAATGGGTTCAAGCGCCGCGATTTGAAATTGTCGGGAGTGTCTGATCGAAGATTGAAAGAGATTCTAAATTCCCTAACCGAAAATGGCTACCTCGATTCTGACGGGCGTAAGGGGCCACAGGGTTATACCTACACGGTCGCAAGAACTTTCGAGGAAATGAGTCTGGGTATATATCTGATCGCCCAATCGCCCGATAGTAGCCAAGCTGATGAAAACAAAGAAAATATATCGGGCGGAAGCACATCGCCCGATAGCGCCCAATCGCCCGATAATGAAGCTGCCGAGCTATCGGGCGGAAACGGGCGGAATGGCCATCGCCCGATAAACCACCTTGATTTAGAACAATTAACACCTATCGGGCGAACGGGCGAGGTGGATGATAGGAAGGATGCTTTGACATTGGATACCGAAACGCACTCGCAGGCAGTAGCAAGCGTCCCTTTTATGATTACACACGAAATGAGGCAGGCACTTGCTGATCTCAATTACAACAGGAAAGACATAGACCTAATGAAGCCAGAACAGGCATGGGAGATTATTAACTCAAACCAATTGAATAAATATGCAAGTAGGCAAGCCCAGACTAAACCTCTGGAAAATGGAATCTGTCCAACCTGCGGAAGCAAAGGAATTCTGTTTGCCGACTGTGTAGAATGTGGCGATTTTATACGGACTCGACAATGAAACGAGGAAATTTCAATCAATTTAGCCCCGTCTGATGGATGCTTAACGAGAAGTTTCCATCAGGTGAAGCGTAGAACGAGCGCGGCGGGCATTGGCTCGGCCAAATACAGCCGGGCCTTTTTACTATCGCAGTTGGTGTAGTACAATGCCGCTATTAATTCAGCAAGCGATCAGAGAATCGCGGCTCTATCGTTCAATATCTCGCCACGAAAAAAAGATACTAGCCTGTGCAAAGGGCTTCTCTATGCATCGCAAAAAAAAATCTAAAGAAATATCACCCAAGATTGAGCCAATTAGAGGCTCGCTGATGGCTCAGTATAAACGTTGCGGGCGTGTTAATTGCCGCTGCGCTAAGGGCTTCAAGCACGGGCCATTTTTCTACCACGTCTGGTACGTCAAAGGAATACGGTACAAGGCTTATGTGAAAAAGACAGATTTGGACCGAATTAAGGTTGGTATCGAAGCGTTTCGTACTGAGAGACGCAAACAGCAGCAATCTGCCGCAAACTTACTAACTCTGCTGCGAGAGATGAGAGAGGAAAGCCGCAGAGTTAATGCAATTCTTCGATTGAGGGGGTTCAAAATATGAAAGATGCAACGAAACAATTACCGAATGTGCAGGAGGGTAAGCCTATCCAAATTCACAAGAAATCGCTCATCGGCCGGTGGGCTTCTGAGAGATGGTCTGTACTGCGCGAACTTTGGCGAGACCACATCAGCATGGTCGATTTTTACATGTCACCAAAGGGCGGCAGCCTTAGTATGGAAGATGCTCAACGAATCACTTCCGGTGAATACGTGTTCTCAAGTGATCGCACGGAAGATGGGAAGTGGATGCTGGTTCCCAAGAGCGGCACAAAGGAAGAAAAAGTTGATGCCGAGTTAGCACACAATCTGTCGTGGGATGTTGATAATCTATCCTTTTATGCACTGGATCATCTATTCAGGGCTAATTCTGACCTTGCAGAGCAGGTATGGGATGAAGTCAAAGAAGCGGCGGCGCAGGATTTCCTTTCGGGCCATTTCGCCGCAGAACTGTTTGAGCGAACCGAGTGGCAGAAGAATGTCTGGAAGCGGGCGCATTTCGTGGCGGTCTTTCAGATGATGATAGAGTCATACAAGCCGCGAGATGCAATCGAGCATCAGATGGTTGAGATGGCGGCGGTAGAGTATTTCCTATGGAGGCATTGGACTCAGGAGCATTTGCAGAGAGCGACAACTGAGCCGAGACGCGAGAATTATGATTACAAGGAGTGGCGGGAAAAGCAGAAAGAAATCTGGTGTAGGCAGAGCGGACAGAAAAGGCCGATACAGGGACAATGGATAGCGGGAGCTTGGGAGTTGCCGTATCAGAGAGAGGCGGAGGCTGTGGAGAAAGCGGCAGAGTTAGCCGATAGGTTTAGGCGGGCTTATCATGCGTCCATACGCGCGCTGAGAGATTGGCGGCGTTATCCTGTGATCGTTCAGAATGCCAGACAGGTGAACATCGCGGCCGATGGCGGGCAGCAGGTGAACCTTCAGAAGAAAACCAAGAGGCGCGCAAAGAGTAAGAAGAAGGGCGAGACGGCATCTCCTAACTCGCGGCGGTTGAGGGTGGCGAAATGAAGATGACAACCTACGGCCCATTATAAGCGGTTGTGGCAACTTGAATCTGTCTTCATTCCGCCTCTGGTTTTTGCAATTCTATAGCTCAAGCGGGGAGCGAACTCCTTTACCTCCCCTGTTCAGTACATGCGTGTAGATCATTGTCGTGCTCACATCCTTATGCCCAAGAAGCTCCTGTACCGTCCGTATGTCATAGCCCACTTCGAGCAGGTGCGTTGCAAAACTATGGCGGAATGTATGGCAACTCGCCTGCTTATGAATGCCTGCCGCTCGAATCGCTGTTTTGACGGCCCTTTGCAGGCCAGTCTCAGCATAGTGATGCCGCTGTATCCTCCCTGTCCGAGGGTCAAGACTTCGCCTGTTTGCTGGAAATACATACTGCCAAGCCCATTCCCGATCAGCATTTGGGTACTTCCTCGCTAGTGCATAGGGCAGATATACCTGCCCGTAGCCTTCGCGCAGGTCTTTCTCGTGCAATGCCTTAACGTGTGCCAAGTGTTGACGAAGGGGCTCAAGGAGAGGAGCAGGCAGAAGGGTGAGTCTGTCTTTCATTCCTTTGCCATCACGCACGATGATCTGATTGTAACCAAAATCTATATCTTTGACTCGGAGTCGGAGACATTCCATCAAACGAAGTCCCGCACCGTAGAGCAAGCTAGCCATTAGGTGCCTCTCCCCTTTGAGATGGAGGAGGATGTTGCGTACTTCTACTTTTGTGAAGACCACGGGCAGGCGAGCAGGCTTTTTTGCACGTTGAATATTGGAGAGCCAGCCAATTTGGATGTCGAGAACATCGTAGTAGAGAAAGAGCAAGGCGGAAGTTGCTTGATGTTGAGTGGCAGGTGCGACATTGCGGTCAACGGCGAGATGAGATAAAAAGGAGCTAACCTCAGCGGAGCCAAGGGAGGCAGGATGGCGTTTATGGTGGAAGAGGATGAATCGTTTGATCCAGTGGAGGTAGGCTTGCTCAGTGCGGATGGAGTAATTACGAGTGCGGAGAATGGATCGGACCTGATCAAGAAGTTTAGGCATGGAGGGGGACCTCGGAAGAGAGTAAGTCAACCTGGGTGCGTATAATATATTTGCAGAGAGTGCGTGTAAGCAAGCCGGTATGATGGGAAATGTTGAAACAAAAAGGGGTAAGAATTCAGTAGCGGAATTATACGGCCAAAAGTGCGTAAAAGGTTGCGCACAATAGGCAGTATACTTCAAAGTTAAGCGCGCTGGAAGTTGGTCGATGGGAATGAATCACATTGGTCGTCAAGAACGCAGCCAATATTACCTGCCTACAAATTGTGCTGTTTGACTCTCACTGGCCCTCAGATTGCAACCAGCGATCACCTCTCTTCGTCTGTCGAGTCAGCCTCACACTCCGCCGCGCTTCTTTAATAGGATAGGTCAAAGCCTCGCTAAAAGGCAAAGTGGGCCAGCGCGGCTATTACGAAGGCAATTATCTGTGACATACTTGCGAATCAGAACGCGCCTAACTGGTCGATCAACCGGACGCGCATACCACCTTCTGGATGGCATCGGGGGCCACAGCGCGCCGGTTATCTCCGGCGTTAAGCGCGCTGGGAGTTGGTCGATGGGAATCAATCACATTGGCCGTCAAGAACGCAGCCAATATTACCTGCCTACAAATTGTGCTGTTTGACTCTCACTGGCCCTCAGATTGCAACCAGCGATCACCTTTCTTCGTCTGTCGAGTCAGCCTCACACTCCGCCGCGCTTCTTTAATAGGATAGGTCAAAGCCTCGCTAAAAGGCAAAGTGGGCCAGCGCGGCTATTACGAAGGCAATTATCTGTGACATACTTGCGAATCAGAACGCGCCTAACTGGTCGATCAACCGGACGCGCATACCACCTTCTGGATGGCATCGGGGGCCACAGCGCGCCGGTTATCTCCGTCGTTAGGCTCGCGGGAAAGAACCTGACCAACAGCAACGAATTGGATGCAAAGGTATTTCGGACAACAAGACCATGATGACGAAAAGGTCAAAACACCAAGCAAGGAGTTAAGGTTGGGGCCGCGCCAATCGAGGCAGACTGATTTGCTCGAAATAAGCGCCGAGCGACGGCCAAAGACAAAGGCGGGCCTAACAGGTCGATCAACCGGACCCGCATGCCAACCTCTCGTTATCCCTTTGCCCACGGCGGGCCGGTTATCTCCGCGTTAAGCGCACAGGGAAGCGATCCGTGATAATGAGCTACACTGATCGTCAACCAAGCAATCAGACTACATGTCTACAAAGTGTACTGACACAATCACTGCGCCGCGCTACCCGATAAATTCCGGTTGAGTCGAAGCTATCTGTTGGCGCGGCTTGGCATTTCGACAGTGGTATCTTTACCGAACCTTCAAGGTGGAATGCGCCTAACTGGTCCATCAACCGGACCCGCATTCCAACCCTTCATTATCCCTGAGCCCACAGCGGGCCGGTTATCTCCGGCGTTAGGCCCCCTCGGTGACCTCAAAAGCCATCGCATAGAAAATTCAGTTCAAATTGCTTGTCTTCTGTTTTCAACGTAGAATTTGGATTCATTTGTGCGTTGCTTGGCTGGCAGAATCAAATCAAGAGGAAATATTCTTATTATGAAACCGATAGATCAGCTAAAGATGATGATTAGGGCTTTGAAGAGTCAGCTAGGTAAAATTGATGGTCTTCAGAGTAAAGACGAAGATGTTCACAAGAGATTGCTTCTTGTTGCCTTCCTGGACGCCATTGCTGCAATTATTTATCCAAAAAAATCTAATCAGGCTCGTTTCGTTTCACTATTGAAAGAGTTTTCCGAATGGGAGGATTCGCAACGCATCAGTTTGCCTCATTTAGGGCGATTTTTGAGAATGACTCCTGATCCAGCCTTCGAAAAGCTACGAGTTTACGTCTTTAATGAACTTGATTCTTGGCGAACATTGCATCCTATTCCAATTTCCAATGATCCAGAGATAAAGTTCATCCCTCAGTTCTGGCCCAATGAGAAGGATTACAGAGGAACAATAAATGGCATTACCTTAGACTCATTCTTGCACTGCAATCTTTTCTATGCCCAGAGAAATACTCTAATACATGAGTTCCGATTACCCGGCTGGCCAGAGGAAGGGACTGAATTAGATTATCCTTATTACTCTAATCTAACAATAGAGATAGCCTCCATAATCAATAATGATATTTACCAATTAATTTACCCTACAGCCTTCTTTAAAGCGTTGTGTGAAAAAGCAATCGAGAACTTCGAGCTATATATCGAAAGAAATAGACTCGAAGTACTTCTACTAAGGCGTTCCAATGCTTTTTATTGGATCGAGGAGTTGAATCGAGGTCATTTCAGTTAGAAGGAGTTCAAACCCATAGGCGAGGGCCTAACTGCTCAATCAACCGGACCCGCATGCCATCTCCTCATTATCCCTCCAATACCAGCGGGCCGGTTATCTCGGCGTTAGACGCCCGCAGTGGAAAATAGTATGAGTTTAGAAGAGATGCAAAAAACATTTTTTGAAGCAGCTATTCGCGGTCAGCTAGAAGAACTTCGCTCGCTTATTGCTACAGGAGTTGATCTTAATTGCCAAAATGAAAAAGGGTGTACGGCTTTGATGGGAGCATCCGCAGGACCATTCCCCCAAGCCGTCAGATTGTTGTTGGACTCTGGAGCAGACACAAAGATTAAGGACCGACAAGGAAGAACAGCACTTATCTGGGCTGTTAGAGGAGCGATTTACGAGTACAACGAGAGTGCAATTGCAGTGGTAGAAGCGTTGATTGCATCTAATGCCGATGTGAATGCCAGTAGCGATGATGGTGCAAGTGTGCTCATATATGCGGCATCACATAATCAGCCTGAGATAGTTCAACTACTAATTAAGGCAGGTGCTGATGGCGATGCCGTGAGCAATGGTGGATGGAGGGCCATAGACTATGCGAAGGAATATGGCTATAGTGATGTGGCAGAGGTACTGATGAAGGGAAAGAGGATAAGCGAAGGAAATCCGGTAGATGGGGGCAACGGCGTCTAACAGTCGGTTCGACCGGACGCGCATACCAACTACTCGTGTTCCCTCGGCCATCGCGCGCCGGTCAACCGAGGCGTTAAGCGCGCAGGAAGTGGTCCGAGGCAATCAATCACACTAATCGTCAAAGATGCAGCAGAAGGTGTCGCCCTCAAGCTATCGCTGTTACAATCAGTCCGCCGCGCTATCCGATAGATGCTGGATTTCTGGAAATGATGTATGTGCGCGGCTTGCTCGAAGAACGGATATGGCGAATTGAACCGACAAGTCGGAACGCGCCTAACAGGTCGATCAACCGGACGCGCTTCCCAACTGTTCAGTTAAAGCGGAGGCCACGGCGCGCCGGTTATCTCCGTCGTTAGGCTCGCGGGGAAATTTCCTGACCAACAGCAACGACACAGAGGCGGAAAAAAGAGTGAACAATGTCATAGTAACTAAACGACGCAGTCACAAAGCAGCGAGTCAAGATTGGGGCCGCGCCTCCCGATATGCCTTGATTGAATTGCCCAGAAAGCCGAGCGCGGCCAACGACAAAGGCGCGCCTAACATGGGCATTCAACGGACCCGCATACCAGCTTCTCGTTATCCCTTCGGCCACAGCGGGCCGCTGATCCCCGGCGTTAGGCGTCAGGACATCGATAGAGAGGAAACGATTCATCAAGCAATGCCAAAAAGACCTGCTTTGGAGTCGCTGCCGAGAACGATCAATCTTCTCGCCTTCATCAGACTCACACTTCTACAATGCAGTGCTTTCAGCTATGCTCTGTCTCTGGGTTATTTGCCAAAGAGCCTCTTCAAGCCAGTTTGCCTGATAAGCCTTGGCCAAAGCAGACCTGCTTGGGAAGGAAGCTTTCGACCAGGCAAACAGCTTTTAAGCAGTCAGGAAGAAACTGCAAAGAGAAGGGAGGAAGAGGATTGGAAGATGAAAACGAGCGAAGGCGAAGAGATAAATCAGCAAGGGGAGCCGCCTAACAAGTCGATCAACCGGACCCGCAAACCAACATCTGGTTATCCCTTCACCCACAGCGGGCCGGTTATCTCGGTGTTAGGCGTCAGAACATCGATAGAGAGGAAACGACTCAGCAAGTAAGTCGAAAAGACCTGCTTTGAAATCACTGCCGAGGACGATCAACCTTCTCGCTTCGATCAGACTCTCTCTTCTCCATAACTGTGCCTTCAGCTATTCTCTGTCGCAAGGTTGGCTGGCAATGCGCCTCTTCAATCGAGATTGCCTGCACAGGCTTGGCCAAAACAGACCTGCTTGGGAAGGATGCTTTCGACCAGACAACCAGCTATCGAGCAATGAGGAAGAGGCTGTACCGAGAAGAGAAGATTAGAATCTCAGGATGAATTTGAGCAAAGAGAAAGAGATAAATCAGCAAAGGCTGCCGCCTAACAGCCGGTTCGACCGGACCCGCAAACCAACCACTCGTTTGCATCGAAGGCCACAGCGGGCCGTTCAACCGGGACGTTAAGCGCACAGGGAAGCGATCCGTGATAATGAGCTACACTGATCGTCAACCAAGCAATCAGACTACATGTCTACAAAGTGTACTGACACAATCACTGCGCCGCGCTACCCGATAAATCCCGGTTGAGTCGAAGCTATCTGTTGGCGCGGCTTGGCATTTCGACAGTGGTATCTTTACCGAACCTTCAAGGTGGAATGCGCCTAACTGGTCCATCAACCGGACCCGCATTCCAACCCTTCATTATCCCTCCGACCACAGCGCGCCGGTTATCTCGGCGTTAAGTGCGCTGGGAGTTGGTCGATGGGAATCAATCACATTGGCCGTCAAGAACGCAGCCAATATTACCTGCCTACAAATTGTGCTGTTTGACTCTCACTGGCCCTCAGATTGCAACCAGCGATCACCTTTCTTCGTCTGTCGAGTCAGCCTCACACTCCGCCGCGCTTCTTTAATAGGATAGGTCAAAGCCTCGCTAAAAGGCAAAGTGGGCCAGCGCGGCTATTACGAAGGCATTCATCTATGACGAACTTGCAAATCAGAACGCGCCTAACTGGTCCATCAACCGGACGCGCTTTCCAACTTCTCAATATCATCGGAGGCCACGGCGCGCCGGTTATCTCCGTCGTTAGGCGTCAGATCACCGACGAAAGGGAGACGACTCAGTTTGCCTTGCTGTTGAAACCTGTCCAGGCAAGTCATCGCCAGGACCCCTACTTGCTCGATTCTCTTGCCTCTTTATCCCCTTCTGCTCTGCTGTGTCTCTCATCCCTGCTCCTTCATCTGACACTTCTTTCTCCCAAAGCAGTCTTTCAGCATTGCTCATATAAACCTGTCTGGCGAAGAAGCCTGTTCAGCCGATTGCCTGTTGAGACAAGCATCAGAGAGGCGAGTTTGGAAAAGAGGAAGTAGGCAGATCAAAAAGCTTCCCCGACGAAAGAGAGCAACACCTGTCGCACGAGAGAGGAAATGACCTGTGAGGAAGAAGAGAAACTGTGCAGAAACGAGAGATAAGAATAGGAGGGTTATGATCAGGAAAGCTCAAGAAGGATGAATCGGCGAAGGAAGCCGCCTAACTGCTCATTCCAGCGGACGCGCATGCCACCGATTCATTATCCCTCCACCCACAGCGCGCCGCTGAACTCGTCGTTAGGCGTCAGAATACCGCTGAACCGATACGACTCATCAAGCGGTGATAAGTTCTGGCAAGTCATCGTGAGAACTGCTACTTGCTCGCCTCTCATCCCTCTTTCCCCATTACTACTCTCCCTGTTCACTCAACTCTCCTCCTTTAACAGATACTGTTTTCTTCCAAAGCAGGCTTCTACCACTGCTCAAAAATAGACATGCCTATCAAAGATACCTTCATAGGGCAATAGCCTGTTGAGGGGAGTGGCAGACAAGAGTGATTGGTAAAGCGAAACTGGCACATCAAGCTGCTTTCCCGACAATATCAGGAAAAGCAATTGCCGGAAGAGAGACTGAGAAAGGAGAGATTATAGTCAGCAAAGAGGAAGAAAATGAAACGAAGAAAGAGCCGCCTAACTGCTCATTCCAGCGGACGCGCATTCCACCGTTTCGTGTTCCGCCAGCTACCAGCGCGCCGCTGAACTCGTCGTTAGGCTTCCGCAGTGATTTGACATTTCCAAAGTCAGACTATTCCAATTCTTGCTATAATCTTGAACTTGGTTCAAGTTGCCATTGCGTATTATACCCGTAGAGTTTAAACATGGCTGAAACTAAAACGACATTTGCCTCCAAGCCATACAATGAGGGACCAGCCTTCCTGTCTTTAGAATTCGGGATTTTGTCTCCTCAGGTTACTGCTATTGACGAAGCTATACAAGCCTTTCAAGTTGACGTTTGGCAAATTGAAAATGAGACAACCCATCATCTCGTTGTAAATGCCTATTATCCAGAGCTTGAACGGGATTTATGCGATCAACTTGGTCCTCGTTTAGCCAAGTATTTTGGCGATGTAATCGTCTCTTTTACGGTGAGTGATGAAGATGGAAAAGCAAATTTCTATATATCGTCGCTTCCATCAGAAAAGGGTTGGCTGCTATCCGTGGCAAGTGCAATCGCAGTCGTAAAACGATCCTGTGGTTGGGAAGAAAAGGAGATAATTCGGATTCTATGTGAAAACACGGGAGAAAGTATCGAGGTGAAAAATCCGAGGAACGAAGAGAATCACTTTGTGGTAGAGGTATATCCCGAGGAAGAAGCCTAACTGCTCAATCAACCGGACGCGCATTCCAACGCTTCATTATTCCTCAGCCGCCAGCGCGCCGGTTATCTCGGCGTTAGGCTCGCGGGGAAATTTCCTGACCAACAGCAACGACACAGAGGCGGAAAAAAGAGTGAACAATGTCATAGTAACTAAACGACGCAGTCACAAAGCAGCGAGTCAAGATTGGGGCCGCGCCTCCCGATATGCCTTGATTGAATTGCCCAGAAAGCCGAGCGCGGCCAACGACAAAGGCGCGCCTAACATGGGCATTCAACGGACCCGCATACCAGCGTCTCGTTATCCCTTCGCCCACAGCGGGCCGCTGATTCCCGGCGTTAGGCTCCCGCTGTCAGTCTGCGATACTATGCATGAATGAGTTTTTGGCCAATCATTTTATCAATTCCTGGGCTAACCTAATTTGATTATGTATCTGGTTACATCTAGAATTAAGACTCTTTAGACCCTATATTCCGTAGTTTGGTGTAATCACCAATAGAAGGAGCTTGAGGATTATGTATCATGATAAGTGCTGGCTTCTCACATTTTCAATTTTTCTAATTCTCTTCTTGACAGGCATAAAGATCAGCGTCAAATGTCAGAACAACCAGTCAGATAATTTGACGATATTAAATGTTCTCGTCCTCGATTCACAGGGCCGTCCAGTCCTGGATGTCAAGCAAGATGATATGCGCATTCTGGAGGATGGCACTCCCCAAGAAATCACGTACTTCTCAAAGGATGAACTTCCACTCAGGTACTGCATAGTAGTTGATACATCCGGCTCAATGAACAGGGTGAACAACCGAAATCTAAATGTGGCTAAAGCAGTACTTAACAATCACAAGTCTACTGATGAGGTAGCATTAATTGAATTCAAGGACCAGCCTGAACTATTAACGAAGTTTACACCAGATAAGGAAGTTGTTGCCAAAACGATTGAGAGTTTGCGAGGTAGAGCATCACGTCCGGCAGCCCTGCTTGATGCCGTATATCTTGCTTTGCAGTATGTAAGTGACTACAAGCCTGAAGATCGGTCGAATCGCCGAGCATTGATCCTAATTACCGATGGCCTCGACCATGAGAGCTATTATACACTTGGTGAATTGCGAAAACGGATTGACCAAGCATACATTCAAATTTTTGTCATCAAGATAGACTTGGCTGAACTTGATAAATCGCACAAGCCGTCTGGACCACAAGCACAAAAGTGGATGCTAAAAGAGATTGCAAAAGAGAGTGGTGGCCTGTTGCTTACTCCAAAGGAAGCTGAATTGGAACAGGTAGCTGAAGGAATTCTATCGACCTTAAGAAAGCAGTACGTAATTGGTTACAAGCCAAATCGAAGGAAGAAGAAAGATTCTCACGAGGTCAAAGTTAATATAAGCGATATACCTGGAGGTGCAAAACGGACGGCAATAGTGCGGACGGAATATTTGGATAAGTAAAAGGTTGAGGATGATTTGTTGAAGGGAGGTAATCTTCACTCGTGCGGACCAAGCCTAACTGCTCATTCCAGCGGACGCGCGTGCTAACGTCTCGTGTTCCACCATCTACCAGCGCGCCGCTGAACTCGTCGTTAGGCTTACATTGTCGCTCTGAATTCTGGATTCAACTTCTCCTCTCTCTTTGTTTTATCGGTTTTGATTTCACCGCTTCTGAGGTAAACTGATTATCCTAAACACTTTGCGGAGTCGCTTATGCTCAGAGTTGTTAAAGTCCTATTCTTCTTTCTGTTGGCATCTTCGATTGCCATATTTGGCACAGCAGCTTGGCTGGACGAAACAAAACAAGATTGGACAGTAAACCTTGTTGAAGGTTCACCTCAACATTATCCACAGGTATGTCCACTACATTCTGTCGAGATGAAATGGGATAGGGTTCCCATTATTTACGGTTTGCTTATCAATAGCCCGAATGATTTGAAGAATTATCCTCACTCAAACAAATGGGTAGGGGGTGGTTGTCTTGGAGGCGGCGAACCACGCTATGCATTAATTCGCTATTGTCCTGAATGCCGGAATATAGAAAAAGGAATGAGCAAAGTATTGGCTGATGAAGGCAAATGAAGGAACCAGCCTAACTGCTCATTCCAGCGGACGCGCTTTCCACCTATCCATTTTCCCTTTGCTACCAGCGCGCCGCTGAACTCGTCGTTAGGCTCGCTCGGTAATCCGATATTTCTTGGTTTGGACAAACCAACAAACATTTCATTTTTCTCAAATTCGGGATAGATTCAAATTGAATAACTGCTTGATTCCGTATAGAATCTGCACTCTTCTCTTAATCTTCTCGTAATTGTGCGTTAATGAGGTCCACACCTATGATTCTTGAGATTTCGTCTTGGGTCGCAGAAGGCTTGTTTGGCGCAATTGTGCATGGCGGACGTAGACTGCGCCTCCTTTTTACCCTGGCCGCTTCTTCTATTGGCCTCGCCATAGTTTGTGCAATAGTGGCAGAGAATCTTCCGAATCAAAAACCACTCTTGAATATAGTGGCCGGAATCCTCGGTGTTATTGGAGCAATGCTCATCATTGGAATTGCAGGCTATCAGCGTGTCCTAATTGCAAGCGAGCACCAGGAAGTGATAAAGAGAGTAGAAGAACGTGTTAGAGAACACCCAAATGAGCCACAGGCAGCTTGGGAGCTTGCAAGAATCAAACTCGAAATCTACTTAAATCGGAATCTGGCTCAAATCCGTTGGATTTTCTTTCGATGCCTACTGGTAATTACTGCTGGTTTCATCGTTATTGGCTATGGAACTATTCAAGTCTATAAATCTCCTGATAATTTTCAACCATCAATTGTCGTCACTTTAGCTGGAATAATTGTAGAGTTTATTGCAGCAACTTTTTTGCTAATTTATAAGTCCACGATGGAACAAGCTAGAGATTATGTCAACATCCTTGAAAGAATCAATGCTGTTGGAATGTCTGTTCAGATACTCGAAAGTATGGAGTCTGATGATACAGGATTGAGAGATAAAACTCGTGCTGAAATTGCGGCTGGACTTCTCTCACTTTATGGTTTGACGCGGGGCAAATGACTTGCATCGACAAGGGGCCAAGCCTAACTGCTCATTCCAGCGGACGCGCATGCCAACTGCTCGCGTTCCATCAGCTACCGGCGCGCCGCTGAACTCGTCGTTAGGCGTCAGATCACCGATGAAAGGGAAACGACTCAACAAGCAACGCTACGAAAACCAGTTCAGGCGAGTCATAGCGAGGAGAGCCTCTTGCTCGCTTCTCTCTTCTCTTGTTCCTTCATATGATATTTCTTCCAAACGATTGTTCAGCATTGCTCAATGATAAACCCACCTCGAAAAGATACCTTCGCATGGCAATTGCCTGTTGAGGAATGTGGCAGGACAAACCTGATTGGAAAAGACGAACTTGGCACATCAAGCTGCTTTCTAAGCAATAGCAGGAAAACCTATCTCAGAAAGTGAGGCTGAGAATTGGAGGATCAGGGCCAGCAAAACTCAAGTAATGAAAGCAGGCAAGGGACCGCCTAACTGCTCAATCAACCGGACCCGCATACCAACTCCTCGTTATTCCTTCGGCCACAGCGGGCCGGTTATCTCGGTGTTAGACAGCTGACGTCATGGTGACTTTCAAGTGATGGATGACCGATTGAGACAACTTCTCGAATCTAAACAAAGCGACCCACTTGTCTTGGATTGTCTTGACAGGATTAAGAGACAAGGTGAATACCGATACTTCAAGACAAGTCCACTTCTCATCGCTGACGTTGCTCGCGTCTGCTCTGTGCGCGCAGCAATAAACAAAGGGAGGGACGTATCGAGGACTGAGGGGTTTGATGAGCTTCTATCATCGTTGAAAGGAGCAGATGGACAAACAATAGAAGTACACTCAATAGAGCTCAAGTCAGTTTGGTTTACAATACTCACTGACCAGTCTATAGAATCGCTCTTCGGTATTTTGAGGTCGCCGAAAGAGCAGGCAAAATGGTTTGAGCAATGAGAGAAAAACAAAAGACCAAAGAATGCTCGCAGGAAAAGACGCCGTCTAACAACCGGTTCGACCGGACCCGCAATCCAACCACTCGCTTGAAGGGGAGGCCACAGCGGGCCGTTCAACCGGGGCGTTAGGCGCACAGGAAAGCCATCCGTGAAAATGAGGCATACTACTCGTCTACGAAGCAATCAGACTAATTGCCTGCCAACAGTGCTGACACAATCAGTCCGCCGCGCCCTCCTATATTTGCTGATTGAAAAGCAAATCAACACTGGGCGCGCCTTGGCAGAGGGGAACGAGTAACTCTATTGAACCTACAAGGTGGAATGCGCCTAACTGGTCCATCAACCGGACGCGCTTTCCAACTACTCATTTGTATCGAGGCCCACAGCGCGCCGGTTATCTCCGGCGTTAGGCTCGCGGGAAAGTACCTGACCAACAGCAACGAATTGGATGCAAAGGTATTTCGGACAACAAGACCATGATGACGAAAAGGTCAAAACACCAAGCAAGGAGTTAAGGTTGGGGCCGCGCCAATCGAGGCAGACTGATTTGCTCGAAATAAGCGCCGAGCGCGGCCAAAGACAAAGGCGGGCCTAACAGGTCGATCAACCGGACCCGCATGCCAACCTCTCGTTATCCCTTTGCCCACGGCGGGCCGGTTATCTCCGCGTTAGACAGCTGACGTCATGGTGACTTTCAAGTGATGGATGACCGATTGAGACAACTTCTCGAATCTAAACAAAGCGACCCACTTGTCTTGGATTGTCTTGACAGGATTAAGAGACAAGGTGAATACCGATACTTCAAGACAAGTCCACTTCTCATCGCTGACGTTGCTCGCGTCTGCTCTGTGCGCGCAGCAATAAACAAAGGGAGGGACGTATCGAGGACTGAGGGGTTTGATGAGCTTCTATCATCGTTGAAAGGAGCAGATGGACAAACAATAGAAGTACACTCAATAGAGCTCAAGTCAGTTTGGTTTACAATACTCACTGACCAGTCTATAGAATCGCTCTTCGGTATTTTGAGGTCGCCGAAAGAGCAGGCAAAATGGTTTGAGCAATGAGAGAAAAACAAAAGACCAAAGAATGCTCGCAGGAAAAGACGCCGTCTAACAACCGGTTCGACCGGACCCGCAATCCAACCACTCGCTTGAAGGGGAGGCCACAGCGGGCCGTTCAACCGGGGCGTTAAGCGCACAGGAAAGCCATCCGTGAAAAAGAGGCATACTACTCGTCTATGAAGCAATCAGACTAATTGCCTGCCAACAGTGCTGACACAATCAGTCCGCCGCGCCCTCCTATATTTGCTGATTGAAAAGCAAATCAACACTGGGCGCGCCTTGGCAGAGGGGAACGAGTAACTCTATTGAACCTACAAGGTGGAATGCGCCTAACTGGTCCATCAACCGGACGCGCATACCAATGTCTCGCTTGCATTGCAGGCCACAGCGCGCCGGTTATCTCCGTCGTTAGGCTCGCTCGACCTCCCGTTGCTTCTTGGTTTGGAGAAAACTGAGACTCTTCGAATTTCCTGATTGCTCTGGCCGCTTCAATTGAATATCAAACCGATTCTTCGTAGAATCAATTTTCTTTATGACTACTAAATCTCAGTTTGGCCGCAGGAGGGAGCTATGAAGCGTACGTGGACAATCATAGGCGTTGCTGATGTTACTCGAAGTTTCAAGTGGTATCAGTCGCTGTTTGGCCAACCGGAAACCAATCCCGCTCATCAGGACTTCGGGCAAATCCTAGACACCGATGCAACGGTCTTGCTTTGCCTTCACCAGTGGGGAGCCCACGAACATCCACCACTGACCAGTCCCGATCATGCTCAGCCTGGCAATGGACTACTCTTGTTCTTTCGTGTGGACGACTTCGATGAGACGCTGCATCGAGCACGTGCCCTTGTCGCTGAACTGGAAGAGGAACCGCATGTGAGCCCCAATACCGGCACCAGAGAATTCGCACTCCGAGATCCTGATGGGTATTACGTGATGGTCAGTGCGCTGGCTGCGGCCTAACTGCTCATTCCAGCGGACGCGCATTCCACCATTTGATTATCCCTTTGCCACCAGCGC
Organism: Blastocatellia bacterium; assembly: GCA_963765495.1. Lineage (GTDB taxonomy): Bacteria > Acidobacteriota > Blastocatellia > UBA7656 > UBA7656 > CAVXWP01. The sequence goes on from CAVXWP010000006.1 coordinate 277,254, forward strand.
GCCGCTGAACTCGGCGTTAGGCGTCAGAATATCGATAGAGAGGAAACGGCTCATCAAGCGATGCCAAAAAGACCTGTTATGGAGTCACTGCCGAGAACGATCAATCTTCTCGCCTTCATCAGGCTCACACTTCTACAATGCAGTGCTTTCAGCTATGCTCTGTCTCTGGGTTATTTGCCAAAGAGCCTCTTCAAGCCAGTTTGCCTGATAAGCCTTGGCCAAAGCAGACCTGCTTGGGAAGGAAGCTTTCGACCAGGCAAACAGCTTTTAAGCAGTCAGGAAGAAACTGCAAAGAGAAGGGAGGAAGAGGATTGGAAGATGAAAACGAGCGAAGGCGAAGAGATAAATCAGCAAGGGGAGCCGCCTAACAAGTCGATCAACCGGACCCGCAAACCAACTTCTCGTTATCCCTGAGCCCACAGCGGGCCGGTTATCTCGGTG
>CAVXWP010000007.1:0-375000 GCA_963765495.1 Blastocatellia bacterium
GTTTGCGCGAGATTTTGACGGGAAATGGGGCCGGCACTTACCTGTAAAGTGGCGGATGTGCGTGAATATAGGCCTCAAAAGGTGTCTGGAACCTTCAAAAATAGTCGTACATGCAGCTTTAATGGTGTGTTGAAAGCACATCGAAATGGATCGAGATGTTGTTAAGAGTATCCATGTGAGAGCTAGACAATCCTGAAAAATGGGTAAAGAAAATATCAGGAAGAATGATGAAAGAGTCGGAAGGCAACCGAAAAACATTCTCTCCTACGGTGGAATACTCTGAAGGTTTGTTTGTTCAAAGAGGATTGTGACCCTCAATTCTTGTGCGGAAAATTTGTAAAAACTCCTGGACGGAAGGCAGATGCGGAATGCAAGTAGCAATGTGAGACAAGGCTGTACGGGTGAATTGCGAGTTGAACAGTCCTTCCTATTCTCAATGGAATGATGTTTATTAAGGAGCGGTTTGGGCGGCACAAATCGAGATTCACCAGGACGAAAAGTTGTTCGGGCCTCACAAGATGGGGTAGTACCAAAAACAAGCCTCTTTTTTGTACCATTTCTTTGTACCGATCTCGAAATTCGCATGTAACTCGATTCTATGCACAGGTTGGCAGAGCTTGTACCAATCTACAGAGTATAGGAAAAGAAGAAGAAATAAGACGTTTGAGAAGCAAGAAGGGATTGCGCTAAGAAGTGTAGAGATAACAAGCGACTGAGGAGGGGTCAGGCCGGATCTCCCAGGCAATTATTGTTTGAAAATGACAACCCTGGAATTGCGAGGCTCCACTCCTCTGATGGCGGAAGATGTGCGACTGATAAACGCCAACTGGCGAGCGGCAAACATTCACTCAGCCAGATAGAACGATCTCTACGACTATCCGTTGCTCGGCAGGTCGTTAATCTCATCCATAATCTCAGCTACTCGTCGGGCTGTTTGCGTACTGGGATTGACGTACCGATAGGTAGTATTTATTTGGGTGTGGCCTAGCGTTCTACCCACCTCTGCAAGCGGTAGGTTTTTTGAAACCAGGTGTGTAGCGTGAGTGTGGCGCAGATCGTGAAAACGCAGATCGGGCATACCCGCTGCTTCTCTGGTTCTGGCAAATCCCTTCTTGGAGCTTGTGGTTATCCCGAACACGAGGGAGTCAGGATCGCCACTTGAGTGCTGCTTCAAAGTCAGTAGTTCTTGAGTGAGTCGCGAGTTCAGGGCAATCTGCCGTTCTCGAAGGGTCTTGGTATTGAGCGCTTGAATGTTCATCAATCTATTTTCAAAGTCAATATCGGACCACTTGAGTTTAAAGATCTCCCCTCGTCGCATTCCAGTGTCCAAAGCGCAAATAATGATCACTCTCAGGTGCGCCCTTGCTCCTGTACATGCGGCGAGTAACCGTTCTTCTTCCTCTTTTGTGATGATGCGCTCGCGTGGTTTCTCATCTGCCGGATTTATGAGGGCATCACCCATCTCAAAAGGATTCTTAATGAGCCAGCCGTTTGATACTGCGACATTCAAAATCCTGCGAAGCAAAGCGAGTTCTTTATGAACTGTTCCTATTGATCGCTGGCGGTAGCTGACGTTTCCGGGTTTATCTATCCCTCGCGTATTCTTCCCGAAGGCCGTAGGAGTCTTGAGTCTAATGGCCTTGAATTTCTTTATATCTCCGTGTGTGATCTCTTTGATCCGCTGATTCCTGAAATAGTTCTTGAGGACTTTGAGATTCAAGTTGAGCACATACTTTCCCCGGTAGCCTGCAACCTTGCGCCCGTCCACATACTCAGGGTCAATCAGATAAGTTTCCTGATAGAAGTCGGCTAGCCGGGCAAATGTCATATTAGCCCCTTCAACAGCCCTCCTTCCCTGGCCTTCCATTTCCTCAAGCATCTTTTGGGCAAGCTCTTTGGCTGCGGTCTTGGTATTGGTATCCGGCTTTTGAATCCACTGGCGGCGATGTCCTTCGTCGTCAAAATACGAGACACACGCGAACCATTGCCTGACTCTTTTGCCGTTCTTCCACTTCCACTTTACAATTGCTGCTCCGGTCCTGTTGCGAGGCATAACCTTCTCCCGAGTTGGTATGCGAGGTTTCTATAGCGGCACACGAGTCGAAGTCATGATGAGGTTTCAGAATTTTGGTCAAACATTCGGTCAAACATTCGGTCTCGACACGAGTAAACAGAGAAACGCACTGATTGACAGAGAAGGGAAAAAAGCCCCGAAAAAGCAGAGTATCTATTCTACAGAATCATTGCGATGAAACACTAGTGACCGTCAGGCTTAACACCTCGGTTGCGAAGTTGCTTTTCTCCTTCTTGCTGCTCCAATCTGTAGAAGTCCAGCATCACATCCGTTTGCCCGCGCAGGTCGCGTGCTAACCGCTCTAATGCCACCCGCACAACATCCCGATGGTGCACTTTGTGGCGGGCCGGAATCTTGCTCACATCCAGCCATATATTGTGAATCAGATTCAGATCGTTTTCTGTGAGAGAGGGGGCGTGCGCCCCAAGATAAAAGATGCGCTCTTGACCGCCCGGTTCTACTACAGTGAATTTAACCTGGCGACGAGGCTTTTCTAATAATTGCTCCCACGCTCGACCCAATCGGCGCGCCTGCTCATCCGCACTCATCTTTGCCGACTGTCCCGTAACTATCTCGGCTGAATCCAGTCGCATCGCGGTCTGCGCTACTGCGTCGAAGATGTTAGTTGAGGGTACAATTACTAAATTGACCGGCTTGCCGTGACGCTCGGCAAGCGCCACAACCTGTGTGAACAGGCGCTGCTCATAATCGGTAAACAGGTTAACATCAAACAGATCGGTCTCACCCGCGCCGGGGCCCTGTATCAATCTTACTGTCATCACTACTATGTCCTGCTCTTCCGGGTTTACACGCTCCAATGTGCGGTCAAGATGCGAAAGCGTGTTGTAGTCTCGCACTGCAACAAAGACATTGCCTGATCTTGCTCCGACCGCCTGCTGATCAATAAGCTCGTTGCGTTGCAACTGGAACTTATCAAGAGTACCTATTGTTCGATCCAACTTCCGCTGGCTGATGCGTTCCGAGATAGTGAAGAGCGCAAAAAAAACAGAGGTGAAAATGATGCCAGCCACCGTGGCGACCTGCTTTGTAAGCAGGTTTGTCAGAGCAATCGAAAACAGTATGAGCGCTATCACGATAAGGCCAGCCGGAATCTCTATGCGGCCCAGGCGGATGTTTACAGGCACACGCCATTCGCGCTCTTCCGGTCGCTTGAACCGTAACACAACCGTTGCCACTGCATTGAATGTGAAACTCCATATCACACCGAATGCATAAGCCTCGCCGAGTACGAATATGTTGCCGCCCGAACCGATAATCGTTGCGATTTGGAGAATTACTATAAGGTTGACGATTCGATAAGTCGTGCCGTACTTGTGGTGCGGGGCACGGAACCAGTCCGTAAGCACTCCGTCTTCTGAAACTCGATTGAGCACGCCGCTCGACCCGATGATAGCCGTGTTTACTGCGCCCGATAGCATCAGAAATCCCACGATCACCACGAACGCCTGAAACAACAGCTTCAAGTACAGGGGGCCTACGAAATTCATCGCCAACCCTGAGATCAGGTTATCAAAATACTGCGATCTTATTCCATCCGGTATGATTGCCGACGCAAAGAACGAAACCAGGGATGTGAACATCAAAGAGTAAATGAAGATTATGACCCCGGCGCGTTTGAGATTTTTAAGCTTCGGCGCTGCAAGCTCACGGTTGACCTGCGCAAGCGTCTCTTCACCGCTCATCGCCAGCACCGAATGGCCAAAGGCGATCAGTATCCCGACGGCCCCGATAAAGCTCGGCGCGTTCTCAGCTATCCGAAACCTGTCGCCTTTCGGACTAAACCATGTCCAGGGTTTAAGCCAACCCAGCGCATCCCCAGAAAAGCTCAGGTTGGAGGGCAGAGGAAGGGGTGGCAGCTTTCCGCCTTTTTCGATAAGCGTCAAGCAACTCCAAAGGATCATTATCACAACCATTGCGGTCGTGACATACATTATGCGCAACGCATCGGTGCTCGATTCGTGAATCCCTTTGATGTTGCGCCACCAGAAATAGAGCGTCACGGCGATAGCAAACAGCATCGCCGTGTAGTTCGGTGGAAAGTGCGCGGCAATGCCGAATCGCGGCAAGAGATCGTTGGCAAGCCCTGTCAGGTAGAGACCGGCTGAAACTCCTGAGATCGGCCCGGTCAAAATGAAATCAAATATAAGCGCCGAGACCGATAGCTTGGCTGTGGTGCCGCCCATCGCTTCTTTGACTACGCGATAGACCCCGCCGCGCGTGAACATCGAGCTTGATTCGATGTAGAGAGCGCGAACCGCATAGCTGAACAACATCACGCCGAGAATGAACCAGGGCGCGGATTTGCCTACGAATTGTTCTGATATGCCGCCTACGTAAAAGGCGGATGAGCCAAGGTCATTCAAAACGATTGCAGCCGCGCGCCAAAATGAGATGAACGAAAGCATCACCGTCGTGGCGACGACCACTTTGACGCGATTTTGAGTTGTTATGGTCTTAGTTGTAAGGCTGTCTTTCTCCATAAAGGAACAGTTCCCCCATCCTCTTCGCTTCTCCGTTACGGACAATGGACTCTGCAAAAGGCAGAGACACCACCAATACCAGCCGCTTCAAAGCTGTTATTCACTGAATTAGAACTGGTGCCAATGCTCCGCAACGGATAGAAGGCGGCAGGCAAAATAGACGAGCGCGATTTGCAGTCAACACAGATTCTCAAGCAATCATGCTAAGCCTTCGTGCATAAGGATGGCATAAAATCTTTATAAAGATTTCGTAAAGATTAAGAGGTAAAAGCCGCAGAGTAAAGAGAGACAGCCAAGCCGGGACGTGGAGATGCGGAGAGGTGGGGATTGGGGTAATGTGCTTCGTGCAAAGATTCGCTATGTCGCCGTGTCTCTTTCATTCCTCAGAGACCGGGACGACCTGCACGGTCGCGCCGCGCACTTCGTCCAGAAAACGATTTATTACTGAGCCGTGCAGTAAAATATCGAGCCGCGAGCGAGCCGATTGGCCGAAAATGACATGCGTGATACCTTCGCGCCGCGCAAACTCGATGAGCGCATCGGCAACCCGGCGCGATTTTAATTTTATTACTTTCGCGCCCAACTCTTCGGCGAATCGAATGCTTTCCATTAGCGCCGCGTAATCTTCGGGCTTGATGCGGCCCGGTTCCTCACGCGGTATTTCCACGTAGAGCGCATACCAGTCGGAAGCATAGCGCCCGGCTATGCGTGAACCTGTGCGAAGAAGTTTCTTTGCCCCGCCACGTGAAGAGATGCATACCATGACCTTTTCAGGAATGGCTGCCTGCTCAAGCCCTTCGCGCTCGCGGTAATCCTTCGCTTTTGCGGCCTGGTCTTCGGCCACCTGCCTGAGTGCAAGCTCACGCAAGGCGGACAGGTTGCCTTTGCGAAAGAAGTTCGTGAGCGCCTGTTCGATCTTTTCGATGCTGTAAATCTTTCCCTGGCGAAGGCGTGTGCGAAGCGTGTCAATAGAGACATCAACATTGACCACTTCATCGGCGCGGCGCAAGAAATAATCGGGTATGGTTTCGCGCACACGGATGCCTGTTATCCGAGCTATAGCGTCGTTGAGCGATTCAATGTGCTGCACGTTGACAGCGGTGATGACCGATATTCCCGCTTCGAGTATTTCAAGCACATCCTCGTATCGCTTTTGATGCTTCGAGCCAGGCACATTTGTATGCGCAAGCTCATCAATGATGATAATTTCGGGTTTGCGGGCGATGATTCGATCAACATCCATCTCTTCAAGCGTGACGCCGCGATACTCGATGCAACTTAGCGGAAGCTGCTCAAGGTCGCCTATGAGCAGTTCGGTTTCAGCGCGGCCATGCGGTTCTATGAAGCCGATGACTACATCCACGCCCTGCCGCTTGAGGTGGTGCGCTTCTTCGAGCATCTGATAAGTCTTGCCCACGCCCGGAGCCGCGCCGAGATACAATCGCAGCCGCGCACGTCTCGCCTGCCGCTCGTGGGCGAGCAGCGATTCTGCTTTCGGTCGTATATCAACAATTTGGTTCATCTTATGTGTCTGACGCTAGCAGGGCCGCCTTGCAACATTGTGAACGTAAAGGTCGAGCCTTCGCCCACGCGACTCTCGACGCCCACATGCCCTCCCTGCGCTTCGACCAATCGCTTTACAAGCGCCAGCCCTAAGCCAGTGCCGCCCGCGTTATCGCCTACACGAACGAAGCGGCTGAATACGACCGGCAATCGCTCTTCGGGTATGCCCTCGCCCGTATCGCGCACGCTGAAAAAAACTCGCCCGGCGCTCTCTCTTGCTTCAATCGTAATCTGCCCGCCGCGCCCGGTGTGGCGTAAGGCATTCGACAGCAGATTGTCAAAGATGCGCGCTACGGCCTCGCGGTCGCCAGTAACCCACGGCAGGTCAGGCCAGACATTATTCTCAAGTTTTATCTGCTTGCTTTCAGCCATGCAATGAAACTTTTCAATCGCTTCGCGCGCCAGATCAACAGGTCTGAGCCGCTGGATTGAAAGCCCTCGCGCTCCCGATTCAATCTCTGCCACTTCAAGCAGGTCATTCATTAAATCCTCTAACTTTGCCGCATTCTCTTGCGCTGTCCTGAGCATATCCGCCTGTTGATCGTTCAACTCGCCTACGTAGCCTTCTATAACTGTATGAAGCGCAAGCCGAAGCGAATGAAGCGGCTCGCGCAGCTTGCCCGATGCGACCGAGATGAAATCTGTTTTCAGACGATCAATTTCGGTTATGGCTGTGATGTCTTCAAGCATCGTGACCGCGCCAAGCAATCGCCCTTCGCCGTCGCGCATCGGGGTGGCGCGGAGCCGAAAACTGCGTTCGGTCCCGCCTACTTTGACGGGCACGAGCGCGGCCTCGCCTTCGGCTGCGACAGGCCGCTGCATTGCGACCACGTTACGCACGGCGCTCAGTATGCGTTCGCCTCCCGTGAATTGCGATAGTGAAAACTCGATGTCGTTTTGATCGCCGTCGCTGAACAACTGGCTGGCCGCGCGATTGATCTTCAGTATGTGCCCGTCTGCGCCCGTTACTATCACCGGCTCATAAAGAGAATCAATCACCGCGTCCGATTTCTTCTGTTCGACAAGCAACCGCCCGTAATCTGATTTGCGCATCTCGCGCAACCGTAAAAGCATACGGTTGAACTCCCGAGCGAGCACGCCTATCTCATCCTTTGATGAAATATTTATATGCTGATCCAGGTCGCCTTCTCCTATCCGCCGCGCCTTCTGGCTGAGAATTGAAATCGGCGTGACTACGTAGCGCGTGAATCGCCACGCGAATATCAGGGCCAGAGTGAGCGCGAGCGCCGCCGCCGCTATGGTTGAAATTTCCGCCCGCCTCGATACGGAAATGGCTCGGTTGTTGGCCGCTATCATCGCCTGCTGGTTGAGGCGCAGCAGGTCGTCCAGCCTCTCTTTGATCGCGATGAACTGCGGCTCAAGCCTTTCAAAATAGATGTCGGACTGCTCGCTTGCCGTCAGAGTCGCCGCCGGGTTGATAAAACTTTCAAGCTCGCTTCTATAGCTCTGATACTTTGCGTTTATGTCGTAGATGATTTCAGGCTCGCCTTTTTCAGTGATGTTATTTGCGGCGATCTCAAATTCCTGAGAAAACCTCCGACTGTTTGCCTCAAACTGCTGGCGGGCTTTATCGGGGTGATTGGCGATGAAAAACATCGCTGCGGAATCCTGCCGCTCAAGCGATTCTTTCATGTTTTCCGCCGCAAGGATGCTCTTGTAGTTGTTGACCAGTATCACATCAATCGCGCGACCAAGCCCGACCAGATGATAGACACTCCACGCGCTCACCGCGAAGATGACGATTATCAGCAGGCCATAACTCAGCGCCAGTTTTTGCCTCAAGCTGTTCATGCAGCTCCATAACGATTGGCTCTTGTCGGGCGACAAGAACTGTAAGAGTCAAGCAGCGCCGGATAGAAGCAATGAAAGATGATTCTTTCACCTGTTGTTTGTCATGCCTTCTGTCCGGCCCCTCTTTCCCTCAATCTCATCAAGCGCGAGGTTCAATTCGAGCACGTTGACGCGCGGCTCGCCTAGTATCGCAAATGTCCTGCCTTCGGTATGCTCACGCACCAGCCGTCTCACCTCACCCTCTTCCATACCTCGCGCTTTAGCCACTCGCGGCACTTGAAACTCTGCCGCCGCAGGTGAGATGTGCGGGTCAAGCCCTGATGCCGATGCGGTCACGAGATCAACCGGCACGGGCGCGTTGGGGTTCTCTTTCTGCCTGTTTTCAGCCTCTCGCTTAACGCGCCCAATCAATCTATTACTCGTAGGGCCCAGATTTGACCCGCCCGATGCTCCCGCGTCATAACCTGTGCCTGCCGCAGAAGGGCGCGAGTGGAAATAGACTTCGGATGAAAAGGGCTGGCCGATGATGCGAGAGCCTATGACCACGCCATCGCGTTTGATCAACTGCCCGTTGGCCTTTTCGGGGAAGATCGCCTGCGCAAGCCCTGTCACGATGAGCGGATAGACCAGCCCGAACAGAACAGTTGTCACTATGATCATCAAAACAGATGTTACAAAGTTGTTCTTCATCTTAACTCCTAGGCGAGGCCAATCGCTGTGATTATCACATCAATGATCTTGATTCCGATGAAGGGGACAACCAACCCGCCGAACCCGTAGACAGCCAGGTTGCGTCTCAGCAGCCGCGCCGCGCTCATCGGACGGTACCTGACCCCTTTGAGCGCAAGCGGGATCAAAACGACTATGATTAGCGCGTTGAAGATCACAGCCGAAAGAATCGCCGATTGCGGTGTCCGAAGGTCCATGATGTTCAAAGCGTTCAGCACAGGGAATGCAGTCGAAAACATCGCGGGGATGATCGCAAAGTATTTTGCTACGTCGTTGGAGATTGAAAACGTGGTCAGCGCCCCGCGCGTCATAAGCAGTTGCTTGCCTATCTCGACTATCTCGATCAACTTAGTCGGGTTTGAATCGAGATCAACCATATTGCCTGCCTCTTTCGCGGCCTGCGTCCCTGAGTTCATCGCCACGCCGACATCGGCCTGAGCGAGCGCAGGCGCGTCATTCGTTCCGTCGCCTGTCATCGCAACCAGGTTGCCTTTCGATTGCTCGCGCTTGATTAGCGCCATCTTGTCTTCGGGCTTTGCCTCGGCCAGAAAATCATCCACTCCCGCTTCGCGCGCAATCGAAGCGGCGGTGAGCGGGTTGTCGCCCGTTATCATCACGGTCTTTATGCCCATCGCGCGCAGTTGATCGAATCGTTCGCGCATCCCCCCCTTTACGATGTCTTTGAGGTGTATGACGCCGAGCGGCTTGCCCGTGTCGGCGACGACAAGAGGCGTGCCGCCTGACTTCGCGATGCGGTCGGTTATCTCTCGTAACTCTCGCGGGACGGTCAGGCCCTTTTCGGCTATGTATTTTTCAATCGCGTCAACCGCGCCTTTGCGAATCTGGCGGCCATCGTAATCAACCCCTGACATACGCGTTTGAGCGGTGAAGGGAATGAAATGCGCCAGATGATTGTGAAGCTCGCGTCCTCGCATCGCGTATTTTTCTTTCGCAAGCACGACGATTGAGCGGCCTTCGGGCGTTTCATCTGAAAGCGAAGAGAGTTGAGCCGCGTCAGCCAGAGCCCGTTCATCTATGCCGGGAAGAGGTATGAACTTCGATGCCTGACGGTTGCCCAGAGTGATGGTCCCGGTCTTATCAAGCAACAGGGTATTGACATCGCCCGCCGCTTCTACCGCGCGGCCACTCATCGCAAGCACGTTATGTTGAATCAGACGATCCATTCCCGCTATCCCGATTGCCGAAAGCAATCCGCCGATGGTTGTAGGTATCAGACAGACCAGCAGCGCGACCAGCACAAAGATTGTTTGCGGCGAGCCTGAATAGACGGCGAAGGGTTGGAGCGTGACGACCGCGAGAAGAAATATTATCGTGAGTCCCGCAAGCAGGATGTTAAGCGCGATTTCGTTGGGCGTCTTTTGCCTTTCTGCGCCTTCTACGAGCGCGATCATTCGATCAATAAAAGTCTCGCCGGGATTCGACGTGATGCGAATCTTTATTTGATCGGAAAGCACGCGGGTGCCGCCCGTGACAGCCGAGCGGTCGCCGCCAGCTTCGCGAATCACAGGTGCAGATTCGCCAGTGATCGCAGATTCGTCAACCGAGGCGACACCCTCTATGACTTCGCCGTCGCCGGGAATAAACTCTCCGGCTGAGACTACGACCACATCATCTTTCTTGAGTTTCGGTGCAGGGACATCTTCGGTCTCTCCGCCTGGCAACAGCCGGTGGGCTATGGTTTCGGTCTTTGCGCGTCGCAAGGTATCGGCCTGAGCCTTGCCGCGCCCTTCGGCCATCGCTTCCGCGAAGTTCGCAAAGATCACGGTGAACCATAGCCAGAGCGATATTTGCAACTCGAAGAGAACGTTGGTCACACCCGCGACCGGACGAGCGATGCCGCGAATGAGCAGGACGGTTGCAAGCGCTGCGCCCACTTCGACCACGAACATCACAGGGTTTCTCATCATCTTGCGGGGATTGAGCTTTATGAGCGAATCAATCAATGCGCGACGCATGATTTTCGGGTCCCAGATGGAAATCTTTTTTGCCTTTTCAGCCATTTCTAACCTCAGAAAGTCTGTCCCGCCCCCATCAGCAGATGCTCAACAATAGGGCCAAGGCTCAGCACGGGAAAAAAGGTCAATGCGCCAACGATCAGGATCACGCCAATCAACAACACGACAAACAACGGCGTAGTGACGGGGAACGTGCCGAGCGAAGGGGGCACTGCTTTTTTGGCCGCGAGACTGCCCGCAATCGCCATCATCGGAATAATCATGAAGTATCGCCCGAAGAGCATCGCCAATCCGTTGGTCGTATTGTAGAAGGGGGTATTGGCGTTGAGACCGGCGAAGGCCGAGCCGTTGTTTCCTGTCCCCGATGTGAAGGCGTAGAGAATCTCAGAGAGTCCGTGCGGCCCCAGATTGTTGCGCGATTGAAGGCCCATATTCGTGACGCTCGCCCAGGCTGTGAGTACCAGTATGAAGAATGCAAAGATCAGCACGTAGAGCATCGCCAGTTTTACCTCTTTCGCCTCGATCTTCTTGCCCAGATATTCCGGGGTGCGCCCTACCATCAGCCCTGCGATGAATACGGTCAGCACAACCATCACAAGCATGCCATATAACCCTGCGCCCACCCCGCCGAAGATGATTTCGCCAAGCAGTATGTCGAGCAACGGGATCATACCTCCGAGCGGCGTATACGAGTCGTGCATCGAGTTGACCGAGCCATTCGAGGCGTCGGTCGTCGCCACGGCCCAAAGCGTGGAATTCAAGATTCCATACCTCACTTCCTTGCCTTCCATGTTGCCGCCCGCTTGCTCGTGTCCAGCGGTCTCAACCGCTGCCTGCGTCACCCCATACCGATTGAAGATGGGATTGCCGCGCGCTTCGTAGTAGTAGGTGACGAAGACACCTGCGAGAAACAGTATCGCCATCGCACAGAATACGGCCCAGCCATGCCGCTGATTGCCGACCATTCGACCGAAGGTATACGTAAGACCCGAAGAAATAGCGAGGATAGCCAGCATTTCAAAGAAATTCGAGAGAGGCGTCGGGTTTTCAAAAGGGTGAGACGAGTTGACGTTGAAGAAACCTCCGCCGTTCGTGCCCAGTTGCTTGATGGCGATCTGAGAAGCGGCTGGTCCCTGCGCGATTGTCTGATCGGTTACTGTTTCCTTGACCTCATTTCCGGTCCCATAATCGGTTCTCGTGACCACTTGCGGTTCGACCAGTCGAGCATCCGTGTAAGGCTTGAAGTTTTGAACCACGCCCTGAGAGACCAGAAAGAGCGCCCCGATAAGCGAAAGCGGCAGCAAGACGTAAAGTGAGGCGCGCACCATGTCCACCCAGAAATTGCCTACCGTCTTTGCCTCGCGGCGGGCAATGCCGCGAACAAGAGCAATGGCCACGGCAATGCCGGTAGCGGCTGAAACGAAATTTTGCAATGTCAGCCCGGCCACCTGCGTAAAGTAGCTCATAGTCGTTTCGCCGCTGTAACCTTGCCAGTTCGTGTTGCTCGTAAAACTGATTGCTGTATTAAAGGACGAATCGGGGCTGACGCCGGCCAGACCTTGCGGGTTGAACGGCAGGTAATATTGAAATCGCTGAAGACAATACAATACAAGCAAGCCGATAAGATTGAACATCAGCATGGCTGCCGTGTATGTAGTCCAGTGCTGCTCCTGACTTGCGTCCACACGGCAAAGGCGATAAATCAGCCGTTCTACCGGGCCAAGCACCCGATTCATGAAAGTCTTATCCCCGGAGAAGACTCTGGCCATGTAGATGCCGAGCGGCCTGGTAATGGCGAGCAGCACCAGAAAGAAGACCATGAGTTGTAACAGTCCGTTGAGTGTCATTTCATCTCCCCACGACAACAGTGACAAATGACGAGTAACAGAAGCAGGTTGCAAGCGCGGTTTTCTAACACTGTCACTCGTGACGTTAGCTAAAATTTCTCAGGCTTGAGCAGCCCGTATATGAGATATGCAAGCAAAAGCAGAACGATCAATCCGCTTATTATGTATTCGATGTTCATGACATCTTCCTTATTCTCTGCTTCCTTCCGAAAGGCTAAGAAATAGAGGCTCAGAGTAGATATGCCAACCATTATCCAACCGACGGTTTTCATGCTCGCTCCTGTTCAGACGCGCTCGCAAAAACGCACATACCAGAACGACAGGGCAAAGAAGGCGAAAACTACTGCAATGAAAATGATGTCTCTCATTTCTACATCTCCATATCTATCTTTTCTGTTATTTCCTTTAGCATCAGTGAACTCGCTTTCAGTTGAAATTGATCCCGATGGCTGTGTAGAAGAAATGATTGCCGCTCCTGGCCCCGGTATTATCGATAGAGTAGCCAATATAACCCGTCACTCGCGGGTGTGGCTTGAAGTTGAAGCCGGGCGTAAAGTATCCGCTCGCATGCTTGCGGGGTTTCTTCTTTTGTCGATAGTAAGGATGAAGTGACGCAACAACAATAATAAAACAGCCGCTACCATAGCGATGGCTATGGCCAATAAATCTCTGCCCATTTTAGTCTCCTGTGGCTTTAGCCGTTTCAATGTCTGGCTTCGGCCACATTTTTAGGCTAACACTCGGAGCATAAGGATGGTGTAAAAGGTTTATAAAAAGTTCATAAGGGCTGATGTGGGTCAGAAGGAAGTGTTCAGACGCCAGGGTTAAAGCGATAGCCAATCCAGGGCTCGGTCAGAATATAGCGCGGTGTGGCCGGGTCGGCTTCGATTTTTTTTCTAAGTTGCCCGATGAAGACTCGCAGGTATTCGGTCTGCTCGACGTAGTTGCCACCCCACGCGGCAACAAGCAGCGCGCGGTGAGTCAAAACCTTGCCATTATGGCGAATCATATAAATCAACAGATCGTATTCTTTAGGCGTGAGATGTACTTCATGACCCTTAACGGTGACGCTATAGGCTTCAAGATCAACACGGAAGTCTCCCTCCTCCAAAACGGTCGAGGCTGCATTGTCAGCATGAGGTTCAGGCGCGCGACGCAAGGCCGCTCGAATCCGCGCGAGCAGTTCGTCCATGCCAAACGGCTTTGTTACATAATCATCTGCGCCCGCATCCAATGCCTCGACCTTCATCTGCTCTTCGCCGCGAACCGAGAGCACGATTATTGGAACCGGCGAGATAGCACGCAATCGGCGGCATAGCTCGATGCCGTTTACATTCGGCATCGCAAGATCGGTGATAACGAGGTCGGCAGGCCAATCGCCAAATGTTTCAAGCGCGCTCTGCCCGTCGGCTGCGCTACGCACATCATAGCCGTGTGTGGTCAGGCTTCTTCTGAGCACGCGAGTGATTTGCGGCTCATCGTCCACGATTAAAATCCGCTTCTTCTCATTCATAGTTTCAGCCCAAAAGAGGCGATTGACTACGCCTGCTCAAACATTATCCCCGGAAGCAACCTGTTTCAATCTTTCTGAAGCAGATTCTTCTTCCTCGCCTATAGGTAGCGTGAAGACGACGCATGTTCCGCGCCCATCTTCTCCGTCTTCGACCCAGATGCGACCGCCATGCGCTTCGACAATTCCTCGCGCGATGGCCAGCCCCATCCCGATCCCCGAAGCACGATTCACACCTGAGTCACCGTCTCGCATTGCGCGAAAGAATTTATCGAATACTCGGTCGCGCATTTCAACAGGAATGCCCGGACCTTGATCTTCAACCGATAGCCTCAGCATTTGCTCGTCAACACGACTCGCCGCGACGCGGATGCGCGTTCCCGCCGGGGAATATTTTGCGGCGTTGTCAACGAGCGTATAGATGACCTCGGCGACGGCCCTCGCATCAATCCGCGCAAGGGGCAATTCTTTCTCAATCGCCACTTCGATCGTGTGAAGGCGAGTGAGCGATTCGGCCCGCTCAAGCACCGCAAGAACTATCTCGTCAATCGCCCCCCATCGGCGTCTGAGATGCATCTCACCGGCTTCTATGCGCGCAAGTTCCAGAAGGCTTTCGACAAAACGGTTGAGGCGATCCGTTTCCTCATCTATTACCTCAAGCATCTCTTGCCTGCCTTCGCGGTCGAGAGAGATAGCCTCGTCCGTTTTCGAGCGCAATTCATCAAGCAAGGTGGTGACAGATGCTTTGATCGAGGTGAGCGGAGTGCGAATGTCGTGCGTTACCGCGTCGAGCAAAGCCGATTTCAACTTCTCGCTTTGCTTGAGAGCCTCGGCGTGACTGGCCCGCTCGAAAGCATCCTGAAGCTCTTTGTACAGGCGCTCGATCTCGTGCCGTCCGGCTTCAGCCTCTTCGGCGCGTCGCTTCACGCGAGAAGAAAGCTCTCCGGCGGTGACGGCAGTTATCAGGTAGACGGCAAGCGCAATCCAGTTGTCCAGATCCGCGATTGTGAATGTGTGCACCGGAGGCAGGAAGAAGAAATTGAAGCACAACATGCTGAGCAGCGAAGCCACGACAGCCGGGCGCGACCCCCATCGAGTTGCCATGAAAAGAACGATCAACAACAGCGAGAGCGCAACAGTGGTCGAGTTGATATGGCTGCCGAGCAATTTGAGCGCAGCCGTGGCGACAGCGATTGAAAGGCCCGCTATAACGTATCCAGCAACGCTCTTTTGCATTTCTGCCTCGCGCATGGTTTGCATTATACGACGAGGCAACCGAGTGAACATAGCAGGGCTGCAATCAAATGGCTCATTCGAGGATTGCACAATAATCGTCTTTCGATGAAATGTGTCTTGCGCGATCGTCGCATGCTTTGTCACGTGACTACGGTCAAAAACGCCCTGTCACAGCATAAAACACGGCGGCGCGCTAGAGTCCGATACTTGCTCGCTTAGAGAGTTACAGGGTCATTCAGTTTTTGAATTGCGGGCAACATGCGTCAGGCGTTTTGGCAGGTTAATTTGAATGTAAGGCGAATTGAAATAGGCCGGGATGGACGCGGCCTATTCCCCTTTTCCATATGCTACATTTTGAGAAACTGAATGGTCCTGAGAGAGTTAAGTCCTTTGCCATCAGGCGACTACAAAGGACTTGCAAATACAGAATAACACACGTTATCATTCGGCTTTGAGTTTTATCACGATAGGGGGCTGCGGCTCAAATCCGTACGTGCCTATTCACTTATTTTGAATACCTAGAGTCCTCTCCTCTTTCAAGTCGTTTGTCGAATAGGGATACAGGGGAAAACCGAATGAGATGTTCTTCTCCTATCTCGTATCTCGCAACCTTCTCCAAAAGTCTGTTCCCGAAATGCTGGCTCACATTGGCCTTGATCTTCGGATTGCTTTCCTGGCAACCCCTGAGCGCCGCTCAGTCAGCTCGCGCCCGCATCGCGATTGATGCCGGCAAGGTCGAAGGCCGGATAAGTCCTATGCTCTACGGTCAGTTCGCCGAGTTTATGTTCGAAGGAATCAAAGGCGGCTTGCACGCCGAATTGATCCGTAACCGAAGCTTCGAGGAACCGGCCAGTGTCACAGGTCTTTCGCGTTACTGGGAACGCTATCCCGACGACCGCAATGATGATTATGCAATATCTTTCGGATGGGATCAGACAGTCTCTTATCCGGTTCGCAATCGTTCGGAAAAAGATACGGTCGAGCACTCTCTCCGAATAGAGGCCGGTGACGGAGTAGTAGAGCCGCACGGCGTTTATCAAAGCCGCGTGCCTGTGCGGCAGGGAACAAGCTTCCACGGTTACCTCTGGCTTAAGTCTGCCGACTTTGCCGGACACCTGACCGTGTCGCTCGAAGCGGACTGGACAGGCGGTGAGATGTATGCGGCGACAGACATCAAAGGTATTGCCGGGGATTGGAAGAGATACGAATTTACGCTCACACCGTCAAAGAGCGACCCGCTTGCCCGTTTTGCCATTCTTGTGAAGGGACGCGGGCGGCTCTGGCTCGATCAGGTTTCGCTACTCCCCGGCGATGCCCAGGACGGCGTGCGCAAAGATGTTTATGAAAAGGTGAGGGTGTTACATCCGGCCTTTATCCGCTGGCCCGGCGGCAATGTGGCGCAGGATTATCACTGGCAGTGGGGCATCGGACCACGTGATGAACGCGTCACGTGGGTGAATCTGTCGTGGAAGAATGAGGCCGAGCCGAGCGATTTCGGCACCGACGAGTTTATCCGTTTCTGTCGCGACATCGGAGCCGAGCCTTCACTGACGGTGAATGTCGAGGGGGGCGGCGCGACCGCCGAAGAAGCCGCCCGATGGGTGGAGTACTGCAACGGCCCGATGACATCTCCTTACGGCGCGATACGCGCTCGCAACGGACACCCGGAGCCTTACGGGGTCAGATACTGGGAGATCGGTAACGAGATATGGGGCGACTGGGTACGGGGCCATTCCGATGCCGAAACGTATGCGCGCAATTTCAATCGCTATTACGCGGCCATGAAACAGGTTGACCCGAATATTCAATTCATCGCCGTAGGCGATAACGATATGGAATGGAATCGCACGGTATTGCGTCTGGCCGGTGAGCGCATCGATTTTCTGGCGATTCATCACTATTACGGCAGACGGGAGATGGCGGGCGACCCGCTCAATTTGATGGCGCGCCCGCTCTTTTACGAACGCTTTTATAAACAGGTCGGGCAGTTGATTCGCGAGATAGTTCCCAATCGAAAGATCAAGCTCAATATTAACGAATGGGGCCTGGATTTGCCGGAACGCCGACAGTACTCGATTGAATCGGCGCTTTACGGTGCGCGGCTGATGAATGTATTCGAGCGTTCAGGTGATCTGGTCGCGATGAGCGCGGTTTCCGATCTGATAAACGGCTGGCCGGGAGGCATCATTCAGGCGAGCAGACACGGTCTGTTTGTGACTCCAAACTATCTGGTCAATAAACTTTATAACACGCATCTGGGAGCGGAACGCCTCGCTTCTGTTGTCGAAAGCCCTGGATTTGACAGCAGCAGAGAAGGGAAAAGCGTGTCTTATCTGGATGCGGTTGTCAGCCGCACGTCTGACGGCAAACAGATTTTTATCAAGGCGGTCAATACCGATCCAGCGAGTCCCCTGCAAACGAGCATCGGCTTAACCGGAGTTCGAGTCGCCACGCGCGCGCGGGTGGAAACCATTACGGCAGCCTCTCTCGAAAGCGTCGCGAGCTTCACGACGCCCGACGCGGTCTTCGTAAAAACGTCGGAGGTGAGCGCGGGCAGCAACTTCACAATTGATCTGCCAGCGCACTCCATCTCGGTGATTACGCTTGATGTGATTCGGTGAATAAAATTCGGTATTGACGAGCAGAGCGATCTTTATTTAGCCGCTACGCCGACCCGCAATACCGTAAGCGAGTTAGGAGCAAAGCTGTATTTAAACTCATTTGATCCGGCGGCAAGCGATTGCTCTACTGGTGCGACTCGCATCGGTTCATCCAGACTGTTTTCGGCTTTGAGGTCACCAGTAATAACAAAAGCCTTGCCGGTCTTTTTGATCTGCTTCGCTCCCGCGAGGTTGATTTGAACCTCTCGCGGCGACGGAGAGATGTTGACTACTTTCAAAACCACTTCGCCGGTTCGCTCATCTATGGACGCGCTGGCGAAAAGATTGTCCTGCCCGTTCTTTTTAGAGTCTCCCAGAAGCACCGGCAGGATAGTTGTCCCGCGATTCACGCTGAACATTTTTTGCACGTAGTAATTAGGCGTGCCGTAGGAACGAAGATTATCGAACCATATAAGATTCGGCGTCCACTGCCACCCCTCCACGTGCCCAAAGAGCGGCGCATAAGATGACATCGCGACTACATCGGCGTTGCGCTCAAGCCCGGTTATAAAGGCGGCCTCCGAAAGCGCGCACTCCCAGTTGTTGCGATTGTCAACGCTTGCAATCCCGACGCTTTGAGCCGCGTACTCGCCCGCGAAGACCTTCGGGCCGTTGCGCGGGTAGTCGTCATAACGACCGGCATTTTCTGGAAACCATTTCGGCGGCATGTAGTAATGCTCATCGACTAAGTCGGCATTCATTTCGCGTAATTTCGCCCACAGGAAATCGAATCGCTCTCCTTCGGGGGCGGGGCCTGCCGCCGAGACGAGTTTGATTTCGGGATGCTTTTCTTTAATGACTTTTGCAAATACCCGATAGCGTTCGATGTATTGCGGTCCCCACTGTTCGTTCCCTACGCCGATCATTTTCAGATTGAAGGGAGCGGGGTGTCCCATCTCTGCGCGCTTGCGTCCCCAGTTGCTTGTTTCGGGGCCGTTTGCGAACTCGATCAAATCCAGCGCGTCCTGAACGTAAGGGTCAAGCTCTTCGACCGGGACCAGTTCACCCGTATTGAACTGGCAGGCCATGCCGCAATTTAGTATCGGCAGAGGTTCCGCGCCGATGTCTTCGCTCAACAGGAAATACTCGTAAAAGCCGAGACCGAATGACTGGTAGTAATCAGGAGTCAGACGGTGTTTGAATTCATAATTCCAGCGATTGACGAGCAGTCTCCGCTCATCCAGATCGCCTATGGTCGTCTTCCACTGATAACGCCTGTCGAGAGTGCTTCCCTCTACAATGCACCCGCCGGGGAAACGCAAAAAACCGGGCTTGATGTCGTGGAGCAACTTTACAAGATCGGGGCGCAACCCGTTCTCGCGCATCTTCCAGGTTTGCTTAGGAAAAAGCGAGATGAAATCCAGATCAAGCGCGCCGCGATCTTCCACAAGCACATTCAAATGAGCCTTGGCCTCGGTCCCGGTGGCACGAATGATTGAGCTATATTTCTTCCACTCGGATGTGATTCCCTCTATTTTAGTATGCCCTAAACTCCCCCCGTTTGCGTCTTCCAGTTCGATGCGCAAGGCGAGCGGTCCATCCGAGGAATTTGAGTCGCTCTCAACACGCCGTGCCTGAACAGAGAAAGTGTATTCGGCGTCTTTTTCGACGCCCATGCCGCGAAAGCCTTCGTTCACTACGCCAAAGCCTTTGCCCGCCGACTCTACTTTTATCCGCAGATAATGAGAATTTGGGATGTGAGTAACCGAACCCCGGTCGAGAATGTAAACCGCTCCTTTTGATTCGCCGCGATCAATCTGCTTCCAGCCCATCATCGGGTCCGGGAACTCAAACGAGCGATTCTTCACACGTTCAGGATACAGCCCGCTGTCTGCGCCAAAATTTATATCCTCAAAGAACAGGCCGAACAGGGTAGCAGGTATCGGCGCTCCGGGTCTGTCTACCTGTACGGTGATGGCGCTGGTTTGAGCCGAGGCAAACTGCGCCTGCCCGATGATAAGAGAAACCATGCAGCCAAGCGCCAGAAATTTGATCGAAAGGGCCCGCGCTGTTTTCGCTATTTTCATGTGTCGCCTCTCCGTGATGCGGTCTCTGATACCTGATGCGCGATGCGTAATCCGTGATCCGTGAAATATGCAATTACCTGTTTACAGCCACGTGCCTGACAGTCACGCATCACTCTTCACGCATCACTTCTCATTTCGTCTTGCCGATCAGCCGTTTGATCAATTCCACTTCTTCGGCGCGATAGGGCGTGCCGTCGGTGCGAAATACTTCGTGAAACCAGACCGCCGGTTCGCGATCAATATAAGGCTGTCGCCAGGAATCCCACGGCAGATAGGTTTGCGTCTTGCCTGCTACCAGTCCCCAGTTGATCGCCGCAACATTGTATCGTTTGGCGATGGGCAGCGACCCTTCGAATGTGCTCTTGTTGCCGCGAGCCATGTACTCGGTGCAGAGGATCGGGCGGTTGTAGCGCGTAAGCCACTTGATGCGCTTTTCAAATTCTTCCGGCGCATCATAGTTGTGAAACGAAATTACATCCGACAAATAAATCTGCATCCGTTCCATCACCCCCATCTTTTCCGGGCTCGACCAGTCGCCTTTCCAGACGCCGCACGTCAAAGGCTGTTCGGCTCCCGCTTCGCGCGCCCACGCGAAAGCCTGCGGCAGCAACGCCAGCACGATTTCTACCTTGTCCTTTGGCTCCAGTTCGCCGTAGCTTCCCTGATTCGTGTTGTCCGGCTCGTTCCAGATATCCCACGCAAGTATCCGCCCGTCTTTTGCAAATCGGCCGACCACGCCTTTTACATAGGCTTCAAGACGCGGGTACTCGGCCGGGTCTTCGAGCGCGTGTGCGCCGGGGCTTTGCAGCCAGCCCGAGTTATGCACACCCGGTCGCGGCTCGTGCTGTTTGCCAAGCATGGGTTTCGGGTCCCAGACCGAATCGAACAGGACCAGCATCGGCCTGATATGATGCTTTGCCGCGATGCCGAGAAATGTGTCAAGGCGACGTTTGAAGCCTTCCGCATCCTGTTTCCACAAGAGGTCGTGGAGAAAAACGCGCATGGTGTTCATCCCCAGACTCTCTGCCCAGCCCAGTTCCAAATCTATTCTTTTCGGGTCAAAGGTGTCGGCCTGCCACATCTCCAATTCATTGATCGCGCTCGCAGGCGTATAGTTGCTGCCAACCAGCCACCCTTGCTTGCTGTACCAGTCGTTTGCTTTTTGCTCCGACCACTTGGCCGAAGGCGCGGCCAGAACGAATCGGGCGAGGAGAAGAATGGCTATAAATACCGGCGCGGTTTTTCGCGTGATTGACATGAATGTTTGGTCCTCCATCTTGAAAGGATGCGCGGGAATTATTTATGCTCGCGCTCCGCCTTCTTGTAGTGAATGTCGCTTGCTGCTCGGAGTTCGGCGGCCTTCTCTTCGGCTAAAGTATCGCTCAGGAAGTTGCCGCCGCCGATCTCGGGTCCGGCCAGATACTTTAGCAGATTCGGTCGCCTGAGCGGCGGATGAAACTCTATGTGGAAGTGAAAACCACGGTACTCGCCTCCGTCGGTCGGAGCCTGATGCAGAGGCATGACATAGGGAAAGGGTATCTGCCAAAGATTATCAAATTTGATAAGCACCTGTCTGAGCACCGAAGTGAAATCGCGCAACTCGGTATCTGAGAGCGCCGCGATGCTTGGAAGCGTCTGTTTCGGCGCTACGAATACTTCGTAAGCATAGCGCGCGAAGTATGGCATGAAGGCAATGGCTGTCTCGTTTTCACAGATGATGCGCCGCCCGTCCTGCTGTTCGGCGGCGAGGATATCTTGAAAGAGGATGCGTCCCGTTTCCGAAAGATGTCTTTCGGAGACACGAGCCTCTGTCTCGATTGTCTTGAAAACGAAATTGGTGGCGTAAATCTGGCAGTGAGGATGCGGATTTGAAACGCCTACGGCCTCTCCTTTGTTCTCAAAGATCAGCACGTGGTTGATCTCGTCGCGGCTGCCGAGTTCTCGATACTGCTCCTGCCATACGCGCAATAATTCATTGATTTCGCGCGGCTCAAGTTCAGCAAGCGTCAGGTTGTGCCGGGGGCTGTAACAGACTACGCGAGCCTGTCCGAGCGCGGGCCGATTGCGATAAATCCCGATTGGTTTGTCCAGGTCGGTTGGCGCGTCTAAACTGACACACGGCAGATCGTTATCAAAGACGAATGTGCCGGTATAGTTTGCGTTTCGCTTCCCGCTCACGCGCTCGTTGCCCGGGCACAGGTAACAGTCGCTTACGTAATTCGATTCAGACTCTTCCGCGTGTTTGATAGTGCCGCCGTTCCACGGGCGACCTTGCCTGTGCGCCGCGACCATAACCCACTCCTCGCGAAGCGGATGCCATCTCTCTTCCCAAGCCATTGATCCCTCCCTGAGCATTGAGTGACGAGCAAAAGCTGATTCGTGAAGCGTGATGCGATCTCTGATGCGTGATCCGTGATCCGTGACTGTCAGGCACATTGCTGTAAACAGGTACTTGCATATTTCACGGATCACGCATCACTCTTCACGGATCACGCATTATTTCGCATATCCTTCCGGGTGCACCTGATGCCAGTCCCAGGCCGTGCGGATAATCGTTTCAAGATCGGGGTATTCAACCTCCCATCCGAGAATTTCTCTGGCTCTTGTGGCGTCGGCCACAAGCCGGGACGGATCGCCGGGGCGCGCTGTCTCGAATCTGGTTTCGATCTCGCGCCCGGTCACGCGCCGCGCCGTCTCGATCACTTCCATCACCGAATACCCGTGACCGTTCCCCAGGTTGATGCGCTCGGACTCTCCTCCGTTTTGCAGATGCTCAAGCGCAAGCGTATGCGCCGAGCAGAGATCGCTCACGTGGATGTAGTCGCGGATGGCCGTTCCGTCCGGCGTCGGGTACTGATTGCCAAAGACCGAGACGTAAGGCCG
This sequence comes from Blastocatellia bacterium, assembly GCA_963765495.1. Classification (GTDB taxonomy): domain Bacteria; phylum Acidobacteriota; class Blastocatellia; order UBA7656; family UBA7656; genus CAVXWP01. Next base: position 22,819 of record CAVXWP010000007.1, read on the forward strand.
CCTGCCCATCGCTGCAAACAACACATTCGGGATGAGGTGCGTCTCCGGTTCGTGATGTTCGCCGCGCTGCTCGGTTGCGCCCGATGCGTTGAAATACCTGAGCGCGACATATTTCAATCCGTAGGCGTAATCGTATGATGCGAGAATCTTTTCCATGAAGAGCTTTGTCCAGCCGTAGGGGTTGGCAGGTTGCTGCGGGTGCCGCTCGTCTATCGGAACGCGAACCGGCTCGCCGTAGGTCGCGCAGGTTGAAGAGAAGACAAATCTTTGCACTCCGGCCTCAAGCAAAGAATCGAGCAGCGCGATCCCCTGCCCGACGTTGTTTTCAAAGTACAGCTTCGGATCGCTCACCGATTCGCCTACATAGGCAAGCGCGGCAAAATGTACGCACGCGTCAATCTCGTGATCCCGACAGATCGAGCTGACAAGTTCGCGGTCGCCTATGCGTCCCCTGTAAACCGTTGCGCCTTCGCCAAGCGCGTCTTCGTGCCCACGTGAAACGTTATCGAGCACAACCACACGCTCTCCCCTGTCGAGCAACCGATCAACCATTACGCTGCCGATGTAGCCCGCCCCACCCGTCACAAGAATCGCCATAACGCTTTCTCCTATCAGTGCTCTTTCGTGAGCTTCAAATGGCCGAAGACGCCCGCGCCCGGAGAAGAACCGGCAATGATGAGCGGTTGCCGCCCCGACTGTTCGGCATACCGGATCGCGACCGCTTCAATCGTCGGCCCCGCCGAGGCAAGGCCAAGTACGGCGACCGTCCCGCCGCTCCCGCCGCCTGTGATCTTCGCCCCATAAAGCCCGGTATCAGGTCCAGCCTCTCGAACCAGTTTCACAATCTCATCCGTGCCCGTTGAGCCAAGCCCGCAGGCCGAGTAGCTTTCGTGAGATTGAAACATCAATTCGCCTAATATGTTTGCCCGCGCCGCGCCCTGCCCCCTCTTGAGTATCTCCGCAAACGTGTTGACGCGGTGATGCTCATAGATCGGATGCCGCGTCGCATCGTAAACAGGATAGCTCCGGTCAGGCGATACCGAGGTCACAGAATCGGTGATCCCCCGATACTCCGCAAGAAACTCCGCACCCGACATTGTCTCGGGCAATCGCGCTGCAAAGGCCGCTTCAAACTCCTTCGGCGTAAGATTGGCGAGATAGCCTTTCCACCGAGGGTCATCAATCAGGACGTGACCGGCGCTGCCCGACTCGCGGCAGGGCAGACCAGCCATAGCGGCAATCATGCGATAACCCATGAAGGCGGCTGTGCGAATCGTGCCGTAATCAGCGCCGCCTACCGAATGGCGAATCCCGGAATCTATCCCCCAGACGGCCAGATCGCGGGGCAGTTCTACTGCCTCTTTCAACTCGCCGGGCTGGCACAGCAGCGCGAGCAGCCGGTCGGCCTCGCCGCAGGCCGAGGTCATCTGATCCATTACGCCGCACGGCGCGCCCGCGATCAGGTTCTCGACTCTCTGGCATAAAAAAGCCATCTCGCGTGGCGAAATTTCAAGCCCGTAAGCCGCTGAGATTGCCTGCATGGTCGCCACTTCGAGCGAAGCCGAAGAACTGACGCCCTTGCCTTCGGGAACGGCTGAACTGATAAGTATATGCGCGCCGTTTTCAAAGACGCATCCTCGCTCGCGCATCAAGACCAGAAAAGCACCGGCTACGTAGGCCGCCCAGGTCTGCTCGACTCTGCCTGCGAAGCGCGCGCGCGCCGTGGCGTAGTCAACCGGGTCGCTCGATTCCCTGAAATCCTCCAGCGACATTTCAAACACGCGCACTCGTTCGTTCCGGTTGACAGGCAGGCTGACTATGCGGAGCCTGTCTTCTTTTTGAAGTTGAAGAGCCGTGTGCGTGGCGGCGTGGATTGGAATTTCGAGCACAAGCGAGCCTGAGTAATCGGCTATGCCCCCCATCAAATCCAGCCTGCCCGGCGCGCGCGTCACAATCAACTCTCGTTTATTGTCAAAGAACCCTCGAAGTAAAGATATCTCTTCCTCTTTGCCTTGCGAATGATCGGGCAGGCGGTTTAGCAACTCGATGAGGGCTGCCGTATCCGCCAGATCATGAGTTGAACCGGATACGATTCTATACACGTCCGGCGCTCCCGGCTTCTGAATTTTCGAGCAGCCCTCTGCTGATAAGCGCCGCCTGCAACAGCGGCTCGATCTGAGCGCGAATCTGCGCGTTGGCATAACCTGCCCACGCTACATCGGGCTCGACCGAAAGCCGCGCATCGAGTGGTCCTCCGCCAATGCCGCACACCTCCACGCCCGCTTCACGCGCTATCAATTCGGTGCAAAGATCATAAGGGTGACAGCAGATGCCGAGCGCAAGCCCGCGCTGGCGCAATAGGTTTTCCATAAACGGGCGCAGGTCGGCGATGAAGCGGTCGTGGCCCGAGGCCAGTTCGTAAAGCTGGCCCCCGGTCGAAGCATACTGGTCTTCAAAACAATGCGCTTTCCCCGGACGCACCGGCCCAAGAGCGCCGCGCACGATCTCTTCGTCAATCGCCGCGAGTTCTTCACGCGCACCGGGGAAGAAACGCACTATCTGGCTGTATCCGTGCGCGATGGTAGCGACAGGCGAAGGGCGCAAGGGGATCGCTTTGCTTTCGCCCGTGTAGCGATTAAAGCGAACGGCCTCGGCACCCTCCCCTCTGACGGCCCACGCCACATCCGACAGGTGTTGTTTGACAAGCGGAATCTCGGTCTGGATCGCCATCACGATGTCGGCGAGCGAAGTCTCGTCGCCTCGATTCGGAGCCACTCCCGTCAGTATCCATCCGCTTCGCTTCTGATACATCAACCCGCGTGTGCCGTCTATCGGGTCTACGATGACGCGCCAGACGGCTTCCTCTGCGGACGCGCCGCGCGGCAACACGATCTGCCCTTCGGGCAAACCTTCGCCGATCAAAACTAGCGGGACCGACCGGGCAATCTCGCGTTCGAAAAAATCGATCAGCAACTCTTCGCTTATGCAGTCAACGGCGTAAATCGTATCGCCCTCTTCTTCGCGGGCTACGGCTGCGAGCGCCTCGACCGCCGAGCGCTCACAGGCTTCGATCACCGCGCCTCGAATTATTTCGTGCAACCGGCGCAGAGGTTCGAGCAGGTAGCGGGGATCATCCGTTGAAAAAGCAGTGGTCATAAAAGATTAGCTTCTCTCTTCGAAGGAAGTCAGGTTTGCCACAGAGACATAGAGATACAGAGAAAAGATTATTAAAATCTCTGTGTCTCTGCGGCAATTTCATTTCCTTTCCTGTTTGCTTATGCCAATTTTATCTGCAAGCGCGTGACCGATGCAGGCGCGAAGCGATAAACGAATGCGCCCGCGCCGACCTTGACCTGTTCGTTGCGAGGCTCGACCGTGTGCGGACTCTCAAACGTGTTGTGCGCGTGAACGTCGGGCTCGGCAAGCACTCGCGCTTCGGCGGATTCGACGCGAGCGCCTCGCACCGCGATCTCGGCCTCGCGCGATTCACTCATACTCGGGTTCGTCACCGTCACGGTCAATTGTTTTCCGTTCATTGACGCCGATCCGCTCAACCCCCAAAACTCGGCAGGCTTTCCGTTTCGCGTGTACCCGACCTGCGGCGCGCTGAAAACCGTCCGCACCGCCTGCGCTCCCATGTGCGGCATAAACATTTCGAAGATGTGATAGGTCGGCGTCAGTATGAAACGTTCGCCGTCGGCCAGAAAAAGCGAATGCAGACAGTTGACCAGTTGCGCGACGTTCGCCATCACAACCTTGTCCGACTGCCGGTTGAATATGTCCAGCGAGATCGAGGCCACGAGCGCATCGCGCATCGTCTGTTGTTGCTCCAGCGTGTGTGAGAGCACAAGCTCGGTTCCCGGGCGATGCCACGACCCCCACTCGTCCACTACGATTTTTGTTCGGTGGCGTCTGTCGTATTCGCCCATCACGGTCCAGTGCTTCTCGATAGCCTCATCTATCTGATCGGCGGCGCGCAGTAGCTCATAGTACTGCTCGGTGTCGAATTTCAAAGCGTCGCCTTTTGCATCGTTCCAGTCGTTGGTCCTGCCTCCCGCGACATTCCACGAATAGTGATGCACAGACCACCCGTACATGCGGTCGAATGATCCCTCGCCTTTCTCGCGCATCTTGTCAAAGAAGCCGTGAGTCCAGTTGAGGTCTTCACTGCTTGGCCCGGCGGCCATGAATTTCAGAGGCACGCCGTAGCCCGGCACGGATGCAAGAAAGCGGCGGAACTCCTGCGCGTACTCTTCGGGCGTGAAGTTGCCGCCGCATCCCCACGACTCGTTGCCTACGCCCCAGTACTCGACGCGGAAAGGGTCGCGGCTGCCCATTGGGCCGTTCGCACGCATATCCGCAAGCGTAGTGGCCCCGGCGGGCGCGTTGCAGTATTCGACCCAATGATAAAAATCTTGCGCGGTCAGGCCGCGCAGATTCGCCGCCAGATAAGGTTTTGCGCCGATCAGTTGGCAGAAACGCGCAAACTCATTCGTGCCAAACCAGTTCGGCTCTACGCGGGAAGTAGAATCGGGCGGGACTTTCGGGTTTGCTGCATCGGCCCAGAAATTTGTGCGGCGCGGACGTTTAGCCCTGTCGCCTATGCCGTCGCGCCAGTCATAACTGTCGGCGAAACATCCGCCGGGGTAGCGAATCACCGGGGCCTTGATGCGTTTCAATGCGTCAACGAGTTGATTGCGTATGCCGCCCGTATTCGGCACGCGAGAGTCTTCGCCAACCCAGATGCCGTCATAAACCACAGCGCCCAGGTGCTCGACAAAATGGCCGTAGATGTTGGGGTTTATCGTGCCGATCTCCTCGCCTATCAGCACCTCGATACGCGAATCGGCGGCCCGCGCGGATTGCGCGAATGTGTGTGCGCGCCCGGCTATCAATCCCGCGCCACCGGCTATCGCTCCCTGCAAAAATGCGCGTCTTTCGATTTTCATATCTTTATTTGTGCCCTCTAGGGTTCGAGCATCCGTTATTGTTTTGGCGTCTGCACATAAATTGAGTCCCAGTTGTTTTCCGTGGAGCCGAAGCCATACAGCATGACCTTGAAATCGGATGACAGACCGCGAATCGTGCGTTCAAACCCGACCTCACGGTTTAACATGAAGAAAATCTGTTCGCCGCGCCGACCGATTCCAAGTCTAGGGTTTTTCTCTTTTGTGCCGAGCTTGCCGTTATCAAGCCGTATCAACTTGCCGTCTTCCGTCTGCCAGGCTTCGAACCTGCCGTCGCTTACCAGAATCCATTCGATGCGGTCCTTTGAATTGCCGTTGAAGAGCACTGTTAAAATGGCGTATCCCGGCGGAAACCCCCGCTCGCCCGGTTGAGGTGCGCGCATCCCAACCTTTGTGACCGTCGCCTCGACATAGAAGCGGTCGCCATGAAAAGTCTGCCTGCTTCTTACGCCGGAACGCGAGAGCCCCGCTCCGTGCATTCTCAGTTGATTATCCTTAACCTCGATCTTGCCGCCGCCGCCGCCTTCAAATGTATAAGTTTCCCATTTCGCCTCATCAAGCTGGTCGCCCTCAAAGTTGTCTCCCCATTCTTCGACAGCGGCCTGCGGCACGGCCTGTTCTTGCGAAGGCGCAGTTTGTTGAGCCGTTTGTTGAGCCGTTTGTTGAGCCGTCGCAATCGCCATCGTCGCGGCAAACGCGGCGAACAGAATAAACGGGCGTATGGTTGCGGCTAAGAATTTCATAACCCTGATCCCTTTTGGCTTTCAATCTGAGCGTGCTCCGAAATAAGCTCTTTCACACACGCTTATCTGAGACTTCAAATCTCGAATCTCAGAAGATCACATCGCTGAGTCGCCGCACGATTTCGCGCCGCTCGGTCTGTTCCTGCTCTTTTTGCGAATCGCTCAATCGCTTGAAAGTCGCAAGCGTAGCCTGCGCCTCGGCCGAACGTTTCTGCCGCGCATAGACTCTTCCAAGCTGGTAATAGGCTGCCGCGAGATTGGCGTCGAGCTTGATTGCGCGCTCAAACTCGTGCGCCGCATCATTCAGGCGATTGGTGCGGGAATAGAGCTTTCCCAATTCCAGATGCGCCGGAGCAAATTCCGGCTCAAGCTCCACGGCGCGTTTCAGATGAGCCTCTATCTGCGCCGGGTCCGCGTCGGCCTGTCTGAGAAGCGCATCGGCGATAAGATAATCCACTATCCCAAGCTTTTCATTTATCGCAAGCGCCCGCTTGTATCGCTTGATGGCCTCGTCATACTGACCTGTTTCTACATATGTCATCCCGAGATAGGCGTGTGCGGGGGCGAAATTCGGATCGAGCTCAATGGCGTGCGTGAGAGCCCTGGCCGCCTCGTCGTTCAGCCCTCCCTTGAAGTGAGCGATTCCGAGCGCGACCCACAACCGGGCCGAGCGCGGGAATAGCTCAAGCGCCTCTTTCAGCCGGATCACAGCCGCCCTCGGTGCCAGCGCATTCGTCAGCAGCAGGCCGTAGGTAAAGCGGTAATTCTCCGACTGCGGGTCGCGCTGTATGGCAAGTCGCATGGCCGGAATCGCGTTCTCGATATGCCCGCTCTTTTCATAAACCGAAGCGAGCAAAACATAGATCGGCGCGGAATCAATCCCGCGAGCCACCGCAGATTCCAGCGTGCGCCCGGCTGCCGGGATGTCGCCCGACGCGAGATAGGCTTTCGCAAGTCGCAGAATCGTCTCCGTATTCGAAGGGTCGAGGCTTGAGGCTGCGCCGAGTTCCGTCACCGCTTCCTTCACAAGCCCGGCTTCCAGAAGCGCGCTGCCCAGTTCGGCGCGTGATGCGGCGGAGGCGGTCGTCTTCTTGTCTGCGCCCGCGAGACGGTCCGAGTATCCGCTGAAATATTTAGCGGCGGCCTCGTTGTCTTTGAGGCGCAGGGCGACGACTATAATTGCGCGGGCGATCTCGGCATCGGGCGCGAGCGCGTAAGCGCGTTCAAACATCTCTTTCGCCGCGCGAAAGCCTTCGGGCGTGCCTTCTGAAAAGCGAATCTGCGCCAGGTTGATGAGCGCGCTCGGCTGGTTTTTATCAATCTTCAACGATGCTTCAAACCGCGCGGCCGCCTCTTTCGAGCGACCGAGTTTGAGCAGAACCGCGCCGTAGTTATTCTGAGCAGATGGTGAATTCGCATCGCTACGGGCGGCAGCGGCGAATTGGCGTTCGGCTTCCGCCAGATCGCCTTCACGGTCGGCAATCACGCCGAGGTAAGTATGCGCGGTCACATCATCGGGTTTCAGGGCGAGCACCTGTTGAAAGAGGCTACGCGCGGACGATGAGTCATCTCTTTCAAGCGCCGCCAGACCCTCGGCAATTAGCCGCTCGGTCTGCCCTGCGCCCGAATCGGTCTGGCCGGAAGAAGACGGCAGAGTGATTGTCGCCCCCAGACTTCCCGCTCCTGCCGCTGTGATAAAGAGGGTTATCAGTATAAACCTCAGAGGTTTTGACTTCGTGACACTCATGTTTCGTGTTTTGTCAGCTGCCCCTCTATTATAGCCGCAAGCCTTCAAAAACAAACGGTGCAGAGGAAATTCCCACCCATTCGCCTCCGCACCGTTTGCCTGTGCCGCCGTTTCGGCTTAGAAAAGAAATCTTAAACCGACCTGTATGCGACGCGGCTGCTCGGGGTCGTTGAATCGACTGGATTGACCGAAGATGGCCAGATTGTTCAGGTCTACTGCCGGTAAGAGGAAACGCCCCCGGTTGAACGCGTTGAAGAAATCGACCCGAAATTCAATCGCGGTCGTCTCTGTGATGCGCGTCTTCTTGAGGATGTTGAAATCTTCGGCGTAGAAGGGCTGTCCGCGCAGGCTGCTGTAAGTAGGCGCGGCAGTGCCGAAGAACCGCGTCGGATCGGAATAGAAAGCCCTGTAAGCCGCCGAGCCGATGTCTCCGGCTGTGAAGCCTCCGCCGTAGTCGGGCGGGCGCGAGAACGCGTCCGGGTTCAGATATTGATACCTTATCCCCGTGGCCGGATCGTCTGTGTAAAACGGCTCTCCCGTGATGTTGGGTCGCAGGTTGCCGCCAAATCCGATCAGGTCGAGAAAATCTCTGCTGCCGCCGGAGATAAAAGGAACCAGAAGCGGACCCTGACGATAACGCTGGACCGCCGATACCTGCCAGCCGCCTACCAGCCGGTCTACCGCGCCGCCCTGATTCAGAAATCGCCTGCCCTTTCCAAAAGGCAATTCGATCAGATAATTGATCACAAGCGAGTGCGGCACGATGTTTGGCGACGGCGTGCGGAGCGATTTTCGATCATAGGGATTTTGCACAACTCCGGTGATCGGAGTGTCCCCGAACAGGTCTTCGGCTGCGTCCGTGAGCAGCTTTGCGAAAGTATACGAGACGCCGATTTGCATACCCTGCGCGAAACGGCGCTGAAGGTTGAGTTTTAGCGCGTTATAAAAACTCTGCCCCTGACTCTCAAGATGCTCGGTTATGCGACCGTATTGCGGGAACGGTTTCAGGGATTGAGCCACCGTTCCGTTAAAACCGGGGAAGACCGCCGCGTTGTTTGCGGGCAGGGTCACGCCTACGCTCTGAGCATAGGCTCGCTGCGCTCCGGTCACATCGGCGAGCGGCAATTGCAGGAACGCGTTTCCGAGCTTGAGGGCCTCGAGCGGCAAGGCGTTTAGCGGGCTGAAGTTTGACCGCAACCGGGTTCCCTTGCTTCCTACATACGAGACGGCGGCTACGAAATTGCCCGGCAGTTCGCGCTGGATTTCGAGGCTGTATTGCGCCGTGCGACCTATCTTGAAGTTTCGATCAAAGCCTTCGACATCCGCGCCGATAAACTGGCTTGTCGGATCGGGCGTAGGCAGGACCGGGTAGTTGCTGAGTCTGATGAAAGCGTCGAAACCGAAATTGATGTTGGCTCCGCCCTGCACGGAAAATCCCGCCTGCCCGCCGCGCCCGAAATCGTTGTAGAGCAACGGAGCGTAGTAGAGGCCGTAGCCGCCGCGCACAACCGTCTTGTCATTGACCGAGTAAGCGAATCCGAACCTCGGCGAGAAGTTGGAATAGTCGGGTTTGATCAACCCTCTGTAAGGCGAGGTCGGTCCGAAATCGGTGCCCGGAGGACCGGCAAGCGCGCCGAGCCGCCCGCCTGCATCCGGGTTTGGCACAAACTTGTCAAAGCCCCGGTAAAGGTCTTTGTGCTCGACTCGCGGATATGGAATGTCATAACGGATGCCGATGTTGACCGTGAGTTTCTGAGTGACCTTTATGTCATCCTGAGCAAAGAAGGTCGGCTCGAAGAAGCGGAAGCCCGGATCGATCGATTGCACGGTGGCAAAGGAAAATTCGGGCGCGCCTGTGATAAGACTGGCGATGGGCCAACCCTGCCGGAACCCATCGCCGTTTGATGTCTGGTTGCTGATGAAATTGAAATTGCCGCCAAGATCAAAGTGGTTGGAATCGTTCAACTGCTGCCATCTTGTCTCAGCGCCAAACTTGAACGTATGTTTCCCGCGTACCCACGTCACGAAATCGGTAAGCTGAACGGCGTTGTCGCCATCCTGATTATCGAAGAACGTAGACCCGCCCGGCTGATAAGCGCGCGGGTCGGGCGAGGTCACAGGGTCGCCGACCAGGGGGAAACCTATGAGCGGAAGCGCAAGATTCTGCGTGGCGTTTGCCGGTAAACCTATCGTCGTCGGGCTTATGTTCCTTGTGAAATTTCGGTTCTGTACGAAAGACCGCGTAAAGCCCGCGTTGAAGTGATTGAGCAGCGTGGGGCTGAAAGTGAAATCGTCTTGCAGGCGATAATATTGCGAGTGGAACACCTGTCTGAACGAACCTTGCTGAACCCACGGCTCAGGAAAACGCGGGAAAGCGCCCTGGATTTTTGTCTGGCTGCGGTAGGTGGAACTGAATGCGATCTGGTGTCTATCCGAGATTACGAAATTGACCTTCTCGGCGTAGTAGTTGGTTCTGGTCGGTCTTCCGCTCGTCGCGAGGTAGTTGTGAAAGACGCCTTCGCTTGTCGGCAGCGGAAAAAGCTGATTGATGATGTTAAACCCTACGGGGTCAATTACTGATTGACCCTGCGCGTTTTTGTAAAGGTCGAGGCGATTGCCGGGAATCGCGGGACGATTACAGCACGGCACGGTGTTGTCAAAGATTTGAACCGGCCCGCCGAAAAATCCGAGCACGTACGGATCGGTCAACAATTCAGAGAAATCACCCGCGCGCATCTTAACCGTCGGGACGCTTACGGGTACTGTTTCGCTCTGATCGAGACGATAGCCACCGTAGTTGAAAAAGAAGAAAGCGCGGTCCTTGAAACTCTTTAGCTTCGGATGCCAACCGTCAAGGTAGGGCAGATAGATGGGACCGCCTACGCTGAATCCGTAATCGTGCTGGCGGTCAAGCGATTTCTCAATCCCTGTCAGCCGATTGAGGTCGTTGTTGGCGTTCAATGCTTCATTGCGGAGAAACTCGTATGCTTCGCCGTGAAAATCATTGCCGCCCGATTTGATCGTAAAGTTGACCACGCCACCCGATGAGTTGCCAAATTCGGCCGAATACTGCGCGGTGCTCACGGTGAACTCCTGAAAGGCGTTCGGGCCGGGCGCAACTTCGGTAAAGAAGGTGCCGTTTTCGGCGCGCTTTGTCCCCGCGCCGTCGATCAGAATCTCGGTTCCCAGCCCCTGACCGCCGTTGACCCTGAAATTGAACCCCAGCGTGCCGTTTGCTCGCGCCGCCTCGTTTTGGGTGTCTACGCTGCCGCCGCCCGAGACTATACTGCTGTCAAGAAATATGAATGACAGAGGCGAGCGCCCGGCAGTTTCTCCGCCGATTTGCAGAGGCAGTTCTCTGATCTGCCTCTCGCTGACATTGGTCTGCTGAACGGGGCTTTCGGTTTGCAGCACCGGAACGCTGTCAGCCGAAACCGTCACCGATTCGCCGACTCCGCCTACTTCGAGCCGCGCGTCCACCGTGCGAGTAATCTGCACGGCTACCTTGACATCGTCAAAGGTCGCGGTTTTGAAACCGTCAAGCTCTATCGTCAGCCGATAAGTCGCGGCCTTTAACTGTGGAAGGGTGAAGGTTCCCTCGCTTGAAGTGACGGTTTCGCGTACATCGTTATTCTCGACGTTTGTGGCTGTTACCTTCGCGCCCGCAACAACGGCCCCGCTCGGGTCTGTGACCCTGCCGGTGATCCCGCCCCGGTCGCTTTGCGCGTAGGCGGGAAAAGCCGACGCAAACAAAATGGCAAACACTGTGACGATACTCAGCCTGCGCAATCTCATTGGTGCCTCCTGAAAGCTCAACAAACCCGCTGCCGGTCTGTTTTCATAAGAAACGCTTAATCGCCGGATGGTAAAGTCGCCCTGCGCGACAAAACCTGTAAGATCCGTCTCGACCCTGAAAAGCTCTCAAAGATGCTTGGATCGTGTGATCTGCTTGAATGTCGATAGATTAATCGGTGCGGATGCTTATTTACACCACAAATGAACACGATGTCAAGACAAAAAATCACGATTCGAGCATCAGCCCCGTACAGAAGGGGTATATTTTTGACAGGATTAGCAAGATTTTTAAGGATTAGAAGTGAATCTTGTAAATTCAATCTAATCCTGTTAATCCCGTCAAAGTCTTTTCCTTCGTCGCTAATCATTGAAGAGAGCCGAGAGTCGTGTTATTGATTGACGATGATTCTGTCGCGTCGTGTCTGGTCTGTTTTTGCGGTTGTCGCTTTGATCGTAACGGGCAATCCGGTATACGGGCAGAGAGAGGTTTCGCCCGGGGGCGATGAACTTCAGGGGGACATCCGCTATGTCCACGATCCAAGTATCATTAAAGAGGGCAATACCTTTTATCTCTTCTCGACAAGGGGGGGCATTAGCGTACGCTGCTCAGAAGACCTGATCAGGTGGAGGTTGTGCGGGGATGTTTTCGGGCATCTCCCGCTATGGGCCGTACAGGATGTGCCGGGGCTGAGGGGGTTATGGGCACCCGATATTTCCTATTTCAACGGCAGGTATCATCTTTATTATTCGGCGTCCACATTTGGGAGCAATCGTTCGAGCATAGGTCTGGCAACAAATCAGACGCTCGACCCGCTGGGCGATAAGTACAGATGGGAAGATCAGGGAAAGGTGATCAGTTCTTATCCTTCCGATGATTGGAACGCCATCGATCCTAACATCATTCTGGATGAGAAGGGGCAGCCGTGGTTGTCGTTTGGCAGTTTCTGGGGAGGGATAAAACTTCGCAAAATTGATCAGCCGACGGGCAAGCTCGACCTAACGGATCAGACTCTCTATTCGCTTGCCGCTCGTCCCCGAGGCCCGGACCTGCCGGGAGCGGTTGAGGCTCCGTTTATCATCCGAAAAAACGGCTATTATTACCTCTTCGTCTCTTTTGATTTTTGCTGTCGGGGCGTGATGAGCACATACAACATCCGGGTAGGGCGTTCGCGGCGCGTCACCGGCCCCTACACGGACCGCGCCGGAAAAGACATGCGCGAGGGAGGCGGGACACTCATAGTGGAAAGTCAGGGGCGATGGCACGGACCCGGACACTGTGCGATTCTTTCGGACAAAGATGGAGAGAAGATCGTCTATCACGCCTATGATGCGGAGATGCGCGGCCTCGCGACTTTAAGGATCAGCCCGCTTGTCTGGGATGCCGAAGGATGGCCCGCGCCGGGAGAGCACAGATAAAATTCGAATAGATTTTGAGGGCAGTCGGTTAAGCCCTGCGGACCTCGATGCCCCTGTCGATAAAAGGAGCGATGTCTTCGTCTCTGGCTCCTTTGTCTGTGATCAGGAGGTTTATGTTTTCAATAGGCCAGATCAAAGCCGTGCCTACGGCTCCGATTTTTCTATGATCGGCCACGACGATTCTTTGCCGCGCCTGCTGCATCATGGCGCGATGGACCGAAGCCTGATCGGGATAGTTGGTCGTCAATCCGTGTTCTATGTGGATGCCGTCTACGCCGATAAAGACCTTATCAACAAACATCTCGCGGGCGCTCTGAATGGCCGAAGGACCGACAAGCGCAAACCAGTCGCCGCTCAACTGACCGCCTGTGACAAACAGTTTCAGGTCGTCGCGGTGAGAGAGTTCCATCGCTACGTTCACGGCGTTTGTCATAACGGTGATTCCCTTGTGGAGGCATACGCTGCGGGCAACCTGCGTGGCGGTCGTGCCCGCGCCGATTGCTATGATTTCACCATCGGCGACAAGTTCTGCGGCGAGCAGACCGATGCGGCGTTTTTCGGCGGCCTGTTTTCTGTCCTGTTCGTGATATGACGAGATATTGCGAAACGGCTCGTAGAGTAATGGCTGGATGGGAACCGCGCCGCCGTGGCTCCGCAGTAGGAGTCCGCGTTGTTCGAGTTCGATGAGGTCGCGGCGGATCGTCGCTTCCGATACCTTCAATCGTTTTGCCAGGAAGGATACGGAAACCTTTTCGGCTCTCAAGAGTTCCTGCAAAATCAATTGTGCGCGTTGCTCTCCGGCGGAAAGTTCGTTGGCCATATGATCTCTTTTCCCGCACTCCCTCCTTAACTCTGATTATCACATCAATCTGCCGCTCAGTTTTGAGGAGGATCAATAAGCTTAAGGATAACACTTTCCTGATTGCGTTGTTCGCCTCGCAACTGGTCGGCGAGGTCGAACATTTTCTTTGCGGCTTCCTTGTCGCCGAACTTCGCGTAAACAAGCCCGAGTTGATAGGCCGCGCGAAGGTCTTTTGGATTCAGTTCCAAAGCGTGCTCAAGCGTCTTGCGCGCCGCCTCGTAATCGCCCTGATCGCGGTAGGCGGCTCCGAGCGCGGAGTTCGCCGCCGCGTGTTCGGGAATCGCGTGAACGACTCGCTGTAACGTCTCTATGGCGGCTCTGCGGTCTCCCTCTTCATATAAGATCAGGCCGAGCAGATACTCGGCATCCGGGTCAGGGTTGAGTTTAAGGCTGCGCCCTACGGCGCTTCGAGCCTCGGTCATCTGTTTGAGGCCGTGCAGCGCCGCGCCCAGCAGGTAGAAACCTGCCGCGTCCTGCGGGCGCAACCCGACGTATCTTTTCATCAATCGCGCCGCTTCCTCTATATCGCCCTTTCTCAGGTGCGCCGCCGCCAACGCATAAATATAGGCGGGCTCATTTGGATACAGCCGGTCGAGTTGCTCGAAGGCGGAAACCGCGTCGATAAGCAATTCCATTTCGAGGGCGGTTCGGCCAAAGTCATAAAGCACGCCGGGAGAATCGGGCGCGAGTCGGCGCGCTTCAACCAGATGCGAGAGCGCCTTCTCAGGGTTTTTATTTGCGCGAGCCACCTGCGCAAGCGCCCGAAGTGTACCGACATCACCGGGGCGGGCCTCTAACGCGCTCGAAAGATGTCTGTCGGCCGCATCATATCGTTTTGCCGATGCTTCGATCACCCCGAGCGCATAGAGCACGGGAAACGATGAAGAATTACCCTTCTGAGTCTCTTCAAGCAGGTCGAGCGCCTCATTGCTCAACCCTCCCCCGGCGAGCAGCATCGCAAATTCCGCCTGCTCTTTTGCACCGCGAATGTCGGATGCTTTGAAATCGCGCACGACCTCGCGCGCCTCTTCAGGCCGGTTGAGCGCAAGCAGAGATTTGAGTTTTAACTGGAAATAATCCGGGCTTGCCTCGGAGCGCGGGATGAGTCGCAGGTGTTCCAGCGCGCGTTCGTATTCATGGCGCGCCTCGTAAATCGTGGCGAGGTCCAGATTGATGTCGGAGCGTTCGGGCGCGAGTTTGTGCGCGGCGAGCAGGATTTCCAGCGCCTGGCGCGGGCGATTTGTAGCGAGAAACAATTCGCCGAGATTTACATGCGCTCCGATATGAGTCGGGGAAGAGGCCATCGCCCGCCTGAACAATTGCTCGGCTTCCTTTTCGCGTTGTTGCCGGGCACGCACTACGCCGAGCAAGTTGAGCGCATTCGCATTCCGAGGCGAATCGGCAAGCACAGAGCCAAGCAGGGTTTCCGCCTCGGGCAGGTGGCCTTCGCGGATCAATTCGACGGCCTGTTCCAGACGCGGCAGTACATCTGGAGACTGGCGCGCAGTGTGAGCCTGAACAGAGAAGGTTAAACAGAGCGTTGCGATGGTTGCTATCGCGCGCCCGGCAATTTCAAAGCGGCTTATCGTCCTGATGAGATATGGAATGCCCATCTTTCAGTCAATCGCTTCGCCACGACAGGCGGTTGCGGTAAGAATCGGCCCCGCCTTTGCCTTACCCCATTCGTGGTTTCGAGGCCCGATTCGCCCTCAATTCCGGGCTCTTTTTTTACTCTCCGACCAGGTGGCTTTATAGCTGAGAAGTTCTCCGGGCTGGCAATTCAGCGCCTCACATATCTTGGCCAGAGTGTCAAAGCGAATGCTTGCCACCACTCCCCGATCCAGACGGCGCAAGGTCGAATAAGGAACCTTTGCCTCCTGTACAAGCCAGTAAAATGTCTGACCACGCCGTTCTAAAACCTCTGCCAGTTTTACCTCTATCAATCCCATAATGCACCTTCCTGCCGGATTTCGTGTTTGAATCCGAGAGCCTGCTTCTTGATGTTGAATGTTCCGTCTGATGAATAGATGATTACAGCCCTGTGCGATCATAGCAACAGGAGACAGGAGAGAGCAACCAGTCCCCCGGTCGGATCAAATTTGTCTCAGAGACACAAATGCACAGAGAGTTTTTTGCAATCTCTTCTCTGTGTCTCTGTGACTCAGCGGCTAATCTGATATCTTACCGCCAAGGTTAAGGCTTGCGCCGCTCACAGACCATTTGATAATATTGCAACTTGAGATTTGAAAGAGTGGGCCTGCGATTCATATTCATAAGGGCCTGCCGATCGTTATTTTGCGCCAGCTCCGGAAGACCCATGGCTGTCGTATCAGATAGACCGGGCGCTTTGCTCGAATGTCCGTCTGAGAATGCCGAGGGCGCTGACGTAAGATCCGACCAGTCGAGGAAGTTTCTAATAACAGTTGCCTACCAGTTTAAGGGTGGCACATGCTTGACGGCTCTCGTGAGCCGGGCGAGTCTATTGGCAATTACAGTCGGTATCGCAAGCGCGACCACGCCGCCAGAGTATTTGCATCGGTCTTGTGACCGATCCGAGTCGGCTGATATTGAGAGTCGGCTGATGTTGAGACGTGGTTCCAGCTAAATTATTCATTGACGTATCCGGGTCGGGCCGGTACAGGAGGAGAAAAGATTAGCAGCTATAAAGGGAGAAGGGGGTTTCGAGACAGGCGAGATCGTGGGCCATCGGTTCGAGTCAACGAGCGCATAAGAGCACGCGAGATTCGCGTGATTGATGAGGACGGCTCGCAGCTGGGCATAATGTCGCCGCAGCAGGCGCTTGAAACAGCGCGCAGCAAGGGACTCGATCTGGTAGAAGTAGCGGCCCAGGCACAGCCGCCCGTTTGCCGCATCATCAATTTCGGCAAATGGCAGTATGAGCAAAAAAAGAAGGCCAAGGAAGCCAAAGCCAAGCAGACCTATATCACGGTCAAAGAGATCAAATTCAGACCCGGCACAGACGAACACGATTATATGTTCAAGAAGAATCACGCCGAGCGCATCTTGCAGGAAGGCGACAAGGTCAAAGGCACGGTCCATTTTCGCGGACGCGAGATAACACACAAAGACCTTGGAATAGCTTTGCTCAAGCGTCTGGAAGAGGATCTGGCCGAGGCAGGCACGGTCGAGGTGAGGCCAAAACTCGAAGGGATGAACATGTTTATCATCCTGGCCCCCAAGAAGAAATAATCTTTTAGAAGCAGGAGGAATAATGCCAAAACTGAAGACGCACAAGGGAGCAGCAAAACGGTTTCGCATAACGGCTACAGGCAAGATCAAGCGAGGGCATTCACATGCCCGCCACATTCTGACCAAGAAAACCGCCAAGCGGAAACGTATGCTCGACATCGATGTTCTGGTGGCGGAAGCGGATGTGCCACTGGTAAAGAGAATGCTTCCCTACGGCCGCCGAGATTAATTCTGTAGAGATATAGTTTATTGGGATGTCACGGCGCGCAAACATGTAGGGCCGAAAACTTTATGACATCCGTCAGGAGGAATCATGCCTCGAGCTAAACGTGGAAACAAACGTCTACATAAGAGGAAAGGTATTTTAAAGCTGGCCCGTGGCTATCGCGGGACCAAGAGCAAGCTCTACCGTCATGCCAAAGAGCAGGTTGAGCGATCACTGAATTTCGCCTTTACCGGGCGCAAACTGAAGAAGCGGGATTTTCGCTCGTTGTGGATAGTTCGCATAGGCGCGGCAGCGCGCGAAAACGGAATGAGCTATAGCCAGTTCATGTACGGGTTGAAGCTTGCCGGCATCAATCTTGATCGCAAGGTCCTTGCCGACCTCGCCGTCAACGAACCGGCCACCTTCACCGAAATCACAGGCAAAGCCAAAGAGGCTATCGAATCCAATCAATCGGCGGCTCCCGCTGCCTGAAAGTGGCCGTAAATCGGCAAAACGGAGCAAGAGAGGCGTAGCCCCTGCTACGCCTCTACTTTTGCTACACCTCTATTTTTGCGCGTATGGATGAGAATCTTAATAAGCTTAGAACAGAGTTTTTCGACGACCTGAGCGTGGTCTCAAACGCCGAGGGTCTCACAGCCCTTCGCGATAAGTATCTGGGTCGAAAGTCGGGGCTGATCGCCGCTGAAAAGAAGCGCATTGGGGCGCTTCCGCCCGATGCGCGCGCCGCCTTTGGCCATCGCGTAAATGAGCTTGGCGCTGAGGTCGAAGCGGAAATCCTTCGGCTCAGTGAGCGGTTCGCCGCCGAAGCAGAAGCCGAAACCCTAGGGCGCGAGCAGATAGATGTGACACTGCCCGGAACCCGTCCGCGCCAGGGACATCTGCATCCGATCACGCTCGTTCGCCAGCGGATCGAAGATGTCTTTGTTTCAATGGGCTATTCGGTCGAAGACGGCCCGGAAATCGAGACGAGTTTTTACAACTTTGACGCGCTCAATATTCCGCCCGGACACCCGGCGCGGGATTCCGCCGATACGTTTTACGTCTCGACCGATCTGGCCTTGAGATCACAGACCTCAAACGTCCAGATACACGCCATGCAGCAGCTAAAGCCGCCGCTTCGCGTAATAGCTCCGGGCCGCGTATTTCGCCGCGACACGCCCGACCCCACGCATAACCCTATGTTCTTTCAGGTAGAGGGGCTGAACGTGGACCGCCATATTACGCTGGCCGATTTGAAAGGCACTATCCAGAAGTTTGTCGAGATGATGTTCGGGGCAAATCTTCGCACGCGTTTCCGGCCTTCCTACTTCCCGTTTGTAGAGCCCGGCGCGGAAGTGGATTTCAGTTGCTTTGTCTGCGGGGGGCTGGGTTGCCGCGTATGCAAGGGATCGGGCTGGATAGAGCTTGGCGGAAGCGGCATGGTGCATCCAAACGTGCTCGAAGCCGTGGGGATTGACCCGGAAGAGTTCTCAGGCTTCGCATTCGGGCTTGGCATAGACCGCATGGCCGCGCTTATGTATAACATTGACGACATCCGGCTGCTTTATGAGAATGATGTCCGATTCCTCGAGCAGTTCGCCTGATGCGAAACGTGACGCGTGATGCGTGATGAGTGATTTTCTGGTTGTTGAAAGTTCACCAGCCACTTGCTCGCCTCCCGGATCACGCATCACAGATCACGCATCACTTCTGATTTAACCGATGCCTGACAACGCAAATCAATCTTCAGACGAAACGGTTTTGATACTGGGAGGGGCGGGTCTGGTCGGTATGCAGGTAGCCCATCAGGTGGCTCGCGATCTGCGCCCTCAGAAAGTGGTCATCGCCTCGCTCTATCATAAAGAGGTGCGAGAGATAGTCCACGAACTGAGAAAAGAGTTCCACGCCGTCGAGTTTGTAGAGCTTTGGGGCAACCTCTTTGTCAGAACCGAATTTGCCAGGGAGGACCGGGGCGAGTTGATCGCAAGCCCTGCCAGAAGGCGCGCTATTTACGAAGATTTGCTTGGACCGCTAAATGATGCCTACGAGAAATCGATGCTCGTTGCCGCGATACGCCAGCATCGCCCCAACATCCTGATCGACTGCGTCAACACCGCTTCCGGCATCAGCTATCAGGATGTTTACACCAACTCAATCGAGGCGCGAAAGGGACTCGACCTTATCGAAGAGTGCGTCAAAGACCGCGACTTCAAACAGATATGGGGCAATCGCAAATCGCTCGAACGCACCTTCGAAACCCTGCTTGTTGCGCAATCAATCCCACAACTGATCCGGCACACTCAGTTGCTCTATCGCGCTATGGTCGAAGCGGGCACGCGCATCTATGTCAAAGTAGGCACTACGGGCACGGGCGGCATGGGATTGAACATCCCTTACACTCACGGCGAAGACAAGCCCTCGCCTCAATTGATGTCGAAGACGGCTGTCGCCTTCGCTCATACGGGGCTGATGTTTTTGATGGCTCGCACACCCGACGGACCTATTGTGAAAGAGGTCAAACCCGGCGCGATGATCGGTTATAAGAAAGTCACATACCAGTCGCTCAAGAATCGCCGCGACAACTCTTCGGTTCCGATGTATGCGCCACGCTCTCAATCGCTCGACGGAGAGCTTGCGCTCGCGCTGCCTAAAGAGAGCTTCAATCGTCTGGGCGAGCTTGAGATGGTAGGCGTAGACACGGGCGAGAACGGCTTTTTCGCTCGCGGGGAATTTGAAGCCGTTACTTCCATCAACCAGATGGAGTTTGTGACCCCCGAAGAGATAGCCCGCAACGTGGTGCTTGAGATCAAGGGCAGCAACACCGGGGTTGATGTGATCGCCGCCATCGACAGCGCCATCATGACGCCGAGCTATCGCGCAGGCTACCTGAGAGGTTCGGCCATTGAAGCCATGAGGCGGCTGGAACGCGAGACGGGTTCTCATTCGATAGCCACGGGCGAGCTTGGGCCGCCGAAGCTTACAAAGCTGCTTTATGAAACCCATCTGTTAAAGCAGAAGTACCACATGCTTCAGGCGGTCGTCGAACGCGACGCCGAAGAGATTTCACTTGCGCTCTGGCGCTACCTCCAGCGCAATCAGAATCTGCGAAATACAATCATCTCGATAGGCATTCCGATACTCCCGCCCGATGGTGTGCGATTGATTCGCGGGCCTCACATCAGAGTGCCCGAATACGCGGGCGAGCCTAAACTTGATGTCACCGCCCCGGCTATAGAACAATGGGCCGAGCGCGGATGGATTGACCTGAGAGCCAAAAACATCGAACGCTGGCAGGACCGTTTCCGGCGAATGCTGCGCTCGGCGCAGATGATTCATCGCCAGGGCTCGGCCGGGATCACTATGGAAGCCTACCGCAGCGAAGATATAAGAATCGGCGAAGTGGTGGGCTGGATTTTCAACAACGAAGAAGAGGGTTACAGGATCAAATGAAGATCAGTTATAACTGGCTGGGTGAGCTTGTCACGCTCACGCTTAATCCGAAGGAACTGGCAGAAAGACTCACGATGGTGGGGCTTGCGGTCGAATCCGTAGAAAAGTTGGGCGCGGATCATATTCTCGATTTAGACCTGACCTCCAATCGCCCTGACGCGCTTTCGCATCTCGGCATCGCGCGCGAGGCGGCGCTTGTGTGCGGCACCGATTTGAAGCCTCTCAACTCGGCGATTACGGAAAGCGACGAAGAGAGCAGTGATGTCGCTTCTGTTGAGATACTCGATACGGACCTCTGCCCGCGATACACGGCGCGCATTATCCGGGGAGTCAAGGTAGGGCCTTCTCCGAAGTGGCTTGTCGAGCGTCTTGAATCAATCGGCCAGCGGTCGGTAAACAATATCGCGGATATAACCAACTATGTGATGTTCGAAATGGGGCAGCCCACGCACGCGTTTGATTTTAATCTGCTGAATGGCCGCCGCATCGTCGTGCGCCGCGCTCGCGCGGGCGAACAACTCACTACGCTTGACGGGTTCACTCGCGAGTTGCGGCCTGAGATGCTTGTCATCGCAGATGGTGATCGCGCGGTTGCGATGGCGGGCATCATGGGCGGCGAAGCGACCGAGATCAGCGCCTCGACTACGGATGTGCTGCTTGAAAGCGCCTACTTCAATCCGAGGTCGGTCAGACAGACGGCACGCGCTCTGGGGCTCGACACCGAAGCCTCTTACAGATTCGAGCGTGGAGCCGACTTTGAAGCTCAGGCGCGGGCTGCCGATCGCGTAGCTCAGTTGATAGCCGAGATTGCCGGAGGCCGGATACTAAAAAGCATCATAGACGTTTATCCGGCGAAGATCATGCGCGACCCTGTGGCTTTGCGAGAGTCGCGCATCAAGCGGCTTACGGGGCTTACGGTTGACATCGGGAAAGCCGCCCACATTTTGCGCGGGCTTGAATTTGAAGTCGAGCTTCTGGCCGACAAAAAAGAACTGCTTGCGATGCCGCCCTCATTTCGCATAGACATATTCCGCGAGGAAGATCTTGTAGAGGAGGTCGCCCGCCATGTGGGTTACGATCTGATAGACGTGACCTTGCCCGCGTGGAGCGGGCAGGGCAGCTATCTGCCCGGGGATGCCAGCCGCCGAAAGGTTCGCCGGGCGCTTGCAGGGCTGGGTTTCGATGAGGCAATCTCTTTCAGCTTTGTAAATCCCGCGCACGACCGTATCTTCAGCGGCGAAGATAAATCGGCTCTCACGCTCGCAAATCCGATTGACGTGAGCGAAGATGAGATGCGAGGCTCCATCATCACGGGACTGGTCGAAGCTTTGCAGGCGAATTTCAATCAGGGCCGCCGCGATGTGAGGCTGTTTGAACTGGGCCGCGTCTTTCGCGCGACGAAGGAGGGAGAGCGCCCGCTTGAGCGCGAGCGGCTGGCCCTGATTATGTCGGGCGCAATTCAGCCTGATGATTGGCGGGGCGCGCGGCAGGTCGATTTTTATGATCTGAAAGGCGCGATTGAAACCATTTTAGGAACTCTTAACATATCAGGCTTTACAATTGAGCGAGCCGGTGTAGAATACCTGCATCCCGGACAGTCGGCGGTGCTTCAAAGGGACGGCGAGGAAGTAGCGAGGTTTGGCCGCCTGCATCCGCGAGTGGCCGCGCTTTACAAGTTCCGGCAGCCTGTCTATGTCGCAGAGATCGAGTTAGAGATGCTGCTCGAACTTTCGCCCGATCAGGTCCGCTACAGCGCGTTGCCCCGGCTTCCATCCGCCTCGCGCGATGTCTCGGCGCTTGTGTCTGAAACAACCTCGTGGGGCGATATTGAACGGGTCATAGGCGAACTCGGCATCAGCGAAATCGTTTCGGTCAAGCTCTTCGACATGTACAGAGGCAAGGGGATGGAAGAGGGCGTTCGCTCGCTTGCCTTCCGCGTGACCTATCGAGGAGTAGGCCGCACGCTCACGGATGAAGATGTTTCCAGCATGCACGAGCGGGTGACCGAGACGTTGCGAAATCGCTTTGGCGCTCAACTTCGCTAACGCATTTTTAAGTTTTGAGTTTTAAGTTTTGAGTTTTGAATTTTTGGATCGGACAACGTGAACTCAAAACTCAAAACTCAAAATTCAGAACTTGATAGAAGGGGAGGATTCGGTGAGCGGAATATACGGATTGGAAAAATTCTCGCACCTGGAAGATAAGATCTACCGCACGATAGAGCAGTTCAAGCGGGAGCGCCAGGAACGCGAATCCCTTGAACGCGAGGTGAACAGCCTGCGGCGCGAGGTGAGCCAGCTCAGCGACGAAAAAGAGCGACTCGAATTACAGGTCGAGCGTCTGCTGAACGAGCGCGATACGATCAAGCTCAAGGTCGAAGCGATGCTTGATGCCATCGCCGTGCTCGATCTTGAGTCTCTCGAAGCGACTAAGAAATAACCCCTTTATTAGTGAGTCTGAGTTCCTGAAACTCGGCTGGCCAGAGAGCGCAAGAGAATGGATAACAATCCGAGCCAATCTCACAGGGTCGTGATCTACAATCAGACCTATAATCTTCGCAGCGATCACGACTCCGAATATATTCAAAAGCTGGCCGACCATGTTGACCAGCACATGAATAGAATCGCAAGCGCCACGATGACCGTAGACTCGCTGCGCGTAGCTATACTGGCCGCGCTACAGATTGCAGACGAGTTGTATCAGGCGCGCAACCAGATACAGCAAACCGAAGAAGAGATAGCCGAGCGCAGCAGCAAATACGCCGAACTGCTCGATCAGTTCCTCCGCCAGGGCGCATCCGAACCCGGCAAATAAACTTTGTTTTATTCGGCTCTGACCCCAAATCCATTCAGATTTCCAAAATGCAGGTTGGAGAGTTGTAAATAACCAGCCGATGACGCGGATCGGGCGGATCGACGCGGATTAGATCATATAAGTTCAGATCCGCGAAAATCCGTCGCATCCGCGGCCGTCCTGGCCTATTCCCATTGCCCTGTTCACGTCCTTTTCATTTCAACTCCGTCTTCGCTTTGCGAGTTCACCGTGCTCGTCTTCCTGCGAAGCGTAAAGAGTGTCTCTCCCGTCGGGCGTTTGTGCCAGCCGACATCGGCTTCGATCAGACTTGCGCGCGAGCGGATGTTACTCAAACCCCGTCCGGTGAGCGTGGCATTGCTCGACGGGACGAAACCACCCCCGTCGTCCTCAAGCTCAAGCAGGAAATCGCCTTCCGGTTCGATTGCGATCCGAAGCCGAACACGCCTCGCGCTTGAATGACGGCAGATGTTGCTCACCGCTTCCTGCACTATGCGATAGATTTGAATCTGGACAGCCGGGGTGATTTTCAATCTCTCTTCCAGATTATCTTCCGAGGTGAATTCATAATCGAACTGTCGCTCGACCGGCAGATGAGCCACCGCGTCTGCGAGCGCCCATTCGAGCGCCGCCGCAAGCCCCACGTTTGCAAGCACGGAAGGGCTCAGGTCTTCGCATATACGGCGAATTTCGTTGGAAATGGATTGTATCTCGCCCCGGAACTCTGCCGGGGTGATCTGTTTATGACCGTTTGTGGATTTGCCTGCGGGCAATTCGTCCGTGAGCAGGAGCAATCGGCGAAGGTCCGCAAGCGTCTGGTCGTGGAGGTCGCGGGCTATGCGGCGGCGTTCGGTTTCGGTCTCCGTAGCCAGTTGCATGCGAGTCCGTCCAAGCTGGCTGTTTGCCACGGCGAGCGCGTCGTTTGTTCTGGCAAGCCTTCTATTCTGTCGCGACCCCCACCAGACGGCTATCAGTGCCAGGGTGAGCAACACCGAAAGCGCCATCGTGGTCCAGGGAAAGGGCGCGCTTGCTACCGTGAATTCGAGCATTAGCGGCTCGCTCGCTACAAGATCGCTGGTGTAGGCGTGGGCCATGATTTTATAGCGACCGGGGCGCAGATTTTCCACGAGCATTTGGGAGTCGCGCGCGAGCTTTTGCCTTATCAATTTCCCGCTGGCATCAAGCAGCGAAAACGAATACTGAAACTGCTCGGGAAAGGTCCGACTGCTTGTCGCCGCCACATCAATCGCAAGGCTGTTTTGCGGGTATTCCAGACTCAGCCCCTCGCGTATCTCTTCGGGCTGATATACGCGCTTGCCCATCACGCGAGTTATCTTGAGCGGCGGAGCCGCTTGCCCGGGTTCGTATCTCACAACGCCCCGGCTCGTGGCTATCCATAATGTCCGGCCGTGCGGCTGACGGGGCGCGGTCAGCACGGCGAACACGTTTTCGGAAGGAAGCCCCTGTTCCCCGTCCATCTGCGCGATGACCTGGTTGCCCTGTTTATCAATCAACACGCGAAACAATCCGCCGCCCACCGAGGCGCACCAGAGCGATGCTTTATCATCATCATCAAGGGCGAGGCTTCTAATGTCGTTCGATTCGATGACGGCGCTCAACTCTCCCGCTTTCAAAGCGTAAAGCCCCCGCGATGTGCCAAGCCACAAATAATCATCGCTCTTGCCTTCGATTGCCCAGACCGTGTTGCCTTTGAGTTGATCGAAGGCGGGCGCGGGCTGCACCTGTCGGCCGTCGAATAGAAAGAGGCCCGCTTCGGCAGTGCTTATCCAGAGCCTCGCAGGTCCATCGGCGTGCAGGGCGACTACCCGACGCTCTCTCTCGTCGTCGTCGTCCGGCGGCCATACAAGGGCACGGTTCGATCCATCTATGCGCTCAAGCCCGTGCCCGAAACTCGCGATATAGGTCACGCCCTGAAAAATGCAAACGGCTCGAACGCTGTCGCCTCCAGAAGCGACGGGTGGATTTGATTCGACACGTTCGAAGGCGCGTTTGTCTGTAGCAATGATCGAATCAGCAAGCTCTGAAAGGCGGGTGTTTCGTTTTTCATATGAATGGTTGGTAACATAGAGTCCCCACGCGGTCCCTACGAGCAGGCGGCCTTCCAGGTCTTCGCCTATCGAATGTATGACCTTATCTTGAAAGGCTTCGACAGGGTTCCACGGCGAGGAGGGATTGCTCTTAACAAACAGCCCGGAACTGGTGCCGCACCACATGGCCCCGTCTGATGATTGAAACAGGGCGCGAGCGAAATTGCTTTTCGCAGAGATGCCCGGAAGCTCCACGCGCAGGCCGTGAGGGTCGTACCGGCAGACGCCCCCGTCCGTGCCGAACCAGACTACATCTTCACGGTCAACGAAGACGGTGTAGACGTGATTCGAGCGCATCCCGCCAGCCGTGTTCTCGAATGTAAAATGTTCGAGCCTGTCGAGTGAGACCGAGTTTTGCTGTCGCCGGTCTTGCTGATAATAGAAGGCCCCGTCCTCATCCGTGCCTATCCACATACGGCCCGTGGAGTCAAACTTAATCGCCGTGATGGTGCCGGTGTCGGTGCCCATCTTTTCAGGGCGGGCAAGGTTGCCGCTTTCAAAGAGGCCGCTGTCTCTGGCCGTCGTCTGGGCGCCAAACCACATTCGCCCGTGCGGATCGACCTCGATTGCCTCTACGAAAAAGGCGCGCGGGTGGCTCAGGATTTCTTTCACCTCGCCTCGTTCGATTGCGAGCAATCCCCGGCTGCGTGTGCCTGCAATCAGAGTCTCGCCAATCAAGGCAAGGCTCGTGAGGGGAAGCGGTCGGCCGCCGCCTGAATCAATTCTCAAAAGCGAATGATCTTTTGGCTCGATGGTCTGAACCGCGAGGGTGCCATCCGCGATTGTCGAGCAATCAAAGATCACGCCTTCGCGGCTTGCCATCACTGCGCGCCCTTCGGCGGGAGTGATGATCGAGGTCACGGCCTTGCCCGATGTTTCGGGGATCAACTCAAATCGCTCATCGATCAATCGAGCCGCGCCCGAGTCGGTTCCTATCCAGAGCACTCCATCGGGTGCGAACCGAAGCGCGAGCACGCGATTTGCGGCAGGCCCTTCTGCCGCGATTTTTTGAATGCGGCGACCATCGTAACGCGCAAGCCCGCTGTCGGTCCCAAACCACATCACCCCGTCGCGGTCCTCGGCTATGGCTCGCACGTGATTTGAAGGAAGCCCGTGAAAGAGCGTGATCGCGCCCCAGGCGTGCGGGTTGACAGACGGCGCGGGGAGAGAGTCGCCTTCGGGTTCAGCAAATGAAATCGCCGCCCCGGCGAGCAATAGAAAGAGAGCAAGAAGAAGATAATAACGATGGCGCATGGGTTGTAGCATTTAAATCATGCATCAAGTGATGCGTGATGCGTGATGCGTGATGCGTGATTTTCTGGTTGTTGAACCTTTACCAGCCACTTGCTCAACTTCCGGGTCACGTATCACGGATCACGCATCACAAATCACAAATCACAAATCACCGTGTTGGCCGAGCCGTTCGTTCCTGCGTGTATCGCGCGCGGTCTCGCTCGATCCAGCTTTCAAGGTCGTGGGCGGCCTTCTCCAGTTCATCGCTGTTGAGCAGGCCGCGCCGCAATGCTTCAAAGAAGGCCCGCGTTCGCACATTGTATGCGAGCTTGTCGTATGTTTCGTGCGAGGTGCCTTCCGAGGAGGCCGCAAAGAGTTTTTCATACAGGGTCGCAAGGCGGCTCTCGACTCCACGGAGGCTCAAGCTGCATTTGCGAGCTATAGCCCAGTTCGAAAGACCGAGGGCGAGGTAATAAAGCGCCTCGGCTTCGAACTCGGTCAGCAGGGGTCGCTTGAAGGAATCCTTAAAAGCCGGGTCTATCATATCCGCGCCGTCTTCGAGTACGGCGGCGATAAAGCGCAGAAATCGCGTTTCAGGATTGTTCTTATCTATGAATCCGTATGCGGGCGGCGGCTCGACCGATTTGATGATCTTGCGAATTTCGTTGATGTAAATCTCGTGCGGGAACTGAGTCCAGAAAATAATCCTGGCTCTGGGAAATCCGCGCCAGATGGCGCGCGCGGCCTTCACCCCCGAGAGCCTGGGCATCTGAATGTCCAGCACGCAAAGCTCGGGGCGATGCTCAAGCGCAAGCTCGATAGTAGCTTCGCCGTCCGAGGCTTCGATCACCGGCAGGTGTGCGTGAAATTCTCTCTCAAGAAGCTCGCGCAGGTAAGTGCGTTGCGCCACGTTGTCTTCGGCTATCAGAATAGACATATTCGCTCACTTGTAATCGGGCTTGAGCCTGCAACGATCCGATCAGGTCGATAGGCTCGAATCGGACTTCTTTGATGCTATGCCCGAACGCCGGGTTGGTCAATGTGGCTACCCACACAACGAAGAAGCGGGATAGCCCGTGCCCGCGCTGTTGCCGCCCTCCTAAACTGCGTCACCGCTTTCGATCAATAATCCGCCTGATGATTAATCGCGCCAAAATTCGATTCGCATGTACGGCAATTGTAGTGGCAGCCCGGATCGCCCGAAGGGTGATGACCATCATCGCGCGTAAGCGCGATCCGGGCAGTGACAAGCCCTGCCACTACAGAGAATCAGAATTCAGAAATATAGTAGCCCTTGCTGTGCTCGTTGCGCTCCTGGTTTTACCTCGCGCCACATCGGCCGCCGAGTTTGCCGATGTGGCTATTGAGGCAAAAGACGGGCGCGCTATGGAGTGGTTTTATGAGTCGCTCAGGCGAACCGAAGCGAGAGAATCCATCACTCGAATTCTGCATTACGGAGACTCGCACATAGCCGCAGATATTCTGACGGGCGCTCTTAGACAGAGATTTCAGCGAGGCTTCGGAGACGCGGGGCTCGGATTTGTGCTTGCGGGAAAGCCCTGGCAGTGGTACTGGCGCAAAGGGCTTTCGAGCTATTCGAGCAAAGGCTGGCGCGTAGACGGGCTCTCTCAGGCTTCGCTTGCCACAGACAACCGGCTGGGACTTGCGGGCGTGAGCCTGAGCGCGTACCGCGCGGGCGAATGGGTTTGCCTGGAAGCTGCGGGCGCAAGATTTGACCTCTACCTTATGAAGCAAGCGGGCGGCGGCACGGTTGATGTGCTGCTCGACGGCGCTCTCTATCATCACGGCCTGTCGCTTTTATCAAGCAAACCGGAACCTCTCTATCTTGAAGTGGCGGCAGGCTACGACGGCTCTCATACGATAGAGCTTCGCGTAGCCTCGACGGGGTGGGTGCGCATATTCGGAGTGGTTGCCGAGCGCGACCGGCCGGGCGTCGTCTATGATGCGTTGGGCATCAACGGCGCTCGCGCCGACCGCCCCTTGATGTGGGACCGACGTATCCTCAAAGACAACATCGAAAGACGTGACCCCGATCTGATTGTGATCTCGTACGGCTCAAACGAGGTAGGCGATGCGGACCTCGATCTGGCCGAGTACGGCAAATCATTTTCAGCTCTGCTCACAAGACTGCACACGGCAGCCCCTCGCGCCTCGCTCCTGGTGATCAGCCCGCCCGACCGAGCCACGCGCGCAGGCGCGAGGTGGCAAACCATAAACCGAATGTCCTTGCTTGTCGAGACTCAGCGGCAGGCGGCATTCCGATCAGGCGCGGCCTTCTGGGACCTGTTTCACGCGATGGGCGGAGCCGGTTCAATCGAGCGATGGGCGACCTTGCCAGCGCCGCTCGCCCAGACGGACCGCGTGCACCTTACTGCTACCGGGTATCGACTGGTAGCCGAAAATCTCTACAGGCAACTGATGCTCGCTTATCTGTGGACGGTCATCGAAGAGGAGCTGGGCGAAAGATAATGTTTTTCACAAGCGGCACATACTATGTTTTTCTGGTTGCGGTCTTTTTCGCCTACTGGACGGTGGCGAAAAAGAGTGGCTTGCGGACCCTGTTTCTGGCCGCCGCGAGTTGTTTCTTCTACGCGAATATCGGCGGGCGGGCTCTGTTGTTGCTTATAGCGGTCTCGATGGTTGACTTCACAACCACTCGAATGATGAGCCGGGATTGCTCTCGATTGAGGCGCAGGCTGCTTTTGAGCGCATCGCTTGTTGTGGACATCGGTTCGCTGTGTGTCTTTAAGTATGCCGATTTTTTCATGGAATCTGTCGCGGGCGGGCTTTCGAGTTTCGGACTGGCAATCGAGCTTCCGCACCTGAATATGCTGGCCCCGATAGGCATTTCATTCTTCATATTTCAATCGCTTTCTTCGGTGATAGACGTTTATCGGAAAGATGCGGAACCGGCTCCGACCTATCTCGATTACCTTGCCTTTGTCTCGTTCTTTCCTACGATCATCGCGGGGCCTATCCTGCGCGCAAAGCAATTGCTGCCTCAGCTTAGAAATCATCTCGCGCTTGATGCGAGCACGGGTGGGCAGGCGCTTTTTCTGATAGCGGTCGGACTCATAAAGAAGATCGCCATGGCCGATTACCTGAGCGCGAATCTGGTAGACCGGGTCTTCGATTTTCCCGAGCGATTTTCATCTCTCGAAGTCCTGGCGGCCGTTTACGGCTACGCGCTGCAAATCTACGCCGACTTTTCCGGCTACAGCGACATCGCCATAGGCTCGGCTATGTTGCTTGGCCTCACATTGCCCGTCAATTTCAACGCGCCTTACAGGGCGAGGGACTTGCCGGATTTCTGGCGGCGCTGGCACATAACGCTTTCCACGTGGCTGCGCGATTATGTCTTTTTCAGCGTAGTAGGTCGTCGGGTTCGCTCTTCGGCAATGCTCTATTGCGGTCTTGTCGTGACTATGGTTGTCGGCGGGTTGTGGCACGGTCCTACGTGGACGTTCGTGTTGTGGGGGCTGGCGCATGGATTGGGCCTTGCGGCGGTCAGGGCAATTGCCGCCCTGCGAAAGCGGTTCTCTATACCCCGGCGCAATAACCTCTGGGCCGACTGTTTGAGCGTCATAATCACGTTTCATTTTATCTGTTTTACGTGGGTGCTGTTTCGAGCCGACAGCCTCGACGCGGCCCTCAAGCTCTTCCGGCAACTGTGTATGCTTACCACAGACACGGCGAATCTTGCCCTGCCTGTTGGCGTACTGATTGCGCTTGGATTTATTGCTCACTGGCTGCCGGACCGCATCTGGGAGAGGGCCAGCGCGGGGTTTGCGCGATTGCCTTCGCCTGCTCAGGCGGGCGCATTGTTCCTTCTGGCCATCGGGCTTTATTCGGTCGCGAGCAGCGATGTGGTTCCGTTTATCTATTCCAGGTTTTGACATTATGTTTCGATACAAGAACGACAGCGAAGCAAACGCGCTTGCGGGAAAGACCTCTCGCACGCTCGTCAGCCTTGTGGCGCTGGCGATGTTGCCCTATCTGATCCCGGCCTTGAGCGGTTATCGCCTGCTAAGCTCTTCGGGGGCGAGCGGTTTGATGACCATTCCCACAGGAGAAGCCGCGATGTCGGATGTTTCGGCGGGGCAGGGCAGGGCCGTATCATCCGAATCGGATTTGCCCGGCGGCAAGGCGGAGGCTACGCCGGGCGAGGTCGAAGATCCCTCGGGGCGGGCGCTCGATAATTATTTCGCTTCGTTGCTCAAGGTTGAGCGCGAAGGAGGCCATTCGCGTGTCTGTCATTACGGCGATTCGCCAATAACTAACGACGGCATAACCTCTACCGTGAGGCGGCGGCTGCAACTCAGATTTGGCGACGCGGGCCACGGATTTATCCTGACTGCAAGGCCCTGGGGCTGGTACGCGCATACGGGTGTCTCTCACGATGAGAGCCGGGGATGGTCGGATGACCCTATGGCGATTTCGCGCGGCGATCACATCTACGGTCTCGGATGCGTGAGCTTCACTAATTCGGCGGCGGGCGAGTGGGCGAGCTTTTCTACTACGGAGGAAGGCGAAGTCGGCCATAGCGTCTCGGCATTCGACATTTACTATCTGGCGCAACCGGGCGGAGGCGATTTCGATGTGGAGGTTGATGGAGCGACCGAAGGGCGAGTTGCGACCGCAAGCGATGAGGTGAAATCGGGGTTCTATCGCGTAGAGGTGAAAGAGGGCGGGCACAGCCTGGTCTTGAGAGTTGTTGGCAACGGCGAGGTGCGAGTCTTTGGCGTGGTGCTTGAAAGCGGAGCGCGGGGCGTGGAGTACGATTCGCTTGGTGTCAACGGCGCTTATATCGGATTGCTCGCCAATTATCTTGATGTCAATCACTGGGCCGAGCAGTTGCGACATCGCAAGCCCGATCTTGTCATCATCGGTTACGGCACAAACGAGAGCCAGTTTGAGCGCCTGCCGATGGATCAGTATGAGCGAGACACCAGAGAGGCGATACGTCGAATCAGAGCGGCGCTGCCGGGCGTTTCGATAATGCTTGTCGGGCCTATGGACCGGGCCATGAGAGGCGCGGGCGGAACACTTGTGACGCGGCCTATGATCCCGAAATTGATCAGTTATCAAAGACGCATCGCATCTGATACGGGTTGCGCTTTTTTCGACACATACACGGCGATGGGCGGCGAAGGCACGGCGGCCAGATGGTGTCTCGCGCGGCCACGTTTGATGGGCGGCGACTATACACATCCTACCGCTCAGGGAGCCGAAATCGTAGGCACGCTCATCTATGACGCAATGATGAGAGCTTATGAGAAGTATAAAGACCGAGAGACAGAAACGGCGCTCAATCTGAGCCGCGCCGGGCAGTAGACAGGTGTTGTTGCGAGACTTCGTTTCTCGCAAAGACGCGAAGACGCAAAGTACGCAAAGGAGATTATTGATATGTTACCGGAAAACGTAATGACTTTCTTAAATCGCGCGGCAGAGGAGGCGCGAACTCAATTGCCCCCCCGCGACTCATCGCTATTTCTGGCAGGTGTGCTCGATTCATTTGCGCTGGTAGATTTTGTGACCATGCTTGAGGGCGAGTGCGGCATCTCGATAAGTGACGCCGACCTCAGACCCGAAACCTTCGACACCATCGCAAAGATAGAGACTTATATCGAAAGTAGGCAGTAAGCCGTAGGCAGTTGATACGGAACCGACGGCTACTGCTAAAGAGAGCATGAGGATGCATATGAACAGGTGGTACCTAACTGCCTACTGCTTAATGAATTATGAAAAGCTATATCACAGGTTATGGTAGCGCGCTGCCCCGGCGGGTGGTGACAAATGCCGAGCTTGCGCCAATGCTCGGGGTTGATCCGGGCTGGATCGAAGCCGGTTCCGGGATACGCGAGCGGCGATGGGTTGAGGCCGACCAGTCATGTTCGGACCTTGCGGCCACGGCCGTAAGTGAGGCGCTCAAAGATGCCCGGGTGAGCGCCGACTGTGTTGATTATTTGATAGGTTGTACGCTCTCTCCAGATTATCAGGTGCCGGGAATCGCGCCCCTCGTTCAACGCAGGCTTGATGGGTTCGGGCAAATCCCGGCTATTGATCTGCGGGCGGGATGCGCGGGTATTCTCTACAGCCTGCAAATGGCGAGAGGGCTTATCGAGTCGCGTGCGGCAAACAGGGTTGTCTGTTTCGGCGCTGAGGCGCAATCGAAAGGGCTCGACCTGCGCCCGCAAAGCGCCGAATTGAGCATGCTGTTTGGGGATGGCGCTGGCGCTCTTGTTGTGAGTCGAGAGGCGCAAACTGCCGCGCACTATTTCACGCTCTCGATTGATGATGTGCTTATCTTAACCGACGGGAATTTCGCCGAAGACCTTGTGGTGAAAGCGCCGGGCACGGCCAATGGAGCGCGGTGGTTTGACCCCGCGCAGGCCACATCGGATCTGTATCGGCCTTCTATGAATGGCCGCAATGTGATTTTGCATGCTGTGCGAAAACTCGCCGAAGCCGCCGCGCAGATAATTGCGCGCAATGAAATCTCGATGGATCAAATAGACCTGATCGTTCCGCATCAGGCCAATGCCAACCTGTTGCGGTCGCTCGGCAAGAAGCTGAATTTTTCGGAAGACCGCATAGTGGTCAACGTAGACCGCTTCGGCAACACAAGCGGCGCTTCCGCCTTTCTCGCGTTGTGGCAAGCCTCGCGCGAACGGAAACTGCGCCCCGGCAACCGCGTTCTCTTACTGGCTTTCGGCGCGGGTTTCACCTGGGGCGCAGCTATTTGCACCGTCTGCGATGCGGGACGTGATGCGTGATGCGTGATGCGTTGTTTTCACTTGCTGCTATTTCTGGTCACGCATCACGTATCACTCTTACCGAACTTTTTTGAGCAGATCATCCGGGTCTTGAGGCACGCCGATGAAGGGGAGATTGCGATACATTTCGGCCACGTCCAACCCGTAGCCTACTACGAATTCATTCGGTATGGTAAAGCCTATGTAACGGGCATCGATCTCGATCTGGTGGCGCTCGGGTTTGTCGAGCAACGCGGCGATGGCCAGCGATTTCACATCGCGCGATTTGAAAATATTGACCATGTAATTCAGCGTCAACCCCGTGTCTATTATGTCTTCAACCACTAAAACGTCTTTGCCCGCGAGACTCAGATCGAGGTCTTTGGTTATTCTCACTTCACCCGAAGATTTCGTCGAAGCGCCGTAGCTGGATATGCCTATGAAGTCGAGCGACATCGGCAGGTCAATCTCTCTCATCAAATCCGACAAAAAGACGCACGCGCCTTTCAGCACGCCTACCAGATGAAGCGACTTGCCCGCGTAATCACTGGTGATCTGGCTGCCTATCTCACGCACTCGCGCTTCGAGCCGTTCGGCGCTAATCATGACTTTCAGATTCGGGTCGTTCATAAAAGAGGCTCGTTCGCTTGCAGTCATTTTTATCTCCTTGAATGTGGATTGAGCGTGCAATATACGAGAAGCCGCCGCGCTCTGTCAACGCGCAGTTTTTAGGCTGGGTTTTGCGCGTGCCCGCTGGCGCTGCCCGCAAAATTACGATACAACTGCTGTTGGGTAATTTCTATGAGCGAGATTGATGAAAGAGGCAAACAGGTAATCACAGAGCGCGAGATTCAGCTTGCCGCCGAAGGGGATACGATTCGCATAGATGAGCGAGCGATAATGACCCCGCTCGCTTCGGACCTTGCGCGCGAGCGCGGCATTACAATCGAGCGCGTGCGCCGCCGGGTGTCCGCTCGCAGCCAAAAGATCGCGCTCGGCGCGGATCACGGCGGGTTCGAAATGAAAGAAGAGATCAAAAGAGTGCTCTCCGATCTCGGCCATGACTTTCAGGACTTCGGCACTCATTCGACCGAAGCCGTAGACTACCCCGATTATGCGCATCTGGTCGCCCGCGCCGTTTCGCGCGGCACCTGCGCGCTTGGAATAATCGTTGACGGTGCTGGCATAGGGTCCTGCATGGTTGCAAACAAGGTTCCGGGCGTGCGCGCCGCGATGTGTTATGACGAGACATCGGCCCGAAACAGCCGCGAGCATAACGGCGCAAACGTCCTGACGCTTGGCGGCAAGATGATTTCAAGCGAGCGCATGAAACAGATAGTCACGGCGTGGCTTGCGACCGACCTGACCGAAGACCGTCACCGCCGCCGCGTCTCGAAGATCACCGCAATCGAAGACGAATACCTCAAGAAGTAATCCCGCGAGATCGCGGGCTGACAATTTAATTCTGAGGCTACGTAGTAAGAAAAAGTATTTGTGATTGACGATCCTTTTTACGGCTGGGTTTGAGCAAATGCGCAGGTTGAGTCCTCTTTAACGGGCTTACCGTATCCGGCTTTAGCCATGCGAAGAGGGCTAATACAAAACCTTTTCAGATGATGAGGTTTGACAGTCGAATTCGTAGAATCATAAAGATTTTCAACATGCAGGTTAGAATACTTGAAATAGGCCGGGACGGCCGCGGATGCGGCGGATTAGCGCGGATTAGACCTTATATGATCAGATCCGCATATGATCAGATCCGCGTAGATCCGCCGCATCCGCGGCCGTCCCGGCCTATTAAGGCAAGCCTCGCACTCAAATTATGGGGCTATATGATCTATATCGTCTCTATCTGAATAAAGCACAACCGGCACTAGAAGTGCCGGCCTATATGCCCTTCGGGAAAGCCCGATAAAACGGGCTGAATCAATCGTCAACTCAAAAAACATTTTCCTGCCGCCTGACATTAGTTGTTTTCTTTCGCTCTCGCTCATCTGAGATCTCAAATCTCAAGAGAACCGATATGGGCCTTTCGCGTTTAAGGATTGGAAGGGCTTTTTGCCGTTGCCTTTCTTTTGGAACCGAAAAAAATTCTCAACGCTTTTCACCGATCAAGAGTAGTTATAAGTGTAGAAGCTGAAAGGTAGAAAAATGGCTTTTGAGGTCGCTCGGACTTTCTGGATGACAGACAATTTGAGCCTGCGTGAGGATCTGGCAGAGAGAAAGGATGTTACATTTTCTCTGCTCATCAAACTCGCGCGCGCGGGCGAAAGCGGGGCCTTCGATCAGATAATGATTCGTCATCAACGCAAAGTCGTATCGCTTGCCTGGCGCGTACTCGGCAACGAAGAGGATGCTCGCGATGCGGCGCAGGAGACTTTCCTGAGAGTCTATAAATACCTGTGCAAATACGACGAGCAACAGGATTTCGCGGGATGGCTTTACCGAATAACGATCAATGTGTGCCGTGACATGGCCCGAAAGCGGAGCCGCAACCCTCTGCTCACTTCGTTTGAAAGCGAGCGAGAGGCCGGAAATCTCGATACGCTCAAAAGCGATGCGGACGCGGAGGCGGCTGCCATCCATTCACAGGAACAGGCCATCATTGCGCGGGCGCTCGCCTCGCTCTCTGCGAAAGAACGTGAAGCCATTGTGCTCAGAGACCTTGAAGGATTGTCTACGGAAGAAGTGGCGCGAGTGCTGGGTTCGAGTCAAACCACTGTGAGGTCGCAGATAAGCTCGGCTCGCGCAAAGATAAAGCAGTATCGTGACCGCGTGTTGAAGCGCAGGCGACAGGGGTAATGTTATGAATTGCAGCCGCATCGAAGAATTAATCCCGCTTTACATCGAAGACGACCTCGACCGTGAAATGAAAGAACTGGCGTGGTCGCATCTGAAAAATTGTTTGACCTGTAGTCGGATGGTTGAAGAATACCGCGAAAGCCAGAGGGCCCTGCGCCTTTACGGGCCGCCTGATTTTGACGACTCGCTCTTTGAAGATTTGAGAGGCGCGGTCTTAAACAAGATTGAAAAAGGCCGCCCGAGACCTGCGCTCTTTCAATCATTCTCACAAGTATTTGCGCGGCCACGCAGCGCGAGATTTGCCTTTGCCGCCGCAATCGCATTATTGATTATTTTCGGAGCGATAGCCGCTTACATCCATTTTGATAAGATGGATTCTTCGACACGACGAGAGCAAAAAGAGATCGTTCGGCAACACCTCGAACAGGAAGAATCTGCTCCGCCCGCGCCTGAAATCGCAGATGAAACACCAGCAACAGAGTCTGCTCCGCCCGTTCGAAGAGTGCCGAACAGGCGGCGCAGCGTGAGGCGACCGCCGCGAGAAGAGATCATTTCAAATGATGTAGCGACAGCGCGCGAGCCCGAAGAAGAACCAGCCAGTGATACTACGGCTGCTAAGGAACCGCTCAGGATAGAGATTCAAACAAGCGACCCAAACATTCGGATAATCTGGTTTGCTTCGCTGGCAGGCGATACAGCCTTGCCCAGACCGATGCCCAGTACAAATTAGGAGGCTATATGTTTTCAGTCAGATCAAAAATTTCAGCAGCGGTAATGTTGTCCCTCATCTGCATGATGACGGCGCGTGCCCAGCAAGCTACGCAGCCGAGCACCCCGGCCCCGGAGGCAAAAGGCCCCGATTACGTTGAAGAGAAAGGGTTCAAGACCAAAGTTTTTGAAATCAGATTTCGCGATCCGGGCAGTTTTCAAAGCATGTTACAGACGCTCGGCAGCGGGTTCAAAGGATCTGCGCTGTCGGTCAATCGGGAATTAAGGACAATCACGGCGCGCGACTTCCCGGAAAACCTCGCCGTTATGGAAGATGCAATCAAGCGACTCGATGTGCCCGAAGCGCCGCGACCCGACATTGAGTTTCACGTGCATGTGCTCATAGCTTCAAACACAGCATCGGGCACAACCACGTTTCCGCCTGAATTGGGTGATGTCATCAAACAGTTGCAAGCCACGCTCAGTTATAAGAATTATAGCCTGATGTCTTCTTCGATCCAGCGCGGCAAAGAGGGTATCTCCGGGGTCAACAATTCCGGACTCTCTGATAGTAAATTGCTTGGTCTGGACGCCAATCAAAGCACGCCCATCTTTTACGGCTATCGGCTCCGGCCTATAATGCTGGAAAATTCTGCGAGCGGCTCAACGGTGCATATAGGAACCTTCAGCTTCAATATGAGGTTCCCCATCACGCTCGGCGCGTCGGCTCAGTATGAGAATGTCGGATTTGAGACTCCGGTCAGCGTGCGCGACGGCGAGAAGATTGTCGTAGGCACTACCACGATGGGAGATAAAGGACTGGTCGTCGTGCTGATGGCGAAAGTTATCAAGTGAAGAACTGCTTTTAGACAGGATAAACAAGATTAGATTGGATTAACGAGATTTAAGAAGAATCTTGTCGAATCCAATCTAATCCTATCCAAGTCTTTTTCACGCATCACGCACATCACATTCACCCCAAGAACTTATACCCTACTCGATGGATGGTTATTATGAACTGTGGCTCGGTTGGGACGGGTTCGACCTTCTGACGCAGCTTGGCTATGTGATTATCAACCGTGCGCGTGAGCGGGAAGCAATCATACCCCCACACCTCGTCAAGCAATTGCTCGCGGGTGATCGCCTCGCCTTTATGCTGGATAAAATACTTCAATATGTCGAACTCGCGGGGCGAGAGTTCTATGGGTTCGCCCGCCCTCGTCGCCTGATAATTTTTGAAGTTTAGTTCAAGGTCTCCAAGCAGGTACGATTCAAGCTCGACCACCTGTTTGGTCGTGCGGCGAAGATGAGCGCGAACACGCGCAAGCAGTTCCTTTATGCTGAAGGGCTTGGTCACGTAATCGTCGGCTCCGATTTCAAGCCCTATGATTTTATCAATTTCCTGGCCTCGCGCGGTCAGCATGATTACGGGCGTTTCCACGCCCTTGCCTCTCAACTGTCGACACACATCAAGCCCGCTCATGCGCGGCAACATGATGTCGAGCAGGATAATGTCGGGTCTGTCGTTGAGCGCGCGGTTGAGCCCGTCACGACCATCGCGAGCAACCAGGACATCATAGCCCTCGTATTCGAAATTATCCTGTAGGCCCAGAACCATTCCGGGCTCGTCTTCAATTATTAGCACTCTCTGCAATTTCGTAACCTCCGGCATCCAGCCTCAGATCGTCTGTCGCGGGCGCAGTTTGAAGAGCGGGGATCAGTATCGTAAACCGGCTTCCTTTTCCGGGCGTGCTCTCAACGAGTATCTGCCCGTCATGTGCTTCGGTAATGTGTTTGACCAGAGCGAGCCCAAGCCCCGTACCCTTGGTGTTGTGAACGAGCCCGGCGCTGACGCGATAAAACTTTTCGAATACTTTGCCCTGTTCCGAGCGCGGTATGCCTATGCCACGGTCGGCCACTTCTATGGCGACCCGGTCCCCGCGCCCGCGCACCCGAACCGTGATATGTTTGTTCTCTTCCGAATACTTGATGGAGTTGTTGAGCAGATTGAGTACGGCCTGCGATATGGCGTCGCGGTCTATCAGGGCAAGCGGCACATCGGGCTCTATATCGGTCACAAGCTCGAAGCCCGCGCTTGCGATCTGGTATTCATAACTTCTGATCACATCTTCAACAACCTCGGCCACGCTTGCCTGAACAAACTCATACTCTTTGCGGCCCGCTTCGATCTTGGCGAAATCCAGAATGTTATTTATGAGTTGAGTGAGACGGCGGCTCTCGTTGTTTATGATTCGGTAGTACTCCTGCGCCTTTTCCGGGTTTCTCACTCGCCCAAGCTCAAGCGTTTCGGCAAACAACCGGATGAGAGCGAGCGGTGTCTTGAGTTCGTGCGAGACGTTTGAGACGAAAGTTGACTTGGCCTGAGCCAGCTTGACCTCGCGGGCCGTCGCCCTGAGCGTCAATATCATCCCTGCGAGCAACAGCAGCAACACAGAGAACGTAAGCATCAGGCTCTTTTGAAAATTGTCTTTTGCCAGCGCCTCGATAGTCGTGTCTTTGTATCCGATTGCGAGATACCACTTTGGGAAGAGCGGGCCGAACCCCATCTTTACTTCATATTCTTTGGCCCCGTCCTTAGTCGCATAGAACTCGTGCCAGTCCTCATACATTATCCCCATTATCAGGTCGGTATCGTTGCCCTCGGTTTCGGAGTTGCGCAGCATATCGGGGATGATCTCGGGGAAGAATTGAGCCCTCAGGTATTCCTGATTCAGGATCAACCCGGCAAATCCCACCGGCTCTTTCTTTGCGGGGTCGAAGAGAGGTGTGAAGATATAGACATCCGAGAAATGCTTTTCCACTCCCTCACAGATCGTAGGGGTCTGCCAGAATAGAAGCTCCGGTTTTGTCCCCATGGAATTGGAAGAGAGATGCGCGCTTTCATAAGCCTTCATCGCGCCCGTGACGCCGGGGTTTTCTTTGAATTGAGCGCGCTCGATTCTGCGCGTGCCTTCGGGGGTCGAAAAGATCGCAAACCCCTTCTTGCACGGGCAGTCGATTATCGCAAAGAGTTGCCCGATTTCAGGATGAGACTTTCTGAGAGCATCGAGTCTGGTGCTGGCTTCCTCGGGGCATATCCCTTCAATCGTTCTGGGCTCGATTGAGTATAACGAGTCTTTGGCGATGATCTTCATATTGCCCGCCACTTTGCGCACTACGCTGTACATCGTCTGGCGGAGATTTTCCTGTATGGCCACCTTGGTCTTGTCTTCGAGATCGACAAGAGATCGGTACTGAAAGACCGAAAGTATCGTGGTAGGCAAAAGCACTGCCACGATGGCGAGCATGATGAGTTTCGCTCCCGATGAAAATCTTGGTATTCGCCGTCTACTCATTCAATTTACCAGTATACACCCGGATACGACCGGGTATAACAGGTAAGTCCGGCCCGTATGTAAAAAGTTGTAAACATTAAGAGTGATGAGTGAAGCGTGATGCGTGATTCGCAAATTTTGCGCATGCCTGCAAACGGGGAAACGGCTTTTTTAGGTCACGCATCACGCTTCGTGCACCACGTTTCACCCTCGGATACATCTTTTTACATCAGAGAGACAGCTATTGCGAAGACTACGTTCTCACTGCAAACACCAGTACTTTCACGCGGTTGCAGCCGCCTGTCGGGACGTTACACATCGGCCAAGTACGGCCCCACACGGGATAACCCGGTCACAAAAATGTCACAGCGAGATCACGAAGATGCGTAGAATAAAGTCAAGGACGATATTATCGCGCGTCTGAGCAGAAAGATTTCTGTCCCTCAGAGATTCCTTGATTAGCTGTAAGCGTTCAATGTGTCGAGCACGAGGCGGGCGGCTTCAAATCGAGCCTGTTTGTCTGGGGTAGATCAATATTTCGATTCTGATCTGTGCTGTGCTAGGATTTGCCCGATGAGCACTCACGCGAAAGGCAAACAAATAATGCAATCCTCGTAAATTGGAAATGCAAATCATGTCAAAATACTTTTCATTCAACATCTTGTCTTTGATTGTCTTCTTAGCCCAGGTTGCTTCAGCACAGGCTATCGCTCCCCATCAATCCGTTGTCACCGTCAAGGAAAACCGGATGATCGTGCTTACTGATATAGAGGCCGATCCAGATGACACGCAAACACTCATTCGGTGCTTACTTTATTCAAACGTTATTGAAATTCAGGGGCTGATCGCCACCACCTCGGTTCACCAAAAAACCTTCGTCGCACCAGAGTCTATTCGCAAAGTGATTCAAGCCTACGGCAAGGTTCAAAGTAATCTCGTGAAACACGACGCAAACTATCCCCAGGCCAAAGCCTTGCTATCGCTTGTAAAACAAGGCTTGCCCATTTATGGCATGAAAGGCGTGGGCGAAGGAAAAGACTCTGAGGGGTCAGACTGGATCATCAAAGTCCTGGAGCAGAATGATAAGCGTCCACTCTGGGTATCGGTATGGGGCGGGTCAAACGCGTTGGCTCAGGCGCTCCACAAAATCAGGGATACCCGAAGCGAAGAGGATGCGAAACGATTGTTCGCGAAGCTTAGGGTCTATACTATTTCAGACCAGGACGACAGCGGTATTTGGATCAGGAAAAACTTTCCTGATTTGTTCTATATAGTAAGTCCCGGCGGCTATGGTGCGGCAACCTGGACAGGCATCAACCAGGTGGTGACAGGAATTGACAATTCGACCATCAGCAACAAATGGATTGCTGACAACATCCAGCAGGGGCATGGCCCCTTGGGTTCCCTGTATCCAGACGTAGCCTATGGCCTTGAAGGCGACACGCCATCTTGGCTGTCGTTGATCCCGAACGGCCTGAATGCCCCGGAACATCCAGACTGGGGTGGCTGGGGCGGACGCTATGAGCTATATCGCCCCGAGTTGTCGGCGATGGATCCGCAAGGTTTCACCGGCGGCGTGCCGGTCGAGCCGGAGCCGCGTGCGATTTGGACCAATGCGATAGATGAATACGCTCCACCTGTGTCCGGCGAATATGGCCGCGCTACTCACAACGGCCAGAAATCCTTTAAGG
The DNA here is from genome assembly GCA_963765495.1 of Blastocatellia bacterium. GTDB lineage: Bacteria > Acidobacteriota > Blastocatellia > UBA7656 > UBA7656 > CAVXWP01. The sequence continues at coordinate 64,678 of CAVXWP010000007.1, forward strand.
ACTATCGGGTGACGCTCTGGCGCTGGAGGGATGATTTTCAGAACGATTTCGCCGCGCGAATGGACTGGACCATCAAGCCCTATGAGGAGGCCAATCATCCGCCAATCGTGGTCCTCAACCATTCTGAAACCATCACGGTGAGGGCCGGTGAATATCTTCAACTGGATGCTCGTGATACAACGGATCCAGACGGCGATAGTCTCAGCTTCTACTGGTTCCAGTATCCCGAGGCCGGGACCTATAGAGGACCGATCTCGTTTTTCGGAGCCGAGAACCTGGCTCGAATCGGTTTGGTCTTTCCTAAGGCTGAGAAAAAGGAAACAGCGCACATCATCCTAAGAGTCACAGACAAAGGAAGTCCGGCACTTTCGAGGTACAGACGGGTGATCGTTACGATACTTCCCGAATGATGAGTTAGTACCGTCAAACAATCTCGTGAACCGGAGCGCGCGAAGCGAGTTTCTTCTCATTTCACAAGTGCCGTTCGAGCATTGTAAAGATGAGAAAACAAATAGCCGGGCCGAACATGCCTCAACACATCAGGCCCGGCTCAAGTGTGCTACCACGGCACAATGTAAATTCCAGCCACGGACGCAGACCCTTGCGTGATATACATTTAGGCTCGCTCACTCTCCCAGCAATTCCTGTTATGGATAAATCCTGGGCTCACTCAATTTGGCAAGTGGTTTGCTACTGTCAATTGCTTATCAAACCGATTGTACTTAAAATCAGAACTCCTGGGGGAAGCTAATTCTGGCTCAGGTGGCTTCAGTTACCCAGACAAAAGCCTTTAGGAGAACGTAAACTTGAAACCGTACCTTGCGATAATCATATTTTACCTGCTTGTCACATCTGCGTTTGCGCAGGAAGGAACTCCGCGTTTCGAGGCGGGCGTGCATTCTACGCCTGTCACATTTGATCATTCGGACGTATCGAGTAGCTCCACAGCACCGCGCGTGATCATCTCGTCGGACTTTCCACCTCTGGACGTTATCCCTGTAAAAGCATGCAAGAAAGGCGATCCGCCCGAGAAATGCAGCGACCCGGATGATGTGCAGTCGATGGTGCGATTTCTGCTTTACACAAATGAGTTCGACGTCGAGGGTCTGCTGGCTTCGTCAGGCACCTTTGCCAACGTGGCAAATAAAAAGAACATTCTGGACATGCTGGACCTCTACGACAAGGTGGATGAGAACCTGAGGCGGCATGATGGTCGCTACCCAACCGCTGACAGTTTGCGTTCCGTCACCTGGGAGGGGCGCTCAGGCACGTGGGGCACGCCCAGCTTTGGCGTACCCGCTAAGACGCTCGACCAGCTTCTCGGCGACGGCAAGGATAGCGAGGCTTCAAACGCGATTATCGGCATCGTGGACCGGCCAGACCCACGGCCGGTTTGGATTTGCGTCTGGGGCGGTTCGCGCGAGGTGGCGCAAGCCATCTGGAAAGTGAGAACAACGCGCAGCCCTGCCGAACTGGAACGCTTTCTTGGCAAGCTGCGCATCTACTTAATCGCAAAACAGGACACTACGACGCAGTGGCTACTGGATTCCTTCCCGAAACTTTTCATCATCCTCTCGGAGAAGAATTACATGGGAATGTTTTGGAGCATGCCCGGCGGCGATACGAAGGTCGCTGACCTGGCGTGGGTCAACGTCAACATTCGCAAGGGACACGGACCTTTAGGCCAGGCTTACCCGCAAAGCGGCTGGGATCCAAAGGTTCCGGGCGTGTGGGAAGGAGACACGCCGTCGTTCTTGCACCTGGTCAGCGCGATTCGCGGGCTGAACGATCCTGAAAAGCCCGACCAGGGGGGATGGGGCGGAAAATTCGTGCGCCCCGACTCTTCCAGGAATCATTGGTTTGATGATCCGGCTGGCACGCAAACCGTTTCCCGCTTTCGCCCTCAAGTCCAAGCGGAATTCGCCCTTCGGGCGGACTGGATGCTGCCGTGAGGAGTACCCTGGTACGAGCGGAAAATCCAATAATTACGATCATAGACACAGCCTGGCTGCTCATTCCAGCGGACGCGCATTCAAGCTATTCGTTATTCCCAATGTGAAGCGGGGCGCTCGCATCGCCCCGGCTGATTCACCTGCTTGCTTTCCCTTATGTATCCTCTGTGGCAGTCTGCTCTTCACTGCCAGTCAAATGTTTCTCCATTACCTCACGCTACACGCACCCGACCGATGAGAGCAAACGGCGGGCAATCGCGGCGTTGAGCGGCCAGGCGAGGAAATCTGGTCACAAAAACGTCACAATCGATATTTCGCCCCGCACGAGCAAAGTGGGGTAATAGTGTGATTTGAACAAATAAAGGTTGGTGGGACCGAGTAGGATACATCTTTTTACATGATTTAACATTCCTGTGAGGACTCTTTACACCTAAACGATTATCATAGCCCCAGATGCACTAACTGAAGAGGAATGGAAAGAAGCTCCCGTTCTTCTAGAGTGATTCGATACTGATCGTCGCATCAGCGAGCGGTCAACCGACGCGACGATCAGTAATTTGTAAAATCCGTGCGCATCTCTCGCAAAGGAGCAGTGAAAATGTTGGCAGAGACGAGTATACGGACATTGATTGTGGATCAGGAAAGCACCGCGCGCGCGCAGATTCGAAACCTTCTGAGGGGCGACCCTGAGATGGAGATCATCGGAGACTGCACGAGCGGAAACGACGCGGTAAAAGCTGTGCGCGAACATTCGCCCGATCTGGTCTTTCTGGATGTGATGATGCCGGAAAGAGATGGTTTTGAAGTGATGGAAGCCTTCGATGATGAGACAAGGCCCGCCTTCATTTTCGTGACGGCTTGCGATCAATACGCGGTGCGGGCGTTTGAATTGAGCGCCCTCGATTATCTATTGAAACCCTTCGAGCGCCCACGCTTCGACAGGGCCGTCGAAAGGGCAAAGACACAGATACTTTACAGGCGAACGGCCGCGCTCAACCGGCAGATATTATCTGCTCTGGAAGGAATAAAAAGCGAAGGCTCGCATCTTGAACGCCTGGTCATAAAATCGAACGGACGAATCTTTTTCATAAAGGTGGAAGAGATTGACTGGATCGAGGCCGAAGGCAATTATGTGCGACTGCACGCGGGCAAACAGAGCTACCTGCTGCGCGACACTCTGAGCTCGCTCGAAGCCCAGCTTGACCAGAACTGTTTCGCGCGCGTTCATCGTTCGGCGATTGTCAATATAGATCGCATACAGGAATTGCAGCCGTGGTTTCACGGAGAGTATCGCGTGCTCCTTCAAGACGGCGTCGAACTCACGCTTACGCGAACCTACAGAGACAGGCTGAATGAACACCTGGGATTGAATATGTAGCCCTTCCGAAAGGTGGACATTATGAAGAACAAACTTATGAAGCGGGTTGCTGTTTATGCGCTTGTCGCGCTGATAATCGTAGTGCTTCAGACGGTTTCGATGATTGCTCAGTGGCGGGTGGAATCAATCTGGCACCCCTCGATTCGTCAAACGGTTTATTTTGAGAGCCTGGATCGAATTACAATATGGCAGGGCTACGAATAAATGCCGATACACGGTGAGCTTGATTGATATAAGACTAAAAGAAGCGGTAATGGCCTATGATCTGCCAGGAAAAAAGTTCGTCTTCCACCCTTGCGCCCGCGCCTATGTTATGAACTATTTTGTACCGCCCGTCGCCTGCGCCCGGCACGTTTGTGACGATGCCTATATGCAGGAGACCGTTTCCCAGATTCCAGGCTACGACATCTCCGGGCCGATAATCCCGCGCTTCATCCGTGATCGCGAGCGCCTTTCCCTTTCGCTTGAAATAGGTCATGAGATTTGCAACACGGCGATGGTCTATATTCGGGTCGGGGTGGGAAAGCCCCCATCGGTTGGGATAAGAGGCGAAATCGCGCGCCATATCTTCGTGGACTTCCTTTTGTAAATCCACGCCTGCTTTTCGAAAGGCCCGAATCACGACATCTGAGCATACGCCTCTGTCGAGCGGAACATCGCCGCCCGGATAATCGAGCTTTACATAAGAAGGGTCATAGCTGAAGGTATAGCCGGTCTGATCTATCGCGGCCTCAACCATCTTTCTGAGAACGGGCGATTCGATCCGGGTCCGCGCCTGAGCCGCTACCGATTCGGAATAGGCCCGACGCCCGCAGCCGGACGAAAGAGCGGTCAGGCTTGCGAGCAGAAGAGAGCCAATGATTGCCGCGCGTCTGGGATTCATTCGAGTACTCTTACGGGCTGCCCGATTGACAGATGTCCTGTTTGAATTATCCTGGCCGACAGACGCGATTCGCCCGGGTGGAGCTTTTGCGAGATGCGGTCAAAATAGCCGTCTATGAATGACTCCGCGATGGTGCCGCAAGGCGCGGCGTACCCGCTGATTTCTATCACCACCTCTTTGCCCAGGGCGAGCCGGTTGCCCGGTTCGAGCCTGCTCCAATCCAATCCCCGGATGGTTACGTTCTCGCCGGTCGAGCCCGGATAGATGGGATGTCCCGCCTCTTGCAGCCGCATTATGCACTCAAGCGAGTAGAGGCACAGCGCCCTGTCCGGCCCGCCGTGAGTCTTGCGCAGTTGCCGGTCGTCGACCAGGCCGGTTGGAGTGAGAAGGGCTTCGCGGGATGCAATCTTTGGGACCCCGCCCGGCGAGCTGTTTAGTTGAAAAATATATCCGTTCATAACAAGATCGCTGGTTCAGCCGAAAGGCGAATTGTTTATACCTCGTCGGATTGGAGAGCAAAAAAGAGCGGGCCATTCCCCGCTCTTCTCCTTGTTATCTCAGGGCAATAAGCTGGTTTATGCGGTTTCGCATGGCCGAAACATAGATAGTTGTTTCCGAGGCTGAAAATCCGCCCGCGCGAAACGCATCGCTCAGTTGCTTATCCGACAGTCGCCCAAGAAGCTGACCCATCCATCGAGCGTTTTCAACCGTGATGCCTTCGAGCACTTCCGGGCTTTTGCCCTTATAGTGAAAATGGACTACGCCGTTGCTCACCCCGTCTATGAATGCCTGATCGGCATACCCTTCGGGGTCTCCCTTTGTCCCGGCCGGAGCGCTGCCAAAGAACGGGAGCTTGTTGAAAAAAGACCCGGTAGAGCCGAGTGTCCCGCCAAGGTCTGCCACATAATAGACGCGCTTCATACGGTCGCCGCCGCTCTCTTTGTTGGGGCGCACGATCTTGTTATTCGGCTCTTTGAGGTCCCAGTTGTTGAGCAGAACCATCAAGACCTTCAGACCCTGAAGCTCGCGTGTTTGCGTGAAGGGATTTGCCTCCCATTTCCAGAGACCGATCTCTTTGTATCCGTCATCACGCGACTCGAACCTCACGTCCCAAACGTCAAAGCCGCCACGGCCTTCGATGTGAGTCTTGCTCACAAAGTAATCCTGATCTACGTGATAGCCCACGGCCCAGGCGATGCGGGTAGCGGCGGTCTCAGGTTTTGTTTCCGGGCCGAACTTCACGGTCCAGCTTCGCCCCTTATCATCATCCACGATTATTTTTTCGGATGTGCCAGAGGTTGAGCGGCGTTTGAAAGTGAATTTGCCCGAAGGGTCGGGCGCGCCTTCGCTGCCGCCCAGCCCGTAAAAAAGATCCCGGCTTTCAAGGTCTGCAGGCTCGGTCCACAAGACCGGGGTCCCTATATTTGGATTGTCTACATCCTTATTTTCGTCCTTGTCTTTTTTATCTTTTTTATCTTTCTTGTCTTTCTTGTCTTTCTTATCTTTCTTGTCCTTGTCTTTCTTTTTTTCGTTCTTGTCCGTATCCTGAGCGCGAGCGATTACACTCACATAGCCGAGCGATGACGGACCGGCCAGCAAGCCTAACATCAGTAACGCGCAGATAACTTTTATTCTAAATGACATGGTTTTCCACCCTCCTACCTTATCTGAGCCAGCCTGCTCATTATACGCATTGTGCCGCGCGCTAGAAAAGAGCTATATCGCCGCCTTCGGCTCCGCAGGCGTATTTTTTCCGGCCAGAGAGTTCGGGTGAGGTTTTGCGTTTTTTCTTTCGAAGGAAAAGAAAAAGGACAGGCCCTGCGCCTGTCCTTTGAAAAGGCAGTCGAAGCGATTCTCACAGTCGAAGCGATTCTCAGTTCGCGCGTTCTATGTAATCGCCTATGTTGACCTCGGCAGTCGTTCTGGTTATGAGCGCGACCGAAGTGTTCTTTTCGACTTTCAGTATAATAAGCTCGCCCATGACTTTGCGCGGCAGCTTCGGGCGCGTGCGCAGCACTTCGTTTTGATGTACGCGGGATGCCTCAATAGACAGGTCTCCACCCCGATAATGCCCGCTGCCGTAATCCTTGCTGCGTTTCTTGACTATGTTATCGGTAGGCATGGTGGCTATTCTCTCGCTGCCGCCGATCTCGCGAAAGATCGTGAAGTAATCGCCTGTGTGCACATCCTGTCTCGATCCGAGGTCGATGTAGACTACACGGTTGGCCGAAAGATATTCGCTGTAATTAGGCGACATTACGATCTGGCCTTTGACGCCTCCCGATCCTTCCCCGTATCTGGGCAGAGGCTGGGCGTCGCGCGGGTCGGGTGATTCCATCTCTTCGTATGGTTTGAGCAGATCGCCAAAAGTTACCATGTCGCACGATATTATTATCTCTGCCGTCGAGGTCTCTTCCTGCACCTCTATAACGCGGAGCATGCCCATCTCGCGCACGAGGCAACCGAGCCGTTTCTTTGTGAACGGGTGGGTTACGTCTCCGAGCGGGCGGATTATGTAATAGACTGCGCCGGGCTGGACCCCGCCTTTTCGCCCCTTGTTCAGATAGACGACCTCGCCCTGCCAGAAGGAACTCTTAAAGTTTTCTCTTTCGCCTCCGATGATCTGCAAATCGGCGCTCGGAGCTACGTCTGCGATATATCCTGTGCAATATAAGTCGGCCCGTCTGGCTACGGGATCATTCTGGTCGGACGATTCTTTTTGAGCTACGACCGCTTTTGTAAACGGCAACACGAACAGGGCTGCCAGCACGATGATGACGCGGGCTGATATTTTCATTGCTACTCCTCACTTGATCATTGGAAGCTGATTGAAAGAAACCTACAGGGGCAGGATTAAAAAATTACCTGCCCGCAAAGTACCAAACTCCCATACCCAAGTCAACACTTAAATCAGGAGCCCGGTGGGCGCACTCCGGGCCATCAGGGCCATACCAGGACCATTCAGTTTTGACCTGCGCGCAGAAATCGAAGGGTGACTTGAAGCAAGGTCGGCTAAAAACAGGCCGCATCCGCGTCCGTCCCGGTCTGTTTCACTTTTCATCATCCAAATTTTGAAAACTGAATGACTCTGGGATACTAAAGGAGCAGAGCGGATTTTTCCTCAATTGGCTTGACAGCAAATCAAATAAGACGATAATGGCAGCAGTTATATCAGGTTGGAATTTTATTGCGAGCTGGATTTTTATTGTAAGGCACCGGGTGATGAGCAAGGGTTCAGAGAACGAAAAGCAGGTGGGTAGGTTCTTCGGGACGTTAAAAGATTGTCCTTAACACAACTCGCCACCAATAAAAGCTTGTAAGGTCAGGTTTGTCATCTCCGAATACTGCTGCTGCCGGCCCGGAAGAACAAGGTAAGGAGGCCCACAGTGTACGAATATTCTGACAAGGTTCTTATTTGCGTAGATTGCAGTGAGGAATTTATCTTCACCGCCGGTGAACAACTCTTTTTTGCAGACAAAGGATTAAAGAACGACCCCAAACGTTGCAAACCCTGCAAGGTGAAAAAGAATGAAAGGATAGCGGCCAACATGCAGGCTTACGGGCAGCCCTATACCCGCGAGCGGGTCGAGGTAACGGTCAAATGCGCGCTTTGCGGCATTGAAACCACCGTTCCTTTCAAGCCTACGCAGGGGAGGCCCGTCTATTGCCGCGATTGCTTTTTGAGAATGCGCGCCTCGACGGCGCACGCTCACGCGCCGCTCCCTTAACCGGAACGGGTCGAATCCGTCAGTACAAAGGCAATGAGGCTTTAAAGAATAGCGATCAATCACTCAGGGAATTGAGGAAATCACGCACCTTTTTCATATCCTCCCAGGCTTCGCGCTTTTTTTCAGGGACACGCAACAGATAGGCCGGGTGGAAAGTCGGCATTACCCTGATGCCGTTCCACTCGCGCCATTCGCCTCGCGATCTGCTTATGGGCTCCTTCGTTTTGAGCAGACACTGAAAGGCGGGTGAGCCGAGCGTTACAATCAGCGCAGGCTTTATGACGGCAAGCTGGCGAAAAAGAAACTGCTCGCAGGTTGCCACTTCGTCTCGCTCCGGTGTGCGGTTGCCCGGGGGCCTACACTTTACGATATTGGTAATATAAACCTCTTCGCGGCGCAGCCCTATGGCGTGGATGATCTTGTCGAGCAACTGTCCGGCCCTACCTACAAAGGGCCGCCCCGTCGCATCTTCATCCGCTCCGGGCCCTTCGCCCACAAAGACAATCTTTGCTTTCGGGTTTCCTTCTCCAAAGACTATATTGTTGCGATGTTCGTGAAGCTTGCACCGGATGCACTCGCCCAGATCTTCGCGTATAGCCTCAAGCGAGATGTCCTCGGCCTCGATCACACCTGCCCGAGCGGTTGTTTCAGGCCCAGCCATCAAATCCTCGAAGAGGCTGACCTGTTCTTCGGCTTCTTTTTTACGGGGCATAATATTTTCGTCTCGTGGCGCGTCCTTTGATAACAGCGGACTGGTTTCGACCATCTGTCTATCGCTCTCGCTCACCGATTTAGTTGCGGCAATCGCCGTCTGTTCTATGGAATCGGCGCGAGCCGCCGGTTTCAGGGTAAGAGCCGAGCCGCCTATGTCGGTGACTCCAATCTCGCGGTAAAACTTTAACTGCTCTTCTATCTGCCGGGCCAGATAGAAAAATTCTTCTGAAATCTCTTTCGACATTCCCAAGGATTTTCCACTACGACTCTGTGAGGGTCAAGTCGAGTGCCGAACTTGAGTGTACGGTTCGGGCAAAGTAGAATTCTGACTTACTTGCCGGGTCCGTATTTCGCACGGACATCGAAGCAGGGGTTAAGGAGATACGTGGCAGAGAGGAAAGTCAGAGCCGAACGCTTACGGGAAATCAGCCGGGCGCTTCGCCACCGCAATTACCGCATATATTTCCTTGGGATGCTGGTGTCATATTCAGGCACCTGGATGCAGAATGTCGCGCAAAGCTGGCTGGTCTATCGTCTGACGGAGTCGGCGTGGCTTTTGGGACTTGTGGGATTTGCGGGACAGGTCCCGGTCTTTCTGCTTGCCCCGCTCGGCGGAGTCCTCGCAGACCGCCACAGCCGCCATCGCATAGTCGTGCTCACACAGACGATAGCAATGATTCAGGCATTATTGCTTGCGGCGCTCACGCTCTCGCATATGGTGACGGTGAACTGGGTGCTGGGGCTTGCGCTGATGCTGGGCACGGTCAATGCCTTCGATATGCCTACGCGGCAATCTTTCGTGCCGGAGCTTGTTCCAAAAGAAGATTTGATGAATGCAATCGCGCTCAACTCTTCAATGATAAACGGCGCGAGGATTGTCGGCCCGGCGCTTGCCGGAATACTTGTCGCTTCGATAGGCGAGGGGCTCTGCTTTCTGCTAAACGGCGTGAGCTACATCGTCGTCATCATCGGATTACTCTCTATCCGCACGGGGAATTCCAAGGTAGAGCGGCCCCGTGGTTCGGCCCTTTCAAACCTCAAAGAAGGGTTCGATTATGTTCGCCGCACGCGGCCCGTTCGCGCCCTGCTCCTGCTTATTGCGCTTGTCAGCATATGCGGATTGCCCTACATCGTGTTGATGCCGATCTTTGCCGCTCAGGTGCTCGGGGCCGGGGCGCGAGGGCTCGGAATATTGATGGGCGCAGCAGGCGTGGGCGCGCTTTCCGGGGCGCTCACACTCGCGGCCCGTCGCAAAGTCGAAGGGCTTGGCCGCGTGGTTGCTCTCAGCGTAATGGTATTTGGTTCGCTCGTTTTTCTATTTTCGCTTTCGCGCAATCTTATATTGTCGGCTTTGATGCTCGTGCCAATTGGGTTTTCAGTGATGTTGCAGATGTCGGCATCAAACACGCTTTTGCAGACCATGGTGTCGGATAGAATGCGCGGGCGAGTGATGAGCTTTTTTTCCATGAGCCTGATGGGTATGGCTCCGTTCGGGAGTCTCTTTGCGGGCGCGGTCGCCGACCGCATCGGCGCGCCTGAAACCGTGGCGGCTGGCGGAATAATTTGCCTTGTCGGCGGGCTACTGTTCGGTCAGCGATTGCCGAGCCTGAGACGCGAGGCTCGCCCCCTCCTTGTAGCGCAGGGGATTGTGGCAGGCGAATCGCCCGAAACCGATACGAAAGGGATTTGAGATTTGAGATTTGAAAGTCAGATACTACAGAGCAAAGAGTTCACTCAAACACACCTCTTTAATCTCTAGCGGCGCGGACTGATTTCGACTCGCGCTATGGTCAGGACGTTCACGCTGTCAGCGCCCGCATCCATCAGCGCGCTTGCTGCCTCAGCAATCGTGCTGCCCGTGGTATAGACATCATCTATCAGCAACACCTTGCGGCCTGCGACGCGTGCGGGACGTGTGACCGCAAAAGCCCGCCTGACTGATCTTGCCCGATCTATCGAATCCATCCCTGCGCGGTGACGCTCGGTGCGTTTTACGCGAACAAACGAGCGATCATCAAACGGCAAGCCGGATGAAACGGCTCTGGCAATGAGCGCGGCCTGATTGAACCCGCGCTCGCGTTTGCGCGAAGCGTGCAGCGGCACAGGGATTACGACATCGCTTTCAAGAAACGCGATGTTTTCAGAAAAGGCCCGAATCAAAACCCGGCGCAATCGGCGACAGATATGCGGCTGCTCTTTTAAGGAGAGTATGCTTGCTTCGAGCGCGCCTGAGTATGCGCCGCAGGCTCGCGCATAGGCGTAAGGGTGCAAGGCGCAGGCTCCGCAAAGTCGGGTGGAAGGGGTAGCCGCGCTGGCTATGCGGCGCTCAGGCATCCCGCATTTTACGCATACGGTTTGATCGAAAAAGAGCCGGGTGCTTGTCGAATCCTCCCAGCACGCCTTGCAGGCTACGCCCTCGTCCCAGGATTCAACGGAGTTGCCGCAGATGCGGCATTGTTGGGGATAAACAAGCGAGAGCAGCCCGTCTCTCAGGTTTGCGAGCGCGCGTCCGATCACAATCGTTCCTCCGCGCGGTTGATTGATTACCGGCAAACAAGTCCGGCCCGACCGGTCGCAGGCGGCCTTTTACGAAAGGGGAGTGTTGTATTTTGGTATGGCAAGTCTAAATCTCTTTTTCCACCAGTAATCCTTGTTCCTGAAGCTCCTGACATTTTATACAATGAGGCGTCCAGGGTATGGCATCGAGCCGCTTCTGTAATATCTCTTCTCCGCAGTTGATGCACTCGCCAAAAGTCCCTTCCTCGATTCGGTCCAGAGCTTCTTCGATCAGCTTGAGCGTGTTGCGTTCGTTTGTGCTTTGCGAGAAAAGAAGCTCTTTCGTATAGGAGTTCGACGCCTTATCGGCCGGGTCCTGGCTGACATCCAGATCGGCTTCGCGTCCATAATCTTCGGTGCGCTCGACCATGCCGAGCATCATATTTCTCAATTCTCGAAGCCTGGCTTCGTATTGTTTGAGTCTGCGTTTATCCATTAAAGGCTCCTGGTCCCGTATTCGACCTTATAATTGCCAATAACTCCGGGCATAACCGAACAGCGTCGGCCCGGCTCACTTTTGATAAGGCAGGTCATGCAAAATAGCGTATGCGCGATAGACCTGCTCAGCCAACAAAGCTCGCGCGAATTCATGAGTCAAAGTCATTCGTGACAGCGCAAGTGTGAAATCGGCTCGCCTCCTCACCGCATCGGAAAGCCCAGCATAACCGCCTATGACAAAGGTCATCTGTCTTGTCCCGGCTATCTGGTGCTTTTCGATGAACCGAGCGAGTTCGACCGAACTCATCTCACATCCACGCTCATCGAGCGCCACGACGAAGGGGTCGGATTCTATGCGTGACAGAATCTCTTCACCTTCCTTTTCAATGATCGTCTCGGTCTGCTTCCCAACATCATTGCGGTCGCGAAGTTCGACCACTTCGGTTCGAGTAAATCTTTTCAGGCGACCCAGATAATCTTCGATCAAATCCCTGATCGCGCTTGTCTTCGTCTTGCCTACCCATACGATCCGCAACTTCATAGCGATGATTCGTGATTCGTGATTCGTGATTCGTGATTCGTGATTTACCAGACCTGCAAGTTGTCTTGAACCTGCGGCCTGCCTGTAAGATCACGTATCACTCTTCACGCATCACTGCTCAATTCAGCCCGGCGGTCTGCACCTTCATCGGGCCTATTTTGTATCGCCGCATCTTCTCGTAGAGGTTCTTGCGGCTTATTCCCAGAATCTCGGCCGCGCGAGTCTTATTCCCTCGCGTGTATTCGAGTATTTCGCGAATATAGACGGCCTCAAGCTCTGCAAGCGAAGGTTTGTGCTTGCGCGATTGCATCAAACGCGCCGCCGACCGCAGATAATCGGGCAACTGCTCCGGCTCGATCACATCCTGGCTTGTTGCGAGCACCGCACGTTCTATGATGTTTCTTAGCTCGCGAATATTGCCCGGAAAATCATAATTCATCAGCAGGGCCAGAGCCTCGTTCGAAAGGTGTACGCCGGCTCGCCCGCTGCGGGATGCAAACTGCCGGACAAATTGCTCGGCCAGCATACGTATGTCTTCGGCTCTGTCAATCAGGCGGGGCAATTGAATAGTGACTACCGCAAGCCGGTAATAGAGATCATCTCGAAATGCGTGAGTTCGCACGGCCTCTTTCATATCGACATTGGCCAGCGCTATTATGCGAACATTGATTCTTATCAACTGCTTTCCGCCGAGCCGTTCAAAGCTTCGCTCTTCGATTACGCGCAGCAGTTTCGCCTGTGCCGCAGGCGAGAGGCTAGCTATCTCGTCCAGGACAAGCGTGCCGCCTTCGGCCGCCTCGAACCGCCCGGGTTTGGATTCGCCTGCGCCTGTGAAGGCTCCCTTTTCATAGCCGAACAACTCGGATTCCAGCAGGTCTTCCGGCAGCCCCGCGCAATCTATTTTGACAAAAGGCTTTGAAGACCTGGGGCTGCGGTCGTGAATCAGGCGAGCGAAAACATCCTTGCCCGTGCCCGATTCGCCCAGGACAAGCACATTTGCATCCGTAGCCGCGACCCTCTCAATTAGCTCCGCGACTCGCTGCATCTCTGGAGCGTTAGCTATTATCTCCATACCATTCTCGAGGGATGAGGGATGAGGGATGAGGGATGAAAAAGAATCTAGCGCAACAGCCTGATAAAAGACTGCTCACTATTTCATCAGCATAATTCCCTACAGTCCTTTTCATCCCTCATCCCTCATCCCTCATCCCTTATCTCGACTCTTCCCGCATCGCGCCATAATCTCTCAAGATCATAAAATGCCCGTGCCGTGCTGCTGAATACGTGCACTATGAAATCTCCGTAGTCTAGCAGAATCCACTCCGCACTGCTATAGCCTTCTATGTGCAGAGGGCGCTTGCCCGTTTTTCGCAACTCCTCTTCGACCGCGTTAGAGATGGCCTGCACCTGACGGGTGCTCGTCCCTGTGCAGATCAGGAAATATTCGGTGAAAGACGCGATCTTGCGTAAGTCGAGCAGGACTATATCGGTCGCCTTCTTTTCGCTCGCAATCCGGGCGGCGATCATAACCAGTTCATCCGGCTCTATCGCGTCGGGTTGCTGATGTTTGTTTGCTGTGCTACCCATCTATTTACCGCCTGTACAATTCGTATTTTTGGATGTATCGGGCCACGCACGGCGGAACCAATCCATCAATTTCCCGGCCTTCCTTTACCCTTTCCCTGATGTCCGTAGACGAAACATCCAGACTCACATAGTCTGTCAAATAAGTATACCAACAATCCTCCCGCTCGGTTTTCAAACTCGCTTGAGCCGATACCTGCCCGCGCAAATCAACGATCTTCGAATCTGAACCCGGGGGCAGATTCGAAGCAAGTGTCTTGCGTCCGGGCCGGGCAGCTACGATTAAATTGACGCTTGCAAGCAAGCGCACCGGCTCGCGCCAGGTATTGATCTCTTCAAATGAGTCCGCGCCCATAATAAAATATATCCCTGTTTGCGCTCCGTAAACGTCTCTCAACCGCTCGACAGTCTCGAATGTATATGGGCGGTCAGGCGCTTCAATCTCGATGGTAGAGACCCGTATGCGGGCTTGATCGAGCGTTCCGAGCACCGCCATAGCATATCGGTTGTATACGTCCGAGATCGAGACTTTTCGTTTATGCGGCGGTCTGTGAGCCGGAATGATCAGCAATTCGTCCAGCCCGAAATTCTCGGCGACCGCGCGGGCTATCTCGACGTGTCCGTTGTGAAGGGGGTCGAAAGTCCCTCCGTAAGCGCCTATGCGTCGTTCGATCAGAGTTGTCTCACCTCTTGCGGAGGAGCCGTCGCCTGAATTGTCTTCTGAATATGTTCCAGGCGCGCTCCGAGGGCATTCACAAGCTTATCTATACCCCGCCCGGTCACCGCCGATATCTCAAACATCTCCAGTCCTCGTTCGTCACAGAAATCGCGAAGGCGTTCAACCCTCGAAGGGTCGTCAACCGCGTCCATTTTCGACGCGGCAACCATCTGAGGTTTTTCAAGCAAATCAGTCTTGTATAAATCCAGCTCCTGAGTGATGGTCAGGAAATCCGTGACCGGGTCGCGCCCGGTTGCCGAAGAGACATCAATGACGTGCAGCAGCAGCTTTGTGCGCTCGACGTGGCGCAAAAACTCAAGGCCGAGCCCCGTGCCCGCGTGCGCGCCCTCGATCAAACCGGGTATGTCGGCCACCACGAAATCCCTTTCGCCGTAAGCTACTACGCCGAGGTTGGGTTCGAGAGTGGTGAAGGGGTAATCGCCGATCTTTGGCCGCGCGGCCGAAATGCGCGAGATGAGCGTGGACTTGCCTACGTTGGGATATCCGACCAGCCCCACGTCGGCGATCAGTTTTAGCTCAAGGTTGAGCGTATGGATTTCGCCGGGTTGTCCGTCTTCGTGGTAACGGGGGGCGCGATTCGTAGAGGTCGCAAACTGAGCGTTTCCGCGTCCTCCGCGTCCTCCCTCGGCTATGGTCACGCGCTCGCCCGGCTCTGAGAAGTCGTGAAACAGTTCGCCCGTTTCGCTATCGGTAACCACGGTGCCTACGGGGACGAGTATGACAACATCTTCGCCGTTGCGTCCGTGGCGGTTGCTGCCTTCGCCGTGCGCGCCGCGTCCCGCTCTAAATTCCGGGTTGAAGCGAAACTGCAAAAGAGTGTTCAACTGCTGTGTGGCTTCCATGTAAACCGAGCCGCCGCGACCGCCGTCACCACCCGAAGGACCGCCTCGCGGTACGAACTTTTCGCGGCGAAAGGCTGTGACGCCATTGCCCCCGTCTCCACCCTTTACAACTATCCTGGCTCGATCTAGAAACTGCATCTCTTATTTGTCCGTTGTCCGTAGTCCTGGTCCGTTGTTAATCAATTGTCTCGATTGCAGCTAACAACGGACGACTGACGACTGACGACGGACAACTACTGCGGGTAGACGCTGATGAATTTGCCCTTGCGGCCTTTTTCTTCGAACTTGACGACTCCGCCCACAAGCGCAAACAGCGTATCATCTTTGCCGCGCCCCACATTGTTGCCCGGCTTGAATTTGGTTCCGCGCTGACGGACCAGTATCTCTCCACCGTTTACGGCCTGCCCGCCATAGCGCTTCACGCCCAATCGCTGCGCGTTCGAATCGCGCCCGTTGCGCGAACTGCCTACTCCCTTTTTATGTGCCATAACTCCTCTATATGCGATTCAAAAGATGCTCATCGCCCGACGGGCGTCCTTTATAAAGCCATATATAAGGACTTCACAATCGAGCTTTAGAATTTGCGGCGCGCAAGAAAATCTGTTACTGCTCGTCTTCGGAAGCCGATTCGGTTTCAGAAGACGCTGCGGCCTCACCCGTTGAAGCCTCGGCAGTTGAAGCCTCGGCGGTTGAAGCCTCGGCAGTTGAAGCCTCGGCGGTTGAAGCCTCGACGGTTGAAGCCTCTGCCAGTTCGGCGCTCGCTTCTGCTGCCTCGGTGCTTGCTTCTGCCGCTTCGGGTTCTGTCTCTGCTGTTTCAGTAGCGGTATTCGCCGTCGCGGCTTCTGCTACCGGAGCCTCGATCTCCTCTGCCGGTGCGACAGGTGCGGCTTCGACTTCGGATTCCGGGGCTTCGGGCTTTTCAGCCGTCGCGCCAATCGCCTCTATGAGAACGGCGGTAAAGTTCTGCCTGTGCCCGTGCTTTTTCTTGTACTGCTTGCGCCGTTTCTTCTTGAATACGATTACCTTAGTCCCGCGACCGTGTTCCACGACGGTAGCCGTAACGCGCGTGCCGTCAACGATAGGCGCTCCGATGCTAATGTTGTCGCCGTCGCCCGAAGCGAGCACGTCGAACTCGACGGATGCTCCCACTTCCTGAGTGATGGACGGTATGCGAACGATCTCGCCTTCGGCAACTCGGAACTGTTTGCCACCGGCCTGAATGATAGCGTATGCCACGGTTAACTCCCTCCAAAAATTTGCTATTGACGAAAGTCCAAAATTATAGCTGTCTAAGGCTCAGACTGTCAACGGCGTCCGCTTTCGATTCGCGCGCCTGTGGTTCAAGGGCAAAGGAAACGCAGATTACCAACTTGTAATCAGGAAAATGGGAATAGACCGAGACGGGTGCGGATTTGGCGGATTTTCGCGGATTCAGGTTTATATGATCCAATCTGAAAATTCGTCGATAATTCTGTAAATCCTATCTGATTATTCCGATGCCGCAGGTGCGCGCCGGGGGGCGGCTATGGATTCGGCCTCGATAAAGATGTGTCTCACATCCGGGTGCTTCTGCCGGATAGACCGTTCCAGGCGGTCTACGGCTGATTCCACTTCGCCCGCCGAAAGCTCGTTGTGAAACTTTATGTCGAGATTTACAAGCAGATCGTGCGGCCCGAAATACATGGTCAGAGGCCGCTTGACGCGCTCGACTGCCGGGTCGGCTTCCGCTACTTCGCAGATGCTTTTTACCGTCCGTTCGTCCGCGCCTTCGCCTACAAGCAAGCCTTTGCTTTCGTATGCCAGCAGTATCGCTACGACTCCGAGTATCAGCCCGATTATTACCGAAGCTACGCCGTCAAGATAAGGGTTGCCGAGCAACTGCCCCAGAAATATTCCGAAAAAGGCTACGACGAGGCCGAGCAGCGCCGCCGAGTCTTCAAAAAGAACCGTGAAGTTGGTAGGGTCTTTGCTCACGTGAATCGCCCGCCAGATGGTCCCTTTTGAATGGGTGGATCGAAACTCCCTGTAGGCGACAACAAGCGCGAATCCTTCAAAAAATGCGGCGAAGGCGAGTACGATGTAATTCCAGAATGGATTCTCAAGCCGGGACGGATGAATCAAATGCATTATGCCTTCGTAAAATGACATGCCCCCGCCCAGGGCAAAAATCAGTATCGCTACGATGAGCGTCCAGAAATAAAGCTCCTTGCCGTAGCCGAACGGGTGGCTCGGGTCGGCAGGCTTGCGGCTCTTGTAAACACCGTACAAAATCAAGAGGCCGTTGCCTGTGTCTACGACCGAGTGGATGCCTTCGGAAAGCATCGCCGAGCTTCCGCTGAAGTGTGAGGCTACGAATTTCGTCAGGGCGATGGCGAGGTTTCCGGCAATCGCGGCATAGACGGCTTTGTGGGAAGAGTTGACCCCCATCGAGGCTCCTTATCATTAAAGAATCTGATCTCACAAGAAGCTCACTGTGATCCGGCATGAGCCTTACGGCGGCACGTTCTAAGATTAGCAAACGAAGCATAGCTCTCCAAATGGCCGGTCTCCTTGACGACCTGCTCAGGGTTTGTTAGTTTCACTCTTCTTCGCGAGCACGTGTATTCTCGCCTGCGCTCGCGCTCGATGCTCTATATCAAAGCGAGACGGAGGAAAGTTTTTCATGACTATGGAAGCGCTCGGTATGATCGAGACCAAGGGATTTGTCGGAGCCGTCGAAGCGGCAGACGCTATGGTCAAAGCGGCTAACGTCGTGCTCGTGGGCCGCGAATACATAGGCGCAGGTTACGTGACGGTCTTTGTTCGCGGGGATGTGGGCGCGGTCAAGGCTGCTACGGACGCGGGAGCGGCGGCGGCCCGTCGCGTAGGCGAACTCGTAAGCGTGCACGTCATTCCTCGCCCGCACGTAGAGCTTGAGCGAGTGCTGGAATCGAGCGGCCTGATCGATTCCAGCTATCAATTAGGCGCGGGCGAAGGTCGCGGCCAGTTGACCGCAGGTTCGCAGGAAGACGGCAAGCGCATCTCTCAGCCTTCAAACAAGGAAAAGTCGAAATAGCCGTATAGATACCCGCTCCGGCCTTCGATGTCGATTTGCACGGCACACTGCTGCGGAGAGCAGTTATGAGCAGCGATAAGAATCAACAATCCATCGAGCAGGCGCGCGAACTGGTCGAGCGCGCAGCCGAAGCGCAGAAAACGCTCGCCACATTCTCTCAGGAAAAGGTTGACGAGATAGTCGGCCGGATGGCGCGCGCGGCCCTCGAAGAGAGCTACCGCCTCGGCGAGATGGCCCACCTCGAAACCGGCTACGGTTCGGCGGCAGACAAGGCCACGAAGAATCGTTTTTCAGCCGAACAGATTTACAACTTTATAAAACCTATGCGGACGGTGGGCGTACTCCGCCAGACCGAAAGCATTATCGAAGTCGCCTCGCCTCGCGGAGTTGTTGCGGCCATCATACCTTCTACCAATCCGACCTCGACCGCCATCTTCAAAATACTGATTTCGATAAAGGCTCGCGACTCCGTAGTCCTGAGTCCTCATCCATCGGCTGCCAACTCTATAAACGAGACGGCGCAAGTGATGCGCGCGGCGGGCGAGGCCGCGGGGCTTCCGGCGACAGCCATCGGTTGCATGACGATTGCCACCATCGAAGGGACTCAAGAGTTGATGAAGCACAGGCGCACGGCTTTGATTCTGGCTACGGGCGGAATCGGGCTTGTGCGCGCCGCTTACTCTTCTGGAAAGCCCGCCTTTGGTGTGGGGCCAGGCAATGTGCCTGCTATGATCGAGCGCACTGCAAATATCACAAAAGCGGTGCGCGACATCCTGACGGGCAAATGTTTCGACAACGGAACCATATGCTCTTCCGAACAGGCCGTCGTGGTCGAGCGGCCCGTGGACGTAAATGTCCGCGAACGATTTGCCGCCGAAGGCGCTTACTTTCTGGATAAGGAAAAACAGGAGGCGCTCGCAAAGGTGGTGGCGACCGCGACCAATACGCTCAACCCGAAGATCGTAGGCAAGAGCGCACGCGCCATAGCCGAGATGGCGGGTTTCTCTATCCCCGAAGGCACCCGCGCTATGCTTTGCGAATTGAGCGGCGTGGGACGCGATTTCCCGCTCTCGATGGAGAAGCTCTCTCCGATTCTGGCCTATTACGTGGTCGATAGTCTGGAAGAAGGCTGCGAGCGATGCGCTCAGATTCTCCGCTACGGCGGGATGGGTCACACGGCTTCGATCCACACCGGCAGCCGCGATGCCGCGCGCGAGTATGGAGTGCGGATGCCTGTTTCACGCGTAGTCGTCAACAGCCCTTCCACTCACGGCGCGATAGGATTCACAACCGATCTCGAACCTTCGATGACCCTGGGGTGCGGGTCGTGGGGCGGCAATGTGACCTCCGATAACATCTCTCCGCGCCATCTTGTAGACATCAAGCGCATAGCATTCGAGACTCGCCCGATCAATCAGGCTACGGAACGCCCGTCCGTTCGCGCCGGGTCCGGCAAAGAGCCGGTGGACCGTGCCGCCATAGCCGCTATGGTCGATCGTTTCCTGGCCGAACGCCACGTGCAGACGGCCCCTGAATCGAAACCCCTGCCGGTCGTGTCGGCACCTGCCAGACCGGCAGAGCCTGTAACGCCGCCGCCGCCCGTAACTCCCCTTAAGCCCGCGCCTCAAGTGCCGCCGCAACCTGCGGCTGCCGCCGAGACGAATGGACACGTCTATGATTTCGTTTGTGAAGAGGATGTGAAACGCGCTATTCGCAATCGAGAGAAGATACTAGTCAACAGCAAGACCATCATCACGCCCGCCGCCCGCGACCTGGGCGAAGAGAAAGAAATATTCGCACGCGTTTAACCTGGATCGGGATTTCGGGTTCCACACACGTCTGAGATTTGAAATGTGAAATCTCAAATCTCAGATGTGCGCGGTTATATTGATTTCTTATTGATTCGCCTATTTGTTGTTGCTTTGTGCGCCGCCCTCGGCCGTGTATCCGCTGCGGGTGCGCGCCACGACCCTCCGGTCGCCGGCATTGACCGACACCTTCACGGAGCGGAATGTGCCGTCGCGTTTGGCGTTCGTAGGATAGTAACCTATAGAATACTGTGTGCGGAGATCGGTCGAAATCTGCTGCGCGATGGTGTGGACTTCCGAAAGCTCTTTTGGGAAGAAGGCTCGTCCGCCCGTCTCGTCCGCCAGCTTGTTTAGCAGGCTTTCGGCCTTGTCTTTATCGCTCTTCTTGAATATCCATCCGCCGTCTTTCGACAGATCATTTGTGAACCCGATAAGGTAAACCTGTACATCGGTCTCGCGGAGGTGGTCTACGACTTCATCGAACTTATAGTAACTGTCCTTATCCAATCCGTCCGTCACAAGCATCACAGCCTTGCGGCGGTTCTTGCCTTCTTTGCTGGCATAATCGGCGGCCAGATAGAGCGCATCGAGCATGGCCGTCTGGCGCGAGGCTATAAGCCCCTGAAGAGTGTCTATAACGTCATTGATATCGTTTGTGAATTCTTCGAGAAGTTCGGGCTGGTCCTTGAATTCGATTACGGCAAGCTCATCGTCCGGCTTGCTGTCTTTTACCAGATTGGTCGATGCCTTGATAACCGTGTCGAGTTTAGGGCGCATCGACCCCGACGTATCGATGGCGAAGACTACGGAGACGGGAACCTCTTCGCGGCTGAAGAATGTCACCTCCTGCGGCACTTTGTCTTCGTAGACCTGAAACTGATTTTTCTTCAGATCCATCACGGGGCTGTTGCTTGTATCGACCACCGTGACATCGAGAAGAACGAGATCTGTGCCTAACTTGATTACGCCACCCTGTTCATCTGTCTGTTCCGTTTGTTCGGACGGGACAGCATGCCCCGGCTTTTGCAGCGAGGGTTTCTCTTTTTGCTGGTCTTTTTGACCCTGGTCGGCGCGCACAAGCCCGGAGCCGGTAATGGGATTTATCGACAGGCTGCTGGCGGAAAGGCTAAAGGCCGCCACCAGAGCCAGAACGGCTACCATTCTATTAAATCTGAATCTCATATTGAAATTTTACCCCGCAATGCTGGATTTGAAAACCTGCCCGCTCATTGCGAGCGGGCGTGGCGGGCAATTGACGCCGGTTCCCATTCTGGGATGCCGATTGATAGTTTGCCCGTTGCCGAAAGAACGATTGAGGGGATGTGATTTGCAGTCGTACGGCGAAGTCGGCGGCTGAGGCGGAAGTAGAAACGGCTCCTCGGAGTCGTTTCTACTTCTTGAAAGATTGGTAGCCGTCTCTGTAGGTCAGCGACAATCGGCCAAGCCCTTTGGGGGGATTCACCTTGACCTGTAACTTGTGCCATCTGGCTTCGCTCGTCGTGTCCGTAGGATAAAAGGCTATGGAATATTGATGGCGAAGCTCAAGCGCGATGCGGGTGCAAATCTCGACCAGTTCAGGTTCGTTGTAGCCGCCGGGGAAGAAGGCTCGCCCGCCCGTCATGCGCGTAAGCTCTTCGAGGACCGAACGACCATAACCGGCCAGCGAGTCTGCGATGTCGGTTATTCCTATAGCGTAAATCTGAACATCGGCTTCCTTGATCCGGTTCCGAAGCTCTTTGTAAGTGTAGCGGCTGTTGTTGTCCTGACCGTCTGAAATTATCAGCAACGCTTTCTTGGTATGCCGTCCCTGCTGAACCTTTTCAACCGCCAGATAAGCGGCATCGTAAAGCGCGGTGGACCCTTTCGGCTGAACGAACATCAGATGCGAGACCACCTGATCGCCCGAAGTCGTGAAGTCCTGAACGAGTTTGGCTCGATCATTAAAGCCTATCAGGAAGAAGTCATCGTCATTATGCGAGGTCTCGATAAAACGGCTGAGAGCGCGAATCGACCGCGCGATTCTCTCTTTCATCGAGCCCGATACGTCATAGATGATGCCGAGCGAAACCGGCGCATCATCATCTGAGAAGTGAGCTATCTGCTGCTTCACCTTGTCGTCGAAGACATCGAAGTGGTCTTTGCCGAGACCGGTCACAAACCTGCCGTAAGGGTCGGTAACGGATATGGTCACGTTGACGATGCCTGTATCGAGGACTATCGGATTTTGATCCGAAACAGAACCAGGAGTCTTAAACCTCTCCGACCTTGTTACGCTCTTTTGCTCATCGGCGACGGTCGAGCCGGGTGTTGACGGTCCTGATCGCGCTTTGGCCGATCCACCATCAGGAGTCGTAGTCTTGTTATTCTCTTGAGAAAACGCGTTGCTTACAGGGGAGAGAGTTATAGCCAAAAGCATGGCCAGGAAGGCGTGAGCGAATTTCTGCCTCATAATGATGCCCTCGAAATTCCGGACATTCTTCTTAAGAAAGAGACCGGTGCGCCCGGCCTGAGTTTCTTCGATTTTGCAGGTTATTGGACGACAGACGTTGAAGTGCTTCTCTGTTCAAAACTGACTTTCAGATTATTTTCCGGTTGAAACGACCTGATATTCCTGCGCGACTCCAAATCTCCTGCGCGCCCAACGCCCTCATAATAACACAAAATTGATGGTAGGCAATAGCTTTGGATCACAAGCGAGCTATATGCTATAGTCTGGCTTTGCGGCGCTGGCTGCATCGGGCTCGTGTATGTCACAACTCATATCTATAATCATCCCCGCTTACAACGAAGAGAATCGTATCGGACGGTCTCTGGACGAGATATTGCGCTTTCTTACCAACCGGCCTTTCAGGGCAGAAGTGATTGTCGTTGACGACGGATCGCGTGATTCCACCCCGCAGGTAATCGCCGAACGAGCGGATGATTACGCGAAAGCCGGATACGATCTGCGCGTGCTTACAAACCGGCCAAATCGCGGCAAAGGCTATAGCGTGAGGCGCGGTGTGAGCGAAGCGCGCGGAGAGGTCATCCTGTTTACTGACGCCGACCTGTCATCGCCTATTACGGAAGCGCCCCGTCTCCTTGACCCGATAATCGAAAACCGCGCCGACGTGACCTTCGGATCGCGGGCGCTCGACCGCTCTTTGATAGGCGTCAAACAACCATTCATGAGAGACTTTGGCGGGCGCGTCTTTAACTTCTTTATGAAGACGATCACGGGTCTGCCCTTCAAGGATACTCAGTGCGGGTTCAAAGCGTTTCGGCGCGAGGCGGCGCTCGCGGTCTTCTCCCGCCAGAGTATCGAGCGATTCGGTTTTGACCCGGAGGTGCTTTATATAGCGCAAAAGCTCGGCAATCGCCTGCTTGAGATTCCCGTCAAATGGAACCACGTTGAGGGGGGCGAGTTGCAAAATAAACTCAATTATCTCCGCGACTCGCTAAACATGTTCGCCGATCTGATTCGCATAAGAGCCAATGACATCAGTGGACGTTACGACAATCCGGCAAGCGACATCGCATCGGAGGAGTGCCGGACCCTTGAACGGCAATGATTTTGAAGAACTCAAAATGATCAGGTTGAATGTCAACATCGATCACATCGCCACCATAAGACAGGCGCGAAAAACCTTTGAGCCGGATGTCGTGGCGGCGGCTGTGCTGGCCGATCTTGCGGGCGCAAGCGGCATCACTATTCATCTTCGCGGAGACCGTCGCCACATTCAGGATGATGATGCGCGGCTGCTGCGAAACGTAGTCAAGACACATCTCAACCTGGAGATGGCTGTGACCGCAGAGATGCTTGAGATCGCGCGCCAGATCAGGCCCAGTACGGCTACGCTCGTGCCTGAACGCGCTGACGAAATCACGACCGAAGGCGGGTTGAATGTAGCGGTCGCCGAAGAAGAGATAAATCGCGCCGTCCGGGGATTGTCGCAGGCAGGCATTCCGGTCAGCATTTTTCTCGATCCTGCCGCCGATCAGATAGAGGCCGCCCATCGTGTGGGCGCGCGGCAGATAGAAATTTGCACGGCTCGCTATGCAGAGATGACCGACCCGACCCGACTGGCCGAAGCCCGCCAGGTGAATGAAGAACTCGCACGCATCGCCGAATCGGCTCGCCTCGCAGGAGACCTGGGGTTGCAGGTGGCTGCCGGGCACGGTCTCACTTACAGGAACGTGCGCGCAATCGCCTGCATTGAGCAGGTCGAAGAACTCAACATAGGTCACAACATCGTTGCGCGGGCCGTTCTGGTAGGAATGGAGCGCGCCGTGCGCGAGATGATAACGGCAATCAATGGTCAACAGATGTAAAAAAAAGCCGCGCTAAATATCAGCGCGGCATAAACGATAAGGAGAAACCGATAACGAGAATCGTCAAACCAGACTCGCTGGATGGCATAGATAGATGAACTCTTCAAAAAATTGATTCGGTCCAAGACCTCCTCTTCTTCTCTAACTCGACATAGCTAACTGGGACGCTTTTAGATATAGCAATCCCCGGACCACTGCTAAACTCATGCTAAACTCAGGTAAAATCACACCAGTTCTATATGGTCTGGGGAAGTATGCAGCAATTGACGAACAACTCGTTGTGACTTGTTGCCACGCAAGCAAATTGCAGCAGAGTTCAGCCACGAATTCTCACGAATTCTTTGTGGCTGCCTGCGAGAATTTGTCAGACACGTCTTTGAAGCTCAAACGATCAGTTATATCTGCCGGCATCACAGGATTTTTTTGCCCAGCGCCGACAGGATCAATTCGACCGCAAGCCGCGCCGTCTGGTTGGCTTTGTCGTAAAGCGGGTTGACTTCGGTTATCTCGACCGAGAGCACGCGGCTTGAGGCGGCGAGTTTTTCCATAGCCAGATGGCTTTCGCGATACGTGGCCCCACCCGGTTCGGGCGTGCCCACCCCGGGCGCGTAAGACGGGTCTATAAAATCCATGTCCATAGTGACATGAAACCCGGCTGTGTTGCGCGAGGCGATGCTTATGGCTTCTTCGATTATATCGGCAAGCCCTCGTTCGTCGAGTTCGGTCATCGTGAAGACGCGAATGCCCAGCGAGGCTATAAGATCGCGCTCGCCGGGGTCCACGCTGCGAGCGCCTATTATGACCGTATGCTCAGGCAGTACCTTTGGTCGGAACCCGGCTACATCCGTCAACTCTCTGGCCCCGTACCCGAGCAGCGCCGCGAGCGGCATTCCGTGGATGTTGCCCGAAGGCGAAGTTTCGGGTGTGTTTGCGTCGGTGTGGGCATCAAGCCAGATGATGCCTATCTTTTGATTGCGTTTGCGGTAGAAGGAGGCGACTCCGGCCGCGCTGCCTATGGCGATGGAATGATCGCCGCCGAGGATGACCGGGATCGCGTCGTCTTCGAGCGTGGCCTCAACCATCGAAGCGAGTTCTTCGCTTGCTTCGGCGATCTGCGGCAGATATCGCGCGTTGGTGCTCAACTGTGTGACGGCCTCCGGAGGATGGACATTAACATTGCCCGCGTCTACGACATCGAATCCCAATCTGGCGATGGCCTGATTTACGCCCGCGATTCTTATGGCTGACGGACCCATGTCTACGCCGCGCCGCCCGGCCCCAAGGTCCATAGGTACGCCGATGATCTTGATTTTCTTCTTCATAAAATAGCCTCCTGTTTATTCTCCCATCCCGCCTCACCTACCGCAAGACTCGCGGCCCGGCTATAAAACCCGGCCAAAAAAAGAGAGGCTGCAACCGGGGCAGCCTCATAACTTCACAAGGAGGAAGGTCAATTTGGAAATATATGTCTTTATCGACCGGCGGCTTCCATCTCTACATCAGAGGTGGGCACGAAACCATAGCGGTCGGCGTTGCCTGCGACCTCAATTGCGGCCAGAATTTTTGGAACGTAATTGCAGGTCTCTTTCGGCAAAAGCTGTTTTTCGCTCAACTCCCAAAAATTCGCCCGTCCGTTCTTGACTATAGCCTCCATAACTCGCGGCTCTCCGCAATTATAAGCGGCCATCGCGAGCGCCCAGTCTCCGAAGATCGTGTATAGATCGTGCAGGTAATAAGCCGCCACACGAGTCTGTTTTTCCGGGTCGAGTCGCTCGTCGTTTCCCTGGCTCACGGTCAGACCGTAATCGGTCGCGGTTCTCGGGATGAATTGCCAGATGCCGCCCGCCGCCGCAGGAGAGACGGCCTTGTAGTGCCATACGCTTTCAACGTGCGCGAGCCAGATAAGGTCTTCGGGCAATCCGAGGGCGCGAAACTCGGAGCGCGCCATATCAAGGTATTCGCCGCTGCGGTCTATGCCTATCTGCATGGTCTGGCGTCCGGTCTTTGTCGCGGTGTAATAATTCACCCAGTGCTGGATCGCAGCATTATCTTCAAAAGCAATATCTCCGACGGTCAGGCGGGGCAGGGGTGCAATTCTGGTCTCAACCGAATCCGCCGCAGAATTCTGAGCCGTCCCCCTGGCGTCAGGGCTTGCGACGGGCGGGTTTTCTGTGGCCGCCATCATCGGATCACCCGCGAATCCTTTCAGCGCAGGCATAGCGGGTTTTGACTCCTCTGCCTGAACGTTTTCTGCCTGAATATATTCTGCCTGAACGGGCGCGATTGTTTCAGACGAGGAAAGATGGTTGACTTTCAATACGCCGCCGGATTTCTTTACTGCCTTGACCGCGCGCACGCCGGATCCGTCATCCATAGGAGCCTGCTCGCCTTTTACGCGCTTTTCCACGCGGAGAAAATAATCGGCTATGCCGGTGTTTTCGGTTGCGGCGCTCGCGAGGATATCGAGCGCCTTGTCGAAGTCCTTTCGCTGACGAGAGAGGCCGCGTGGCGCGTCTATTGCGGGCTGCTCTAGGCTCAATTGATCCTCAATCGCTGTCGGTATTGAGAGCGGCAGCAGGCTATAACCGTGAAAGGATGAAAAGGTCAGAAAGCTCAAGCTTAGAGCAAGGCTCGTTAATACTTTTTTCTTTGAAATACCTTTGAAAAGGCCGGATGAAGTGAGTATGAGACTCGTAAAGGCACGTATTAGTTTCCCCATTGACACCCCTCTTGTTCGATCCCCAAACAGGTTCGTTCTTTATATCGTTAATCTTTTATGTTCTATGCCCTGGGACTCAAGCGGTAAGCTCTTTTATGAAGCCACGATGCTTTCCCAAAACCCCGTTGCTTGCTCTTTAGTCTTCACTCGTAAGCTACGATTATCATGTTACCAACGGGCGTTGCTCGAGTCTATAGGTGATGCCTGTTTGCAATGGAAATGCAAGAAAAGTGAATCGTGATGCGTGAATCGTGATGCGTGACCTTTGAACAGGCCGCCTGTCAAAGACATCTCGCAAACCTGCTAAATCACGCATCACGATTCACTTTTACTCTCACGATTCACGTCTCACTCATTTCTTCTTGGGTTTGATGGCGGGTTGGCCGCGATGTTTGTCGAGGTATTTGCCCAGCAAAGATTTCTTGTAATTCTGTCGGATGTCGGCCGAGGCCGGAGCCTGTGTTTTTGACTGTGACCGAGGTGTTGCGGGCGCGGTCTTGATCGCGGGAGATGATTCGGTTTTTGGTTTGGCGGTTGGCCTGGGCTGTGTGGCTTTGGCCGCCTTTGCGACCGCCCTTCCTTTGGTTATCTCTTTTTTCGTCTGGTTGGTTTTTGCCATAATCTCCTTCTCAAATTGTATTTCTAAAAGTTCAAATCACCTGCCTGCCGAGTAACACTATAGCCTCTTCGGCGGTTTCTGCGAATGACAGATAGCTCATATCCGTATCTGAAATTACCAGATGCTCGCGCAGGCACGAAATCGCGCGGGGCCAGGCGTTGCCAAGCAGGATTAACGGTCTTTGCGGCAACACACCTGTAACGAGCTTGTTCCACACCAGAGAGATTTCCGTCACCGTACCCATCCCGCCTCGCAAGGCCACATACCCCGCCGACTGGCCGATGAGCGATTGAAGCCGCTCGTAAAAATCTCTGCTAGGAACGATCTTTTTCAGAAAAGCGTTTGGCGCGGATTTGAACTGATCCATAGTCACGCCCACGACGTGGCCGCCCGCTTCGTGCGCGCCACGGCTGATCGCTTCCATCACCCCGCCGTAGCCGCCCGAGCATACGCCGAACCCGGCTTCCACAAGCAATCGGCCCAGTTTTAGTGCCTCCCTGTATTCCGCGGCATCGGCTGCGCAGCGCGAGCCGCCGAATACGGTGATCATCCTCTCTTCTTCGATCAATTGCTCTCCTCGCATTTGAACGGGTGGGAATTACCTTTCACCTGTAATCAAAAGCGATCCGGCTTCAAGCGCTTTCTTTATGTGTTCGAGCGTATCAAACGATGTCGGTATCATCAGTTCTTCGTGCGGGCGCGTGTCATAGACGCGACTGACAGCTACACGCTGAAACCCGGCCTTTTCAAACAGGTCGCGATAGTCGGCTTCGCCCAGGACGTGAACCGGCACGGCGAGCTTTTCCGCCCAGTGAATGCTGCCTTCGTTTTCGCGAAAGAGATTCAGCATGAAAAATACTCGCCCGCCTGTTCGCATCACGCGGTAGACTTCCCGGAGCGCGGCGGGTATGTCGGGGTAATAGTAAAGCGACTCTACGGACAACGCCTTGTCGAAATACTCTTCATCGAAAGGCAGTCGAGTGGCCGAGGCATTATGAAAAGAGATGTTTCTGATTCCCTCGGAATGAGCGCGAGCGCGAGCAATCATCTCGTCGGCAACATCCACGCCCGTGGCTTCGCCCTCGGGGAGGCGAGCGGCCATCAAGCGGGTCGCCCAGCCTACGCCGCAGCCGAGATCGAGCACGCGGTCGGCGGGGCCGAGGTCCATCATCTCGATTATCTGTTCGGTCACATTGCGATGACCGTCTTCCATGCCCTCGCCGCGCCCGGTTTCGGCCCAGCGGTTGAACTCTTCGCGCAACTGCGTTTCCTTTGCCTGTGTTTCAGCCATATGAATTTCGTCTCTCCTTAAGGTTTCAAACGGTAGAGCATTCGCGGAAAGGGAATCGCCTCGCGAATGTGCTCGATCCCGCAAAGCCAGCCAGTGCATCGCTCGATTCCCATCCCGAATCCTCCGTGAGGGAACGTGCCGTACTTGCGCAAATCCAGATACCAGTCGAATGCCTCTTCGGGCAGGTTGTGCTCGTGTATCTGTTTGAGCAGATAATCGAGGTCTTCGGCGCGCTGGCCTCCGCCTATGACTTCGCCGTAGCCTTCGGGCGCAAGCACGTCTACGCACATGGCGAGTTCCGCCCTCTCAGGGTCGGGCTTCATATAAAACGCCTTGACCGCCGCCGGGTAGCGATGCACTATCACGGGCCGGTCGTACTGGCTAGATATATAAGTCTCATCCGGCGCGCCGAAATCTCCGCCCCATTCAAATCGGGTCTCCAACTCGCCTTTCTCGAATCCTTCGTGAAGCAGTTTTACAGCGTCATCGTATTGAAGACGGGGGAACGGTTTTTGAATCTTTTCCAGCTTGGATATGTCCCGCTCAAGTTCATCAAGTTCCTTGCGCCGGTTCTCAAGCACGCGATGAGCGATAAAGGTGAGAAAATCTTCGGCCAGTTCCATTATGTCGTTCAGGTCGGCGTAAGCCACCTCGGGCTCGACCATCCAGAACTCGGTCAGGTGGCGACGGGTCTTCGACTTTTCGGCGCGAAAGGTCGGGCCGAAACAGTAGACTTTGCCAAAGGCGGCGGCGGTCGCTTCGTTATAAAGCTGACCCGACTGCGTGAGATAAGCCATGCTATCTTCGAAATAGGGAACGCCGAAAAGCGTGGTTGTGCCTTCGCAGGCAGCGGGCGTAAATATCGGCGTGTCCATCAGCAGAAACCCGTGCGAGTCGAAATAATCACGGACGGCGCGGATGACTTCGGCCCGCACCGAAAGAATGGCGTGCTGGCGGCGGCTTCGCAACCACAGGTGGCGGTGATCCATCAAAAACTCTACGCCGTGGTCTTTCAGAGTGATGGGATAGGCATCTGCCGTCTGTATGACCTCAACTCCTGTTACGTCGAGTTCGTAACCGCCCGGCGCTCTCTCGTCTGCGCGGACACTGCCTCGTACGATGAGGGAAGACTCCTGAGTCAGTTTTTCAAAATCGTCCCAGACCTGCTCGGAAACATTTTTCTTGAAGACGACTCCCTGAATTATCCCCGAGCCGTCGCGTATCTGTGGAAAGATCAGCTTGCCGCTCGACCGTTTGTTGTAGAGCCAGCCCTTTATTGTGACTTCCTGCCCGACGTGCTCCGATACGTCCTTGATGTAGGTTTGATCCATGTTCGCTCCTGGTATTCGAATTCAACTGATTATCCTACTACAGCGGTCGAGACAAAAAAAAGCAGCGAGCGTGATGCGTGAAAAAAACTTTGACAGGACTAACAGGATTAACTGGATTTTTCCAGGCTATATTCAAGAAACTTGTGAACCCTGTTGATCCCTACAAAAAAAATCGATTTCCCCGGCATCACTCGGCCGGTGTAACAAGGCCGTACAATCCAACCGCTTTTTGTGTATGCGATTCGCCGTATCGGGCCAAAATCTCGGCAATTAGAGCCAAAATCCGCCTGGCACCCGGGTTGCTCTCTAGTAGCGCAGGTATTGTAAATATTTTGTTGGAGGAACAGACATGGCAGATAGAATTATAGAAGAGCATGTAGTGCACAGCGATGGCGGGTCGGGAGGCGCGCTTACGGCGCTTGCAGTGATGTTGTTTATTCTGGTCCTGGTCGCGGTGCTTTATTTTACGGGTACCTTTGGACGCATGTTCGGCTCCAAGGACACAAAGATTGACGTTAATATCAACAAGCCGGGCGTTGTTCTTCAACTCAGGTAAACGGAAAACCAGACAGAGCAGAAGGGGTAGCCGTGAGATGTGCGCGAGGGGGTCGTTCCCGTATGACCATTTCCTGCGGGAACGTTTCTCTCGCTTTAGGCTTCAGCTTAAAGCTTCAGTCGGCTCAAAAACTCCTGGTTGTTGCGCGTTTCAGCCAGCCCCTTGAGCAGTGTCTCCATAGCGTCTACGGAATTCTTGCCCGCAAGCGCGCGGCGCAGCAGGTAAATGCCCGGCAAATCGTCCGAGTTAAATAATTTTTCTTCTTTTCGAGTGCCCGATTTTGAAATATCAATGGCAGGAAAGATGCGGCGTTCGGCCAGGCGACGGTCTAACACGATTTCCAGATTTCCCGTGCCTTTGAACTCCTGAAAGATCACTTCATCCATCTGGCTGCCCGTGTCTATAAGCGCGGTGCCCATGATGGTGAGCGAGCCGCCGCCTTCGGCATTGCGGGCCGCGCCAAAAAACTTTCGCGGAAATTCGAGCGCGCGCGAATCGACGCCGCCGCTCATGGTGCGGCCCCGGCGGCTCGTCTCTCTGTTTGATGCCCGCGCAAGCCGTGTGATCGAATCGAGCAGGAGCACGACATCGCGCCCGCATTCGACCATGCGTTTTACTCGTTCGAGCACGAGTCGCGCAATCTGTAAATGCAGATCGGAACCCTGATCGGCCGATGAAGCTGTGACCTCGCCGCGCACTCTGCGTTTCAGATGAGTGACCTCTTCCGGGCGCTCATCTATCAGCAGCACGGCCAGATGGATGTCGGGATGATTGTTTGCGACCGCTTCGGCGATCTCTTCTATGATCGTGGTCTTTCCTGTCTTTGGCGGCGCTACGATCAGGCCGCGCTGCCCTTTGCCTATCGGCGCTATCAGATCAAGCACGCGCATCGACATATTATCGTTGCCTGCCGAAAGCTCAAGCCTCTCGGTAGGGTCAATGCTTACGAGCTGACTGAAATCAGCAATCCTTGCGTACTCATCGGGGCTTACTCCGTTGATCTCTTCTACGGCGGTCATCTGATCCGATTGCTTCGCGCCACGCCCGTTTTGCGAAGGGCTGGCCTCGCCAATTACCTGCACGCCCTCGCGCAGGGAAAATTTCTGAATCAGATTGCGTGAAACGAATATATCATTCTGGCCGGGAAGGTAGTTGTTTTCCGATTGTCTTAAAAATCCAAATCCTTTTTCATTGATTTCGAGAACGCCCGAAGCGCGTTGTTCAGATTCCATATTATCTCCGTGTGTTAATTGGTGGTCGGGGGTCGGGGGTCAGTCATCCGGCGATACCTGGTATTGAGATTCCCAATTACCAGTAATCACCGACCACTGACCACCGACCACTGTTTATCAATGGGGCAGCTCGAGCATAACCTCCTGGCGGCTCATCATAACCTCGCGACCGAAATCCGTGAGGTCCACTGTAGGATAAGCGCCGTGCTCAACCTTGATGCAGTCTGCGCCGATCAGCGCCTTGATAAACGAGGTGATCTCGTCCTGTGTCATGTTTTTGAGCAGACCGTAAGTAGACAGCTTGTTCAAATCGTTTTGAAGCACCTGTTTCGATGTAGAGCCGCGCAGCACCGCCGCGACCGTCCCTTTCCCAAACCGATTCTTCAACCGGGCGACGCAACTGAGTATCTTCTTGACTACGACAAGCTCGGCTTCGTTCAGATGCCGCGCTCCTTCCTGCCTGTCGTCCGAGCCCAGAGCCGTTTTTGCTGATCCTGTTTTTGCTGATCCCGGTTTAACTCCCTCGGCTTTGGCTGAACGCTCGGCCCGCCTGCGGAGATCGGCCCGTAGCTCTGCTCCCGTGGGCGCGTGATCAATTATGAAATTATCGAGCGCGGTCGCATCACCTATCTTCCGCGACTCTGACGACCGGCCAAGGGTCAGAGTGCCCGCGGGCAGTCTGGTCCCCGTGCTCGTCTCTGATGCATCCAGATAGGAACCGGCATCGGGCGCGCAGCCGGAGCAGGTGCCGCAGTTTCCAAGATGCTTACGGTCTCCGAAGTAATTCAGGATGAAACGGCGCAGGCAGCCCTTATGGTAACAGAAATCAATCATCCTGCGTAGCTTCCACTGTTCGGCGGCGGCGCGCGCGGCCAGTTCCTTCTTATCTATCCTGAGCGCGCGGGCCGGTTGCTCATCGAGCAGCCGTATTCCGCGTCCCTGATAGACGTTGCGGTAAGTGATAAGCCCTCGCGCCGAAAGACGCGAGAGCGCGCCTCGCGTCTGGGCCTCGCTCAGCCCCAGCACAGCCGAGATGGTATTGAGATCAAGCTCGGTCGCTTCGCGTTCGTTGATGTTGCGATTAAAGATCAGGTCGCGAATGACGCCGCCTTCGTTCGTATCATCGGGCACGGCTTCGAGCGCCTTATCGACGGGCACGGCCATCCAGGCGAGAAGCGTGGCGTCAGACGAGCGCCCGCGCTCTATGTGACCCGACTTCTCTAAAACCACGAGCGCCGAATATATCGACATGTCGTTTTTGATGCCGACTCGCTGGGCTATCTCGCGCGCTGACAACTCGATGCTTTGAGTGCCGAGCGAGGCGATTTCCTGATAGATGCGGCCTATCAGTTCGGGCGGCGGGTGGCTGCCTTCTATGAAAAACTGCTGGGTTCGCGTGTCGGCATAATTGAAGAGCAGCGCGCAATCGGCTGGCAGCCCGTCGCGTCCTGCGCGGCCTACCTCCTGATAGTAAGCCTCTATCGAACCGGGCAGGTGGAAATGGACCACGAAACGTATGTCCGATTTATCAATCCCCATCCCGAAGGCATTCGTCGCCACTATGGCCTGCGACTGCCCGGTCATGAATCGATCCTGCGCGGCAGTGCGCTCGGCCTCTTCCATGCCGGCGTGGTATGCCTCTATGCTGAGGTCCATCATCTTGAGCTTCGCCGATATTTGCTCGACGCTCTTGCGCGTGGCGGCATAGATGATGCCCGAGCCCGAAGAGGCGGTGATGATGTTTTTGAGCGTAGCGAGTTTCTCTTTTTCGGTCGAGGTGTGGACGACTCTGAGCGCCAGATTGGGACGGTCGAAACCGGCTACGAAGACGCGCGGGTCGGTCAGGCCGAGTTGCTCGCTGATGTCGGCGCGGACCTGCTGGGTCGCGGTTGCGGTGAGCGCGATCACCTGCGGGCGGCCCAGTTGCTCTACGGCCTCTTTGAGCTTGAGGTAATCGGGTCTGAAATCGTGTCCCCAGTGCGATATGCAATGGGCTTCGTCAACGGCGAAAAGCTTTACCTTGACCTCCGAAATCGTCTGGGTGAAGGCCTCGCTTCGGAAACGTTCGGGCGCGATATAGATCAGTTTATACAGCCCCCGGCGTATCTCGCTCAGCCGCCGGTTTGCCTCCGCGTAGGTGAGAGAACTGTTTATAAAAGTGGTGGGAATTCTTCGCGATGCGAGTTGATCGACCTGATCCTTCATGAGCGCGATGAGCGGAGAGACCACAAGCGTCACGCCCTCAATCATCATCGCGGGCAACTGGAAACAGAGCGATTTGCCGCCGCCCGTAGGCATGACGACTACCGCATCCTGACCACCGAGAACGGCCTCGATGACCTCGGCTTGCCCTTCGCGAAAATCTGTAAATCCGAAGTGTTCGAGTAGAGCCTCGCGTGCTCTGCCAACTTCGCTCAAGTGGAAACCCTCACATCTGTTCTAATTCAAGCGGGGTAAACTGTTCAGCAGTCTCTTTGCTAAGCTAGAAAGATAGCATACGGGCGGCTCGTTTCTCAAATTCAGCGGAAGTACACGACGCTGCGCCCACTTCCATTCGATCTGGTTAGAACGGTACTTTAACAATCACGACCGTGTGATCCTTGCGGCTCGGCTCTATACGAACCCTGCCACCGAGCGATACGGCTCGCTCCGAGATCGAACGCGGGGTAAATCGCGCGGACGTGGCCGGGGCTGCGCCGTCTGCCTATCATATCATTGCGAAAATGGAGCGGAACGGTGACAAACGAAATTGCCTCAAACAGATTCGCGCGAAGACGCAAAGCCGCAAAGTACGCAAAGGTTCTTCATCGGGCGATCAGTAATTTCCTGCGATCTCGGCAGGTCAATCTGAGAATTATTTAGCCCCGGGGCCTGACCCTATCAGGCATAGTAAAAGAATGCTACTGCTTTGCAATCAAGAGTGTAGCAATGTAATAACCTTTACTTGTAATGGTTTCGGCTTTTGGTCGAGGGTCCAGCTTGACCAGTGTAATCCTGTATTGCTTGTAGTCAACCTCTTTTGGTTCCGTAGTCGTGTTTAGTTGAGCAGAAACCGTCTCGCTATCGCTTTTCGTGGCTTTGACAGTTATCTTTGCGTTGCCGGCCCAGATGCAATCGACGCCTTCGGGACAACGCGAATCTTCATCTACAGAATTGAATCCGATCACAAGCCCCTCGCCCTTAATCAAGGCATTCTGGCCTATTTTCAGTTCGAACTCCTTGTTCAGAGAGATCGTCTTCACATCGCAATTCTGCTGCGCGAACCCTATAAGGAGCGCAAATAGCATCAGGGTTATAGTCATCGCCATGGTTGCCGCCTTCCGGGCTGTCCGGGCTGATAGAATCAATCGCCTGTTGAGCAGACGCTTCTCTAAAAGAATAGGCTCACCCGGGCGCAGGGGCAAGCGAGGCGGCGGAAAAAAGGGCGAAGCCCATACAGGGTTCGCCCGCAATAGACATATCCCGATTCCTGACAATTCGCGTGATTGGTAACCGGCTTCCCCGGCATCAGCGCTTCAAGCGGAGGGCCAGAAACAGCGCGGGGCGGAAAATTTTCCACCAGTCAACAAGCGCCCGCATCTTTGTATAAGCCATCCCGTCGGCCTTCGGCGGATACTGTATCGTCACAGGCACTTCGATGACCTTATATCCAAGCTTTAATGTCTTGAACAACAGATACGGCTCCAATTCATAACGATCCAACCAGTCCTGCCATAAATCTATTCGCCGGTCTTTAAACAGCGAGACTCTCATGGCGCGAAATCCGCTTGATGCGTCGGTGACTTTTCGACCTGCCAGAAGCGAAAAAAGCGTGGTGTAAGCCCGGGTTCCCAGTCGTCGGCGAAAAGGCATGCGCAGGAACTCGCCGCCCTCTTTGTAACGCGAACCCTGAGCCAGATCGGCTTCGCCTCTGATTACCGGGTCCACGAGTCGCGGTATCTGTTCGGGCGGGGTCTTGCCGCCTCCCGATACCACTACCACGATTTCATAGCCGTGCTCTATCGCGTAATCGATTCCGCTGCGTATCGCCGCGCCCACTCCTCGATTGCCGTGACTGCGGATGACAACGGCCCCGGCCGATTCGGCCAGATCAGCGGTGTCGTCGGTCGAGCCGTCATCGACGACGACGGTCGTTTCAACAGCCTCGGCGGGCACTGCGGCCACGACTCGTTTTATGCGCTCGCCTTCGTTCCAGGCAGGCGCTACGCACAGCACGCGGGGATGCTCTAATACGTGCGCTTTGACCGCGTTCACGCGGATGTCTGGTTCATGTGCTCGTTTAGCCATTCGTATGTTCGCCTCAAACCCTGCTCTACGGTTATGCTGGGAACCCATCGCAGTTCGCGTCTTATTTTTTCGATGTTCACAACGCGACGCCGGATGTTATCAATATCACGGCGGTCAACATAAACGGGTTGCACCCCGGCTCCGGCGATTTCGATTATCATTCGCGCCAGTTGATTTATAGTCGTTTCGCGCCCGGTTCCCACATTATAAACCTGGCCGTCGGCCTTGGCCGCAAAGGCCGCAAGCAGGGTAGCTTCTACCACATCGTCGATGTATGTGAAATCGCGGGTCTGCTCGCCGTCTCCGTGTATGCGGGGAGCGGTGCCCGCCATCGCGGATTCAAAGAATTTCGACACAACTCCGCAATAAGGATTATCGGGTCGCTGCCGCACGCCAAAGACGTTGGAGTACCTGACGACGGCGGTCGAAAGACCGTAGCTTTCATAAAAAGCCTTACAATAATTTTCGCCCGCAAATTTCGAGACCGCGTAAGGGCTGAGCATATTCGTGGCGTCGTCTTCATTGATTGGCAGGTATCGGGGATTGCCGTAAACCGAGGCCGATGAGGAATAGACTACGCGGCGGATGCCAAGCTCGCGCGCGGCGAGCAAAACATTCAGAGTGCCGCCGATGTTGACCTCGTAATCTTCGCGAGGGTTGCGAGTAGAGACTATGATATTGCGCGCGGCCTCGTGAATTATTATGTCAGCGTCCTTGACTGTCCGGCGAACAAGTTCGAAATCCGTAACCGAGCCGCGAATGATCTGAAGCGACGGATGAGATGAAGGCAGATTGTCTTCCATGCCGGTGTAAAAATCGTCCAGCACTATTACCGAGGCTCCATCCGCAAGCAGACGGCCTACGATGTTTGAGCCTACGAAACCGGCCCCTCCCGTAACGACTATGCGCTGGCCTTCTACATTATCAGAGTATTTCATCACTAATCCTTTAATATCTTAGAAAAACAGCTTCGTATAGGGGCTCGAAAAAAACTGACTCGGAAGGATACCTTATTTTGCTTCTACATTCCAATGGTGGGGGCCAGGGGCCGGGGGTCGGGGGCCGGTTATTGATGAATGTAATCGTTAACCCGGAAAACCAATCACGGCTAACATAGGTCTGCGAAAAGATGAAAACCGGCCCCCGACCCCCGGCCCCTGGCCCCCGCCGATGCTATAATCTCAGAGTGAGAAAACAGGCAGGCATCTATGTTCATATCCCTTTTTGTGAGCGGAAGTGCACCTATTGCAATTTCAACACCACTGATTTTTTTGAAGGGCTGGCTGCGCGCTACGTCGAGGCCGTCTCGCGCGAAATCGCTTACTGGGGCCGCCGCCTTGCCGAGCGTGACGCGTGCGGACGCGTTATCATTGATACGATTTTTTTCGGAGGCGGCACGCCTTCCATAATCGAGGCCGGTCAACTGGGCACACTCATCCAGGCTTGCCGCGAAGCATTCGAAGTCACGCCTGACGCCGAAATCACCATTGAAATAAACCCGGGCACTTTTTCGCCCGAAAAGTTTGCCCGATGGCGCAAGGAGGGCATCAATCGCGCAAGCATAGGCGTTCAGTCTTTTATCGATCGTGAGCTTGTCGCGCTCAGCCGCACCCACACGAGCCGGGACGCCCGTCGAACGATTCTCAAATTGCGCGAGGCGGGTTTCGAGAACATCAGCCTCGATCTGATAGCCGGGCTTCCCGATCAAACTCTGACCGACTGGGAATTCAATCTGAGTGAGGCGCTCAAACTCGACCCCGAACACCTGTCGCTTTATCTGCTCGAAGTAAAGGAAGGGACTCAATTATTCGCGCAGATAAAGCGAGGACAGCGCCCGCGCCCTGATGACGACCTGGCGGCGGAGATGTATCGTATGATCTCGGCTGCGACGCGAGCTTCGGGGTACGAGCATTATGAAATCTCGAATTTTGCCGTCATTGCCGGTAATCGAAAATCATCGCTTGCTTCATACCGGTCTAAACATAATATGAAGTACTGGACCGGAGCGCCGTATTATGGCGTTGGATGCGGCGCGCATTCTTACGATGCGCGCTCGCGCCGGGTGAACGTATTGAAGACCGAAACCTATATCGACCGCATAGCCGCGCACAATCACGCGATTGGCGAAGAGCATCATCTGTCGAAAGAAGACCGGGCGGCAGAGGCGCTGTTTATGGGATTGCGCCTGACCGAGGGGATAAGCCTGATCGGGTTTCTCAGCGAGTACGGTATAAACATACGGGAGCGCTACGCGGATGAGTTATTGCGACTGGAAGAGGCTGGATTGATAGAATTCAGCGACGACCATATGAGATTAACCGGGCGGGGGCTGTTGTTGTCGAACGAGGTTTTTCAGGTGTTTGTCTGAATAATATTTTTAACATCCATTCAGAAAGGGAGAAATTTGCCACAGAGACACAAAGGCACAGAGATTTTTTTGTAATCTTTTCTCTGTGTCTTTGTGCCTCTGTGGCTGTTGCGAACTCTTCCAATCTTTGGGTTAGATAGACAGGCGAAAGAGAATCCTGTATATCCTTAACTCTCTTTTTTATTGGAGAAGCGATGAACTTCATAGATTTGCGTAGCGACACCGTGACAAAGCCTACCGACGAGATGCGCGAGGCGATGGCTCGC
This sequence comes from Blastocatellia bacterium, assembly GCA_963765495.1. Classification (GTDB taxonomy): domain Bacteria; phylum Acidobacteriota; class Blastocatellia; order UBA7656; family UBA7656; genus CAVXWP01. The sequence continues at coordinate 103,876 of CAVXWP010000007.1, forward strand.
GCCGAAGTCGGCGATGATGTTTATCTGGAAGATCCGACGGTGAATCGGCTGCAAGATATGGCCGCCGCAATGCTCGGCAAAGAGGCCGCGCTTTTCGTCCCCTCAGGTACGATGGGCAATCAGATATGCGTACGCCTGCACACCGAGCCCGGCCAGGAAGTTATCACCGAAGAACGCAGTCACATATTCAATTATGAGATGGCCGCGATGTCTGCCTTGAGCGGGACTCTTGCACGCCCGGTTCGCGGGGCTGACGGGTTGCTTGATTGGCCCTCTATCGAAGCGTCAATTCGCCCGACGAGCGCATATTACATTGCGCAGACGGGTCTGGTTACGCTCGAAAACACTCACAACATGGCGGGCGGTTCCATTATGCCGCTTGAGCGCGTGGAAGAGATATGCGAGCGGGCGCACGAAGCGGGTCTCCCGGTGCATCTTGACGGCGCGCGGATATTCAACGCAAGCGCAAGCCTGGGGCGCGATGTCTCGGAGCTTGTTCGTCCCGTCGATTCCGTGATGTTTTGTTTGTCGAAAGGGCTCGGCGCGCCCGTAGGCTCTCTCATCGCGGGTTCACGCTCGTTCATCACACGCGCCATCGTAGTGCGGAAGATGTTTGGCGGAGGGATGCGTCAGGCGGGCGTGCTTGCTGCCGCTGGCATTGTCGCGCTTGAACAGATGACCACCCGCCTCGCCGAAGACCACGCCAACGCGCAACTTCTCGCTCGCGGCGCGGCCGAAATTCCCGGCGTAACGATTGATCCCGAAAAGGCGCAGACCAACATAGTGATATTCGACATCGGCGGTACGAGCATAACGACTGCGGAATTATCGGAAAGGCTCAAACAGCAAGGCATCCTTGCAAACGGGATCAGCCCGCGAGAGATGCGAATGGTCACTCACAAGGACGTGAGCCGTCAAGATTGCCAGGTGGCGCTCGATGTTATGAAGGAGATAATGAGTGATGCGCACAGTGATGCGTGATCCGTGATTCGTGATTTAGCAGACTTGCAAGTTGTTATTGACAGGCAAGCTTCCTGAAAATCACGGATCACGCATCACGCATCACTCTACACTTATGAACAGACTTGTAATCGCTATTGACGGACCATCGGGCGCGGGCAAAAGCACCGTAGGCAAGGCGCTGGCTCGGCGGTTCGGGTACCTCTATATTGATTCGGGAGCTATCTATCGCGCGGTAGGCCGCAAGGCGCTTGACCGGGGCGTCTCTCTTGATGACGAGGCGGCGCTCGCTCGTCTTGCGCGCGAATCGGATATAAGACTCGAAGGCGACCCCGACCACCTGCGTGTCTTTCTGGACGGGCGCGATGTCACAGCAGAAATCCGCCTGCCGGAGGCAAGCCGCGCTGCTTCCGTGGTTGCGACCCTCGCCGAAGTGCGCGAGGCCGTGGTCGAAAAGCTCCGAGAGATGAGCCGCGCAGGCGGCGTAGTGATGGACGGGCGCGATATCGGCACAAAGGTTTTTCCCCACGCGCAGGTGAAGGTCTTCCTCGATGCTTCGTTAGAGGTGCGTGCGCGCAGGCGATGGGATGAAGAGACGGCTCGCGGGCGCGCGGTCGAGGTCCGGCAGGTGAGCGCCGAGCTTGAAGACCGCGACCGCCGAGACCGTGAGCGTCAGGCGACCCCACTTGCAAAGGCCGAGGATGCTATCTTTTTAGATACTTCCGACCTCTCTTTGGACCGCGTAATTGACCGCGTGCTTGAAATTGTCCAATCGCGCAGCTAAACTTCTTATCGCTTTTGTCGGTACGCTTGGAAAATCTACCACTTCTCACTCGGTAACGAACTGAGATTGAAAAGAGAGTTTGTCACTGTATCTGCGCTAAAGAACGCGCTCGACCCGCAAGCAGTCCGGAGGGAATATTCACGGGCGCTCCTCGCATCATGAAAATTATATGGGTATATTCACAGGTCTAATCATGGAGATTGGCCGCGTGCGGCGCATCGACCGACGCAGCGCGGGGGCATATCTCATCATCGAAGCCCGTCGAGTGCTCGAAGGGACTCGCCTTGGCGATTCGATTTCGATCAACGGCGTAGACCTGACCGTGGTAGAGATGAGCGCAGATCATTTCAGCGCGGACGCTTCGCTTGAGACTCTCAGACGGACCACGCTCGGAGAGCTTCGCGCGGGCGGTCGCGTCAATCTCGAACGCGCTCTCGGGGTAGGCGAGCGTTTAGGCGGCCACATGGTGCAGGGTCATGTAGACGCCACTGCCACGCTCGTATCAGTAAGGCCCGAAGGCAACGCCTACCGCGTGAGGTTTCGCTTCCCGGTCGAGCTTGGGCGCTATATCGCTCAGAAGGGTTCTATTACGGTTGACGGGATCAGTTTGACCGTCGCATTGCTTGGCGGCGATTGGTTTGAAGTGGCCGTCATCCCGCACACCTGGCGCGAAACCACTTTGCCGGATTTGCAGCCGGGCGACCGCGTAAACATCGAAGTGGACGTGCTGGCCAAGTACGTCGAGCGATTGATGCAACACGACAAACAGGCCGTCGGGGCTGGCAATCTGACGGTCGAGTATTTAATGGAGCACGGATATTAGAAGGGGGCCGGGGCCGATTGGCGCAAGATGCGTTATCGCGCGGCGCGGGGCCGGGGAAGAATTAGAGAGAGAGCTGATTTCCTTTCCTTTTTCCCTGGCCCCTGACCCCCGGCCCCCGGCCCCTATCGAGGACGATTATGGCATTCGCAACAGTTCAAGAAGCAGTAGAAGATTTTAAGGCGGGCCGGATGGTCATCATTGTGGATGATGAGGACCGCGAAAATGAAGGAGACCTGGCCTGCGCGGCTGAAAAGGTCACACCCGACATCATCAATTTCATGGCGCGCTACGGGCGCGGGCTGATCTGTCTTTCGATGACCGGAGAGCGGCTCGATGAATTACAGATACCTTTGCAGGTGTCCGAGGCCGACAACACGGCGAGCCGGGGGACCGCTTTTTGCGTCTCCATAGAAGCGCGCCGGGGCGTGACCACAGGAATTTCGGCAGCCGACCGCGCCACTACTATTCAGGTGGCGGTTGATTTGCGCACGCGACCTTCGGACCTTGCGCGGCCCGGCCATATCTTTCCGCTCAGGGCGCGGCGCGGTGGAGTTCTGGTCCGTCCCGGGCAGACCGAAGCCGTGGTCGATCTGGCAAGGATGGCGGGGCTGATGTCTGCGGGCGTTATTTGCGAAGTCATGAATGATGACGGCACGATGGCGAGATTGCCCGAGTTGCGCGAGTTCGCCGATCTTCATGGGATAAAGATCATCTCGGTGGCCGATCTTGTGAGCTATCGCATGGCGCACGAACTCCTGGTGCACCGCGTTGGCGAGGCCAGAGTGCCTACCGTATACGGCGAATGGCGGGCAGTCGCTTTTACAAACGACATCAATTCGGATGTTCATCTGGCGCTTGTGAAAGGCGAAGTCTCTCCCGAAGAGAGCCTGCTCGTGCGTGTGCATTCGCAATGCGTGCTTGGCGATGTGTTTGGCTCGCTGCGCGATGATACGGGCTGGCAACTTCATCGGTCGCTTGAAATGATCGCCACCGAAGGCCGGGGCGTATTGCTCTACCTCAAACAGGAAGGCCGGGGCATAGGCTTGATCAATCAGCTTCGCGCTTACCGCCTGTCGGACGAGCAGGACAAAGACGCGGTGGAGGCGGACGCCGAGATAGTGGGACTTCACAACATGGACCCGCGCGATTACGGCATCGGCGCTCAAATACTTCACGAAATCGGAGTGCGTAAGATGCGGCTGATCACAAATCATCCGGTGAAGCGAGCAGCCATCGAAGGTTTCGGGCTCGAGATAACCGACCGCGTGCCCATAGAGATTGAGCCGAACGAGACAAACGAGAAAGTGCTGCGCGCAAGAAAAGAAAAACTGGGTCATCTGCTTACGAAAGTCTAGTGATTTTAGATTTTGGATTTTGGATTTTGGATTTCAAATCTAAAATCCAAAATCCAAAATCGCGCTGCGCGAAGCGCATAATGCGCCAAGAAAATCCAATAATTCATCGGGCCAGGGGATTGAATTACCTATGAGGAGAAAAATACTGATCGGCGTCATCGCCCTGCTGAGCGTAATACTTTTAATCGTCATAGGGCTCTTCTGGTACATCCGCAGCGGTCGGCTCGATCTATTCGTTCAAAACCAGATCATCGTCGCCTTGAAGGATTTCGGTATCCGCACCGAAATAGGCAAGACTCATCTGGACCTTGGCGGCTATACGGTCACGCTCGATGACATAAAACTTTACGCGGGCGACGGGCAGAAGCCTTTCGGCTCGGTCCAGAACCTCAAGGTTCAATTCTCAATCGTGGATTACCTGAAACAGAAGATCAACATCACTCAGGTAGTCGTCACTCACCCTTCCATCTGGCTTGAGATAAACGAACAGGGCCAGACAAATCTCGACCAATTGCACGCGCCGCCCAAGAGCGATAAGGAATCAACGATCAGATTTCTAACGGCCTTTATAGAAGTCAATAACGGCGTGTTGAATTTCGTAGACAATAAAAATAAAGTCGAAGCCACGCTGCCGGATTTCTACGCCAAGTTTGACCCGCGCGAGCCTGAGGCAATCGAAGACAAGATCAACCATACATTGAGCTTGAATTTCGATGACGCGAGCGCGAAATATCAAGGCCGCCCCATCGAGAAGATCAAGGCCGATATCGAAGCCATAGTCACGGGCGAGTCTGCCGAGATAAACAAGTTCCAGATCGCTTCGGATGTCGGAGACATCGAGGTAACCGATACGCCCGCCCGCGTCACAAGCTATGACCCTCTGAAGTACAACTTCGCGATAAAGGCCGATGCCCGGCTTGCCGAAATCTCTCGCGTGTTCCTGCCCGAACAGCAGATGAGCGGCGCGGCCACCATCGTAGCCCGCGTCGAGGGCACGGGTGCCGATTATCGAATCAACAATGCCTCGGTCAACGCCGATTCGCTTACCGTCGAAGGCTTTCGCATAGCAGAGGTTCGCGTGACATCGGACGCAAACGGTGAAGGCGAAAAATATGACGCGACTCTCGATTTGAAGGCGGGGCCGATCAACGGAAAGGATATCGACATCGCTTCGATTCGTCTGAGCGATGCTCGGGTGAGCGGCGTGGCCGAAAACTTCGACATAACCGGAGGGCTTACGCTCGATTCGCTCAAGAGCGGAAAGATCACCGTGAAGAATCTGCGCGGACGTCTGGACGCGGACCCAGATAAAGTCAGCCTGTCAAACCTCTCTGCCTCGGCGCTGGGCGGCAACATCTCCGGCTCGGCCACGGTCGCCTACGGCGGAGGTCAGTCTCGCGTGGATGTTCAATTCAGTTCGATAGACCTGAATCAAGTGGCTACGCTTGCGGCGAAAAGCGATGTCGATGTTCGCGGGACGGCAAACGGCACGGCGCGTCTCACATTTCCAGGCGTGAATTTCGAAGCGGCCACAGGCCCCATCAACGCCACCTTCGAAGCCGCCGTTTCGCCCACGCAGCCGGGCGCAGAGACATTGCCCGCTCAGGGGCGCATCAGTGTCGTGGCAAGCGGCGGCGGGTTCAATATCAACGAAGCATATGTCAAATCCAACCAGAGCGAGCTTACCGTGTCGGGCCGGGTGAGTTCGAACCTCACGGCTTCGCTCGATGTGAATCTGAAGTCTGATGACATGGCCGAAGTTCAGCGCGCAGTCGAAGGCTTTGGCCTGATACCCGCAGATATTCAAGAGAAATATCAGGTCGCACTCACAGGCCCCGGCCAGTTTAACGGACGCGTGGAGGGGCGCGTAACTCAGCCGCGAGTGACCGGCCATGTCAGGCTTGAAAACGTGCAGGCGCAAAATGAACTGATAGGTTCTTTTGAATCCGATGTGAGCTTTACACCTGCCGAGTTCAATCTGGAAAATGCCGAACTCGTTCGCCCCGATCAATCCCGCGTCAGTTTCAATGTGAACGGTCCCATCGGCACCGCAGAAGGCGCGGGCGGCATATCTTTGCACGCCAATGTAGATAGCTTCGATCTTTCCACGCTTGCGCGGCTGGCTGCGCCCGAACTCGGCGACATAGTGGGCGGCGGCAAGGTGAGCGGGCGCATCGACCTTTCAGGGTTGCCCGGCCCTCGCGGCATAAGCGGGACCGCAGACGTCACGGTGACAAGCGCTGCCTTCAACCTCCCATCCGCAGAGGAAGGGAAGGAATCCGAAAAGCTGGAGGTTCCTCTGTTCAAAGGCCAGGTGAGTATAGAAAACAGCGTGTTGACGGCCAGAGACTTGCAGGTCGAAGTGGGCGGCAGCCAGATAACCGGAGAGTTGACCTTCAATCTCGATACCTATGCTTATTCGGTAGACGCGCAGGGCAAAGGTATCGATCTCTCTCAGGTGGCCGGAGCTTTTTCTGACAGCGTCAACCTGACTGGCACAGCCGATGTCAATATCACAGGCCGGGGCGACTGGGATGATCTGTCAACCGCTAATTTGAACGCGACGATTCAGGGACAGAACGTAGCCTTAAACGGGCGCGACCTCGGCGATGCGAAGATCGTAGCCTTTACCGAAGGCGGACAGTTGAAGGTCGAGGCTACGGGGAATGTGCTGAATGAGCAACGCACCCTGCGGGCGTCAATAGATTTGACCGACCGCAAGAACTATCCCATCACCTCTACGATTGAATTGAATAACGAAGAACTCGGTCCGTATCTGGAATTGATTTCGCCGGGTCTTTCGACTGTTACGGGCCGCGCAACAGGGACGATTAGCCTGAGCGGACCTCTGCAAAACCCCGATCAGTTGCAGGCTACGATCAACCTGAGCCAGCTTGTAATCGGCGGCAAGGTGTCTGAGGCCCAGACATACACTCTGACAAATCAGGGCGATGTCGTAATCACCGCCTCACCGAAAGAGGTCACGCTCAAATCGGTCACCTTTACGGGCGAAGGAACCAGCATCTCGCTTGGAGGCACCATCTCGCGCGAAGAGACGGTCAAGTCGAATTTGACGATAGACGGCGAGATCAATCTGCGGCTGATCTCTTCATTCACGCAGGATATTTTTGTGACCGGCATCGCCAAAGTAGATGCCTCCATCACGGGGGCGCTCACCAGTCCGCGACTGCTCGGCACGGTGGATTTGAGAGATGTCGGTGCGCGAGTGGTCGGTGTGCCTGTCTCAATAAATCAGGGGCAGGGCTTGATCAGATTCACGGCCAGTCAGGTGGTAATAGATAACTTCAACGCTTCGACTCCGGGCGGCGGAACCCTATCGCTAAACGGAGGGGCGGCTGCGCCTTCTGACTCCCTTGTGCCCAATCGCTGGCGAATTGAGGCCCGAGCCGATCAGGTGGGTATGGAATACCCGCGCGATACGTTGACCGTATTTGACGCCGATCTCGTATTGCAGGGCAATCCCCGATTCCAGTTGCTTTCAGGCAACGTGGATGTGCGGCGCGCTGCTTACACAAAAGACATAACGCTTCAGGACCTGGTTTCGGGCGGCGGCCCGTTCGGCTCGGATTTCCTCGATGTAGGACCGGGCGGCGGCAGCGGCGGCGGTGTAGGCGGCGGCGTAGGCGGGGGGCCTGCCTTATCGCTCGATATTCGCGTAAACGCAAACGAGACGCTGATAATCCGCAACAATCTGGCCGATGCGGTTGGGAGCGCATTTATCAACATACGTGGAACGGTTAATGAGCCGCAGCCGTCGGGTCGCATTCAACTGTCGCGCGGGACACTCGAATTTCGCAACGACCGTTATGAGATAACGCGAGGATTGATCACGCTGCCGCCGGGGCGCAATGCCGACCCGATCTTTGACGTAAAGGCGGAAGCGGAAGTGAGCGGCTATCAGATAAGAATAGGTTTTTCGGGGCCGCTCGCAAAACTGAAGACCACCCTGGAATCGGACCCGAACCTGCCCGAGGGCGATATAGTCTCTCTGGTTTTGACGGGCAATCTGTCGAGCAACTCTTCGACGAGCGCCGCCGCCACTCAGACCGGGCTTGGACTTGCGCAGTCGCTTTTGTCGGCTTCGCTTTCAGCAAAGCTTGAAGAGGGAGCGCAACGATTGTTCGGACTGAGCCGATTCTCGGTTGATCCGCTCATCGTAGGCCGGGGCAGCGACCCGACCGCGAGAATCACCATAGGGCAGCGTATCGCCAAAAACCTGACCGTCACCTATTCGCAAAACCTGACATCGGGTTCGGGTCAGTCGGGCGTCGACCGCATAATCCTGGTCGAGTATCGAATCAGCAATCGTTTTTCGGTAGTCGGTTTCCGCAACGAGCGCGGCGAACTCGGATTCGATGTGCGCGTGCGAAAGAGATTCTGAAATCAGTATGCAGTATGCAGTAGGCAGTGAGATGTGGACAGACATTAAGAGCAAGCCAAGAGGCAGAACAACGAATGCGGAGAGCGGACAGTTTAAGCCCACAAATAGAATTCAATTCGGATTTTATTTGCGGGCGCGGCAAATGTAGGGGCAACCCTTGTGGTTGCCCGGATCGCCCGAAGGGCGATGACTATCATCGCGCTAACGCGCGATTCGGGCAGCCACAAGGGTTGTCCTTACACTTAAAAGGCATGGCGACAACAAAACGCGGGGGAGTGAAATCACAGGGCCGTAAATTATCCGGCGCACGCCGTTTGCTGCCTACTGCCTACTGCCTACTGCCTGCTGTTTTTTGCCTGTTTGTGCTCTTTCAAGTTACGGCGCGGGCAAGCGATCTGAGCGATTTCATAGGCCGAAAAGTTACGAGTGTGGAAGTGCAGGTTGAGGGCGCGCCGGGCGGCGCGACCACCGAATTGCGTGACCTGCTTGAGATTTCGACCGGGCAGGATTTTTCGCCGGTTCGAGTGCACGATTCGCTTGTCAGGCTTCATCGTTCGGGGCTTGTGTCCGGCGCGAGGGTCGAGGGCGCGGCGGCGGGGTCGGGCGGGGTCGCGCTGACGTTTATCGTAAAGCCTCAACCTCGAATCGAAAATGTGGTCTTTGGTGGTACCGAAGATATCCCCGCAGACGATTTGAAATCGAGATTGAACGAGCTTGATCCCGGAGAGAAATTGCAGGCGGGCGCGGTCGCGCGCGGGCTCGGCGAGATAAAAGCTTACTATTCGGCGCGCGGTTTTTATCAGGCCGAGGTGACATCCGATATTCAGTTCGATCCGTCGGGCACACGCGCTACGGTGGTTTATACGATCAATCCGGGGCCTCAGGCGGTCGTATCCAGCTACACGCTCAATATCAACGGCTCTCGCGTAGACTTATCAAAACTCAACCATGCGATAGTCGAGAATAAGCCCTTCCAGCAGGCCGATGTCGAGTCGGAGACGGAGCGAATAAAGCAGGTTTATCTTCAGCAGGATTATCTCGCGGTGATGACCCGTGCCGACATCAACCCGGATGTGAATGAGAACAAGGTTGCCGTAACCGTCACGGTAAACTCCGGCCCGCATGTGGAAGTCGAGATCGAAGGGCTCGAACTTTCAGACAAGACAAAGAGAAATACCCTGCCTTTCTACACTCGCGGCAGCCTGGATGAGTTCACGATTGAAGAGGGTCGCCGCCGTCTGGAAGATTACGCGCAACGTCAGGGATATTTCTTTGCCGAAGTCGAAAAGCCCGCCCCGCCCGATCTTTCCGGTGCGTCTGTGGCTTTGCGATACGTGGTAAACACGGGCCGCCGATATAAGCTGAGCGACATTGAAATCGAAGGCCTGGATGCCATACCTCACAAGACGCTCGAAGATCAGTTTAAGTCAAAGATAGCGTCGTTTATTCCCCTGTTCGGCCTAAACCGTGGAAAGACCAGCAACGATCTGCTCAGACAGGATTCGAGCCTGGTCCTGAAGCAACTCAGAGACATAGGCTATCGCAAGGCGCAGGTTGAGGTGCTTCGCGGCGTAAAGCCCGACAGCGAAGACCTGGTCATCACCTTCAATGTCAAACAGGGGCCGCGAACCTATGTTGACCAGATCGGCATACAGGGAAACGCGGTGCTTACGACCACAGAGTTGAGCGAAGAACTGGAGATCGAACCCTTAGACCCGCTTGTCTTGAGCGATGTGACAAACAACGCCGACCGATTGCTTGCCGTCTACAACAGACGCGGGTACGCCGACGCCGAGGTGACAACCGAGCTTTTCGATCTGGGCAGTTTCGACGGGCAGGACCGCGTGCGGCTCATCTATAACGTGACCGAGGGCAATCGCGTAAGGATCGCAAACATCACGACGCGAGGCACGGCGCTGACCGACAACGGCAGGCTCAAGAGAGATTTTTATATCTTCAAGGAAGGCGATTATCTTCGCAACGACGAACTGCAACAGACCGAGCGAGTCCTTTATGACACCGATGCCTTCAACTCGGTCAACATAACGACGACGCCCGTCGGGACTACGGCAAATGGTGTCGAGCAGCGTGACGTGACGGTCAATCTGTATGAGGCAAAGCGATGGCTGCTGATTTACGGTTTCGGTTTCCAGACTACGAGCAGCTCTCTCGTCGTGCCCGGCCTCGGTTTCCTCAACGGAGCGCGCGGGCTTGTGCAACTTACAAACACAAACCTTTTCGGCAAGCTCTATACGGGCACGACGCAGCTTCGCGTGAGCCAGGATGAGTTATTCGGGCAGATTTCATTTCAAAACCCGCGCCCGTTTGGCATAGAATGGCCGGCGCTGATATCGCTTTTTGCCCGTCGTCTTGCCGAGCAATCTTTCAATTCGGATCGCTACACGGCTACTTTTCAAGTTGAAAAAAGGCTCACGCCCGAAAGCATTCTCTATCTTGCCTATAACTTTGAGCGCATAAGCATATACAACCTCAACGTCAACCCGGACGAAATCGAGCGCAATCGTCAGGCGATCAGGCTCGGTCGAATCGGGCCAAGCTATGCGCGCGACACCCGCGACAGGGCGAGCGAGCCTACAAAGGGCACGCTCACCACTGGAAGCCTGTCGCTTGCCTCGACGGCCTTTGGCGGCACCGAGCAGTTTGTAAAGCTTCTGGTCGAGCACAATCGCTATTATCCCATAAAGAAATTCCGCGACACGGTTTATGCGGCGTCGGGGAGGTTGGGGCTGGCCGCGCCGTTTGGCGGCAAACAGACTCTGCCGATTTCCGAGCGGTTCTTTGCCGGAGGGTCGCGTGATTTGCGAGGCTTCGATTTTGAAGAGGCCGGGCCGCAAGACCCGGATACGGGGCGGCCACTCGGCGGCAACGCGGTCTTCGTACTCAATAATGAGTTGAGGTTTCCTATTTACGGAATACTTGGCGGCGCGGTCTTCTCAGACACGGGCAATGTCTTTGCGCGGGTCAGAGATTTTCGACCCCAGAACCTGACCGAGACTATAGGATTTGGGTTGAGACTCTCTACGCCGGTAGGCCCCGTGCGGGTTGATTTCGGCTATCTGGTCTTCAACAGACCCGACGGGGTTCCCAGCTCGCAAATACATTTCAGCTTCGGCTCGACATTCTAAATATGCTGAACAGATCGTCAAACTCATCTTCGCCCAAAGCCCTCTGCGCACGGTTCACGCATTGCCTCATCCTGTTGTTTTTGGTCGCGGCTGGTTTAGGCATTCATGCTACGGCTCGGGCTCAACAGGTAGTCGATCAGATTCTTGCGCTTGTAAACGACGAAGTTGTGACGAAAAGCGATCTGTTGTGGAGCATAGCCCTCGACCCGGACGCGCCCAACCCGGCAGGCCCAATTGGCTCTGATATGCTGCGCCGCAAACTGGAAACGATGATTGATGAGCGGCTGGTTTTGCAGGAAGCGCGCAAAGTGCCGGGGCCGGAGACTTCTCAGGATGACCTCGACAAAAAGCGAAACGAACTGATAGCCCGCTTCCCGTCGGAAACCGCCTTTCGCGAGCGCATTCAATCGGTAGGGCTTACGCCTGAAAGGCTCGACGATCTATTGCGGCAGAGGATTCGCATAGATCAATTCGTAGACTTCCGTTTTCGCTCATTCGTCTTTGTGACCGATCAGCAGATAAAGCAGTACTACGAAAAAGAGTTAGCGCCAAAGATACGCGAACAGGGGCAGGTTCCGCCCGGGCTTGAGGAAGGCGACATCCGCGACCGCATAGAGCAGATATTGCGCCAGCAAAAAATAAACGAAGAGATAGACACTTTTCTGAGAGATGCCCGCCAGCGCGCCGACGTAGTCATTCTGGCCGAGCCCTGAAATCAAGAAGTGATGGGGTGAAAATGGAAGACCTTCGCTATCCAATCGGGCCGTTCAAGTTTGAAGAGAGCGTGAGCGCAGGCGCTCGCCCGCACCTGATTGACCAGATCGCCGAGACCCCGGCAAAGCTTCGCCTCGCGGTCGAAGATTTGTCGCCCGAACAGCTTGATACGCCTTACCGCCCCGGCGGCTGGACCGTCCGACAGGTAGTCCATCATCTGCCGGATAGCCATCTGAACAGCTATGTCCGGTTCCGCCTCGCCGTGACCGAAGACGAGCCCACGATACGCCCGTATCACGAAGACCTCTGGGCGGAACTCGAAGACGCGCGAACCGCGCCCGTCGATGTCTCGCTTGCGCTGCTTGAGGCTCTGCATCACAGGTGGGTGTTGTTTTTGAGGTCGCTCACAGATGCGGATTACCATCGCTCTTTCAAGCACCCTGAACTCGGACTCGTCCCGCTTGATAAGAATCTGGCGCTTTATGCGTGGCACGGTCGCCACCACGTCGCCCAGATCACATCGCTTTGCGAGCGCATGGGATGGAAGCAGTGAACTTTTTGAACCACGAAATACACGAAACACAAGAAACAAACATATAAATCTATTTCGTGTGTTTCGCGTGTTTCGTGGTTTTATAACCCCGTATTTAGCGGCGACAGCCCGGCTTTTCGGAGTTGTTCGTTGAGCGCATTCACATCCTTGCTCTTGATTTCGTTCCATTGCTCAAGCAGACGGGTCATAGCCTTTTGCAACTCGTCGGATGCGGTGACGGCCGAGGCGGTCGGTCGGGCATCCGCGCCCTGCAATACATCCAGCAGTTGAATCATCTCTCTGTTCAGTCTGGAAAGACTTTCCTCCCCTCCTGCGCCCGCGCCTGCCGGGCCGCGCCCCCTGCCGCTTTCGCCTTCAACCGCTGCCGCTTTTTTGTCGAGCGCGGCAACCTGATCGGCCAACGCCTTCCGACCTTTGAGATCGCCGAGCGTCTTGATCTGTGCCCTCAACTTCTGCACCTGCTCAAGCGTCGCTCGCGTTTTTCCCGCCCCTTCGTAAGCTTGCATGGAAAGCGCGTACTGCTGCTCCAACACCTGCCCGCCCGTATCTACGCGAGGGTCCATCTTTACCGTGAGCGTCTCGGTGTAGCTCTCTCCCCCGGCGCTCAGTTTGATCGTGTACTCTCCGGGCATCACCCACGGGCCGGGCGGAACGGGCGGCGTGTCGCGGTAAATGGCCGAGATTGGATAGGATGTTCGGTCCGTCTCAGGCTGCGGATAATGCAAATCCCAGACGAAGCGTTGCATCCCGGCTCCGGTCGAAAGTATTTGCGGAGGGCGTATCCAAAAAGTAGGAAGGGCCAGTTCCGTCTCAACCACAGGATCGGGTTTATCTTCGCTTGAAAAGCGCCGCACAAGTCTGTTCGATTTGTCGAAAATTTCAAGCGTCACCGGCCCCGACACGGCCTGCTTCAGATAGTAATTTATGATGGCCCCGTCGGGCGGATTCTTTCCCGCCGGCTCATCGGGCGGCAGGGGCGTATCGGTATTCAGGTTCCATCTGACGCGATAAGCCACCTGCGGTTTGAAGAGATGAACGCTTGACTCGGCCACCTGATCGGTTATCTGACGGAGCGGCGTGATGTCGTCAAGTATCCAGAATGATCGCCCGTGTGTCCCTACGACTACGTCGTCGTCGTGAATAACCAAATCGCGTATCGAGGTCGCGGGCATGTTCAGCCGCAGAGGTTGCCACTGATCGCCGTCGTTGAACGAGACATAGACCGCGCGTTCGGTTCCGGCAAACAGGAGCCCCCGGCGAACGGGGTCTTCGCGCACGGTGTTGACGGGGCCGTTATCGGGCAAGCCTCTGGTAATCTCTTTCCACGTCTTGCCGCCGTCGTGTGTGCGATAGACGTGCGGGCGCTGATCGTCCAGGCGAATCCTGTTGATTGCCGCGTAGGCCGTTTCGGTATCGAAATGGCCCGCGTCCATCATTGATACTTTGCTCCAGGCAGTGAGGTCGGCGGGGGTGACATCTGTCCAGTTTTTGCCGCCGTCTCGAGTCAGGTGAATCAACCCGTCGTCGGTTCCGGCCCAGATCAGGTTCACATCTTTGTGCGAAGGGGCTACGGCATAGATGACTCCCCGGCGCGGCATGCGCGCCATCTCAGGCGTTCGATAGACGCCGATGCTTGCGGGCACTTCCGGGGACGGGCGCGAAAGATCGGGGCTGATTACGTCCCAGCTATGGCCGCCGTTTGTTGTCTTAAAAAGCACGTTGCCCGCCAGGTAAAGGATGTGCGGGTCTACGGGTGAAAAAAGGAGTGGCATCGTTCGAATAAAGCGGTACTTGCCCGAGCGCAGGGCTTCGGGCGCGATTGATTGCGTCTGTCCGGTGCGGCGGTCGTAACGGCTTGCCTTGCCTCCATAAATGATGTCGGGATTGAGCGGATCGGGCGCGACAAAGCCGTACTCTTCAACGCCTACGGGATGCCATTCGCGGAATGTGATCTGCCCGTCATTACCCCGGCTTGCGATTCCAACCGAGCCGCTCTCCTGCTGGCCGCCGTACACATAGTAAGGGAACTGGTTGTCGGTAGAGACGTGATAAAACTGGGCGGTCGGCTGGTTGTACCAAGAACTCCAGGTCGCGCCGCCGTTGACGGTTATGACCGCGCCCTGATCGCTTGCAATCAAAATGATGTCAGTGTCGTCGGGGTTGATCCAAACGGTGTGATAATCGTCGCCGCCCGGCGCTCCTTTGAATGCAGTGAAACTCTTTCCGCCGTCGGTCGAGCGATACGAAGCGATATTGGCTATATAGACTATATCTCTGTTTTTGGGATCGACCTTTACTTCGGCAAAATCACTTCCACGGCTCCACACCCTGGCTTCATTTGTGATGCGCTGCCAGCTTTCACCCGCGTCATCCGAGCGATACAGCCCGCCGAGGTCGGGCGCATCGACCACCGCGTAGATGCGATTTGGATCGCTCGGAGCTACGCCTATGCCTATGCGTCCAAGTCCCTGTTCGACCGTAGGCAATCCCTTTGTCAGTTGTCGCCACGAAGTGCCTCCATCTGTAGATTTGTACAACCCGCTGCCCGGTCCCTGCCACGCGCCGTTCTCCCACGGTCCCTGACGAGCGGCCCACAGATCGGTGTAGATGATTTGCGGGTTTACGGGGTCAAAGGCCAGCGCAATCGCTCCCGTGTTTTCATCTTTATAGAGGACCTTCTCCCAGTTCTTTCCGCCGTCCGTAGATCGAAACACGCCTCGCTCCTGGTTTGCGCCGTAAGGGTGTCCGAGCACGGCGACAAATACCCGGTCAGGGTTGCGCGGGTCAACTATGATCGCGCCGATCTGCTCTCCGTCGCGAAGCCCAAGATGTTGCCAAGTCTTTCCTGCGTCGATGGATTTATACATCCCGTCGCCGGTTGAAAGATCGGGCCGTTGCAAGCCTTCGCCGCTGCCTACATAGATTATATTGGGGTTGGAAGGGGCGACTGCGAGCGCGCCTATTGACCCCGTTGGCTGGTCATCGAAAATAGGAGTCCAGACGCGCCCGTAATCATCGCTCTTCCACACACCGCCGTTGTTGACGCCTATGTAAAACAGATTAGGCTGGCCGGGCACGCCGGTTGCGCCGACGGTGCGGCCTCCACGATGAGGGCCGATCATTCGCCAGCGCATATTTTGATAGAGAGCCGGGTCGTATTGTTGCGCCGATGCAGGCTGAGGCAACCAGCCCGCGATGAGTAATCCAAATAAGGCCAGCAGAGAGCCGCGTCCTTTCACGTTTCACCTCCGAAGAAAAATATGAGAATTGAAGCCAGTTGATTCTATTCGAGAGAAACCAAAATCGCCAACGTCACGGCGCAGATGCGACTGGACTACAACCGTCTCTGCGGCCTATGATGGGCACTCGAAACAGGTTTGATACGTGATGTGTGATGCGTGATGCATGACTTTCAGGCGAGTACTTGTTGATAAGTTCACAGCTAACTTAATCAATCACGCATCACGCATCACGTATCATCCCCCTCATAACAGGAGATCTTCATGAAGCGACAGGCAAAAATAACCCTCCTATTTCTGCTCGTTATTTCCACAATCTCTCTGCCCGTGCTCAAGGCGCAGAAGAAGTCTATCAATGATACGACGCTTCGCAACGCCGACCAACGCAAAGGCGAGTGGTTGACTCACGGGCGGAATTACGCTGAAACACGCTTCAGCCCGCTCAAGCAAATCAACGCCGCGAATGTCGCGAGGCTCGGCCTTGCCTGGTCATTTGATACCGAGACCACTCGCGGGCTTGAGGCCACGCCAATCGTTGCCGACGGAACGCTCTACGCCACGGGAAGCTGGAGTGTGGTCTTTGCTTTAGATGCGCGAACCGGCAGGGAGATTTGGAAATGGGACCCGGAAGTGCCCCGCACCTACGGTCAGAAGGGCTGCTGCGATGTGGTCAACCGGGGCGTAGCGCTCTATGAAGACAAGGTCTACGTAGGCACATTCGACGGTCGACTTGCCGCGCTTGACCGAAAGACGGGCAAGGTGATCTGGCAGGCGCAGACGGTTGATCGGGATCAGCCGTACACGATCACGGGCGCGCCGCGCATCGTCAAAGGGAAGGTGATAATAGGCAACGGCGGGGCCGAGTTCGGCGTGCGCGGGTATGTTTCGGCTTACGATGCGCGGACGGGCAAGCTGGCGTGGCGGTTCTATACCGTGCCGGGAGACCCTTCGAAGCCCTTCGAATCACCCGAGATGGAGAGCGCGGCAAAGACGTGGAAGGGAGAATGGTGGAAGTACGGCGGAGGCGGGACGGCCTGGGACTCTTTTGCCTATGATGCGGAGCTTGATCTGCTTTACGTGGGAACAGGAAACGGCTCTCCGTGGAATCAGGAGATTCGCTCACCGGGCGGCGGAGACAATCTCTACCTCTCATCTATTCTCGCTTTGCGCCCGGACACGGGCAAGCTCGTATGGTATTACCAGACCACGCCAGGCGAGTCGTGGGATTTCACCGCTACGCAACACATGATACTGGCCGATTTGAAGATCGGCGGACGCGTGCGCAAGGTGTTAATGCAGGCTCCAAAAAACGGCTTCTTTTATGTGCTTGATAGAAAGACCGGAGAGTTGATCTCTGCCGAAGCCTATGTGCCTATGACGTGGGCAAAGGGGATTGATAAGAAGACCGGGCGACCCATCGAAGACCCGGCGGCGCGGTATAAAGACGCGCTTGCGATAATGAAGCCGGGGCCCTTTGGCGGGCATAACTGGCAGCCTATGTCTTACAACCCTGAAACGGGTCTGGTTTACATACCGGCTCAGGACCCGTTTTTCGCCTACACTCAGGACGCGAAATTTCAATACAGGCCCGGCAGTTGGAACACGGGGGTGGATTTCGGGGTCCTCAAAGACCCGCTACCCTCTATCCCCACGGGCCATCTGTTAGCCTGGGATCCAGTCGCTCAAAAGGAACGGTGGAGAGTTCAGTACACGAGCATCTGGAACGGCGGCACGCTCACGACGGCGGGCAATCTGGTTTTTCAGGGGACGGCTGACGGGCGCTTTGTAGCCTACAGCGCCGACAAAGGAGAAAAGCTCTGGGAAGTCGCGGTTGGAACCGGGGTAATCGCACCGCCCGTCACTTATGAAGTGGACGGCGCGCAGTACGTCTCGGTACTGGCCGGCTGGGGTGGATCGTTTGCGATGGCGGGAGGTACGGCGACGGGAGGCATCCCTGCGCCCGGCAGGCTTCTGACTTTCCGGCTCGATGGAAAGCAGAAGCTTCCATTTACGATGGCGCAAAAACTCCCCGATGTGAAGACAATCGAATTTGAGGCTTCGCCTGAGACTATCACGGCGGGCGCGGTTCTGTTCGCCCAACAATGCGCGACCTGTCACGGGCTGGCCGCGATGAGCGGAGGCGCGACGCCGGACCTGCGCTACTCTCAAACGGGAATATTCGACAGGTACAAACAGATTGTGCTCGAAGGCTTGTTTGCCGATGCGGGGATGCCTTCTTTCAAAGGGCGACTCAGCGCCGAAGAGGTAGATGCGATTCGCGCTTATGTGCTCAAGCGCCGGTCTGAAATCGCTTCCAAAGAGTGATAAAAGCACCCTTGATATTGAGTTATGAGTTATGAATTTTGAGTTTTGAATTTAAGCAAGTCATCTGAATTCAAAACTCAAAACTCAAAACTCATAACTTAGTCAGCGTCATCGGAGGATGGTTGACTGGAAGCCCAGGCGCGCCCGGCAGTTTTCGCTGTCGAGTTCGTAAGGAAATCCATCGGGGTCAACGGGTGTCATCCGTTCATCGAGTGAAAGCCCGGCAGCACTAAACACCCGCGCCAGGGGTCCAAAACTCTGAGGGCAAGAGCCGGTCTGCTCGCGGTATCGCGCAAGAGTTGAATCTATAAAATCCCTTTCATCGAGTGAGCGTAGTTGTTTCAATCGCTCAATCGCCTGATTGCGGATAAGTTCGTCTTCGCTGTTGAGATAACTCTTATAGACGGCGCGGGCCGCCTCCCGGCTTCCACCCTGTATCTTCATAAACCCGGCCAGATCGCGCATCCACCACTCGGCACCCGGTATCTGGCTTCCTCGCTCATACCATATTGCCGCATTCTGGTAATCGCCCGACTGCCAGTAAATGTAGGCAAGGTCTTGATAGAGCCGCCAGTTGTCGGGGTTTGCGCTGATGCCGCGTTCGAGCAGGGCGATGGCGGCGGGCAGATCGCGTTCGGGCAGAAATATTGCGCCGAAACGATAGGCCGGAAGATGATGCGGATCAAGCGTAACGATTATGTTGAGCATAGGCGCAAGCAGATCCATGCGGATATCGGCTGTCGTTCGGGCCGTCTGCTGGTTTTCGATTACCTTGTTGCCGAAGTATTGCACCGCCCTGATCCAGTAAATATCGGCGACCATCGGATCGAGCCCCAGACTCATCTTTTTGACCGTTTCGCCGGAAGCGAAATAGAGAGTCTCTTCGCCTATCACCTCAGCGGGCGAGGTCGCGTCAATCCACCTCTGCAAAGGGTAAAGCAATGCCAGAGCGAGAATCAAAACAATTGCCGGTACGACTCTTCTCATGGGCAAAGACATAACCAGTTATGTGTAACGCGCTAATCGCGCTTACTTGAAATTCCTCTTCTGAAATATCAACACCGCAGCCGAAAGCAACAAACCGACATATACCACCGCGTAAATCGTGGATGTCCAGATCATATGCAGAGGAACCACCTGCCCGCGTGATGCTCCGGCGAAGCTGAAATTCGACAGGTTCGGAAACAGATAATAAAGCGACCTGAGCACCGCGCGCACGACCATCGAATCAGACAACGCGGCAGCCAGCCGCAGGTCGCCGCTGAAATGGCCTATTACATAGACCGCCAGCGAAAACAGCGCGGCCAGCAACGGCGTTGTGAAGCTTGAAAACATCAAGGCCACGGCGACCACAATCGCAAGCTCCAGATAAATGAGATAAGCGGCCGGAAGCAATGTGAGTTGCAGATTCACAAACCCGCCGTTCACATAGATGAGGGCAAGCTCTGTGCCTAAGACCATGACGGCCGAATTCACAAGCAACGTCAGACACAAGCCCAGATACTTGCCGATGATAAATTCGTGGCGATGGACGGGTTTTGACAGCAGGTTGTAGATTGTGCGCCGGTCTATTTCCTTGTAGACCAGCGCCACGCCTATAAAGATGGCGATCAAAGCGCCGAAGACCAGCATGGAACTGAGCCCGAGATCGGCGATGAATTTGCTCTCTTCATTGATTGAAAGCTCGCTGACGAAAATCGACGCGCCGACCAGAATGAGAACGAATAATATGAGGTTATAGAGTACGCGGTCGCGCACCGATTCTCGAAAAGTATTGCGCGCGATGGTCCGTATCTTCGCAATCGCGCCTGGTCTGTTGCCGGGGTTTACTTGAGCAATCCCCACATTGCTCATGCCAGTGCTTGCCATATTCATCTCTCAGAATAATCCATTATCGCTCAAATTTCCAAAGTTGAAAGAATAAACCTCGTCAGGCACTCAATAATCTCAGGGCCATTCAGTTTTCCGCATTGTCGCGGCCTATTTCAACTGACCTTTCCTTCAACTCAACATTTATACTATTGCACGCGGGTCCAGAACTGAATGGCCTGGTGCGTAGGCCTCCCTGATTGGTGTAGAATGAATTTGGAGTTTTGGCTGTAGCGCCGAATCAGTGGAGGGAAAAGATATCAGCAACATAGAAGGAAACATCCAGGGACTAAAGGCCAATCAAGTTCACCGCCTCGAAAAGCTCTATCAGAGGCGCATCCCGCCGCGAGAGATCGTAACTCAGGAATTCGCGCGCCAGATGTCGGAATTGTCGCACGAGATCAACCGTCAGATAGGTGTGCTCGTAAATCGGAAGGGCTACGTTGAGTATGTCATCGTGGGCAACGCTCGCGGAATCGTCCTGCCTGATCTGAAGCGCGTTCGCGTAAGCGCAGAGCGTTTTCGCGGGTTGCGATGTCTGCACACGCATCTTGCGGGCGAAGAGTTGACGCAAGATGATCTGACCGACCTTGCCTTGCTCAGGCTCGATTTGATGGCGGCAATCAATGTTCGAAGCGACGGGTTGCCCGGCCTTGTCCGAGCCGCGCATCTGCTGCCGGCTCACACGGACGGACAAAGCGGCGAAGACGGAAACCTACCCTACCTTGAAACGGATTCTGATTCGGATTCGCCCGAGGTATGGGGATTTCTCGAGCCGCGTGTGCCAAGCCAGCTTGATGTGGATTTTCTTGATTTGATCGCTTCGCTCGAAGAGGAGCTTGCGCGAGTCCGCCACGTCCGCTCTCCTCGCGACAATCGCGACCGGGCCATCCTTGTCGGCGTGACTACCGAAAGCGTAGCCGCCGCGCAGGAATCGCTTGAAGAGTTGAGAGAGCTTGCGCGCTCGGCCGGTGTAGTCGTGCTTGACCGCTTTGTGCAGAGGCGACCGAAACTCGATCCGCGCTCGCTCGTGGGAAAGGGCAAGCTCGAAGAGTTGATCATCCGCAGCCTGCAACTTGGCGCTGACGTTATCATATTCGATCAGAACCTTTCGCCCGCGCAGGTGCGCGCAATAAATCAGGCTACGGATTTGAAGATCGTAGACCGCACGCAGCTTATACTCGACATCTTTGCCCAGCGCGCCCAGAGCCGCGAGGGAAAGATTCAGGTCGAGCTTGCGCAGTTGAAATATATGTTGCCTCGCCTCACGGGATCGGGCACGGAGATGTCACGGCTGATGGGCGGAATCGGCGGGCGCGGACCCGGCGAGACAAAGCTCGAAGTTGATCGCCGCCGCGTGCGTGACCGTATCAACCTGCTGGAAAAACAGATCGAGCAAATACGCACAAGCCGCCGCGTGCAGCGCGCCCGCCGCGAACGGCGTGATGTGCCTATTATCTCGATAGTCGGTTACACAAACGCGGGCAAATCGACTCTGCTGAACGCGCTCACCGAGTCTTCTGTCACGGCAGAAGACCGCATGTTTGCCACGCTCGATCCGACGAGCCGCCGTCTCAGGCTGCCGCGCGACCAGGAAGTGATAATCAACGACACGGTCGGATTTATAAGAGACTTGCCGCCCGATTTGATAACGGCCTTTCGCGCCACGCTCGAAGAGATGGAAGGCTCGGACCTGCTCCTGCATCTGGTAGACGCGAGTAGCTCTCAGCTTGACTCTCACATAGCCTCCGTCAGGCAATTGCTTGAAGAGTTGAATTTGTCAGAGATACCGAGGCTTCTCGTCTTCAACAAGGCCGATTTACTCGATGAGGGCGAGCTTGAAAATCTTGAACGCGCTTATGAAGCGGTGATGGTTTCGGCGCTTGATCGCCGGACGCTACCGCCTATGCTTGAGCGCATAGGCGGCATGCTCGACAGCAGCGATACTGCGCGGGCTTCGCTTTACACGCGAAAAGAACAGGACGCGGATAAAAAGGTGCCATTGCCCGCCATCGAGTAGGTCGCTCGATTTCAAAATTGATGGATGGCAGGCGCTAGGATGATATTGATTTATTTCGACACGGGGGAGGAAAGGATGAACGATTTTTACGATAAGCAGGGAACCGACCTGCGCGACCAATTTCAACAGGAATATGTATCTCAGCAAGCCGCGATGGAGCACAAACGCAAATCGCGCTCTATGATCTGGATAGGGGTCGCGGCGGCCTTGGTACTGCTGATGTTGATAATCGGCGGGACGGCTGTAGGCACATATAATTCGCTGACGACCAAACACGAAAAAATAGCGCAGGATCGATCCGACATCGAAACATTGCTGCAACGCCGTGCCGACCTGATTCCGAATCTGGTGAATACGGTTAAAGGATACGCGGCGCACGAAGATAAGATTTTTGGCGAGATAGCCGAGGCGCGCGCGAGGCTTGTCGGCGCTGGTACGCTCGACGAAAAACTGGCCGCCAATCAACAATTGTCAAATGCCATCAGAGGGCTGACCGTGGTCGTAGAGAATTATCCTAATCTGAAAGCCAACGAACAGTTTCTTGAGCTTCAGAAACAGCTTGAAGGAACCGAGAATCGCATCAGCGTCGCCCGGCAGGATTACAATGAGACTGTGACAGTTTATAACACTTCGCGGCAGCAGTTCCCAACCGTCATAATGGCGAATCTGTTCGGATTTCAGCGAGAAGAGCCTTTCAAGGCGCAGCCGGGTTCAGAGAAAGCATCAGATGTTGATTTTAAATAATGTCTGCGCGTGACGAGATGATTTCAATCGCGTTTAATCCTTACGGGTTTAACTGACACAACCGGAGCGGCGGCCTCAACGGGTCGCCGCTTTGTTATAACCGGCCAACATCCACAGAAAGGAAGACTATGACTGTCAGAGTCGAAAAGAACGGCCCCGTAACGACCGTCATCCTGAGCCGCCCCGAAGTGCGAAACGCCGTTGACCGCCAGACGGCCGAAGCTCTGGTCGATGCCTTCCGCGCATTCGACGCCGATGATGAATCCTCGGTCGGAGTCTTTTATGGCGACAACGGTACGTTTTGCGCCGGAGCTGATTTGAAGGCAATTGCCGAAGGCCGGGGCAATCGAACCGCAATCACAGGCGATGGCCCGATGGGGCCTACGAGGTTGATGCTTCAAAAGCCGGTCATAGCCGCGATTTCCGGTTATGCCGTCGCCGGGGGGCTGGAACTGGCGCTCTGGTGCGACCTGCGAGTGGTGGAAGAGAGCGCCGTCCTGGGGGTGTTTTGTCGCAGGTGGGGAGTGCCCCTGATAGATGGAGGCACGATTCGATTGCCGCGTTTGATCGGCCTCAGCCGGGCGCTCGATATTATCCTCACAGGCCGCCCGGTTGATGCAAAAGAAGCCTTGAGCATGGGGCTTGCGAATCGCGTAGTGGAGGATGGAACAGCGCGTCAGGCTGCCGAAAGGCTCGCCCTTGAAATCGCCCGGTTCCCACAGGTGTGCATGCAAAATGATCGAATGTCTGCTTACGAACAATTTGATCTGAGTTTTGATCAAGCGATTGCAAACGAGTTCACTCATGGTCTTGCCTCGCTCGAAGCCGAAGGCCGAACCGGAGCAGGCCGTTTTGCGGGAGGAGCAGGCCGCCACGGCGCTTTTGAGAAAGGCGAATAAACGAGCAAGGGGAAAATATATTTACACCGGCAACTTTATCTTGACTTCCTTTATGCGAAGGCGTATTAGTGAAGCATTATGGATGACGAAGACATAGTAACGAAACCGACTATCGAAACCGTGCTTGATCGCATAAGCGCATTAGGCCAGAGTCTACAGGATTTTCGAGACCACTTCGAACAAAGAATGGACGGTCTTGAAAAGAGGATGGAGAGTTTTGAAAAGAGGGGGATAGATGTTGAATATCGCCTTGATCGCATCGAGTCACGGGTAGATCGTACTGTGAGTATGATAATGGAATCGCGCGCCGATATGCGGGATTTATATCTTCAACTCAAGGCCCGTATCCCGGAACCGAAATAACGTCTCTCGACTTCTATCACCGCTCCTTGAGCGATTCATTGAGCGAGCCTGTCCTATAGCCTTCCAGATCCAGAGTCACAAACTTAAATCCAATCGTCTTCAATGCTGACGACATCTGTCGAGCCATCGCCCTGTCGAGCGCGCGCGGCAGTTCGTCTTCTGCGACTTCGATGCGGGCTATATCGCCGTGATGGCGCACGCGGACCTGCCGGAAACCTAACTGCTTGAGCGCGATTTCTGCTTTGTCAACCATTGAGAGTTTTTCGATAGTTACCACCTGTCCATAAGGAACTCGCGAAGACAGACACGCAGAGGCGGGCTCGTCCCAGGTGGGAAGCCCTCGCCGCCGCGACATTTCGCGGATGTCGGCCTTGGTCATCCGGCATTCCAGAAGCGGTGAGCGCACGCCAAGCTCCCGTGCGGCCTGTCGGCCCGGTCTGTAATCTCCCACATCGTCGGCGTTCGTCCCGTCGCAGATCGTACGGTAACCGCGCTCCCGGGCAAACCGGGTGAGCTTTGAGTAAAGCTCCGACTTGCAGTAGTAGCATCGGTTCGGCGGATTGCTTGTGTAGTTTGAATCCTGAAACTCTTCGGTAAAGATTATCTCGTGGCGGATACCGAAATCCTTTGTGAGACGATCTGCCAGTTCGCGCTGAAAGCTCGGATAAGAGGCGCTGTCTCCGGTGACAGCAAGCGCATTCTCTTTCAATTCGCTATGCGCGACATAGGCCAGATAGGCGCTATCCACACCGCCTGAAAAAGCTACTATCGTCGAACCATAGCTGCGGAGCAGGGCGCGAAGTTTCTGCTCTTTTACCTCGGCGGATTCAGCCGGTTGAAGGCTGATAGCGCCTGCCGAATTTATGTCTGATCGGGTAAAACTCACAGGATGATGTTAGCCGTTTGCCCGGGCGTTCGGCAACCTGCCAGGAAGATATATAGGAAAGTTCTGAAAGAGAGTCACGCAACAAGAGTCAGGTATTTATCCGAGTGATGGTTTTGAGATTCGGTCAAGATGCGCCAGGATTGATCGGCGCTATTTCTTTGAATGGGGTGCAGATTGCCCTCGACAAATGCTTTGCCGCAGAATCCTTCATCCCTGGCGGCAATTTCCCAGATGCTTGTGACAACCGTCTTATTGTCAATCATCACCTGTTGATCTAACAATCTCTGAACCGGAATAATGCTGACATGACAATCTATGCCCGTGCCATCGGTTATCGCCTGCGCTAATCGTTCGGCCTCAGCCCGAAAAAGGTAAGGGCCGGTTGAAGCCAGAAAATGGCGAGGGAGATTTGAAGAGCCAGGTTTCTTGTGAATTATGTATCCGTTAACAGGCATTGACTGAATATCCTTTTGAATTCTGCTCAGGCTCCCCCTCTCTTTTATTGAATATTGACAATGGGCGCAAATCTCCACTTATCTGTTTGACGGCAGCGCTCACCTGAGATTTGAGATTTCAGATGACCGCGAATGAGAGGAAATAATTTCAGCCTACATAACCTCAGGTGTTCAAATCTATTTGCAACACAGGGCGTAATTAGGTAGATATTCATATCCGGCCTCGATCTTGTAAAAGGCGAACTTCTACCGGGGATGCTCTAAGGCTTATGAAAATGACAATAAAAAGCTCTCTTGTAATTCTGCTGTCTGCGCTCTTCTTTTTTGCGATGCCTGCGCCTGCGCTGACTCAAGCCTCATACCAGCCGAGCGCTGCAAACCTTGAAGCCAGGCGATGGTTTCAGGATGCGAGGTTTGGGCTCTTCATTCACTGGGGAGTCTATAGCACACTGGGCGACGGCGAGTGGGTGATGAACAATCGCAGAATACCTATAAGCGATTATGAAAAGCTTCCATCGCAATTCAACCCAATCGAGTTCGACCCTGCCGAATGGGTTGCGCTGGCGAAGGCCGCCGGGATGAAATACATCACCATCACAAGCAAGCATCACGATGGATTCGCGATGTTCGATTCAAAGGTTTCCGACTACGATATTGTAGATCGCACTCCTTACAAGAAAGACGTGCTCAAGATGCTTGCCGATGAATGCCACAGGCAGGGAATAAAACTCTTCTTCTACTATTCACAACTCGACTGGCATAACCCCAATTATTTCCCGAGGGGGGGGACGGGCCGTGATGCGGGACGCCCTGACAGGGGCGACTGGCCGAAATATATTGATTACATGAACGCGCAGCTAAAGGAGTTGTTGACCGGTTACGGCGAGATTGGCGGGATATGGTTCGACGGATGGTGGGACCGCCCCGATGCGGACTGGCGTCTTGATGAAACATATAAGCTCATTCACGACCTCCGGCCCGCCGCCCTTATCGGCTCGAATCATCATCGTCGTCCGAACCCCGGCGAAGATTTTCAGATGTTCGAAAAAGATTTGCCCGGAGCAAACACTGCCGGTTTCAACAAGGATTCCGAGATCGGCTCTCTTCCACTTGAAACCTGCGAGACGATGAACAACTCGTGGGGGTTTAATATCACCGACAGGAAATATAAGAGCACGCGCGAATTGATTCAATATCTGGCGCGAGCGGCGGGCAATAACGCAAATTTTCTGTTGAACGTCGGCCCGATGCCAAACGGAAGGATTCAGCCCGAATTTGCAGCGCACCTTCGAGAGATGGGCAAGTGGCTTGATAAGTACGGCGAGGCGATATACGGCACGCGGGGCGGCCCTGTTTCACCTCGCCTCTGGGGTGTGACTACTCAAAAAGAGAACATAGTCTATCTGCATGTGCTCGACTGGAATTTTTCGGACGCGCTCTGGGTTCCCCTCTCTCATCGAGTCAAATCGGCAAGGTTCCTGAAGGATGGAAGCAATGCCGAGTTTCTTCAGGTTGATAACGGGGTTTTGTTGAAAGCGATCCCACAGCGCGCAATTGACGAATACGATACGGTAATCGCGCTTGAGCTAGACAATAAGTGAAGCCGGATGACAACCGATGGCCATCGCCTTTGCGCCGGGGCCGTTTACGAGTCTCCTGATGAATAGAGGTAAAATGTGGGCTCAGTTTGTCTGGTATCCAGGTGGCGGAAAGTTGCGCGCCCGGTCATCGAGAACCAGTACCCAGTCATTGCCACGCCCGCTTGTTGAAGGCACAAATTCTCGATCTTCCATTCTTGTGAAGCTCGCGATTTTCGTGCTTTTCCCCGTTCTGGGATTATACCAGTAGGCCATCAGTCTTTGCCCTTTTAACCTGCCTGTTGCAATCCTCACGGGCCTGCCTGTAGGTATGTAAACAAATGCAAAGCTGCCGTCTTCGGCGCGAGCCGCATTTATATAATCCTGCCCCTTGCCCGGGTTGCTAACGATCATTGCCTGATCCGGCACAAGCTTTGTGAAGGGCCGCGACTGGAAAAGTCTACGCAGGTATTTCATCTGCACAGCGCCGGGTTGATTTAACGCCTCCCGCCAGGGAGTCCTGGCCGCCGTGATAGGCTCGCGCCCCGGTCGCCACATCTGCCATATATTGTGATTGCCGTAGGTGTGTCCGCACGCTCCCGCCAACAAAGACCAGTAGGCAGCCTGCCTCGCCTCCGAGTATCCGGGCAGGTCGAAACGGCTGGCAGACGAGCAGCGTAGCGGCAAATTGAGTATCCAGGGCCATTCAATTTTTGAGTAGCAGGCACGAGGCGGAAGAAATGTTGAAAGTTGAGTTCAAGCAAAGGCGTGTTGAAATAGGCCGCGGATAACGCGGATCGGGCGGATTTTCGCGGATTTGCTCATAAAGAGTCAGATCCGCGTAGATCCGCCCGATCCGCGTCCGTCCCGGTCTATTCCCAGTCTCCTTATCTACACTTTGAAAACTGAATGGCCCTGATTGAGTATCGTATTTACCTGCCGATATTTCTTGAAATAATAGAGGGCATTCCTGTGTCTAAATGGTAGTGTAAATAAAGTGAATGACCGCAACACCGACATCAACGCTTTGATGGATGAAGAACTGGTGGAGATGATCGTCGCCGGCCAGGGTGAAGTGTTTAGTCTTATATATAATCGTTATTACTCTCGTGTTTATCGTATGGCTTACGCAATGACAGGCAGCCATCATTCCGCAGAAGATATGGCCCAGGAGGTTTTCATGAGAGCCTACCAAAAGATAACGCTCTTTGGCGGAAAATCGAAATTCTCGACCTGGCTGTACCGACTTGCGCATAACCACTGTTTGAATCATTGCAAACGCGAGCATGTGCAAGACAATATGCAATTCGATGAAATGAGGTCATCGCCGCTAAACACTTCCTTCGAGTCTGCGGAAAGCAGGCTCCTGCAAACACAGGTTCAGAGCGAAATACAGAAAGCTCTGCTCAGTCTGAAACCCGAGGTGAGATTGATTATCATTCTCAGAGATATTGAGGGGCTGACTTATGCAGAGATATGCGAGCAATTGAACTGTTCGACAGGAACCCTGGCCGCACAACTGAATCGCGCACGGAAGTTAATAGCCAGAAAGCTGGAACATCTTCGAGGCACAATTTAGCTATGCTGGTATCATACAAACAACTTGGCGAATATCTGTTCTGTGTTGCCTATTTTCGACGCCTGCTTACTCCCTATATTGATGGAGAGCTTGACGCGTTGAAACAAACTCGCGTGCAACGGCATCTAGGGAAATGTGAAAGGTGCCAGCGCGAATACGACCACCTGCTGTTTGCTTCTCGGGTGGTATCTCATCTGATCTTGCCCGTTGAACCGCCGACAGGGATGCCTGCCTGGTTTGCGCCCGTCCGTGTTGAGGATAAGTTTCGCTCGTATTGGCGGCCATGGAAGATACTCGTGCCGTTTGCCGCAGCAACCCTGGCGACTCTCCTCATCGCCGTCGTGTTGATTCATCGGCGTCACATGGATCAGCAAAATGGTTCCTTGAATCAGGAGGTTTCCTGGAATGTCGTACGCCTGGCGGGCACGCCGCTGATCAACTCAAGCCGGATGAGTAAAACAAATGAGATTAAAGTGGGCGACTGGCTTGAGACCGACAAGAGCTCCCGAGCCCTGCTCAATATGGGAATCCTGGGGCAGGTCGAAGTGGACCCCGACACGCGCATCAGGCTGGTCGAGTCGCGCTCGAATGAGCAAAGACTCTCCATAACTCGCGGTCGCGTCTACGCGACCATCCTTGCTCCGCCACGCATTTTTTTCATTGAGACGCCGTCGGGAATCGCGATAGATCTTGGCTGCGCCTACACGCTTGAGGTTGATGAATCGGGGCAGAGCACCGTCTACGTCTTTTCCGGGGGGGTCGCCTTTGCCTATCGAGGCCGGGAATCTACAATCCCAGCAAACATGGCTTGTCGCGCAAGACCCGGTAGCGGGCCGGGGACTCCTTACGACAGGGGCGCTTCGGAGTCGTTTCAAAACGCGCTTGCGGAATTCGATTTTGAAAGCGGAGGTTCACAGGCTCTTCAAAAGGTACTGGCAGAGACACAGGCGTCGGATGCCCTTACGCTCTGGAATTTGTTGAAGCGTGTCGAAGGCCGAGACCGGGATCGGGTTTATGAGAAGCTTGCCAGGTTTGTTCCTCCCCCCGATGCTTCAACGAAGGAAGGGATACTTCGGCTCGATCAGCCAATGCTCGACCTGTGGCTGCAAAAGGTCGATGAAGCAAGAGCAGGTCACGAGTCAAAACGGAGACCCGCACCAGGCACAATAAGGCTTACGGGCAATATGGAGGTTGACCGTTCCTGGCACAGGGCGATTTTGTTGCCCAATGGAAAGGTATTGGTCACAGGCGGGCTCGACAGCTACGGGAACGCTCTGGCGAGCGCAGAGCTTTACGATCCTGCAACCGGCGAATTTACCGATGCAGGAAAGATGAACTCAAGACGCTATGCTCATAGCGCGACGTTACTCAAAAACGGTAAGGTGTTGTTTGTCGGAGGCGGAGAAGGCAAAGAGACAAGGGATACTTTATCGAGCGCCGAAATCTATGACCCCAACACAGGTCTCTTTACTCCAACAGGTATGTTAAAGACTGCGCGCCTTGCGCACGAAGCCACCCTGCTTGCTGATGGAAGAGTGCTCATCACCGGCGGTATGGGAGGGAACGGCGATGCGTCCTGGCTGGCGAGCGCAGAGATTTACGATCCCGCTACTGAAACATTCAACGAGACTGGGAAGATGCGCGAGGCGCGGGTAGATCACACCGCAACGTTGCTAAATAATGGCAAGACGCTCATTGCCGGTGGATACGGCAATACAGGCGCAAGAAACGGCGTGACCTCAAGCGCAGAGCTTTACGATCCTCAGACAGGCAGCTTCTCGCTTGTGTCGAACATGAACTTTCATCGCTTCAAGCATTCGGCAGTACTGCTCAATGATGGCAAGGTTCTCATCGTGGGAGGCATAGCCTCTTCCAGCAATCCGCGCCAATATACGACGGCAGAGCTTTTTGATCCTGCAACCAACAGCTTTGTAAATACAGGCGACATGGTTTTGGACCGCTACAAGGTTAGAAATGCCGCCGTGCGGTTGCAAAACGGCAAAGTGTTTATCGCCGGCGGAAGTTGGGGTTTTGAGATTTACGACCCGGCTACGGGCACATTCAGCATGAACACAGGCAGGATGAACATGACGCGATATTATTCGACGGCCACACTGCTGCCAAACGGCGATGTCGTAATCATCGGTGGTTATAGCGGCATTCAGCCCGAAGATTTCTATCACTCAAGCGCGAGCGCGTGGATCTATAGCCCCTGATCAACTCTTTGCCAAATCGAACTGCACAAGATTGGCACAGTTGAATCAGCAAGGATATCCAAAGCAACAGATAGGCTTGTGATCATTAAAGCCCTACAGTTATCAATACACGGCTCTCAGAATGTCTGAATAAAGAAAATCAACCGGTTCGGCGAAGGTTGATGAGGTGTTTCCAGTAATGACAACTACCATGTCGTATTTCGGGATGACAAAGATCCACTGATCGCGTGCGCCAGAGGCCGTGTAGATGTCTCCGTCAGCATCTTGCACCTTGCCTGATCCATCGAGCGGCAACAGCCACCATAGATAGCCGTAGTCCACCGGGTGCGAGTTGAATGTTCGCGGATTTCTCACCCAGTGTTGCAACGACTCTTGCAGCCATTCTTCGGAAATGACCTGCTCGTCTTGCCACCTTCCTTTTCTAAGTACCAGGTAGCCAATCTTTGCCATATCCTTTGCCCGAAGATACAAGCCGCCACCCATGTGCGGTAAACCTTCCGGGCGTCCCTGAACCCACCGCGCCGTCGTGATGCCGAGCGGGTAGAAAAGGAAGCGTTGCGCGAAGTCGTCTACCGAAGTGCCTGCGACATTGAGAATGATCCCACCGAGCACGATCACGCCGCCACTGTTATATTCGAAACGCAGGCCGGGCGGTTCGCGCATCGGCCAATTAAGTACGAACCGCAGCCAATTGCAGCCGCAGGTGTTCAACTGTTGCAAGGGTGATCCGGCATAAATCGATTCGCTCCAATCCAAGCCAGTTCGCATCGTGAGCAGGTCTTGTAGGCGGAGGGCGGTTTTGCGCTCGTCAAGATTCCTGACGTTTGGGTATTCGGGGAAATAATCTAACACTCGATCATCCACGCTGTGAATCTTTCCCTGTTCGAGAGCGATGCCGATGAGCAGTGACGTGATGCTCTTGGTGTCCGATTGTAACGTATGCACATCATCCGGCGTGGAGCCGTTGAAATATTTTTCAACAACCAGGTAGCCGTTGCGCACTATCAAGAGGCTATTGAGGTCTCTGATCTCGTTTCTGCGGATTCGTTTGACGAGCTTCTTCAAGATCTTCTTATCCAGCATCTGATCTTCCGGTTTAGATCTTCGCCACTCGCCGGTCGGCCAATAATCGGTCTGACTCTGCGCCGCGACTTGCAAGGAAATGCAACCAAGGGCAAACAGAGAGAGCGAAAAGATTACCAGAGTCCTTTTTAGGCTGCATATGTGTGCCATATCTAAATCTCCGTTCCTCACTCATCACCCCCCACATACTGGGTTAGTTCGTCAAAGCAAACCTCTCCACATCTGCTTGATCAACGCCAGGATTGCGACAAAACCCGGTAGCCCGTTTCGTCGGCCTTAACGATGAGCCTTAACGATGAGCCTTAACGGTGGGCCTTAACGGTGGGCCTCATTCAATGGCGTACAAAGTTCCTGTCGCTCCGACATTGGTGGCAAAATAGATTGCCCCATCGCCGATTGCCGCACCCGCGATGATTCTGCCGTCGGCCTGAAACCTCCAAAGCTGCTCGCCCGTCTGCGCGTCCACGCCATAAAAATAACGCTGTTCGATTGTGTCATCAAAATTGGCTTCTCCGAAATAAACGACTCCACCTGCCACAATCGGATCGGCCGTGGCTGAGGCTTCAGCCTTGAAACGCCACACCATCTCGCCTGTCTGTTTATTGAGAGCAGTTACATACTGATCCTTATTTCCAATATAGACAAGATCGTCGGCTACGGCGGGGCGAGACCATGCGAAATCGCCTCCTCCTCCTGAATAACTCCAAATGACTTCCCCGGTTTGACTGTCCAGCGCTTGAAACATCCCATCCACACTGCCGATATAGAGCAGCTCGTCGGCAAAAGCGATGCCGGTCGTCCAGGCCGATGAAGCAGGTCTGTCTATCTTCCATTTTTGCTGGCCGGTCTCGCTGTCTATAGCATAAACAGAATAAACGCTTGTCGTAGAGTCGGCCGCTGAAAGATAAATCGTGCCGTTATCATAGACCGGCGGCGTATCCGAATCTCCGATGGTGATCGTCCACCTCTTCTCACCGGTGGTTGCATTAACGGCATAGAGCTTGTTGTCAAAGCAACTAAAATAGACGGTTGGGCCGACAACAAGAGGCGCGGTTAAGGCCAATCCCTTGGTCTTGATTTTCCAGACTTTCTTGCCCGTTCTAGCATTCAGGGCATAGAGGCGCAGGTTCTGACCGACATAAACGACTCCGTCAGCAACAGCGACGGCAGAAAACAACGGCGTGGCCGGCTTGGGTTTAAACGCCCAGACTCTATTACCGGTGGCACTATCAATTGCTTGCAGCCGACCGTTGCTGCCCATCAGATAAACGAGCCCGTCTGCAAATACCGCCGGGCCATGAGTAATCTCGCCGACTGCCGTCTGCCATCGGACGCGGCTCATTGTCCGCAGCCCCGGCCCCTCATATGCTCCGGTTCGATGAGCGTCCCCACGATAAAGCACTACCTGCGAGGCGCTTTGCAAAGGCGCAGGGTTGAGATCAAGCCTATGACTCTTTGCAGCTACACTTATGGCTAAAACGTACCCTAAGATACACACTACTGAAATGATGGAAAGAAAGCCCAGAGCCACTTGCACGCTCTTCTCTTCGTTAATCCTCATGGACGGTTTCCTCCTGAAGCGATATTCCTTGATGCAGATGCAACAACTCCCAACTTCGATTTAGACAGCTTAGGAGGAGAGAATATTTCAAGAAAAGAGAGTTAGTTCTGTTACGCTATCAGCCGTCAGGCGAATAGATATTCAGCTTCTAAACACAAGTTGTTAGTTCAGATGAGATTTTCGGAAAAGCCAGTCACCATAGCGTTACCGCTCCAAAGGCATTGACTGTTGGATTGGCTGTAAATAATTGAAGATAGATGGTGACTCGTACGGGATTTGAACCCGTGTTGCCGCCGTGAAAGGGCGGTGTCCTAGGCCTCTAGACGAACGAGTCAAACGGAGATTGTCAAAACTTACTTGTGAGCCCTGTAAGACTCAAACTCGCGACCCCTTAATCAAGGCAATAAGCTTGCGTGTTACAGCTAGTCGCCAAGTTCATAAACTAACAAATCATGTGCTGTCCTGTCCATAGCTTGTTGCCGATTTTATTTTGCCTGCCGTCAAGATCACCGGGCCAAACCGAACTCCTTCATAAGTTAGCATTTTGCGCGGTTTCGAAGGTAAAACACGTATGGTCTTGCGGGAGTTCAATCAGGCGTTTCGGCTCTCAAATGAAAAAGGGAAGACATTCGATCTCCCCTTTTCATTTGAGTTTATGATGAGCCGTGTAGGACTCGAACCTACGACCCGCTGGTTAAAAGCCAGCTGCTCTACCACCTGAGCTAACGGCCCAATTTATCAAGTTTGAATGTCACTCATGCGTAAATATCGGTGACAAATTCAAAATTGCATCTTAGCAATTGGGGTTCGACCCGTCAACCCTGGCATTACTCCTCATTCTGCTCTCTGCAAACGACACGGCTGCTTGTCTCAAAGCTATTTTCAAGCTCCCGGCCAGAACCGGCCTAAAGCATGAAATTGAAGGTGATCGTGCCTATGACTTTTACACCTACGCCGTTGAGCATAGTTGGGTTCCACCTCCACTTTAGCGCCGCCGCGAGAGATACATCCTTTAACAACGGGTGGCCCGAAAGCACCCGCGCCGAAGACACATTACCCTGCTCATCAATCAAAACCTCGACTACTACAGCACCGCTGACGCAAGCGGCCTTTGCAAGCGCTGGGTATGAAGGCTCAACTTTCCTGATTGCAGTCCCTTGCAACATCTGGCTTGCCCGGCGAACAATCTGAACCTCGACGGGGGGCATCTGTCTTTTAGCCTCAGGCGGCTTGGGTGGAGGCGGCGCAGCAGATTTGTCTCCATACGGGCTGCCCGTATCTATTCCTTCGGGTATGCCTTTTGCAGAGCCAAAGGGTGAACCCGTATCGGCTCCATTCCTGTTGACCCCTACTGATATTGTTTCGATTTGAGGGAAATCCGGTGGCGTTTGTCTGGGCGCAGAAATCTTATCGGGGACAGTCAGTACAGACTGAATTCTTTCGACCGGCTGTGTCTTATCCGATGCCGACGGTCTGTGTTCTGAAACCCGTCGCAACGGGGCTGGCGGCGGTGTGGGTGTGGCAAGGGCTGTCAGTGTGTACTGATCGTTGAGGCGCGCGTCATAGGCGAATATTCCCGTGGCTATAATCATAGTGAGCGCCATCATCCATACAGTCGCTGTTGCTGTGAAGTAGGGCCATCTCTTGCCCCTTTTCCTGGCAGACGAGGATTCTACTAATTTTTCAAACATTACTCTCCCTCCAATGTTTTGCTAAGGATCACGGCGCTGACTACTTTGGCGCTCCCGCTCGAAACAGGGTGATTTGACAAGTGAGTGGAATCAAACTCCGCAGCCTTAGACTCCGGCCACGCTCTCTTTGTTCCCATTCGTCTTTAACTGATTGAAAGGTTTATTGCTCAGGCATAAAATAGCCTCGCCGCGCAGAAGGATCAGCCGCTGATTCGAACAATCAATTTCTCGGCCCTCTTTTTGCGCACTTTTGAGCACAGGGAATCAACGATGAAAGTGGACCCGGTCAAACTCGAAATATTCAAATCGCTCTACTCTTCGGTAGCCGAGGAGATGGGCGTATCTTTGCGGCGGTCGGCCTTCTCTCCAAACATAAAAGAGCGCCGCGATTATTCCTGCGCCGTCTTTAACAGCGAAGGCGTTCTTATAGCTCAGGGCGATCATATGCCTGTTCATCTCGGCTCGATGCCGATGTCTGTCCGCGCAGCCCTCGATCTGTTACAACTCGCGCCCGGTGACATAGCGGTTCTCAACGATCCTTACGCGGGCGGAACCCATCTGCCCGATGTGACTATGGTGGCCGCCGTATTCGGGGGCCAGGGGCCGGGAGCCAGGGCAGGGGCCGGGGGCCGGGGGCCGGGGGCCGGGGCACAAAGGTTAGTAGTCACTGACAGACACGCAACAGCCAGGTTGAAGAGGTCGGAATGGAACACCCATAAGGGTACAAAACAAACGCAAGTCAAATACTGGCCCCCGGCCCCTGGCCCCCGGCCCCTCTTCTACGTTGCCAACCGCGCCCACCATGCCGACATTGGAGGTGCGACGCCGGGTTCTATGGGAAGGGCCGAAGAGATTTATCAGGAAGGGCTGAGGATACCACCCGTTCGATTGATGAGGGGCGGGCGCATCAACGATGATGTGATGCGATTGATTGCGGCAAACGTCCGTCTGCCCGAAGAGCGCGAGGGAGATTTGACGGCACAACTCGGGGCGATCAATACGGGCGCGGCTCGGCTCGTTGAAATAGTCGAGCGATACGGGTTCAGGGAAGCCGATCTTTATGCCTCGCATTTGATCAATTATACCGCTCGGATGATGCGGAGCGTCATCGCCAGCCTGCCCGACGGTCTTTACAAAGCCGAAGACTTTCTTGATGACGACGGGTTTTCAGACGAGCCTGTCCGTATAGCCGTGAGCATCGAGATCAAAGGCGAACAGGCAATCGTAGATTTCACAGGCAGCGCGCCGCAGGTTCGCGGCCCTGTCAATGCTGTCGAAGCAATCACGGTCTCGGCAGTCTATTACGTATTCCGGTGCCTTATACCTATGGACGTTCCCGCAAGCCAGGGGATACTCGAACCGATTAGAGTAATCGCGCCCGTTGCGACCGTGGTCAATGCCCGTCCGCCCGCTGCGGTCGCGGGCGGAAATGTCGAAACCTCTCAGCGAATAGTCGATGTGCTGCTGCTCGCGCTCTCAAAAGCCTCGGCTGGCGTGCCTGCCGCAAGCCAGGGCACTATGAACAATCTGACCATAGGCGGCGTAGACGCGCGCACAAATCGGCAGTTCGCCTACTATGAAACGATAGCGGGCGGAATGGGTGCCCGGCCCTCAAGCGACGGGCTTGATGCGATCCATACTCACATGACTAATTCATTGAATACGCCCGCCGAGGCGATGGAATACGCCTATCCCATGCGAGTGCGGCGATATGAGATACGACGCGGATCGGGCGGTGGTGGCCGGTTTCGCGGCGGCGATGGGATTGTGCGAGAGATAGAACTGTTAACACGCGCGCAGGTTACTATACTGGCTGACCGGCGCAAGACTCGACCCTACGGGCTTGCCGGCGGAGAGAAGGGGGCGCCGGGCCGCACGCTTCTGATAAGCGATAAGGGCGAACGGTTGCTTGCGGGAAAAGATTCGGTTCACGCAAGCGCGGGCGACCGTATCCGCGTAGAGACGCCCGGCGGTGGCGGGTACGGAAAGTGATACGTGATTCGATTTCTGATGCGTGATGCGTGAGTTCAGGCAGGCCGCAGGTTCAAGACTACTTGCAAGTCTGGTAAATCACGTATCACGCATCACGCTATACTTCTTCAAGGATCAGGTTTGAAGAATCCTGTTTGCTTCGAACTTCTTCAATCAGGTTTTGTACGATTTCAGTCAGCTTCTGGATGGAAGTCGGATTGAGAAACACTTTCTTGATACCGAGTTCGCGTGCAGTCTCTTTGTCTTGAGTGCGGATGTAGCCTGTGGCCATAACTATAGGCACATCCCGGCGAATTTTCTGGATAAGACGAATAAGCTCAGGCCCTTCAAACTCCGGCGGACATATCGGTTATGACTATGTCATAGCGGTCGGGTTCGGCGCGAAATGCCATCAGTGCCTCCTGAGGGCGGTCGAATCCGGCCACCTCATAGCCCTGTCGCTCAAGCATTCGCTTGGCCAGAAAGACGAGCGGTTCCTCATCATCCACAAACATGATGCATCCGCGAGAGTGGCGCGTTTTGCACTTTGACTCCGGTTTCGAATGCTCTACCCCGGCTTCGACCGTCGGGAAATAGAGATTGAAGAGAGTCCCCTTTCCCGGTTCGCTGTAAACGGTCACGGCCCCGTCATGGCTTTTCATAATGCCATGCACCTGCGAGAGCCCCAGACCTGTCCCTTCGCCCGAGGGTTTGGTAGTGAAAAACGGCTCAAAGATGTGTCGTTGTGTCTGCGTGTCCATGCCGCAGCCGGTGTCGCTTACCGACAGACGCAGATAACGCCTTGGGCGCACGCCCATCGCCGAGGCTTCTTCGTCGCCGAGCATAACCTCAGACAAATCGATCTCTATCTGCCCGCCGTGTTCTTTCATCGCATGAGCGGCGTTCGTCCCGAGGTTCATCAGCACCTGATGAATCTGAGTGGGATCGGCCGACACAAGCCGGGGTTCAATGTCCTCATGGCTTGAGGTAATCTTGATCTTTGCCGGAAGAACCGCCCGCAGGAATCCGAGCGCCTCTTCGATTATCGGCTCCAGCCTGATGATCTTGCGCATCGTCTTTTGATTGCGGCTGATCGTCAAAATCTGCTGCACTATGTCGGTAGCCCTATCAACGGCCTTCTCGATCTCGGCGAGGCTTACCTGCGCGGTATGTTCGATCGGTATGTCGAGCCGCGCAAGTTTTACATTTCCGGCAAGCGCCGCAAGGATATTGTTGAAGTCGTGCGCTATGCCTCCCGCCAGCCGCCCGATGGCTTCCATCTTCTGCGATTGACGCAGGTGGTCGGCCAGTCTCCTTTGCTCGGTCGTGTCGCGGAAGGAGGCCAGCAGCACCGGCTTTCTGTTCCTTTCCACCTGCACAACGTGCATATCCGCACTGCGGGTCTCGCCGTCTCGCCATATCTGGATTTCGCAGAATTGCCCTTCCTGTACGGAGAACCCCAGCAGTTCACCTATAAAATCTTCGCGGCTCTTGCCGAACATATTGTGCATTCCTTTATTGTCAATCGTGTACTCACGAATCTGCTTGTCGTGCCAGGTGCCGCGCATCTTAAGCACGGTGAGCCCCCGGCGCATCTCGCCCTGCAACTCCACGTATCGCAGAAGGATGATCGTGTCGGTGATCGTCGAGATGTGCGTCTCGGTGATCGATTCGCCTCCCAGAGGCATCGAGGTCGTGTTTGTGAACAATCCGGTTATTTCCTGATGCTTGATAAAGCTTGTGATGCCGATGACGAATTCGCGGAATGACTTGATTGTCGAAACGCGCTCAAAGGCCGACATGCTGTCTACGGCTACGCGGCTCGGGTTAAAATCCTTGATGTCTCGTTTCATTTGCAACAGGTGGTCTTCAAGCCCCATGACCTCCGGGTATCGGCAGATGATTCGCAGCAACCCGTCTTTTTCAGCCTTTTCCAGATCGACGCCCCACGAAGTCGCGTTGCGTGTGAGTTGCTCGCGGCTCTCTTCGGCCCCGAACAAAATGGCGCGCTCGCCCGCGTTTATGGCCGCCTTTATGTACTCGGTGACCATAAGCGTCTTGCCCGTTCCGGTAGCACCGCTGACGAGGATGATCGAGTCGCGGTACATGCCGTGTATCCGTAAAGGCGTTCGGCGGCAGGATTCCAACTGGTGAGCGTTCCATCGAGTGTCTTTGTCAGAATCGCATCATCGGAAGATTCGATGATGGTTCTGTAAAGCCGTTCTCTTGTGGCCTGTTGCTCTTCGCGGCTTAGAGTTTTTTCGTTAATAACCTGCATAAGATTCAACCATTCATAAAGCATGGACCGATAATCTTTGCCCTCGCCCTCACCGATATGCGGGACTCGGATTTTGTATCGGGCCAGTTATAGTACGCCGGTTTTCTTTTGGGGGCCGTTTCCATTATTCGGGGGACCTGGAACCAGCATTCTTCCACTCTTACTATATCCCACCTCTCTTATCAATGCATATCGTTGCCGGAGATCAAGTGTGAACAGCAAGGCCATGTAGTTCTCAGATGGGTTTGTTTGCGACTTTGCAGGCAACTATTTCTCGCAAAATCGCCAGGTGCCCTCGGTACGCCAGGAATTTCTAAATGGCCCTGAATCTCTGGATTTTTGCGGCATCCTTTACTTTTACAACCTGAAGGGGGCTTTGCTAAAATTCATACGCATGCTCGAAGAGATAACAGAGCGACTTGCGCGGGTAAACGAACGTATAGAGCGGGCTGCCCGCAGCGCCGGACGCAGCGCCGAAGAGATTACTCTCGTCACCGTATCAAAGACATTTGATCACGCAACGGTTCAGCAGGCGGTAGAGGCGGGCGCGCGCGACCTGGGCGAAAACCGCGTGCAGGAGGCGGTGGCTAAAGCGCCGCACATCAGAGGCGAAAACCTCAGATGGCATCTGATCGGCCCCCTGCAATCAAACAAGGCCAGGGCGGCCGTTTCTACGTTTGATGTTATCCACACTGTAGATTCCGCGCGTCTGGCAGATCGCCTTGACCGCGTCGCGGCGGAAGAAGGCCGCCGCGTGGAAGTGCTGATACAAATTGACCTCGCGGGCGAGCCTCGAAAATCGGGCGCAACCGAAGCCGAATTGCCCAGAGTCGTAGAGGCACTCGACCGGGCCAGAGCGCTCGACTTTCGAGGCCTGATGACCTTGCCGCCTTTTTTTGAATCGGCGGAAGAGACGCGCCCTTACTTTCAAAGACTTCGGCACTTGCTTGAAAGCCTGAACCACAGCCGCCCGGCTGAAAGCAGGCTCACTGCTCTTTCG
This sequence comes from Blastocatellia bacterium, assembly GCA_963765495.1. Taxonomy (GTDB): domain Bacteria; phylum Acidobacteriota; class Blastocatellia; order UBA7656; family UBA7656; genus CAVXWP01. The sequence continues at coordinate 144,369 of CAVXWP010000007.1, forward strand.
ATGGGAATGAGTCACGATTTCGAGGTGGCAATAGAGGAGGGCGCGACGATTATCCGCGTAGGCACGGCCATTTTCGGATCGCGCCAAAAGAGATAAACTAAAAGGAAATAAAGACCGGTTGGCGCGGGCGAGAGTTTTGCGCCACAATCAATAATGATATGGACTTAATCATCGCTGCGCTCAATTTTCTTGGAAAGATAGTCTTCTGGGCTACTATAGTCTTTGCGTCGCTGTTTTTCTTGCGCGTGATCGTGACCTGGATCGGAGTCAATCCTTTCGGGCGAATCACTTATAACCTGACTCGAATAACCGAGCCGCTCGTGCGCCCGCTCCGGTCTCAATTCAGCAACAGATACATGCGTTATGATCTGCTGCCGCTCGTGTTAGGAGTAATGATCCTCTTTATAGGATTGTTCATCGCCAGCATGATCTGGCAACTCACGGGGATATTTGCAAACATCGCCTTCACCCTTATGAGGGGCACGCTCACCGCCGGGTTCCTGCTTGGCAACCTGATAAACCTGCTGGGATTGCTCTATGTGGTAGCGATCTTTTTGAGGTTCTTTCTGCCGTTTTTCGGAGTCGGTTACAGCAACAACCTTATGCGCTTTTTGTATGCGATAACCGAGCCGATACTAAAACCGCTTCGCCGCATCTTTGTGGCCGGAATGTTCGATTTCTCGCCGCTCATCGCAATGGTCATAGTCCAGGTGTTCACTACGGTGCTTGCAAACATGCTTATCTGAACCGGCGAAAATTAATGATCGAACTCACTGAAAGAGACGGGACCGTTACGTTCGCGGTTCGAGTCCAGCCTCGGGCCTCGCGGACCGAATCGGCGGGCGAACAGTCGGGCGCGCTGAAGCTCAGAGTAACCGCGCCGCCCGTGGACGGCAAAGCCAATGAAGAGTGCCGCAGGTTTCTGGCCAGGTTGATAGGCGTTCCCGCCCGGTCTGTAGAGATCATTTCAGGCGATTCATCACGAAATAAAATCATCCGCATCCACAACTCAAGCGCCGCCCGTGTCCGCGATGCGCTGGCTGATGCGTGATGCGTGATCCGTGACGCAAGCAGGCTTGCAAGTCCGCTTAAACCTGCGGCCTGTCTGAAAGTCACGCATCACGCATCACATGAACGGGTCTAATTCTTGATCGCATAAGTCACGTTGACCGTCACTCCGTCTTTACCGCTTACGGCGTTGACGACGGCCGTGCGCTTTTTGTTTGCGTCATCGGCGACAAGGGTTCGCGACGGCTCTTCGCTTTGCTGCGTGAGGTTTGTGCGAATCTTCAGCCCGGCTTCTTCCAGCGCCCTTTGATAAAAGGCCGCGACATCGTCTATGGAATCATTTGTAGTAAAACTGAAGGACCCGCTTCTCCCGTCTTTGCCATCGGCCGAATAGTTGCCTCGAATAGTCGCTCCCGGATACGAAGGCAACCATTCGGGCAGATTTGCCGGGGCTCCGCTGCCCAATTTGACCGTGCCTTCTTCGGATTTCACCTCTACGCCGCCCGAATCGCCCTCGCCCTTTGCCTCTATTGTGACGGCTTCTTTGCCTTCTTCTTTAAACTCGATCTTTCCCCGGCGCGCATCTTCCAGGTTTACGGTTACGGTCTTGCCTGTCTTCTTATCCCTGACCGTTATGAGTCCCTTCTCTTCATCAACCGAGACGAGTTCGAGATCGGGGTTTGTGGCCGTTATAAATTTCGCCATCGCAAGCGCGGGTTGTTTCTCCATCAACTCCGGGTCAAGCCCCGCTTCCTTAGCCATTCGCGAGGCTTTTTGATAAGCAAAGTAACCTGCAATGGCGAACCCGATCACCGATATGATTATTAGCGAGCCGCAGCCTAGCAGTATGTATAGCCATGTCTTCTTCTTTTTCGGCGGCTCGCCCTGTGGATACTGCGAATACTGCGGCGGCGGCCCGGGCTGATATTGCTGTTGAGTATCGTAATTAGACATTCACTCTCCTTAAATCATTTCGGCACACATCCCCGGAAAAAATCTCCGGGCTGCATGCGCTGTTCTTCGCACGCGCTTCGTCTGAGTAAGGGGTTCTTCAGAAAGCATTGCAGAGCAAACATACCATCTTCCGAAGTGGAGGCCAACTCCGGGTCGTATCGGTTTGAGTTCAACAGTTGCCACAGAAGCACAGAGACACAGAGATTCTTTTATTTTCTTCTCTCTGTGCCTCTGTGCCTCTGTGGCAAATTTTCTCTCTCTTAACAGCTACCCGGATTCTTTGCCCGCCTGTGATTAGCTTTGACAGGATCGCGCCCCGTATGCCACTCTTTTACCGGGCCAATCCGCTGATTGGCCCTTTGCAGTATGTAAGTGGAGTAACCAATAGAAAGGTGACACAGATTTTACAATCTGTTACTGAAAGAGATGATAGAGCCGGCTAGAAGGACAGAGAATTTTCATTATGCTATTCGCAATCTGGTCCGCGCCGCCGAGACCGAAGAGCGCGCCGGGCGTAATGTCATTTACTTAAACATAGGGGACCCGCAACGCTACGGATTCCAGCCGCCCGCCCTGTTGTCTGAGGTGGTCGCGCGTGCGCTCTCGGATCGCTTTACCGGGTATGCCCATTCGCTCGGTCTGCTTGAAGCCAGGGAAGCGGTCGCCCGCTTTGCGACGGCACTTGGCGCGCCCACCGGCCCAAACGATGTTCTTATAACATCAGGCGCGAGCGAGGCAGCCGACCTCATACTGACCGCGCTTGTAAACGAAGGCGATGAAGTCTTATTGCCCGCGCCGGGTTATCCGCTCTATTCGGCCATCCTGAGCAAGTACGGCGCGGTGGCGCGTTACTACAATCTGGACGGCGAGCGAGGGTGGCAGCCTTCTACAGACGAAGTTCGTTCGCTCATCAATGACCGCACGCGGGCGCTGATTCTGATAAATCCCAATAACCCCACGGGCTCTATCATCCCTGATGAAATCACCGTAGAGTTGCTGGAACTGGCCGCCGAACACAACCTGCTTGTGATTGCCGACGAAGTCTACAGGGACCTCTGCTTTGGCCCGCAGCCCTCCCCCTCTTCGGTGCTGGCCGAGGCAGCGGGCGTTCCGCTCGTTACGCTTGAGAGTCTGTCGAAGACGCACATGATACCGGGATGGCGAGTCGGCTGGATGCGTTACACAAACGCGGACAAGATGCGCGATGTTATCGCCTCGGTCAATCGCCTTGCCGATGGACGGCTCTGCTCGCCTACGCCAACGCAATATGCCGTGCGGCCCGCGCTCGAAGAGAGCCGCGAGCATCTGGCCGGGTTCATGAGCGAGATCAGAAGAAGGCGCGATCTGGCTCTTTCGCACATAGCCGGTATCGACGGGTTATCTTGCGAGACACCGCAGGCGGCGTTTTACATGATGATCAAGGCATCCGATCTCAACGGGCGGACGGATGAAGAATTCGTGCTCGATATGTTGAGGGAATCGGGTGTTCTTGTCGTACACGGGTCAGGATTTGGTTCCGACCCCGTGCAGGGTTATTTCCGGCTCGTATACCTTGCCGATGAAGAGATGCTAAACGCGGCATTCACCGGGATTCGCCGTTTTATGGAGATGGAACCGATGCGCCCGACCCCGGGTCTTGAGCACGCGCAGATAATTACCAGATAACAAGCGCGTGTCTCAATCTTCCGGCTTCTGATTGCGGACGATCTCGACCGAGCAGTTTGCCTGCGAGGCCACAGCCTGCGACACCGAGCCGAGCAGCAACCGCGTGAGACCGCGATAGCCGTGCGAGCCCAGGACAATCAGATCAGCGCCCCAGCGGTCCGCCTCTTCCACGATGGCGTGTTTGGGATAGCCGTGAATGATCTCGGCTGTGACGACAGGCGCGGTCGTCGCGGATGAGCTGATACGCGAGGCCGCGACTTCAAGAGCCTTGCGAGCCTGTTCTTCACCGGCCTTTATTAGCTCGTTGTAATAATTTTCTGGCAGGGTCCACGTCTCCGAAGTAGGCATAACAGGCGGCTCGACCACAGAAATAATTCTGATTTCGCTTCCATCGGGCCACGGCCTGCGGCTCACGGATTCGACCGCCGCGTCGCTGAAGGGGGAACCGTCTACGGCTAATAGAATTTTCATCTCAAACCTCCGAGACAATTCTATCACTTCAAACTCGAAGTCAGTCCAGAGGTAAAGCAATCATGCTACGGTGACGTTAACGGTCTGCACTTTTAGAATATGTTTCGTATCCAGTTGCATTGTGGCGTAATGGTTTGCTTATTCGTTAGAATGAAGCTGCCGATCAACGAATTGAAAGGAGCCGAACCGATGGAAACTGTGAGCGTCGAACTACCGTTGCAACTGGCTGATGAACTGCACCGGCTGGTTTCAAAATGAACAGGAAGCCATCCGTCTGGCTTTGAGCGAGTTTGTGCGCCGCAATCAATTCACGCTGATCGAACGTTTTCAGCGTGAAGACATCGCCTGGGCACTCTCTCAAAAGATTACGTGACTCTAATCAGCCATCAATCTATTCGTGTCGCAATGCATCAAGCGGATCAACTCTTGATGCGCGGCGAGCGGGTATCCAGCAGGCCGCGAGCGCCACAAGCAACAACACTCCCGCTATCGCTCCGAATAGCAGTGGGTCGGCCCCCTTTACTCCATAAAGCTGTTCGGCCATCTCGTGCTGCCACGTCTCGGGGCCGTAATACTGGGTCGCCATCAGTCGCTTTACCGCGTACGCAGCAAGCCCGCCTGCCGCAAGGCCAAGCAATACGAGTTTCATTCCCTGCCAGATCACAAGTCGCAGGACGTTCCCCGGCTGCGCGCCAAGCGCCATCCGTATGCCTATCTCGTTTGTGCGTTGCGCTACCGAATATGCAAGCACGCCCGATAGACCTATGGCCGCAAGCAAGAGCGCCAGTATCCCGAAAAAGCTGAGTAACTGCGCATAAAGCCTCTCCTGACTCAAGGATGCTTCGGAGCGGGCTGTCTGCGATGAGACTTCCGTTATCGGCAGATTGCCGTCGAGTTCCTGCACCGTCTGGCGCACGGCCTCCGTGAGCGCGGTTGGCTCTCCCTCGGTCCGCAGCGCAAAATACATGCCTCCGATGTTGTCTACTTCCTGTTGCCACGGCGTGTAAAGCAACGGCTCCATATCTTCGCGCTGGCTGTTGTATTTGCTGTCGGCCACTATGCCTACGATTTCGAGATCGTTTTTTGCCCGGTTTAACTTTACACGTTTGCCGAGCGCTCCTTCATCGGGAAAGAACTGGCGCGCAAAGGTTTCATTGACGATGGCGACCTTCGGAGCATTCCGGTCATCCTGCGGAGTGAAATCGCGCCCGGCATGCAACGGAATCTGCAAGGTCGAAAAGTAGTTTTCGCGCACCATCTGACGGTTGGCTATATGGTCACTGGCTGTTTGTTCCGTTTCACCCGGCAGCAATAGGCCCGTGTTCCAGGTGTAGTGGGAGATCAGAGGAACTATGCCGAATGTGGCCGAGCGCACGCCGGGCGTGGTATCGAGCCGCGCAAACAATTGTTTATAGAAGTCGATCAGCCGGTCATCTTTATATCCGCCCTTTTCCGGCTGCAATGCAAACGTCAGCAGGTTTTCCTGATTGAAACCGAGATCAATCTTTTGCAGGTTGCTCAAAGTGCGGATGAATAACCCCGCGCCGATCAAAAGCATCAGAGACAGCCCGACCTGCGCCACGATCAAGCCTTTGCTCAAGCGCGATACGCCGCCCGTCGTGCGGCGGCTGCCTTTGAGCGAGCTTGCCAGATCGGTCTTTGTAGCGCGCAGGGCCGGAACCAGACCAAACAGAAGGCCGGTCAGAAGCGAAACGCCCAGAGTAAATCCAAGCACCCGCCAGCTTAGATTCGGCTCGATGCCGTCGGGCAAAAAGTCTGTGTTCCGCCCGCCAAGCGACGCCAGCACGTTCTTGCCCCACAATGCCACCAGAACTCCCGCCGCCCCGCCAATCGCCGCAAGCAACAGGCTCTCCGTCAACAGTTGTCGAATCAGTCGCCATCGTCCCGCTCCAACGGCCAGGCGTATGCTGATCTCCGGCCCTCTTAGTGCCGCTCGCGCAAGCAAGAGATTGGCTACGTTGGCGCACGCGATCAGCAACACAAGCACCACCACGGCGAACAGACCGTATATCGTTTTCGCATAGATTTTGCGAATCTCCAACAACCCGCGTCCGCCCGATATCGCCATCAGTTGAGGATATTGCGCGGGGTCTATCTGCGCCGCTTCGCTCTCTTTGCGCGGGGGCGGCATTATCTCAAGCGCGGTGGCCTGGAAAGCGCCGCCAAGACTGTCGCGCGCCTGTTCAAATGTAGCCCCGGGTTTCAATCGCCCCATCAGATGAACCCACCAGTAGCCCGGCTTGTCTGCCTGCGCCATTGCGGAACTCTCACCCAGCAGCACAGGCTCAAATGCGAGCGGCACCGTGACCTCAGGGTGCGTGCTCACTTGCAGAGTGCCGCTGAAGCCGGGAGGCGTTACGCCGATAATGGTAAACGATGTCTTATTGAGCTTGATCTGCTGGCCGACTGCGTCGGGGTCGGAGTTGAATCTCTTCTGCCAGTAATCGTAATCGAGGACGACTACAGGCGTAGCCGCCGTATTGTCGTCCTCCGCTGTGATTGCGCGCCCGTAAATCGGGTGTACGCCAAGCCCCGTGTAGTAGTCGCCCGAAACTCCCTGCCCGTGAACATTCTCCGCCTGTTCATTCATCACGGCGGTCAGTTCGTACAGCGGCGCAAAGGCGAAGAGGTCGCTCAACGGATCGTCGGCCAACTGCGCCCGCGCCTGCCGTAGTTTTTCGATTATGTCGTAACGAAAGACCGAGGCGTGCCGCCTGCCCGGCATATCATTGACAAAGGTGCCGCGGCTTCCGTTGGTCCTGAAATCGCGACCCGCCTGCCATTCAAACAGCACAAGCCGATCAGGTTCAGCCACCGGCAGCATCCTGAGCAATACGGTATCAACCAGGCTAAACTGCGCGGTGTTTGCGCCTATGCCGAGCGCAAGCGAAAGCACAGCGACGATGGTGAAGCCTTTGTGTTTGAGCAGCATTCGCCAGCCATAACGCAGGTCTTGAAACATCTCGTCCTCCAATCTTTTCGGTTGTAAGAGTAATGCATCCAAAAACGCGCCCAGACTACGCCTGAGCAGATCGAGTTTCGCCCGCCAGTCGAGACGGTTCCACTCCGAAAGCAACAGTTCACGATAATACAACTCGGCTTCCCACTCGCGCCGCCAGTTTGCGCGAAGCCGGCGCGGCACGATCACGCCGATCAGACGGATCAGCCAGAGCCAGAATCGAAAGCGGGCAATGCGAGTCCGATCAGCCATCAGATTTACTCGTGGCGAAGCGCGGTTAAGGGATCAACCCTCGTAGCCCGCCGCGCAGGTATCCAGCAGGCCAGAAGCGCAACGCCTGTCAGCAGGAAAGCAACTCCCACAAACGTCAGCGGGTCAGTTGCGCTCACCCCAAACAGCAACGACTTCAGCCATCGCGTCAAAATCAGAGCGCCTGTCAAACCAAAACCCACACCCGGCAGCGTCAGTTTCATCCCTTGCCCGATGATCAGGCGCAGTACATCTTGCGACTGTGCGCCCAACGCCATACGAATGCCGATCTCATGCTTGCGCTGCGTAACGGTGTAGGCGAGCACACCGTAAATCCCCAGGGCCGCCATCAAAAGCGCCACCCCCGCAAAGATCGCCATCAACAACAGCGTGAAGCGGCGTGGGGCGAGTGAGGCCGAGAGCAGTTGCCGCATCAGGGTGACTTCGTAAGCAGGCAGATCAGGATCAAGCGCGTGGATGGCCTGTCGAACAGCGCCCGTCAGAGCGCTTGGCTCGACCGAGGTGCGCACAACCAATTGCATATACGAATCCGTCAACTGCGCGTGCGGAACGTAAACCTGTAAATCGGGTGGCGTTTCCAGGCCATAGTGGTTGACATCACCGACAATGCCTACGATAACGCGCGGCGGATCGTCAATTCCACCCAGCCTTATCTGCTTTCCAACGGGGTCTTCATCCGGCCAGATGCGACGAGCCGCGGTCTGATTGATGAGGGCCACAAGCGTATTGTTTTCGTTATCCTGATCGGTAAAGCCACGACCACGTAAGACCGGAATCCCCATCGCACGCAGATAATCGGGGGTGATACCGTAACGTTCCGCGCTGGGCGCTTCGGCCGGATTTGCCAGCGGTTTTTCCTCGACGTGAAACCCGCTTGTGTCCATATTGCCGCCAAACGGCAGATTGCTGACAAGGCCAACTGCCTCGACGCCGGGCAGCGCTTCGATACGTTTGATGGCTTCGCTGTGAAAGGCGCGTTTCTGCGCCTCCTCACTGTACTTTGCGCCAAGGGCCGGCACCGGCATCGTCAACAGATTGCGCGCTTCGAACCCCGGCGTTACATCCAGCACGCGCGCGAAACTGCGGATGAGCAAACCCGCTCCGGCCAGCAGCACCAGCGCGAAGACAATTTCAGCCACCACAAACATCTCGCGCGCTCGGCGCTGTCCTTTGCCTGATGAGCCTCTGGCTTTTTCCTTCAAGGCAAGCTGGACATCCTGCCGCGCTGCCTGCCACGCCGGGGCCAGGCCAAAGAGCAAACCCGTCAGCAATGCCGACAGGAACGTAAAGCCCAGCACGCGCGCATCAATCGTGACTGTCTGTACCTGCAACATCCTGGCGGGGCTGAGCCGCGTGAGCAGATCCGTCCCCCACAGCGCCAGCAACAATCCAGCGCCCGCCCCGAGCGATGACAGCAGCAGACTCTCAATCAGCAATTGCCGCATAATGCGCAACGCGGGAGCGCCCAGCGCCGCGCGAATCGCCATCTCCATTCGTCGCTCATTTGCGCGTGCCAGCAACAGGCTGCCGATGTTTGCGCACGCGATCAGCAAGACTCCTCCCACCGCCGCCAGCAGCAGGTACAGGGCCGAACGGATGGCGTTTACAAACTGATCCTGAAGGCGCGCAATGCTGACGGCAGATGTTGCATAGATTTTCGGATGCTCGGTCTGCATCACGCTCATAATCGCGCTCATCTCGTTTCTGGCCTGCTCCATCGAAACATCGGATTTGAGACGGGCGATAGTCTTAAGGTGCTGGCAATCGCGACAGGCAAACGGCTGCGTCACGTCATATCCAAGCGGTACCCAGATGTCGGCTGTCTTGTAAAAATTCGCGGCGAGCAGATCGGTAAACCCTGATGGCATGACGCCTATAATCGTGTATGGTTGATCGCTCAGGCTGAGTTGTTTGCCTAAAACGTTCGGATCAGAGTTGAAACGCCGCTGCCAGAGCGAATGGCTGATGATAACGACAAAGCGCGTCGCCGGGCGGTCTTCGGCAGCCGCGAAATCACGGCCCAGTTCCGGGCTGACGCCCAGCAGATTGAAGTAGTCGGCAGACACGCGCAATCCCTGAATCATCTCTGATTCACCCTGCCCGGTCATCACCCCTCCCCAATACCGGATCGCCACCATCGACTCGAACGAGTGGCTGCGCTCGCGCCAGTCTGCCAGAGTGGCATATCCGGTGTTGCCCAGCACCCCTCCACTTTCGTCCGTCGATAGCATTACCAGCCGATCAGCATCCTGATACGGCAGCGGGCGTAGCAACACGGCGTTGACTACGCTGAAGATCGCCGTGCTCGCGCCGATCCCAAGCGCGAGAGTGAAGACCGCAACAAGAGTGAAACCGGGATTCTTCCATAACATCCGCACGCCGAAACGCAGATCTTGAAACATCTCATCCTCCCATCTGTAGGATTGCAACCAGAGCGCATCCCAGAATGCGCCGAGTGAGCGCCTGAGCAGATCGAGCCGTGCCCGCCACCCGAGACGGTCCCACTCCGAAAGCAACAGTTCGCGATAGCGCAACTCGGCCTGCCACTCCTCGCGCCAGTCTCGGCGAAGCCTTCCGGGGACGATCACGCCTATGAGCGCGATCAGCCAGAGCCAGAAACGAAAGCGGGCAATGCGAGTCCGATCAGCCATCAGATTTACTCGTGGCGAAGCGCGGTTAAGGGATCAACCCTCGTAGCCCGCCGCGCAGGTATCCAGCAGGCCACAAACGCGACGGCGATAAGCAAAATCGCTACACCCGCGAATGTGACGGGATCGGTTGCGCCTACGCCTAAGAGCAGACTCGCCAGTACGCGGGTTACGGCGAAAGCTCCAACGAGGCCGATCACAATACCGGCAATCACGAGCGTCATTCCCTGGCGGAGAATAATCCGCAGCACATCGCGGATTTGCGCGCCTAATGCCATGCGGATGCCGATCTCGCGTGTTCGCTGGCTGACCGTGTAGGTCATCACGCTGTAAAGTCCCATCGTTGCCAGTAGCAACGCAAGCAGGCCAAAGGTCGTAGCCATCCCGGCGGCCAGTCGCGGACCCCAGTAGGCATACGATAAATTCTGCTCAGCCGTCTGCACGCCAAAGACCGGCACACGCGAATCTATCTGCCCTATTTCGCGCCGAACGCTTTCGGCTATGGCTTTTAAATCGCCCGCAGAATTCGCGCCGACAAGCAAGGTCATCTCCGACTGGTATTGCTGATATTCGGGCAGGTACATGTACATCTGCGGATCTTCGTATAGATTGCGGTACAGACCATCTTTGGCGATTCCGATAATCTCATTCAGCGGCTCCTTATTGCTCCAGAATCGAATGCGTTTTCCAAGTGCCGCCTGCTCGCTGCCGTAAAACCGGCGCGCAAATTCTTGATTGACGATCACGACACGGGGCGTGTCAATCGTGTCGCGTTCGGTGAAATCGCGTCCCGACACGAGAGGCGTTTTTACAGTTTTAAAATATCCGGGCGCAACCCAGTTGCAGGGAACAGTTACTCCCTGATTTGGCGGAGGGTCGGGCTCGCCTTCCTTTATCACCGGGCCTTTGCTGGAGTTGTTGTCACTGAGCGGCAAATAAGCCGCAAGCGAAGCCGCGCGCACGCCGGGCTGCGCCTCTACGCGCCTCAGAGTTTCGGTATAAAACCGCTTTCCATCGGCGTCGTCATAGCCAAGCAATCCCGGGTCAAGCCTCATCGTCACAAGCCTGTCGGCGCTGAATCCCAGATCGGTCTTCAGAACCTTATCCAGGCTTCTCAGAAACAACCCCGCGCATACCAGCACTATGATCGAAATAGCCACCTGCGCGACTACGAGCGAGCCGCGCAGATTCCATCGCCGCCCCGTCCTGCCCGAAGACTGTCCGGCTATGCCGCCTTTGATCACAGCAACCAGATCGGTACGCGACGCAAGCCACGCCGGAGCCAGCCCAAAGATCAAGCCCGTCATCAGCGTAATAATGATCATCCATTTCAGCACCGCAAGATCGGGACTGACGCCGAGATCAACAGGATAGGGAATCGGTGGAACCGAAGCATTAATCAGACTCGCCCCACCATAAGCAAAACACCATCCGAGCGCGCCGCCAAGGCTCGCGAGCAGAACGCTTTCGGTCAGCAGTTGTCGTATGATGCGAAACCGTCCCGCGCCAATCGCCAGACGGATGCCGATCTCTTTAGCGCGAGTAGCGGCTCGCGCAAGCATAAGATTCGCTACATTCGCGCAGGCCACGATCAGCACGAGACCGGAAACGCACAGCGCCAGCAATGCGCTGAATTTGAATGCGCCTACAGTATCCCCAAACCGCCCATCCGGTTCAGAAACGATTCGAACTTTCGTATCCGCGTTATTTTCCGGGTAAAGCCGGGCCAGATTTTCCGCGATCAGATTCAAATCCGCCTCGGCCTGCTCCATAGTGACGCCGGGTTTGAGCCGCCCTATCACGTTTAGGTTTGTCCACCCTCGGTTGGTTTCCCATTCCGCGCCCATTTTGAATTTTGAGCGCATCATCAAAGGCGTCCAGAAGGACTGCTGTAATGGGAATTTCACGCCCTTAAATGCTTCGGGCGCTACGCCGATTATCGTAAATGGAAACCCGTTCATGTAAATCGTTTTGCCCACAACCGAAGCATCGGCATTGAAACGACGCTGCCAGAGCGAATGGCTTATCACTACCACCGGATGCGCATCCTGCGTGCGGTCTTCTTCGGGCAGAAAACCGCGACCCAGGATAGGTTTGACGCCGAGTACATCGAAGTAATTGCCGCTGACTATTTCGCCCCAGCCGATTTCCGCCCGTTCATTGTCGCCGGTACTGTGATTCTCGCCCGAACTGATCCCCGCCGAGGTCATACTCCACGCAAGTAAACCGGAAAGGCTCTTGTTCTGATCGCGCAGGTCAATATAGTTAGGGTAAGAAAAGTCGCCCCAGACCTCGCTGTCTGTCTTGCCGCCCCAGAACCCCACAACCAGTTCGTCCGGCTTTTCAACCGGCAGCGGACGAATAAGGAAACTGTTGACTGTACTCAATATCGCCGTATTCACGCCAATGCCGAGCGCAAGCGTGAGCACCGCCACAGCCGTGAACGCCTTGTCCTTTACCAGCATCCGCAGGCCGAAACGCAGGTCTTGAAACATCTCATCCTCCCATCTGTAGGATTGCAACCAGAGCGCATCCCAGAACGCGCCGAGACTGAGTCGCCTGAGCAGATCGAGCCGTGCCCGCCAGCCGAGACGGTCCCACTCCGAAAGCAACAGTTCGCGATAACGCAACTCGGCCTGCCACTCTTCGCGCCAGTCCGCGCGTACCCGGCGCGGCACGATCAGACCAATAAAGTTTATGAACCAGAGATGAGGCTTCACATAATGCCTTTCATCATTCGTGTCGAAGCGCCCTCATCGGGTCCACCTTCGTAGCGCGCTGCGCGGGTATCCAGCAGGCCATCAATGCGACGAATATCAACAGTGACGCGATCAGAACGAATGTCATCGGATCGGTCGCGCTCACGTTGAACAACAAGCTCTTTATCAATCGCGTCAGGGCAAGCGATGCGGCAAGACCGATGCCTACGCCGATAATTGCCAGTGTCATTCCCTGTTTCACAACCAGCTTCAACACATCGCTCGTTTGCGCCCCCAGCGCCATCCGAATTCCGATTTCGTGTGTGCGTTGATTAACCGAGTAAGAGATGACCGCATAGATTCCCGTCGCCGCAAGTATCAACGCAAGCCCCGCCAGAATCGCTATCAAAAGCGCGGGATAGCGTCGCAGAAAGGCTGAAGGCGTATCGCTTATCAGTTGCTCCATCGTCGCTGCCGAATAGAGCGCGAGGTCCGGGTCTATCGCCTGCACTTCACCGCGCACCGCGCTCACAATGTTCTGGGGGTCGCCTGCGGTTCGCACCACCAGATTGAGCTTTGTCCAGGGCTCTTGCAGGAAGGGGCGATAGATCACCGAGTCGGGCTCTTCATCGAGCGCGCCGACCCTCTCGTCATCTACCACGCCGATAATCTCAAGCGGCCTCGGCTCGTCGCCCGCGAAGTTGATGCGGTGCCCTATCGGGTCCTGATCTGCGAAGAGCCGATTGGCGAGCGCGGCGTTGATGATGATCGCATCGGGCGAGGCCGGATTGTCCTGTTCCGTAAACTCGCGTCCGCGCAGGAGGGCGATCCCCATCGTGCGAAAGTAAGTCGAACTGACCGTGCGCGTGCTTGCCTTTGGCTCTGTACCCGGAGCCGGTGGTGGTTGCCCTTCGACAAGCAGCAGATCGCCGGGGCCGGGCTGCATGGGCAGCCAGTTGACGGTAGCGGCCCCGACTACGCCGGGCAAATTTTCGATGCGCGAAAGCATTTGCTGATGAAATGCGCGCGTCTGATCGTCTTCGGAGTATCTGCCCGGGGGCAACTCCAATTGCAGGGTCAGCAACTGCTCGGGCTGAAACCCTAGCTTGACTTCCAACAATCGCAACGTGCTCTTTATCATCAAACCCGCTCCGACAAGCAGCACAAGCGCCAGAGCGATTTCCGAGATCATAAGCAGCCCGCGAAATCCATAACGGCCCGCAGCCGTATTTGCGCGGCTGCCGTCCTTGAGCGAGGATTGCAGATCGAGCTTTGATGCCTGCCAGGCCGGAGCTAGCCCGAAAACTATCCCCGTCAAAGCCGACAATGCGCCCGTAAAGGCGAAGACCCGCCCGCTGAGCGTAAGCCCTCGGAGGTAAGGCATCGTATCGAGTTGCGCAGCCGGAATGGCCGCGATCAGAAACTTGATTCCCCAGACGGCAATCGCGAGCCCGACGACTCCTCCCAGAAGCGTCAGCAGCAGGCTTTCGCTGATGAGTTGCCGCACAAGTCGCCAGCGGGTTGCGCCGAGGGCTAATCTTACTGCGATCTCTTTGCGCCGCGCCGCAGCGCGAACGAGAAGGAGATTTGCGACGTTGGCGCAGGCTATGGCAAGCACGAATCCTACTGCTCCAAACAGGACAAGCAGAAGCGGGCGAACAGAGCCTATGATCTGATCGTGCAGGGGGACTATCCTGATGCCCGCGCCCGTGTGCGAATCGGGGTTGTCGTGCTCGATGCGAGAAGCAATCGCGCTCATCTGCGTCTGAGCCTGTTCGATGCTTACGCCGGGCTTCAGCCTGACTATAACATCCAGCCAGTGCATGAAGCGCCGCGTTACCTGCCCCTCGCTCGGGCGCAAGGGAACCCAGAGTTCAGCCTTTCCCATCGGCGCGAATTGGAAACTCCGGGGCAGCACTCCGAGCACCGTGTAGGCGTCTCCATCGAGCATCAGCCGCTGCCCTATGATGTTCGGGTCAGCGCCGAAACGTCTTTGCCAGAGCCCGTAGCTCAAAATGACATTTGCCGCTGCGCCGGGTTTGTCTTCATCAGGCAGAAACGAGCGGCCCAAAACGGGGTCTACGCCGAGCACGGAAAAGAAACCTGCGGTGATGCGCGCGCCCTCGATGCGTTCGGGTTCGGCCCTGCCTGTGAGGGTGAACGAGCCGCCCCAGCCCGTGTAACCGCATATGCCTTCGATGACATCGGTCTGGCTGCCCCAGTCCAGATAATCGGGATAGGAGGCGTCTACCTGTTTGATTTCATAACCGGGGCGAGTCTCCCAGATTTGAACCAGCCGGTCAGGATTTCTGTATGGCAACGCGCGTAAAAGCGCCGCATCGACTACCGTAAATATCGCGGTGTTAGCGCCGATGCCCAATCCGAGCATGAGCATGGCAACGGCGGTAAAGCCCGGCTTTTTCAAAAGCATTCGCACGCCGAAACGTATGTCTTGAATCATTTCGTCCTCCCAACGGTAGGATTGGAGCCAGAGCGCATCCCAGAATGCGCCGAGACTGCGTCGCCATAAATCCAGTCTGTTTTTCCAGTCGAGTCTGTCCCAGTCCGCCAGGAGCAACTCGCGGTATTGCAACTCGGCTTCCCACTCATCGCGCCAGTCCGCGCGCAGACGGCGAGGGACAATCAAACCGATAAATTGAATCAGCCTCAGATGCGTCTTCACATTTACCTTTAATCACTCGTGCTTTAATTACTCGTGCCGCAGGGCCGTCAGCGGATCGACCTTCGTAGCTCTGTGCGCGGGCAGAAAACCTGCCAGCGCCGCCACCGCGATCAACAGCAAAATAGCCGAAACGAGAGTCAGCGGATCGTTTGGTTTTAGCCCAAACAGTAAACTGTCAGCCATCTTTGTGACGGGCGAGGCGACGGCCAGCCCGATGCCTACGCCTATGAGAACCATCAACATCGCTTCGCGGAAGATAAGCCAGATGACGGCTCCGCGCTGCGCGCCGAGCGCCATACGGATACCGATCTCATTTGTGCGGCGCGCTACCGAATAAGAGAGCGTACCGTAGAGACCTACGCAGACGAGCAGAAGCGCGAGCAATCCGAAGAAAGCGGCAAGCCAGGCGACAAGTCTTTGCTGAACAAGCGACCGGCCTATGTGTTCCGAAAGTGTCACGACTTCATCAATGGGGAGGTTGGAATTTACATCCTGGATGGAGCGTCTTATCAGCGGAATGACAGCCGCAGGTGAACCCGAGTAACGCACGATAAAATTGCTGAGATTTCCTCCGCCCTGAGCGTGCGGATAATAAGCCATGGCTTGCGGGTCTTCGGTCAGGCTCATGGATTTGGAATCTTTCACAACGCCGATGATTTCGATCTCTTCTCTGGATTCGGGGCCGTCGATGCCAAAACGCCTGCCGAGCGGAGACTGGTTGGGAAAGAAACGTTCAGCCATCGTCTCACTTATCACGGCGACCTTCTGAGATTTAAACGTGTCCTGCGTGCCAAAGCTTCGACCGAGCACAAGCGGGATGCCCATCGCTGTGAAATAATCCGGGCCGATGGTGTTATTCCTGATGACCTGGCTCCGGCCTTCGAATGTGGGTTTTTCACGCGTGAATGCAGGGGTTGTCCATGTGCCCTGATTAAATGTCATCATTGAAAATGAAGCCGCCTCGACGCCCGGCACCGTCTCTACCTTCTCTTCAACCTCGCGGAGCATTTCGGCGAGTTGAGCGTCTTTATAGCCCGTTGGACTGGTATCGATTTTAAATTGCAATGCGTTGTTTGTATTGAATCCTGTTGGAACATTCTCAAGATTTGTCAGAGTGCGGACAAACAATCCGGCTCCCACAAGCAATAGAAGCGAAAGCGACACCTGCGCTATAACGAGCGCCCTGCCGAGCGGGCTCTGCGAAATGGCCTGCGCCGTGCCTCGCCCTCCTTTCAGCGATGTATAGGGTTCGATTCGGGCAGCGCGCAGCGCCGGGGCCGTCCCAAAGATGACGGCCGATAGCAGCGATGCAAGCAAGGTGAAACCTAAAACGCGGGCGTTGGGGGATACGTCCAGAGGGAGCGGCTCGGAGCTTGCGGAAACCATGAGGACGAGCAAACGGCTGCCCCACCACGCAAGAAAGACGCCCGCGATGCCCCCGAGAGAGGCAAGCAGAATGCTTTCCGTCAGCAACTGGCGGATGAGGCGTATGCGGCCCGCGCCCAGAGCCAGCCGCACTGCGAACTCCTTCTGTCTGGATGCCGCGCGCGCAAGCAGGAGGTTGGCTACATTTGCGCAGGCTATCAGCAGCACAACCCCGACTACGGCCATCAGAATCCGCAACGACAGAGAGAACTCCTGGCGGAGTTCCGACAGCCCCCGCCCGGCAGGAGTCAATACAATAAATGCTTTCTGGATGTCTTGCTGCCGCTCGGGTGAAGGTTGCGGTCCCGCTACTTCTTGAAGGAACTGTTTGAATTTCAGGTTTACGGCTGCGCTTGCCTGTTCTGTGCTCACGCCGTTTTTCAGACGAGCGATAATATTGAGCGATTGAAATAAGCCCTCATCCCGCCCGTTCCAGTGAGCGGGTGGGAACTGCTCTCCCATCGCCAGAGGCACATAGATATCGGGTGCCTGGCCGACCGTCGTGCCGAAAAACTCGCGCGGCGCGACTCCGACAATGGTGTATGCGACCTGATCAATCGTGATCGTTTTGCCGAGCGCCCGAGGGTTGCCGCCAAGCCTGTTTTCCCAGAAGGCGTGGCTCACTACGGCAATCGGATGCCCCCCGGGCGTCTGATCATCCTCGTCATTGAAGACGCGACCGAGATAAGGGGTCACCCCAAGCGTAGAGAAATAAGTGCCCGACACCAGTTGAGCATCGATCTGCTCCTGATTGCCGCTCGCTCCATTTGTATTGACGGAACCGTGTACGCTCCAGGGGATGCTCAAGGCGCCGCGACATCGGAAAAAGACCTCATTGTGCTTCTGCACTTCTCTGTAAAAAGGATAGGAGAAGAGATCGCAGCTTTCGTTTGGGAAGCCGCCTGACACCCCCATCCCCTCGCCTCTCCCGAAGAGGATGAGCCGCTCAGGCTGCTCGACCGGAAGCGACTTGAGCAGCACTACATCGAGCAGGCTGAAGATCGCGGTGTTCGCCCCTATGCCGAGCGCGAGCGAAAGCACTGCAATCAGAGTGAACCCAGGTTTCTTGAGCAGCATTCGCGCGCCGTAACGTAAATCTTGAAACATATCATCCTCCAAACGGTAAGATTGCAGCCAGAGCGCATCCCAGAATGCGCCAAGTGAGCGCCCGAGCAGATCGAGCTTCGCACGCCCGTCGAGGCGGTCCCACTCCGCAAGCAACATGTTCGCGGTAACGGAGTTCGGCCTCCCATTCATCGCGCCAATCTGCGGCGAAGACGGCGCAGGCACGAGCACGCCGATCAGACGGATCAGCCACAGCCAGAATCTGAAATCGAGTTTCAGTCGTCGGGTCAGACATCAATTTCCACGGCCTCACTCGTGACGCAGGGCGACCATCGGGTCAACCTTTGTAGCTCTCCGCGCAGGCAGATAGCAGGCCAGTAGAGTGACCGACGTAAGGAGAAGAGAGATAACCGCAAATGTTACGGGATCGGTCGCGCTCACGCCGAAAAGCAGACTCTTCATCAATCGCGTCAGCGCAAGGGCCGCTCCCAGACCAATCGCGACACCGATAAGGGTCAGCCGTATACCCCGCCCAATCACCAGCTTTAAGACATCCGATTTTTGCGCGCCCAAAGCCATGCGAACCCCGATCTCGTGTGTGCGCCGCGTGACCGAATAAGACATCACGCCGTAGATGCCTATGGCGGCAAGCAGAAGCGCAAGCAACCCGAAGCCGCCCAGGATCGAAGCCGCTATTCGCGCAGGGAGCATCGGAAGACTCAACTTCTCGACGAGCGTGTCGGAAGAGACCGGCATGTGCGGATCGAGTTCCTGCACTTCGCGGCTCACGGCGGCCATCATCGTCTGTAAATCGCCCCTGGTGCGGACGATCACACTCGTAGCCCCTGTGTCGGACTGCCAGATCGGACGAGCTACATAGGGGAGCGGGTCTTCATTCAAGCCCGCGTACTTGCCGTCTTCGACCACGCCGATGATCTTTGTCTTTGCCGCTTCGGGTCTGCCCAGACGAAATTGTCTGCCGAGCGGGTCTTCGCCGGGGAAGAGGCGGCGCGCGAATGTCTCGTTGATGATCGCCACACGTTCTCCCTGTTCATCGTCCTGAGGGGTGAAATCGCGGCCTTCGAGCATGCGCGTGCCCATCGCCTGGAAGTAGCCGGGGCCTACCCGGTTGTACATAGCCACGGGTACTTTTGCGTTTCGCTCCGGCGTTTGCCCTTCGGTAAAAATTTGAGTGCGCGAAAAATGAAGATCGACCGGGATGGTGTCGCCTATGCCTGTGGATTCGATGCCGGGCAGGGCGCGGACGCGCTCAAGCAAACGTTTCTGAAACTCTTTGCCCTGAGCGTTCTCGTACCCTTGCAACCGAAGATCGAAAGAGACTTCGGCGGCGCGCTCGGGTTCGAATCCGAGCTTGAGCGTCTGCGCCTTTTCGAGCGCCCGCATCATCAGCCCGCCGCCAACCAGCAGCATAAGCGACAGGGCGATCTGTAAGACGATCAGCCCGCTTTTCCAGAATGTGCGAGAGCTTCTGCCAAATAAAGACTCGCCTTTGAGCGCCGGGATCAGATCGGTCTTCGTGGTCTGTAAGGCTGGCAACAACCCGAAGACCACGCCGGTCACAAGCGAGAGCAGGAAGGTAAAGAGATACACTCTATAATCGACAGAGATACCAATCGTCACCGGAACATTGACCGGCATCTTGATCGCCCCGGCCAGATTCACAAGCCACAGCGCAGGCAGCAAACCAAGCGCGCCGCCAAAGAGAGCAAGCAAGAGGCTTTCAGTCAGCAGTTGCCGCACGAGCCGGAAGCGGGTTGCGCCCAATGCCAGCCGCACGGCGATCTCTTTC
This sequence comes from Blastocatellia bacterium, assembly GCA_963765495.1. Lineage (GTDB taxonomy): Bacteria > Acidobacteriota > Blastocatellia > UBA7656 > UBA7656 > CAVXWP01. The sequence goes on from CAVXWP010000007.1 coordinate 164,047, forward strand.
TGTCGTTCCGCCGTTCGAGCCAGAAGCAGATTGGCCAGATTGATGCAGGCCAGCAACAGGACTACTCCAACCACAGCCATCAACAGCCCGAGAAAACCGAGCACGGGGCCGCGCATTGCATTGCCTATCAAACCGGGAGGCGACAGGGCGATACGTTTGCCTTCGTTGACATCCGGGTATTCGCGCTCAAGCTGGGCGGCAATCGTGTTGAGCGCCGTTTCCGCCTGAGCTACGCTTATGCCGGGTTTGAGGCGGCCCTGCACAAAGATATTGTCATTGCCACGCTCGTCGAGCCAGTTGTTGCCCAGTTCGAGTTGCGCCTGCATCGCCATGGGGAAAAACAGGTCGGGCGCAGCGATGATTTCGGTTCCGAAAAAAGATTTTGGCGCTACACCTATGACGGTGTAACTGCGACCGTTGACAATCAAATCTCTGCCGATGATTTCCGGGTCTCCGCCAAAGCTGCTCTGCCAGTATTTGTAGCTCAATACGGTCACGGGATGCGCGCCCGCCGCCCGGTCGTCGTCAGGCGTGATCATCTGTCCGAGCGCCGCGTTTACGCCGAGAACATCAAAGTAATTGCCCGTCACCTCATAACCCCAGAGCCGTTTGTTGATCCCGTCGTGGCTCAGGCTGAGCGGCGTAAAGCGATAGCCGATGAGACCGGAAAACGCCTCGTTGCGATCACGCAGATCCTTGTAATTCGGATAAGAGAATGAAGGGAAAATATGGCGTTCCGCCATGTTGTTGAGCGCCACAATCTGGCCCGGCCCCCGGACAGGCAACGGACGCAACAAAACGGTATTGATCAAACTGAAGATGGCGGTATTTGCGCCCGTGCCAAGCGCAAGCGAGAGCACCGCAACAAGCGTAAAGCCTCTGTTCTTGAGCAGCATTCGCACGCCGTAACGTATGTCTTGAATCATCTCGTCCTCCCAACGATAAGTTTGCAACCAGAGCGCATCCCAGAACGCGCCAAGTGAGCGCCTGAGCAGATCAAGCCGTGCACGCCAGCCGAGGCGGTCCCACTCCGCAAGCAACAGTTCGCGGTAACGGAGTTCGGCTTCCCACTCTTCGCGCCAATCAGCGCGAACCCTGCCGGGCACGATCACGCCGATCAAACGGATCAGCCACAGCCAGAATCGAAACCGGTTTGATTGAGCCGTGTCGGTCATCGGGTTTACTCGTGCCGTAAGGCAGTCAGCGGGTCAACCTTCGTAGCTCGCCAGGCCGGCACGAAACAGGCCAGCAGCGCCACTATCATCAGAAGCAGGGTAATAACTCCGAAAGTCGCCGGATCGGTCGTGCTCACGCCATACAGCATTTTTACCATCAGCCTGGTCAGCACCAGCGCGGCTGCCAATCCGAGCGCCACCCCGCTCAACGCCATCTTCAATCCGTGACCCAGGACCAGACGCAGCACGTCCGCGCGCTGTGCGCCAAGCGCCAGGCGGATGCCCAGTTCGTGTGTGCGCTGGCCGATGAGGTATGAGATGACGCCGTAAAGACCCAGGCTCGCAAGCAGCAGCGCCACTACGGCGAAGGCATCGAGGAGGATCATCGAGAAGCGCCGCGCCGCAAGCGAGTCGGCGATTACCTCATCCATCGTTTGAGGTCTGAAGATGACATTCTGGCTGTTCTGACTTTGCACGACTCCGCGGATCGAGTCAAAAAGCGAGGGAGGCACGGCTCCTGCTTCTCCGGCTAACCCTTCGGTACGCATTATTACGTCCACGCCCGAAGGGCTGCCCGATAATTGTCTGAACGGTTCGTAGAGTTGAGCCTGAAGCGATGTCTGATCATCCGAATCGAGACCCCACTGTTTCACGTGCCCGACCACCCCGACGATCTGCGCCTGATCGCCCTCCAGATTTATTCGCTTGCCGATGGGGTCTGTGTCAGGGAAGTATTTGAGGGCAAAAGCCTCGTCAATCACCACGACATTCGGAGATCGTTCATCATCCTGTTCGGTGAAGAAACGGCCCTGCTTGAGCGGGATGTCCATCGCCGTCAGATAGGCAGGTTCGACCCTGTATACAAGCGCCATGTTCATCTCGCTGTTGCTCGCAGGTTTCGGCTGGCCTTCGATCCAGAAGAACAGGTCATCCTCGCTCTGCATGGGAGATGCGCCCACTGAAAATGAGGCGGCCCGGACACCCGGCATGGAGTTGAGCCTGTCGCTCAGTTCGCGCAGGTTGGCGCGAGCCGCTTCCGGGGTTGCCGTCTTCATTGACGGCGGAAAGCCGAGTCCAAACGTCAACACCTCATCCGAGCGAAATCCCGGATCGACATCCCAGAGCGCGCTCAGGCTGCGGATCATCAAGCCCGCGCCGATAAGCAAAACGACCGCCAGCCCCATCTCAACCGCGACCAGGACGGCCTGCGCCCGCCCGCGCCCGCCGCTTACGCCGCGCCCGCCCTCCTTTAGCGTTTCCGATAACCGCCACTGCGAAGTCTTCAGCGCCGGAACCATCCCCGCCACTATCCCTGTGAGCAGCGAAACGGCCAGCGTGAAAAGCAGTACGCGTCCGTCCAGCCCAACCTCTTCCGAGCGGGGCAACGCTGTGGGCAGCACGCCAAGCGCGGCGCGTGTTCCCCATCCAGCAAGCAACACCCCGAGCCCCCCGCCTGCAAGCGACAGCAGTATGCTTTCGGTGAGCAGTTGACGGAGCAAGCGCCACTGCCCGGCGCCAAGGGCGGCGCGGATGGCGAATTCGCGTCTCCTGCCGGTCGAGCGCGCAAGCAGCAGATTGCTGACGTTTACGCAGGCAATCAGCAGCACAAACCCGACCGCGCCAAATAACATCCACAGGGTAGGCCCGATGTCGCCAACCATCCTTTCCTTGAGCGGTATGAGCTTCGCGCCGTTGCCCTTGTTGGCATCAGGATAAGTGGCGGCGAGATTCTCCATCACTCTATCCATGTCGGCCTGCGCCTGCGCGACACTGATGCCGGGTTTGATTCGGCCAATGCCGTGCAGCCCCAAGGCGGCGCTGCGGTTTTGCAGGGCGGGGGTATTCCACTGGCCAATCGGCACATAGACATCGGTGCCGCGATACAGATTGAAGCTTGCGGGGAGCACGCCTATGATCGTGTAGCTCTTGTCATCAAGGGTCAGGCTTTTTCCAAGCACATCCGGCGCGGCATCGAATTTGCGCTGCCAGAGGGCCGTGCTGATCATCACCACGGGGCTTGCGCCGCGCTCATCTTCGCCCGGCTCAAAGGCGCGCCCCAGCGCGGGCTCGACACCGAGAACAGAGAAAAAATCCGCCGAGATCATCCTTCCATCCAGGCGCTCGGCTTCGCCCGTGCCGATCAGACTGAAACCGTACCCGCGCGAGATGGCCATAGCGGAGAAGGTCTGGTTCTCTTTTTGCCAGTCACGAAAATTCGGATAGGGGATTGCGCCGGTTTCGAAATTCGGTTTGCTCTGATGCAGCGTCACGATCTGCTCGGGCTGCGGGTAGGGCAGCGGATTGAGCAGCACGCCGTTGACTACGGAAAAGAGCGCCGCGTTAGCCCCAATGCCGAGCGCAAGCGTTATCACTATCATCCCGGTGAAGCCGGGGTTCTTGAGCAGCATCCGCACGCCGTAACGTATGTCCTGAATCATCTCGTCCTCCCAACGATAAGTTTGCAACCAGAGCGCATCCCAGAACGCGCCAAGTGAGCGCCTGAGCAGATCAAGCCGTGCACGCCAGCCGAGGCGGTCCCACTCCGCAAGCAACATTTCGCGGTAACGGAGTTCGGCTTTCCATTCCTCGCGCCAATTGGCGCGGAGCCGCCTCGGGACAATCAAACCGATAAATCGAATCAGCGACAGATGCGGTTTCACAATCGCCCCCGGTCATTCCTGCCTTAGCGCCGTCAACGGGTCGACCTTTGTCGCTCTGCGCGCGGGCAGATAACAGGCAAACAAGGCGACGCTCAACAACAGGAGCGCAACGCCTGCAAACGTCAGCGGATCGGTTGCGCTCACATCATAAAGCAGCCCGATTAACAGGCGTGTCACCGCCCACGCAGAGAGCAATCCGATGCCTACGCCGACGAGTGTGAGTTTTATGCCTTGCCGCAAAATCAGATTGAGCACATCGCTTGTTTGCGCGCCCAATGCCAGCCGCACCCCGATCTCTTGCGTGCGCTCGGTGACGTTGCCGGAGAGTACGCCATAGATGCCGATGGTTGCGAGCGCGAGCGCCACGAGTCCGAACATCTCGAACAGTATCATCGCAAAATGTCGCTCGGCGGCTGATGCCGCGAGCAGGTCATCCATCGTGACGATCCGCGCAATTGACTGATCTTTGTCAACAGACCAGATCGCCTTTTTGATGGCGGGGGCAAGCGCCGCCGCATCACCGCTCGTGCGGACCACAAGCGACATCGCCCTGTCGGCGAAGGGCCACTGATCGGTCGGGACATACACGGCATCCGACTGGCTCACCGCGAGCGATGCCTGCTTTACGTCGCCGACCACGCCCACGATTGTGTATAACGGTCCGTCTATCGGTCCGATGCGCAGACGCTGACCAATCGGGTCAACTCCGGGGAACTTGCGATTTGCGAAAGACTCGCTGATCTGCGCGACGAGCAGAGCATTCGCGCGGTCGTGTTCGTCGAGCAGACGGCCCTGACGGAGAGGGATTCCTGTCGTTTCGAAATAGCCCGGGCTTACCGCGTATCGAAACGCGCTGTGATCTTCTTCGGGGCTTTCATTCGGGCTTGATTCGAAGTGCACGCCGTATTGATCCAGATCGCCGCTCAAGGGCAACTGGCTGGTGAAGGCCGCCCGAGTGACACCGGGAATCTGACGCACCGCCTCCAGGGTCTGGCTGAAGAACCGATGAGTGGCTGCGTTGTCAAAGCGGTGCCCCGATGTCTGCACCTGCATTGTGAGCAGGTGTGAAGCGTCGAACCCCGGATCAACCGCAAAGAGTCGCTGCATACTACGCAACAGCAATCCCGCGCTCACAAGCAGCACAAAGGCGAGCGCCACCTCCGCGACGACGAGCGTTCCGCGCGTCAGCCTGTGACCGCCGGTCACGCGCCTCGAACTTTGCTGTATCCCCGTGTGGAGGTCAGCCCGAGATACGTGTAGGGCCGGAATCAGCCCCGTCAAAAGCCCGATCAGCGTGGTGAGGCCCAATCCGAAGGCGAATACATTTCCATTGATGACTATCGCATTTACCCGGGGAAGACCGGGTGGGCTGAGCGCCACCAGTGCTCCTACACCGAACTGCGCCACCAGCATCCCGAGAGCGCCGCCGAGTATGGCAAGCAGCAGACTCTCGGTGAGGAGTTGCCGGATTATCCGAGTACGCCCGGCACCAAGCGCGGCGCGAACCGTAAATTCGCCGCGCCGCTGTGTGCCGCGAGCCAGCAACAGATTCGTCACGTTTACGCAGGCTATCGTGAGCACCAGCAGTACCGCGCCGAGGACGGCAACGAGCGCAGGCCTTACGCCGCGTGTGATTTCGTCCTTGAGCGAATTCACTATGAGCCCATCTTTGAGTGCCGCCCAGGGCGCTCTGGGAAAATCGGGCACAGGGGAGTGGGCGATGGAGTCAATCTCTAATCCGGCCTGGTCTGTTGTGATGCCCGGGCGCAATCGGCCTACTATGTGAAGGTGATGCCCCCACGCCTGCGGGAGCGACATGTCATATTGCATCGGCGTCCACAGTTCCGCCGCAGGAGACAGGACATTTTCGAAGGCAACCGGCATCACTCCGATGACCGTATAGCTGTTGTCGTCGAGCGTGATCTGCCGCCCGATAATCGTGTGATCACCGCCGAAGCGCCGTTGCCAGAGCCCGTTGCCGAGGATGGCTACTCTGGGGCCGCCCAGCCGATCATCGGATGAATCGAAGTCCCGTCCAATCATCGGCGGCACTCCCAATACCTGAAAATAACTCGCGCTCACGCGCTGCCCATCCAGGCGCTCGGGCTCGGTTTGCCCGGTCATGGTCGGTTGCCAGGGTTTTACTACCGCGATTGCGTCGAAGGCGCTACTCCGTTCCGCCAGTTCGCGATAGGTGCCGAAGGTGCCGTCAAGGTGCGAGCCTTCGGGGCCGTGGTCCCAGATCATCTGTATACGGTCGGCTGAAGGATAGGGCAAGGGCTCGAATAGAACGGGTTTCACCGCACTGAAGATCGCGGTGCTTGCGCCAATCCCAAGCGCAAGCGTTAAGACGGCAATTAGAGTGAACGCGGGGTTTTTCCAAAGCATTCGAATACCAAAACGCAGGTCCTGAATCATCTCGTCCTCCCAACGGTAAGTTTGCAGCCAGAGCGCATCCCAAAACGCGCCTATGCTTCGCCTGAGCAGATCGAGTTTCGCAAGCCATCCGAGACGGTCCCACTCTGAAAGCATCGCTTCGCGGTAACGGAGTTCGGCCTGCCACTCTGCGCGCCAGTCTCGGCGAAGACGGCGGGGCACGATCACGCCTATGAATGCGATCAACCAGAGATGAAGCTTTAAGGGGACTCTTTTGCCGTTTTGCATTCCGCACTCTGCCTTCCGCGCTCGAATCACTCGTGCCTCAAGGCCACCAGTGGATCAACCCGCATCGCGCGGCGCGCGGGCAGATAGCAGGCCAGCAACGCTGTGCCCGTCAGCAAAAGCGTAATGGCTGCGAAGGTAATCGGGTCGCTTGCGCTGACACCAAACAACAGCCCTTTCAGCATCCGCGTCACAACCAGTGACGCCGCCAACCCGCCGGCCACGCCTATCAAGACCAGCCGCATGCCGTAACCGAGGACCAGCTTGAGAACATCTCCTGTCTGCGCGCCAAGCGCCAGGCGAATGCCGAGTTCGTGCGTGCGCTCTGTGACTGACCAGGCGAGCACGCCGTAAATGCCCGTTGTGGCCAGCAACAGCGCAAGCCCCGCAAACATCCCGGTCAACCACACCGACAACCGGCGGCGGGCAAGCACCGCCGAAAGCGCCTCTTCCATCGTCCGCATCTGGTGGATGGGTTGCTCGCTGTCGGTTGCAAATACCGCCTGCCGCACGGCGGCGGCAAGCCCCGCCGGATCGCCTGCGCTGCGAATCATCAACATCTGCTGGTTGCTGAATCCGGGTGCATAAATTTCCGGCTCGACCTGAGTGTCAAGACCGAGGTCTTTGACATCAGCGACGACGCCGATAACGGGAACCGCGATCGGGTTAGGGAACATCACGCCCATCAGGATATTTTTGCCGACCGGGTCTTCGTTCGGGAAATAGCGGCGGGCCATGGTCTCGTTGATGATAAAGAAGTTGCGGTTGTTGGCGATGTCGTCGGTCGTGAATACGCGCCCGCCTTTCACGGCTATCCCCATCACCTGGAAATAGTCCTGACTGACGTTACGAATTTGCGCGACCGGGAAATGGCCCGGCGCAGAAGGCGGCGCGCCTTCCACCGCGAACCGCGTTTTGGCATTGAAGGGAGTCAGCGGAAAATAGTCAATCGTGGCTACCCCTTGCACGCCGGGCAGCGCCGCTATGCGCGGTAACAGGTCCCGGTCGAAATTGTTTACCTGCTGAAACTGCTGATATTTCACGGCGGGCAGTGTCAGTTGCGCGGTCAGTAGATGTTCGGCGCGAAACCCCGGCTCCACCTGTAAGAGGTTTTGAAAGCTCCTGAGCAACAGGCCCGCGCCGACAAGCGCAACCATCGTGAATGCGACCTCTGCAATCACCAGAAGACGGCTGGTCCGCTGGCGGCCTTTCCCGGCGGAAGATTTCCCGCCATCTTTGAGCGTTTGATTGAGATTGAGCCGCGAGAGTTGAAAGGCCGGGATCAGCCCAAACAACACGCCGGTCAGCATTGTCACAAACAGAGTGAAGCCCAGCAGTCTCAGATCAAGCCCGACCTCGTTTAGCGCCGGAAGCTGTTCGCTTGCCATGTGCGGCAGGATGACGCGCAACAACGGCAGGCTCCAGACGGCCAGCAACAGCCCGCCCAGCCCGCCCAGCAAAGCCAGCATCAGGCTTTCCGTCAGGAACTGCCGGAACAAACGCCCGCGCCCTGCGCCCAGTGCCGCGCGCATTGCCACCTCCCTTTGCCGGTGCGCCGCGCGTGCCAACAGCAGGTTGGAAACATTTACGCAGGTGATGAGCAGCACGAGCCCAACAGTGCCAAATAGCGCCAGCAGAGCGGGTTTTAACTCGCCGGTCATTTGCTCGTGCAAAGAGGTGAGCGTGACGCCGATAGTCTTGTTGGTATCCGGGTAGGATTGTTGGAGCCGTCCGGCGATGGATTCCAACTCCGCTCGCGCCTGGTCGAGTGTGACGCCGGGTTTGAGCCGTCCAACCACTTCAAGCGGATGGCGCACCCGATTTGTCAAATAATCGGTCCCCAGTTGCGAGAGCGGCAACCAGACATTCGCATCAAACGGGAACTGCGCGCCCTGCGGCAGTACGCCGACTACGATGTGTGGTTCGCCGTTCAGCCGTATAGTCTTTCCCACGATTCCCGGGTCTGCGGCAAAGCGGCGCTGCCACAGCCCGTAACTCACCAGCGCAACGCGATCACGTCCTGCCCGATTCTCCTCCGGCAGGAAATTGCGGCCCAGCGCCGGCTCGATACCGAGCAGCGGCAGGAGGTTTGGCGTGATACAGGTGCCCTGTAATTGCTCCGGCTCGCCGACATCGGTGAGCACATAATTGCCCAGAGCCTTGAATGAATAAGCCGCCAACCCTGAGAAACTCACTGCCTGTTGTTGCCAATCCTCGAAATCGGGCGTCGCCACCTGGAGCCGTGGCACTTCCGGGTGCGTCTCGGTTATCGCCACCAGCCGCCCGGGTTCGGCAAACGGCAGCGGACGTAACAGGACGGCATTGATAACGCTGAAGATGGCCGTATTTGCGCCTATGCCGAGCGCGAGCGTGATGATTGCTATCAATGTGAAACCGGGCGTCTTGAGTAACATTCGCACGCCGTAACGTATGTCTTGAATCATCTCGTCCTCCCAACGATAAGTTTGCAACCAGAGCGCATCGCGGAGCGCGCCAAAGGAACGCCTGAGCAGATCGAGTTTCGTAAGCCACCCGAGACGATCCCACTCCGAAAGCAACAGTTCGCGATAACGCAACTCGGCCTGCCATTCTTCGCGCCAGTCTCGGCGAACCCTGCCGGGCACGATCACGCCTATGAGCGCGATCAGCCAGTAGCAGGGATTGGAGCGCCTGGCTTTGAGGCGGTGGAAAAACGCCATGGTTTCAGCCTTGCTCTTCAATAGTCTTTCCGACCTTTGCAGGCCCGGTCTGTTCAAGCATCTTGTATCGCTTCGCCGCCTCTATCAGCGCATCCTCTCCGCTGCGGGTGAGTTGATAGTATTTTCGTGGGGGTCGCAATTCCTGCTGCGCGATTGTCGACTTTTCCCATTTCGAGGTTACAAACCCCGCTTCCTCCAGACGACGCAGCGCCGGATAGATCGTGCCGCTCGGCAAACCCGTTATGTCCATTATGTCGAAACCATACCGATAGCCGTTTGCCAGAGCCTGCAATATCACCGTAGCCGAAAATGATAAATATCCTTTCCCCATATGTCTCCTCACTAAATCGTATGTCGTTTGCTATTTATATAGTTTGCTACATAGGTAAATGTCAAGCACTTTTTGGCCGGCTTGAGGCGAAAAATTTCCCGCGCGAATTTTGCCCGCACAGGAATGGAGAACTGAGTTAAGATTTCAATCATGAGTTTTACGCCCGCAGAGCGATTCAGAAACATCAGAAAGAGTGCGATCCGCAGGCTCTATGAGCGCGCGCCTCAAGGCTCTATAAATATGGGGCTGGGCGAGCCTGGTTTTCAGACCCCCGAAGCGGTGCGCCGCGCGGCCACACGCGCCATAGAAGAGGGCGGGAACGGATATACCTCAAACGCCGGGCTTGTGGCGCTTCGCCGTCGGATAGCCGATTATCACAATCGGGACGCTCGCGCCGTTCTTACCCCCGATTCGATCTGTGTGACCAACGGGTCGGCCGAGGCGTTGTTTGCGATAGTTATGGCTATGGCAGGGCCTGGGGATGAAGTGCTGATGCCAGACCCTGGCTATCTCGCCTATCCTGTGCTGACCGAGATTGCCGGCGCGCGCGCGGTTCGTTACTCGCTTCCGGCGGCGCGTGGCTTTGCGTTTGACCGGGATAGTTTTCAGACCGGGGTTTCGCAGGCGACACGGCTTGTCTTTGTGCTGTCGCCGTCGAATCCCACGGGCCGCGTGATCGAGCGCGAAGACCTGCGCTTTATAGCGGAGTGTCTTGCGGGGACTGACGCCTATGTGGTTTCCGACGAGATATACCGCGAGCTTTATTTCGGTGAGCGGCCCTCTTCGATAGCCGAGTTTTTTGACAGGACCATAATCATATCGGGTCTGTCAAAGATGATGAGCATGACGGGCTGGCGACTGGGCTGGGCCGCCGGTCCCACGGATGTGATCTCGCAGGTGACGGTGATGCATCAATACGTCTCTACGTGCGCGTCGGCCATCTCGCAGAAAGCCGCGCTCGCCGCATTCAGCGAAGAAGGGCGCGAGGCAACCGCGCAGATGAGAGAGGAGCTTCGCAGCCGCCGCGATGTAATAGAGCGAACCATCGAGCGTGAGTTGAAGTTGCCTTTCGTCGGCGGGGAAGGCGCTTTCTATATTATGCTGGATGTGTCGAAATTTGGCTGTTCCGAAGCAGTAGCCGAGGCGTTACTTGATGAGCGGGTAATCACCGTGCCCGGTTCGGCATTCGGCTCAGAGAGTGAGGGCTACTTGCGGCTCTCTTTTTCAATCGAACCGGAGCGGATAAAAGAAGGGATACGCCGCATTGCGAGAGGGCTCCGCGTGATGCGTGATGCATAGGAAGCACCGGGTTTTTGACAGGATTAACGGGATTTCCGTAGATGGTTGGGAAATCCCGTTAATCCTGTCTAAAGCCTTCTTAGAAGGTGAACTTTGCCGAAAGCTGAACCTGGCGCGGGTCGCCTACGCCCTGTCTCAGGAACCCGTCGAAGTTGAACAGCCCGGGCGTGGTCAGCGGGTTGATGTTGTTCTTGTTGTTAAAGGTATTGAACATTTCGAATGTCGGGGTCAAAGCGAAACGTTCGCCGAACCTGAACGGACGCATCACCCGCCAATCGAATGAGAAGAACTTGTTGTCTTTGCGTATGCTGTTGCGGCCAAGATCAACACCGTTTACTACGCGAGGGTTCGGTGTGATCGGCTGCGCCGATCTTGCCTGAATCCGCACGTTTGCCGAAAAGCCTCCCGGCAGTTCCATATAAGTATAGAAGTTGAACTTGTGACGGATGTCTCTGTCAGACAGCGAATAGTCTTTTGAGAAATCCGTGTGATCGAAGATGCGGTCTGTGAACGGATCGCGCTCATTCGAATCGTCGTCGAGGTCTTTCGACAACACGTAGTTGCCTTCAAGCTGGAACCCGTCGCTGAAACGTTTTCGCACGCCTATAGTGAATCCGCGATAGAGCGATTTGGCCGAGCTTTGCGTGACAAACACATCGCCAAGCGAGGGGAACATCACCGGGTTGACGTTTATGTTTATAAAACGCGTAAGGTGAACACCCTTCGACCAGGTGAAATCCGCGTACACCGCGAGATTTGGATAAAGCTCCTGTTCGTAGCCGATGTTGCCTGTATAGATGCGCGGGTTGGCGTAGTCTTTGCTGAATACGCGGACGCCCGCTCCGGGCGGTATCACGCCGGGCGCTGACGGTGGCGGTATAGTCCCCGGGAAGGTCGGCGGCAAGGGGGTGAATCCAAGGGCGAAGAGTTGCGTATTTGTGAAGAGGCTGAACTGCTGGACGCCGTTATCGGTGATCGAACCGACCTGCGTCAGCATGTTCTGGCGGGCGTTATAGATTCCCGCGCTCGCTCTCAGCACCGATTTCTGATTGTTGAACAGATCCCAGGCAAATCCGAGGCGGGGCTGAAACATCTTCTTTTGACTCGGCAGCGTGCCGTCGGAAGGGAAGCGGGGATCGCTCAGCAACGGCCCGTACGCGGTCATCGACGGGTCTATTGTGGGATCGGGGAATATCTGCGCTTCCCATCGCAGCCCGTAGCTCAGCGTGAAATTCGGAGCGATCTGCCACTTGTCCTGAATAAACAGGGCATACTCTTCGTTATCGATTTTCGATGCGCCTGGAGGAATATCCGATAACCCTGTGGGGATTCCGCCCTGTAGATAAAAGATCAGCGGGCCGACGGGCAGGTTGCCTCCCGGGCAGCTTGCCGGAAGCGTGACATAGCTGCCGTCAGGGCATTCGGCAGCGCGCGGGCCAAAGCCGCCGGGCGCTGCCGGCGAGGCGTAGCGAAGGAAGCCCGATACGCTGTCGAAAAGATACCGTCCCTCAAAGAATCCTCGGAAGACCTGATCGTTGAGGCTGTGTATCCACTCGCCGCCCGCCTTGACCGTGTGCGTTCCCTTGATTATCGAGAAGTTGTCTTTGATCTGCGTGCGCCAGAAAATCTCGTCAACAGTCGGAGCCAGGAAGAACGGATTGCCAAACCGGAAGGTGTCGACAAATCCCATGGCCACATCGGCGGGCACGTTTGAATCCACTGCCGAGCGCGGGCGGTTCTCGCGCGAATAGGTGAAGTGAGCTTCGTTCAACTTTGTAGGCGAGATCGTGCTGAAGAGATTCAGATTGAATACGTGTATCTTTGACGGGCCTTCGATGCCGTTTGCGGAATTGCCGTAGGTGGCAACGTCAAAGGTCTGATTCTCGTTTCTGGAACGATCGAAGCTGTATGAGAGTCCCAGTTTATTTGCCGCCGAGAGATTCCAGTCAAGCTTGGCCAGAGTCGCCGTATTCCTTACGGGGTGCTTGACGGGCAAGCCCTCTTCCTGATTCAGGCTTGACTTGAAGAAATCGACAAGCGCGAGCCTCTGACAATCCGCGTTGCCGTTTATCAGCGCCTCGTTTCCCCTGACTGTAGGGTTTGAGACGGGGCAGGGCGTCGAGCCTCGTTGAACGCTCAGGTTTGGTCGCGAGAGATTTTCGATGATTTGCTCGAAGGCCCCGAAGAAAAATACCTTGTCTTTGATGATTGGGCCGCCGATCGTTCCGCCGAATTGCTCTCGATGAAAATCTTTGAGCGGCTGTCCGTCTGAGGTATTGGCCGCAAGCGCTTCGAGTCTTTGATAATGGAACAGACTGCCGTGAAGGTCATTGGTACCGGATTTGGTAATGACGTTGACGACGCCGCTTGCGGTGCGCCCAAACTCGGCGCTCGCCCCTGTAGCCACTACCTGAAACTCTTTGACCGCCTCCAGCGTGATGTCGATCGCGGCTCGCTGGCCGCCCACCTGTTCGCCGAAGAAACCGTTGTTGTAATCGCCGCCGTCGAGGCTGATGTTGTTAAAGATGCCGCGCTGACCCGAGAAGGTTATCTCGTCGCCGTCAGGCCCCTGTACCACGCTCACGCCGGGGGTCAATGTCAACAGGTCTTCAAATTTTCTTCCGAGAATAGGTGTCGTGCTTATAGACAGTTCGTTGAGAGTGCTGCTTGATTCGGTCTTAACCGTATCAATGGTCGGGGCAGCCGCGATTGTTATGCGCTCTTCAAGCTGAGAGACTTTCATGTTTAAGGTCAGGGATATGGTCTGGCCTACTGTGAGAGTCAGGTTTTCCTGAACCAGAGTGGCAAATCCCTGCTTTGCGACGGTAAGCGTGTAGCGACCGGAAGGCAATTGAAGAAAGACAAACCGGCCGTCTGTATTTGTGTTCAAAGTTCTTTCGAAATTCGTATCGAGATTCTTTACCTCGATGAGGGCATCGGCGACAACGGCATTCGACTCATCCACCACCACGCCCTGAATAACGCCTGTGGTGATCTGAGTTTGAGCTTTCGCTACGAACGCCAACGCCATTATGCCAAGTAAACAAAATGCAACCAGCCTCATCTTCATTACTTTTCCCTCCGGCTGAAATTAACGGTGTCCTAACCTAAGTGGCTGGACGAATCTATAGAATAACCGGGGTCATAAAGTCAACAGAAAATGGGGGTCAGGGGCCGGGGACCGGGGGCCGGGGATGGTTATTAATCGCACTTGTCTTTCTCATCCGAGGTTTCTGATTGGGATAAGCGCAATGGATATGAACAGACGCGGATGCGACGGAAAAATGCGAAACAAATTTGCGCTGATCGGGTATTTGCCGGCCCCGGTCCCTGGCCCCTGACAACCGATCACCGGCCCCCGGCCCCCGGCCCCCGGCCCCCATCTAAGAGGTGTTCGCGGATGAATTCGGCTACGCCGTCTCCGCTAGGCAAGGTGGTTACGAAATCGGCATCCTTTTTGATTGAATCAAGTGCGTTGGCTACGGCCACGGCAAAACCGGAGGCTTGCAGGAATGCGTGGTCATTTTCGGCATCGCCCACGGCTATCAATTCGCGGGGCTGAACGCCTGCTTTTTTTAGCCCCGCTTCAAGCCCTGTGGCTTTGTTGACGCCCGTAGGCAAAACCATGACATCCTGTTTGTTAAAGATGATTTCCAGTTCCAATCCGAGCGTTGAGATGGCCGAAAGCACTTCGTGTTCGTGGGGTCTGACGGTCCCGATTATGATGCGACCGGCTGAGAATGGAACTCTTCGACGTTCAAGTTCCCGAATAAACTCAGGCGGCGGCGGTACGGCAAGGTCTTCGATTTCATCCGTTGCGGGGCAGTAGAGCACCGCTCCGTTTTCAGCTACTACCATGTCGAAGAGCGGGATTTGAGGGCAAGCCTCTAAAAGATTTTCAAACTCGCGGCCCGTAACAAGCCCCAGCAAATATCCCGCTTTTTTTGCCTCGGCCAGCGCCTCTGCGGCGGCGGGAACAACTACGCCGAGGTTGGCCAGTGTGCGATCATAGTCGCAGGCCAGCATCTTGTATTGCAAATCAAGTCTCCTTTCGTCTGATTATTTTAGCATTCAATTCTGTTAGCTCGGCGCTTGCAGTGTCAACCGGTCGGGGCAGAGGCCGCCGGGACCGGACGAGCAAAATAAGGCATCTTCGTTGTAGAATGTACCCGCAATTTCGGAACATATCTGTTCGGAGAGAGGATGAATTTGCCACAGAGCCGCGAAGAGGCAGAGATTTTTTACAATCTTTTCTCTGTGCCTCTGTGCCTCTGTGGCTGCTGCTGAACTCTTACATCAAAGCCTCACTCTTTAGCGATGAGCTACAATCTGAGACAATACCCCGGTTGCCGAAAGTCGGCACAGGTTGAATGCTGGAGGAGTTAATGGCGAAACGAGCTAGACTCACGGGCCAGGTGCTTGATGGAAAATATCATCTCGACAAACGGCTCGGACGCGGAGGCATGGGAGCCGTCTATCTTGCCACGCATCTGGGCACAAAGCGCCCGGTCGCGCTGAAGGTGATCGCGCCGCAGTTTATGGCCAACACGGAATTCGTCGAGCGGTTCAGGCGCGAGGCCGAAGCGGCGGGACGCCTGCGTCATCCAAACGTCGTCAACGTTACCGATTTCGGTTTTGCCCGCGTAGGCGAAAACGATCTCGCCTATCTTGTGATGGAGTATCTGGACGGCGCAACGCTCGGCGAAACGCTCAAACAGAGAGGCCGCCTGCCTCTCGAGATGGTCGTGGACATTGTGGAACAGGTTTGCCTGGCCATAGACGACGCTCATCAGCAGGGGGTGATACACAGAGACTTGAAGCCCGATAACATCTGGCTCGAACCCGACCGTCGAGGCGGATACAACGTCAAGGTGCTCGATTTCGGACTCGCCAAACTCCGCGATGCGGCTGTGACCGATACCGAAACTGAATTGCCGCGCGAGGAACTTCCCCGTATGATGACGCGCGCGGGAGCAGACAATCGGCCCGAGACGCTCGGCCTGAAACGGGCGACCGCCGCTCCATCATCTGATCTGGCCGAAGGGGAAGCCGCCACGCGGATACAATCAATTGCTGAGAGCGAACAGGAGCAAACCGCTTTATTCGATCATCCTCCCGACGATGATGATGCCGAATATGACATCGAAGATTATGGGGAACAACAGACCGCTTTGTTTGATCAACAGACCGAATCGGCTGACTCTGATCTCGAAGCCGCCACGCAGATACAATCAATCACCGAGAGCCGGTCAGCCAATGAGACAGATGAAGAGAGCGGCGGCGAAACAGGCAGTGAAATCAGCAGTGAAATCAGCAGTGAAATCAGCGCGAGTTCCTCTCGGCAGCGATCATCAACAGGCGCGTTCGACCTCAGCACCTCCTCAACATCGAACCTCACTCGCATAGGCGCGGTCATGGGCACGCCGCTTTACATGTCGCCCGAACAATGTCGTGGCCAGGCGCTCGACTACGGTTCCGACATATACAGTCTTGGTGTGGTCGTCTATCAGATGCTGGCCGGAGAGCCGCCTTTTGACGGAAGCATGAACGAGCTAATACTCAAGCACACCGAAGAAGCGCCTCCTCCGCTCTCGGACCGAATGAGCGATATTCCAAAACCTGTCGAAGCCGTCGTGATGTCGGCGCTCGCAAAAAGGGTGTCGGACCGCCCTCAAAGCGCGCAATCCTTTGCCGATGCATTTCGTGCCACAGCCGAAGACGACGCGGCGATATTGCGACAGGCAAAGCAAATCTATTACGGCAATATACCGAATTTTCTGTCGGCCACTTTTCTTGCTTACACACCTTTCATACTGCTTACGGTTGTGTTGAGCGGGGCGCTTTCGCTTGCGCAGGTGAATCCGCTGGGCGTCACTGCCTTATGTTTCTGGCCGTTGTTTGTCCTGATAATCATAGTCGCAAACCATATCAAGACAGCCGTCTTTACAAGGGTAATTTACTTGCTTCGGGTTTCGCCTGACACGCGCCCTACTGCTCGACAAAACCTGACCGCCTTGATCGCAAGCGCGGGCCCTCTTTTGAAGACGACTTTGCAGAGCATGCTCGCTACCGTCGCGGGGCTTGTGAAACTCGTTGTGCCGGGTGTTCGGACCTCGATAAAACATGCGCTCTTTCCCTCCGTAGTGATTGTGGAAGGAAAAGAAGGAACGGCGGCGCTCGTGCGTTCCGAGCAACTGGTCAAGCCTCTGCAATCGGTCGCGGCGGCGCTCGACATGCGCCATATGGGCATCGCGCTTGCGGCGTTTTTAGCCCTTCCATTTTTCGGGATGGTTGGGATTGTGGCCTCGGGCGGCCCGCCCGAGTTGTGGTTCTATACTACGCTGAGATCGAGATATGTCACCATCGGCTATACGTGGTTTATGCTCTTCATAATCCATTCCGTTTACGGCACGATCCCTCTTGTCCTGCTCTATTTCAGAGCGCGGCAGGCAAGGGGCGAGGCGCTTGAGCGAACCGCCGACCAGCAGTCGCTTGCCGAGAAGCCGCGCAAACGCCAGAGCGCGTTTGGCAAATCCACACTGGTGTGGATCATAGCGCCGTTTCTGATGCTTGCCGTCTTTCTGCTCCCGCCTTTGACTATGGGGCGACCGCCCCTCGTTGAGGCCGCGCGAACCGGGCGCAGCGGCGAAGTCAGGAAACTGATCGAGGCGGGCGCAAACGTAAACACGAAAACCACAAACGACATCACGTCATTGATGTTTGCGGCAAGAGAGGGATACCCCGACATAATAAAGGCCTTGCTAGATGCGGGCGCGGACCCGAAGGCCAGAGACGGCGACGGCGATACGGCGCTGTTATACGCGGCAGAGCAGGGGCGCGAGGATACTTTGAAATTGTTGCTCGAAGCGGGGGCAGACCCTAACGCTGCCAATAAGGAAGGGCAGACACCGCTGATGGTAGCTTCGGGCAAGGGGCGGGTTGATGTTATTCGGACTCTGCTTGCCGCCGGGGCCGATCCACACGCGACAGACAAGAAAGGCAAATCCGCATCGAGCTACGCTAAGGAGGAAGGCCACGACGAAGCGGTCGAGGCGCTAACAGGGAAGTGAAGCGTGATGCGTGATTTATCCGGTTTGCAAATTGTCGTTTATAGGTGGTCTGCCTGATAATCACGGATCACGGATCACGCTTCACGCATTAAGTTTATTTCTGACCGGATCGCCCAACCCGTTTTGTCGCGTCTCTTTTATCAACTCTCTGACCGATTCGGCGTCCATAGGTTTTGATAGCAGGAACCCCTGTACATATTCGCAATTCATGCCGGTAAGCTGGATGATCTGTTCGCCCGTTTCTACGCCCTCCGCGATCACATCCATCCCGAGGTTGCTTGCAAGCGTCACGATAGTGCGGACGATTTCGGAATTTTTGGGCAGGTTCATACGGGTGATGAACGAGCGATCTATCTTCAATGTGTCTATGGGAAAGCGGTGCAGATAACTGAGCGATGAATAGCCGGTGCCGAAATCATCGAGAGAGACCTTTATGCCAAGCTGTTTGAGTTGTTTGAGCATCGCGGTTGCCGATTCTATGTTTTCGATAATCGCGCTCTCCGTAATTTCGATCTTCAGGCTGCTGGCCTCGACCCCGGTCTCGGCCAGTATCTGTTTTATATCTTCGATAAGGGTTGGTTGTAGGAACTGCTTGCCCGACAGATTGACGCTGATGAAGAGGGGCGGGGTCGAAGGGAATTCCTGCTGCCAGGCGCGCAGTTGGCTACAGGCTTCAAAGAGCACCCACTGGCCTATTTGCAGGATGAGCCCTGTGTCTTCGGCCACGGGGATAAACTCCAGAGGCGAGATGAAACCCTGTTGAGGGTGCTCCCATCTGAGGAGCGCCTCAAGCCCCGTTATCTGCCACGAAGCAAGCGAAATGATGGGCTGATAATCGACCATGAACTCGTCTCGTTCGATTGCGCGGCGCAAATCCGTCTCCAGTTGCAAAAGCGCCACCACGCGCGCGCGCATTCCCTTATCGAACAATTCAAATCCGCCGCGCCCGCGCTCCTTCGCGCGATACATCGCGGTGTCGGCATTGCGGAGCAAATCTTCGGGCTGATCGTTTGGCGTCAGGCTCAGGGCTATGCCGATGCTTGCCGAAGCGAACACTTCGTGGTCGTTCAGGTTGTAAGGCTGCGCGAGTTCCTTGTGAATGCGTTCGGCCGCCTGTGTGGCATCGTTTACATGTTTGAGATGATCCAGTATGACGGCAAATTCATCGCCTCCGAGTCGCGCCACCATATCGCCCGGACGGAGTGATGCCTCAAGCCTGCGCCCGACGACTTTGAGGAGATGGTCCCCGATTTCGTGTCCGAGGCTGTCGTTGACCACTTTGAAACGGTCCAGGTCGAGAAACAGCACCGCAAACAGATAATCTGGACAGTCGCGCGCGCGGTCGAGCGCTCGCTTGAGCCTGTCCATAAAAAGGGCGCGGTTTGGCAGTTCCGTCAGCGCGTCGTAAAAGGCGTTATGCAGGAGCTGTTGTTCAGTCTCTTTTTGATCGTTTATGTCGATAAGCGAGCCGGCCATGCGGTAAAGCTCGCGTCTGCTGTTCCAGACGGCCACGCCCCGGCAGAGCATCCAGCGATACTCGCCTGTTCGGGTTCTGAGGCGATGCTCGTTCTGAAAATGAGGCGTCAGATTCAACAGGTGAGCCATTAACTCGGAGTGGACCTGCTCCACCTCTTCGGGGTGAATGCGACTGAACCACTCGTCGGGGCGGCTGCTCATCTCGTCTTCCCTGTATCCGAGCATGGCTTTCCAGCGAGGGCAGAAATGAATCTCGTTTGTTTGCACGTCCCAGTCCCACATGCCATCGTTGCCGCCTCGCACAAGCAGGGCATAGCGCTCTTCGCTTTCGGCAAGCGAGGCGAACGCTCTTTTATCATCGTCGCTTTCTCGTTTGAGCAGAGAGTTTATGCTCAACAGTTCGGCATTTCGCTCTTCGGCTCTCGTAAGCAATGTCTCGCTCAACCGCAGCATCTCTTCCTTGTGGTCGCGTTCGGCGATTGCCACATCCAGTTCCGCGTTTCTGCTTTCCAGTTCGAAATGGGCCATCGCGGCTGCGGCAATCGTCAACAGCGCCTTCGTTTGAGAGGGCTTCAGGTTCCTCGGCCTGTGATCCATCACAGAGAGCGTACCTATAATACGGCCTGTTGATGTCGCAATCGGCACTCCTGCGTAGAAACGGATTCCGGGATCGGATGCGACCAGAGAAAGGGCGCTGAATCTTTTATCTTTCCGAGCATCAGCAACGATGAAGAGCCCCTCATGTTCGATGGTGAGAGAGCAGAAAGACTCTTTCAATGGCGTCTCGGTCGATGCAAGTCCTATTTTGGATTTATGCCAGAGGAGATCGCCGTCAATAATGCTCAACAGCGCCACGGGACAACCGCAGACCTCCGACGCAAGAGATGTGAGACCATCGAATACTTCTTTCTGCTCGATGTTGGCTACACTGTATCCCCGAGAGGGCGCGAACCCGGTCGATCTGTCATCAGACATCGGCAATTTGATCACGGGCATTTCGGTTGCCGAGCCTGTAATCAATTTTTCCATCGTCAGTATCGGGATATTTTCAACGAGCCGATATAGAGAACGGCCGTCAAATCTGCGAGCACAGACCAACATCGTGGGGGCAGGCGTTCCGCCAGTAAATTTAACCCAACTCTCGATTTATTCAAGAATTAATTTCCTCTCCGCCAAATCGGATCGGAATAGACAGGGCCGTTCAGTATTTATTCTACGGGCATCAGGCGACAATAGTATTAGCGGGTCATTTGTCCGAAAGGCGAATAGGAATAGGCCGCGGATTCCGCGGCCTATTCCTACCTCCTATTCTAAATTTTGTGGAGGCGATGAGATCACGCGGATCATCCGTATTGATTTACGCGGTCGCAATCAAACGATGGACTTCATCAAGCGAGGGCAGACCTGCGCGCGCGCCCAGGTCGCGGCATTTCAGCGCCGCTACGGCATTTGCAAACCTGAGCGTCTCTTCCACGGAAAGCCCTTCGAGCAGTCCGTAAATGAAGCCGCCGTGGAAGGCATCTCCGGCACCCGTAGTATCTCGGCACTCGACGGCGAAGGCAGGCGAATGTATATAGCTCCCTCGGAAGTATGCAAGGACTCCCCGGCTTCCAAGTGTGGCGGCAATGAAGAGAGAACCCGACATCTCGGCCAGCTTCCTGAACGCGGCCCTTAAATCAGCCTCTCCGGTCATTCTTTCGGGAAAGGTGCTTGAAGATATCAGGAAATCAATCAACGGCAGCAGATGTTCGGTTCCCGGATAGATGTTGTCTATATCGAGCACCGTAGGAATTCCGGCCCGTCGCGCAAATCGAGCCGCCGCGATTGCCGCTCCTACGTCGTGACCGTCCACAAGCAGAACGCGACCCGAAGTGACCTGCGTCTGATCCACCTCTTGCTCTTCGATAGTCAGACGGTCGTCACGGTCCCAGATGATAGTCCGCTCGCCGCTCTTCTGATCTATGATAATGAACGCGGTTTGAGTTTCGGCTCCTTCGACCGTTGCCACTCCCCCGGCTTCCACCCCCTCGCCGACAAGCGAGGCAATCTGTATTCGCCCGGCTTCGTCCGATCCGACCTTGCCGATGTAGCGGGCGCGCAATCCCAGCCGGGCAAGCGCCACCATAGCGGTGGCCGACTGGCCTCCGGGCGCGATCCGGTGTGAGAGAAATCTGATCTTGCTGTCGAATTGAGGATAAGCCGGGACGACTATCAGATGATCAACCGCGTTCAATCCCAGAGCCACGGCGTCATAGGGTTTGTCCTGCGGCAATTCGATTCCGAAATCCATAAAATGGGGGTCAGGGGTCGGGGGCCGGGGGCCGGTGACAGGTTATTGATGTCTGTAAATTTCAGCCCGGAAACGCCAGTCATGGCTAAGAGCCGTCTGCCTGCTAATGAATAACCGGCCCCCGGCCCCCGGCCCCTGTTTACTGTCCGACCGCGTTGTTTGTGAGCAATCGGACTTCGACGCGGCGGTTCTGCTGTCTGCCCTCGCGCGTGTCATTGTCTGCGACGGGGCGGTTCTCGCCAAAGCCCAGGATGTAGAGACGAAACAGCGGTATGTTGTGCTGCTCGGCCAGGTATCTGCGTACAGACTCGCTTCGTTCCTGGCTCAACCGTTCATTCAACGCCGTAGGCCCGTCCGATGAGGCGAATCCCTGAATCTCCATCAGATAGCCGTTGCGGTCCGTGATCTGGCTGGCCAGTTCGTCAAGCGATGACATGGCTTCGGGGGTCAGTTCGGATCTGCCTACCTTAAACCACACGGTCACGGTCTTTTGCACCGTGTACTTGTCGAGGTTAGACCGCAAATCGCTTATTGACTGTTCGACGCCCGTCACGCGGGTATTGGCCTGCTCGGCGGAAGAGGCTGCGCGGTCGGCCTGCTGTTGAGCGCGGTCGGCCCGCAGTCGCACGTCTTCGACATCGCGCGAGATACGGCTTATTTCCTGAGTGTTGCGCCGCGAGGTTTCTTCCAATTCACCGGTTCGATTTTCGAGCGGGGTGACTCGCTCGTTGACGCGGTTGCGAACATATTTCTTTGTCGCGCACGCGTTGCCCAGCGGAACCAGTGCCGCCAGGGCGATTATCGTTATCGCTTTGAGCTTCATACTGTCCTCCATAGGATGTCATCATATCAGAAGTTTCCAATTGTTTTTACCCGTGGTAGAAGTGAGGCGAGCCGACGCGGGCCAGAGCTGGATATGCCACAAATGATGCCATTTGCCGTGATTTCACGAACTAACTTATACTGTATTTCAGTGACGCTAAGTTATTACATGAAAGCCGATGAGGAGTCAAGAAGTTGATGAGATATGTTTTGATGCTAATTCTGGTCGTCGGAGCCTTGATGCCGCTTTCGGCCTCGGCCGATGATTGCAACGCGCCCGACCTGATCTGCAAGGCCGCAGCCAATCAGGATCGCTCGCTTTATTTCCGCGACCACTGCCGCTATCAGCAGAAACTGCACGTCGAGCGCTTCAAGCTCAAGAACGGAAAAGAGAATATGCAGGAACTCCGCGAAACTATCGTCGAGATCGAACCCGCCGGACAACCGGACAAGACCGGCAATACCCCCGTGTCGGTTCGAGTCGTGGGCGATACCGATAAGAAAGGCAATCCAAAAGACAGGGTGAATGAAGATGAGCGCACTATGCTCTCCTTTGGAAACGTGTGGGATCTGGCATTCTTTCCGCTGTTGCCTGAAAAGATAAAGTATTACAGCTTTCAGGAGGTCGTTGCCGACCGCCCAAATGAAAAATGGTATCGCTTCATTCCGAAACCAGAAGCCAGCGACGAGCCGCTCGCTTCTGGCGTAGTTCAACTCGACCCTCGAACCGGCGAGGTGCTGACGATAAAGATAGAAGCTCTTCACAATCTGGACGCGCTCGACAAGGAAGCGCAAAAGCTCAGAGTCTTCACCGCGACAATCGATTACTCTCAATTCGAAGGCGCGCTTCGAATGCCTACGCTTGCTTCGGGCGGGGGCGTATCAAACGTCCGCCGCTTCGAAGGAGACTTTCGGTTCCGCTTCGAAGAGAGCAAATATGTGCTTGTGAGCAAGATCGAATAGGAGACAGTGATGCGCTCACGTGAGCGCATCACGCATCACGCATCACTCTGCTATGACGTTATCTGAAAAACTCGCCAACCTGCCGACCGAGCCCGGCTGCTATATCTATCGCGATGAGCGGGAGAAGATTCTCTATGTCGGCAAGGCGAAGAATCTCCGCAATCGCGTGCGGCAGTACTTTCAGTCCTATCGCTCGCACGATGCCAAAACGAATGAACTGGTATCGCGCATAAACGATGTGGAGTTGATAGTCACCGACAACGAGATAGAGGCCCTTGCGCTTGAATGCAACCTGATAAAGAAGCACAAGCCCCCCTTTAACGTCCTGCTCAAAGACGATAAGCAATACCCGCACATCAAGATCACAAATGAGGGTGCGCCTCGCGCCGTCATCGCTCGAAAGATCGTAAAGGACGGCTCGCGTTACTACGGCCCTTTTCTGCCGCCTTCGCTCGCGTGGCAGACGCTCGATTTGATCAACAAATATTTTCAGCTCCGCACCTGTACGATGGAGATAGACGGGCGCGCCGACCGGCCCTGCCTCGAATATCACATAAAGCGATGTCTCGGCCCGTGCGTCAAGGAGCTTTGCTCGATGGAGCATTACCTTGAGGCCGTTCGCGATGTCGAGCTTCTGCTTGAAGGCAAGACGGCTGACCTCGAAGTGGCGCTGAAAGATCGAATGCAACAGGCTTCTGATGAACTCCGATTCGAAGCGGCGGCCCGCTACCGCGATCAGCTAAAGACCATCAGCCGGCTGGGCGAGCAGCAAAAAATGATGTCGGTTTCAGGCGAAGACATAGACATTTTCGGGTACTACCGCGAGGGCTTTCAACTGGCGCTTGCGCTCTTTACGATGCGCGATGGCAAGGTGGTCGGCAAGCGCGAGTTCTACTGGGAAGATATAACCGACCCGTTCGACCCGGGCGCATTCATAGGGCAGGCGCTCAAGCAGTATTACACGACCGGAGATTACGCGCCGGGCGAGGTCCACGTCCCCGTAGATTTCGAAGACAGAGAGTTGCTGGAAGAGTATCTTTCCGAGCAGCGCGGTCGCCGGGTTCACATCACCTCGCCGCAGCGCGGAGTAAAACGCGATCTGATAGACCTGGTGGAAAAAAATGCCCGCCTCAATTTCGATCAGCGATTCCGCGTTCAGCGACCCGATATGCAGAAGGTCTTGCAGGAGCTACAGGAGGCGCTCGAATTGCCCGAACTGCCCGACCGCATAGAGTCGTTCGACATCTCGAACATTCAGGGAGACGAGAACGTCGCCTCGATGGTGGTCTGCGAACACGGCGAGATGAAAAAGAGCGACTATCGCAAATTCAAAGTGCGCTCGGTCGAAGGACGCGCCGACGATTTTCAGTCGATGTATGAAGTCGTGGGGCGGAGGTATTCCAGGTTGCTCCGCGAAGACAGACCGCTGCCGAGTCTCGTGTTGATCGACGGCGGCAAGGGGCAGCTTGCGGCTGCGGCCCGCGCACTGCACGAACTCGGGCTTGAAGCCCTGCCCACGGCCTCGATTGCCAAGCGCGAAGAATTACTATTCATAAAAGGCCGCGCCGAGCCCGTCAGAATAGATCATCATTCGCCCGTGCTTCACCTGATACAGGTGATCCGCGACGAGACCCACCGCTTCGCCGTCACCTATCACCGCAAACGGCGAGCTATGCGCGATTTCAAATCCGAGCTTACCTCGATTCCCGGCGTAGGCGAAAAGCTGAAGGCCCGCCTGCTTCGCAATTTCGGCAGCCTCAAGCGTGTCTCGGAAGCAAGCTACGCCGAGTTGAAGCCCTTTGTCGGAGCGCGTCAGGCCGAGCGCATCATAGAGCATTTTGCCAACCTGCGCGCCCTTGAACTCGAAGCCGCCGAGTCTTCGGCTTCGTATGAAGCGGAATAAACCGAAACGCCGCAACGAAAATCCGCCGCATCCGTGTCATCCGTGGGCTGTTTCTTCATACCCCATTTTGAAAATCCTGGCCGATTTGTCTGTGCCGATCCCGTACGCTTTGATTTAGAAGGGGCAACACACCAGACGATGCGAGACATCTCAGGGCTGTACCCAGACGAGCCTGTATAAAGGGTATCGAGAAAGAAGAGGAAGCATCATGAAGAGAAACCTTATCAATTCTTTTATAGCACTGGCGATGCTGGTCGCGGCCGGGTCGCCGCTTTCACAGTCAACGGCTCTAGCGCAGACAAAACGGTCTACGAGCCGCAAACCCGTATTACATCGGAAGGCGGCCCCGGCAAAGACTCGCGCGGTGCAACATGCCAAAGTTGACCCTTCGCCCGCCCGTGGCGGGATCAATGCCGAGGTAATCGGGCCGGTCTTTGTTACCTACACCTTGCCGCAAAACGAATATTTCAGACTGAGAATGAACCAGAATATCAGTTCCGCCACGGCTCGAACGGGCGACCGTTTCAAGGCGACCGTGACCATCCCTGTTTACGCAAGCGGAGTTGAGGTAGTACCGGCAGGCTCTATAGTCGAAGGGCGCGTAACATCGGTCCAGCCCGCTCGCACGCGTGGCCGCGAAGGGCAGATAGCCGTGGCGTTTGACGCTCTCA
Organism: Blastocatellia bacterium; assembly: GCA_963765495.1. Lineage (GTDB taxonomy): Bacteria > Acidobacteriota > Blastocatellia > UBA7656 > UBA7656 > CAVXWP01. Next base: position 190,067 of record CAVXWP010000007.1, read on the forward strand.
CACTCCCCGATGGGACGAGGCGCAGCATCGAAGGCGAGTTGACCGAGTTACAGGATAAGAACGCGGGCGAGGTCGAAGGCGAAAACGAGGTGAGCGGGCGTTCGTCCGATACGCGCAAGATCGTCTACATAGGCGGCGGCGGCGCGGGCGGCGCAATTCTGGGCGGCGCAATAGGAGGCGCGAAGGGCGCAGCCATAGGCGCGATCCTCGGTGCAGGTGCGGGTGTTGCGGGGACGATTTTGACAAAGGGCAACGAGGCCGAGCTTAGAAGCGGCACAGAAATCGGAATGACGACTACGAAAACCATAGTCTTTTCCGTCCGCTCGGATCGCTTCGACCGGCGATGAAATACCGGCAGTGATTTGCAAGAAAACCCGTTTTTTAGACAGGATTGACAGGATTATCCCGTTGATCCTGTCTAAATCTTTTCATGGATCAGGCATCACTAAATACCTGAAAAAATTCTTTCCAGAGGGGCAACGTAAACGGGGGGGGCAATGTATCTAACCTAAGAACAGCGACCCGATAGTTAATAACGCTGGTAGAATCATCCTTTCGAGGCAGTCCGACACTCGGGTCGCTGTCTCTATATCTCCCTCAACAAGTTCAATCCTCCGGCAATGCGGGTGCGCCTTCCTTCAATCTTAAAACCTTCACTTAACACCAGAGCGACCGCGCGAGGATAAATCGAGTGTTCCTGTTCGAGAATGCGTGCCGATAATCGCTCGACCGTATCGTCATCGAGCACCTCTACGGCCTGCTGCATCACTATGGGGCCGTGGTCGAGTTCTTCATCAACGATGTGGACGGTGCAACCCGTGATCTTGACCCCGTGTTCCAGCGCCTGGCGCTGCGCATCGAGGCCGGGAAAGGCCGGAAGCAGCGAAGGGTGAATGTTTAGAATACGACCATCGAACTCGCGGATCATCGCCCCGCTCACAAGCCTCATATATCCGGCAAGGCAGACGAGAGTGACGCCGCGCCGCTTCAATTCTGTGACCATCAACTGGTCGTGCTCCTGACGCGTATGCCCTTTGTGACTGATAAAGAGCGTCTCGATCCCGCGCGCTCGGGCCTTCTTCAAACCTTCGGCGGATTCAATATTGCTTATGACGAGGGCTATCTCCGCGTCGAGCCGTCCGGCTGCTGCGGCCCCAATCAACGCCAGCATGTTCGATCCCCGCCCAGAGATCAATATCCCGATTTTTTGCTTGTTCATACGGCGCGGAAAATACCTCATTGCCGACATGTCGCGCAAGCCCTCTGAGGGATGAGGGATGAAAAGGACTGTCGGGGAACTCTTCGGTAATTGGTTAAATCAATTAATCGGAATTTACCCTTGGATTCTTTTTCATCCCTCATCCCTCATCCCTCATCCCTCCTATGTTGCTTCCGGCCCCTAAAACAAGTATCTTTATCTCCGCGATGGAGTCCGACCAGATTTTCCCAGATGACAAACCTGATATCTCATCCGAGGAGATCGGTGAGCCGGAAGTGCTCGTCCGCAGTTCGGATGAAGATATAGCGATTTTCGATTCGCAGCGTATAGTCGAAGCGCTCGTGCGCGAGGCCAACATAGATGCCGATCTGGCCGCGCAGATCGGGCTCGAAGTGCGCGAGTTTATTCAAAAGCTCGGATTCCGCACCCTCAGTTCTTCGCTCATACGCGGGCTGGTAGACGCAAAGCTCCTTGAGCTTGGTCTTGAGGACGCGCACAGGTCGCACACCCGGCTGGGCGTTCCCTTTTATGATGTAGATCGCATAATTCACAATTCGTTTCGCGAATCGATCTCGCAGTCCTACGGGCCGGAGGGCACTAGCCTGATGCTGGCCGAGTCCATCAAACGCGAGTACGCCATCTTAAGCGTCTTCTCCGAACAGATTGCAAACGCTCACCTTGTAGGCGACATACACATACACGGTATTGGGGCCGTAGACCGCCCGCACTCGTTGATCTCGGCCGTCGATTATGTCAAGCAGTTCGGCATCACGCTGCCTCAGGGGTTCGCAAGCTCGCGGCCTGCCCGCCGGGCCGAAGTGCTGGTCGCGCATCTTGTAAAGCTGTCGGCCGCGCTGCAAGGCTATCTGGCAGGCCCGGTCATCTGGGACTCGCTCAATTTCGCGCTTGCGCCTTATCTGGTCGATCTGGAAGACCGCGATATAAAGCAACTGGCGCAAACGCTTGTCTTCGAGTTTTCCGCCCCGGCCGTGGCGCGAGGCGGGCAGACCGTTTTTGCGGACCTGCACCTTGATTGGGATGCGCCGTCTTATATGAAATCGCGCCCGCTGATAGGCGCGGGCGGCCTGCCTATGAACGAGACCTACGGCGATTTTACAAGCGAAGCCCATCGCTTTCTGCAAGCCCTGCTTGAAGTCTACATCGAGGGCGACGGACAGGGCCGCTCGTTTTTGACCCCCCGCCTGGTGCTTCACATAAATCCTCACTTCAACGAAATTGCAGGCTATCGCGCGGTCCTCGAACTGGCCAGCCGTCTTGCGGTTGAGCGCGGCGGGCTCTCGATAGTCTTTGACCGTGACGAGGACGCCTTCTTTCGCCGTTACGGCATCAAGGACGACAAGGCGCTTTCGCGTGCCGAAAGCCACGCGTTGCGCTCATCTCAGTTTCAGATCGTATCGCTGAATCTGCCGCGCGTCGGATACCTGGCCGGGGGCAATCAGGTAAAGGTCTTTGAGGAGTTGACCCGGCTGATGGAAACGGCCGCGCAGGCCCATCTGGAAAAGCGAGTCTTTCTTGAGAAACTGCTTGCGCTTGGCGAGCGCGGGCCGTTGTCTGCGCTTACGACCAGAGCGAGCGGCACCCCTTTCCTCAAACTCAACTGGGCGACCCACGCCATCAGTCTCGTGGGTCTGAACGAGCTTTGCCGCGCCGTGCTTCAATCGGATCTGCACGATTCGCAGGCGACTATGGAGTTTGCCTTAAAAGTGCTGACGCATTTGAAGCGCGAGGCCGAGCGATTGTCGAACAAACACAAGGTGCGTTTTTTGTTGAGCGGGCAGTCAACCGAAGTGACCTCGCACAGACTTGCGCGGCTCGATTTGAGATTTTTCGGCGACACGGCAGCAAGCGTGGTCTGCGGCGATGCGGATACGGACGCAGGTTACTACACCGAGGGAGTGCAGTTGTCGGCTACAAGCGATGTGCCTGTGCTCGACCGCGTTCGCACCGAAGGCGTATTTCACGAGTTTGGATTCATAGACGCAATGACATCCATCTGGCTCGGAGAGTCGATCCCCTCGGCCGACGATCTGGGTCGATTGATCTCTCAGGCATTTTATCAATCATCCTGTGCGGGTCTGATCTTCTGCCCCGAATTCACGATATGCGCGAGTTGCGGCGGGACTACCAGAGGGCTGCATCTTTCCTGCTCTATTTGCGGATCGAATCGGGTTGACGGATTGGCCTATGCCGGAGACCGCTACGGACACACTTCATCCTGGGACACGGGGCGGCTGGCCGAATTAAGCGACCGCCGCCGCGTGCGCGGAACAGACATGTGAAGGGATGAGGGATGAAAAGGAAAAACTGGAAAACGCGCCGGTAAAGAAACAAGACTTACGCGAAAGAACAAAGCAGTATGCACTTCGAATACTCCGGCTTTATGCGGCCTTGCCCAAAAGCACCGAAGCGCAGGTTCTTGGAAAACAAATACTGAGGTCTGGGACATCCGTAGGCGCGCAATATCGCGAAGCCTGTCGCGCAAAATCCAATCTGGACTTCATCAGCAAGATGGAAGGCGCTCTACAGGAATTGGAGGAAACCTGTTATTGGCTTGAACTATTAAGTGAAGCCGAGATAGTTTCAAAGGAACGGTTGAATTCGCTATACGGCGAAACTGAGGAGTTAATTTCGATGTTTGTGACAATGGTAAGAAACGTCAAAGACAAACAAAAATAGGAGGTTTGACGGATAATTCTTTTTCATCCCTCATCCCTCATCCCTCATCCCTTAGATTATGCCTGATGGACGCACACACGATCTGATCACGATTCTTCTTGCCGCGCCGACGGCGGCTGTCACCTATCAGATTACAAATGACTGGACGATGACTGCGATCACGACCGGAGGGATGGTATTCGGCGGGTTGATGTTTGGGCCCGATCTCGATATTCAAAGCCGCCAGTACACGCGCTGGGGACCGCTCAGGTTTTTGTGGTGGCCTTATAAGGTAGTACTGCCGCATCGCTCGCGCTTCTCTCACGGCATAGTCTTTGGCACGCTCGTTCGAGTCATATACTTCGTCATCATCTGCGCCCTGACGCTCGCCGTGGCGCTCTATGCACGCGATATGTATCTCTACCGGGCGAAGTGGGGGTTCGGCGAATTTACCGACGCGTTTGCGCGCGTATGGGAAATCCTGACGCCGATCAGACGCAGTTATCTGCTGGCGGCCTTTATCGGATTGTGGATAGGCGCAACCAGCCACACGGTAACGGATGTCCTTGGGTCTTTCTTTAAGAGCGTGCGAAAATCTATCTGAAGGGGAAGATGGAGTTGAGCGAAAGCGGCGGTTTCAAGCGACTTGAATTCGAGCGCCTCGAACCACACGACCAGATGGATCGAGCCAGAAGGTTTCTGGACTTGATGCGCAGACGACGGAGCGTGCGCGCTTTTGCCCCGGACCCGGTTCCATTCGAACTGATACGGCTGGCGATAGAGACAGCCGGAAGCGCCCCTTCGGGTGCGAACCAGCAGCCGTGGCAGTTTGTCGTGGTGAGCGATGCGAAACTCAAACACAAGATCAGACTCGCCGCCGAAGAGGAAGAGCGCATAAATTACGAGCGTCGCTTTCCCGATGAATGGAAATCGGCGCTTGCGCCGCTGGGCACCGACTGGCACAAAGAGTTCCTCGACATAGCCCCGTATCTTATCGTCGTCTTTAAGATCGATTACGGAGTCGTGCCCTCGCCTGTGGATGACGGCACGCTCGTGCATGCGAAACACTATTATGTAAATGAATCGGTGGGAATCGCCTCCGGGCTGTTGCTTGCGGCGCTTCACAACGCGGGGCTTGCTACGCTCACGCACACGCCAAGCCCTATGGGATTTCTCGCAGAGATACTCGGACGACCTAAGAACGAAAAGCCTTATTTGCTTATCCCTGTGGGATACCCCGAAGTAGACGCGCTTGTGCCTGACATTACAAAAAAGGGGCTCGATGAAATCATGACCCTGTTCGATTGATGATGGAAGCGAGGTGATCACAGATGGCCTGGATAAAAATCATCGAAGAAGACGAAGCCGACCCTGAGCTTAAACAGATGTACGACCGTATGCGAAATCCTCGCAGCCCCGTAGACAACATACTCAAGATACACAGCCTGAACCCGCGCGGATTACGCGCCCATTTCGATTTTTATAAGACCGTCATGTACGCGCCGTCCGCGCTTTCCCGCATCGAACGCGAAGCGATAGCCGTGGTCGTCTCAAGCATCAACCGCTGTCATTACTGAGTGATCCATCACGCGGAGGGGCTCCGCCGACTCACGAGAGACGAGAAACTGGTCGAACAACTCAAAACCGATTATCGGAGCGCCTCGCTTGAGCCCCGATTGCGTGCGATGCTCGATTATGCAAGGAAGCTGACGCTCACGCCTCACGAAATGGAGCAATCCGATATAGACCCTTTGCGCGGTGCCGGGTTGTCGGACGCAGCCGTACTCGACCTCAATATGGTGGTCGGATATTTCGCCTTCGTAAATCGCCTGGCCGACGGCCTCGGCGTAGAGCTTGAGGCCAGATGGGGAGAGGAAGGGTGATTTAAGATTTAAGATTTCCTGTATTAGAGTTCAGGGCCGGGCAGTCTCCAAAAACGCTTTGAGCTTGCGGGAGCGCGACGGGTGGCGCAGTTTTCTGAGCGCCTTCGCCTCGATCTGGCGAATGCGCTCGCGCGTGACGGCAAAGTGCTGACCCACTTCTTCGAGCGTGTGCTCGCTGCCGTTCGGGCCGAGGCCGAAGCGCATCTTTATGACTTTCTCTTCGCGTGGCGTGAGCGACTTCAGCACTTCGTCGGTGATTTCGCGCAGGTTGGAATTTATCACCGCTTCCGAGGGATTTGTAATGGTCTTGTCTTCGATGAAATCGCCGAGATGCGAATCCTCTTCTTCTCCGATGGGCGTCTCAAGCGAGATCGGTTCCTGCGCGATCTTAAGCACCTTTCGCACCTTCGAGACGGGGATGTCCATCTTCTTTGCGATCTCTTCCGAGCTTGGCTCCCGGCCAAGCTCCTGGACAAGTGCGCGCGAGGTGCGGATCAACTTGTTGATGGTTTCGATCATGTGGACGGGTATGCGGATGGTGCGCGCCTGATCGGCTATGGCCCGAGTTATTGCCTGGCGTATCCACCACGTCGCGTAGGTGGAAAATTTATAGCCTCGCCGCCACTCGAATTTATCGACCGCCTTCATCAATCCGATATTCCCTTCCTGGATAAGATCCAGAAATTGCAATCCGCGATTCGTGTACTTCTTGGCTATCGAGACGACAAGCCTCAGGTTTGCTTCTATCAATTCCCGCTTGGCGATGTCGGCTTCTTCTTCGCCGCTGTTGATCGAGGCAAGCGAGCGTTCGAGTTCGACCGATGTGATGTGCCAGCAATCTTCAAGCTCACCGAGGCGGCGTTCGGCGTCTCGGAGGTTTCGCTTGAGTTCGCGTTCGTCCTCGTTCCATTTCTTCTTTTCAATCGCGCGCCGGGCCTTCTCGATTGCGGCGCGCGCCTCGCGCGACTCCCTCACGCATTCGAGTATAAGCTCGGTGAGTCGCTCGTGCTGATGCACGGCGAGGTCGAGCGCCCGCGCCTGCCGACTGACCTCGACGCGCGCCCGCGCGAGCTTTCGGCGCAGGCGCGGCAGCTTCGATGATTTGCGTGGTTCGGCCCGCAATTGATCGTGAATTTTGAGCGTTCGCGTATAGCTCTTTTTTAGTTCTGTGATCGAATCGAGAATAGCAGTCAGGTACTCTTCGAGGCGTTCTTCGACGACGCCTTCCTGCTCGCTGAAGACGACTACTTCGCGTATGTGCAATTCGCCCCGGCGCAACCGCTCGCCTATCTTTATCAATTCGTCTATACAGATCGGCGAGCGCGAAATCGCCCTGAGCGCTCGCTTCCGTCCTCGCTCGATGCGGCGGGCTATCGAGACCTCTCCGTCGCGTGTCAGCAGAGGCACTATCGCCATCTCTCGCAGGTAGAGGCGTACGGGGTCATTAGTCTTATCGAGCGTGCCGGGTGTGAGATCGAGGTCGAGCCCTTCGGCGAATTCGTCGTCGTCTTTTACGTCTCCGTTTTCGGCCGCCGCCGCCGCCGCCGCAATAAATTTTTCATCCGTGTCTGAAATCGAGATGCCTTCCGCGCCGATGGCATCGAATATTGCTTCGATGTCGTCGGCCGAATTCATGTCGGGTGGCAACAGCCGATTGATATCGTCGTAGGTCAGGTACTCCTTCTCTTTGCCGATCTCGAGAAGTTTCTCTACTTCGTTTTGATATTTCTCGTTAAGCTCTGACACGTTCGGCACTCCCGGGCAACTCATTTCGAAGTGGGTCTTGTGGCCACTCAGAATTGGTACCCTCATTCATAGAATCTGTCAAGACGCGAGTTTGAAATTAGTCACTTGTCCGTGGTCAATTGCCCGTTCTCATTACATCAATTTTACATATATTCGTAAATTTAGTTGATTGATAACAATGCTACGGACAACGGACAAATGACAGCGAATAAGTCATGAAGCCGACAGCGATAACTTTCTTTTTTTGATGTCGGTCTTTTCCTGATACAGACGCATCACCCGTTCCAGGTCCTGATCCTGTTCGGCCTGGCCGAGTTCGATCTGTATCTGATCGAGTCGGCGTTCCAACTGTCGCTGCCTGAGCGAAGTGAGCGCCTCGGTCGCCTTCTTAAAAAGCGTATCGAAATCGTAGCCGCCGGCCCACGCCAGATCGCTTATCAAAAGCTCAGGCAGAAGCGCGCGTTCCGCTTCGCCCTCGATGCGCTCGCTCAGGTGGGCCAGATCGGGCTCAATCTCTTCACCTTCGAGATCGATTATCGCGGCAAACAGAGTGCCGGTCGCAAGACCCGAATAAACATCCTCGCTCAGATTCGGGACGATGGCCCGCCGCACATCCGAGTTTGCGAGGATGAGTTCGAGCAGTTGGCGCTCTCCCGGCGTCATATTTTCGGCAGCGCGTATACGCTTCGGGTCGAGCGACTGCTGCCGATTTGTGGCTACGCGTTTCAGTTCGTCGCGGATTACGCGGCTGTCAACCCTGAGGCGATTCGATATCTGCTCGGCATACTCCATCCGCTCGACTTTGTCTCGCATCCGCGCCAGATGCGGCAGCATCGCGTTTATGGCTTCGACCTTGCCCGAAGGGCGCGAGGTGTCGTATCGGCCCATTGTCATGTCAATGATGTATTCGATATAAGGCTGCGTAGTCTTAAAGAGAGCCTTAAATGCCTCGGCGCCGTGTGCGCGGACGTATTCGTCCGGGTCTTCGTCGGTGGGCATTCGCAGTATATTCGCCTTGAAGCCCTCGGCAAGCAGCAACTCGATTGATCTCATGGTTGCCGCCTGACCCGCCGAATCGGGATCGAAATTAACGATGATTTGCGGGCGGTCCATATAACGCCGCAGCAGTCGGACCTGGCTGTCGGTCAGAGCCGTGCCAAGACTTGCGACTACGTTATGGATGCCCTCTTGAAATGGAATTATGCAGTCAAGGTAGCCCTCTACCAGTATGGAGTAGCCCGTGCGGCGAATCTCGTCTTTCGATTGTGAAAGCCCGAAAAGGTTTCGCCCCTTTGTGTAGAGGGCGGTTTCAGGCGAGTTGAGATATTTGGGTTCGCCCTCACCCATCACCCTTCCGCCGAAGGCTATGATGCGGCCCTGCGAATCGGTGATGGGAAACATAACGCGCCCGCGAAATCTGTCGTAAAGACCGCCCTGCTCTTTGAGCACGCCAAGCCCGCTGCTTTCGATCTCGTCAAGGGTTGCGCCGCGCTCTTTCAGAAATGTGAGAAGCGCATCCCAGCGGTCCGGCGCATAGCCTATGCGAAACAGCCGCCGGGTCTCTTCCGTGATGCCGCGCGACTTGATGTAGAGGCGGGCCTGTTCGCCAACGGCTTCATCTTCAAGTTGAAGCTCGAAAAATTCCGCCGCCAAATCATTTAATCGCTGAGTAGTTTCGCGGTCGCGAGCCAGCTTCTTATGATCTTCCGTCTCTTCGACTACCGGGATGGGGATGCCGTTTTTATCGGCAACGATTCTGACCGCTTCGGGAAACGAGCAGCCTTCGATCTGCATTACGAAATCGAATACGCCGCCGCCCGCGCCACATCCAAAACACTTATAGATCCCCTTGCCCGAGTGGACGTTGAATGAAGGAGTCTTTTCGGAATGGAAAGGGCAGCAGGCAATATGGTTCGCTCCACGCTTTTTCAGCGTGACATAGTCCGACACGACGCGAACTATATCGGTCTGATTCTTTACGTCGTCAGCAAACCCTCGGGGGAATCGCATCACTTTATCCCATGCTTGATCGTCACCATAGAAGGGGCGTCCGTCACCAGGACGAATTATTAACAACAAAGCTCAAATCGCGCAAGTACCTTTTCCAGATCGGAGCCATCAAGAAGTGATGCGTGATGCGTGATTTTTAGACAGCCGCCTGTTTAAGTCACCTTGCAATCCTGGCAGGTCACGGATCACTCATCACGCATTAAGCATCACGCTGCTACTTCTTAAGCACGACTATAGTCGCGCCCGTGCCGCCTTCGTTTGGCGGCGCTTGATTGAAACTTTCGACGTGCGGATGTCCCGTCAGAAGCTCGGAGATGGCCCGCCGCAATGCCCCTTTGCCGTGGCCGTGCACTATGCGCGCGCGTTCGACCCCGGCGAGAAATGCCTCGTCGAGAAACTTGTCTACGCGGTCGGTGGCTTCATCCGTATTCGTGCCGATAACGTTTATCTCGGAAGCGAAATCTTCATCCACGTTTACCTGGGCGCTTACGCCACGGGGCAGGTTTGCGGCGTGTTTTGACGAGAGCGGAGCCGCCCGGCTGATGAGTTGCAATTCATCGCGGCGGGCGCGAAATCTGAGCGAGCCTACAAGTACCGTGTAGGTTCCGTCACTGACAGATTCGACGGTGCCTTCTCGATTGAGAGATTTGATCTGCACCCGGTCGCGTTCGCGAATCTCGTCCGTTTCGTCTGTAAACAGAGCAGCACTCTGAACCGATGCGGTGCTCTCGCTCGCCTGTGAAGCGGTGGCCGCAAGACTGGCCTGTGCGCCTACGGCTGTGCTTGTCGTAGGCGCGTTTTGGGTCTGCTTGCGCAGTCGCACGCTTGCCGAGCGGCGCAATTCGGCGGCCTGCGCCTCGGCCTCTTTCTTGAGCCTGACAGCCGCGGCTCTGTCTTTTAGCGAAGCGATCAGGTCGTTGCTTTCGCTTGTGAATTCTCGAATTACCTCGGCGAGTTCGGCTTCGAATTCCGCCCTGCGCTTTACCTCGCGCTGCGCGAATTCGATGTCGAGCCGCGCATACTTTTCAGCCGTCACCTGTCGCTCTTCTTCAAGCGCCGCGCGCAGCGCCTCCTGTTCTTCGACCGTGTTTTTCAACTTCTTCAGATAATCGCTCGCCTGCGTGTGCGCCGGATCAAGAAGCTCTTTTGCCTCCTCAAGGACATCTGCCGGTATATTCATGCGGCGGGCGATTTCGAGACCGGATGATGCGCCCGCCACACCTACTATCAGACGATAAGTAGGCCGGAGCGTCTTCTCATCAAATTCGACCGACGCGTTCAACACCCCCGAGGTCTCAGACGCCCACATCTTCAGCGGATTGTAGTGAGTCGAGGCTATCGTGGTCGCGCCTTTGCGGAGGAAGTGATCGACTATGGCCACGCCGAGGGCCGCGCCTTCGTCCGGGTCAGTGCCCGTGCCTACTTCGTCTATCAGAATGAGGGCGGGAGGGCGAACGGTAGCGGCCATCTCGGATATGTTTCGCATGTGAGCGGTGAAGGTAGACAGGTTTGCCGCGATTGACTGCTGATCGCCTATGTCTGCCAGCACCTGATCGAAGACGGGGAGCGCGGCCTGGCGTGCGGGCACGTGAAGACCCATCTGAGCCATCAGCGTCACGAGCCCCACGGTCTTTATCGCCACGGTTTTTCCGCCCGCATTTGGCCCACTGATTACCATCGTCTGATACTCGTCATCCATCTCAAGCGAGATGGGGACGACCTTTCCGCCCGTCTGTTTGAGCATGTGTTCGAGCAGAGGGTGGCGAGCCTCTACAAGCAATATCCGTCTGGACTCGGTCATCTCGGGACGCGCGCATTTGAATTCGATTGAGAGCCTCGCTTTTGCCTGCGCGAAGTCGATCTCTGCGATGGCCTGGACTATGCCGAGTATGCCCGCGAGATTGGCTCTGAGGGTTTCGGTCAGCGAAAAAAGTATCTGGGCTATCTCGATCTCTTCCTGCTCGCGCAGGCGGACAAGTTCGTTGTTTTGATCTATGGTTGCAAGCGGCTCGACATAAGTGGTTTGACCGCTTGAGGACATGCCGTGCATCACGCCGGGAACATGGCTTCGCGCATCCGTGCGAACCGGGATGACGAAGCGCCCGTTGCGGATCGTGACTATCTCTTCCTGAATCGTCGTCGCCCCGCGATCTTGCATGAGCGATTCAAGGCTGCGATATATGCGCGAGCGCCGTTCATTTATTTCGCGGCGTATGCGGCGGAGCCCGGGGCTTGCGTTGTCGTCAATCTCACCCGTAGGCAGAATCTTGCCCTGCAATGATGCGAGCATTCTTCGCAGATCCGCGACTCTATTTGTAATGGCCGCGAGATTCGGGTAACGATTGCGGATTTCATCCGCGCTGAATTGTGCCCGCAAATCGAGACCCGAAGCGATCAGGCTCTGCATCGCCAGTATCTCTCGCGGGTCAAGGCTCGTGCCCGCGACCTGAAGCTGCGCGAGCGAGTTTGCCGGATCATTAATCTCTCCGAGGCCAAAAGCGCCGCCCGAAGTCAGGTAGTCGCTTGCCTCGGTCGTGAGGTCAAGCTCGCGATTTATGTGCTCTCGATCCACCGACGGGGTGAGGGCGCGCGCGCGTCTGCGCCCCAGCGGAGACTGAACGTGACGCGCAAGCAGATTTACCAGCCCGTCCAGTTCGAGCGTTTGAAAAGTACGTTCATCCATACAAGCCCACCGCCCTTTACGACAAAGAAAAATGTTACGCTCTGATGAGCGGCGAGGTCAACGAGAGGGACGTGGTTCGTGATGCGTGATGTGTGATGTGTGACCCGGAGATTGGCAATTGACTGTTAATAGCCTTATGCCTGAAAATCACGCATCACGCATCACGCATCAATTTGTATAGGACGCACAATTTCCATATAATCCGCTTCACGCACTGAGCGGAACCGGGATGGGTAAAGCGAGCGCCGAAAATATAAAAGTTCACAGAGTTCGCGCACTACGCGACCGCAAGCGGTTTCTGGATTTTCCTTATAAACACTACCGCGATGACCCGCACTGGGTCGCGCCGCTTCGGATGGCGCAAAAAGACATACTCGACACCGGCCGACATCCGTTTTACAAGACTTCGGATGTCGAGATGTTTCTGGCTACGCGCGGGGAACGCGTAGTGGGCCGGATAATGGCTATACTCAATCGCGCGCACAACGAATATCACGCCGAGCACGCCGGTTTCTTCGGATTCTTTGAGGTGGAAGATGATTTCGAAGCCGCTTCCGTGCTGCTCGAAAGGGCGGCCGATTGGCTGCGCTCGCGCGGGGCGGATGTCATGCGCGGCCCCATGAATCCTTCGACCAATTATGAATGCGGGTTGCTTGTTGATAACTTCGATGAAGCCCCGGCCGTGATGATGACCTATAACCCGCCTTATTACGCTCGATTGCTTGAACGTTACGGCATGCGGAAGGCGATGGACATGTACGCCTACTCGATTCATTATGAGACGTTCACGCATTCGGAGAAGCTTGAGCGCGTGGCCAGGCGAACCAGAGAGAGAACCGGCATCCACGTGCGGACTGTGAACCTTAAGGATTTCAATAACGAGGTCGAGGCCGTGCGGCGCATCTATAACGATGCGTGGAGCGACAACTGGGGTTTTGTTCCCGTATCTGCCGAAGAGTTCGAACATCTGGCCAAGGACCTCAAACAGATAATCGACCCGCAGGTTGTCTATATCGGTGAGAAGCGCCAGGAGGGTCACGCAAGCTTACCCGTAGCGTTCTTTCTGGCTGTGCCCGACATCAATCGCGCGCTCAAGAAAATTAATGGCCGGTTGTTTCCTTTCGGTTTACTGAAACTGCTCTGGCATTCGCGCAAGATAAAAGCGGTTCGGGTAATCACTATGGGTGTCGTAAAGGAGTATCAAAACCTCGGGATCGCAGCCATCTTTTACGACCAGATATATCGAACCGTCCCCGAGCACGGATACCCCGAAGCCGAAATGAGCTGGGTTCTGGAAAGCAATCTGTTGATGAACCGGGCGGCTGATCTGATAGGCGGACGCCGCTCAAAGACTTACCGCATCTATGAAATGCCGCTCAATTGATTCGAATCGAAGATTGATCAACGACGATCAAGGGCGTATCTGTTCAGAGAGTAAGAAAAGTTTGCCACAGAGACATAAAGACAGAGAGATTATTTACGATATTTTCTCTGTGCCTTTGCAGGGCCATTCAGTTTTCAAAGTGTAGATAAGGAAGCTGGGAATAGGCCGGGACGGACGCGGATGCGGCGGATTTACGCGGATTAAACCTAATTGGGTCAGATCCGCGTATATCCGTCCATCCGCGTCCGTCCCGGCCTATTTCAAGCAATCTAACCAGCATGTTGAAAATCATTATGATTTTACGAATTCAAGTGTCAAACCTCATCATCTGACAGGTGCGCGCCTTTCGCCATAACCCCACGCGACTCTTACTACCGATGTGCGCGTCACTAAGCCGCGCCATGGCTCTCCTAACCTGAGCGACAGCGGAGCTATATCTCCCACTCCATCGAGCACGCCGTTTCCATTTATCGTCAACCGGTCGCAGAACACCGTCCCTTTCAGCAGACTGTTTCCGTTGATTATTACCGTCCCTGCTGGCGCGATCACTACACCGTTTATCGTGCTTCCTCCGTTTAGTGTAAAGCCACCTGTAGCCACCTTCACTGTCAGCCACAGTGGATTTCCTGTACTTCCCATCGAGCCATTGAGCGTCACCGCTGTTCCAACTGTGAGTGTGACCGGTCCTACGATTTCCAAATGGCTCTGGCCATTCAAAATCAGGCTCCTCAGATTATAGACTGCCGGTTGCGTAGAGCCTGCGATTCCAAACACAAAACCATTATTGCCGTTGGCGATAAAGTTTCGATACGTGCCGGGAGGAACGCTGAACGTCCCCGCATTCCCGTTGAGGGTCAGGTCGCGAAGCGTGGCGAAGTCACCCACGTTCCCGCCCGGCCCGTTCAATGCAACATCGCGAGTGCCCGTTGCTGCGGGAGGCGCGGTGACAACGGGCATAGCGATGGGGTCTGTTCGGGTCACAAGTCTGCCGAGTTGAGCATTGCCATTTAGTCTTATCTGGTAGCCGGAGGGCTGCGCGCTGCCTGTACCCTCGACAGTGGATCCCAGTGTCGGATGGCCGTTTAATCTCACGGTCGGGGTTCCGGGAACGAGCAGGTCTGTGGTGATGACTGCGCCACCGTTCAATGTGACATTTTCTCCGGTCAAAAGGCGAACCGACCCCTGAACGCGCGAGTTGCCATTGATCTGCGGGGCGTGGCGGACGACCGCACCTCCAACTGTGGGACTTGCAGAGGGGGTGATCTTCAAGAATGTGGAGTCTACGGTCTGGCTTGCGCCGCTGCTCTCGCCCTGCAAGATGACAAGATAGTCGCCTGCCTCGACACCTGAACTGCTGAAGGTCATGGAGTTAGTGAAGGATTGACCTCTGTTTAATGAAATTTGATCAGTCAAGGTTTGAGAAACAATGCTGGTTGACGCATCGACGACAAGGGCTCTCAGGGTAAGAGCGGAAAGGTCGAGATTGCCGACATTTGTGACCTGGTAGCTGAAAGTGGAGTTGTTGCCGCGTTCGATCTCAGCAGGAATTGCGTCAATGTTGCCTGTGAGGGACTTACCCTGAGAGTCGCTTGAAAGGATGGCAAACGATACCTGCGAGCCGCAGACCACCGAAGAGCCGAATCTGAGTTCCAGCGTCGTCTGATAGCTGCCCGGCTGGTGAGTTTGGGTGCTGAAGGCAACAGTGGCTTTGAAGCGGCCATTGGGCGACAGAGCATCGACGGGCAGCGCGGTAGTAAATACATTCTGTTCACTCGGGTCTGTCACAGTCAAAAGCGCATCAAGCCCCGCCAGTGTGAGATCGGGACTGAGATTGCTCACTCTTACGGTAAGCTGCGCGAGCGAGTTGGAGTTGTAGTTGCGTTTGTCGCTAACGATGGAGCAGGAGGCGGAATTTTGGGAAAGGACATCCGGTGTAGTGGGATTGCAGTCATCATCGAGACCGTTGCCGGGAATTTCTGCTCGGCCCGGATTGACATCGGGATTAGTGTCGTCGCAGTCAACCGTCTCATCAAAACCGTCGAGGTCGGCGTCCTGAGGAGAAGGGGGAAGAGGAGTAGTGCTGGGCAAGACATCAACAGTAAAGGATTGAAGCGCGCGTCCTCCGCGTCCGTCCTGAGCCTCAAGGGTGAAGAACTGTGCGCCGGTCTGAGATGGGTCGGGTGTCCACGATACAAGGCCGCTGAACTGATCAACCGCAGCCCCTGCCGGGGATTGCAGCATTGAGAAGATCAACACATCATCGTCAGGGTCTGTTGCCTCGACATCATACTGATAGGACTGCCCGAGCACGATGGATGTCACAGGAGTCGAAATGATTAGCGGGGCACTGTTTGTGCCCGCAGGGGCGGTGACCGAAATGATGAATGATTGTTCGGCTGTGCCTCCCCGGCCATCCGACACCTGCACTGTGACGGCAAAGTCGCCGAATTGATTATCGGCGGGAGTCCAGTTTATCAGCCCGGTCGCGTTGATCGTCATACCCGAAGGAGCGGCAAGAAGCGAGGGCGAAAGCGGGTCGTTGTTGGAATCGGTTGACTCCACCTGGTAGCTATAAGCGACTCCTGTGGAGGCTGAGATCACAGGGGCTGATGTGATGATCGGAGGTTGATTTGCCGCTGCATCGCAAGGCGAAGTGACAAGAGGAGAGGCGGCTTTGTTATTGCCCAATCGTCCCGCGCCTTCGTTGATGCGGAACTGCGGCTCCGCGTATGAGCCCGCAACTATGAACTCAGAAAGCCCCGCGCCCTGGCTTTTTGTCGAAGTGCTGGTCAGTCTGATCCATGAGATGTCTTGCTGCTCTGAGAACGACACCGAGCCTTCGCCACTTGCGTCGAGGGTGAAGTTTACGCTAAAGCCATTCGAGAATGTCAGCGTAGCCTCGCCCTGGAACGCTTCGTTGAGTGACGGGGCAAGGTTGTTTTCGATCTGCACAGACGCGGCATTGACCGGGAATGGGAATCGCACTTCGAAAAACGTTGGACCGGTGGGCACATAGTTCGTTCCTGCGGGCCGCTCCTGCCAGTGAGTGTTCAGATTGCCGTCGATGCCTAGCCACGCGTTGCGATTAAACCCTGTAACTACATTTGTGAGATACCCGCTCCCCTGTGCCCAGGTGTTAGGGATATGTTCGAGGTTGTTCGACTGCACTAAGGTCGTATCGGGCGGGTCGTTGACCGTGACAAATATCTGCCCCGCTACCGGCGCATTCCAATCCAGCGTCACGTCCTCGAAATCACCCGGATAGAGCGCTCGGCTCGTTTGCCGGGTTCCGATCAAAGCCCCTCCCGCCGATGGATCGCCTAAAAAATAATTCACGCGAACGCCCGGGCCCGCGTGGAGACTGCCGCCGTTGCCTATGCGCGCAGTGATGCCTGCGGTGGCCGGGCAACCCTGCGAGTTGATCCTCACGCGCGAAACCGTCAGATCGCGCGCGGCCAGCGGTTTGACTCCGTCGATAGGCGATTGCGCGAGGTGAGTGTTGAATATCTGCCAGTTTGGCTTCTGCTCGCGCGGGATGCTCGCGTCTTCGTTGACGTTTGTGATGTAGTAGCGGTTCTGGTTCCATATCCTCCGCGCGTTGAGCCAGTTGTCCTTCGTATCCTTGAGCGCAATGAATCCCTTGCGTGGTGGAGACCCCGCCTCCGGACCCTGAAACGTTGGCACTATGATTTCAGCGCTGCCGTCGTTGTCGACATCCGCGATAGCAGGGTAACGGCTGGTGACCGCAGGCTCGTTGGCGCGATCAACTCCTATCTCAAAGAGCGTTGACCCGTCACCCCCGTTCAAAACATAGAGCCTGTGCTGATCTAAGACGACGGGCTCCGCCGCTCCGTCGCCGTCGAAATCGAAGGCTGATACCTGAAATGCTCGCGAGGCGTTAGAGTCCCCGAGAAGTTCTTTCTGCCATTTCAACTGGAGTGTGTTGTCGCTTTGGTATTCATACACATTCAGAAACGGCCTGCGTATCTGGATGCCTGACGGCACCACCTGTACGACTATAGCGATCTCCGGCCGGCCATCACCATCAAAATCGGCTACGGTTGGCGGGCCGAGCGTGTAGCTGTTTCCCCCGTTCTCGTTGATAAACAGCGGGGATACCGACTTCAAGCGACCATCGTGTTCAAAGACGACAATCGAGTGGCCATAGACACCGGACGCGACAAATGCCCCGGGGTTGGTGATCACGCAGATTATCTCCGGGTTCGGGTCATCGTCCAGGTTGGCGACGGCAGTGTAGCAATCGTCTAGCAGAACGTTCGACTGCACGTTGACCGTGGTCGCGCCGCGATCGAGAGTGCCGACAAGGGTTGTTTGACCGATGGTGACCCCGGTCGAATACCACACCCATATCAAGTTGCCGTCGCTGTCCCAGGCACTTGGACCGACGACGATCTCCTGCTTGCCGTCACCATCGAGGTCAGCCGCGATCTGCGCCGCGTTGCCGATGCTGGGGCCACCTAAATAGTCCCGGCCAGCCGGATCGGTTCTTCTGTTGAACCGTAATGAGCCGTCTGAGTTGTAGACTGCGGAGCCGAACATTATTTCAGCGTGCCCGTCGCCATCGAGATCGGCAATCGAGATACCGCTCAGGCGCAAGACCGGAGGCGTGGCCGACCATTTGAGACTACCGTCGTTGTTGAAACAGTAAAGCGTGGTGTTATTTGACGCCACTATCTCAGGCCGTCCGTCACCGTCGATATCGCCAACCGCCGGGGGATGTGTTGCAGCAATAAGCGAGCGGTTGCCGGAGGTCTGAGCAATAATGGGCGCGCCCGTATCGCCCCGCACGGCGAGCGGCGAATTGGCTCCTTCGGGCACCGCGACTACCGCAGGCACGTCGCGTTCGTTTATCAAGCCATCATTGTTTGTGTCGATGAGCGGCACTACCATCGGAGTATGCAGAATGCCTTGCTGAATGGGCGTAGTCCATTCCCACTCTATCTTCGGCTCGAAATCGCCGGGCGCTGGCTGGTACAGGCTTTCAGCGCCACTCGATCCGATGTTGTTGGTCTCGTCAAGCTCCGGAATCTGAGAAGCGCTATCGACGAAAGCGTAGATCAGGTTGTCGCGGAACGTCACGATGCCCGATACAGGCACGTCGAGTGACGCCGCGCCGCTCGAAGCGATGTTCCCGTTGAATGCGCGAGCGCCAAGCGCCTTATCCACACCGCTTTGATAAGCTCCGTCGTTATTTTGGTCTTCGAATAAAAGCACCTGGAAGCCGCCGTCAAAGAAACTGCCTCCGCGATTTTCGATATTAACGCGGACATTTCCGGTAATGACCAAAGTATCGGTATCGGTGGCGGTCTGTGATACGTCTACACCCGCGACTGTAAAATCAATGCCGAGCGCAAGCGCGTTTAACTTGTACTGCTGAAGCGCAGAGCCTCCTCGCCCGTCGCTGATTTTGACTATCACGTTGAAGTTGCCGAGTTGATTCGACGCGGGCGTCCATTGAACGAGGCCGGTTGGCGAGATCGTCATGCCGTCTGGCGCTTGAAGCAACTCGAACGAAATCGGATCGCCGTCAGGGTCTGTAGCAAGCGCCTGATAGCTGTAGGTCTGCTGCTCGCTCGCCGAGACGACGGGTTGCGATGTGATGACCGGGGCGCGGTTATGGCTTGCAGGGTCGCGCGGGTCGCTGCCGTTGGCGAGTTCGTCCATGTCTTCGACGCCGTCGCCATCGGTGTCACGGTTATTGGGATCGGTGCCGCTTCGAAATTCCGCGAGGTTGGCCAGACCGTCGCCGTCATTGTCGAGAGTTGCATCCGAAGGATCGTTCGGGTTCAGACCGTTAGCTATCTCGAAATCATCCGGCATACCGTCGGCATCTGTGTCGCGAGGGAAGGCGATGGCACGAAGCGCGAGCGCTGTTGAATAAGCGTCATCTACCCAACTCCCGTTTGCGAGTTGTGAATTGAGAAGGAAGTTGGTTGCGGCGGCATCGGCGGGCGTAAGCGGCTGACCCGATCCGAGAATGGCTAACAAGGTTGAGGCGGTTTCGAAGGCGGTGCTCGAAGGAGCGCCATATCCGCCATCTGCGTTTTGGCGTCCGCGCAAGTAACCGATGGTGCGGGCCTGATTGTTGGAGACAAAGAACTGGAGCCGCCAGCCGTTGAGCGCCTCAAGAGCGATTGCGGAATAGAAGACCTGGCTATCCTCACCTTTTATAAGCGCCCATCCGCCGTCTGCGTTTTGAGAGCGAGTGAGAAAGTTGAGCGCCTTGATGATTATCGTGTTGTCGGAGACGTTTGCGGCCTTGAGCGCCATCAGCACATAAGCCGTATCGAGCGCATCGCTTTCGTAATCCTCAGCGGTGCCCCATCCGCCGTCTGCGTTTTGAGAGGCAATCAGGACCGTGAGATCGGCTGACGTATCGCTCGTAGTACCCGTGAGCGCCGTGATTCGTTGAGCGTGAAACGGAGTGACTTCGACTGCTTGTGAAGCGAGAAATTGAATCGCGCTGGTCTGATTAGCCGAGGTCGTTGCCTCAAGCGCGCGCAGCGTCTCGAGCGCGGCAGCGGTAGTCGGCAGGCCATCGTTTAACGAGATAGCCGTGCCGCCCCAACTGCCGTCGGAGTTTTGGGTAACCCTGAGATAACTCAAGCCGCTGGATGTTGGTAATGACCGGCTGAAAATCTCATGCCCAGCGAGCAGAATCGAGATACTCACGAGTACGGCGATAGAAACAAGTGTAATTCTGCCATTTGAGTACATATTGCATCGTGCCTCCGGTTGCTACCGTAGGAACACCAGCCAAGCCCCCAGACCGGTGAACCTCAAGTCGAAAGCCAGCAGCTCTCGGGCGCAGGTCGCATGAGGCGGTTTTGGACCTTCGACAAGACAAACGCCCAAATCGAATAGGACGGCAAATAACGCCGCATCGCTGCCGACAACTACTGCCAATTTCAGTAGCGTGGTTGTTAGCTCAGACACGGCGAGCAGCGCTCCTCCGATGGATGCTGCGATCAGGAATCCTACGGTCGCCACGGCTAGAAGAATAAAGCCCAGAGTCTCCCAGAACTCGGCATTGGCTAGGGCCTGCTGGCACAGTACCATGTCTGTGGGAGAAAGGTCAGGCAAGCACTCCAACCGACCTCCATGCGCTCGTCCGACAAGGTAAGCGGCATCTCCGGAAATTGGGTCCATGGTGATGTAGCCGTCTATTAGTTCTCCATCCATCACGGGGGGCCGTTGAGGGACGATTACGACCCTGCCCGCATTCACTGCGTCGGAAATCGCTTCACTGGGATAGCTTTGGTCTATATGTGCCAGAGACATGTCGACGTTTTGAGAGTCTATTGCGTATATTGGTATTCCCTGCTGTGATGCTGAATTAATGGCGTTTGCCGCGCTAATCCCACCCGACGATGGTTCCTGTCCGAACACAATTTGAGGAATGACCTTTCCTTCCAGAAGCGATGAAATCAGACCTGCTGAAATATTGAAGTTCATCTCTTTGACAATGTCGCCATCGAGAGCGGTGGCTATGTGCAATTGTCGAGCGACGTCGAGAAAATATCCGCCAACTAGACCGCGTACTGGAACGCCCAATATTGACGAGAAAGTATAATCCGCGTAAGAGAACGCTAAAGAGGGGTACCGGGTGAAGCGAATTCCGAACCCTCTCGCGATTATGTTCGACCGGTTGTCGGCGGATAGAAACCAAGCAGATCGTATAAGATCATGGTATCTGCTATCTATGGCACCTGCGCTCAAGCCCTGACCATTTGCTGCCTCATATTGCTGCGCAAGTAAGTGCAGCCTATCTACACGGGTGAGGAAGGGTGTTTTCGAGGTTCCGGCGATATCCATGGTTATCCCATATTGTCCCCAGGCGACGAGATCAAGGGTGACAGGAGGAGTCTGAATTGTAGGTGCTGTAAACCCAATGGTGATCGTCTGCGCTTCACCCATACCGACCCGATCCCCGGCATTGACAGTAATCCCGTCCAGCTTGATGAGAGGCCGGACGCTCACAAGGTAGGCTGGAATCGCATCCAACACATGCTGTGGGCTGGGTGGCGTAACAGAATTGACAATGTCAGATGGGAGAACACTCCTCACCAGATCGACATCCGCTTGTGTAGAAAATGTATAGTTGACAGAGATGCTTTTGGAGCCAATTTCAGGCAGTGTCGTGGCAAATGTCAGGATCGCCCTTCCATCTTTGTCGGCGACAGTCAGTAAAAGCAAATGCCGCATTGCCGATGTCAACTCCGAAACC
Organism: Blastocatellia bacterium; assembly: GCA_963765495.1. Classification (GTDB taxonomy): domain Bacteria; phylum Acidobacteriota; class Blastocatellia; order UBA7656; family UBA7656; genus CAVXWP01. The sequence continues at coordinate 211,916 of CAVXWP010000007.1, forward strand.
GCGGGCCCCTTCGAGATGACTCTGTAGGGGCCGCTGTTGGGAACAACAGGAAGTTCTTTGGCGATAATAGAGCGCGTTACCAGAAGCGTGTCTGGATCGTTGCCCGGAAACGCGGCTGAAAACTTGTCGGCAATCGAATTGACCGTTGTTACTATGAATGCCTGGTCGATTCCGGTTACGAAACCTTCAGCTTCGTTTGTGATTGCAGTTGATTCTAAGTGATTGTTGAAGGCGGTCGGATCAAACCCGCTGGCTGCTAATAGATCGCTTCCGGAAGTGGATACATGGAGTTTGAAGCTTGCGTCAATGTCAACCCAGCCATCTCCGTGAGCGTTGACGGCAGCTTCGGAAGGAGCATAATCTAAATACGCTTTAACCCAGACATGCTCCATCCGCAGCGACCTCAAAACCCCACCTTGCTCCACAGTTCCAGCAGATGGCACCCCACCACTTGCCGCAAACCGCGCAGCGGCGCGAGAATCTGTGAAGCCGCCCAGCCAGTTCATCGCCTTATCTATCGGCACGTCAATCGTCCCCATCTGATAGCGAGCAGGAATGCCTGAATAGCGGAGCAAAGCAATCAGCAAGGATGATGTGTCGAAGGCATTGCCCGTGCGGTTCTCCATGCAAAGCTCGGCACCCTGTATGCTCCCCCATGTAGGCACGAACTCTATGTTGTTGCGAACCCAGTTGAATATCTTTACGGGGTTGCGACCGAGGCTATCGGCCAGCTGCTGAATCTCAGGCGTGAACTTCACCTCTATTGTCTCTGCCAGATCGGCGGGCGTCGGCGGTGCGGTTGCCGCAAGTGTGATTGAGCCTTGTGCCTTGACGGACGATGGTTGAGCGGAGGCTGACGGGGCGGCTTCTTTCGCAAAGGCATTGAGCCATTCCTCCCGCGTGAGCTTGGGCGGGATAGGCTTGTCTGCTTTGAGCGCGCGGTGCGGCAGATTCTTTGGATCAAAATTGCTCTTGTGCGGGCGAGGGGTGTTCTCTTCCAGAAAGTTCAGGGTCTTTCCAATGACTCCGTCCCAATCCACTTTCTTGTTTGCGCCTGTGAATTTCGACCAGAAACCTGTAGCAGCTTCGTGTGCTGATTCGATACCATCGAGGTCGGCCATCAATGCTTCATACCTGGCCCTGTATTCGCTGGCGAACTGTTTATGCCGACTCAGGATTTCATCGGGGAGCTTTTTCCGCTCCATGAAATCTTCGAGACCGTCGAAATACTCCTGAATCTTTTCGTCTTCCTCGGCCAGGCGCTCCTTTAACCTGATGACCTTTTCGATGTCCGCGAATCCTTTCTCTGGTGCTGTCTTCGCCTTAGCGCCTCCCTGTCTGACCACCTCTTTGAGTTCCGAGAGCAGATCGTCGAAACGGCTCTCCAGACTTGAGAGAGGAACTGTGCGATTCGCGTGGGCGGCGTAATTCTCTGCATTAATGCGACCGCCGCCATACAGCCAGATCATCAAAACTAAGAGAACCCAGATGGTGGATTTAACTCGGTGCGAAGTGCGTTTCATTTTATCTCTCCTCGAAATCGACGGACCCGTATTGAAACCGCTACGGAACGCGTATAAGAGGGCATCAGATTTATTTTCCCTCTGTTTATTACCGCGTAAGAGGCCGGGAAAAGGTATCATTCGGCTTTAGATTTTCTTACCGGCGGGTTTATCATTAATTGAATCTGGCAAGTAAAAATTTCGCGCCCTGACAACATTGACCTGTAACGAGGAAGTGTGCGGTTATGGGTTCCAAGCAAAATGTGACCGAACTTCTCAACGCCTGGACCGACGGCGACCAGGATGCGCTCGATCAGTTAATGCCGATGGTCTACGAGGAGTTGCATCGCCTGGCTGCCAGACGCCTGCAAACCGAACGCAAAGACCACACGCTTCAAACGACGGCCCTGGTTCACGAGGCCTATTTGCGGCTCGTGGGCCAGAAGGATGTTCGCTGGAAGAATCGCGGCCATTTTTTCGCTATAGCCGCACAATTGATGCGTCGAATACTCGTAGATTACGCTCGGAGTCACAAGGCGGAAAAGCGCGGCGCAGGCCGGACTAAGATCGCGCTCGAAAAGGCCGAAGCTCTCTCCGGTGGACCCGATGTGGATATGGTCGCGCTCGATGAGGCGATGACAAGACTCGAAGCCATTGACCCGCGCCAGGGCCGCATCGTAGAGATGAAATTCTTTGCCGGACTGAGGATCGAAGAGATAGCCGAATTTCTGAACCTTTCAGAGATAACGGTCAAACGCGACCTGCGGATGGCAAAGGCATGGCTCAAGAGCGAAATGTCATCAACTCCCGGTCCCTAGCTCTCAGAGCTTAGCTGAATGCTCCGACCAATTACCGATGAACAGAGAGCGCTGGCAAAAACTCAAAGAGATTTTTCACTCGGCCCTTGAGCTTGAAGCCGATGAGCGCGCCCGCTTTATTGAAGAAGTCTGCGCCGACGATGAAGAGTTGAAGGAAGAGGTTGAATCCCTCCTCGCCCATGATGAAGATGGCAATGACTCGATTGAAGAGATTGCCCTCGAAATCGCTGCGAGGCTGGTTTCGGACAATGCGGTTGATCGGGACACGGGCAGAATAATCGGCTCTTACAGGGTCATCGGCGAGATCAGCCAGGGCGGGATGGGCACCATCCTGCTCGCCGCTCGCGCCGATGACCAGTTTCAGAAGCTTGTGGCCATCAAGCTCGTCAAGCGCGGCATGGACACCGATTTCATTGTCAGCCGTTTCCTGAGCGAGCGACAGATACTCGCAGGCTTCGATCACCCGAACGTTGCGCGGCTCTTCGACGGCGGCGCGACCGATGACGGCCTGCCTTACTTCGTGATGGAGTACATCGAAGGCGTCGCGATTGATGAGTATTGCGATGAGCAAAGGTTGAGTATAACAGAGCGATTGAAGCTCTTTCTCACGGTCTGTTCAGCCGTCGAGTACGCGCACAAAAAGCGAGTCATTCATCGAGACCTCAAACCCACTAATATTCTCGTCACGCCAGAAGGCGTGCCCAAGCTGCTCGATTTCGGCATAGCCAAGCTGCTTGAACCGGATTATGCGGAAGAAGCGGAGAATCGCACAAAGACCGCCGCGCGTTTTGTGACGCCAAGCCACGCAAGCCCCGAGCAACTTCGCGGCGAGAGCGTCACTGTTGCAAGCGACGTATACTCGCTCGGCGTTCTGTTTTACGAATTGCTTACGGGGCATCGTCCATACGAACTGAAGAGTAAAACCGGAGAGGAGATCATCCGGGTCGTCTGCGAAGAGACGCCCGGAAATCCGAGCTCTGTAGTCACCCGCACAAGAGAGGCTATCCGGGGCGATGAAACCATCACGCTCACGCCCGAGCAGGTGAGCTTCACGCGCGCAAGCAGCGTAGAGAAACTCCGCCGAAGACTTGCGGGCGATCTGGATATGATTGCGCTGATGGCTTTGAGGAAAGAGCCTGAACGGCGATACCAATCCGTCGAAGAGTTTTCTGATGACATCCGGCGCCACCTCGAACGCTTGCCTGTTCGGGCGCAAAAAGACAGGCTCCCTTATCGCGGCATGAAGTTCATCCGCCGACACAGTGCGCTCGTGATTGCGGTCGCCTTGAGCGCGCTCGTCATCGCATCAGTCATCGTGTTTTCGCTCCTGTGGGTTTCGAGCAGGATAAACAAGGCAGCGCCCGGCAAGGCCAACTCGATAGCCGTGCTGCCATTTACAGTCGAAGGCGATGAAGAACTGGGAGAAGAGATGGCCGATGCCCTCTCTGCGCGACTGAGCCGTATCGGGCGTATAATTGTCGCTCCGGCGAGCGCCGTCACCCAATACAATAGATCAGACCAGGGCCCGGCTGAAGCGGGCAGAAGACTCGGCGTGGGGATGGCGCTTTCTGGCCGAGCAGAGTTGAAAGATCAGTGGATCAGCGTGAACTTGCAGTTGTTCGGTGTATCAGACGGGTCGCTGCTGTGGTCCGAACGGTTCGAAGAAGATTTCTCTGATAGACTGGCAGCCGAAAACGCGATTGCAGAAAGGGTCGCAGGGGCCATCGCGCTCGAACTCACAGGCGAGGAGAAGAGGCTCTTTGTAAAGAGATATACAGACAATCCAGAGGCATACCAACTTTACATGAAAGGACGCTTTTTCTGGAATAAACGCACGGAAGAGGGCATAAATAAAAGCATTGAGTACTTCGAGAAGGCGATTGAATTAGACCCTCAATACGCTCTGGCTTATGCGGGTATGGCAGAATCCTATGCCATCACGAATCTTTACAGCGTCAACCAGATAAAGGACGCCGATCCAAAGGCGAGAGAAGCGGCCGTAAAAGCCCTTGCCATAGATGACTCGCTGGCAGAGGCCCATACGGCGCTGGCCTATATCAAAGAGCAATATGATTGGGACTTCGCTGGCGCTGAGAGAGAATTCAAGCGGGCACTCGAATTGAACCCGAACTACGCGACGGCTCACCACTGGTATAGCGAATACCTGGCAATGATGGGCCGCACAGAAGAGAGCATCTATCATATCAGGCAGGCGCAGCGGCTCGACCCGACTTCGCTCATCATCAACACGCAGGCCGGTTTTCCTTACATCTGTGCGCGGAGATACGACGAAGCGATGCGTGAGTATCAAAAGGCGCTCGAAATGGACCCGAACTTTCCTACAGCGAGGATTTATCTGGCGCGGTGCTATGAGGTAAAAGCGATGTGCGAAGAGGCCATAGCGGAATACAAGAAGGCTTCCGGCACAGGCTCGCTCACGCTGGCGAAGCTGGGATGCGCTTACGCCGCTTGTGGGAAAAAGAGAGAGGCCAGGGAAGTATTGAACGAACTGATGAAGCTATCGAAGCAGCGTTACATCTCTCCTTACAACATAGCAGTGCTTCACGCCGCTCTTGGAGAAAAAGACGCTGCCTTCGCGTCGCTGGCAAAAGCTTATGAAGATAGAGATGCTATGCTGGTTACGCTCAAGGTCGACAGAAGCCTTGATGGCCTGCGCTCGGACCCGCGTTTCGATGACCTGCTGCGACGTGTCGGTCTTGTGCATTGATTGGAGGCACTAATACACGATTTCACTATTTCTTTGCGCGCCATCCGGCCCCTCTGTATAATTGGTTGCGGCTGGTTCACAGCCTATACGTAATAACCAAGGAGTGAGATTTAGATTATGCGCAAAGTAGCTGTTGTTCTGTTCCTGCTGACGATGTTTGCGAGCGCTGTAGCGGTTAAGGCCTCCGACGGTGATAAGAAAGAGAAGGCCGTCACAAACAAGAAGTGCCCCGTCATGGGTGCCTCAGTCAGCGAAAAATATCGCACCGAGTACAAAGGCCAGTACGTCTATTTCTGCTGTCAGGGTTGCATCAGCATGTTTGAAAAAGACCCTGAGACCTATATCGCAAAGCTCTCTGCGGAGGATCAGGAAGCGATCAAGCCAAATGCGGTCTGCCCGATGACGAAAGAACCTATCGAAGACCACACGCGCTTTGTCGAATATGAAGGTCGCAAGGTCTATTTTTGCTGCGACGGCTGCGTAGAGATGTTCAAGAAACAGATGGCTGAAAAGTCTGCTGAAACGAAGACAAATTAAGTCATCCGCTCCCGACTTTGAAAACCTACGAAAAGATCGAATTGAAAGACGAGAGGCGGTGGGCGACCGGGGTGATGGATTTCGCAGTTTCGGTCGGCGCTCGCCGCTTTTTCTTTGGAGGTATGAATCAATGAGTCAAAATCAGGCTGCGGCCCCGCCTCACTCGCGCTTGAAAATCTTATCGCTTGCAGTGGTGCTTTGCTCCGTCTGGTTTGCCGCGTGCAGCGGGGATACGGCCAATCAGAATACCGGCAATCAATCGTCTGCCCCGGCAGCAAAAGGGGCTTCTTCGGGGCCGAATTCGACGGCGGTGATTGAGACCGATCTCGGCAACATCAAAATCGAATTGCTGAAAGATCAGGCCCCCGCAACCGCTGACAACTTCGAAGCGCTTGCAAAAAGCGGTTTCTATAACGGGCTGATATTTCATCGCACGGTCAGAGGATTTATGATTCAGGGCGGCGACCCGAACGGCAACGGTACCGGCGGACGCACCGCAACCGGCACGCCGCTCCCGAATGAAGTGGATAGAACCTCCCCGCTTTATCAGGGCGGCTATGCTCGCGGGATGGTTGCAATGGCCAACAAGGGAAGGCCGGAAACGGCTACGAGCCAGTTCTTCATAATGCATCAGAATTACCCGCTGCCTCCGAATTACACCATATTCGGGCGCGTGACCGAGGGGATGGATGTAGTGGACAAGATCGCCACCGCGCCGGTTAATGGTGAGCGTCCCGCAAATCCGGTCGTGATGAAAAAGGTTTACATACAGTGAACCTTGAGTGGTAAGCCCTGACCGGGATCTGCCGCTCAGGATTTGACAGTAGCTGGTATCCATTCAGAAAGGGAGGGAATTTGCCACCGCAGGCACAAAGACACAGAGCTTTATTAAAATCTTTCTCTGTGTCTTTGTGTCTCTGTGGCTATTCTGAAACTCTTACGATGAGTGGACAGGCTCGAAATGTTCTGCTATTTTGCCATTCATTGCCGCGCGTGTGACTCGCTTCGTCAGTGAAGGTGAAAGGGGAAAGTAAGAAGCGCCACCCCGTGCGCGGCCCCGCGTCAGATTACCCGGTTTCAGCAGTAAAGACCATCTGCGACACCTGCCGTCGAGGGCCGGACGCTTCCATGTAATACCATGTCCCTCACACACAGAGAGCTGGAGGCTGAAAGACAGGCTTCAAAGGTGCAAGCGGGCGAACCCGACTGTCTTGCCCCGACGCCTGACGAGTCGCGTGTGCCCTCGCCTGATGCGCCTGATCTCACGGCTGTCTGGACGCCGAGGACGCGCCGCCGCGTGACCTCATCGCTTTTCAGTTCGCTCGTGGCCGTATTGATCGGCAGCCTCGTCCTGCGGTTGTCTGCTCAGACCATGGGCCAGATGCTACAGTTTTATTTCGCCGAAATAGATCGCAACTATTACACTATCTCAAACACCGTCACGGGCCTCATCACGGCTTCTTTCTTTATCAGCGAATTGCTCGGCTCTCCGTTGCTTGGCGCGATGAGCGACCGGTACGGGCGCAAGCTTTTCATGCTGCTCGGGCCGTTGCTCGGCGTCGTAGCCGTGCAGATAACTTCGATGACGGTGACTATCTGGTTGCTTGTCATCACCCGCCTGCTCGAAGGCTTATCGACGGCCGCGGCCATTCCGGCCACGCTCGGTTACATATCGGAAGTCACTTCGGGGCGTCCGAAACTGCGCGCGCGCATTATGGGTCTGTTCGAGATAACGCTTGTCGGGGGGCTGGCGCTCGGGGCGCTTGCGGGCGGCTATCTATGGACGTTTTTCGGAAACTCCGTGACTATCGCGGGCGTCCATCTGATCAGCCCGGCCTTTAGCCTCAACGGAGTTTTGTACCTCATCAGCTTTGCGATCTTTTTCTGGGGAGTCAGAGACATACGACGCAGGCGACGTGTGGATCGAAGCCAGCAGGCCCGGTTGAAGCACTTTCGCGAGGTGTTGAGCGCGCCGAGAGTCTGGAGGTTTATTCCCGCGTGGGTTTCGATCTTTTCTATAGTGGGGATCTGGATCAACCATAGCGTCCGGTTGCTGACGGGCAAGGATCATTACGGCTTTCAACTTCTGACTGGCAACATCACGCCCGAAAAATTTGGCAACGGATTCGCTATACTGGCCGTCATCTTTGCCTGCGGCGTAATGGCCTGGAGCTTTCTGCTGAGCCGCTATCGCAAGACGAACGTGATGCTTGTATCAACCGGCGGATTGTTTCTCGCGCTCCTTACGGTTTACGGGCTGAATCATATGAGCACAATCAACAGCCCGCTTTATTACCCCCTGATTCTGATACTGCTTGTGGGGCTTGTCGTGCTGAGCGGATTCACCCCGGCGGCGCTTACTTATCTGGCTGATGTGACCGAATCATACAAGGAAGATCGGGGCTCGATTATGGGGTTGTATTCGGTCTTTCTCGGCGTGGGGCAACTCATAGGCACGGCCACGGGCGGGTACTTTGCCGACTGGGCGGGGCTTGACGGGCTGTTGCTGCTGAGCGCGATCTTCGGAGTAATCACCACCCTGACTCTTGTTGCGCTTCGCCGTCAGGAAACGCCCGCCCTCAGAACCATAAATATTTGATGATGCGTGATTCGTGATTCGTGACCTGCCAGGTTTGCAAGTTGACTTAAACAGGCAGCCCATCTAAAAATCACGCATCACGCATCACGAATCACGCCTTATTACTTCCCGTCTATCGAGAAAGCGTAGAGCTTGTTGTTGGCCTTGCCCACGCGCAGGAATGTATAGCCCGATCCCAGATAGAGCACCCCATCAACCACAGTAGGCCCGCCGCCGACCGCGCCCCCCGTGTCAAATTCCCAGAGTATCTTGCCGTCCTTTGCATCATAAGCGCGGATAAAATTCTTGTTTGTGCCCGCAAATACCAGCCGGTTCGCGCCCGTTCCCGTGACGGTGATGGGGCCGAAATTCGATCCGTTATCGGGACTCGGCGTCTGCCACACAATCTTGCCCGTAGCACCGTCGAGCGCGGCTATAGAGCCTTGCTTCGGGAAGTTGGATATGGCGGCGTAGACTCGCTCGCCATCTGTGGCAGTGCCGAACTCTATGCCGCCGAGTTTTCCGCCCGGCCCGACTTCGGTCTTCCAGACGAGCTTGCCGTCCTTTGGGTCAACCGCGTAAAACCATCCGCTCTTTTGCCCCGCGCCTATCAAGGATTTTCCGCCCGCTCCCTTAAAGGTGATCGGGATCGTGCCGAAATCTACATCCATGTCGCTGCAATCGGGATCGTTGCGGCAGTCGAATGTCCAGATGTCTTTTGGCGTAGCCTGATTTGACCAGACCATTTTGCCCGTGTTTAAATCCAGCGCGATTATCGCGTTAGGATACTTGGAAGCAGGCCCCGTGTATTGATTGCCCGTCGAGACGTATAGCCGATTCGCTCCCGGGTTTATCGAGACCGTGGACCATACGGCTCCGCCGGCCGGGCCTATCATCGTTATATCCCGCTTGTTTTTGCCCATCGGCGCGGGCGTTTCCGGTATCACGTAATATCGCCAGACCATCTTGCCGGTCTTCGCGTCAAAGGCCGCGACCCCTCCTCGAAACGTGCAGCATTCATAGTTGCGGTCCTTCATTATCGCGCCTTCCTCGTGCGAAGAGACGCCGATGTAAACCCGACCGTTGTGATAAAGCGGCGAGCTCGTAGCCACCGTTGCCGGGTGCTCGTCTATCTTGGCCTTCCATTTGAGCGCACCCGTCTGGGCGTCGAGAGCGTGGAGCCATCCGGCTATGTCGCCTACAAACAGCACTCCGTCGCCATAGGCCGCGCCGCTTCGCGAAGCGTAAGAGCATTCATACTCCCATAACTTTTTGCCGGTCTTTGCGTCTACGGCATACTCTTTCCCGTCCCACGACCCGAAATAGACTACGCCGCCCACGACCGTCGGCTGGCTTGAAACATCCGCGCCGGTTTCGAATACCCATTTGGGCTTCAGCCGGGCAACCGTCGCCGGAGTGATCTGCTTTTCGGTTGGATTATGGTGCGAGCCTGCGAGATCGCGACCATACATAGGCCAGTCCGATTGACCGATGCGACCGTTACCGGCGATTGATTTCGGTTTCTTGCTCTGCTGAGCCGATGCCTGCGGCACCATAAAGATTTGAAGCGCAAGCGCGCAAACTATTACATAGATCCTGAGGCGCATTCGTCTTTCCTTTCTATTCCACTGATGGCTTTAGGGATTAGGTCAATGATTCTAGTAAATCGGTCCCGGTCTTTCAAGGAAGCTGAGAGGCGCTGTTGGGAATGTGAGAAACTTCTCTGATCGTTTTACCTCGGTGCTTGACATCACATATCGGAATGTTATAATCGTTCCCGTATCTAGCAGGGTTTCCAGAAGCTCGATTTGAGAATATCAATCGTCAGTTCTACGTTTTGTGAAGTATATGCCACATTTATGATCAATTTAGTCAGTTAAGTAGGGACCGAAGCTTAGCCAGTGCTATTTTCGACTCCTGCCAGTTTCACTCGGTCATAACATATCCATACTTGCCCGGCGAGTATAGTGTCGAAAAGATGTCTTAAACCAAAAGGGTTTGCCCCGAAGGTTTATCGGAGTTCCGCCCGTGGGAGAGTCGATAGGTCTTGAATAAGGCAAGCCAAGCTCTTCGTGTGCCCAAACAGATGAGCAAACTTGTTGAGGAATCTGATTGGACGCAGCTTATATCTCCACATGCTTTCAAAATTACTAGGAGATGGCAATGATCAAGTTCCAGCTTTACAAGAGTGGCCTCTACCTGACCGAAACCGACATCAATGATCCGAGCAAGGCGCGCATCGGTTTCATGTTTCAGAGTGCCAGTGGGAATCCAACGACTTTCGAACTTTCTCAGCAGACGTGGATCGATCCGAACCAGCAAGGATACTTCGCGTTCTTCGTGCCGTCGGCCACGCGTGACTGGGACTCTTTTTCCGCAAGCGTTCGCAACCTGTTTAGCGGAACATTTGGCGCTCAGTTTGGATGGTTTTCAGAAAGCGGCGGCAACGTCACGGCAGAGACACTGTTTCTTGTCGGCAATCAGGGCACTTCAACGCCCCGCATCCAGTCACCGGCCTCCTTTATTTTTAACAATGTCACGCTGCAGATTCAGCCCAACCCTTTTGGACAACCTGCCGTCATCTCTTTCAACGACGATACAAATACGTTCGAGATCGTCAATCCTTCCGTCAGTGGCCAGCCAGCTGTGAGAATCGTAGCGCAGCCTCCCGTCGGAGCATCCCAGACTTACTTTTCAAATTCGCCAAGCCTCTTGCTGCCGATGGTCGATCCGCACGCGGGCAGCGTCAATGCCGGTTTCCAGTTTGACACGCAGGCGCTGGCTCAGTTCGAGGCGGGCTTCATGTATTTCGGGCCACCGCCTCAGGCGGGACAGCCGCTTACGGCGCTCAACTATCCGCTATTGCGCGCGCCCGGCGGCGCTCCGACTGCGCTCAATTTTCAAGCCTGGCTCGATGTGTTGCAGCCGCTTGTGGGTACGCGCTCGTATTTCCAGATCACCGATACCCAAACCGGCTCTTATTATGCCAGCACATCCGGGCGCGCTTTCGCATTGCTTACGACAGCCGATGGTGACAGCGACCAGACGAGCCGACTGGTCTTTGCCAACCGCCCGTTCCAGACCACGGATGACGCGCAATTCTATTACCTGACCCCGGCGGGCAGGTTCCAACTGGCGATGGACCAAAACGGCGCGCAGAGCGTCTCTTCGTCCGCCCCGCCTTCCTGGCTGATGTGCGGAGTGACGGGAACCGAATTCCTGAACGCAAAGGTGTCTGGAGAAGTTGCCATACCTGATGCCCTCTACTTTCTGCCTGGGCAGGCTGCATATCGCGTCATACCCCCGCCCGATCAGCCTGCGGGCAATGATCCTCAACTCCTCGACGATGTCGGAGGCAACGTAACTACATCGTGGGTCCAGTACCTTACGAGTGAAGGCGGATACATCTCGCAACCCGAAGGGTCTCCGCTCTACGAGCAGGGCACAAACGGGTCGGGGCAATTGTCGGAGCAAAGTGCTTCAAGCGGGCTTACGGTTTATGTGCTCGACTTTTTGCCGTTGCCGTCCTGGTCGCCGACAACGACCGGGGTAGCCGCAGTTCAAGCTCAGACGGCAGCCCCGGCTGTGCCGATGACTCCATACGCGGGCATCCCGTTCACGACCGATCTGACCCCCTTTCGGGAAATGGAGTCGCGGGCGCTGAACCCGACGCGCAAGAACGCGTTCACAAATGCGCAGCCTCCTGCGCAGCCAAAGACCGCCGATGCTGCCGCTGGGAACCTGACCTTTGCTATGACGCCGCAAGGGCTGCTGGCGGGGCTGACGAGCGCTCCGGCGGTCTGGACCACCACACAGATTGCCCTGAGCAAGTCCGGGATTCTTCAGCTCACCGATATGGGCAACGCCGTCCGTCAGGCGCTACAGCAGAACCAGATATTTATCGTCATCAGCACAACCGAAAACGGGACCCTGTTTAGCTTCAACGGCAGCGATCAGACATTAGACATTGCCGACTGGCTCTTCAGCCTTTCGCCTGACGGCATAAAGGCGAGTGACGGGACGCCGCCCATTCTGATACTCAAGTTTTATCCGGGGCAGTCGATCTCGACGCTTGTGAAAGATATGCAGTTGTGGTCCCAGCCCGACACCTTCAACGTAGCCCCGTTCGACGCCTCGAAGGCTCAGGCTTATGTGCAACAGCAGATTCAGCAGGCGTGCGAGGCGGTTTACGGCGCGGGCAAATGCACCGACGGCATCCCGTCTGGCGGAACGCCCGACACAAACTCGCTTTACTACAACTTCTACAGGGTAGTCACCGATCCGCTCTTCAACGGCATTCTGGCGCTCAATTGCAATATGCAACTCAACGCCCTCCCGGCGGCCATACGCGCGGTCCTGGGCGGGATGACCGATGCATCCGGCGCGAGCAATCTGGATGCCTTTCGCGTCCACCACGTAGGCGTCGAGATCAACGACACCGACCCTAAAGTCTCTACGCCAACGCTTGCGCAAAGCTCGCTCTTCGGACTCGTAGACTATGAGAAACCGACCGACGGCGGCGCTCCGCCATTGGGTCTCGATGTCAAGTACAATTTCGAGGTCGAATTCCTTCGCGCCCTCTTTACAAACTCCGAATTGCGCGAATTTTCCTGCAAGATAAACCTGACTATCAATAACCTCTTCGACACAGCAGTCTCGCTTGATGCAGGCTCGAGCAGCGCGCTCGTGGCGGAGGCCGAGTCCAGCAACGTAGTCGTTATTACCGGCTCTTATCAGGCTCACTCAACGACCGGCGATGATGCGAACTCCGGGCAGGGCATATACTCTTTTCTGGCCGAAGGCAATTTTGCCTTCAACTTCGACGAGGCCAACCCCTATCTGAAGAGCATCACGCTGACCAAGCTTCAGTTCTCGTTCCAGGAAGAGAACCCGACCGGCAACCCGAATACCTCTACCCTCAAGTCGCGCTTTTCCATCTGGGGAAACATGGTCTTCAAGGAACTCAACGTCCTTGATATTTTCTCTTTCGAGAAACTGGTCTTTGCCGATCTCGGCATTACCGTGAGCTTCGACCTGACGATTGATCCGCCAAATCAGCCTTCGACGGCAAATCTGAAACTGGGATTCTCGCCGGGCGATTTGCGCTTTGACTTTGCGCAGACGACGGATCGGCAGTCGCCTACAAGTTTGCTGAGCCTGATCCCGTTCAAACTCAAATCCTTCCTGTACTCCCAGAACGCAGATCAAACGCTTCAGAGTCTGCAATATTACGCCGTAAGCGAAGTGCCCGGTCTGTCGAGCGTAAAGGACACGTTCAATTACGCGCTGATCTTCGATCTGGACCTGGGTTCGGTAGGCAGTCTGGTCGGCTCGCTTGCAGCCTTTAAGTTCAGCATCCTGATCGGCTGGCTGAGCGGTGACGAGGGAGGCATAGCCTTTGGCGTGCAACTGCCGGAGGCCGACGGCAAACTGGAAATCAAGATCGAGGGTGTGCTGACTCTCTCTATTGAAGAGTTCAAGCTACAGTACAAGCCCATCGAAGACGGCTCCGGGAAGACCATATTCGTGCTGGCGCTGCATAATTCATATCTGGAATTGTTCGGCACCAGGCTGCCGCCCGGAAATGCGTTTTTCGATTTCGCACTCTTCGCGCCGAGCGATGACGCGGCGCGAATCGGCTGGATAGCCGCCATCAATAATCAGTCAAAAGAGAGCGGCGGAAGCGAAAGCCTCGCGTTGAGAAGTGATGGTCAGGCGCTTGCCGAAAACGGAAACGGGAGCCCGGTCTTTGAACTGGTATATCTCGGCGGCGGCCAGCGAGTCGGCCCCGACCCGAGCAAACCGCCTACCAACTTTCAGGACTTCCTCTCTTTCATGACGGGCGATTTCTGGGACGCGGTCAAAGCCAACAAGTACGACGAAGTCTATCACCCGGACAGCAACTGGCTGGTCGTAAGCGATTTCAAACTGCTTGGCATCATCGAGGTCGGCTTCGTCTTTTATGATTTCACACCCTTCTACAGCCTGACGCTCAATGTCACGAAGTTGTTCAATTTCGAGATCACCTATACAAAGATCAGCGACTCGATAGGGCTTTTCTATGCCGATCTGGCCTTGCCCGATACGCTGCGAACATTTCAGGTAGGCGCGGCCTCGCTGACGCTGCCCTCCATCTCCGTGAGCGTCTACACAAACGGGAACTGGAAACTCGACGTAGGTTTCCCAAAAGGCGACGATTGGAGCCGGTCCTTCCGTGTGCAGGCGCAGGCCGGTCCTGTGCCCGTAACAGGGTCGGGCGGGTTTTATATCGCCAGCCTCAGTTCCGCCACAAGCTCTATTTTTAAGGGGAACTATCCGAGCATCGTCGCCTTCGGGTTTGCCGCCCGTCTAGGCGTAGGCAAAGACTTCACGAGCGGCCCGCTCAAGGCAGGCATAAGCGTAACCTTCTTCGGCATCATTCAGGGCGCAGGCGGATACCTGGCAAGCGGCTCGGTGGATATATTTCAAACGCCCGACGCGCTCTCTTTGCAGGGGCAGTTCGGCATCATCGGCGAGCTTTACGGCTCGATTGATTTCAAGATCATCAAGGCCAGTGTCAATGTGACGCTACAGGCCAGCATAGGCATACAGCTTTTATGGGAGCGGTCGATTCCCGGCAGCGGAACGATACTTCTCTATGTCGAAGCAAGCGTCAAGTTGAGTATAAAGGTGAGTATAGGCTTTGGCTTCTTCTCGATCTCTATCAGCTTCAGCTTTAAGGCCTCGTTCCGTTTCGAGTGGGTACTGGCCGGATCGCCTCCGTCGGTTGCGCTTCGCGCCCAGTGGTCCGAGCGTCTGGCGACAGGGTTTGTGCTTACGGCTGCGCCGCTTGCGCTGTGTCCGGGCTTGAACTCTAAAGTGCCGCTCTGGTTCCTGCCGGAACTCACGGTGATCTTCCCGAATACGACCGGCACGGGCGCGCCGTGGTTTGTCTGCTCGCTTGGCATCCCGTACGACTCGAACCCGCCCGCCGATCCTACTTACGCGCAGTTTATGCCTTTCGAGGCCGTCACTACGCAACTCGTGACCTGGGCGCTTTCGAATACCTCGGAGCACACGGGCTGCTCATCGGTAGTCACACAAGAACAGTTGCAGGGACTCGACGAGGCTCCTGAGATACTGGTTGGCTGGGTAGATTATCCGTCGCTCATAACCGAACTGTCGAATTTCGCGGTCGAGATCGTAGTCCCGACCGGCGAGCCGGGAACCGAAAAGAGCGCGACCACATTCCCGATGCTCCCCTTCCTGAAGCTTGAGACGAAGGGCCGCCTCGAAGGCGGTCAGTCTGCCGATCTCTCCTATCAGTTCTTGTCAAAGAATCTGGTTTCAGACAGCTACATTCAGGAAGTCGAAGAGTATTTCAATCAGCTTTTCGTCAATCAGACTCAGGGCGAGCCGCCCACGCTCAAAGCGGCTACGGAGGCGACCACGCCCCTGATTCAGGAGATATTCCTCGACTATTTCACCGGCCTGATACGGGGCGGCGTGCATCAGCTTTTGCAATACATGCAGGACGAGAAGATCACGGAATCACCGCTTGACGAACTGATCCGCAAGGCGGTCGGAGCCGGTCTGGTCATGTCGCTTGCCGGTCAGATGTCGAGTTCGTTCCGGGGTGGGGTACGACTGCCTTACACGCCGGGGCTGACGGTTCCGGGCGGGGCGGCGCTCACGACTACCAATCCGCTTTACGCGCTGCTGTGGCAGGAATTTCCCGCAGGCCAACTCAGCCCCGTCGAGGGTGATACGACTACATCGCAGTACACTATCGAACTCACAAACCCCGACGCTACGCAGACGTGGGTCAAGTCAAGCGTCAACTGGCCGCTTACAAATGAGGAACTCGCCCCGTATCAGAACCTCAAGGCGAGCGACGTGATACCGCCGAGCGTGCCCGTGCAGTTGCCGTTTACCAATACCGGCCCGCAGTCGTTCTCATTTGAAAATCCCGTGGTCTGGACTCAGCCCGACAATAAGACCGTGAGCCTGCGCCCGTTCCCCTCTAATTTGCAGCAACTCCAGAGCGTGGAAGCAGGCGCAATCAGCGTGCTTGTGGAATCGCGCGAGACGGGCGCTCCATATCTGCCCGGCGGCACCCTGCTCTCGCCGCAGAGTTTCAACTGGGTGACGATGATAACCCTGACGGTCAAGCAGATTCCGG
This sequence comes from Blastocatellia bacterium, assembly GCA_963765495.1. Taxonomy (GTDB): domain Bacteria; phylum Acidobacteriota; class Blastocatellia; order UBA7656; family UBA7656; genus CAVXWP01. The sequence goes on from CAVXWP010000007.1 coordinate 228,240, forward strand.
CGACTTCGGGCAAAGACTCGCTGCCGGACATTTTCGCCCTGAGCGGAGCCAGTCAGCAGGATCAAGCTCTGATCGAGCAGATTCTCCGCGAACTTGAAGGCGGGGAAGACCCGATAGTTTCGCTCCAGGTGCTGTACCAGACCGAAGCCGGGGCCACCGGGCTCACATCGGTTACGATCAATCCGCAGGATGTATTCGCTCTGCGGACCAACACGACTACAGTTTCGGCCCCGCCCGCGAGCGCAAACCTCCTTTTCAAAGCCCTGGCCGTGACGCCCGGCGTAGCCGTAGGCGCGACCATAGATGACCATTACGGTTTCCTCCAGATCATTCAGCAGGCGGCCGTAACGAATGCCCCCGGCTACAACCTCCGCTATGAGGATGCGACGGGTAATGGTCTGCCGACGGACCTGTTCAATGCCGGTCCCGCTCCGCTGACCTTGCTTGTGGCTTATAAACCGGACGGCTCACAAAACACCGAAGCCTCGCCCGCTCAGGTGCTTCCTTTCTACAACGGTATCGTGCTCACAGCCGCCGTGGATGGTCTGTTGTATTACGCGGACACGACCGACCCGGCTCTTGAAACGCAGTACAATGCCGTGGCGGCCGGTTCGGTTGGCGCAGAGTTGACGCGTTCCGATAGCGTGATGAAATTGCGTACGCCACAAACGCTTGCCGCAACAGCCGGGCTTAAATCAGAAGGAGGTCACACGCGCGCGGAACTCGTCAGCGCCATCTGCGCGGCGGGCGTAACGGATCACGCACAACTGCGCAGTCTTATGGTTGAAGCCGGGGCCGCGCCCGCTCAATTGAATGCCCTCTACAGCCTGATTACCTATCAGGTCGAAGCGTCGGCGGGCTTTATTCAGAGCAACCTCTCGGCACCCATCCAGCCTCAGCAGCCCGACCCCGATACCGAAAGCGAACTGCGCGATTACCGCGTGTTTGTGCCGCTATATAATCTGGCCACCGCAAATCAATCTCTGCCGCCCGATACCCCGCCCAACCGTTACGCGAGCATAGATGCTTCGTTCAGCGTTGATTTCTTCCAGAACGATGCGTTTGGAAATCAGATGCCGACCTCGCTCGGTTTCGGCGGGACCAATCTCTATTTCGATCCGATCACGCCCGTAGACGAATGGCTCGGCGTAGTGACGGCCTACGACTTCCTTGTCGACACCAAGCCGCAGCCAAATACCTTTAGCGTCTATCTGTACCCAAGCGCCTCGGCTTTCTCCGGCGATGAGTTTACCTCCGATCAGGCCGCCGCCGCGCTGCAACTCTACCAGACCGCGTACGACCAGATCACCGGCCCCGGCGTTTCCTTCTATGTAGAGGCCAACTTTGCGCTTCAATCGGATGGAACTATGGTAAAGGTCGAACTGTCCCAGTCGCAGAGTGCGGCCATTGTGGATATGGTAGGCAAGCTGGTCGAGTATCTGGAGAAGTTCGATACCAACCCGCCGTTTGATGTGCCGCCGGTAACATTGACGGTGAGTGTGACGGGAACCGGAACGCTTCCGCCCGTATTCGAGATGGCCGTGCTGCTCGGCATCGAACGCGACCCGGATTTGGTTTCGCCTCTGCTTAAGAATGAGTTCGGGCAGATCACATTCCCCTCGGCGCAGAACGTAAGCAGCACGATCTCTTCGACCGTCGGAGCCTCGCTCGATGGTCAGTCCTCCGTAGACATCAACACCTTCGCGGCAAACTTCGTGCAGGCATTCCCGGCCCTGTCGCTTTCGGTCGGGCTCAACGGGGCGACATCGCCACAGCAGCAATCGAGCGCGGGGCTTGCGCGCAAACAACTCAAGGCTCTCGGCCTGCCCGGTGACGGGACGGGCGCGAGCCAGAAGGGACCGCAGTCGCTCTGGGCTGTTCAGCACTCGTTGCTCGACATTACCATAGGCGCGGGCGCGGGCTCGGGGCCGCGCTACATGTCGCCCAAGCCGCTTGATAACACGCTCAACACTGCGGTCGTGCCCTTGCCGCAACTCGATAGCTCGCTTCCGCAGTTGCCCACCGAGCAACTCTTCACCGATGTGGACCTCGATCAGTTCAATCGATCTTTCTTCCAGTCGGTCGATAACATACTCGCGCCCGCCTCGGCGGCCAAAGCCTTCGAGGTGGCGACCGATGCCTACAACACCATAACGCTCGGGCGTAAGACGCTGGCCGAAGAGTACTCGCAATACGAGGTCGAATGGTTGTTCTCGGTCAATTCGCCCTTCACAGGAACCAGCGATCAACTCACAGCCGCGCGCGAAGATTTCCAGCAGCAAATGCGCGCCGCATTGCTGACGGCCTACTCGGTCGATACGCTCGTGCAGTATTCGGTTAGCTGGAATTCGAGCGTACCGCCTGCCGCCGATGATCGTATTTCGCTCTTTGGTCAGGTGCAGCCTCCGAGCGGGCCGCTCAAGGGGAACGACGGGCTTTCGACCGCTCACGTAGCGGTAAGCAGCACCGGCCCCGGGCTGCTGACATTCCTCTATGGAACCTCGGCAGTGCGCGACATCGCGCAGGTATCGCTCGACCTCGTATACAATGTCACGCACGTCGAGTACTTCCTTGAGCCTGCGAACCAGACCCCGCCCGGCGAGGCGCGTCCGTCGATCTGGCTGCAACTCGTGAACCCCTATCCAGACGGGTTGCCTCACATAGGCCCGGCAGATAAGGAGACGATCATCCCGCTGGTCTTCCGCCAGTACCCGACGCCGCCCGTATTCATAAACCAGTCGGGAGCCGAGGGAACGAGTTCTGAACCGACAAACCAGACATCCGAGAACCCGCTTACGGCTGCCGCCGCCTGGCATTACATCTATTCCTATCAGTCGCAGCTTACGGCGCACGACCTGATCATCAGCCTGATAACCTACAACACCAACCTGACGGCGGCCTCAAGCGGCGGGAATCAGTTAAAGACTGCCAATGCGGCGGCGGGGCCGTTTACGCTATTTCAGGCGCTTGCGCGCTTCACGGCCGCTTACGCCTTGCTACAGCCGATCCTCAAAAATCTCGATGATCCGGCCTGGGCGAAGGCGGCCGAAGCCTTTGCCTCGCTCGTAACCGAAGTCACCGAGAATATAGACTGGAACCCGGTGAATCAGTTTGCGCTCAAGGCATCGCTTGCCAACATCACAGACAGTTACACGATCACCGACGTGCCGCAAAACAACCAGCAACTCATCACGCTTGAATGGACCCCGGAGCAGGGCGAGTCAAGCTGGCCGGGCGCTACGCTTTCAATCCTTGCGCTTGCCCCCAACGGGCAGCCCTATCCGAATCAGATTCAGGGAAAGGTGCCCAACGGGATTACAGACCTCTACACGCCCATCCCGCCGCTGGTTGATCAGTGGGTGATTCATCAGGTTGAGGTTGATTCGCTCAACGTGCTGATGGCCGAAAACGCGCTGATGGGTGTTCAGATAGAGCGCAACCTGATTCAGTTGGAAGACGGGCAGGGGACGACCTGGGAGGCTCTAACCGAGTTTGTTTACAAGACGCCGATGGTGCGTCCGAGCCAGCCGGTCACGCCGTTTGTCACCTACGACGGGGCGATTGACGTAGCGCAATTGCCAAATCAGGGGATAAGCACCGGGTGTCCGTCGTCGGAGTCCAGCCTGTGCCAGCGCGTCTACACGATGATGTACGACCTGCTGGCCGACCCCGATCAGATAACGGGATTGCTTGAGGCAAAGGTTGGAGCGGGTCTTGAGGAGAGCGCGGCGCGGCGTGTGAAGGTCGGATGCGGCTTCCAGTATCCGGTGTCGGCGGTATCGGGCGGCCAGGTAGGCAACAATCCGATCACTCCTCTGGTTCCCGTAGTGCTGGCGCGTTCCTTTGATCTGGATGCCGCTCAGGAGGATCAGTTGAATGAGTTCGCCGATCTTTACTCTCAGGCCATAAGTCATTGGAGCGATATAAGTGGAGTGAGTTTCGGACCCTCCTCAGAGCCCGCCCAGGCGCGGCTGGTTTTTGACATAACGCTATATGCGCAATTAAGCGGCCTCAACACTCCCGTGCTGCGGCTGTCGAATTTGCAATTGAAGCTAACCGATATAGACCCGGTTTGAAATTCGCCTTTTGCACGCGGGCGGTTTCACGCAGAGTCAAACCACTGCCCCCCCCGGGGCGTTATTTTAAGGAGAAAACGATGGCAAAGTCTAAGAAACATGACTTTCTTGTAATTGACCAGAATTCTGTCAACACAACGTGGACCGGATCGCCGACCACGCTTTTGCCAAATCAGAACGCGAACCTGCCGCAGACGACAAACGGCTCGATGGTATTCGCCTATCAAAACCAGACGACAAAGAACAATCAGGGAACGCTGTCGCTCACATCGGGAGGAGGCGCGCCTGATTTTTTGACCGCGCAGGCACTTGCCAACCAGCCGAGCATACTGGTCAAGAACTGGCAGGCCAACAACCTGAGCGTCACAAATATCAGCCCTCCTTCTTCTGACACGCCGATCTGGATCATGGCGATTGGGCCGGGTTTGCCCGGGGTCAATCCGGCAACTCTGCCTGTAGACGGCACCCCCGTAGGGTTGAGCACAAATCAAACGGCTCAAGGCAATGCGTTGCCCCGATACATGCAGATGGTCATCCAATCCAACACGGGCGATCTGACCATAATCGCCGTAATCGGCGGCCCGCCCGACCAGTCAGGCAATAACGCGTATGTCTTTGCGGTGAACTCGACTCAGAACACTGGCCCCGGAACGGGCTTTCCGCCACCGGCAGGTTATTACGCTACCTCGACCAGCAATTTCATCACGTTCCAGTTTAACTGGGGCAGCTCGGCGATCTTTGTTGCCAATATGTCGCCAGCGACTGCGGCTGTGGCCAAGGTCTCCGTGCGGGCACTCTAAGTCTAAACTAAATCAAGCCCCGATGGCTCGACCATCGGGGCTTTTTGCGAGAACCGTCTATGACTACTCGAAAGCATCCCCCAAGCTCAACCTTTCAGCTTATCGACCAGAACTCCGTCAACTCAACGTGGAACGGGTCCCCGATTACGCTTTTGCCAAACCAGAACGCGAATATGCCGCAGACGACAAACGGCTCGATGGTCTTTGCCTACTTCAACCAGTCTCAGCAGAACAATCAGGGGACGCTGTCGCTCACGTCGGGAGGAGGCGCGCCTGATTTTTTGACCGCGCAGGCACTTGCCAACCAGCCGAGCATACTGGTCAAGAACTGGCAGGCCAGCAACCTGAGCGTCACAAATATCAGCCCTCCTTCTTCGAACACGCCGATCTGGATTTCGGCATTCGGGCCGGGGCTGCCGGGATGGTTTTGCCTCTCTCTTCCAACGACGGGCAACCCAGTTCAACTCGGTGTGGCGCAGTGCGCGCAGGGTAACGCCGAGCCGCGATACATGCAACTGGTCATGCAATCAAGCACAGGAGACCTGACCATTTTTGCCGTAATCGGCGGCCCGCCCGATCAGTCAGGCAACAACGCGTATGTCTTTGCGGTGAATTCGACTCAGAACACAGGCCCCGGAACGGGTTTCACGCCACCGGCAGGCTATTACGCCACGACTACAGGCAATTTCATCACGTTTCAGTTCAACTGGGGCAGTTCACTTGTGTACGTGGTAAATCTATCGCCCTCATCGGCATCAGGAGGTAGAGTGCAACTTTCCCGGCTGTAATCTCGGCCGATTAAGTAAATTAAGGATTGATCATGGCCGGTACAAATATGCCTTTCCAGTCAGTGCCCTTCGCCATCATCGGAGTATTCAGCGTTGCCGACACCTGGAACGGGTCGCCGCTAACTCTCCTCCCAAACCAGAACGCGAATATGCCGCAGACGACAAACGGCTCGATGGTATTCGCCTATCAGAACGTCTCCAAGCAGAACAATCAGGGAACACTCTCGCTCACATCGGGAGGGAGTGCGCCGGATTTTCTGACCGCGCCCGCGCTTTCCAATCAGCCGGAGATTCTGGTCAAGAACTGGCAGGCCAACAACCTGAGCGTCACAAATGTCAGCCCCCCTTCCTCCGACACGCCGATCTTGATTCAAGCCATCGGTCCGGGCATTCCGGGAGTAAATCCTCTTGATCTTGCGGTAGGAGACCCCGTAAACCTCGCGCCCGGACAGACCGCGCAGGGAAACTCATTGCCCCGATACATGCAACTGGTCTTACAGGCCAGTTCGGGCAATCTGACTACTTTTGCTCTCATCGGCGGCCCGCCCGACCAGTCGGGCAACAACGCGTATGTCTTTGCGGTGAACTCGACTCAGAACACAGGCCCCGGAACGGGTTTCACGCCACCGGCAGGCTACTACGCTACGACTACAAGTAATTACACGACATTCCAATTCAACTGGGGCAGCTCAACGATCTTCGTCGCCAACATGTCGGGCGAGACAGCGGGACCGGCAACCGTCAGCCTGCGCCAGCTTTGAATGCTGCGTGATCCGTGATGCGTGATCCGTGATTTACCTGATTCGCAAATTATCTTTAACAAATAACCTGCCTGAAAGTCACGCATCACTCTTCACGCATCACTCTCCACGCATCGCGCATCACGCATCACTCTTCGCATCACTGTCAGGCGAGCGAAACGATTCAAAGCTATTGCCGCATTTTGCATGAGAAAGTTAATATGTCAGCTATGCGACAGAAGACGGCGGCAATAGTTGTTATCGGCAACGAGATTCTGACTGGCAAGTCTCAGGATAAGAACGCCAGCTTTTTGATCGGCCAGTTGTACGAGCTTGGAGTGGCGTTGCGCCGCATAGTAGTAATACCCGATGACCTTGACGACATAGCCTCGGCCGTCAGCGAATGCTCATCGCGTTTCGATTACGTCTTCACATCGGGAGGGGTCGGACCCACGCACGACGATATGACTATCGAAGGCGTGGCCCGCGCATTCGGTCGCTCTGTTGTGCGCGATGCGGGGCTTGCGGCCATGCTGCGCGGATACTTCGGAGACGATGCCGATCAGACGCGTATGCGGCTTGCCGATGTGCCGGAAGGCTCTACGCTGATACGTGACGAGGAATTGCGCTGGCCCGTACTGACCACTGAAAACGTTTATGTGCTTCCGGGCGTGCCGGAACTCTTTCGCAGCAAGTTCGAGGCTATACGCGAGCGGTTCCGCGCCTCGCCTTTTCACACTTCGGTCGTATACACTCGCGAAGACGAGTTTGATATTGCGCCTCGCCTCGACAGAATCGCTTCGCTTCATCCCGATGTAGAGATAGGATCATACCCTACCTTTACCAGCGATGAGTATCGAGTGAAGATCACCTTAGAATCCAAGGAAGCCGAGGATGTCCGGCTGGCGCTTGCTGCGCTGGTCGAGTTGATGGACCCGGCTGCCGTCGTCCGCATCGAGTAGTCTTTAGCCCGCGAAACACTCGAATTAGCGCGAATTCATAACTGATTTTTTGGATATATTCTTGATAGGGTCTGAAAGATGAAAAAGATTTTCTTTGTCGCCCTGTTGCTCGTTATCGCTTCGGGCCGCGCGCGCACACAGCAGACAACGCCCTTGCGATTCGAGGTCACTGCTTCCCGCGATCTTATCAGCACCCCTGAAAGCGGGCGAATGTTTGTCATCATCAGTCCGCATAATAACCCTGAGCCGAGGCTCACCATAGGCACTACGGGGCTGACGGCCCCTCCTGTCATTGCCCGCGACATAGATGATTTTTCGCCTGGTGTGACGGCAAGCCTCGACCGAAGCGCCGCCATCTTTCCGATTGATGATCTCTCCAGCCTGCCCGCCGGAGACTATTTCGTGCAGGCGCTGTTTGATTCAAACGCCGATCTCAAATCAGTAAACGCGCCGGGCAATCTATACAGCGCGGCAAAACGAATCCACCTTGATCCGAATACGAGCGGGGTTGTGAAGCTGGAATTGACCCAAAAAGCGCCGCCCGAACAGTTGCCCGCCGAAACCGAGATGGTCAAGTATGTAAAGATTCAATCGAAGTTGCTCAGTGAGTTTCACCATCGGCCTATATATCTGCGCGCGGGCGTAATCCTGCCGCGCGACTTCGACCGCGACCCCGCGCGCCGTTATCCTCTCTGGGTCCACATAGGCGGTTACGGTTCGAGCTATACCGGTGTCAAAAATATGATGTCTGAGCGAGCGGGCTTTCGCGAGGCGTGGATGGCCGACGATGCGCCTCGAATGATCCTGCTCCATCTGGATGGAGACGGCCCCTTCGGAGACTGCTATCAGGTCAACTCGGCAAACAACGGTCCTTACGGCGATGCGATCACTCAGGAACTGATCCCCTACGTAGAGAAGAAATTTCGAGCCATAGGCCGGGGCGATGCTCGCGTGCTTGACGGAGGCTCTACCGGGGGATGGGTCTCTCTGGCTCTTCAGGTATTTTATCCCGATTTCTTCAACGGCACGTGGACCTATTGCCCGGACGGAGTCGATTTCCGCGCCTTTCAACTCATCAACATTTATCGAGACAAGAACGCCTACGTAAATGAGCACGGCTTTGAGCGCCCGAGCGCGCGCGACCTTGACGGCGACACCCGTTTCACGATTCGCCACGAATGCCGGATGGAAAACGTAATGGGCAGGGGCGATAGCTGGACGATGTCGGGCGAGCAGTGGGGAGCGTGGAACGCCACTTACGGGCCACGCGGAGCAGACGGTCGCCCGGTGCCTTTGTGGGACCCAAAAACCGGAGAGATCGACCGCAGCGTGATTGAGCATTGGAAGAAATATGATCTTCGCCTGATAATGGAGCAGAACTGGAAGACGCTCGGCCCAAAACTACGCGGAAAGATTCACATCTGGGTGGGCGAGGCCGATACCTACTTTTTAAACAACGCCGTCCACATGCTCGACGAGTTTCTGAAAAAGGCCGATCCGCCTTACGAAGGCCAAATCATTTACGGACCGGGACAGGGTCATTGCTGGCGAGGCATAACCGACCGCCAGGTCATGAATGAGATGGCACAGGCAGTAGGCAGTAAGCAGTAGGCAGTAAGCAGTAGGCAGTAGGCAGTTGATATTACCGGAGGCGGGTACCAACTATTCATATGCATGCCCCGTGCATTCTTTAGCAGTAGTCGTTAGTTCAACACGCACTGCCTACTGCCTACTGCTTACTGCCTACTAATAAAAGGAGCGATTCGACTCTATGAAAAAAATCCTGATGGAGCACGGGCTTGATCTGTTGCTGATATTCATTCCCATCGCGGCTGTACTTCACTACACGCACGCCTCGCCGATCTGGACCTTCGCGGCCTCGGGGCTGGCAATCGTGCCGCTTGCCGGATGGATGGGCAAGGCTACCGAGGGGCTGGCTTCGCGTCTTGGCGCAGGAATAGGCGGGCTGCTCAACGCCACATTCGGCAACGCCGCCGAGATGATAATTGCCGTTCAAGGATTGCGCGCAGGCTTGACCGAAGTGATAAAGGCATCGATAACCGGCTCGATACTCGGCAATATACTGCTCGTACTCGGAGTGAGCGTCGTGGCAGGCGGGCTGAAATTCAAAGAGCAGAAATTCAACCGCACGGCGGCAAGCATGAGCGCGACCCTGCTTGCCTTGAGCGCAATCGGCCTGCTCGTTCCGGCTATGTTTCATCGCGTCACAGGCGGGTCGAGTTCGGAAGCCGAACTGAGCGTCGAAATTTCAATAGTATTATTTGTCACCTATATCCTGAGCCTCGTCTTTGCGCTGCACACTCACAAAGACCTCTACATTGGCGAAGGGGGCCACGGTGAAGAACCCGCGATGGGATGGAAGACGGCGCTTGTGACCCTTGTGGTCGCCACGGGGCTTGTCGCGTGGATGAGCGAGTTGCTTGTCGAGGCGGTCGAGCCCGCGTCTAAGGCTCTCGGGATGACCGAGGTGTTTGTAGGCGTCATAGTCGTAGCCGTCATAGGCAATGCCGCCGAGCACTCAACAGCCGTGTTGATGGCGCTCAAAAACAAAATGGACCTGGCCTTTAATATCGCCGCCGGTTCGAGTATGCAGGTGGCGCTCTTTGTCGCGCCCGCGCTCGTCTTCTTGAGCTATGCGATAGGCCAGCCTATGGATTTACTCTTTACCACGTTTGAGGTTCTGGCCGTAGGGCTTGCGGTCGTCGTTGTCAGCCTCATAGCGGTTGACGGCGAATCCAACTGGATGGAAGGCGTGCTGTTGCTGGCCGTTTATCTGATATTTGCCCTGGCCTTCTTCTTTTTGCCGCCAAGTTTGCCGAGGACATAATTATGCAAATCGCCATCGTGCTCGGATTGCTGGGGCTCGCCATCGTGTTGTTTGCGATGGAAAAGATCACAGTCGACATAATCACTCTGTTGTTGCTTATGGGGCTTGTGGTGTCGGGGATACTCACGCCTGCGGAAGCCTTCGCCGGGTTCAGTCAGGACATAATCATCATTCTCGCATCCATCTTCGTCATCAGCGGCGCGTTGCAGCGCAGCGGCATCATGGACGTGCTTGGCGCGCGGCTGCACAGGGTCGCCGGAGGCAGCCGGAATCGGTTGCTGCTGGCTGTGATGGGGCTTGTGGGCGGCGTCTCTTCATTCATGAACAACACGACCGCCACCGCCATATTCGTGCCGCCCGTGATGGGTGTGGCGAAGCAATCCGGGGTCAGCGCATCGAAACTGCTTATGCCGCTTGCCTTCGCCTCGATGCTTGGCGGCACGTGTACGCTCATAGGGACTTCAACAAACGTCGCCGTCAGCGGCTTTATAGCAAAATCGGGGATGCAGCCTCTCTCTCTTTTTGAAATCACGCCGGTCGGCATCATCATAGTCATAGTGGGAACGCTTTACATGTTGCTTATCGGGCAGCACCTGTTGCCCGACCACAAGGACGAGGACCTGGCGGGCGAATACGCCATACGCGAGTACATGAGCGAAATAGTTGTGTTGCCCGATTCGCATCTGGTGGGGCAGCGGATTTTCGAGTCGGACCTGTCAAAGATGGACTTCAGAATCCTGAGGGTCATCAGAAGCGACAATCGCTTCCTGCCAAGCGGACGCACACGCATAGAGCCGGGTGATGTCCTGCTTGTAGAAGGCAAAGTGGAGGACCTGATGAAGGTCAAAGAGACGGCCGGGATAATGATAAAGGCCGATCTCAAGTTTGGAGATAAGGAATTACAGGGCGATGATGTCAAGATCGTGGAAGTGCTGATCACGCCGCAGAGCGATCTGGTCGGGCGCACGCTCAAGGAAGGTGAGTTCCGCACCCGATACGGGATGATGGCGATGGCTATCTATAGGCACGGCCACTCGTTGCGCGACAAGATCGGCCACATTCGACTGCGGATGGGAGATTTGCTGCTTGTACAGGGGCCTGCCGACCGGCTCGACTTTTTGAGACGCACGCCCGATCTGTGGATTCTCGACGAGATGAACCCGTCGCTCTTTAGAAAGAAAAAGGGGCTCTACACGGTGGCCTTCTTTACGGTGGCCATAGCTGTGGGCGCAATAGGATTGCTGCCGCTTTCGATTTCGTTTCTTGCGGCGGCGGTGCTGACGCTGCTTTTTCGCTGCATCACTACGGATGAGGCATACGAATTTATAGACTGGCGATTGATAATACTGATCGGGGGGATGACGGCCTTTGGGACGGCGATGGACAAGACGGGCGCGGCGGCGTTTCTGGCCAACTGGATCGTCTATTTGCTGAAGCCCTACGGCGAGTTGATGATTCTGGCGGGCTTTTTCGTCATCACTATGATTCTTACTCAGCCGATGTCGAACGCGGCGGCGGCGCTCGTCGTGCTCCCCGTGGCGATGCAGACGGCGCAGGGGATAGGCGCAAACGAGCGCACTTTTGCCATCGCCATAATGCTTGCGGCGTCGGTCTCTTTCATAACCCCTTTCGAGCCTTCCTGCATACTGGTATACGGGCCGGGCAAATACAGATTCAGAGACTTTGCCGTCGTAGGGTTGTTTCTTACGATAATCCTGATGGCGGTCGTGCTGTTTCTGGTCCCGGTATTCTGGCCGCTTCACCCTATGCCGGGACACGGCACGGGCTGATTCTGAGATTTGAGATTCGAGATGAGCGCGCTAATTGGATTTGGCGGCTGCTTTGTTCAGTTCTTCGGCGCTTTTGCTTATTTTGGCGCTGAGTTCGATGATCTCTTCGAGGTCGCTTTTGGCTTTCCGGCCAAGCTCCGCATCAATCGTGTTGGCCTTTTTGAAAAGCGGATTTGTGACAAAGCTCGTGATCGAATCATTCAGGTCCAGAAGCGGCGATCTGGCTTCGCGCTTCTCTGCTTTCGCCTCGCGCTTTTGATCTCTTTCCGATGGAGGGAGCATGAGGTTTGAGTTGAGCCGCGAGGCCCGCGTTCTGATCTCTTCCGTCGCTTCGGAGAGACGTTTATAATCGGGCGGTTCCTTTGATATGTAAGCCTTCATGATTTCGGAATTGATCTCTTGTATGCGCCCGAAGTCTTCCGTGACCTGTTTGATAGTCTCCTCGGAGGCAACGGCGCGAGGTTTCGCGTTGCGTTTTCTTTCAAGCTCGAGCCTTCTGATATTCATCTCACGAAAGTACAGATCGCGGTCGGTATCCGACATGCCCCTCGGCGGGTTTCTGCTTGGTGCTGTCGGTTTCTGTTGTGCCACGAGAGCGGCTGGCAAGATCAGCCCTAAAACCAGCGCCGCAACTACACACTTCATTAAATCGGCGGGATTCGCATAACGGGTTTTCATAACTCCTCCGATCCTTGAGTTAATCTTTTCGTTATAAGTTTTTTTGCCGGAGCGCCCAACATTTGGCCCCAGTATACCCGCCCACCCGTCTTCATTCAAATGGGTGGTAACCACGGTCAGTTACCACCCATCCGTTAAAGCATGCCGCTATCTTTGCAAGCGATCAGAAATTAAATCTGAGCGCGAGTTGAATGACACGCGGGTGAGAGGAAAGGACTCTGTCGGGTCTGTTGAAGAAGCCGTCAGGCGCGATAGTAGTCGGCGAAATCTGAAGCAGGTTCGTTACGGCGGCGCTCGTCTGGCTGGTTGCTTCTACGCCGTTGATGGAACCGGGAACAAACTGCGGGTGGTTGAAAGCATTAAAGAAATCGGCACGGAGTTGAAACCTCATGCTTTCACGAAACGCGAAGTTCTTAAAGACCGAGAAATCCAGATTGTTGATTCCCGGCAGTTGCAGAGTGTTGCGACCTGCGTCGGTCCTTGCAAATATCTGCGCCTGAATGTATTGAGCATTCGGGTTGTCTGCGACATAGGCGACGGTCGCGGCGTTGCCGATTGGCACGGTCGCCCCCGACCTGTTGATTGCGTGGACGGTTGTGGCCGTGCCTTCCAATCCGTTGGGGTTGATGATGGAGCGGTCGCCCGCATTGTCGCCGTTTTGATTGGCGTCAACGCCGCTTCGAACCGTGGCCTTCTCGCCCGACTCAAAAGTCAGGGTTCCGGCAAAACTCAACCCGCCCAGGAATGTGCGGGCAATCCAGTGCTCGCTGTTGTTGAAGTACGGCAGATCGTAAATCCCCGAAGCCACAAAGCGTTGGCGGTGATCGAGCGCCGAGTCGGCCTTTTCACGCTTCAGGTTCTGGAAATCTTCTACACGGCGGGGTGAAAGCACAGTGGAGAAGACCTCGGCGGTCGTGTCATCAATCAGATGGCTCCAGGTGTAAGCGCCGTTGATCTGAAAACCTTTTGCGAGGCGGCGCGTGACCTGAGCCGAGAAGCTGTTATAAGAGGAATTGCCGTTTGACAGGAAAGAAACAAGCGCGCTTGAGCCGAAACCGGCAGCCGCAAACTCCGGCTTGAATCGCGGAGGCGCTGCTGCTGCAACCTGAGCCAGTGTGGGCAGCCCGGCAAGATCGCTTCCCGACGGCTGCGAGGCAAAGGTCGGGATAAAGTTTGTATCGGTGACACGCGACTGGATGTTGATCCGATTCTGTGTCAGCAGGTGAACGCCCCGCGTGCCCAGATAGCGCAACTCAAGACCCCAGTCCTTGAGGAACTGGCGTTGATAGCTGAGCGTGTAGGTGATCGAGTAGGGCACCTGTTGATCGGGAACATAGGAGGCGGTGGCTGCCCGCGCGTCGTCCGGGTTTGTAACGGGCGTCAGAACCGGAAGTATGCCGCCGTTCCCGAGGAAATTATGTACGCCCGGATCGACATCTATGGTCTGTGTGAATTGCGGCGGAAGCGACAGGATGTAGAGGTTATCGAATATCACATCATAGGCCATAGAGAAGCCCGCGCGGATCGAACTCGCCCCGTTTGTGCCAAACAATGTGTGCTTCCAGCCGGAGTCATAATCGGGCGCGTAGGCGATGCCAAGCCTCGGAGCGAAGTTCTTCTTTTGAGGCTTTGGCGCGCGGAAGTCGATCAGGTCGGGAACCGACGAGATTGCATTCAGCTTTTGTTGCCGCGCGCTGAAGGGCAATTGCTGATAGGCGTAGTTCAGACCGAGGTTGAGCGTCAGGTTTGGTCGCACGCGCCAGTCGTCCTGGCCGTAGAAGAACAGGAGCTTTTGATTGCCTTCGTACGGCGATATGCCTATGGAACGTTCTGAGAATTCCGGGCTGATGTCGCGCAGGAAATCTTCGGTCGAGTTGTAGTCGTAATCGCCTCGCTGGCGCTGTACAAACGACTGCGGCGAAATTATTTTGCGACCGTCGCCTCCGACCTTTATCGAATGATTGCCCCAGAGATACGAGACATTGTCAACGAGTTGATAATTGTTCTCGATGCCGAACTGCGGGGCATTGGGATCGGGTCCGATGTTGAGGCCAAGCTCGTTTAACTGGATGTTGGGGAACTGGTCGAGGCCCGGAAACTGGAAGTCTCCGGCGGGGTCAGAGAGACGGAACGCCGGTAGCCGAAGCGCAATTCGTTTATGAATTTCGGCGTGAAGTTGTGCACCATCGTGTAAGAGAAGAGGCGCGTATCGGTTGGCAGCAGAAGGAAGAAATCGGGCAGGCTGGCCGCGTTGTCAATCTGGCGCAATTCATTGTAAATGTAGCGGCCACGGTGCTGCGTCTTGTCGCTCTGGGTGTAATCAATGTTGATTACGAAATGGTTGTTGTAATAGAAGTTTGGCGATGGGATATTGACGATGCCAATCGGGATATTGACTCCGCCGACTACGATATGCTGGCTCCCGTCCTGAGCAGGCGCTACGGGAACAAACTGCTTGAGTATACCAAGGTTTGTTGAAGAGAGGCCGGGGATTCTATCGAGCGCGGCAAAACCGGCGGAGGTCGGAGTCTCAACGGCTCCGGCTCCTGCGGCCTGCCCCGACTGAAATCTTTCGAACGCCCCGAAGAAGAATAGTTTGTTCTTTATGATCGGCCCGCCGAAATCGCCTCCAAAGCGGCCATAATCAAAACGCGGGTTGGGGTTGGGGTTGTCGGGACTCGTATCGCGAGTGATGCCCGCAGCCAGATCGAGCGTATCGAGCGCATTGAGGTGCCGATTGCGGAAGAAGCCATAGGCTGTGCCGTGGAACTGGTTGGTTCCGCTTTTTGTGGCGGTGATAAATTGTCCGCCTGTCGAGCGGGCGAATTCGGCGGAATACTGATTTTGAAGGAGCGAAAATTCCGCCACATCCTCGGGCGAGACATAGACCTGCGGGCCGGTGACGGACTTGTCGTTGTTATCCACGCCGTCTACGACAAAGTTATTATTGCGCGGGCGTTGTCCGCCGATTGAGCCGCCCGTGCCTACGCCCACGCCGCCGCTGCTTGTGACGTTGGGGGCGACAAGCGCGAGATTGTAGATGCCGGTTTGTCCGGTCGTAGCCGTTTGAGCCAGGTCTACGACCTGACGGGATTCGAATCCTTTGGCCAGGTTGGTTGTGGTTGCATCCACGAGTTCGGCCCCGCCTGCCGATACGGTGACCGATTCTGTTACGAGCCCCGCCGTCAGCGTGCCCGATACGTTTGTTGTCTGATTCAACTGTACGCGCACATCGTCGAGGGTCAGTGACTTGAAGTTTTCGGCTTCAATGGTGATCCTGTATTCGCCGACCGGCAAATTCTTGAATTCGAAGTCGCCGCTGTCCGAGCTTTGTGTGTTTTGTGTGTTATTGGTGCTCTTTTCAAGAATAGATATCCTGGCGCCCGGCACTACTGCGCCGGTCGAATCCTTAACAATACCGCGCACGTTGCCGAGCGTTTGTTGAGCAAGCCCCGGCGCTACAAGCGATAGCAGCAGTGCGAAGCCTGTAATCAAGCTGGCGAGATTCTTGGTTCTCATACTTAGACCTCCTAAATTTAGGTTCTCTTATATTTCTTTGTGGGAAAGCCGGTCGCTCTCATCTCAAGGCGGGTTGCTCGTGGATTCCAGGATTGAGCATTACAATTCGCCTTTGATCAGCACGGGTCGAGATGAGGCCACAAATTTACTATCTGGAATCTGATTCCTGTCTGTCGAGCTTTGCCTGATGTGGATTTGAACAACCGATTTCGAAGCAATCTACGGACCCGAATAGCATCTATTTTTTTTGAATATATTAAGTGCTACACCTGCTGAGTTTAATGAATATTACCAGGGCAGGCAGTCTAAATTATTGAATTTATATATACAAATTTTTGGATAATATCCAAGATTTAGGAGAAAGGCGGAAGATTTACTCACAACCGGGTATGTTATATAATACGGCTCACGCTCACTTTAGAACTTAAAGAAAGGAGAGGATTATGAAAGCGAGTTTCTTTTCCTTTGTCTGCGTTGTCGCCCTGTTGATGGTTGCAACGACTGCGAGGGGGCAATCACGCGTGTCTTCCACGCCTGCTGATGACACGGGCCGCGATGCCGTAGGATTCAGGATGGACCATGTTACAAAGGAGACCGTCGGTGAAACCAACGCGCCTAGAAGTCCTTCGACAAAGCAGGCCATTGAGGATTTTCTGGAGTTACAAAAAAGCAATCGCCATATACTCGATGTGTCGAAAGCCTCGCCGCTTGCTTTTGACCAGATAATCGAAAACGCAAAAGAGGTGAATAAGCGAGCCAATCGCCTCAAAACGAGTCTTAATCTGCCAAAACCGCCGAAGTCTACGGATCAATTTAAGGAGAGCGACAATCCTTCGATAGAGGAAATGAAGGGACAAATAGAGCAGCTTAATCAGTATGTCAAAGCCTTCGTCACCAATCCCATGTTCCGCAACCTTCAGGCAGCCGATAAGGACCTGCCGTCGGAGGCGAGCGAGAATCTGCGAAATGTAATTGAGTTGAGCCGCGCCCTTCAGAAGAATGCTGATAAATTGCGACACAATGGCTCGCAGCAATAGGCCAGGCTTTCTGTCGGGTTGATACGAAAAAGGGCGGCCGACAGCCGCCCTTTTCATTTAGCCTGCCGTTGATTCTTAGAAATCGAGTCGCAGTGCAAGCTGTATGACTCTGGCTCCGGATGAGCCGGGACCGCCTCCGGGTGCGATAGTCGTGGTCGAGCGCCCAACCCTCGGATCATTCAAATTGCCTATAGGCAATCCGAAATTCGGATGGTTGAACAGATTGAAGGCATTACCCTGAAATTGCAACGAGGTGTTTTCTGTCAGTTTGAACTTTTTGTGTAAACCGAAATCTACATTGCTGAATCCGGGTCCGCTCAAAATGTTTCGGCCTGTCGTTCCGTCGCACCACCATTGAGTGTTGCTGATGATTACGCCGTTGCCCGGTCCGCAGGCGGCGGCGGGCCCTATCTGATTGGCGCGGGTTACCATCCCGACAAATTGCGTGCTGTCGAAATAGCTATCGGCGGGGCTTTGGTTGTGGTCGATCACGCTCGTCACGTCGCCGCTGCCGATGTAGGCGGCGCGGTCGGTGAAGTAGCCGTCTCCGTTTGAGTCTTGCGAGGAACTTCCGCTGAAGACGCTGAAGGGCACTCCCGATTGCACCGATACGATGCCGGTCGCTACCCATCCACCGAGGAAGCGGTTGTCCTTAAAGAAAGGAAACTCGTAATCGAAACTGGCTACAAACCGATGGCGGAGATCGAAATCGGCCCGACCCCGGTCAAGATCGATGTTAAAGTTATCCATCGGGCGCAGACCCAGACGACTGTTAAAGGCATCGCTGATCGAATCAATCGCCTTCGAGTAGGTGTAACTGCCGTTCAACTGCAATCCGAAAGCTGCGCGATGGCGGACGCCGACCTGCAATCCGTGATAGCTTGACGTAAAGGCATTTGTACGGAAATTGTCTCCGGCTATGTTGATATTTGGTCGCCGGGTGCTTCCGTTGGCTCTGCCTGTGGATCCCGTGCCTATGCGTCCGTTGTAAGTGTTGATATCAACGACTCCGGTCAACTCACGCCCGAACGTACCGATGTAGTTTGTCTCAAGGACGGTGTCCTTTGCAAACTGCCACTGTATGCCAAAGAAGGTCTGATGGTTGAACGGAGTTTTGAGGTTCTCGTCAATGTGACGCGGCGACGGAGCTGGCGGTCCACCGGGGAAGAAGGCCGGGTTGTTAAACAGGCTCGTGCTTGTGAATGGCACGGTAAACAGCCCCGGCGTAATAAGCGGGCCTACGGGGAAGCCGTTGCCGAAAGTGCCTACTGTGTTGAAGGCGAAAAACGGCGCGTTGAAGCGGATGTTTTCGAACAGGTTGTTCCAGATACGATCATAAAATACGCCGTATCCGCCACGAACCACAAGTTTCTGGTCCTCAAAAACATCCCACGCAAACCCGACTCTGGGAGCAAAGTTGTTTTTGTCCTTGTTCCATATCTCGTGATCGCGCTGCTGGAAAGCACCATTTACGACTTCGGCGATCAGCGGGCTGTCACTGGGGAAAAAGACGTTCGCCGCGGGGTTCGGAACCGGAGTGGCGCTCGACCCGAAGAAGAAGTTGGAATCTAATCCCTTGCGGAAGTTGTGAGGCGGCCCGAAATACTCCCATCGCAAGCCGAGGTTAAGGGTCAGATTACGCCTGACCTTCCAATCGTCCTGGAAAAAGACTCCAAATTCGTTTGCGCGATAGCCCCTGTAGAACTCGGGCAGGTCGCTTGTAAGCGGATTGACCGCCGCCTGCGCAAGGGTGAATCCGCCGAAGACCGGTCCTCCGAAAATCGCCTGATCGGCTTCATCCCCAAAGAATGCATCGGTGAGAAGCTCTTCGACGCCGTGAGGCAGGAAGAGACCATTCTTGGTTGCTTCGAAGGCTGAGCCGTTGCGGGTCCGACGGTATTCGCCGCCCGCTTTGAAACTGTGCGCCCCCATCAGGAAAGAAAGCTGATCCTGATACTGGAACTGGTTGTCGGTGAAAAATTGGGGCAGGGCGCTGCTTTGCCCAAAGCCTACACCGAGCGGATCAATGCCGGTAACGATGGACGGGACATTATCAAGTCCGGGAAGCTGCGGGAAGTCCGATCTGTGGCGAAGATAGCTTACCTTCGCTTCGTTGATAACGGTCGGGCTAAAGGTGTGTGTATAGCTGATGCCTATATTGACCCCGCGAGACGGGTTCTCGATGGGAGGTCCTATGGTTGCATCTCCACCGAAAACCGAGTTTGTGTCTTTCAAATTCTCAAGCAGGAAGGTGCCGCTCAGCCGGTCGTAATCGGAGATCGTATGATCGATCTTTGTGCTGATGCGGTACTGGTTAAATATCCTTGCGTTGAGGACCGTTACATCGCCGTAAACAGGCACCGGATAGACTATGCCGTCTGTGAACAGGCCCGCCCCGACATTTGTAAAGTTGTTTGTGGCCAGAGGGAAGCTTGTCGGATTGCTGGCCAGCAGGGATTGGAAAATCGGCCCGAGCGAGCGCGATCTTGAGAAGGCTCCCGGGCATGGCGCTCCGTTGTTGACCACGCACAGGCCGTTCGGGTTCGATTCCTGGAAGGCCGCAAAGCGACCGCTATTGACGAAATCGAGGAACTGCTGCGTTGTGCTTGTGGTCGTGACTGGGGATGATTGGCGGAGGCGATGGAATTCGAGGCTTCCAAAGAAGAAGGTCTTCTCCTTGAGTATCGGCCCCCCGAAAGAACCGCCAAACTGGTTGCGAACCAGGGCGTCTTTGACGCCGTCGCGATTGGAAAAGAAATCGTTGGCGGCAAGCGCCTGCACGCGGTTGTACTCAAACAGCGAGCCGTGGAAGTCATTTGTGCCGCTCTTAAGCACCGTATCGGCGACGAATCCGCCTGCTTTGCCGTACTGCGCGGAATAGTTGTTTGTGATTATGCGAAATTCCTGGATGGCTTCGGGCGAAATTGACGTGATGCCGCCTGACACGGTGGCTCCGCGCCCGCCCTGGCCCTGATCGTTGTTGTCATAACCATCAACCAGGAAATTTCCTTCGCCTCCGCGCGCTCCGTTGACGGCCGCGCCACGCGTGCTGCCTGCAACATTGTTTGGAACCACGCCGGGAAGAAGGTTGATGAACTCGTTCGAGTCACGGTTTTCGAGCGGGTAACTCTCCCAGACCTTGCGGTTCAACAGCGTAGAGACGCTCGCCTGTGTCGGCTGAACGAGTTGTTCGCCCCCGGCCTGAACGGTCACCGTTTCTGTGGGCTGTCCTATTTGAAGCGTGATGTCTTGCCTGACGACCTGGCCAACCGTGAGAACGACATTTTCGATCAGGGCCTGGCTAAAGCCGGAGGCTTCCACTGATACCGTGTAATTTCCCACGGGCAACGTGGGAAATGTGTAGATTCCGGTATCATTGGCCGTTGTCGTGTGAGGGATATTCGTTCCCGTGTTGGTGGCGGTGACCTTGGCGCCTGGTACAACCGCGCCTGACGGGTCGAGCACCGTGCCGGTCAAACTCGCATTGCCTGCGCTCTGAGCGAAAACGGGTATATTGAGAGAGGCTATGAGCAAGGCAACAAGCGCTGCGGAAAAGTATTTCCTCATCGTTTAGACCTCCTTAGTTTCATAACGGAGCTTAATCAAATGCCATCTAACTACATACCAGGGCATCTCTGATTGTGAGATCATTGAGGAATTTTGTAGTTCTTCGCCGTGGAACTGCTGAAAGATATGCAATCAATTAAACCCGTCATAGGTTTATTCCACATTTACAAGGAAGCGGCTAATCTCATTTCCCAAGACTGCCGCAATGATCCTGTAGCAATTTCCCTGGCATACTCGATAGCCGGAAGGAAATCGGGCTGAATCGATCAGTGCGTCGGAGCAAGCGTTAGCAATTAAAAAAATCAGCACCTGAAAAATTCATAACGTTATGTTGGATTGCAACTATTATGCCTGAAAAAAATACGCGTCAGGATATTATAAGTGCCTTATTTGATAATGATTTAAGGAGGTTTTGTGTTCATCCTGCCATAGAGGTATATTCGAAAATATGGAAATCATCCATAAAAATGGAGATTCGTAGGTTTTATCATAAAACACGAGAAAGGGGCTTTGAGAAACGATGTGAGAATAGAAGCAGCCGTCGAAAAACGCGTTTCCGGGCCATTCAGCTTTCCAAAATGTAGAACTGGAAAATAGAAATAGGTCGGGCCGCAGGGCCATTTAATTTCTCAGGAAAATCTTAGCGAGCTTTGCGTTTTTGCGACTTGCGAAGCCACAGATAGTTTCAAAGTCGCAAAGCTTGCTAAGAGGTTTCATTAAGAAAGTTGCAGTCTTCTTGAGAATTAAATGGCCCTGGGTCGGGACGGATGCGGGCAGTTGGGATCGGCTATATCTGGCTTGACAAGAAAAACCGCTTTTTCGTATTCTACTAGTTCGTCTTTTTTACGCTAGATTTGGAGATTCGTATCATGCAAACATTCGTGCCAAGCGGCAAGAACCTTGAGCAGAACCGGAAATGGTTTATCATCGATGCCAGTGGCAAGACCGTTGGCCGGCTGGCGACGCAGGCTGCCATGATCTTGATGGGTAAGACCAAGCCTACCTATACGCCTTTTCTGGATGTAGGCGACCACATTGTTATCATAAACGCCGAAAAGGTGGTCTTTACCGGCAACAAATTGCAGGATAAAGTATATCGCCATCACACGGGGTATCCGGGCGGGCTTAAAGAGATCACGGCTCAAAAGCAGATGCAGCGCCACCCGGAGCGGGTGCTGGAATCGGCAATCCGGGGCATGCTTCCAAAGACCAAGCTTGGCCGCAAGATGGGCAAAAAGCTCAAAGTCTATGCCGGTTCGGATCATCCGCATCAGGCTCAACAGCCCGAATCGCTTGACGTATGATCCTCTGGTTTAGGCAAGTTCTCAGCCCGGCCCGCAAAGCCCTCTCTGAGATGGCTCAAGGCCGGGCCCTATGATTTGAAGGAGAGTTTATAGTGGCAGAGACTATTCAAAACTACGGCACGGGCCGGCGCAAGAGCGCGACCGCGCGGGTTTATATAAAACCCGGATCGGGAGAGATCACGGTAAACAAGCGCAAGCTTGAAGAATACTTCCCGAACGAGACGCATCGAATGGTGATACGCCAGCCGCTTCACCTGATCGATTCGGTAGGCAAATTCGACATACTCGTAAACGTCGCCGGAGGCGGGAGCGCAGGGCAGGCGGGCGCGGTGCGTCACGGGCTGACGCGCGCTCTTATCGAACTCAATCCCGACTTCCGCACAAGGCTCAAGAAGGCCGGTTTTGTCAGCCGCGACCCGCGCGCCAAAGAGCGAAAGAAGTATGGTCAGAAGGGCGCTCGCAAGCGGTTCCAGTTCTCGAAACGATAATTGCTTTGTGATGAGTAATGCGTTATGCGTGATCGGAGTTTTTCCTTTTCACGCATCACACATTACCCATCACTCAATCCATTGCCGGTCCTCGCGATTGGTTGTTCCAGCAGGGCAATTGGGACGCGGGCCGGTGAGTACATAAACCAATTCAACTTTAGGAGGAACGATTGGCTACCGTAACTATGAAAGAACTGCTTGAAGCCGGTGTCCACTTCGGGCATCAGGTCAGGCGGTGGAATCCGAAGATGAAAGAGTTCATCTTTGGCGAGCGAAACGGAATCTACATCATTGACCTTCAGAAGACGCAGCGCCTCTTTAAGGAAGCGGTCAAATTTGTGACCCAGCAGGCTCTTGATAACAGGAGCTTCCTTTTCGTAGGCACAAAGCGCCAGGCTCAGGACGCCGTTGAGGAAGAGGCCAAACGATGTAATCAATATTATGTAAATCAGCGATGGCTCGGCGGATTGCTGACTAACTTTCAGACGGTTCAAAAATCCATCCAGCGCATGAAAGATATAGAAGCCATGCGAAATGATGGACGGTTCGAGGCCCTGACTAAAAAAGAGCGACTGGGACTTGACCGCGAACACGCGGCGCTTGAAAAAAACCTCGCGGGCATCCGCGATATGCGACGGTTGCCGGATGTGATCTTTATCATTGATTCCAATAAAGAAGAGATCGCAGTCCACGAGGCCAATAAACTCGGCATTCCGACCGTCGCCATAGTCGATACCAACTGTAATCCCGACGGGATAGACTATATCGTACCGGGCAATGACGATGCCTTGCGAGCCGTTCGCCTGTTTGCGTCAAAGATGGCCGACGCCATCATCGAGGGGCAGCAGATGCTCAAGGAAGGCGCAGCCGACGGGGCCGAAGAGACCGAAACGGTAGATATGGCCTCTGTTTCGGGGGCTTCTGATGCGCCTCGCGGCGAGCGAGGTGACAGGGGTGATCGAGGTGATCGGCGTGATAGAGGACGCTCGCGCGGGGACAGGCGAGGAGGACGCCCCGCTCGCACTACGTATGTGCCGCCAGGCGCGCCTCCCATGCCGGAGACGGCTCCTGAGAGCGCATCCGATCAGGGAGGCAGGGCTGCTCCTTCGGGTGCGGTGGCTGCTTCGATCAGCCCCGAAGCTATCTCCGAGCAACCCGGTATGCAGATGTCATCTCCGGGGCATCGCGGACACCACGAAACCGTTGATGCAGAGCAGGAGACTGTGCCGCCCGTGACCGCTCCGGCAGCCGAGCACGTTGCAGGCGCTTTCGGTGAAGAGCCTAATCAGGAGACCACCGAGCCTCAACTGCTACCGGCAGAGCATCCGGCCGATAAAGCCAGCCCCGACAATGCAAGCGCAGAGGCGGCTGAAGCGACAGAATAAGGGATGAGGGATGAGGGATGAGGGATGAAAAGGATTGTAGGGGAAGACTCCGGTAATTGGTCAAACCCAATTAATCGGAATTTTCCCTTAGACTCTTTTCATCCCTCATCCCTCCCGAAATCCCTCAGATAAGGGAGAATTAAGTACCGATGGCAAACCCAGTTACACCAGCGACGATAAAGGCGCTCAGAGAGAAGACCGGCGCGGGAATGATGGAGTGCAAGTCTGCGCTCACGGAAGCCGGCGGCGAAGAAGAGAAGGCTATTGAGATTTTGCGCAAGCGCGGGCTTGCGACGGCAACCAAGAAGGCGGGCCGCGTGGCCGCCGAAGGTCTGGTCGATTCATATATTCACGCGGGCGGAAAGATAGGCGTGCTCGTAGAGGTCAACTGCGAAACCGATTTCGTAGCCCGCAGCGAAGAGTTCCGCTCTTTCGTCCACGACCTGGCGATGCACATAACGGCGGCTGAACCGCGCTTTGCCGCCAAGGAAGAGGTGCCTGCCGAACTGCTTGAAAAGGAGCGCGAGATCGCTTTGGAACAGGCTCGCTCCGATCCGAAGAACGCCAACAAGCCCGAACAGGTGCTTGAAAAGATTGTCGAAGGCAGGGTCTCGAAATTCTATCAGGAATCCTGTCTGATGGAGCAGGCTTATGTTAAGGACCAGAACATCACGGTTGGAGACCTCGTGCGCCAGATGGTATCGAAGACCGGCGAAAACATAAGAGTCCGCCGCTTCACCCGTTTTAAGATGGGCGAGGGGATCGAGAAACGATCATCGGACCTCGGGGCCGAGGTTCAAGAACTGCTCGGCGGAAATTAAATGTCAAAAAGCCTCTCGCAAGAGAGGCTTTTTAGTGTGCGAAATAACAAGATGTCTGCAAATTCTAAACCTGTCTATAAGCGAATACTCCTGAAGTTATCGGGCGAGGCGTTGATGGGCGACCAGTCCTTCGGGATAGACCCTGACACGCTCAATCGAATAGCTCACGAGATCAAGGAAGTTCATGATCTGGGCGTAGAAGTGGCCATAGTCGTCGGCGGAGGAAACATCTTTCGAGGCATGGCGCTTTCTGCGAAAGGCATGGACCGCGCCTCGGCCGATTTTATGGGCATGCTTGCCACGGCGATGAACGGAGTGGCGTTGCAAGACGCGCTCGAAAAAGAGAACGTCTTTACCCGCGTGATGTCGGCCATAGACATGCGCGAAGTGGCCGAGCCCTTTATTCGCCGCCGCGCCATACGCCATCTGGAAAAGGGGCGCGTGGTAATCTTTGCCGCCGGAACAGGCAACCCTTTCTTTACCACGGATTCGGCAGCGGCGCTTCGAGCCCTTGAGATAAAGGCCGATGCGATACTGAAAGCTACGAAGGTAGAAGGCATATACACGGCCGATCCCAAGATGGATACAACTGCCGTTATGTTTGACAGCCTGACCTATCTGGATGTGATTCAGCGCGATCTGAAGGTGATGGACACATCGGCCATCAGCCTTTGTCGCGAGCGCGGCGTGCCTATACACGTCTTCAATCTGCACAAGCACGGCAACATATCCCGCGTAGTCCGAGGCGAAAAGGTCGGGACCGTGGTTTGGGATAAGCCGTCGCCCACGCCCGAAGAGGCAATAGGCCGACCGTCGCAATCCTCCTGATTTTAACCTTTGGATTTTGGATTGACGGAGGGTTCGTCAAGTATTTAATCTAAAATCCAAACTCGCGCCGCGCGCAGCGCATAATGCGCCATGAAAATCTAAAATCAGGAGGGCGGAGGAACCTGAATGGAAATCAAAGATATACTTAAAGAAACCGACACTCGTATGGACAGCGTGGTTGAAGACAGCCGCCGGAAATTTGCTACCGTGCGGACGGGCCGCGCCAGCGTGGGTCTGCTTGATGGCGTGACGGTCGAATATTACGGCACGCAGATGCCGCTCAATCAGATCGCAACTATTCACGCGCCTGAGCCGACAATGCTTACGGTGCAGCCGTTCGATCCTACACAGATCAACACCATCGAGAAGGGAATACGCGCATCCGACCTGGGGTTCAATCCCTCAAATGACGGTAAACTAATTCGCGTCCCGGTCCCGCCGCTCACCGAAGACCGCCGCAGGCAAATGGTAAAGGTAGTGCACGAAATAGCGGAAGAGCATCGCACGGCGGTGCGCAATATCCGGCGCGATTCAAACGAACACCTGAAGAAACTGCTCAAGGAAAAATCTATCTCGGAAGACAACGAACGAGACGGTCTTGACGAGGTCCAAAAACTGACCGATCAGCATATCTCCAGAATTAACGAACTGTCGGAACACAAAGAAAAAGAAGTGATGACGGTCTAGCGATTTTGGATTTTAGATTTTGGATTTTGGATTTTGGATTTTATGTTCGGAGATTGGATTGTACGGTCAAACGATATTTCCGCTAAATCTGCAATCCAAAATCTAAAATCCAAAATCTAAAATCCAAAATCTAAAATCCCGTTGATTGTGTCGAGAAGATTGCTGATAGAGAAAGGTTTTACAAGCACGGCCGCCGCGCCGATGGAGCGAGCCGCTTTCTCGGCCAGATGATTCGAGATGGCCGATGTCACGATGACGGGCGGCACACTGGTTCCCGATTTCAGCAGATTTTTTATCATCTCAACGCCGTCCATGTCGGGCAGCGTTAAATCGAGCAGCACTATATCAAGTCGCTTATCGCTTCCATTTGAGGTGGACGCGGATAAGGCTTCAAACGCCGCGCCGCCGGTCGCGCTCCAAATCACTTCGTGGCCCGCCGATTCCAGAACGAGCTTTAGCATCTCAGCCGAATCGGTGTCGTCTTCGACAATTAATATCCTGCCTGTTGCGGCTTGTCTTTCTGCTCCCGTAATCATATTAAATCCATAAGAAGCTCTCGCTCTATGCCTCGCCTTTGGCCAGAGGCAACAGGATGGTGAATGTGCTTCCTTTACCCAGGGCCGAACGCGCCGTGAGCCTGCCCCCGTGCTGTTCGACTATTGCTCTGGAAATGTACAGACCCATCCCGATTCCTCCCCTCGATGTTCGATGGCGTCCGGGCGCTTGATAAAATCTGTTGAAGATCGAATCTAATTCCTTTTCGGCTATTCCCCTTCCGTAATCCTGCACTTCGATCCGAACCCGTTCGACAGGCGTTTCGCTTTCTCCGGTTTCGCGCACGCGCTTCGCCCTTATTTCCACCGGCTTATCGTCATAGGCATATTTGAATGCGTTTTCACAGAGATTCATCACAACTTGAAGTATGCGTTGTTCGTCGCCTAAGACGATCAACGGTTTGTCTTTTTCCTTTATCTCAAAGTCTATTTTTCTGCCGGGGCTTAAAATCTCACATTCCTCCAGGGCTTGTTCCAATAGCTTTACCACATCCACGCGCTTTCGTTCGAGCGAGAGCTTGCCGGTCTCAAGCCTCGAAACATCGAAGAGGTCTTCCACCATGCGATTGATATGATTGATTTGCTTTCTGAGCTTTCCGACATAACCGCCTATGCGCTTATCCCATACCGGGTCTTCCTGCTTTTCCTTCTCTTCGGCTATGGCGGCAAGTATGTCGGTGTAGCCCGATAGCGGCACAAGCGGTGTGCGCAATTCGTGGCTCGCCATAGAGATAAAATCGTCTTTGAGGCGGTCCAGGCGTTCAAGCTCCTGGCGCGCTCTTATGTGCTCGGTCACTTCGACCGCCGTTACCACTATAAAGCGCACCTCGCCCTCTTCCTTCCCATCGGTGAAAGGGATAGGGGCAAGGCTGGAATCGAGTATGATCTCTCTATCTTCGGTCGTAAGATTGATATGAATTTCACGCAGGCGGAGCGGTTCGCGAGTTTTTTTGACAGACTCGAAGAGCTTATCGGCCTCCCCCTCAGGGGCTATAAAAGCCGTTTCATGCCACAGGCGGCCTGTGATCCGGTCGCGTTCCAAACCGCAGGCGCGCTCGATTATTTCCAGATAGCGGGGGCTTGCCTGAAGCAATTCCTTTGTCTCGGCGTCGTAGATCGCAATGGCTACCTGATGCGCGTTTTCAACCATCAGTTTGAGCTTTTCGCGCCGTTTCAGGGCTTCAGAGGCCATTTGCCGGGTCACGTCTTCGGCATAGATCACAACGCCGTCAACCTTGCCCGTGTTATCGTGGATGGGAACGACCGTGTAATCGAAATAGACTTCCTGCGCTTTTTCCTGTTCGTACAGATGAGTCAATAATCTGGGCGCAGTCATTATTTCGTCCTGACGGTAAGCCTCGCGCGCGAGGTCAGCAAGCCTGATTATATCCGATCCCTGTGCGGCATCATCGAGCGGGTGGCCCAGCACCTCCTGACCGCCAAGCAGCGATTGAAACAGATGGTTGAAGGCTTCTATCACAAGCGTCGACCCTCTGAGGATGAGAATATAGAAAGGAGCCAGCTCGATCATCTCGATAAGTCGCACTCGTTCGTCGGCAAGATGGCGGGATGTCTCCTGCAACTCACCCGAGCGGGCGTTCAGCTCTTCATTTGTAGTCTCAAGCTCTTCGTTTGTGGCTTGCAGTTCTTCGTTGCTGGTCTCAAGTTCCTCGTTTGTAGCCTGTAGCTCTTCGTTTGTGGCCTCGAACTCTTCGTTTGTGGCCTGTAACTCTTCCTGGGTCAGCATCAACTCTTCGTTTGCGGCCTGCAATGCCTCGTTTGCGTCCTGAAGCTCTTTGTTCATTTCGTTCAGACGCCTGTTGTTGGCCGTAAGCTCTTCGACCAGTTGATGCTGCTCGGCCTGCATCGCCTCCAATCGCCTGCGAGTCTGAACCGTTTCAGTAGAGTCAATAGCCGTAACCAGAGCCATGTCGGCCGTCCCTGATTCCATTTGCATTATGGCTATGGAAACAGAGACGTAGCGCCCTTCGCTGCCGATTTGATCGCGCAACTCGATGTCGGGCAGCAGTATGGTCGTGCGCTCGTGAAAGACCCTGTCTATGGCCGAGCGCAATACGCCGTAGGGCAACCCGTGAATCGCGTGGAGGAAATCCTGATCGACTGCCGCTTCGCGGATTCCGAGCAACCGCCGCGCCGTTCCGTTTGCCGTAAGCAGACGATACTCCGCATCTATTATGGCCGTGCCTATGGGCAGATAGCGCAGCACAAGCTCATTGAATCGCCGCAGTTGAAGGTATGCGATATCGGAAGAGAGCGAGTCCTGATTCAATGCAGGTCTTTCGGCCGTAGGTCTTGATTGACTCGGGTTGCGCCGTTTGCTGGAATTTCCGGGCACAAAAACTTCATTGTCATGATTTATCCTGCCCGGCAGCGGCCCGTTTGTGCAGCGATAGATTTTCCACTTCTTGTTGACTATTTCATAGTTGGATTTCGACGGGCGAGCGGTTTCGGCCTTGCCCAGAAAGATATAACCATTTACCTGATACAGCGAGTAGGCGAATAAATCCATCACGTTTTGTTGAAGTTCGGGTTTGAAATAGATCAGCAGGTTGCGGCATACAACCAGATCGATTCGAGGGAAAGGTGTGCCCCGGCTCAAATCCTGCTGGCCGAATATCACTATCTGTCGAATCGCTTTCGAGATGTGAAAGCCGTGATCTGCGGGTGTGAAGAAACGCGCGCGATAATCATCCGGCAGATTACGCAGAATGTTTTCCGGGTACAACCCCCTGCGGGCAAAGCTAATGGCCTCTTCATCAAGGTCGGTGGCAAATATCTTTATGCTCCATTCGGGCAACTCGTTGCCGAGCAAATCGGCCAGCAGGAAGGCCAGCGAATAAGGCTCTTCGCCCGTGGCGCATCCGGCCGACCACAACCGCAGGACGCGCCCGCGTCTGCGGCCCTCTTCAATCAGAGCGGGCAGCACATCCTTTTTGAGATAGGCGAAGGCTTCCGGGTCGCGGAAAAATTCGGTGACTTTAATCAACAACGCCATGACGAGTTCGGCAATCTCTTCCGGGTGAATATTCAGATACTCGGCATACTCTTCCAGAGCGCGACAGTGAATGACGGTCATGCGGCGGGATATGCGCCGGTAAATAGTAGAGTGCTTATAAGGGGTGAAGTCAATATGGGTGTGCAGTGAGACGGCCTTAAGTATTTCGCGCAAGGCGACCTGAGATTCTTCAACCTCTTCCGATAGCTTTACACCCTTCACAAAGTCCTGGAGCAAGCCACCTATCTGTTCAATATCGGCCACCTGATCGACGGCCGTGGGAGGCAGGGCCAGCGGCATGGCCGGATAGCGGGCAGTCGCCGGGTTCTGGATAATGACCGTACCGCCCGCGCTTTTTACCTCGACCGCGCCTGCCGCCCCGTCAGACCCGGTTCCGGTAAGTATCACGGCTATCAATCGTTCGCCGTAAGATTCAGCCGCGCTCGACAGCAGCAAATCCACCGAGGGCCTCGGGCGGTCGGCGTGATCGCTTTCAAACTTCACGGTGCCGTCGTGTATAGACACGTGCCGGTTTGAGGGCACTACGTAAACCTTGCCCGGCTCAAGCGGGGTCTCGTCGCTTACGATCACGATGGGAAGCGTCGAGCGCCGTTCGAGGATGGGGCCGAGATTGCTTGGGCGGCTGGGGTCAAGGTGTTGAGCCAGCACGATAGGCGCGGGAAACTCTTTGGGCAACGTGCTGACCAGGATAGAAAGCGCCTCAATGCCGCCAGCCGACGATCCGACTACTACCAGATTTGATGGATGTTCATCAGTCGCTTCCTCTTTGCTCAATTGGTACCCTTTCCCAGACTTATTATGTCCACATAAAAGACGGACGTTAGAATCCTGATAGATGGTTGAAAAGAACTGTTTGATTAATGCGTCTACAAGTTTCCAAACTATAATTCAATTAGCTCAGGAAAAACAACTGGCCGCAGCATGTTCGATTTGCGGGGGGAGGGCACAAAAACAATCCGCTATGTATAGCTCGACACGCCTGGATTTCGAAACAAGTTATGCCGAGCGATTCCCGACAGGTTTCGGGCTCCCGGTCAGGAGCTTTTATACATCACGCCGAAACTTCAATATAAACATGTCGCGGTTAGCCTCCGAAGTTTTCTCATAATTCAGAGGTAAAACTCGGACACTCAGCGTCACTTTAAGAGTGCCTTAAGTGTATCGTCTGACGGTGGGAATGTCTAGGACGTTCAATTTCTAGGAGCACTACCTGTCATATCCATTCTGATGCGCTCAATGATGCGTGATTTGGCAGACTTGCAAAGTTGTTTTAACACGCGCCCTGCCTGATAGTCACGCATCACGCATCATTGAGCGCATCGCCTTTATATCGGCTCAAAAGCTCTTTCTTGAATTTGTATTGCTGTCTTAATTCCTTTAGCTTTGCCATCTCTTCTTGAAAGACCAGCGAGTCCTTTTTCCAGGCTTCAAATTCTCTCCGATAGTTGGCAACCTCCTGCCGACAGGTTTCCACAAATCTGTTCAAAGAATCGGCCGTCTTACAGGCATCCAATTCCTTTCGATATGTGTCGGCCATGCGGTTGAGGGATTCCACCTGCATTTGCAGGATGGCATATAGAGCCTCTGTTTGCTCAACCTGAGCCTCTATGAGTGTCTCTAATTCAGCCAGGTTTTTCCCCCGACTGCTCCCGCTCGGGGCTGAGGGATTTTCATTGTCTAAAACTCTCTCATTCTGCCCGTTTGCCATAACCCATACCCCCTTGTTTGCAGACACTTATGGTCACGTTCTGCTTGAAATGGATTCACTGTACTAAAAGCAATCTGAAGTGATTTCGGCTAAGGAAGCCGATGAGCCTCGCCCAGCCTATCACAAAGGCTATCCAAATGCCAGAAATATTTTTTGCGTCCAGGTGAGTCTGTTCAGGCGAGTTCGCGAATGCTGATTTTTCTTTCAGAATCGGAGAGATATTCTATGTTTACCGAGGCGGCATCGGCGGGCGGGGAGGGCAATCTTTCGGCCCACTCGATTAATGTAATGGCGTGCTCGTTTTCAAAAATTTCGTCGAGGCCGAGTTCTCTCGACGCGCCCGATTCCAATCTGTAAAGGTCAACGTGATAAAGCGGCAGCCGCGCTTCATAAACATTAACAAGCGTGAACGAAGGGCTTGTTACGTCTGCCGGGTCGAGGCCGAGACCGGCAGCCACCCCCTTGGCAAACACGGTCTTGCCCGCGCCAAGGTCCCCGCTCAATAAAAAAATCGCCCGCCGGTCGAGTTGCTCTCCAATACGGCGGCCAAGCTCGAATGTCTCATCAGCCGAGCGCGTGATGAACTCTCCGGTGATCTTCATATACGCTCAATGATGCGTGATGCGTGATACGTGATTTACTTGATCTGCAATATGCCTTTAATCAACAGGCTCCCTTTGAGTCACGCATCGCGCGTCACGCATCACTCCTAAAGTCTCTCCTGATCGCCGCCTGTTTCCATAAACGCATCCCCGATATGCGCCGATATATCCGAGGCGATCATAGCGCGAATACCTGCGCGCGAGGCCGCAAGGTCGCCTGCAAGCCCGTGCAGATAAACGGCCGCTATCGTGGCCGCCAGAGGGTCATCTTTCCTCTGCGCCACAAGGCTTGCGATGATGCCTGTCAGCACGTCTCCCGTCCCACCCGTTGCCATGCCGGAATTGCCGGTCGGGTTGACAAAGACCTCTCCGTCGGGCGATGCGATGAGCGTGCGACTGCCCTTGAGAACGACTATCACGCTGTGCGCGGTTGCGAAATCGCGGGCTATCTCAACACGGTCTTTTATGACCTCGGAAATCTCTTTGCCGGTGAGCCGGGCCATCTCTCCCGGATGCGGGGTGAGGATCAAAGGGAGTTCCCGGCTTCCGCGAAGGTTTTCCGCCCACGGAACGAGCGAGTTCAACCCGTCGGCATCAATGACTGCGGGGCACGTCCTCCGCATCACGAGGGCGTGGACGAATGTTCGCGTAGACTCTTCGGATGAGCCGAGACCGGGGCCGAGAGCCAAAACGTCTCGCGTCGAGGCAAGCTCAAGCGCACGGTCAATCGCTTCGCGGGAAACAGTGCCGGAATCGGTTTCTGCCAGAGGCTCGGTCATGCACTCGGTCAGAATCCGAGCGGCCACAACTTTCTGAGAACCTTCCGGCGTGGCTACGGTCACAAGGCCCGCGCCCGCGCGAAGGGCCGATTCTCCGACTAGGCAGGCGGCTCCGGTCTTGCCCTGCGATCCCGCCACTACAAGCACCTTGCCCGCATCGCCTTTGTTGGCCTGCGGGCTCCGGCGCGATAGGGCAAGCCATTCTTCAACCATCTCCTGCTCGACAAGTGAAAGGCGCGAGCCCGATGAGTTGATTAAACCATCGGGCGAGCCTATGCGTCCGACGATCAACTCTCCGCCGTAGAGGGAGGCGGGAGGGAGAACGCTTGCGATCTTGGGCGCTGTAAAGGTCACGGTCAGGTGCGCGATGACGGCGGGGCCCGGCAATTCGGCCGAGTCCGAGTCTATCCCCGAAGGAATATCGACCGCGACTATAAAGCCTTGGTCGCTCTGATCGTTCAGGAAGTTTATAGCCTCTTCATAAAGACCGGCTGCGGGGCGCGAAAGCCCTGTGCCCAGCACCGCGTCAAAGAAAATATCGTATTTCTGTTTTCGGGCTTCCTCGTGGAACTGCCCGGCGTTTTCGATCTCAATCAGGCGAAACTCGCGATTGGAATCGGAGGCTATGCGGCGGGCAATCTCGAAATTCGTTCGCGCATCGCCTTTGGCATCGTCTATGCGACCGAGCAAGAGCAGATCAACCGAAGCGCCTCTGATATAAAGCTGACGGGCTATGGCTGCGCCGTCGCCTCCGTTGTTGCCCCGTCCGCAGACGATCAACGCGCGTTTGCCTGTGACCGAGTCGAGCTTTTCTTCGACCGCCTCAACCGTGCGAGCGGCGGCATTCTCCATAAGCAGTATGCCCGGCACGTTGTATCGCTCGGTGGTGAGCCGGTCAACCTCTCCCATCTGTGCGGCTGTTAAAATCTTCATACACGCGATGATAGGCCAGCCGCTCTCAAATCTCAAATTTCAAAGCTCAAATCTCAAAAGCGCGCTCAAGTAATGATCAGGTTCAGGAAGGGGTCCACTTCTACGCTTCGGCCCTTTGGGATGAGAGTTGTGGAACTGTACTCGGCGATGATTGCCGGGCCTCGGAACCTGTCGCCCGACATAAGATCGTCGCGCAGGTAAACGGGCGTTGGCTGAGCGCGTTCCGTCAGATAGACCTTTGCATTGTAGGCCGCCCGTATCTTGCGCGGCTCGGTCGAAGGCGAACGCTTGAATCGCGGCTTATCGGTGAGGCCGGTAGCCCGAACACGCAAGGATACGATTTCGCCCGGTCGCGTGTGGTCGCTGTAGCCGTATCGCTCGGCGTGAGCCTTGTGAAAGGCAGACTCGAACCTGTGATTCCATGGGACTTCTATCTCGAAGGATTGACCTACGTATCGCATGGCCGCCAATCGCTGAAGTCTGACCTGATTGCCTTTGAACCCCTCGCGTGCCAGATCGCTTTCGGCCTCGCGTTCGAGCGCGGCAAATACCCGCTCGATGGCCGGGAAGTTGTGATCCGCGCTATTCATCATGACCGTGCGAGAGTAATCTTTCACGACATCGCCAAGCAGCACGCCGAGAGCCGAAAGTGTGCCGGGAGAGCGCGGCACAAGCACGCGGGGAATCCTTAGCGCTTCGGCGAGCGCCGAGACATGCAGCCCGCCCGCGCCGCCAAAACTCACAAGGGTAAATAATCTCGGGTCCTGCCCTCGTTCGACCGATACTACCCTGAGCGCCCGTTCCATGTTTGCGTTCGCAACGCGAATAACCCCCAATGCGGCGCGCTCGGGCGTAATCTTCTCGCGGCTGAAGCGAGACATGTCCGCTGCAAGCTCGGACAGAAAATGACGAGCGCGTTCTAAATCGAGCCGCATCTCACCGCCAAGCAGAGCCGAACCGCCGAAGCGTCCAAGCACGAGATTGGCGTCTGTGACCGTAACCTGTTCCCCACGTCCGTAGCAGGCGGGTCCGGGTTCTGCGCCCGCCGATTCGGGGCCTACGCGGAGCGCGCCCGCCTCGTCCACGCGGGCGATAGAGCCGCCGCCGGCCCCCACAGTATGAATATCAATTATAGGCACTGCCACCGGCAAATCGGCCACCAGAGCCTCATTCGTGGTTCGCGCCTCCCCACGGCAAAGCGCCACATCCGTGGAAGTGCCGCCCATATCGAAAGTGATGATGTCGCGTATCCCTGCGCCTGTTGAGACGCGCAACGCGCCAACTACGCCGCCTGCCGGACCTGAAAGTATCGCCCGCACGGGCTCGGCGGCGGCGGTCTCTGCCGACACCGAGCCGCCGTTTGATTGCATCACTCTCAGGGGCCTGGGGCCTGGGGCCTGGCTAGGGGCCGGGGGTCGGGGGCCGGGGGTCGGGGGGCCGGTCGGAGGCCGGTTACTGCTTTTTGTTTCTTTGGTTTTCTTATGTTTCCTGCTTTCAGTGTTCTTGAAATTGGCTGCGGTTTTCCGGTCGCTTACCCCTAACCTCTGATCCCCGGCCCCCGGCCCCCGGCCCCCGGCCCCCACTAGAAGCCCTTCGTTGAGCGAGCGCAGATAACGCGACATCAAGGGGACCAGATAGGCGTTGATGACTACGGTTGAGGTGCGCTCGTACTCGCGGTATTCGGGCAGTATCTTATGAGACAAAGAGACAGGAAGATCGAGGGAGGCGAGCGCATCTGCTATCTGCTGTTCGTGCGCGGGGTTGGTGAAGGAAAATAGCAGGCAGACGGCTATGGATTCGACCTTCTGAGTTTTGATTTCGCGGATTATCTGTTTGAGACTTTTCTTGTCGAGCCTTTTGATGATAGCACCGTCCGGCCCCGTCCGTTCGTTTGCGCCGAATCTCAGCTCTCGCGGGATAAGCGGCGCAGGTCGCGTAACCATCAGGTTATAGAGTTCGGGCCGCGCCTGACGGCCTATCTCAAGCACGTCTTCGAAGCCTTCGGTGGTGATGAGCGCCGCGCGAGCGCCCTTGCGTTCAAGCAGCGCGTTTGTGGCTACAGTAGTCCCGTGGACGATTTCAGAAGGCGCAACCCCGTAGTCAGCCAGTATGCGCGCGACGCCCTCAAGTATCGAGTCGGCAGGATTGGCGGGAGTCGAAGACAGCTTGAAGGTGGTAAGGCGTGAACCTTGAGAAACGACGAAATCGGTGAATGTTCCTCCGGTATCTATTCCGATTCTTATCGGCTGTGACAATCTGCTCTACTCCTAAGCTCAGGAAGCCCGCGCGGTTCGTTTGCGGATGCGTGAAAAGTCGAAGGGGCAGGGAAGCCGGTTATCATAAGCTTCAAACCCTGCCCCTCTGATCTTGCGCGAGCGACTAAGAGATTATTAGCGATTTGGTTTCATCGATGCTCACGAGCCGCACCTTGAAGTGGAGCGTCTCGCCCGCAAGCAAATGGTTTGCGTCGAGCGTGACATCGTCGCCTTCGACATCGATTATCCTGACCGGCATGCTCTGGCCCGACGGCAGTTCAAGCTCGAAGCCGAGGCCGATGGCCGGCGTCACATCGGGCGGAAAGGCCGCGCGCGGAACCACCTTGACAAGCTCTTCGTGATATTCGCCGTAGGCTTGATCCGGCACCAGCGTGATGTCGCGGGTTTCATTGACTTCCATACCTCGCACGCCGTCGTCAAATCCGGGTATGACATCGCCTGAACCGACCGTAAATTTGAGCGGCTGATTTCCTTCCGAACTGTCAAACATCGTCCCGTCGTCCAGAGTGCCGGTGTAGTGTATTGATATTGTGTCTCCTTCTTGGACTTTTGCCATTACTTTCTCCTGATACTGAATCTTTACGTTTAGAAAGCCTGTGGGTCGCACGAGCACAAGCCGGTGTGAATTGCCTTGCTAGTCGCTTGCAGGTGAGACGCATCTCGCGTGCAGAGAAAAGCTTTAATGAATAAAAAAGATACCATATTCATCGAAAGAGTGTCTAAAAAAAGACGCTGCGATGCGGGGAAAGATGAGGGCTATTCGCTTCTCAAAGAGGGAGCAGCTTTGTGAATCTTTGCGCGCTTTGCGTCTTTGCGAGCGACAGGTTCTGGCCGGGTCGCAAAGACGCAAAGCGCGCAGAGATTCTTCTTGGAATTAAATGATGCTGATCTCTCTTCCGTATCTCTCTCAGGTTGGCAAGCAGGTCATAACCGGGATAGGATTATGTAATAAAGAAGAATTCGGGAATTAAGATGTGCAAGGTTAAGAACTCGATTTTATCGCTCGCGCTGATCCTGTTTGCGATGGCCGGCGCGGTCTCGGCGCAGGTGCCTCAATCCGATAATCAGGATGAACCTATACGGCTCAAGGCCGATCTGGTCACGGTCATGGCTGCTGTTGTAGACTCAAAAGGCGGCGCAATCAAATCGCTTAAAGCCGAAGACTTCGACATCTATGAAAACGGCGTGAAGCAGGAAATATCTCATTTCGCGCCTACCGAAGAGCCTTTCTCGATAATGCTTTTGCTCGATATTTCAGGCTCTACTTCCGCCGACATCGAATTGATCAAACACGCGGCAAAAAGCTTTCTCGGCCAGTTGCGCAAGGATGATCGCGTTGGCGTGATAGTCTTCAGCCGCGAGATCGAGATGATCGCCGATTTCACAGACAGCCGTCAGCAGGTAGAGTCGGCCATCGCCCGCATAGGCACGCCCGAGGGGGATGACGATCACAGGTTTAATGCAAACACAGGCACATCCTTTTATGACGCGATGTATCTGGCCGTAGACGAAAGCCCGCTCAAGCAGACCGAAGGGCGCAAGGCGATAATCTGCATGTCGGACGGCGTCGATTCCACGAGCAAGTACAAATACGCGGCGGCGGCGCGGATTGCCGAAGAGTCGGAAGCGTCGGTCTATTTTCTCGAACTCAACACGCAGGCGGCCATGCTGGACGGCCTCCTGAAACCTGCCGACGATCCGGGCTACATCAACTTTTCTCAGAGCCAGTTGGATCGTTACTTCGACACTTATGACCCCGATTCGATTGAGCGTCACAAACCGCGCAAGATGATCCAGCCGGAATTGCGCCGCGAGATTGCCGCCAAACTCTACGAAATGGCCAAAGACGAAATAAAAGAGTTGGCCGACCGTACGGGCGGGCGCGTTTATCAGGTCAGCGCGCTCACTGATCTGTCGAGTGTTTATAAACAGGTAGCCGATGACCTGCGCTCGCAATATTTCATCGGCTACTACCCGACTAACGATAAAGCCGACGGTCGATGGCGCACGCTTCGCGTAGAGGTTCACCGCAAAGACGCAGCCGTTCGCTCGCGTTCCGGCTACTGGGCGAAGTAGGAGGGATGAAGGATGAGGGATGAGGGATGAAAAGGAGTTTAAAATAACTACTCGATGAAAAGTGATTCATCGGTTATCGAGATATTCCCTGAGAGTCCTTTTCATCCCTCATCCCTCATCCCTTAAAGATTATGGCTTTATTACTGAAAGAAGAAGATGTAACCGAGCTGCTCGACATCGAGACGGCTATCGCTGCGGTCGAAGAGGTCTTGCGCGATCAGGCCGAGGGCGAGGCTCAGAATCGGCCTCGCTCTCGCGTGGCAATGCCTGCTTCGCAATTGCACGTGATGTCGGCGGGCGATAAGCGGCTTGGCGTCTGCGGGCTCAAGGCGTATACGGCTTCGCGCAAGGGAGCGCGATTCCTTGTAATGCTTTACGAGGCGGAAACCGGCGACCTGCTCGCCATAATCGAGGCCGACAGACTCGGCCAGATGCGGACGGGCGCGGCTACGGGCGTGGCTACAAAGTATATGGCCCGCGCCGACGCTCGACGGGTAGGCATATTCGGCACGGGCTGGCAGGCCGAAAGCCAGTTGATGGCCGTCTGCACCGTGCGGCAGATCGAGCGGATAAAGGCTTACAGCCGCACGGCGGAACATCGCGAAGCATTCGCCCGCCGCATGTCATCTTTGCTTGGTGTTGAAGTCGTGGCAGCCGAGACCCCCGAAGAGACCGTCCGCGACTCTTCGATCATAATCACGATGACGACCGCCCGCACGCCTGTGTTCAAAGGCGAATGGCTGGAGCCGGGCGCGCACGTCAACGCTACGGGATCGAATTTTCTGGCCAAAGCCGAAATAGATGTCGAAACAATCCGGCGCGCATCACTTGTAGCCGTTGATTCCGTGGAGCAGTCTCGAATGGAAGCCGGAGACCTGATGCCCGCAATCGAGCGCGGAGTAATAAGCTGGGAATCGGTGGTGGAACTGGGCCGCATCATTGCCGGACAGATCGCGGGCCGCCGAGACGATACCGACATCACGCTGTTTAAATCTAACGGCATCGCGCTTGAAGACATCTCGACCGCCCTCAGTGTTTATAATCTCGCTCGCGCAAGAGACATCGGCCAGGAGATAGATTTGTGGGACAAAACGGGTTGATTCCCATTACCCGGACAATGTTTGCGACCTTAGACCAATTTCCAGTCGCATATGCGGTAAATATTGGGGCAGCCCGAATGAGTACATTTATTGTGGCTGCCCGGATTGCCCGAGATGGCCTGAGATGTGCCTCGCACACGGCGGGCGATGACTGCCATCGCGCTTACGACGGATTCGGGCAGGGACAAGCCCGCGCCGTGCGAAGCACATCATGCGCCAATCGCCCCTACACTTATGCGGGAATTGGTATGAAATCTCAAATCTCAGAGAGGGGGCAAGCCGCAAAAACAAATAGGGGCGAGATTGTCTCGCCCCTTCCAATGTTTCCCAATAACATTGGTTCAACAGAATTGAAACTTTTGCTACTCAATCGCCCGCGCGATTTCAGGATTCAATCCTTCCCATTTCTGCATGTACTCGCGCCGCTCGTTCTTTAGTCGCTCGACCATCTGATTGTATTCTTCGAGACGGCCCTGATGGTCGTAGAGCTTGCGCGGCTGGAGAATATCTTCATCCTCGCCTTCGATGCCGGGGATATGCCGCGCTACTTCGTAACCGAAATCCGGGTCTGTTTCCCACTCAATCGTACCTTCGGCGATCCCCTTTACTATCGCCGATGAGTGATGTATTCGCACCTTTTTCGAGCGCTCGTCTTCATCGCGGCCTCCGACCCGGCCCGTGTTCATCAGATAGACATCTATCGGCGAAGACTCCATAAGCTCAAGAAAACGATTGCCCTGATTGGCGTGTTTGAGCGGGAAGAAAGGGTTTGTGCCGGGCACGCGCAAAAACTTGCCCGCCTCAGCCGCCCCGCCTGCCGAAGTGCCTCGCGTCTCGCCCAGCATGAAGTAAGCCGATGCCTGCTCTTTGTTCAGGCGGGCCACCCCCGGGATGATGTTGTCATTGCGGTTGAGGATCAAAAGGAAGTCGGCGCGGTCGATCTCACGCGCATCCAGGGCTCCGGCTATGTCCTGCATGCGAACAACGGCCCGCCCGTTTTGCGTGTAGCTGGTATCGTAGAAATCAAGCTCGCCCCCCTCCATCTGCGATACGTTTTCCAGATAGGCGTGTTCGCTTGTAACCGCCTTGTAGATCGTGGGCTCGTCTCTTTCGTTCAGCCCGAATGTCTTTGCGAAGCAACCGTTTTCCGTAGCGTAAACCTTGCCGCCGGGCATCAGCGCCAGAAAATCATCCTGAACCGGAGAAGAGTTGTTCTGCTTGGTAAAGGTGGTCGTAGTCTTGCCCGTGCCGGAAAGCCCTATGATCAACCCCACGCGGTTGCGGCCTTCGACGGGTATGACCTTGCATCCGGCGTGCAGCGCCAGTCCGCCACGGTCATAGACCATCTGATTCCACATCCTGAGCCCGCCCTTTTTCGACTCGCCGAAGTAGTCGCTGTTGAATACCCGCGTTATGCCGCTTGAGAGATCAACCGCGATCAGACGATCCGCAGGATAGCCATCCATCTTCAGATTCGGAGTGTATATTACCGTGAGTTTCGGCTCAAAACTGCCGAGTTCTTCGTCGCTCACCGGA
Organism: Blastocatellia bacterium; assembly: GCA_963765495.1. Lineage (GTDB taxonomy): Bacteria > Acidobacteriota > Blastocatellia > UBA7656 > UBA7656 > CAVXWP01. The sequence continues at coordinate 269,159 of CAVXWP010000007.1, forward strand.
TAGTACAGGTGTTGCTGCATCGCGCCGATATTGGCATTCGACCGCTCAATTATGAGACGGGCAGGTACGCGGAAATCGGGATCATTACCGATGTAGCCGTCAACTACTATCATCTCCGTGGTACGGATGTAATCGTCTTGAATCTTTGAGACTCGTCTGTATTCTTCAAGTGTTATGGTCTGCGAATCGAAGAGTTCGGGCGTGTCGGTTGCGACATAAGTTGAAAGCTTGGATCTGGCATCAACTCTTGTCTGGGTGTTTGTATTGTTGTAGACGGTGATGCGGGTATTGGGCATCTCTTTGGTAAGTTCTCGCAGGCGGTCGGGCGACGGGTTCCAAATGACTTTTTTGGGCTCCACCGGCAACCTGCTGATCTTCGTATGCGGTTTGCTCATTCAGGCCTCCAATCAGGTTGGTTAAATTAATTGATTACTCAGACCATGAATCTTAACCGAATGCCCCCTTTATGACAATATTAGACAATATAGAGCCTGTCTGAATACGAGCGCCGGTATTTTCTGATGGCGGTAGGAATCTTGATTAATCCCCTCGAATCCTGGCTTCCGCTTTTCACCTTTTGGTTTTACCAGAGCCCGAGCAGCTTCCACCACGTGAAGCCGATTGCCACCCAGATCAGTATGTTGGGAACCGATACGATAAGGCCCAGCCACCACCAGGTGCGCTGTTTGACGTAGCCCGCGCCGAAATAGATGGGAGCGGGCGTCGTGCCGTAATGCGTAAGCGAGGCCATGAGATTGGATAGATAAGCCATCGAAAGCACGGCAAGAAACGGCGGTGCTCCGGCAGCGATTATCACTATCAAAAACGGCGTATACATCGCCGTCGAATGCGCCGTGATGCTTGCGAAACCGTAGTGAGCGTAAAAATAGATCAGCACGAGTACGCCGAGAGCCGCCCACCACGCCCAGCCAACGGTAAAGCTTGCAGCGGAGTCTGCGAAACGATTTGTGATGCCCGTCTCTCCGAGTGCTTCGGCCATTCGCACAAGCCCGCCATACCATATGTAAACATCCCATGCGGCGCGCTCCGATACTACGTCTTCCCATTCCAGCACGCCCGTCACAAGCAGCACGCAGATGCCTGCTACGGCGATCACGGCATAGTTGATTCCATGAAATGCGGTCGTAAGCCACATGCCCGCCACAAAGAGGAAGACCATCAACATCAATTTCTCTGGCCTGGACATTCCTCCCATGCGTTTTAATTCATCCGAAGCGAGGCGGGCCGCGCCGGGCGTGCGTTTTATTTCCGGCGGAAATATTTTGTAGATCAGCAGCGGTATCAGAGCCAGTGAGACCAGCCCCGGCACTATGGCTCCGAGCGCCCATTGCGTATAGGTTAACTCGATCCCCGTAACATCTTTTGCGAATTTTGCGATCAACACATTTGACGCCTGCCCGGTCAAAAACATCGCGCAGACTATGACATCGCATTGATAGATGAGCGGCATCAGGAAAGCGCCCAGCCTTCCGGCCGTGGGGCCGGGTCTTGAATCATAAGCCTCGGCGAGGCTCTCGGCTATCGGGAATATTATTCCGCCGCAACGCGCTCCGTTTGAGGGAATTACCGAGGCCAGAACCATGTCGGTCGAAGCAAGCGCATAAGCGAGCCCGAGCGAGCGATGGCCTATGGCGCGGATGAAGAGAAAAGCTATTCGCCTGCCAAGCCCCGTCTTTATCATCCCGCGAGACATCATAAAGGCTGCAAGCACAAGCCACACAAGCGGGTCGGCGTAACCTTCGAGCGCCCTGGCCACGGGCATCACGCCTGTGATGGCTATCGTTGAAACCCCGAGCAGCACCATCGCCCCGCCCGGCAGCGGTTGCGCAATCAAACCCATGATGGTCGCTACGAAGATGGCAAGCAATCGCCAGGACTCGACCGCAATCCCCGAAGGAACCGGGATCATCAGGACGGCAAGGCCCGAAAGCAAAACCGCAGCCCATCGAATGAGAGCGCCCCCGCGATCTCTTGTGCGGGCATTTTTTACTTCAATCGGCGGGTCGGAATGAGTCGGATCAGGGACGGGATGCATGCGCGATAAACCTTCCGGGTTCGAGAGTCTTCGAGTCGGGCGCGATACTAACATCGAGAGCAGTCATACTCAAGTGCTCGAATAATTCCGATACCGGCCTTGAAAAAAAACCGCGTGAGACTATATAACATACCGACAGCGGGAGACCCTCATGAAGCAACAACTCGATTTCAAGTCTCGACCCGGAGTCTATTCGCGGCTCTGCCTCTGGCTAGCCCTCGCCTTGCTTTTTGTAGCTGTCTCTCCTGCGTCGGCTCACGCCCAGAAATGTAACAAGCTGTTTCCGGCAGGCAACGGGCAGGATGATTCGGCTCGGATAAATGAGTGCCTGCAAAACGAGGGACGCGCAAAGCTCAAGAAAGGAACTTTTCTGCTCTATAGCCCTATAGTATTTCCGCGCACTTCAAAATCGGGCAATGATGTTGTGAGCGGAGTCAGGTTGATAGGCAAGAACCGCGATAAGACACGGCTGGTCGTGCAATCCGATTGCGGCGCTCACTGGCCTTTTGAGGAAGGGTCGTCGCCGGGTCTGTATCAGCCTGTCATCCAGGCGGTCAGATCGCCTGGCGCTATAATCAAAAACTTCGAGCTTGATTTGAGCAATCTGAGAAAAGACTGCGGCTATATGGGCAGCTACGTCGTCACTCTCAATAAGAGCCCCGGAAGCAATGTGACTAATCTTGGAATATTCGGTTCTCAGTATGGAGGCGTTTCTTACACGACAGGGGGCGCAAACTCAGGGGGCATCTCCGTAGTGCTTTCCCCCGGGTCGCTTGTGAGCGGAAATATCATGAGAGATATTGGGTTTGCCAAAGAGAACGGAGGGACTTCGGCGGGGTCTTCCGGTCTGGCCGTTATAAATTCGGGCAATACCATTGTCGAGGACAACGAAATAACGCGGGTTGCGTTTGGCATAATAATTTCGAATACGGATCTTTCGGGCGACAGCAGCGGAACCGTCGTGAAAGGCAACCATATAATCGGGGCAGCCGGAGTCAGTTGCCCGGATTGTTCACAGGGGCGCGCAATCAAGCTTCAAGCCTGCGGGCCGGGCGGTGAACCGCCTCTGGAGAACATAGTCGTACGCGACAACACGGCTACCGATTTTGGCGGCCCGCACGGCGTGCAGGACGGGTCAGGGCTCGACCTCGTATGCGGAGTCCGTTACAGCATCTTCGAAAACAACAAGCTCATCGGAGCGCCGACCGCCGAATTCGGGCTTCAGATAAGAAGCTCATATGCCGGGACATCCGTAAACACGACTCATCATAATATATTCAACTTCAACACCTTTGCTTCGGGCAGGGGCAGGCTCGGCTGCAACCTTGAGTGCTCCGATGTGAACTTTACAGGCGACGGGCCGGATCAGATTGGCATACAGCGAAACGGACAGGACAGGGCGGGCAGCAATACTTTTTCCAGCCTCAGAACCGCAAATGACCGGGGATGCAACGAGTACAGCCACGCCTTTGTCGTTTACCTGAGCGGCAAGAATTTCGTCCGGCAGGGCGAAAACATTTTACTGGCCGCAAGCGGGGTACGTCCTTCCCGGCGGGTGCGGTTCCGCTTCGTTCGAACAGAAGATGGAATCACGGTAAGCGAATATAGTTCGCAGCCCGCTCAAAGTAATTGCGTTTTGAATCAGGAAGAGTATTTGATCGAGCCGGATCTGTTCACGCCCGGCTCGTATCAGGTATTTGCCGATTACGATGACGGCAACACCGATGCCGTTATCTCCGACGATCCGATTGCCGTCATCACTGTGAAGCAGGGCAAGTAGAGTTTAAATATAGTTTTTCAATCTCCGGCCGATGCAGTTTGAATTGCCGGAGAAGATGTGACATCGGGTTTCATCCAGGACAACTGCACGAGCGCGTTTTCAGGGACATTTCGCGGATCGCACACGCCACATCTTATGCAGACATCAATGGCCGGGCACGGTTTGGTTATGCGTTCGGCCATCGCGCGTTGATACTCTTTTTTCATGAACTCGGTCGTAAGACCTATGTCAACCACGTCCCACGGCAGAGCCTCGTCAAGCGAGCGCCGCCTGAGCGCATAGCCGGAATATTTCCGCATGGCCTGTCGCCAGTTGCCCGTCCTGTCCACTTCGAGTATGAACTCCGAAACGCGGCGGTCGCCAAGCGATATCAACGCCTGGAGATGAGCGATGCGCGATGACATTGCGCGCACCTCTACGTTAGGGATGTGTTTGAATGCGCGAGTCAGATACTTGATCTTTTGATCCAGCACGCGCTCGGGCTCTATGGGCTCCCACTGAAAAGGAGTCTGCGGTTTTGGCACAAAGGCGTTGAGCGAAACTATGATTGAGCCTACGCGACCGCGAGGGCGGGCGATCTCGATCATCCGATCGCGGATGCGCTCGGTCAATGCGACTATTGCATCGAGGTCTTCTTCTTCTTCGGTCGGCAGCCCGATCATCATGTAGAGCTTGAGATTGAATATGCCGCGCTCAAATATCATCTCGGCGATCTCGACTATCTGATCGTTTGTGAGGTTTTTGTTTATGACGCGACGAAGGCGATCCGAGCCGGTTTCAGGAGCGATGGCCAGTTGCTGATCGTTGCGGCGCACAAGCGCGTCGAGCAGTTCCGGCGAAATCTGATCGAGCCGGAGCGATGAAACCGACACCTGATAATCGAGTTCCTCAAGCCCGTCGAGTATCTTGTGAATCTCGGGGTGGTCGCATACGGCTGTGGCCACGAGGCCGATCTTGTCGGTGAGCTTTCGCATATCGGCTGCGCGGGCAAGCAACTTTTCAGCAGAAAAGACTCGCGGGGCAAGGTATGAGTATCCGGCCCAGCAGAACCGGCAACCCATCGAACACCCGCGAGAAATCTCTACCAGATAACGACCGCTCATCTCGGTATTCTCGGTCAGAATCTCGCTTGCGGGGATAAATGCATCATCAAAGCGTCCGTTGCCCTCCTGCTTGCGCATGGGATTGCGCATGGTAAAGACCCTGCGGGGGGCGCCCTCCTTCGGTTCGAGATGCCCCATGCTGCCGTCTTCGTGATAATGGGCTTCGTAAAATCTGGGCACGTAAAAACCCGGCTCGCGTGTGAGGCGAAGGAGCAAATCTTCGCGCGATTCGGCCTCGCTCATTACTTTGAGCAATGCGGGGATGAGGACTTCGCCTTCGCCCACGGTTACCACGTCAATAAATGGCGCTACGGGTTCGGGATTGAGAAAGGCCGCCGCGCCACCCATCACTACGAGCGGGTGCCATTCGTTTCTGCTTTCGGCCATCACGGGAATCTTTGAAAGCCTGAGCAGTTTTGGGATATTCAGATAATCGGTCTCAAACGAGACAGAGATGGCAAGCAGATCGAAATCCGAAACAGGGATTTCGCTTTCGAGCGAAACCAGCGGCGAACGCGTGCGCTCAAGCTCGCGCTCGATGTCCGGGTCGGGTATGAAGACGCGTTCACACGACACGCCCGAATTCATATTGAAAAGCTGGTACACAGACTGAAATCCGAGATTCGACATCCCTATGTGATAGGTGTTTGGATATGCCAGCGCGATATCGATTCCAAGCCCGTGAGGTTTGTGATAAACCAGTCCCGTCTCTTCGCTCAGTATTTTTCTATATCGATCTTTTATCTTCTGCATCTAAAATCCAATCAATTTTTTATTCGAAAATATTCAGCAACTCGGTAATTGATTCGGCCAGATAATCCGGGCGCTCGCCTTCGAGTCCGGCGCGTGGGAACGGCCCCCACAGCGCGGCTACAGTTCGCACGCCCGCCCTGCGCCCGGCGATGATGTCGTGACGGCTGTCACCGACATAGACCGCGCTTTCAGCCGACAGATTCAATTTATCAAGCGCCGTAAGTATTGGCTCCGGGTCAGGTTTGTGGCGATCAGTATCTTCGAGGAAAACAGCCGCGTCCATCATCTCATAAAGCGAGCAGAGGTTGAGACCGCGTGTGGCAAGTTCTCGTCCCTTGGATGTGACTACGGCGGTTGAATAACCTCGCGCGCGAAGCTCTGCAATTACCTGCTGAGTCTTGTCGAAAGGCCGGGCCATCGAATCGTGATTCGCCGCATTGAATTGCCGGTACTCCGAAAGCAAACGCTCTATCAAATCCGAACCCTCTTCTCGTTCGCTCAAAATTTCAATGCCGCCTGACCGGGTTGCGAGAATCTTCATTGCTTCTCGCAAGGGGATGCCAAAGGTTTCAATAAGCGCCTCGCGTGAATGGCTTTGCCCGCAAACCGTCTCCCACGAATGGTCGAAACAGCGCAATATTAAGTTTGTAGTATCTATCAGCGTGCCGTCCAGATCGAACAGTATCGCTCGCGTTTCCATCATTCGATTCACTCATGCTCTCTACCGGCGAGGTTTCCGAGCTAACCATTATAGTTGCCCGGGAATTGATTCGCAATCACACGACCTTAAGTGCGATTGCTTACATTTTTCGCCGCGCACTGCCCAGGGCGGCCAGCATGGCAAGGCTCACGATCACGGCAACAGACCCTCGTATTGTGTATTTTACCCAGAAGAGCAAGAGGATGCTTGCGGCGAGAAACAACCTTGCTATGACAAAAGAAGGAACATAGGCGCGAGGCTTGCCTCCTATAACTCCTGCGCCGGAAGCGACCGCCGCAAGCCCTGCGATTATAAGGATTACGAGCGAAACGGTTCCGTGCGGCACTCCGAGGTAATCACGCGCCAAGGGGAGCGCGATACCTGCAAGTATTAAAAGGATTCCCGCCGCCTTCACCGTTATGCTTGCTATGTCGATGCTCTCTCTGCGAAAGGCTGCCTCGCGAGATCTGTGAATGGAAATGCCAATGTTGTCATCAATTGAGAGCGGGTCCGGGCCGAGAATGAGAAGAGCGATAGAGGTGGCAAGCAATGTGAGAGGAAATTCGAAACCGCCGCGCTCCGTCAACCCGATGGACCAGTGGACTTGCGTGACCGCTACGATCATAACGCACAGATGACCGAGCGCGCCCAGCCGGACCAGTAAGCCTGAAAGCAATAAAAGCCCGCCGCCAAATTCAGCGACTATTACCAGATAAGATAAAAAAGAAGGGATGCCGCCAAGCGCATTTGTGGCAAACCCCTGTGGATCAATCAGTTTGGTCAATCCGTGCGCGAAAAATACAACCCCGACTATCAATTCTATAGGCAGTGCCGCCCAGGCAGGCCTTATACTCCCGGCTTCAAAAGACATCTATCACTAACCTCCATCATTATCTGCACCTGGTTGCATAGTCGAGAGTTTCGATAAGACCTCTCGCCGTTGCGCAACCTCAGTCTGGCGCAAGCAAAGCAAGCGGATATTCTATTATTAAGCTGCCGACGGAAACAAGCTGACTGCATGATTAATGAATTGATAACCGGAGCCATTTCATATCTATGATCGATTATCGGGTTCTATCAATACATTTAGCTGCCACAGGCCAGAGCCAGACGAGACCTGAAAGCGTTTGATGTAATAGCCAGACAATCGAATGCCGCTGATCGCTCAGGTGACGGAGTTGAAATCCCTTGGGGCACATCTATCCTGTATCAATTTAGAAGACAGAGCTTTAATGACTTGAAGTCAATCCCTGAAAAATCAAACGATAAGCCTAACGCGAATAGGTGAGTGACAGTTAAATTCTTCACATTCAGCGCAAAAATCCATGGTAAGAGAGTACCACTGGATACAAAGTTCCCGATCAGTTGCCTAGTTAGTATCCGCCCGGGTCGGATGTCCCTCATCATTTTTGTGGAGAAAAGAGCGGAACGGGAATTAATTCTTCTTACAAATAGGGAGTTTACAACTCCAAGCTTCGCAGTAATTTCGATGGGGCATTGTTATGGCACGTCGTATGCACTGGTCCCGGGTGGGTTGTGCCAAGTGTAGTGTATTTCTGTTTCAATAGTGATAGGGATTTAAGCTTGAAGATTTTGGTTGCTTTTATAGATTATTCGCTATATGATACGCATTCTTTGAAACGGCCGGGCATTAATCATCGCTCAGGTCTAAACCCCGTGGTTGTACGTACGGGTTGGGAACACCGATTGACCCATATAAGAAATAACACCGAATGAGATGGACTCGAACGAAAGCTGTCCGGCAAGAGAGGCTGAACAGATGACAGCGGGAGCCTTTGTAATAAAGTCTTTCAAGCCACTTGTTGGTTGGAAAAGTCCCCGCAACCCCTATGTCGGAAATCGCAAATCGAGATGATCTTATGTGAAATTATCCGGGAAGCGACTGGATAGGACGATTTTAGAATTCCGAAATATCATTTTGGAGAGGGATAGAAGATGAAAATAAAAAGAGCAGTGATGATGGCAGTGCTGGCAGTGGCAGTTGTCTCACTGGCTGTGCCGATCTTTGGCCTTCGCGCCTCGGCCTCCAGTGCCTCAACTCCCCCAATTGCCTCTCTTGCCTCAAGACCGGCTTCCTCCGGTCCTGTTGCTCCGGTTGTCGAGCCCACCACTACCGTGGCTCCTCAGCCTTCAAGCGACAACAATAAGATTCCTCAGGCGACCCTTGATGCACTCGGCATCAAGCGCGTTCCTAAAAACAAACTCGGGGCTATCAGGCAGCAGATCGCAGCCGGTATTGCCGGTAGATCCAATGCCTCTATCGCCAGACCTGCTGACGGCAAGATCAGCGTCACTGGCCGCCAGTCTCGCCGCTCTAGCCCGCCTCTGATCGGCCAACCTGTCGTTTTGAATGAGAACGCCGCCTTGTCGGCTGCCGTCATCACAACGGTCGGCGGACGCGACACTCAGTTTTCTGAGGTGGCATTGGTAGCCGACTGGGACGGTCGCGAAGATTGTGCTGTTGATCGCGGCGTCAAGATTGACGATCTCTCGGAAGTTGAGCCTGATATCGATTTCGTTTTGACTCGGGCAGCAATCTCTGAGCACACACGCGGCAACGGCCATCCCTTCTTCAATATTTATTATTATGGTGATTCGGTCGGCAATCTCTATATCGGCATAGACTTTTTTGGGGATGCTCTTGTAGATACGATTCTGATCATCAACGTTCCCGAACTGGTCACAACAGGGACGACAAACGGGTTCACGCTTTTGAATCCAACTGCGGGTGATTTCACAGACGATCAGGTGACCATAACCGGTATCGCCGTTAACCCCGTAGCTGACCTCGGTGATTTTTCCGAAGGACCTGACTCTAATTTTGACCTGTGCGATACGGATGCGTTTCCTGAGGCGCGACACGGAGAGGTGATTTACTTCTCGACTCACGACACGGAAGGCGGAGCCTCGAATGCCGCCAATCAACCCATCCGTACTCGCATTTTTGCAATAGGATTGTTTGAGAATTCGGATGCGCTTGGCGGATTCGTTCAGTTCACAAACGTCCGGCAATTGCTCCGCAGCCAGTTTTCAAACGTCGCGGGCGTGGCCGTCGATGATGACGGCAGCTTGTATTTCGAATTGGTCAACCTCGTCACTCTCAATCCGAGCACGGGGACCGGTTCGGAAGGCGCTGCCATCTTCAAGGCTACCGAACTCAAACGCACCGTTTGCGGCGACACGGGCCGCATCAACCGCGTGATCCCGTTGATACCGACCCCGTCGACAATCACCTCGACCACGGCCCTGACCAACGGCTCGACGAGGTTGACAAACTACACCGGGGCCTCGACGAATTTCGGCAACATCGTGGCTATCACCTGCGGGCCCTGCAACGTGCTTTATGCAGCCGTCTCTGCCTCTAACACCGGGATTCAGTCCCTTGCTCAGGGCAGATTCAAGGCCACCTCAACCTTCCCAGACGGATTGCCTTCGATGGTGATCAGTTTCGCCGACTGCGGCGGGGCCTTTGACATGTGCTCAGGAGAGGCCGTGGCCTTGATTGATCCCAATGTAGGCGGCATCCTTCCAATTGCAGACGGGCGAGCAGACGGGGGAGGCGATTTTGGCAACTGGAGAGTCTTCGTCGTAGGCAACGGACCAGACCTCCCGAGCATAGGAACGAACGCGCTGGCAGGCAACATCCCCATAACCCAGCACATAGATATGCAGATAGACTTCTCCTCGCACTCTGGGATAGCAGTAAACCAGGAGTCAACCGTGTATGTGATAAGCGGAGGAGCGCCGGCAGCCGACTCGGGAGCCTCGCCGTTTGTGACAGAAGTGTTGTGCTTCCCCGACTGGTGTCCGATGGATCGGCGAGCGGATTATGTGGACTACCGAGGGAACTCGTTCCCGAACCCGCCAGCCAGTGGAGGGAATGTAGGAGATGGAGATTCGGATCGATTCGATCACATCTACTATCAAGCACCGATAGACACGGTGAATCTGCTGCCGACTGGCTTGAGTGGATTGGCAGTTGGATTCCTTCGACAGACAAACCGACTTGTGGGAACAAGCCCGTTTGCGATACCGCTAGCAGACGGGAGCCCGCTTGGTGTGACCCAGACCGTGCTTGGCGATGATGATTTCGCAGGGCCGATCATATTTGAAGATCTCGATCCGAGCCATCAGGTAGCCGGAGGAGACGATCAGAACACGCCCTTCCGTGGCGATGACAATGACGGATCAGGCGACCCCTCCCTTGATGGGGCGCTTGAAGGCGGATTCGAGTTCTGCTTTGGTGGCGGGACGACAATCGGAGCCAACTGCGATTCAGACGGCGTCGATGTCTGGAACGCCTTCTTCTGGAACTCAAACGGCAACATCACTTTCGGCGAGGGCGATCCTACGCCAAGCCCGAATGTGCTGATATTCAGAGCCGGTCCTCCGAGAATCGCTCCGGCCTGGGTCGACCTAAACCCCGACACTCGTGGAGCAGACTTTGGATTGGGACCAGACTTTGGCACCTTCCCTGTGATGGCACTGGGATTTGCCAACATCAACTCGTTCAAGATTCGATGGATCAACGTGCCAGAGTTCGGCACGATCGGAGTCGACGAAGTAAACTTCGCGCAGTGTATGTCGTCGAACACGTTCTCAGTGACGCTGTATGACGATGGAACAGGCTGCGACGAGAACGAGGCGCAGGCCTTCAATCCTGCAAACCCGATAGGCAACAACGCCGTGCCGTTCGACCGACAGGAAGGGCCGACCGACCTGCGCTACACGGTGGAACCGGTTACAGGGACAATCGTAGGATGCCCGCCGCGCAATCCGGGAAGCGGGAACTTCTGCTTCGAGTATTGCAGGATGGACCTGCTAGGGACGAAGGATCGCCCGGTGCTTGTGGGCTACACCATAGGGTTCCGCGATCCGTTGAACCCGCCAGGACTGTGCGCGTCAAACCTGTCGTGTCTGGCCAGAGAAGTCGAACAGCCCGACGGCCACTTTGGAGTGATCCCGAATTGCGATCAGGCGCAGGTGGGAGCGATCTGCCCGTGCTTGATAGGAGAAGGGACGGAGCCGGAGATCTACGAGTTGTTCAACACAGGAGTTGATGCAGTGGTGAATTCGCAGGGACAGGTGACGTTTGCCAAACCGTCATTTGACCTGAGATTCGAAGGAAACGGAGACTGCACGCCGCTGCGTCAGGATGAGAACAATCGAGGGAAGGTGTGCTTCTACGGAGTAGGATGCGGAGAGCCGCCCAACCCGACCTGCAGGCGGTGATAGTACCGGCAGGAGCCGGGACACCGAACGCAGGAACAGACATAGTAGACCGACTCTGCGCAGTAGGAGTAGAGATAGTCGGATGTGGATTCCTGCCAAATGAAGTGACGACGATCTGCTCTGGGATCGGAACGGAGACAGGAATACCGATAGTACGACCCGGAAAGACAGTGACGACAGCGGTCGAGGCGGTATGCGAAGTCGACGTGAAGGGAGACGGGACGACGGAAGTGCCGATCGTATTGGCAAACGTGGTGCCAGTGAGCAAGAACCTGATCACGGCGAGTTTCCCGACCGTGAGTTTCGGATCAGCCGGAGCAGCAGCGACGAGCACGGCCTTCCCGCTGGGATGCTGTGGAGGAGTAGTGGAAGTAATAGTGACAACGACGTTCACGGATGGAGACAACAATGTGTTTGGAGACTTCACGAGGACGTCGGTGTGCGCAGTGAACCTTGGCGTGAGAGCACCGGTAGTGTTGAGTGCGTCGCCGTCATCAGGGAATTGTGCGGTACCACAGGACATCCTGATAGTGGGATCGTGCTTCCTGACGCCGGGAGCAGTGACATCGGTGTTTGCAGTAGCCGAAGACGGGACAGTGGTACAGGCGACGGTATTCACGATCTTGAAGAACGACACGATAGATGCGTTATTCAACTTCGGGAGTGCTAACGCAGGGAAGGTGTTCCGAATCTTCGTAACAGGCCCAGGAGGGACGAGCAGGAACCTGTCGGCGTTGGTAGCGGGACAGACGTGCAACATACTTGGAAACGAGCAAGGGATCCAGGTGACGTTCACGTGTAATTCCGGAGGCAACCCTGGTGATAATGGAAACCCGCCAGACATCGCAAAACTGGATGAATGCCGGTTGAACCGAACATCATCAGGAGGGTTTGTGCTGACAGTGCTGGGAAGCAACATCAAGCAGGGAGCAACAGCAACAGTCGGAGGAGTGGAACCGAGGAAGATCAAGTTCAAGAGTCCGATCTCGGGGACGCAAGCCTTCGGTAAGTTGGTGTTGAAGGGACGAGTATGTCAAGGGCTGCCAGGAGCGATCATAGTGACGAATCCTGGACCGAACGGGGGACCGTCGCAGCCGTTGTCATGCGCCAAGACCTGTCCGTCGAACTAGTTAGACGGAAGCGATCAAGGGGAAAGGTGAGAGAGGAAACTCTCTCACCTGAATTTAGAAGCAAAGTTGAGGAGAATCGGTTTTTCCGGTTCTCCTCAGCAAACAGCCTCGGTTGTTTAGTTTGAATGTTCACTTTTGAAACGCTTTGTGAGTGAAAAAATTATCTTGTCGGTTTTTTATCGAAAGTGTCAGCATTATTTATTTTGATTATTTAAAGACTTGATTCTTTCAAACTTAAAGTGTATTTTTTCGGCTTGAAAAGAAGTTTTTTTCTGAAAAGGGAACACTTAAGTAGATGGTCTCAAACTACTGTCCGGCAAGAGGCCGGGCGCGCTTATTTTGGAAATACCCAATAACTTTGGAGAGGGATAGATGATGAAAACAAAAAGAGCAGTGATGATGGCAGTGCTGGCAGTGGCAGTTGTCTCACTGGCTGTGCCGATTGTTGGGCTTCGCGCCTCGGCCTCCAGTGCCTCAACTTCCCCAATTGCCTCTCTTGCCTCAAGACCGGCTTCCTCCGGTCCTGTTGCTCCGGTTGTCGAGCCCACAGCGTCTGTGGCTCCTCAACCTACAAGCGACAACAATAAGATTCCTCAGGCGACCCTTGATGCCCTCGGTGTCAAGCGGTTACCTGACGGCGTCTCTTCCAAATCTGTAGGGGAACGGTTTGCTCGCGGCTTGACCGGCGGCAAAAATAGCCCCAGACCTTCAATTCAGGGACCCGGTAACTCCGTGCCTCTGTTTGATCCTCATAACCGTCCTCACAGGCCTGCGGTTAGCGATCCTTCGATCGGTCAACCCGTCGTCCTCGACGGTACTGCCGCTTTCTCGGCTGCCGTTGCCACAAACGTCGGCGGACGCGACTCTCAGTTCTCTGAGGTTGCCTTGGTAGCCGACTGGGACGGACGCGAAGATTGTGCAGTTGACCGTGGCACCAAGATAGATGATTTCTCAGAGGTCGAACCTGAAATCGATTTCGTACTTACACGGGTTGCCATCTCTGAGCATACTATTGCCAACGGATTCCTTGATAACCAGTTTTATTATGGTGATTCGATCGGCAATTTCTATGTCAGCTTTGATCTTGATGGCGACGGGCTGGTTGATATTGTAAATGTTGTCAACATCCCTGAGCTCGTCGGCACGGGTGCCAGTGATGGTTTCGCTCTGCTCAACCCGACTGCGGGTGATTTTACTGATGATCAGGTGACCATAACCGGTATCGCCGTTAACCCCGTGGCCGACCTCGGTGATTTCGGACTGTGCGGAATAACGGGTGAAGTCACCTACGTTTCGATTCACGACACGGAAGGCGGAGCCTCGAATGCCGCCAATCAACCCATCCGCACTCGTATTTTCGCCTTTGCCACATTTGAGTTGGGCGGGGCCGTTTTTTCAGGCGGATCATTGCAGATACTCCGCAGCCAGTTCTCAAACGTAGCGGGCGTGGCCGTCGATGATGACGGCAACCTCTATTTCGAATTGGTTAACCTTGTCACTCTCAACCCGAGCACGGGGACCGGTTCGGAAGGCGCTGCCATCTTTAAGGCTACCGAACTCAAACGCACCGTTTGCGACACAACCGGGCGCATCAACCGCGTGATCCCGTTGATACCGACCCCGTCGACAATCACCTCGACCACGGCTCTGTCCAACGGCTCGACGAGGTTGACAAACTACACCGGGGCCTCGACGAATTTCGGCAACATCGTGGCTATCACCTGCGGGCCCTGCAACGTGCTTTATGCAGCCGTCTCTGCCTCTAACACCGGGATTCAGTCCCTTGCTCAGGGCAGATTCAAGGCCACCTCAACCTTCCCAGACGGATTGCCTTCGATGGTGATCAGTTTCGCCGACTGCGGCGGGGCCTTTGACATGTGCTCAGGAGAGGCCGTGGCCTTGATTGATCCCAATGTAGGCGGCATCCTTCCAATTGCAGACGGGCGAGCAGACGGGGGAGGCGATTTTGGCAACTGGAGAGTCTTCGTCGTAGGCAACGGACCAGACCTCCCGAGCATAGGAACGAACGCGCTGGCAGGCAACATCCCCATAACCCAGCATATAGATATGCAGATAGACTTCTCCTCGCACTCTGGGATAGCAGTAAACCAGGAGTCAACCGTGTATGTGATAAGCGGAGGAGCGCCGGCAGCCGACTCGGGAGCCTCGCCGTTTGTGACAGAAGTGTTGTGCTTCCCCGACTGGTGTCCGATGGATCGGCGAGCGGATTATGTGGACTACCGAGGGAACTCGTTCCCGAACCCGCCAGCCAGTGGAGGGAATGTAGGAGATGGAGATTCGGATCGATTCGATCACATCTACTATCAAGCACCGATAGACACGGTGAATCTGCTGCCGACTGGCTTGAGTGGATTGGCAGTTGGTTTCATTCGTTACACGAATCGGCTTGCAGACAACCCGATAAGCGATGGGGTTGCCCTGGGCTTCACGCAGCCGATATTGGGAGATGATGATTTCGCAGGGCCGATCATATTTGAAGATCTCGATCCGAGCCATCAGGCAGCCGGAGGAGACGATCAGAACACGCCCTTCCGTGGCGATGACAATGACGGATCAGGCGACCCCTCCCTTGATGGGGCGCTTGAAGGCGGATTCGAGTTCTGCTTTGGTGGCGGGACGACAATCGGAGCCAACTGCGATTCAGACGGCGTCGATGTCTGGAACGCCTTCTTCTGGAACTCAAACGGCAACATCACTTTCGGCGAGGGCGATCCTACGCCAAGCCCGAATGTGCTGATATTCAGAGCCGGTCCTCCGAGAATCGCTCCGGCCTGGGTCGACCTAAACCCCGACACTCGTGGGGCAGACTTTGGCCTTGGACCAGACTTTGGCACCTTCCCTGTGATGGCACTGGGATTTGCCAACATCAACTCGTTCAAGATTCGATGGATCAACGTGCCAGAGTTCGGCACGATCGGAGTCGACGAAGTAAACTTCGCGCAGTGTATGTCGTCGAACACGTTCTCAGTGACGCTGTATGACGATGGAACAGGCTGCGACGAGAACGAGGCGCAGGCCTTCAATCCTGCAAACCCGATAGGCAACAACGCCGTGCCGTTCGACCGACAGGAAGGGCCGACCGACCTGCGCTACACGGTGGAACCGGTTACAGGGACAATCGTAGGATGCCCGCCGCGCAATCCGGGAAGCGGGAACTTCTGCTTCGAGTATTGCAGGATGGACCTGCTAGGGACGAAGGATCGCCCGGTGCTTGTGGGCTACACCATAGGGTTCCGCGATCCGTTGAACCCGCCAGGACTGTGCGCGTCAAACCTGTCGTGTCTGGCCAGAGAAGTCGAACAGCCCGACGGCCACTTTGGAGTGATCCCGAATTGCGATCAGGCGCAGGTGGGAGCGATCTGCCCGTGCTTGATAGGAGAAGGGACGGAGCCGGAGATCTACGAGTTGTTCAACACAGGAGTTGATGCAGTGGTGAATTCGCAGGGACAGGTGACGTTTGCCAAACCGTCATTTGACCTGAGATTCGAAGGAAACGGAGACTGCACGCCGTTGAGACAGGATGAGAACAACCGAGGGAAGGTGTGCTTCTACGGAGTAGGATGCGGAGAGCCGCCCAACCCGACCTGCAATCTGGTGGTAGTACCGGCAGGAGCCGGGACACCGAACGCAGGAACAGACATAGTAGACCGACTCTGCGCAGTAGGAGTAGAGATAGTCGGATGTGGATTCCTGCCAAATGAAGTGACGACGATCTGCTCTGGGATCGGAACGGAGACAGGAATACCGATAGTACGACCCGGAAAGACAGTGACGACAGCGGTCGAGGCGGTATGCGAAGTCGACGTGAAGGGAGACGGGACGACGGAAGTGCCGATCGTATTGGCAAACGTGGTGCCAGTGAGCAAGAACCTGATCACGGCGAGTTTCCCGACCGTGAGTTTCGGATCAGCCGGAGCAGCAGCGACGAGCACGGCCTTCCCGCTGGGATGCTGTGGAGGAGTAGTGGAAGTAATAGTGACAACGACGTTCACGGATGGAGACAACAATGTGTTTGGAGACTTCACGAGGACGTCGGTGTGCGCAGTGAACCTTGGCGTGAGAGCACCGGTAGTGTTGAGTGCGTCGCCGTCATCAGGGAATTGTGCGGTACCACAGGACATCCTGATAGTGGGATCGTGCTTCCTGACGCCGGGAGCAGTGACATCGGTGTTTGCAGTAGCCGAAGACGGGACAGTGGTACAGGCGACGGTATTCACGATCTTGAAGAACGACACGATAGATGCGTTGTTCAACTTCGGGAGTGCTAACGCAGGGAAGGTGTTCCGAATCTTCGTAACAGGCCCAGGAGGGACGAGCAGGAACCTGTCGGCGTTGGTAGCGGGACAGACGTGCAACATACTTGGAAACGAGCAAGGGATCCAGGTGACGTTCACGTGTAATTCCGGAGGCAACCCTGGTGATAATGGAAACCCGCCAGACATCGCAAAACTGGATGAATGCCGGTTGAACCGAACATCATCAGGAGGGTTTGTGCTGACAGTGCTGGGAAGCAACATCAAGCAGGGAGCAACAGCAACAGTCGGAGGAGTGGAACCGAGGAAGATCAAGTTCAAGAGTCCGATCTCGGGGACGCAAGCCTTCGGTAAGTTGGTGTTGAAGGGACGAGTATGTCAAGGGCTGCCAGGAGCGATCATAGTGACGAATCCTGGACCGAACGGGGGACCGTCGCAGCCGTTGTCATGCTCCAAGACCTGTCCGTCGAACTAGTTAGACGGAAGCGATCAAGGGGAAAGGTGAGAGAGGAAACTCTCTCACCTGAATTTAGAAGCAAAGTTGAGGAGAATCGGTTTTTCCGGTTCTCCTTAATTTTTTTGCCTAATTTGGGCAAGCAAAGAACGTAGACCCATCGGTATTTTCGATTCAAGCAAAAGCTTGACATAATCGTAAACGGCATATAAGTTATTTGTTTCTGTCTTTATACGGGTAGTTACATGTTTGAAGCGCTTTCCGACAAATTAAGAAAAGTCCTTAAGGATCTGCGTGGCCAGGGCAAGTTGACCGAGGCTCACATCGAGGCTGCGATGCGCGAGATTCGTATCGCACTGCTAGAGGCCGACGTTAATTATAAGGTGGTCAAGTCTTTTGTTGATCGCGTTAAGGAAAAAGCCCTCGGCCAGGAAGTAATCGGCACTCTCGCGCCTGCTCAACAGGTAGTAAAGATCGTCTATGACGAAATGGTTGAGATGCTTGGCGGGACCTCGACTCAACTCCTTTTCACAAAACGTATACCAAATGTTGTGATGATTGTCGGTCTTCAGGGATCAGGCAAGACTACCACAACCGGCAAGCTTGCGAAGCTTCTGGCCGAAAACCAGAAGCGCCGGCCCTTGCTGCTGTCTGTGGACGTTTATCGTCCTGCCGCTCGCCAACAACTTTCCATAATAGGAGGAGCGATTGGCCAGCCGGTTTTTGAAGCGCCTGAAACAAATGATCCGATTGAATTGTGTCGGCTGGCTATGCTCGAATGCCAGCATAAGGGTTATGATACTCTCCTCATTGATACCGCCGGTCGCCTGCACATTGACGAAGCGTTGATGGTGGAACTGCAACGAATCAAGCAGGACACAACTCCATCAGAGATTCTCTTTATTGCCGACGCAATGACAGGACAAGATGCGGTGCGCTCGGCACAACAATTTCATGAGAGCGTCGGGTTGACCGGCGTGGTATTGACTAAGATGGAGGGTGACACGCGCGGCGGAGCAGCACTCTCTATCAAAGAGGTGACCGGGCAGCCCATAAAGTTTATTGGTGTGGGCGAACGCTATGACGCGATTGAGTCGTTTTATCCCGATCGTATTGCTCAACGCATCCTGGGGATGGGCGATGTTCTTTCTCTGATCGAGAAAGTGCAGTCGGAGGTGGATGAAGAAAAAGCGCTTGAGCTTCAGGAAAAGCTTGCGCGTGACAAGTTTTCGCTTGAAGATTTTCGGGATCAGCTTCGTCAGATGAAACGATTGGGCTCGCTCGATAAGCTTCTTGACATGCTTCCTACCAATCTGCTCGGCGGCCTGAAGGTAACACCCGAACAGACGGCCGAGATGGAGTACAAATTAAAACTCACCGAGGCTATAATAAATTCAATGACGCCCGACGAGAGGCGTGACCATGGTCTTCTCAATGCGTCGCGTCGCAAACGCATCGCCCGAGGCAGTGGAACGAGTGTTCAGGAAGTTAACCAGATGATTAATGAATATCTGGAGATGCGCAAGATGATGCGTATGATGACTTCCGGTGGGATGGGAGGCCTTATGGGTGGGCTGGGTGGTCGTCTTGCAGGTGGTCTTATGGGGGGCGGTCTCCCCGGATTTGGATCGGGCAACCGTCGCAAGGCTACCAAAAGAAGGAAAAAGAAAAAGAAACGGTGAGACAGAATTTTCGACTATAGTTTTCGTTAAGAGTTCAGTCATTTGTAAATTTCGGGTTGAATGAAGTTATAGCTTCTAATATCCGCGATATGCAATCGAACATGGAGGTGAAATTTGCTAGCGATCAGGTTAACCAGAATGGGGGCGAAAAAGAAGCCCTTCTATAGAATCATTGTTACTGAAAAACGGTCGAAGCGAGATGGTCGCTTTATCGAATCCGTAGGATATTATGACCCTTGCCGTAACCCGGCCGATGTAAAGCTCGACCGCGAGCGGCTCAACTATTGGATTGAACGCGGGGCGCAGCCGACCGAAACGGTGCGGAGCATTATCAAGCGCAATTCCAAGCCCAGCAGCGTCGAAGCAAGCGCATGAATTGTTCGCGCCGTCGTGTAGTTTTTCAGTCACCGGCCGCGCCGCGCTTCCTTCCTCACACGCGTTCCGAAGGAGGCGGCTTATGAACGACAGTTCATTGAAGGAAGTCATTGAGTCCATTGCCAGGGCTCTCGTGGATTCTCCCGAAGAGGTGGCGGTCAAAGAAATTGATGGGGAAGCAACGACAGTACTTGAGTTGCGGGTCGCTCCACAAGATCTGGGAAAAGTCATCGGCAAGCAAGGTCGCACTGCCCGGGCGATGCGAACTATTTTGCGAGCGGCCGGTATGAAATTGAAGAAACGGTTCGTGCTCGAGATATTGGAATAGTGGGCGTCATGGGAAACAATCAGGCGGGCGAAGAGGATGTTACGATAGCCCGCATAATGAAGGCCCGGGGTATACGTGGGGAAGTGGCTTGCCGCATAGATACCGATTTTCCTGACAGATTTGCTACGCTTGAGCGGGTCAGTGTAAAGATGCCCGACGGTAAGCGGCTGGCCCTCACCGTTGAGGATTACTGGTTTCATAAGGATCGAGTGATCTTGAAGTTTGCAGGGTATGATACGCGAACTCTGGCTGAAAGCCTCGCGGGCGGCGAACTGGTAATTGCCGAATCCGATGCCCGACTGCTCGACGAAGACGAATTTTACGAGTATGCGATCATAGGCTCTGAGGTAGTGACCACCGAGGGAGATATGCTTGGCCGGGTGAGCCAGTTATTGCGAACGAGTGGAAGTGATTTACTGATGGTTTTGAGCAACGAAGGGCGCGAGTACATGATTCCCTTCGTTGATGATATTTGCACCGAAGTGGATGTAGAGGCAAAGCGGATCACGGTTGACCCGCCGGAAGGGCTCTTGGAATTGTAGATTTTGGATTTTGGATTTTGGATGTAAGTGGCTTAATCCAAATCGTATCGGGTACGAAGCTGTGTCAAGCGCCGGGAGAATCCAAAATCTAAAATTCAAAATCGCGCTGCGCGAAGCGCATAATGCGCCAAGAAAATCCTGTGATGCGGTTCGATATTATAACGATTTTCCCGGAGATTTTCCGCGAGGTCTTTGATTTTGGAATAATCCGTCGCGCGGTCGAATCGGGCCTTATCCAGATAGGCATCCACGATCTGCGAGAGTTTACCTATGATCGGCATCATCAGGTAGATGATCGCCCTTTTGGGGGTGGGGCCGGGATGGTGATGAAGCCTGAGCCGCTGTTTCGCGCGGTCGAAGCTCTCAGGCACGACGCGCAGGCGGACAAGGCGACCACCCTGTTACTGTCGCCACAGGGGCGCTTATTCAATCAGCGTGTTGCCGAAGAGTTGTCGCGTGCAGGGCATGCGGTTTTGATCTGCGGGCGATACGAAGGCGTTGATGAGCGCGTAGTAGAACATCTGGTGGATGATGAAATATCCATCGGCGATTATGTGCTTTCGGGTGGCGAAATACCGGCTATGGTCGTCATTGATGCTGTGACTCGTCTGATACCGGGCGCGCTCGGATGTGGAGAGTCTGCCGAGCGCGAATCTTTCACCAAAGGATTGCTCGACTATCCGCATTATACGCGGCCTGCCGAATATCGCGGATTGAAAGCTCCCGATGTTTTGTTGAGCGGCAATCACGGCGAGATCGAGCGATGGCGGCATCAGAAGGCCATTGAGAAGACGCTCCGCCGAAGACCGGACATCATCCGAAAAGAAGAATTACCGGATGAAGAACGGCGGCAGATCGAAGAAATTTTAAGAGATATTGAAGAGACTCAATAAACTGTGAGTTAGTGAGGTAATTGAAATGAATCAATTAGTCCAGTCTGTCGAAGACCGACAGCTACGCAATGATATTCCAGATTTCCAGCCTGGTGACACGGTTCGCGTCCACGTGCGAATCAAAGAGGGAGACAAGGAAAGACTCCAGGCTTTCGAAGGGGTCGTCATAGCGCGCAAGCACGCGGGCGTGCGTGAAACCATAACCGTGCGTAAGACCAGCTTTGGCGTGGGCGTCGAGCGCATCTTCCCGCTGCACGCTACAGTAATAGATCACATAGACGTAGTGCGTCGAGGTCGTGTGCGCCGCGCCAAGCTCTATTATCTTCGCAAGCTGCGCGGCAAGGCCGCCCGCATTCGTGAGCGCGACACTCGCGCGGAGCGGGCCGCCGCCGCCGCCAAAGCTGCCGCAGCAGCCTCAGAGCGATCTTCCAGGGCTGATGTTGCGAGCGCACCGGCTGAAACAGAAACCGGGAATGAGTAAACGCGAGACAAATTGAACACCTCTTTGCGCTCCTTTACGGGAGCGGTAGGAAGAGGTGTATTTTTTATGGACCCTGTCCGGGTGGATAGATTCAGCTACCCGGACAGGCTTTTCTATGTCTCTCACAGTCAAATCATCATATCCCGATTCAGCCCTCTCGATTTTCGCAATTGAGTCACGCAACCATCTCGGCCCTCCACACGCGTAGCCGGTTCTGGTATCATCACTCGCGTCCTTCCTGGCGGAGGGGAAATCAAAAGGAAGTTCACTTTCTCATGGCCGAAGCAAATGATCGGGGGAAAATCTTAGTTACGGGAGGAACGGGCTTTGTCGGCAGCCATCTGGTTGACCGTCTGGTCGAGAGGGGAAAGCGCGTCCGTTGTCTTGTGCGAAGCAGCAGCAATCTGCGTTACCTCAAGCCTGCTCAGATCGAGATCGTTTATGGCGGGCTGGATGACTCGACGGACTGGGATGAGGCGCTCCGAGATGTCGAAACTATTTATCACGTTGCAGGGCTGACATTTGCGCGTCGTCGTCAGGACTATTTCAAAGTGAATCATCAAGGGACAGAAGCGATTATTGCTGCTACGGTCCCGCGTCGCAATCAGATAAAGAAATTCATCCAGATCAGTTCGCTCGCGGCAATCGGGCCGGGACAGGGTAATCGCCCGGTCAACGAAGATACTACACCTCAGCCGGTCACAGCATATGGCCGCAGCAAGTTGATGGGGGAAGAGGCCGTCACGGCCGTGGCCGATCTTATCCCGGTAACCATAGTAAGGCCGCCCGCTGTTTATGGTCCGCGCGATTACGCGCTATATGAGTTGTTTAAGACTATGGCTCGCGGCCTGTCGCCGATGATAGGCAATTATGACAAGCAGATCAGCCTCGTTCACGTTCGAGACCTTGTGGATGGAATAATCCTGGCGGGTGAAAGCAAGACCTCAACGGGGCGCGCCTATTTTATTTCGAGCGACGAAGTCTATTCGTGGCTTTCAGTCGCGGACCTGGTTGCGAAAGTGATCGGGCGACCTCTGCGCAAGATAGCGATTCCGCGAAATATAGCCTACGGCCTCGCCGTGGTGGCCGAAGGTCTGGCCGCAGTAACCGGCAAGCCGCCCGTCATAAATCGAGATAAGGTGACGGACCTCTCACAAACGTGCTGGGGGTGTTCAATCGAACGCGCACGATCAGAACTGGGATACAGCCAGCGCGTGCCGCTCGAAGAAGGGCTTCGCGAAACCATCTCCTGGTATAGAGGCGAGGGCTGGCTGTGAGCGAATCAGACAGGGCAGAGAGAGAAGCTCCGACCTATATCCCTGACCCGGCAGAAAGCTATATCGTTACCCAAGAGCCTTTTTATGCCGGAAGATTCAGCCCCGCCGATAAAGTAGTAATCGCTTACCTGATAATCATCGCCGCGCTCGCGGTTGTGTTCGCCGAGCGCGTGAATTCCTGGTGGCAGGTTATCGCGGGTCACGCGCTTCTCATCGCGTTAATCGCTTTGATGGCTAAATGGTCTCGCGGCCTATTTCTTATGAGAGGGTGGTATCCGATAGTCCTTATCCCGCTGCTTTACAAGGAACTGGAGTATCTGATACCTCGCATCCATCCGCGTGATTTCGACTGGCAGCTTGCGGCGATTGATCATCGAATATTCGGCGCGCATCCGACCGTCTTGCTTGAGCGTGTGACGTGGCCGATGTTCACGGAAATCCTTCAGCTTTCCTATATAACATACTATTTCCTGCCTCTGATTCTGGGCGGAGTCTTATGGATAAAAGGCTGGTTCAGGCGGTTTCACTTTTTGCTCTTTGTCGTTGTGCTTGGGTTTTTTCTCTCTTACCTCGGCTACATTGCGGTCCCGGCCACGGGGCCGCGATTCATTCTTGCCGATCAG
The DNA here is from genome assembly GCA_963765495.1 of Blastocatellia bacterium. Taxonomy (GTDB): domain Bacteria; phylum Acidobacteriota; class Blastocatellia; order UBA7656; family UBA7656; genus CAVXWP01. The sequence continues at coordinate 292,863 of CAVXWP010000007.1, forward strand.
CAAACCATACCGCTTTCAGGCGTTCTGGTTTTCGATTTTTTGCGTCACACGCTTGACCGCGCCGAAGGTATAACCCGCGATTGTTTTCCGAGCGGTCACGTAGAACTTACCTTGCTTGTGCTTTATTATGCGCACAGGTTCCATCGACGCACCTTCTGGTGGTTGCTTCCCTTTGGAAGCGCGTTGATAGTCTCGACGGTTTATCTGCGGTATCACTACGTTATAGACGTGATAGCGGGCGCTTTGCTTGCGCTTGCGATCATACTGATAGCGAAACCGCTTTACAAAGCGTTGGGCGGATATGCGGGGGGAAAGCTTTAACAGGATTAACAGGCTTCCCCCAATTTTCTCTTGAATTCTTGTGAATCCTGTGAATCCTGTCAAAGTCTTTTCACGAATCACGAATTACGAATCACGAATCACGAATCACTTCCGGGCAGGCAAATCAAATTTTGATTCGTCAACAGGCACGTTCTGTTTTATTTCGGCGAACTTCTGCGTAGAGGTATAGGGAGGGCGCGACCACCTGATCGTAAACGGCATCTTTACGCCGTCTGTTGTTTTGTAATCTTCGAAGTCGGTTATTTCCGGGATGTTGCCGAGGGCCGTCTTGTATAGCACCAGCTTGCGTAAAAGCAGCCCGCTCTCGACATCGAAGTAGAGCTTTTCGCGGCTGCCATCCTTTGAAGTCGCCCCGATCGCGTAGACCTCGCGGTTCCTGATCCGCTCTTTGCCAAGGAGCCTCATCGCGGGATATTGCTCTTTGAGCTTCAGGTAATTATAGAAATCGGCATCGCGTTTTAGATCGCTCAGCTCTTCCCCGCTCAATTCGCGCGCGGTCTCGTCGCGGCCCGACCAGCCGATTGAACCGTTATATGCCGTCTTGTGAACGCCTCGCGGATAATTGCCAATGGTCAGTATTCGATCCGGCGCTTCCTGATATATCTCTAACGGCACAGATGTGGGAGGAGTCATCCTGTTAGTGTTGGTCAGCGTTCCTTTCGAGACGCGTGTTCGGAGTCGCTCAATGGCTTGCATTCCGCCAATTGCGCGGATGTACTTAGCGGTTATTTCGTCGGCGGAGGGCAGGGAAGCGAGCGCCTTCGGATCGGTCGCTTGTGCTTCCGGTGCTTGCCATTCTCCCTGATCTATGGCCGGTGTAGAATCGGGGTTGGGCTGGCCTTTGTGACAGGTAAAGCAATTTACCACCGCGCCGCCGCCATAGTTTTCTTTGTTTATGCTCCGCATCATCAGTATCATTCGGCGGGCGCTTTGCTTGGCGGATTGTTGATCGCTTTCCCACGGATTAACGTGGCAAAAGGTACAACCTACGCCGAGCGAAGTCGACATGAAAGACATAACTCCATCAAGCTCAGAGGCCGGGAGATCTTTAAATACCTGGATGTTTTTGTAAACCTGATCGGCGGTCTTTTCTTCCTGAGCGTTTGCGGAGGGGGCTTCGACCATAAAGTCTGTTGCTAAAAAAAAGAGCGCGCCTGCTAAAGCGAAAACGAGGGCGGCGCGCGCGAGAATATTCCTGGTCATCTTTTAGCCTTCATTTTTGGGGATCGGGACACTTGCAGTCCTCCTGGGTGATTATAGCATCGAAACGTTCTTGCTGTTGCGGGGTAAGCAGGGCGCGCATGCGCGAGCGAGCGCGAGCGCGCAATGTGTCATATCGCGGGCGCACATCGGCGCAGACCGCCTTGTAGTCGTTGCGGGTCTCGTCGAGGATGGCCTGCATACCGGATGCCTGATCGGCAGTTAAGTTGAGTTCGCGTTGCAAGGTATCGAAGTAGCTTTCGCTGTCTTTCATGGAAAGCGGTTGAGGAGCAGCCACGCTTCGCCCTCGGATTCCTATAAGCGATGCCCCGGTGATACAACCGAGAGCGAAGACTACAAGCAATACGCCCCATATCTTGAACCACATTCTGCGCTGTGTATTCATCTCTTTGCCTCCGGGTTCTCACCGTTGAAGAGCGTGGCTATCACTTCATCGGTAGACACATTACACTCCGCGTTGTTTGAGATCGAGCAAGCCTGGAGTGGCGCGATACCACCCGTTCCCGTTTCAGGAGCGCCAATCAGATAATTGCCCGAAGTGGGCGCATTTGGCACATTCGGTCCAGCAGCCCAGAAGGCTGCCAGGGCCGCTAGGGCGATCAGGGCCATCACGGGTATTGCGCGCCGGGCTGTTGCGAGGGTCGCAAACCAGTCATTTCCAGTCTCGATTTTCGGCCCCTCATTGATGCGAGCGCGCACACGCGAATACAGAAATGGCGAAGACACGGCCGCTTCGATTTCCTCGTCACTCATGCGAGTGGCGTGTAATACGTTCATGCCCGTCTGGTCCAGACGCTCTTCCTGGATATTGAACTTATTTCTTCGGAACATCATTCCTCCACAGGTCGCTTCGCTTATTCTAATCACAGAAATTCGCTCAACACGCGGCGCAATGCAATCCGCGCCCTGTGAGCGCGCACTTTTACCTTCGAGAAAGACCATCCAACCGTCTCCGATATTTCGTGAATGGAGAGCCCTTCGGCTTCAAGCAGGGTCAGCACAAGCCGGTCATCCGCGCTGAGACGAGAGAGAAGCTTGTCGGCAAGATCGCGCGAGATTGCTTTGGATTCGGCATCTCTCGGAGGGCGATTATCCCGTATACGCGCCTTGAGGATAGCAGCTTCTTCTTCGGCAATATCGCCGGATCTGTGCTCGGGCCGCCGCCGCGCGCGGCGCAACTCGTCGTAGCAAGTGTTGATTGTAATGCGTGAAAGCCACGCCGCAAACGAGTGTCCGCGCTCAGGCGAGTAACTGTCAAGCGAGAAATATACCTTTGTGAAAACTTCCTGAATGATCTCTTCAACCTTATCCGAGTGATTGAAAAAACGGCCTCCGATACGCGCGACCTGTTTCTTATGGCGCTCGAATATCTGCTCGAAGGCAGACTCATCGCCCTCGCGAACAAGCCGGAGAAGCATCTCATCCGTAGCCGTATCATCGGGGCTCGAATTTAATCCTATCGTCGCAAGTCCACATTTATCGGTGGCCTCATCCATTCGATATCCCTGATCGCCGGTCCGGCGCAATAGCAGCAATCATAAACATCAATACCTATAAACGAGCAAATGAGCCGTTCGGTTACGAAAGGGGGCAATGATTCGTTATTTACGGTAGCTTGCCTTTAATGATGCCTTGTAAGTCAGTTTAATCACGGATCACGGATCACGAATCACAAATCACGTACCCATCGAGCGATCTCATCCCGGGCCGCTGTGTAGACTTCCTGTTGAGACAAAGGCGCTCTCTTAGGCACCTTGAAAGAATGATCGCCGCCTTCGATCACAAAGATATCGGCGGGCGCGGATAGCCTTTTGAGGATTGGGCGTAACTCTTCTGGCGTGCCGAACGGATCGCGCTCGCCCTGAACGAAAAGCATCGGTGCGCGTATTAGTGAAAGGTGTTCGGCTCGCAGTTGATCGGGTTTGCCCGGCGGGTGGAGCGGATAGCCTAAGAATACAAGCCCGCCGAGACCTTCTATGCCCGAAGCCGCGACCTGTGAAGCTATCCTCCCGCCGAGCGATTTGCCTCCGATAATCAGTCGGTTTTTTCGAGTCTTCTTGTGCTTGATCGCGGCATTGATAGCAGCCAGATAGCAGGCTTCGAGTTTCTCTTTGCGGTCGGGTCCCCCGCGCCCCTTTTCGGCGTAGAGAAAGTTGAACGTCACTATGTCAACACCACGCGCTGCAAGCCCTTCGGCAAATCCCACCATAAACGCGCTTGTTTGATTTGCCCCGGCTCCGTGCCCGAGCAGCAATATGACACCCGCGCGCTTGCGTCCTGCGGCTGAATACAGGAGCGCCGTTACGCGCTCTTCCGGGCTCACTTCGATTTGAAGCTCTTCCGGCATTTTTGCACTCGACCTCATTGCCAGCGAAACAGCTTCAGCGCGAGCGCGAAACTGATCAATGTCCATATCATCATCACGCCTATTTGCGGCCAGTTTGACGTGAGCGAAGCGCCTTCGTTCATAACCGCGCGCAGCGAATCGTTTAATGCCGTAAGCGGCAGCGCCTTGATAAAAGGCTGAAAGATTTCTGGAAAGCGTGATGCCGAAAAAAATGTCCCCGAAAGCAACCACATCGGCAGCATTACCAGATTCATCAATCCCGAAACGCCTTCAATCGTCTTCGGGCGCGAAGCCACAAGCATTCCTAGCCCCGCAAACGTCAACGCCCCCAGGAGCGAGAGGATCGCGAGAGACAGTACCGAGCCGTGAACCGAAACCTTGAAAACGATCCACGCAAACCCGATGACCGCCACTACCTCAAACGCCAGAAATACCAGACGCGAAAACATGAAAGAGAGCAAAAAATGCGACCTCTTCATAGGAGTGGCCGCTAGCCGTTTGAGCAGCTTCCGGGTTCGCGCCTGCACTACCGCAAACCCCAGCCCCCACATGCCGCTTCCCATCAAGTTCATGCCGATCAGGCCGGGGATCAGGAAATCAATATATCGTGCGCCCGGCTCGGTCACGGTTTCATCGCTTATTTGCGCGACATCAGCGCGTCCGAGCGCGCGTTGGAGCGCGTCATCAACCGCCATTCGCGCCATCCTGCTTTCGGGCCTCGTAGGGTCAAACCTGTAATCGAAATCAGGGGCCGGCTGGTCTGTTTGAGAACTGGTTTCATTTCCATTGGTCGAGTTTTGAATAGCTGTCCCGGCATTTTCCTGGCCCCTGGCCCCCGGCCCCCAGCCCCCTTCGAGGGGGCTCACAACGAGTGCCACCTTGCCCGTTCTGAGTGCCTGCGCCGCCGCTTCGGGCGTCAGCACCACAGCCTGAAGGTCGGGTGATTGGGCGAGTTTGTTTGCTATGTCGCTTGCCGTTGCCTCGCTCGATTCGCTTTGCTCGACGGCGATGCGTATCTTTTGGGGCGTGGTGTTGCGAAAGGCTATACCAAGCGCAAATGCGAGCAGTATGGGAAAGACGAATACCCAGAAGACCGCCTCCGGCTCGCGCCCGAATTCGCGTACCCTCGCAAGCGTCAACTCGATGAGCGGGTGCAATCGTTTGCCGCTTTTCTGCTTCTCTGTCCTTGAAGCGGGCGGCCTCGTGTCGGCTCCAATGTCTGTGATCAATTCATCCTGAACCTTAGCCATCGCGTAGCATCCTCCCTGTCATGCTCACGAAAACATCTTCGAGCGTAGCCTGATGCGTGGTCAAAGTGATCAGCTCTGCGCCCTGGCGACTGATCTCTGCGAGCAGGGCGGGCAGCGCCGCTCCTATTTCTGAAACGGTAAGCAGATAGCCGCCGTTTCGCTCGCGCACTCCGCGCACGCCTGAAAGCCCTGCAAGAGGCGCATCTTCAAGCCCTCCCTTGACGCTGAATTCGACTATCTGATCTGCGCCGAGCGACGCTATCAGTTCGGCGGGCGTGCCCAGAGCGATCATCTTTCCGTGATCCATTATCGCAATGCGGTCACACAATCGCGCCGCCTCTTCCATATAATGAGTGGTCAGTAAAATCGTACCGCCCTCACCCTGAAACTGCTCGATTATCTCCCAGAGCTTTAAGCGCGCCTGCGGATCGAGCCCCGTCGTAGGCTCGTCCAAAAAGAGCAGATCGGGATTGCTGACAAGCGCGCACGCTACGGCAAGGCGCTGCTTCTGCCCGCCTGAAAGCTTTCCCACACGGCTCTTTCTTTTCTCTTCAAGTTCTACGGTGCGGATCACGTTATCTACATCTCGCCCGCGTTTGTAGAAGCTGCGGAATAATCGAATGGTCTCTTCTACGGTCAGCTTGTCGGCAAGCTGAGTCTCCTGTAGCTGAACGCCGAGCCGCTGGCGCAGGGCCTGATCGTTGCCCGCGCCCCAGCGAAGCCCGAGCAATTCGACCGTGCCGCCATCAGGCGCATTTAGCCCTTCGAGTATCTCTACCGTTGTGGTCTTGCCCGCGCCGTTCGGTCCCAGCAGACCAAAGCATTCGCCCGAGTACACTTCCAGGTCAAGGCCGTTAACCGCCGTAACATCTGCGTAGCGTTTGACCAGATTTGTGCATCGCAATGCGACCGATTTTGCGCGAACCTCAGAGGCTGTATTGGTTGATGTCATGATAAAACTTGCCTGAATAACTGTGGGTTAACAATTGAAAAAACGGCCCGGCATCTGTGCGCCTGACGACCGCGAACCGAGAGCAGGATTTAACGAATCAATGCTTTCATCGGGCTTCTCCTTGTTTGTCTCATCCTACTACGAAGCGCCGTAGGTGACAAGTCGGCGTCAAAAGTTTATCATCACTGGACTGAGGGCGACCGCGCGATGTAGGCTAGTGATGACTTGTGATTCGGACAGGGCGGGATTGCCCGGTGGGAGCGTCCTTTTCATTTGGCTAGAGAGAGCAATCAACCCAATTTCGAGCAAGCGCTCGGCGAAAACGTGCCGCTCGCGCCTTTTACTACGCTCGGCGTAGGCGGCCCCGCGCGGTACTTTGCCGAGATAACCGACTCTGAAATGCTTCGTGTAGCCGTAGCCTGGGCCAGATCGCAAGCCCTTCCTGTATTCGTGCTTGGCGGCGGCAGCAATATCGTAGTGGCCGATGAAGGATTCCCCGGCCTTGTTCTGCGTCTGGCGACTCGCGGAACAGATGCTCGCGTCACAGATGAAAAAGTTGTCCTTACAGTTGGCGCGGGCGAAGACTGGGACTCGGTGGTCGCCGAGTGTGTGTCCAAAGACTGGGCCGGGCTGGAATGTCTTTCCGGTATACCGGGCCGCGTCGGCGCTACGCCTATACAAAATGTAGGCGCGTACGGACAGGAGACCAGCGAGACATTTGCTTCGCTCGAAGCCCTTGACCTTCGCACCGGAAAGCTCGTAGAGATGAGCGCAGATGAATGCGAATTCGGCTATCGCACCAGCCGCTTCAAGACGCGGGATCGCAATCGGTTCATCATTACCAGAGTAACTTATCATTTGAGCGCCGATGGAAAGCCCTCCATACGCTATCTCGATCTTCAATTATACTTCACGGGCGGCGGGATAAAATCGCCCCGGTTGAGTGATGTGCGCGAGGCTGTGCTCGCGATACGCCGCAGCAAAGCGATGGTCATAGACATGGCCGACCTGGATTCGCGCAGCGTGGGCTCTTTTTTCGTAAACCCCATCGTCACCCGCGAAGCGTTCGAAAAGATAAAACAAAGGGCTGACAAATTTGCCGACGGTAAACAGATGCCTTCGTTTGCGGCTCCGGGCGGACGCGTGAAATTGTCCGCCGCGTGGTTGATTGAACACGCGGGCTTTGAGCGCGGATACGTATACGGCAACGTCGGCATTTCCAATAAACACGCGCTGGCCATTATCAATCGGGGAAATGGAACGGCCCGCGAAATCCTGGAATTTGCCGGTAGAATAAAGCTTCGAGTGCGCAACACCTTCGGAGTAACCCTTACACCCGAACCCGTCTTTGTCGGCTTCGACAGATGAAGAGTGATGCGTGATGCGTGAGACATAAAACCCCTATTGAACTGCTCCCTGATATTCAATCACGCATCACTCTTCACGCTTCATTTGAGCGGCTTACTCTGACGAGCAAGATTATATCGCTGATAAGACATCTTCTTGCGAGCCATCTTGATGTCGCCCTCGTTTGAAAGCTCCGCCTCCAGATCGTTTAGCATGCCAACCTGTTCACGCACTTCCGTATCGGCCATGTAAGGCGCGCAGGATTGAGCCAGATTCTGAAGCGTCCCGGTGACGATTGCTCGGGCCGCCACTATGTTTCCGCTATCAAGCTGGTCCATAGCCTCGCGCCGGGCGCGGGCCGACATCAATAACTGGACTGCCTTTACCACCCGTTCATCAACCGGATGCCGCTCGACCTCATCAATTCCGGCAAACTCGATTGAGATGGTTTCAAGCATCACTTCTCGACTGTTGGAATGCTCTCCCTGTTGATCCCACGCCAGCCTGACATCGAGTATCTTATATCGCTGGCCCGCCGATTTGGCCGGTAATTTCAGCCTGACGACTACATCTATCGCCGCTCCTGCCAGCAGGTTTGGCAGTTTATAGCGGCCCGTATGTGTTACTTCAAAATCATTCAACACGTCCTGAACCCTTACCCCGTCCGAAGGGGTAAGCCCGAGGCTCACCGTGTGTCCAACCTGTGCGATCAATCCTTCCATCTCGGTTGCGAAAATTCGCTCCATGTCCGAAGGCTTCTCGACGTGCCAGGCATTGCCCCGACCCGCCTCGGCCATGGGGATGAGAAGGTCTTCGTTGAAATCACTGCCTATGCCTATGGTCGAAGTGCTGACGCCGCGAGCGGCCAGCTCTCCAGCCTGCGAAACTATACGATCAACATTGGTCTCGCCGATATTTGCCAGACCATCGGTTATCAGCAGGACACGGTTGATCGCTCCCTCACTCAAATGCTTGCTTACTTCCATGCCGCCACGCACCCATGCCTCGTGAAGCGCCGTAGAGTTGCGGGAGCGTATGTGCATCAAGCTTTCCTTAATCGCCTCACGATTTTCCGCCGTCTGGCTCGGAACCAGTACCTCTACTACATCATCGAATATGACTACGCTTACGCGGTCTTCGGGCAAGAGCTGGTCAATACAATAGGCAGCCGCCTGCCGCGCTCGCGCTATCTTCTCGCCCTGCATGCTGCCTGAGCGGTCGAGCACGATACTCAGATTCATCGGGGGCCGTTTTTTCTGGCCGTGGGGCGCAGGCGGCGTGATGCGGATCAGAAAATCGGCTGTCTGCTCTTTGCCCGCCCGAAAAACGGGGCGCTCCGTAATCACATCGACATCGGGTCTGTTGGTTGCTCTCATTCGAATTACTCACTTTCCAGCCTCTCGGCTATGAACTTCGATCTCACTTAATATTCTGCGCGCCAGGCGTTGACGGTCGCGACTGTCGTCGCTCAACATAAAATCTTCACGGATATGAAGCTCAAATCCCGGCTCGATTTCGATGCGCTTCCAGGTAGCCTTTAACCCGGCGGGCGCTGGAGCTTTGCGGGCGGCCGGTGTCTGCGCGCGGGCTTCAGGCGCTTCGGGTCTTGAAGACCTGACCAGAGATTCCAGATACTCCATCGCCGGATTTACGGATTCCATCACAGCTTCGCCCGCACTTCCTATGCCTACCAATCGCTCAAGCTCTGTTACGCTTTTTCCTTCGACCAGTTCCTTGATTGTCTTTATCGAAAGATGATCTGCCTGTAGCCGCTTTACAGCCAGCAATTGCAGCAGATGAAGATAGCCGTAAACGGCCGATGTGCCCTGTTTGCCTTCGGGCGGAGCTATCAGCCCTTCGGTGCTGTAATAACGCACCATCCTCTCATCCGGCACTTCATTGACGCTGCCTCGCTCTTGCCGGGGCACGAGACGGCCTGTTAAATTGGCTGCCTCGTTTGCTAACTCTACTGCTCCTAAATACTTACGCTCTTTTAAGCTCTCTGGCCGGTTTTCCATACAAGACCCAGTTTACTGTATACCTTAATTACTGTCAACAGCATTTACTGGGAAGATAAAATTTGTTTTAGTGGGGGTGTGCAGAGTGAGGAAAATCTGCTAATATATAAGTGACAGCAAAGCACTGTCATCTCTTCTCCAAGAGTGAGCGGAATGGTGGAGGGCGACCGATGTGCAACGGTCACCCTCATTTTTTATACCCTCGATTCACCTGACGTGATAATTTATGATCGAAGTTTGCGGATGATGAGTTGACCGGCCGAATCTTTATACGGGAAATAGATTTGGCCGGGACAGGCCCGGCCTTGAAGAATTCTATGCTTACCTTACAGTTTTGACCTACAGCAGTTTCTTTATATCTTCTTCGAAATTCGACATAGGACGCGCGCCTATATATTTTCGAACCACAGAGCCGTTTCGGTCGAGCACATAAGTGGTTGGTATTCCCTGGCTCACGTCATACTCGCCAAGCGCTTGCGGGGTGCTGACCATAAATATCGAATAGTTGATGTTAAAGCTTTGCATGAAAGGAGCCACGGCTCCGGCTCCTCCGTTGGGACCGCGCGGCGCAATCGGGTCAATCGAGACGCCTACCACTTCGAGACCCTGATCGCGGTACTTATTTTGAAGGGCGATAAAACCGGGTATCTCAGACCGGCACGGTCCGCACCAGGTCGCCCAGAAATCGAGTATCACAACTTTGCCTTTATAGGTTTCCAGACTCTGCCGGATGTTGTTTGTTGATAGTGGCGTAGGCGATACGGCTATTGGAGCCGTGCTGGCGGTGTTGTTGCTTACGGAGTTGCCGCCCGACATCAGCGCGAACCCTCCGATTACGACTATAATGCCAACGGCCAGTGCGATTATCAGAGGGGCGCGGCTCGTGCTCTTCTTTTTATTTTTCGATGTAACTGCCATAATTCTCCTTCAAAAAATGATTGCCTTCTGATGAATCGGGGGCAATCCTTCATCAAGTGCCTGGATTGATCGTAACACTTTTTAGCGACCGTCTGTTAGATAACCAGGAAAATACCAGCATTATTCCATATTTTACCAGCCACAGAGCCTCTTTTAGCGAAAGAAATAAGAGAAATAGGGTCTGCCCTACTTTGGGCATTCAACCGCTCACCTGCTTATATTACGCGTTTACGCGAAGGAGCGCGCGCCTTTGTAGCCGGATGACCGGGTTTCTCCTTCATTCTTACAGGTTGCAGTCCCGAATGTCGGCGCTCCAGAATTATCCGACATACGACGAGCGCCAGCAATCTGTGTATAAAGCGCGCTTCGCGTCTCATCACAGGCTCAACTCTTATGCGCACGGTCGTCTGTGTACGCCGCCGCGTGTCAAAGCTAAAACTCATCAGCGTCGTGGCGTAAAACTGTTTGTTGACGCTCATGGAAATCTCTGATCTCAACCGGCTGCGATAGGACCTGAGAAGGCGAAAGTTATCGCCTTCGGCCATCTCGACTCTCAACCCTGCTTTGTTGGGGTTGGCGCGGGCGCGCTCCACAAGAAATGATTCGCTGCCTTCGCTCGAAATAATAGCGATTCTCTTATCGAGCGGGCCGACCTTGATATCGAATCTCTCAGTTTCAGTCTCATAGACAGCTCGGCGCATTCCCTGCCATCGAAGCCGTCCGATTATACGACCGTCTACCGTAAATATGTGCCGCGCATTGCTGTGCCCTTCGCGTCTGACCACGATCTCGCCTTCTCCCATAAAATCGCGCTCAAAATCTTGATTTGCGTGGGCGCTAAGAATTTCTATTTTCGCTTCCATAATAAGTGATTCGTGATTCGTGATTCGTAATTCGTGACTGTAGGAGAGGCCGTTTGATAAAGATCATTGGCAAGCCTGCTCGAATCACGGATCACGGATCACGAATCACGCTCCTATATAACGCGCATAAAGACCTCGCGCGAGGGCCGGGTCCGAGGTTCCCCGGATTATGCTGCGAGCATCGCGAAACACCGTTATGTCGTAGCCGTTCACGCGAAAACGCAGCAGGAAATCATTAAAGGCGACATCGCCCAGCGGTGCGAGTCTGTCGGCAAGCGCCTGAAAATCCAGATTGGCAGAGCCTCTGCCAGTGATTTGCACAGCGTCCCTTCCGCAGAGCGTTGTCGTCACCTGACGGGCTGCGCCCTTCAGATATTCGAACTCGTTTAGCCCACAGGCCGGACACTGGGAGCGATCCTGAAAGGTTTCAAGATTGAGCCGGTTGATTTGAAAATCCCAGACATCAACTCTTATCAGCGAGTGATGCAGACTGTCGGTGTGGCCTGTGAGCAATTTTATCGCTTCGGCCGATTGGATTGAGCCGATTATGGAGACAATCGGCATTATCACCCCCGCCGTATCACAGGTCGGACCCGAACCGGGCGCGGGCATCGCTTCAAGCACGCAGCGAAGGCAAGGCGATCTGCCGGGCAGAATGGTCATCGTCAAGCCGTATGACCCCACTGCCGCGCCATAAATCCACGGCTTGCCCGTTTTTATGCAAGCGTCATTTATCAAAAAGCGCGCCTCGAAATTATCCGTTCCATCAAGGACCAGATCGGCTCCATCGATTATCTCTTCGACATTACCGAAACTCACATCCGTGACCACGGGCTCCGCTTCAATATCGGAATTGACTCGCCCTATGCGCCGGGCTGCGGCTACGGCCTTTGGCAGGCGGTCGCGCGCATCGCTTTCTTCAAACATGATCTGGCGCTGGAGGTTGGATTCTTCAACAAAATCTCTGTCTACGAGCCGGAGCTTTCCCACGCCTGCGCGGGCGAGAGTCTCAGCCTGAACAGCGCCGAGCGCGCCGCACCCTATGATGACTACCCGCGACCGGGCTAGACGGTCCTGACCCTCTTCGCCTACACCCTCGAAAAGCACCTGGCGCGAATATCTCTCATGCATATCCATCAACGCTTCATCGCTCCGGCTATCGACAACCGGCCTGAGAATATCCGAGGCCGATTCTGGAAAGAATCATTCTACACGACGGCACCGGGGGCGGAAACCCGCTGCGTCTCGGTGTCGCTCTCAATCTCCTAACAATGTTGCGCATACGTTGCACCATCGGATATAGTCTTTCCCGGATGGAGTGAGGGCTAACCGCTCACGGAGGCGCGATCCGTACTATATTTCGTGCGCCCACTCCTGTTTGTTATGGCTAGCGAAAAAGTAGCGGCGACTAACCGAGAAGCCTACTTCAATTACCACATACTCGAAACCTATGAGTGCGGCATCGCGCTCACCGGCACAGAAGTAAAATCAATAAGAGAAGGGCGCTGCAATCTTAAAGACAGTTACGGCCAGGTGCGCGAGGGCGAGGCCTTTCTGCTGAACGCGCATATAAGTCCCTACTCTCACGGCAATCGCGAAAATCATAACCCCACTCGCACCAGAAAATTGCTTCTGCACAAACCTGAAATAGAGCGCCTCTTAGGCAAGGTGCAAGAGAAGGGGCTCACGCTCGTCCCTACGAAGATGTATTTCAAGAACGGGCGTGTAAAGGTTGAGCTTGCGGTTGCAAAGGGTAAGAAACTCTATGATAAACGCGAGACCGAGCGGAAGCGAGAGGCTGACCGCGAGGCCCGCGCTGTGATGAAAGAGGGATACCGCCGATGACGGTCGATGGATTGCAAGCCCTGCGCTTGCTGTTTGAGATTAGAACTTAAGAGGGAGATGAGATGGAAGTAAGAGCAGAGAACGGGAAGTTTTACGATGTCGAAGCCGATGCGCTGGTAGTGACTATTTACGAAGGCGAGGGCATTGACGACGATGCATTGAAGGAGCTTGACGAGCGCACCGGAGGCATAGTTGGCGAACTGCTTGGAGGCGACGAAATGCGCGGCAAACAGGGTGATATGGTCTACCTGTACCGGCCCGGCCAGATTCGCCCTCATCGGCTGCTTCTGGTGGGAGCAGGCAAGCGTGAAGACTATTCATTCGACACTATACGCAAGGTGACGGGCTCTGCGGCCAGGTTTTTGCGCAGCAAGGGCGCGCATTCGATGGCCATTCTGCGCCGTTCGCAGCTTGACCTCAGCCGAAGCGCGCAGGCCGCCGTCGAGGGGGCGCTGATCGGGTTGTTCGAACCCGATATGTACAAGACTCAGCATAAGGAAGAGCGGCGCATAGACGAATTGATACTGGTCTCATCCGTAGGCGGCGCGGAGGATGAACTCGAACGCGGAGTCGAGTGCGGGCGCATTATTGGCGAAGCGGTCAACTTTGCGCGAGAGCTATCAAACGAGCCCAGTTCCGTCCTCACTCCTACCGAACTTGCAGAGCGCGCAAGAGAGACCGCGAATCGTTTCGGGCTCGATATAGATGTTCTGGATGAAGCGCGAATGAAGGAACTCGGAATGGGAGCCTTGCTCGGTGTCGCGCGCGGGTCGGATGAACCGGCCAGAATGATCGTGCTGCGCTATGAGCCGGAAGAGACCGAGCCGATGGGAAATGACGCCGATATTATAGCGATAGTCGGTAAAGGCGTAACCTTCGATTCGGGCGGCATCTCTATAAAGCCTTCCGAAGGCATGGAAAAGATGAAGTATGATATGTCGGGCGCGGCAGCCACGCTTGCCGCTATGCGCGCCATTGCCCAGCTTAAACCGCGCGTCAACGTAATAGGCATAATGCCCGCGAGCGAGAATATGCCGTCGGGCCGCGCCTACAAGCCGGGCGACGTGTTGCGGGCGCTGACCGGAAAGACTATAGAGGTGATAAATACCGATGCCGAAGGCCGGTTGTTACTGGCCGACGCGATTGGTTATGCCCGTCGTCTCGGCGCTACCCAGATAATCGATCTGGCTACTTTGACCGGGGCGTGCGCAATCGCGCTTGGCTCGATCAACGTAGCGATAATGGGCAACGATCAGGCTTTGATAGATGAATTGCGCGTGGCCGCGCGCGATGTGGGCGAGCGGTTATGGCAGTTGCCTATGGACGACGAGTACCGTGAGATGATCAAGAGCGAGATCGCCGACATCAAGAATTCAGCAGGCCGGTACGCGGGCACGATCACGGCGGGCTGGTTCCTGCGCGAGTTTGTCGAAGACACTTCATGGGTTCACCTCGATATTGCAGGCACCGCGTGGGAGAACGAGCGCAAGTCTTACATGGCTAAAGGGCCGACCGGCGTAGCGATTCGCACCCTCATAAATTACGTTTCCAACTACGCGGCAAAACAGGGATGAGACTCAAAGGATGAAAGACAGGGCCGGAGATGAAAGCGCGCAGGCAGACTCTCGCCGAAAAGATTTTCAATCTCCGGTTACTGCCTTTGCCTTCTCTCGCTCGCAGCAAACTGGCGCGCTCATATTGATGTTCTTGCTTGTGGCGCTCGTAATTTATCGCTTTTGCTGATCGCGGGATTTGCCTTCTCTATGAGGCCGGAAAGAAGACTGCTCGATTATACTTTTCTGCTATCACACTCGCGGAGCCGCTGCCTCTTCGCACTTGAGCGAAGTTCCCCATTTGATTGAGTAAAAAGGCTCTATCAGCGCCGTAGGTCGAGCATTTCGCTCAATCGAAATTGTCAGACTGGAAATCAAAGCAGGGCAAAGCCCCGAAAAACTCTCGAAAAAACCTTATTAGAAGAGATATTTTCAGGCGGCATCACGTCCAATCCAGGGCCACGGATTCCGGCACATTTGTTGCACTTTGCCCTTTTATGCAAGCAAGCAAAGACATAGCGGATAAGGTTGAGCCAGGATGCCCCGGCAGACATGTTATCGCGTCTTTCAAGGGCCTGGAGGCCGGACCGACCTTGATCATAGTCGGCAGTATTCACGGCAATGAGCCTGCCGGGAGCCTCGCCGCTCGCCGCCTGCTGCCTGAGCTTGAGCGTCGCAGGCACCTGCTTCGCGGAGAATTGCTGTTTCTTGTGGGTAACACGCGAGCGCTCGCTCACCACACGCGCTACATCGATGTAGACCTGAACAGGCACTGGACGATTGAAAACGTCAGGACAAGACTGTCGGGGGGCGAGGAGGCTGTTAATCTTTCCGAAGACCTTGAACTAAGTGAGCTTCTTGAAGAGATCGTGCCTGCCCTCAACCGCGCTCAGGGTGATGTTTACTTCGTAGACCTTCACACAACATCGGCGGGTGGAGTTCCCTTCGCCACGGTCGGAGACACGCTTCGCAATCGCGCCTTCGCTTTCAATTTTCCCATAACAATCGTGCTGGGCATCGAAGAACAGATTGATGGCACCCTGCTGGAATATCTGAACAACGTCGGAGCCGTGACTATGGGCTTTGAATCCGGTCAGCACGATCTTCCATCTTCGGTGGACAATCACGAAGCGTTGATCTGGATCGCGCTTGTCGCGTGTGGGGTGCTTGATCGCGAAGATGTGCCACAGTTTGATCAATATATAAAGGTTCTCAGGCGGGCGAGCAGTGGGGCGAACATCATCGAAATTCGCTACCGCCATGCCATCCGACCGGAAGAAGATTTCAAGATGGAGCCAGGCTTTAAGAGTTTTCAACCTGTTCGTCGGGGGCAACTTCTGGCTCGGGATCGCAATGGCCCGATCAGGGCGCGCGAGACCGGGATGGTTGTAATGCCTCTGTATCAGGCGCTCGGTGATGACGGATTCTTTCTCGGCAGAAAGGTAAAGGGGTTCTGGCTCGGGCTTTCGAGTCTTCTAAGGCGAATCCACATTGCCGATTATATGCACCTGTTGCCGGGTGTGCGGCGTCACGGCCAGTATGAAAGCACTCTGATAGTCAACACCCGGCTTGCGCGCCTGTTCCCTCTTCAGGTCTTTCACCTGCTCGGCTTTCGCAAGCGACGATGGTCGAAGGGAGTGCTTGAGGTCAGTCGCCGTCGTTATGATCTGGCTGGTCCAAAGAGGTTTGAAATTCGGATAGAACGAGAATGAAGCAGATTGAGATGGGTGAGAGACAGAAGAGTCAATTTTCGCGTCCGTCTCCCCATTCGAGCACTTCGGCCCGCACGCGCGCTTTGCCGCTGCTTATAAAATCCAGTTGTTCTGCAACCGAGCGCGACAGGTCAAGGATGATGCCGTTTTCCTGATCTTTTTTAGAAGGTCCGCGATCCACTATGCGAACTTCGACAGAGCGATCATTCTCAAGATTCGTTATTCTCAGGATAGTGCCCATAGGATAAGAAGGATGCGCCGCCACCAGTCCGGCCCTGTCAAACACCTCGCCGCTATAGGTTCGTTTGCCGTGAAATGAATCGCTCAAATACGAAGCCAGACCGGTTTGAGTCTCCTTTGCCATTCTCGGCGCAGGCGGCGCTTCGGCGCTCTTATTGGAATTATCGGCTACGGGGGCGGCTTCCGGCGATGCGCAACCTGTCAATACAGATAACAGGACCAGTATCGCAGGCACGAGGATTTTGTTCTGTTGGGGGTGCAATCCAAACATCACGCCTATTATGTATGAAATGTCTGTAAATGAGAAGCGCCGCGCGCTGGCACGGTCGTTTTTTTTGACAGGCTTAGACAGGATTAACAAGATTCTCTTTTAATCCTTAGAAATCTTGTTACTCCTGTCTAAGCCTTACTTATCGAATAAGGAAGCTCAGGAAACGCGCGGCGCTCAACCTCAAACGAGCCATACGGGCGCGCATCGAGGCAAATAGGCTTCGCTCGCCCATCTCGGCAAAGAACGAATATGCCACGGGTGTGACGACAAGCGTAAGCACAAGACAAAGGCTCTGCCCTCCGATGATCGTAACCGCTATGGCGGAGCGTTGCGCTGACCCTGCGCCGATTCCTATCGCTGTCGGGATCAGTCCCGCGATGATCGATAGCGTAGTCATCAGGATGGGTCGCAGTCTGACGTGATTCGCCTGCAAGATCGCCTCTCGCAGAGGCACGCCCTGTTCGCGCAGTTTGTTTGTGTAATCAACCTGGAGTATGCCGTTCTTCTTCACAATCCCAAGGAGCAGCAACACGCCGAGCGCGCTCCACAAATTCAGAGTCCTGCCCGTCAGCCATAGCGACAAAAGCGCAAATGGAATCGAAAGCGGCAGACTCAGCATGATAGTAAACGGATGGAGGAAGCTTTCAAACTGAGCGGCAAGCACCATGTACATGAAGATCGAAGCGAGCAGAAACGCGATTATCAAATTCGTAGTCGTTTCATCGAGTATCTTGACCGAGCCTGTGAAGCGATATGTGTAGCCGGGCGGCAGTCCCACAGCTTTTATTTCGTTGGCGGCGGCGCGCGCAGCCGCATCAAGCGGGAAATCAGAGGCGTTATTGGCATTCACAGAGACCTGAAATTGCCGGTTGTATCGCTCGATGCGCGCGGGGCCGACGCCGGGTACTACCGAGGCAATGTTGTCGAGACGGACCTGCCCTATCTTTGTCGAGGGTATCATCAACCGCGCCATAATCGTGGGGTCTTTCTGTTGTTCGGGCAGCAGTTGCATGGTTACATCGTATTGTTCGTCGCCTTCCTTGTAGGTCGATATCTGGTCTTCACCCGAAATCATCAACCGCACCGCCCCGGCTACGTCTGAGGCGCGGACTCCGAGGTCAGAGGCACGCTGGCGATCAATCTTGACCTGTAGCTCAGGGCTGTTGAGGCTCACACCCGGCTCGACATCGAGCAATCCCTTGACCTTGCGCATCTGATCGCCGACCTGTTTGGCAAGCTCGGCGGTCTTTTGAAAATCGGGCCCGAGGATCAATGCCCGCACAGGGAAATAAGTCTCGCCGCCGCCAAGCGCCGAAGGGATGACGATTTTGCTTCGCAGGTTCTGGTACTGAGAGGTTATCTTGCGAATCTCATCGGCTATCTCAAGATTTGTCTGGTCGCGATTGGATACGTCCACGAGCCGGACGTAAACGTGCGAGTGGCTCGAAAGCCCCTCGTGAATAAACGGATTGACAAACTCTACGCCCGGAAGCTCTGCGACCTTGTTTGCAAGGTCTGTTGTCAGCTTCGATGTAGCGTCTATCGAATTGCCTTCGGGCAGGTTCAAAGAGACGGTAAGCTCGCTTTGATCGTCAGGCGGAATCCAGTCGCGGCCCACAAGGGCGTTGAGCGGAAAGGTGAGTGCAAACGTGGCGAGCGCCACAGCGACCACAACGGCGCGATGACTCAGAGACCAGTCGAGAATCCGCCCGTAAAGACGATCGATTCCAAAAAAGAAACTCGCTTCCTTTGACGTATGTTCGTGCGCCTCTGCCTTCTCGGGTTCTTCCTCTGTGCCCTTTTTGTGCGCTATGCGCTTGAGAAGCCGAGAACTGAGCATGGGCGTCAGCGTAAAGCTTACAAGCATCGAGACCATAACCGAAAAGGCCATCGTCCAGCCAAATTGATTTACGTAACGGCGGGCATAGCCCGTCATGAAGGCGATTGGAACGAAGATGATGACAAGCGATATGGTGGTTGCAACGACGGCGAGCGTGATCTCTTTAGTGGCCTCGATGGCCGCCTCCATCGGCGGATACTTTTTCTCTTCGATATAGCGAACTATGTTTTCAAGCACAACGATGGCGTCGTCAATCACTATGCCCACGGCCAGCGTCAACGCAAGCAGGGTCATATTGTTGAGCGTGAAATCCATTATCTTGAGCAGCGTGAAAGTGGCGATGATCGAAGTAGGGATAGCGACCGCCGAAATAAGAACCGACCGCAGGTTGCGGATAAAGAGCAGGACGACGAGCGCGGCCAGCAAACTTCCGAACAAGAGGTGTTCTTGCAGCGATGCGATGGATGCGTTTATAAAGACCGATTGATCGCGGATGATTCGAACCGTGACCCCCGGCGGCAGGGTCTTTTGAATCTCGGCCAGCCTGGTCTTTACGGCCTCGATTATCTTTACCGTGTTGGTTCCCGATTGCCTCCGCACGTCGAGCGAAACGGCCTGTTTGCCTTCGAGCATATTCCACGTCGTAGGCTCGGCAAAGCTATCCTCGACGCGCCCAATGTCGTTTATCCGAATCGGTGTGCCGTTGGCGTTTGTGACTATCGTATCGCCAAACTGGCTGACTGCGTCTATGCGGCCAAGCGTCCGCACGCCAAGCTCGGAATCGCCCCGGACGATGCGCCCGCCGGGAACCTCCACGTTCTCGCTCTGTATGGCCTTCTCTACCTGATTGATCGTGATGCCGTAGGCATTGAGCTTTTCCGCGTCAACAAAGACGCGAATTTGCCGCTCACGACCGCCGTTGAGGCTCGCCTCGCCTACGCCGTCCACGGTCTCAAGGACGCGCTTTATCTGCTTGTCGGCAATCTCTGTGGTTTCGCGGAGGCTCTTATCGCTTGCGATCACAAGCGATATCACGGGGTCGGCATCGGGGTCCGCCTTTTGAATGATCGGCGGCAGCAGGTTTGGAGGCAACTGGCGCAACGCGCCCGCGACCTTTTCTCTGACATCCTGCGCGGCGCTTTCGATGTCGCGTTCCAGCACGAATTTCAACGTCATGCGGGCCGAGCCTTCGAAGGTCATCGAACTCAACTCGTCAAGACCGCTGATGGTGCTCACGGCCTCTTCGAGAGGGAGCACAACCTGCGTGGTCACCTCTTCGGGCGTAGCGCCGGGCAAACGCGCGTTTATGGTCACTGTGGCCGGGTCGGCCTTCGGGAAGAGGTCAACTCCGAGGTCGCGGAAAGAGAATATTCCGAGCACGACCAGAAAGCTGATCATCATAACGGCGAAAACAGGCCGCTTCACGCATACTTCCGCAATTGTCATCTGCTTTACTCCGATGAGGCCGAGCTATGGAATCTCTTCGACCGCAGCGCCATCTTTCAATTCCTGTCCCGGTGTGGGGAGCGCCAGTCGCTCGCCTTCCCTGACGCCTTCGATTATCTCTACAAGATCGCCCGTCCGGCTTCCGAGTTTGACATCCCTCTCCTTGAGCGCATTGCCCTCAATCACGTAGACCTTGTAGACGCCGTAGACATACTGTAACGCCTCTGCCGGAACGACCAGCGCGCTCTCCATCCTGTTTGACGGTATCGTCGATTTGACGAAGAATCCCGGCTTGAGCAAGCCTTCGCGGTTTGCGATCAGGGCTTCGACTTCGAGCGAACGGGTCTGCTGGTCTACGGAAGGGTTTATCCGCGACACGGTTCCTGTGAAGGTGCGGTCCGGGTAGGCTTCTACCGAGACCGTGACGGGCTGGCCGGGGCGAACCCAGGCGGCCATCTTCTCGGGCACCTGTAACCTGACGCGCAGAGGGTCGGCGTTGACTATGACCATCACGGAGGTCTGAACTTTCAGGTACTGACCCTGCGTCACCATTCGCTCTTTGATCTGACCCGCGAACGGCGCTCGGATCACCGAATCAGAGAGCTTCTTTTGGGCCAGCGCCATCGAGGCGCGATACTGAGCCAGTTGCGCCCGCAGATTTTCGACCCCCTGAACCGCCAGGTCATAAGCGGCGCGAACGGCCTTGTATTTCGCTTCGGCCTCATCGAAATCCTGCCGGGGAAGCACACCCTGCTCGAAAAGCGACTTTGCGCGTTTGTATTTCTGCTCGGCGTCATTGAGATCGGCTGCGGCCTTCTTCACCTCGGCGGCCTCGCGCACATCCTTGATGTCTTCGCCGTTTGCGGGAAGTCCGAGCTTTGCGCGTGCCTGTCCCAGGGCTGCGCGTTGTTGTTCCAGGGTCAACTGTAGCTCGGCCGGAGAAACCTCCACTATCGGTTGGCCGCGAGAGACGCGGTCTCCGACATCGACCAGCACGCGCTCGACTCTGCCCTCCACTTCCGAACTGACAGTTACCTCGTCAAACGGAAAGAGCGAGCCGACTGATTCCACATTTCGCTGGATCTGTTTTAACTCTACAGGAGCGACGCGGGCCTGGACGGCGACCTGTGCCGCCGTATTAACCTGCTTGCCTGAAACTTTGTTTGAGCAGGAGAGAGAACAGAAAATCACTACGGAAAAGAGCGAGGCCGCAAGGAGTCGAGTTGGCCAGTTCGCGCTCGGATTTTGAACATCTATCATTGCGATACCTTCCCAATAAGCACATTGGAGCATTCAAGGAATGAAAATCATACACCAAACAAGGTCTGATTCAGAAGCCTTCGACAAAATGCTATTACGGTGGAGCGGAATTGAGGGTTACAGCCAAGTTTGCTCTTTGAAATCGGGTCGTCAGAGGTCGGTGGAAATGAATTTGAAAGGGTGGGAAAAAGGCAATTTCGATTTTGCTAAAATTGATTTGCCGGGCTTGTTAATCCGACTCAGGAGATAGCCCTTGCGATGCCGAAGGCAGCGGCAGCGGCCACGCCTCCGATCAGCATGGTTTGCAGGGCGCTTTTCAAAGGGCGTGCGCCTGTGAATGTGCCTTTGATGTATCCGAAGACCAGAAGCGCCAGAAGCGTCACCGCGACTGAAAACATAAGCGCGCTTGTCGCGTTTGCCAAAATCATGTAAGGCAGCAGGGGGACAAAGCCTCCGGCGATGTATGAACCGCCGATGGTCGCCGCGCTTTTTAACGCTCTGCCGGGATCGGGTTTTTCAAGGCCAAGCTCGAATCTCATCATGAAATCGACCCACGCCTCGGGGCGAGAGGCAAGGGCCATAACGACAGGGGCGCTCTCTTCATCGGTCAGACCGTAAGCCCGGAAGACATCGCGAACCTCGGCCTTTTCTTCCCCGGGTTTCTCTTTGACCTCAAGCCTCTCCCGCCTGCGCTCGCTTGCGTAATGCTCCGAGTCGCTTTTGGCCGCCAGATATCCGCCCAACCCCATTGCAATCGAGCCTGCGGCAATCTCAGCCAGGCCCGCGATGACGACTATGCCGGTTGAATCTACTGCGCCCGAAAGCCCCGCCGCGAGCGCAAACGGAACGGTCAACCCGTCGGACATGCCTATGACTATGTCTCTAACGACTTCCCCGGCTGTGAAGTGGTGTTCGATGTGGCGCGTTTGTGGCAAGAGGTTTCTCCTCGATCTACTTCTGGTTGCTCCAGCCTTCGCCCGTTGCTCTTATTTCACGGTCAAAGACATCAGTAAAATGGGTTGTGACAACATTGGCGACCTCGCGCATATCGAGGCTTTGCCCAAGAAGTTTGGACAGTGAAGTGACGCCCTTATCGGTGATGCCGCACGGAATGATCATTCGAAAGTAATTCAAATCGGTGTTGACGTTGAGAGCAAAGCCATGACTTGTGATCCATCGGGCTATCCTCACACCGATAGCGGCTACTTTTTCATTGCCTACCCAGACTCCGGTCAGCCCCTTTATGCGCTCTGCTGTCACGCCGAAGTCGGCTATTGTGCGTATCAGCACCTCTTCGAGGTCGCGCACATAGCGATGCACATCGCACCTGTCCGGTTTTAGATTGATTATCGGATAACCGACAAGCTGCCCCGGCCCGTGATAAGTCACATCGCCGCCGCGACCAGTCTCGTGAACCTCTATCGAATTGAGTTGAAGCTGGTGGCTATCGGCAAGAATATTGGCGCGGCTGGCTCCGCGCCCGAGCGTGAATACGTGATTGTGTTCGAGCAGGAATAACTGTTCGGGGTCTTCGCCTGACCTGAGACGCTCGACGGCCTCCTGTTGCAACGCGAGCGCGTCGGCATAGCCAATCAGGCCAAGCATCATTGCATTGCATACGCGACTGAATTCAGGTGTCTGTGAAACCATAGATGATGCGTGATTTGTGATGCGTGACTCTCGTGGAGATTGGCTGTCATCAATCATCTGGTATTTTCACGCATCACGCATCACTCGTCGCTTCACGAGGTGAAATTAGCCGATTCGATCACGTCTCTCACGGTTGCCATGAATTGATCGGCTACCGCGCCGTCAATGATTCGATGATCGAAGCTCAGGCCGATCAGTCCGATTTGCCGGATGGCAATCGCGTCGTCAATGACTACGGGGCGTTTCTTAATCACGCCGATTCCAAGTATGGCGACCTGCGGCTGATTGATTATAGGAGTGCCGATAAGGCCGCCGAACACGCCGGGGTTTGTTATGGTAAAAGTCCCGCCCGCTACCTCGTCGGGCTTCAGTTGTTTCGAGCGCGCCCGCTCTCCCAGATCGTTGACCGCGCGGGCGATCCCGAGCAGAGATTTCTCGTCGGCGTTGCGGACTACCGGAACTATCAAACCCCAATCGAGCGCCACGGCCACGCCGATGTTTATGTCTTTTTTGTAGACTATCTGATCGCCCCACACGGCCGAGTTGATGATAGGCCACTTCTTGATTCCTTCGATCACCGCTTTGATGATAAAAGGCAGGAAGGTCAGTTTCACTCCGTCGCGGTTCAGGTAATCGCCTTTGAGCTTGTCTCTGAGCCGGGCAGTCTCGGTGAAATCGACTTCCATAAACGACGTGACGTGAGCCGACGTGCGGCGGCTTTCGACCATTCGTTCCGCGATGCGGCGGCGCATCACCGACATAGGTTCGATCTCTACCCGGTCGCCGTCGTTGAAAGGCTGCGGGCCGACTTCGGTTTCCGCAGGCATCTTGAGCGGCTGGGGAGCGCGAGCGGGAGCCGAGGGTTGGACAGGTGTGGCAGGTTGAGCGGGCGCGATCCCTTGCGCGTGCGCTGCGGCGGGGCCCGCCTTTTCGACCTCGGCGCGGTTTTCGATAAAACTGAGAATATCGTTTTTGGTGACTCGCCCGCTTATGCCTGTGCCTTCTATCTGAGAGATGTCTACGTTATTCTCCTCGGCTATCTTGCGGACCAGAGGCGACGAGCGCGTGCGGCGCGAATCTTCCGGTGTAGGCTCGGCGGCAGGCTGTCCTTCGTCCACTCCGCTCATCCCCCATTCAGCTTCAGGTATCTTTTCTCCTTCGGGTGTAGCGGGCGCGACGGGAGATGGCGCAGGCGCAGTCTCTACTTTTGCAGTCTCTACTTTTGCAGTCTCTTCTTTTGCCGGGGGCGCAGTCTCGGCCGGTTTCGATTCGGTCGTTTCAGCCGCAGCGGGTTGAGCCGCAGCGGGTTGAGCCGCGCCGCCGTTTATGATCGCAACCACGGTGTTGATTTCGACCGTCTCGCCCTCGGCTACTTTTATCTCTGACAGCACGCCCGACACCGGAGCGGGTATCTCCGCGTCCACCTTATCGGTAGATATTTCAAAAAGCGGCTCGTCGCGTTTGACCGTATCCCCTACCTGCTTGAGCCATTTTACTATCGTACCTTCTGCGATGGATTCTCCCATCTGCGGCATTCTGACTTCTTCGCTCATAACTCTCCCATCTCTTCAACGGTTTGGTCGCCGCTCAATAGGCCGCGAGCGCGCGAGCTGCTTTCAATACGTCGTCCACCTGCGGCATGAAGAACTCTTCCAGAGGAGGCGCATAAGGCACAGGCGAATCAATCGAAGTGACTCTTTGCACCGGACCATCGAGATATTCGAATGCCTCTTCGTTTATGACGGCGGTGATTTCGCCCGCCATGCCACCCGTTCGCGTGGCTTCGTGCAGAATCAAAACCTTACTGGTCTTCTTGACCGATTCCAGAATCGTCTCGCGGTCAAAGGGGAGAAGCGACCTCAGATCAATCACCTCCACGTCGATGCCTTCTTCCTGCATACGGTCGGCGGCTTCGAGCGCGGTGTAGACCATCGCGCCGTAAGTTATGATCGTCTGGTCGCGCCCCTCGCGGCGAATGCTCGCCTTGCCTATAGGCACGATGTAATCTTCGTCGGGCAATTCCTGTTTGATCTTCGGATTGCGATAAAGCGCCTTGTGCTCAAAAAAGAGCACCGGGTCATCGTCGCGGATTGCCGCCTTGATCAACCCCTTTGCATCATAGGGAGTCGAAGGCTCGACCATCTTGAGGCCGGGCGTATTGAGGAAAAACGATTCGACATTCTGCGAGTGAAAAGGCCCGCCGTGCACGCCCCCCCCGCAGGGTCCGCGCACTACCATGGGGATGCCTATGCCCTGGCGATAGCGGCTCTTTGCGGCGTAGTTGGTCAGCATATCGAAGCAGCACGAAATGAAGTCAATAAACTGCATCTCGGCCACCGGGCGCATGCCCATCATCGCAGCGCCGCAGGCCGCCCCTACGATGGCGCTTTCGGAAATCGGCGTATCGATAACGCGGTCCCGTCCGAAGTGGTCGTAAAAACCATCGGTCACCTTGAAGGCCCCGCCGTAAACGCCTATATCTTCGCCGAGGAGGAAGACGCGTTCGTCGCGTTCCATCTCTTCCCAGAGCCCCTGGCGTATCGCTTCGAGTAAAGTTATTGCTCCCATAGTGTCAACATTCTAATAATAGTGAAAATCTTCGTTGCGTGATTCGTGATTCGTGATTCGTGAAAACACCAGTTGGCTTATAACAGTCAATCTGGCTGAGGGTCACGGATCACGCATCACGAATCGCGAATCATCGCCATAGACCCCGCTCAACGCCTCTTCCGGCTGAGGGGGCGGCTGTGTTTCTGCCCAGGCCAGGTCTTCATCGAGCAATGTTTCGACCCGGTTGTTCACATCTTTTATATCGACTTCGGTCGCTATCTGATTCTCAAGGAGCGCCCGCTCGAAATGATCCAGCGGATCGAGCCTGCGCCACCCGTCGAGCACTTCTTTTGGCACATAAGATTGATTATCGTGAGCCGCGTGGCCTCGCATGCGAAAGGTCTTTGCTTCGATCAGAGTCGGCCCGCCCGCTTCACGCGCCCTGTCCACCGCGCGGCGGGCGCAATGGTAGACCGCCATCACATCGTTGCCGTCTACGATCTCGCCGGGCATCCCATAAGCCTTTGCCCGATCAGCGAGATTTAGAATTTTCATCTGCTTGCTTGTGGGCGTAGAGTAAGCGTAGCCGTTGTTTTCGGCTATGATGACAAGCGGCAGGTTCTGGACCGAGGCGAAATTCATCGCTTCGTGAAATGCGCCCGTGCTTGTTGCCCCGTCCCCGATGTAGACCATTCCGACGCTCGATTTTCCCTGCATGCGAAGCGCAAGCACAACGCCGTTCATCACGGCTACAAGCGTCCCGAGCGGGCTGACCGTTCCGATAAAGCCGCGTTCGAGGTCTGTGATGTGAATGTTTTGATCTCGCCCGCGCGAAAGCCCGGTAGCGCGCCACAGGTAGTTGGCAAAGATTTCTCGCGGACGCGCTCCCATAACGAGCATAGCACCCATATCGCGTGTCAGAGGCGAAAGTATATCGCCCTGAGCCTTGTCCAAAGCAAAGGCGGACCCGACTGCGGTCGCTTCCTGGCCGAGGCTTCGAAAGAGACCGCCCACGATCTTGCCTTGCTTTAACAGATTTTCGAGCTTGTCTTCGAGCGAGCGGGTCAGTCGCATGAAGTAAAGCAGTTCGAGCTGATCTTCTCTTGGGAGTTCCATCTATTGTCAAATGTCCGCTGTCGGTTGTCCGTCGTCGGTTGTCCAAAAGCGGCTACAACAACGGACCGCTGACAACGGACTACCGATGATTAGATATGAATAACCATGCCGTGCGCGTCTTCGACCGCTTCGTGGAAGGTCTCCGAGACGGTCGGGTGCGCGTGCATGGTGTGGATCAATTCTTCCACCGTGGATTCCATTTGCAGAGCCACGCAGCCTTCGATTACGAGTTCCGTGGCGTGTGGTCCGATGATGTGTACGCCAAGAAGCTCGTCGTAGCGCGCATCGCTTACTACCTTCACAAGTCCTTCGGTCGCGCCGAGTATCTGAGCCTTAGCGATCACTGGAATGGGGAATTTGCCTATCTTGACATCATAGCCGCGCTCGCGCGCTTTCGCCTCCGTAAGCCCCACGCTTCCAACCTCGGGCGCGCAATAGGTGCAATTCGGAACGCGATCATAGTTGACCGGGCGCGCATCCTTTCCGGCTATGGTCTCGACGGCGACTATGCCTTCGGCCGAAGCCACGTGCGCGAGCCACGGAGTCGGAACCACATCGCCTATAGCGTAAACATTCGGCGCGGATGTGCGCATGTACTCGTCTACTTTGATGTAGCCGCGCTCCATCTCTACGTTTATATTATCGAGGCCGAGGCCGTCAGTGTAAGCGCGGCGACCCACGGCGACGAGCAGCTTTTCGGCTGTAAACTCACGGTCCTGATCCCCAACGCGAGCGGTCACGCGCACGAGACCATCGGCTACAGTCGCCGATTGAAAGTTTGCGCCCGTAAATGATTTGATGCCCTGTTTCTTGAACGATTTTGCAAGCTCCGCGCTTATATCTTCATCTTCGATGGGAAGCAACCGGGGCAGTAATTCCAGAATCGTCACGTCGCTTCCGAAGCGGGAGTACATCGAAGCAAACTCGACGCCGACCGCGCCCGCGCCCAATACGATCATTGATTTCGGAATGTCGGTCAGTTCAAGGACTTCGTCGCTTGTGATGACGTGCTGCCCGTCTATGTCGAGGTTGGGAAGCGAACGGGGCACCGAGCCTGTTGCGATGAGTATGTTTTTCGCTTCGATCTGTGTGGTTGAGCCGTCGTCTGCCGTCGCCGTGATCCGACCCGGGCCGTCAATGTGGCCTGTTCCTTTGAAGACCTTGACGTTGTTTTTCTTCATAAGGAACTCGACGCCTTTGGCCAGTTTCAACACGACTTTGTTCTTGCGTTTCTGCGCCTGCTCGAAATCGAGCGACACGCCTTCGGCGACTATGCCGATCTCTTTCGAGTGCTTGAACTCTTCGTAAACATCGGCCGTGTGCAGAAGGGCTTTTGTCGGAATACAGCCCCGCAAGAGGCAGGTGCCGCCGAGGTTTTTGTCTTTTTCAATTATCGCGGTTCGCAGGCCCAACTGCCCGGCCCGAACTGCGGCAACATATCCGCCAGGCCCGCTGCCGATTATCACTACGTCAAACGATTCATTATTGGAACTCAATTTAAGCTCTGGCCTCCTTAAGTATCGAGCGGCTAATCCAGCGCCACTTTCACTTCATCGCCTTCGACCTGAACGTCGAATTTCTGGACTTTGGCCGAAGCGTTTACCGGCGAGACGCCGTTTGTCAGGCTGTAGACCCAGCCGTGCCAGGGGCATTGGACGGTCATATTATTCTGATCTACATAGCCCTCGCCGAGCGGCCCGCCCCGGTGAACGCAGGTGTTGTCGAGAGCAAAAAACTCACCCCCCACGTTGAACAGCGCTATCGTACGGCCGTTGACTTCAACTACTCTGCCCTCGCCCGGCGGCAGATCGGATTTATTTATTACCTTGACGAACTCTGCCATCTCAAACCTCCCAATTAAATAATAGTCCGGCTCGCACAGTCGGGCAAATGCGCCCCTGAGCGACTGATCATCTTAACAACTCGAATGTGGAGGTTCAAGCTGGAATGCCTGAACGCGCGGCTATCGGTTGAATCGGGCGGCCGTTTCTGGTTTAGTTTGTCGATGGTTTGAGCAATAAATCCCCTCTGAAATGAGAGGCTGTTATGAAAAAAGGCCGGTTATGTTTCCTTCTGATGTTCTTCATTCTATCTGTAGCTTCAACGGTAAGGCCCCAGATCGTGGCGCATCGCGGAGCAAGCGGGTACGCGCCTGAGCATACGCTTGCCGCATACGAGATGGCCGTTGAGCAGGGAGCCGATTTTGTAGAGCAGGACCTTCAGGTGACAAAGGACGGCGTACTCGTATGCCTTCACGATGCCGACCTGGCACGCACTACAAATGTAGCCGAAGTCTTTCCAGATCGCGCAAGCTCACGCGACCCGGAAGGCGCGGGCACTGCCCGGCGCGGCTGGTACACCATAGATTTCACCCTTGCTGAAATCAAAAGACTCGACGCCGGTTCGTGGTTCAATCGCGCCAACCCGTTTGCCGCAAGCGAGGCTTACGCCGGACAGCGAGTGCCTACTTTGCAGGAGACCATCAAGACCGTAGGCGCGCGCGCGGGGCTTTACATCGAATTGAAGCACTACGATTTTTACAAGGCGCAAGGGTTTGACGTGGCCGAAAAACTTGCCGCCATCCTCAAAGCAAACGGATACGATAAACCGCCGAAGCGCGCGCGGATATTGATTCAGTCTTTTTCAAAAGAGAGCCTGCTTAAAATGAGAAGAGTAGCGCCGTCGTATTCGAGGATTCAATTGCTGCCAATGGAAGACGCCGGACGCAACGAAGACTCTGCGAAGGTGACTCCCGAACTTGCAAAAGAGATAGCCCTGTATGCGAAAGGGGCAGGCCCGAGCAAGAAGATGATAACGAGCGCCGCAGACGTAGCCGTATTTCACGCCGCACACTTGCTCGTTCATCCATACACATTTCGAGGTATGACTTTTCCCGTAGCGCGCCGTCCCCTGGAAGAAAAACAACCCGATGGCGAAACCGTCCGAGAGGGTATCATCGCCGAGATTCGTCGCTTTCTCGATTACGGCATAGATGGTGGATTTACGGATTATCCCAACCTCTGGAAAGAGGCCGCCCGCGCACAACCTCGAGAAAAAGTAGCGCGCCTCACTCGGGGTGTATTCAAAAAGCAGACCCATTATGGGAAAACATTTCTCATAATTCTCAGGAAAATCTTTGCGTACTTCGCGCCTTTGCGAGAAATAGATTCACACCGAGGCGCAAAGACGCAAAGTATTTTCATAGAGCAATCAGTGACTTCCTACGATCTCGGCAGGTCAATCTGAGAATTACATGGCCCTGATTCAAGCATTCTTTTTGTGGTGCAAAAGGGGTGTCTTGCTTGTCAGTTGCCTGACTTTATGCTGGTTAATGGCCTCAAGGGAATCGAGTATGATTTTACGTTCTTCGGGCAAGAGTTTGACGATTTCTTCCAGTATTCTTATCAGATCAGGGCTTTCCGCAATTGTCAGGACCATTTCCAGAAAAGGCAGGATTTGCAGGCCATTCGCCGTGTGCTGTTCGTCGACGTCTTGCCTGAAAGGGCGGCTTGCTATGTCGAAAATCTCGTGCATGTCCACTCCAAGCCCGACTGCAAGAGCCGCGATCTTTTCGACCGAAGGGTTCCTTGCCGCCCCGCTCAGTATGTCTGCTACATAGCCATCGGTTATCTTGCCTCCTGAGCGCAACTCCACCTCGCGCTGAGTCAATCCCCGCCCCCTCATCTTTGCTCTGACATACCGGCTCAATGCTCCCTTGCCTATGCTCTCCATGCTTCGCCCTCCACTGGTTTGCCCGATATTATCCGATAATTCCGAAATAACGGTTGACATCTCTGAGAAAAGACAAATAAAATTGCCCTGGCCCTGATTGGAAAGAAAGCCGTCGCAAAGAAAGTTATTTGTACCACAACGGCGAAGGTTGCTCAAGTAAGAGCATGGCAATAATAGATATTTGAGATAACTGGATTAGCGGCTGGAGAGGGGCGTTTTACAGGGAGGTTTAACACCTGGGGAAACCTTGCCTGGTTGCGTGCCCTCTCATTTTTTTCTAATCCGGTCTCAGGCTCTCTTTTGAGACTGACTACATATCTACATCATCTCTAATATTGCCCCAGAAATACTGCGTCTCATCGGCGTCCCAGGGTCTCATCACCGTCAATATATCGATATAGCGACCCAGCAGTTTTTTCATCTCCGCGCTCTTTTCGGGCATGTAGTCATAAAGGTTATGCAACTCTCCGGGGTCGGCCTTTAGATTGAACAGTTCAAAGCAGTAGTAGTTGCGGTTGTATATCAGCTTATATCCATCTTGCGTTATGACCATGTATTTTTTGGTCTCAGGGTTCACATTCTGTTCCGGCTTGACATAGGGTGATGCCTGTTTCATGGTCTGCTCGCCGTAGATGGGCGGATGAGTGAAAGCCTCGCCGCGCATGAGCGGGAGCACGCTTACACCGTGCCATTCCTTTGGAGGCTCGATGCCGACTATATTCAACATGGTCGGACCCAGATCAATCGTGCTTACATAGTCGGGGATGCGACGCGGGGCGAGGTCGGGCACATAGATAATCATAGGCACGTGAGCCTGTTCGTTATAAAGCTGTGACGAGTGTTTGTAGACCCCGCGTTCGCCGAGCGATTCGCCGTGATCGGCCATCATGACTATCACGGTATCCTTCATCCTGCCGGTCTGCTCCATCCAATCAAACAGACGTCCGAACTGTGCGTCGGTATAGGCTATTTCGCCGTCGTAGAGGTCTGCAAGCCCGGGGCCGAAATTGAAGTCCTCGTGTTTCAGGTACTCGCGGTGCGGGTCGGTCGCGTAGAGGTAGGCGCAGAACGGACGGTCTGACGGTGTCTTGCTAAACTCTTCGAGCGCCACGTCTATCGTGTCCTTCAATCGCCTGGACCGCTTGTGATTGACCACCCTCATGCCTTTTATGTGTCTGAGCATAGTAGGAAGACGGCGAGGAAACAGAAACGCGTTGTAGTCGTTATCGGCAAAGACCTGACTCCACGACTTAAAATGGCCGTCCCAGTAAGAGGACTCCATGAATTTCGGAAGCGCCTCGAAAGTATTCGGCGCGGGTGTGTAGGCATTCTCGAAGACCGAAGACCGGGCCCCGAGCTTATCGAAATTCGGGCTCGTGTTGCGATTATACCCGTAAAGGCCGAGATGGTCTGCCCGCAGCGCGTCTATGAATATGTAGATCACATTCAGCCGCTTCGCCTGTGGATTGGCCGCCACGTGCAGCGAATTATGTTCATTTTGCCAGTCTTCGATGCCGGCTTTTGTCAGATCGCCTCCGATCAGATTGTTATCAATGTTGTCGCCTACAATGTCCGGCTGGCCGGGATTTATGTCGGCTCGCGTGTCGTCGCTATCGCCTCCGCCAAGATACGGTGAATAACCGTCGCGGTCTCTGTCGAGCGCCCATGCGATCAACTTGAAGTATTGTTTCGTCTGCGATGTCCGGTAAAAAAGCTGGGTCTTGAGGTTTTGATTGCTGTCGAATCGAGCAAATGTAAATGCGACCGACGCCAGGAAAATAATCGCCACGGCTGCCCCAATCGTTTTTCTCAAGGGAGCCTTAAGCGACGGCCATAGCGATCTGATGCGGGGCGATGACAGATACAGCGTGCTTATCAGCGCGATGGCGGCTGTGATATTTGTGATGAACATCGAGCGGTGCAGTGAATTGTCGTAAAGCTGAATCTCTATCCGCGAGTTTACATAGTAGGCCGCGCCGATCACCAGCGCGAGCGCAAACGACCATGCGGCGACCAGCGACCGGCTCATTGATTTTGAAGCGCGACTGATCATCCAGATGAGCGAGCATACGATTATCAACCCCATCAGTATCAGATAGGAAGAGGCCCTTTCGTGATTGAGCAGGGGCTGGTTCAGGAATGAGATTTTCTCGGCCTCCCTGATGAGGCTGATCATATATCTGTTGACGGAAGGTTGCTGGTTCAAGAGAAACGCCGCAACTGCTGCGACCCCGACTCCGGCAATCAGTTTGTGCGCGAGTCGCGCCTCGCCGCCAAAGGCCAGCAGTCTCTGGCCGGTTCTCTTGAGCAGCGAAGCCGCGTGGGCAAATAAGCCTACAAACAGCCCGATCAACAGACCGTCGAGCAGGTTTATGCTCATGTAGGCTGAAAACCGCACCCTTTCGGAAAACGATTCAAAGACGGGCGTCAGTTTAATATTTACATCAATCCATTCGATCAATGTAATTAAAAAGACGGCAGCCGCGCCAACGAGCGCGTACCTGACGAGCGAAACTGCCATCGAATCTCTTTGTTCCGGTTTCTGCGTTTCGATCTCCGGGTTGGCTGTACGAATGGAGGTTGCTTTAGAGACTGCCTGAGAATTGGACACCTGTAATACCCCTGTAAACAAAATCAAATGAATATAGTAATGAGGCCCTTTCGGCGATGTCAAACAACACAGCCGAAAGCGTGGAGCGGCCCTGTCTGTTTAATTCCTGTGATCTTGGCAGGTCAATCTGCGAACTGAATGGACCTGCCTGATCGCGCCTGTCACTCTTCAATCTCTTTAACCGACGGACCATCGAGCGAGTATTTTCTCTCGTGCGTGTCGGGCGGGCGGCTCACTGAAACTATGTCAATGAAACGGCCTAATTGATGGTTCAGACTTTCAGCCTTTTCTGGCATACGGTCGTAGAGGTTTCTCAGCTCTTGCGGGTCAGACTTCAGATCGTACAACTCGAAACTGTGAGGGTCGCGGTTGTATATCAGCTTATATCCGTCCTGCGCGATGATCATGTACTTTCTGGTTTCAGGGTCGAGTATTTCGTCCTGTTCCACAAACGGAGAATCGCTCAAATGCACGTGTTCGCCGTAAACCGGAGGCAGGTTGACAGGCTCGCCGCGCATCAAAGGCAGCAGGCTTATTCCGGCGTACCCTTCGGGGCAATTGAGGCCAACCGCGCTCAGGATAGTAGAGCCCAGATCAATCGTGCTGACGTAATCGGGAATTCGCCGGGGCGCAAGATGAGGCACATAAAATATCATAGGCACTTTCATCTGCTCGTTATAAACCTGCGACGTGTGCTTATAGACGCCGCGCTCGCCGAGCGATTCGCCGTGATCGGCCATAAGGATTATCATCGTGTTATCGAGGCGGCCTGTCTCTTCGAGCCAGTCGAAGAGCCTGCCGTAGTGATAGTCGCTATAGGCGATCTCGCCGTCATAGAGATCGGCGGGCGACGAGCCGAAATTATAATCCTCGTATCTCTTATACGGCATATGCGGCTCGGAAGAGTAAATATAAGCGCAGAAGGGGCGGTCCTGTGGAAGTTCGCCGATCAGCTTTATCGCATCGTCAATGGTCTTTTTTACGGTTCTGGTCTTCTCTTGCACTCGCATGTGAGCGGCGTTTATGCGGCGAGGAATAGTCTCGATGCGGCGGCCGGGAAACAGTATCGTGTCGTATCCGTTCTGGTAAAGCACTTCCGGCCAGGGATCGAGATGCGCGTCCCAGTAAGACGATTGCATGAATTTTGGAACCGCTTCGAAAGTAGAGGGCGAGGGCGTAAACCCGTTTTCAAAGACAAAGGATCGCGCCGCGAGTTTGTCTATGTTTGGAGTGATATTTCTTGAATAACCATATGCGCCGAGGTGGCTCGCCCGCAGGGTATCTATGAATATGTAGATCACATTGTATGGCTTTGCCGATAACGTTGCGGGCGCGTGAAGAGATCGTCTTTCGCGTTTCCACTCTTCGAGAGACTCTTCGCTCAAATCGCCGCCTATCAGGTTGTTATCGATGTTGTCGCCTATAATTTCAACCTGGCCGGGATTTACGTCGGCTCGCGTATCGTCGCTATCGCCTCCGCCAAGATATGGTGAATAGCCGTCGCGGTCTCTGTCGAGCGCCCACTGTATCAACTTGAAGTATTGTTTCATCCCCGTGGAGCGGTAAAAGACCTGAGTCTTCAGGTTTTGATTTCTGTCGAATCGGGCAAAGGTAAATCCGGCAAGGGCTATCAACACAAGTATCGCAAGCGCGAGAATTATTTTTCTGCGAGCAGGCTGCAAAGATAGCGGACGAGCGTAAGAAATAAAGAGAGAGCCGACCAGCGCCATCGCAAGCGTCAGACCCGTCAGAAACATCAAGCGGTGTAGCGAATACTCATACTGCTGCACCTCTATCCGCGAGTCTATGTAATAGGTGGCTGCGATTACGAGTGTAAGACCGGCAAGCCACACCTTTTTCATCAGAGACGACATTCGTCCCGACCTCATCGTAAGCGTATAAAGCACCGCGCAGGCAAAGAACCCTCCCGCAAGCGAAAGGTAAACGGCGGGCCCTTCCACTTTATAGAGCACATCGCCAAATCGTATCTTTCCTGCCTCTCTGACAAGGCTCAGGGCGAAACGATAGACAGGCCGTACGGGGTAGAGCAGGGCGGCAGCCGCGAGCGAGAGCGCAACCAGAGCTATCGGCCTGTGCAGCATTCGCGTATTGCCTCCTCTTGCCAGTGCTTTTTCGACGAATCTGTAAAGGAACCCGCCCGTATAGGCTACCAGCCCTACAAGCAGTCCGATCATAGCGCCGACCAGAAGGTTCAGGCTGCAATAGGTCAGAAGAACCAGCCTGTCTGAGGAGGAAGAGAATACCGGCGAAAGCTGAATATTCAAATCGACCTGCTCCACAAGACTGAAAAGCAGGGCGGCTCCCAACCCCACGAGCACATGAGTTGCCAATGTGGCTGCGAGTGAAGCCGGGTGTCTTTGAGGTCTGGCTGAGTCGGATTTCTCGGTCAGGTCTTTTAAGGGTGCTATTGAATCTCCAACGGCGGACACTTACTCTCCTTACCCAATCACTAAATTTGGGAGACTGATGAGAGAAGAAAATATAAGTCATAACTTTCATCGGAGTCAAACAGGCTGGTCATATCAGAAGTCGGCATCCTGCGCAGGATGCCGACTTCTGATATGGCAGGATTTACAGGATTTAGAGAGATTGAGAAAAATCTTGTTTAATTTCTTCAAAATCCTGCAAATCCTGTCAAAAATCCGGGTGTGGTTGAAGAAAATCCGGGCTGCAAGTATATTCATGAGTCGGTTTGACCGGAGAAGTATAAGCGATTATGAGTGATAAACTTTTAGTTATTGGACTTGACGGCGCATCTTTCAAC
The DNA here is from genome assembly GCA_963765495.1 of Blastocatellia bacterium. Classification (GTDB taxonomy): domain Bacteria; phylum Acidobacteriota; class Blastocatellia; order UBA7656; family UBA7656; genus CAVXWP01. The sequence goes on from CAVXWP010000007.1 coordinate 328,732, forward strand.
GTACTGGACTCGCTCGTAGGCAAGGGGCATCTGCCGAATATTGCCAAACTGATAGCCTCGGGAACGCGCGCCAATCTTGAGACCACCTTTCCGCCGATCACGGCCGTTGCGTGGTCTTCTTTTATGACGGGCAAAAACCCCGGCAAACACGGCATATTCGAGTTTGTCAGACGCGATCACACGTCAAAGCGCGAGCTTGCCGTAAACGCCTCTTTCAGACAGGGCCGCGCCATCTGGGATCTGCTTTCGGAAGCGGGCAAGCGCGTAATAGTTCATAATTTCCCCTGTACCTATCCGCCTCGCGCGATAAACGGCCTTTTGATAGCCGACTTCATGACTCCGCGCGGGCGCAGAGATTTTACCTATCCGGCCTCGCTGCTTGCCGAGCTTGAAGACAAATTCGGGCCGTATCAATTGCACCTGTCTCAGACCTACGGCGATGGAAATGTCGAAGGCGTGCTGGATGAATTAAACAGCGAGCTTGATTACAAAGCGAAGGTCAGCGAGTACCTTATGACCGGGTACGAGTGGGATGCCTTCTTTCAATATTTCTGGGGCACCGACCGCATACAGCACGAACTATGGCACATAATTGATGAAGACCATCCCCGACACAACCCGGAAGAGGCCCGGCTCTATCGCGATAAGGTGTATGAATATTTTCGCCGCGTAGACCAGACCATGGGGCGATTGATAGAGCTTGCCGGGCCGCGCTCTCTGGTCTGGGTGGCCTCGGATCACGGTTTCGGTCCGGCGCACAAATATTGCTCGTTCAATATCTGGCTGATGCAGCAGGGCTTTCTCAAGCTGAAACGCGATGCTGTAACGCGTGTCAAGAAGCTCATGTTTTCAGCCGGGCTGACCCCGGAGCTTGCCTTCAAAATAGTAAAAAAACTCCCGCTTGGTGCCTTGCGGCCCGCGCGCGGAGTCAGCAATAATCCGGGCGCGTCGAAACTTCTAAGCACCTTTTTTCTCTCTTTCAATGATGTGGACTGGACGCGAACAGAGGCGTTTTCAAAAGGCAACTACGGCCAGATATATGTAAACCTCAAGGGGCGCGAGCCGGAAGGGATCATCGAAGAGAGTGATTACGAACGGGTCTGTCAAGAGATCGTCGCTCGCCTGAAATCGTTGAAAGACCCTCTGACGGGCGAGCAGTGGGTGGGCGAGGTCTTTCGACGCGAAGAGATTTACACCGGCCCGCTTGTAGCCGATGCGCCCGACATCGCCTTCCTGCCGCGCGATATGCGTTACCTGCCACTTGGAAACGCCGATTTTACATCCAACAAATTCATGGTAGATGCCTTCGGAATATCGGGTTGTCATCGCATGCACGGCGTAATGATCGCAAACGGCGGGCCGATAAAGCCTGCCTTTGATGCTCGCGTCACTCGGATTTACGATGTAGCGCCGACCCTGCTATACCTGCTGGGTCAGGGCGTACCCGAAGACATGGACGGGCACGTTTTGTCTGAGATAATTTCCGAAGAGTATATAAAAGCACATCCGATCAACTTTACCGCCGAAAGCGACGAAGGGCAGACGGGCGAGATCGAGTTTACGCCCGAAGAGAATGAGGATGTGATCGAGAGATTAAAGAGCCTGGGGTACATAGGTTAAGGATTAATGTTAGGCAAGGAGAGCGCCCTGGAAGGGCGCGAGGATACTGCGCTAAATCACTCTGCAAGAGATTGGTACAAATGAGTTTGAATGGAAGGTAGATCGGAATAGGCCGCGGATTAGCGCGGATCAGACTTTATATGAGCTAATCCGCGTATATCCGCCGCATCCGCGTCATCCGCGGCCTATTTCTAATGACACTACTTTGGAGTTTCGTTTGTACAAATCTTGCGCATTTCGATTTAGAAATGGCGTATCCTCGCGCCCTTTCAGGGCGCACAATTGGTTTGCACTTCTTTCAAGAGACTGCGCCTTTGGCTTGCCACTGGCTATCTTCCTTCGCCCCCCCCCGGGGGCGAGGATATGCGGAACTTGAGAGCCGTGTGATCGCGCTCAGGCGAAGAAGGGAATCGAATTAACGGCATGGTAGCAACAACGGAAACAAACCTGCGCGAAATACCCGCTCTTCGCCGACTGGAATGGTTCGACCGTCGCCGGTTGTTTTTCGCCTCTCTTGTGATCGGCGCATTGATATACGGGCAGTATCAATTCTATAAGCTCCCGGCGAGCGGAGACCGCGCCAACTGGGATTATTTTGCTCAGGTCATTTCGCGCGGCGGCGTGCCTTATCGAGATGTGGTGAATATAAAAGGCCCGATGTCGGCCTACATAGGCGCGGCGGCAATCGTGGCTCTGCGGCCCTTGGGCGTGCGCGATGTGCTGGCGGTGCGCATCGCCTATATGGCGCTGGGAATACTTATAATCGGCTTTACCTTTTTGCTGGCCTGCGATTATTTCAACAGTCTTCGCGCAGGCATACTGGCCGCTCTCATCCTTCTGTCATTCGTCCAGTTCATCATTGCCAACTGCGGCGGCATCCAGCCCAAGACGCCGATGATTCTATTTGGGCTCGTGGCGCTATGGGCCATAATCAAAGATCGCCCGATGCTTGCCGGATTGTTTGGCATGTTTTCGGCCCTGTGCTGGCAACCGGGACTGCTGTTTGTCGGGGCCGCCGGTCTTGCTTTCTCGCGCTATCTTACAAGCTGGCGCGATCTGAAGGTAGTCAGGTTGCTTGTGGGCGCGTTGCTTCCGCTTGCCGCTCAAATCTTGTATCTATGGGCGCAGGGCGGGCTAAGAGATTTTTACCTCTGGACCATACATTTCAACCTGACCGTTTACGCTCCTCAGGAGATGAGAAGCGCTTCAAACTTCGCCGGTCTTCTCGTGCGACTGGTGACAAGAGTTTATCGCTATCAGCTTGTATATTTCCTGCTTGCGGTCCCTGCTTTCATAGCCGTTCTTGTGGCGGAAATAAGGCGCGCAATCAGAGGCGGGATGAGCTATTTGAAAGATGCGGCTCCTCGCCACGCGATACTGATTTCGCCGATTGTCTATTTTGCTTTTTGCGCGATAGATATGCAGGGAGTCGGAGACATGTTTCCATTCCTGCCCTTTATTTCGGCATTTGCCGCCCTTGCGCTGGTTTATCTTCTGGACTGGGCCGTCGATCTTTTGCGCTCCAAAAAAACAGCGCCTTATTTGCATCTCATAAGGAGCGCGGGATTCGCCGCGCTTCTGTTTCTCGCATCCGCCGCGGGCGAGGCAAGGGCATTTATGTTTCAGGTGAGGTCTCCCACGCTTCAGGAACAGGAGGCCGAGGTGGCCGAAATGACTTCGCACATGCAACCGGGCGACAAAATATTCGCGCACGGGCTGAGCGAGGTGCTCGTTCTTTCAGGGCTGACCAATGCAAGCAAGTATTTCTTTCTCGACCGGGGCAAGGATACTTATTTAGACACGGTGGAGCCGGGCGGATTTAACGGCTGGTTTGAGAGACTGAAGGCTGAAAGGCCAAAGATAGTTGCGTTGTCTCGGCTGAAGCCCGTAGAGCATAGCAAGGATTTTGTGGACTGGGTGCACGAGGATTATGTACTGCACACCGGTCGAGTACTGGAATATTACCTCAGAAAAGACCAGTAATAGTGATTCGTGATTCGTGATTCGTGATCCGTGACTTTCAGGCAGATCGCCTGTTTAAATATAAATTGCAAGACAGGTAAATCACGCATCACGAATCACTCTCCACGCATTCCTAAGATAGAAGCCGACTCAACCGGCCAAACGCGAATGCCTTGAATCAATGTGGTTTTGGGCTTGCTTGATAAGTCGAGATGCTGGCCTGTAGAATTGCAAGTTTGCAGGCTGCTTCTGTTGATTTATGGAAGGATGTGAAAGGATGTCGGTTCAATCAGAGGCGGCCTTGGCGAATTTTGACGGCGGCAGCGGATTGGATTCCAGGTCTGAAATCAGCATGTCCGAAGGCAAAGGGAGAGGAATATAAACTCGTATGGCAGTCGCCGGGCTAACACTCAAGAGGGCGATCAGAAAACCGGCCGAATCCCTGTTAAAGGTATATCTGTCGAGTCTGCCCCGCATCAAATTTGATCCCGCGAAGGTCAATCGCATACTGGTATTTGCCTATCACGGTCTTGGCAATTTCATAATGTATACGCCCGCCTTGAGCTTGCTTCGTGGGCGCTACCCCAGAGCCAGGATCGATCTTCAGGTCGGAAACAACACGGGATGCGAAGATGTGCTTTCGGGGGCGGGGCTGTTTGATAATATTTATAACCTGCCTTACTCTGCCGGGCCGCGAGCCTGGATTGCCCGCGCGCGCGCGATTAAAGAGACCGCTTACGACCTGACTTTAAATGAATTTCACAGCCACTCGTGGCCGCTGGCCCTGCTCGTGTCGGCAAGCCATGCTCCCTTCCGCGCCGGTCACGTCACCAGCCCCGGCTGGCCGCAATGGCAAAGCCCTTATAGCTTTGTATTCAATCTTCCTGTAAAGATGCGTGAGGGCGAACACGAAGTAGAGCGTTATCTTGATCTGGTGGCCAAAGCCGGTGTCGAGCGGGTTGAGCTTTCGGAGGCCAGGACTTTTATTCATCTCGACGAAGCAGACAGAGAATTTGCCCGGCGTTTTTTTGAGCAATCCGGGCTTTTGCCTTCCGGTTCGGTAATAGGGATACAGCCGGGCACCTCGCCCAACATGCGTTGGAAGCAGTGGCCCCTCGACCGCTATCGTTCCTTGATCGAGCGGCTGAGCGCGGAGCGGCCCGAAGCGCGAATCGTACTGTTCGGTTCTCCGGGCGAGGCCGAAATGATTTCGGACCTGGCCGCCGGGTTTGGGGCAAACGTATCAATTGCGGCGGGCAAAACTACCGTAAAACAGGTGGCCGCATTGATCGAACGCTGCCAGATGCTCCTGTGCAACGACAGCGGTCTGATGCACATGGCCGTCGCGGTCGGCACCCCTGTCGTAGCCATCTACGGCCCGACAGACATCAACCGCACGGCCCCGCTCGGCTCGCGTCATTCAATCATCAGGCACGAGCTTCCCTGTAGCCCGTGCTTCAAACTCGAAGGTGACGAGCAGGTAACCTCCTGTCCTCATCACGATTGCCTGATGACGATAGCCCCGGATGAAGTTTTTCAGGCCGTGTGCAGGACGGTCGAACGCGTTCAATTGCGGGACGGTCGAAATCCTGACGCGGCATATAAGAGGGCCGAGACATCTGTTGCGACAACTGCTCTGAGCGATATGCAGGCTTGAATTCCAATAATATTTTCGCGGATTGATGATGAAATTTTTACTCCTGTTCTTGATTGTGGTACCACTTGTCGGGCTTTCAAACTGCCGCTCGCTTGAGCGCGCATCGGCGGAAAAGCCTCCGCTTACTCGTTGCCTGGATGATCTTGAAACCATCCCCGCCATGGCCGCTTTGCTCAAAGACCGCAGCAAAAAACAGGCGAACCCGGAAGGGGAGGGCGAAAAAAATGAGCGCCCTCTCGAAGGCATGGAAATGGCCCTGACCATCAACAGCATGGTGCGCAGTCAGGGCGAGCCCGAGGGCGGAGAAGATAACTGGTGCTCGAATGAAAACAGCGTCGAGAATTTCAATAAGATACTCGATGCTCTCAAGCGTAACGACATACCCCCCACGGTCAGCTTCATCATGGGAGAGAATCTGGATGAGATGCTTGTCAGGCGCTGGCTGCAAAGCGGCAACCTGATAGGCAATATGACCTATAGCCGCGCGAAGACCAGAAAAAAAGGCGCGGAAAAATTTATCGAGGATGTGGAGCGCAATGATGAAGTGCTCGCCCCGTTCTGGAAAGATTTCCCTCCCGCGCATAAGTATTTTCGCTTTCCGCGTCTGAAGCCGGGCAGAACCGAAGAGATTCGCACGCAGATTCGCGCCTTTCTTAATGATAAGAAATATGTGGAAGTGCCTGCGACGATTGATGCGTGGGATAACAGATTCAGCGGAATCTATTGCGCGGCCCTGGCCAGAGAAGATCAAAACTGCGCCAATTTGGTCACCGCCCACTTCAAGACATTGATGCTTGCCGTTGTGACCAAGGCGCGCGCAGTCGGTCGCAAGCGTACGGGCCACGATGTTAAGCATATACTCATGGTAGGCGCAAACCAGTTTACGGCAGATACGCTTGCCGACATGCTGGCCTGGTATAAGAGCCTGGGCGTGAAATTCATCACGCTTGATGAAGCCCTGAGCGATCCTATCTATTCGAGCGTGGACGACAAAGGAAAACCCGCATCTCGCGCCTTGATTCGAGCGGCCCAGCGCGGGTCGCTGTCCGAAAAGTAGCAAGCCATTCAGTTCTTGCCTCGCGGAGATTCGGCGTTAGAGGTATTGGAGATGAGTTTGAGCGAAAAGCAAGCGGTCTTGATAGAGTTCACAAGCCGATTTTATTATCTTGGTAATTGATGAGTGAACGCAAAATAAATCGGATTCTGCTTCGCGGCCTGAGACTGAAGTGCCCTGCCTGCGGCAAGGGATCGCTGTTTCGATCCGGCTTTGCTGTAAACGAATCCTGCCCCTGTTGCTCGATGATCTTCCTGCGCGAGCAGGGATATTTCATCGGCGCACTTTATATCAACATTGCGGCAACCGAACTGCTGATCGGGTTTGTATACCTGCTCGCGCTGCTCGCTGTAAAGATCGCCGATGATATTATTTACCCCGCGCTTTTTGCCCTGGCGCTTATCCTGCCGATATTATTTTATCGCCACGCCAGAAGCTTCTGGCTCAGTCTGGATTATCTGATTGATCCGCCCCCCGGCTCAGAAGAGAGAGCCCTCAAAGAAGGCGGCTGTTGACCTGATTGTCTTCCGGCCCGCTTTTCAGGCGAGCGCCTTGACTATGCGTTCGGCGGCGGCTTCGAGCAGGTGATCTTCGCGGGCGAAACACAACCGCATATAAACATCTTGATCGGGGTCATCCATGAAGGCGCTTCCGGGCACTCCGGCCACACCAGCCTCCTTCATCAAAAACTCGTTGAACTCTCCCGCGTCGTCGAATCTTTCGGGGATGCGCGCCCAGATGTAAAAGGTCGAGCGCGAAGGATAGACTCGAAATCCCGCGCTCTCAAGCGCGTTTGCCAGTATCTCGCGTTTGCGCCCGAAATTCTCTCGCATGCGCTGATAATATTCAGGCTCGGCCAGCAGGACTCGCGCGAGCGCATGCTGGAACGGCGTCGGCGTGCAAACATAATAGACGTTTCCGAGCGCGGCAAGCGGGCCTGTGAGCGCGCCGGGTCCGTAAAGATAGCCGAGTCTCCAACCCGAAACCGCCCATGATTTTGAAAACGAGTTCACCGTGATCGTGCGCTCGAACGCGCCGTCGAGTGAAGCGGGCGAGATGTGATCGGATTGTTCCAGAGTGAAGTGCTCATAGACCTCGTCGGAGATCAGCATCAGGTCAAATTCTTCGGCGCATTTGACTATGGATTGCAACTCTTCGCGGTTGAATACGCGCCCCGTAGGGTTGGCGGGCGAGCTGACCAGGATGGCTTTTATTGGATACTGCGTTCTTTTTTTACCTTCTCGGCAGACGCTTCGCAGTTCGTCTATGTCGAGATCCAGATTGTCGCCGCGAAGCTTGACCACGTCTGTCCGCGCATCGCAGGTCGCCAGCGTCTTTTTATGATAAGGGTAATATGGCTCAAACAGCACCGCCGAAGCTCCGCGCAGATATGTGTGCGCGGAGATGACCAGGCCGCCCGTCGCGCCCGGCGTAATTATCAATTCGAGGGGCCGCTTGTCGGGATCGACTGTGACCCCGTTGTAGAACCGCACCTTCTCAGCGACCGCGCTCCTGAGCGGGGCCACTCCCTCAAAAAAGCTGTAGGAATTCAATCCCTCGGCTACTACATCGTTGAGGGCGCGAGCAAGGTCAGGGTGGATTGCGACATCATTTTGCCCCTGAACGAGATTGCCGCTTGGCGGAATCATTCGCGCGATGGCTCGAATATCGGGCTGGACTCTCTTTTTACTTTGCAAAATGAACCTCCATTATCGCTATACAGGCGCAAGGCTTTGGTCGTTGCGCCGGGAAGAATACAAAATGGTAAAGCCCCGGTCCCGGATATTGCAAGATGAAACCGAAAAAACAAGTTTTACAAATGTGTTGTGAGGCCATTTGAGTCTTGCCTCCCGGGACCGAAGAATTATATCCTATTACTACACCGGAACAATAAATCAGGAGACGATGTAACTGTAGCGGTGCAGGTTTCAGCCCTCCTGAAAAGAATTCTAAGGATGCCGCAAACGGCATACATTAAGCGCGTGGTAGAGGTATATGGAGAAAAGTAAGAGTAACCTGATCACTCGGCGTCAGGCAATAATATCGCTTGCAGCGATAACGGCCGGGACTCTCATCAAGCCCACATCCATTCTGGGCGCAACACCTGTTAAAGACAAATTGAGATTTGCGATCCTGGGCGACTGGGGCACAGGCGACGGCGACGGATACAGCCTAGCCAGGCAGATGTGCGACACGCATCGCCGCTCGGCATTCGATTTCGTCATCGGCGCAGGCGATAACATCTATCCAAACGGCAACGGCAAATACTTCTCAAAGAATTTCGAGCAACCGTTTGCCGGATTGCTAAACGACCGCATCAGCTTTCACACGGTACTTGGAAATCACGACGTAACTGACGGGCGACAGGACCAGTGCCAGTACCCGCTCTTCAATATGGGTGGGCACTGTTACTACAAGATGAGCAAGGGCGACGGGCTGGTGGATTTTTTCATGCTCGATTCGACCGATTACGATAATGCGCAGGCAGCATGGTTTGAAGAGGCTCTGCGCGCCTCCACGGCTAAGTGGAAGATAACCGTTTTCCACCACCCCATCTATTCATCAGGCAAAAAGCACGGGTCGGATATGGGGTTGCGCAGAAAGATCGAGCCTTTGCTCACAAAGTATAAAGTCAACGCGGTCTTTTCCGGCCACGACCATATTTATGAGCGCACCACTTTGCAAACCGGAGTCCAGTACTTCGTCACGGGCGCGGGCGGAAAGACCCGTCGCGGCGATGTGGATATGAAGTGCGATTTCCGCGCGGCAAGCTACGATGAGGACAATCACTTCATGCTGCTCGAAGTGGGCGACAAAGGGATAAATTTCCAGGCCATATCCGAAAAAGGCGACATCGTTGATAGCGGCGCGATAGAACAAAGCTGAGCCGGTCACGGCTTTTGTATCAGCCGACAACACAGGCCAAAACGTCAGACACACGGGGATGCCAGACAGGTTCTCCGTGTGTTTGACGCTTTCGTCTCTTTTATGTAGTCCTTTATTGACTCCTGCAATCCTGCGTGGTTTCATCTAAATCGAAATGCACAAGATAGGTATAAATGAATTTGCCTTTCATTCAAATTCATTTGCACCTATCTCTTGCGGAATGATTTAGCCTGTATAATCGCGATCAATCTTTCCGAGCGGATTTCGGAGGCGAGGCGAATGCCAAGGCAGGGCAGCAAGCAGAAGCTGAAACAGAGTGCTACAGCGGCATCTTATGTGATATTCATAAGTCACTCATCCTCTGATTTGTGGATCGCCTCAGTCATGGCTGAAAAGGTTACCGCTCTGGGCGCTGAACCGTGGCTTGATGAAAAGGACATAAAAGGCGGGGATGATATTTTAGAGACGATAAAGGAAGGAATTGACACCTGTCACGAAGCGATAGTTCTCGTATCGCCCGCCAGCGTAAACTCGCACTGGGTCGTTTTCGAAATAGGGGCGGCTTATGGTCAGCATAAACGCGTGACCCCGGTCTTAAATCACGTTTCCGCTGATTCGATTGCTCCCATCAAGGGGCTGAAAGCAATCGAGCTTAATAAATTCGATCAGTTCCTGATACAATTGAAGAAACGAATTGACTCGCATTCGAAAGGCTGAAAGCGATAAGGTATCGGTATGGCATACAAAGTCTTTATAAGCTCAACGTCAAGGGATATCGATCTGGCCAGAGACCTTGCTCAAAGGCTCGACAAAACGGATGCAAAAGTCTCTTTGTCTTCGGCGGAGGCCGCTTCGAATGAGGAGCCTGTAATAACCGGCGTCGGGCGCGCATTGCGTGAGGCTGATGAAGTCATACTCATACTGACCAATAACGCGGTCAACAACTCCGGGGTGCTGTTTGATATGGGGGCCGCCTTCTCAATGCGGAAACGTGTTACGCCTGTGGTTATCGGAGTCGAGCCTGATGATCTTCCGCCAGTTATTAAGCAGATGCCTTACGTTAAGTACGGGGACCTGCAAAATTTTCTTGCAGACCTTGAAAAGCGCGCCAGCATATCCGAGGCCCAACCTGCCTGAGACTATCAAGATATGCGCTGATCGCGGCAAGAAACCCGAACCGTTTATCCGCCGGATCGTTTATCCGCCGGTCGCGCCCGCGGCTTCCGTATCTTCGAGCATTCCACGCCCGGTCAACAGGTGAGCGCCGTTTTGTGACATCTCTTTGAGTGCCTTCGCTCCGTCATCGGGATGGACATTCACCGCCCGCACCCCGTCCGTAATCACGTAAACGTCGTAGCCCAGTTTCAAACCATCCAGCACCGTCGCGCGCACACAGTAATCTGTCGCAAGCCCCGCTACGTACAGCCTTTCGATGTTACGGGTTTTGAGCACCTCATCGAGCGAACGCCCCGCTTTGTCTCTTCCTTCGAATTCGGAGTAAGCATCCCGTTCGACTGTATCGGCCTTGCGAAAATAAAGGTCTATTTCGGCTTGATTCAATCGCGTATGGAGTTCAGCGCCCGGCGTTCCCTGTACGCAATGCGGAGGCCAGGGGCCGCCCTGTTGCTTGAAAGATATGTGATTTGCAGGATGCCAGTCTATGCCTGAAACGACGAGTGGAAACTCGGGAATCAACCTGTTGACTATATCAATAATCTGATCTCCCTCAGAAACGGACAGCGCGCCGCCGGGGCAGAAATCGTTTTGAATATCGACCAGCAACAGCGCAGAATTTTCAAACCGACTCTTCATATCAAACCCTCCTGATTAATAGTATACAGGCGAGCGGAAGGATTGCTATCCTCCGGCTCATGCGCGTGAACGGCGCGCATCCGTGATTTCCGCTTTCAGTCGCTCACGTTCTTTTTCGAGTCGCTCGCTATGTCTTACCGGGTATCGTGCCTCTGAATCAAGGGCGAGCAAATCTTCCGGCAATCGTTTTAATTCATCAGCCGCTCGCGCCTGTGCTCGATTCAAACGCAAAAGCCGCGCCTGTCTGACCCTCTGCGGTTCATCGCCCTCCGAATTCGCGCGCGGAAGCTGCGCTTCCACACGCTGCCCCGCTTTCATTACCTGTTCGAGAAGCGGGTGCCAGAGTGCGCCCGTCTCTTTTGTCTCAAAGGGGTGATCTGAATCGGCGAGCGTAATCATATCCCGGTTGTATTTACCTGTTTCGTCTGTCATCCGCCATATCTGTTTTGGACCGGGATAGGTAGACTTGTCTGCGCTCAACTTGATCTTCATATCTATGTGGCCGTCTCTGATCATCCCGACCAGTTTATAGACTCCGGCAAGCGCGGGCGCATCAGCCGAGGTGGCAAGCTCGGTCCCGACGCCGAAGGCATCTATTCTGGCTCCTCTCAAAAGCAGATCATTGATTCGGTATTCGTTGAGGTCGCTGCTTGCGAGTATCTTTGTCTTGATCATCCCGCCCCGGTCGAGTATCTCTCTTGCGCGAATGCTCAACTCGCATAGATCGCCGCTGTCGAGTCTTATAGCCGAAACCGCCTCCTTGAAATCGCGGGTCAATCGCTCGACCGCCGCAACCGTGTCATAGGTGTCAACCAGGATAGTGGCCGTGTCAGGAAAGACTTTGAGGAAAGCTCGGAACGCTTCGTCTTCTTTATCAAACACCATAACGAAAGAGTGTGCGAGCGTGCCAAGCGTAGGTATCCCGAACAGGTAACCGGCCTCCACATTTGATGTGCCGTCGCATCCGGCGATATAGGCGGCGCGGGCGGCAAACAATCCGGCTTCGGTTCCGTGCGCCCGCCGGGTGCCGAATTCTATTACGTTCCGGCCACGCGCCGCCGTAACCACGCGAGCCGCTTTACTTGCGATCATTGTTTGAAAATTGATGGTCGAAAGCAGGAAAGTCTCTATTACCTGCGCTTCGATTATGGGCGCTTCAACTCGCACAAGCGGCTCCATCGCAAAGACGGCGGTCCCTTCCGGCACGGCCCAGAGATCGCCTGTGAATTTGAACTGCGCGAGATAATCAAAGAATTCTTTGCTGACGTGTTTGAACCCGGGATGTTCGCGCAGATAGGCGATCTGCTCACCGGTGAATTTCAGACTCGCCAGGTAATCTATCGCCTGTTCCAATCCCGCTGCTATCAGGTATGTGCGATTTGCCGGAAGCCTGCGCGCCAATAGCTCAAAGATGGCCCGGTCGTCGATACGATTATCAAAGTAGGCGGCGGCCATCGTCAGTTCGTAGAGGTCGGTTGCCAGTGCCGGAGCGCGTTCAATCATAAGCCAGTTTACCACGGATACTACTGACCTAAGAGCGAAAACATAAACTAAATCAGAAGCGATCCCCCCGGCTTGAGTGTTTCTCGCGTGCCGGTTACAATCGCCAGCCTGAGAGGTTTTTCTAAACTGTGAGAGACGTTTTTCAAAGGGATGAACAAAGCCACAAAGAACAAACCGGCCGTCTCCGATAGAGTTTCTGAAGCGCGCGTCAGGGTTCGTTATGCCGAAACCGACCAGATGGGCATGGCTTATTATGCAAATTACCTGGTGTGGTTCGAGGTAGGCCGCAGCCAGTTTTGCAACGATTGCGGGTTCTCTTATCGCGATATGGAAAAAGAGACGCAACTGTTTTTGACCGTGGCCGAGGCCAACTGCCGCTACATGACACCGGCTCGTTACGAAGATGAGTTGATCATTCGGACGAGGGTCATCGAACTTACGCGGAGGACCGTCAGATTCAGCTACGAGCTTGAGCGAACGGACGGCTACGTGGTAGCAATCGGTCAGACGCTCCACGTACTGATCAACGTCGAGGGACGCCCCTCGAGTATGCCGGAAAAATATCTGTCAATGCTCGGAAAGTAGATGGGGGTCGGGAGCCGGGGATCTCATTTCAATTATGAATTACTATCTTGAGTCAACACCTCGCATTTTCAGGTTCCCGGCCCCCGGCCCCCGACCCCCGGCCCCCGCTTATGGATAGGCTGATTTATCACAACGACCGGATAGTTGATGCGGCTGAGGCGGAGGTTCTGCCCACGCTTGCGGGCGCGCTATATGGCTGGGGGGTGTTTACAACCGCGCGCATCTACGAGGGGAAAGTGTTTGCCTTCGAGCGCCATTGGGAACGCATCACGCGTGACGGGGAAAAGGCGCGCATCAGCGTGCCGTTTGAACTTGAGCAGGCAAGGCGCGCCGTTGATGAATTGGTAGAAGCAAATAAGGCGCGGGAGGGAAGGGTGCGGCTCACCTTGCTTAAAGGCGAGGCCGGCGGATGGCGCATCGAGCCGGGACGCGAATCCGAGTTCTTCATCTTTACTTCATCTGAAACCATCCGGCCACGTCGCGAAACTGCCATCACTATGTCGCCTTATCGCATGCTTTCATTCGGCCCTCTGGCAGGCGTAAAACGAACGGCGATGCTTGAGAATCTGCTCGCGCTGGAAGAGGCCCGTTCGCGTGGATTCGCCGAAGCCGTCATGCTGAACGAGCGCGGAGAGATGGTCAGCGTGACCTCGGCAAACCTCTTCTGGATTGAACGAGACGAACTCTATACGCCTTCGCCCGCTACGGGGTGCATCGCCGGAGTGACACGCGCCCTTGTCTGCGAGACCGCTCGAAAGATGGGCATACACGTGGTTGAGGGCAGCTTTACAGTTCAGAGCCTGCTAGACGCAAACGAAGTCTTTTTGACATCCACCACCCGCGAGATTTCATCCGTTACGAGCTTTGATATAAAAGAGTATGACCACAAACTCGCCCGCCTGACCCGTCACATCAACCGGGAATTTCAAAAACTCTTACGCCGTGGACGGTAAGCAAGTGCTTCAAGGCCAGGGCCATTCAGTTTTCAAAGTGTAGATAAGGAAACTGGGAATAGACCACGGACGGACGCGGATCGAGCGGATTTACGCGGATCAGTCCCTATTTGATCTAATCCGCGCTAAAAAAGACGAGCGAAGGGAAGATGTGGAGACTCACCAAATGGCGTGAGTCTCTACACATTTTTTGTGAGTGTACGCACGAAATAAACAGTTAGCGCCTGGGAGCGCAGACATCCCCGTCTGCATATCTTGCTTGGAGCGATTACCGCCCTTATTAAACTTGTTGCATACTGCGCCCTGACCACTGACAAAATTGCAGCTTTGTGGTATATCTGCGATTGTAATCAGACACGGCCGCAGCCGGGGATTGACGAGCGAATCGGGGTGGTTGCTCAATTCTAAGAAAGGGGGCGGCGCTGCTATCCGGGCAGAGATGTCTGACCATCTGCCTGCTGCCGGGCGCAGTCGCCGGGATAGTTTATGAAGACCTGTCCAAAATGCGGAGCCGAAAATCTTCAGACGGCTTCCAGTTGCCGTCTGTGCGCTGTGCCGCTTGAAGCGCCTGAAAGCTTGCTTGGCGTCCGGGCGGACATGCCTTTGTCTGAGCAGTTGCCGTCTATGGATTTGATTTCGGGGGACGATCCTTCTCATAAATCCGCTCAGGGTTCCTCGTCTCCGATTCGAAATATTTGTCCGGGTTGCAGCACACCCAACGAGCCCGAATGGCTGTTTTGCCAGCACTGCGGCTCCAGATTGACCGGCGCTCACCAGATCGTCATTTCAGAAGACGATGTGCCTACCGACCCCATGGGCAGGAAAGAGCCCGAGCGCCAGGAAGTGTCGCCCGCCGAGAGCCTTGCTTCTGAGAAAAAGACGGAGGAACGGCGGGGGTACAAGCCTGAACCGGCGATTCGCCCTCAACCCCGCAAACCGCCTGCCGCGCGTCCGGAGCTTGGATTGATTACAAACTTTGATCCGCGCGGAGACGATGAGAATCAGATATTCGTCACCAACGTGGATCATAACCTGGATGCCCGCGTAGAGTGCGAATCCTGTGGGGCCACGCAGCACGATGAGGGACCCTTCTGCACAAGTTGTGGCCAGAAGTTGTCGGCGTTTTCTCTGGCCCGGCAGAAGGCGCAGGAGGTCAGCAGGCCGGTTCCATCTCTTAAATTGATAGTCGAGGGTGGAAAGGAAGGGCAGACGTTTTCACTCAATCACAAGGAAACCCTGATCGGCAGATCGCAGGGCGACATTACTTTTCCGCATGACGGCTATATGTCGAGCCGTCACTCGATGGTGGTCGAACGCGACGGCCGTTACTTTCTTTTAGATGAAGACTCTCGCAACGGCACCTTTATACGCATCACGGGTGAGACAGAGCTTCAGCCTGATGATATGTTTCTGGTAGGCAAACAGATATTGCGCTTCGAAAAATTATAGCCCGCGCCTCAGCGCAAGCGGTCGGCTTTTATCGTGAAGAAGACCGTAGCCAGTCGGTTTCCGCGCAGAAACTGAGTCCATATGCGATAGACGCCGGGTCTTGGAATCATCGCTCCAAAAGTGATGTCGGGGCCTCCCTTTAACTTGTCGCGGTCAGCCACATCGGGCACTACCTCTTCCGGGTGCGAATGCACATAATCGGTCTGATCTTCGCTCAATATCAGCGTGTGCCCCCACGCTCCGAGATAGGGCGCCAGATCGCGCACAGGCTCGCCCGTCTTTGCATCCGTGAGATGGTATTTCAGCGCTACGAAACTGCCCGCGATGATCTCCGGCGGATCGAGCTTTAACTCGATCTTCATCGGGTTCACATCTCCTTCGGATAACGAAGCTATGTCTATGCCCGCGTTTCCAGCTGTGGCTTCGGTCACCTTCTGACCCTCTACTATCTTTACAAGCGTCGTATCGGGTTTGAGGTGAGGGCGCTCGGCAAACAGATCGCTTGCGTACCCGGCAGTCACCAGATCGCGCTGAAGCACCTGGGGTATGCCGTCAATCGGATAGATGTCTGAGTAAATTTTATAGTGACCCGCCTGCTTCAGAGTGGTGTCTATTGTGAAGCTGCCGTCGGGCTCAAGACGGGGATGAATGTGCTGGAAATCGCTCATGTCCTGGCTTACTACGAAGAGGTGAAAGAGTTTGTCGTGCAAGGTTGCGAATCGTTTCACCTGCTCGCCGGTCTCGGGATTCGATACCGTGAAATGCATTCTCACCTTTTCATTTACCTTTGGCGCTTTTGGCGTAACTTCAAACTTCAGATCAAACATTTCGGCGATAGCCGGGTTTGCGGGCACGAGTTTCATCTGGCATTTGGGGCATTTCCCCGGCACTCTGAACCTCAGTTCGGGGTGCATCGGGCAGGTGTATTCTTCGGCCTCGCCCGAGGACGCTTCTTCCTTTTTGCTTTCCACCACAAGCTGCATCTGGCACTTTGGGCAAGTGCCCGGCGTGGATGACTGCACTTCGGGGTGCATCGGGCAGACATAAACTACCGACTTCAATTGAGTCTCCTGCGACTGAGAGTCCTGCGACTGAGAGTCCTGCGACTGAGGGTCCTGAGACTTAGTCTCTTGAGATTGAGCCGCGCTTTTTTGAGCTATCAGTTTCATCTGGCACTTTGGGCAATTGCCCGGCTTTGAGGACGTGACCTCCGGGTGCATAGGACAGACATAAACCACGGATTCCTGATAAGCAGTAGATCCCTGATAAGCAGCCGTCGTAGAGTTTAGGAATGCGGGCGTGATCGAAAAACCGATAAGCAGGCAAACAAAAGCGCGAAACATCTTTCCTCCTTTGAGAGTTTGATGAAATAGACTTCATTTAATACTACATCCTAAAGGTTGTGAGGCCAAGCCGTGGCAGAGCCGTTCAGTTTGCCAAAATGTAGGAAAGGGAATAGAAATAGGCCACGGATTACACCTGATAAAGTCAGATCCGCGTAGATCCGCCTGATCCGCGTCATCCGTGGTCTATTTCTATTCCCTGATTTAGAGCTTGAGGATAAACACGTTTGTCGCCAGACCGGACGAATCGGTCACCTGTACGCGGTTGTCGCCCGGACCCAGTCCAAGTTTGTTTGGCTTGCCTTTTATCTTGATAATTGTGTCGGAAGCGGTCTTTATATGAGAAGACTGGTCCTTGCCGTTTATCAGTACGCGAGGGGCATCGGGTAGCCTGCTGCCTGAAATTGTCATCTTCTTCTTCCCGTCAAAGATCACTGATGTGATGCTCGATCTCGCCTCCCCGGTCAATTCGTACGCGCCGCGCCCGTAGGTCGCAAGCTGTATCAATCCACCGGGCTGGGCCGTAAAAGCCTGCGCGACCACAGGCGGCAATCCGCGATTGAACTCCTGCCAGTCGACACCGGCGGTCGCGGTTCGAAACACGCCTGCGTCGGTGGCCAGATAGAGTATCGAAGACAAGACCGGGTCTATAATCAAGTCGTTTGCAGGAATGTCGGGAAGATTGCCGCTTATATCTTCCCAACCTGCCCCACCATTCGTAGTCTTGTAGACGTGCCCCGCGCCAAACCCTGAAACCGTAAGATAAGCGATAGCCGGGTCGGTCGGGTCAACCTTGATGCTTGTGATGAACCGGCGCGGGAGCCCTTCGGTCACATCCGTCCAGCTAATACCGCCGTCGCTGCTCGCCATCGCGCGACCCTGAGCCGAGCCCGTATAGATGTAACGGGTGTCGGAACGGCTTACGGCTATGGCAGACAGCACATCGCGCCCGCTTTCGGTAAAGCCCAGCGTCAGATCGAGATCGCCTGCCGGGGTTATCCACGAGCCGCCAAGGTTTGTGCTGACAAACAGACGCCACGTTCCGAAATAGAGCGTCGAGTCCACCCCGTTTCCGGTGAAGGGCGGATAGAAAGCAATCCGCCCGTTGAAATCGGGCTCGCCAAAGGTTGGATTCCAGGCTATCTGCCGGTCGAACGTCTGCCCATCGTTTACATAGCGGTAGACGGCTCCCCGAATGTAAGTGATAAACACCATGCCGGGATCGAGCGGATTTATCACGCATCGGCCGCCGTCTCCGTTTGAGAACTCTTTCCACTGGTCGGGACCTGCGAGGCGTCTTTGTGTGCCGTTATCCTGAGTTCCGCCGTAACTGATGTCCGGGTTGGTCGGATGCACGGCCAGGCTGATAAACTGCGACAACTTCAAAGTGCGGTTTAGTGATACAAAAGAATTACCTCCGTCAAAGGTCTTTGAGAGGCCACCATCGTTTGCGATATAAAATTCGTTTGCGTTTGCGGGCGAAAACGCGAGGTCGTGCTGGTCTTCGTGAGTTTTGGAATTAAGTGGCGTGAACCCCCCAGCGCCGAAAACCTGAGTGATATTTGTCCAGCTTGCTCCGCCGTCAAGGCTCCTGTAAATGTCTCGCGTGCCCGCATAAATCGTGTCGGCATTTGTAGGGTCTACGGCCAGATAGGTGTTATAACCGAAACCCCCTCGGTCGATTCCCGCATCTCCCCGATCCGTCCAACTGGCTCCGCCATCCGTGCTCGACACTACGCGGATGTCCAGCCCTTCTCCAAAGAAACCGCCCATAAAAACGTAGAGCGTACCCGGTCGGCTGGGTGCTGGCGCTACCCTGACATCGCGCGATTTTCTTTCATCATATGGTGTTTTGAGAATAAGCGCCCAGCTATTGCCGCCGTCGCTTGATTTGTAAAGACCCGGCTCGACCTCTTCTTCGTCTGTCTCCCGGCGGATGACACCCAGATAGAGCGTATTGGCATCAGCGGGATCAATCGCCAGATCGCGCGCCCGCCCGTTAAAGGTTTTCTGCCAGTTGACGCCGCCGTCGGTCGAGAGATAAAACCCGCTCGCGATTCGGTCTTCGCCCGCCAGTTGCGTATACTGCGCCACATAGACCAGATTGGGGTCGGTCGGGTGAATCGCAAGTCTGGCTATCGTGCCGGGCGAAGGCAGCGATTGATTGCTGACACGTTGCCAGGTCCGCCCGCTGTCGGTCGTCTTAGAAACACCGCTCCCCAGATAACCGCCCGATAAATCCCCCATGCCTGCGTAAGCAATCGCCGGGTCGCTTTTGGAAAAGGCTATAGAGCCAACCGCAAGATCCGCCTGATTATCGGAGACGGGAAGGAAATTCGAGCCGCCGTCGGTCGAGCGCCATATGCCGCCGGTCGCGCTGCCTATCAACAGAATCCGAGGGTCAGCCGGAGATACGGCTATGGTGTTTATGCGCCCGCTCGTCTGCCCCCGGTTGTTGAAATAGAAGGCATTGGTTGGCGAAGGTCCGATTGAACGCCACGCCGGGGCGTTTTCGGTGACGGCCGCAATTCCAAATCGCCCGCCGAGGCGACCGGCCCACGCCTTGCGCCGCGCCTCGGCGGGAATCACCTTTTGAGGGTAAGCGCGTTGAAACGCGAACCAGTTGTCTCGCTCTTCGATATCCTCTCCGGTCTCGCCTTCTGTCTCCTGGGCAAGACCGGGCGCAGGCGACAACGCCATAGATGGTCGAGATTGGAAGCCGGATGGGTGTGAAAGACGCGGGCTAAGAAAACCTGCGGTAAGCCCCGCCGCGATGAGCGAGAGAAGCAGATGGCGGAATGCGCGGTGACGCATCTCGATTGATGTCAGGCGTCTCATAATTAATCGGGGTCGAGCAGAGAGATTCTAATTCAAAGTGTGCGGGCTTGGCAAAAATGAATCCGAATTGTGATTCGTGATGCGTGATTCGTGACTTTGAGGCGAATTGCTTTTGACAGTCGAATGAGTATCTCACGCATCGCGCATCACGCCTTATCTTATAGATTCTTGCAATTATGTTGTCGTTATAGGAGGAGCGTAAAGGGTGTGCTAAAATTTTGCTGACGCCCATCTAAGGATGTGGCTAAGGCTGAATGGTGTTGCTCCTCCCCCACCTTTGGGCCAAAAAACATTAATCCTATTATTGGCTTTGACCGGGCTGAAGGGCTGGTGCATTGGAGGTGTATCATGCTGGATGCGAGCGTGCTTAAGATAGAAATCGCTGCGCTTGAGAATTTGATAAATCTAAAGAAAGTATCGATAGAAACCGAGCAGGCCGCACTTGCCGAGTTACTTCAGAGGCTGGAGTTTAAGAAGGCTCTGCTCAAAAAGACAGAAAATAACCGTGATCTGTCAGCCATTCAGTTAAAAAACAATCCCGATAGTATTTCGTCACTTTCCGAGTAGTTCGGAGATATGGTTCATCAACAGAGTAAATTCAACAGGTTTTGTTAAGGCGCGATTGGCTCCGGCCTGGATTGCGCGTCCGGCTGTTTTGTCGCCGTAGGCCGTCAGAACTATTATGGGCAGATGAGCCAGTGACTTGTTTCTGCGCAGCGTCTCTATCATCCCGACTCCGTCCAGAACGGGCATATTTACATCGGTGATTATGAGGGCCGGGTGTTCGGATGCCGCCCGGTCGAGACCCTCCTGACCGTTCTCGGCGGTGATGACCTTAAAGCCCTCCATCTCGAGTAATGTCACAAACACCTCTCGCGAATCGGCGTTATCTTCAACTACGAGGATTTTTTTTGACACCGGCAGTTCTCTTAGGATTTGTGGTTAAAACGCCCGCACTCTAGGTTTTATAGGTTCCGAACAGATAATTCAAGCCCGGTATGCATTACTTTGCCGCCTCGACCTTGATTGGCTCGGCATTACCGGCTTTGCCTACGGATTCGCGCATCCAGCTTTGCAGTTTTTCCATGTCTTTTGCCACCGTCATGGAACCGGCGAAGAGAACCAGCGTAAGCAATACGCCGAGCGCCGGAATAACATACATAGCCGAGTGAAGTCCCTGGGCGCGAAACGGTTCAAGGGCAGGCCCTGTCAGGTCGCGGACCCCGCCCGCAAGCGCCGCCTGAGTCGTAAAGTAATCGCTTGCAAGCCCGGTCCCAAGCGGTCCGAGAGAAGCGCCCAGCACATACATCGCAAAGAAATAAAGCGCCATCGCCGTGCCGCGCAGGGAAGGTTCTATCACATCGTGAATCGTCGAATAAACGGTCGAGTAATAGGCATACATGACGGCTATACCCGCTCCCATCAACAGGGTAAATCCAAAGATGTCGCCGCCCGGCCTGCCGAGCGCCAGAAAGTTGAGCGGGACCGAAACCAGTATGGCGACAGCTCCCACAAGCAATCGCCCGTTAGCCCGCCGCTTCATTATCGCGTCGCCTACGATGCCACCCACAAGCAACCCGGGCACGCCCGAGATTCCATACACCAGCATGGCTATAAATCCCGCGTCCTGAATGTCTACTTTGTGATACCGCATAAGGTAGGGAGAGAGGAATGAGCCTATGGCATACATATTGAAATTGTGAAGCGCGCCCGATGCGATCAGCCACCACATGGTAGGTATGGAAAGGACCAGTTTGTAAGGCGAGCCTTCGCGTTTGAGCGAGCCTATGTCGTGAACTTCGGTTCCGCCGCGCTTTGGTTCGTGCATCATCAGGGCCGCCACGGCGCAGATCAGACCCGGTATCCCGGCCACATAAAAAGCCGGGCGCCAGCCGTATTCTTTTGCCACAAGCCCGCTCACGGCAAAGCTCAGGGCGATGCCTACGGGCAGCCCGAGCATGAAGATCGAAAGCGCTTTCGCGCGTTTATTGGCCGGGTAAAGATCGCCTATCAAGGAAGAGGCCGCGGGCGCGCAGGTCGCTTCACCCACCCCGACGCCGAGCCTGAGCGCGAACAACTGAAAATATGACGAGGCAATGCCGGAGGCGGCAGTGAGCAGGCTCCAGACAAAGACGCCCGCCGAAAGTATGCGAGTGCGCGTAGACCTGTCTGTAAGCCGCCCGAGCGGCACGCCCACCGCCGCGTAAAGCAGCGTAAAGGCCGTACCAAGCGCGCCAAGCGCGCTGTCTGACAGGCCGAATTCCTTGCGGACCGGCTCGGCCACCGCGCCGAGTATCTGGCGGTCGAAAAAGTTCAAAGCATTGATGGCAAATATCACCGTCAACGCAAAAATGGCTCTTCCACGATTCGTCATTTACTCACCTCTTTTTTCAGTTCGCTGCCGAGTTCCAGAATGTGCGGAATTTTTTTGAGACCGCCCTCAAGATCGGTCGGATGAACGATCTCGGCCACCATACGGCGTATCTCTTTTCTGCGTTCGATCACATCGTCTGATGCCGTCTGGCCTTTGACTTTCAAAGCCCGCCGAAAGTCGGTCAGATCATCGACGAGCGTCAGCATCTTTTGAAAGTCCACGGGCAATGCGGGCAGATACTCAAGCCCGTGACAGCCCGTGCAGTAATAGGCAAAGCTGAAATTGCGCGTGGGCGACCCTACGGTGTGCGCGCCGTGACACGCTACACAATCCATGCGCGGAGTGCCGCGCTGTTCGGGGAAGTGGCGGCTTGTTTTAAACATCGCAAGCATCTGTCTGTGACACGAGCCGCACATTGCAAGCACGTCGTTGCCCGAAGGTTTGCCGATAAATTTCCCTGTGTGCGCCTGCTCTTTATCCGTAGCCGAAGGGTCGCCCCCGTGGCAGCGATTACAGGTGATCCCATTTTCGGAGTGCGTGCTCAAAGAGAAAAGCTCGACCTGATGGTCGCCCGACTTCTGATGACAGGCGAGGCAATTATTATCCTGCGAAACGGGGAATGAGATTGAATCGGCGGCAGCAATCTTTCCGAACCCGTAGCTTCCATCCAGCGATTGCGCGCAACAGACGACCGCGACCAGTATGATGAATGCTGCCGTGATTATTTTTTGAATTTTTCTCCGCACCAATGCTCGCTCACCAGCCTCTCGACATGCGGTTATTTCCCCTGAAAGTTTGGCCTGCGCTTTTCAAAAAAGGCAGTGACGCCTTCGATGAAATCTGCGGAATGAAAACAGTCATCCTGATTGACGGCCTCGAATTCGAGCGCCCCGGCGAGGTCTGTGTTCTCGCCGTAGTTGAGACCCGCCTTGATCTTTGCAAGCGCGATCGGAGCCGCGAGGGCAAGCCGCTGAGCGATTGCCTGCACGGTCTCGTCGAGTTCTTCAAACGGCACTACGCGGTTTACAAGTCCGAGCGAGAGCGCCTCGTGTGCGTTTATGATGTCGCCTGTGGCCATCAACTCGAACGCCTTCGCGTATCCGACTATTCGCGGCAAAAAGTATGTAGAGCCGCCGTCGGGCATCAACCCTATCTTCGAGAATACCTGTCCTAACTTTGCCTGCTCCGAGGCTACGAGCATGTCGCAGGCGAGCGCATAGTTGCAGCCTACGCCCACGGCCGGGCCGTGTATGCGAGCGATGATCGGCTTTGGCAGTCTTCGCATCGCGAGAATTGTCGGGTTTGTGCGGTCGCGCAGAGCCGAGGTCACATCGAATTGTGTGATGTCGGCTTTGCTTGTGGCTTCAAGGTCTGCACCCGCGCAGAAGGCCTCTCCGATGCCTGTGAGGATGACGACTTTGCTCTCATCGGTAAACGAGCGATTGATTTCCTGATGGAGCAACTGAGTCGTTTCCGTATCAACCGAGTTTCGCCGTTCAGGACGATTGATGGTAATTTGCTTTATGCCTTCACTGAGGCTGACCAGTAGTTTATCGCTTGCGGCCATATTGTGCCCCTTTCTGTTGTTGGTTAGCAATTTATGCGGGTTGCGTTATTCTCTTACAAAGTCGCCGGATTTGCAATCAAGAGTCGATTGTCTTAATATCGCACCGCTCACCAGTGGAAGAGGTATTCGTGATACGTGATTTGTGATGCGTGACTTTCAGGCAGTTGCCCCGCAACAAGCGGATTGCAAATCTAACAAATCACGCATCAGGAATCACGTATCACGTATCATCAATAAGGAGCGGGCCAATGAAGAGAGCACTACTTATCATCATCGCCTTTTCGCTAATGTCGCCGTTTGCCGCGCGGTCTGTAGCCACGACCGGCGCAAGCGACACAGCGACGATCTATCGTGACGAATACGGCATACCTCATGTCTTTGCCGATACGCTCGAAACGGCAGCCTTTGCCGTAGGCTATGCTCAGGCCGAGGACCGGCTGGAAGAGTTATTGAAGAATTATCGTCGCGCCGCAGGCACTATGTCTGAGGTGTTCGGCCCGGAGTATTACCGCGACGATTACATCCAGCGCGTGTGGCGGCACGAAGAGATCAGCCGCGAAAAATACAACGAGGTCAACCCGAAAATCCGCGCGGTCTTCGAATCCTTCCAGGAAGGCGTGAAGCTCTTTATGAAAGAGCACCCCGATCAGGTTCCTTCCTGGGCGCAGGAGATTCACCCCTGGGATATAGTGGCGCTTTCACGCTACATCATCTGGGGCTGGCCTATGGGTGAGGCGGCGGGCGAGTTGCAGAGGGCCGGAATAAAGCTCGACCCGATAGCCTATCACGGCTCGAATCAGATGCTGATAGCTCCGAGCCGTACGACTATGCACGCACCCATCGCGGTCATCGATCCGCATCTTAGCTGGTACGGTGAGTTTCGATTCTACGAGGTCAGAATCTATGCGGGCGACTTCAACGTCTCGGGCGTCTCGATACTCGGAGTGCCTATCCCGAGCCTCGGTCACAGCCGCTATTGCTCGATTGCGATGACGACGGGCGGGCCTGATACCTCCGATGTCTATGAAGAAGAGATCAACCCTGCAAACCCGCGCCAGTATCGCTATGACGGCAAGTGGCGCGATATGGAGGTTCGCAAAGAGAAGATCGGCGTGAAAAACGGCGATAAAACCGACTGGCGCGAGGTCGAGATCGAGTACACGCATCACGGCCCGGTGGTCGCTCGCAAGGAAGGAAAGGCTTACACGATGGCCATTCCCTACATGAACGAAGTGAAACTGAGCGATCAGATTTACGACATGATGATGGCGCACAATCTGGATGAGATGAAGAAGGCGATGTCCGAGCTTCAACTGATGTCTCAAAACGTCATGATAGGAACCGTTCAGGGAGACATCTATTATGTTCGCAACGGGCGCGTGCCGATTCGCGCAAAGGGCGTGGACCCGAGCAAGCCTGTGCCCGGCAACACATCGGCCACCGAATGGCAGGGGCTTCATAAGTTTTCGGACCTCGTGCAGATTACAAATCCGCCCTCCGGCTACATGCATAATTGCAATGTCACGCCGTTTGGGATGATGAAAAACAGCCCGCTCACGCCCGAAAAGTACGCCGACCACCCTTACCTCTACAACGCCACGCGAGACTATCCGCGTCATCAGCGCGCGGAGATGATGACCGACCTGCTCGACGCGGCTACCAGGGTAAACGAGCAACAGGCCATCGACATCGCCTTCAGCCCGCAGGTGTGGCACGCAGAGACGTGGCAGCAGGCATTAAAGACGGCCTGGGAGAAATCGCCGGAATCTGCCCGTACTGCCGATACAAAAGAGGTCTACGAGTTGATAGAAAAATGGAACCGTCGCAGCGATGCCGACTCCGAAGGGGCTCTTGCCTTCTACGCTTTCAAGAAGGGGCTTGGCCCGGAGCTGGCCAAAGAAGTCACGCCGCCCGCGACCGTTTCCGGCGAGCAGATGACGGCGGCCCTCAAGAGCGCGGCCGAATGGCTCAAGTCAAATTTCGGATCGCTTCACGTCCCCTACGGGACGTACTTTCGCGTAGGCCGGGCAGAGGGCGACAAGACCTGGCCCGTTGGAGGCGGATCGCTCAACGGCGGACAGAACAACGTAGGCATGGCCACGCCTCGGGCGATCTCTTTCGGAGAGGTTGGAAAAGTGATGGTGGGCCGTGGCGGGCAGACTTCTACACAGATAGTGATACTGACCAATCCGCCAAAGTCCTATGCCATCATCCCGCTTGGCGAAAGCGATCACAAGAATAGCGGTCACTGGGACGATCAGGCCGAAAAGCTGTTTAGCAAGAGCAAAGTGGCCCCGACTTACTTTATGGACAAGAAAGCGTTGATGCAGCACGTTTCGGCAAAGAAAGAATTGAAACGCGCGGCAGCCTCACAGGCCGGACAATAAATCACTTGCTGACCGGAGATGGGAGATTTGGGATCTCAAATCTCCCATCTCAAATCTCAGAGCGCACCCCCCGGACATGTTATAATCCTTGCCGGTATAGTTTGCGATGGCCAATTTCACCGTAATTGAACCGATGTCGGCAGGCGATGTGATAGACCGCTCCGTGCGGCTCTATCGCCGCAACTTCGCCCCGCTCATCACCATAGTTGCCGTGCCTACCCTGTTCGGCTATCTGTCGTCGCTGATGTTCTGGTTTGGTCTGTTAGAGATGGAGGGCGATGCCTCCTCAGGGTCCTACGCCATAGGGCTTGTGATGCTGCTGCTCGGCGGGCTTGGTTATCCTCTTTCGATGTTCATATTGCTTGTGACCTTTTCGGGGCTCTCTCGCGTCATAGGCGATCATTTGATGTTGAACGAGACGATCACCTTACGCAAATGTCTCTCTGCGGTTCGCCGCCGCCTCGGCGATATTACCTTGATGGGGTTGCTTTCGATAGCCATTTTAGTGGCGCTCTACATAGCCTTTTCCATAATACTCTTTGTGTTGTTGATGATCGTAGGCGTGGTTGCGGGAATCACCGCCACTCTCGGTCTGCCGCCCTGGATGATGTCGGTAGTGATGGTAGTCATAGTGCTGGTGGCGGTGAGTCTGGGTATTATAGGGATGTTGCTGGTCATTTCCCGCGTGATATTTTTGCCGCAGGTAGTGATGATCGAAGGCCAGGGGGCGGGCAATGCGCTCGGGCGCGCCATGCAGTTGGGGAAAGGGAATTGGTACAAGGTCGGCGCGATTGTGCTGTTCAGCTATTTCGTTTCAATATCGTTGCTTGCCGCGCTTACCCTGCCCGTGCTTTTCGCGCTGAATCTTATGGACATGGTGACAACGGAATTCATTTTCGGCCCCATCTGGAATGTGATCTATACGGCGTTCAATCAATTGACCAATCTGCTGGTGCTGCCTATCTGGGTAGTCTCTTTCACTATGCTCTATTTCGACAGCCGCGTTCGCAAAGAGGCCTACGACATCGAATTGCTCGCGCAGGAAGTGGCCCCGGGGTTTTACTGGCAGCCCACAGTTCAACAGGCGGCATTCGGCTATCAAATGCCAGTGGTCGCGGGAACGGGGCGCGCCTATATTCAAACAAGCCCGCTCGGGCTGGCGGGCTACCGTCCGCCTCCCGCCCCTCCCCCCGTCGTGGCTCAACCGGCTGGGAGCGGAGAGGAAGACCTGCGACAAAAATTTGATCGCGCCGCCGCCGCGCTTGACCCGCCGGGCGATAACATCCCGACCTCTCCGACAGACTCACAAACCGGGCAGGTCGGTTGTCGGAAGTGCGGTATGATGCTTGAGCCTGACGCGGGATTCTGTACGCGATGCGGCAGCCCGGCATCTACCCGGGCTGCCGAAGATCAGGAGAGGGAAGACGCATAGATAGGATGACAGGTCGGGTGATAAGTCGGGTGATAAGTCGGGTGATAAGTCGGATGACGGGGCCGATTGCAATTACATGGTTTTTGCTCGTAATCGTTGCCAAAGCGTCGGGCGCAAGCGATGTGCTCAACTATGAAAACCGGGTCTTTCGCGCGGGCGAGCAGGTGGAGCGCATAAAGACCGACAAAGAATACAGCGTAGAAGGCATAGACACCATAAAGCACCTGCTTCCGAGATCTGAAGATATCAGGATGAATGATCAGGTGGTCGAGGTAAACAACACCTGGCTCTATGTTATGCTCGATTCCTACACGGCTGAAAGCGATCCTCAACAAAAAAAGGCAAAACTTGACGAGGTGGCAGAACGCCTCGAAGCTCTCGACGAACATCTGCGCGCCGTTGTGAGTGAAGTTTCCGGTAATAAGGCGGCCAGCAAGTCGCATGAACAGATAGAGCGGATACTTGCGCGCAGGGAGTATAAGCAAAAGAGCGAGAGCGCGATAGCGGCCTTTATAAGGCGAGTGCGGGAATCGGTCTTTGAATTTCTGCGCGACATGTATATACGGCTGGCCGAGGCATTGTTTGGGGAAGGCACACGCGCAAACTGGTTCTTTCGCGGATTGATAATTGCCGGGCTTGTTGTGCTGCTCGGTGTCGCCGTGCGAATGGTTATGGGGATCAAACGCGGCGAGAGACGAAAAAAGAAGCGTACGGTGCTTGGCGAAGAACTCGACTCCGATTTGACGGCGGCCGATCTTGCCAATGCCGCGACTGCCGCCGCGCGAGCCGGAGACTTTCGGACCGCGATGCGCAAGCTCTATATCTCGCTTCTTTACGATCTGGCCGAGCGCAATTTGATAGAGCTTGAGCCGAACGCGACAAATCGCGAGTACCTTGCCCGTGTCAGCCGCTATCCGGTGCTCGTCAAGCCTATGCTTTATATGACAGACCGATTCGATTACTTCTGGTATGGAATGTTTCCCTCATCGGAACAGGATTTTTCATCGTATCTTGAGAGCTATAAAGAGGCCATGGCAAGGGCGCGCAATCTCGGCGAGCAGGCAGTTGCAACGGCCTGAAGACGATTGATTCATTAACGTTTTACAGAAACTCTGAGATGGCAGACTTACACATTATTGCGGGTCCTCGCGCAGGCGAGACGGTCGCCCTCGATAAAAACAAAATCACGTTTGGGCGTCATTCGACCTGCGATTTTGTCCTGAAAGACAGAACCGTCTCTCGTCTGCATTTCTATGTAGAGCGCACCGGAGACAAGTTTTTTCTGATAGATCAGGAGAGCAACAACGGCACTTTCGTAAACGACGAGCAGGTATCGTGGGTCGAGTTGAAGGATAAAGACAAAATCGAGGTCGGGATCTCTGTAATGATTGCCGAACTGCCTGAAAGACAAAAGCAACCTGTCGCGGAAAACCCTTCCGCGAAAAGAGAGCCCTCGTCAGCCGGCGGGGGGGTGCCGCGCTCGCCCTTCGATGCGGAGCACAAACGCACCTATCCGGGCGAGTATCTCGAAGGCATAGAGCTATTCAACGCGGGGCGATACTTTGACGCTCACGAAATCTGGGA
This sequence comes from Blastocatellia bacterium, assembly GCA_963765495.1. Lineage (GTDB taxonomy): Bacteria > Acidobacteriota > Blastocatellia > UBA7656 > UBA7656 > CAVXWP01. The sequence continues at coordinate 357,738 of CAVXWP010000007.1, forward strand.
AGAGATATGGCTCCGCTCATCGGGCGCGACAAAGCTCTTTTACCAGATGCTTATACAGGCGGCCGTAGGACTGCATCATTACGAACGCGGCAACGCTCGCGGTGGGCGCGGTATGCACAAAGCCGTTGCGGGAAAGATCGGACAACTGCCAAAGATTTTTATGTCGCTCGACGTAGCAGATTTCTCGCATCAGTATAATCTTTTCTTTGCCGACCTGATCGAGCGTGACAATGAAGCCGCTCCTCCGACAGATCGGCCTCGACCTTTCATCCGCCTGCTCGGCGGCAATGAGCGGCAATGAACGGGCGAACAGGTGAATCAAGCGATGGATAAAAAATGTGAAGCGCTTGCCTCTTCGCTTGAGCGCGTGGTCGGGTCTGGCTTTGTCACAGCCAAACCGGCTCTGATGATTGACGGATTTCATCCATCATTTCTGGTCCGCCCGTGTTCAACCGAAGAGGCGATGGAATGTTTGCATCTGTCGGGTGATGCGGGGAAGGCGGTTGTTCCGGCAGGTCTCGGGACATGGCTTGAATGCGGCAACCCGCTTCGCCGCGCTGATGTGGTCCTGAGTCTTGAGCGAATGAACCGGATCATCGAATACAGCCCGCCCGACCTCACCGTCACCGTTCAGGCGGGGCTGACGCTCGAAGAATTGAACAATCGCACCCGGCAAGAGAGACAGTGGTTGCCGCTCGACCCGCCCGGAGCGCAATCCGCATCGCTAGGCGCAATCGCCGCGTGCGCGCAAAGCGGTCCGCTCAGGCTCGGCTTCGGCACTCCGCGCGATTACGTCATAGGGTTGAGTCTTGCCCATATTGACGGAAGACGGAGCAAAGCGGGCGGGCGAGTGGCAAAAAACGTAGCCGGTTATGATATGAACAAGCTCTATGTAGGGAGCTTTGGCACGCTGGCCGTCCTGACCGAAATCACTTTCAAACTGCGCCCTCTGCCCGAGCGTTTCGCCACGGTTTTGATAACTTCTCTTCCCACCCGTTCGCTTGCCGCAAGCGCCCGGCGCGTGCTCGATTCTGCGCTTTTGCCCGCCTCGATTTTTGTGACAAAGCGAGCGCCCGCCGAGATGCTTTCGGCCATGGGCACGGATCAGGCGTTGTTGATACGTTTCGCCGAAAGCGAGGCAGCGGTCAAACATCAGATTGAATGGATAGGCGAGAACCTGGATAAAGAGGCGCGGGCGATTACGCTCGACGATGCGGAAGCCGGACGCGTCTGGGCGCAAATAGCCGATATCGACCTGCTTGCCGGAAACGCGCTGCGATTGAGCGTGCCTGTGTCGGCGGTCGCAGATTTATTTGAACGGGTGGTACAAATGGTCCCCGACTCTGTCGCGGCGATGGATGTCGGCACTGGTATAATAAGGGTGGCCTTTGATGCGGATGATCGGAAAGCCATTGAAGTGATAAAAAAAATCCGCCAGGATGCCCGATCTGCGGGCGGAACGGTTTTTATAGAGCGCGCTTCTATGGATGTGCGGCAAGAGGCGGATGCCTGGGGCGATGCGGGAGCGGCTCTGGGTCTGATGAAATCCTTGAAATCCAGTTTTGATCCCGGGTCGCTTTTGAACCCCGGGCGCTTTGTTTCAGGCATTTAAGATTTAATTAAATTTGATGACTGCAACCACTAAAAGAATAGATGACAAAGACAGGCTTGCCTCTATGCTCGAAGAGAACAGCGAGAAGCTGTTGACTTGCGTTCACTGCGGATTGTGTCTGCCTTCTTGTCCTACCTATCGCGAACTCGGCAACGAAAACGACTCGCCGCGTGGCCGGGTTTATCTGATGCGCGGGCTTGTAGAAGGCAAACTCCAGATGGGCGATGCGTTTATCTCGCACATAGACCTGTGCCTCGGTTGCCGGGCCTGCGAAACCGTATGTCCTTCCGGCGTTCCCTACGGTCATCTGCTTGAGGCGGCGCGCGTTGAGGTAGCCCGCGCCAAACGAGAGCGCCCTTCAATCAAAGAACGGGCCACAGAACGGGCAGCGAGCTTTATTTTGAATCGGATTTTCACAAGCCCACGCCTGCTTGGCGCGTTGATGAGCTTAGCCAGATCAGTGAGAGACACAGGGTTTGCGCGGCTCGCCTTTGATAATAATCTTGTGAGCGGAAGGCTCAGGCTCGCGCTCGCGCTTCTTCTTGCCAGCAGATCTCCGTTTGGGAACCGACAGGCGAGTGAACAGCGAATCGTCGAATCTGAAGCGGCAGCCGAAGGCACGCGAGTCGCGCTCTTGCGCGGCTGCGTTATGGAAGGGCTGTTTCGAGAGGTCAATCGTGCTACCGAGCGGGTGCTTTCTCGCCAGGGGTGTGAACTCGTAGAGGCGGGCGGCCAGATGTGCTGCGGCGCGCTCCACGCTCACGCGGGCCAGATTGAGACGGCGAGGGAACTGGCCAGGAACAACATCAGGGCGTTTGCTGAAAGCGGATGCGAATTTGTGATAGTCAACTCGGCCGGATGCGGCGCGGCCATGAAGGAGTATGACGCGCTGCTTGCCGATGATCCTGAATATGCCGGTCAGGCGAAAGAGTTTGTCTCGAAGGTAAAGGATGTTTCGGAATTTCTGATCAATCGCGGTCTCGCGGCCCCACAACACGGAATAAAACGGCGGATTACTTATGACGCGCCGTGTCACCTGATACACGCGCAGCGAATTGCCGAGGCCCCCGTTGATGTATTAGAGGCGATCCCCGGTCTGAGCATTATTGCGCTCAAGGGCGCGGAGAACTGTTGTGGCGGGGCCGGGATTTACAACCTGCAACACACGGAGTTGAGCGCAAAGATACTGTCGGATAAGATCGGAAATATACGGGCAAGCGGCGCTCAAACGGTTGCGACAGCCAATCCCGGATGTATAATGCAAATTGGCGCGGGAGCGTTGCTTGCCGGGCTGGATGTGGAGGTTGTTCATCCAATCGAATTGCTCGACGCCGCTTACGGCGAGAGTAAGGAAGGGCAGGAACTTTCTAAATCCTGAGTTTTGGAGCTAGATCGCGGGGTGAATGAATCACGATTCATGCGAACAAGGGTTGCGATTCGATTTTTTTTCATTTTAGCGGCAACGCTCACTCCGAGCGTTCGGGTCACGGGGCGTAGCCTCCAATCAGACGAATACGGGCCCGAGGTAAAATCCTTCCTCGAATACCTGCATCACGAAGATATAGAACTGGAATTTCAGATACAGCGCAACGAGATTACGCGCCAGGGTTACAATCGCGCGAAAAACAAGATAATCATCCTCCGGCAGACCGTTCTCGGTATAGTCAAACAGACGGGGCAGGATGTTGTGCCTGAATTACACGTGGTCGCCTCCGACGAGCTTTATCAACTGATCGGAGACGAAGCTTCGGCGCTCAAGAGTGTGAAGAAGGGAGAGATCGTGCACGAACGTTGGCGCTTGATAGGCAAGGTAAGTCGCGGAGAGGTCTATTATATCTTCGAGCGCCTGCCCCGAAGCTGACGCGGGGCCGGGGGCCAGGGGTCAGGGGCCGGGGTGTCGGGTTCATATCCGCGAAAATCCGCCCGATCCGCGTCATCCGCGGCCTATTTCAAGTATTCTAACCTGCATGTTGAAAATCTTTATGATTCTACGAATTCGATTGCCAAACGTCATCATCTGAAAAGATTTGATATTACTGATTAAACCGATTAATAAGTTTCGCTTTTATCAGGCTCTTTCTCAACTCAACCCCGCCCCCTGACCCCTGGCCCCCGGCCCCCGATTGACTCAACTGTTGACATTCAGCCGATAGATTGTAATATCGAAGCAGGTTTGCTGGACCCCCTCCGAGCAGTGACTAATCGGATTGCCCCTTTATCGCTGACCTCAATAATCATTTAATAAGGGGCTGGCCAAACGCCCTCCCAGGAATTTCTCGCAATGTCTACGATAAACTTCTCGCAGGTTATACAGCAGATGCTGGCCGTATCAGACAAGATTTCCGATCTCATATTTTCGCCCGGACGTCCGCCTCAGGTAGAGTTGATCGGCAAGCTTACTCCGGTCAAGGTGGACGGTATGGAGATGCTCACGCCCGCGCACACGGCAGGCGTGGCAAAAGCATTGATAGGCAATAACAAGAATGCCGAAGAGTCTCTGGAAAAACACGGCTCGGCTGATCTCTCTTTCAGTCTGCCGGGCATGTCGCGGTTCCGCGTAAACATATTCAAACAGCGTGGAACTCACGCCATAGTAATGAGAGTCGTGCCCGACAAGATACCTTCCTTCGAGGATCTGCTTCTGCCGAAGCAGTTGAAAGACATTGCCGAATTGAAAAACGGCATCGTGCTGGTCACGGGGCCTACGGGATCGGGTAAATCTTCTACGCTTGCGGCAATAATTGACCTGATCAACCAGACCAAGTATTACCACATAGTTACTATCGAAGACCCTGTGGAATTTATGCATCGCCACAAGAACTGCACGGTGCATCAGAGGGAGTTGCACTCCGATACATCGAGTTTCGCCTACGCGCTGAGAGCGGCGCTGCGCCAGGCACCGAAGGTGATACTGGTCGGAGAGATACGTGACCTCGAAACCGTTGAGGTGGCGCTCGAAGCCTCAGAGACCGGCCACCTCGTGCTCTCGACCCTGCACACGACCGATGCCGTCAAGACCGTCGAGCGATTGATAGGACTCTTTCCAAAGAGCCAGGAGCATATAATCAGATTGCGGCTCTCGGGCGCTTTCAGGTTTATCGTCTCGCAGCGGCTTATGCCGCGCGCAGATAGTCAGGGCCGCGTCGCCGCTATTGAAATCCTCCGGTCAACGGCGCGAACTCGCGATTATATTGAGAAAGGCGAGCGCGAAGGGAAGTCGCTATATGATGCCATGCGAGACGGCAATCTGGACGGAATGCAGGTTTTTGATGCGGAGATAGAACGAATGATTCGCACAGGCATGATCACAATGCAAGACGGACTTGCCTATGCAACCAATCGCCAGAATCTTATGCTTCAGCTCTCGGATGTCGGCGGCAGCTCGATTGGTGAGATGCTGGGAATGAAAGGCAATACTTCTGATCTTATTAGCTGAGATACCCGGATACCTCGCTATGATGCGTGATGCGTGATGCGTGATGCGTGATTCGTAATCGGTGGTTTTTGTGTAGCCCGCCTGTAGACGACAATTTTTGAGCCTGGTTAATCACGCGTCACGCATCACGCGTCACGCATCACTCCATACCTTTTATTCAAGTTCACTTGTGCCGAAGTCTTGCGGTATGATTTAGGCTTACAGGGATTATGCGACCGACAATCATTTCCATATCGGGCCTATCCTCAAACGTCGGCAAGACCACGCTTCTTTGCAATCTGTTGAAATGCTTGCCAGGGGCAGAGGCGATAAAGGTCTCGCGGGGGCATTACCGTTCGTGCGGCAAGAACCCGGAAGCCTGCTGCATCAGCCCTATGCTTGGCGAAAATCCCCTGGTCCTCAGCGGGTCTGCTGAGACCTGCGTGCCTGGAAAGGACACCGGGCGATACTGGCAGGCAGGGGCCACAGGAGTCCACTGGGTCATCTGCACAAGCGAGCAGGTCGAGGAGGGGGTTGGCATCGCCTTGAGCCGCACGCGGAGCTCTCACGTTTTTATCGAAGGGACCAGCTTTCTGAAATTCATCCCGGCCGATTATTCGATCATGGTCGCATGTCTCTCTATGACCGAGATCAAATCATCTGCCGCGCGGGTTATGAACAAGATGGATGCTGTATTTGTGAGCGGGTCTGATCGCGGCCCTGGCGTATTTGAAGAACTGCAAAGCCGCGTGAGTAAGCGAGGTTATACTTTGCCGTCGGTGCCTCTATTTTTCGAAAGTAACCTGAACCACCTGGCTGACGAGATCAAACGTATCCACAAAGGGCGGTTATCGGCAATTTCCTGCGAATCGGCGCAACCCACCTTTTTAGTGTAGTGCGAGCGAACCTTTTTCTGTTCTCGATCAGCTTATTGATTGAGGAGCGACAGCAAATCGCTTTCAATCTGCTGATCGGTTAATTCCTGCTCGATATAGAGGTTAAACCGTCCCGCTGCAAGCAAGCTGATGAATACTTCCTGGGTGAGTTGATCGAAATCAACCTGAAGGTCCGGGGTCGCCGAACGGATAAAGGTGAAGAGCCTCTGCCATAAGGCTTCCGCATCTTCAGCGATTAACAATTCTCGCCAGCCTCGTGCGTGTCCCGGGGCCTGTTTGGGGGACACTCGCTCACGGCTGACGCGCCGGGCAACGTATGTGAGGGCTTCGGTTGCCATTGCGCCACTCCTATTGAAAATGATTAAGTCTCGCCTATAATTAAGACGGAATGAAAGGTTTCCGTAATTGATTGATTGTCCATCCGCCCTTGGAGCAATGGAAGAATATCGTAACCTCGATTTTTATTCAAGAGGCATTTGGCAGACCCTGATCAATTTTATTCAAGCATCAAGGAAGAAGCAGGCGATTTAATATTTTAATCCAACGGGGCAAGAAACCGAGGACCATTGCATGACTTATACGTCCGGCATCTTAAACTACAAAACAAGTTATTTGGATCGGAGGACGAGCGTGCTTGAACGCAGAAGAGTACGAAGGTTCAAAGTCGAATGGGATGTAACCGTAAAGGGTCAGGACATAACAGGTGCATCCCTGGATGAAGTGGGAAGGCTGGAAAACCTCAGTTCGGGAGGAGCTTTTTTATATCTCACAAAGTGCGTAAAGGTCGGCACTCAACTGGATGTCTGGATCAAGGTTCCTTTCAAGAGAGAGAACTGGATGAAATATTCAGCCGAAGTGGTAAGGGTAGAAAGTTTACCACAGAACTTCGGCGTGGCTATGAAGTTCGACTCTGCCCGGCCAGCATTCGTTGTTAAGTAGTCTCCCTATCTCAGGTTAAGGGCGGGCATTCTATCGCCGCCAGTCGTTTTCTTACTTTATCAGTAATTCAAAGCTGTGATAGCAAGCAGTAAGCGTGAGCCGTCTCCGCGCCTGCTCCAAGTGTGTAACCGCAGGTCTGCTCAGGCAAAATGGGTATTTCGCGCCTGAAGCTGGCGGATGCGTTCTTTCAATCGCTTCAGCACATCTGCCTTTTCATCTTTCGAGGCCGTCTGGCGAAGCTCTTCAACAAGCTCGTCTATCTCTATGGCGAGCACGCGGCTCTTATCTTCGGGTTGTTCGACCGCGCTGTCTGTCTGAAACGCCGATAATCTGCCGAAGAACTGTTCGAGGGCTGCCCAGAAACTCTCGATGTGGATAGGCTTTTCAAGACAGCAATTTGCTCCGGCCGATTCGGCCTCTACCAGCATCATAGGCCCGCACCCGCTGATGACTATAATGGGCGTGGATTTTATCGGATCATCGCCTCTCACGCTTGTGATGAAATGTAGACCGCTCTTTCCGGGCAGAACTATATCGGTAATTATGAGGTCGGGCTTTATCCGGCGGGCCATTTCAAACGCCAGCTCCGCGTTCGATGCTGTGTTGACGGTGTAACCCTTGAGTCGCAGCAACTCGGCCATCGGCTGCTGAGTATCAAAATCATCCTCGACCACCAGCACAGTTTTCGGCATAAAAATATCCTCGATGAATATGGTCCTGCAGAGGGAAGAGAAAACGGAGTCTGTCGGGCACGTGCGTGGGTGAGGTGCGATCACGTACTCGAAGTCAATCTTAGCTTCAGGCGCTCATAAGCGCAATGATTACTTTGACATCTGCCGATCGTATCACGGCTTCGTTGACAGCCCTTGTGCGACTTTCGTAAACTCAAGAGCAGCCGAGAACGGGGGGCCGAATTTGATCGCGCAACTATCAGGCAAGTTAATTCACAAACAACCGAATAGTATAATCCTGGACGTGGGCGGGGTCGGTTATGACGTGACGATACCGCTTTCCACGTTTTATGAGCTTGGCGATATCGGCACAGATGCATCGCTAAAGATTCACACGCACGTCAGGGAAGACCTCATACAATTGTTCGGATTCTGGACGCTGCGCGAAAAGGAACTCTTTCTGCGGCTTACGAGCGTGAGCGGCATCGGGCCAAAGCTTGCAATCACGATGCTATCGGGGATGCCCGCGCCCGAGCTTATCCCTGCCATCAGGACTAACGATCTTGGAAGACTGACGGCAATACCGGGCGTGGGTCGCAAGACCGCAGAGCGCGTAGTCGTGGAGCTTCGCGATAAGCTCGCGGCATTATCGAGCGAAGAAGCCGATGTAGAATTTACCGCCGCAAGCCGGGCTGGCACAACCGAAACCGACATCAGAGACGACACGATTGCCGCGCTGATCGCGCTCGGCTACCCGCGCCCCGTGGCTGAAAAGGCTGTCACGACGGCCTTGCGCGAAGACGGAGGCCGGGCAATAGAGGATGTATTGAAGAGATCACTCAAGCGGCTTTCGCGTTAAGCAAAAAAACAAAAACTGTAAATCAATCAATTTACAGGGCTAACATTTTTGCAATAATTTTTTGATCGAAAAATGGTCTGCCGGGGCAGGTTTATCATTGCTTTTTTAGATGTGCTTCCATATAATCGGGCGGCATTAAGAGGTCACAACGATCAAGCCCCGCAGTAAAAGTAGTAATCTGGGCAGAACAGGAATGTGGTAGATGCTGGCTGAATCTGCAAATGTCAATCCTATGTCGTGTGCCGTGTGTGGAGGCACCGGATGGGAGTTTGTAGAAGGCAGAGGCGTCCGCCAGTGTGAATGTAAGCGAACCGCTCGCGCCGATCTCTTAATCTCTCAGGCCAGAATACCCACAAGATTTCTTTCGTGCAGCTTTGAAAACTTCAACCCCGTGTGCCCGTCATTGCATCGCGCGTTGATGAACACGCGCAAGTTTGTCGAAGAGTACCCTCTGGTTGAAGTTGGTCTGCTCTTTTTAGGCAGTTGCGGAGTAGGGAAGACTCATCTGGCCGTTGCGGCTCTCAAAGAGATCATCAAGAAGGGCATACCGGGTCTCTTTTATGATTTCCGCGATCTGCTCAAAGAGATTCAGGACAGCTATAACCCGACCACTCACACCTCGGAACTCAAGATACTCTCTCCGATATTTGAAGCCGACATCCTGATTCTGGATGAACTCGGAGCAAGCAAGCCAACCGAGTGGGTGCAAGAGACAATCACCCACATTATCAACAAGCGCTATAACGAAAAGAAGGTCACAATCTTTACCTCCAACTATCTGGATATGCCTATCGGAACAGCCTATGACGAGACGCTCACCGAGCGCGTAGGCGTTCGCTTGCGTTCGCGGCTGCACGAGATGTGCAGGCTTGTGATGATCGAAGGCGACGATTACCGAAAGATAATCAAGGACAATCGCGGCACGCGCTTCTCTTCTTAATATTTCCAACAAACAACGCAAAAGAGGCCACGAATTTACACGAATCATCACGAAATATTCGTGTTTATTTGTGTGAATTCGTGGCTAAATCCAATTGCTATTTGCCCTTGAAGTCCGCCTTGCGTTTTTCGATGAATGCGCGAACGCCTTCTTCTTTGTCTTCGCTCGAAAAACAGAGCGCGAAAAGATCGACCTCGGCGTCAAGCCCTTCCTTCATGTTCAATCGAGCGGCGTTCTTGACGGATGCTTTAGCCATGGCGAGCGCTACGGGGCTCATCTCGGCAATCTTTTCAGCCATCTCCATAGTCTTCGCCTCAAGTTCTTCGGGCGCAACAACGTAATTTACCAGGCCGAGCCGTTCGGCTTCCTCGGCTGAAATCATATCGCCTGTCAAGATCAGCTCCATCGCTTTGCCTTCGCCGATGAGTCGCGTCATGCGCTGAGTGCCGCCGCCGCCGGGAATTATTCCCAGCTTGATTTCAGGCTGGCCGAGCCTCGCTTTAGATGAAGCGATGCGGATGTCGCAGGCAAGGGCCAGTTCGCACCCGCCCCCGAGCGCGAATCCGTTTATCATGGCGATGACGGGTTTGGGAAAATCTTCTACCGCGTCAAAAGCCCGGCGACCTTTCATAACCGCGCGCTGTTTTATCGCAGTCATCCCCGCGAACTCATTTATGTCTGCGCCCGCGATAAATGCCTTTTCGCCCGCGCCTGTGATGATGACGACTCGCACTTCATCATCGCGCTCAAGCTCGTCGAAGGCGGTCAGTATCTCTTCACGCGTGCGAATGTTCAGCGCGTTCAACTTGTCGGGACGGTTTATGGTCACTATGGCCACGCGGCCACGCCTTTCAATCAAAACATTTTCTAATGCCATCTTCGCTCCTTCTGTGAAGTCTTATTCCCATTTATAAAAGCCTTCGCCCGATTTCTTGCCAAGCTTGCCTTCGGCAACTTTGCGTTTGAGCAAGTCGGGCGGGCGAAATACTTCCGAACCAAGTTTGTCGAAAAGGTATCGGGCTATGTTCAATCGAATATCGAGCCCTACGAGATCGGTCAATCTGAGCGGTCCCATCGGGTGGTTGTAGCCAAGCGCCATCGCTTTGTCTATGTCTTCTGCGCTTGCTACGCCCTGTTCGAGCATGCGGATCGCTTCGAGCCCGAGCGCGACTCCGAGCCGACTCGTTGCAAACCCGGGCGCATCTTTTACCGTGATGGCTTCTTTGCCCATGCGCGCCGCAACATCGAGAGCCGCAGTCAGAGTTTCCGAAGAAGTTTCTGGCCCGACCACTACCTCGATGAGCTTCATAATATGGACGGGATTGAAAAAGTGCATGCCGATCACTCGGTCTGCGCGCCTGCTCGCCGAAGCGATTGATTCTATGCTCAACGAAGAAGTGTTTGTAGCAAAGATAGCGGCAGGTTCACACACGCGATCCAGATGCGCGAAGAGTTCGCGCTTGGCGTCGAGTTTTTCGATGATCGCTTCGATTACAAGGTCGGCCACGTCCGCCGCATCTTCGATGCTGGCCGTAGTCCGAATCCTCCCGAGCGCCGCCTGCATCTCTTCTTCTGTGACCTTGCCGCGCTCTATGCCTTTTTTCAGATTGGCTTCGATCTGAGCCTTCCCTCGCTCGACAAGCTCGGCGCTGATGTCGGTCAGCGCGACTTCAAAACCGGCCTGCGCCGCGACCTGCGCGATGCCGTGTCCCATTGTGCCTGCGCCTATCACTGCTATCTCTTCAATCGCCATCTTTCAAACCTTTCAAAACCTTGGCTCTCGCTTTTCGATAAAGGCATTCAACCCTTCGGCGGAATCTTCAATCGCGAAACAATCCTTCTGTGCGCGGGTTTCGTAATCAAGCATCTCATCGAAGCTCGTGTTCATGCTCTTGTAGATTGCCCGTTTTATCATCGCGAGGATTCGCGGCGAGTTTCTGATCAATCGCCGGACCATCTGATTCGTAGCTTCTTCGAGCAGGTCAGGCGGCACGACTACATTGACCAGTCCTAACCTCTGAGCATCGAAGGCGCTTATGACATCGCCGCTCATCATCATCTCGCAGGCGACGGCGGTCCCCGCCAGACGTGGAAGAAAGAACGTGCCGCCCCAATCCGGGTGCAGGCCCAGCCGGATAAAGGTCTCGCCGAAGCTCGCCTCTTCGCTGGCAACACGGATATCGCAGGCGAGGGCAAGGTTGATGCCGCCTCCGGCGGTCGGGCCGTTGATTGAAGCGATAACCGGCTTTGGCAACTGCCGTATCTTGCTGACCACGTTGCGGGCGGCCTCAAGCACGCGATCAAGCGATTCGCTGTCGCCCGTATTTCTTACCTGCGCAAGAAAACGCACATCTGCGCCCGAGCAGAAACCTTTGCCCGCGCCCGTGATAACCACTGCGCGCGTATCGTCGTCCTCGCACTGACAGAGGGCTTCATAAATCTCTTCGCGCATCGAGCCGACGAAGGCATTCAATTTCTCAGGGCGATTGAGAGTGATTCGCGCAACCGCGTCTTTCTTTTCAAAGATGATATTTTCAAAAGCCATTCATAAATCTCAAAACAACATGCTGGAAAACACGAACCATGCGCGTAAGCACGTAATCCGCGAAAATCCGCCCGATCCGCGTCCGTCCCGGCCTATTTCAAATTCCCAATTCATGCAGTTAACCGACAACTCTACAGACCCGACATTACTCGCCCTTAAACTTCGGCTTTCTTTTTTCACGAAATGCTTTCACGCCTTCGCGATGATCTGCGGTCTTAAGCAGCACGCTCTGGCCGAGAGCTTCGAGCATGCGCCCGGTTTGAAAATCGCTCGTGACCGAGTGCCACAACAATCGCTTGGCAAGCCCAAGGGCTTCGGGCGCGCGGGTCAGCAGATGCTCGGCCATCCGGCGGGCGTGGTTCATCAACTCATCGTGCGGGACTACGCGATTGACGAGGCCGATGCGCTCGGCTTCCTCTGCGGTTATCATATCGCCGATAAAGATAAGCTCTTTCGCCTTGCCGTAGCCGATAAGTTTCACAAGCCGCGAACAACCGCCCGCGCCCGGTATGAGCCCGATGTTGTTTTCGCGGAAGCCGAACCGCGCCCGGTCGCTTGCTATGCGGATGTCGCAAGACAAAGTGATCTGCAATCCGCCGCCCGTACAGGGTCCGTTTATGGCGGCAAGCACCGGCTTTTCGATCAATTCCAGCTCATCGAAAAACTGCGTCAGCCGGTGATTTTCAGCGCGAAACCGAGCCGTATTCCATTCGCGCTCGAAATACTCTATGTCGCCGCCCGCGGAAAAAGCGCGGCCCGCGCCGGTCAATATCACAACGCCTATTTCATCATTGGTCTGAAGCTCTATAAACAGGCGCGAGAAGTCATCGCGCATATCTTCATTGATAGCGTTCAGGCGGTCGGGCCTGTTCAAAGTGATAGTCGCTATCCGGTCGCTCAATTCAAAGGTGATAGTTTTGTATTCCATCTGCTTGTTGCGCACTACCTCTGACTCTCTCCGGCAGAGGGCTTCTTTTCGACGGCGTCAGGACTGGTGCTTACGACGACCGCCTTGGTTTCAGAGTAGTAATCAATCGCTTCGATACCGTGTTCCTTGCCGAGCCCGCTCTGCTTGAAGCCGCCAAATGGAAGCTCGTCATAGATGATCTGCGCCGAATTGATCCACGTGTACCCGGCTTCGATTCGTTCGGCCGCCCGCGTAGCGCGATTCAAATCGTTCGTCCAGATTGACGAACCGAGCCCGAAGATAGAGTTGTTCGCCTTCTCAATCGCTTCATCGAGGCTGCCGACTCGAAAGACCGGAAGCGCAGGGCCAAACACCTCTTCGGTAGCCACGCGAGCATCTTCCGGCACGTCTGTGAGAACCGTTGGCGCATAAAAATGGCCCCGATCATAATCGCCGCCATTCAACCGCCCGCCTCCGACCAGCGCCTTCGCGCCGCGATCAATCGCTTCCTGCACCTGAGACTCAACCTCTTCGCGCTGGGTCTGACTGTGCATAGGTCCAATGATCGTACCTTCGGCGAGACCGTTGCCTACGCGAAGTTTTTTGACCCGCGCCGCGAGCCGATCTATAAACTCATCGGCTATTGAATCGAAAAGGTAGAGGCGTTTTATCGCGAGGCAAGCCTGCCCGCAATTGAAGAAGCGTCCGACCGCCGCCGCCTTTGCCGCCGCCTCGATGTCGCCGTCATCGCAGACGATCATAGGGTCTGAGCCGCCAAGCTCAAGCGTCACTCGCTTGATGCTTTCTGCTGCTGAGGCCATCACACGGCGACCGACTTCGGTCGAGCCTGTGAAGCCGATCTTGCGAACTTTTGGATTTGTGACTATCTCTTCGCCGACAACCGGCCCTCTCCCCGTCACCACATTGAGAGCGCCTTTTGGCAGACCTGCTTCGGAAAACAGGCCGACCACTCGCAGGCTGGTCAGTGGCGTAGTCTCAGCGGGTTTGATAACCATAGTGTTTCCGGCAAGCAGCGCGGGGCCGATCTTATTGCCCATCAAAGAGACCGGGAAATTCCACGGCACGATAGCCCCGCACACGCCAAGCGGTCGCTTGATTATCAGCCCATACTTGCCATCGTCTATCTGCGGGATGTAGCCGCCGCGAATGTTTTTGCCAAGCCCGGCATAATACTCCATCGTATGCGCGAACCGGCGTATTTCAAGTATCGCTTCTCGAAAGGGCTTACCCTGCTCTTTTGTGAGCAAGGTGGCAAGCTCTTTCTCGCGCATTCGCACAAGCTCGACCGAGCGGCGAAGAACGTCAGCCCGTTTGGCCTGAGTCCATTCGCTCCAAACGAGAAACGCTTCGGCCGCCGCATCTATCGCCTGCCGCGCCTCTTCGACCGTAGCTCGCGGAGCCGTATCAACCATCTCGCCCGTAGCCGGGTTCATCACCTCAAAAACGTCCCCGCTACGCGAGCCTACCCACTCACCGCCTATCAACATCTGCGCCATAATCAAACTCCAGATCAAATTCCAGTTTTGAGTTTTGAGTTCTGAGTTTTGAATTAGCGAGCGCACCACGCACTCGCCAAATTCTGAAACTCAAAACTCAAAACTCATAATTCAAAACTTCACCGTACTTCAACGTGTAATAACCACGCCCTTCGGTTCAAGATAATAATCGAGCGCCTCCGGTCCGTGTTCGCGACCAAATCCGCTTGCCTTCACTCCGCCGAATGGAAGCTCGTCGTAACCGTAATGGAGCGAATTCACCCAGACATTTCCAGCCTGGATTTTGTCAATCGCCGTTTCGATGTTGTCGAGGTGCTTGGTCCAGATGGATGAGCCCAGCCCGTAAATTGATTTGTTGGCGCGCTCGATAGCTTCATCAAGACTGCTCACGCGAAAGATCGGCAGCAACGGCCCGAATGTCTCTTCCTGAACCGCCCGCGCATCATCGGGAACATCTGCAAGTATGGTCGGCTGATAAAAGAACCCGCGCTCGTACTGATCGCCTTCGGGGCGCGCGCCTCCGAGGAGAACTCGCGCTCCGCGATCAACCGCGTCTTTGACCTGAGCCTCGATCTCGTCTCGCTGATCCGCAGTATGGAGCGGTCCCATGCGAATCTTAGGCTTTTCAGGTCTCGACATCCCGTCACCTACTTCATAGCGCGATACCTTTCCGACAAGCCCGTTTACAAATTCATCAAACACCTGATCGAATATGTACAACCGCTTGACGGCAAGACACGCCTGTCCCGCATTCCAGAAACGTCCGACCATCGCGCCCGTGATTGCTTTTGCAATATCAGCGTCATCACACACGATCATCGGGTCCGAGCCGCCAAGCTCAAGCGTTACCCGCTTGAAGTCTCCGCAAGCCACTTCGGCCACGTGTTTGCCCGTAGACGATTCGCCAGTGAAAGCGATGCGGCGCACTTTAGGATTCTTGAGCAACTCTTCGCCAACGACCCCGCCCGGACCTGTTATTACGTTTAGAACTCCTTTCGGCAGCCCCGCTTCGTTCATCAGTTCGATTATGCGAATGGTTGTGAGCGGCGTGGTCGAAGCAGGTTTTACGACAACCGTATTTCCGGCGGCGAGCGCGGGCCCAACCTTTGTGCCCATCAAAGTGATAGGGAAATTCCACGGCACGATAGCGCCGCATACGCCCAGAGGCTTGCGAATAACCATGCCGTAAGCGTTCTTTGCGGGCAGCGGAACCTGTGCGCCGCGAACCTTCGAGGCAAGCCCCGCATAGAATTCTAACCCATGCAGGAAGTGCTCGATTTCAGTGCCCGCTTCTTGAAAGGGTTTGCCCTGCTCGTGCGTCAGCAATTCGGATAAGTTCTTTCTTTCACCCGCCACAAGTTCAGCCGTCTTGAATAAGAATTTGGCTCGCTCTTCGGCCGACGTATGCGACCATTCATCGAATGCCGCTTCAGCCGCATCAATTGCGCGCCGGGCGTCTTCGGCATTTCCCTTCGGGACACTATCAACGACTTCGCCGGTTGCAGGGTTACGCACCTCATAGCTCTCGCCCGTTATCGAATCGACAGATTCTCCTGCTATATACATCTTTGCCATCTAAAATTCCTCCCTGGTAAGTGATCGGTGATCAGGGGTCGGTGGTCGGGAATTTTAGGCTCGCCGGCCCCTGACCCCTGACCACCGGCCACTGCGATTATCTTCCTTTGAATTGAGCCTGGCGCTTCTTTGCGTAAGCTTCGAGGCCTTCTTCCGCGTCTTCGCTTTCAAATAGTTGTTGTAATAATTCTCGCTCAAGGGCGAGGGCTTCGGCTTGCGGCAGTTCCAGCCCGGTTTGAACCGAGCGCTTGATGAGGCCAACCGCTTTACTTGCCTTTGCGGGCGGGACGAACCGCCCGGCGTACTCAATCACTTTGTCAAAGAAGTTTTCTTCTTCAAACACGTCATTGACCAGCCCGATTTCATGCGCCTCTTCAACCGAGATAGTTTTGCCTGTAGTTAGAAGCTCGAGAGCTTTCCCTTTTCCGACGATTCTGGGAAGCCTTTGAGTGCCACCCATGCCGGGCAGAAGCCCCAGGTTTATTTCGGGCAATCCGAGCATGCCCGGTCCTTTCTTTGCGATTCGAATATCGCAGGCGAGCGCGATCTCAAGACCTCCGCCTACGGCGTGTCCGTTTATGGCTGCTATTACAAGCTTGGCAGTGTTTTCCAGTCGCATCAGCGTTTCGTTGCCGTGAAGGCTGAAGAAGTAGCGGAATTGCTTTGTCGCTGAAAGAAGCATCTTGATGTTCGCACCCGCGCAAAAGAACTTGTCTCCCGCGCCGCGAAGGACGATTACATGCACTTCGTCATCGAGCCTGGCTTCAAGTATCGCATCGTCCAGATCGCGCATCATTTCGTATGTGTAAGTATTTGCCGGCGGATCGTTCAGTTCGATAATTGCAATGCCGTCCTGCGTGCTGTAATTGACCAGTTGGTTTTCCATAGCTTCTCTTGTCATAGTGTCCCCCAATCATCGCTGCGCTGAAGATGCACAATCTGCATCTCGAAAATTAATAACTTTCGGCCGCCTGCCCTGCCGTTCGGCTCTTGCCGTCATTGCTGCCAGACCGATACGGTGCGATCCAGATGCGATTCGCGGCCTGTGTCGAGCTTGTCCTCTTTGATCGTTTTATCGCCGAGGAGTCCGTTCAAAAATATCCTCGTAATGTTTTGCGACAGCCCCGCTACGTCAACATCTTTGCGCGGGTTGTACCAGTTATATATCCAGTTCATCATGCCAAAGAGTGAAAATGTGGCCACCCTGACGTCTATATTTTCTGTGTTGTGAACTCGTATGATTTCCGCAACCAGCTCCATCGTCAGGTCTACATATTGTCGCTTCTTCGAATTGACTTTCTTAAAGAGCTCTCCGGTAATCGAGTTGGCTTCGTGCGACAATACCTTCATCTCGTTCATATTGTTGACGAAGTAGTTCAGGTGGTTT
>CAVXWP010000007.1:382500-677500 GCA_963765495.1 Blastocatellia bacterium
TGCTTATTCCAGTTCCGCCGCTTACCTCCAAATCCTCCTCAATGTGCATAGGTGTTTCCTGTAACACTCCTTCAATTGAGTCTTTTGATATTGATTCTGCCCCCGTGTTAGAATGCGGCTCACGACAGGTACTTCTATGAAAAGAATCAGCATATTAGGATCAACCGGGTCTATTGGTCAGAGCACTCTTTCAGTTATCGAATCACTTGAAAACGAATTTACTGTTTCAGCTCTGGCCGCAGGGAGAGACCTCGACGGCCTCGCGCAACAGATAAGCCGATTCAGACCACAACTGGTCTCGATGGAACAGGAATGCGATGTAAACGAATTGAAGCGAAGGCTTAATGATCTTGGCTCCGATAAAATTCCTGAATTCGCATTTGGTCAGGAGGGACTCCTTGCTGTAGCCTGTCACGACGAAGTTGACATAGTCGTTTCGGCGACTGTGGGCGCAGTCGGGTTTCTGCCTACTCTAAAGGCGCTGACTCTTGGACGTCGCGTTTGCCTCGCTAACAAGGAGACGCTTGTGATGGCGGGCGAGTTGATGACCCGCACAGCCAGCGAAAATGGCGCGGAGCTTTTGCCCGTAGACAGCGAACATAACGCGCTGCATCAATGTTTGCGGGGTGAGCGCCTCGGCGAGGTGAAACGACTGATCCTGACCGCATCGGGTGGCCCGTTTCGCAATACCCCTCTTGAGCAGATGCATAAGGTCACCGTCGAGCAGGCTCTTGCTCATCCGACCTGGCAGATGGGGTCAAAGATTACTGTTGATTCCGCAACATTGATGAATAAGGGGCTGGAAGTGATTGAAGCCGGATGGCTTTTTGGCTTCTCATCTGATCGCATTTCGGTGGTCGTTCACCCTCAGTCAATAGTGCATTCTATGATTGAAATGGTGGACGGTTCGATCATCGCTCAACTGGGTGTGACCGACATGCGATTGATGATCCAGTATGCGCTGACTTATCCAGAGCGGTTGCCTACGGATTTGCCGCCGCTTGAACTGAGTAAGATGTCAAAGCTTGAGTTTTTCGAGCCTGACCTCGAACGTTTCCCCTGCCTAAAACTCGCATACGAGGCCATGCGTGAAGGAGGCACGATGCCCGCAAGCATGAGCGCGGCAAATGAGGTTGCTGTAGCCTCGTTTCTAGATAGAAAGATTGAGTTTATGTACATTCCCCGTGTGATTGCCGAGACTATGCAGGCGCATCACACAAAGCCGGTTTCAAGCATTGAAGCGGTGCTTGAAGCCGACCGATGGGCGCGCTCGCAGGCCGAGTCGGTCATCGCGCGGGCAAGCGCGGCCAGGGCTCTAAGATAAATAGTTCTAAGATAAAAAGCTGTCTGCGATTTTCTTATGATTCAATTGCATAAGGCTTGTGTAAGATTTCCAGTATAGACACTCTTTTCGAGCTACGATAAACTACTTGTGCATCGTGGCTTTAGAGCTTGAATCTAGCGCAGAAACTTTTAGGCCCTGGTAGTGCTTAATTGAGGAGATCTGAAATTGACAAATTTTTTACAGATGGCTATCACATTCGCCCTGGTTCTGGGGGGAATGGTCGTAATTCATGAATTTGGTCATTTTATCGTGGCAAAATTTTTCGGTATTCGCGTTGAAGCCTTCAGCGTGGGTTTCGGGAAACGGTTATGGGGATTTCGTAAAGGTGACACTGATTACAGGTTAAGCCTGATCCCTCTGGGCGGTTACGTCAAGATGGCCGGAGAGAATCTGGATGAACAGGTCACGGGTGCGCCTTACGAATTCATGTCCAAGCCTAAATGGCAGCGTTTCTGCGTGGCCGTAGCCGGGCCTGTGATGAATATCCTGACGGCGATTGCCATACCCGCCGCGATGGCGATGATCTATTATGAGATGCCGGCTTTCGAGGGTCACCCGGCGGTCGTTAATGCTGTTGAGACAGGTTCTCCGGCTGAAAAGGCTGGTATAGAGCCGGGCGATTTGATTGTAAGCATCAACGGTCAGGAGACTCCTACCTGGCGCGATGCCGAGGACCTGGTACTGGTCAACCCCGACCAGGAAGTGCCTGTGGCGGTCAAGCGCAATGGAGCTACAAAAGAGCTGAATTTACACGTCGGGACGTTTCAGGTCGAATCGGAAAAGATTGGATACGCGGGATTCAGACCCGATCCGGGGCCTAATGCGAAGATAGTCGTTCAAGCCGTTTCACCGGGCGAGCCTGCCGCAGAGGCGGGTCTGAAGCCCGGCGATCAGATCGTCGCCGTCAATGGTACCCCGGTCGAGCAGAGTTTCTACGGCGAACAGAGGGTGATTCAGGCCATAAGAACCAGCAACGGTCAACCCATAACACTTACAGTGAAACGCGGCGATGAAACGCTCGATATTCAAGGCACCCCTCGGATGAATGAAGGCGATTTACGTCTTGGGTTCTCGCAGCAACTGGAAGGCGAAGAAATGATAGTCGCGCGATTGGGTCCATTCGCCGCGATCAAATATTCGGTTGATATGAATGTGCGGATACTGCGACTGACGAAGACGGCAATCGCCCAGATTTTCGTAGGGCAACGATCAGCGCGCGATACGCTGACCGGCCCGGTCGGCATATTCAAGCTCTCAGGCCAGGCTGCCGAACAAGGTGCCGGATCGGTCTTTCGACTAATGGCCATACTTTCGCTCAACTTAGGTGTATTCAACCTCCTGCCCATACCAGTCCTCGACGGCGGGCTCATCTTCATGCTCCTGCTTGAGGCTTTGCTCGGGCTGTTCGGCCTGTCGCTGACCTTGCGGATCAAGGAAAGAATGATGACGGTTGGGTTTGTGATGTTGATGTTGCTTATGGGATTTGTGATCTTTAATGATATCTCGAAGCTTATCCCGAGCCGCAGCGCACCACAACCGCAGGCGGAACAACAAGCGCCTGCCACCAGTAAGTAGTCACCAGTAAGTAGTCACCAGTAAGTAGCCACCAGTAAGTAGCCACCAGTAAGTGGCCGGCCACAGAAGCCGGAAATTGTATTCGAGCAAGTGGGATAGAATTTGTTTGACCCGATACGGATTATAGCCTCGCTGCAAAATTTATTATTGATCTGACCTGTGGCGAGACTTATAATCCGTGTCGGAGTTGGCCCTCACCGACCAAGTCCCGAATCTTTTAATCAAATTTACAGCCCCTACACGATACTTCCTGCCCCAAGAATCACAGTTGTAATGCAAGTCATTACTGGATGTGTGTCTGTCGAGGTCCAAAAATGAAGCAAGTTTCCCTAACTTTAGCACTAATTTTATGCTCAATAGTGCTTGTCCCTCACAACGAAGTTCATTCGCAAAAGCTGGTCACGCCTGCCGGGCGATATGCCGCAAATCAGTTGTTGGTCAAATTCAAGGCAGATGCCGGACAGGAATTTGTCCCCTCTGAAGCCATAGATGAGATGTGGTCGAGGAACGGTATTAAGGCTCACTCTTTGAAGGTTGCACTTCGAGACAATCTCTACCTCGTCAAGCTTGATGATGGAACATCGGTAGAGGACGCGATTGAGCGGGCGGCGGCCGATCCGCGTGTCGAGTATGCCGAACCGGATTTTCTCTTATATCCCGCGACGACTATGCCTAACGATGCCCTGTTCTCTCAGATGTGGGGATTGATGAACATAGGTTTAGGCGTAGGCAAGCCCGGTGCCGACATCAGCGCCACTCGCGCCTGGGACCTGACCACAGGCAGCCCGGATGTCGTAGTCGCTGTCATAGATACGGGCGCGGACCTGTCGCATCCCGACCTTGCTCCGAATGCCTGGGTGAACACTCGCGAAGTTGCGGGCAACGGCGTAGATGATGACAACAACGGCTATGTTGACGATATAAACGGATGGAATTTCAGGTCGAATAACAATCGCTATTTCGATGATCCCCAGGGCGATTTTCACGGCACTCACGTATCGGGCACGATAGGCGCTGCGGG
This sequence comes from Blastocatellia bacterium, assembly GCA_963765495.1. GTDB lineage: Bacteria > Acidobacteriota > Blastocatellia > UBA7656 > UBA7656 > CAVXWP01. The sequence continues at coordinate 386,442 of CAVXWP010000007.1, forward strand.
CAATAATGGTATCGGAGTGGCCGGAGTGGCCTGGCGCGTGAAGATCATGTCGCTCAAGTTCATCGGCAAAGAGAGCGGCGCAACATCAGATGCCGTGAAGGCGATCAATTATGTGATAGATCAAAAGAAGCGAGGCGTAAACGTCCGCGTCATCAACGCAAGCTGGATTGGGGCCGGGACGTCGTCGTCTTTGCGTAAGGCGATCACGGATGCGGGCGCTGCGGGCATTCTTTTCGTAGCCGCTGCGGGTAACGGCGGTGACGATCATCTTGGCGACGATATGGATCGCGTACCGGATTATCCCGGTGCCTGGGGCGGAGAGATTGACTCGCTTATAAGCGTTGCAGCCCTGGATAGAGCCGATAAACTCGCATCCTTTTCCAATTATGGTCACAGCAACGTGAACGTCGGAGCGCCCGGTGTTGAGATACTCAGCACGCTCCCCGGAGGCGGATACGGGTACGCGAGCGGGACTTCGATGGCCACGCCTCACGTAGCCGGCATAGCTGCGCTCTTGTGGGCAAGTGATTCATCACTCAAGCCTTCTCAGGTCAAACAGCGAATCATTTCGACCAGCACGCCCGTCTTGGCCCTTGCATCGATTGTGTCGAGTTCCGGTCGCGCAAACGCTTACAACGCGTTGACCCGCACCTTCGAGCCGCCAGACGGCCCTCAGGTAGCTTCGGTGAATACGAACAAGAAATGGCTGACCGTCAATGGCATCGGCATTGTGCGAGGCGAAACCGTTGTCGAAGTCAATGGGGTGGCGCAAACGGGCAAGACGAAATACATTAACACATATTCGCTTGCAGACGGTTCGCCTACGCGGTTCAAGGTCAAGCTTGGCAAGACGGGTATGAATTCCAGTATCCCTGTCGGCACACAAGTCACCGTCACCTTGTTCGATCCGGCCACAGGCAGGCGGTCGGCTCCTTTCTTTTATGTCAGATAGCCGCGCATAAGCGTCTTTGCGTCTTTGCGAGCAATAGTTTTCGCAAAGACGCAAAGTTCGCAAAGCACACTCAAACTCTCTCAAATATTTTTGTGACTCGCCACAGTCAGGTTGTCGCATGAACATCAGAGTGTATTGACTGGCTGACCTTCATTGTCAACTTGCTCTCCACATAATCCGACGCCTCTGATAAACTGCTGAATCAAATTCTGCGAACCGGGAGATTGCGCGAATGAATGAAAGCAAGACCGCAGCGCCGACCGATGCGCTTATTGCCCTGATTAAATCTTCGCTTACGTCGGAAGGAAATCAAGCGTTCGGACAGGTCGTGCTCTACACAACATTCGGCGTTGTGCGCGGGCACATAAGCATATCTTTTGGCCAGGGGCTGGCGGGCAAAGAAGTGAATCGATCGCCTGACACCTCTCTCCGTCTTGATGTGATCGAACTCAACGATGTCAATGTAGAGCATTATTCGAATCATCTTCCAACGGCCAGCTTCGACCGTCTGTATGTGCGGCTGATTGATATTCAGGGGTTTGCGCTTGTTGGAAAGCCTGCGTAAAGTTCTCTGCCCGCGCTGCCGTTTTACTTTACCCTCATTACTACAAGAGTCAGATCATCGTGTTGCGGTCTGTCGCCTACCCAGTCGCGGACGCTTGCAACGATACGGTCGGTCATTTCTGCCGCCGACAGCTGACCGTCCGTCGATATCATGGTTTGCAATCTAGCTTCCCCAAATTCCTCGCCTTCCGAGTTGAGCGCTTCCGTCACGCCGTCCGTGTAGGCCACAAGCAAATCCCCGCTGCTCATCTGTATGGCCTCCTGTTCATAATTGCAACTGTAGAAGGCTCCGATCACCGGGCCACCCGTGGTCAGCAGGCTGACTTCTCTTGAATCCCGGTCAGCCTTTGCCATCGCCATGCTAGTTCCGGCATCAGTCGAGGCGGCCATTTTTTGTCCCGCGCCTTGCGCCTTTATAGCCGTTTCCGCTCGCACAAGCATGGGCGGGTTGTGCCCCGCGTTTACGTAGGTCAGCACGCCGGTCTCCTGTTCAAACTGAGCGTAAAAGAAAGTCGCATAGCTGTTTGAATCCGTAGAAACGTGAAGCAAACGGTTCATGGAAGATACCAGCTCCACGAGTTTGCCGTTCACCGAAGGGGCCTGGCTTCTGAGCGAAGCCTGAACGGTTGACATCAAAAGTGCCGCCGAAATGCCTTTGCCCGCCACATCGGCTACGGCGATGCCTACCCTGTCCTGATCGAGTAATATGAAATCATAGTAATCGCCGCCGACCCCGCGAGCCGGATGGCAGATGCCCGAAAGATCGAGCCGCTCGACCTGTGGAGGTCGATCTGGAAACAACCTTCTCTGTACGGCGGTCGCGATATCGAGTTCGTGTCTGAGCCGCTCTTCTTCGGCGATCTCGCGAACCAGTTGCGAATTCTGAATGGCGAAAGCCATCTGCCACGCCACGGCCATCAAGAGGTTCCTGTCTTCACGCGAGAAGGGCAGGTCTCCGAGACGCGGACCTAAAGAGACTATGGCGAGCAACTGGTCTTTCATCGCGACCGGCAGCAGTAAAGCCGAGCGCACACGGGTGAGCGCCTTGCGTTCCTGCTTGCGGGCCTCGGTGGCAGCCGCGTTGTGCGGCGCTCGTGGTCGCGGCCATACGACAGGGCCTTCCTGATCCATAGTGATCGGCATCTGGGTTTGCATCAAACGCGCCACGATGATTCCTTCACGAGGCAGAAAAAGAGATCGGTCTATATCGGCAGTGCTCTCGCCGTGATCGGTGAGTTGAGAAGAGATCGCGCAGGTATAGTTGTCCGACTCTTCACCGTGCAAAAATATGGTCACATTCTCTATGTGAAGAGCGATTTGAATTCTGGCCACCGTAAGTTCGAGCAGTTGCTTTACGGTCGTCACCGTGCGCATTGCCTGTCCGAGGTCTGAAAGCACCTGATGCGCGTCATAGGCTTCACGAAAAAAACGACGGTCAATGATCGGCATTACGCGCTGGTTGACAAACGTCAGCAGCAATATAGCTATGGCGGTCGCTCCCATCGTGACTATGATGTCTGCGCGATTGCCCAGTTGGTCTATTGCCGCCATCCGGCTTCCGGTGAGCAGAAAACTGAGCAGCGTAAATACAACCAGCGCCTGGATGATTATGAATCCGCGCGAGACTAGCAGGTATCGCACGCCGCGCCGCAAAATGATCCTTATCGGAATGACCTGATGGCGGACTATGGCGTAGGCGAAAGAGAGCGGGAACAACGGAAACGCAAAGAACGCGATGACGCTCAACCAGCGCGATAGCGACGGGTTTTCATTCGGCAGATTGAACAAAAAGGCCAGCCCCACAAACAGCGACATAGGCAGAAAGCCCGCGATGCATCCGGCCACGACCACGCGCATCTTTCGCCGCGATGCCCTGCCTGCCTCTCGATAATTGATCAGCAGAGACATCAGCCCCCCGGCGAAATAGGCTATTCCGAGGACCGTCAGCAATCCATTAACCCATGGAAAGCCGTCACGCAGATGAGCGGCTCGCTCCGGCGCAACGGCTGCCAGGACATTCAGCACAGCCAGATAAGGGAAGACCGTCACGAGGTGCGGCAGGTAAAGATAAAACTCGATCTTTGGAAATTTGCGGACAAGCGATGACGGCTCCGGGAATATCAGAAAAAAGTGAAAGAATACGGGGTAGAAAAATAGGGCTATCAGATGTATAGCCAGCATTATGGGAACGAGCCACGGGCTGACACCGGCAAACGAAGGAACGGTTGCGGGGGGCACAAAGATAAATGTGGCGAACATGAAAGCGAGCAATAATGCCTGCTTGTCAAAAGGCTTGAGCAGAAATACCGCAAAGCCTGTGATAAGAAAGATAGCCGGTATAGTCACGGCCAGCATCGTAACGAGGCTCAGGGGCACCGACGCGGCGCGAAGCGTGTATCGATACTCCTGGGTGCCCCGGCGTATCGTGATCGTGTAGGGATCGACTGATTCAAGCTTGCGAATCGCTTCGAGCGCCAGAGCGCCGGGCGTGATTGGCTGGCCGTCCATCTCTATGATCTCGTCGCCGTTTTCAAGGACGGCGGCGGGGCCCTTCGGGTCCACCTGCGTGATTATTATGTGACCGTTGCGTAAGGTAGGAGACCATCCTTTTTCGCTTGTGTGGGCAGGTGTGGCGAGCAACCTGTAGGTCATCGCTCCGGCGTAGACAAAAAGCAGGCCGAAGAAGAGGATTCCCAGAATTAATTGTAAGCGCTTCGACATACTTTTATACCAAAACATGGAATATATCACAGGCGGACGGGGCGGCTAAAGATTCCGGGAAGATGCGCTAATTGACACGCCCTCATGCGTGTTGTTACGATAATCTGCTGAAAGACCTTTCAGCCTGCACCTGGAGATAATTGAGGATGAAGCGATGCCCTTCCTGTAAACAAGAGTTTGAGGAGCATCTGCTTTTCTGTCCGCACGACGGACAGGCGCTCGCCAAAGAAGTCATAGAAGATAGCCTGGTCGGCACACTCTTCGACGATAAATACCATATTGACGCGAAGATCGGACAGGGCGGAATGGGGAAAGTCTACAAGGCCACCCACGTCCATATGGATTACGAAGTCGCTCTCAAGGTTCTCCACCAGCATCTATCCTCCGATCAGACGGCCGTAAAACGATTCCGGCAAGAGGCCCGCGCAACCGCTCAGATACGACATCCCAATGCCGTCGCCGTGACCGATTTCGGAGTCACAAAAGATACGGGCACAGCCTATCTGGTCATGGAATTTCTGGAAGGCTCCGACCTGAGAAAGAGAATAAAAGAGCAGAAAAGGCTCGATCTGGAAGAGAGCTTTATAATAATCCAGCAGGCGTGTTCGGCATTATACGCGGCCCATTCGAAAGGCATAATCCATCGCGATCTCAAACCCGATAATATCTGGCTCTGCACTTCGGCCGAAGGCATATTGCAGGTTAAGGTGCTCGATTTTGGGATAGCCAAGCTCAAATTCAAAGCCGATACGGGAACTCTGACGCAGGACGGCATGATAGTCGGAACGCCCTATTACATGTCGCCTGAGCAGTGCCGGGGCGAGGAACTCGATGCGAGGTCAGACATATACAGCATCGGGGTCATCCTCTATGAGATGCTGACCGGGCAGGTCCCGTTTCATGCTCCTACGCCAATGGGCATCGTGCTCAAGCACGCTATGGAAGCGCCTCAACCGCCTCACGAGTTGCGCCCGGACCTTCCCAACGAGATAGAAGCAGTCATCCTAAGACTGCTGAATAAGAAACGCGAAGATCGTCCGGCATCGGCAAACGAGCTTGTGCAGGAATTTGAGGCCGCTATTTACAGGGCCGGAATAGACCTCAGGATGATGGAGACAAGCACGCCCCAGTCTCCGTTTGCGGCGACGCTTCATCCGCCGGTTTTTACTACGGGCGGAGGCGAGTCCGCGCAGCGGACAAGGCCCGGCCAGTCTGCCGACACCGCCGGAATGGATGACGGTCAATCGGGCAATGCGGGGATGGTTGTCAACACGACCGCGCCCGTTGCACAAAACTCCGCGCCGTATCCGGCCACCGTGTTATCTCAACCCGGGCAAGAAGTTTTTTCACAGCCATCGGCCACACCCTGGCCCGCAAATCAGGCTCAGGGGTCGAGCGTGATAGCTACGGGGCGGCGGGCAAATTTCGCGCTCTTGTTTGGTGCTATCGCTGCCGTTGCGATCATCGGGTTGATAATCGCCGTCATCATCTGGACTCAACGAGTGCCTGTAAGCAAGCCCGAACCGTCAACGGCTGGAACAACTTCTCAGCCGGTCATAAAAAAAGAGACACCCCCGCCTGCTCCCCCCGAAGGAATGGTCTATATCCCCGGCGGCAAATTTATAATGGGCTACGACAAAAGCAGCGAGCCTTCGGAAAAACCCGAGCACGAAATGGAGGTCGCGCCGTTTTTCCTCGACAAGTATGAAGTGACGGTCGAAGAGTATTATCGGTTCATCAAGGCGAGGAATCGTCAAGCGCCCGAAAACTGGTCCGACGACTGGAAAAACGGCTATTTCAAACCGGGGGAGGCGCGGTTGCCCGTGACCGAAGTAAGCTGGTTTGACGCCAAGGCATATGCCGACTGGGCAGGGAAGCGGCTGCCGACCGAATCCGAATGGGAGTATGCCGCTCGCGGAACCGATAAGAAGCTCTTTCCGTGGGGCAATGAGTTCAACGCGAAGTTCGCCAACGTGGGCACAGCAAAGCCCTCGCCGGTTGGCAGTTATAGCGAGGGCAAGAGCGTCTTTGGTGTTTATGATCTTGCCGGAAACGTAGCCGAGTGGACCGATTCGGATTCGCTACCCTATCCGGGCAGCAAGGTTGATCCTTTGCCCGGCAAGATAGTGCGCGGAGGCAGTTTTGCCAAGCCCGTAGTCTTTGCCATGGCAACAAGCCGCGCCGCCTTTCTTCAGGACCGCGTCAGCACGGACCTCGGTTTTCGCTGCGCGATGAATGTGCCTCAGTAATCAAAAAACTATTGAAATAACCCGTCTTTGCCTCGATAATCCACGCCATACTAAATCAATTCGCCCTCGGAAAGAGGTCTGGCCTTGAAGAAAGAGCATCTTTTGATCGGAGTGATAACGTTTCTCACTCTCTCAATCACCGTCGTAGTCTTCGCGCAACTGAGAAACATTTCGCGAGAGCGAACGCCAAAGCTGACCACCGACGATGTGAAGAGCGGGTCACCTCCCGCGGCGTCTTCGCGCGGCCCGGTAGAACCGGCGAGCGGCAGCATAAGCTGGCAAAGAGATCTCTCTCACGCGCTCAATCTTGCCAATGCCGAAGGCAAGGTAGTGGTAGTTGATGTTTATACGGACTGGTGCGGCTGGTGCAAGAAGATGGATCAGGTCATCTACACCGATGCGACCGTCGTGGGGCTCAGTCGCCAGGAGATCTTTCTAAAACTCAACGCGGAAGATGGCGGACAGGGCGAGCAATTCGCCCGCCAGATGGGCGTCAGAGGATACCCGACCACTGTGGTCTTAGACAGCCGGGGCCGCAAACTCGATTTGGCCAGGGGCTATCTTGGATCACCGCAGAACTTCATCAGATTTGTCGAGAACGCGCGAGCCGCCAACTAACTCAAAATGATGCGTGAACCGTGATGCGCGATGCGTGATGCGTGATGCGTGACCCGGAGATTGGCAAGTACCTGTTAACAGCCATTTGCCTGAAAATCACAGATCACGCATCACCCTTGATTTTATTGCGATTTTCTAGCTATTGACCTGCCGCCTTGAACCAGGCGGCCCGGATGATATAATGACCGCCTGTGGGTCGTATTGCCCTGATGCCCGGTCGCGCCCCAGGCTGTAATCTTTGTTTTCTCAGCAGGTTCAAATACAAGGGAAGCTTATGAAAAGAAGTTGGATTTACATCATAACGATCACGGTCTTATTAGCCTTAGCAGTCCCTGATGCGTTCTCTTTGCAAAGATCGCGTTCGAGTCGAAAGTCAAGCACGAGCGCCAAAAAGAAATCAAGCGCCCGCAAAAGCACAAGTAAGAGTAAAACCAGTAAGAGTAAAAGCCGCAGCAAGAGTAAGCGAAGCACCTCGGCCAGGCGATCAAGCAGTCGTCGCGGCAGCAAGATTTCCCGCCGCAAGGGAAGAGGACGCACTACAGCGCGCTCGCGCCGAAGCCGTAGCACGAGGACTGCCAGGGCTTCTTCTCCTGCTCCGACCGTCAGCAGGGTTCCAACCGAGCGTGTGATCGAAATTCAGAACGCGCTCTCGAAGGCCGGTTATTTTGAAGGCCCGGCTTCGGGCGAATATGATGATACAACCGTAGGCGCGATGAAGCGATTCCAGGCGGCCAATGGGATTCAGGTAACCGGTCGGCCTTCGGCTCACGCGCTCAAACTGCTCGGAGTCTCGAAACGCAACACCAGCAATTATGCGGTCCCGATAAAGAAAACACCTGTCAACGAAAAGAAGAAGGAAGATGCGCAGCAGGGAAGACAGTCTCCAAACTGAAACCTTTACGGTGACACTATCGCAACAGGCGCGTGTGCGTTATAATAGGATTTCAAACAAGAGCTGACAGTTAAACAGCCGGAAGAGTTTTTAGAGTATTTGCGAAAGTGTTTTGGCTCCCCCCTCAGGGAGATTATCCCTCACAATATTTGCTTTGTTCATTAAAAATGTACAGGGATTGAAGTATGCCGGAAGAATATTTCAAAGAACGTCTGCGCGCCCAGGAAGACGAGATTGAATCTTTGCGCGCAATTTTTGAGACGGCTCGCCAGCGCGGCAACAAGAAACTGATGGGCACATCGCGTAAGCGGCTGGAGATGGCCCTGCGTATGCGCGAAACTTATCAGCGAATGCTCAACCGCGAAGGCACCCAGGCCGAAGCCTGATTCTAAACCCTGAGCGGTGCGCGACTACAGTAATCACAATCGCGCACTCGCTCAGAACAAGGCTTAATTCTTGCCTCCTATCCGCACGCGCAAACCCGCGCTGAAATTCAAGCGGTAGGCCGGGAATCCGAGTATCTCCTGATAATCGTCGTTGAGCAGATTCTCTACACGCGCAAACACGGCAACAGACCGCGTCAAATTGTAAGCGCCTGCCCCGTTTAGCTTCGCGTACCCGTCGTTGAAAATAGGCCGTCCCGAAAGATCGAATCTCGCGCCCGATATTGGATCAACATCCCTGCGATTGCCCACCAGTGAACCGTCAAATGTGATGTCAAACCGCTGATCGGTCCAACTGATTTCAAACGTCCCCGAGTGGCGCGGTCTGCGCGTAAGCGGGAGCCCCTGTTCAGGGCTGAGCGCGTCGGCCGCGCGTTCCAGCCGCGTCCTCAGATAGGTATAGCTTCCCTGCACGCGCAATCGAAGCAGCGGACGCGCAGCCGCGATCAATTCGATTCCGCGAGCCGATGCCCTCTCGATGTTGATGAAGTTTGTTAGCCTGCCGTCGGCAAGTCTTACCGGGCCAAACGTAACAGGGTCAAAGACGAAGTCAATCACATCGCGAAAGCGATTGTCGAAATAGGTCAATTCCACGCTCGCCCGCCGCCCGAAAAATTCCTGTGAAGCGCCCAGGTCAAAGCTTGTGGTGCGCTCTGGATCGAGGCCGGGGTTTCCAAGGAAGAAGATACTGGGGCTGAAGGCTTCATCAAGCCTGGGCTCTTTTATGCCGGTCCCGAAACTTGCCTTGAACCTGGTAGCGCCAAATACCTCATCTTCACCGGGCGCGCGCGCGAGCACCGAAACGGCTACATTAGGATTGGCCGTAACGCCGAACCCTACTTCACCGACAGGCGCGCTCGAATCAATCGAAGCGAGCGCCGCGCGAAAGTCTTCCGGCACGCTGCCCGTATTGCGCTCTACGCGTATGCCCGCCGTTACAAACAGGCGACTGTGCCACGCGGCCTGATCCTGCACGTAAAAGCCGAGGTTGTTTCTGTCGGGCGTTACGCGGCTGAAATCATCCGTAAAGACGGCCGATTCGTGTTCGAAATCTATTCCCCCGGTCAAAACGTTTGAGCCCCCGAGCGCCGCGATTGTCTGGTAATGAATCCCTGCGCGTTTCTCGTGATCGTGGAAGGTGAAAGCGAAATCAGGTCCAAAGAAACTAGATGAAGGCGGCGTGTTGGGAAGCGTCAAATCCTGCGCCACGGGGTCGAAGCTGAAGCCTTCGAACTCCGAGTAGATAAACCGCGCCGTATTATGCCACCGCGAGGTGGTCTTCAAATCCAAAGTGGCCGATGTAGCAATGTCGCGGTGCTTTTGTCTCTGGTCGGGGTCGGCAAACAGTATCGCGGTAGGCCCGGAGACGCCCAGCGTGTTGTTGTTCAAACGGGTTGTGACGCGAAGCTCTGCATCGGGCGAGAGCCGAAACCCGAGATTGACTGATGCCGAGCGGTTTGTGTAGTCGCTGTTTTGAAAACGCCCGTCGGTATGTTGAAACCCGAAACTTGCCGAATAATCGAACCACCCGGCGAGCCCCGAAAGCCGCGCCGTCTCGCGGTGAAAGGCAAAGCTGCCGCCTTCGCCTGACATCTCGAGTTCGGGCACCCTGGTCGAGCCGCGAGCGGTAAAAAGTTGGATTACGCTTGTCATCGCGTCCGAGCCAAACAGTGCGCTTCGCGGCCCGCGCACTACTTCAAGGCTCTCGACATTTTCAGGAGTAAGCGAGGCAAAATCGAAGGCTCCTCCGGCGGAATTTACCGGCACTCCGTCAATCAGAACCTTGTTGTAATCCGATTCGCCGCCTCGCGCAAAGATCGAAGTGATGTCGCCTCGCCCCCCAGATTGCGCGACTATAAGGCCGGGAACCATCCTCAACGACTCCGATACGAGCGTTTGATTGGCGAGTCTCAAATCCTCGCCTCCGATAACCGTGACCGCGCCTCCAAGCTCATCCGTAAGCGCGGCAGTCCTCGTAGCCGAAACGACTATCTTATCCGAGATAGCTGCTACATCGAGCCGCACCTCCACGTTTTGAGTTTGCCCCGCGCCGACAGAGACGGTGATTTTTTCAGGCTGAGAAAACCCGGCAACTTCGGCCAGCAGACCGTAATCGCCTGCGGCTACATTTGAAAAGGCAAACCGGCCTTCATCGTTTGCGCGAGTCTGATATGCAATCTGTCCGGTTCGATCCCGCAAAACGACGCGAGCGTCCGCGATCTTCGATCCCGAAGGATCAACGACGTTTCCCTCGACACGCCCGCTTTCAGATGCGATGGCCAGAGAGAAGCCGGGTGTAGCAAGCAGTAAAATAACGATCAGCGCCCCGGACGTGATCGATAGGCAGGAGCGTAAGAAAGGGTGCAGGCATCTGGCAATAATATTCGATGAGATATTCGGTAAGATTTTCGACATGGAAATTCTCCTTTTCCGCGAAAGAGGTTTTTCCTCGGATTGCTCTGCGGGTCTCCTGACTTAGCGCCTCGTCCCTTGAAATCTCAAATCTCAAATCTGAAATCTCAAAGAGGCTCCTACGCCGACGCCTTCCCACCACGAACGGGCAGTGGCATTGATGTCGGTTTCGTTGCGCATCACAGTTGCGCGACAGTGGCGGACTCTCACCGCCTTCTCCGCTTCGGGCAACCCAGATTGGCAAATAGCAAAGACCTCAATTACCGGCGATCATCTTTCGCGTAGGAGTTGACTGCCGATTGTCGAGGGCTGGTCATTCACTTTCAGGTCGTTCACTTTTAGATCGTTCACTTTCAGGGTGATGCGAGGGGCACCGCTTGCCGGATTCACATCAACCAACAAATCCGTATCAAAGAGCGTGCGCAGACGCGTTTCGCTCAAGACTTCTCGCGGCTCTCCGCATGCGAGCATCTCGCCCGCTTTCAACATCAGTATGCGAGTCGCAAACTCGGCCGCCAGATTCAATTCGTGCGTCACGACGAGGGCCGACATCTCGCCCGCTGCGGTCAGGTCTTTCACAAGCTTGAGCATCTTCACCTGATGCGATATGTCGAGGTTGGCTACCGGCTCGTCAAGCACAAGCAGGCGCGGGCGCGAGGCAATGGCTCGGGCAAGCATCACACGCTGTCGCTCTCCGCCCGATAGCTCGCTCACAAGACGAGTGGCAAACCCGTCGGTTTCGGTCAACTCCATAGCCCTTATCGCCTCGCGCACATCGGCCTCGCTTTCAAAGCCGATCAACCGCCCCTGCGCGAACCGGCCCTGCAATACAAACTCAAGCGCCGTGAGCGGAAACCTCACCGTAGACTCCTGCGCGACATAGCCGATGAGTCGCGCCACTTCGCGTCGAGCGAGAGCCTTCAGATTTCGCCCGTTGATTGAGACGCTGCCCGCGTCGGGCGATAAAATCCTTAGAATTATCTTGAGCAGCGTGCTCTTGCCCGAACCGTTCGGACCAAGCACCGCGAGCAATTCGCCCTCGCCCATTTCAAATGAAACACTATCGAGCACCCTCTGCCCGTAGCTAAAACTTATCTCTCTTACTTCGATCATAATCAGGTTACAGGTGACGGGTAACACGTTTGCGCGAAGTCTCGCCGCGTCACCGCGTCGTTTCAACTGGTTCGTCTGAGCAAATAGACAAACACAGGCGCGCCGATCAGCGCGGTTATAACGCCTATGTGAAGCTCGCGCGGCGCAATCACGGTGCGGGCCACCGTGTCGGCGAGCAGTAAAAATATCGCGCCCACAAGTGCTGATGCCGGGACTACGAGCCGGTTGTCGCTCCCGCCCGCAAGCCTTATCGCATGCGGAATTATCAATCCCACAAAGCCGATCACCCCGCTCACGGCGACGGCTGCGCCTGTGATGAGCGAGGCTGCCGCGTAAACGGCGATCTGCACTCGCCCTACTTCAACGCCCAGCGCGAGAGCCTCCTGCTCACCGGCCATCAGGAGGTTGAGACTGCGCGCATTCATATAAATGATCGCGATGCCTATGGCGACAAATATCGAGATGAGCGGCAACAGCCTCGCCTCTCCGCTCAAATCGCCGATCAACCACGAAAAGACGCTTCGCAGTCTCGAATCCGAGGCCGCCGTAAGTAAGAAGATTACTACCGAAGAGAGAAAGGCGTTGATGATGATGCCTGCCAGTATCAGCCGTTCCGATGAACTGCCCTGCCGACTCTGCCCCAATAAGTAGACGGCCGCGATGGTTGCGACCGCGCCTATGAAAGCCGCAAGCGGTCGTCCCACGGGTATCTGTTCGGCAAAAACCGTGGCGGCAATCGCGCCCAGAGCCGCGCCCGTCGAGACTCCGAGAATATAAGGATCGGCCAGAGGGTTTCTGAGTAATGCCTGATATGCCGCGCCCGCAACGGCAAGGGCCGCGCCCACGACCATTGCCATCAGGACGCGAGGGAAGCGAATATTTGCGATGATCGTCTGCTGTTCGGGCTTCACATCGGCGGCGTGCCCGGTGATTTCCGATGCCAGTATCTTCAATATCGAGGATAAACTGACGTGCTCGCTGCCTACGGCCAGGGCGAGAGTCGAAAGAAGCACAAGCAACACGAGCAACACGATGAGCGTGACGACGAGCCTTCGGGGAGTGAGGCGCTCACGCAACCGAACCTGTGTCTTTTCTATTGCTGTTACACTCATCATTGTATTGCTTTGTCCTTTGTACAACAGACTAAGGGCAAATCCTTTTAGCCATCTCATCAAGCCCTTCGATTATTCTTGGCCCGGGGCGGAGCAGCAAATTATCGTCAAGATGAAAGACTCTGCCCGATTGCGCTGCGGGCGTTTGTTTGAGCCGGTCGGGCAATTCGCCTTCTCCCGCCTGTAGGAAGATCACTTCGGGCTGGCGGGCAACGGCGGTTTCAAGACTGTATTGCGGATATTCGCTAGTTTCATCTTCGGAGATTGATTGCCCGCCTGCCCTGCTGACCAGATCGTTTATGAATGTGTGGCCGCCCACGGTTATGAGCGGTTGGGTCCCAAGTATAAATAAGACTCTGGGCGGTTTGCAGGTTGCCACCCGATTGTGAATCTCTTCGAGGCGCGCGCGCATCTTTCCCACCAGTTCATTTGCGCTCTCGCTTGCGCCTGTAAGCTCGCCGATGCCAGCAATTGTTGAGAGAACACCTTCGACATCTCGCGGATTGCTGACATATATAGGGATCGCCATCTCGTCCAGTTTTCGCACGAATTGCTCAAGCTGGCTCGCCGTAGAGGCGATGACCAGATCGGGTTTGAGCGCGACGATCTTTTCCAGACCCGGGCGCATCGTGTCACCGACTATCTCTTTTTGTCTGGCTTCGGGCGGGTAGTCACAGAAGGAGGTCACTCCGACAACGCGGTCGCCGAGGCCGAGCGCAAAAAGCGTTTCTGTGATCGAAGGCGCAAGCGATACGATGCGTTGCGGATACGGCGTGACCTTGACTTTTCGGCCAAGCTCATCGGTAAAGACGCGAGCGTCTGCGGGGGAAGCCTTCTGAGGCGCGCAGGAAGAGATAAGACTCAGTGATATTGCGATCAACAAGCGAGACAAAACGGGACCGCCCAACCTTGATGCGAGCCGGAATTTCGGCAACGCTTGCGGCGAGTGTTTACCACTGGAGATGGAGGGTTGAGTATCGCGCAAATGAAAAAGCTCCTGCCGACCCTCTCCGCGCGGCGGGTCGAGCAGGAGCTTTGCTGTATACTCCCACGCGCCTTGCCCTCTCACGCGGAAGGCAGTCGGCTGTTGACGCGCTCTGGGCAGGTCTCCTGGCTTAGCTTCCGGCTGCGCTGCAAAAGCTTGCTGCAAAAACTTGCTACAACAACCTTGCGCACCCAATCGCCGGCGGCCTTCCCGATCTCGGACCAGTGACCCGTTTGCCGACGAACTATGGAAGCATCACAGTGGCGGGACCGCGCGGGAATCTCACCCGCTTCCCTATTCTCCCCGAACTTGAAGCCCGGGGCACCCACAGCTTGAATGCTTTTATACTAGCATCCCGAAACTCGAACCTAGCACGCCCGCCGGAGTTGAGTCAAATCGAAACCATAAGCTGTATTTGTTCAACAAGAGAGCGGAGGGGCCACAGAGACACAGAGCCACAGAGAAAAAAACAGAAAGAATTTTGTGTCTTTGTGCCTCTGTGGCAATTCGCCTGCTTATCCACGAGCCCGGCCAAATTGACAACCGTTCGCCGAGGTTTTATCCTAGGCTCTTGATCGTTTCACACGGAACGCCGCAGAGACGCTTATTCTCTGCGGCTATATTTATTGGACATCAGTAAGAGTATGATCAAACGTATAAACCTGATACTTGCCGTGCTCTGTATGGGCCATTTCGTCAACGACGCTTATTCGAGTGTCATCTATCCGCTCCTGCCTTTGCTCAAGACGAAACTCAACCTGACGACCTCGGAAGTATTCTGGCTCGCGCCGCTTTATGCCATCTCGTCCTCGCTCATGCAGCCGCTATACGGATTGCTGTCCGACCGATACGCGAGGCGTTTGTTTGCGGTCTTTGGTCCTGCGATTACTGCCACTTTCGTATCCCTGATCGGGCTGGCCCCGTCATACGGATTGCTCGTCGTATTGCTTGTAGCAAGCGGCATCGGCGTAGGCTCATTCCATCCGCAGGCGGCTGCCATGGCTTCGGTCGCATCGGGCGAGCGGCGGCGCATTGGGCTGGCGATATTTTCAGCGACAGGCACAGTGGGCTTTGCATTCGGTCCGTTTGTTATCACAAGGGTCGTAGCCGCTTACGGGCTGGATAAGACCTATTACGTGATCGCGGTCGGATTATTGATGTCAATGGTGCTTTACCGCCTTTGCCCGCCGCTTGCGGCTCCGCGAAAACCCGAACCCGGCGCGGCCCGCATAAAATGGCAGGTGCTCACGGCGCTCAAAGCCGCCTGGAAACCGCTCTTGCTGCTTTACCTGATAACTGTCTTGAGGTCCGGGCTTCAAATGACCACGAACAACTATCTGCCCTTCCTGCTCAAAGAACGCGGATACGCGCTGACAGGCACGGGCAATGTCCTGACGATCTTTCTGTTGTTGGGCGGGCTTGGCGGGCTTGTGGGAGGAATCCTTGCCGAGCGCATATCGGGTCGGGCTGTCACGCTGTATTCGGGTATGTTTGCCGGACCGTTGATGATAGCCGCTTTCCTGACTACCGGACCCTTGAGCGTGATACTTCTGGGGCTCGGCGGATTTGTATTATTATCGACGCTTCCGGTCAACGTAGCGATGGCTCAAGAACTTGTGCCTGATCAGACAAGCACCGTGTCGGCCCTGATGATGGGAGCCGCCTGGGGCGTAGGGGCGCTCGCGCCTCCCGCGCTCGATAATCTGGTTCCCGCGTATGGATTCAACAAGGTATTGATCTTTGCTTCCGCTGCCACGATGCTGAGCGCGGTATTCGCATACCTTCTGCCGCGCGAAGAGACTGGCCGCCGTCGCGTGATCGAAACCGAGCTTGCGAGTGTCGCGGGAGATTAGAATAGATGATAAACCTCTCGGGCAAGACGGCGATCATAACCGGCGCTTCGCGCGGAATAGGAGCGGCGACGGCGATAAAGTTTGCCGAAGCCGGGGCAAAGGCGCTCGTACTAAACTACAACCGGGACCGCGAAAGCGCGCGTCTTGTTGCCGCGAAATGCGAGCAACTTGGCGCTCGCGCCCTTCCTGTGCGTGCGGATGTTGCGCGCCCCGCCTCGGTTGAAAAGATGGTTAAAGGTGCGGTCGAGCGTTTCGGCGCGCTCGATATTCTGGTTGCAAACGCGGGCATATGGAAAAGGGCCGCCATCGAAGAGATGACCGAACGCGAATGGGACGAGACCATTTCGATCAATTTAAAATCGATCTACGCCTGCTGTCGGGCTTCGGCTCGCGCGATGATTCCGCGCCGCCGGGGAACGATAATCCTGGTTTCATCCACGGCGGGGCAGCGCGGCGAGCCGTTTCATTCGCATTACGCGGCTACGAAAGGCGCGATCATTTCGATGACCAAATCGCTTGCCCCGGAGCTTGGTCCTCGCGGCATAACCGTAAATTGCGTAGCGCCCGGATGGGTGGCGACCGATATGACCGTTGATGCGCTCAACGATTCAAAACAGCGGCGCAAGATCAAAGAACTGATCCCCCTGGGCCGCGTGGCTACGCCGGAAGAGATAGCCGGGCCGATACTTTTTCTCGCATCCGATCTGGCAAGCCACATCACAGGCGAAGTGCTCAACGTCAACGGCGGCTCGGTCCTGTGCGGATAGATGAATCGACTGATTCGTGATTCGATCAACTACTATGATTAAGCCCGGGCTTGAAGCACTTTTTGAATCCCGCCTGAACCTGCTCGAAGGTTTGCGTGTCGGTCTGATAGCAAACCCGGCTTCAATCAACAGGGGGTTCGAGCACGCGGCCGATCTGTTTCACAAAGATGAGCGAATCAACCTCACCGCACTCTTTGGCCCGCAGCACGGCATTCGCGGCGAAACTCAAGACAACATGATCGAGTGGCAGACGTTTCGAGATGAACGAACGGGCCTGCGTGCTTATTCGCTCTACGGCAAAACGCGCAAACCTTTACCCGAAATGCTCGATGATTTGGACGCGCTCGTCTTCGATGTTCAGGACGTGGGCACACGGGTCTATACATTCATCTATACGATGGCGCTCGCGATGGAAGCGGCCCGCGAGTGCGGCAAGAAATTCGTGGTCCTCGACCGGCCCAACCCCGTAGGCGGCCTGCTGATCGAAGGCAATCTGCACGAGTCTGAATTCAGTTCATTTGTAGGCATGTACCCGATACCGATGCGTCACGCGATGACAGCCGGTGAACTTGCATTGATGTTTAACCACGAATTCGGCGCAGATTGCGGGCTTGAAGTCGTGAAAATGCAAGGTTGGCGGCGCTCAATGTGGTTTGATGAGACCGGCCTGCCGTGGGTAATGCCTTCGCCGAATATGCCTACCATTGACACGGCGTCAGTCTACCCGGGAAGCGTGATGTTTGAGGGGACAAACCTGTCGGAAGGACGCGGCACTACCCGCCCATTTGAAATCATAGGTGCGCCCTTCATCAAGCCGCGCGCCTTGATTGAAGAGTTGAAGAATTTTCGCTTGCCCGGCGTAGTGTTTCGCCCGCTTCATTTTCAGCCGACCTTTCATAAATTCGCGGGTTTGTTGTGCGGCGGCATCCAGATTCACGTCACCGACCGTCGGCTGTTCAAACCCGTCATCACAGCCGTAGCGATTATCAATTCTGTCAGGCGGCTCTACGCTGATGATTTTGCGTGGAAAGAGCCTCCCTATGAATACGTTTATGACAAACTGCCCTTTGATGTAATAGCGGGGAGCGCCCGCCTGCGTGAGCAGATAGAGGCGGGGCTCACTCCATCTGACATCGAAGCCGGATGGGGTGAGGACCTCGAAATATTCCGCGAACAGCGCAAACGGTATCTGCTATACGAGGATTGAGAGCGGCGGCGCGTTTGTTGGTATTCTCCTCCACACACTATAATTGAATGACAGCGGGTAAGAGAGAGGCGGTGAAGGATGGAAACATTGGATGAGCTTTTAGAGCGCGCCGAGCAATCTCACGGGCACATGTGCGCAGGTCAGGTGCTCGGGGTGAGAATGGCTATGCTTGGGTGCCGCGCCGTAGGCATCCACGATCCGCGCGGCGCAGACCGGAAGAAACTTCTTGTCTTTGTCGAGATAGACCGTTGCGCTGCCGATGCCATACATACGGTCACCGGCTGTCGGCTCGGCAAGCGCACGCTAAAATATTTTGATTACGGCAAACTGGCCGCCACATTCCTGAACACGAAGACCAACGAAGCCATTCGCGTAGCGGCATTTGATACCTCCCGCGAAGCGGCTGACCTCGCTTTCCCAGAAATCGAAAACCGATACGAACGGCAACTGCAAGCCTACAAGATATTTCCCGATGAAGAGTTATTCAAAGTGGAACGCGTAAGCGTAACTTTGGAGGAACAGGATCAGCCGGGGAGGCCCATTTCGCGGGTATTTTGCGACGACTGCGGCGAAGGCATAAACGACCGCCGCGAGGTCACGCGCGATGGTCGAACTTTGTGCCGGGCCTGCGCGGGCGAAGCTTACTTCAAACGAATTTAATCAGCGCAGGATTACAAATTGAATAAATCACAAGTTGAATAAATCAGACGACCTGCCTTTCATGATCAGATCCGCGAAAATCCGCCGCATCCGCGTCATCCGCGGCCTATTTCAATTTCGCTATTTTATATACTGGCTACAAAATCTGTTTGTGAATGAATTTCCTGGCATCCGGCCCGGTGTAGGCTTCAACCGTTTGCCCGCTGCCCGCGAGTTTGTACTTATAGGTCACAAGCCCTTCAAGCCCAACCGGGCCGCGCGGGTGTAGCTTGCCTGTGCTGATTCCTACCTCGGCCCCGAACCCGTAGCGATAGCCATCGGCAAATCTCGTAGACGCATTCAAGTAAACCCCGGCCGAATTCACTTCGGCAAAGAATCGCTCGAATGCCAGGTCGTCTTCGGTGATGATTGCATCCGTGTGGTGTGAGCCATAAATGTTGATGTGCTCGATAGCTTCTTCTATGCCGTCAACTACCTTGATAGCCAGAATCAAATCGCTGTACTCCGCGCCCCAATCCTCTTCACTGGCCCTCGCGTTACCGGCAACGCCAAACTCATCCGACGCTCGATCATCGCATCTCACCTCGACGCCCTTTGCCTGGAGCTCGGCGACAATGCGAGGCAGAAAAGCGCTCGCCACCTCCCGGTTTACCAGAAGCGTTTCGACCGCATTGCAGGCAGCCGGATACTGTACCTTTGCGTCAATCGTTATCTCGACGGCCTTTTCAAGATCGGCCTCGCGGTCAACATAGATGTGACAAATCCCTTCGGCGTGCCCGAGCACGGGTATCGAAGTGTTCTCCTGAACGTAACGCACCAGCGCGTTTGAACCTCGCGGGATTATCAAATCTACAAAGCCCTCGGCCTTGAGCAGCGCCGTCACATCCTCGCGGCTTTCAAGCAGGACAAACGCGTCTCGGGGGATGCCTGCCGCGACGGTTGCCGAGTGAATGCAATCGAAAAGCGCGCGATTGGAATTGCGGGCCTCGCGACCGCCCTTGAGCAATACTGCGTTGCCGCTCTTGAGCGCAAGCGCCGCGATTTGAGTGAGCGCGTCGGGGCGCGATTCGAACACCACGCCGATAACTCCTATGGGGCAGTTGACGCGATAGAGCCGCAGCCCCGCATCCAGCTCGGTCGCAAGAGTCACCCGGCCTACCGGATCATCGAGCGCCGCCACCTGCTCGATGCCCGATGTAATGTCGCGCAGTTTAGCCTGATCGAGTTTCAGCCGACGGTAGAGAGTGTCGGCCATCTCGCCCGATTCGACCAGTGGCCGCGCTCGATCAAGATCACGACTGTTTGCGGCCAGAATCTCTTCCGCACGTTCTTTGACTCGCAGGGCTATCGCTTTGAGCGCCCGATTTTTCTCTTCGGTAGTGAGCCGGGCGAGTTTACCCGAAGCCTTTCTGGCTGCCTTCGCGGCTTCGATCACCGATTGCGTGTTTGCGGTTTCAAGTCTTGATTTCATCATCCGTGCCTGTCGAGAAAAGCTATGTTGTCGCGTGTGATGAGCGCGTCGTAACCGGGTTGCTCGATCAACTCTTCGATCTTGTCTGAACGCTTTCCAGTAATCCTGCGCGCCTCTTCGCTCGAATAATTCACCATGCCGCGAGCAAACTCTCTCTCTTCTTCATCGAGCAAACTCACAACGTCGCCGCGAGCGAATTGTCCCCGGACTTCGAGCACGCCTGCCGCCAGCAGACTTGCCTTGCGGTCTTTGAGGGCGCGTCGCGCGCCTTCGTTCAAAACGAGAGCCGCCTTTACGGTCGTGGCGAATGCTATCCAACGCCTGCGCCCGCGCAATCCCGCCTGCGGCAAAAAGATCGTTCCCACCCGTTCACCCGCAAAGATGCGCTCCAAAACGGCAGGTTCCTTGCCGCTCGCGATTATTGCCGCGCAGCCTGATCGCGTAGCGATCTGCGCCGCCTCAAGCTTTGTCTTCATCCCGCCGCGCCCGGGCTTTGCGCCTTTGCCGTAGCGATCCTGGGCAAGCGCTTCTATTTCCGGCGTGACCTCTTCGACCACGTGAATGAGTTTTGGTTCTCGCCCCTTGCCGGGCGCGGAAGTGTAGAGCCCTTCGACATCCGTGAGCATCACAAGCAGATCGGCTTCGACCTTGTTTGCTACGAGAGCCGACAGCTTATCGTTGTCGCCAAAGTTCACCTTGCGATAAGAGGTCTCGCCTTCGGTTTCGATTTCGGCGGTCGAGACGGGATCGTTTTCGTTGATTACAGGAAGCGTGCCAAGCTCGAATAATTTCAGAATGGCGCTCCGCAGATTCAGGTAGCGGCGGCGGTTTGAGAAATCCTCTTCGGTCAAAAGCAATTGCGCCACGGTTATGCCGAACCGCTCGAACCCGTCTGAATAGAGGGCCATCAGTCGGCTCTGGCCTACGGCGGCGCATGCCTGCTTGAGCGGCAGAAGCTCAGGCCGCAGGCCAACATTCAAACGCTCCGCGCCAAGCCCCACCGCGCCCGAAGAGACAAGCAGGACTTCGCGCCCTGATTGCTTGAGATCGGCTATCGCTTCCACAAACGAGTAGAAGCGACTGAGCGCAAGCCCGCCTCTCTCTTTCATCAAAACTGCCGTGCCCAGTTTGATTACTATCCGCCGCGCCTGAGCGATGACGGGGAAGTGTTCTGTAATTGATGAGCCGGATTTCATAACAGACGAAAGCCCTCTATTCCAATCCAATAGCTCTTTCAAGCCTGCGCGCCCTTATGCACCAGATTGCACGCGGCGCAGTTCTCGCACTCGACGATCTTTTCTTCTTCTTCGGGGTCGTAAAAAATCGTGCACGCATCCTCTTTGCAACTGCCGCAGGTCCATCGGACCGCTGGCAACTCGCCGTGAATGAGCTTGATTACTTCGCCTTCGACCTCATATTCATAATCGCCCGATTCCACAATCATTGCACAATCTCCCTCGCGCGATTATAACGGCTCGCGCCTGAATTATGCGAGATGTGCGAAAAAAAATTAGACAGGGTTAACAAGATTCAACAAGATTTTTTTAATCCTGTTGAGCCTGTTAATCCTGTCTAAAATGCCCGCTGATTATGCCGCGTCCGTTTATCTGAGTCTCATGCTTGGATCGCCAAACAGAATATACGACAATCGCACATCGGGATCAGCGACTGCGGCTTTTGCCCTCCGGGCGGCCTCGCCAAGCGTAATCGGCTGCCGCGTCATACTGTCGCTTGAAAAGATCAGCCTCAACATCTCTCGATTTGCTGCCGCCTGTGATTCCGCCCCGGTCTCACCCGATGAAGCCCAGACGGCCACTGCGCCTCCGTGCTCCGCTTTCATCAATGATTCGGCCAGAGAGTCTACCGACGGGTCCTGAAAATAGCCGTTCAGACAGGTCATATCCAGAAACATCGCCAGATTATTCTGATTCACAAGCAGGCGCGCATCGGTTGATTCGAGCAGATTTCCCCGCCACAGATTCACCGACCCATGCCCGAGATAATTGACGACAGTCTGTCCTTGATTGATTCCATCCAGCAACATTCCTTTGGCCGTTTGAGGGTCCAGCCCTGATCGCTTGATCTCCTGAACCCGCAGGTAAGAGGGCAACATAGCGCGCAGCCCGGAACTGGCACCCTCGAAATCGAATACATCGTTTGAGTCGGCTACGAGCAGGGCTGATCGAGATGACCCGCTCCTTTCATAGGCGATGATCTTGCCTGCCATCAGCGCCGCTTCATCGGATGTGCGCGCGGGCAATCGGCCTACGCTCAAATCCGCCAGCCCGTCGTTGTTAAAGTCGGCCAGCCAGTCGTCGGACGCCGTTTCCAGGAATTCCGTATCTATCAACTTCGACGGCACAAGGTCCCAGTTCCCGTATCCCAGATAGTTTCTCGCGTCGAAACTGGCGTCTGCGGCAAACATCACAAAGCGCGGTTTTCTCTTCCAGTTTGTCGAAGCAAAGGCGAGGAAATCCTTTATCGCCTGTGGCGTCTTGTGCCCGTAGCTGAACTCATCGTAAACATCCTCTATGTCAACCAGAGCCACCACCAGCTTCTGACTTTGTCTCAACGTTTTGAGCGGTTCAAGACTGGCAAAGAATTCCCGGCGGGTGATGATGATGAAGTCGGCTCCGTTTGACGCCTTTTTCCAGTTCGACGGCTGATTGGCCGTGATGGCGGCTGGGGACTCAACCCGGTCTTCCGCGATTGCCAGTAAAGTTCGCACTGATGAGCCGGGCGCTCTAAGCGATATCGAGTAGCCGTCAATCGCTTTTTGAATCGCCGCGCTCAGCGCCTGTGGCGCGTTCGGGTCGGTGATGTCAACAACGCGAATCTGTGAATTGCTAAACCCGCTTATGGTCACGCTCTGATTGCCCTGCGCCGTAAATCTGAGCGCGTCATCTTCGGCCTTGTATGTGTGCGAGTAGGTGAGGCGAACATAATCAACAAGGCTCACGTCGCCCGCGTCTGATTGAGATATTAACGACACTTCGTTGTGACCCTCGGAAAGCATCCCGGCAGAAAGTTGGAACCTCGCTATTTCGTGCGCTCTGCCGTTGAACGACATTACGCCGACTACGGCTCCATTGACCGTAACACTGACCTGATGAGGCAACAGCGTGACGCCCTGGACCGCGACCTCCAACACGGCCGATGCGGACGTATCAAGGCGCTGCAAGACAAGCGATTGATCGACAGGCTGGCTCGCAGTTATGACCGGCCCGAAGAAGTTTTCCTGCTCTCCGTTTTTCAGAGAAGAGAAGTAGATAGTCCTGTCCCTGCGCTCGATGGTGTAAGAGAAACTGCCCGAACCAACCGGCTTGACCGAGCCTTCGAGCGTAGCGATTCTATCGCCGAATTGAGAGCCGCCCACCAGCCAGTAAACGCGAGTATCGGTTGCCGGTGTATCGAGCCCCTGACCATAAAACTCTACCGTGTCGGACGGATCAAATCTGGCGTCCTCCTGTCCCTGTACGATGATCGGCAGTTGACGTCCGTCAACGAATAGCTGGAGTAAACGCGGATCAACATTTGGATCAAGACCCGCTCGAACGAGGTCAGGCTGAGTGAGCCTGTACCAGCCTTCGTGATTGACACTCAGTTTTATGGCCGACCCGGAAGCCAGCCCGGATTGAATCGAATAATCTTTCGCCCCCAAAACATTGGCGCTTGATTCAACCTGTCGCGACAGCCCCACAAGAGGCCGGGCCTCTCCGAGCGTACTGAGGAAAGCGGCCTGACTTCGCTCCGGCGGACGTTCGTCACCCGTCTTAACAGGCGCGAGGGGGCCGTGAAGCGAGCGTTTGCCGTTGATGTCAATGTCTTCCAGATAATAGAGCGCGTCCTGTTTACTATCAGGGGAATTATCCCACCACGAATAAACGCGCCCGGCTGTCAGGGGTGGCGACCCTATCACAAGAGCAGACCCGGCAAGCATCTCAGGTGTTACCCTCGTCATCTGTCCCCCCTGCTGACGATAGATGTTGAAGCCGAGATTATCTGCCTCAAATCCGGTCTGCCACAGGAGATATACGCCCTTGTCATAGCCGGTCGCGGTGAACGCATCTACCTTCGCCGCCGTTGGAGTGCTGACGGTGAAGTTGCCGTTTGTAGTCGTGGTGGTGACGGCAGGTGGGCCGCTCCCAAATTCCGTGAAGAACCAGTTGAGCCCGCTCATCTGTCCCTGTGTCCCTACCACATCGAACCTCAATATTATCAGCGTCTGCTGCCCTGTGAATATCAGCGGATTCTGGAAATCCACTACCAACCGCAGCCTCCCGGACACCCCCGTGTTCTCTGTGACGACCCCGGTCGATGAGACCGTCCCTGTCGTGTTGAATGAGGGCGAATGTGGAACCAGCACGCTGGGATCGAAACTGATCTCGATTGTGTAGCCCAAAACGAAATCGCCGTTTGTGAGAGTGCCGTTAACCATGACCGGGATAGAGACATCAGTAGAACCGGGAGGAGCAACGACACTGGGCAAAGAGAGGGCAAGGTTAGTGGCCGAAGGAGCCTGACTCTTCTGAAATGAAGCAGGATCAGGAGCAGCGGGAGTCCAGTTGCCGTCAACATCTCCGATCAGCAAGGCATCGTAATCCTGGTTTGTTTGATTTGAAACAAGCGAGGGATAACTCCTAGAGGCGGGAGAGAATTTCCAGGAGCCGGTGATGCCAGTGGTAGAAAGTTGAGCGACAAATCTGCGAAGGAAGCCAATGTCCTGGCCGCCGAGCGAGCCGTTGTTATCTGTATCGCCAGCGATGGATTGGCAGGGAGTGGGGGTATCGATGCCGGCGGCGAGGCGGCGGAGGATACCGATATCCTGAGCGGAGATGCCGGAGACGGCACCGGTTTTGGAAGGAGCAACGGTGTAAGGGCCAGTGCCGAGGTCATCGAGTTGATAGAAGCCGGAGGCGTTAGTAGAGGTGGAAGCGGAAGGGGAACCGCTGGTAGTCTGGACGGTGGCGTTGGGGACTTTCTTTGAGTTGTCGATGCAATAAGAGATCGTCCCTGATATTGAGTTAGCGACCTCCGGGCTTTCGACCTCAATTATCGTAATGGCCGTGTTGTCGCTCAGTTTTCCACGAGAGTCTGTGACTCTCAATTTCGCTCCGTACTCTCCCGCCGCATCGTATGTGTGCGAGATCGTAGGCGAGGCCTGAGTCACAGGCGCGCTGCCGTCACCGAAATCGAATGTGTAAGAGAGAACCGTATCGCACATATCGGAATCGCTTGAAGCCGAGCCGTCGAAATTCACCATCAGCGGCGCGGTCCCTGTCGTCGGCGTGGCAAGCATGCTGGCGATTGGCGCGGTGTTTGGCTGGCAGGAACGATTGCCCACCAGCGTATAACCTCCACTGGCTGTCGAATCAATGGTCGCAAGCAATACTCCGATTGTCTGCTGTGTTATTGCGTTGACATTGCCGAAAGTATCGCCCGGCGCGGGCGGGGGCAATGTGGCCGGAGGTGGAGTCAGATTGAATGTCAGCTTGCTGTTGGAAACGACTATGGTTATCGTGCCGTCGGCCGAGAAAGTGCTTTCGGGGTCGGCATCGCCGTCCGTTGTAAGCTGCCGCACGCCACCCGTCCCGATCATGGTGTGACCATACTTGAATGTGACGCCAGTCGGGTTGCCGGTGTCATCCGAATTCATGCTGACGAAGTATTCGGTCCCGCTTGCCCGGCTGAAAAAGATCGTCCAGCGAGCTTGCGGCGGAACGACAGACAGGTCAGCCACTTTCATCGTGAAGACAAGCTGATTTGTGCACTTATTCA
This sequence comes from Blastocatellia bacterium, assembly GCA_963765495.1. Lineage (GTDB taxonomy): Bacteria > Acidobacteriota > Blastocatellia > UBA7656 > UBA7656 > CAVXWP01. Next base: position 412,239 of record CAVXWP010000007.1, read on the forward strand.
GAAACGGCTCGCCGATGGATATCTGTCGAATATCGAGTTGAGGCGTGGCGGGGTCGCCCGTTTGATCGCCTGCCGGATCGGTGGTTATCAGTATTCCGGGCAGGCTGCACGCATCGGGCGCGGGTGGCGCGGCCGTAACCTCTACCTCTCCGCAAAACACGCCTTCGCCTATGCTGTTCATAGCCGTTACGCGATAAAAATATTGCGTATTCGGATTAGCCGTAGCGTCGAGGTATCTCGGAGCGGACGGGTTGATTGAGGCGAGGAATGTCTCGCCTCCGCTGGTCGTTCCCCGATAAATTTTATAAGCCGTGAGCGGCGAGCCGCCGCTGTCAGGCTCATCCCACTGCACGGTAACTCCCTGGTTGTCTCTGGTGGCAGAGATGAGACGGGGCGCGGGTGGCGCAGCAGGCTCTACGGGATCAAAGGCCGCAAACAATCGACGCCCGCCCGATTGCCTTATGATAGTCGCTTTCGAACTTCGGGAAGATGATGACGGGGAAGGCGGGTCCTGTAAGCATGCAGGCGATACGCAGCCATCGGCATAAGCCGCAAGCACACGCCCTTCTTTGTCAACCGCGATGTCATTGAAATCGAGCAGGTTGCGGTCATCGCCGCAGGTAGTCCCGCTCGTGCAGATCGAGCCTATCTGCACGGGGTCTGAGGGCGTGGCATCAACCAGAAAATACGAGTTGCCGCGATCATAAGTCGTGGCGATGTAGAAATGCCAGATGCCATGAAAATTATCCGCGTCCTGATAGTTGCCGCCCGTTGGCGTGCCTACGAATCCGAAGGCCGCGCGGTCCCCGTCACCTGCGACCGCTTCCGGGAATACGCAGTTTTGAATGAAACCGCCGCCCACGTCCCTGTCTAACCATGTCTGCCCGCGATCTGTTGAACGCGCCATGTGCGGATGCCCGTCGCCGTTTTGATACCCGAAGTAGAGAGTGTTGTCTGAGCCTATGCCCACGGAAGGGTCGGTGTCGCCCGGCGTGCTGCCCGGTACGGTTCGAATCGTCCATGTCAACCCGTTATCGGTAGAGACGGCTACGCCCTGCTCACCGCTGCATCCCTTGTTAGGCACATACACGGTTCCATCGGGCGCTACCTTTACGTGACCGTGCAGACCGCCGCACTGCACAAGGCTCCACATGGGAACGCCTGCGCCAAAGGTCAATCCGCCGTCATCGCTGCGCGCAGCAAAGGCGGTGGCGGCATCCTGTGAAGCGTAATAAACCGCGTTGGGCGAGAGCGGATGAGGGGGCGGAGGCGGGGTGGCCGATTCGTTATAAGGACCGCCGCCTACCGTTTGATGATCTACGCCGGCGGGTACTCCCGCTCCTTGAGACGGCAACCACGTCTCTCCGTCATCGTCGGAGAAGGCGAGTATGCTGCCTGCCCCGGTCAACTGAGATTGAAAGACCCGGCCCGTTTGATGATCCACAAATCCGATTGGGTCGAGTCCGCCCACGCTTGTCTGCGGGCTGGTTTTGTCTTCCCAGAGCGCCCCCGCCGGTGATGAACAATCGTCAAAGCTCACACGCAATTCATTGACGTTAGCCGTAAAGAATGCGACGCCGCCCGTATTGACCGTGCCGTGTTTCAGGCTCGGCAGATTCGGATTCCAGTCAACGCCGATGGAAGGCTCGCCCGCTTCGTTCCCAAGCCCGGTCGGGTCGGGATAGTTCTTGTATCGGGGCGCGATTCCGGGCGGGGGAGGCGGAAGCTGTGGTAGCGGTTCGAGGCTGATCGTCCCGGTGAAACTCTGACCCGCCGGAGCGAAGGGAACTACGCGAATCCTGTAGACGCCGTTGACCGGCTGAATATAGGCTACTTCCGGGTCGGATGAGGAAGCCGCCGTGGCGATCACGTTTTCCCCCGTATCTCCCTGAAGCACATAAACATCGAAATCGGCTGCCGAAACCGGCCACTGGGTTACTATCTTTACCCTGTGAGTTGATGGAGTAATGGGCGGGCTTACGGCTATAGTCAATGTGAAATCATCGCATTCAAGAGCCGCGTTACAAACAGGGGTTCCGTTGGCCTGCGCCGATGCGTTGGGCACGAAAAACGGCCCCGCAGTGTAGGTGACAGGGCCGCTGTTGTTTGTGAGTGTGCCGGTCGGGGGCGTGGCAGCTTCTACTCCTATGTCGAATAGCCAGGCACTAAATAATACCGAAGAACATAATATCAACAATACCAGACTCTGAACGAGCCTCGCCGTCTTCAGTCTTATGATTCGGTTTTTCAAGAGGTAGTATCTGATTTTGGTTATGTATTTTGAAGAAAGGCTTCTGGCACCGGAAAGCGAGGGCTTGCCCTGTTTCATGTAGGTTCTCCTTTAGCGGTCTGACATTTGTGAGATATGGAAAAGCATCTTTGACACATCCGCGGTGACCGACTGCGCCAAATTTCCTCGGAATCTATTCTTCAGACAAAAGCGACCTTGCCGGGAGCAATCCCCGTACCATCTTTAACCCGCTTCTCGACAGTCAGCAGGCGGGTGATTGGTATCTTTTACTATTTACAGTGATTTGTTTGCCCGAGGGGGAGAATTACCGATCCTGTATGCTTTGCCGCAAGGGTAAGAAATTAGATAGCAGAAGAGGCTGTTCTGTATGATAAAAGGACTCTCGAATTGTCTTATTTTGTTTCAGTAACCGTGACGCGTGACGCGTGATGCGTGAAAAGACCTAGAGAGAATTTACAGGATAAACAAGATTATTTTTCATCTTCTGAAATCTTGTTTATCCTGTAAATCCTCTCTAAGAATCTCTCCGCTTTAGTGAAGCAAGATGGAATTCTTGGTCACCACATCGTTGTAAGATTCACATTCGCCGCTGGCGCACTGTTTGAGCAGGTCTTCGATCTTTTGCAGGAGTTGCGTGCTGAAATGATTCGGCTCGGCCTGCGGATGCGGCGGCGCGTAGTAATTGAAATAGCTCCGAATAATCAGGCTTCGGTTGTCTATCGGCAATGTCTTTACGTTTTCCACAAACTTGTCGAACGTCCCCTGTCGGAGCAAATAAAACTCTACGTTCGACACGTAAAAGGCTGAAACCTTCTCGTTTGTCTCTTTCAGATATTGTCCGATGGCTTTTAGCGCCGTGGGGCCTGACAGATCGCCGACGACCGGAATAATCAGGTCTTCATCTTCCATCTTCTTGATAAACTGAAAATCGTCTTCGGAGTTGAAATAATTCTCGCGGTTGCCTGAAAGATCGCGCTCCAAAAGCAGGTCTCTGTAGGTCGGATAGATCGAGCGAGGAGGTCGGTGATGGCTCGAGTAGCGTATGTCAAGCCCGGCCGTGAAGAAGGCTTTTTGAATGGTTTCGATGGTTTCGAGGTCTGTCGCCGAGAGTGCTATGCCGTATTTCTGAACATCGCGCCTTAGCTCTTTCGCCGTCTGGTCGAACAGTTTTGGATTCGACGGAGTGTTATCGATGTAATCTACTAGCTCCTGAATGGAGCGATTTTCCCATCCTTTGTTTTTCGGAAAAGGCTTGCCGAAAAACAGGCAGAGATATTCGATGCGATTGCGGGCGCGAGCAAACATTGCTTTGTATATCAGGTGTTGGAGTTGATTATCTCGGCGTATGTCTATGATGATGGCCTTATGCGGGCGAATCTTTGCAATGTAGGTGAAATTCTGATCGGGGCCTACGCCCAGATAAACGCCGCCGCTCACGCCTATCTCGCGCAGTTTGCCGAGCACGTGCAGGTAAGAGGTTTCATTCGATATAAGGTTGTCGGAATCAAAGAAACCGCCCGGCTCGGAAAGCCGCGCCGAAAGAGCAGCAAACGCTTTATGGTCTTTCGAGGCTTCGGCAAGCCGGGAGGCCGCCGCGCTCATCATCAGGACCATTAACAGATTTGCAACTATAAACCGTTTCAAGAAGTACTTTCTCCTGTTCATTCCCATCTCCCGTTAGTCGAAACCGCCCGGGACGGCTGCGCGATCATTCAGGCTGCGTTTGAGCCGAGCGCACCGCCAGGCGGCGATAATAATCTTCGATCATTTTACGATAGCGGTCGGGCGCATCTCCATCGCTGAATGCGCCTGCCCCGTTGTTGCCCAGTTTGGCCTGGAGCTTTCTGGCCAGTTCCAGTTCCAACTGCCTGAGCGGGTCAATGACTTCATTCTTTAACAGAGCCAGTTGCGACGGATCGCTGAAGGCGTTCGGGTTCAGCTTGCGCAACTGCTCGATGGCGCGATCAAGGCTGCGAGCAAGTTCGGGGTTGCGACCAAGCTGACGGCGGAGTTCTTCGGCCTCTTTGATACGCTGGCGAAGCTCGCTTTCAATCTGACGCGCACCACCGGAGGGTGGGCCGCCGCCCATCGTCGGGTTCTCGCTATCGCTGAAACTATTACCCGGCTGGCTCGATTGTTGCCCCGGTTGTTGTCCCGCTTGCTGTCCGGGTTGCTGCCCCGCCTGCTGTCCCTGTTGACCCTGACCCTGCTTTCCTTGCTGCCCCTGCTGACCTTTTTGTTGTCCCTGTTGTTGTCCTTGCTGCTTTCCTTGCTGCCCCTGTTGGCCTTGCTGTTGTCCCTGTTGTTGTCCTTGTTGCCCACCCTGTTGATTTTGCTGACCTGATTGTTGTTGACCTGATTGTTGTTGACCGCCGGCTTGTTGCCCGCTCTGTTGCTGTCCCTGTTGCCCATCCTGTTGCTGGCCGTTTTGCGATTGCTGGCCTTGCTCTTTGCCCGATTGAGACTCTTGCTGCCCACGACCCGATTCGAGTTTGCGGCGCAGCGAATCGAGACTGTCGGCCAGTTCGCGGGCGCGGTTGAGAGCCTCTTCCATGCTCTCGCCCTCGGTAGGCTGGCTCGCGCCGTTTTCAGCCGCCTGCAAGTTTTTCAGAACCTCTTCGATGTTGCCCCGGATGGTGCGCTCGCGGTCGCGCGCCTGATCGTACCAGCCGTTTTCGATAAACTGATTGTTCTGGCGTATGCGGTCGGGAATGCGATTCCGGCGGATTGCGTTGGCCGCGTCTCGCATCTTGTCGGCCGCCTGTTTTCTATCCTGTCCCATTCCGCGAGCCGCCTGATCTATGTCGCTTTCAAGCCCGGCCATCTGATCGGCGAGCGCCTCTTTTCGCTCGGCCAGTTGCTGTTTTTGTTCGTCGCTCGCCTCGCCTCCTTCGCCCTTCTGCTCGGCGCGGGCAAGCTCGTCCACCTTGCGCGAAATCTCTTCCTGACGCTTGAGAGCATCCTCGGCCTGTTTGCGAAGACGCCCGGCGTTTTGCTGCCCGCCTGTCCTTTGATTCGATTCCAGCGACTTGCGCGCCTGCTCCATCCGCTCAAGCGCCCGCAGCGATTGCGCGGCAGATTCGGTCCCGTTCTGCGATTGAGACGAAGCCTGCGCGCGCTGCATCTCATCGGCGGCCTGCTGCATCTGGCGCGCGGCCTCGGCCAGCTTGGGATCGCGGCGTTCACGAGACAATCGCTCAAGCTCGCGTGCCGCCTTTTGCGCCTCGTCGATCATCTCCTGTTGCTGGCGCGCAGAGCCGCCGCCGCCGCCGTTCTGCTGCATCTGCGAGCGCATCTTCTGTTCGAGTTGCTGCTGTTGTCGGCGGGCGAGTTCTTCGAGCTTTCTTGCGATCTCGTCCTGTTTCTGATCCTGTTTTGTCTGCTGTTCGCGCTGAACGGTTTCGTACTGATTCTTCATCTTGTCGAGTTGCAGTTCAAAAAGATCGGCAAGATTCTGCTCGTCCTGATTGCCTCCGCCTCCGCCTTCGCCTCCGCCCTGCGCGATCTGTATGTCGCGGAATATGGCCTCGGCCCTGAGCAGTTGTTGAAGCGCGCGCTGTTCGGGCGACAGAGCTTCCTGCGCCTTGCGCCCTTTTAGCTCTCCCGTAGCCGCGTCCATCTCTTTGGCGGCCTGCGTCAGATACTCGACCAGTTTGGCGAAATCCGGCTGAGAGTTGAGTTGCTCGCCCAGACGACGACGTATGCGTTCGGCCAGAGCTTCGGCGTCTGCCTTGAGCTTTTCCTGGCTCAATGTGACCGCGCCGAAATTCTCTTCCTTTTCTTCGGGCGTATAATCAATCGCCTCGCGCTGAACGCGGAAGGTAGCGGCTATCACCTGTCGCTGGCGTCTGGTGAGGGCGCTTGAATCCTGATCGTCCCCGCCGCCGCCGCCCTGCTGTTGCGCCTGCCGGAAGGCCCGGTCAAAGGGGCGCACTTCGAGAAAGTATATATCGCTTGTAGATTCGCGCCCGCCATCCGCGCCGTTGTCTCGCGCCTTGGCGTAGTAAGAGATAAAATCGCCCGCCTGCAAGCCGTACTCTTCGAGGAAGAAGGTATGCGCGCCCGAAAGCGCGCGAGGCGAATCGCTCTTGATGTCCTGCAATTGAACCTTTTGTTCCGGCCCGCCGTTGACCGAAAAATAAAGCTCTATGGCCGTCACGCCGTAATCGTCTTCGGCGCGCGCCTGCGCGAAGACCTCCTGAATGCTTGTGACCTTCATATCGCGGCCCGGCTTGTCTATCGTGACCGTGGGCGGATGATCGTCGAGCACCGTCACATCATATTCGTTCGAGCCGTTGTATCGTTCTCCGTCTGCGCTTGTAAGCTCTATCTTATAAGTCCCGTTTTCTTTGACCGGAAATTCTCCGATAAAGACATTATCCGGCCCGGCGGTCATATCATATTTCGAGCCGTCCTGCATCACTATGCGGGCCGAGCCCGCCGCGTTGCTCAGATGAGCAAAGACCTCGACGCGCGTGCCTTTTAGCGCCGCCACTTCGCCGCCGCCTTCGATCTTCTTGCTTGCGAGCCGCGTATAAGACGGGAAATTTAGTACCAGATCTATCTGTTTGACAAAAGGCAGGTCGGCGACTTCGAGCGTGAACTCGGGCGAGCGGATGCCGTTCGATTCGACATAATAGATGACCGAATCCTGAATGTTGAATATGAGGTGCTGAAATTCTCCCGCGCTTTTTGCCGGTTCCATCGAAGAGGCCATCCAGCTATCGCCGTCGAGCTTGCGAATAAAGACCTGGGCAAGCTCGGAATCAAACCCTTGCAGCGCGGCCTTGATCTTCTGATCCGAGCCGCGAGGCACACGCGAAGTGCCGGGGCTTACATTGATAAACATGGAGCTGGCCGAGGCATTGCTGCCGAGCGGGGAATAAAGAGCAGAGATCCCGCCCGATATTGACGAGGGGCCTGCGAAGAAGAGCCCCAGAAGCGACAGGAGGACAAGCCCCGCGCCTGCGCCATAGGCGATTGCGTGACGCGGGTCAACGACCCTGTCCAGGTCGAGCGAAGAGCTTCGCTCCCCGACATCCTGGACCAGACGATCTACTATGGCGGGGGAAGCCCGCCGCGCATCAGGCGTATACTCGACGGCGGTCACGAGCCTGTCATCGAGACGGCTTTTTTCTTCGATCAGACGGGCGATGCGATGGTCGCTTATCTTCGCCTTGAGCGGCCTGATGATGAAATACCACGCCGAAAGGGCTATCAGGATGAGAGGCATTATACGCAACGCAATCAGGACGGACGATCTATTGCTGAATTGATCGGCTGTTGCCGCCGCCGCTATGAGCGAGACCATTGCGACCCCGACCGTGATGGCCACACCACGCAAAGCCAGCCGCGTTTTGATCCGCGCGCGAACCTGATTGATCAATTCATTGAGGCTCAAATGCTGAGGATTCATGATACCTTCCTCCCTGAAGCCGGACTGATTTCCACTGTGATTAGTTTCGAGTATAGTGCCTAAACGATTACGACACCATCGTATCCAGGGCTGTTGCAAAATCGGGTGTGAATGTAGGGGCAGCCCGAATGAGTACATTTATTGTGGCTGCCCGAATCCGTCGTAAGCGCGATGGCAGTCATCGCCCTTCGGGCGATTCGGGCAGGGACAAGCCCTGCCCCTACTATAAATGTCATCCTACCTTGCAACAGCTTTGCCATTGTATTTGGAATGATAAAAATCATCCAATCAACTTTGCAATTCGTATGCGGCGAGCCATCAGGGCTTCGGCCAGGAACAGGGCAAGCGCCGCAATCAACAGCGGAAGCCACAACCGCTGGCGAGACTCGATCTCTTCGGCGCTCAGTCGCTCGCCCTGAAATGGCTGCCCGTTTTGATTGCCCGGTCCCGGGGTAACGCTTGCGATGAATTCATCTACGCTGAGTTTTGCCAGGTCCGACTCTTTCGTATCCAGATTCACCGCCACGTTCTCGACGGTTGTGCGATAGCGGAGGCGATAAAATCCCTGCTCGCTTGCCGGGATGGAAAGCTCGCCTGTTGCGGTCCGGCGCGCGTCTTCGATGCGCCCGCCCGCCGGATTTTCAACCAGAGGCAACGCTCCTTCCGCATCGGGAGAGGCCGCAAACATCTGCCCTATGATGTATGAAGAAGCGGTCTCGCGCCCGCCGAGATATTCGAGCGTCTGGCGCACGAGCGGCAAATACATCGGCGTGAGCGGCAGATCATTCCACGCCGTATCGAGCGTGGTCGTCACAAGCAAGACCTTGCCGCTTCCGGCCGTTCCTTCGATTATCAGGGGGCTGCCGTCATCGAGCGCCGCGATTACCGATGTCCCTTCTTTAGCCGTAGCGCGATGATATGCATAGACTCGCGTAGAGGCCAGACGCCCGCCTTTTGCAAACGCGCTAAAGATCGGATGGTCCATCTTGACCTGACTCATCAAGGCGTAGCTGCCACGGGTTTGAACGATCTCGCCGAGTTCGGCAGGCGCAATGGCCGCGAATGCGCGATTAAAACCGGTCGCTTCGGCGTGCTTGCCCGCCGCGAGGATCAATCCGCCGCCGCGCTCGGCAAAAGCCTTAAGCGCCGTGGCGAGCGCATCGCTTATGTCGGCCACGTCGTTGACTATCACTACCTGATAAGAATCAAGCTCGGCCGGGTTGACGCTGCCCGCCGTCTTTATCGTGAGCGCGTGCCGGTTGTTTTCTCCGGCGAGCAACGCCTGTTGAAGGAAAAAACTCTCGCTGCGCCCGCGCGAGGCTGTCTCAATCGCAAGCACCTTCGATTGATTATCGCGCGTGAGAGTGAAGAAATATTTGTCGTCGAGGGGGAACTGATCTCCGGCTATTTCGACCGTAGCGCGGTTCGAGCCTTCCGGCACATTGAAGCCCGAAAACTCTATCGTTTCGCTCGCTCCCGGTCCGAGATTTATGGGCCGTCGTTCGACCGTAAGGTCGTTGAGCTTGAAATCTACGGCCACATCCCGCGCATCGTTTGAGCCGAAATTGGTCACGCGAGCTACCACCTTGCCCGCGTATTTCTGCGCATAGATTATCGGCTCGGCCTGAACGCTCGCCACGGCGAGGTTTTCAGGCTTTGATTCCGACACATCGACCGGGATGAGTTGAACGCCCGGTCTGAGCTTTATGGGTGGAGCGTCGCGGTTCCAGCCCGACTCTTGAAAATCGGAAATCAGGTAGATGCGCCGCTCGCCTCCGGCGTCTTTAAGCACGGAATCGGCCGCCTGAATCGCCTGCAAATAATCGGTTGCTTCAAGAGTAGGAGCGGCAGAATCGAGCAAAGCCGAAGCCTGCGCGCGGTCTGCCTTGAGAGGCATCAATATGCTGTAGCCCTGTCCGAATTGAATGAGGGCCAGCCGCTCATCTGCCGCCGCCCGGTTGACGATGTCGCGTGCGGCAAGGCGGGCGCGATTGAACGTGTCGGCAAACCGCGTGCTGTAAGAGCCGTCAAGCAGGATCACACTGCTCGATTTTCCCGAATCCGAAGCCTGCGCGTTTGTCCCGGTGAAGTAAGGCCGGGCGAAGGCGAGCGCGAGCAGCATCAGCGCCGCGCACCTCATGGCGAGCAGGAGCAGGTTTCTGAGCTTTCGTTTACGAATGGTCTTTTGCTCGATTCGGCGCAAAAACATCAGCGACGGAAACTCTATGCGTCGGGCGCGGGTGCGCCTCACCAGATGCACAAGCACCGGGATGCTTGCCGCCATCGCGCCCAACAAAAAGACTGGATTCAAAAACGCCATCAACTATCTTTCAAAATTCCTGAGTGTGTTGCCTCATCCAAACTGCGAGCGCCGCGCAAGATAGGCGAAAAGCGATGCATCGAGCGGCTCATCCGTCCTGTGCAATTCGTAATCGATGCGATTGCGCGAGGCTCCATCCTTGAGCGCGTCGATGTGCAGACGAACGGCCCGCAGGTATTCATCGCGCAACACGTCGGGCAGCACGTGCAGTTGCTCTTCGGTCTCGCTGTCTTCGAGCACAAGCGGCTCATCAAAATCGAAATCGAGTTCCTGTCGGTCCAAAATGTGAAAAACTATGACTTCGTTGCCGCGAAATCTGAGGTGTTCAAGCCCCTCGATAATTCGTTCAGGTTCGTCATAAAGATCGGATATGAGGACGATGACTCCACGGCGGGTAATCAACTCGGCCGCTTTATGCAGATGATCTGCCAGCGCAGTCCCGCGACCGGGCACAAGCCGCTCGATCAATCCGAGCACGGTTCGCAGGTGGCCGGTCCTTGAGCGCGGCGGTATCTGCTCTATCACCTCTTCATCGAAGGCGACGAGTCCGACCGAATCGTGCTGGCGCACGCCGAGGAATGCCAGCGACGAAGCCAGATACTGTGCGTATTGCAGCTTTGTGACCGCGCCGCTCGCATAGCCCATCGAGGCGCTTGCGTCCACGAGCAGATGTATCTGGGCATTCGTATCGCCCTGATATTTCTTGATGTAAAGCCGGTCGGTTCGCGCAAGCAGTTTCCAGTCGAGGTGGCGAAGGTCGTCGCCCGGCATGTACTGGCGATGCTCGGCAAAGTCGGTGGAAAAGCCCAGATACGGAGAGCGGTGAAGCCCCGAGATAAAGCCTTCGACAACGGAGCGCGCCACAAGCTCAAGCGAGTTTATGCGCGCCAGAACTTCGGGGGCGAGAAAGCGCGTGCCTGTTTGTTGTGGAGCTTCTTGAAGCATAACGACCACCTTTTTTTACAGGATTTACAGGATTCAACAGGATCGTCAAAGAGAATCTCTGGAAATCCAAATAAATCCTGTGAATCCTGTCTAAAGCCCTGATTTCGGCTCAGGGACAGATTCTATCAACCGGCGAATCACGTCGTCGGGCTTTACTCTTTCCGACTCGGCGTGGAAGTTCAGCAGTATGCGGTGGCGCAGGATCGGATAGGCCAGCGCGCGTATATCTTCGACCGACACGTTATAGCGCCCGCTCATCACGGCGCGCGCCTTGCCGCCGAGCACCAGAAACTGCGAGGCGCGCAAACTCGCCCCCCAGTTTACCCAGCGACGTATGAAATCGGGCGCGGAGTCGGATACGGGACGGCTCGCCCCTACGAGCCGCACGGCGTAGCGAGTCACGGATTCGGCCACAGGCACTCTGCGAACGAGACGCTGAAAGGCCAGAATGTCTATACCGCTCACGTTGCGCTCGAAATTGAATTTCTGAATCGAAGTCGTCTGGTTGACCACCTCTACTTCATCGTCTTCGCTCAAATAGCCGATCTTGATATTGAACATGAATCGGTCGAGCTGGGCTTCGGGCAGAGGGTAGGTGCCTTCCATCTCGATGGGGTTCTGCGTGGCCAGCACATAGAAAGGTTTGGGCAATTCATAAGTGGTTCCCTGGATAGTAACGCAGCCTTCCTGCATGGCTTCAAGCAAAGCGGCCTGAGTCTTTGGAGGGGTGCGATTGATTTCATCGGCCAAAATGATGTTGGCAAAAAGCGGCCCGCGAATAAATTCAAGCCTTCGATGACCCGTGGAGCGGTCCTCTTCTATGATATCGGTTCCGGTGATGTCGGAAGGCATAAGATCGGGTGTGAATTGAATCCGCTTAAAGGACAAATCCAAAACATTTGCTATCGTGCGGATCAGCAATGTCTTTGCAAGCCCCGGCACGCCCGAGACAAGCGAATGCCCTCCCACAAACAGCGAGATCAACGCCTGATCCACCACCTCGTCCTGCGCGATTATAACCTTGCGCACTTCGGTCAGAATCTGTTGCCGCGCCGTAATCAGCTTGTCTAATAATTCGTCTTCTCGAATGATGTCTGCCGTATCTATGGCCATTCTTGCTCCTGAATCGAAACCTTTAGTGTCGAGCTATGAGCGATTGATCCGACAACCGCTCACCACTTGTAGCCCGTCGTTTTGCTTAGTGCGTCAACGCGTAGAAGACGTAGTTGACGCCGAATTTATAAGCGCTGTTTGTATCTTCGATAGGCTGGAACGGATCGTTGGACCACTGCCAATAATCGCTAACGTCATTGTTATAATTTATGATCATCATCAACCGGCCGTTCTTGTCTTCGATGCCCAGAAATTCCGGTTTTAACCTGCCGTAAGGCGCTCGCACGTCAAGCGATTTGATCGAAAAAAAGCAGTTGAATATCGGGTGCGAAACCTCTAGAGGTTTGACCTCGTATTCCGGCAGCGCGCGCTTCAAATAGTACTGAAAATTATCCATATCCCAGGCGCGAAAATCGTCCACGAGCAGAAACCCGCCTCTGAGCAGGTATTCGCGCATCCCGGCTACCTCTTCGTCCGACAAATCCATGTGCCCGACTTCGCAGAGGTATGCGAGCGGGTACTTGAACAGATTGGGGTCGGCAAAACTGAAGATGTATTCTTCCTCTTCGGGATAAACTTCAAGCTTCGAAAGCTCGGAAAGTATCTTTATCAAATGCTGGCCGGCCTCCGGGTAGTCGTGTGACCATGCGGGGCCATGATCGCCAAGATACTCGCCCGGCATCGGCAGCGGGCCGAACTGTATGCGGGCAAATTTGAAGCGGTCGGATTCGTCTTTGTGCTCGCCCAGTCGATTATCGTTATAGGCAAAGGGGCGAGCCGTACCTTCGGACGCGGACGAAAAGGACGCGGACGAAAAGGTCGCGGGTACAACCGTCAGAAAAAGCAATATGGCGGTAAAGATGAATCTCGGCATACTACCTCGGTAAATTTAAGTTTTGAGTTTTAAGTTTTGAGTTTTGAGTTTTGAATTGAAACCTGAAATTCAAAACTCAAAACTTAAAACTCAAAACTTAAAACTAACTTCCTTTGAGCTTGAGCAAAAGCTCCTGGGCCTTTTCAAATCCGGGCGCGATTTCAAGCGAGCGCAGCACCTCGCGCTTTGCTTCGGCGCGATTGCCGCTCGCGTCAAGCGAGCGCGCCAGATCGTAATGCGCCTCGGCCATGTCGGGCGGGTTCAACGACAGGCGCACTCTATATTCGCGTATGGCCTCGGTCAAACTCCCCTGCTCAAGATAAGCATCGCCCGCAAGCTTATGCAAGGCAGCATCAAACGGATGTATGTAAAAACTTGTAATCAGCGCGGAAATCGCGCCTGCGCGGTCGCCCGTCTCAAGCCGCAACTGAGCCAATCGCTTGAAGGCTTCCACATCGGTTTCATTATATCGCGTCAAATCCGCGAGCGCCCTGGCCGCTTCCATCTTCTCTCCGCGTGACTGGTAAATATCGGCCAGCAGCGCATAAGGGTTACCTTCTCCCGCGTAGTAAGGGAAAAGCTCCGCCGCACGCCTGAGATGCTCGACGGCTTTATCCATATCCCCTTCGGATTTATATATCGTCCCGAGCCTCAGATGAGCGAAATAATCATTTGGCTTCGCCTGGATCATTGCCGCGAGCGCCTCCTTTGTGGGAGGCGCTCCTGTGGGTCTTGCGGCAAGCCCGCTTCCGAGCGCGTCGATGTAGCTCCCGGCTTTTGATTTAAGGAATTCATTGAAAGCCGTGTCGAATTCCGCAGGCGACAGATTCAGGGTGCGCTTCAAAACATCGGGCGTGGCCTGCCCTTCTTTGTAGAGCGCGAGCATCTGCAATATCTTGTCGAAGCCGAATTTTTCTTCCACGAATTCGCAGACTTCCGACGCCTGAAAATAAGCTATCGGAACCTGATCGGGTGCGCTTGGACGGGTGAATGCCGCGTCGAGGTCGGCGATCTTTACAAAGCGCCCGTCTTTGAAATTCTTCAATCTCTCTATCGACCAGTTATCGCCCCATCCCGGACGCGCCCGCCGCTCTTCATAAACCGACAGTCCCTCTGAGAACCATCGAGGTATTCGATAATCCGTCCCCTGAAGCGTGATTACGTGAGTGAATTCGTGCCAGAGCGTGCTGCCCCAGTTGAACTCTCCGATTGTTCGAGCCGAAGGAGAGTCCATCGCTATCACCTGTCCGAAGCAGACGCCCAGCGCGCCGAGGCCGGGAAGCCCCAGAGAGCGTACGGCGAAGTCTTCGTGATTCGGGAATATCTCTACTGCGATGGGCGAGCGAGGCGTGAAATGGTATTTCGCCGTGAGTGTTTTATGAGCCTCTTCCAGAAGCGACTCGGCATAGACGGCAAGCGCGCCGCTCTCTTTTGGCGCGGACTTGATCACGAAAGGCCCGCGAATCGACTCCTGATAATCGGCCATCGAATCGAGCAGATCGAGCGTATTCTTGGCCCAGATGTTGAACGGGTCTCCGGCGAAGGTTCGTTCGAGTTCGGCGCGCCCTTCTGCGATGCGGTTTACGCGGAGCAACTGGATGCCGAGTTGAGTGCGGGCGCTCCAAAGGTTCGGAGAGAGAGCGACGGCGCGTCGGTCGAAATCTACCGCGTCACTGTAGCGGCGATTTATCACGGCAAAATGCGCGAGAGTATCAAAGAATTCGCCCGCCTTCGGATTTACCGCGAGAGCCCGCTTTATTTCTGCGTCGAGTTCGCTCTTACGATCCGATATGTAAAAGATCGCGGCTCGCACTCCCGCAGCATCTACGGAATTCGGATTTACCGCAATCGCACGATCTATGGCCTTCGACGCCTCTTCGCGTTTTTCGGCCTCCAGATCGAACCAGGAGCGGAGGACCAGCGCGTCCACGCAATTCGGATTGACCGCAAGCGCCCGGTCTACGGCCGCAGACGGCTCATCATTTGATGTGAGTTGTTTGCTTCGGGCCATACCTACGAGAGCCGCCGAGGAGTTGGGATTGATTTTGAGCGCGTCGGCGAAGAGGGTTGCCGCATCGCCGTAGACATATTTCTCGTTCAGTAGCTCGCCCTGCCCGATGTAGGCTTCGATAAAGTTCGGATCGCTTTCGCGAGCGTCGATGTAGAGATCATTTGCGTCTTTGTATTTTTCCAGATAAGTGACGGCCCGCGCGATGAGGGTAAGCTCTTCGGCCGAGCGCGGAGAGTTCTGGTTGTAGTAGCCGACAAACTGCTGGAGAACCGGCTGCGCTTCGTCTCTCTTTCCTTGAGCGAGAAGCGCCCGCGCGCGTCCGAGAGAGGCGCGCAGCCACACGGCGTTTTTCGCGTCTCGCGCTGCGTTTGCAAACTCCGTGGCGGCCTCGCTATAGCGTCCGGTCAGAAATTGAATCTCAGCGAGTGAGACGCGAAGGGGAACGTTGCTTGAGTCTTTGCCGAGAAACTCCTTCGATCTCTTTTCCGCTTCCTCGTACTGCCCCGTTTCGATCAGACCGCGAACGAGACCGTTTTGAGCGTCACGGTCGGCGTTGTTTTTTTCAAGCAGCGATGTGAATACCTCTATGGCTTCTTTATAACTGCCTCTCAGAAGAAGGTCGTCCCCTTGCTCGATGGAAAGCACTTCGGCTGCGCCCGAATGGAATGAGCAGCCTATCAGAAGGACTAAAATGATGATGCTTAAACGTTTCATTACTTCCTGCATGATTTAATGATTATTTCTGCTTTGCTTTGATCTGTTGATTCACACCGGCAAGCTCCAGAAGCAATCGCTCAAGCTCGGCTTCATACTCTTCCGGTTTCATCTCCGACTTGCGGGTCTTCAGTTTTTCAACCTCTTCTTCAAGCCGCTGTCGCTCCGCAAGCAAGCGCGCAACTTCCGCATCCCCGCCCGCCTGTTCTATCTGTCGGGAATCCAGATAGGTAGTCTTTGCAAGTGCACCGTCGCCCTCTTTTGATTCTTCGTGTCCCGTGCCGTCGCCGTTGTCGTCTAAAAGGGCGTGCTCGGTCGCAAGCCGTTTCTGCTCGTTGTACTTGTCGGCCACCAGATGCGTAGCGTAATCGAAAGCCTCAAGCACGGAGATGCGGTTGTTTTTGTCTGTGTCGGCCGCTTCGTTTGTGAGCGCGTCTATGAAATACTCGGCGAAGATCGTGGCGTTTTGCTCGTTGCCGCTGCGGGTAGCTGTGATGACGATTCGATTCGGGCCGGAAAGCGGCTTTACGAATTCGCCCGATGAGCTTGTGGTGTCGACAAAGACTACGCGCTTTGACGGAAATTCCTTGAGGAGCGCCGCATAGTCTTTCGCAGTCAGGTCCGGCCCTATCAGATTGAACTTTGCTTCCTGAGTGTCAAACGAGCCGTGGCCTATCAATAATATAAAGACGAGGCTGTCGGAGTTGGCGGCGGCTTTGATCGCGCCAAATGCTTTACGGACCTCTTCGGAGGTAGAGCGAGCGACATTCTCGCGCAGATCGTTTTCGGGTCCGCCGTTGACGGTTTCCATCAAGAGATAAGTGTGCTTTTCATCAAAGCCCAGACGATTGACGAGCGCGTCGTGGAGCTTGAGGGCCTGTTCTGTAAACCTCTTTTTATAAGTTTCTTCGCCGCCCACGCCTGCTATGATCAAGGCGAATTTATTCGGGTCAACCGGGGCGCGGGGCGGTTTCGCCGCCTGTTCTGATCGTGACTGCCCTGATTGTGACTGCTCTGATTGTGACTGCCCTGATTGTGGCGAAGCGGTTCCAGATTTCTGACCTTCCTGCTGATTGGCAGGGCCGCGCTCCGCTCCGACGCTGCACGAGCAAAGCAGGAGGCAAAGTGTCAAAGCCGCCGATGAAAATCTCGTCATTAGCATCCTGTTACCTGAACGTTTCTATGCAAGCCCTTTGCGCTTGCGCGTAAACCACTCGGCTGCGGCGAGCAATACGATGAGCAGAAAATTTATGGGCATGTCCCAGAGGTCTTTCGACTCGCGCACGGAGCCTGCGCTTTCCGTATGCGTCAAATCCTCTATCAGATTCTCAGCCTGACTCAAGGTATAATAGGCCCCGCCCGTATTGGTCGCTATGCGTTCGAGCAATTCGCGATTCTGCGCTGCGTCGTGAGCCTCGCGATTCAACGGCCCGGCCAGAAAAACGGCCTCGGTCGTGCCTGCTGTCCCACCTTGAGATTTGCCGTCTTGAGATTTGCCGTCTTGAGACTTGCCTCCACCCGAGGTCGAGACCTCTATGCGGTAGAGTCCTTCCTCATTGGGCAGGATCGTTCCCGAGTACCCTTCGAACCCGCCCTCGGCATCGGGCTTGAGCGTCAGGTCGAGCGTGCCGCCTGTGGGGGTCGTAACGCGCGCCGTGACATTTGCGCCTGTGACGTTCTGGAATTTCTCGTCCGCAACTTCCGCGCGCAGGCGAACAGGCTCAAGCGTGCCGTAGTAGCTGCGCTCGGTCGAAGCCTCTATCGTGTGGCGAGTCCCTTCGACAAGATAGCGCAGCAGGTTGCGCCAGAAGGTTTCGTAGGATTTGTTTTTGGATTCGAGCATCATCCGCCACCGCCACGTGTCTGATGCCATCAGCGCAAGACTCCGCCCTCGCCCGTATCTCTGCTCGATGAGCAAAGGAGCCACGCGGTTGTTCCGGCTGTCGCGGCCTTCGAGAATCACGGTCGCGCCGGGTTTTGTCTCGGTTATGATTTCGGGCAAGGTGAGCGCGGGCATCTGCTCCCAAGCCTTCTGGTTGGCTTCGGGCTGATCGGCGAGCCTCGCCGCCGGGTTATCGCGTCCCCGTTCGGAAGGCGCGGTCTTGAAGGTCTGGCTTTCGGTCGAGGTCGCCACCTGTCCGCCAAGCGAAACCGGCAGAAGATCGGCAAGCGGTGTATTGGCATATCCTCCCACGTTGAAAGACTTCGGCCCTCCAAGCGCCAGAAGCGTCCCGCCTCGCCTGCTTACAAACTGTTCGATGATTCTGAGTTGATCGAATGTGAAGAAGGTGGCTTCGATGCTGCCTATTATGATGGCGTCGTATTTGAAAAGCTCTTCTTCTGATTTTGGGAAACCCGTCGCCAGTTCGTCCCCGCTCTCTACGCCCTGTCGATAAAACTTCCCGTCAGCCGAGCGCAATACGCTCACAAGCACGACGTTTTTCTCATCCGTCACCCCCGAGCGCAGCTTGCCGTATTCCCATCGCGGCGCGCCTTCTATGTAGAGAATTCTCGGGTGAGCGTCCTCTACATTGATTACAAGTTCCTGCGAGTTGTTGTCAGCTACAGGCTCATCGGGAAGCGGTTTGGCCGTGAACGAGTAGCGGTGGAGGCCGGGCGATGAAGGCGTGAAGGTGATGCGCGCAACCGTGGTGGCTTCGCCCTGTACGGGGACCTGCCGGGTAAACAGAGGGTGAGAGTCTTCCGTCAACTCGATCTCTATACTCTTCTGGCTGCCGCTTGCGCGCACAAGAAGTTCGGCCGTGACGGGCGAGCCTGCCAGCGAACGACGCGGGGCCGTGGCCCGTATGATCTCCACATCGCCTTCGAGCGTGGTGCTGCCTACGCCTACGGTGAAGACCGGCAGCCCCTGAGCCCGCAGTCTGTTGAGCGTGCTTGTGAATCCGCCCTCTTCTTTCTCGACGCCATTGTTTGCCCCGTCGCTTATCAGGATGATGCCCGACACGGGAAGCCCCGCCGATTCACGCGTGATCTGTTCTATTGATTCCTGCAGGTCGGTGCGGTCGCCTTCGCCTTTTAGCTCGGTTGCATCGGTGACGCGCTCGGCCGTGGCAGAAAATCCATAGGCGTGGACTTTGAACTTTTCGGCAAGCGCTGTGGCAAACGGACTGCCCGCGCTCATCAACTGCTTTACCGCATCAAGCCTCGTTCCTGCCATCCCATCTCGAAGCTGCATGCTCGAAGAATCATCCATCAGCACGGCTACGTAGGTCGAGCCGGGAAGCACAGTAGGTATGACGATGACCGGCCTCATCAGGCAGAAGACTATGACGGCGACAAGCGCGGTCCTGAGCGCAATGAGCGCGACTCGCCATCCGGTCCCAAGCCTGAGCGAGGGGCGGGCATAGAGATAGTAGGCCAGCAGAGCCAGTCCGATTACGAGCGCCACGATCAAAATGGTTGAGGGGCGCGCAGCAAATCCGAACTGACCTTTTTCAAAGATGGCTGCCCTGTACTTGAACAGAAAACTTACGACCTGTTCCAAGATTGACTCCTGTTCTCAATGCGCTCTCAGCAACAAAGAACCGTTGTTTCAATCATTGTAATTGCTAACGCCCGGCGGCGCAAAAGTTTCATGAGTGATGGCCAGGTGTTACAACTTTTTACAACCCGCTGCGGTCGCTCACGCTCAACCTGCCGGTAGTCTGCGCCCTGTATATCCAGAACGGACTTACAGCGCGGGGCCGATGAGTGATCTTGGCCGAAAAGGGTAAAACGACCTCTTTGCAGGCGACTTGATCTTCAGGTCATCGTCATCCATTTACCGATAGGGATCGAGGTATGGTAGGCTGCTTCCGACAGCAGACGATTCGAGTCTCGGAAAATATCGAGGTATGTGCCGGTCGAATAAGTTCAAATTTGACTCAGAGGCTTCTTTAGCTCACTCTTCCTTTCTGTTTGCATAAAAGCCCTTTAGCTCTGCTAAACGCAGATTTCGGGTTGACAAATAAGTCTGGTGTGATAGTATCCGGCAGGCAAGAGTGGCATCAGTGTGGTCCCGAAGTTTTGGGCACCCATAAAGACTAGCAATAATCTTTTGTTGTAAGTGATGGCGGCAAAGCAGCTTAACCAGCCGCCCCCGATCAAGTTGTTCGAGCGAGCAAGGCGTACAGGTAGGCTCAAAGCAGTGATTTAAGCCAAATTGCTTATTCAGCTTTGACCTTTGTTTGTTCGCACGGTTTGTGTGTTGAATAACACAGCGATTCGGTTGAGAGGTCGACTACAGGTAGCACCAAGCTGCATCAATTTACGCAATGAACGTGACCCCATCTCCTTCAATAGGTATAGCAAGCGCCGCAACTTTCCCGGCGCATCGCATAATCCAGATCACCTCAGCCGGCGACAAGCCTTTCTGCCTGGCAACTTCTACGGCTAGAGATTGGACATCAGGTTTTAAGAATTTTCAGGAGGATCAAAAATATGAAGTCGAGGGTATTAGTTTTTGGCGTAGTAATATTCTTCGCCGTCGGCTTGTTGTTGATGCCGATGTATGCCCAGAAGTCGGGGCAGATAAATCCCCCGGGCGGCGGTAAAGGCGCAGGCAAGGGCACAGGCCCCGCTGTTGGCGGCAACGGAAGCAGAACTGACCCGCATAACGGGCCTACGCCCGTTTATATAAGGACAAGCAGTTTTGCCGTATCCCCCCCGCTTAAGAGTCTTCCAAAAGTGGCTGCAAAATCGAGGGGCGGTAATCAGGATTCGCCTGAGAGGGAGGCGGCCGAAAATGGCGAGGAAGTAAACGGGACGAATCTAAGAGCGATTCGCAATATCTCGCCCACGGCTGTGCGCACGCCCGATGCGGCGTTGCAGAACCAGCCGAATGTTCCAAATGCCATTCCCGGACCTTCGCTGACCTTCGAAGGACAGGCCGTTGTGGCGCCTCAGGTTGCTCCGCCCGATACGAACGGCGACATCGGGCCGAACCACTACGTTGAACTGGTGAATGATTCCAATGGAACTTTGGTTCGGATATTTAACCCTGTAACCGGCGCATCGATTGCAGGCCCGTTTACGCTGGGCAGCCTTTTTGGTGGCTTCCCCCAGGCTAATGGAGGCGGCGATCCGGTAGTGCTTTACGATCAGATGGCCGACCGATGGCTGCTTTCGGAATTTGCTTTCACGAGCACGAGTAGCGGCAATTATCACATGTCGATAGCCATCTCGAAGACAGCCGATCCGACCGGTGCATACTTCCTTTATGATTTTACGGTGCCCACGCAAAACTTCCCGGACTATCCGAAGTTTGGTGTCTGGCCCGATGGCTACTACATGACGTCCAACCAGTTCTTCCTTGGCGGTGCATTTAACGGCGCCGGCGCATACGCTTTCGAGCGCAATAAGATGCTCATCGGCGATCCGACAGCTTCTATTATCTACTTTGATCTGAACCTGACGGCCTTCCCCGAAGGTCTGGGTGGGATGCTGCCGACCGATTTCGATGGTTTGATACCGCCACCTGCCGGAGCGCCGAACGTCTTCATGTATTTCACGGCGGGTGAATTCGGCGACCCGGCTGACGGTATACGCGCATACAATTTCCATGCAGATTTCGCCACGCCTGGAAATTCTACATTCCTGGAACGGTCGGAAAGCTCTCTGGCTTCGCCGATACCTGTTGCGGCATTCGACCCGATCACACCCACCGGCAGGACCGATATCGATCAACGGCCTCCGGGAGAGAAGGTTGACTCTATCGGCGACCGACTGATGCACAGATTGCAATACAGGAATTTCGGCTCGTCCGAGCGATGGACAGTCAATCACACGGTTGATGCCAGCGGCGACCCAAGCGCGGCAGTCTATCGCGCGGGTGTCAGATTCTATGAATTGACCCGCACAACCGGCAATGCTAATCCGATAAGCGTTCTCAATCAGGCTACGTTCGCGCCACTCGGTGCGGGCAATGAACCGCTGCATCGCTGGATGGGCAGTTCCGCGCTCGATAATTCAGGCGATATAGCTGTTGGCTATAGCGTATCGAGTACTACCAGAGAGCCGGAACTCCGATGGGCAGGTCGTCTCTTTAACGACCCGGCCAACATGCTGGCGCAGGGCGAAGCGGTCGTCTTTGATGCGACCGGCGTGCAGACGAGTAATACTTTCAACCGCTGGGGCGACTATTCAGCAATGACCGTTGACCCTGATGACGATTGCACCTTCTTCTATGCGCAGGAATACTACGCTACGGATAGTGCATTCAACTGGCACACGCGAATCGGCAAATTTTCATTCCCCTCCTGCGTTGCTCCTCAGCAAGGCATGGCCATGGGGCAGATAACGATTTGCGGAGGAGGCCCGCTTGCAGACGCGCTCGTGACCTTCACCGGCGGCCCGTCAAACGGGTATTCGGTTGCCACAGATTCAAGCGGCAACTTCTCGCGCAAACTCTCGCCGGGAACCTACACGGCGACGATTACCAAGGCAACCTTTGGAACCGTTGTTGTTCCGAACGTTGTCGTCACAAACGCCGGCACTGTGATGATCAATCAGTGCTTGCAGGGCGCAGCCACTCTGATGGCGGCCGGATCATCGCTCGTAGCCGAAAGCTGCACACCGACCAACGGCGCGATTGATCCTGGCGAGACCGTTACCGTAAGCCTTTGCCTCAAGAACACAGGCGGCGCGGCAACGACAGCCCTCATGGGCACGCTCCAGGCATCGGGCGGAGTCACCGCTATTCAACCGCCCAACCCGCAGAATTATGGCGCGATCCCGGCTGACGGCACGACCATCGTTTGCCGCAACTTCACCTTCACGGCGGCAGGTACCTGCGGCGGCACGATAACTGCCACGCTCGATCTGTCGGATGGTGGCAACCCGCTCGGGTCTGTGATGTACACATTCACACTTGGCGCACAGGCTGTAGTGTTGTCTGAGAACTTTGACGGAGTGACGGCACCCGCACTTCCCGCAGGGTGGACTACCTCCTTCATCAACGGCGCTGCCAACTGTACTCCTACTGGCACCTGCGCTCTCGGTTCCAACTGGACTACCGCCACTACTAACACCCCGCCTTCGGCTCCGAACGCGGCTTTCCACAACGATGTTACCTGCGTGACGGATAACTTCCTCGTTACCCCGCCACTCAACATCGTGTCCAACTCTACGTTGACATTCACTCAAGCTCGCAACATCGAAAGCACATTCGATGGTACCGTGCTTGAGGTCTCTACAAACGGCGGTTCTAGCTGGACTGACGTTATTACCAACGGCGGCAGCTTTGTCTCTAATGGTTATAACGGAACCATCAGCGCCAACTTCCTCAGCCCGATCGCTGGTCGTATGGCCTGGACCGGTCTCAGCGGCGGCTCTACGGCTGCTCCCGCTTACATCACAACGGTTGTTAATCTCGGCCCGAACGTCAACGGTCAGACCATCAATCTCAGATGGCGGCTGGCTACCGATTGCAGCGTCGCTGCCTCGGGACTCAACGGCATGTGGATTGACAACGTATCGCTCACAGGCGGATTTGTCTGCTGCACAAACGGCGCAACCTGCACCTTGACCTGCCCGGCAAACATCACCGTCTCAAACGACCCGGGTCAGTGCGGAGCCGTCGTCAACTATCCCGCTCCGACAACTACTGGCGATTGCGGCACAGTCACCTGTAGCCCGCCATCGGGTTCATTCTTCCCCGTAGGCACGACCACAGTCACCTGTGTGGCCAGCAGCGGCGGCGGTATGGCACCATCGCCAAACGGCGGCACAACCTGCCCGCCAACGACCATCACCGGCTCACTCGGCAGCGGAAGTAACGACTGGCCGAGCGTGAGCGGAACTCAAACGGGTCGTCTAAATCGCAATGGAATAGCTAGTTCCTGCGCGTCACCGAAGACCTGTCTTATATTCGACACAACACCGGGACGGGCATATGATGCCTACACGTTCCACAACAACAGCGGGGCGACTGCCTGCGTCAGCGTGACCCTGAATGTGTTGGAGCAGACAAACTCCAACTACCAGGTAGACGCTTATCTTGGCAGCTTCGATCCGGCAAACATCTGCACGAACTATCTGGCCGATCCGGGGTTGAGCAGCGGCATCCCGCCGTCGCCGGTCTCGATGGCGTTCAACGTGCCTGATGGAATGGATTTCATACTGGATGTCCACACGACGAATCCGGGTGAGATAGGCGGTGCTTACGAGTTGACATTCGCCGACACCTCGTTCTGCGTGCCGAGCGGCGGCGGCGGAGGAGGCACAGGAGAGTGCAGCTTCACGGTCACGGTAACAGACAACGAAGCGCCAGTGATCACGTGCCCGGCCAACATCATCGCGGTGGCGGCAAACCCGAGTGATGCGTGTGTGCCGGTGAACTTCAATGTGACAGCGACCGACAACTGTCCTGGAGTGACGGTACAATGCGTGAACGCGGCGAACCCGTCGCAGATAATCACGTCGGGATTCTGCTTCCCGGTGGCATCGGGTTGCACGACGGTGTTGTGTACGGCGACGGATGCGTCGGGTAATACCTCGACGTGTACGTTTACGGTGTGCACATTCGATGTGATCGTGCAGGATGATTCGGACCCGTTGCGAGAGTTGTTGTTTAACTCAGCAACAGGGGCGTACATATTCTGCTGCGATGGAACAGAGGTATGCGGAACAGGGACGTTGAAGAAGAAAGGGTGTCTGTATTCGCTAAACCACACAGCGCCGAGTTGGAGATTGACGGCGACGGTAGATGCGTGTACGCACAAGGGAACGGCGTCGCTGCAATTCACATCAGGGCACGATGCGTGTTCGATCCAGGACAGGGATACAAGGAATGACTTTATCACCTGCACAGGAACGGGCATAAACTGTCCATTCTCAGGAGGCGGAGGGTCAAAATCGGGCGGCTCCACCAAGTGATGTCGGACCACGATCATCCGCTTGACGGTTGATCGAAGGTAGGCATTTCGTATCGGGACCGGGGACATTGTCCTCGGTCCCTTTTTATTGATTATCGGAAAGAGCCTGCAATTCGAGTTTTTCTGGTGGGATTTCTAATTCGAAAGAATATCTTCGGGTGAGCCTCGGAGGATCGCGTCTGTAATGCGGGCGACCTCGACCATCTGTTTCACGTCGTGGACACGGACCAGATGCGCGCCGCGAATTATAGCCGCTGCAACGGAGGCAGCCGTGCCGAATACGCGCTCTCCGGCGGGCCGCCCTGTGATCCGGCCAATAAAGCTCTTGCGCGAAGTCCCTATCATCAAAGGCAGCCCGAGGCTTTCAAGTCGGTCGAGGTGGTTGAGAATTTCCAGATTCTGTTCGAGTGTCTTTCCAAAACCTATCCCCGGATCAATGATCAGTTGTTCGCGTCGGAGACCCCGGCCTTCCGCCACTCGTATTGCGATCTGCATATCTGTTTCTATCTCGGTAAAGATGTCCCGGCTCGGCTCAAGTTGCTGCATAGTGGTGGGATCGCCTCGCATATGCATGAGCACAAGCGCCGCCTTTCCCTTTGCCGCGAAGTCGGCAATCACGGGATCGAACCTCAAGGCGCTGACATCATTGATCAGGCGCGCACCCAGATCAATAGCCTCGCGGGCGACGGGGCCCTTATAGGTGTCAACTGCTATGGGGATGCGGAGTCGGCCTCGAAGCGCGTCAAGGACGGGCCGCACACGCGAAAGCTCTTCTTCAACCGAAATTTTTGCCGCGCCGGGCCTCGTGGATTCACCGCCTATTTCGAGGATGTCCGCGCCCTGTCGTTCTATCTCGAAAGCGCGGTCAATCGCACTCGCCGGGTCGAAATTTTCTCCGCCGTCCGAGAACGAATCAGGCGTTATGTTGAGCACCCCTACAACGAGGGTGCGGCTGCCAAGTTGAAGTCTTGCTCCGTCTTTGAGTCTTATATCGAATCTTTTTCTCATGCCTCAACACAAGCGAGATCGTGCAGATATTTAATGATAAAGATAAAACTGCAAGCGTGGGCATGGTATCTTATGCGACTGTTTGACTACAACCTGAGAGCCGAGAGCCTGTGTTGCTTGACTTTAACGGGCTTAATTATCAACATAGGGAAGCGAAAGACAGGCCACGGAGATTGATGATGAGTAATCACGAAATAGCTGAACGCCAAAACAAACTCGCCTGTATTATGGAGCGTGTGGTCGCTTCATATGACGAGGCGCGACCCAAGATACATCACCTGGACCGCATGCCGCTGCCTGCGCGCGAAGACGCGGCGGCGATAATGGAAGCGCTCGAAGAGATAGTTTATCCCGGTTACTACAGCACGGGAGGTGTCACGCATCAAGGCATAATCTATCGCGTGCAGGAGCGGGTTGGATGGCTGTTTGAACATTTGCGCGATCAGATTTCAAAAGGTCTCCGCCACATGAAGACGCTTGACGGAGAGCTTTGCCTCGCCTCAGACGGCGCTGCCGAAGAGTGCTCCTACATGTTTTTGGAATCGCTTCCTCGCCTGCGCCGCTTGCTTGCAAAAGACATTCAGGCGGCCTACGACGGCGACCCGGCGGCCCACTGCGTTGACGAGATAATCCTGAGCTACCCGGCCGTCTATGCGATAACGGCCTACAGGGCGGCGCACGAACTCTACGATCAGGGGGTACCGTTGTTGCCTCGCATGCTCACAGAGCTTGCGCACTCGCGCACGGGTATAGACATTCACCCGGGCGCGCAAATCGGCGAGAGCTTTTTTATAGATCACGGCACCGGGGTCGTGATCGGAGAGACTACCGTCATCGGCAATAACGTCAAGCTATATCAGGGCGTGACGCTTGGCGCGCTCTCTTTTCCAAAGGATGAAAAAGGGCGGCTAATACGAGGGCAGAAACGACATCCAACCATCGAAGACGACGTAGTGATTTACTCGGGCGCAACTATCCTTGGCGGCGACACCATCATCGGCGAAGGGAGCGTGATCGGCGGCAACGTGTGGCTCACCGAATCGGTTCCGCCCGGCTCCCGCGTGGCGCAGGCTGAGCCTAAACCGCGCTTTCTGGCGCCCCACGAGGAACTGCAAGCAGTTTAATGGGGGCCAGGGGTCGGGGGCCAGGGGCTAGTGATTCTATCAGGTCTGGTTTCTTATCGTCTGTCGCTTTTCTCTTATCACCCGGCCCCTGACCCCCGGCCCCTGGCCCCTGCGAAGCTGGCCCCTGGCCCCTTTAAAGGAATATGCTCAATACCGAACAACTAATCTACCTGGCCGAGCGCGCCGGCCTTGATACTACAATCATTGACTCACTCGATACGAACAGCCTCACGATAAGGGATCGGGCGGGAGCCGAAGAGGGTTTCTCCGTATGCGTTGCCGCGCCCTCTTATGATGAGGGTGACAGGTATCGCCCGCAAAATTTGAAACCGGATGATTCGAGTCGTCTGATCGAGCATAATTTGCATTTGCTTTATCGGGCGGCTCGCGCTCTTTCCCCAAACGGGCTGATGTTTGTGTATGGCCTCCCCTGTCATCTGGCGCGATACGCGACCGCGCTATCGAACGAATTGGCTTTCCGTTACTGGATCGCGGTGCGAACGATGACCGGGCAGAATGAAGGAGGGCTCCGGCCCGAGCACACGGGGGTGCTGTTGCTTGCGAGGCCCGGCGCTGAGTTGAACCGGGTTCGCCTGGACCACGCCCGATGCCGACATTGCGGAGAAACCCTGAAAGATTGGGGTGGGAAATCGCACCTGATGCACCCGATGGGTGTGGCCCTTTCAGATGTGTGGATGGATCTGGTCGTTGACAGCCGGGATCGAATCCCCGTCGAAGTATTTGACCGCATACTTCAACTTTCGGCTGGCCGGGACCGCAGGAGCCTGCTCCTGCTTGTGCCGGGAATTTCACAAACACTTGCGACCAGACGCGACGAAGAGAGGGTTGTAATCTCTTCATTCGATCCGCTCAAATGGAGAAGGTCTGCGAAGACAAAGACGCAGGTTCGCAACGTGCCTGAAGATTTATTGGATCGGTTGCACAAGGCCCCATGTCTTGATGTGCTCAGGCGCGTGCCTTCGGAAACCGTAGACCTTGCATTTGCCGATCCGCCTTTCAACCTGACAAAGACCTATAACGGCTATTCGGATGACCGGGATACAAACGAATATCTGGGATGGTGCAAGCGGTGGCTTGTCGAATACGAGCGAGTGCTAAAACCCGGTGGCGCGCTCTTTATATTGAACCTGCCGAAGTGGTCTATCTGGCTCTCTGATTTTCTAATAAGATCGGGTAGACTTTTTCTTCAGAACTGGATCGTGTGGAACTCCTTGCCCGAACCAAAAGGCGTGCTGATGCCCGCTCACTATGCGCTGCTCTATTTCACGAAAGGCGAACGGGCGGCTCGATTCAACTACTGCTCTATGGAGAATGGGTGGGAACCTTTCGATGAAGCGGTCTTTCCGCCGGATCGTCCCGATGTGTGCAGGCGCAGGCGCTGCATCAGAAAACGGCGCGATTCGGGCCACGTCTGGCGCGGCGAACTGACCGACATCTGGCACGATATTCATCGAGTCAGACGGCCTCGACGCGCGCCGCTCGCACAAAAGGTACATCCTTGCGAAACGCCCGAACTTCTCATAGATCGAATAATCAGGTTGTCTACAAATCCGGGCGATCTCGTGCTCGATGCCTTTGCAGGCACCGGCACTACGGCCTTTGTCGCCCGGAGGCTCGCTCGCCGCTTTATCGCAATCGAACAGGATGAAGGGTATCTAAAAGTGGCCGAACGCAAGATGAGTGATGAAGGACCCGAGTGGCAGCGTAAGTCAGTGAGGGCAAGGCGCAATCGGGTTTCAAGGCGAGGGCTTGAAATCGAGTTGCAAAGGCTTGTGCGTCTGCTTGGCCGTTTGCCTACGAAAACCGATGTCGAGATGCATTCTGAGCACGCGCTTGAAACTTTCGAAAATGCATTCCAGTCCTGGGGCGAGGCGATGAAGGCGGCAAAGGTAGCACTTGACGGGTTGAACGCCAATCCGCCCACCGGGGAAATACCCGCGCTCAAGCAGATGGAACTGTTCAAAGCGAATCCCCCTCTCGTAGGCAGGAAACAGAAAGGGAAGCGCAATGTCAAAGAGGTTGAACACAACCAGCAATCCGCTTTGCCCGGCGAGTTGAATCGCTGATTTTGATCGCCTGCCGACGGGCAAGACCTGGAGATGAGTATGCAACAGACCGAAAAACTGTACTTCACCGACTCTGACCTGCTTAAATTTTCCGCTACGGTTGTTGATGTCAGGCCCTCGGATAGTGGCGAGATGATCGCGCTCAACCGAACAGCATTCTATCCGACCGGCGGCGGTCAGCCTCACGATACGGGCAGTCTCAATGACGTGATAGTGAGCGACGTGATTGAAAACGATGAAGGCATCATCTTTCATACGACTGAACAGACAGGTGGGCTAAAGATAGGTCATCAGGTTGAGGGGCGCATCGATTACAATCGTCGTCTCGATCACATGCAACAACACACCGGACAGCACATACTTTCTCAGGCGTTCATCAAGGCGTGCAATGCCGAAACTCGATCATTTCATCTGGGGGCGGAGACTTCTACGATTGACATCGAATTGGATGCGCCCACAGACGAGCACATGCGCGCCGCCGAACAGGTAGCCAACACAGTCATTTTCGATGACCGCCCCATTCGCGTTCACCTGGTTGGAGAGGAAGATGCTCAGAAGCTTCCTCTCCGAAAAGATAGCGCCGTTCGGGGAACTATCAGAGTCATCGAGGTGGAAGATTATGACTGGTCTCCGTGCGGCGGCACACACGCGAAAAGGGCAGGGCAGGTCGGTTTGATTGCGATCAAATCCTTCGAGCGGGCCAAACGGATGACCCGGGTGGAATTCGTTTGTGGCGGGCGGGTGCTCGCCGATTATCGCAGAGCAAATA
The DNA here is from genome assembly GCA_963765495.1 of Blastocatellia bacterium. GTDB lineage: Bacteria > Acidobacteriota > Blastocatellia > UBA7656 > UBA7656 > CAVXWP01. Next base: position 441,744 of record CAVXWP010000007.1, read on the forward strand.
GCACGGCAGTCTCTGTCGCGCAGTTGTTCAGCGCTGAAAGAGATGCCGCGCCTGTCCTTGCGGCAAAAGCCCTTCAAGAAAACAAGTCTCTGAAGAAGCGGATACGTGATTTGCTTGAGCTTGCAATGCGGGCCGAGGCGTCCGAGATGCTCGACGAGACTCAATCCTCGGGTGGCTTCAAACTCGTTCGAGCCGTATTCGACGGGCGGGAAGCGGAAGATCTTCGCGTGCTGGCAGCAAAAATAGTTGCAAAAGAGCCGGCCATCGCGCTGCTTGGATCGAAGGATGCGGGAACCGGGCGGCTGGTTTTTGCCCGATCTGAGACGCTCTCTGAAAACATGGGCGCATTGCTCGCGGAGGCGTGTCTGACTCTTGGCGGACGCGGCGGAGGCAGACCGAATCTGGCACAGGGCGGCGGGCCCGATGCCGACAAACTGGATGAAGCCATTCAACGCGCGGCTGAGAAAATTCGTGGACAGGATTAACAGGATTAGATTGGATTGAACAAGATTAAAAGTGAATCTTGTCTAATCCATTTAAATCCCGTTAATCCTGTCACTGGATCGAAGATGAAAAAACGCATAGCTGTCTTCTTCACGGGCGGGACTATTTCAATGAAATACGATCCCGAAATCGGCGCGGCGGTGCCCGCGCTTTCGGGTAGAGAGATAATTGACAATGTAGCCGGGCTCGATGAAGTTGCCGAGGTTGAGATAGTTGATTTTGGGCGACTGCCCGGACCTCACATGACGCCGCGTTTGATGATGGATCTGTCATTTCAGGTGAGCCAGGCGCTCGACCGCGCCGATGTTGATGGAGCAGTGGTCACTCATGGGACAGATACGCTCGAAGAGACGGCCTACCTGCTGGACCTCACCGTGGACAACCCTAAACCAATCGTATTTGTCGGGGCAATGCGTAATAGCTCCGAGGCAGGATGGGATGGTCCTTCGAATCTGCTTTCAGCCACACGGGTCGCGGCGTCGGATCCGGCCCGGGGTCTTGGCGTGCTCGTGATGATGAACGAGACGGTGCTGGCCGCCAGTGAAGCGACCAAGACTCACACGGAATCGTTCGATTCGTTTCAAAGCGTTGATTTCGGCCCGCTCGGCGTAGTTGATCGCGGCGAAGTCCTGATCCGCCGCGCCCCTTCTGAGCGCAGGCATCTTTTCACCACCGAAATAGCCGAACCCGTATGGCTTATGAAGACGGCGGCCGGAATCGACTCCACGTTGATTGATTGCTGTATTGATGCGGGCGCGCGCGGGTTGGTGATCGAAGCGCTTGGCCGCGGTAACGTGCCCCCCGATTGCGTACCCGGAATTGAAAGAGCTATCTCAAACGGGATTCCCGTAGTCCTCGTCTCCCGTTGCCTCAGAGGCCGTGTCTATCCGAGCTATGGTTACGCGGGCGGCGGCAAACAACTTCAAAACCTCGGCGTTATTCTCGCGGATTTTCTGAACGGTCCGAAAGCCCGCATAAAACTGATCCTTGCCCTGAGCCTGAGCAATGACCCGGTCGAAATCCAATCTATTTTCAATCCCTAAACTCTCGCTTTTGATTTGACAATTCGAACGAGCGTTCGATAAAATGTAAGTATAGCAATGGAACGAGAATAAGACCTGTTTGGAGGATCAGATGGCAGCCAGTTACGTTACGACAACTATCACGAAGAAATATCACGATGCGATTGTGGATTGGCAGGAGAAGAATTTCCCCGAGCTGGCGATACTGGAAAAGCACTGGGATGACTATTTCAAGGGCCAGCCTCCTTTCCAGCTTGTCTCCAAGATAGGGACCGTGGATAGCGATGTCATTCAGTTAGGCCAGTATGCGGGACGCAAGCGGTTTGAGCGCGCCAAAGAGATGGTAGGGAATACCTTCTTCAGCGCTCGCGACATAATTCGCGCCCAGGCGTCCACCGAACTGGGTTCCATCCAGCAACACAGGCTTACGCTGGACCGGGCCATAAGCGACAAGGGTAAATTTGCCGTGTTGCGCATCATGGCCGAAGAGTTGCGCCACGCGTATCAGATGTTCTGGGTTCTCGATCAGGACCCGACCTGGAAGAAGCCCGGCCTCGGAGACGTTGCAAAGATGACCATCGAAGAGTTGCTCTCGATGGAGCTGGGCAGCCATGTGCTCGACGCTTTTAATATTGATTTCAACGACTTTTTGGATAATGTCACATACGCCACGGTCATAGATCTCGTGGGCAAATATCAGCTTGAGATGCAGCAGGTCTTCAGCTACGCGCCGATGGCTCGCAGCATGGGCCCATGCTTCAGGAAGAGTCATTCCACCTTGGAAGCGGGCGGTCCCTGCTAAAGGACATCGGAGAGATGGCGGCGCGGGGCGAAGGCGATTACAGCGTAGAAGATATACAACGGGCGCTCAATCTCTGGGTTCCGCGCGGGCTTGAGATGTTCGGCAACGAACACGGCGGCGAGACTGCTATGACCTTCGGCTTTAAGGATAAGACCAACGGAACGGCACAGGGCGAGTATTTCGAAGAGGTCCGCAGGGTGATTCGTAACGTCAACGTAGCGATGGTCCAGCAGCGCATCGCGGGCATCTCTCGGCAGGATGCGCACGATTGTCTGGACGAGATCGAGAAGAGCGGCGAGTCGAATCGCGGCATCAAGCCCGAGGAAGTGCTCTTTTTGCCGGATCTGAAATTCTTCCGCAAGCGTGGAATGGAAGAGTATGTCTTTCAGCCGTTTGACACGCGGGGCAATCTGCTGACGGCAGACGGCAGGCCGCTTTCCGAAGACGCATATTTGAAATATCTCTCTACCGTGCTGCCCGAAAAATTCATAGGCAGCCGCGAGTACAACAAGTTTGTTGATCAGATGCGCGAGTTTTACGCCAACCAGTAATCCTACCTTGATTTTGTGAGCGGAATTTATAGGCGGCCTGCCGGGCCGCCTGATTTTTTGCTCGCAGTCTCTTGCTCGCAGTCTCTTGCTCGCCGCGAATTCATCATCACGCCTGAACTCCGGCAGATCGCCTGCATTTGTTGCGGCTCCATCCCGAATGATGATAGCTTTTCGGTTTTGGTTTCGGAGGCGGATTGAATCAAAAGAAGGCTTTTTTGGCCATCTATATCAGTGTTGCAATCAGTTATCTCGGCGTGGGTCTGGTCGCGCCTCTAATCGCTATAGTTCTTTCCGAGCACGGAGCCGACAGCTTTATTGTCGGGCTCGTCGGCACAACGATGTTCGCCTTCTTTACCCTGGCATCTTTCCCTATAGGAAAGACGACCGATCTCATAGGACCCAAGCCGATTCTGATTGGAGGCCTGATAGTTTACGGGCTTGCGATACTTATGTTCGCCTTTATACAGAATGTATGGCTTTTTTTTGTTGTAAGGGCGATAGAAGGAGTGGGAGGGGCGGCTATCTCGGTCGGGACCGAGACGATGATCAGCCAGTTGAGCTCGCACGATGAGCGCGCGCGCCGAATGAGTTACTATGCATTATCGGTCGGCCTGGGATGGGCGGCCGGACCTCTTGCGGGCGCGCTTCTATTTCAATTTCATCCTTACATCCCTTTTGTCGCCTGTTTCGCATTTAGCCTGACTGCGGCGCTGCTCGCCTCTGGCTTTATCCCGCACACTGCCCCTACGAAAGAACACGCGCAGGTCGGGGCGGCGGGTCTTCTCTCTAAAATTATTTTGCCCGTATCGGCGGGTGCGCTATATGGCTATCTGATGTCTTCGATTGTGACTCTCGTTCCGCTTTATCTAAAGGCGATCAACATAGATGAAACCCGAATGGGCACGATCATCACCGCCGTAATAGTGGGAACGCTGGTGAGCCAGGTTCCCATAGGAAAGGCTGCCGACCGTTACGGCAAACGCAATACACTTCTTGTATGCACGCTCTTGCTGTCAGGTGATTTCGCCCTCGTATCATTTCACACATCCTGGCTGCCATTCCTCGTGACCGGGTCGCTTATGGGTGCTCTGGCTGGGAGCCTTTATCCCATAGGGCTTTCGATGATCGGCGGGCAGGTAGCCAGGGAGCGACTCGGGGCGGCCACTTCATTCTTCTCGCTAGCCTTCGGCCTTGGAAGCCTTCTCGGCCCTGCCGTCTCCGGTCTGGCCATGAGCCACCTTGGCAATCGCTGGCTCTTTTATCTCCCCTCGATATTGACGGCATCTTTCTGTCTTGGGCTTTTCATCCTCTATCGCAAGTCTGCTCGTCCCACATTGCCACACTCGGGATAAATTCATACTTCGCTCTCTCATCTCAAGCAACTGTGGTTTTCTTTTCCTTTGCCATTAATGACGCGTATTGTGTATCATAGTAGTATTGGTTTGAAGGATTACCGGTTCGATACCGTAGAGGGATTACGTGTCGCCGGTAGTATCTCCATCGCTTCAATAAAGATCAGAATGATCGCCACTTAACGAAGAAGCTACTCGAGACTGCCAACCACAACTCTCTACATTCATTTGAATCGACTGCTGGGAACTTGCCGCACAAATCTAGCAACCGGCAGCGCGGATTCATTAAATGTGATTATGTATCCCCAGGCGAAAGAGGTGATCGAATTGGTCTCTAATGTGTCAAGAAAACGAAGCGCGGATTCATCCGCAGCAAAAGAATCAGCGGTCCAGAAAGCAAAGAAGAAGCGTAGAACCAAAGGCCCGAGCGAAAAGATTCGCTCGCTGGCCGCAATGAGTCTCGCTTCCAAGGTTGGCTACCTCAAACTGAGCGACCTGCTGGAAACCGAAAGCCCCAAAATCAGAGCGATGGTCGAAGAGCATCTGACGAAGCGCACGTTCAAATCGGGTGAAACCATTTATCCAAATGGTCGCTCGGAATCTGTCATATACGTCGTCAGGAGCGGGTCGGTCAACATCGTTCGCCCTTCGAAACTCGGCCATCGGTTCTCTGTAACCAGGCTTGAACCCGGAGCCATTTTTGGCGAGATGGCCATACTCGGACAGAGCATGCTTGGTGCTCAAGCCGAAGCCGCAGAAAAATCGGAGGTCGCTCGCCTGAGCGCCGCCGATCTGGAAAAGGTTATCTCGGCATCGCCTTCGATAGCTCTGAACGTGCTTGAAAAAGTCGGCCCGAGACTGGTCGAAGCCGAAAAGCAACGCGAACGCGCTGCATTTCAACCCGTTACGGCCAGGGTTGCTTCCTTGCTTTCCAGATATGCCAATAAGGATAAGCAAGTCGTTGGAGTCACTCACCAGGATATGGCTGACGAGTTGGGTGTTTACCGGGAGACGGTAACAAATGCTCTTGCGGAGTTGAAGCAGGACAAGTTGATCTCAATCGGACGAAAGAGAATCACCTTGCTTGATCCTGATGCCTTGCGCAAGCTTGATTCGTTTTAACCTGGCAATTGCCATAGGGCCGACCCGCTAGTAGAATTACCTTTGCTGAACCTGTTATGGAGTCGGCCCTATGGATATATTGTGGATAGTGATTGTCATAGGCTACGCCATTTGCGTGGCGCAGTCCATTCTGGCCCTTACAACAAATCGTCCAGTGATGCGGATTCCGGCGCTTGTGGCGCTGAGCATTGCCTTCGGAGCGCACACTGCCTGGCTATTGCTTGAAGGTATTCAGACAGGCAGGTGCCCTCTGGTAGGTACTCAGGAGATGTTTGCCTTTCTCTCCTGGAGCCTGGTCGTATCTTACCTGATAGCCCAGCGATGGTTTCATGCCAACGCGCTAAAGGCATTTATCTTTCCGATAGTCCTGGTGCTGGCCACGATAGCGGCAATCTCACCCGGAAATGTCGGTCAGCCCGAAGGCATACATAACCCGCTTCAGGGCTTTCTCTTTCCTCTGCACGCGGGATTAATCCTGATCGCTTATGCCGCCTTCTTCATAGCATTCGGCGCGGGGGTGATGTACATAATTCAGGAACGCGAGTTGAAACTCAAACGCTTCGGGACGATATTTTACCGTTTGCCCTCGCTTGAAACCTGCGAATCCATAATCTTCAAATCCATGGCCGTAGGCTTTCTTATGCTGACGCTTGGGATCGCCGCCGGCATAGGCTGGCAACGCGCCCGCGATGGAGTCTACTGGCACGGCGAGCCAATAGAAATTTTCTCCGTCGTCACGTGGGTCATCTATTTGCTGCTTATTCAATCCAGAATGAATGCCGGTTGGAGCGGACGAGCGACGGCTATGGCTTCAATAGTCAGTTTTATGATCGTAATCTGTAGCCTGCTGGGAGTGCGTTATCTGGGGACGTTGCACGCTTTTGGCTGAACCTGGCCCCGGAAATTTGCTTGATGAATATTGTACTCATAGGTTTGAGCCACAAGACTGCGCCACTTGAAGTGCGCGAGCGATTGGCTTTCAACCCCGCCATCATTCGCGAGGCGCTCTCAAGTCTTGTAGATCATTCGGAAGTCGATGAAGGGTTGATAGTCTCTACCTGTAACCGGGTCGAGCTGGTTGCCTGCGCCCCCTCGGGTGCAGACAAGGGCCTCGGTCGCCTGACCGGGTTTCTTTACGATTTTCACCGCCTGTCGGCAAGCGCACTCGATAGACATCTGTACCGCCACACTGATATGGAGGCCATCAAACATGTCTTTCGCGTAGCCTCGAGCCTCGATTCGATGGTAGTCGGCGAATCGCAAATACTTGGACAGTTCAAAGAGGCATATCAGCAGGCGGTCGATGCCGGGACGGTCGGGCGCGTGCTCAGCCAGTTGATGCACAAAGCCATCTCGGTAGCCAAACGGATACGGACCGAGACGGGAATATCTCAGAGGCCGGTTTCGATAAGCTCTGTGGCCGTTGAACTGGCGCAAAAGGTGCGCGGCGATTTGTCGGATAATACTATACTGCTTGTGGGGGCGGGTGATATGGGCGAACTTGCCGCGCGCAATTTGATGGAAGCGGGCGCGGGCAAACTCATAGTCACAAACCGAACCGCCAAACGTGCCGAAGAGATGGCGTCCGAATTCGGCGGCGGCGCAATAAACTTCGAAGCCTTTTACGATGTTCTCCCCTCGGCCGATATAGTTATCTGCTCGACCGGCGCGTCTGGTTATGTCATTCATCAGGCGGAAACCAAGCGTGCCATCAAGGGGCGCAAACGAGGGCCTCTGCTTTTCATAGACATCTCTGTGCCGCGAAATGTTGACCCGGCAATTGCGAGCCTCGAAAACTGCTTTCTTTTCGACATAGACGATCTTCAATCCGTGGTAAAGGCAAATCTTAGCGAACGCCAGCGCGAGGCTCGCGCGGCAGAGATCATAGTGGAATCCGAGGTCCAGCAATTTATAAAGCACCTGCGAACGCTTGAAATAGGGCCGACCGTTGTTGAAGTGAAAGAATTGATCTCGCAGATGGCGATTGCCGAATTCAAGCGAAACCGCAAGCGACTGGGCGCGCTCAATACGGAACAGGAAACAGCCATCGAGAATATCCTTATTCCGGCACTTGTAAATAAGCTCTCACATCCCATACTCGTTCACCTGCGTAATGTGGCGCGCAACGGCGACTCTTCAGAAGTCCTAAACGAATTACGGAAAATGATTCACATTGATTGACGCGAAAGGAGCAGAGTGAAGCGAAAAGTAGTTATTGGAACGCGGGGCAGTCAACTCGCTTTGTGGCAGACAAACTGGGTCAGGCGAGAGCTTGAGCGCATCCATCCCGGCGTCGATGTTGAAATCAAAATCATCTCGACTAAAGGCGACCGCGTCCTGGACGTGTCGCTTCCGAAACTGGGCGAACAGGGCAAGGGATTGTTCACTAAAGAACTCGAAGACGAGATGCTCGACGGACGGACCGACATGGCCGTTCACAGCCTGAAGGATTTGCCCACAGAACTTCCCGCCGGTCTCGAAATAGGCGCTATCTGCGAGCGCGAAGATCCGCGAGATGCGCTGGTAGCCCGCGCCGGGATAAATTCCTTTGAAGAAATCCCGCAGGGCGCAGTAGTCGGGACCAGCAGTCTTCGTCGTCAGGCGCAGATTCGCGCCGCAAGGCCCGATCTCCTGCTCGAACCCATTAGAGGGAATGTGGACACGCGGCTCCGAAAGCTCGACACAGGCCAGTACGAGGCCATAGTGCTTGCATCGGCCGGGCTGCGACGACTATCGCTCGGCCATCGCATCACCGAGCAATTGAACCCTGATCTGATGCTTCCTGCCGTTGGACAGGGCGCGCTTGCGATAGAGATACGCGCAGGCGATGAGGAGGTGAGTGAGATCACGCGGGCGCTCGATCACACAGAGACGCGCCTCGCATGCCTTGCGGAGCGCGCATTTCTAAAGGGTCTTGGCGGCGGATGTCTTGTCCCAATTGCCGCGCACGCCGTTATAGAAGGCAGCCTGATCAGTCTGGATGGGCTCGTGGCAAGCGCGGACGGCTCGAAAATACTGCGCTCCCGGATGAGCGGACCCGCTCGTGATGCGGAAGCGATAGGCATCAGCCTCGCTGAGGAATTGCTCGGTCGCGGAGCCGCTCAAATACTCGCCTCGCAGTCTTGAACGGGTGTGAACAAACTCCGATCCGGCGCTAATCGCCTGCCGTCTCCAAGAGATGCTTGATCTTTTTCAGTATCCGGTTCAGTACCGAGCCAACGCTGATCGGAGACAGACCCAGACCCATGACTTTTGTTATCTCGTCCAGGGTCATCCCATGATAATACCTGAGTTTGAAGATCGTCAGGTCCCGGTCCCGGTTCTTGCCGGTGACAGCCTTTTCCAGAGCCTGTTCGATATCGTCAAGACTTATTCGGGCGGTCGGCTTCTTCAAAGGATTTCCTTCAAGATCGCTCATGGTTTGATTCATCAGAGCGCTATCGCCGCTGTTTTCTAATAGTTCGTCCAGAGAGAAACTGATTTTGGGTCTCTTCTGGGCTCGCATCTCTCGAAAATGATCCCGGACCACGTTGACTGATATCGTTACCAGATATTGATAAATCGAATTGTCGTGCTCGCCTTCGAATCGGTCGATGGCGCGACCGCCGTCCTCGATCAACCTGAAATAGACCGTCTGCACCAGATCGTCTATAGCATCCTCGGGGAACTGCGGTTTGCGGTCGGCCTCTTCCCGCGCTTTCTTGTGAAATGTCTTGGCTACGCTTGATCTGATTATGGCGTGATAGCGATACACAAATTCCTTCCAGGCAATTTCATCAGGAGGTCGCCTGGAACAATTGGCTAATAATTCCGCTACACTCCACTGGTTCGGTGCCAGACCCATAATCTCATCTTTTGCCTGCGGGTTGCCAACATGAAGGCGCAACCCTACGAATCTCACGCAGAGCAGTGACCTGTTGGGACCTATTTCTTTAGAGAACTTATTTCAACTGCTCAAGCAGGTAGGGAGTATAACAAATAGCCAGTTCTACGGGTAGCCGGATTTGACCCGCGCCATAACAAAATTCAGCCGGTGATGATTGATACGCTCGGCGCTTATTCGCTGCCGGTCGTAAATTCAGGAGGGAAATGATTAAGCGGGCCATGCCCGTGACCGAGATTTGGAGCGGCCGTTATTGCTTCGACTATGTAGCGCTTTGCAACCGGGATAGATTGCCGCAACGAGCCTCCGTAGGCGAGCAGGCAGGCCAGAGCCGAAGATAAGGTGCAACCGGTCCCATGCGTGCTGGTCGAATAAACTTTTTTCGATGTGAAGACGGCCGAGCCGTCTTCGTCGAGCAAAAAATCAGATGCCGTTTCGCCCTCTTCATCGCCGCCTTTGATGAGGACCGCGCGCGGGCCGAGATCAAGTATCATCCGGGCGGCCTTCTCTAGGGCCGATTGATTTTTTATGCGTGTGTTTGTGATGCGCTCGGCTTCAACGAGATTGGGCGTGACGATTGAGGCGAGCGGAAAAAGATATTCGATCAATGCCCGAAGCGCGCGATCATCAATCAAGTCATATCCGCTCGTGCTTCTCACAACCGGATCAATCACGACGTGCTCGAATTGTCTGCTTGAAATCGCTTCGGCGACTTTTTCAATCACGTCGGTAGTGGGCAGCATCCCGGTCTTGACGGCGGCTACCGAAAAATCATTAAACAAAGGCTCAAGTTGTTTCTGGACCGTTTCTCCAGTCTGATGATGAGCGCCGAAAACGCCCTGCGTGTTTTGAAAAGTGAGGCTCGTAACGGCGGCCACCCCGTAGCAGCCAAACGCGCTGATGGTCTTGATGTCGGCCAGCACACCTGCGCCTGCCGACGGGTCAAGCCCGGCTATCGTCATAACTGTGAGCATGGTTTTCGATCAGACTTCGAGCGGAATCTTCCGAGCGTCACTCACTTTTCCGGCGTAGTGCGAGTCGATGTATTCATCGAGTATGCGTGTGAACTCGGGGACGATTTCGGCCCCCTGAAGCGTAGTGAACATGCGTCCGTCAACATAGACCGGGGCGCGAGGCGTCTCGCCCGTGCCGGGGAGCGATATGCCGATGTGCGCGTGCTTGGATTCGCCCGGCCCGTTGACTACGCACCCCATCACGGCGACCTTCAATTCTTCGACCCCGGTATATTTCTCTCGCCAGACGGGCATCTGCTCGCGGATGTAGACCTGGATGTTTTCGGCCATCTCTTGAAACAGGGTGCTGGTCGTTCTTCCGCAACCGGGACACGCGGTGACAAGAGGTGAAAAGCTCCGCAAACCCATCGTCTGTAATATCTGTTGCGCGACGATGACCTCTTCTGTGCGGTCGCCGCCAGGTCGCGGGGTGAGTGACACGCGAATCGTGTCGCCGATTCCTTCCTGAAGCAGCACGGCAAGGGCGGCGGTCGAGGCAACTATGCCTTTGCTGCCCATCCCGGCTTCGGTCAACCCAAGATGCAGAGGGTAATCGCAGCGGGCCGCAAGATCACGATAAATCGCGATCAAGTCCTGAACCTCTGAAACCTTCGCGCTCAGTATTATGTAATCGTGCGGCAGCCCGATCCGCTCGGCAAGCGCGGCCGATTCGAGCGCGCTCATGACCACGGCCTCGCGCATCACTTCGCGGGCATCTTTAGGGTCTGGCCGCGCGGCATTCTCATCCATGAGCCTCGTCAGTAACCCCTGATCGAGCGAGCCCCAGTTTACGCCTATGCGAACGGGTTTATCGTTTTCGATAGCCACATCAATCATGGACTGAAAGTTCTTATCGTGATGTTGACCGGGGCCTACATTGCCGGGATTGATTCGATATTTAGCCAGAGCGCGGGCGCACGCCGGATATTCTTTCAGCAGGATGTGGCCGTTATAGTGAAAATCGCCGATGATAGGAACCGTGATGCCGCGCTCGCCCAGGCGTTCGTGTATATGGGGGACGGCCTCGGCGGCCTGACGGGTATTGACGGTAATGCGCACAAGTTCAGACCCGGCGCGCGCCAGTTGCTCTATCTGCAAGGCTGTACCGGCCACGTCCACCGTGTCGGTGTTGGTCATAGATTGCACGACTATGGGATTTGGACCGCCGGTCTTGATGCCGCCTACGTTGACCGCTACCGAAGGTCTTCGATTGATGTTTGACACGCGATTGCTCCTTAACTCACGTAAATGGAAAAGAAATTGTACCGGCTAGAGGACACGCGCTGCAACTTTAGGATTCGCAATCCATTTGTTCGGAAAGAAAAGCTGCCACAGAGGTACACAGACGCAGAGAAAGATTATAAAAATCTCTGTGTCTGCGTGCCTCTGCGACCACTGTAGAAATCGTTGCTCCGAGATTGCGGAATTTGTCCCCGGCGTATATCTTTCCAACGATCTAAATTCTCATACGATAAAAGAGAGGTGAACCAAAATGCCGCGAGACAGGCTCAGCGACCTTGAACAAACCAGAGAAAACATCAGCCCGAGCACACCCTATACGGTATCTCAGCGCTACACGCTGCCGCATCACATGGTGACGACCGCCTTTGCGCTCGATGGCTATCGAGTTGTTCGCACGTTTGGCGTAGTCAGAGGCATAACCGTGCGGTCGCGCTCGATCTTTGGCACGATGGGAGGCGCGCTCCACACAATCGTGGGCGGCAACATCACGGCATTCACACGCCTGTGCGAGACCGCACGTGCCGAGGCGTTTGACATCATGGTGCAGCACGCGAGCGAGATGGGAGCAAACGCTGTGATCGGTATGCGATACGATGCGACGGAACTTATGGGAGGAGTAGCCGAAGTGCTTGCCTACGGCACGGCGGTTGTAGTCGAAGCCATCGAGTAGTTTTGAATTATGAGTTTTGAATTATGAGTTTTGAATTATGAGTTTTGAGTTTTGAATTGCCCGGAGGTAACTCAAAACTCAAAACTCAAAACTCAAAACTTTATTCAGGCAAGTATGGCCACCACTTCGCGTTGTGGTTCGCCGCCCGTGACTCTCGCTTCGCCTTTGTCTACGTAAACATCTATCTCGCTGCGCACTCCGAAGCGGCCTTCCAGATAGATGCCCGGCTCAATCGAAAAACAGGTTCGCGGTATCAACACGCGCTCGTCTTTCGTTTCAAGGTTGTCAATATTCGCTCCGTTGCCGTGCACTTCGGTGTGGATGTTGTGACCGGTTCGGTGTATGAAGTATTCACCATAGCCCGCGTCCTGAATTACAGCGCGGCAAACATCGTCTACCTGCCAGCCGTAAACGGTGCGACCTTCGCTGAATGCATCTTTGACGAAATTCGTAGCCGCGTCGCGTGCGTCTCTGACTATCGTGAATACCTTGTTTACTTCGTCGGGCACAGTTGAGCCTACAAAGGATGTCCAGGTGATGTCGGCATACACGCCGCCGGGACGGTCTACCTTTGCCCACAGATCTATCAAAACGAAATCTCCTTCGTTGATAGGCGAGTGCTTCTCTTTTGTAGGTTCGTAGTGGGGTGAGGCGCTGTTGGCGTTTACGGCCACGATGGGAGGGTCGCGCGTAATGAGTCCGCGTTCGTTGAATCGCTCGACCATGTATTGCTGAATGTCGTATTCGTGCGTAGGAGTTCCGGCCTTTATGCGGCGGCCTATCTCAGCAAAGGCATCCCTGACGACCGCGTAAAGGGCGCGAGCCGCTTCTTCGTGCATGTCGAGTTGCTCATCGTTCCAGGCGGATTCGAATTTTTGAACAAGGTCTGCCGATGAGATCGGCTCTACGCCAAACGAGCGGATCAGTTCGATAGTACCCGCGTCAATTCTCGAAAGATAAGGTATGGCGGCTTCGGGCGAATACTGCATCGCAATGCGCGGGGCGGGTTTGTTCCCGTCTTCGGTCATTGTGTTTCGCAGATGCTGGTGCAGTTGTTGCCAGGGCAGATAAATCAATTTCTTGCCGGGTAGATGGTCTATGACATCGCGCTCGATGGAATGGACGATTCTGGTAGGTTCGCCCGCCTGCGGAATGTAATAGAACCATCGCCGGGTAGCCATATGGCCTTCTTCGGCCATACCCAGGATGTTGGCCGCAATCGGATCGCTTCCCCGGAAACTGTAAAACAGCCAGCCGTCAAGGCCCGCCTCTTTCAGCGCTTCTTGTATCTTCTCTATCAAGGTATGCCTCCGCAAAAATGAATTTTATTTGACAGCCCTTTAGATTAACACAAGGTGAGGGCGCATTGACAGTTGCCGCGCTTCTGTAATGATCGCTCTTGCCTGTCTGCCATAATCATTCAGTTTCCCAAAATGTAGGTAAGAGAATTAGGAATAGGCCGGGAGGAAAACCGATTACCCCGACGACTTGTTTAACCCGGGCACATCAAAGAAAATTGAGTGATGCCCTATAAACAGCCGCGCTCAGTACAGGTTGTGATCTTTGCCGAAAGCTCGGGCAGCCGGGATTTCCTGTTGCTCAGGCGCGTGGCCGCTCACGGCGGGTTCTGGCAATCCGTCACGGGCTCGCTAGAAGAAGGCGAGACACACCTCCAGACAGCCATCCGAGAGGTCGAAGAAGAGACGGGTATACGCGCCCGCGAAGACGAGTTGATTGATCTGGGCGTGATTAACACTTTCGAGATAGCACCTCAGTGGCGCGTGAAATATGCGCCCGGCGTCACACATAACGAAGAGGTCTGCTTCGCGCTCAAAGTAGACAAATGCGAAGTTAAGACAGACCCTCTGGAGCACGATACCTGCCTCTGGGTTGATTACGAGACCGCCTTTGAGATGCTTTATTGGGAAAGCAACAAGCGAGCTTTTGCGGCGCTGGCCGCGATGCTAAAGTGAATACAGTCTTTCTGTAACACGGAGGAGAATGATGACCGAGTTTGACGATATAAGACTCACGCAGATGGCCAAGCGCGCCGGTTGCGCGGCAAAGCATCCGCCCGGATACCTGCTGCCGCTTCTTGGAAAACTGCCTCAGATAACCGACCCCAATGTGCTCATAGGCAGCGCGACCGCCGATGATGCCGCAGTTTACAAATTGAGCGATGATCTGGCGCTCGTCCTTACTACTGATTTCTTCACGCCCATCGTGGATCATCCTTTCGATTTCGGCGCTGTCGCCGCCGCAAATGCCTTGAGCGACATCTATGCCATGGGGGGCCGCCCTATCTCTGCGCTCAACATCGTAGGCTTTCCCGAATCATCGCTTCCCGCCGAAGTCCTCGGCGAGATACTGCGCGGCGCTTCGGCGAAAGCCTCGGAGGCCGGAATTGATATAGTCGGCGGCCATACGATAAAGACCGAAGAACCCATTTACGGGCTGGCGGTAGTCGGCACAGTTCATCCACAGAAAATACTATCAAACGCGGGCGCGCTCGCGGGCGATGCGCTTATTCTGACCAAACCCGTAGGCATAGGAATTATAACTACCGCTTCGAAAGTCGGCGAAGATACACAGGGCGCAATCGCTCAGGCGATAGAAGTGATGACGACGCTCAACCGGCAGGCTTCCGAAGTAGTGATCGAGATAGGAGCGCACGCGGTGACCGATGTTACAGGTTTTGGCCTCCTTGGCCACCTTCGCAATATGACTGCCGCATCTTCGTTGAGCGCGCGCGTCTGGCTCGACCGGGTTCCTGCCCTGTCTGCTGCGTGGGATTACGTGCGAGCGGGCATCGCGCCCGGCGGAACACACGCCAACCGCAGGTTTCTGGCCGATTGGGTCAGTTATGCAGGGGACATAACTAAAGAAGATGAATTGATCTTAGCCGACGCTCAGACATCGGGCGGATTGCTTGTAGCCGTAGCGGCTGATCGAGCCGATTTGATGATCCGGTCGCTCAAGCGAGCGGGTGTGAATGAGGCATGCGTAATAGGTCGTTTTGAGGCGGGCGAGCCGGGTCGCATATCCGTCACGCGTAGCGAGAGTTGACAATGATTAACAGGAGTTCAGACGGATTCGGCAAGAATCCCGTTTTATCCGTCTAAATCCTGTTAATCCTGTCAACCTCTTTATCAATCAAGCGTGGCGACCCGCCCTCTTGCAAGCTCTCTGACTGCGGCGAACAATCTGTCGGGGTCAATGGGTTTTGGAATGTGAGCGTCAAAGCCTGCGGCAACCGCGCGTTCGCGGTCTTCGTCTGATGCCAGGCCGCTTGTGGCGATCAGGGGTATCTCTTTTGCGCGTGAGTCCTTGCGGATGCGGCGCGCAAACTCGTACCCATCAATCCCGGGCATAGATATATCGGAGATTATGACGTCCGGGTGTTCGGCAACCGCTTTCTCAAGCGCCTCCTCCGCGCCGTAAGCGCCAGTCACTCGCATGCCCTGCTCCTCGCATAACACGCGCATCATCTCAATCGTGTCGAGATCGTCTTCTATTATCAGGAGCCGCAGCCCCGCAATCGAGGTCGCATCTTCTCCTTCTCCTTCGGCAAGCGGGTCTTCGCCGCTTTCGACATCATCCGTCACGGCAAGCGGTATTTCGATTATGAACGAAGCGCCCCGGCCCGGCCCCTCCGATTCCGCTGTTATCCGGCCTCCGTGCATCTCTACAAGCGAATGCACTATCGAAAGCCCGAGCCCGAGTCCGCCGTGGCGGCGACCGGTAGAGCTGTCGGCCTGACGGAATCTCTCGAAGATATGCGGCAAAAAGTCCACCGAAATGCCTATCCCGGTATCGGTTACGATGAGCCGCGCCGTGTCGTCTGTGTGATCGGTCGAGATGATTACGCGCCCCTGGTCGTCGGTGAATTTGATTGCGTTGATCAGCAGATTGCTTATGATCTGCTGTAGCCGTTTGGGATCGGCTGAAATCATGACCTTATCGGAACTCAGGGTAGTTTCTATCCCGATGCCCCGGCTTGCCGCCTCGCTTCTGAGGTTCTCTATCGTAGCCTCGACGACCATGTTCAAATCCGTAAGCTGCAAATAGAGCGCAAGCTTGCCCGATTCGATGCGCGACATGTCGAGCAGATCATTTACAAGCTGGGTCTGAAACTTTGCGTTCCGCTCGATTACGCGGATTGCCTGCTCGCGGGTCGCGTGATCGTCGGGCGAGAAGTTTGCCGAGCAGATGTGCCCAGCCGAGGATCGGTGTCAGCGGCGTTCGCAACTCGTGCGAGAGAGTGGAAAGGAACTGATCCTTGATCCGGCTGGCCCGTTCGAGTGCGTGACGGCCTTCTACGGCATCTTTGTAAAGCCGCGCATTCTGTATGGCCGAGGCCGCCTGATTGGCGATGATCGAAAGCAACGGTACATCTTCGTCGGTGTATGCGCCTTCGCGTATGCTTTGCGCCTGAATTACGCCTATCACACGCTCCTGCACGATCATCGGAACATAGAGTATCGCCAGAGGGTTCTCTTCGCTCTCTCCCACATAACGAAATGTGCCCGGGCTGTGCGTCCTTATATTGTCAACGATGATCGGTCTGGCCGTGCGAATGCACTCGCTCTGCGGTCCCGCGCCAAGCCTTATAGGCTCGAAACAATCGGGCGGATATATCTGGCCGTCGGAGTAGCCGAACGCGCATTTTATGGTTTCAGTCTCAGCCTCATAGAGCGAAATAAGCAAGGCGTCGCACTCAATCAGGTCGCTCAACCGCTCGTGAACGGCCAGGTATATGCTTTCGAGATCGAGCCTTGAAGCCAGAGCCTGAACTATTTCGTTTACCAGCGTGAGCCGTTCGCGCTGCTTGTCGAGGTCGCCGAATAGCCGGGCGTTTTCGATGGCAGTCGCCACCTGCTTGCCTATGGTCTCGATGAGCGCCCTGTCGTCCGCGCCAAATTGCCGCTGTTTGCTCATCGTAAGCGAAATGGCTCCCACAAGCCTGTCGTGCGCAAACAGCGGGACGATTACGGCCATATCCGCGCCGATTGTGCGGAGGTTCTCAAGCGATTGGGGCGATGTCTGATTCTCCTGACCAGCTATGACAATCGAACGACTGCGAACGGCTTCCGCAAGCGATAGCGGGGACGATTCCCACGAGAGTTTCGGATAATTCTCAACCAGCGCGGCATACTCTTTGTGGTCATAAAAAGCGGGTCTGAGGCTTTGTCCGTTTTCATCGGCCAGCCATATCGCTACGCCGTCGGTCGCAAAGAGTGAGGCGAGGCTTTCAGCCACGGTATTTAGCACCTCGTCGAGATCGAGTATGCTTGTAGTAGCCGCCGCCACCGAATGGACAAGCGCGAGTCGCCGCCGCTCGGTCTCCGCGCGTTCAAGGTTCTCGCGTTCGCGCCTGTTTGCCTTCATCTGATTGAAGACAAGCGAGGCCGTCGTCACCTGAGCCACAAGTGAGATCAATTCATTTGAGCCGATAAGCGGGCGGTTGCCCGCCTCGGCGCTCAACAGGTAATCGAGAATGCTCGAACAGATGCAAACGACCGTTACCGTGATGAGGTCGCGCACCGAACCGAGCCTGATCGAGAGCATGATGGGCACGACAAAAAGCGCCGATGCCAGGACGCCCGAGGGCAGCATACGGTCGAACGCGAAGATCGCGACTATCAGGAGCGCTATCACTGCAAGCGTTTTTCCTCGTACTGGTCTCATCTATATTATCCGGGCCGGGTAGTCGCGCAAGCGAAGGGAGGCAGTTGCGCCGGGGAGTGAAGACTAGCCTTTGAGAATGATCTCCCGCTAGGTGCGCGAGGTCAAGAACAAATAGAGCCCTCCCGTTCCAAAAAGCATATTCGGCCCCCAGGCGGCAAGCAGAGGCGGCAGCATCTCGTAACGGCCCATCTGCTCGAACAACCCTGAAAGCCCCCAGTAAGCAAGACCTATGGCTATGCCTATCGTCACGCCGTAGAGCGCGCCGCGCTTGCCTACCGAAAAAGAGAAGGGAAGACCTACGATAACCATGATCAGGCAGGTCAGGGGGAAGGCTACCTTGCTTTGAAGCGCGATCTTGAGATCGAGCACGTCAAAGCCCGCGCGCGATAAATCCGCAATCCTTCGGCGCAAATCAAGCAGCGTCATCGAGGAGGATCCTCGGACATCCTTCTTGAAATACTCTGGGCGCTCGCCGAGCGACAAACGGCGCTCTTTGAATGTCTCATACGCAACCAGCCGCTCGCCCTCGAACTTTCGTTCCCACCCGTTCTCAAGCACCCATACCTGCGCGTCGTTGTCCCAGACGGCGCGGCGGGCATAGAGGCGGCTCTTTATTCCGAACGGGTCTTTGGCCAGGTCGAGCACGTTCAATCGGGCGAATGTGTCATTGGTCGCGTTGAAATAAGCGTAGTTGTATATCCGCGAATCCGAGCCGAAAATCCACTGATTCGTAGTTTGATAAAACGTCTGTGGCGGCTCTTGCCCGCTTCGAATCAGGTGGCGCAGGTTGTTTTGCCGGCTGTTGGTAAACGGCATTATGTAATCCTGATTGATAAAGACAAGCCCCGAAAGCAGCAGGGAAGCAACAACGGCCGGTGCAGCCATGCGATAGATTGACTGGCCGGAAGCCTTGAGCGCGATCACCTGACTGGTCTTTTGAAGTATCCCGAATGTGATCATTACCGCAACTAACGCCGCAAGCGGCGTCATATAATTGAGCACCATCGGCATTAAAAACAGCAGATAATTTGCCACGACTATCCACTCGATGTTGTTTCGAGTGATGGAATTGAGCAGTTGGAAGAGCGTAATGATGATGAAGAGGATCGAAAAGCCGCCGAGTATGAAGAAGAAGAAACGCGCCAGATCGGAAAGCACAAGCCTGTCGAGCAACTGGGGCAGGTGATACCTGCGGCGCGCCTGCAAAGCCATCAACGCGCCGGTAGAGCCGGGACGCAATCCGTTCACCGTCTCCTCGCGATTCTTTTCCTGATCTGTAATCGCGCCCTGTTCTCTTGTCGTCTTTTCTGCCGGACGCCACGCGTGGCGCAGGCTCGTGAGAATGCTCAGGGCATCAGAGCCGGGGCGGCGCTGAATAAAGAGTATCAAAAATCCGATGGCTGAAAGCACTATATTGGCCAGCCACATCCCAAACCACACGGGCAGCTTGCCGCTTACGGCGGCGTGCTGTCCGCTCAGAGCCAGCAGATAATAAATGATCGTTATGGCGAGCCCTAAAAGCAATCCGAATGAACGGCCCGTGCGAACATTTGTGATGCCGAACCCGACTCCGAGAAGTGCAAAGACCAGACAGGCAGCCGGAAGCGCAAGCCTCTTATGCACCTCGGCGAGCCAGTCTCGATATTCGTCGTCGGGCGCGGAGTAGGCGACAAGCTGGCTCCAGGGCATCTCTTCGATCTTGCGCTCGTCTTCGTCCAGACTTATCGCTTCATCTTTTTTCTCTTCGGAGACCTCAAGGCCGAGCGTCATCTCCCCGAAATTACCGGCCGTATAAGTCTGCTGGTTATGGCCCTTCTTCTTCTCTTTATCGGGCGACTTCTGCTGCTCCTGATCGCCTTCATCCGAATCCGCATCTGATGCAGATTGTTCCTGAACCGTAGCAGTTATCTGTCTGACTTTGCTTATCTGGTGCATGGTCCCCATTTCAAGATGAAGCTCAGGCATCTCGGACCGTTCGCCCTGACGAAGCGATCCCGTAGTAGCGGTAAATATCCTCATATCGGCGGGGTCTTCGCCAAGGTCCACCAGAAAGATGTTGTGCCAGAGGTTTTGAGCACGGTCTATATCCTCGATATAGAGCACTTTTTTTGGAAGCCCTTCCTCAAAGACTCGCGGTTTGATCTGCGTGTTGAGACCCTGAAAGATAAGCGCCTGATTTGATTTCAGATCGCTCAGATTGTGGATAGAATCGGGCAGCAGGTTAAAAGTTATATAAAGCATAAGCGAGGCGATAAGGGCTGCCAGCGCCACGACAGGCACGAGCAGCCTCCCCCGGCTTATTCCGCTTGCTCCGAGGACCACCAGTTCGCTGTCGCCTGAAAGCCTGCCAAGCCCCACAAGTATGCCTATCAAAAGCGAGATCGGCAGAGTGAAAACAAGTATTCCGGGCACGAGCGCCGCAAGCACGCGATAGAGCGCCTCCATAGGCAGCCCGTTGCGGCTTGCTACAACGAGGAGTTCTGAAAATCTGCTGGCATCATGGGCAAAAATAATCGCCGTCAAAAGCAACAGAGCGAGCAATATATAAGGGACTATCTCCCTGAGTAGATAGCGGTCAATCAGGCGGACCATCAAAGTGAGTCTAGCACGTTCAGAAACCGAGCATCAAGATTTGTGATAAGTGATCGGTGAAGAGTGATGCGTAATGCGTGACACGTGAAGTGCGATCCGTGATTTTCGAATAGGTCGCCCGTTAAAAAGCACCTGCAAGTCTGGTAAATCACGTATCACGCATCACTCTTCACCGATCGGCGAGAGCCGCGTCGCATAAGGCGATCTGCCGCTTTATCTCTATTATTTCATTATCACCCGTGCCGAGAGCCGTGAGCACATCCAGGCTCTTTTGAAACCAGACGCGGGCCTCGCGCCAGTGCTCGATTTGTTTGGCTGCTGCAAACCTTGTCTCTGTGGCAAGCCTCGCGTGTCCTTTGCCAAGGGTGGCATAAGAGGAGGCCAACGCCGCGCGAGTCTCTGCGTTGGAAGGGTCGGCATTTGAAAGGGCCTCGAAGGACTGGCGGGCTCTTCCCATGTACTCAAACCCCTTCTGGGTGTCGCTCGCTCTGACCAGTACGAGACCCATTTTTGAGAAGGTGTCGGCGAGCTTGCTGCTCACTTCCGTGTTGTCGGGGTTTTCTGTCGTAAGGGCTTCAAGAATGCCGAGCGCCTTATTGTAATTCTCAAGCGATTCTTTGAGTCTGGCCGATTTATCGAAGATGTCGGCCAGGTTGCCGTAGCTGTAGGCGAGATCAAGCCGCGCATCGGCGTTTGAAGGATCGGCTTCGGCAAGCTCTACGTCAATGGCCAGGGCTTTGTGTTGAGAATCGAGCGCGCCCGTCATATCGCCCGTACCCGATAGCGCGTCTGCTATCTTCTCAAAACTCGTGGCCAGATCGCGCCGGGCTTCGCGGTTGGTAGGGTCTTGTTTTGTAAGCGCGTCTCGGATGGCAAAAGCCTTGCGATAATTTTCAAGCGCCCCCGCGAAATCGCCGGTTTCCTGGAGTCTTCCGCCGATCTTGTTTTGAAAGACCGACAGATCGCGGCTGAATTGCGCATTGGCCGGATCGGTGCTCGACAGGGATTCGGCTATGGTTTCACCCTTGCGGTATACCGCGAGCGCCTCCGCGCCCGCGCCCGTGATTTCGAGCATCTCGCCGTTTTTCAGATAGCTGATCAAAAGCGTGCGACGGGCCTGTATGTTTTCGGGATCGGCTGCGGCAAGCGCCTCCGACAATTCCATAGACTTGTGATGGTTGGCGAGCGCGCCTACGGTATCCCCGGTCGCAGAAAGCAGGTCGCCCAGTCGTTCGTAGGCTATCAGCAAATCTCTGCGAAGCTCGGGATTTGTCGAGTCGTTTTTTACCAGCGCCTGGTTGATTGCAAGCGCCTTTTCGTAACTCGTTCTCGCGCCGCTTATATCGCCGAGATTCGCGTCATACGGATACCCCTGAACATCGCCGACTTTTAGATAAGCCTTTGCCAGTTCCCTCTGAAGCGACGGATCGGTTGATGATTCCTCGGCGAGGCTGTCGAGATATTCGAGCGCCCTCTTTACAAGCAGTTCCCGCACGCTTGTAGAGCCGGGAAGCTTCTCTATCCCGTCGTGAATCTCGAACATGAAGGAGTTGGCAAGTTTGCGAACATCGTTAAAACGACGTTCGGCTTTCATTCGCTCGGCCCTGGCTCTGTAGGCCTGCCACGTAGTGGTTGCAATCCCGCCGACGAGCGTCAGAAGTATCAGCGCGGCGGCCACAACGGCGGCTCTATGACGCTTGAGGAATTTTGCCGCCAGATAAGGAACCGTCTCTTTCGACGCTCTGACGGGCAGGCCTTCCAGATGTCGCTCGATGTCTTCGGAAAGCTGTTCGGCCGAACTGTAGCGCCGTTCCGGCTCTTTGCGCATGGCCATCAGGACTATGTTATCGAGATCGCCTCTCAATCGGCGGCGCAGCTTATCCACATGCGGAGCATTTGTTTTGTCGGTAGTTACGACCGCGTCGTGGCTGGTGCTGCTGGTGCCGGGGGGGTGCGCAATGCGTGTGACGGCGGTGCTCGGCTTATCGGGGTCCTGCTCGCAAATGAGCCGGTATATCTCCTGCGGCGCGTAGTTCGTGATGCGATAAGGCCGCTGGCCGGTCAGCAATTCGTAGAGCAGGACTCCGAGCGAATAGATGTCGCTCGCCGTAGTGATCGTCTCGCTTCTGACCTGTTCCGGGCTGGCATATTGAGGTGTCATTACCTGCCCGGCGGTTTCGGGCGCAAGCGTCTGAAAGTACAACTCCGGCTTTAACAGTTTGGCTATCCCGAAATCTAGCAGCTTAACAGTGCCGTCGTTTGTGACCAGAATATTGCTTGGCTTTATGTCACGATGGACCACGAGGTTTTGATGAGCGTACTGCACGGCGGAGCAGACCTTGCGAAAGAGCTTCAGCCGCTCGTTTATAGTCAGGTCATTCGAGCGCGAATATTCGGTGATCGTCCGGCCTTCGATGTACTCCATTACATAATAGGGCCGTCCGTCGGCTGTAGCGCCTCCGTCAAACAGCCTGGCTATGTGCGGATGATCGAGCGAGGCAAGTATCTGCCGTTCGTAACGGAAACGCCTTATAATGTCGTCAGTGTCCATGCCCCGCTTGAGAAGTTTGATCGCTACACGCTTTTGATACTGGTCGTCGTCGCGGACTGCGAGATAGACCGTTCCCATGCCGCCCTGCCCGATCACTCTGACAAGCTTGTAAGGACCTATATAAGCTTCTGTTTTTAAGCCTGAGCGGTAATTTGAGGGCAGTTCGAAAGCCGTATCTCCTGCAAACAGTTCTATAGTGGGATCGGAATCCAAACCCGAATCGTGGATTTCGGTTTGTGCCTCGGGGGCGACCACGGTTTCAGCCTCACAGATTGCAGCCGAATCATCCAAACGGATTTTCTCAGGCGCATCCGTAGGCAGACGGGGCTCAAATGTGCGGCCCGTCTTAAATGTTCCCTCTATCTCTTCCCTGTTTTTGTCCGCCATACATCCTTAAATCAAACCGCGTGAACCTGGGGCCAGGATATTCAGTTCCGACAATTGAAATGATAAGTGTGGCGGGCATCCAACATCAAGTATTTACTATGAGAGCAAATATCGAGATCGCTGATTGACGAATTATTTTGTAGACTCGGTCATCTGAGTTGTCAAATCTCATACCTGAAATCTCAACTGAGGCAAATCTGTTGAGCCATAGAAAAAAGGCCGATGCGACGGCTCAGAAATGAACCGCAACGCATCAGCCTTCTGTTAAGGCAGTCCTTGTTAGACCAATATCTTTGATTGGTCTTATTAAACCACGGTTCTGCGTCCGCCTATAAGGTTGAATATCAGCACGATGGCCGCTACTACGAGCAGCAGGTGAATCAAGCTGCCCCCGATGTGGCCAATCAACCCGAGCAACCACAACACCAAAAGAATTACAAAAATTGTCCAAAGCATAGTTTCCCTCCATTCCTAGAACTTAATTATTTTGCCCCGCGTCAAACGCCTAAAGATGCTCAACGCATAACCCCTTTCGCATAACTTACGCCTGTTAAATAGCAATGATCGTGCCACCCGATGTTTGATCCTCTCTATTTACGGTTATCTCGCAATACCGACCCTTTTGCCCCTTTCATACTCGCCTAAACGGAGATAGGTCTATGAGAATCGTATAGCTTTCCTACAGAAGAACTGAATGGTGTGTATCAAATGTCGGAGCGGACCGGCGAGGGTGAATGGACCTGCTTATCGAGTTTAAGCGCGTTCAGAGGTGTGTGTAGAGACGGGCAGGAAGAGTTTTTCCTCTTCTGAATAGATAAAGACAGTCACCTTTATCTCTCGGTCGGAGACCTCGATCAGGTTGTAGGAATTTTTAAGGGCTTCCGCGCCTCTGCCTCGAAGGGAAGCGACTGTGCCCGCCTGTACCAGCAGCAGGCTTCGTGACAGGCGTGGATAGATGGACTTCAAATCCACGATATAGGATTGATGCAGATGGCCGGTCAGGACCATATCGACCCGGCATTCATCAAACAGGTTGAGCGCCCGCTCAAGCCCGCCCACGGTCTCCTCGTGTTCAAAGCCCGGCGGTTGAGCGAACGGATGATGCGCGACGATCACTTTGCAGACCGCTTCGGGCAAGGGGCAAAACCGCGCTCGCATTATACCGAGGCTGTTGCCGTCTACGCCGCCGCCTTTGATTGTAAAGCTGCGTGTAGTATCTATACCGAGAACGGCTATCTGATCGTCAAGATATGTCGGGTTGAGATCGGCAGTTATCCATCGTTTGTATTTCTCAAGCGGCGAGGCAAATCGACGGACGACGTTCCACAACGGCACGTCATGATTGCCGGGGACGACAATCAGGGGAAGGTTTATGCGATCAAGAAAGGCGCGCGCCTGGCGGAATTGCCAGGACCGCGCGCGCTGTGTCAGGTCGCCCGACAGTGCTACGACATCGGGTCTTTGCCGCTCTATTTCTGACAGTAATGCTTCGGCGCGATTTGGGGCCTGTGGCCCGCCAAAGTGTATATCGGAAAAATGGAGAATTTTTTTCATATCATTTGCGATGCGGGATGCGTGATACGTGAAATTAATATAGATATCGCAAATCAGGTATTTGCTCGGAAATCACGCATTACGCATCACCTATCACGGTTCATTTCTCAGGCGCGATTACGCGCAATCCGCCCGGCAAAACCGAGAAGCGGAGCGGGGTGGAAAGCCTGTACACCTCGCCATCCAATGCGACTTTTACGCGTCTGCTTCGTATCATCACTCTTAATTCAGTCGCGCAATGACTCTCAAAGCTGTCAGCCTCTTCGGGCTTGAATACGAGAGAGTGAAGCGCAATCTGCACGAGTCCGGCGCGGCCTTCATCCCGGAGCATGTAAATACCCAGCAAGCCCTCATCCAGTTGCTCGCGCCCGGTCAGGTTGCTCGGCTCAAGCCGGTATTTGTTATTGCTTATCAGCACCATCGGGCATCGTCTCTTTAGACGGTTGCCGTTGAATTCAGCCGTAATATTCAGATAAGGAAAACGCCTGAAGACCGCAAACGAGGCAACAACGACAGCAGGCCATTTGCCTATACGAGACTGCCATACCTGCCGCAGTCGGAGCTGATCCGGGTAAAGCCCCAGGCTGGCATTGTTTATAAAACTGTGTCCGTTGACCTGTCCGATGTCCACTCGCCGCGAATGGTCCGAACAAACGAGCGCGATTGCTTTATCCAGATCGAGCGGCACACCAAGATCGCGCGCAAAGTGGTTGAGCGTTCCAAGAGGAAGCACTCCGAGCGCCTCACTGCGCCCGGCCATTTCAGAGGCCACTGTGCTCAGCGTCCCGTCCCCGCCGCCCGCCGTGATCGTATCATAACCCTGCGCGAGCAAGGCGCGAACGGCCTTGCGTAAATCCCTGCCTCTCGCTTCGATGACGAGCGCCTCGGTTCCAAGGTCGGCGAAAGCGGCCGTTATCCTGTTCGAAATCCCGGACCCGATCCCCGAGCCTGCGGCGTTATTTGTGATGACGGCGATTTTTCTCATCCGGCTTACGAAAACATCCGATTTGATTTTATGCATAAATTTCACGGCAAATTGATTCTAGTAGAAATTAGCGTGCCGCTGTCTTCAGGTCGCTTTTCGAAAGGGTATTAATGGCCTCTCATTTTCGCTAACCTGTCTCAATGTTGAGACGGAAATGCGGAGTGTCGGGTTCTGATGAAATCTTCCCGCTCAGTTTGAGCTAAGACATGTGCATAACCGTTCAAGAACGAGTATTCTTGAATGTGACAGCACAGATTTGCGCGAGGGAAAGCAATGGGAATACGCGACTGGTTTTATCACAGGCATTACTGGGGCATCCCGCACAAGCGCGAGGGTGACGACCGCATGATCCAGATATGTTATGAGTGCGGAAAAGAGCGTGAATTCCGACTCGATCTGAGGCCAAGAAACGGCCCCGATCAGGGGTCATCGGAAGATGAGAACGGCGGCGAGCGAGATACTTATCGAGACGGCGGCGTGTTGAGCGCAAGGCGGCATGCATTCTGAGAGGGTTGGTTGGATTGCAGGCCCCGACCTCAAAGAACGGAGCCTGCAATGTGAGCTTCTACGTACTCATCGTAAAGGTAAATGTCCGGTTAGCGGTGGCCCCGGTCTGATCCGTTACCTTGATTGAGACCACATATTTACCCGTCGCACTCGAAACTCCGCTGATCACACCCGTAGAACTATTTAGCGTCAACCCCGGAGGAAGAACTCCTGAAAGTATGCTCCAGGTGTAAGGGGATGTGCCGCCTTGAGCCGCCAGCGTCAGACTGAACGCTATGTTTCGATGAACAGTGACAAGCTGTGAAGTAGTTATAGTCAGCGTGCCGCCGCCACCGCCGCTGGCAACACTGACACTTACATTTGTGCTTGCCGAGCCGAAGTAGGCGGTCCCTTCCTGAATCATCTTCCACTGGAAGTTGTAAGTACCGGCTGATGACGGAGCGGTGACGGTGAAATTGAAAGTGACCTGCGAACCGGGGGCAACCGAGGAGGGAAGCGAGACGCGGTTGAAGCCCCAGGTGGTATTGTCCTGCGGATTCTGCGAGCCCAGCTTGTAGCTGTTTGCCGCCGTCCAGGTAGTCGTTCCGCTGTTGAGCATCGTCACCGACACGCTGTAAGTCTGCCCGGCCGTCATCGAAGACGATACCGACTGTGAGACAAACGAAGCGCCGTTTGTGCCGCCGCCGCCACCGCCGCTGCTGATAACGCCTACAACTACATTTGCGCTTGCCATTCCGAAGTAGCCGGTCCCTTCCTGAATCATCTGCCACTGGAAGTTGTATGTGCTTACGGTTGACGGAGCGGTGACGGTGAAATTGAAAGTGACCTGCGAACCGGGAGCAACCGAGGAGGGAAGCGAGACGCGGTTGAAGCCCCAGGTGGTATTGTCCTGCGGATTCTGCGAGCCCAGCTTGTAGCTGTTTGCCGCCGTCCAGGTAGTCGTTCCGCTGTTGAGCATCGTCACCGACACGTTGTAAGTCTGTCCGGCTGTCATTGTAGACACCACGGATTGCGAGACAAACGAAGCGCCGTTTGTACCACCGCCGCCACCGCCGCTGCCTACCTGAATGGCGACGGTTTGCGACAGGTCTCCAAAGTATCCCGTGCCTTCCTTAAGCATCTGCCACTGGAAGTTGTAAGTACCGGGCGTGGCGGGCGCTCTGACTGTGAATCTAAAGGCTGACTGCGAGCCCGAAGATACGCTCTTAAGTAAAGTGACGCGGTTGAGGCTCCAGGTAAGGTTATCCTGCGGATTTTGCGAGCCTAGCTTGTAGCCGCCCGATGAAGTCCAGGAACTGGTTCCGGTATTCTTCATCGTAACGGTCACGGTATAGCTCTGTCCCGGCATCATCGTAGTAGGCACCGACTGTGACATATACTGAGCGTTGTTAGGTCCGCCGCCGCCGCCGCTGACAACACTGACAGCCACATTTGTGCTTGCCGAGCCGAAGTAGGCGGTCCCTTCCTGAATCATCTTCCATTGGAAATTGTAAGTACCGGCTGATGACGGAGCGGTGACGGTGAAATTGAAAGTGACCTGCGAACCGGGGGCAACCGAGGAGGGAAGCGAGACGCGGTTGAAGCCCCAGGTGGTATTGTCCTGCGGATTCTGCGAGCCCAGCTTGTAGCTGTTTGCCGCCGTCCAGGTAGTCGTTCCGCTGTTGAGCATCGTCACCGACACGCTGTAAGTCTGCCCGGCCGTCATCGAAGACGATACCGACTGTGAGACAAACGAAGCGCCGTTTGTGCCGCTTGCGCTCGTAACCTGAATGGCCACATTGGTGGATGCCTGACCAAAGTAGCCTAACCCGGTCTTGTATAGCTGCCACTGGAAATTATAAGTGCCCGCCGTTGACGGAGCGAATGCGGTGAAGGTGAGATTGAGCTGTTGCCCCGGCGCTATGGTGAACCCGGAGAGTGATACCGTGTTGCCTCCCCAGGTAATATTATTTGCCGGATTCTGAGACGACACCTTGAACCCTGCGCCGTTGGTCCATGTCTCTGTGCCGCTGTTAAACCAGTTCAATGTCACGGTAAACGACTGCCCCGCCTGAACAGTCGACGGAACCGTTTGAGACAGGAACAGTGAATTGGGTTGCACTGCTGCCACTACATCAATCGAAAGGGCCTTATCGGCTGTTGCAGACGCGTTGTCGGTGACCCGCACTGTGAAGTTATATGTTCCCTCAGTATTGGGCGTGCCGCTTATGACTCCGAGTGAACTTAAACTGAGACCGGGCGGCAGGGAACCGGAACCGGGCGCAAGGCTCCAACTGTATGGTGTTGTGCCTCCCGTTGCGACCAGGGTTTGTGAATACGCAACGCCGGGTGTCCCGCTTAAAAGCGATGTCGTGGTGATGGATAAAGGATTACCGCCCCCGCCTCCCGTACCGGGATAAAGGAAGGTGATTCCATCCATATCGTCTTGTTTGATTGAAGCACAACGCCCGTCGAAATGCGCTATGGCATACATCGTAGGGGGACTGGTCTGCGAATGGCCCATCCCCAGAGCGTGCCCAAGCTCGTGCGTTGTGACCTCTCGGACGTTGCAGTGATTCGAGAAAGAGCAACTGGCATAGGGGTTGAATGATACGAACCCGGCAGTTGCTCTGTGAAAGACTGTGCCGTTTATCGTTATCGTAGTCCCGGTCCAGCTCAACCCTCCGAGAGCAAGGGTGCTTTGGCAACCTGTACTTGGCGACCATCGCCCGTCGCATCCGTTGAAGATCATCGTATTCAATCCGCTGGATGGCGTGCAGGCCCCGGTTGACCCTCCAATGACCACTTGAAGAGGTGACCCGTTGACGTGCGTCCACGCGCCCATCGCCGCCGTGATGTCATCGTTGATCGTCGCATTGGGCGCGCCAGCCGGATTGACCAGGAAAGTTACGGGCTGTCCGCTGTCAGGCTCGAACCATCGCGGATTTGCCGTGCTTATCGTAGTAAAGCTCGGCAGTATGCCGCCACGGCTCATCTCCACATCGTATTCCAACGGACGGGCATACATCGCGGCATTGCGATAATAAGTATCCTGAAACTGATCGGAACGCGCCTGGTTGGCTGCAAGCCTCGCGCGCACCATATCCATGTAAGCGTAAAACTCCATCTGATCGGTCGAATCGCCGGATTTGTGAGTCCCCCCTACGTACCGTGGCTCCGTAATGATACGGTCATCTCCGCTTGAACGGACTACCGTTTCCGTGCCTGTTGCCGGGTCTGTCAAGATGGTGAATTTGCCGAGAAAGTATTGATGGACTCGAAGACTTCCATCCGGCCATGTCTCCAGATATAACAGCACTCGCTCGCCTACGTTGAATTCGGGAGAGCCATAAATAATTTCGCCGCGATCTCCGAACTGGCCTCCTTCTTGTTTTATTACAATCTCCTGTTCTTTTATATCGCCCTTGAGCACGTCCTGCACTCGCAAGGTGACGTATGTGTAAACGCGCTCCTGCTTTTCGTCGTAGGCCGTGCCCATCGAGACTACGCCGCCTGTGACGATGGCGCGTGCGCTTATAATCATATCGTCGTCGGAAGGTATGATGACCGAAATAGAAAAACCTGTCTGGGCGATTCCCAGCAGGCATATGATCAATACGAAGGATTTGAATAGTGAACATCTCAGAACGCGTTCCATACTTGCCTCCTGAACAGGGGAATATCCCCTCTCTTTGACAAAGCGACACAAGCTCGGACCTTGCTAGAGCACTTGACGCGTTCCCACGAGCCTGAAACAGATTTCATCTCCGATTGCGGAGATCATTCTGCCGGCGTCGCCTCTCGTCTCAAACAGTCACTGCTTGCACTTATGTGCGCATTTATTACCGATGAGGGGCCTGTCTGCCTGCCAGGAAATATGATTGTTTTCTTCTCATCTGATCGACACACCTACCCAACGAGGCGCAATCATTCAAATGGACCTGGCTATTGCTCGACAAAGACAACTAGGGGCTAAAAGAGCTTCGTTATTCTGCGGAATTGAACCATAAGCCGTATGCTTTGTCAATTACTATGAATTTGCCGGTTGTAAATGTTTTCAGTTAAGGGGTTAGCGCCGGATATCTCCTCTGATTCATTCAAAGTATCAAAAAAACAGACCGCTGATTCCCGCGAATTTTATCGGCTCAACCCGATATTACGCGCGTCTCCAGCGGTCTATTTTTCTTCAGTCTGGACAGGTTTTATTATTCGCCCTGCGTCCATCCCTTACCCTGATACTCCATATAATCCGCCGTATTTTGCGCCACCGCTCGACCAAAGTATCGCTCGACCACTCTCAGCGCCATATCAATTCCTGAGGTCAACCCTCCGGCTGTTGATATCTTGTCGCCTTCGACAAACCTCAGCCCGCGCTTTACCTTGATTTCAGGGAACCTCTCTGCGAGGTTGTCAATAAAATCGTGATGAGTCGTAGCCTCCCTGCCCGAAAGCAATCCGGCGCGGGCAAGGACGAATGCGCCTGTGCAAACCGACATGGTAATATCGGCAGTCGCGCTCGTCTTGCGGAGCCATTCGTAGGTGGCCGGGGTTGCCCCGCCCTGAGCGGGTACGACAACGACACGAGGTGCGGGCGCTGTCTCAAATGTGTAGTCGGGAACTAATTTAAGACCCCCCGAAGCCGTTATCGTGTCAATCTTGTCCGATACGGTGAACAACTCAAAGGGCATCATCTCTTCCATAGTCGGGCCGCGCTCTTCCACGTGAACATCCTGAAAGACTTCCCACGGACCCGTGAAATCAATCACCGTGACATACTGCGATATCACAAACGCCACGGGTATCTTCCCTTTCGCCGGAGCCACAAGCCTTTTGCCCGCAGACAGTGACGCCGCCTTGCCCCCGCCAGTCTTTGTCTCCTGTGCCTCCGATGGAGCGATGCCGCATGCCGCCATCGCTACCCCCATCGCCGTGGTGCTCGCTAGAAATTCTCTTCGTCTCATATTGCCTTCCTCCTAACTTCAAACACTATATGTCCTGACAACAAACTACCTTTTTAACTTCCCTAGATTATCTACAGAAGGTAAGGATAAGAAGCTTTCTGTAGATTGTCAAGGGGAGATGTCTTACTGGAAGCAGCACACAGGCGGGAGTGGCTATTGACATCATTGGTCGGAAGTTAATACTCTTGCGCTAGCGACGAATGCATAATTCACGATGACAATCCGATAACCGTTCAGAATGTGAGGGGTAATATGAACTTTGTACGATTGGGCAAACAGGCAAAATCGGAAGTAGATTTGAAGACCGTCTACGATGCGATAGTCGTAGGCTCAGGCGCGGCAGGCGGGATGGCTGCGCATGTCCTGACTTCGCACGGCATGAAGGTGCTGTTGCTTGAAGCCGGAAAGAAACTCGACATTGACAAGGAATTGAAATCCACCGAGTGGCCGTACGATCATCCCCGACGGGGAAACATGCCGCCCGGCTATCATGCGTTGAGTCAAAACGAATACACGATTCGCAATCCGCCCTATGCTCAGGGCACATCCTTTGAAAAGGTCTTTTCTTATGTTCAAGGATGGGGCGGATCGGATTACAGCAAGAACATAGTCGTAGACGAGCGCGATCATCCATACACGGGGACGAAATACGCCTGGGTCCGCGCTCGATGTCTCGGCGGCAAGACCAACATCTGGGGGCGATTGGCGCTCAGGCTCTCGGATTTGGATTTTAAGGCAAAGACCCACGACGGGTACGGCGAAGACTGGCCAATATCCTACAAGGATATCGCGCCTTACTATGACAAGGTAGACCTCTACCTCGGCATTTCAGGTCAGAAAGAGAACCTTCCACATCTGCCCGACAGCATCTTTCAGCGACCGGTGAAGCTGAATTATGCCGAGGTCATGTTGCGTCAGGGTCTAAAGAAGATGGGGCGAACGCTTACGCCTTACCGGGCGGGTGTTACCACAGACGGGCTAAAGCACAACAAGTACCGCAGTCGGTGTTTCGGGCGCGGAGCGTGCAATCGCCGCGCGGGCGGATGCGATATTCACGCCGCGTTCGATTCGCCTACGGGGTTGATTTACCCGGCTATGGACACCGGCAATCTGACTCTCAGAACCAACTCAGTCGCCCGCGAAGTGACGGTGGATAAAAAGACGGGAAAGGCGAGCGGCGTCTCGTTTGTGGATTCGGAAACCGGGCAGACTTATGAGGCAAAGGCAAAGGTTGTGGTGCTTGCCGCCTCTACGCTCGAATCGGCGCGGTTGATGCTGATGTCGAAATCCGATCAGCACCCGAACGGGATAGGGAACTCAAGCAATCAGGTAGGGCATAACTTCTGCGAGCACATAATGGGACCGGGCGTATACGGGCTGGTCAAAGACCTTGTGGGTAAGCCTCGCACGCTTGATGACGGCAAGCCGGGCAGCTTTTATGTAGCCAGGTTCCGCAATCTCTCCGAGCGCCATCCGAATTTCATTCGCGGGTACGGGTTTGAAGGCGGTAGCGGAACGACTATGTTTCCGGGCAATGCGATGGACACTCCTGGTTTCGGGTCGGGCTATAAGAAAACGGTTCGCAACTATGCCGGGGCGTTTATCGGCATGGGCGCGTTCGGAGAAGTGCTCCCGCGATACGAGAATTACGTGGACATAGACCCGACGGTGAAGGACCGATGGGGCATCCCTGTCCTGCGGTTTCACTACGAGTTTGGCGATAATGAAAAGAAGATGGCCGAAGATATGGCCGTAACGGCTCGCGAGATATTTGAAGAATCGGGCATAGAGGTTCTTGGCGTTGACCGGGAGATTCTGACCGAAGGCTGGTCCATACACGAGCTTGGAACCTCTCGCATGGGGAGCGATCCGAAGACGAGCGCTCTGAATCAGTTTCAGCAATCTCACGATGTAAAGAACCTCTTTGTTGTTGACGGCAGCAGCCACGTGAGCGCGTCGTGTCAAAACCCGACCTGGACCATAATGGCATTGTGCTGGCGGTCTACCGATTATCTTGCCGATCAGTTAAAGAAAGGAAATCTGTGATGGCTGAGGAAGAAAAAATCTCACGCAAAGAGCCCTCTTTCAGCAGGCGCGATATGATCAAGGCGACGGCAGGCGCGGTCGTAGCCGCTCCTTTGATAGCACTTGATTCCAAAGCGGCTGTTCAAAAGGCTGCGCGAAAGCGCAGACAGAAGGGAGCGCCCGCTTCCAAACAAAAAGCGCCTCTGTTTTTCACGCCCGAAGAGTTCAAGCTTGTAGATGAATTGACGGAATTGATTATTCCTGCCGATGAGCATTCGCCCGGAGCGCGAGCCGCCGAGGTGACTGCCTACATCGACGCGCGTCTGGCCGAATCCTTCGAGCCGGGGCCTAAGACCCAGTGGCGGGAGGGGCTGAAAAACATTGACAAGCTTTCCGCCGAAATGCACGGCAAATCTTTTATGGCTTCATCGCCCGATGAGCGCGTAGCTTTGCTCACTAGAATCGCAAAGAACGAAAGGGAGCCTAAAACGCCGGAAGAGGTCTTTTTCAAAGAATTGAAATCGCGGACCGTGCATGCCTATTACACCTCAAAGATAGGCATTCATACCGAGATGGAATATAAAGGAAACACCTATTTGAAAGAGTTTGTCGGCTATGACGCGACATAAGAGGGAATCAAAAGCGATAAGGGGCTCGAAACAATAACTTTGACAAGGGGCGAAGAGGGCAGGTATGATACCTCTTCGTCATAAACGGGGCGTGGCTCAGCCTGGTAGAGCGCTCGGTTCGGGACCGAGAGGTCGTTGGTTCGAATCCAATCGCCCCGACTTTCAGTTTCAAACACTTAGCGGAGGCCGACCTGGCTTCCGCTTTTTCTATGTGACCTATATGTGACCGCACTTCTCCGGTCATGTCTTTTTTCTCTCCCCAATCGAGACTATGCGTTCATCATATCTATCGTTTATTGTTGTTGTTTGGATCGCCAATATGTCCGAGAATGTGCTTGGCGCAGGGCGGGCGATGATCATCAATTATGGTAGAATCAGTCTTCCCGTCTGTATTCTTCCTCATTCGCGAGGTCCGAAATGAAGCGTTGCCCTATCTGTAAAAACGATTATGATGATGCCGTTGCATTCTGCGAAATTGATGGCCACGCGCTTGCAAATCTCTCTGATGCTGAAGCAGAAAAGGCTTCGGCGGCTACTACCCCTCTTTCGGGTCTCATCAACACCCAGGCACCGTTTGAGCCTGAGCGCGCCGTGTGGCTTGCAATCTTGATCTGTGATGCAGTGGAAAGATTACATCACAGCGGGAAGGTCATTGGCTCACTCTGCCCTCAAGATATTCTTGTTTCTACAGACGAGACAGGTAAGGAACGCCTGTATTTAGTCGCGCCAAAGGGTGGTGCTGACCAGTACGCACGGAATGAAAGAATGAGAGAGGCTGCCGATAATGTCTCTCCTGAGAGTGCTATGCGGGAAGCGTCCGGCACAGGCTACGCCTCTCCTGAAACGGCACAGAAAGATATAATTGATGTTCGGGCAGATGTTTATAGTATCGGCGCAATTCTCTATGAGATGCTCACAGGGCGAGCGCCGTTCAAAGCCTCTTCCCCGGCAGCGGTCGTAGTCAAACAGTTACTGGAAAACCCACGCCCTCTCCGAGATTTTCAGCCGGATATTCCTGAAAAGCTTCAAAGAGTCGTACTTCGCGCTCTTGAAAAAGAGAAGGCCGACCGACAGCAATCCTGCGCTGAGTTCAGAAAAGATCTTGAGGCCGCCACCGCGAAATCTGATAGCGAGTACCCCGGGCTAGATAAAAACACACCTCTACAAATGAGTGCAATAGTAGAAATTGATCAGGCAAGTGATGCAGAAACCGAATATCGGGTTTGTCCGCTATGTTCGTATAAGAACGCTCCTGCTGATACTTTCTGTAAGAAATGTAGTACGCAATTAATTTCAGACCGACCGCTCGGAGAAACCAACTGCCCACGGTGCGGCTACACAAATCAACCCGATAGTCTGTTTTGTTTTGCCTGCGGTTCACAAATGACTATGACCAGAACCAGAGGTGAGGGAATGGTCTCCGCAGGACCGGGAGATGCGCCCGCGTCTGCGCCGAGCCCCGCTGTGCCTCGATCTGCACCTGCCCCCAGTATGCCGACGGGTGCTTTTTCTCCCGCCACTGCCAGTGCCGCCCCTCGCACGCTTAGAAAAGCCGTCTATGTGGTAATCTTTGGCGTTGCCATATTATCCGTCGCAGGCATTCTGGTTCTCCTGTTGTCTCGGTCGACCAGCATCAACCCCTCTATTCCACCTCAACAGAGTAGCTCTAATTCGAATATTGGGATCAAGTCCAATTCAAATATTGGGACCGAACCTGAACCTGCTCCATCAGGGAGCGTGTCCAATTCAAATGTCGGGGCCGAGCCTGCTTCACCGAATGGGAGCGTCTCTATTGTCCTGCTTGTGACTCTTGTGGCGCTTGGCATGGGTGGTCTCGCAGTATTCTTCTGGCTTCTGCTCCGCCGAAGACCGCCTGTGCAGAAGAGCCGTCCGGTAATCGAAGGACGAGAGCAAGCGGTTCACCCCGAGCCGACTGCAACTCTCCCCGCTCCGCATCCCGAGGTGCGTCTTCCTGCTCCGCCGCCCGAAGCTATGCCGGTAGAGCAACGCTTCCCCACGATGGTCAGCGAAAGCGTCTCGGCGCGAGCGGGGCAGGAAGACGCGGAGACCGTAAGGGTTCCTCAACCTCGACAAGCCCCTTCTCAAGAATCGATCAAGCGCTGCCCGTCCTGCGGGACTGAGTTTCCTGTCAGCGCAAGGTTCTGTGTTCATGATGGAACGGCTCTCAAGGAAGAAGTCAAAACTATACCGGAAAAGAAAGGCCCGTCTTTTTACGACCTGCAATCGGTGGAGATTAGAAAGCAGTGCCCAAAGTGCGGAGAGGACTATCCGCCAAACAAGAAGTTTTGCCGTTTTGACGGGCAACCGCTTATAGAGGTAAAGAAGCCACGCGAGAGCGACGAGCAACCGGACGAGATGGAGCCTATCGTCATTGGTCAGTACAGTTGTTTTGCCCGTCTGGGCGAAGGCGGCATGGGCGTAGTCTACAAAGCCCGTCATGTTCATCTGGATCGGCTCTCGGCAGTGAAGGTCTTACTGCCTCAAATGACCGCTCTATTGCCTGATGCCGTTCAGATGTTCCGGCGAGAGGCGCGGCTGGCCTCAAGTATAACTCACCCGAACATAGTTCTTATTTACGACTATGGCGAGTTGGATAAGAAATTGTTTTATCTTGCGATGGAGTTCTTACTCGGAAAGAGCCTTGCAGAGATCATCGAACCACCGGGGCAGACATCTCGGCCGCTCCCCCTGCAACGGACGGTCGATATTACGCGGCAAATTTGCGAAGCTCTCGACGCGGCGCATCAGACAGGCATAGTACACCGCGATCTCAAACCGCAGAATGTTATGATCTGCAAGAAGTCAAACGGAGCAGACCTGGTAAAGGTGGTCGATTTCGGCATTGCTCGCTCGTTGAGAGGCTACTCAGACTATCAAACTACCCCGGGGGCCATTATCGGAACACCTGCCTATATGTCGCCTGAACAGGCAACCGGATTGCCTGATATTGATGCGCGTTCCGATATATATAGCCTGGGATTGATGGTCTACGAGATGCTGTGCGGCAGGCCGCCATTTCAATCAGGAAAGTTGACGCCGATGCAGCAGGCGATTCGGCGCGCTCAGATGACAGCCCCCCCGGCTCCGTTAAGCAGCAGCCATCCTGAGTTGCGTATTCCAGCCGAAATAGATCAGGTGTTGATGCACGCGCTTGAACCGAATCGCAACCGGCGCACTCAGTCAATCAATCAGTTTATATATGAGATGGAAAAGGCGACAAATTACTAAAACCTGAATCAAGCCCTCTGATTCGTAAAAACAGTGGCCTGCGCTAAAACCGACGGGCCGGTTAGGGATTTCGTTTTGTTCTGCTTGATTTAAGCAGGCACTCTATATGGTTCTCTGGCCGATCAGCCAACAATATTTTACTGCGGGTTGCATAAAACTTTGAGGTCACCGATTCAAAACCAACTCTTCTGAATCGCGGCATCTTCGAATTGTCGCCGCGGATCGTAACATCATCAGAGCCGAAAGGCCGTGGTATAATGGGGGCGATGACCTGGGCCTACATAATCAACTCATCGGATCGAAGATCGTTCAAACGTTGCCGGCGCGCCTGGGATCTGGGCGCTCACTCAAGACAGAACTACGAGCCGGTCACGCCCGTCGAGGTGTTTGATTTCAACCGGGCCATCTGCGACGCGCTGGCCGTCTATTACTTCCCCGGCATGTGGGAATGGAACCGGGAGATTGTTCTGCCTCTGACGATTGAAGGCTTTCTAAAGTCTATGCAAAAGCAGCTAGACCGCTACCTGCAACAGCAGACGTTGTCAAAGGAAGAGGAGCGGGATTGGAATGATCATCTCGAACTTGGCGAATTGATGCTCAGGCGGTATTTTGAATGGGCCGCCACGATGGATAGTTTTTCCCCGATTCGGGTCGAAAGCCAGTTCGAAGTAAATATCCCCGATCCATTTCAGCCGGGCCGCGACCTCGCGTGGCGCGAAGGCGTGCCCATTCGTTATCGAGGGCGAATCCATCTGCTGGTCGTCGATGGGCACGATGCTTACTGGCTGGTTAAACATCAGGTCATTGATGAGCAGTGGAGTGATCTTGACGACCTGCTTCTTGATGAGCAAGGCATTTCATACTGCTGGGCGTGGGAGAACTTCTTTCTTGGAATGAAGATCGCGGGCACCATCTACAACGAACTGCGCAAGTCAGCTTTTCTGAGCGGCGGCACGATGTCGGGCGCCAGCCCAGTCGTCAACAGCCCGGTAGGCGGTGGTCAGGCAGAGCCGGTCGCTCAGCATCGCCGAATGTATGTGCAGACAGATCGCGAGCCGGATCAAAGGATCAAGCAGGAAGGAAATCAACTCTTCCGGCGCACGCAAATCCCCAGGAGCCGAAAGGAACTCAAGAACTTCGGCAGGCAATTGGCGCTTGAGGCGCTCGACATGACAAACCCGGACCTGCGACTTTATCCCAACCCTTCGAGAGAGAATTGCGGTGCTTGCGCTTATGTCAGACCCTGTATTGCGTTGAATGAAGGCGCGAGCGCAGGCCGTTTGCTTGAAGCCTACTATCGCAAGCGCGACGAAGAGAGCGAAGCAGGCCGGATCGGCGGGTCTACGTGGTCGGTTGATCGTGGAGCGATGCCTCCCGGTTGGGGAAGAAAATCATAAACCGCAGACGTGACCTTCGGGGCATATGGATGGTAAGAGTTGAATTTTTTAGACAGGATTAACAAGATTTTTCCTGTCTAATCCTTTCTGGCTCTGGCTTTCTGTTAAACTCGGACCGTAGAGTATTCCTTGACTCAGGGAGAACTGAGACGGTGGATGCAAATAATAACCTTCAGGGCAACGGCAAAGTATATCACTCTATCAAGGAGATAGATGTGCTCTGGATCACAGCGGGACTGGGTTGCGACGGTGATACCATAGCAATGACGGCGGCCACACAGCCGAGCATCGAAGATGTTGTGCTCGGGGCCATACCGGGAATTCCCAGAGTGAAGTTGCACAATCCCTTTCTCGCCTATGAAAACGGCGATGAGTTTATGGACTTTTTTTATCGCGCCGAAGCCGGTGAGATAGATCCGTTTATCCTCGTAATCGAGGGCTCTATCCCCAATGAAACGAACAAAGCGGAAGGCTACTGGGCGGGCTTTGGCACAGACAAACAGACGGGTCAGCCCATTCTGACGTGTGAATGGATAGACCGGCTGGCCCCAAAAGCCTGGGCCGTTGTGGCGGCTGGAACCTGCGCGACTTATGGCGGCATCCATGCGATGCAGGGTAATCCTACGGGTTGTATGGGGCTTGCAGATTATCTCGGCTGGGCGTGGAAATCGAATGCAGAGATTCCCATTGTGTGTGTGCCGGGGTGCCCGGTGCTTCCCGACAATTTTATGGAGACGCTGCTTTACCTGCTCTATCAAGTGGCGGGGCTCGCGCCGATGATCCCGCTCGATGAGTCTCTCCGCCCCGTATGGCTTTTTGAACAGACGCTGCACGAAGGATGTGATCGCGGCGGTTATTACGAGCAGGCCGAATTTGCCGAAGAGTACGGCGGGCGTCAGTGTATTGTGAAACTCGGATGCTGGGGGCCTGTCGTACAATGCAACGTAGGCAAACGGAGCTGGATGGCCGGTGTCGGAGGTTGCCCGAACGTAGGCGGCATCTGCATAGGCTGCACGATGCCTGGCTTCCCCGACAAGTTCATGCCGTTTATGGATCAGCCTCCCGGATCGCTTCTGTCATCAGCCGCCGTGATGACCTATGGCAAGGCCATTCACGCGTTGCGCAGGTTTACTCAGGCATCGCTGAACAAGGAACCGGATTGGCGGCGACGCTGATCCGACTGCTCACGAAAGCCTGTTCGACAGCCGGGTCATATCGAAGAGATGATGAAGACGCAATCACAAAGTGGAGCTAACAGCGCCTATGCAGGCAATCGTAAGGGGGCGGCCTTTGAAGAGCCTCAAGCGGTGAGTCTGCCCGATGCGGAGAACATACTGAACGAGCTTGCCAGCGTCTTCTTTCCTGTTGATTCGCCGATTCAGACATCGGCAAGCGGAGCCATCGAGAAGCGGAGGCGGGCTACGATACAGGCAGCCGAACTGCCGAATGCCGTGGCTCGATATCGAACTCTCGTCGAGCAAATCCCCGCCGTTGTCTTCATGGCTTTTCTTGATAAAGGCATCGGCGAAGCCTACGTCAGCCCGCAGATCGAAGCGATGCTCGGCTTCTCTCAGGAAGAGTGGCTAAACGACCCCGTGCGCTGGTATCGACATATCCACCCCGATGACAAAGCGCGCTGGAGCAACGAGGCGGCGCAGATGTTTTTGACCGGCGAGTCGTTGCGCTCCGTCTACCGAGTGATCGCCCGCGACGGGCACGTCGTATGGTTTCACTGCGAAGCAAAGATGGTGAGGCGCGATGATGGCCGTCCCTGGTTTATCCACGGAGTCGGGTTTGACATTACCGAACTGAAACAGGCCGAGGCAGCGCTGAAAGAGGCGCACGACGAATTGGAAGTGCGCGTGCGGCAACGAACGGCCGAACTCGAAACCGCCAACCGCGAATTGCAAATGGAGATTGCCGAGCGCGAACGCGCCGAATCCGAGTTGCGGCAGGCGCACGATGAACTGGAAGATCACGTCCAGATGCGCACAGCCCAGTTGGCGGAAGCGAACGAAGAGTTGCTTGTGGAAATCGGCGAGCGCCGCCGCGTCGAAGACGCCCTCCGCAAAAGCGAGGGCATGTTGCGCGGCCTCTTTGAGTATGCTCCCGATACTATGGTGCTCGTAGATAGCAGCGGGCACATTACGCGGATAAACGCGCAGGTGGAAGCTATGTTTGGGTACAGGCAGATGGAGTTGCTCAATCAGCCGATTGAGTGCTTGTTGCCCGAACGCTTCAGGCAGGGGCATATAAAGCACCGCGCCGATTATAATATCGAGCCGCATATTCGCACCATGGGCGCAGGGCTTGAGTTATCCGGCAGGCGCAGGGACGGCAGCGAGTTTCCCGTAGAAATCATGTTGAGCCCGATAGAGACCAGAGACGGTCGTCAGGTGATAGCCGTAGTGCGCGACACCACCCGGCGCAAGCGCGCCGAAGCGGCGCAGCGCGAATATGCCGAGCGCCTGCAAATACTCTCTCGTCGCCTGATGGAGGTTCAGGAGGTTGAACGCCGCAACATCGCGCGCGAATTGCACGACGAAATCGGGCAGGTGCTGACCGGCCTCAAACTCAGCCTTGAGATGTGTTCGCGGCTGCCGGCAGACCAGATGGGCGCGAGCCTCAATCAGGCGCAGATGCTCGTCAACGACCTGATGGCGCGGGCGCGCAAGCTATCGCTCGATTTGCGCCCGGGCATGCTCGACGATCTTGGCCTGTTGCCGACATTGCTATGGCATATCGAACACTATACGGCGCAAACCCGCGTTCAGGTGATCTTCAAGCATAGCGGCATTGAAGGGCGGAGATTTGCGCCGGAAGTCGAGACCGCGGCCTATCGCATCGCTCAGGAGGCGCTTACGAATGTCGCGCGACACGCGGGCGTAAATCAGGCCACACTGCGAGTCTGGGCATACCATCAAACGCTCAACCTGCAGATCGAAGATTATGGAAACGGCTTCAATTCCGATGCGGTTGTCGCCGCAAGCGACACCAGCGGAGTGGCGGGAATGCGCGAACGCACCATGCTGCTCGGCGGGCAACTGACTATTGAGTCGCAACCCGGATTCGGCACCAGTCTGACTGCGGAACTGAGAATAGACGACGAGCCTGACGCGCAGTCGGAAGCGGAGAGCTTGCCGACTGCTAAAGAGGATTAGCCGATGAATACGCTCACCATCGTGCTTGCCGACGATCACAATGTCGTGCGACAGGGTCTGCGGGCATTGCTTGAGGCGGAGACGGATTTCAACGTGGTAGGCGAGGCCTGCGACGGTCTGGAAGCCCTGCAACTGGTCGAACAATTAAGGCCGAATGTGCTGGTGCTTGATGTGATGATGCCCGGACTCAACGGCCTGGAGGTTTCTCGACAGCTTAACAAGCTCTCGCCGCAAACGCACATCGTCGTCCTGTCAATGTATTCCAACGAGGCATACGTCCTTGAGGCATTGGGCAACGGCGCATCGGCCTATGTCCTCAAGGATTCCAGTTCGGCTGATCTCGTGCATGCCGTACGCGAGGTTGCAGCGGGCCGGCGCTATCTGAGCCCGCCGCTTTCCGACCGCGCCATCGAGGCGTACCAGGAGAAGGCCAGGGCCGTCGTGCTCGACAAGTATGAAACCTTGACCACCCGCGAGCGCGAAGTGCTGCAACTGTCAGCCGAAGGGCATACCAGCACCGAGATTGCCGCGCGGCTTGGCATCAGTTCACGCACGGCCGAGACGCACCGCTCCAACCTTATGCATAAACTCGGTCTGCACACGCATGCCGACCTCATTCGGTATGCCCTGCGACGCGGCATCATCCCGATGGATAATTGAACGCCGTTCGCGCGCCTTCAGGCTCCATTTTCCCTCCAATCCTGAAAAATACGTAATAGTTTCGCTCTAATTACGTAGGTTTACGAATAGACAGTCGGATAGCAGCGCGATATGATCAGCCCGTATTCGACGGCTCTAGTTTCTCCAAACTGCTAGAGACACTCTGGGGGGGGTGTCTCTAGCTGACTATCCGCAGCCAACGCTTATACATGCATGGATTGGGACTCATATTTGACCTTGAAATCACTCGGTGTTAAGATGGTGTCACATTGGATGGACGCATGTGGTAATGAAGCTGGTCTGATATACATGTGCTCATTCAAACAACTGGCGCGACAGGCGCTCCAATCAAAAATTCATTTACGGCATATCACAAGAGCTTACTCCCTTCATCAGACGCTTTTTCTTATGAGCGATCATTTGCAACCTCACCGTTGCGCCGTACCAGTATTTGTTGATCATAAGGACCGGCGCGCTCGAGGCAATCGCGCTTCGAGACAAACCGGCTCACCGAGTTGCAAGAGTCATGGCTGATGCTAGCGCCCTCTTGCGAAAGCAACCGCGGGCCCACCAACATCAACCGGCGACATCCATAATGATAGAAAGGAGGGACTACCGTGGCACAAGAAACGGTTCCATACGGGAGAAAAACCCAACACGCGCCCGCGGTAAAAGAAGTGCATATTGTCTGGATAACGGCAGGACTCAGTTGTGATGGTGATTCCGTGTCAATCACCGCAGCCACCCAGCCCAGCATCGAAGAAGTCGTACTGGGAGCGATACCGGGACTGCCAAAGGTGCATCTGCACAACCCCGTACTTGCCTACGAAGTCGGCGATGATTTCATGCAGTATTGGTACAAGGCGGAGAAGGGCGAACTTGATCCTTTTGTACTGGTGGTTGAAGGCTCGATTCCAAACGAGAGGATTAAGAGCGAAGGTTACTGGGCGGCGATGGGCACAGACCCCGCGACCGGACAGCCTATCACGACCAATGAGTGGATTGATCGCCTCGCCCCGAAAGCGCTGGCTGTGATGGGTTGCGGGACCTGCGCCACCTACGGCGGAATCCATGCCATGGCAGGCAACCCTACAGGTGCCATGGGGCTCGCGGATTATCTGGGATGGGATTGGAAATCGAAGGCCGGGCTGCCGATCATCAATGTTCCAGGCTGTCCCGTGCAGCCGGATAATTTCATGGAGACCGTGCTCTACCTGCTCTATCAAGCGGCGGGGCTCGCGCCGATGATCCCGCTCGATGACCAGTTGCGGCCCACCTGGCTGTTCGGCAAGACGGTGCACGAAGGCTGTGACCGCGCGGGCTATTACGAGCAGGGCGATTTCGCCACCGAATATGGATCGCCGAAATGTATAGTGAAGCTCGGATGCTGGGGGCCCGTGGTCAATTGCAACGTTCCAAAACGCGGCTGGATGGCCGGCATTGGCGGCTGCCCAAACGTAGGCGGCATATGCATAGGCTGCACGATGCCCGGCTTCCCCGACAAGTTCATGCCCTTTATGGATGAGCCGCCCGGCGGCAAGCTCTCTTCATCGGCCGTAGGTCTTTACGGCAAGGCGATTACGGCGCTGCGCAGCATCACAAACTCGACCCTGAACAAAGAACCCAAATGGCGGCACACGCGTCCCGAACTCACGACCGGTTATCGGCCAAGGTCATACTAAGGAAAGGAGCGAATCAGATGAGTGCTTCAACGAAACCGAAATCAAAGTCTCCGACTGCGGCGCAGAACCTGGTTGAGATGAATTGGGACCCGATCACCCGCATCGTCGGCAGCCTCGGAATCTTCACCAAGATAGACTTTGAGAACAAACAGGTCGCGGAATGCTACAGCACCAGTTCGATCTTTCGCGGCTACAGCATCTTCATGAAGGGCAAAGACCCGCGTGATGCGCACTTTATCACGAGCCGCATCTGCGGCATCTGCGGCGATAATCACGCGGTATGCGCGACCTATGCGCAGAACATGGCCTTTGGCGTCCGCCCGCCCGCGCTCGGCGAATGGATAACAAACCTCGGCGAAGCGGCCGAGTATATGTTCGATCACAATATTTTTCAGGACAATCTGGTAGGCGTTGATTTCTGCGAGCAGATGATTAAAGAGACCAACCCGAGCGTCTGGGACAAGGCTCAGAATACCTCCGCGCCGAATGCCGACAAACACGGTTACAAGAAGATCTCCGACATCATGACGGCGCTAAACCCGTTCACGGGCGAGTTCTATCGCGAGACCCTGCAAGTGAGCCGTTACA
This sequence comes from Blastocatellia bacterium, assembly GCA_963765495.1. Lineage (GTDB taxonomy): Bacteria > Acidobacteriota > Blastocatellia > UBA7656 > UBA7656 > CAVXWP01. Next base: position 486,500 of record CAVXWP010000007.1, read on the forward strand.
CGCGCGAGATGTTCTGTTTGATGGAAGGCCGCCACGTTCACCCCTCGACACTCTATCCGGGCGGCGTCGGCACCGTGCCTACCGTGCAACTCTTCACCGATTACATGGTCAGGCTGATGCGCTATGTGGAGTTCATGAAGAAAGTCGTGCCGCTGCACGATGACCTCTTCGACTTCATGTACGAGGCGCTGCCGGGTTATGAAGAGGTGGGACGGCGGCGAATACTGCTCGGCTGCTGGGGATCGTGGAATGACCCAGATATATGCGATTACACTTACAAAAACATGTCCGAGTGGGGTAAAGGCATGTTTGTCACGCCGGGCATTGTCGTAGACGGCGAGCTTGTGACCACGGACCTTGTAAAGATCAACCTCGGCATACGCATACTGCTCGGCAGTTCCTACTATGACGACTGGGAGAATTCCGAAGTCTTTGTCCGCGAAGACCCGCTCGGCAATCCCGTAGACAAGAAGCATCCGTGGAACCAGACCACCATTCCTCGACCGCAAAAGCGCGACTTCGATGACAAGTACACCTGGGTCATGTCGCCGCGCTGGCTCGACGAGCGGACGGGCGATCATCTGGCGCTCGATACGGGCGGCGGGCCGATTGCGCGGCTCTGGGCGACTGCGCTTGCCGGGATCGTGGACATCGGCTACATAAAGGCCACGGGCCACAGCGTCAAGATATACCTGCCGAAGTCTGCGACCCTGCCCGAAGTCGAGTTCGAGTGGAAGATTCCGCAATGGTCGAACGCCATCGAACGCGACCGCGCGCGGACATACTTCCAGGCTTATGCAGCGGCAGCCGCGCTTCATTTCATCGAGAAAGCGATGGCCGAACTCCACGCCGGAAGGACAAAGACGTGGTCTGATTTCAAGGTGCCGGATGAGGCGATTGGCTGCGGTTTCCACGAAGCGGTTCGCGGGGTGCTCTCGCATCACGTAGTCATCCGCGACGGCAAGATTGCCAACTATCATCCATATCCGCCTACGCCCTGGAACGCCAACCCGCGTGATATCTACGGCACGCCCGGCCCGTATGAAGACGCGGTGCAGAACACGCCGATCTTCGAAGAGAATGGGCCTGACAAATTCAAGGGCATAGACATCATGCGCGCCGTTCGCAGCTTTGATCCCTGTCTGCCCTGCGGCGTGCACATGTATCTGGGCAACGGCAAGGTGCTCGAAGAGCGTCATTCGCCGATGTTCGGCGTGGTAGGAAATGAGAAGAAATGAATCGTGATGCGTGAAGAGTGATTCGTGACTTTCAGGCAGGGCGCTGATTAAAGACATCTCGCCGGCCTGCTTGAATCACGCATCACGCATCACGTATCACGCATCACTACTTTATGGAAGAACAAGAGTTTCAACAACGTATACAAAAGATCGGGGCGCTGGTTCACAAGATAGAGAATCTTGCTGACGCGGAAGCGCGAACCAGCGCCCTGGAGCTTTTTCAACTCGTCATGGACCTTCACGGAGCCGGCGTGGAGCGCATGATGAATCTCATCTTCGATGCCGGAGAGCCGGGCCAGAGGATCATCGACACCCTTGGGGATGACGATCTGGTTGGCAGCCTGCTCCTGTTGTATGGACTTCACCCGCTCGATCTTGAAACGCGGGTGATGCAGGTGCTCGACAGGCTAGGCCCTGAATTGCGCTCTCACGGAGCTACGGTCGAAGTGCTCGGTTTCAATGACGGGGTCGTGCGGTTGCGGCTTGAGCAGAGCGCGGGCGGATGCGGGTCGTCGGCGCAGAATCTGCGGGCCGGTCTCGAAGAGGCGATCTATACGGCTGCCCCCGACATAAGTGGTCTTGAAGTCGAAGGCGGAGTGGCACCGTCCTTTCCCTCCGGCCTCGTACAACTGGCCGGATTATCAAGCAAGCGATGATCGATTGAGTGTTTTTCTCCTCTTTGTGAGAGGGGTCGCGGCATGGGACCACAACCTGTTGTCTCGAATATAGGAGGGAAAGATTATGGCAGATCAGGATATAACACGGGGCGCGCCGTCGCATCATCCGGGCGCTAGAAAAGGCGAAGAAATTTATGAAAAACCTTTGCCCACTTTGCGGCTTTGCGCCTTTGCGACATTCTATTTCTCGCAAAGGCGCAAAGTACGCGAAGTACGCGAAGATTTTCCTGGAAATTAAACGACGCTGGGGCAACCACAAAATATAAATTCGGGCTGCCCCTACAACCCTACGCTATTGCAATTCGCAAAAATTATGAGTTCTACACGATCATCAGGGCCAGATAGCTCGTTTGCGACGATCCGCCAGTTTGTACGGGCGCGCGCGCCGGTCGAACGGTGTGAATTATGCAGCGCGCAACTGGCCGCCGATCATCCGCACCTGATCGAGCCGACTGCCCGTAAATTGGTCTGCGCGTGTGACGCCTGCGCCATTTTATTCAGCGGGTCGGCGGAGACGAAATATAGACGCGTCCCCCGGCGGATACGCCTGCTGACCGATTTTCAATTGACCGATGCGCAGTGGGAAAGCCTGATGATACCGATCAACCTGGCGTTCTTCTTCAACAGCACGCCTGCCGGACACGTCGTCGCGCTGTATCCAAGCCCCGCCGGCCCTACGGAATCGCTGCTCGGCCTCGATGCGTGGGAAGAGATCGCGCAATCAAATCCCGTACTCAACGAAATGGAGCCGGATGTTGAAGCGTTACTGGTAAACCGCGTAGGCAGCGCGCGCGGTTACACGGGCGCTCAGTATTACATCGTCCCGGTTGATGAATGCTATAAGCTTGTGGGATTGATTCGGGCGCACTGGCGGGGGTTGTCGGGGGGCGCAAAGGTTTGGGAAGAGATCGCTGTGTTCTTTAACAGACTGAAGGAACGGTCAATCCCGGTCGGAGAGAAAACGAATGCCAGACCTGAGCTTTGAGGTGGAAACGGCCGAAGCGGTCCCCTTCGCCGTCACGCCGCTTCTGGCGTTCAAACTGCGCGTCAGCAATCGCTATCGGGATGAGCCGATTCACACGATTGCCTTGCGGTGCCAGATCATGATTGATCCGGCTCGCCGTCGCTACCAGGATGAAGATCAAGAGCGATTGCGTGATCTCTTTGGTGAATCGGAGCGGTGGGGCCAGACCCTGCGCCCGATGCTCTGGACCAATACCAGTATCATAGTTCCCTCATTCACCGGCAGTGATGTGGTTGATCTTCAGGTGCCCTGTACATTCGATTTCAATGTCGCGGCGACGAAGTATTTTGCGGGGCTTGAAGATGGCGAGGTGCCGCTCAATCTGTTGTTCAGCGGTACTGTTTTTTATGCAAGCGGCGAGGGCCCGCTGCGGGTAGCGCAAATTCCATGGGACAAAGAGGCGCGCTACCGCCTGCCTGTGCAGGTGTGGAAGCAGATGATGGATATCTATTACCCCAACAATGCCTGGCTCTGTTTGCGCAAAGATGTATTCGACCGGCTCTATCGCTACAAGGTGCAAAAGGGCATTCCGACATGGGAGCAAGCCCTTGAAAGCATTCTTCCTGACGAGGAGAAGCCCGGCGCTGAGAAGCCCGGCACTGAGGAGATAGTAAACTGATGAACCTCAGACTGGTAGAAAGACTCGTAAACGCCGTGCTCTACGAAGGGTACATCCTCTACCCCTATCGGCCATCGGCGGTAAAGAATCAGCGGCGCTTCAGCTTCGGCGCGGTCTGCCCGGAAAGCTATAGCCGCGCAAATCACGGCACAGAAGCCTGTAGCATGCAGACAGAGTGTCTGGTGATTGGCGGGCCGCAAACGACGATAGATGTGCACGCGCGATGCCTGCATCTGCTGGCGCGCGAAGTGGGAGAGGTGGCACCTCCGATAGTCGAGCTAAGCGAAGGCGACGAACCGGAGTATCGCAGGGTCGAGATGCTTGAAATCGGAGACCAGATCTTTCAAACCTGGGAGGAAGCGGTCGAGCGCGATGTGAGCGTCCCGGGTCTCAGCCTGAATGATCTTGCGGGAAAGCCCCGGCGGCTTGAGTTTGCTTTTTCGCCAGCGCGCGAGGTGGAACTCTTGCGCGATTCGAGCGACAGGATAGTCGGCGTGATCGTTCGCAAGCAGGAAGCCATCGAAGGGACTCTCGAAATCGCAGCCGAGTCGATAGGCGATAACCTGTTCAAGGTCTCTGTGCGAATACTGAACCGCACGGGCTTTGACGACGCGGAATCGAAGAACCGCGATGAAGCGTTGATGCAATCGCTTGTCTCGACACACACGATCCTCGGCGTTCACGCGGGCGAGTTTGTTTCATTGCTCGACCCGCCCCCGGCTTTGCGCGAGCAGGCGGCGGGTTGTCAAAACACAGGCACGTGGCCGGTTCTGGTCGGCGAAGAAGGGGAGCGCGATTTGATGCTTTCATCTCCGATCATTCTTTATGACTATCCGCAGATCGCGCCGGAGAGCCCCGGCGATCTCTTCGATGGAACAGAGATAGACGAGATTCTCACGCTGCGCATCATGACGCTTACGGAAGAGGAAAAGCGCGCCATGCGCGGCGTGGACGAGCGCGCCCGGCTTATATTGGAACGAACCGAATCGCTTCCAGCCGAGCAACTGATGAAGATGCACGGCGCGATGCGCAGCCTTCGCCCCACGCAAGAGGATGAGCGATGAACGAATGGGAGTGGGAACTTCTCGAAGAGCGAACCCAGTTGGATCATGTCCATGTGCGCGGGATTGATCTCAAGCAGGGCGACCGCGTTCGGCTCTGCCCGCGAGCGGGCGGCGATATTTTGGACCTTGCGCTCGTGGGAAAGATTGCAACGATTGAATCCATCGAACAGGATTATGAAGACAAGGTCTATCTGGCAGTGATCCTGGATGACGACCCGGGTCGTGATCTGGGATTGCTCAGACAGCCGGGACATCGCTTCTTCTTTACGCCCGAAGAGGTCGAGCCGTTTTTGCCCGGCGAAGTCGAAGAGAAAAACTCATGACACAGCCACGCATCCTCATAGCCGGTATCGGCAATATCTTTCTCGGTGATGACGGCTTCGGCTCGGAAGTGGCGCGACAGTTAGCCGGTCGCGCGCAGCCGGATGAAGTGCGCGTGGTTGACTTTGGCATACGCGGCTTCGATCTTGCCTATGCGTTGCTTGACGGGTACGAAGTGACGATCTTTATCGATGCGACGGCGCGCGGCGGAGAACCGGGCACGCTTTACACCATTGAGCCTGACCTGAGCGAACTGACGGAGATGGGTTCGCAAGAAGCTGCGGTCGAGCCGCACGGCATGGACCCGATGAAGGTGCTTCGGATGGTCAAGGCGATGGGCGGCGAGTTCAAGCGCATCCTGCTGGTCGCCTGCGAGCCCCTGACGCTTGGCCCGGAGGAGGGGCACATGGGGCTGAGCGAGCCTGTCGAAGCCTCGGTCGGCGAAGCGGTTCGCCTGATCGAGTCGCTCATCTCGGAGATTCTTCGGGAAAAGAGTCTGGAAGCGACGAGTTGAATCGTTATGAAAAGCTTTGCGTACTCTGCGCCTTTTGGAGAGCCTGTTTTTCGCACTCACGCTAAGAGCCCTGAGCAGGCTAAGAAGTTGCAGGAAACTGAATGGCCCTGATTAGAGGATGGTCTTTATAAACCTTTAGCTGGTTGATCGAGTCACTCATACGATATACTGTTAAAGCATAGGTTGGATGCTGTGAGTGATTCTCGAAAGACAGGAGATTATTACAGCATGTACCTTTTTCATCACAAAAAATCGTCAAATCACATCGTCTGGAAAATAGTCGGAGGAGCGACCCTCGCAGTCCTCGCCTACGGACTGGTAACGAACCTTCCAGACATCAAGCGTTACATCGAGATTACAACTATGTAATACGGGCTGATCTGTAGCGGGGTTGATCCTCCGGCGTTCGGCTCGAATGAGGAAACGAGCAAGGGTTGGGCAGACTAACGCAGGCAACTGCTGAACGGGCGTCTTGTCTCGTCGAGGCGTCCATCACGGAAATCTTAGAAGCATCCGCGATGCGGTTGCTGATCTAATGAAAATAGGAGAATACCCAACATGGATAATATCGAGTCCTACGACGGAAAGAGCGCAATGTATTTATTCGGAGGATTGGCCCTGGTCGTTCTCGGCACTGGCCTGATCATCTCGCATCCATCCATTCAGAAGTATATGGGGCAGATGGGTCTCACCGATATGGTGCAGGCGGCTGTTCCTGATGTCGAACGATATTTGAAGCTCAGGTCGATGTGATTGACGTTGACCTGAGCCGCTATGCCACTTCTTGCCGCAGCGAAAGGGCGTAACTGAGCATAAAGGCTCGCGCAGTCTACGCCCTCTGCCGGGCTGCGCTGGAAGGAATGACAGGTGAGACCGTATGAGCGCTAGTGAAACCGGCGCAGTAATCTATCGTGTGGACCCCAGGCGAAGTCGTTTTATCGTTCGCACCTTCGCCACAGGCATGTTGTCGGCCTTTGGGCATAACCCTACGTTAGCCATCCGCGATTTTACGGGTGAGGTGCAGTTCTCGCCCGAGCATCCCGAAGATGCTTCATTGCGTTTGCAGATCAAAGCCGACTCGCTTGAAGTCACCGACGAAGTAAGCGACAAAGATCGCCGGGAGATCGAGCGGCAGACGCGCGAAGATGTGCTTGAAGCCGCTCGTTATCCCGAGATCGTTTTTGAGAGTACGAAGGTTTCTGCGGAAAAGGTTATGGGGAGTCAGTACCGCGCACGTATCACCGGAAAGTTGACATTGCGCGGCATCACGCGCGATTGCGTGATCGACTCGCAGGTGATCGCCGGAGAAGATACCTTGCGCGCCAACGGAGAATTTCCCCTGCGCCAGAGCGATTTCAATATCAAGCCGGTCAGCGCCGTCGGCGGTACGATCAAGCTCAAAGACGAATTGAAGTTCTCATTTGATATTGTCGCTTATCGGCAGTGATCGGTGGTCAGTGGTCAGTGATCACTGTCCGATGGCAATAATTAAAGATCAGCAATCAATAACTGACCACTGACTACAGACCACTGGCCACTGTGAAAATATGCACGAGTTATCCATTGCTCTGAGTATCGTGTCGATGGCCGAGGAAGAGGCCAGAGAGCGAGGCGTTCAGGTCAATGCTGTTCACCTCAAACTCGGAACGCTTTCAGGCGTAGTCAAGGATGCGTTGCTCTTCTCTTATGAACTGGCCTGCGAAGGGACCGCGCTTGAGGGTTCGCAGTTGCTTATAGAGGAAGTCCCGACGGTGGTCTACTGCCCGGCCTGTCAGGCAGAGCGGAGGCTTGATTCCATTCAGCGATTCTGCTGCTCGGTTTGCGACAGCCCGACGCCTGATGTCGTGCAGGGGAGGGAGCTAGAAGTGGTTGCCCTGGAGATACAACAATGAGCACACCGCCGCGTCTGGTTGAAGTCAGACAAAAAGTTCTGAAGCAAAATGATCTGCTCGCTCGCTCTCTGCGCGAGCGATTTCAGGAAGCCGGGGTTTATGTAATAAGTCTTGTATCAAGCCCCGGCTCGGGCAAGACCATGTTTCTTGAAAAGATGCTCGGTCGTCTTGGCGAACGCTATCGCGTAGCCGCGCTGGTCGGCGATCTGGCTACGGAAAATGATGCGGCGCGACTGGCGCGCAGCAAGGCTCCGGTCAGGCAAATCATCACCGGCACGGTCTGCCATCTTGAAGCCGCGATGGTCGAGCGCGCCCTGGAAGGATGGAGTCTCGAAGAGTTGGATTTACTCTTTATCGAAAACGTAGGCAATATGGTCTGCCCGTCGAGCTATGATCTGGGCGAAGATCTCCGGCTGGTTCTGATGTCGGTGACCGAAGGCGAAGACAAGCCGCTCAAGTACCCGACGATCTTCAATACGGCCGATGTCGCCGTGATTACCAAGATGGATTTAGCTCAGGCAGTCGAATTCGATTCGGTCGCTGCCAACAGCAACATCCAACGGGTTCGGCCCGGCATGCAAATCTTTGAAGCCTCGGCAAAGACCGGCATCGGGTTTGACACGTTTCTGCAATTTATCGAGTCGCGCTTCAAGGAATCGAGCGGCGACGGTCTCGGCGAGCGAGCCGCTCATTACTAAAATTCACTGTTGAAATTATGGACACGCGCGTTCAAATACTTGTGAGGGGAATAGTTCAGGGCGTCGGTTTTCGTCCGTTTATTTTTTCACAGGCGAAGCGATGCGCGCTCAAGGGCCGGGTCCTGAATAACACCACAGGGGTTCTTATTGAGGTCGAAGGCGAAGCGAACTCCATCGGCCGGTTTATTGACGAGATCAGATCAAGCGCGCCGCCGTTGTCTGTGATCGAATCTGTCGAGCGCAGTGATAACCTCGTGCCCGCAAACTATGATGACTTCCGCATCGTAGAGAGCGACGCCGACGGCGAGAAATTCGTTCCAATATCGGCCGATATGGCGACTTGCGTGGACTGTCTCAAAGAGTTGTTTGATCCAGCAGATCGTCGCTATCGCTACCCCTTCATCAACTGCACGAACTGCGGCCCGCGCTTCACTATCATCGAAGGCGTGCCTTATGATCGCGACAAAACAACGATGCGGGAATTTGTGATGTGCGCCGCCTGCCGAGCCGAGTACGAGAACCCGCTCGACCGCCGCTTTCATGCAGAACCGACCGCCTGCCCCGCCTGCGGCCCGCGCGCCTTTCTTGCCGATAAGAACGGGTGTGAACTTGAGTTCGATCAGGAGAAGGGCGAAGACCCGATCAACAGGGCGCGCTCTCTGTTGATTCAAGGGGAGGTGCTCGCCGTCAAAGGCATCGGCGGATTTCATCTCGCCTGCGATGCGTTGAATGCCCGGGCGGTCAAGCGATTGCGGCAGAGAAAATATCGCGAGGATAAGCCCTTCGCTCTGATGGCCGCTTCGATTGATCTGATCAGAGAGCATTGCTTCGTATCCGAACCGGAGGCCGAATTGCTCGCATCCGACCGCCGCCCGATTGTTTTGCTTGAAAGAAAGCGCGATTCAATCATCCCGCTTGAGGTCGCGCCCGGCGTCAGATCGCTTGGTTTCATGCTGCCCTATTCGCCGCTGCACCACCTGCTGCTTGAAGGTCTCGACCGCCCGCTTGTGATGACAAGCGGCAACCTGTCGGACGAGCCAATCTGTTATGAAGACGGCGACGCTCAAGCGCGCCTCGGGCGTATTGCCGACTCTATGCTCCTGCACGACCGGCGTATTCACATGCGTTCGGATGATTCGGTAGCGCGGGTCTTTCAGGGACGGGCAATGATCTTGCGGCGCTCGCGCGGTTACGCGCCCGCTCCAATCCGCTGCTCATTCAGGTTCGAGCGCGAGATACTCGCCTGCGGCGCGGAGTTGAAGAATACCTTTTGCCTGACCCGGGAAAATTATGCCTTCATCAGTCATCACATAGGCGATCTTGAAAACCTCGAAACGCTCCGCTCATTTGAACGAGCAATCGCGCACTTCGAGCAACTCTTCAATCTCCACCCGGAAGTAATCGCCTACGATCTGCACCCCGAATACCTTTCAAGCAAGTACGCGCTGGCGCTTGACGATATCGAAACCAGGATAGGCGTGCAGCATCATCACGCGCACATCGCAAGCTGCATGGCCGACAACGACATTGATGGCGCGGTGATCGGCGTTGCGATGGATGGACTCGGATTCGGCTCTGATGGCCGATTCTGGGGCGGCGAGTTTTTCGTAGCCGAGTTTGCGGGTGCCGAGCGTATCGCGCATCTCGATTACGTGCCGATGCCCGGCGGCGCTCGCGCAATACGCGAGCCGTGGCGGATGGCAGCCGTTTACCTCAATCGGGCTATGGGCAACGAGTTTCTAAATCTGGATTTGCCGTTTGTGCGCGATCTGAACCATCGCGTCTGGACGACGCTGCGGCGAATGGCGGAGACCGACACCAACAGCCCGCAGACATCGAGCATGGGCAGGCTCTTTGATGCCGTGTCGAGTCTCGTCGGTTTGAGAAACGAGGTCAACTTTGAAGGACAGGCCGCAATCGAACTGGAGGCGATAGCGGATCGGCATTTGACCTCGGGCTACGAATTCGACATTGCAGACGGCATCATCAAGGCCGAAGCGGTGATACAACGCGCCGTAGCAGACTTGCTCGACGGCGCTTCTTCTGCGACGGTTTCGGCAAAGTTTCATCTCGGAGTCGCCCGGCTGATTTCGTCGGTCGCCTGCAAAGCGCGAGACCAATATCGGCTCAACCGCGTCGCCCTGTCGGGCGGCGTCTTTCAAAACATGTTTCTTCTGGAACAGACCTGCCGGATGCTTGCGGCTGAAGGATTTGAGGTCTTCACACATCATCGCGTGCCGCCAAACGACGGCGGCATCTCGCTTGGCCAGGCGGCGGTCGCCCGTGCGCGCCTGCTGGCGGAGAGGATTCATTAAATGTGTCTTGCAATACCCGGAAAGATCGTCGAGATCGTAGACGCCGAAAATGACATCGCCAAAGTCGAGGTCGGCGGCGTGCGGCGCAACATCAACATCGGCATGCTCGATAAGGATGATGCGCGCATCGGCGATTACGTGTTGATACATGTCGGCTTTGCGATGAGCAAAATTGACGAGAAAGAAGCCGTAGAAACGCTCAGGCTTCTCGAAGAACTGGGATCGTATGAAATCGAGATAGATCAGTTCAAGAGTTCGATTCAGTAGGGTGGCGTCATGGCAAAAACTATAGACGATTTCTCTCGCTCGTTTTACCCCTTCCTGCACGATGACGATAAGAAGCCGCAGGACTTGCAGGAAGAGTTGCGCTTCTCGTTGCTTGAGAAAGCCCGCGAGAGCGTCGAAGTCAAACAACGTTTCTTTCAAGAGAACGCCGATGCCATTCTCGAAGCGTCACTGGCGATGGCAAAGAGCTTTCAGCGCGGCGGCAAGCTGCTGGTTTGCGGCAACGGCGGCTCGGCCACCGACGCGCAGCACATCGCCGTAGAGTTTATGCATCCGATCACGGTAGGCCGCAAGGCGCTGCCTGCAATATGCTTGACCAATGATATGGCGATGGTCACGGCGGTCTCAAACGACGTAGGATTTGCCGATGTCTTCTCGCGGCAGGTCATCGCGCTCGGGCGTGAAGGCGACATCCTGCTGGGGATTTCGACCAGCGGCAATTCCGACAACCTGATGCACGCCTTCGAGACGGCGCGAAAAATGAAGCTCGTCACCATAGGTTATGCCGGTGGCGACGGTGGCAGGATGGTCGAGCTGCACGCAGCCAGGCGGCTTGATTTCTGCCTGACGGTTCCGACATCGAGCATCCACCGGATACAGGAAAGCCACGTGACGCTTTATCATACGATGTGGGACATGGTGCACACTTATTTAGAGCATCGCTCGCTTGTCGAGGGCTGAGACGATGGAGGGACTCAAATGAAATTTATAGACGAATACAGACAAAGCGACCTGGCTCGCCGTCTCGCCGATCAGATCGCGCAGCTGACCGACGAGCCGCTAAAGCTTATGGAAGTCTGCGGCGGCCATACGCACACGATCTTCAAGTACGGCATCGAAGACCTGCTGCCGCCCAACATCGAGATGATTCACGGGCCGGGATGCCCCGTCTGCGTCATCCCGCTTGGCCGAACCGATGACTCGATCTCGCTCGCCCTGCAACCAGACGTGATTTTTACCACCTTCGGCGATATGATGCGGGTCCCCGGCTCAAGCACTAACCTGTTTGACGCCAAGGCGGCGGGCGCTGACGTGCGCATGGTCTATTCGCCGCTCGATGCCTTGAAGATCGCAAAGAAGAATCCCGACCGTCAGGTGATCTTTCTGGCGCTCGGATTTGAGACCACCGCGCCTTCGACGGCGATGACCGTCCGGCAGGCGGCAAAAGAGCAGGTCGAAAACTTCAGCGTATTTTGCAACCACATCATGATAGTTCCGGCGTTGAAAGCTATGCTCGATTCGCCCGATCTGAAACTGGACGGCTTTCTGGGGCCGGGCCACGTCAGCACGGTCATCGGCACGCGCTGTTACGAATTTGTCTCGACCGATTACGGCAAGCCGATAGTCGTGTCGGGCTTTGAGCCGCTCGACATTTTGCAATCGGCCTATATGATCGTAAAGCAGGTGGTCGAAGGCCGCGCCGAAGTCGAGAATCAGTATTCGCGTGTCGTTTTGCGCGATGGTAATATCAAGGCATTGGAAGTGATTTTTGATGTCTTCGAACCGCGCGATTATTTCGAATGGCGCGGCCTTGGCTCGATACCAAACAGCGGCATGAAGTTGCAGAAGAAGTACGCCGCCTTTGACGCGGAATTGAAATTCGCGGTGCCGGGTCTGAAGATCGCCGACCCGAAAGCCTGCCAGTGCGGCGAGATTTTGAAAGGCGTGAAGAAGCCCTGGGAGTGCAAGGTATTCGGGACCGCCTGCACGCCTGAGACGCCAATAGGTTCGTGCATGGTCTCTTCGGAAGGCGCGTGCGCGGCATATTACAACTTCGGGCGACTCTCGAAAGTCGCCGAACGTTCAGCCCTGAATGCGCGGCCCTGAACGCGCGGCCCTGAATGCGCGGCCAAACCGTGTCGCAGGAAAAGCTATGACTGACGAATTCAATGCATCGCCGCTCTTTCAACGAGTCGAGCGGGCAAGGCGAAGAAAAGCGCGGATCAGAGAGACCAACATCACGCTTGCGCACGGCAGCGGCGGCAAGGCTATGCACGAACTGGTCGAGGGTCTGTTTCTGGAATACCTGAGAAACCCGCTGCTTGAGATGCTCGAAGACCAGGCGGTCTTTGAAGTGCCGCAAACGACGGGCGCGGCTGATTCTTCCGCCGATCAACGTCGGACGAGGCTGGCCTTTACTACCGATTCATTTGTGGTTGACCCGATCTTCTTTCCCGGAGGCGACATCGGCAAACTCGCCGTCAACGGTACGGTAAACGATCTGGCGATGAGCGGTGCGCGGCCTCTTTATCTCTCTGCCGGTTTTATTCTCGAAGAAGGTTTTGCCATCGAGGATTTAAAGCGCGTACTCCAGTCCATGCGCGAAGCAAGTGATGAAGCGGGCATACAGATCGTCACAGGCGACACAAAAGTCGTGCAGAAAGGCAGCGCCGACAAGCTGTTTATAAACACGGCAGGCATAGGCATTCTCGAATCGCCCGCAACGATTTCTGCGGCGCGCGCGCGCCCCGGCGACAAGGTGATTCTAAGCGGCACGATTGGCGACCACGGCACTACCATCCTGATTGCGCGCGGCGAGCTTGAACTAGAGACGGACATCGAAAGCGACTGCGCGCCGCTAAACGCCCTGGTGAGTGATATGCTCGATGAGGCCGCTCGCGCCGAACGTCTCGATGCGATCCACTGTCTGCGCGACCCTACGCGCGGCGGCGTGGCCACTACGCTGAATGAAATCGCTCTTAGCTCGGAAGTCTGCGTGCAGATTTACGAAGACCGCATCCCGGTGCGCGAAGAGGTAAAGGGCGCGTGCGAGATACTGGGGCTTGATCCGCTCTACGTTGCAAACGAAGGCAAGTTAATCGCCATCGTCGCGGGCGATATTGCCGACGCGATTGTGGCGCGGATGCGGCAGAATCGTTACAGCCGCGACGCCTGCATCATCGGCGAAGTCAAGACCGAACCTAAAGGCATCGTCGCTATGGTCACGGGCTTTGGCGGCACGCGCATCGTAGACATGCTGGCGGGCGAGCAGTTGCCGAGAATCTGTTGAAGCGATAGCTTTTAAATCAAAGACTCAGACAGGATTGACAGGATTTCTGAAGTAGGATCAAGAAATCCTGTCAATCCTGTCTGAATCTTTTTAGAATGAGATGCTGTAACTCACGCCGGGATTTTTGCCCTGCGCCAGCAGGAATGTGAATACGTGACGTTCCCTGAAATTATAGTTCAGCGTCGGGTGGACTTTCACTCCATCAAAAATAATCAGAGATGACAGATTGTTTGTCCAGTTCACATTCACCCCGGCAATCGGAAGAAATCTATCTTCATAAGTGCCATAGGCAATTCCCACATAAGGCGAGATCGGCAATCTTACGGCATCAGACAAATTCTTACTGACAGTGGCGTAGACGGTCCTGCCGTTCGGCGTGCCGATGCGGTCGGAGCTTGTGCCAAAGATCAGAGCCGGTCTCTTTTCGGTTTCGGTCACGGCCACGAAATTTGCAAGCAGTCCTACATCACTTGCTCGCGGATTGTACTCCACACCTATCGAAAGGCGCGGATGGAGGCGATAGGTCAGGGTAGTTCTCAAACCGGCTCGCGGTATCTGGTTGCTAAGCGCCCTTATCCCGAATGTCCATCTGTCAGGGACTTCATTTTCAGCCCCGCTCACGGCGCGGCCCTCTCCCGGTCAGAGCGGTCAACTCGGAACGCTTGACGCTTTCCCTGACTTCTTTGTCATCGCGACGATTTGTTGCTCCGATTCCTTTTCAGATTCCGCAAGCAAACCGTCTAACTGCTTTTTCAGATCGGCCACTTTGATGACTCCCTTGTAGGCCGCAATGATCTTGCCTTCACGACCGATGACGAGAGTGCCGGGCAAAGCGGAACCTAGCCCCAGCCGCTGCATGTCTTCGGCCGTCGCCCCAAGCCAGATCGGGAAATTGAGTTTGGCTTCTTTTATGAACTGCATTACTTTTTGTTTGTCTTCGGATTTGTCGGATGCCGCGCCGATTACCTGTACGCCCAACGCCGCATACTGATTTTGAATAGTTACGAGATCAGGCATCTCTTTACGGCAGGGAACACAGTAAGTAGCCCAGAAGTTCAGCACAACTATCCGCCCGCGATAGGCGCTCAGGTGTTGCTCGACTCCGAAGAGGTCTTTGAGCGTAAGCTCGGCATCGGTGCCGATGACGTTCACCTCCGGTTCGGTTGCCGCAATTGGCTCTCGAAGCACAGCGAGCGTATCAACCTTGATGTAGTGCCTGTCCTTCTTCTTGCCCAGAGTGCCTGTAACCTCGATTCGCTTCCCAACGTAACCGAGCCAGTTTTTTTCAGGCCGTTTGAATTTGTCTGTTTGCAGTTCATAGAGTGTAAATCCGCCTTCGCTGTTTTCAACCGCGAGTAAAGTCGGGTCGCCATTTGCGACGCACTGCGCCGCCTGTTCCAGATCGGCGCGAGTGCCGTAGGGCACGGTCTTGCGATCCGCTTTCGCCCAGCAATCTTCGCAGCAGACTACCTCTCCTGTCAGTTTATCCGGCTGCCGTGCCGTCGCCTGAGAGAGCGAGGCAAGTATGAAGAAACCAATTAAAAACATTCGATTCATTTGATAATCTCCTGAGTGAAAAGAGAATAATTCCAGCCATGTCTCAATTCGAGAGACAGGCAGTTTATCTGGCGTTACTCGTTTCGGGAGATTTAAATGCGCAGAATGCACAAATGGTCGAGAGGGGGGTCTGAATATAAACGGGGTGCTCTTGTGCAGTGATAGTCAGTCGGGTTATCGCCCGGCTGATTGACGGCCTTCATCGGCGGCGCTTGATAGAAATGGCTGTCAATCTGTTTAGCTACGGACGAACGTTCCGGCATCAGGCTGCTCAGTGTGTGTGTGATCGGGCAGCAATCGTCATAATCATAGCCGGTTACTGAGGTTATCGAATACGCGAGGCGCGTATGATGAGTTTCGGCGGTGTGCTCGCAGCAAAATATGACACAAGCCACAAATATCCACGTGAAGCAAAGTGGCAGCATTAATGCGAGCAACTGTTTGGATGAGACTCGTGACAACATTGTGCTGAAAATATACCTCAATTGAATGCTTGCCTACAATCTCGGAGCGGATTCGATTGAGTTTGAAAGGGCAATGCAGCGGAGCCATTTAATACCAGACTTCTACAGGTCTTAACGAACCTTCTCAGACTCTTCACAAATTTTTGACACCATATTCAGTTGATGAGCGTTCTATTGTGTGAAGCATGGAGCAGAGCAGGTATCTTGAGCAGACATTGATGTCTCTTGCCTGATCGCGGAACTGATCTGAACAACATGCGCTCTTGATTGCGCGCAACAGTAATCAACCACCGATAGTCGTTTGCTATCTGTAAGGGATAAGTGCGCTCTGAATCCCGTGCCGAACATATAGTGCCCAAATCAACCGATGACGAGAGTAAAAGACATGCAGTACAAAACTTCAAACAGTCGAAAGATAATGTCGGTTGCGGTCGCAATCCTGTTAAGCATCCCGATCAATGCTTTTGGAGGCGACGGCAAGCGATAGATCAGATTGCACAGTCGATCACAACAAGAGCTTGATGGTGACGACGACGATGATGATGACGATGATACCTCGACCGTTACGGGTGAAACTGCTCCCGTCGTTGTATCTGCCCGCGTCGCTTCATCCGTAGCGACTACAGGCCAGGACTTTTACGTTGCGATAATACTAAACGGCGACGCCGAAATCTCATCTGCCGTCATCTCGCTCAACTATGATCCGAATATATTTGACGTAAAAGGGGTGCGCGACGGCGGATTGTTCCGTGCGGGAGGAAATACGGAGCCTCGCATAATAGAACAAAGCGGAAGGCTGACTGTGACGCTTGAGCGGCAACCAGAGCAGGGAGGGGTGCGCGCGCGCGGCCAGTTGTTGCTCATAGTATTTACGCCAAAAGGCCGGGGGCAATCATCGTTGAGCCTCGACAGCCAGACGGTCCTGTATTCGAAGGATGGCCGAATGATTCTGGTTAAACTAGAAAACGCGACGGTTGAAGCAAGATAGAATCATCAACCCGGTGGTTCAATCGAGATGCTCTACACTCTAATTGATAGTCGAGCTAAACGTGATGTGTGATAGGCAATGCGCGATGCGCGATGCGAGAAAGCTCTCTCTTTTAACAGAAAAGCTTCTTTCACGGATCACGCATCACGCACACAGCACTTTCTCATTGCCGGTTGTTCTGATAAAAAGAACGGGTATGTCGAAACCATTCCGCTTGATATTCTGGCTGGTTATTATCTTTGGGCTGACCGTTACCGCCTGGGCGCAGATTCAAATCGGCACGGTAAAGGTTATAGTCACGGATTCAAGCGACGCGGTTTTGCCCAATGTCAGGATCGTGCTTACCAATCCTGTTTCGGGTTATCAAACCCCTTCTTCGACCGATGAGCATGGCATCGCTACGTTGAATAACGTCCCGCTGGCGCGCTACATCTTGCGAGTAGAGACATCCGGGTTTCAAGTCTCGCAACAGAATGTCGCAGTTCGCTCAAACATACCCGTTACGGTTTATGTGACACTCGTGCCTGTCGGCGCGAGCGAGTCCGTCACCATTGGAGCAGGGAGAGATCTGGTTGAAAGGGGCGCGTTGACCACGGAGTCGGCGATAAGCAGCAGCCGAATCGAGCGCGTTCCATCCATCACGGGCAGCCGCGACCTGCAACGATTGATTGCAACCACGCCGGGGTGGATGACGGAAAATAACGGTCTGCTTCACATACGCGGAGTTGATGACGGCATTCTGTATGTTATTGACGGCATCCCGACAGTCGACCGCCTCGACGCCGTTTCGGCGAGCGTGTTCGATACGGAGATGATCCAGTCTCTGAAGATAATAACCGGCAATATCCCCGCCGAATTTGGCGGGCGCAGCGGCGCGGTTGTGATTATTCAACCAAAATCGGGTATCAACACGCCGATTGCGGGCGGCGTGAGCCTGGGCGGCGGAACTTTTCACGCGGGCGAAATCGCTTATTCGCTCGGCGGGAGCATAAACAGGAAACTGGGCTTTTTTATAAATAACTCGGCCAGCCGCTCCGACCGCTTTCTTGATCCCGTAGACTTTCGCAACTTCAATAATCGCGGCGGGACGTTCAAACTCAACCTGAGAGCCGACTGGCATCCTTTAACAAACGACACCCTGCTCTTCAACCTTTCGGTCAACGGGACAAACTTTCGTGTGCCGAATGATTTAGAGCAGGAACTGGCAGGGCAGCGCGAGCGGCAACAGCTTAGAGATAACAGTCAATCTATAAGCTGGCAGCACGTATGGTCTGCGGCCACAGTAGGAGACTTCGCCTGTTTCCACAGGTTCTATCGCTCCAGGCTGACCGGCAGCCAGTTTGACATACCGATATTTGCAAATCAGGACCGCGAGCATACGCGTCAAGGGGTTATCGCCAGTCTGTCTCATTTCTCACACGGCCATATTTTAAAGGCTGGGTTTGAGGCTACGCGCACCTCGGTTCGTGAATTCTTCACCTTTGCGATTACTGACCGGGATGCGGCCGAAGAGCGAGAAGTCAGCGAGCCAGTCCGGGCGTTTGACCCCGCCAATCCATTTATATTTCAGGATCGCAGAATCGGCGGATACCTGTCCGGCTATGTTCAAGACTCTTTTTCCGCGTTCAGGAATTTCACGATCAACGCCGGTTTGCGTTACGAGCATTCAAGTCTCCCTGTTGCAGACTACCAATTCAGCCCGCGCATCGGGGCCGCGTATTATATAGAGAGAATCAAAACGGCGATACGCGCTTCATTCAACCGGCTTTATATGCCGCCGCAAATCGAGAATCTGTTGTTATCGAATTCGGAAGCGGCTCGCCGCCTTTCACCTTTCGCCACCCCGCAGGCGGAAGGCGGAGCCGTGATCCGGCCTGAAAAAGTATCAGCCTGGGAAGTCGGTTTCTCGCAAGACATCCTTGGGATTTTTAGATTGGATATGGCTTACTGGTGGCGATCATTTCGCAATTTCGATGACCCGAATGCCTTCTTCAACACGACGATAATCTTTCCCAACAGCGTGGCCAGGGGAAAAGCGCGAGGGGTTGATGCGCGCGTTGATGTGCCTGAGCGAAAAGGGTGGTCGGGATATTTCAGCTACACAAACGCCCGCATTCTGCAAACAGGCCCGATAAACGGCGGCCTGTTTCTGACCGATGATTTCGTAGAGATCGGACCGGGAACCGATTTTATCCCCGATCACGATCAACGAAACGTAGGCGCGTTCGGCATCACCTATTACAATCACGCGACAGGATTATGGGCCTCGTTTTCAGGGCGCTATGAGAGCGGCGTCCCCCTCGAAGTCGAACCCGAACGGCTCGAAGAACTTAGTAACCTGCCCGGCTCGGACCTTGTTGATTTCACGCGCAGTCGTGTAAAGCCGTGGAAAGCGTTTGACCTTGCGGCGGGAATTGATCTGTTTCGCGATGAACGGGTAACGGTCGGCTCGCAGTTTGTGATAGAGAACATAGCCAACGAAAAGTTTGTCTATAATTTTGGCAGCCCGTTTGAAGGAACGCATTTCGGTCATCCCCGACTCTGGGGAGGGCGATTGAAACTCACCTTTCACTGAGACTCTCCTGGTGCGCGATACGCGATGCGTGATTAACCGGGCTCACAAGTTGTCTTTTACAGGCAAGCTACCTAAGAGCCACGCATCGCGCATCACTTCGGTGATCTTCACATCTCGTCGCGTGCTGTGATAAATTCGAGGGTCTTCCGATAAGGGAGAGATCGAAACCGAGGGGACAGGTTGTTTCAATCTGACTCTCTATTTCGATCACAGCCCGCGATGTTTTCTTGACGGCTTATGATGGTGGCCAGACGTTTCATAGTCAGGGGCAGAGTTCAGGGGGTGGGCTTTCGATACTTCGCCCTTCGCCGCGCGCGAGACCTTGCCCTGACAGGCACGGTGCGCAACCTGCCGGACGGCTCTGTCGAGGCTGTCGCCGAAGGTTCTCTGGATGCGATAGCAGGTTTTCGCGCGGAGCTTGAACATGGCCCTTCCTATTCGCACGTCACTTCGGTTGATGAGTTCGAGGCCCCACTTACCGGGCGCTATAAGGATTTCGATGTTGTTTATTGAGCCTGACAATCGGCAACCGGATTGGGTATTCATCTTTAATTTTTAGGGGAGGAAATCTGTGGATAATCTGAAAAAAATGATTCGAACTGTGCCTGACTTTCCAAAGCCGGGCATACAGTTTTACGACATAACGACTCTGCTCAAGGAACCATACGGATTGCGTACGACGATTGATCGGCTGACCGAATTCGTGGACCGCCCCATAGACACCGTTATTGGCATAGAAGCGCGAGGCTTTATCTTTGCGCCCGCGCTTGCATACAGGCTGGGGGCCGGTTTCGTGCCCGTTCGCAAACCGAAAAAACTGCCTGCCGCTACAGAGACCATCTCTTATGCGCTGGAATACGGGACCGACACGCTTGAGATACACCGCGACGCAATCGGGGCAGGCAACCGTGTGCTGATAGCCGACGATTTGCTCGCAACCGGAGGCACCGCCAAGGCTGTCGTTGATCTGGTGGAACGTCTTGGCGGCACGGTCGCGGGACTGGCCTTCGTCGTCGAATTGAACTTCCTGAAAGGGCGCGACCGCCTCTCCGGGTACAAGGTCTCGTCGCTGCTTCGGTATGAGGATTAGCAATTCCTGGACAGGCTGAAAGTTTATCTGATAAGTTAACATTCTGTGCTCCCGTAGCTCAGTTGCATAGAGCGCGCGCCTCCTAAGCGCGAGGCCGCTGGTTGGAATCCAGCCGGGAGCACCACTCATACTCAGGCTCAAGGCTATTTACACTGCGTCAAAATTGCAGATGCCGGACTCTAGCAAACTGCTCTCTTACCAGGCACAAGAGCGCAACGAAACCGATTTGCGCGACTGTCGCTTGAATTCGGATGAGAGGCTGTCATGAAAGAGACTACCTATGACAAGGGCAATATCAGTGAGTCAATACTATTGCAGGCATATTTGAAGGCTGGGTTTATCGTCTCAATTCCATTTGGCAGCGGCGCCCCTTACGATCTATTGGTGGATACCGGATCAACTGTTTTAAAGATACAGGTCAAAACAGGATGGTACAGAAAAGGATGCGTTATCTTTCGCGGTAATCGGAGAGTTAGAGAAGCGTTACCCTATAAAGCCAGGGCTTATGCCGAAAACGAAGTAGACTTTTTCGCGGTCTTTTATCCTCCTACGGAATCCATCTATGTGGTTCCGCGCGCCGTGTGTGCTAATGGCTTTGGCTGTCTCCGTCTCGAACCTGTCCTCAACGGCCAGCAAAAACTCATACGGTGGGCCAGCGATTTTACGTGGGAAAAACACCTCACGCAATTGCAGCAAGATAGAGGCTCTGCCGTGTCGATTTCAACGTAAGGATATAAATGTCTGCCGATGAGATACTGAGCGAAGTCCGACAGTTTCGCATGCTCGAGCAGGTGATGCAATGGGCCTTTGCCCGGGTGCCGCCCGCAGAACTTCAAACGGTCATCACTCAGGATGAATTCACGCACGATATAGTACTCCGCCTGACGCCTGAACTCTTCCTGAATTTCGATGCCACATGACTTGGCGCAGTCAGGGCGGTCGCTCTCTACGATCACGCGCCGGAGGCGGACGAATTGCTAAAGGATCGGCTTGACAAGGGGGTGGGTTCCTACTCCGACCCCCTTGCGCGAAGGCGATCAGATACTGGGGCATGCCGCGTGTCTTTACAAGGCTAAATAACTCAGAGGCTCTCAAATGAAAAAGACAATCCTGTTTATCTTGATTTCATCTATGCTGCTTTCAGTTGCTGCTTTGTCTGCTCAAAAGCGAGCACAATCGCATGCTTCGCCAGACCAGTCAGGTGGCGCGCTCAATTCCGAGATTCAAAAGATAGTACGGGAAATATCGGCGGCAAACATCGAAGCCACGATCAAGAAACTCGTAAGCTTTCACACCCGCCACACGCTCTCAGAGACCGAAAGCGACACTCGCGGAATAGGCGCGGCCCGCCGATGGATCAAGTCCGAGTTCGAGCGCTACAGTCGAGAATCGGGCGGACGTTTGCAGGTCGAGTTCGATGAATATACTCAGGAAGCGGGGGGGCAGATACCTGCTCCGACAAAGATCGTCAACGTAGTCGCAACGCTCCCGGGAGCGCAGGCGGAAGCGAAGGACAGACTTTATGTCGTCAGCGGGCATTATGATTCGCGGGCTTCCGAACTCAATGACACGACGAGCGCCGCCCCCGGAGCCAATGATGACGCATCAGGCACAGCCGCCGTGATGGAGATGGCCCGCGTGATGTCCAAATACAAGTTCGACGCCACCCTGGTCTTTATGGCCGTCGCAGCCGAGGAACAGGGGCTCTACGGCTCGACGCACTGGGCCGAAACAGCAAAACAAAAAAACATGAACGTGGCCGGTATGATCACAAACGACATCATAGGCAGTTCGCACGCCGAAGACGGACGCCGGGACAACACACACGTCCGGCTCTTTGCCGAAGGCGTGCCTCCGGTAAAAGAGATGTCGGGGGATCTTCGCTCGCTCGTCAGGACCGGCGGAGAAAACGACAGCCCGGCCCGAGAGCTTGCCCGCTACATAAAGGAGACGGGTGAGAAATATGTCTCCAACATGACTGTGAATATCATCTATCGCCGTGATCGCTATCTGCGCGGCGGCGATCATTCGCCTTTTCTCGACCGAGGTTATGCGGCGGTGCGGATGACCGAGCCTAACGAAGATTTCAGACATCAGCACCAGAACGTACGCAAAGAGAATGGAGTGCAATACGGCGACCTGCCTGAATTCGTAGACTTCGATTACATAGCGCAGGTGGCTCGAATCAACGCCTCGGCCCTTGCGAGTATGGCGCTTGCCCCCGCCTCCCCCGAAGATGTTCAGGTAGACACAAGGAGGCTTGAAAACGACACTACGCTCAGCTGGGAGGCCAATAAAGAACCTGATCTTGCAGGTTACAAAATAGTGTGGCGCGAGACGACCGCACCTTTCTGGCAAAAGAGTATCTCTGTAGGAAATGTAGCCACATACAGTGTCAAAGGCGTATCGAAGGATAACTATCTGTTCGGCGTTCAGGCGGTTGATAAAGACGGCAACACAAGCGTAGCCGTTTACCCCCGCCCTTTTCGTCAACGAAGAAATTGAGAAAGGAGAAGTGATGCGAGATTCGTGATTCGTGATCTGAAAGACAGATGCCTTTCAACAGGAACCTGCAAATCTCACAAATCAGGAATCTCGCATCGCTGAATTATGGAGATTACTAAACAAGGTGAAGAAGTGCGCGCGCTGCTCGAATCGGAGCGCAATGGTATGCTTTGCACGTTATCAAAGAAGTTTGCGGGGTGGCCTTTCGGTTCGATAGCCCCTTATGCACTGTCGCTTGCGATGGAGCCGCTCATCTTGATCAGCGATATAGCCGAACACACAAGAAACCTCCGCCAGGATGCCCGCGCAAGCCTGCTTGTCCAGGACGCGGCTGCGATCAAAGATCCACAATCCGGCTCTCGCGTGACGCTCATGGGTTATGCCGTACCCGTAAGCCAGCCGTATCTTGAATCGGCCAGCCGCCTCTATCTGGAATCGTTTCCAAACTCGGCTTCTTATTTCGAGGCCCACGATTTTTCGCTCTTTCAAATCAGGGTTTCCCACATTCGCTACATCGGCGGATTCGGAGAGATTTACTGGCTCGAAGGCAGCGACGTGGCAGACCCGGCTGCTGTTGCCGCTCTCGACCCCGTTGCCACGCACGCGGCAGGCATCTGTAGTCATATGAATGAAGATCACGCCGATGCGCTCATCGCGTATGCTGCGGCGTTTGCAGGTGTAGAGGCCGAGCGCGCCGAGATGATACACGTAGACAGCCGTGGGTTTGATATGGTGGCCGTAAAAGAAGGAACACACAAACATATACGGATTGATTTTGAATCAGCCGTCACGACTACCGATGAAGTTCGCGCGGCGATGGTCGATATGGTCCGGCGCGCTCGACAGATGCTCGCGCGGTAGTCTGTAGAGATACAGGTGTGGTCGAAGTTTTATCTGCCACAGAGCCACAGAGATTCTTAATGATCTTTTCTCTGCGTCTTTGTGGCTGTGTGGCTAATTCGAATTTTCACTTGAAGGGGCCAAATTTGACATACCGGAATTTGGTCGGCATACTTAAGACTGACGGTTGGACGACTGAGAGTGTTAATCCTCCGAACTCGAAACGAACAAATGGAGGGAAACACTAGTGGATAACGACAAAGTAATAAGCAAACTCAACGATCTTATAGAGATATGCCGTGACGGGCAGCAAGGCTTCAAAGAAGCATCTGAAAACGCCGAGAACCCCGATCTGAAATCATTTTTTAATCAGGCAAGTCAACAACGTGCTCAATTCGCAGGCGAGCTTCAACAGGAAGTGCGCGGCCTGGGCGGCGATCCTGAAACTAGCGGTTCGGCTACGGGAGCCGCGCATCGCGCGTGGATAAATATCAAGGGGACACTTACCGGCAAGGACGATCATTCGATACTCAACGAAGTCGAAAGAGGCGAAGATTCGGCGGTCGAAACCTATCAGGAAGTGCTCAAAGACGGTCTCCCGACCAACATACTCACAATCGTAGAAAGACAGTTCCGATCAATCAAGCAGTCGCATGATCGCGTCAAGCAACTGCGCGACGCGAAATCCGCCACAAGCGGCAAGTAGCAAGCCTTTGGGCCGGAGGCAGAACGACCGATTCAAATGGTCGCCCTGTCTTCGGCCCGCTCCAGTCTTCAGAATGAACAAAGATGAAATCAGAGCCGGTATCGAGCAGCTTGGATCGGAAGAGGCAAAGCTGCGCGAAGCGCTCGAAAAGCTTGAAGACGCGGTTCAAACCGCGCCCGGCTCACACGGTCCCGGCAGGCCCTCAGCCGAGACGATGAAAGCCGAGCGCGAGATCACTTCCATAGTTCTCCGCCTCAATGAAATAGACCGTAAACGCCAGGAACTTTCTGTAGCCTTGAATCTGAATTAAGCGATCCCCTCTCTCATCACCAATCCGGCAGCCTGAACTTGCGTTAGCTTTCGGGCGGTTGATAGCTCGCGGCGCGCTCCCTATAATTGGCAGGTTCATCACAGGTTCGAACAGGAGACTTTATGTCTATAACGAAAGATGATGTTGAAAAGATAGCCACGCTTGCGAGGCTCGAGTTGACCGAGGGAGAGATGGAATCGTTCACCCAGCAACTCAGTGCAATTCTCGGATACATAGATAAACTGAATGAACTGGACACTACGGATGTCGAACCGATGTCGCACTGCTCTACGGCGGGTGGCGATACCGAGCATGCGCGCCGCGATGATATTGTCAGGCCGAGCCTCGGCCAGGAGCTTGCCACCGCTAATGCGCCTGACGCGGAAGCCGGGTACTTTAAGGTCCCGAAAGTCATCGGCGGGTAGATGTTTAGTGATGGGTGATGCGTGATTTACCCGATTTGCAGTATGTCTTTAACAGGCAGAATTCCTGACAGTCACGCATCACCCATCACCCATCACTGAAATGGAGAGAGATTTGGAACTCAAGGAATTATCAATCAACACGATTCGCGAGCGGATAGCCGGGCGCAAGCTTAGCGCCGTCGATGTCTGTCGCGCGGCTCTCGATCGGATAGAAGCCCGCGCGGAACTCAACGCATTCATAACCGTGATGGCAGACTCGGCGCTCGCGCAGGCCGAGCGCATTGACCGAAGCGCCGAGCGAGGCGAACTGCTTCCTCCGCTCGCAGGCGCTTGTATCGCGATCAAAGACAACATGGTTATCAACGGCGTTCGCACTACGGCAGGCTCGCGGATACTCTACAACTACAAGCCGCCATACACTGCAACCGCTGTCAAACGGCTCGAAGAAGCCGGAGCCGTTTTGATAGGCAAGACCAACTGCGACGAGTTCGCAATGGGTTCGTCGAATGAGAATTCGGCATACGGGCCGGTCAAGAATCCCTGGAACACCGAGCGCGTGCCCGGAGGGTCTTCGGGTGGCTCGGCCGTGGCCGTGGCTGCGGGGATGGCTACAGGCGCTCTCGGGTCGGATACGGGCGGGTCTGTTCGCCAGCCCGCGTCTCTTTGTGGAGTTGTGGGGCTGAAACCAACTTATGGCCGCGTATCTCGCTACGGGTTGATCGCATTTGGCTCCTCGCTCGACCAGATAGGGCCGCTTGCAAACTCTGTCGAAGATGCGGCTCTTCTGCTTCAAACAATCGCGGGCCACGATGCGAGCGATTCTACATCGAGCAAAATCGAGACTGGCGATTATGTAGCCCGGCTGGGGGAAGACGTGCGCGGACTGAGGGTAGGTGTGCCGCGCGAATATTACGGCGAAGGGCTTGACCCGGAAGTCAGAGAGCGTATCGAATCGGCCATAAAGAAATTCGAAGAGATGGGCGCACAGATCGTAGATGTCAGCCTGCCCAACACCGAATACGCGGTCCCCGTTTATTATCTGATCGCAACGGCGGAGGCCAGCGCGAACCTGGCGCGTTACGACGGAGTGCGCTACGGCTTTCGAGCCGAAGGCATATCGACGCTCAAGGAGATGTACAGCCGCACGCGCGATGAAGGCTTTGGCGCAGAAGTGAAGCGAAGAATTATGCTCGGCACCTACGCATTGTCGGCCGGGTATTATGACGCCTACTACGGCAAAGCCCAGAAGGTGCGTTCGCTCGTTGAGCGAGATTTTCGCGATGCCTTTGCTTCCTGCGATGTGATTGCAACACCGACTTCGCCCACGCCCGCCTTTCGGCTCGGCGAAAAGACGGATGATCCGCTTGAGATGTATCTATCAGACATCTACACGATCACGGCAAATCTTGCGGGCGTGCCGGGTCTGACCGTGCCGTGCGGCTTCTCTTCTTCGGGGCTGCCTATTGGAATACAACTGATCGGACGCCACTTCGATGAAGCGACTTTGTTAAAGGCGGGACACAACCTTGAGAAAGGGATGAGGGATTCAGGGAGGGATGAGGGATGAGGGATGAGGGATGAATCGAACTTTTAGGAAACACTCTGATAAATGGTTACCCGCAATAATCGGTCTATGTCCCCAGATTCTTATTCATCCCTCATCCCTCATCCCTCATCCCTCATCCTTCATCCCTTCTTTCATCGCTTCTCTGGCTGTCTCTATCAATTCCTGCAGGTTGATCGGTTTGGTGATATGCGCGAAGAATCCCGGACGGTGCCCGTTACCGGAGTCGTCAAGCTGTTCGAATCCGGTCAGCGCAATGGCAGGCACGTGAGCGGTTTGGGGGCGTTTTCTCAACTCATCGAGCAGATCGTAGCCGTCCATCTCAGGCATAGAAATATCTGAGAAAATAATATCGAAAACCCGTGTCTCGGCAATTTGCAGGGCTTCGGCGCCGCTCGTGGCCGTTTCGACTTTTGCTCCTTCGGCTTTCAGCAGATGGCGCAACATGTCTGTCGTGTCTCTGGAATCGTCTACGACCAGAATACGCTTGCCGTATAAGGCCCCCTCCGCGTTAAAGACGTCCGGCTGGGCGGATTTGTCGGCAGAGGTTTGGAGCGGGAACCTGACCACGAATCGCGCCCCGCGCCCTATGCCGTCTGAATGGGCATCCACGCGGCCTCCGTGGAGTTCGGCAAGCTGACGAACAAGCGCAAGCCCTATGCCCATCCCGCCGTGTCTGCGGACGGTGCTGGCATCGGCCTGACGGAACATGTCGAACACATAGGGCAAAAAATCCGGCTCAATGCCTTGCCCGTTGTCTTCTACGGTCAGCCGGGCATGCCCGGCCTCTCGCTCAAGTCTTATCATCACGCGGCCCTGGTCGGGAGTAAACTTGACGGCATTGTTCAACAAATTCCATGCGATCTGCTGAACGCGCACGGCGTCGGCGTTTATTACGAGCGGCTCCTTTGTGATGATCATCATCAGTGTGATCTGTCTGGCTTTCGCATCGGCGCGCACGGTTTCGGCAGCGTCGGTGATGATCTGGCCCAGGGCAACCGGCTGGATATTTAATGCGAGCTTTCCGGTCTGGAATCGCGACAGGTCGAGCAGATCGGATACGAGTTGCGATTGCGCCAGCGCATTGCGATGAATGACTTCTATCGCTCGCTTGATCATGGGCGCTTTCTGCGCCTCGTCGTTGCGCGACAGAATCTCTGAATATCCAATAATGACGTTGAGCGGATTTCTCAACTCGTGCGAGAGCGTGGCGAGAAACTCGTCCTTTATCCGGCTGGCGCGCGACAACTCTTTAACAAGGGCGGCTGCGTCGAGCGCGGCGGCTATCTGATTTGAAATCACCTCCGCGATGTGAATGGTTGCCTCGTCGCAGGGCGGGTCGCTGTAGTGCCAGTACAACGAGACGACGCCAAGCAATTCCCCGCGCGCCCGCAAAGGGATGGAAAGCACTGACCGTATAGAGTCGCTGCCCGGTCTGTCATCGCTTTTCAGCCAGACGGGGTCCTGATTCAGATCTCGGATGAATAGTGATCGTTTTGCGCGCGCCGCCCGGGCGCTTGGAGAGGCTGAGTCTAAATTGAGATGTGTCAGGTTGCTCAACTGCCTGCGCCTTATCCGGTCATCCTCGTCGAGTTGCAGCCCGCATACTCCCTTTGAAGTGAGCCCGGGACCCTCGCGCTCGGATTCTTCAAGGAGCCAGAAGACGCCTCGCGGCGCTCTCGTCACGTGGCAGATGATTTCAATCAGCCTGTCATAGGTGGGCGTCTCCTGATTTGAAGCGAGCAGACCGACGCTCGCTTCTTCGAGCCGCAGCAGGGCTTCGGTGCGTTGCTCGGCTTCGTGGCGTGCGGCCTTCGCCTCTTCGTAGAGCCGGGAATTGATGAGCGCGATTGAAGCTGAATCGGCAAGCGCCTCAAGCAACTCTACTTCGCGGTCGCTCGCCCGGTGAATCTTTGCCCAGTAGACTCCAATCGCGCCCAGCGGTTTGTCCCGCTTCATCGGAACAATCGCAAGGCTCTTTACAAATGTCGCGCGGTAGTACTCTAAGGGTATGCGCTCGTCGGCGTAGATGTCTTCGACGATGGCAGGAACATGTTCTTTTACGGCCCAGCCGGAGATGCATTGATTTATATGAAATCGCTGCCCCCGCCAGAGCGGAGCTACGGCGTCTACATCGGCATAGTGGACCTCGTCTTTTTCAAGCAGGACAAAGCTTGCGCCGTTGGCGTTGACCAGATCGCGCGCCGCCCCGCAAACCACTCTCATCACATCACCGAGATCGAGCAGAGCCGACAGTTTTCGGGTTACTTCGGCCAGCAGCGCGCTCTCACGCCGCCTCTGCTCGACTTCCATCTCGTGGAGCCGGGCGTTGCTGAGCGTGATCGCGGCCTGATCGGCGAGCGCCGCAAGCAACCACCGATCTTCTTCGGTCAGATCAGACGCGCAGGCGACGGCGAGCAATCCGTTCAGCGAATTCTTGACCAGAACAGGGACCGCGGTCAGTGACCTATCGGGCGAACAGTCGATCAAACTGGAGAGTCTTTCCACCACCGATTCTTCCATCGGGGCAGAGAACCGGCTGGCCTTGTCCGCATCAATGCCTCTGGCGGCGCGGATGCGAAGCTGCCCCTCGTTGTCGGCAATCAGCAGCAGGCAATATTGGGCGCTCACAAGTTCGCTCGCGTTTGTGACAATCAGGCGCAGTAGCTCATCGAAATCGAGCGAGGCTGTGATTGCGCGATTGATCTCCGTAAGACGTTTGAATCTCTCGATCCTTCTGGATTGTTCCAATGACATATAATCAGGTTACCGGTTGGCATCCGCAATCCGCTCGGGCGTGATGCGGGACAGGTGATGAGCATGCAGCGTCCAGCCGGAATTTATTATATCAGAGTCGGAGAATATCACTCATTGATTTGGCGGGCATTTGTTACGACGACGCCTTCGGACGAAATCTCAAGCATGTGCTCACGCTGATCGTGGGCGCTGCCCCGCGTCTTGACGGTACGTATAATGCGGAGCATATCCAGGTCGGAAGTAAATTGAAGCAGCAGCACATTATCGCTCATATTCGATACCTGTTCATTGCTGATCTGTTGAAAATCGAAGAGGCGGTCAAGCTCGAGCATCATCAGACAGGTCACGTTTTCGACGGCGCACCACTGTGTCAGAGAGTATATGTAATCGGCGAAGCGATTATCATCGAGGCTGGAGCGCCGCAGATCTCCGAGCGCATCTATGACGACTCGCTTGATGCGGCCCTGGCGGATGCGTTGAAACAACTCCGAGGCAACGCTGTCGAGCTGCATCTCTACGGGCGAGCGATACATAAACTCGAATCTGTCTCCGCCCAGAATCTCATCCGGGTTCCATCCGAAATTCTGCATGATTCGCGCAATCTGGACGGGATTCTCCTGAAAGCCTACGAATATGCCCGGTTCGCCTTCCTTCACACCCTCTCGTATGAAGTGCAGCCCGATGACGGTCTTGCCCGACCCCGTAGGGCCTGCCACAAGCGTAGAGCTTCCGCGCCAGAAGCCCCCTTCGATCATCTCGTCAAGCCCTGTGATTCCGGTCTTCAGGCGCTGAACAGCGGCGGAATAATCGGGGAAGCTCGAGGGGGTCAGCAGTCGGGGATAAACCTCGATGCCGCTGTGGCTGATCGAAAAAGCGTGCAGTCCGGAGATGGTCGCCGAACCGCGCAATTTTTCTATGCGCAGGAATCGCTGCTCGCGCGTGCCTATGTGTAGCTTGATGAGTTGGATCACTCCGTCTGCGATGGCGAATTCAGGCAACCGGGTCATCATCTCTTCCGCATACTCTCCTACCAGAAAACTCGTGCAGGAGTATGAAGTGAGCACGCTTGCAAGATCGAATGCCAGCGACCGCCGATCTTCGGCGGTTGGGCGAAGATCGCTCAGGGCCTTGAACGAATCGATGATGATCATCTTC
Organism: Blastocatellia bacterium; assembly: GCA_963765495.1. GTDB lineage: Bacteria > Acidobacteriota > Blastocatellia > UBA7656 > UBA7656 > CAVXWP01. Next base: position 517,093 of record CAVXWP010000007.1, read on the forward strand.
GGTCTGTGTTTGGCAATCATGTCCGTGATAATACCGGCGAGCGCCGAGGTGCCGTGCTGCTTGAGCATAATGCCCAGGTCTTCGAAGAATATGGATACGCCCACCTTGCCGGTATCGAAAAAATCGGATGTCTGGCCGTGTATGATAAATTTTTCGAGCGGCTCGGAAAGGGTGGAAAGATAGAGAGCCGGTCGCTCGGGTGTCGCATTTGCGAAGGCCATCTGCTGCGCAAGAATCGTCTTGCCCGTACCCGGCGCGCCCATGATGATGTTGATCGAATTGGCGAGAAAACCGCCCCGTAATATGAAATCAAGTTCCGGGCTACCCGTGCTGGTTCGTTCGTTACTCATGTAATTTGTCCTCAGCAAACAACATTTGCTCGGCGATCAATCTCTCAACGGATTTGATGAGCCGCTCATCGCCAAGCGGTTTGAGCACAAAGGCATCTGCTCCTGCCTCGCGCGCCCGATCCTTTGCTTCCAGATGGCTGAAAATAAGCACCTTGATCGGGCGAGTCACGGGGTCGTTTTTAAGCTTGCGGCATAGACTCAGCCCGTCGAGTTTGGGAACCAATATTTCGCTCACAAGTATATCGGGTAAAAGCTCTCTTGCCCGTTCAAGAGCCGAAAGCCCGTCGGCGGTGAACTCTACGCTGTAGCCCGCCTGTTCGAGGAAGAAGCGTTCCAATCGCTGAACCACCGGGTTGCGCTCGACGACAAGGATCAGCGCGCGTCTCTCCAGAGTCGGGCGGGTGGGTGCTTTGTTATCGGCTTCTCCGGGCGATGACATATCTGACCTCTTGATCGAAACGGGAACGAGCCTTGTCAAATAATTCTGATTTTGGAAGCGCTCGCCACTGGCAAGGGAGTGAAGTTTATACTATCGCGGCAGGAACTGACAATCTGAAAAAGATGAATGCCAGGAACCTTGAGGACTGACAAGCAGGGCCATTCAGTTTTCCAAAATAGAGGGTGAGAAAATAGAAATAGGCCGCGAATTTACGCGGATACGGCGGATGTTCACGGATCAGGTCATATAGAACCAAATCCGTGTAAATTCGCCCGATCCGCGTCCGTCCGCGGTCTATTTCTACTCACCCTACTTTGGAGTTTCGTTTGTACCCATCTTGTGCATTTCGATTTAGTGCCATTGATGCCGGATGCGGGCCGCTTATTGCACTGCGGCGTCGGCAGCCGGTTTTTTGTCGACGACAAGCCGGTGGTCGAGATTGGCCACGCGCCAGCCCGTAGCAAAGACCATGCGCGTGATCCGCTCCATCTTCTGGAAATCGATCTTGTCAACGTCGTCGGTCGGACGATGATAATCCTCGTGAACTCCCGTGAAATAGAATATGATCGGGATGCCGTGCTTGGCATAGTTATAATGATCCGAGCGGTAATAGAACCTCTGCGGGTGGTTCTCGTCGTTGTATGTGTAGTCAAAATTCATGTGAGCCGTGTCTTTGTTTGTCTGCTCACTGATCTTATTCAACTCGGTCGAAAGCTTGTCTGCGCCGATGATATAGACCGAGTCCTTATCGGTCAATTCCTTATCGCTTGGTTTTGAGTCGTCCGGCGTGCGGGTGCGACCGATCATATCGATATTGAAGTCGGCTACCAGTTTCTCAAGCGGAACAACGGGTTTGTAATCGGTATTGTATGAGGACCCGAGCAGCCCCATCTCTTCACCCGTGTGAAATATGATGAGAATCGACCGTTTTGGTCTCGGACTTATCGAGAGGGCTTCGGCTATTTCAAGCACTGCCACGGTGCCGCTGCCATCGTCATCTGCGCCGTTATAGATTTCACCGTTCTTGCCGGTTTGCAGGTGGTCGTAATGCGCGCTGAAGACCACATATTGATCCTTCAGTTTTGGATCGGAGCCTTCGAGTATGCCTGCCACATTCTGAGCAGGCGGCGCTTCCTTGACCTCTACGCTCATATTGAGAGCGGCCTTGGCCGGAATCGCCATGGGTTTGAAGGCATCGCCGGAAGCTTTAGTAAAGAAGGCCTCTTCTTTGCCCATTGCTTCGGCAAGAGCTTTGACAAGCGCAGGGCCGGCCAGAACGGCCGGGAATTTGCTCCCCGCCTCAGCGCCCTTCGGCGGAAGGCTTGCACCCTGTCGGGTGGCAAACATTTTGACCCTCGGCCACATTGACAGCAGATTCGGGACTATGGCTATTCCGCCTATAGCGCCGTGCTTTATGGCCGCTTTCTCTCCGTGTTCATCCTCGCTGAGCTTTACATTCTTGAGAGGGTTTTCTATGCCGAGTATTACGACGATCTTCCCCTTCACATCCACGTTCGCGTAATCGTCGTGATTGTTTCCCGGCGAAGAGACTCCATAACCGACAAAGACCAGATCGCCGCTCAGGTTTGTGTTGACCGGCGATTGCGCGGCGAAATCGTCCGCATACTTGAATTCCTTCTTACCCCCTCCGACCGTCAGCGAAAGTTTTGTATTTTCAGAATCCACGTTGTTATAGCTGAGCGGCACTTTCTGAAAGAATGAACCGCCTTCGGCCGCGCCGTGATAGCCGTAATGCTCCAGGCGCGAGGCCAGATAGCGCGCGGCTATCAGGTTCCCCTGGCTCAGGGTATATCGCCCGCCGAGTTCGTCGGAAGCGAGAAAGCTCAAATGCATTTTAAGATCGGCGGCCGTGATGCTCGATGTAGCTTCCGGCGACGGGAGCGGCATATTACTGGCGCTCGCAATCGGGGCCAGAGAGAGCGCCGTAAGCAAGACAACCGCAAACACCCTTTTTAACTGATTAGCTCTTTTCATAAAACTCCTTTTGATGACGCCCGATACGTGATTCCACTGTTAACGACAACTTGCAACTCTGGTAACTCACGAATCACATATCACGCATCGCGCGTCACTTCTTCACATTGCCGCGTTCGTCTACGGGGCCGACGACCACGGTGGTCAATCTTTCCGGGTCGAGATATTTCCGCGCGACCCGCGTTATATCCGCGATTGTAACCGCGCGGATCAATTCGGGATACTTCTCCAGATAGTCGAAGCCCAGGCCGTAGGTCTCTGCATCGACAAGGAATTCGGCTATCTGCGAATTGGTTTGAAAATCGAAAACGAAATTACCTGTCAAATATGCCTTCGCCGTCTCAAGCTCTTCTATAGTGACCGGCTCGGCGACTATGCGATGGATTTCGTGACGCAATCCCGAAACCGCCTTTTCAAGGTTTTCGGGTGCTGTGCCTATATAGGCGACAAAGCGCCCCGGATCAACACCGGCGCTCGCCGTGATGTTGCTGTATGTCGAATAGGCAAGCCCCTGCTCATCGCGAAGTATTCGAGGAATGCGCGAGGTAAAGCCGGGGCTTGAGCCTAAGATGGTATCGAGCACGAGCAGGGCGTAATAATCCGGGTTGCTGCGAGAGATGCCGATGTGACCTATAAGAATGTTGACCTGTTCTTTAGGCGCGGCTACAAACCTCTCGATTGGTTTGGTCTGGCGGGTAGGTACCGGAGGCGGCGCGGGATTGAACTCTTCCGCCTTTGCCCACGAGCCGAATGCTTCTTCGATCTTCTTTTTCAATTCGAGCGAATCTATATCGCCTACAATTGTCAGCACTGTGGCGTTGGGCACATAGTAGCGCCGATAAAAATCGACCATATCATCCCTCGTCAACCGGCGAACCGTCTCTTCCAGTCCCACCGAGGGGCGATGTTGCGGATGCCCTTCAAATACTATTTCGTTGAAGACATCCGAAGCCTGAACTCGCGGAACATCCAGCCTGCTTTTGAGTTGAGCGAGACGACGGTCGATATGCTGGCGGACTTTATCTTCCGGGAACGTAGCGTTTACGAGCAAATCGGCGATGATGTCGAGGCCGAGACCTACATCCTGAGATAGAAAAGCCGCCCGCGCACCGCTCTCCTGATAATCTCCAAAGGTGGCGAGTCGGCCTCCGACCGACTCGACCGATTCGGCTATCTGCTCGGAAGTTCGGCTCTCGGTTCCCTCATCGATCAACTCTCCGACCAGAGAGGCGAGGCCCGACTTCGAATCGGGTTCGAATCTTGACCCGGCGCGCGCGATTGCGCTGATGGAGACCGAGGGCGTGGTGTGATTTTCCGAGAGCAGGACCGTCAGACCGTTAGCAAGTTCAAATCGCTCTACTTCAAGACGTGGCCGTGTGCTGTGACGGCTGTTTATTGATCGGTCATCTTTTCCCGGGGTATCGGGCGCGTGGGTTGAATTCTGCCCCGCGCCGGTTCTAAACGAAGCATTCTCCGAGATCGCGGATTCGGAATTTGAGGTTTGGGATTTGAGATTCGAGACATCAGAGTCCGACTCTGATGTCTCGAATGAGTCTTCGTCTATCAAATAGCCGACCGTGCGATTGTCTTCGGTGAAATACTTTCGCGCAACGCGGGCAACCTCTTCGCCCCGGACCGCGTGAACCTCTGCGGTCAGCGCGTCGAGGTATTTATAACCCCGCGCGTATTCCGGTATGGACGGATGAAAAGCGATGGTTTCATACTGTCCGAGCAGTATGGCCTGTTGCAGTGCGTCTTCGTGATTCAGCACGAGGCCCGCTTCGATCTGCCGTTTGGCGCGCTCAAGTTCGGCGCTCTCGACCGGCTCGCTTTTCAGTCGCTCTATCTCTTCATAGATGGCGCGCTCGACGGCTTCGAGTTCGAACCCGGGTTTCAACTCGGCCTGAATATAAAACAGCGAAGGGTCTATGTGATCGTGATAGCTTGCCCTGGCGAATGTGACCGACTGATCTCCTTCAACCAGACGCCGGTAAAGCCGCGATGTCTTGCCCGAAGAGAGCAGCGTCTCTACGATCTGTAGAGCGTGGGAATCGCTGTGGCCGACGGCGGGCGCGTGATAGCCTATCAAGAGGCGCTCGACGGGGGTCTCTTTTTTTACAACCACGCGCTTTTCGCCGCGCTGCGGCGGCTCGACTATGGTGAGGTTCCTGACCTCAGGTGTTGCCGGGATGGAACCGAACAATTCGGTTACTTTTTCGACGACTTCATCGGTGTTGAAATCGCCTACGATTACAAGCGACGCGTTTTGCGGATGATACCATTTGTCATAATAAGCCTTCATATCATCGGCCGTAGCCGCTTCCAGGTCTTCGAGCCACCCGACGGTCGGCCAGTGATAGGGGTGCTGGCGAAAGGCGGTCGCCCACACTTCGTTTTCAAGCGCCTCCCACGGGCCGTCAAGTCCTATGCGCAACTCTTCTTCGACTACACGTTTTTCGGGTTCGAACTCCTCTTCGGCAAACGTGGTATTGCGCATGCGGTTGGACTCTATTTCGAGGGCGGCCTGCCATCTGTCTGAGGCGAATGTAAAATAATAGGCGGTAAAATCCAGCCACGTGAAGGCATTGTTTGCCCCGCCGTTCTTTAGCGTTATCATATCTATCTCGCCCCGGCTGTAGCGATCTGTACCCTTAAAGAGCATATGTTCGAGGAAGTGCGATTTGCCGGTCTGTCCTAGCTCTTCGTTACGCGAGCCTACGCGGTACCAGATGATCGTGGCGACCACGGGTTTGTCGTGAATCTCTTTTGTGATCAGCGTGAGCCCGTTTGGTAAAACCGTGCGAGTCACGCCGCGAGTGAGAAAAGATTGAAGCTGTGGTTCGATGTCTGATTCAGGAGTTTGCATAATAATCATATCTTGAACGAAATAATTGCTGCGACAGTTCTGCCTGAGTCCCCCTTTCATAGTTATCTTGCTTTTAACGGGCAAGAATAAAAATTGTAGTTGGGGGCTTGAATAACTGTCAAACCCGCCACCTGAAAGAATGAGTTGAGAGTTGCCACGGAGGCAGGGCCATTCAGTTTTTGACTTGCGAGTTGTATGCGACAAAATGTTTGCAGGTTAATACGAACGAAAGGCGAGTGGGAATAGGCCGGGACGGCCTATTTCTATTTTCCAATTCTACATTTTGGAAAACTGAATGGCCCTGGCCACAGAGGCACCGCAGACACAGAGATTTTTATTCTTTTCTCTGTGTCTTTGTACCTCCGTGGCAACTCTTCTCTCTTAATAATCAGATACGCTTGAAAGCACCGCCTTAAAATTTGAGGGAAATCTAAGAGCCGAAGAGACTCGAACTCTAGTAAAGACTTGATTTCCGTCCCCTTGCTGTAGATACTTGAGCGTACTTGCGAGCCATCGGGTCATCAGTACAAATGTTGAGCTTTAAGTTTTGAAAAACCATAGGAGCGAATCGCGCTTGTAGCGAGCCGGAGCCGGACGACAAGCGCGGCCATCGAGGAATATTACCTGATCATCCGCCTGAAGTTTGCGGCGCACGTAGGAGGCAAATGACTAAGGCAGAACTAGTAGAAGAAGTGGCACGCGCGGCTGAGTTGAACAAGCGCGATGCCGAAGTGATAGTCGAGACTGTTTTCGATTCAATCATCGGCGCACTGCACAAGGGCGAAAAGGTGGAACTGCGCGGATTTGGCAGCTTCCGCACTCGCGAGCGAGGCCCGCGCCGGGGAAGAAATCCGAAGACGGGCGAGCCGGTAGATGTTCCGGCCAAGCGCGTGCCGTATTTCAAACCCGGCAAAGAGCTAAAAGAGTATTTTACCGACAAGCCGGACGGCGACCAGCAGACTCCTGGCGAAAGCGAGAGTGCTGCGGAAGCCGGCACACCCGACACGTCCAACAGCGGCGGCTTTGGCCTTTAAGCCACAGACCCGCCTGCCGATGCAATGAACTATGGATAATGATACTTCACCTGTCATCATCCATAGTCCATCGTTTCGACAGCAGTTTACGGCGATCTGCTCCGCTTGAAATAGAAGATAAACGCCGCCACGAAAACCAGGATCGAGGACGCGAGCCCGAGCCAGTACCAGACGGTCCATTCGAGCGGAAATATCCCCGTTGCATGTCCCGTGTCGGTGCGCTCTTTGTACATCAGGAAGGCGCTCAACCCGCCGCCCACCGTGCCGCTCAGAGCATAAACGGATGGGATGCGATCCGAGATAAAGCGCATCAGCCCGAGCAGAAACACCAGAAACATCATAAGCGGAATGAGCCACAGCACCGGGCGTGTGTGTCGCGCCAGGTCAAACCCGCTTGCCGAGTCTCTGGATTGATCGCAGCCTGCCTGTATCCAGGGAAGAAAAAAACAGATCAGGGTGAACGATGCTGCGCTCAGGTTTACTCGTCGCGCTCCGTTCATATTCGCGCTCCTTTTATCCTTTGGCCGTCGCGCCACAAAGCGGCTTACTCCTTTTAGTTTGAATCACACCCTGGCAATTGACAAATCGATTGGCGGAAAATAGATTGATCCTGCCACTATATTCCTGCTGAAAAAAATGATGGAGGTTTGAGTGTGGGTAAAGTTATCACTGCGGTTGTATCGCTGTTGTTGGTGAGCGGGTTTGCAACATCCGGGGCTCAGCAGACGCAAAAGAGCCGTATCGCGCGAGGCAAATATCTGGTCGAGCAGGCGGCGATGTGCGTAGACTGCCATTCGCCGCGAAACGAGCGTGGCGAGTTTATACGTGAACGGTGGCTTCAGGGCGCGCCGCTCGATTTTGCGCCCATTCATCCGATACCCGACTGGGCCGATCACGCGCCTTCGCTTGTCGGATTGCCGCCGGGTTGGACCGAGGCCGAAACTATCAAGACGCTTGAAACAGGCATAGCGCCTACGGGTAAGATGTTGCGCCCGCCTATGCCGCAGTACAGGATGTCGCGGGCTGATGCGTCGGCGATTGTGGCCTATTTGAAATCGCTAAAGAGAGCGGGCGACTGACTATGTCAAACGACAAGAGATAGGTAGAGATGAAATTGTGTGTGAAGTGTTGAACTTTTTAGACAGGATTGACAGGATTAGAAGAGAAACCCGTTGAATCCTTCAAAATCCCGTCAATCCTGTCTAAAAGTCGATCGCTATCAGGCGCGGCCTGTGCCGTAGCAACTCCGGCCCGAAGACGAGCAGTTCCCCGGCTCCGCAAGTTTCCCGTCAGGCCCCAGACAGGTTTGGGTGTAGAGACACCAAAACAGCCCGTCATTGGTCGGGGGAACGTGCGGGTCGTGCTCGGCGAGGATGAATTGTCCCTTCCACCTGAGGCAATGGCAAAGGTCGGCGCGGTCCGTGCTGAATCGTTCGGCTTCTGTGATCATCTCTTAACTCCTTCCCGCGGCCTTTAGTAGCGCGCGTTTGACCGCGACTCGCGCGAGTTGAATCTTGTAGGCATTGCGGCCCAGACTCTTTGCGCTTGTCACCGCCGCATCGCCCGCTGCCTGAGCCGTCTCTTCGTTGATCTCCTTGCCCGCAAGTAGCTGTTCGGCTTCCCGCGCTCGCCACGGCCTCGGGGCCACGTGCCCCATCACTACCTGAGCGTCGCTCACCCGATTGCCTTTCATCTTGAGCACGACCGAAGCCGCAGCCAGCGGCCAGTCGAGCGCCTCTTTCTGGCGCACCTCATAAGTCGCGCTCTTTGCTCCTCCGGCCACAGGCACAAGGATGTCTGTTACAAACTCCCCCGGGCTCAAATCGTGCTCGCGGTCCTTTTCAGTCATAGGCGTGACGAAGAAACGATCCATAGCCACTTCGCGCTGACCCTTCGGCCCGTAAATTCTGACCTTCGCGCCAAAGGCAATCAGCGCGGGCGCAAGGCTCGAAGGGTTCACAAAGTAGGCCGGACCCGCGTTGCCCAGTATCGCGTGATAGCGGTTATCGCCGCCCGGCACAAGCGCCTCGCCGTCTTTATCTATGGCGAGAATGCCGTAACCGGCCCGATAAAACCAGCACCTCGGGCGCTGGCACAGATCGCCGCCCACGGTTCCCATATTGCGAATCTGAGGGCTTGCGATGCCTTCGGCCGCGTGCGCGAGCGCCCGGTACTGACGGGCTACGACGGGCGTGTCGAGCAGTTCCTGAACAGTCGCGAGCGCGCCTATTCTGAGGCCGTTCGACCCGATGGTGATGCCGCGCAGTTCCTTGATCTCTTTTATGCTGACAAGACGTTTGGGGCTGACCACGTCATCCTTCATCAGCGAGAGCAGGTCGGTCCCTCCGGCCAGCACCTCCGCCTCGTCCCAGCTTTCGCCCAGTAACTTTACGGCTTGATCTTTTGTCGCAGGGTTTGCGTATTCAAATGCGCGCATTGTTGCCTCCCTTCTCTTCGAGAGCCGCGAGCACTCGATCAGGTGTGAGCGGTAGCACAGGCACTCTCACCCCTATGGCGTTTGCAACAGCATTCGAGATAGCGGCTCCGGGCGAGATCACGGGCGGCTCGCCGATGCCGATAACTCCGCGATCATCGTATTCCTTTGTCGTCATCATGTGGACCACGAGTTCGCCTATGTCGCCGATGCCCGCCAGCTTGTAAAACTCCATGTTCGGATTCAGCATGCGACCCGTCTTTTGATCCATGATCTTCTCTTCATAGAGCGCGTAACAGACGCCCATAATCAGAGAGCCGTAGACCTGGCTTTCGGCGGTCTTGAGATCGATGATAAGACCGCAATCCTGAACGGCTACGAGCTTGTTGATTTTGACTACGCCCGTCTCTATATCTACGGAAACATCGGCCATCTGCGCGCCGCCCACGCCGCTGCTGTTGAGGCGGCCCGGCCCGGGATTCTGACCGCGAACCGTGATCGGCATAGCGCCCATCTTTGCGCAAGCCTCTTTCCAGCTAAGACTCTGACCTGTGTTCCCAGCCACTCGAATGCGCCCGCCCACGGCTTCAAGCTCTTCGGGCTTTGCATTGAGCGCGGGCGCTACCTTGGCAAAGAGTTGCTCCAAAGCGTCCTGCGCGCCTCGACGAGTCGAGGCGCTCACGCCTCCGATGGTAGTGCTGCCGCCCGACCCGCCCGATACGGGATAGCGGTTGTCGCCTATCATAAGCTTGATGGTTTCAAGCGGAAGGCCGAACGTGTCGGCGGCTACGATCATAATCGCCGTGCGGGTGCCGGTCCCAAGGTCCTGCGTGCCCATCTTTATCTCTACCGAGCCGTCGGGCTGAATCGTCACATCGCATGCGCTGGCGTGACCGCCGCCGCCCCACGTGTGTATCGAAAGCCCGAGCCCGCGTTTCATATGACCGCTCGTTTTGTCGCCGCGTTGATGCCAGTTCTTTTTCCATCCGATCAACTCGGCCGCTATGCCCAACTCTTCGCGATAGACCTCGCTGTTTCGCCCGGTCATCTCGATATTCTTCAGGAAGAAATCGAGCGGGTCCATTTCGAGTTTTGCCGCGAGGTCTTCGAGCGCGGCCATAGTTATCAGCGCCCCCTGCGGATGATTTGGAGCGCGCCAGGCGCGGGCCGGGCCTATGTGATTGACTATCGCCGTGTGCTGTTTGCGCTGGTTTGGAATGCTGAAGATATAAGGCAGAGGGGGAGAGCCGCCGCCGCCTACTCCACCCGTTCCCCACGACTCCGAATCCCACGCCACGATCTCGCCGCTCTTTTTGGCCCCTACTTTCACGTGAGCGTAAGCCGAGGGGCGCGCTCCTGCCACCATCAATTCGGCATCGCGTTCGAGCATAAACTTGACGGGTTTGCCGTCTGCAAGCTTCGACACATTTGCGCCTTCGATGCCCCAGCGGTCGGGTCCGAATTTGCTGCCAAAGCCTCCGCCTATGTGATCCTGTTTGACCCGGATGTTCCCGGCAGGAATCTCAAGCGGCCCGGCCATCTGTCCAGCGATGCCCGAAACATTTTGCGTAGACATATGCACAAGCAGGTTCTTTTCGTCTTCCCATTCGGAAATCGAGCCGTGCGTTTCCAGACAGCAATGTGTGATTACCGGCACGCCATACGTGCCTTCGGCGACGACTTCGGCTTCGGCAAAGCCCTTTTGCGGGTCGCCTACCTTTTGCTCGGCGGTAGCCTTAGCCAGTTCGCCCGCCGCCTTCGGGTCGTCATCGAGCACCAGATGCGGTAGCACCTCGTATGTGACTTTGACAGCGCGCGCGGCGTCTTCGGCCGTAGGCTCATCGACGGCCGCTATTGCCAGAATTTCATCGCCTGCCCACTGGATTTCGGTGCCCGGCCCCTGGGTTATCTTTATAGCTTTTACGCCGGGCATTCGTTCGGCCGCGCTTGTGTCTATGCTGATGACTTTTGCGTGCGCGTGCGGGCATCGGACTATCTTGCCCTGAAGCATAGCGGGCCGGTTCAGATCATAAGTGTATTTCGCGTGCCCCGAGACCTTTTCAGGTCCGTCAACGCGCGAGATGCGTTTGCCTATCAGCGACCGTTTCTCAGGTTCCGGCCATTTGTACTCAGCCATTTCGCCGCCCTCCCTTTCTGTGGCTCGCGGCCTCGGCGACCGCCGCGCGGATGCCCATATACGTCCCGCAGCGGCAGAGGTTGCCGCCCAGTCCTTTTTGAACCTCTTCGGGCGTTGGGTTGGGGTTTTTGTCCAGGAAAGCCTTGCAGGCGACGACAAACCCCGGGGTGCAGAATCCGCATTGCTGCGCGTCGTTGTTTACAAAAGCCTGCTGAATCGGGTGCAGTTTGCCGCCCTCGGCCAGCCCCTCGACCGTAGTGATCTGTTTCCCTTGAGCTTCGACGGCAAGCACCGTACACGAATAGACGGGCTTGCCGTCGAGCAGGACCGTGCAAGCGCCGCAGGTTGCGCGGTCGCATACGCGCTTTGCCCCCGTGACATCAAGCTCGTTTCGAAGCGCCTCAAGCAGGGTCACTCGCGGCTCTACCTCCGTCTGTCGTTTCAGCCCGTTAATGGTGAGCGAGATGGGCATCTTTCCCGGTCCGTAAACCTTTACCTCCGCGCCGGCGACTTTGACTATTCGATAATTCATCACCAGCGGGACCGACAAAGAGATGCCCGATACTTTCAGGAAATTACGCCGAGACAGGCCCGCGCCCGTCTCTTTCTGCTTTTCATCATCACGCATCCGTCGCCTCCAAGTTCTAACGCCTGCCCCGGCCTATCAAGGCGCGGGCGCGGGCGTTTCTCTGAATTCCATTTCTTCGCGACAACAAGGACATGGCCCCGGCGCATACAACTTTATGTTGCAGACTTCGCAAAAATAATAGATGTCATAGAGCTTGCCCTCCTTGATCGCTTGAACCTTTACTATTTCTAACTGGTCCTTCGCGTGAAGGCTGGCGGTAATTAGAAGCTCCCGCTGGCGCACTCTCTTATCCGTAAATATCGCGGCCATAGAATCGGTGGGTGAAAAGGTGTAAACCCGCGCGTCTTCGCCCACAAGGGCGAACCTTTCGGGCGACTCCGGGCACTCGTCAAGGCGGTTGCCGCTCTGGTCCGTGCAGACGACTCTGCCCCGAACCTCTACCGGGCCGGATTTCTCTTCGGACTGACCGGCCGCCGCAAAAGGCGAGAGCAGAATCAACAGAAGCAATACCGAAAGAATGAGAGAGGGAAATCGCATGGCCTGCCGCTTCCTGAAAACTATGTTGTGAAGCTCTATGGTTACGGATGAGGCACAATCGCGCTCCGGGCATCATTGGAATCCCACTGGAAACGGATGCGCGTGAGCGTCAATCTATTTACGTCTTGGTTACTTTGCTTGCCTCGGCCAATACCTTATCACACGGGCATTTTAAGGCGCAACGATTGGGCAGGCAGCCATTAAAAGAGAATCTCGTTTGATCTTTCAAAAACCTGTTAATCCTGTCAAAGTATCAGGCCGTCAATTTCGTGCATCACGGCGCGAGCGGCCCGGTCAGGGCCCGGCTCGCCTTCGCGCTCAAGCAACCGGCGCACGCGCTTCAGATCCTGACGCATTTGAGAAAGACGCGTGGGATTTGAAAGAATCATTTTGACCTCGCGCGCTATCCGCTCGCCCGTCACATCCTTCTGCATCAATTCGGGCACTATCTTTTGGCCCGCTATCAGATTCACCATGCCGAATGTATCCAGATGAATGAGAGGGCGAAGCAGCCTCCAACTGAGTTCCGACCCTCGATAGATGATAACCATAGGCGTGAGCGCGAGCGCCGTTTCAACCGTTGCCGTCCCGCTTGCAACGACCGCCATATCCGCGTGATGGAGCGTGTTATAGAGATCGCCTTCTATTATCCTCACATCCAAAGCGTCGCCCTGGCATCTCTCTTTTATCACCGTTTCGATCTGATCGCGGTCTATCGTAGACGCGAGCGGGATCAGGAATTGGAAATCCGAGATTTGAGATTTGAGATTTGAGGTTTGAGATTTGAAAGTTGAAATTTCAGACGACGGGTCATCCAAGAGCAGGCGCGCGGCATCGAGCATGGCAGGCAAATGGTAATGGACCTCTTTTTTTCTGCTGCCGGGAAGCAGCGCAAAGATCGGGCGCGTGGGGTCGAGCCTGTGCGCGCTGGTAAACTCATCTCTACCGACGCTCGAACGAACGGCGCTTACAAGAGGGTGGCCCACATATTCGACCTCGATTCCCACCCGTTCATAAAATTCTTTCTCAAACGGCAATATGACAAGCATGCGATTCACGTCGCGGCGGATCGCCCGCACGCGATACTGCTTCCAGGCCCACACCTGCGGGCTGATGTAATAGATTATCCTGGTCCCTTTCGGGCGCAATCGTTTTGCCAGACGCAGATTGAAATCGGGCCAGTCTATCAGTATCACCGCAACGGGTCTTCGTTTGCGCGCGGCGGCAAGTAATCGGCGGTAAGCGCGATACAGCCTGCCGAGCGCCCCGGCCACTTCGAGCACTCCGATGATGCCCACATCGCGAGCATCAACAAGAGTCTCTACTCCGGCCCGGCGCATCTCCTCACCACCCGCCCCGAATATCTCGAAATCCGTCTCCGGGTATAGCCGCGTCAGTGCCTGCGCAAGCGCCGCCCCGTGCTTGTCGCCCGAGGCTTCGCCTGCAACCATCATTATGCGGAGCGGAGAGCGATTCGTGATTCGTGATTTGTGATTAGTTAGTGATTCGTGATTCGTGATTCGTGATTCATGGTTTGTTTGTTTGTCTTCCGCCATCTGCAATGTCCCCAGATCAATCACACCTTAACCCACAGTCACGAATCACAAATCACTAACTAATCATTCAGGTCCGACAATGATTCATTCAACCACTCATCGGTCAGGAGGTCTTCAAGCAGGGCCGTCCTTGCCTGATATCTTTCAATCAGGGTGTGCTCACGCAAACGCGGCATGACGGGCGGTATGGAATCTTCTATGGAGGGCTGGGTTTCAGGCCCCTGTTCGAGGAAATAATCCACCGTCTCTCCGAGCGCCCTCAGATATGATGTAGGCGAAAACCCGAGGTCGCGTCTTGCCGCCTGTATGTTGCAGGCGATGATTCGCCCGCCGGAAAAATAAGGGAAATGCAGGAGGTTGAAGCCAAGGCGTTCGAGCAGCCTTGAGGGGATGTGAACCATTTTCGCTTCCGCACCCGCTATCTGAGCGATGTTGTCTATGTGTTTATTGACGCTTATAAGATCGGGTTGCGACAGATTATAAGCCCGCCCGTCTACCTGGTCGGCTTCTAGCGCGTTGGCGAGCACTTCGGCCAGATCTTTCACATATATCGAATAAATAGGCGTTGCCCCGTAATTGGGCACGATCACCGGGTCGTCCGCTACTATCCGCTTCAGGTAATAATTCTCTCGCGACTTGCGATCTCGCGGGCCGAAAACGGCCGTAGGGCGAACGCTCACATAAGGAAACCCCGTCTTGGTATACGCCCATCTGAGGGCGCGCTCGCATTCGGCTTTGTCGTATGCGTAGCCCGCTCGCGGGTCTGTAATCAGAGGGTCGGATTCAGCCACAGGCATGGTTGTCTCGCGGCATACGGCCAGAGTGCTCAGGTGGACGAACCGCTTCAGCCTGCCTTCGAAAATCTTGATTGCGGCCTGAGTCTCTTCGCGGGTATAAGCGTTGATGTCTATTACGGCGTCAGGCCTGAGCGCGGGAAGGCGGGACATATCCTCGGGATTATGCCGGTCGCCTTTGATGAGCGTGATCTCTTGAATGAGACTGGAATGGGTTGTGCCGCGTGCAAAAACCGACACCTCATGGCCTCGCCGCAGCAGTTCTTTCACTGTGTGGTCGCCGATGTAGCCGGTCCCACCGATGACGAGAACTTTCATAGAGGGGTCGGAGGTCAGAGGTCGGAGGTCGTGGCGGGCTTTTTTCAGCCGGCCTCTGACCCCTGACCCCTGACCCCTGGCTGCTAGGGATTTCGCAACAGTTTCGATCCGTTGTTATCGTTCTTCTTCTTGTCCTTCTTGTTTTTGCCCTTGTTCTTTTCGGGTGCGACCTGATCCTTTTGCGAATCGGGTGCGCCTGCTTTAACTTCTACATCCTGGCTGGCTCCCGTGGCGCGGCGAGGGCGAGCGTTTGGCTCATTGCTTGTCGTGGCGGCATCGGGCGTGACGGCGGAATCGCTCTTAGGCGCGCCGCTCAACCCTTGCGCGCGGGCTACGATCTCTTCGGTTTCAAGATCGCGGTCTATTATCACGCCTTTGTTGGAAGTGTCTATCTTTGGGCCAAAGACAAATCCAAAGACACGCGAGGGCAGCCCCTTGCCTTCGGGAGGTCCGGCGGCGAGTTTGTCGGGGTTGGGCTCGGGAACCGGCAGCCCCCACTGCTTGAGCATCTCTTCGGCCTTTGGGCGATATTCCGAAAAAGGATAGCTCTGAATTATTCGCTCAAGATCGTGGCTGGCCGTAACGGTGTCTTCCTGATCGGCCATCGCCCTTGCATGCAGCCAGAGCGCCTCGTCAAAGAGCGAGAAATTCGGGTACTTGTTCAGAATCTCTTCCGTGCGTCCCTGCGTAGCCGGAGCCGCCTCGCGATGCTCATAATAGAAGCGGGCAACCTTCAGCTCGTGCATTGCCAGAATCTCCTGAACATCGGTCATCATGCCTTCGACATCTTCCTTCTTGTCGGTTCCCGGATAGCGTCTGAGCAATTCTTTCAGTTGTCGTTCGGCAAGCCGGGCGTGCGTTATATCGCGGTCAGGCGCAAGAACCTGTTTCAGATGCACTTCGGCCATCTTCATCATCACGTCATCGGCCAGCGCATCATCGGGGAAGAACTGAATCCAGTCGCGGTATTCGATTTCGGCCTGTGCCAATCCCTTCGACCCGCCTCCCAGATAGAACGAATCGGCGATGGCCAGCTTTGCAATACGCACCATAGGGCTTTCAGGATAGGTGTTCATCATAGTGTTCAACAGTATCCTGCCTTCGTCAAAGCGCCCTTTGCGAATCGCGTTTATGCCCGAGCGGAAAAGCTCCTGATCGCGTCCGGGTTTCGCCTCTTCAAGCGTTATCTGCTTTTTGGCTTTACCGCCGCAGGCGGCAAACGGGAGGCCAAGTGCCAGAGCTATTAGAATGATCTTTACTGCCTTCATAAAATCCTTAACCGGCTGCCGACACCATACGCCTTGCGGAGAGCGTGGCCGCCTTCTCCATTTCCTATTATTACGGACGGGATTGCCCTGCCGTAGATGAGCACGGGTTAAACTGTAAGCGGTTCCAACGCCTTCTGGCGGAGAGCGCGAGTAGCTTCCTCAGGGTTGTTGTTGAAGACTGCCGATCCGGCTACGAGCCATTCGCCGCCGTGACGGACTATCTCAGCAACATTCTCAACCACTACTCCGCCATCTACCTCTATGCGAACATCCAGGCCGCGACTATCAATCATACCCCGCAGTCGACTTATTTTGTCAAGCGCGGTGCCGATGAACGACTGGCCTCCAAATCCCGGATTTACCGACATGACGAGCACATAATCTACCAGAGGCAGCACCTCTTCGACCGCGCAGACGGGTGTGCCCGGATTGAGCACTACGCCCGGACGGCAGCCGAGTTCGCGTATCGCCGTGAGCGTGCGGTGTATGTGGACGACCGCCTCTACGTGAACGGAGATCAGATTGGCTCCGGCCTTTGCGAGCGTGCCTATAAAACGGTCGGGGTCCGAGATCATCAGATGACAATCGAGCGGCAATTTTGTGACGCGCCGAACGGCCTCGACGACGAGAGGACCCATGGTGATGTTAGGCACAAAATGGCCGTCCATCACATCGATGTGGATGAGTCCTGCGCCGCCGCGCTCGGCAGCGCTGACCTGTTGGCCAAGCTGGGCGAAATCGGCCGATAAGATGGAAGGAGCTATTTCTACCATAACTGCCTCATTGTCTCAGAATGTTAATGTTAGTGAAGCCGCCGGAACATAATGTTTGAGAGGTAATTTTAGAGAGGCGCGCTCGCTCATTCGAGCCAGACCTCCTGAATCGAGCAAGCCCGGCAGGCTGCTTTTGTTTTGCGCGGGCCCCGTGCTTATTACTATGACGAGACTGGAATCTTTCTTGACGGATGAATTTGGGCCGGGTCTGGTTTCAATCACCGTGTTGGCCGGGATCGTGTCATCGTTACGCCGTTGAATCTTGACTTTCAGACCGGCATCTTCGGCCATCTTCTGGGCCGCCGGCTCGGCCTGCCCTACGACATTCGGCACGCGCGTGTCGCCACTGCGAAACAGAGTATATATGGTGACGATCGCGCTAAGGAAAAAAGCGATGGCAAGGATCAGCACCATGCCAAGCCGGCGCGTAATGATCCATGCTATGCTGCTCTCTTTAAGCCGATTAACGCCCTGTGGGGAATTCATCGAGCCAAGTCTAGCATTCGTATGATGTGGTTTTCAACCTTGTGAACCGGCTGTCGAGCGTAGATTCGAGCGGGCGTAAAGGGGAGTCGCAAATCCGCACTCAATGAAAAAAGCCTATCATCCTTGCTTCGTGCTCAAGAGAAGCCGAAGACATCCACAGAAGCGATAACAACCCATACAGCCCGATGACAAATACGAAAAACATGATCAGATAGTAGAAGAACGCCACGAGTTTCAGCGAGCGCTCGTGCGTGATTGTCTCCTTTGAGTTTTCCATCAGAATCACCTTTCAATTGCATCTTAATTTACGCCCCTTACTACGACCGGCATGTTTCAAGCGGATTCGTGAAATTGAGTCCGATCCGTGGGAATTGAGATCCGGGCAGTAGAACCAGGTAGTAGAACTAGGCCACGGATGCGGCGGGTTATGACTGATCCAATTCGCGTTGGTCTGTTTGACCCGCATCATCCGTGGTCTGAACCAGGCGCTCTTGATTCAAATACATCGCTACTGGTCTCTAATGATTTTGATTCAGATTCGCCCGTCTATTAAGGACGTAAAGCGAAGGTGGGATTTTGCATGAGCAGTAGACAGTAAGAGAGGCAGTAGGCAGTAGGCAGTAGGCAGTAGGCAGTTTATAAGGACAATAATCGCTTTCTATCCAGATGCATGAATAGAGCAGTTGGAATAGACCACAGATGATGCGGATCGGGCGGATTTACGCGGATCAGATTATGGCTTCAAAATAACTGCCTACTGCCTACTGCCTACTGCCTACTGTCTACTGTTTGACGCTCTGCCACATGCGATTGAACCATCCGCCTTCTTCTTCGCGCTCGCGGACCTGTTCCAGTTCGCCTGCATCGAGCCAGACGCCGTTGCATTTGTTGCATCGGTCTATCATCACCTCTTCATAGGCGATCTCTACAAGCTTGCCGTCGCATCTTGGGCATTGTAGCATCGCCGCCTCGGCAGCTTTGGCCTGCTCTTCTTCGGCACGTTTTGCGCGCACCTTTTCAATGGCCTCCTGTTCCTTGCGCCGAAAATACTCTTCTTCGAGCGCCTTTTTACGGTCATCCCATGATCCTGACATTTCACTTTTCTCCTCTTATGAATTTCCAAACAACTGAAAAAATAACGAGATCAACTCTCTTCTAATGCTCTTCGGCAAGTTTGACGATTCGATCAATCGTTTTCTTATCATCGGGCAGCAATCCCGGTTCAACGAGTCGCGGCGTCAATATCGCCCAGTTCTTATCCATAGCAAAAACGCGTTTGAACAGAGGGAACGATTCATCAACTCGCCCCATGTTCACAAGCGCCACGGCGTGCCAGTAGACCATTTCCGCGTTGTCGGGGGCAAGGCGGGCAGCCGCGCCGTATTCCTCAAGCGCCCGCTCGTTGTCTTTGTGCTCGACTGCAAGATCGCCTTCGTTCATGTGATTGTAGGCTCGCTGCAAAACCAGCAACCGGCTCAATTCTTTCAACGGGTCCGGGCTGTCATCGACTCTCAGATCGAATATTCGATCCGCCCACGCGCGTCCCGTAGGCTTGCCCGTGACTACGATAATCGCCGCCGATTGTTTCCCTCTTATATCACCGCCCGCGGCCTGCGCGGCCTCAAGCGCGGCCATCATTCGGTCGGCCAGATCGCCTTTCGTCGTCTCGAAAGCCTCAGCCATCGCGGGCCACACCTTTTCGTTCAGCATCAAATTGGCCTGCACAGAATAGTCTTTGCCTGTCTTGTGGCCTGCGGCCTGTATGCACTTCGCTCCGGTGTGAGCCATCACCCGTCCCTCGGCATCAATCATCGCGACCTGACGAACATCGCGCCCCTCATCGGCGGCAAGCAACCCCTTTAAGGCGTCGGGCGCGCTGCGGCCCGCGCGCATCAAATCCAATCCCAGCTTGCCGTAGCTCGGATCGACAAACGACTGCGTAGCAACCGCACCGACACCGGCTTCGGCCCAGGGCACAGTAGTGCCTACGTCGAACCAGTGCGACTGTACAGCTACGCCGATCTGCCCCGTAGCCGGATCACGAGCCACGATCGAAAAAGTATGCACCGGACGCAACGGTCGGTGCGCCTGATCTTTGGTCTGTGCTGCCGCATCTTTCGACAGGCTCAAAGCCGCTATGAGCACCGCGATTATAAGCATCACTTTCTTGAGCATATATTTCATATTCTCCACCTCTTTGAAATAGTAAGCAGTAGGCAGTAGGCAGTTGATACTGAACTGACAACTACAAAGAGAGCACGGCGTATGCATATGAATAGGTGGTATCCAACTCCGTTACTGCCTACTGCCTACTGCTCACTATTTCAATCGCGCCCTGTTCGCGGCGCGCTCTGAGGACTTTTTTATCGAATTTGCCTACGCTGGTCTTTGGGACTTCTTCGATAAAGGCCCATCGTTCGGGAACCCACCATTTTGCTACGCGATCAGAGAGAAAGGCGCGCAATTGATCGGCTGAGACTTCGCTGCCCTCCTTCAAGACGACGCAAGCCAGAGGGCGCTCGTCCCACCTGTCGTCGGGCACGGCTATGACGGCGGCTTCGATTATGTCTGGGTGAGCCATGATCTCGTTTTCAAGCTCTACGGTTGAAATCCACTCGCCGCCCGATTTGATGACATCCTTTGCGCGGTCGGTGATCTGGATAAAGCCCTTTGAGTTCATCGTGCCTACATCGCCCGTCCTGAGCCAGCCGTCGTGAAATTTCTCGGGCGTATCGTCGCCGTAATAAGCAGCCGTCACCCACGGCCCCCGGACTTCGATCTCGCCTACGGACTGGCCGTCCCACGGCAGGACTTTTTCTCCGTCAACGATTCGCAACTCGACGCCGAAGCAGACCCGCCCGTTCTTTGCGCGCCATTCCATCCTCTCGTCTTGCGGAACGGTTTTAGGAGGATGCGCGATTGCCGCAAGCGGGCTTGTTTCCGTCATCCCCCACGCCTGAATTATCCTGACGCCGTAATGCTGCTGAAATTTTTCCATAAGGCTTCGCGGCACGGCAGACCCTCCGCAGGCGATCATCCTGAACGACGACAGATCAACGTCTTTGCCCTCGATGTAGCGGAGCATCTCATTCCAGATAGCGGGAACCGCGCCTGAAAACGTAGGCCGTTCCAAAGCGATCAATCTGCACATAGGCTCGGCCTGAAGGAAGCGGTCGGGCATTACGAAATCAGAGCCGGTCAGCCACCCGGCGTAAGGCAGTCCCCACGCGTTTGCGTGAAACATAGGCACGATGAGCAGGATGCGGTCGTCCTGACTAAGCCCGAACGCGGCCCCTGTGCATGCGCCCATCGAGTGCAGATAACAGGAGCGGTGGCTATAGACTACGCCTTTCGGATTGCCCGTAGTCCCGCTCGTATAGCACATCGCCGCAGCCGCGCGTTCGTCAATCTCGGGCCATTCAAAACCGAGTTGTTCGGCTGCGAGCAACTCCTCGTAGCGGAGCACCTCGCCAAGCGCGCCCGCATCCGAGTCACCGATTACGATGAAGTGCTCGACGGTTTTCAGATCGGGAGCAACGCGGGCAAGCATCGGGACAAGCGACTCGTCCACGATGATAACGCGGTCTTCGGCGTGATTTATGATGTAGGTCAATTGATCGGGGAAGAGGCGAATATTGAGAGTATGAAGGACCGCGCCCATGCTCGGAACCGCGAGGTACGCTTCGAGGTGTTCCTGATTATTCCAGCAGAAAGTGGCTACGCGGTCGCCGGGACGTATGCCGAGGCGAAAAAGCGCGGCGGCTAGGCGTTCGCTTCTATCGCCGGTTTCAGCGAAGGAGGCGCGGCGCGAGCCTTCGCCCTGAAAAGTGACGACCTGACTGTCTGCATAGACGTGTCTTCCGTGATTAAAGATCGAGTTGATCGTAAGCGGCCTGTCCTGCATAGTGCTCTGCATCGCGGTATTCCTCCTATGTGAATTGACCTGCCGGACCCGTGATTTTGCGTGTAGGGCATTATCTTAAAGGAGCCGCGATAGAGCAAGCTGAAGGCGCGGAATGTGATGCAGCAGCGCAAAGGTGAGACGATATTTTGAATCACTGCCCGGCGTTTTCCAACTTTTTTTCAAGCAGTATCAAGTTGTCTTGAGCACCTCTGGTATATGGATGATCGTCGCTCAGGAATTCGCGAAAGATTTTCAATGAGCGTTCGAATAGAACCTTAGCTCCGTCAATATCCTCTTGTTCTTGCAGTACCAAGCCGAGATTGTTGATGTCAATAGCAACGTCCGGATGTTCAGAGCCATATACGACCTCATCAATGGCGAGGGCGCGCTCACGCTTTACGCCATTGAGCAGAGCAGGTTTCGCGGCTGCTTCGTCAAGCTTTAACAGATCAATATAAACGATAGGATGCAGCAATCCTTTGGTTTCGAATTCGCGGACGCGCACAGGTAACAGCTTGCCTTCTTTGCCCGTAGGGTCTTTGGCAAACGCGGCGGCCCATTCCGATTGTGTGTAAAGCGCCGCAAGATAATCCGGTGAAAGTACGGCTATCGTGCGTTCGGCTCCGGCTGCTGCGCGGTCCATCTCAAGGACGAAGTTTGAACCGGCAGGGAAGTCCCATTCCTGAAATATGACCGTGTATTTTTCTTCTTCCAGTATCCACGCGATCCACCTGCCCCACAGTTTATCCGCTTTGTTGTAGCTGATGAAAAAATCCGCCATCGCATTCTTCCGCGTTTGAGACGTTCGACTATTAGCGCCTGCTACCGTAGCACAAACCGCCTAACGCGACAATGCGCTCTTTCGGCGTCAAACGTATTGAATGTTAATGTGAACCTGAGGCAGTTGGAAATAGGCGGCGGATGCGGCGGATGCGGCGGATCTACGCGGATTAAACCATATAAGGTCAGATCCGCGAAAATCCGCCGCATCCGCGTCATCCGTGGCCTATTTCTACTTTTCCGACTATTCTCTTGCGGGATGAGTTAAGACGGCCTTACGCCTCGCTCACTTTTCTTTCCTTGCGCGAAGGGAAGAGCGCAAACAACAGCAGGACCGCGAGCGCCGATAGCGCGGCCCCGAAAACGAATGTAGCCCACGAGCCTATTTGATCCCACAGCAGACCGCCTATGTAACTCGCCGCGATCTGCGTCACTCCGATCACCGTAGAATAAATCCCTATCGCCGTAGCCCGGCCCGCGCTTCCGGCAGTGTCTACGGCCATAGCCTTTGCCACGCCGTCGGTCAGGGCGGGGAAGAGTCCGTATATCGCAAACAGCGGCCACACCATCCACGCCTGATTCGCAAACGCAAAACCTAAGTAAGCCGCCGCGTATATCGCATAGCCGATGATCAAAAGATTTCGACGCCCGAAGCGGTCGCTTGCGCTACCGGCTGGCATCGAGGCAGCCGCCGCTACGGCGTTGTATAGAGCGTATGCCAGTATGGTCAGGCTTGTTGAAAGCCCTATCTGCTCGGAGCGCAAAATCAAAAACGCATTGGCTGAATTCGCAAGCCCGAGTAGCCCGATTATCACAAGCAGTTTTCTGTATTCGCGTGTAGTTCCGGCAAGCGAAAGTCTCAGGCTTTTTGCGCCCGTCACTATATCGCTGCGCCGCTCTCGAATAGCCAGAATCAAGAGCGCCGCGACCGTTGCCGGTATGGCCGAGATCATAAAGATCGAGCGCGCATCAAGCCCCGCCCAGTTGAGCAGCATCAGCCCCGCAATAGGCCCAAAGACAGCGCCCGTCGAATCCATTGCGCGCTCGAAGCCGAATGCCTTGCCTCGCTGTTTTTCATCCGTGCTCTCGGCGAGCAGTGCGTCTCGCGGCGCGCCGCGTATACCCTTTCCGAAACGGTCGGCGAATCGCGCTCCAAGGACTACGGGCCAGCTACCGGCAAACGCTATCATCGGGCGCGATACGGCCGTAAGCACATAGCCCGCAAACGCCACGGGTTTTCGCCTGCCTATTCGATCCGATATCCACCCCGATATGCCTGAGATGATGCTGGCCGTGCCTACGGCGATGCCTTCTATCAAACCTACGGCGGTCGCGGGCGCGTTTAGAGTCTGCGTGAGAAAGATAGGCAGTATCGGATAGACCATCTCCGAACTTATGTCGGCAAGCAGGCTGACAAGCCCGATTATGACGGCGCTGCGGGATAGAACAGATGCGGAGACAGGATGATCTCTCCGCGTCTCTTCTTCGCGTGTATCGGTTTTTTCTCTATTTTTCATCAAGCGTAAGGTTGGCGATGAAATACCACGAGCCGGAAAGGTCAACGTTTATGTTGCCTACGCGTTTGCGCGCTATGACTACGTTGGATGGATACCAGAGGTAAATCTGAGGCAACTGCTCGGCGACCGCTTTTTGAATTTTTGAATAAATCTCTTTCTTAACGGCTCGATCAGTTGCGCGCTCGGCCTCGATTATCCAGTTGTCCACCTGCGCATCGCAATAACGCATGCGATTCTGGCCGCCTCGCCCCGTGAGCAGGCTCGATATGTCGAAATACAATTGCTTCTTTGCTTGCGCGTTTGCGCTCGCGTTTATCTCGGCGGCCTGAGCGGCGAGCCGCACTACTTCGGGGTCCGCGCAGTAGTCGCGTCGAGCGAGTATCGCGTCAAGCTTATCGAATAAAGGTTTCATCTGGGCCGGGTCTGTGGTTGCGCGCAGGGCGGTTATGGCGCTCGTAAATTCGGGGTTCTGGTACCGGCTGTGATAGACGAATTGAAATACGTCGGTGCTTTGATTTGCGCCTATGCTTCTGAGGTAATACAGGTCGAACTGCCCTTTTGTGATTCGATCCATCATGGTCGCAAATTCAAGCGAATCGAGCGTGAGCCCGATGCCTACGCGGCGTAGCTGATCCTGCAAAATCGCGCCGATGTTGCGCGACAACTGGTTTGTCGTCGTCAACAGATTGATTTCCAGACGAGTCTGCGGCCCGTCGCCGTCCGGGTCTTTGAATCCCGCCTCATCGAGCAGTTGTTTTGCTCGCTCGGGGTCGAAGTTGTAGACGGGTATCTCCGACTCGTAGGCCCAGTGCCGGGGTGGAAGGATCGCGTCGGCCTTGCGCGCCTGATCGCGGAGCAGGCGATGAATTATCACCTCGCGGTCGAGGGCAAAAGCCACGGCCTGCCGCAGTTTTTGATTTGCAAGCAGAGAGTCTTTCGAAAGATTCAGACCCAGATAATCGATGTTTGTGCCGTCGCTTATGTGCACATTTATGTCGCTGCGATTGCCGAGCGCGCGGATGGTTTCGGGGTCAAACTGCGCGTTATAAGCGAGGTCGGTTTCGCCGCTCATCAACTCGGCCTGTCTCGTGCTGTTGTCGCCGACCACGGTGACATTGACGCGGGGAATCTTTGGAGCGCCGCCCCAGTAATCGGCGTTCGCTTCGAGCTTGAGCGGCTGGCCCTCGCTGTAAGAGATAAACTTGTACGGACCGCTTCCGACGGGGTTGTTGATGATGTCGGGGCCTGCGCCTTCGGGGATTATGCCGATGGCGGGCAGGTTATCAATCAGCGTATAAAACGGCTCGCTTGTGTGAAAGACGGCCGTGAGCGGGTCGGGCGTGTCTACGGATGTGATGCGGTCGAACCCGGCGCGAAGCGGCGATTTGAGCGCAGGCGAAACCAGCGTCTCGAATGTGTATTTCACATCGGCCGAGGTGAGGGGTTTGCCGTTATGAAACTTCACATCGGGCCGCAGATGAAAAGTAAACGTCTTGAAATCCGTGGGCGGGTCGAAACTCGCAAGCGACGGGACAAATTCGAAGTTATCGTTTTTGACTACGAGCGTGTCGTAGACGAGTTGCATTATGCGGGCCGAGATACCGTTACCGGCTGAAAACCTCGGGTCGAATCCGCGAGGCGGGGCCTCGATGGCTACGACAAGCGTGCCCGGTTCTCCGCCGCGACGACACGCCGCAGACGGTAGAACGCTCGTCATCAAAACCGAAAGCGCGATTATGAGTTTCAGACGGAGTGAGCGGTCGTTGCGGCTTGAGGTCTTGGATCGAAGATGAGCAGGACCGGGATTGAACGCCTCGGGTAATTTCATCACTTGAAAGATAGATGTCTCCTGCCCGCCGCCTGTCGGCTCATTTCGAGTGCTGCAACACGAGGTTGAGTTCTGCCACGCGCTCGCGAATGCGCGCAACCGACATCTCGCTCAGCGAGAGCGGCGGCGACACCATAGACTTGACGCGCGCGATGTGATCGAAGGCGCGGCTTATGTGAGTGTTGTTTATTCGGTTCTGGCGCGCCGCCTCGATCATTGCCCGCCACGCGATGTCTATGCGGTCGGCCGAGCCTGAAACAATCGCCATGTCGTTGCCCGCTTCGATTGCCATCACAGCCGCTTCCGGCAGATCGCGCGTAGAGCGAACCGCGCCCATCTCAAGGTTGTCGGCTATAGCAAGCCCGCGATAGCCAAGTTCATCGCGCAGGAAGCCGTTTACTACGTTCTTTGAGAGCGAAGCCGGAAGCGCAGCCGGTCCGTCCAGCGCCGGATAGTGGGCGTGGCCTACGATGACGCTGGTCAGCCGCGCATTGATCTTGCTGAAGAGTTCGGTATAAGGCGCGACTTCCTGTTTTTGCAATTCGTCGCGCGAGCGATCAATAGTCGGCAACGCGTTTTGCGGGTCTTCACGCGCTGCGCCGAGACCCGGAAAATGTTTCCCTATTCCGATGATGCCGCCGCGCTGGAGCCCTTCCAGGTATGCGCCCGCGAGCCTCACGACCTCTGCCACGGTGTTTCCGAGATAGCGCCCTTTGAGCCCGTTTTCCGCCGAATCGTTTCGCGCGATGTCGAGCACGGGCGCGAGGTTTATGTTGCAGCCGAGCGTGCGCAGGGCTTCGGCTGTGATCTCTCCGAAACGGGCCGAAATCGAGGCGTCATCGGAGGCGCGCAGGTGGTCGGCCGAGGGCAAAGGCGAGAAAATCTCTTTCAGCGGATCAACGCGCCCGCCTTCCTGGGCTATGGCGATAAAGGGGGGCACGTTTATAATCTGCCGTATGGCAGATGTGAGTTCGTGCGCCTGCTGTGCGCTCTCTATGTTGCGGCCTTCGAGCAGGATGCCGCCGGGTTGAACCGTTTCCAGCAACTCGCGGGTTGAGGCGTCCATTTCGCTGCCCGGCAGACTGATTAATAGTAGCTGTCCGATTCTGTGTTCTAATTCCATATCGTTTTATAGAAACCGGGTATGCCTTTCAAAGCGATCCTCTCTCGAAACGACTCTCGTCCCCGCCCTCAAAATAGATGATGATGATACCAGTTCGGATCGAGACCTATTGATCTTCAAACAACGCCCTCAAACTCAGATCATAAGGTTCGCGGGCCACGCCCCGGTCGGTGATTATCGCAGAGACATAGCGGTGCGGGGTCACATCGAAAGCCGGGTTGGCCACTTCAACTCCATCCGGCGAGATCTGATTGCCCTTTATATGTGTGACCTCTTCATCGGAACGCAGTTCGATAGGAATCTGCTCGCCGGAATTCAGCTTCAGATCCACGGTTGAAAGCGGCGCGGCCACGTAAAACGGGATGTTGTTTTCGTGCGCGGCGACGGCAACCATATATGTGCCGATCTTGTTGGCCACATCGCCGTTTGCGGCTATGCGGTCAGCGCCTACGACAACGCAATCGACCTCGCCCGACTTCAGGAAATGTCCGGCCATCCCGTCCGTGATTACGGTGACAGGGATATTATCCTTATTTAGTTCCCAGGCCGTGAGGCGAGCGCCCTGAAGAAAGGGGC
Organism: Blastocatellia bacterium; assembly: GCA_963765495.1. Taxonomy (GTDB): domain Bacteria; phylum Acidobacteriota; class Blastocatellia; order UBA7656; family UBA7656; genus CAVXWP01. The sequence continues at coordinate 544,397 of CAVXWP010000007.1, forward strand.
GCGTTTCATCGGCTATCACCCGCACGCGCTTGCCCGCTTCGACCGCCGCGCGAATCACGCCAAGCGCGGTGCCGAACCCGGCTGTCGCCAGCGCGCCCGCGTTGCAATGTGTCAGCACCGTTGCTTCGTCGGGTATTAGCTCGGCTCCGAACCCGCCCATGCGGCGATTGCTTTCGATGTCTTCGCGGTGAACCGCGCGAGCCTCTTCGATGAGTCGCTCTTTGATCTCTTCTACGGAAGCGCCTTCGCGTTTTGCCCGGCTAAAGATCCAGCGCATACGCTCCACGCCCCAGAAGAGGTTGACCGCCGTGGGCCGCGTCCTGAGAATCCGGTCGCATATCTGTTCGAATTCGGGTTCGAAATCTTCTATCGAGGCGGCGGCGGAATTCTTTGCGCCGATGGCGACTCCCATCGCCGCTGCCACTCCTATAGCCGGCGCTCCGCGCACAACCATGTCTTCTATTGCGCGGGCCACTTCTTCGTGGGACTTGAAGACCGGGTATAATTCCTCTGTAGGCAACAGGCGCTGATCAATCATCACTACGCCTTCGTCTGTCCATTCAATAGTTTTTATCATCGTCGCAAAGGATAATAGCCAATGGCAGCGCAGATTGGCAACAAATTGGCAGCGATGTCTTTTGTCGGGGAGGGAGAAGACAGAGGCGTTAACTTCTCGGGAAACTCCTGGCGTGCTCCGGGTACTTGGCGTATGGGCGAGAAATAGTTGCGCGCAAAGTCGCACAGTCGCACAGCACAAAAAGCTTTTTCACAAGCCAATCAGTCGATTCCTGCGACGCGGCTATGGATGTTGCCGGGTGGGTTGCCATCAACGGTGAAAAAGAATTTTGCCCGGGCTGTTATCAAGGTTATTATCACAGTGAACGGTTCGAATTTGAGATCTCGAATCTCAGAGCCGATAACGTACTAATCTGAATAATGAGGTCAGCCGGTTATGAGCATGATTTCCGCAAGCCACGAAGACGCGCAATTGATACTGAGACTCTACGAGTTGCGCCGCGAAGAGAAGATGCGAGAGGCCCGCGAATGGTATGGAAAGAGCTTCTCTCCGCGTTCCATAGATGATTTAAAGGCGCTTTTCAGCACTCCCGGCCAGGAGAACGCCTACTTCAGAATGGTTGTATCCTACTGGGACATGGCCGCCTCCTTTATAGTTCACGGAGTTCTCAACGGCGAGCTTTTTCTTGAATCAGGCAACGAGATGCTTTATGTCTGGGCAAAGATCGAACCCCTGATTCCCCAGATACGAGAGGTGATCGGTCTTCCGAGCTTTCTATCGAACATCGAACAGGCCATCGAAATCATCCCCGGCGCGCCCGATAGAGTGCACTTCCTCCGCGAGCGCATCGAGCGAAGCAAGCTCTCGTCAACCGAGTAGTCCGGGAAATCATTTCTCTTGCGCCTCCCGCCTTCGCAATTGTATATTACGAGGCGGGCAGGGACCCCTTGCCTGACCTCCCCCTACAGAATACGGCCCCTCTGATAATCGTCCAAAATATCGAGCCAGAGGATTCAGTAATGAGATCAGTAGCAGTCGCCTTGTTGACAGTTGTTTTGCTGACCGCCGCCGTGTCAGCCGGAACCGCCCAGGCGCAGAAAGCGCCCGCCTCACCTGCCGAAACAGTGATCAATTTTTACCGCGCTCTCAAACAGAAGCATTACCAGGAAGGGTTCCGCCACTCGGTCTACAGGGGGGCCGTCGAGGGGCTGACCGCTGCGGAGCTAAAGGACCTGGAAGATGATTTCGCCAGCACCTTTTCGGCAATCCCGGAAAAGATCGAGTCGCGCGGCGAGCAGATAACCGGAGAGACGGCTGTCGTCTTCCTGAAATTCGAAGGGATCGAAGAGGCGCAGCCGGTGGGACTGATTCGCGCAAACGGCGAGTGGCTCGTAGGCGATAAGGCGGCGCTCGATATGGTCAAGGCTCAGGGCACGGCCTTCTTTTTCAACACGCGAATGCAGGTTAATGAACAAGAGGCGTTTCAGATGCTCCAGCGAATGATCGGCGTGGAATTGCTTTACTCTCGAAAATTCGAGGGCCGCGTTGCCACGATTGAAGAACTGGTAAAACTCAACGGCCTGCCCGCAGACATACAGGGCGGCGAATCGAGCGGCTACAGATTCACATTGACGGTGAGCGCGGACGGGAAATCATTCTTTGCGACCGCCACGCCGATGGTCTACGGCAAGAGCGGGCGAGTATCGTTTTACGCAGATCCGAACGGCGTGCGCGGCGAAGACATGCGAGGCCAACTGGCCGGCCTTAACTCACCGCTTTACCAGCCGAAATAGCCCGGGCGAGGGCCGGTTGGCGATGCTACTATCAGTTCTAAAATCGACCGCCGGGACAACCTGCAAAATTCCTGATCTCTGTTGCCTGCAAGTCAAAAACTCAACGGCCCTGAGTGTCTTGACTCAATGTTCATAAATAAGCTAGATTTCGTGCCGCTCTAAGTGGGGATAAACCGTTTTATTTCTTTCAGGTGAAATAAAGATAGTCAGGGGGGAAGAATCTGCTATTGCCGGGTTTTATAGCCACCTGAGCGGCTCTCTACATTTAAGTTTCAGTATTCAGTCGGAGGATCAAAATGAAACCGCATTCACGCTCGCTTTGGATTGCTTTGTTTCTGGTAGCTTTATTTACAATGGTATCGATGGGCGGAGTTGTTCCCGTACGGGTTAGCGCTCATGGCCCTCAAGGTCAGTCAACCAAACCAGCGCCGCAAAAGGGCGTCGCACCAAAAGAAGATTCCGATGAAGGGGAAGACCCCGACTTGCCCCGTTTCGCAAACGGCAAGGTGGATAAAGAGGCTTATATGAGGGCCAGACAGGATAATATAAGCCTGATTCGGGGAGTTGATCTGAACGGCAAATTCGATCCGTCCCTGCGCGTCAAGGCCATACGCCAACTGGAATTGCAGGCAGCGGCAAATGCGCCTGTAATCACCACGGCGGCGTGGACACAGATCGGCCCGGCTCCTATCCCCAACGGACAGACACAGACGACGACGACCGCCGTGAGCGGGCGCGTCACGGTTGTGGAGATTGATCCGACAAATTCAAGCCGGCTTTATGTAGGCACGGCTCAAGGCGGCGTCTATCGCTCGCTTGACGGCGGCACGACATGGGCTGCGATATTCGACGGCGCTCAATCGCTCGCCATCGGCGCGCTTGCGCTTGTTCCTACCGACCCGACCACGCTTTATGTAGGCACGGGCGAAGCAAACGGCTCGTGCGACAGCTTTGCCGGTGTCGGGTTGTATCGCATAGATACTGTGACGACCACTCCTGTGCTTGTAGGCCCGATAAACCCGGTTCGCAACTACAACGATGCCGGGGGCAATCCGCAGAGCGTACCCGCTTTCAACGGGCGCAGCATAAGCAAAATACTTGTAAACCCGACCGATCCCGGCTCGCTTCTTGTCGGGACCGCTGGCGGAGTCATAGGAATCGGTTGCGACTCACCGCTCGGCGGCGCGGTTCCGCCTCTTTCAACGAGAGGGCTTTATCGGCTGGCGAATGCGGACGGCGACCCCGCAGGAGTAACGGTTGAGAAGATACCTGTTGCCACGACCGCGGTTGCGGGCGGATGTTTCGATCTTCCCTGCACGGCAAATCGCAGCGTAAACGATATGGTCTATGATCCGGCGGACACCAATATCCTGACGCTGTGGCTGAACGGAATAAACGTATCGGGTGACGGAGGCATATGGCGTTCGACAAACGCGCAGTCCGCCTCTCCGACCTTCACGCAGGTCTTTACCACGACGGCCACAAGCACCTCGAACGGCAGAGGGGTCTTTGCCATTTACAAGCAGGGCGCAAACCCTACGGTCATTTATGAAGGAAGCGGGGAAGCAAGCACGGGCGGAACGCTCTGCAACAGTTCCGCAAACCAGGGGGCGCTCAGAAGATCGACCGACGGCGGCGCTACGTGGTCTGCAAAGCTTCCGGGCGGCGGCGGTTTCTGCGGCGGGCAATGTTTCTATAATCTCGGCCTCGCGGTAGTTCCCGGCGCGACCACCGCTACGGATACGGTTTATGTGGCAGGAAACGTGCAGAGCGCAAACTGCGCGAAGCTGCTGGGGAAATCGCTTGACGGCGCTGCGACCGTTTTTGCCAATCTCGATAACGGTCTGCACGCCGATACCCATGTGGTTAAGATCGATCCCAACAACTCTTCGGTTATCTATCACGGCAATGACGGCGGGATATACAAATCAACAAACGCCGCAGCTTCGTGGACCAGCCTCAACAACACAGGCTTTCACGCCACGCAGTTTCAGAGCATAGCCACGCATCCTACTGATCAGTTTTATACCATCGGCGGCACGCAGGATAACGGGACGGAATTTCTACAGCCGACCAATATCTGGACGCGCGCCGATGCCGGGGACGGCGGCTTTGCCATGATAGATCAGAACGCGGTCAATACGACCAATGTGACGATGTATCACACCTACTTCAATCAGGCCGGAACTCAGATAGGCTATGCCCGCGCTACGACAGCGGGCGGAGCCTGGTCGTTTCTCGGCTGCTCAGGGTCGGGAACCACAAGAGGCATCAGTTGCACAAACACGGTGAATTTCTATGCGCCGACGGCTCTTGGGCCGGGAAGCCCGAACGTAGTCTATCTCGGCACCGACCGCCTCTATCGCTCTACCGATACGGGCAACAACAACACAATAGTCAGCCAGGCGCCGCTTGTGAGCGGCGTGCCCATAAGCAGCATAGCCATTTCGCCGTTGAGCGACCTTGTGCGCGTAGTGGGTCTCAACGACGGCTCGCTTTTTTACACGACTACCGGGTCATCTACGCTGACAAATTTAGACCCGTCAAACATGATCCCGAATAAATATGTGGGGCGAATAAAAGTCGATCCGAATAACAGCAACACGGTTTATATCGCGCTCGCTGGCTACACGGGCGCTACTACGCCGGACAACTCGCATGTGTGGAAGGTGACAAACCTGAGCACGACCCCTGTGATAACCGCGATCAACGGATCGGGACCTGACGCCCTGCCCGATGTTCCTGTGAACGGCTTTGTGGTTGACCCGGTCAACTCGAACGTGCTCTATGCCGGGACCGACATAGGTGTTTACAGATCAACGGACGCGGGGGCCAACTGGATGCCGTTTGGCACGGGGCTTCCGATAGTCGCTGTTTTCGATATGGAAATAGCGCAGAAGGGGACCACCTCTGAAATCCTGCGAATCGCAACGCACGGTCGCGGAATGTGGGAGATTTCGCTTGCCCCGACGCTTGCCAAAGTAGTCGATATAAATGCCAGCCGCTTTGATGACGGGCGCGTGCTCGTAGAGTGGCAGACCGGCAGCGAGGTGAACAACCTCGGCTTCAATATTTATCGCGAGCAGGACGGCCAGCGCATTCGCGTGACTCCGCAACTCGTCGCAGGCGCGGCGCTCGTAACAGGTGCGGGAAGGTCACTGCTTTCAGGCCATACATATCAGTGGGCGGATATCCCGCCCGCAAATGCCAGAAAGGTGAGCTACTGGCTTGAAGACGTAGACCTCAACGGCCAGAGTTCGTGGACCGGGCCTATTGAGATAAAGCTCGCTCACGGCAAGAAATCCGACATAGATCTCAGGTCGGTGACGTTGGGCAGCCTCGGTATGCATCAGGCGCAGGTGACGGGCGGGGTCGGAACCGAGATAGCAGAGCGAGCGGCGGAAGTTCGAACGCTCACCCCGGCAGCTCAGGCTTCTCAGACCGCGATTGCTTCCGCCCCAGCCGTAAAGATCGGTGTGAAGCAGGAGGGCTGGTACAGGGTTAGTATGGCCGAACTCCTCGCGGCGGGGCTCAACCCGAATGCCGATCCTCGCAATCTGAAGGTTTTTGTAGACGGTCAGGAAATCCCAATCGTAGTCAAGAACGCGCCGTCCGGCTCGCCCGATGCGGTTGAATTTTACGCAGTAGGTCTGGATTCCGTCTCATCCAATATCCGCACCTACTGGGTAGTGGCGACAGATACCCCGGGGCTGAGGATCAGTCCTCAATCGGGCAAGGCCGGGACAATTACGGCGGGAAGCTTCCCCTACACCGTTCAAAGAAAGGATCGGACCATATACTTTTCGGCGCTAAAAAACGGCGAGAAAGAGAATTTCTTTGGCCCGGTCGTTTCATCATCACCAATAGACCAGACGCTCACGCTCACGCATGTAGCTCAATCCGACGCTTCGGCCACGCTCGAAGTAGCTATGCAGGGCGTGACCCGACTGGCGCACGCGGTTACGATAACGCTCAACGGTGAGGCTGTGGGAACGCTGAATTTTGCCGGGCAGGCTGCCGGGGTTGCCCGCCTCTCGATTCCGCAATCGAAACTGAAGGAAGGAAGCAACATCGTTCGGTTGACGGGCGGAAGTTCCGGCCAGGACGTGAGCCTCATCGATTCGATCAGCATCACCTATCAGCACAGCTATATCGCCGATAGCGATGCGCTTCAGCTCACGGCTGAGGCCGGTCGCCAGATTACTATAGACGGGTTCACGAGCGCATCGGTACGGGTCGTGGATGCCACCAACCCCGATTCCGTTCAGGAACTGGCCGCAACGGTCAAATCCGGCAAGTCGGGATTTTCCGTCACGGCCACTGCTCAAGGGTCGGGGGATCGCACTCTTCTGGCCTTTGGCGATTCGCAGGTAAGGCATCCGGTCTCGATTGTTTACAACCAGCCCTCGAACTGGCGGCAGTCAACTACAAGCGCTGACCTGATTATCATCACACGTCAGGATTTCATGACGAGCGTGCAGCCGCTTGTCAGCGCAAGACAGAATCAGGGGCTTTCTGTGGCTGTCGTCGATGTCGAGGACATCTATGATGAATTCAGCTTTGGCCATAAATCGCCGCAGGCGCTCAAGGATTTCATACTCTACGCGAGAAATTCCTGGGCAACGCCCGCTCGTTTTGCGCTGCTTGTCGGCGACGGCAGCTTCGATCCGAAGGACTATCTCGGCTATGGAAATGCGGACCTCGTGCCGAGCAAACTCATAGACTCTCAGTTTGTAGAGACTGCCTCCGACGACTGGTATGCCGACTCAAACGAAGACGGTCTGGCGGAAATAGCCGTGGGACGTCTGCCGGTTCGCACCGCTCAGGAGGCCGCCGTTATGATTTCAAAGATCGTAGCCTTTGACCGCCAGGGAGTCACAAATTCGGTGTTGCTGGTCTCCGACAGCAACGACGGCTATAACTTTGAAGCCGCCAGCGCGCAGGTTCGAGGCATCATACCCGCCGGGATCAATGTGGAGCAGATTGACAGAGGGCAGGTGGGAACCCTTACGGCAAAGAGCCAGTTGATCGACGCAATAGCGCGAGGACAGAAGATAGTCAATTACACGGGGCACGGAAACGCGACCATTTGGAGAGATAATCTTCTGACGGCAGCAGACGCCAGAAAGCTGACCAACCGCACCCATCTGCCGCTGTTTGTTACGATGTCGTGTTTGAACGGGTATTATCAAGACCCGGTGCTCGACTCGCTGGCCGAATCGCTGATGAAGGCCGAACGCGGCGGAGCCGTTGCCGTGTGGGCTTCATCGGGACTGACCGAGCCAAGCGGTCAGGTGGTTATGGATCGTCAGGTATTTCAGTTTATCCTGAACTCCACCGGCTCAGGGATGCGTCTGGGAGAAGCCGTTCTTGGAGCGAAGGCTTCCGTATATGACGGCGATCTTCGCCGTACGTGGATACTTTTCGGCGACCCGACGATGAGGCTAAGATAAGGTCTCCGCTCATATCCGGCGGTTAAACGATCTGGGGCTGAAAATGCGGTTTTAGCTGCATTTTCAGCCCTTTTTTATTCGAGTCGAAAACCCTTGAGGGGCTTTCTATCTATGCCGCCTCAAAAAGAGCCCAATAAAAAGCTTTCAACAGGGAAAACCGGGGATTTTCTGCTTGACTTAAATTTACGACAAGCATAAATTAGCCTCCATCAAGGGGAAGCAGTAACCAATTCAGTATGAGTATTCAAGAGCGAACAAGGGTCTTCTTGCTGAGGGCGGCCTTTCAGCCTCAGCTTACGGGTTGAAGACTAAGACACACCTTATTTTTAGTCGGTCATGAAAGACCGGCTTGAAGTTTGATTCAACTTAACAATCTGTTTTTGTAAGGCAGCTTTGCGCTGCGCCTGATACGTCAGTTTCTCGTTTTGAGGCTCCGGCTTGGCATCGGTTTAGCCCGACAGCCACAGGCAACACGCCGGGTGATGATCAGCCGCTGGCCGCGATGTAGAAACTGTATATCGGCGAGTTGGGTGGTGGCGTTCCTTATCAAATGGGATAGGAGCTAACTGCTAATGAATAACATATCGAGAAGAGATTAATGGAGAGTCCCCAATGAAGATATCAAAGAAGAATTTGACACTGAAAAAATCGAGTGGACGGCTGATCGTCGCCACAACATTGATGTTTTTCTTATCAGTCATATTTTATCCAGTGACGCAGGGCCAGAATGGGTCGCAGGGCCAGAATGTAATCGAGCGCGCAACTGCGACGCTTGATGGGTCCGCGCTTGAAAGTGGAAAGAAGGCCCAGGCCTCAAGGGGACTGGGTGAAAGCGGCGCTAAAGGCTCGGGGGTCTCCGGCTCCGGCTCCGGCTCAGCCACTAAGCAGTCTCCAAACGTGGGCGAAGTTGCCAGTAATTACACCTTTGCCACAAATACCACCGCGTCGCTTACCGATATGAGCACCGGCACAACTCAATTGCTCGGGCCAAACATTGACGACACCGCTTCGGCGCTCACCAATATCGGGTTTGACTTCTATTTTCAGGGGGCGCGCTTCAGCCAGTTCTCGATCAATGAGAACGGCGTGTTTCGTCTAGGCGCAACCGCGCAGAGTTCTACTCCCTACAAGCCGCTTGCGCAGGCCGGTATTCCGATCATCACCGCTTACGGCGCAGACCAGCGGACGCACGCCGGAGACGGCAAAGTGCATTTCAAGGTGACCGGCTCGGCCCCGAACCGCGTGCTGACGGTTGAATGGCTCAACAACCAGGCCAATTTCAACACGGGCGGGACGGCAGACCTCACCTATCAGGTCAGACTCTATGAAACGACCGGCGTGATCGAACTCGTCTACGGCAGCATGACGATGAGCGCTGCCGGGGCGGCCGATGCCAATTCAAGAGACCCGAACATCGGGTTTTCTTCGAGCAACACGGTCGGGACGGTCGGCTCTGTGACCGCCGCGCAAAGCGGCACACCCGCGCCGACATTCGACGGGACATCGGCCACAGCGGTGGCGAATCTTTATACGGCTGGCGCGATCACGGTGCTTACCTCTGCTACTAACGGCTCAAGGCGGATTTTTAGTTTCACGCCACCGACACCGACCGCGCCGACCGGCTTAAATTTCACCGGCGTCGCCCCGACCGCGATGATGCTCAACTGGACGGATTCACCAAATGAAACCATCTATGCCATATACCGCTCAACCGATGGCACAAACTTCACCTTCGACGGCACGGCGGCACAGAACGCGACCTCATACGCGGCGTCGGGTTTGAATCCCAGCACGACTTATTTCTGGCGCGTGTTTGCCGTATCCGAAGGCGCGTTGAGCACGGCGCTATCGGGCAGCCAGATGACATCGCCTGCCGGAATCGTTATGTCAACGGCTGCCGGCGGCAATTGGAGCAACCCGGCGACGTGGGTCGGGGGCAGCGTTCCTATCGCCAGCGACAATGTGACGATAGTTGACGGCGCGACCGTAACGATTGACACGGCGGCCGTAGCTTTGAACGTCACCGTAGGGCAGGGATCATCCGGCATCTTGCAGTACGAGACTACGACGGCCCGCACGCTCACCGTTGGGCAGTCAGTGGTGGTATCGGCAGGAGGCACTTTCCAATCAGCCGCGACCGGCACCGTTACCACGCACGTTCTTTCGGTCGGAACGGATTTGACAAACAACGGCAATATTGATTTCAGCACCAACAGCAACACGGCGGGCGCGGGCATCACCTTTACCGGCGCAAACGACGCATCCTTTACCCTCGGCGCTGCCAGCACTACCGACTTCAAACAGACCGCTGGCGTCACCTTAAATAAGGGAACCAACAACACGCCGGTTCTGACCTTCCTGCCCGGCGGCACAGTCACCGTATTGGGCGCTAATGCGGTCGGTTTCCTCACTATCACAAACGGCACGTTCAAGCTGTCGGGTGCCAATACATTCAGTAACCCGGTCTTTAACGCGGCGGCTTATTCGATTCCCGCGACGGGCGGATTCTGGATGAACAATGCCAACGCCACCGTCGTCGGGCTGAACGGCACGTCCACCCTTACGGGTATGTTCAGAATGTCGCAAGGCACGTTCAACATAGGCATCGCCACAGGCAACTCGATGGGCTTTGCTACGGGCAGTAACATTCTTGTGGAAGGGGGCGCAATAAACGCCACAGGCCGATTCGCCGTGTCGGCTTCAACCAGTGTCATTACCTACAATCAATCCGGCGGTACGATCACTGTTTGCACCATCGGTAATGCCTCGACCACTCTCGCCAATTTCGACCTGGGAACCGCCATCGGGTCTACCGTTAACATAACCGGCGGCACGATCATCGTTCAACTCGCGAACACGGGAGGGTCCGGCCCGCGCGATTATCGCCATCAAGCCGGTACGACCGGGATTTTGAGCGTGACGGCGGGGACATTGCAACTGGGCAATGCCGCGTCAGGCGCAGCAAAGGCGTTCAACATCGCCGGTGTGCTTCCGAACCTTGTACTGAATAATGCCTCGGCCAATCATTCGGCGACCTTCCTGGCCCCGGTAGCCTTCAACAACATCTCGCTCGACATCACAATCAACACGGGCAATACGCTGAACATCGGCAACAATGTGTTTCTGATGAACGGGGCTACGTTAACCAATAATGGAACCTTGACCGCGAACGGAGCGAGTTCCAATTTTGTCTGGTTTCTGACGACGGCTCCGCAGATGTATACCGGCAGCGGCACGGTCACAGCGCCGGTGACCAATTTCGCCATACAGTCAGACATGGGGCTGACCATTGACCCGGCCTCGTCCAACATCGTGGTCGGCGCAATCCGATTGTTCAGCGGCAATCTGATCAATTCCAACAAGATCACGCTAGGCAACGGCGGCGCTACCACAGGCATAGTGCAAATCGGCAATACGACTACGCCGACCGCAGCCGGAACTTTCGATGTGCCGTTTACCTTCAACCTCGGCACGGGCGGCGAAACGGTATCCTACTTGAGGACGACCTTGACCAGGACTACAGGGCCGGAGATCAATCCGACCCGCACGCTCACGAGCATGACCTATGACGACAACGATGTTACCCATAGTCTGACCATCGCGGGCGGCGATCTCACGCTTGCAAGCGCCGCGACGGCGCTGACTTTGACAAACGGGCATATCCTCACCGGGGCCAATACTTTGATCCTGTCTTCCGGCACGGCCACTGTGACGCGAACAAACGGTTTCGTAGACGGCAATTTCAGAAAGACCTACGCGGCGGCGGTCAACAAGACGTTCGAGGTGGGAACGGCCAACGGATTTTCGCCCGTAGCGGTCAACGCAACGGCCGGGACGTTCCCGGCTACGTTTACCGTAAAGGCGGTGCAGGGGCCGCAGCCCAATATCCTGTCGCCTCAACTGGCGCTGCAAAGATACTGGGTCCTCGACACCGCAGGAATTACGACCGCCGATTTGACGTTCAACTATCTCGACCCGACCGACATCCCTGTCTCGGCTACCGAGGCGAATTTCGTCATCTTCAAGTATGACGGCGCGTTTACAATGCCCGGCGGCACGGTCAACACCGCGGCCAATACGGCAAACATTACCGGCGTCATGTCGTTTTCAGACTGGACGCTTGCCGAACCGACCGCGCCTACCGCTATCCAACTGGCGAGCTTCAGGGCCAGCAGCTATGACGCGGAGACGACCGGCGGCGGCGCTTCCGCTTCGAAGCGGAAATCGGGCGTCCTCATCGAATGGAGAACCGGATTTGAGGTCGCCAACCTCGGCTTTAACATCTACAGACAGGAAGGCGAGAACCGCGTGCGGGTCAACCCCGATCTGATAGCGGGCTCGGCGCTGTTTGTAGGCGGCTCGACCGCATTGACCGCCGGACGCAGCTACAATTGGCGCGATCTCGGGTCGCGTGCCGGAGCAAACACCGATTACTGGCTCGAAGAGATCGACCTCAACGGCCAGAGCATCTGGCACGGTCCTGTAAGACCGACGCCTTCATCGGGCAGGCAGTTGTCATCGCTCGCCTCAGGCGACTCGAAGACGATGAGCGAGGTAAGCACCGAAACGGCCCGCTCGGGCGTGACCCGCCCCGTCGAGCAGTTCGCGCAATCGAGTAAATTCACAACCGCCCAGAAGAAGGCGCAACTTACCCTCGCGGGACAATCTGCGGTTAAAATAAGCGTGAGGCAGGCGGGCTATTACAGAGTCGGCCAGCCTGAATTGATCGCGGCCGGAATCAACCCTTCGGTCGATCCGCGCCTGTTGCAGTTGAGCGTCAACGGGCAGGAAGTGCCGATCAGAGTGAGCGGAGAAAGTGACGGTCACTTCGATGCCGAGGACGCGGTCGAGTTTTACGGCACGGGCGTAAACACGGCCTCAACGGATGCCCGCGTTTACTGGCTTGTGGCGGGGGCTCAGGCGGGCCGCCGCATTCAACCCGTGAGCGACGAGGGGACGGTCGAGTCGGGCAGCGGCTTTGCCTATACGGTTGAGCGCAGAGACCGCACGGTCTATTTCTCGGCGCTCAGAAACGGAGAGGCCGAGAACTTCTTTGGCGCGGTCCTTGCGCGCGATGCCGTGGATCAGACGCTCGCAGTCGAGCATCTGGACGGAGCGGGCGAGCAGGCGACGATTGAGGTCGCAGTGCAGGGAGTCACGCAGGTTCCGCACCGTGTCGGTGTCGAGATCAACGGCGAGTATGCCGGAGAAATGCTGTTTTACGGGCAAGCGGAAGGCAGAGGCACGTTTGCCGTATCGCATTCCTCGTTGAAAGAAGGCGATAACACGGTCAGGCTCGAATCGCGCGGCGGCCAAAATGATGTGAGCCTTGTGAATTACATCAGGCTCACCTATCAGCACACCTTCATGGCTACGGACAATCTGTTGCGCGTGAATGCTTCGGGCAATCAGGAGGTGAGCATCAATGGATTCAGCACGTCAGATATTCGAGTGCTTGATGTCACCGACCCCGATAACGTTCAGGAAGTGCAGGGAAGCATAAAACGGGTGAAGGCGACTTATCAGGTGACCGTAGGCGTACCGGGCGCGGGGGCGCGAAGTCTGCTTGCGATTGCCGAAGATCGGTTCGACGCTTCGGCGGCGGTTGTAGCAAATCAGCCTTCGAGCTTGCGGCAGCCGAAGAATGGAGCCGACCTGCTTATCATTACGCGAGCGGAATTCATCCCCGCCCTCGATCCGCTGGTTGCGCTGCGCCAGAGCCAGAAACTCGCCGTGGCGGTCATAGATATAGAAGACATCTATGATGAGTTTAGCTTCGGGCAGAAGTCGCCCGAGGCGGTCAGAGATTTCCTTGCCTATACGCGGGCAAGCTGGAAGAGGAAGCCGCAATATCTGCTCCTGGCAGGAGATTCCAGCTTCGATGCGAAGAATTATCTTGGGCTGGGAGATTACGATCTGGTTCCGTCGAAGCTTCTCGATACTGTCTATCTCGAAACGGCGTCGGATGACTGGCTGGCGGATTTTGACGGAGACGGGCTGGCCGATATGGCCGTAGGCCGTTTGCCTTTCCGCTCTGTGGATGAGGCGACCAGACTGGTATCAAAGATAGTCGGATATGAGAAGAAGGGAAGCTCGGCCTCGGTGCTGCTTGTAGCCGACCTGCCCGACGGGTACAACTTCGGGGAAACCAACGATCAGTTGAAGACGCTTGTTCCCGGAAACATTCGCGTTGTGGATGTGCGGCGCGGCGTAGACGATGATGCGACTACGAGGCAAAGGTTGATTGATGCTATCAACCAGGGTCAGAAGGTAGTCAATTACGTCGGGCATGGTTCGGTGACACTGTGGAGGGGCGACCTTCTGACATCGGATGATGTGAATCAGTTAACAAACGCCGACAGATTGCCGTTGTTTGTGACGATGACGTGTCTGAACGGATACTTCCAGGACCCGACGCTTGATTCGTTGGCCGAGACCCTTTTGAAGGCCGAGCGCGGAGGAGCTATAGCCGTGTGGGCATCAAGCGGAATGACGATACCGGGAGATCAATCGTTGATGGATCGCGAGATGTTTAGAACGTTGTTTGGCACACCCGCCGGGCAGCGTCTGGGCGACCTGACGGTTAAAGCAAAGGCGGCGACCGGAGACAAAGACGTTCGGCAAACGTGGATACTGTTTGGCGATCCAAGCATGAGATTGAAATAAGATAACCCGGTTTGACAGGACTTACGGGATTAAAAAGATCAGGAGAAAATCTTTTTGAATCCCCTACGTCCTGTCAACCCCGGATTTCATTTACGCATTCCCAATAAACGGAGGTTGGTTTAATCTCTACGGGTTTAATGGGGCTGGATGCCGGAAGGGTTACAGGTCATCTCGATGACGGTGTATTGCTTCTTTAGCCTTTCAAGCTCTTTACTCTGCTGATCCAGAATCTCCAAATAATCGGCGGGTGGATTGCCCCAGCATCCCGCGAGCCTGTAAAAGCGAATCTCTCTGCCGGTCCGGTCAACGAGTTTGCCAGGATCGCATCGCGCTTTCATCTCCGTCAATTTGTCTCGGACGGATATCTGTTTGATCGCGCCCGTCTCTTTCCCGGGCTTTGCGTCTTCGGTCGAGACGATGTCGGAAAGTTTTATATCAGGCGGAAGACAATCCTGGAGCGACTCCTGATTTTTGTGGCACGTCGTCATAGGAAGGCTCAACCCGAGCCAGAGCGCGAAACTGAGAGCGGCAAACAATTGCATGATATTCCTCCCGGCGTGCTGGTCATGTGTCTTTATATATGCCAGGGTCGGGCGCGGTCAATGTGCGGTCAATTTCTTGTGGAAGGGGGTAAATATATTCGACGCGGAAATACATGCGAGGAGCTTTGAAAGACAAAGGCTCACAGCGAAAGCTATAGATTTTTGATGGCTGCATGCCTTAGTGATAAATCATCCTTTTTGTGGTGCTGAAATCCTTACTATATACCCTTGACGAATGGCACAGGCTGGAAGTAGGATAGCGCCACACCAGTGATTGTTGAGTTGAGGAGGCTTTTTCAAGACCTGTAACCTGGGATTATGCTCTGCTGATTACAATACAAAAGCAAATCGCGTCGGTTTTGAAATGCTAAATAAATATCTGTGAGTTTTGCGGGCCGGAAATGCGCTGGTTTTACTTGAATCCATCAGTGGAAATAGCTCTGATAGGTATAACCGAGGATTTGCTCGGATTGAGCGCGAATCCTTCGAAGAACTGGCGCTGAATCTTCCGGGTTTCGTTAAGGCATAAATAGCATCAAGAGGAGACATAGAATGAGGGTTTCAATAAAGCGCGCAAGGCATTTGGGAAGTCTGGCAATTATTGTTGTTGGATTGGCAGGCTGGCTGGTTTTGCCGGGACTTTTAGGCCGGGCTACAACATCCGCTCATATCGGCGAACAGGGGTTGTCAAAGGGAGCACAGGTAGAGGCCGGACTCGACCCCCAACGCCAAAAAGCGCTTGAGAACCTCTATGCTCAATTTACGGCAGGCGCACCTTTTTCAAGAGAGGAATCCAATATCCTGACCAGATTTGGCGCAGGTGAGAAGATATACGATCTTGAGGCCGATATAGTAATCTCTCGCGCGCTTTACGCTTATTACATTCTGGGCAAGGCATTGACGCGTGATCAGCAGGTTTTGCTCGACAGGTACAGTTCAGCCGTTGCGCACCGAAACACCGATATAGCCGACCTGAAAGAACAGCTACAGCAGCGGCGCAAGGCTGCCGCCGCAAATGCGCCGCCTCGGACGACACCCGAAGTTGCGCCCGCAAATGACACCTGCGCAGGCGCTCAGGTTGTTCCCGCCGCCGGGCCGTTTCCTTTTCTGACTACAACCGTCGATATCACCGACGCGACAGGCACAAATGAACCGGCGCTCCCTACGTGCACGTCACCGGCATCGCCTCCCGATCCGACCGTTGTCACGCGAGGCGTCTGGTACACCTTTACTCCGTCAGCGACGGCAACCTACACCCTGGCCACCTGCGCGGAAGCGCCCACCGCTACGACGGTTGACGATACGGTTATGGCAATCTACACCTCCACGGGAGGTTGCGCCGGTCCGTTCACTCAGTTGGCGAATGATTCCGGGGATATTGACGGGTGTAACGACGACAGTTGCGTCACTTTACAATCATCATTGCAATCGCAAATAACGACGCGTCTCAATGCGAGCACTACATATTACATCGTGATCTCGCTTTATGGCTCAGACCCACCAATAACGGGCATGACAAATGTCCAGATGAGAATTACCAAAGAGAACCCTCCTGTAAATGACACATGCGCGACAGCGCCTTCGCTATCGCTCAATACGCCTGTCACAGGGTCTTTAATAGCAGCGCAAAATGATTATCAACTAAATAATTCAGGTTGTTTTTCAGGCGTAGGGCAGACGCCGTCAACCGCAGCGGGTCGCGATGTGGTCTATTCTTTCACAGCGCCTTCGGCGGGTACCTACTCATTCAGAGTTACAAAATATAACGGCAGCGAGAGCGATCTGGTTATGTATGCCGCAAGCACCTGTCCGGCGGCAACGCCCGGAACCCCTGTAACCGTTAGCGGTTGTCTGGGCGCATCCAATCGGTTCGTTTCCGATTTCTTTGGAGGCCCATTCTCTTCGGAGGAAATTACTTGTCTTTCGCTTACTGCGAGCCAGCAGATCTTCATATTCGTAGACCAGGATAGTTTGAGCACGGGCAGCACTTTTACCATCGAAGCGAACCAGTGTGTTCGCGAAACCGAGGCGAATAATACTCCTGCCACAGCCAATCCTTTCGTATGCGGTATAGAAGGAAGTATTACTCCGGCAGGAGATGCGGATTTTTATTCTCTGGGGACATTTACGTCCGGCTCGCGTCTGTTTGCGCTGGTTGATGGCGTGGCCGCCAACGGGGACGATTTCGATCTGCGCGTGACCACAACCACCGACACACTTGAGTACGACGATATAGATTCAACCGAAGCCTTTGGCGATAACTCGGGAACCGTTGCGGGTACGCCTCTAACGAGCGCGGCAACGTTTCTGAGGGTGAGCTATTTCGATCCCTCAACGGCGAGCGAGCCATATCGTGTGTACGCGGCGGTGCAACCTCCAATCGCTTCGGCTACTTCGGAAACCGAGCCGAACAACACAATAGGAACTGCCAATTCGGCTGCGAATAACTATTTCACTGGAACGTTGAGCGGCCCGTCGCCATCGACCGATATAGACATCTATAGCTTCACGGGGCAGGCCGGAGACCTGGTATTCATCGGTCTGGATGGCGACCCGCTTCGAAACAACACTCCGATCAATGCCAGGCTGGCATTGCTGGACTCGTCCGGCAACTTAATACTTGAAGTCAACAACAACAATTCTTTTTCAAATACGACTTCGGGTGCGGGCAGCCTGACATCAACGACACCAAATTCGCCTGCCGAGTCTATCGTATTTCGGGTGATGACAGGAGGCACTTATTACGCGAGAGTAGCAATTGATTCATTCGCCACCGGAGCGGTTGCAAGCGGAGATTATCTGCTTTCGATAGCAAAGAATTGTACGACAGGCCCTTCGGTCAGCAATTCAATATCAGGGACGATCTCTTATTGCATCGACAACTCAAAGAAAGTCCCCAACGCCACCGTCCAGACTACCAGCGGTTCCCCTTCCGCTTCCACTACTACTAACGCCTCCGGCTTCTATCAACTCGATAACCTCGGCACTGGCCCTTACACCGTTGCTCCTTCCAAAACCGGTGCCGTCTCCGGCATCTCTGCTCAGGATATCGGTATCCTCCGCCGCCTCGCCGCTGGCATCGATACCCCCACTCCCTGTCAATCCATCGCTGGCGATACAGATAACAACGGCTCGCTCGGCGCCCAGGACATCGGCTTCCTTCGAAGATTTGTCGCTCAACTTACTACCACTGGCATCACTGGCTCCTGGAAATTCTCTCCCGCCTCTAGGAGTTATCCCTCGCTTGTTTCAAATCAAACAAACCAGGATTACGATGCCTTGCTGATCGGAGATGTTGACGGCAACTGGACCCCCGCTGCTCCTGATCCTGCTTCATTTCAGAAGAGTCAGGCTCCTTCGGCCACTAACCTTGCCCTCTCTTTGCCCAGTGTCGTTGCTCCTCCCGGTTCTACTGATGTCTCTATCCCGGTCATGGTTAACGGCACTCTCACAAACGGCGATTTCGTTTTGGGCTACACAATCGAGATCAGTTTCGATCCCAGCGTGCTGGTTCCACATTCGCCCTCATTCAACACGACAGGGACGGTCTCATCGACCGGGGTCGTCACAGAGAACACGGGTGTGTCGGGGAGGCTCCGACTTGTGGTCGATTTCCAGAATCCGCTGATATTCACAGGGCAGCAGACGCTGATAATATTGAGGTTCGATGTGGTAGGGACACAGGGACAGATGAGCGGGCTCAACTGGTTCTTCACGGAATTTGGGAGCGGCCCACCTGCCGTCACCACCACGACTACAAACGGCAACTTCACCGTCACAAGCCCCACTGCCGTAAAAGTCGATGCCTTCAAGGCCACGGGCTTTGACAAGGGCGTATATCTCCAGTGGCAGACCGGGTTTGAATCTACTAACCTCGGCTTCAACATCTATCGCCAGCAGGCGGGCAAACTCTCTCTTGTTACGCCTGAAATATTGGCCGGGTCGGCGCTTTTGACAGGTGACACGCCCTTGCTTGCCGGGCGGAAATATTCGTGGTGGGATAATTCACCCGATAGTAAACAGGACGCGCTCTATTATCTGGAAGACATTGACCTCAACGGCACAAGGAGCCTGCACGGGCCGATAGTTGCAACCAGAGCATCAGGCAATCCGCCTGCTGGCTCTCGGGCCGAGTTGTTGAGCCGGATGGGCAGAGGCAAGGCTACAATCAGCGACTACGTCGCTTCCTCCTCCCCTGGCAGCGCCCAACTGGCAACCGTTTCCTCAAAGAAAGGATTACAAAACTCCAGGCGAGAGACAGTGCCTGTTGATCTGGCGACCTCCTCTGCCATAAAGATGTGGATAGGCAATAGCGGGCTCTATCGCCTCACTCAGCCGCAACTGCTGAGCGCCGGCCTCGATTCCGGGATAGATCCGCGACTCTTGCAGATGTATGTCGACGGGCAGGAGGTTCCAATCCTTGTCACTGGCCAGGAGGACGGAAGATTTGATGCCACGGACACAGTGGAATTCTACGCTTCGGCAATCGACAGCCCGTTCACCTCGAAGCGGGTCTACTGGCTTGTGGCAGGGACAGTGGCGGGAAGACGGATAACAAAAGTGACGAGTCCCGGGAAGGGGCAGAGCAACGCTAGTTTTACCTCGACCCTGGAGCGACGAGACAAGACGATCTACTTTTCGAGTTTGAGGAACGGGGATGAGGAGAACTTCTTTGGGCCGGTCATAGCCTCGCAGGAAGTCGATCAGTCGATAGATGTGAAAGATATGGCAGCGGGAGGAGGAACTGGGGCAGTGCTTGAAGTGGGATTACAGGGAGTAAGTGCGGTCAACCATCGAGTAAAAGTGAGGTTGAACGGGACGGAGTTGGGAGAGGTAGATTACAGTGGGCAGGGAGCAGGAGTAGGGAGATTCACACTCTCAAGCGGGCAACTGGTGGAAGGAAGAAACGACATCAAGATGGAGGGGGTGGGAACAGGAGGAGATGTGAGCCTGGCCGAGTATGTGAGAGTGAGCTATGAGAGGAGGTACAAGGCGGAAGGAGATGAGTTGAGATTCCGAGCAGAGGGGGGCCAGGAGGTAAAGATAGGAGGGTTCACAAGCGAACGGATACGAGTATTTGATGTAACGGAGGAAGGGAATGTAGTGGAGATAGGAGGAGCGATAGAAGAGAGCGGGAACGGGTATGAGATAGGGATCAAGGTAGGAGGAGCAGGAGAGAGAGAGATGATGGCGATAGAGGAAGGGGAGGTGAGAGAGGTAGGAGAGATGAGAAAGAACGAGGCGTCGAAGCTGAGAGCGACGAGCCAGGGAGCGGACCTGTTGATAATCACGACGGGAGAGATGGGAGGAAGTCTGGAAGGGTTGAAGGCGCTGAGACAGAGTCAGGGGATGGCGGTAGCGATAGTGAAGGTGGAAGACATCTATGACGAGTTCAGCCAGGGAGAGAAGACGCCGTATGCGATAAGAGAATTTCTGATATATGCGAAGAGGAACTGGAAGAGGAAGCCGGGATATGTGTTGATGGGAGGGGATGCGAGTTACGACCCGAAGAATTATCTGGGAGCGGGGGAATGGGATCTGGTGCCGACGAAGTTGGTGGACACGGCGTATCTGGAGACGGCCTCAGATGAATGGATGGTGGACGAGGATGGAGACGGGATAGGAGAGATGGCGATAGGGCGACTGCCGATAAGGAGCGAGGAAGAAGGGATGAGGATGGTAGGGAAGATAATGAGTTATGAGAGAGGAGTATCGAGGAGGAGTGTGTTATTGGTATCGGATGCGAATGATGGATACAACTTTGAGCAGGCGAACGAAGAGTTGAAGGGGATGATACCGAAGGGGACGAGGATAGAAGAGGTAAAGAGGGGGCAGATGAGCGAGGAGGAAGCGAGGGCGAGGGTGATAGGAGGGATAAACGAAGGGCAGGCGATAGTGAGTTATGCAGGGCACGGGTCGGTGGATATATGGAGAGGAGAGATATTGAGGAGCGAGGATGGAGAGATAATGAGGAATGGTAATCAGTTGAGTGTATTTCTGATGATGACGTGTTTGAACGGATATTTTGAGGATCCGATGTTGGAGAGTTTGGGAGAGGCGATGATGAAGGCGGAGAGGGGAGGAGCGGTAGCGGTATGGGGGTCGAGCGGGATGTGTGAAGCGGGAGAGCAGGCGGCAGTGAGCAAGGAGATGATGAGGGAGCTAAACAGTGTGGAGGGGTTGACGAAGAAGAAGGTGACGATAGGAGAAGCGGCGAGGAGGGCGAAGGGGAGGATAGGAGATGTGGATGTAAGGAGGACGTACGTGTTGTTGGGAGACCCGACTATGCGCCTCAGATAACGGCTCTGACATTTTGAAAAGAGCGGATTATGCAAAGCAGGTTTGTATTTTGACGAATGGGGGATGTGGTATTGTCTGTTCTGGATTTACCTCGGCATAAAGTGAGAACCACCTGAATGGAGAAAATTGACCGCCTGGGCTGGGCGGATGGGATCTCTTTTACCTCCTATGGTGTGCGGATAGGTATTAGAGTAAACAGGACCGAAGCTCTTGAGCGCATAAAAGAGCATTTGCCTCCGGGATGGAAGTTCTCGCGGGCAAAGATCGTTGATCGGTTGTATTCGCTCATAATTGGCGGCTCGGGAGCGAAGCCTAATGTCCGCCGCTTCAATATACTTTATGCCGATCTGTTAAAGATCGCTCGAACGCTCGATCTGGATGCTGTGCTTGATACGCTCGAATCGGATTTGCAGCTTTATGTTGCAGAAGAGGCGCGTCGGAGAGTCTTTGTGCATGCGGGCGTCGTCGCATGGGACGGGCAGGCCATAGTAATCCCCGGACGCAGCCATTCGGGGAAGACCACTCTGGTGACGGAATTCGTGCGAGCCGGAGCAGTTTATTATTCGGATGAATATGCAGTACTCGATCAACAGGGGCGCGTCCATCCTTATCCTCGCCCGCTTGGAATAAGGGAAGGCGACTCCAGCAAACAGACAAAATATCCTGTGGAAGAGATAGGCGGTAGGGCCGGGATTAAGCCCTTGCCAGTTGGAATGGTGGTGGTAAGCAAGTATAGAAATGGGGCGCGGTGGCGGCCTCGTAAACTGACTCCCGGGCAGGGGGCGCTGGCTTTACTCGACAATACGGTCTCTGCCCGCAGACAGCCGGAAAAGGCCCTTTCAGCCTTCAAACACATAGTGCCTCAGGCGGTTGTGCTTAAGGGCGAAAGAGGTGAAGCCAGCGAGGTTGTTAACTCGATATTAACTAGGATAATGGCTTGAATTATTAAAGGTTTTGATTGACTTTTTCAGGCATTACGTTGTATAACCCAAGCACGTGAAAAACGATGCTTATAGCTGCTTTTAAGCTCATGGAGAGTATATGAAGAATACAGATCAAGTTTTACCGCTCGCTCGGAAGGACGGACTGGTTGTTCAAGAGTTACCTGATGAAGTATTAATCTATGATTTAGATCGACATAAAGCTCATTGCCTCAATCCAACTGCTGCTCTTGTCTGGAATCATTGCGACGGCCAGATGACTATGACCGAGATGATAGGTATCCTGAAGGAAGAAACACACTCTCCAATAGATGAGGATGTGGTGTGGCTGGCTCTTGATCAATTAGCCAAAACCCATCTGTTATCTGAGCAGGTAATCCGGCCTACAGGAAGCGGGAAACTCAATCGAAGAGACGTGATGCGACGCATAGGCTGGGCAGCGGCAGTGGCACTTCCACTGGTCACAAGCATCGTCGCCCCATCTGCGGTTCAGGCCGTGACCTGTAGAGCACCCGGACAACCCTGCACTACAGGCGTGCAATGCTGTTCAGGTGTGTGCAACACTACAACGTGCGCGTAGTCCGAATACGCCGTCTA
This sequence comes from Blastocatellia bacterium, assembly GCA_963765495.1. Lineage (GTDB taxonomy): Bacteria > Acidobacteriota > Blastocatellia > UBA7656 > UBA7656 > CAVXWP01. The sequence goes on from CAVXWP010000007.1 coordinate 567,206, forward strand.
TCAACTGACATTATCGGCTGCTGCCTCTATCGGTGAGTGAAGGTCTATCTTCATGGTCGAGGCCGACGCAGATAATTCACTTGGAGAACAGGTTTCAGCCGTCCTTACTGGAGCCTGGCGTTGTGATCCTCCTGTTCCCGACTTTTCAGTTCGAGAATTGAGTGAAGTCGCTCCCCTGCTTTTAGGGTCCGGGGGAGCGGCTTTGGGCTGGTGGCGAGTTCGCCTATCTCATCTTAAAGACTCTCCTGCGGCGCTGGAACTGCAACACGCCTATCGCATTCATACGTTGAATTCCTTTGTGCACGAACGGGCGATAAAAGAGGTTTTCGCGCTCTTGCGCTCGGCGGGGATCGAGCCTGTGCTCGTTAAAGGCTGGGCGATTGCCCGCCTCTATCCTGAAAAATGTCTCCGCCCTTACGGAGACCTCGACCTTTGCTTTCGGCCCGAACAATACGAGCAGGCTTCGGATGTGCTGGAGAGTCCCGAGGGCAGGCATTACAACGTAGACGCGCACGAAGGGTTTGCCAAACTCGACGATTACAGCGTAGACGAATTGTACAGTCGTTCCGAGTTGATAGCTCTGGATAACATCGAAGTGCGCGTGTTGGGGCCTGAAGATCATCTTCGCATTCTGTGCGTGCACCTGCTCAGGCATGGGGCGTTTCGGCCTTCGTGGTTGTGCGACATCGCGGTGGCGCTCGAAAATCGACCCGCCGACTTCGATTGGAATCGATGTCTTGGAAAAGAGACCCGAAAGGCCGGCTGGGTTGTCTCATCGCTCGCTCTTGCCCATAGATTACTGGGCGCGAGAGTGGATGATACTCCGGCAGCGGGCGCAAGCGCGCGGCTTCCGTCCTGGCTGGTTGCGCACGTCCTCAAGCAATGGGAAGCCCCCTATCCGGCGCTCTACCCGCCGATGAGTTATTATCCCCCGTTGATTACTTACTTCCGTCATCCGGCTGGATTTCTGAAGGCTCTTCGCAAGCGATGGCCCGACCCGCTTGAGGCTACGATAAGATTGGAAAGACCGATAGATGAAGCCCCGCGGCTCCCTTATCAGATAGGTTATTGTCTCTTGCGATTAAAGAACTTTCTGGCGAGCCTGCTGAAATCATCCGAATGATGCGTAAAGAGTGAAGAGTGATGCGTGCCTTTCAGGCAATCAACTGTTAACCATCTCATCGCTGACTTCATAAATCACGAATCACGTATCGCTCCTCACTCTTTACATTTCATCTAATCTGCCGCGCTTGCCTTCTCCGTGATTATTGATGTCGATTCGAACAGAAGCGACTGCAAGAGGAGCGAATCGTGGAAGGATGAGTATATATCCTCAAACTCATCCTGCAACTGAGTGGCATATTCTGCCGGATATGATCTTTCGACCTCCTGTTTTATCTGCTCAATCGAAAGACCCCGCAAAAGGCACCGGAGTATGAACAAACAATCCTCATCGAAGTAGTCCATACCGAGTATATTTGGCTCTGCCGATCCCAGCACTTTCGTGGTTGAAAACTCCATCACCCAATCGGCAACCGTGTCGACAGAATCCTTTTCGGGAAAGCGTTGCTTGACCAGATCGAGGATCATCTCTCTTTGCGGCACGTTCAGCAGCAACGCCATAAAGAATCGGTGGTCGCTTTCGGTCAAATAGGCCCTTCGTCTCGACATATTTAACTGTCTCTGGAGTTCGGCAAAGACCCGGGGAACAATATCCATCAACTGCCCATGCTTGAGGCGGGCCTTTTCGAGCAGCTTATTGAAGCGTTCTCTGCCGGTCGAAAGCTGAAATATGCGTTCCATCTCGTCGGAGGTCAGGTGTTGAAATGCCGTATAGAGTATCGAAAAAGAGGTGTGAAAATCTGAGTGAGCGATCATCTCACTGATCATGGAATCGGCGTCCTGATGCTTCATCCTGAGGAGCAGGGCGGCGCTCTGAACCTTCTTTGTGGATGAGATTTCAGCAAAGAAAGGATTCGAGGCAATATAAGGTTTCAGATATTCAAACTGCGGCAACACGCCGGGGGTTTGATAGGTTCTGATTGTGATAGTCGTCGATGGTCTGTCAAGATGAAACAGCGAGTGTATGTAGCGGTCGCCGGGCAATATCTTTCTGATCTGGCCCTTCTTCAGCAACTCGACCTCCTTAAAAACAGTCTGCCCGACCTGAAGATGAGAGTTTATCTCAACCTCCCGGTTGAATCCGTACTGGCTGTGGATGCTCGACCCGGAGAGCACCTGAAAGGCCCCTGAAAAGGCGTGCTGATGGATGCTTGTGGTTCCATCGAGCCAGTAATAGATATCTATATAAAACCGTGGTCCGCTATAGAGCGTGATCGGGGGGTCGCCGAAACGGGCGTCAATGTCTTGCTGCGGAGGAATCTGTATGGCTTTGCCAAGCCACTCGATTATGTTCCAGGGGTCGACCTGCTCGCTCGGATTGGTTTCGGCGAGCGCCTGCGCAGCAATGTCGGGGAATATATCTTCGTTATAATTTTTGTCTCTCCATCGCTGTTCTACAAGCGATCCGAGTCTCTGAAAAAAGTCCATCATCCTACCTCCAGAAGTTCCTTTGGCTGAGGAAGAATATCTCTAATCTCGATTGCTGGCAACAAGGCGATGAGTATTGGCCGGGCGATTTTTTTATGGTATTGACAATTGGGAAATGCCCACATTATGCTTTTTCGCGCTTTAGGTTTCCGAACAAGATGAGGTCGCCAGGAGCGATCAGGGGTGCAGATAAGATCAAAGCTTTTGGAGAAGTATTGTTCGTCTCACCTTAGGAAGCGCGCGCGGAGAAATCCAGGAAAATTGAAGAGAATGGAGACTCGCAGATTGTGCTTGTCTGTCGAGCGTCCTTGATGATTCCAGAATTTGCTCGTAACATCTCAGCATCAAACTCCCCCTTAAGAACTCATAAGGATGCTGTTTTGACAAACTGAATTGCCGTCGTGTCGGCTTCCCTCGCGGGCTTACCTTTCAAAGGGCGTAGCCTGCTCAAAACGCCGCAATACGAAGGGTAATTTTCGACTGCCCCCAGGCCCGGCCCATTCGATCAATGATCAGGTTCCTCAGGAAATCGTAATACTAATGACCCTGGAAATATCTCTAAAAAAGGCGACAGCCAGGATTGCCCTGATGGGGGCCGCCGCCGCTTTGTTTTGTCTGCTTTCCGTATTGATAATTTCCAATTTCATTACGGGAATAATGGCCGACGAGCGTATCAAGGTGAATCGCGGGCTTCTGGCCTCGACAATCATATATTTTCCGAATTCGGCCCGTTTGCAGGCCCGGCTTGCGCAGGTTGAGCTGGCGGAGCCTGACCGCGATCTTTCCGTAGCCGAAGCTCACGCCCGGCGTGCAATCGCGCTTTTGCCGGATAATTACAAGCCCCGGCTTTTACTTGCTTCAATCGAAGAATTGAAGGGGGATCGCGACTCCGCCGAGCTCTCCTTGCGCGAGGCGGTTCGGCTCGCACCACACAATCGAGAGGTCCACTACCGACTGGCTAATCTGCTGCTGAGAGAAGGCAAACTTGACGAATCGGTTGAAGAGTTTCGCCTGACGACCGAAGCCAATCCCTCTCTTCTTCCCGCGACGCTCGATCTCGTATGGCGGGCCACGGGTGGCGATACGGAAGCGGTGAAAAAGATCGCGGGCACAGATGTGAAAGCGAGGCTCGCGCTCGCTCAATTTCTCGTCAATCAATCGCGCGCAGATGACGCGGCAACGGTTTTCGACGGCCTCGACCGCTCGACGCAGATGGATGCGCCAGAGACCGCTCCTTTCCTCAATTCGCTCATCGCAAAGGGGGAGGGAGGGGTTGCGCGAAGGATTTGGGGTGAATTGCTGGGAGGCAGCCGCACAGGCGCGCTCGTTTCAAACGGCGGATTTGAAGACGACATCCTCAAGAACTTCGATCAATTCGACTGGGCTATTTCGCGCAGCGAATACGCACGCATTCTTATAGACACTCGCCTGGCGCACGGCGGGACGCGTTCGCTTAAGATAGATTTCACAGGCCGGGATACGACCCGACTCGATAACGAGATTCGCCAGCTTGTAATGGTCAACGCGGGAGTCCGATACAGATTGGAGTGCTACGCAAGAACAGAGGAGCTTGTCACGCCCGAAGGACCGCGCGTGGTTGTGACAGACAAGTCGAACAACTGGCTGGCCTCTTCCGCGCCCCTTGCTTCGGGGACGAGCGACTGGCAGCGAATCGCGATTGAGTTTGCCGCTCCATCAGGCGACATAGGGGATAAACCCGGCGGGCAGATGGTTTACATCTCGATCAAACGAAAGCCTGAATTCAGCTATGACGATCCTACACGGGGAAGCGTCTGGTTTGACGATTTCTTAATCAGTAGGCAGTAGGCAGTAGGCAGTTATAGGAATCGGGTACCAACTACTCATATTCATATCCGGCTTCTACCTCTATCTGATCCGGTTTAACTTGATTTACCGCTTTATAACTGCCTACTGCCTACTGCCTACTGCTTATAGCGGCTCTGATTGTGATCGGCCTTGCGCAGAGCGTGGCATTTACGGACGGCGACGGCCGCAGGGTGAGCCTCTCGATGAATGTAGATGCTACTCGCCCGGCGGTGATGGTGATGTTTTTTCTGCTGGTTTCGTTTATAATTGCTCGGAACTTTGTTGCTACACGCGAGCGGGTAGGTTCACTGGCCAGCTTCCTCGTATTCTACGGACTGGCCATGTCGGTATTTGCGCTGATTCAACATTTTGCCTGGGATGGTCGGTTCTATTGGTTGAGGCCGACCGATCAGGGAACGGTATTCGGACCGTTTGTCAATCGCAATCACTATGCCGGCTACATAGAGATGCTGGCCCCGATTCCGGTTGCGCTCATAATCACTCGCGGCGTGAGCCGGGAATCGTGGGCGCTCTACGGTTTTGCAGCCGCGATCATGGGTATATCGGTGATTGTTACCCTCTCGCGAGGAGGCACAATCAGCCTAATCTCAGGAATGGTGTTTCTGGCGATTGCGAGCGCCCGGCTCAATAAAAGGAACGAAGGTAAAACAGTGACGGACGCAAAAGCGCCTGCAAAACGGCACTTTTCATCCTTCAAGCGCGTCGGGGTTGTTGCTTTCATCAGTATTGCGGTCCTTGCGGGCGTGATCTGGATAGGAGCCGAAGCGGTTCTGAATCGCGCGGTCGAGACTCTGAATACGGTTCGGAAAAGCGAAACTCAGATCCTGAGCCGCACAGGGATTTGGAAAGATACGTGGGCGATGATTCGCGCCAATCCGGTTATGGGAGTAGGTATCGGCGCTTACGAAGCAGTTTACCCTATGTATGGTCGCGGCGACGGCACTATGATAGTAGATTATGCGCACAATGATTATTTGCAGGTGCTCTCGGATACGGGCATCATTGGCGGATTTGTCGCGCTCTGTTTCCTCGGGCTGATCTTTCGCGCGATCAGGCGAGGGGCTGAAAATAATGATCCTCTTCTGAGAGGAGCAGCGCTTGGCGGCGGCGCGTCCATTTTTTCGATCCTCGTTCATAGTTTATTTGACTTCAATCTGCAAATACCATCTAATGCTTTGCTGTTTCTGGTTCTTGCTGCCGTGGTCTCGTCAGTCGGCGCGCTTGAAGGCGCGAGCGAACTGACGAAGGCGGGGCAGCCGGCTGTCGCGATTGATACGACCGGCCTTCATACAGGAGTACGATCATGAGATTTAGAACTGAAAGAATGCCGACACAAGTTTTCCGGTTATTTGTTTTGTCAGTAATTTTGTTTGCGCCCGCAGGCGGCATATCCTTTTCTCAACAGCGCGAGCACCCTCAGCAGATGCGGCCCCCGTCTCAGTCGATCACCGATCCCCTGCCTGCGCCAAGCATCCTTGTCTCTCCCGACGAGGATTACCGCATAGGCCCGGCCGATGTGATCGAGATACAGATAGAGGATGCGCCGGAGCTTTCTAATACCTGGCGCGTGAGCGCAAACGGCACCGTCTCGATGCCTTATCTGGATAGCGTGAAGGCGGAAGGCAAGTCGCCCGTGGAGCTTGAGAAATTCATAGCCGACGGATTGCGCGGTCGCTATTTGAAAGACCCGCAGGTCCACGTTCTGGTCAAACAGATCAACAGCCGGTCATTTTTTATTCAAGGTTCTGTTCGGCGTCCGGGCGTATATCAGATAGAGGGTCGCCCGTCGCTGCTAAAGCTCATCACAGTCGCCGGAGGACTGGCCGACAGTCATGGCTCTACCGCTTTCATCATCAGCGAGAAAAAGCCAAAGAGAGACGAAGGCGCAGAAACCGTTGATGCGGCTCCGGCAAAAGAGATATTGCAGACATCCGGGCAGAGATCCGACGGTAAGATTGAAAATGCTGATGCAGGCGCGGATTATGATCTCAAGACCGTAAACATCAGCGGGTTGCTCAGAGGCCGTTTCAATCAGAACATGTATCTTGATCCCGGAGATATAGTAAATATCCCGCCGCTCGATGTCTTTTTCGTGGCGGGCGAAGTAAACGCGCCGGGGTCGTTTCCCCTGAAAGAAGGCACGACCTTGCGGCAGGCGGTCTCTCTGGCTCAAGGCACGACTTTCAATGCTGCCGGAAGCGAGGGAGTCATCTTCCGCGAAGACCTGGCCACCGGGCAGCGCAACGAAATCAAGGTTGATATCGGCGAAGTTATGAGAGGCAAAAAGGAAGATATACAGATACAGGCAAACGATATAATCATAGTCCCAAACAGCCGGTTCAAATCCGTAGGCAACGCATTGCTCAGGGCCTTCGGACTCGGAACGGCTCAACGCGGGCCTTATCGTTATTGATGCTTGCGGGACTGTTATTTTCGAGAGCGCGGGCAGAGGTGCGCGCTCTCGTATCCACTTAACACAATCATTTTAGTAATGAGCGGTCATATCGGAGAACCCCGATGGATAAAGAAAGATTCGAATTAGAAAAGCTCCCAATAGATACGGAACACAAAGAGATAGGCGGGCTGCGCCCGCGCTACGCGAGCGCAGGTTATGGTTACGGAAGTAATTACGGCGTGGACGAAGGCAAAATCCATGTGCGCGAACTGTGGCGAACAATCCGCAAGCGCAAATGGATGATCCTCACGCTGATCCTCGTCATTACTACGCTTGTAACTATCGAGATGTATCGGACCAGGAATACCTATCAGGCAAGCGCCTTGATAGAGATAGGCAAAGACAGCGCCTCGCTTGGAAAGACCGGCAGCCTCTTCGGAGACGATTACGACCCGTATTATATGGTCAATATAAAGACGAAGATGCTCTCGCTACAGAGCCGGTCATTGATGGAAAGCGTGGTCACAAGTCTCAATCTCGACCAGAACCCGAAATTTCTGGAAGCGGGTCGAAAGAAATCCTTCTGGGGGGGGATAAAATCAATAGCCGCCAGAGTGGGTCTCGGAAGCCCGGAAGACAACAAAAATCTTGATGATGAGAAGTTCGACGTTCAATCCGACATGACCGAACAGGAGGCCGAAGAGAAACGACGCGAAGCCTGCGTCACTATACTTCAGGCAACCTTGAACGTAGAGCCGATTCGCGAGACGAAAGCCATCAGAATTTCATACACGCACGCCGACCCTGAGATCGCGCAGGCGGTCACAAACAGCATCGCCGAAAACTTCCTGAACAACAATTTCCAGTCCAAGACCGAGAAATTCACGAGGACGGCCAAGTGGCTTGACGAACAAACGAACCGCCTCAAGGCTCAGGTCGAAAAGGCCGAACAGGCGCTTGCAAACTACACTCGCGAAAGAGGAATCTTTTCGACCGACGGGAAAGATGCGACCCTGACTACCGACAAGCTTTCGCGTCTGCACGAGCAGGCTATGCGGGCCGAAACCGACCGCATGCTGAAGCAATCGCTTTACGAAGAGGTCAAGCAGGGCCGCGTTCAGCAACTCCCCGAAGCCTTCGCCGACATGGTTTACAAATCGTCTCCGAAGATGGCCGAGCTTCAAAGACAACTCGGAGAACTTGAAGCCAACGCCGCCGAACTCGGCGTAAAGTTTGGTCCCGACAACCCGCAGGTCAGAGAGGTGAAGGGGCGAATAGAGGCCATCAAAGAACAGATAGCTCAAAACAGCACCTCGCTCGAAGCGAAGGTTCGAAACGATTATGAGCGTGCCTTGCGCGACGAGCAGATGCTTAAAAACGCCCTGACGCAGGCAAAAGGCGAAGCCATACAGCAGAATCAGGATGCTATTCAATTCAATATTCTGAAGCAGGACGTAGACACGGCTAAGACGCTTTACACGGAATTTCTGGGCAAGACCAGCCAGGCAAACGCCCAGATAGCCGAGCAGTACAACAACCTGAAGGTGATCGAGCCCGCGCAGTTGCCTCACTCAGCGGTCGGCCCCCGGCGTATGCTCATGATTATGGCCAGTTTTATGTTGAGTCTGGCCGTCGGCGTGGGGCTGGCGTTCTTCCTCGAATATCTGGACAACACAATCAAGACGGTCGAAGACGTGAGCCGCTACACGCAGCTACCCGCCCTGAGCGTAATACCGGCAGCGACCGGAAACGGCATTCGCCGCCTTTCATCCAAAGGGAGAAAGCGGATCGCCACCGCGAATCTTGAGAATGCGGGCGGCAACTCTCAACTCGTGGCGCTCGATACCCGATCATCTGCCGCCGAAGCCTATCGCGTATTGCGTACGTCGGTGCTGTTGTCGGCTGCCGGGCACCCGCCAAAGACCATACTCGTCACAAGCGGGCAGCCGGGCGAGGGCAAGACCACGACCGTAGTCAACACGGCCATCTCGCTTGCGCAACTCGGAGCGTCGGTCCTGCTGATAGACTGCGATCTTCGAAGACCTACTACGCACAAGGTTCTCGGCGTAGACCACGCGCAAGGGCTATCGACCTATCTTTCGCGCGACGTTGATATTGACGATGTGATACAGAAGTTGCCCATAGCGAACCTGTCGTTGCTGCCCTGCGGCCCGATCCCTCCGAACCCCGCCGAGTTGATTAGCTCCGACAAGATGAAAGAGATGTTAGAGATGCTCGCCGAGCGGTACGATCATATTTTGATCGATTCGCCGCCGCTGATAAACGTGACCGATCCGGTGATTTTATCCACGATGGTCGACGGCGTGATGCTTGTAGTGCATGGCGGAAAGAGCACTCGCGACATTGTGAGGCGCGCGCGCCAGGAGCTTTCAAGCGTGGGAGCCAAGATATTCGGAGTGGTGCTCAATAACGTAGACCTCCGCCGCGAAGGATACGATGATTACTACTATTATCGTTATTATTCGGGCTATGGTGAGGAAGAACAGAAAGCGGCTAAAGGCTAGAAGCATCAGAACCAGGGCCATTCATTTTTCCAAAATGTAGCATAGGAAAATAGAAATAGACCAGGACGGACGCGGATCTGACAATTTATGATCTAATCCGCGTAAATCCGCCGCATCCGCGTTATCCGCGGCCTATTTCAACACGCCTTTGCTTGAACTCAACTTTTAACATTTCTTCCGCCTCTTGTCCGCTACTCAAAAACTGAATGGCCCTGGTCCGTCCCGGTCTATTAATCATTGTCTTTCGCTCAAATGAACCTTTAATACTCTTGCCGTCTATATAGATTCAAAGGCGATGAAGCGAGAAACGCACCGCTAGAGAGAAACCCGATCAAAACGAGATGAATGACAGCCCCGTAGTCAGAGAGATAGATGTCTCTGCCGCTACAATTGTGCCTCCTGTGCCCGCCGTCGGCATGACCACGCGAGTGATGCGGGGAACGATGTGGGGCGTGGGCGGACATGGGGTGATATTTCTTACTACGTTTATCGCGACCCCGTTTGTCATCAGACTTCTCGGTGCGGAAGGCTACGGAGTGCTGGCGCTTATCAATGTCTTGATCGGTTATCTGGCATTTGCCGATATGGGCATGGGAACGGCATCTACCCGGTTTGGAGCAGATGCCCATGCAAAAGACGATGATTGCGAAGAAGCGAGCGTGATCTGGACCTCGCTTCTTATCGCGTTTGTGCCCTCTGCATTGTTTGCCCTGGCGTTGTTTTTTTTTGCCGGGTTTCTTGTAGAACAGATTCTGCAATTGCCGGTCTTTCTGCAAGAAGAGGCTATCCTGGCATTGCGACTCGCCGCTATAGCATATGTAGCGCGGACTATTGCAAATGTGCTCAATACCCCGCAACTCGTACGCCTGCGCCTGGATTTGAATATTCTGATTACCGTGGGAACCAGTGTTTTGCAAATAGCACTGGTTCCCGTCGTGCTGGTGCTTGGCGGAGGGCTGGTATCGGCAGTAGCCGTTATGATGGGCGCTACGCTTGCGAATATGATAATTCACGGAATAGTCTCTCAACGATTGCTCCCGAGCTTATCGCGGCCTCGAATCTCTTCGAGCCTGTTGCGGCCCCTGATGATCTTCGGAGGCGGGCTTGTAGTTTCGACCTTAGCCGATGTGCTGCTTGTAAATTCGGAAAAGATAATGTTGCCGCGTTTTGCTTCGGTGACGGCGCTGGCGCACTATGCGGTTGCCTTCAACGTCGCCGGAATGCTGGCGCTTTTGCCCAGAGTTATGTGTCAGGTTCTATTGCCTGCTTTCAGCCAGTTGCAGGCAAAGCCTGATCGTGAGCCGCTTCAACGACTCTACGTGCGAGCATTGCGGGGAACATTGCTCTGGATCGCTCCGGTTGTCCTTTTGCTCTGCGTAGCGGCCAGGCCGTTTTTTACATTGTGGGCGGGCGCTGAATATGGCCGGGAAAGCACCTTACCGTTTTATGTGCTCATAGTCGGTCTTATATTCAACATAATGTCAAATGTCCCCTACACTCTGCTCATGGCTTATGGCAGAAGCGATCTTATAGCGCGGTTCCATCTGGCCGAATTATTGCCCTACTTATTCTGCGCGGCCCTCTTTGTTTATTTGTGGGGAGCGGTCGGTGCCGCGCTGGCCTGGAGTTTGCGCGTGATCGCAGACGCCTTGCTGTTTATAGCGGCGGAACGACGAATTTCAGCCTTCTCCTTCTCGCTGGTTCCGATCAATCGCGGCAGTTATATGGCCGCGATTGCGATCCTGTTTTTACCTCTGTTGCTGACATGGAATTCCGTCCTTGCTCCGGGGTTATTGTTCAGTCTGGTTTTTCTCTGCGTTCTTTCATATTGCGGGCTGGTTTGGGCGCGGGTGCTTACCGATGAAGAGCGAAACTGGGCTCTGGGTCAGTGGCCGCTTTATGGTCTTAAAAGGTCTGATTGAGCAAAGCGACAGGCAGGATATTTGAGTTGTTTTGATTTGAGGCCCGGAATATCAAACCCTCAGATAAAGAGAGGACCCTGATTTTTATTTGATGAGAGGACGGTTAGGATTTTACATCAAAGAGTCTTACAGAAGCGTGCAAAGACGCAAAGCTGATTTGCGGGTTTGGGCCGGGACGTTTTCCCTTGGTCGCAAAGCTCTGGAAATCAGAGCCGGTCTCAAAGGCCGCGCTCTGCCTCGCCTTTCAACCGAACCGCCGGTTCGCTTTGTAAGACACTCGTTGAAAGAATTTGCGGCTGCAAATCGCAGGATCGAATTTCCTCACTCCGTATCCCCGGAAGTCAGCATAATCATTTTCGAATCGAAAAACACCGAACTGACCCTGAATTGTCTTTATTCGATTTCGCAAAGCAGTCTGAGTCAATACGAAGTCATCATCTGTAACAACGGCGATTCGGAATTACCGCTTGGGCAGATCAAAGGGGCTGAAATAATTGAAAGCGCCGGAAATTTGAGTGTGGCGCGGGCATACAACCTCGCCGCGCGACAGGCAAAGGGCAAGCAGCTGTTGTTTTTGAATGACACTGCGGTAGTTCTGCCCGACAGTATCTCGTCCGCTTTAAGGGCTATTAAAGAGTCGGATGTGATCGGCGCTGTGGGCGGCAAAGTCATCTCGGCAGATAATGTCTTGCAGGAAGCAGGCGCGATCATCTGGCGGGATGGGACCCGAACCGCCTATGGAAAAGGAGACACGCCCTTTGCTCCGATGTATATGTTCAGGCGGAAAGTTGACTGCTGTCTGGGCAATTTGCTGCTGACAAGAAAAGATGTCTTCTCAGAACGCAGGGGATTTGACGAGACGCTCAAGAGCGCATGGTGTCAGGATTATTGCGTCAGGCTCTGGAAAGTCGGCAGGGAAGTGATCTATGAGCCAGGGGCTCTGGCCGTAAGTTTCGAACACACAAATCTCGAACAGAGGCAGAGGCTTTCAGTAGATGCTGATTCGGTCGAATCGGAAGAGGCGGACCTCCTGACCGAGAAACATAAGGAATGGTTGAAATCGAGATACCCTGCTTCTCAGAAGAGTATTTTATTTGCCCGCGCCCACACGCCTCGCAACAAACGGATTCTTTTTATTGATGACAGGGTGCCGCATTCCTTTTTAGGGGCAGGCTTCCCGCGAAGCAATCTGATGCTTTCGGAGATGGTCAGGCTTGGATATTCAGTAACCTTCTATCCGATGAACATTCATGCGGAAACGTGGGAAAACGTCTACGCGGATATTCCTGATGAAGCGGAAGTGATGCTTGATTATGATTCTGTGAAACTGCCGCAGTTTTTGAGACAGAGAGAAGGATACTATGACCTGATCATAGTAAGTCGGCCGTCAAATATGGCGCTGGCCAAATCGTTTCTCTTTGGCCGGAGAGACAGAGGCGGGAAACCCAAGGTCATCTATGATATGGAGGCTCTTGCCAGCCTGAGAGACATCGAGCGATTGCGCCTTGATGGAGAAGACCCGCCCCGCCATTTTGAGCGGAGATTATGCGGGAAGGAGATGGCGCTGACACGGGGAAGCTCGGCGGTGATTTCCGTCTCTGAGGCCGAGCGGCAGAGATTTACCGAGCTTGGGATCGAGCCTACTTATATACTCGGCCACGCTGTTGAACCGCGCCGGACCGACAATCCTTTTCACTCGCGCGAAGGGATACTCTTTGTCGGGCCTGTAGGCAGTTCCCGCTCTCCCAACGAAGATTCTATAACCTGGTTTATAGAGGAGATATTCCCAACCATTCAAATGAGACTGGGCAGAGAGGTGAGCTTTATGATAGCGGGCACAAATCGCCCGGATCAGGTGAGTCGCTATTCGAGCAAATCAATCAGGTTTTTCGGCAGGGTGGATGATCTCGAGCCGCTATATAATCAGGCGCGCATATTCGTCGCCCCTACCCGTTTTGCGGCCGGTATCCCGCTCAAAATTTACGACGCCGCGAGTTTCGGCGTTCCTGCTGTTACCACGCGCCTGCTTGAAGCCCAGCTTGGCTGGCGCGATGAGGTGGAGTTACTTACGGCTACTGATGCCGCAGGCTTTGCCGATCAGTGCGTGAGGCTCTATAGCGACGAGAGGCTCTGGACTCGAATCAGAAACAGTGCGCTTAAACAGATCGAAAGTCAGTGCGCGCCGGAAAGCTTCTCATCAAGTTTGGAAGCCATCATTGAAGAAACGCTTGGGTCAACCCGATAGAGAGAACTATCATAAAAGATAGTTAGAGGGGAGTAATAAATGAAACCAGGGAAGATGCCTCGAGTTTCTATTGTTGTGCTGAACTGGAATAATTACGAAGACACCAGAAAGTGTTTGGAGTCTTTGCGAAAGGTTATCTACTCTGAGTTGAGAGTTCTGGTTGTAGATAACGGATCGAGTGACGGCTCGGGCAGACGTTTGGTGTCTGAATTTCGGGAGTTTGAATTTATTTTTAACGATAAGAACCTGGGCTTTTCCAGAGGCTGCAATGTTGGGATACGCGCTGCTCTGGAAGATGAAGGATGCGGCTATGTGCTGCTGCTAAACAACGACACGATAGTCACTGCCAATTTTCTGGATAAGGCAATCGAGCATGCTGAGGCAAATGCATCTGCCGGTTTGATCGGCGGTAAAATTCTTACCCTGTCCGATCCCAGTAAGATATGGTACGCCGGGGGCTCGGTGAATTGTTGGAAAGGACGAATGGTTGTCCGCGGTTATGGCGAGAAAGATTGTGGCCAATATGATGAGCCGGTTGAGGTTGGATTCGTTACGGGCGCGCTCATGATGATCAAAAGAGAGGTGATTGAGAAGGTCGGGCCGCTCCCGGAAGAGTATTTCTTCGGGGTAGAAGAGATGGATTATTCGGTCAGTGTGATGAAGGCCGGTTATAAGCTCTATTATGTGCCTGAGTTCTTCATATACCATCTGGCCGACGGCAGTCACTATAACTCTGATCCAAAATTCGTTTATAACAGCTATCGCAACAAGCTGATATTTGCAGAAAAATTTCTTCCCAAAGGACTGTTTCCAATATGGAAGCTGGTCTTTTCTATATATGCAAAATACCTGGCGCAAAGAGTCTGGCGCGGTCTTATAAAGAAATATGACTACGATGAGTTAGCCACTGCCAGGGGCAAAGTAATAAATATGAGTGAAATGAAATATGCTCTGGACAAAGCGATCAAAGATCATGGGAGAGACGCTCTTTCCGAAGAGACCCTCACGCGCTTTGACGAAGGATTGAAAAAAAGAAGAAGAGTTATGGCCGAATGAATCGAAGCGCTTTCAAAGCAGCGATAGCTCCGTATCACTGGAATGCGCTATTTGATGAAGTGACGGCATGAGTTCTGAAATAAAGATTGCCTATATTGTTTCGGCGCACAGATACCCTGACCAGTTGATTCGCCTCATTGACAGACTTAACACCGAAACGGACTCTTTTTTTATTCATGTTGATAAGAAAACCGATGATGAGACATATCGCCGTATCGTTGATGGATTGAGCCGTTTCCCGAATATATATCTTCTTAAAAGGCATAACAGCCCCTGGGCAAGCTTTGGCACTGTGGAGTCGAGCATCAAGGGGATAAATAAGCTTATCGAGCGGAAAATCGCTTTTGATTATGCCGCGTTGCTTACGGGGCAGGATTATCCGATAAAGACTAATGATTATATAAAAGAGTTTCTCAGCAGAAATAAGGGCAAATCCTTTATCGACTATTCCGCCTTGCCTGCCCGACCTCTGCGCCTTGAAAGAGGCGGGTTTGACAGGATCGAGCGCTGGCACTTTCGTCTGTTTGGCAAGCGCCATTGCTTTCCTGCGATGCGGCAATTTCAGAACCCGGTAATCTCAATCTTATACTCGGCGCTGGCCGGTCTATTGCCCGAACGGCGTAAATTTATTGCCGGGCATACTCCTTTCTTTGGCTTTGCATACTGGTGCCTGACGAAAGAGCGTGTGGAGTATTTGTATGATTTCATAAGAAAGAATCGCTCTTTTGTCAAATATTTCAAATATGTTCATATTCCCGACGAGATGTTCTTTCAGACCGTGCTTTTGAACTCTTCTGAAACAGACAATCTGGTCAATGATGATTTGAGGCACATAATCTGGCCCGAAGAAGGCTCGCATCACCCCGCGATCCTGCGCGAGCAAGACCTCGATAGCTTAAAGAGATCGCCAAAGCTTTTTGCCAGAAAATTCGACGCGACCGTAGCCCCGGTCATACTGGATTTGATCGATAAAGAAATCCTGATGCGGGACGCGGGACAAGGATCGGCTTACAAAGGGTCGGCTTACAATTGAGGAACTGATGGAAATGGCTGCCGGAACCCTGGTTGAAATCGGCATCACAACCAGGAATCGCTGGGACGATTTGAAAGACACGCTTCAGAAGATACGCGATTTTGGACTCTCCGATTTGCGTGTCCTGGTCTTTGATGACGGCTCTGAGCAGAAATGCCCATACGATATTTTCTCCTTTTGCAAGCGCCTGACATTCAAGAGATTTTCCGAATCAAGGGGCCTGATAGTTCGTCGCAATCAACTGGCCAGGGCTATGACCTCAAAATACTATTTGAGCCTCGATGACGATTCTTATCCTGTTTCAGGGTCTCTGGAGAAGGCAGTCGAACTGGCTGAAAGTCTTGAGGATTTGCTCGGGTTGAGTTTTCCGATCTATAACCCCGTCACAAAGAAGCATCAGGTCAGGTCTTTGAAAGAGGAACCTTACAGGGTTCGGTCGTTTATAGGGTGCGGCCATTTGCTTCACCGAGAGAGGTTTTTGCAGATTGGCGGATACCGCGAAGAGCTTGTCCACTTTGGCGAAGAGGTGGATTTGACTGTTCGCGGATTTCAGCAGGGCCTCTATTGCTATCACTATCCCAATCTGCAAATTCATCATACGGCATCGAATGCCGGTCGTAACTGGGAGAGGATGGATTTTTACGGGGCGCGCAATGCCGTTTTGTGGAACGACTGGTTTATGCCGTCGGGACTGAGGAGCGTAAAACAGGTTCGCACTGCTGTTTCAAGAGTTATTCAGGTTGTAAAAAACAGGCGATTGGGCCAGGCAAAAGGGGAGCTTGCCGGATTGAAACAGGTTGGAAGCTACAAACATAACCGCCGCCCCATGAGTCGCAACCTCTATAGAGAGTGGATAAGACTCCCCCAGGGTTGATAGCGGAAAAAGCGATATGAGCGCTCATCATAAGAATGAAGAGGAACTCCAGAGGGCTTATTACAGCAGAACGGCTCAAGCATATAATGAAATGCAGGTTCACGAGAAAGACGGGCATTTTCTCGCCCTGTGCTTTCTGGTCGGCGTTCTGGAACATCTTGAAATCGGATCCGTTCTCGACATCGGTTCAGGCACAGGCAGGGCGCTGGCTTATATCAAAAAGCAAAAGCCGGGTATTCGCGCCATCGGAATAGAGCCTGTTGATGAATTGAGAAAGGTTGGATATGACTCCGGCATTGATGAGAATGAGCTTCTGGCGGGCGACGCTACAAGGCTGCAATTTAAGGACAAAGAGTTTGATCTGGTCTGCTCATTTGCGGTCCTGCACCACATCAGAAAACCGGATGATGTGATCGCCGAGATGCTGAGAGTGGCAAAAAAAGCGATCTTTGTCTCCGATGCGAATACTTTCGGGCAAGGCTCGGCGGGCTTAAGAGTTGTGAAGCAGGCAATAAACTTTTTCGGATTGTGGAGGGTGGCCAATTTTATAAGAACCCGGGGAAAGGGCTATACGATCTCAGAAGGTGATGGATTGGCTTACTCATATTCTGTGTTTGATAATTACAAGCAAATCAAAGAGCATTGCGGGCGCATTCACCTGCTAAACCTAACCGGCGACTCGATCAATCCATATAGAACCTCGGATCAGGTCGCTCTACTTGGAATCAAGAAATAAGAGCGGGGAAGAGATCAACAGTGATCAGTCTTTTTTATGAGTGAGTCGAATTCATTGCCCCGGGCAGTTGTTGCTCTTGCCGGAGCCAGAGATTATTACCAGCTACCTCTGGCGCTCTGCGAAGCCGGCTTGCTGCAAAAGCTTGTGACGGATGTTTACTGGCCTGCCGACAGGGCGTGGTTCAGGTCTTCGATAGGCGCATTCCTGCCTGAGAAGATCATAGCTTCCAGATTTTGCGCGGGGCTATCGAGCGAAAAGGTCGAAATATCCGGGGGGGCTTTATCCGCTTTTGCCTTGATGAAAATGGTTCCCTCGTGGAATCTCAATAGAATCAAGGACCGCAATCTTGCGCGAAGAGCCAGACGACTGGCGCTGCGTGATGATGCCGCGCTTTTCTGCTACAACTACTATGCGTCAGAGGCCTTTTTGGACAGGCCGGACCGCCCGCGATATAGATTCCTGTTTCAAATTCAGGCAAGCCCGGATGTTGCGCGCCAGATTTTGCTAGAAGAGATCGAGCGAACACCCGCCGCGCATGCCTCGCTTGCGGCAGAGTATGAAATTTTGCTCCCTCAGGAACAACTCCAGGCGCTACGTGATGAGCCGCATCTGGCCAACGGATGGGTGACCACCTGTGGCTTTGCGGCAGATTCGCTCGTTAAAAGCGGCATTTCATCCGACGCAATACGGATTGTTCCTTACGGGGTTGATTCAACGGTGTTTATCAAGCGTCCCTCCGCTCCCGATCCGCGAAAAGCATTCAAGATAATCTATGTGGGCAGCCTTATACAGAGAAAGGGCATATCTTATCTGCTTGAAGCCGCGCGGTTGTTGAAGTCTTCCAATATTCGCCTTGTCTTTTGCGTTCGCGGTTTTATTGACAGGAATCTGCTTGCCGAATACTCAGACATTGCTATAGAAATCAAGGTGGGTCTTTCGGGCAGGCAACTGGCGTATGAACTGCACAGCAGCGACGTATTCGTTTTCCCCTCCCTCAGCGAAGGCTTTGGGCACGTCATACTTGAAACGATGGCGTGCGGAGTGCCGGTCATCGCCACCCCTCATACTTGCGCGCCCGATGTGATGGTGGATGGAAAGCACGGTTTTATCGTCCCCATTCGCGATAGCGAAGCGATAGCCGAAAAGCTGGCCTGGGGGATTGATCACAGGGCCGAGCTTGCTGCAATGGGCGAACTGGCCGCCGAGCAGGCGCGCCATTTTACATGGCGGCGCTTTAGAGACGGTGTTAGAGATGCTTACGGGCAAATGATCGCTGCCGTAGGCTGAATCTTTGTGAGAGTAACTGGAAGAGCAGGTATATTATTTTGTCCTACATATTCTCAATTATAGATATACCCGTCGCATTATTGATAGATTTGGTGGTCCTGGCGGCTTCGACGACCGTTCTCCTGCGTTACGGGCGGTTGTCGCATTCTCACCCGGCTACTATCTATCTCTTCTTTCATCTCTATACTTTTACGACCCGGCTGATAGGGCTTGCCTTCGGCGCTCCTACTCTGTTCAGCGAGTATCTGGTCTTCTTTGAGCCTATCAGGGATTCTGAAATTGTGAGGGCCGCATTTATCGGTGATCTCGCCCTGCTCGTCATGACGATTGCCTGGATAAAGGCCTCCCGCGATGAGTATAAGCGTGAAAAGCGGGCAAGCAATGAGGATGAGAATTATCGAAGGCTTTCATTGAGACATATCTGGGCAGTTGTATTTATCGCTTTTCCGTTAGGGATTCTGGGGCTTCTGGCATTTTCAAATTTACCCGGATTTGACGGCGACCCTATAGAACTGGGCGAATGGCAAACCTCAAGCTGGTTCTTTGTTGTGCAGGTATGGGCAGGGCTTTCGATACTGGCCCTTATCTACTGGTACGGTTTCCGGTGGTGGCTTATGGTGCCGATGAGCCTCTATTTATTGATTATGTCCTATCAGGGATATCATCGTTTTCGCGTTGTTATTCCGGTTATTCTGTTGATCCAGATATATCTGGACAGGCATAGACTGCGCTGGCCGCCGCCCTACGTTATGGCGCTTGCTTCTTCTCTTAATCGTCGATCTTTTTCCCGCTCAAGCAGATCGGTAAAATGGCTCAGGAAGGGGAGGGGGTCGAAGAGATAGCCGATGTCACCCGGCAGTCGGTCAATAAGGCGCTTGTGGCCAAGGCTCCCGATCAGATGTTTCTCGATGAGTTTGCCTGCGCGCTTACGCTTTCAGATGATGCGGGCCATTTTTATTACGGGGCCACCTATTTGCCACTGATAACTCTGCCCATACCCAGACAGTGGTGGCCCGAAAAGCCCGGGCTTGCCGATTACATGAATGAGATTTCAAAACCCTGGCGTCCGATGGGAGAGATGGGGATGATCGTGACTTTTCTGGGCGAGTCATATATCAATTTCGGTTATCTGGGCATCTTCCTGATCTCCTTCTTACTGGCCTATGGGTTGGGACGAATCTATTTCGTTGCCTATCGCAACCCGTACCTTTCAGTCGTCAGAATGGCTTATCTGCTGATAGCCTGCAATCTGTTGCAAGTGTATCGCGATGGACTTGCCTCGAT
The DNA here is from genome assembly GCA_963765495.1 of Blastocatellia bacterium. GTDB lineage: Bacteria > Acidobacteriota > Blastocatellia > UBA7656 > UBA7656 > CAVXWP01. Next base: position 586,961 of record CAVXWP010000007.1, read on the forward strand.
AGTTGTATTTACCTGGGTCAATATGATGCCTTTGATGGTTATCATAGGACTTCATTATGTCCTGCCGGGCAAGACCGTAAAGAAACGCGCTTCTTTGACGGCTCGGGTGAGCCTTTCCGAAGGGCAGGCGCAGCCTTAGCGTTTTCCGTCTTAGCGTTTTCCGTCCGCCGGTTTTTATAATGCTTCCAGTCACCGTTTGGATGAATTATCCATCTTTCTACCAGGGAGACCTGTATAGAGAACTGGTTTCGTCGGGAGAGGTAGATATAGAGGTGGTCTTTGCCAAGAATCTGACCCCGGACAGGCTGGAACTCGGATGGCAGGACGATCTGGCGGGATACCCGCATCGGTTTATCGACCGGAGCATTTCGGCGGCCGTGCGGCTGGCGCGATCACAGCGCGACCGTATACATATTGTCAACGGGCTTTGGGCCGAACCTTCTTTTGCCGCCGCCCTTCTCACGCTCGCTTTATCAGGAAGCGCATACGCGATCTATTCCGAAGCGCCCGACCCCTGGCAGCACCGATCAGCCGGAAAGAGACTGCTGCAAACATCATTTGGAAAGACCCTCGTAGGGAGGGCTGTCGGCGTCTTACCCGTCTCTTCTCTGGCGGTTGATTTCTATAAGAGGCTGGGCGTGCCTGATAAGGCCATCTATCCTTTCGGCTACTTTCGATCCGGAGAGCGATGGGTCAGCCGCTCGACACATTCCGATGACAGGGCGAAGATTGAGATAATCTTTGCAGGGCAGATTGTTTACAGAAAAGGGCTTGATCTTCTGATTGATGCGACCAAACCGCTCTTTGAGCAGCACGGCAACCTGTTTCTGACCATAATCGGCACGGGTGAAATGAAATCGAAACTTCAAGATCAGGCAGAAGCCTGTGGCCTGACGGATCGAATACTTTTCGAAGGAGTGATACCGCCCGAAAAGATACCGGCTCGGCTGGCGAAAGCTGACCTGCTGGTTTTACCCTCGCGCTGGGATGGGTGGGGAGTGGTTGTGAACGAGGCATTCTCTGTAGGTTTGCCGGTTATCGTTTCAGATAGTTGCGGAGCATCGGACCTCGTCAATAGTGATCTGAACGGATATGTTTTTAGGAGCGGAGATGCGGATGATCTGCGCGCCTGTTTGAGTAGTTTTCTGAGCAGAAAAGCCTTCTGGCCGCATCTGCGAGCTGGTTCGCTCGAGACGGGCGCTAAGATTTCTACCGAAGAGGCGGCCCCCTATCTGATCGAATGCATAAGACATATGATGGGGCTTCGCAGCCAACAGCCTGCCCCGCCGTGGATGCGGATGAGTGTCATCGAAGGTGCGGACCTCTAAAATGAGAATTGTCTTTATAGCAGATGCCCGCAGCCCCATCGCCCTCGGCTGGATCAGCCATTTTGTAGATAGCGGGCATGATGTTCACATCATCTCAACTTATCCTTGCTCGCCGGAGGTTTTGCCTCGGGCGGATATTCATCAGTTCCCGACAGCTTTTTCATCCTTTGCCCGAGCCACAAACAATAATTTATCAAAGCCTGATCTAAAGCCTTCCACAAACTCGAAAAGACTGGTGAATCTGCGAATTCCGGCGCGGTCGAGTCTGTCAATGACCGTACTGCCCTGGCTTGGGTCGGTGGATTTATACAGATATGTTTCGCGCGCGCGCGCGTTGATAAACAGCCTGGCCCCGGATGTCGTACATGCAATGCGCATCCCTTTTGAAGGCTTGCTCGCAGCCAAAGCGACACCTGCTCGCTTCCCTCTTATGATTTCAGTGTGGGGCAATGACTTCACATTGTTTGCCAGCCGCTATCGCGTGATAGCGCGGCAGACAAGACAGGCGATGCAAAGAGCAGACGCATTGCACTCCGATTGCCGTCGCGACATAAATCTGGCAATTCGGGATTGGGGATTTGAGGCAAAGAAACCGACTATTGTGCTGCCAAGCTCAGGAGGGATTCGCCTCTCAATATTTCATGCGGAGAATGCCGATTCTGCGATTCGAGATGATCTGGGCATCGCGCGCGACGCGCCCGTTATAATCAACCCGCGCGGCTTTCGCAGTTATGTGCGCAACGATATCTTTTTTCAGGCGATTCCGCAGGTGCTCGGTTCGTTTCCAAAAGCCGTCTTCATTTGCAGCGCGATGCAGGGGAATCCAGTCGCCGAAAAGTGGGTCAGACGGATGCGGATTCGAGAAAACGTGCGGTTGCTGCCCCCCGTGCCGCACGAACAGATGGCGGATTTGTTTCGTCTGGCACATGTAGCCGTATCCCCCAGCCTGCATGACGGGACTCCGAACACTCTGCTTGAGGCGATGGCCTGTGGATGTTTCCCCGTTGCGGGCGATATCGAATCCGTGCGCGAATGGATCACCGATGGAGTGAACGGATTGTTGTGCGATCCGAACGATGTTGAATCGCTCGCCGGGGCGGTTGAGTGTTCCCTGAGTGACGGCGCGTTGCGTGCAAGAGCAAAAGAGCACAACGCCGTGTTGATACGCGAGCGGGCCGAATATTCTCAGGTGATGTCGCGTGCAGAGATCTTCTATTTTGATATTGCGAAAGGCTTTGCCCGCAGCGGAGTCTCTCGATCAGTCGAGGCTTGAGCATCTGGAAAATTATGGATCCTCGGAGTGTTGCCGCATACGTTGGCGAAAGCAAATCATATCCGCGCCAACCGCCTTTTCACCCGGATCAGCGATATGCTGAGTATGAGTTTGGCGAAACGGGGTCGGAGCCAAACCAGGCCTACGGGGCGGTGCGTGCCTGTTTGCGGGAAGCCGGGCTCGATTATGAGCGATTCGACACGCAGCAGTGGAACCCATTGAGCGGTCTCATAAATCCCGGGGAGACGGTCCTGCTCAAGCCGAATCTGGTCAAAGAATCCCACCCTCGCGACCCCGAAGGCTGGCGCTATGTGCTCACGCACGGCAGTATCATCCGCGTTGTTGCCGACTACGTCTGGAAAGCGCTCGCTGGTCGGGGCAAAGTCATCATAGCCGATGCGCCTCAAACCGATTCTTCCTTTGCGGAGATAGCGCGCCTGCTCGGGCTTGCGGAGTTGCGCGAATTTTACAGGTCTCGCGGGTTGGATTTTGAACTGATCGATCTTCGACAGGAAGAGTGGGTCAACAAAGACAATGTCATAATCAGTCGCCGGAAACTTTCAGGCGACCCTTATGGCTCGGTCGCATTCGATCTGGGTGAGAAAAGCGAATTTTCTTCTCATAAAGGCAGCGGCAATTATTACGGGGCTGATTATGATATGGGCGCGGTCAATTATCACCACAGCGACGGCCGCCACGAATACCTGATCGCAGGGTGCGCCATAAAATGCGATGTCGTCTTCAGTCTGCCCAAACTGAAGACGCACAAAAAAGCCGGGATCACCGTGAGCTTGAAGAACCTCGTGGGCGTAAACGGCGACAAGAACTGGCTCCCTCATCACACGGAAGGCCACCCCTCCGAAGGCGGAGACGAACATCCGAATCCCGACACCAGGCATAAAGCAGAGCGAAAGCTGGCCTCATACTTTCGCCGGATGTCGCTCAGGCTGCCCGGCGCAGGGACATGGCTTCATCGCCACGCGAGGCGCGTAGGCGCTCACATCTTTGGCGATACGGAAAAGGTGATTCGCAGCGGGAACTGGTGGGGCAACGATACTATCTGGCGAATGTGCCTCGATCTTAACAAGATAATTCTTTACGGCGATCAGGATGGAACTATGCGGCAGGCCAAGCCTGAAAACAGAAAGCGCCATTTTGTGCTTGTAGACGGCCTGATTGCGGGCGAAGGGCGCGGGCCTGCAAATCCTGACCCGATTGAGGCGGGTCTTATAGTCTTTGGCACGCATCCGGCAAGCGTCGATGCCGCGTGCGCCTGCTTGATGGGTTTCGATCCTGAACGAATCCCCATCGTGCGCCAGGCCTTTAAGTGTCTTCACTACCCGCTTGCCGAATGGCGCTGGACCGATGTGCGCCTCGTAAGCAATCGCGCGGAGTGGAGCCGAAATATTTCTGAGATTACCGATAAAGATACTTTTCACTTCCGCCCCCATTTCGGATGGAAAGATCATATCGAACGCGCGACGAGCGGGGCGGGCTCAGATTACCAGCACAATGCCTTTATTCAGGATACGGAAAGTGATGCGATATCTCACAGATGACAAGGTTTGCCATGTCTGATTTGAAGGAGAGAATATACCCTCATCTGCCGATATTTTTGCAGAACATAGCCTGCGGAATTCAGGGGGCTTCGCAGCGAAAGCTCCGCTACGGAGGCGCATTTCAGGAACTGCTCGCGTGGCTTGGCGAAAGCGAGTGGTGGCCCGCCGAAAAGATTCGGGAATACCAGGAAGAACAACTGGAAAAATTGCTCGCGCACGCATACCGAACGGTTCCTTATTACCGGCGAGTCTTCGATGAGCGCGGGCTGAAACCGGCGGACATAAGATCAATAGAGGACCTGCCGAAGTTGCCCGTGCTTACCAAAGAAGATGTGCGCGATCATTTTGATGAGATGGTCTCTACCGAGTTTCCCCGCAACCGGATGGTCTCTTGTCATACGAGCGGGACCATGGGCAAGAGCCTGCAATTTTACATGGAGCCGCGAGCCTTTCAATTTCGGTGGGCCGTATGGTGGAGACACCGCGGGCGATTCAAAATCAAATTCGATGAGCCTTACGCCACCTTCACAGGGCTTGCGGCTGTTCCGCTCCATCAAGAAAGCCCGCCCTTCTGGCGCGAGAATCACCCCATGCATCAGACAATTTTCACGATGCATCATATCGTGCCTTCCAAGGTGGAAGCGATTGCCAAACGGCTGAACGCCGGAGGTTTCAAATACTATTCCGGCTACCCCTCGATACTCGCCGTGCTTGCCAATTTCATCGAAGAGAGCGGGCTCGAAATCAAAAAAACTCCCGCGATGATCTTTACGGGAGCTGAGAATCTGTATGAGGATCAGCGGCAATTGATCACAAGGGTTTTCAAGGCTTTTGTGACTGACGAGTACGGCTTTTCGGAAGGGTGCGGAAACGCTTCGCGTTGCGAGGCAGACTTGTTTCATGAAGATTTCGAATACGGTATTCTTGAATGCTCTGAGCCGGAAGCGATTGACGCTGAAACCACGCAGGGGCGAATTCTCGCCACCGGTTTTGCAGGGTACGGCATGCCTTTTATCCGCTATGACGTTGGAGATATGGGCATGTGGAAATCTAAAAGATGCGCCTGCGGGCGAAACACGCGGGTGCTTTCAAAGATAAACGGCAGGGTCGAAGATTATGTCATCACGCCGGAAGGCCGCAAGATACTGCGCTTCGATTATATTTTCAAGGATACGCGGAATGTGCGAGAGGCTCAGGTAGTTCAAAAAGAACTCGGCCGTATCTGTTTGCGAATCGCGCGGCGACCCGATTACTCCGAGGCCGATGAAGAGTTTCTCAGACGCGAGGTCAAGGCCAGAGTCAGTTCACACCTGCTTGTAGACTTCGAGTATGTCAGCGAGATAGAGCGCGAATCTAACGGAAAGGTCCGGGCCGTGAAATCGCTCATCAAATCAAAAGGCGCAGAAAATGATAGGCAAAGCCCGTCAAATCCAACAACTGTGGCAACACTTCGGCCCTGAGTGGCTGGCCTATCGCCTCACCTATGCTACTCGCCTGCGCACCGGCATGCTGCGCAGGAGCATCCCCGCGACCGACTGGCCCTCTCAACCTCTGGGCGGCTTTCTGAAAAACCCGGCTCTCAAAGAGCCGGAGAGCTATTTGAATTATCGCCGAGAGCAAGCCCCCTCTTTTTTTTTCACACCTTCCAGTCGCAGTCTTTATCAACCCTGTTTCGCCCGATGGGATAAAGAGAACACGGGGCCGCTCGATCTGAGCGACGAGATAGCGCGGGGGACTCTCAGGTATTTCGATCACACCCCGGTGCAGACGGGCTTTCCTCCCGACTGGCATCTCAATCCTTTCACAAAAGAGCGAGCGCCCGCCGACCGTCACTGGAGCGAGATAAATGATTTCGACCACGGCGACATAAAGATCATCTGGGAGGCGTCACGCTTCGGATTCGCCTTTACGCTTGTGCGCGCATACTGGCGCACGACGGATGCGCGCTACGCCGAAATGTTCTGGCAGGCGGTCGAAGACTGGCGAGAGAACAATCCGCCGCAGCAGGGGGCTAACTGGAAATGCGGTCAGGAGACGAGTCTGCGTTTGATGGCGTGGTGTTTTGCGCTCTACGGCCTTCTGGACTCTCCTGCCACGACCGCCGGTCGCGTTCGAATGCTTGCGCAGATGATAGCCGTATCCGCTTGCCGCACAGAGGCCAATTTCAGCTACGGGCTCTCGCAACGCAACAACCACGGCATCAGCGAAGCGGTCGGGCTTTACACGGTCGGTCGGTTATTTCCCGAATTCTATCAGGCCCCGAAGTGGAAGCGGATGGGCGCGGAGGCGCTGGAATCTCAAGCGCGCCAGTTGATCTACGATGACGGGGCCTTTTCGCAACACTCGGTCAATTACCATCGGTTGATGTTGCACGATTATCTCTGGGCGATCAGGCTCGGCGATTTGCAGGACTCGCCCTTTAGCGAAGAAGTGAAAGATCGCGTAAGGCGAGCGGGCGAGTTTCTTTACCTGATTCAAGACGCTGAGACGGGTCGCCTGCCCTGTTATGGTCAAAACGACGGGGCGCTCATTCTGCCGCTCAACAACTGCGACTATCAGGATTTTCGGCCCGTCATTCAATCCATCAATTATCTCTCGACCGGCGCTCGTTGTTATGACGACGGAGCTTGGGATGAAGACTTGCTCTGGCTGTTTGGTCCCGACGCTGTGAGCGCAAAGGTAGCAAAACCGCTCCAATCTGATCTCAATGCTGAGACTGGCGGATACTATACGATGCGCTCCGGGTCGGGCTTTGCTTTTATCAGGTGCGCCACTTTCCGCGACCGTCCGAGCCAGGCCGATATGCTCCATTTCGATCTGTGGTGGCGAGGCCGGAATATAGCTATAGACGCGGGAACCTACAGTTATAACGCTCCTGATCCGTGGAATAATCCTCTTGCTCATACGGCTTACCACAATACTGTGAGCGTAGACTCGCTTGATCAGATGGAGCGCGTGAGCAGGTTTTTGTGGATGCCCTGGCTCAAGGGGCGCGCGGGTTACGCCGAGAAATCTATCGGCGGTAGACTGGCTTACTGGGAAGGCGGGCACAACGGTTATCAGAGATTGAAAACGCCGGTCAATTACAGGCGCGGCGTATTGCGACTCGGCGATGAGTGGTGGCTTGTGCTCGATGATCTGACAAGCGGCGCGGAGCATCTTTACAGATTGCACTGGTTGCTTGCAGACGCTCCCTGCGAGTGGAAACAGGATCGGGGGAGACTATCGCTTGAGACTGCTGCCGGAGATTATGGAATCGAAATTGGGACTTTCTCAGGCAGCGCCGACAGTTCGCTTGTGCGCGCCGATGAAGAGAGCCCGCGAGGCTGGCGCGCTCCATATTACAATTATCGCGAGCCTGCGTTGTCTCTGGACCTGATTCAGAAAGCCGCCTCCATCCGGTTCTGGACCCTCTTCGGGCCGGGCAGCGCGCACGTGATTATGGATGAGGCAAGTTTCAGGATAGAGGCAGAAGAGTGGCAGGCGAGAGTTCAATTGCAGACTGATGATCGGGGGCCGCTGATAAACTCGGTTATGTTAAGCTCGGTTATTTCGACCGGAGCGATTGCAGACGAATTGAGGATTTCAGGATATTAGGCGAGGAGGCCGCGCCCTGAAAGGGCGCAGATCACTGGCCACTGATCATTGATCGCTGATCACTAAACGCTGGTCCGGCTATCATTCTTCGCCCCTTCCACCGTCAGGGATTTTGCGTAACTTGAGCGGGAATTTCATGATGCGTGTTCTTCTCATCCATCAGGCATTCGCCTCGCCCGGAGAGCCGGGCGGGACTCGCCATTTCGAACTGGCTCGCCATTCGATGGCCCGTGGGATTGACTTTACTATAGTCGCCTCAAACCTGAGCTATTTGACCGGCGAGCGTGTTGCCTCAGACGAAGGGGCCACACCCGAACAAGACCTTGATGGAGTGCGGGTACTCAGGGCTTACGTCTATCCTTCGCTCCATCGCAGCTTCTTCTGGCGCGTCGTTTCCTTCCTGAGCTTTATGCTCACCTCGATCAAAGTGGCTCTCGGAGCCGGGCCTGTAGACATAGTGATGGGAACTTCGCCTCCGATTTTCCAGGCTGTTTCGGCCTGGATCGTAGCCGTTATTCGTCGTCGGCCTTTCCTGCTTGAGATACGCGATCTCTGGCCCGAGTTCGCAATAGACATGGGGGTGCTGACCAATCCGATTCTTATAAAATGCTCTCGCCTGCTTGAACGATTCCTTTACCGGCGAGCCGCGCACCTCGTAGTCAACTCTCCGGCCTATCGCTACTATCTTCTCGAAAGAGGGGTGGCGGAATCGAAAATCAGCCTGATACCAAACGGCGTAGACCCGAATATGTTTGACCCTCGGGCAAGAGGCGAGCGCGTAAGGCAGGAGTTGAATCTGCGAGACCGATTCGTAGTGACATACGCCGGGGCGCTTGGTATGGCCAATGACATCCCTACTATTTTGAGGGCGGCAGATCGTCTGCGCGATCACACAGAGATTCACTTTTTACTTGTAGGCGACGGCAAAGAGCGCGCCAATCTGGAAGCATTAGCCGACCGGATGCAACTTCATAACGTGACTCTGGCAGGCCCGCGCCCAAAGGCGGAGATGGCCGATATACTGGCCGCAAGCGATGTCTGCGTCGCTACCTTGAAAGACATTCCGATGTTTCGCACCACATACCCCAACAAGGTTTTCGATTATATGGCTGCCGGGCGGCCCACCATTCTTGCGATAGACGGCGTTATCCGCGAGGTGGTTGAAGCCTCATACGGAGGGATATTCGTGCCGCCGGGCGATGACGCCGCTCTTGCCGCTGCCGTGGTTGCGCTTGGCGAAAATAAAGAGATGTGTGCGGCAATGGGAGAGGCAGCCCGGGCCTATGTGGTTGAGCGTTTCAGTCGAGGGCGGCAGGCAACCGATTTCGTAGAACTGCTAAATAGGCTTGCGCAGTCTAAAAAGACACAACCTAAAAAGACACAGCCTGAAAATAAACATATCGCCGCCGGGTTCTATAGCCGCGCGGGCAAGCGCCTCTTCGATCTAATAGTGACAATCCCGGCGGTCATCCTGCTTTTGCCTGTATTTGCGATTGTCGCGCTGCTTGTGCGAATCAAACTCGGTTCGCCTGTTCTGTTTCGGCAGCAAAGACCGGGTCTCGACGGAAAGCCTTTCGTGCTGTTCAAGTTTCGCACCATGACGGACGGGCGCTCGGCAAACGGGCAACTGCTGCCCGATGCAGAGAGACTGACGCCGTTCGGATTGTTTCTACGCAGCACAAGTCTTGATGAATTGCCCGAACTCCTGAACGTCTTGAGAGGGAAGATGAGCCTTGTCGGCCCGCGCCCGCTCCTGATGGAATATCTCGTTCGCTACACTCCCGAACAGATGAGGAGGCACGCCGTAAAGCCGGGAATCACGGGCTGGGCGCAGATCAACGGGCGCAATGCAATCACCTGGGAAGCGAGATTCAAGCTCGATGTCTGGTATGTTGACAGATGTAGTCTGTGGTTGGACATCAGGATTCTATGCTTGACGTTTATTAAGATGCTGAAGCGCGAAGGCATCAGCGCGGAAGGGCACTCGACTATGCCGGTCTTTATGGGATCTGAGGGAGAGGAGCGATGAGCGCAGGCGGTTCCAGATGGGTGGCGGTCATTGGGGCGGGTGGGCACGCCAAAGTAGTAGTCTCTGCTTTGCAGGCTGCCGGGCACAATGTGTCGGCCGTCTTCGATGATGATCCCGGCAAACTCGGAACATCATTATTAGGCGTTTCCGTCGTGGGGGGGGTCGCTGATTTACCGGAATCTGGTTTCAAAACTGCTGTGATCGGCGTGGGAGATAATTCCATCCGAGAAAAACTTGCCCGACAGTTTGCCGATATCGAATGGCTCACCGTAATTCATCCCTCGGCTTATGTCCATCCATCCGTTTGCGTGGGGGAAGGAACGGTCATCTTTGCCGGGGCTGTGATTCAGCCTGATACCCGCCTTGGAGCGCACGCGATAATCAATACCGGAGCCACCGTAGATCATGACTGTGTGATTGCAGACTACGTTCACCTGGCCCCGGGAGTGCATCTGGCCGGAGGCGTGCAGGTAGGGCGAGGCGCTTTTATGGGAATCGGGGCAATCGCATTGCCATACAAATCCATTGGGCAAAGGGCTATCGTTGGAGCGGGAGGGGTCGTAAGTATTGATCTACCGGATGGAATTACCGCTGTTGGAATGCCTGCAAGGCCTGTTGAGAAGCGAGATATATGATAGAGAAAATTCCTATGTCGTCGGAAGACCTGGACGAGTCGGATGTTGAGGCCGTGCTGGAAGTGCTACGCAGCGGCCGACTGGCGCTCGGTCCGCGAATGGTCAAATTCGAGCAGATGATGGCCGACTATATCGGCGTAAAGCATGCCGTTGCGGTCAGCAGCGGCACGGCCGCGCTTCACCTGATAGTAAAGGCGCTCGGCATCAGCGAGGGCGATGAGGTGCTCGTGCCTTCGTTCACTTTTGCCGCAAGCGTCAACGCGTTTCTTTATGAGGGCGCGAAGCCCGTCTTTATTGACATAGAGCCCGATACTTACAACCTCGACACGGAAGACCTCAGGCGAAAAATCACCGCTCGCGCAAAGGCTGTTATGGTGGTCGATGTATTCGGGCATCCGGCCGAATGGGATGAGATTTTGTCTGTCGCAGACCTCCACGGATTGAAAATAATCGACGACTCGTGCGAGGCGCTTGGAGCCGAATACCGTGGCCGCAGGATAGGACAGTTTGGCAATGCCGCCGCGTTTGCCTTTTATCCAAACAAACAGATGACTACGGGCGAAGGCGGCATCATCGTGACAGATGATGCGGAAATAGCCTCGTTGTGCCGCAGCCTTCGCAATCAGGGCAGGGGCGAGATGGGCGCGTGGCTCGAACACGAACGACTTGGCTACAATTATCGGCTCGATGAGATGTCGGCGGCGCTGGGCTTATCGCAGCTCAAGCGACTCGAGCAGTTCCTGGCGAAGCGAGAGCAGGTGGCCCGAATGTATACCGAAAGCCTCAAAGAGTTCGATTGGGTCCGGCCTCCCGTCACAAGACCTGATGTGCGTATGAGCTGGTTTGTCTATGTCGCCACACTTGCCGAAGGTCTGAATCGTGATCGGGTTATGCAGGCTATGGAGGAGCGTGGCCTTCCCGTTCGAGGCTATTTCTCGCCGGTTCATTTGCAGCCGTATATAAGAGAGCGCTTTGGCACGGGGCCAGAGGAACTCCCCGTCACCGAAGCCGTGGCGCGGCGCACTATCGCCCTGCCTTTCCATAATAATTTGACCGGGGCGCAGGTCACTCGCGTAGTAGAAACGCTTGCCGAATCTGTGAGCCGTTTTCTCTGACTCCAGGCGGGACCATTTAGTTTTCAAATTAGTCTGTTGAGACAGTAGAAGACCTCTCATCCCTTGATGAACAGTCTTTTTCGAGAATTAATGGCGCTGGATTGCAAGAGAGACAGCATAGGGTTTTAGCAGTCGTAACTGGTTTTCAAGCGTCCGTCGTGGTATGCTGCAAGCCTGTTTTGGGCTTTCTAAAATCGCTTTCTAAAGATCGGATGCAATCAATGGAACAAGGGGGGCTGTTTGCGTCTCGGCGGGTCAGGGATTTGCAATTATGAGTTCATTAAAGCGAGAGCAAAATTTCAGGTCGCGGATCTGGTGGTCGCGCCTTTTGACCAGAAAGACTCAACTGGGGATGGATATCTCCATACTGGTTATAGCCTTCTGGGTGGCTTATCTGCTCAGATTCGATTTTCAAATCCCGCGCGAGAATTTCTTTCAGGCCCTCAGGCAATTTCCTTATGTGGTTATGATTCAATTCGCCGCGCTTGTCTTCGCAGGCGTTTACACATTTATCTGGCGCTACATAGGAATGGCCGAGATAAGAACCTTTGTCAATGCTTCCTTCTGGTCTATATTGCCGGTCCTGCTTATCCGAATAGGGCTGCCTACTATGTTTCACCAGTGGAGGGTTCCGCTTTCTATAATAGTCGTTGATGCGATTCTGGCTTCGGGTGGGGTTTTGGGGCTGCGTGTTTTGAGACGCGCTCTGTATGAACAGTTTGAGAAGCAGAACCGCGCTTCCCGAAACGGCGACAGTCATAAGAAACCCGTGCTGCTGATAGGCGCGGGCCGCGCAGGCGTACTGGCTGCGAGAGAGATACGCGGACGAGGCGATGCCGACCTCGACATAAAGGGCTTTATTGATAACGATCCGCAAAAACAGGGTTCCGTCATCTACGGGGTGGAGGTGCTCGGCACGATCGAAGACCTCTCGGCCCGTGTGCATGAACTGAACATTGATCACGTAGTCATAACCATAGCCGAAGCTTCCCGCGACGTTATCCGCCGGATCGTGACCGTATGTGAACAGGTGCCCGTCAAGGTTCGCATAATCCCCGGCTTGTACGAAATACTTCAGGGCGATGTAGAGGTGACTCGTTTCCGCGACATACAGGTCGAAGACCTTCTGGGGCGCGAACCTGTATGTCTCGATCAGGAAGGCGTCAGCGAGTTTCTTGCGGGGCGCACGGTGATGGTGACGGGCGCGGGCGGTTCTATAGGCGCCGAGCTTGCCCGTCAGGTGGCGCGGTTCAACCCTTCGAGATTATTGCTGGTCGAGCGAGCCGAGTTCGCCCTTTTCAATATAGATCGAGAGTTGCGCGAAATGCGGCCCGGCATTTCAATCGTGCCGCTTGTAGCAGACATTGGCGATGAGGGCCGTCTGCGCTCGCTCTTTGCCCTCTACCGACCACAGGTGATACTTCACGCGGCGGCTCACAAGCATGTGCCTATGATGGAGCGCAACGCGCCGGAGGCGATAAAGAACAATGCGCTTGCCACTCGATTGCTCGGAGAGATCGCCGGGCAAAGCGGCGTCGAAGCCCTGGTGCTTATCTCAACGGACAAGGCCGTGCGTCCTACCTCTGTGATGGGGGCTTCCAAACGTGTCGCCGAGCTTGTGATACAGGATCTGGACCGCCGCTACCAGACCCGTTATGTTGCCGTGCGATTTGGAAACGTGATCGGCTCGGCCGGGTCGGTGATACCAATATTTCGCGAGCAGATAAAAAAGGGTGGCCCGGTGACGGTCACACATCCCGACATGGTGCGCTATTTCATGACGATTCCCGAAGCCGCGCAACTGGTTTTGCAGGCCGGAGCTATGGGAGAAGGCGGTGAGATTTTTATCCTCGATATGGGCGAGCCTGTGCGAATACTGGACCTGGCAAAAGATACGATCAGGCTTTCAGGATTAAAACCTTATGAAGATATCGACATAGTGTTTACGGGTGTAAGAGAGGGAGAAAAGCTCTTTGAAGAACTCGAGATCAGCGAAGAGCGAATGGCCAAGACGCGGCATCCGAAAATCTTCATAGGCAAGATAGCGGCTTATCCCGAAGAGGTTGTGCACGAAGCGCTCGATCAACTCATTACGCTTTCGTCGAACGGACACGAGCGCGAGTTGCGCCTTTATCTGAGCAAACTGTTGCCGGAGGCGAGGCTCGAGGAGGGAACTGAGTCGAAAGATTCCTCTGCTCTGGGCGAGCCTTCCGTGGCTCCGCGACGCGCGGAGGCTACCTTCTAAGCGCGACTCTTTTTGAAATCGCGCTTGATAAATCCGGGCTATATGTTGTTATAAAAAGGTATTGACTTTGCATTATTTATTTCATATTCTGGGGTTGCCGGGAGCGGGAACGAGTGGACCTTTAGGAAAATGCGTCCCGACAGATCCGAGCCAGGAGGAGCAATGAAATCATCTAGTCCGAGTCTCAGAGTATTAATCAGTTTTACTCTGGTCATAACGCTCACCACCGTCTTCACATTCCGCTCATTTGCTGCGGCTGAAAAGAGGGTGAAAGCCGAACCGGGTCCGCTGCTTCAAGAGCCTACCGGGACCGTCACAGTAGAGGGAAGCGTAAATGTAAACGGCAACGCGATCCAGACCGGCGCGACCCTTTTGTCCGGCAGCATAATATCGACAGGCTCGGGCGGCAGGGCTACGATTGATCTTGGAACGCTCGGACGCATTGTCGTAGGCGACAGCACGACCGTCACTTTGATATTTTCGCCCGGCAGCCTGCAGGTAACGTCGCAATGCTCGCAAACCGAGATCGAGGTGATGAGCGGCGAAGTTCGTGTGTCGTCTCCGAGCGTAGAGACGCTCACTGGCGGCAAAGAAAAGACTTATAACGGCAACGTAGTAGCCATGACAAACGGCGGCACGGATTTCGAGATTGATTGTAAGAGCAAAAAAGGCGCGGCTGGTGCCTTCACAGACGCGGGACTTCTGGGTCTGCTCGCGCTGATCGGAGTCGGTGCGGCAATTGCCGCCGGAATAGCGATTGGCGACGAAGGCCCGGTAACGCCGATCAATCAGCCGCCGGTCAGCCCAAGCGTGCCTTAACGAGAAGCGGACGGTTTTATAGAGAGCCTTAGCAGCTAAATTTCAGCGAGTTCATTGTCAGCGCCCCGGAAGTCTTTCGACACCGGGGCGCTTTGCTTATCACTTAAATTTGCCTGTCACTTAAAAGGGGTTGCGCAAAAGAGTATTTGCTGGAGGTCTGATTTGGCCGAGACGTTTTGCCCTGAATGCGGAGACGATCTGCACCGCTCGCATAGTCGAGGGCTCAACGAAAAACTGATCAAATCCTTTACCTCTTACAGAGCCTACCGATGTCTCGACTGCGGATGGCGCGGATGGCTGCCCAAGAGCCAGCGTCCGTTGCTTGCAAACCGGATGGCTATCATCCAGGCCATCATAGTTTTTGTCGCTACTATCCTCATCATCCTGATTGCCCTCTTCGTCGCGCACCGCGCCTGAAGGCGACCAGAGCAGTAGGCGGTAGGCAGTAAGCAGTAGGCAGTAAATACTGAACTGACGGCTACTGCTAAAGAGAGCACGGCATATGAATAGGTGGTACCCAACTCCGTTACTGCCTACTGCCTACCGCCTACTGTCTACACTTAGCTCTTGCTTCGCCGGTCTGTCTTTGTCACAATGTTAAACCATCATATCCCCGATGGGTTTTGTGTTTATTTCTGCGCGGTCCTGTACCGCCGGGTCAGCGTTAAACTTAGGAGGCGAGATTGAAAGTCGCAGTAAAGATCGCTCTTTTTGTTTTATCTATTTCAGCATCAGTTGCGTGGGGCCAGTCACCCATAACAAGCCTTGCGCTCGGACCGGATCAGATAGGACAGGTCAAGGCAGCGGTAGGCATCTCGACCAGGATTTCATTTCCTGAACCTGTACAGGAAATCATTTGCGGAGACCTGTATGACCCTGGCAGCGGCAAAGGGACTTTTGTCGTCCAGCGTAGCGGCACAGATCAGCGCCCGGGCAATGACGTTTTCCTCAAGCCCGTGGCCTCCAAAGGTATGAGCAACATGTTTGTCAGAACAGGAGAGGGCGGCGAGCATGTCTATAACTTCGACCTTGAGATCGTTCCGACATCCCAGGCGCAAAGAGTTGTCAATATTACCTATACTCCCAAGTCTCGCTCAAAAGAGGGAGAAGACTCCTCGATGGCTCAACCCAACGGCGAAAATCCGGGTGACCTTGAACAGCGAAAGACTCAGGTGCTGGAAGCTGCTCGCCGCCAGGCCGACGATATAGTTCGCAATGCCCGGCAGCAGGCCGACCGCATAGCCGCCGAGGCCGAAGCCAAAGTCGCCGAAACTGAGCGGCAGTCTACAGAACGGCTCCAGCAGGAACGCTTTCGCTCCTTCATGAGGGCCTATATGCTTGGTGTTCGCGAAACCAAAATCAAGAACTCCCGCGTGGCCGTCAACAAAGTAGTGCTGGCGCTTGATCCAAAGATTTTCACCTTCGACGATAAAGCCTTTGTGCGTTACACGATTCAAAATGGGGGCGATCAGCCTTTTAGCTTTGTCTCTTTGTCGCTTGAAACGACCTACGGCGATGAGACTCGCCCCGTCACATCTGAGTCGGTTCAGACAAAGACGGAAAACAAGCTTGACCCGGGCGAATCGCTCACAGGCGTTATAGCCTATGATCCGAAACAGATCGGGGCAAAGGACAAGCTGGCGCTTGTGATGCGCGGAGAGGAAAAGGCCGAAATCCTGCGCGTTAATATTCAGTAGATATCTATGAAGAAGCTAGCTGCACTCATTATTTTATTGGTTGCGCACGGGCTTGCAGAGGCGCAACAGCAGAGCATGTCTGCGCCTTCCCATTCCCCTATACCTATGCGTGTTACCAGCCAACAACCGGCTGATTCCAGGGAGAAGGTTGGGCAGGCTGAAAGCGAGAAGTCTCCTGCGCCCCCGACCGTGCAAATTAAGGCGATCACGGGCCGTCATATATCTACGAATAACCCGGCCCTTGATCAGATGGTGAAAGAGGCCGCCGCTCAGTACGGGATCGACCCCTGTTTGATAGTTTCCGTGATGAAGGCCGAGTCGTCATTTCACCTCGGAGCCGTATCACCGAAAGGCGCTTCCGGGTTGATGCAGTTGATGCCTGCAACAGCGATCAGATTCGGAGTCCGAAATATATTTGATGCGCGAGAGAATGTCTTTGGCGGCGCGCGGTATTTGCGCTGGCTTCTGGATCGCTTTAACGGCGACGTGCGGCTCGCGCTCGCCGGATACAACGCGGGCGAGGGTGCCGTAGAGTTTTACGGTTATCGCATACCGCCTTTTCTCGAAACGCAGAATTATGTGCGAATGATCTATGCGCGCTACAGCGGTATTCACCTTACCTCGCCGCCCGAAGCGCCTGTAACCGTTCAACCTGCGCCATCTGAGGTCGCCGAGGAAAAGACTCCTACCTATAACTACAACCAGGTCGTCAAGGGCTCTTCTTCGAGTCTGCCGGACGCGGATGTAAAGGTTAAGCAATGAAGCTTTCATCCGGGCTGCCGGTCTGTTAGGCTGCCTGTCTGTCATCGCAGACACCATTGATGAGACCGGAATATTGATTGAGGAAGCCTGCCCCGCTTATTCCTGAGAGGTGGAAACATTGGATGTTA
The DNA here is from genome assembly GCA_963765495.1 of Blastocatellia bacterium. Taxonomy (GTDB): domain Bacteria; phylum Acidobacteriota; class Blastocatellia; order UBA7656; family UBA7656; genus CAVXWP01. Next base: position 604,148 of record CAVXWP010000007.1, read on the forward strand.
AACTGGAAGTGGCTCTCAAAAAGCACAGACAGTGGTTTGGGTCGTATAAGAAATCGGGCGATTTGAAAAAGGTCCAGGTATGGCTCACAGTCAATGAAGGGCGGATTGAATTTATGTCTGCGGCTGAATCCTACAAGGTAAAACGCGCCCGCAGAAATCCACAGGTCGTCTGCTTCATTGGCAGCGAGAACGGTCCTTCGATTTCGGGAACCGCAGAGATCGTCACAGACAAACAGGCTTTGTGGCGCACCTATCGCGCATATTGGAAGACTCATCCCTTGGGTATGCTCCTTTTATTTCTGGTGCTTCGCAGCCGTATAAAATCCGGCACGCAGGTGCAGGTTCGCGTGCGCCCGGATGAGCCTAACCCGCTTGCGGGGGTCTCTGATCCTGAACTGTGAGAGATGCACCCGCGTTTTGTGTTCCGGGTATTTAGCGCCTCAACATATACTGTTGATACGGCGCACGCATAGGCAGGCGTTTGAGTCGGTAGAGGATCGAAGTTAAATCTGGGAGGAAGATCGAGCAAGTGAATATTTGTATTATAGGAACCGGGTATGTGGGTCTGGTTACCGGAGCGAGCCTGGCTTATCTGGATAACTCTGTCTGCTGTGTTGATATTGACAGGCAGAAGATAAGCAGACTGAAGGCGGGCCAGTCCCCGATCTTTGAGCCGGGCATAGAAGAGTTGATAGAGTCGGGAATAAAGGCCGGGCGATTGTCGTTTACCACCGATCTGGATGAAGCGATGCTTAATGCCGAGGTCATCTTTATCGCGGTAGGCACTCCGCCCCTGGCCGATGGAAGTTCCGATCTGAGTTATGTGAAATCGGCGGCACAGGGAATCGGGCGCGGCATTCTGGCAAATCACGGCAGCGGCCTTTTCAAGATCATAATAAATAAATCCACCGTCCCCGTCGGCAGCGGCAACTGGGTCGAGATGATCGTGCGAGAGCAGGTTCGCTCGCTTATCGCCACATCCGTCTTCAAAACGGATATACCAAACAATGACCGATCACAGAAAGTGCGCGAAATGGTCGATGAGATTTCGTCTACTTTTACCGTAGTCAGCAACCCGGAATTCCTCAGAGAAGGAACGGCGATCAGCGACACTTTTTATCCCGACAGGATTGTCATAGGCGCAAACGACGAGCGCGCTTTTCAGGTGCTTGAACGGCTCTACCGCCCGCTGCTCGATCAGAGCTTCGATCCTCCTCCCTCGATTTTGTCCCGCCCAAAGAATTTCGGGGCTGTGCCTCTTGTGACTACCGATCTGACGAGCGCCGAGATGATAAAATATGCGGCCAATGCTTTTCTGGCCATGAAGATCAGTTTTGCAAACGAGATCGCAAATGTCTGCGAGCAGACCGGAGCAGACATCCTGCGAGTGATGCAGGGCATAGGGCTTGACGAGCGCATAGGAACCGGCTTTCTGAACGCCGGAATAGGCTGGGGCGGTAGCTGCTTTGGCAAAGATATATCAGCCCTGATACAGATCGCCCGCGAATATAACTATCACCCGCAGTTGCTCGAAGCGGTGAGCGCGGTCAACCGGCGACAGCGATCCGTGCTTATTCAAAAGCTTCAGGGAGCACTCAAGATAATCAAAGGTCGAACCATAGGGCTATTGGGACTCTCCTTCAAACCCAACACGGATGATGTTCGCGATGCGCCGAGTTTCGACATCGCATCGGAACTGGTCAAGATGGGTGCGCGTGTAAAAGTCTATGACCCGGTAGCGATGGACTCATTCCGGGCGCAGCATCCCGATCTCGATCTGATCTATGCCCCAAACGTCACAGAACTGGCCGATGATTGCGATGCACTGGTCGTGGTCACCGAGTGGGAAGAGTTTCGTCAGCTTGACCTGAAATCGCTGCACAGGGAGATGACCGGGTGCGTACTTGTGGACGGGCGGAACGTTTTTGATGCGGCGGCTGCGACCGCAGTCGGATTCAATTACATCGGAATTGGCAGATAAACCCCAGGCGACTCGATTATGGTTGATACTCTCATAGAAGAAAAGATCGAATCTGGAACGGAGCATTTACCCGCTCCGCGCAAGTTTACCGTCGAAGAGTATTACCGGATGGGTGAGGCAGGCGTATTTCAGCCCGGAGAGCGAGTCGAACTTATCGAAGGGGTGATTCTACGAATGAGTCCTAAAGGTACGAGACATGCCGCAAGCACAACATGCGCCGCCGTTTACTTTATCAAGACGCTCGGCGATCAGGTTGTCGTAAGAATACAAGACCCCATCGACATCGGTCGCCATTCAGAGCCGGAACCCGATATAGTGCTCGCCGTCCCGCAGGAGAAAAAGTATTTCGATCATCACCCTCTCCCCTCAGAGATTCTGCTTGTCCTCGAAATAGCTGACACGACCATTCCATATGATCGAGTGAAGAAGGGGCGTATCTATGCCCGCGCCGGGATTGCTCAGTATTTGATCCTGAATGTAAACACGAGAGAGCTTGAAGATTATACCGACCCCGATGAAGACGGGTATCGCGCTCGACAGACTTACCGAGCCGATCAAAGTTTTACCCTCCTTGCCTTCCCTGACATCGCCGTAGCGGTTCACGAACTGCTCCCACCCGAATAGAGGCTCTCTTCCCACCCGTTCATATCAATAGCGAACCTGCGGGCGCAGTTCTCCTAATATGTCTTTGCCATCAGTGTCCGGGGCAGGCTAATATGCTTTTTCAAAAATTTAACCTGTGGAGTATTCGATGAATGATCAAGCCGGGGGCGTTGAACTTTCAACGCCGGTCAATGTAGCGGTGGTTGGATGTGGTTACTGGGGCAAAAACCTTGTGCGAAACTTTTCCCAGCTTCGCGCGCTTCGATGGATATGCGACAGTAACCCGGCGTTGTTGCAATCGCAGGCTCTGGCTTATCCAAACGTCCGTTTGACCGACAGCATCGAAGAGGTGCTTGATGATGCGAGCGTCCAGGCGCTTGTGATCGCAGCGCCGGCGGCCCTGCATTACGACCTCGCAAAACAGGCGATCTCAAAAGGCAAAGATGTGTTTGTCGAAAAACCTCTGGCGCTCAGATACCACGAGGGCCGCCAGCTTGTAGAGATGGCCGAAGCCGGAGGCGTCATCCTTATGGTCGGCCACATTCTGGAATACCATCCGGCCATTGTGTTGCTCAAAGACCTGATAAGCCGGGGCGAACTGGGCCGCGTGCGTTATATTTATTCCAACCGTTTGAACCTGGGCAAGGTACGCCAGGAAGAGAACATTTTGTGGAGCTTCGCGCCGCACGATATTTCAGTCATATCGAGCCTTGTCGGAGCCGACCCCGAAGTGGTCAGCACTTCCGGCGGCAGCTATCTTCAATCCGGCATAGTGGATGTGACAGTAACCGATCTGTTGTTCGACGATGGAGTGAGGGCGCACATCTTCGTAAGCTGGCTGCACCCTTACAAGGAGCAGAAACTCGTGGTAATCGGCGACCGCAAGATGGCGGTCTTTGATGATACGGCTCGCGAAGGCAAACTGAAATTATATGACAAGGGCATCGAATGGCGGGCCGGGCTTCCCGTCCCCCGACAGACGGCCGAGACGACGCTCTTTTTTGAAGAGACCGAACCTCTGCGGCTTGAATGCGAGCATTTTCTCAGTTGCGTCGGCGCTCGCCGCCGACCTCTGACCGATGGAGAAAACGCATTGCGGGTGCTCAAGATTTTGGAGGCCAGCCAGTTGTCTCTTGAGCGAGGCAACGTTCCCGTAGCCCTTGCCGAGATCGAAAAAGGAGGCGAGGCATGACCGATTATTTTGCCCACGAATCGAGCTTTGTAGACGAGGGCGCGCGCATAGGGCAGGGCACGAAAATCTGGCATTTCTGCCATGTTTCGAAGGGTGCTCGGATAGGCGAACGCTCCGTGCTTGGACAGAATGTTTTCGTAGCCGATGATGTTGTGATCGGCAACAACGTAAAGATTCAAAACAACGTTTCGGTCTACACGGGCGTAACGCTTGAAGACGATGTGTTTTGCGGCCCCTCGTGTGTCTTTACAAACGTGATAAATCCCCGGTCGCAGATCGTGCGCCATCACCTGTACGAGCGTACGCTTGTGCGCCGGGGCGCAACCATCGGGGCCAATTCGACAATCGTATGCGGCGCAGTGATCGGGCGCTACGCATTTATAGGCGCGGGTGCCGTGGTGCGGGGAGACGCGCCCGATTACGCGCTGATGCTTGGTGTGCCCGCCACGCGCAAGGGATGGATGAGCAGACACGGTCATCGGCTGGGCGAGCCTGACGCGGATGGGGTAATGATTTGCCCGGAAAGCGGATGGCGATACAAAGAGACTGAACCGGGCGTGCTTCGCTGCCTCGACAAATCTGAGGATGAGCCGCTCTCTTAAAAGTAAATGCGCCGAAGCGTTCTTTAGCAATCAACCGGGAGGAGAGCCCTATGGACAAAGGCGAGTTTCGCTTCGTCTTCTTTGCCAGAGATTATGAGGCCTCGACAGCCTTTTACCGCGATGGTTTGCAGTTGCCCGTGATCGGAGGGTGGGACCGTTCAGCAGATGATCGCGGTATGTTGTTCCAGGCGGCTTCGGGCATAATCGAAGTCATATTTGCAGGTGAAGGCGAATATGTGTCGCCTCAAGGGGCGTGGCTCTATTTTGAAGTGGATGATGTAGACCAGTGGTTTGAACGCGCTCAAAGCAAGGGGCTGACGATCAGAGATGAACCGGCCGATACATCCTGGGGCCATCGCAAATTCGCTCTAATTGATCCCGACGGGATCATAGTCTCTATGTTTTCCCCCATCAGATGAGAGCCCGATTGAAGAATACAGCGTAGCCACAAACAATCACGAATCACGGATGGGGATTCGTGATTGTTTGTGGCTACGCTTCGAATAAGCCATTTTAACTTGCGCTTAATCCTGCAGCCGGATGGCGATACTCCATTATGGCTTTGGCGTGATGTGAGTCATGCTCTATCAGCGTGTGGACCAGCTTCGCCGTCATGCGCTCGGGAGACCAGAGACCGCTGTCATCGGGCAGGTCGGTCAGAATGGCTAGCAATCGTTTGCGTACCTCGTAGAGTTCATGGCGATTCTCTTCGGGCGTGCGGTCCTTGCGCTTATCGGCCTCGACTTTGTTCCATGCATTGAAGTCGGTAATCTGACCGATAGTGGGGCGCTCGCCCCTCGCCTTTTGCTCAAAAGCCTTTACCACTTCGCCTTCCCAGGCCGCCAGATGTCCCAGTACATCTTTGTATGACCACTTGCCTTCCTGCATTGGCTGTGACATCTCTTCATCACTCATCCCCTCGAGCGCCCTCATGACATTCTGACGCTCAGTGAGCAGCTTTTCTATATACTCTTGCTTATCCATTCACTTGCCTGCCTTTCTTAATAAAAGAGTCTAACGCCTGACTCTCAGGGCCGATTGGCATTGGCAGCCGGGCGGTTAGCGTTCGAGTTGGCTGTCGGTGGTGTCATAGGCGTTTCGCCCCCCTGTTGTCTCAGGGTTTGAGCGAGCACCTGGACGAAGGTGACAAAACTCTGGACCTGCTGTTTCAACTCCTGTGTGCTGACTTTTTTCATATCCGTCGGGACATCAAACAGAGTCGGGCTCGGATTCAAATTGATGTCACGAGTCTCGACCGCGATTCGCGCGGTCGCTCCGCTTGTTGTGCTGAGGTTTATGTCTGCGCGCAGTGGAAGGCTGGTATCCTGATCTACGTAAACGAAGCTGTCGGCCTGAACGGTCCCTGCCTGAGTGCCGGTTGCCTTCTCTCCCGCGAAACGGTACTTGGTTGCCGTGCGCCCGTTGATTGTTTCAGTCCCGAGCGATTCATATTGAGCGTGCGGTTTCAGATGTTCGACCATGGCGGTTGGGGTCAATACGTCGCCGAGGCGGAATCCAAGCTCTTCGGGCGCTAGCTGCACATACTGGTTGCGCGCAGGCGTGATCAGATATTTTTGACCGGCTTTCTCAAGATAAGTTACTTGTCCGATGGCCGGAAGAGTGATCCCCCACCGGTAATCAGTTCCCATCTTCGCATAATCTATCTGCTGCGGAGGTAACTCTCTTTGCTGATTATTGGCCGAGCCGATCCCGCTGATGGTGAGCGTCAGGCTATAGTTTTGCGGCTCTTTTGCCGATTCGAAAGGCGATGCGGTGGTCGCGCCCGTCTCGGTATTGGAATTCGTGTTTGTGACGGCTGCGCCGTTTAGATTGGCGTTGGTGTTTGCGTTTGAATTAGAAGTCTCCGTAGAGCATCCAAACGATGCCAGCGCGAGAACCGAGATTACGAGCGCAGCGACCATCACCCGGGTGTTTAACATGCCGGTTGTCAGGCGGGTCTTTGTATTTATGCCGTTCAGTGAACGGGAAGTTGTGGTAATCGGATGATTGTTGAGCATTTGATCCTCCAGTGCGGCGCTTCGCCGCGCAAGTTAAAATAAGCGACGAACGTCCACCTGAATTTGCGGATTGCGCATGTTACCCGTGATGCTGACGGGGATCGAAACGCGACTGTTTTTCTCAAGCAGCGTAACGGCGAAACCTATCAACGGGCTCGTTGTCTTCACTCTGGCCGTAGCATCGTTCGACAGCAGAACCGTCGCGTTATAATTGACTACAAGCGCAGATTCGACTTTGAACCAGCCCTGATCGGCTGTGGCATCGCCCAGCCCGTCGAGTTCCTGTATGCGCAGATTTGTTGTGTTGATCAGACTGTCGGCTATCTGGAAATCGGTCTGTATCTCACCAATATTAGTGCCCGTATCCATGTTGCCAATCTGCTCTATCTGAAGCGCTTTCGCCACCTCCTGGCTCAGATTGATGCTCTGTATAAATACGGCATTTGATGTAATGTGACCGTTGCCGCCCAGAGACGGATTTGATCCTGGCGCGCGATTGGCGCTGATCTGACCGCTTGCGCCGAAGGCTTCGGCGTTGAAATTTTTTGTATGGAAAGGCCCCGGACCTATTGATCCGTTAACGGAAAGAATGGCGGGCGTGCTTCGATCTATTACGATGTCGAAGGGGATTTGCGCGTTGAGCTGATCGGTCCCTTCTGCGGCGGCGTCCGATTGCGCTAGCAACTCGCCTTTGACGTGACTGCTGCCGGGCGAGTTGTCTGTAACCGGATTGATCCAGGCATTCAAAGCTATGTTTCGATAGAGAGATTCCGGAGCCTGTACATCGGTTTTATCCAGGAATCTGACGGAGGCGTTCTCGATAGCGATCTGGCTAAAGCTGGCGTTTGAAAGGTTCGCATCCAGCCCACCCAACAGCCCGGCAAGCAGGGCGGGCCCGCCCTGAACCGATGGCGCGGCAGATGTGGTTGAAGTATCGGATCCCGGTTGACCTATGGTAGTCCAACTCCACACACCGTTATTGTTTTTTACAAACGTGAAATCGGGCGACTTGATAGAGAGCTTATCAATGACGAGCTGGCGGTGAAAGAGGAACTGTTTGATAGAGAAATCAGCCCTGACTTCGTCAGCCTTTAGAAATTCGCCGTCTCCGAATGCCGAATCTTCTTTTGCGCTCATGCCCCGGATAGTAAAGTAGGGGCCGCCCATAAAGCTGAGGCGCATTGATGCGATAGAGACTTTTCGACCAAGCAATGTTGAGAGCCGGGCCTCCACTTTAGATTGCAGAGGCGCAAGTGGGATAAGAGGCGCGAGCAAAACAGGCAGGGCCAGAAGAACTATAAAGATCAGTAGGCGAAAAAGACAGCTTCTAGATTTTGCCATCAACCCTCACAAAATCTCCAAGCGAAACACCTATATATGCTACTTTGTGAAAGCCGACAGCGCAAGCAATTAAAAATTATCCAGGCGTGGTTATTGGAAAACTTGACAATGAAACTCTCAGACCGATATATTTCCCTACCGTTGCTGGGAGGTCGTTCAACGGTAGGACAGCAGACTCTGGATCTGCTTATCGGGGTTCAAATCCCTGCCTCCCAGCCATTATTATCAACGGTTTAGGAGCCACCACCGCGTGGCCTTTTCCTTTTTGTGCGCGGATCGTGCGCCGATTCACGCTTTCTTAAAGTTCAAGGTTGCTGCGAAGCCTGGCGATGTCACGTTGCGGCGGAGCGCCGAAATGCTTCTTGTATTCGCGGCTGAAGTACGACGGATCTTCGTAGCCCACGCGGATTGCGGCGCTCGCAGCGTCCAGGTCCTCGCCAAGCATCAGGCGGCGTGCTTCCTGGAGCCGTATCTGTTTCTGGAATTGCAACGGGCTCATCGCCGTGACCGACTTGAAGTGATGGTGGAAGCCCGAGACGCTCATCCCGAGCTCGCGTGCCATGTCTTCGATTTTAAGCGGCTCATCGAAGTTTTCGCGCAAACGCCCGATCGCCTTGGATATGCGGCGGGTTTCCCCGGCCGAAGCCAGCAGGTGGCCGAGCCGCGCACCCTGGCCCCCCGCCAGGAGGCGGTAGACGATTTCTCTGATGGTGAGCAGCGCGAGGAATGTGCGCTCTCCCGGCGCATCGAGCAGACGCACCAGCCTGACGACCGCGTCAAGCATATCGGCGTCGATCGGACTGACGGCTATCGCCCTTACGCTCGCGTCACTCTTCTTTGATTCCACGCCGGACTCCATCAGGACCGAGGCGACGAGGGACGGGTCGAGGTTCAGCCGGAGGCCGAGGTAAGGTCTTTCCTTCGACGCCTCTTCTACCTGGAAGATGACCGGCAAATCGACCGTGAAGATCAAGTAGTGTCCCGGGTCGTACCGGAACAGTTCCTCGCCCAAAAGAACTTGCTTGCTGCCCTGAACAACAAAGCAAAAGGCAGGCTGGTAAACGGACTGTACCGATTCGATCGGCTTCGATGAACGGGCGAGGGAAAAACCGGGGAAGGCCTCCATCGCTCCGTCTTCGGGAAGGGCGGTCGCCATCCGCTCGACCAGTTCCTCTCTGATGCTTTGCATCCTTTGCGCCTCGCCTTTCACTTCTCGACGGTTCATAAACTCATATTAGCCTCCTCGTTTCCAATCGTCACGTCGCATGTTGAGTTTTTGCAGGATTATACAATTATTCGCGAGGATCCTCACTGCCGCCTTATATCCCATAGCTCTTATAATTAACATCAGACAGGGGGATAGTGGGTGAGCAGACTTCGTGGCAAACAGGAGCAAGGTTATGAGCGATAACATCGAAGGTAAGGTGGTGGTCATCACGGGCGCGAGCAGCGGGCTTGGCGAGGCGACGGCCCGATTGCTATCCGCAGAGGGCGCGAGCGTCGTGCTGGGCGCTCGGCGCGTCGAGCGCATCAAGTCACTGGCCGACGAGTTGACCAACAGCGGCGGCAAGGCGTTCGCTGTTACGACAGACGTTACCCGGTTCGACCAGATGAAGAGATTGGTTGACGCTGCTGTAGAGACCTACGGGCGTATCGACGTCATGCTTAACAACGCCGGGCTGATGCCGCACTCGCCGCTCGAACGCCTCAAGGTCGAAGACTGGGAGCAGATGATCGACGTCAACATCAAGGGCGTGCTCTACGGCATCGCTGCGGCGCTCCCGTACATGAAGGAGCAGAAGTCGGGGCACTTCATTAACGTCTCTTCCGTGGCCGGCCACAAGGTGCGCCCCGGCGGCGTGGTCTATGCGGCGACCAAGCACGCCGTGCGCGCAATCTCGGAAGGGCTGCGGATGGAGGTGAAGCCCTACAACATCCGCACGACGGTGATCTCGCCGGGCGCTGTTGCCACGGAACTCGTTGACAGGATCACCGAGCCGGATATTCGGGAGGGCATCCGCAAGATGACCGCCGAGATGGCGCTACCCGCCGAGACGTTCGCGCGCATGGTCGCCTTCGCCATGAGCCAGCCGGAGGAGGTGGACGTTAACGAGATACTGTTCCGGCCAACCCGTCAAGAATTGTAACCACAGTGAGTAGCGCAAATTGAGAATAGTCTTTCCAGGTTTTGAAAAGAAGATCTGATTTTCATCCCAGGAGAAAATTTATGATTAAGCTGAAAGTAAACGGCGCAGCCCGCCAATTTGACGGCGATCCTGAAATGCCACTGCTGTGGTTTCTGCGGGATGAACTCAACCTAAAAGGCACGAAGTTTGGCTGCGGAATGGGCTTGTGCGGTGCTTGCACGATCCATATTGACGGCAAACCAGTGCGTTCCTGTTATACGCCGGTTTCAGAGGCGGCCAACGCTTCCATCACGACGATTGAAGGCATCTCTCCCGACGGTTCACATCCGGTACAAGTGGCGTGGCAGGAACTGGACGTACCGCAGTGCGGCTATTGTCAGGCGGGGCAGATCATGTCGGCGTGTGCCTTGCTCGCAAAGACGCCCAGGCCGAGCGACGCCGACATCGACACGGCGATGAACGGCAACCTGTGCCGCTGTGGAACCTATTTGCGTATCCGCACTGCGATTCACAAGGCGGCAGATTTGGCCGCTTCCACCAAGACGCCCAAATCAGTTACCCGCACGGGCAGTAAGGAGGATCAATGACCTTGACCAAAATCAATCGTCGCACTTTTCTTCGCGTCACTGCTTTGGCGGGCGGGGGCTTGATGCTCGGCTTGTATCCTAAGGTGGCGGCTATTGCGCAACTTGGACGTGGGCCGGAGGTACTGGCTCCAACAGATTTCATCCGCATTGCTCCTGACGGCATCGTTACGCTCACCGCGAAAAATATGGAGATCGGACAAAACGTTCTCAATACTCTGCCAATGCTGATTGCCGAAGAACTGGATGTGGACTGGAAAGATGTCAAAATCATCCGCGCCGATGCGGATAGCAAATACGGCGCGCAATTCACAGGCGGAAGTTCGGCGACACCGATGAACTGGGAACCAATGCGGCGGGTTGGAGCAGCGGGCCGTCAAATGGTGATTGCTGCGGCAGCGCAAACGTGGGGCGTAGCTGACTCGGAATGTACTACTGCTTCGGGGCGGGTGTTTCATAAGGCTTCAAATCGTTCCTTGAGTTATGGCGAACTCGCATCCAAAGCGGCGACAATGCCGGTGCCGGATTTAAGATCAGTCAAGCTCAAAGACCCGAAAGATTACAAAATCATCGGCACGTCAACGATTAGCGTGGAAACGAAAGAGGTCGTGACGGGCAAACCGATTTTCGGCATTGATGTGACCGTGCCGGGGATGCTCTATGCGGTGTTTGAAAAAACGCCTGTTATGGGCGGCAAAGTTGTGAGCGCCAACCTTGATGCAATCAAAGCGCTGAAAGGCGTGAAAGACGCCTTTATTGTCGAAGGCCGACCGCTCCCCAGCAACTACCCGAATTACCTTTTTGAAGACCCGGGCTTTGAATCAGGTGTTGCCATAGTGGCGGATAGCTGGTGGGCGGCAAACTCGGCGCGTGAAAAACTCGAAGTAAAATGGGACTTCGGCAAATGGGGCGCGCAGGACAGCGCCGAGAACGCCAAAAAAGCGCACGAGCTTTCCCAACAACCACCTGCTCGCACGCTGCAACAAGACGGCGATGTTGAGGCCATTTTCAAACGCGATGACATCAAAGTCATAGAAAGCCCTTACGTCTTTCCCTTCATCGCGCATGGCGCGATGGAGCCGCAAAATTGCACGGCGCATTACAAAGACGGCAAGCTTGAAATCTGGGCAACCAGCCAGATACCGCAAATCGGACGCACGATGGTAGCGCGTTTGCTCGGTCTGCCTGAAAGTGATGTGACGGTTCATCTGGTGCGCGGTGGCGGAGGATTCGGGCGGCGGGCGTATAACGATCTGATGTTGGATGCGGCGTGGATTTCTAAGGTCGTTGGCACACCGGTCAAGCTCTTGTGGACGCGCGAAGATGACACTCAACACGATTATTATCGTTGCGGCGGGTTCCAATACTTGAAAGGCGCCGTGGACAAGGAGGGCAAACTCGTCGCGTGGCACGATCACTTCGTCGCTTACGGCGAAGGGGATGCCTTCGCCCACGACGGCGGTTTCAATCCGACCGAATTCCCGGCGCGTTTCGTACCGAACTATCTTGTACAGTCTTCGGTGATGCCGTTGGGGCTAAAAACCGGAGCCTTACGTGCGCCGTATTCCAACAGCACCGCCTGGGTGATTCAATCCTTCATAGACGAGCTCGCACACGCCGCTGGCAAAGACCCGTTGCAGTTTCGCCTGGATTTACTCGAAACTACGCGACTCCCACTGCCTGAAGCAGCGCGCACCAATCCAATGGCAGCAGGATTGGATCCGGTTCGCATGATTGGCGTCCTCAAGCTGGTCGCAGAGAAATCCGGCTGGGGCAAACGCAAGCTGCCGGAAGACACGGCGCTGGGGGTCGCCTTCCATTACAGCCATCGTGGCTATTTTGCCGAAGTGGCCGAAGTCAGCGTGTCGGTGAATAGGAAAATCAAAGTGAACAAAGTATGGGTCGCGGCTGACGTTGGCAGCCACATTATCAATCCCAGTTCCGCCGAGACGCAGGCACAGGGCGCGGTCATCGACGGGCTGAGCGAAATGATCCAGGAAATCACGCTCAAAAACGGTCGTGTCGTGCAATCGAACTATCATCAGCACCTAATGCTAAGGATGTCACAAGCGCCCCCGCAAATCGAAGTCCATTTCCTGAAATCCAATAATCCGCCGACAGGCTTAGGCGAACCAGCATTGCCGCCGATTCTGCCGGCAGTTTGTAACGCGATATTCACGGCGACGGGCGAGCGGATTCGGACGATGCCGATGACGAAGCAAGGCTTCAGCTTCGTGTAATAGCATTTTGAAGTGGGCAGAATGGTCTTGGGGCGACACCGCCAGGACCATCTAACTCCGCAGGGGCAAGGTGTGGACGTTAACGAAATCCAGTTCCGCCCCACGCGCCAGGAGCTGTAAGTACCTCTGTTTGCCGTGGGAGGGTTCCGCCTATATTCACCGAATCGAAAGGATCGAAATGAAACTGCTTGCCGCAACGGCTATAACGCTTTCTCTGTTTGCCTCGGCGTTCGCCCAGACGAATCAGGCGGAGGCCGCCGCGAGTCCCGGCGTCGCCCAGGCTCCGGGCTCGCAGTCAATCAGGATCACTCGCGGCGGCTCGCAGCCCTCCCGGAAGGGACCGGCCGAGAACTTCACCGGCTCCGTGCGCGTCGCCCCCAAGTTGGCCGAACTGACTGACGACGTGCTGTACGGCGACGTCTGGGAACGTCCGCAGCTGTCGAAACGTGACCGAAGCCTGGTGACGGTGGCCGCGCTGATCGCCTTGAACCGTCCAGACCATCTCCGGTCTCACCTCGTCAAGGCGCGCGAAAACGGCGTGACCGAGGAGGAGTTGATCGAGACGATCACTCACCTGGCGTTTTACGCGGGCTGGCCTAACGCGGTAACTGCCATCGGCGTTGCAAGGGAAGTTTTCGAGAAGAAGTGAGTTAAGGAGAGCACATCGAAGGAGGAATAATGCAAAAGCAGGAACCCGGAAAGAGCAAGCTGAACTTCTCGCCCCTTGTGGGCACTGGGGCAACTTCTATGAGCAGGAAGCCTCGGAAGTCTTTCATCGCGCTCTGGCTGCTGGCAGCCGCCCTTTTTATTTCGGCAAGTGCGCAAGAAACAAGAAGAAAGCCCGAGCCGCTGATGATCCGGGAGCAAGGCAGTTTCGCGGTTGGCGGAACGGTCATCACCGCCCCCGGCACTTTCGACCCCATCAAGCAGGGCGCGTACAACCCGGCCGGCACCGATCCCACGGGGCAGACGTTGCACGGCGATCACGCTTACGTCTTCTATCAGGCCCCGGTAAACGCTCGGAAACTTCCGCAGCACGGAAACAACAAACAATTCGGAGGCAATTGAAAGGAAAACCATGCAGAATGTCGTATTGAATAACGGCGTGGAGATGCCCGTTTTGGGCTTCGGCGTCTACCAGATAAGTGACGTCGAAGAGTGTGAAAGAAGCGTAACTGAAGCCCTGCGAGCGGGGTACCGTCTGATCGATACCGCAGCCGCCTATCAGAACGAAGAGGCTGTAGGTAGAGCGATCAAAAGAAGCGATGTGGCGAGGGAGGAGGTCTTTGTGACCACCAAGCTCTGGATCCAGGATGCCGGTTACGAGAGCGCGAAGCAGGCTTTCGAGAGGTCGTTACGGCGGCTGCAACTGGACTACCTGGACCTGTATTTGATCCACCAGCCCTACGGTGATGTCTACTGCTCCTGGCGGGCAATGGAGGAACTGTACCGGGAGGGCAGGGTCAGGGCGATAGGCGTCAGCAACTTCCACCCGGACCGGCTGATGGACCTGATGCTTCACAACGAGGTGGCCCCCGCGATAAACCAGATCGAGACGCACCCGTTCTGTCAGCAGATCGAGGCCCAACAGTTCATGCAGGAGCACGACGTCCAGATCGAGTCCTGGGGGCCGTTCGCCGAGGGCAGAAACAACATTTTCCAAAACGAGTTGCTGCTCTCCATCGCCGGGAAGTCCGGGAAGACAGTCGCTCAGGTGATCCTGCGCTGGCTTATACAAAGGGGAGTCGTCGTCATCCCGAAGTCGGTTCGAAAGGAGAGGATCGTTGAGAACTTCGACGTTTTCAATTTTGAGTTAAGCGTTGAAGAAATGGATGCGATAGCGACGCTAGACACGAAGGCCAGTCTCTTTTTCGACCATCGCGATCCGAAGATGGTGAAAATGTTGAGCGAAGCAAAACTCAATACCTAAGACAAGGCATTAGCGGCGGAAGAACTGAGTGAACGTAAACCAGATCGATTTAGCATGAGGAGATAAATTCACGGAGATCTTTCCAGCACTGCTCATTTATGGAATAGCGAAGATGAGATTGCTCGCCGGCGGCCAGAGTCATCACGCCATCGTCAAGCCTCTGACCAGCGGCATTGTAACCATGCTCTTGTCTGTGTTGAGCTAGCGCCTGTCTTTTGTGCACCAGTTGTGCGCCAAGGCAGTCGCACAGGATGAAACTGGACGGCACAGGAGTGAAGAAAACGGGTTCGAAAGGCGCAACGGAATCAAAGGAAAGAGAGCAGGATTGCACCCACTGAAACGAGACAAAACAGGTCCGGGGCAGACTCGGGATCTGCTCGCTCGGGGTTCGCCTACCTGCCTCCCAGCCATTATTATCAAGGGTTTAAGGCCATCGAAAGGTGGCCCTTTTCATTTCAAAAATACAGTTTAATTTGCGCGTATTGAGCACTTGCACTAGACTAACTGACTGCGCTAATCGAGTTTTTTGAGAATCAAAGCAAGAGAGGTAACTTATGAGCGATAAATCGGGTCTGGCCTCTTCGGCCAGGACCAATAATCCGTCAATGATTGATGTATCGGAACTGGCCGCATCTGTTGGCGAAGCGCGACGCGAACTTCTCAACGAGGTCAAGCAGAGGCGCGATGTAATCAAGCCGCTTGAGCAGGCGTTGCGCGCGCTTAAAGACCCGCATGGAAACGCCGTTGCGCTTTATGAAGCGAGCGTGCTGCTCGAAAAACCGCCCGAAGAATTGACTCTGCCGGAAGGGTACACCCGGTTTGTGGCCGAGTTGCGCTCGCTCGCGGATGCCCAACTCTCCGAGCTTGAGTTTACATTTGCCCGCGACCTGCGCGCTGCCTTCAAGGAAAAGGGTGTTAAGCTTGAAGGTCCACCTTCGGAATTGATCAGCGATCTCTTTGTTATCAAACCTGATTTACGCAAGAAACAGGTGCAAATGACATTTTCACGCCAGCCCGTCACCGGCAAGAAAATCAAGCTCGATGTGGATCAGGTAGTATCTGCTTACGAGCGAGCGCGGCGAGAAATCTGTGAGCGCAAGGTTGATCCTGACAAACTCCTGGCGGAGATTTTCGAAGCCTACGAGCGCACCCTCAAACTCACAGGGAAACAGATGGGCGCGCGCGCAAGCATAGTCGATTGTTATCGTGAACTCGTACTGGTTCGCCAGCCGCTCGGTTTTCGCAAGGCTCCGTCGAAACTCAGCTTCGTCGATTATCCCAAGACTCATTTCGCTTACGACATGCTCGAACTGCGCCGCCGACATAAGCTTACGCACCAGGGACATCGCCTTAACCTCGGCACCGCAACCATCGATGTGGGCAGCGACACCACCCGCGCCATGTTCTTAGCGACAGGCGCAACCGAGGGCCAGTTCATTAAAGATATTTACTTCACACGGGAGAAATAGTGATGACACTCACGCAGCAGGAAGCGCAGCACGTGGTGCGCAAACTGGGCGAATCCGGCATCCCGCCTACACGAGGACTCGAAGCGTATAGTGTAGGGCTGGATTCGCTGCTTGAAACGCTCGAAAGCGAATATTTATGTGGTTACCTCAAAGACGGCGGCTCAAGTTTCAAACTTGTAGTCGGCGAATATGGCAGCGGCAAATCACATTTTCTCTATCGTCTCAGGGACAAGGCGTGGGAGAGCGGATACGTCGTCAGCCGCACCGAATTGAGTCCGAAAGAATGCCCTTATGACAATCAACTGAAAGTCTATCAAGCAATCGTAAGCAACCTGATTTCTCACAGCCGTGACCCAAACGTCGAAGATACTCAAGGTATCGAGGCTTTCCTCGAGAGCCATTTCTTTCATACTCTGAACACACTTGGAGTCGAGCAGCCCGTCACATCGATCGGGCTGGATCTGCGCGTCAAGCTGTGGCTGGAGACGATTCTGCGATTCAAGGTCGAAAGTCCTTCATACCGTCACGCGGTCTATTTTTACTTGCAGGCCGTGGCCGAGGAGAACGAGGCCAATAAGAGGCTCATTAGCGCCTGGCTGCGTGGCGAAGCAATATCTCTTAGAGATGTGCGCGAGTTCAGCATTACCGAAAGAATGGATCGCTCAGTCGCTTTCAAGATGCTGCGGTCGCTTTCGCAGTTGATACATGAGTTTGGTTATGTCGGGCTTGTCCTCTTATTCGACGAAGGTGATCGCATGGTCAGCATCAGTTCATCGCGCTCCGAAAAGATCGCTTGCGACAACTTGCGCGAGGTCATCGACCGGTGCGCCGGGGAGAGTCTACCCTCAACGATGTTCGTCTATGCGGTCCCTCCTTATTTCGTCAGCAATATCGCGCCCCAGTATGAAGCGCTCAGCCAGAGAATCAGTTCCAAAGTAAAATTCTCGCGCAAAAACCCTTTCAGCGTGCAGATCAGCCTCGACCAGCTAGATTATCCGGGCGAGAAACTGCTGACGTTGATAGGCGAGAAACTGCTGGGCGTTTTCGAGACTGCTTATGACGTTAAATTTGACCGCGAGATTCAGACTCAAAATATCGCCGGACTGGCCCAGTCCTGTGCCTCTCTACTTTCAACCAGCCACCGCCGCCATTTTGTGAAATCGCTGATAAATATATTGACCGAACAGCACGTCGAGGGCGAAAAGCTTTACGAAGCCGATAGCGTGCAAGGCATAGTGCGGCAGGTGACTGAACAACTGGGCCGCTCCGAAGGGGGAGAGTATTAATTCCGTTATGATCGGTTCAATTGTTAATCACCCGCTTTTTGGGCGCGGGCGGGTGCTTGAGATGCGCAATGCCGCGCGGGAGGCTGTCGTGCGCTTCGACAACCGAATCCGCGCGGTAGTACAGACAAACATGCTTTCGGTCTTAGAGCAGGCGCAGCCGCGAGCCGCCTCATATTCCCCGCGCCCGTCGCCGCCAGAGCGCGTTGAGGTTGTGCTTACACCCGAAGAGATGGATCAGCTTAAGGCTCGACGCACAATCGAGGCTCTACGCTACGGCGTTGTGCCAGGCGAACGCATACGCGAGCTTAGCGTTGGGCTTGAGAAGGAGCGAGAAAGCCTTCATCGCGCATTCGATGAAGTCGAGCGTGCTGGCGGCGACGTCCGCGTAATCATCGGCGAATACGGCGCGGGCAAGAGCCACTTCTTTGAGATGTCGGCGCAGGAAGCGCTTGAGCGAAACTTCCTGGTAGCCAGCGCCAGCCTTGATATACGCGAGGTTCCTCCGAATCGCCCCCAGCGCATTTATAACGCGCTGATTCGTTCGCTGCGGTATCCAGACTCCGAGGAAACCGGCACGCTGGTTCCTCTCTTTGATCGCGTCCTTAGCGAGCCTGCGCTTTCCGCCTCACTTATGGAAAGGTTGCACGGCACAGCCTTTGGCACGGTGCTCTACAATTACTCTCTGATGCGCTCTTCGCCCGGCGAAGAGCTTGACCTGCTGCTCGATTGGATTTCAGGCGAGAAAGTATACATCAAGTCGGTGCGAGATTCGCTTGCGGTTAAGAGTAAAGATTTCCCCGTGCGCGCTCTATCAATGATGACCACGTCCGCCGACCAGTATTGCTATCTGCTTAACGGGTGGGGATGGCTGGCATCAAGAGTGGGATACGCCGGACTGGCCGTCTTTCTCGACGAGTCAGAACATTACAGCCTGCTTAACCAGCGCGGACAGGAGCGCGCGGACAACTTTTTTAAAGCGATGATCTACACGGCTATGGCTTCACGCCCCGATTGCCGTTTGAGCGAGAGCGACCTGACCCATCAGCAGCGCGAACATCCGTTTCGTTTCTCCGACCGAAGCGAGTTGCTCTTGATGTTTGCGGTCACGCCCGCAGCCAGCACGTTCGACTACCGCCGGTGGTTGGATGAAGATCAGCTATTGACACTCAACGGCCATTTGCCTGCGGATGAGATAGATAAGCTGATGGCGCAAATTCATGCGCTGCATCGCCAGGCGTACTCTTATGAGCAGAATATATCGCACCTTGAGATATCTCAAAGCGTCCGGGATTGTCTGGATAGAAGACTCATCAACCTTCGCCAGACGATTCGCCTCACCACAGAAATTTATGACCTCTGCTACGCTTATCCTGATTACAGCGCATCGCAAGCAGCCGAAGATATACGCCGCAGCTTGATAGGAATTGCCTTATAGGGTTTGAGACCCGAGACGAAAGGCCGGGGGCAGGGAGTTTAAATTCACGTCCCTGCAAGCCTGGATTATAGCTGCAACTGTCGACCTCGGATTTCGGTCCTGAACTCTTAAGCTGAACCCTTAAGCTGAACCCTTAAGCTGAGTTTTTATGCCTGATCTCAAGAACAAGCTGCCGCACACCTGGGAGGCGCTGCTGGCCCGCTTTGGCCGCTTTACCGAAATACAGGCTCTCGCGATAGAACCGCTTCTTGCGGGAAACAATTGCATCCTGATTTCAGCTACTGCGAGCGGCAAGACGGAGGCGGCGCTCGCGCCTATACTTGAGCGGCACAAACAAAACATCGACCGAAATCGCGCCTACGACTCTTGTCTTAATATCGTTTACATAGTTCCCACGCGCGCGCTCACGCGGGATCTGGCCCGGCGTCTCGAACAACCCCTTGATAGAATCGCCGTGTCTATGCGTGTAAAAACCGGCGATGAGCCTGCGCTCAATCGCCGCCGCCCTCCCGAATTGTTGCTTACCACTCCTGAATCGCTCGATTCGTTGCTTGCAAACTCACCGCGAATGCTCAAAGACGTGAGTACAGTCATTCTTGATGAGATTCATCTATGCGACAATACCCCGCGCGGCGATCAGTTGCGCATACTCCTGAATCGCCTGCGAAGAATAAAGCGCTATGCGCTTGCGCGCGGGGACGTAGGAAATGATCGGATGCAGTTTTGCGCGCTTTCAGCCACGGTGGATGATCCTCAAAGCGTGGCGTCTCGTTATTTTGCGGATCCGATTATCGTCAAAGCCGGCGGTCGGCGCGATCTCGATGCCGAGTTGATCGCTATGGAAAGCATAGATTCACTCCGGCTGCTATTGGCTGATCTCAAGCGCCGGGCCTTTAAGAAGGTCCTCGCCTTTTGCAATCGCCGAGCGGAGTGTGAAGAACTGGCGCACGTGTTTGGCCAGGGCTCTGTGTTTGGCAATCGCGTGTTTGTGCATCACGCAAGCCTGGATGCGCGACTTCGGCGCAGGGCAGAGAAAGAGTTTGCGATATCGGATGCTGCACTATGCTTTACCACTTCGACGCTTGAGCTTGGGATAGACATAGGCGATGTTGATCTGGTTATTCTCATAGGACCCCCGGAAAACACAAGCGCATTCTTGCAGCGCATAGGCCGTGGCAATCGCCGCACATCTCGCGCGGCGGTGGTTTGCTTTTACCGCACTGCGATGGAGCGAGCGATATTTCATGCATTCATACGCGCAGCCGAGTCGGGTGATGTTGAATCGAATCCCTACTATTTCCGCCCTTCGGTTGTAGTGCAACAACTTTGCTCCTATGTAAAGCAGACGCATCTGGGAGAGATCGATCCTGACAGCGCCTACGAGTTGTTCGCGTCACCTCAAGGCGGTCCGCTCATCGCTAGAGACTTATATGATCAGATCATAGATCACCTGCTTACAAAAGCCTATTTCGTCCCGGCGCGCGGAAACTCTCTCAGGCCCGGTCCAAAGTGGAAAGAGCTAAACGAGCAACGCGCAATTTATACAAATCTAACCGATGCGAATCCCGGTTCGTTTGATATTGTAGATGAGCTTACAGGGCGTAAGTTAGGTGAGGTGGACCGGGGAGCCGTCCGTGAGGACACGTTTTTATTTGGCGGCAAGACGCGGCAGGCTATAGGGCTTAAAGGGAATAGGTTGGTAGTGCGTCCAGTGGAAGATGAAACAGCCGCCGCCGCGCCCAGGTTTCGCACGCCCTGGCGTCCTTTGACGCACAAACTGGCCAGGGCTATTGCCGCAGAATTGGGTGTGCCTCAAGCCCCTTCCGCCTCCGAGATAGTGATGGTAGTTGGCAAGGACGATAGTCAGGTTGATGGTCGGTCCGTGACTGAGCGTGGACAAGGTGAGACAGCCTGGGTCTTCCATTGTGCGGGGGATACTTATGGAGTGGTACTTGGCGATTTATTAGAGGTTTCATACGGGGTGAAACTGAAAGAGTACAATGGGCTTTATCTGGTATTGGGGGGAAGGCTGACAGCCAACCTGGTCTCATTCAGCGTCGAGCAGGTTCGTGCACGACTCCGGCGCAGGTGGAATCAATTTGAGAGATGGTTTGACATGGGCCGCTTTCAAAGCCATCTACCGTTAGCAGTTCGCCGCGCAAGCGTAATAGAGGCTTTTAATATAGAAGAGTTCTTGCGCGTCTTCTCAGGGCGCAAAGTGGTTGAAGTCCATAGGCGATAGATGAACTGCTGACATTAGATCTGATAGACGCGCAAGAACTCTTTTAACGCCGCTCGGAACTCAGATTCATTTGTACCAATCTCTTGCGGAGTGATTTAGCAAACGAAAGGAAAAAATACATGAGTAATCTCAATGCGGTTCAAGATGTCTATAAGGCATTTGCTGAAGGCGACATTCCCAGAGTGCTGGGATTTTTAAGCCCCGGTATTGCCTGGACAGAAGCCGAGGGATTCCCCTACGGCGGGACGTACAACGGTCCCGAAGCCGTGCTTGAAGGTGTGTTTATGCGGTTGGGAACCGAGTGGGATGGTTTTGCCGCCGTGCCTGATGAGTTCATTGACGGTGGAGATACCATCGTCGTGTTGGGGAAATACAGCGGCACGTACAAGGCTACGGGCAAGAGCTTTCAAGCAAATTTTGCGCACGTATGGACTATACAAGAGGGGAAATCGATCAGGTTTGTGCAGTATGCGGATACGCTGTTGGTGCAAAGAGCGTTACAAGCATAAAAGCAGGCGTCACGCTTATGGGAGAATGTAAGAATAGATTGCTCCGCGCGCTGACACTGACGGATGCGATCGCGATCGTCGTTGGCACGGTGATCGGGACGGGCATCTTCCTGAAGGATGGGCGACGCAGCGGGCAGTCTACAGATTGCCGCGTTTTAGCTCCTTCACTGCGTAATCACATGCCCGCGCCGTCAGTGCCATGTAAGTGAGCGAGGGGTTCTGACAGGCCGTAGAAACCATGCAGGAGCCATCCGTCACAAACACATTGAGCGCGTCGTGGCATTGGTTGAATCGGTTCAACACAGAAGTCTTAGGGTCATTGCCCATCCGAGCCGTTCCCATCTCGTGAATGCAGCCGCCGGGTACCGGCTCTAAAGGCAAAGGCTGAATATTCTTCAACCCGCCTACGGCAAGCATCTCTTCGGCAGATGCCTGCATGTCTTTGCGCATGGCCAGTTCGTTTTCGCCGTACTCGATATCAAGGTTGAGCGTCGGCAGTCCCCATTGATCCTTCTTGTCCCGGTTCAGCGTCACGCGATTCTTATCATCAGGCAAACACTCGCCGTAACCTACCAGCAGCATAGACCAGCTGCCGGGTCGCACCATCTCGCTCTTGAAATCCGCACCCATCCCCTGCCGGTAGAATCCCCGCTGCCAGTTCTCCCTTCCCGAATAGGCTTCAAAGGCGAACCCGCGCAGGTAATCGGTTCGCTTCTCTGCGATATTCCTGAAACGCGGAATATACATGCCGTTCGGCTTGCGACCGCGATAATACTTATCCTCGAAGCCGTCATAATTGCCCATCGCGCCGCCGGTCTCCTGATGATCCATGAGGTAATGACCGAGCACGCCACTCGAATTGGCAAAGCCATTCGGAAAATGCGCCGAGGTCGAGTTCAACAGAATCAAAGTCGTGTTCAGCGTTCCGGCATTCAGGAAGATGATGCGGGCGAAATACTCATACGTCTTTTTCGTTTCGGCATCAATGACGCGCACGCCGACCGCGCGTTTTTTGTCGGCGTCATAAATCAGGCTGTGCACGATTGAAAAAGGGCGTAGCGTCAGATTGCCGGTCTTTGCCGCCGCAGGCAACGTCGATGAGTTGCTACTGAAATATGCACCATAAGGACAGCCCCGCGCGCACATGTTGCGCGACTGGCAGCGGCCTCTGCCCTTGTGGGGGCGCGTCAACACCGCTACGCGAGCGACGATCATGCGGCGGTCGCTGTAGTGACTGGCGATGCGCTGCTTTACGTGACGTTCAAGACAATTCATCTCCAGAGGCGGCAGCAGGATTTGATCGGGCAGTTGCGCGAGACCGGCATTTTCGCCGCTGACGCCGACGAACTCTTCGACGTGGTCGTACCACGGCGCGATGTCGCGGTAGCGTATGGGCCAGTCAATCGCTATGCCTTCTTTGGCATTGGCCTCAAAGTCGAGGTCGCTCAAGCGGAAACAGTGGCGCGACCACATCAGCGACTTGCCGCCGGTCTGGTAGCCGCGCATCCAGTTGAACGGCTTGATCTGATTATAAGGATGATCCGTGTCTTTAACGAAGAAATGCTTGGTGTCCTGTTTAAAGTTATAAACCTTCTTCTGGATGAAATACTCATCTTGATCCTTGAGGCTCAGTTCGTTAGCATACGGCAGATCCCATGGATCTTTATTGGCGGTCGGGTAGTCCTTGATGTGTTCGACGTGTCGACCTCGTTCGAGAACTAAAGTCTTCAGCCCTTTTTCGGTCAGTTCCTTGGCTGCCCAGCCGCCCGACATGCCTGAGCCGACAACGATAGCGTCATAGGTATGAGATTCTTTTGCCGACATTGATAAACGCGCCTCCGACTCGTGGTTAAATGAATGGCATTGCGTCTGCTTTTTGCCCGGGCTGCAGTTGTGTGCAACCTTCAAAAGGGCCGGGCGACCGCACGTAGGTAGCGGCTTTCGTCGCGCCCGGCTGCGAAGAGAAAAAGCCCATCAGCGTCAGGTTCTTCAACATCCGAATGAAGGACTGTTCTGCGGCTTCACCTCGGTCCCAGCTTTCCTTCTCTATCTGTTTGAGCAAGCTGAGTCGCTCGTCCGCCGACAGATTGAGAAAGGGTTGGCGCAACTGTTTCCGGCTAATCGCGTCGAGGTCGTCCAAACCTTTGAGAAAGAGCTCCTGCTGCGCTTTGGGATAACAATCTTTGACATATAGATCAACGAAGACGTGTGTAAGCGCCTCTTTTGCGCCGGGCGTGTCAGTCGCGGGAATAATGACTTCGACCAGTTCCTGAAGCAACGCCGCCTGTTGTGCCGACAATAGGCGCGGCTGCCACACCCTTTCCCCCGCCTTGATCGAGGCAGCGGTTTGTAAAAAGTCGGCAACCACACCAGCGGCCAGCAAATTTCCCCCGACCAGCAACCCTAGTCCTTTGAGCGAGTCTCTTCTATTCATATGAAAGCCCTCAAATCCTGTGCGCCGTTCGCGCCTCAACTGACGAGAACATGGCAGCAAATAACTTGCTGTTCGGTTTAGAGATGGTTTCTAAACTTCCCGGATTCGCTCAATTCCCTCGCCGCCCGAAAAGACCTCCAGCCATTCTCAGTATGTCATCGAGCGAGGACCCGTCGTGGTTGCTGTCGAGCATACTCGTTAGAATGTCAGAAATAGGAGAATTAGAAGCGGTCTGTCTGGTTGCCCCTCCAAGCACTTCGGGCAGTGAATTCTCATCGATGTTGCCCTGTTGCCGCGATTGACCAACCGCGCCCATCACTATTGGCGCGAGCATCATCAGCAGCGAGGCCACGCGGCCAAGGTCCAGCCCGCTCGCCTGGCTCACGCCGTTTTGGGCCGTTCCCAGTTTGTCGCCAAATATGTGACCGAGAATTCCTGCGCCGGGACCAGCCTCGTAGCTTCCGAGGAACCCGCCGAGATCGTTAAGGATGCTTCCGTCGTGGTTTTTATCGAGCGCAGACAGCAGCGACGATGCCCCTTCGGGCGTCGAGCTGTTTTGCGTCAAGGCACTTAGTAACAACGGCAAGGCTGTTTGCACGGCATTAGATGTAGTCGCTTCGTCCGTGTCAAGTACCTGACTCATTTGATTGATCGTGTTGCCGTTGAGAGCTTGATTCAAGATTCCTTCGAGATTCATAATCTGTTCCTTTCTATCTGCTCTAACACACCTGCACGCGAGGCGCAGGCCGGGTCGGGAGTTCCAATCTTGCGCCGAATAAACGATTGCAAGATTATGCCTGGCAGCGAGAGTATAGACCCGTCGGGGTGGAATAAGCTACTCCTCGCGAGTCTCCGGGGTCGCTACCTCCACTCCACCTGAAAATCTGTACTAACACGGATGAAATGAATTGACCTCACCGGCACGCAAACAAGACAGAACGGCCATAGAACCGGGTGGGAGAAGACAAACCATGATTCCGTATGTCAATCAACTCTCCCTGTCGGCTCTGTCTCTCGTTTACACATATCAACGACCCCATTATAGCGTTTTGCAAATGGATGCAGCTTGTAGGGACAACCCGAATGAATACATTTTATTATGGTTGCCCGGATCGCCCGAGATGGCCTGAGATGTGCTTCGCACACGGCGGGCGATGACTGCCCTCGCGCTTACGACGGATTCGGGCAGGGACAAGCCCGCGCCGTGCGAAGCACCGTTTGCGCCAATCGCCCCCTACAGCTACACGCAATTGCAAACAGCTATAGGAGTCACCAACGCGTGGCCTTTTCCTTTTGCGCGCTGCTCGTGCGCCGATTCACGCTTTCTTAAAATTCACGATTGGTGCGAAACCTGGCGATGTCACGTTGTGGCGGCGCGCCGAAAAGCTTTTTGTACTCTCGGCTAAAGTAGGAGGGGTCCTCATAGCCCACACGGAACCCGGCGCTCGCTGCGTCCAGGTCTTCACCGAGCATCAGGCGACGTGCTTCCTGGAGTCTTATCTGTTTCTGAAACTGCAAAGGGCTCATCGCCGTGACGGATTTGAAGTGATGATGAAAGCCGGAAACACTCATTCCGAGTTCACGCGCGATATTTTCAATTTTAAGTGGCTCATCGAAGTGTTCGCGAAGATGCCCGATTGCCTTGGAGATGCGGCGAGTGTCTCCTCCAGAAACCAGGAGATGGCTGAGCCGCGCGCCCTGTTCTTCTCTTAAAAGACGGTAGACAATCTCGCGAATGATGAGCGGCGCAAGGGCATCTATCTCGTCCGGCGTGTCGAGGAGCCTGGCCAATCTGACAACCGCGTCAAGCAGATTGGCGTCAATCGAGCTAACATCCATCGCCTTGACGCCAGCGTCGCCCTTTCCAGGTTTGACGCCGGATTCCATCATGACTGAGGCGACCAAAGAAGCATTGAAATTTAACCGAAAGCTCAAATATGGTTGTTCCTTTGATGCTTCTACTACCTGGCTGACGATCGGCAAATCGACCGTAGAGATTAAATAGTGCCCCGGATCGTAGCGGAATACTTCCTCGCCTAAAAGCACCTGCTTGCTGCCCTGCGCAATGACGCAAAGGGCAGGCTTGAAGACGGAATGCAGCATCTCCGTCGGTTGAGATGAACGACCGAGGAAAAGGCCGGGAAATACCTCCGATATTCCGTCCTCGGGAACGGCGCGAGCCATCCGCTCGATCAGTTCCATCCTGTTGATTTCCATCCTTTGCTTCTCACGTTCTGCATCCCTGTAGGTCATAAATTCATATTAGCTTCTTTCTTGCCTGTCAGCACGCCGCACGCAGAGTTTTTGCAGAATTGTACAATTATTCGCGAGTATCCTCTTATCTCCCTTTATCCCGGAGCTTTTATAATCAAACTCAAGCAGCAGGACGCAAAAAATGGCTGCTAACAAAACTAAAAGATATTTGGAGAAAGCTGAGGTAAGCCTGTTGGTGGCACCTCGAAGGAGTAATTATGCAGAAGCGCAAACTTGGAAATAGTAACCTGGAGGTTTCGACACTTGGGTTGGGCTGCATGGGAATGAGCTTTGGCTACGGTCCAGCCGGAGACAAGCAGGAGATGATTTCTCTTATTCGGTCGGCCGTCGAACGCGGCATTACGTTCTTTGACACCGCCGAGGCCTACGGCCCGTTCACAAACGAAGAACTCGTAGGCGAAGCCCTCGCCCCTTTCCGTGGGCAAGTGGTGATAGCCACTAAGTTCGGGTTCAAACTCGATCCCACGGCGGAACGAGTTATAGCCGGGCTGGATAGTCGGCCTGAGCACATCAAAGAGGTCGCAGAAGCCTCGCTCAAGCGACTCAAGGTCGAGACAATCGATCTGTTCTATCAACACCGTGTTGACCCCGATGTGCCAATCGAAGATGTAGCAGGAGCGGTTAAAGATCTGATTCAAGAGGGTAAGGTAAAGCACTTTGGCCTTTCTGAAGCAGGAGCCCAGACGATCCGTCGCGCACACACGGTCCAGCCGGTCACCGCAATCCAGAGTGAATATTCGTTGTGGACGAGAGGTCCTGAAGCGGAAGTGCTGCCGACCCTCGAAGAACTTGGAATCGGTTTTGTTCCATATAGCCCTCTGGGCAAGGGCTTCCTTACGGGGAAGATCGACGAAAAGACTACGCTCGACAGCTCCGACTTCCGCAACATACTCCCTCGCTTTACGCCGGAGGCTCGGAAAGCGAATCAAGTCCTGGTTGATCTGCTTGGCAGGATAGCAGAACGTAAGCAGGCGACACCCGCTCAGATCGCGCTCGCCTGGCTGCTCGCGCAGAAACCGTGGATTGTTCCAATCCCAGGCACCACGAAACTGAACCGTTTGGAAGAGAACATCGGAGCAGTTGCAATTGAACTTACGTCTGATGATCTCCGTGAGATCGATAGCGCTGCCTCAGAGATCACGGTGCAAGGGGCTCGGTATCCCGAAGAACTGGAGCAGATGACTGGTCGCTGAGCGGCCGTTATGGCAAGCGGGAATTAAGATAGGCGTGCTCTAAGGCATTGCCGCGGCCTTGCCTGGCTGTGTGTTTTATCTGGACCTGCCATGGTTTAGTGGGCGGTTTTTGACCTGATTATCAGGCGATCTTGTGCCCGCGCAGCAACCGTGACCGCTATGCGAAGCGCATTATGCGCCAATCGCCCCTACAGGCTACATCCATTTGAAAATCGCTATAAATGACGCTGATATACAACTAACTGATCTGCGTTATGAGCGCGGCCCGCATAGCACCGCTCCCAGAAATGGAGGTATAATACACAGCAGTAAATGAAAGCTGAGTGACTCTAGCTATATGCGCAAGATCATCACAGCTACTGTCTTTCGTATCATCCAGATCATCCTGCTCCCGGTCGGAGTCGTAGGCTACATACTCTTCGTCGTCAAATTGATAGCATACGCCCGTCGGACGGGCTCATCGGCGACAGTGCTCGCCTCACTCTACACCCGGTACATGCAGCACAAGCTGGGCACGAGACGCGACGATCTGGGCGTGCGGTTGATGTTGGTGATGCCTAATGTCTCTCATCCTGGATTGCATCTTTCGACGGCTCCGACGCTGGTTGCGCACCGCCTGACCGGCTACGTACCGAGGATCTATCGTTATCCATATGAAGGGGAGCCTCCTATGGTTCATCAGTCGGCTGCCCGGACGACCTTCTACGACGCCACCCTGGAGCGGCACCTTCCCGGCATCAATCAACTCGTCGTCCTCGGTGCGGGCTTCGACACACGCTCATACAGGTTGTCGGCGGGAACGCGCGTTCGATGCTTCGAGGTCGACGAGCCGAAGACTCAATCGTTCAAGCGCGAGATGCTGAAGAAGGCCGGCGTGGACACGACCCGAGTCACATACGTGTCTGCCGATTTCCTGAAGGAGGACTGGTTCGAGAAACTTGTAGACGCAGGCTTCGACCCGGACAGTGCGACCTTCTTCCTGTGGGAGTCCGTAACGATGTATCTGGACCGTGAGGCGGTCGAGGATACGCTACGCAAGATCGCCGGAACGGCCACCGGCAACATTGTGGCATTCGATTACTTCTCGACCGAAATCATCGACTCGCGATCATTCTTTATGCGCTACGCGAGAGCGATGATCAGCGCTACCGGCGAGCCCTGGAGGTTTGGTATCGACAATACGCCGCCGGTAAGAGAACGCGTTGCCGCCTTTCTTGAAAATTGCGGTCTCGTGTTGGAAGAGCAGCGCAACTTTGGGCCGGAGACGGAGCGGCAGCGTGCGATGGCGGGCTTCGCTGTCGCACGCGTGCCGTCTGCCGAGAAACTGTGAGCCGCTGAGACAGCCTGCCGAATGCGAATCCGACTGCCATGCATCATCATCTGAAAAGATTTGGTATCGGGTGTAAGAAAGGGTGCTTGTTGTGACGCCTTATTTCCAAAAGCAGGGGAAGAGTTGACCGTCTATTTACGAGGGAGGATAATTTTGATGATGGCTACGGGGTACGCAAGGGGCAGAGGCACGGTGTTTGAGCAGTTCCGGGGACGCCTCTTCGCAGTTGCCTACAGGATGATGGGTACGAGGGCCGATGCCGAGGACATCATCCAGGAAGCTTATCTTCGCTGGCACAGGGCGGACAAAGATGAGATTCGCTCTCCTGAGGCGTGGCTCGTCAGTGTGGTCACGAGGCTTTCTATCGACCGCCTGCGCAGGGCCAGGGTCGAGCGCGAGACGTACACCGGGCCGTGGCTGCCGGAGCCGCTTTTCGGCACTCCCGCACGGTCGCCTGAGGAGCGGCTGATATTTGCATCCGATCTTTCGATGGCCTTCATGGTTCTCCTCGAGCGCCTCGCACCTGTTGAGCGCGCGGCCTTCCTCCTGCACGATGTTTTCGACTGCGCCTATCCAGAAATCGCTCACACCCTGGGCAAGAGCGAGTCAGCATGCCGCCAGGTGGTGCACCGGGCAAGGGAACGTGTGCGGCGCGACCAACCGCGCTTCAAGGTCGGCGAGAAAGACCACCGCCGTCTGATAGAGAAGTTTATGGACGCCACCACTGCCGGTGACGATGCGACACTGCTCTCCCTTTTTGCCGAGGAAGCGACATTGACGAGCGACGGCGGCGGCGTGGTTCATGCCGCGCGCAAGGTCGTACGCGGGCGTGAACTGATCGCCCGCCTCTTTCTCATCACCACGCGCCGAAACAGTGGGCGACTCACCCAGACGATTCTCCCGATTAATGGCGAGCCCGGCCTTGTTACCTTCCTCGACGGGGTGCCGTTCTCGGCCACCTCGTTTGAGACCGACGGACGCTCCATCCTGGCTCTCTACAGCGTCCTGAACCCGGAAAAACTGAAAGGCATCGGCCGACTCGAAGACGCGACCGACTGAGAGAGGGGCTGTCACAGAAACGCACCTCATCCGTCTTCGTGTTAGATGCGGGACGACCGCGGCGGCAGACCTGATCGCGCTCGGGCGCGGGGATGCCGCATGCGCGGTGCTGCTCCGTCTATTATTTTTCTTGAAAAGGAGTAAGTCATGAAAAAGAGATTGAATCACTTGGAAGTCGCGCAGGGCGCGTTAAAGGCGATGTTCGGGCTTGGTGAGTACCTGGCGAAGAGCGGACTGGAGCCGTCGCTGCTCCAACTTATTGATTTCCGGGTGTCACAGATAAACGGCTGCGCCTACTGTCTCGATATGCACTCGAAGGACTTGCGGGCCGGTGGCGAGAGCGAGCAGCGGCTCTACGTGTTAGATGCCTGGCGCGAAGCGCCCTTCTACACGGAGCGAGAGCGAGCCGCGCTCGCGTGGGCCGAGGCCGTGACGCTTGTTACCGAGGGGCACGTCCCCGATGAAGTGTACGAACAGGCTCGGGCGCAGTTCAGCGAGGAGGAACTTGTGAACCTGACGCTGGCCGTAGTGACGATCAACGGTTGGAACCGCCTGAACATTGCTTTCCGTACCGAGGCGGGCAGTTACCAACCGTCCTCGGCCCACAGCGCCGCGCGAGCCATTAAAGGATAGAGCATCACGAGCGGAGGACACAGGCTCTTCCGTTCATGGCTAAGTAGTTTACGTGGAGACGATTGCTCTATGAAGAATCTTCGCGTACATTGCGACTCTGCATCTTTGCGAGCATTAGGCTCTCGCAAAGATGCAGAGTAAGCGAAGGTTTTTCTGAGACTCAAATGGCCCTGGTAATCCCTCTTCACTTGTTTCTTTTTCCTGCCTGCATCATATCAGGGGAATGGCGTCACAGAAGGTCACTCTGCCCCGATTACCGGAATTTGCTACACAAGGCCCACGAACATCCGGTACTATGGTGAATCCCGTTTTTATTTAATGAATCAGACATCTTCGACCCTTGATCGAGCCTTCGATCTTGAAGCAAATTAACGAGGGGGTGAACCCCCATCAGGACGGCGGATATGAGACTCAAAAATCAAACTCAATACGGGGTTTTCATGAAGCCCCGCACCCGGATGATTGACCCGAGGGTCATCACACTGGTTCTGATTTTACTGGCAGGAACGGCTATGAGTGGCCGCTCGACACCGCAAAAGAATCGGCCTTCGGTTGCCCCTTCATACAGGGAAACATATCGACCGCAGTTTCACTTCACGCCACAGAAGAACTGGATGAACGATCCGAACGGACTGGTTTACTTTGACGGCGAGTACCATTTGTTCTACCAGTACAACCCGTTCGGCGACAAGTGGGGACACATGAGCTGGGGGCATGCAATCAGCAAAGACCTGGTGCACTGGCAACATCTGCCGGTAGCTCTGCCCGAAGAGAACGGAGTCATGATCTTCTCAGGCAGTGCCGTTGTCGATGAAAAAAATACAAGCGGATTCGGGCTGAAAAACAGGCCCGCGATTGTGGCTATCTATACCGGATACCGACCGTCGGATCACATCCAGAACCAGCACATCGCCTATAGCACGGATCGCGGGCGAACCTGGACAAAGTATAGCGGCAACCCGGTCATCGACATCAATTCCACCGATTTTCGAGACCCGAAAGTCTTCTGGCACGAGCCGACCAGGCGTTGGATCATGGTAGTATCGCTTTCGGCCGAACACCGGGTCCGTTTCTATGCCTCGGCCGATCTGAAGCGGTGGACACGCTTGAGCGAGTTCGGCCCGGCGGGTGCCACTGGCGGGGTATGGGAATGTCCGGACCTGTTTGAGTTGCCTGTGGAGGGCAGACCCGGCCAGAGAAAGTGGGCATTGATCGTTAATCTGAATCCGGGCAGCGTGGCTGGCGGTTCGGGGGCGCAATACTTCGTCGGCTCATTCGACGGGAAGCAGTTCTCCGCAGACGATCAGGGCCATTGGATCGATTATGGTAAGGATTTTTATGCGGTTGTCTCGTGGTCCAACCTGCCGCTCAGGGACAAACGCCGGCTCTGTATCGGCTGGGTCAACAACTGGGAATACGGACAGGAGATTCCCACCTCTCCCTGGCGCAGTGCCCAGAGTATCCCGCGCGAGCTTCGTCTGAAAAACTATAGCGACGGCCTGCGTATAGTGCAGTCGCCGGTAGCGGAATTGCAGCGTTTACGCGGCACACGTTACAGCTTATCCGGTAAAACGATCACGGGGGAAAGCGACACGCTTGCCGGGGGGCGGATTAACGGCAAGACGCTCGAAATCGTCGCCACCTTTGAACCGGGCACGGCCTACGAGTTTGGGCTGAAGATCCGCAAAGGGGTGAATGAAGAGACCATAGTCGGCTATGACGCTGCTGCTGCTGAACTCTTTGTAGACCGCAGTCGCTCAGGCAAGGTTGATTTCAATCCGCAGTTTTCGGGCAAGCACGGAGGGCCGCTCGCCGCCGAGCAGGGCCGTGTCAAGATGCATCTGTTTGTGGACTGGTCATCGGTCGAGGTATTCGGCAATGACGGGCAAACGGTGATCACGGAGCAGATTTTCCCGGCCCCTTCAAGTGACGGGCTGGCCCTTTACGCAAAAGGCGGCGCGGCCAAACTGGTTTCGCTTGAGGTTTGGGATTTGAAGTCGATCTGGAAAAATGCCGGGGGCGCGAGGCGCTAGAACAAAGCGCAAGGGATTGGTACGAATGCATGTTAATAAAAGGCAGATGAGAATAGATCGCGGATGACGCGGCCTATTTCTACTCCCGCTACTTTAGAGTTTAGTTTGTACCAATCTTGTGCATTTCGATATAGGTAAGGCACCTGTTAAACCGGGGAGAATCCGAACTCATGAATAGAAGAATACTTGCTATCGCAATCCTTGGCGCGCTGTTTGTCTTATCGGCTTGCGCCGGTCGTGATTCACAACCGGATAAACCTGTCATCGGAGTCTCGCTGTTGACGCTGACAAACCCTTTCTTCCGTGATCTCGGCAATGCGATCAAGGAAGCGGCAGAACGGCAAGGGTACAAAGTCATCCTGACGGCCGGAGACTTCGATATAGGCAAGCAGAAGAATCAAATCGCAGACTTCATTGTTCAAGATGTCGCGGCGATTGTCATCACGCCCATTGATTCCAAATCCATCGGCACATCTATTGCCGAAGCCAACCGCGCGGGCATACCCGTCTTTACGGCCGACATCAAGGCGACGGCTGAAGGCGTGCGGGTGATCTCTCACATCGCCACAGACAATTATCAGGCTGGCAGCATGGCTGCCAGGGCGCTTATTGAGGCGCTCGGCGGACGGGGCAAAGTCGGCATCATCGACCACCCCGAAGTCGAATCCGTAATCATGCGCACGCGGGGTTTCCTCGACGAGGTCGAAAAACAGCACCAGCAATCGGGGAGCAATATACAGATCGTCTCGCGTCTGGCCGCAGGCGGCGCTAAAGAGAAAGCCTTCCAGGTTGCGGTAGATATGTTGCAGGCGCATCCCGATCTGGATGGAATTTTTGCCATCAACGACCCTTCGGCGCTCGGGGCGCTTGCGGCCATCGAGAGCGCCGGAAAATCGGGGCGCATCCGCATCATCAGCATAGACGGTTTGCCGGAAGGCCGGCAGGCGATCAAGGGTGGGAAGATTTATGCCGACGCGATTCAACACCCGGACCTGATCGGCGAGAAGACCGTAGAAGCGATTACGGCCTACATGAGCGGCGAAGAGGTTCCCGCAGAGATATTGATCCCGACCGATATCTATCGCCAGGAGGATGCGATAAAAGATCCGACATTGCGCCCATGACCGGCTGATTAGCTGGCTGATTGGTAGAACAGGGCTGACAGCAACCGAAACGGAGCACGTTTGCCAATGAGGAATGGACAGGCAGAACCCGTCGTCGTGATGGAAGGCATAGAAAAGACCTTCCCGGGCGTGCGTGCCCTCAAGGGCGCATCCTTGCGCCTCTACCCCGGCGAGGTGCACGCCTTGATGGGAGAAAACGGCGCGGGAAAGAGCACGCTGATCAAGACGCTGGCCGGGGCCATCAGACCGGATGCCGGAAAGATTCGAATTGGCGGCAGCGAAGTAACCATCGAATCACCAAAGGCGGCGCAGCAACTCGGTGTTGCCGTCATCTATCAGGAGTTCAACCTCGTTCCTTATCTATCGGCGAGAGAGAATATCTTCCTCGGTCAGGAGCACACGACAGCCGGTTTCTTTTCAAGACAGGAGGAGCGAAAGCGCGCCCGCAAACTACTTGAACGCCTCGGTGTCCGCCTCGACCCGGATACGCGCTGCGGAAGCCTCACGGTTGCCGGACAGCAAACCGTTGAGATTGCCAGGGCGCTTTCCACAGGCGCGCGCATACTCGTCATGGACGAGCCCACTGCTGCTTTGAGCGTGCAGGAGGTCGAGAAACTCTTTGAGGTGATCCGCGATCTCAAAGCGCGCGGCATCAGCATAGTTTATGTCAGCCATCGCATGGAAGAGATTTTCCGCATCGCCGACCACATCACCGTTATGCGCGACGGAGAGACAGTCGGCACGCGGCCTGCAAGCGAACTTACACGCGAGAGCCTGATCGAGATGATGGTAGGACGAAAACTGGAAAACGAATTTCCCAAACAACCGGCCGAGATCGGCGAGAAGCACCTTGAGGCAATCGGCCTGCGGCGCAAAGAGACGGTCAGGGATGTATCTTTTCACGTTCGCCGAGGGGAAGTCCTCGGGCTTACGGGACTCGTCGGCTCGGGCCGCACAGAGGTGGCGCGGCTCATCTTTGGAGCAGATGCCCGCGACGCGGGCGAAATCCGAATCGACGGCAAAGCGGTCGACATACGCTCGCCGCGTGACGCGATCCGTAAGGGCATCTGTCTTCTGAGCGAAGATCGCAAGGTTGAAGGGCTTGTGCTAGGCATGTCGGCGCGCGAAAACTTCGGCCTGCCCAATCTCGATCAGTTCTCCGACTTCGGGTTGATCAAGCCTCAGACCGAGCGCAGTGCTTTTGCCCGCTACATCAGAGAACTCTTGATAAAACTCGCCGGTCAGGAGCAGACGGCCAGGACGCTGTCGGGCGGTAATCAGCAGAAGATCGTGCTGGCCAAGTGGCTCGAAGCAAACAGCGACCTTATCATCTTTGATGAGCCGACGCGCGGCATAGACGTCGGCGCGAAGTACGAGATTTATCTGCTGATGAACCGACTGGTTGCCGAGGGCAAGGCGATCATCATGATCTCATCCGAGTTGCCCGAAGTGCTGGGGATGAGTGATCGCATCATCGTCATGCACGAGGGCCGGATCAGCGGCGAAATCACCGATGTGGCCCGCGCCACCCAGGAGCAGATCATGACGCTTGCGGTCGGCGTGAAGTCCGGGCAGGACACAAAGGCCTGAAACCGTTTGATCACCAGTCACGCTGCCTCCAGGAGCTAAGAATATGACGGGAGAAAACAGACCACCCCGCCCGCCTGCCGATGACAAAGGCCATGGCAGGGGCGAGGGAGTTCAGCAGGAAGGCTTACGCACGGAAAAAAGA
This sequence comes from Blastocatellia bacterium, assembly GCA_963765495.1. GTDB lineage: Bacteria > Acidobacteriota > Blastocatellia > UBA7656 > UBA7656 > CAVXWP01. Next base: position 639,539 of record CAVXWP010000007.1, read on the forward strand.
GAACTGTCGGGCGCGCGGTTGTTCGCGTCGCGGTTCTTTACCGACTATGGGATGCTGGCCGTGTTGCTGCTGCTCATTATCTTCTTCTCTCTGGTCACGGTTGAAAAACAGAAGCCGGTTGGGGCTGAAGCGGCGGAATCGGTGGCCGGACAGATCGCGAGCAGTTCCGGGCAGGGCGCGCGCGTCCTGATTGTGGGGCGCGCAAGCGCGCAGGATACGGCCTTTGTCGAACAACTCGGGAACCTGCTTAAGGCCAGGGGCACAGAGGTGGTAGGCCCGGTTGTGGGCGAACCGCGTGATGTTCGCCTCGCCCTTGAAAAAGAGGCGCAGGCAGGTAAACCTGTCCAGGTTATTGCGACTACCGAGCACAACGCCTGGATGGTAAATAATATAAAATCGCGTATCGGCGGTCTCACAGAGACCAGCGTGATCATACCGGCGAGCTATCGATGGCCGGTCTTTCTGCGCTCCGACAACCTGATCAACGTGGCCAACCAGATTGTAGTGATTGCGATCATCGCCATCGGCATGACGATGGTGATAATCACGGGCGGCATAGACCTGTCGGTCGGCAGCCTCATTGCGCTGTCGGCTGTTATCACGGGCACGATGATCGTAAGAATGGGTGGGACCGAGGCATCTCCGCTTGCGATGTTTGCGGGCGCGATGCTTGCGATACTGATATGTGGTGTTGTCGGCCTCTTCTCGGGTCTGATGGTAGCCGGGTTTCGAATGCCTCCCTTTATCGCCACGCTCGGCATGATGCTGGTAGCCAGCGGCGCAGCCTACCTCATCTCGGGTGGAGAGTCGATCTACCAGATCCCGGATGGATTTGTATGGTTGGGGCGCGGGACCGCATTTCTGGCGATTCCAAACGCAGTGGTGCTGATGATCGTTCTCTACGTCATCGCGCACGTTCTGATGTCGCGGATGACACTCGGGCGTTACATCTACGCCGTGGGGGGCAATGTCGAAGCAGCGCGGTTGTCCGGGGTGAACGTCATTGGGATTCTGCTGTTTGTTTTCGGCATCAGCGGAATGATGGCCGGGCTTGGCGGCGTGGTGCTGACTTCGCAACTCAAGAGCGGCGCGCCCACTTACGGACTTCTCTACGAACTGTATGCTATAGCGGCAGCCGTGCTTGGCGGGACGAGCCTGTCGGGTGGTCAGGGCAAGGTTCTCGGTACGCTTATCGGGGCGTTGATTATCGGAGTCATCCAAAACGGCATGAACCTGACCGGGATACAGAGTTACACTCAGAAGGTGGTTCTCGGGCTCGTCATTCTTGGCGCGGTATTGCTCGATATGTTAAGAAGAAAAGAGTGATCGCACTGCCAATAGCAGGGCCGCATCTGAGACAGCGCCAAAGGAGTCGAAACAACGATGGAACACTCAAGAAGCTATCTACCCGCGGCTGGCTACGACTGGATACTGCCGCTCTATGACCCGGTAGTGAGGTTGCTTGGCGGTAATGCGGCGAGGCGTACGCTCCTCGATCAAGCGGGATTACGGCCCGGTCAACGAGTTCTCGACGTTGGCTGTGGTACGGGCAGTTTGGTCACGCTGATCAAGTGCCTTTATTCAGATGTCGAGGTTGTCGGGCTCGATCCCGACCCGAAGGCACTCGCCCGAGCAAGACGCAAGGCGGAAAGAGACTCTGTCTCCATCCGGTTCGATCAGGGGTTTGCTGATGAGCTACCGTACCCCGATGCGTCATTTGATCGAGTCTTTTCTTCGTTCATGTTTCACCATCTCGAGCATGACGATAGGGAAAACACACTGCGCGCGATCCGGCGCGTTCTCAAACCGGGCGGTTCACTCCATCTGGTCGATTTCGCGGGGCCTGAGTCTGGCGCGACTGGCCTCCTGGTGTGTTTGTTTCACTCCAGTCACCAACTGAGCGACAACACCGAGGACCGAATCCTCAGCCTCCTAAGCCAGGTTGGGTTTTCAAATCCCAAAAAGATGAGCCAGGGAGCCATGCTTTTTGGGCTCATGCGCATTAAGTACTATCAGGGATCAGTATCCGCTCTGGATGCCGGTGCTGCCTGAAGATTTTCTGATCTTTGCGTAATTCCCTGAGAATCAAACGGCCCTGGTGTCTACCCTGATTTCGCGAACGAGTTACATCCCACGCTATTGCTTTCCCCTTAGTTGTTATGATCTTATATAGACCATCTACTTCATTGACATAGGCAAGAGCAAGCGTTTGGGCGTTTGCGTTGCCGAGAATCGCAAAGGGCACAGGGAGATCATCTATGGCAGGTCAAAGCATCGAACGCCGCGACGTGTTAAGGATTTTGAGTTTGGCCGCAGCGGCAAGCGGGTTTCCGGGGTTCAAGGTCTGGGCATTCGCTCACGATCACTCAAATGATGACCAGCACAAACACACCATTCAGCAAAAACAAGCACCGCGCGACGAGGCGTACAGGCCACAATTTTTCACGCCGGATGAATACTCACTGGTTGCTCGATTGGCCGAATTGATCATCCCTACGGATGACTCGCCGGGCGCGCGCGAGGCCGGCGTCAGCGAATTCATTGATTTCATGGTGGCAAACGACCCGTCACTGCAACCGAAGTTTCGTCGCGGTCTGACCTGGATGAATGCTCATGCGACAAAGCTGTACGGCGCGCGGTTTCTGAATCTTAGCGGGGAACAGGCGACCGAGATGTTAGGAAATCTGGCCTACAAGGACCGTCATCGCCTGGGCGAAGAGGATGGCCAGGCATTTTTCCAGTTGATACGCGAGTACACCTTGATGGGTTTTTATACGTCGCGGGTCGGTATGCAGGTGCTCGATGTTCCCGGCTTGAAGCAATACTACACGGCATCGCCCGCCTGTCCGCACACGGATAATCGGGCGCACCTCGATCTGAAGCCAAGATACTGACAAAGTTATGCAAATAAAGAGGGCCAGAAAAGTATACGATGTCATCGTCGTAGGCACGGGAGCCGGTGGCGGCATGGCGATCAAAACCCTGTGCGAAGCGGGGCTGAATGTGCTCGCGCTCAATTCCGGTCGCCGTCTTGATCCGGCCACAGATTTCCGCAATCACAAGATGAGTTACGATCTGAAGTATCGCGGTTTCGGCGATCCAAAACGGCGTGACCAGTATTATCACATCGAAAACGAATACAGCGACGGCCTCTGGGAACACGGTATAACTTATACGACCGCGCCCGGCACGCAGTGGGAATGGCCGCGCTGTCACGCGGTCGGCGGCAAGACGAATTTCTGGGGGCGTTCGTCGGCGCGTTTCGGCGACATAGACTTTCGCGCCGCGAGCCTCGACGGATTCGGTGTAGACTGGCCGGTGAGATACGAAGAGGTCGCGCCCTATTACAGCAGGGTCGAGCGAATGATCGGCGTGTGCAGCACGGTGCAGAATCGCCCGAGCAACCCGGACGGCGAATACCTGCCGCCCTTCAATTTTCGCTGTATAGATTATATTCTCCAAAACGGCTGCGAAAAGGTCGGCGTGCCTTATCTGCCGGACCGCCACGCTCAATTGACCGTAGATCATAACGGCCATCCGAAGTGCCATTATTGCGGCAACTGCACGGAAGGCTGCGACACCGGATCATTCTTTTCGACGCCCTGGTTTCTGCTGCCGTCGGCGGAAAAGACGGGCAAGCTGGAGCTTAGAACCGATACGGTGGCCTCTCACGTCATCGTCAACGAGAAGGGAAGGGCCGCAGGCGTTGCCTATGTTGATCGTAAGAGCAAACGGGAAATCGAAGCCTATGCAAAGGTCGTTATCATAGCTGCTTCGTGCGTAGAGACGGCGCGCATAATGCTCAACTCGAAATCGCGCCGCTGGCCCGCAGGTATGGCAAATTCGAGCGGGCAGGTGGGGCGTAATCTCTGCGATCATCTGTACGGCACGACCGGCAACGGCTACCTGCCGCACCTGCTCGGCCAGCCGAGTTTCCCCGATAATGTCTCAGCGGCTCAGGTTGCCTGGATGCCGCGCTGGCAAAATCTGACGGACCCGCGTGAAGAGAAGTTTATTCGCGGCTACTCGGTCTATCCTTACGGCGGGTGCGGCGATTATCCCTGGTACTCCAATCGCCTCGAAGGCTTTGGCGCAGAGTTCAAACGCGACATCAAACGTTACTATCCGACGCCCGTGGGGTTCTATTGCCAGATTCCGTCTCTGCCTTCCGAGACCAACTTCGTCGAGATAGACCCGGAGGTGAAAGACATCTATGGCATCCCGGTCGTGCGGATACACTTTCAGTGGGGCGAGAATGAGTTGTTGATGTGGGAGCACGCCAAAAACATTTGCTTTGATGTTATCAAAGCTTCGGGCGGCGAGTATTGGGGTGCGGCAGAGCAGCCGGAAACGCCGGGCTTCAGCCTTCACGAAACCGGCACTTGCCGTATGGGCGACGATCCGAAGAAGTTTGTAACCAACCGCTTTGGCCAGTGCCATGATGTGCCCAACCTTTACTGCTGTGACGCCAGCGTCTTTCTATCCTGCACGGATAAGACGACGACCCTGTCCATACTGGCTTTTACACTGCGAACCTCTGAATACCTGATTGAAAACTTTCGCGCGGGGAAACATTGACCCGCCCGTATCAACGGAAGAGGGGTAGCTTTTGTGATGGTCAATTGTGAGAGCGGCAGCCCGTCAGGCGACGGGATAAAATGGTGCGGCCCGACAGGAGATTACGAGGCGATGAGCCGGTCGGCCTCTGAATTGATTGTCGAAGAAATACGCCGCCGACCGGACCTGTTATTATGCGCTGCCACGGGCTCAACGCCGACACGTTGTTATGAATTGCTCGCCGAGAAACGGCGAAGCGAGCCTCGATTATTTGATCGGCTGCGAGTCTTGAAGCTTGACGAATGGGGCGGATTGCCTGTGAACGATCCGGCGACCTGCGAGGCTTATCTGCGGCATTACGTCGTCGAGCCTTTAGGCATCAATGATGCTCGGTATCTCACTTTTCAAAGCGACGCGCCTGACCCGCAGGTCGAATGTCTGAGAGTCCGCCACCTGCTTGCCGAGCAGCCGCCGATTGGCCTTTGCCTGCTTGGGCTTGGACTCAACGGGCACATCGGATTGAATGAGCCTGCCGATTCCTTGCAAGCCTTTACGCACATCGCCGAACTCTCCGAGAGTTCCGCCCGTCACGTTATGTTGGATAAAGCCACGCGACCGCCTGAATACGGAATAACACTCGGCATGCGAGAGATACTGACATCCGAAAAAATCATTCTGCTCGTCAGCGGCGCAAGCAAGAGCGAGCAACTGAAGCGTTTGCGATCACAGCACATTTCGACCGCGTTCCCGGCGTCATTATTGTGGCTGCACGGAGATGTTACCTGTCTGTACGACCGGGAAGCGGCGGCAGACCTGTAAACATTATGCGCGATTTTTGGCAGGCCGTGGAATAAGGCTATGCAAGAGAAAGGTGGAGAGCATGAGTAAACCTGTACGAGTTGGGATTATTGGTTCGCAGTTCATCTCAACGATTCACGCCGACGCTTTGCGGCAATGCTCGGGTGCCGAATTGTTTGCCGCCGCCTCAACGAACGAGAGCCATATTAAAGCGTTCGCCGAGCAATTCGGCATACCGCATCACCTTACCGACTATCGCCTTATGCTTGAGATGGATGAGATAGATATGGTTGTGGTCGGAGTTCCCAATGATCTGCACTGTCAGGTCGCCTTAGACGCTGCCCAGGCAGGCATGCACGTTGTCATGGAAAAGCCTTTGTGTCTTAACCTGGCCGAGGCTGACCGGATGATCGAGGCCTGTCGCCGGGCTGGCGTCAAGTTGATGTATGCGGAAGAACTCTGCTTTGCGCCAAAGTACGTTCGCCTCAAGCAACTGCTCGATTCAGGCGCGCTCGGAAAGCCGTTGTTGCTCAAGCAGTCAGAGAAACACGACGGGCCGCACGCCTCGCACTTCTGGGATGTGAATCGTGCAGGCGGCGGCGTAACAATGGATATGGGTTGTCACGCTATAGAGTTCTTTCGCTGGATGCTCGGGCGGCCAAAGATCAAATCCGTATACGCGCATATGGGTACTTATCTGCATACGGACAAGACCGAAGGCGACGACAATTCGATTCTGATATTTGAGTTTGAAAACGGCGCGACGGCGGTGGCAGAGGAAAGCTGGACCAAACCGGGAGGCATGGATGATCGTGCCGAGGTGCACGGCTCACAGGGAGTCGCCTACGCGAATCTGCTGCAAGGTAATTCCATACTGACCTATAGCAGTATCGGTTACGATTACGCGGTGGAAAAAGCGGGCTCGACAACGGGCTGGAGTTTTACCATTTACGAAGAGGCATGGAATTACGGCTTCCCACAGGAGATGGCGCATTTCGTTGATTGTGTGAGGCGAGACCTTCAGCCTGAGGTTACGGGTGAAGATGGTCGCGCCGTGCTCGAAGCCATCTTTGCGGCTTACGAATCGGCAGGCACCGGGCGCAGGGTCGAACTGCCGTTTCATAGCGATGCGCAAAAGCCGTACGATCTTTGGCGGAAGAGTTGATGCCGATGATTTATCGGGTGAAGCTAAATTCAGGCGATATGCCTCCGTCCGGGTTTCTGACCTGCAAGGTTACAGGGAGTCCGGCTTTTATCTTCTTACCGGTTTTCGGCGCTGACAATTTAGTAACCGGTTCGATCTGATCGTTTGTCGTACCTGTCTGGTCTTTGCCTTCAATCACTATCACGGCTCCGGGGTGGAAGCCTTCGCCGAAAACGGTCAACGTGCCGTGACTTACCTCAGCGCCGGTGATTTTCGGAGAAGATTTTCCTCGCTGTGTTCCGATAAAAGTTATAAATGTATCACCGCTGCCCCGATAATTTGCCTGTTGCGGGCTTGCCGTCACAAAGTTGGATGAATAGGTTTCTCCCGTGACATAAATATTTCCAGATCTGTCCACCGCAATGGCATTGGCCGCATCCTCATCTGAGCCGCCAAAATAGGATGAAAAAATCAGACCCGGATTATTTATGGGCGATTGGTTGCTGACATATCCGGCATCTCTAACTTCCCGACTGTGGCCAAAGCTTAAAGGCTGCAACACGGTGAGCAGTAATCCGGTAAGGACAATTGCGCAGAGTATTAGAACACGCGCTTGACTACACATAAGCGGGACTCCTTTTATTCAAAGCGTGATGCGGATAAGCCGCAGTATAGCACGGTAAATTAATCGGGTGTTAGCAATTATTTTCTCATTGAGTGACTAAATTATCTGAAACGTTAACACCGGCAACCGAAGCACATTCGACTCCCTGAAACTCCACGCCTTACAGGGCGGTGAAGAGGTCATCGTCCACTGGAAATGCAATTGATCGCCGGCGAGATTTAAAGGGCCTGCTCTTTCTTCAAGGGAGGCGCCTGATTTGGGCCTATTATTTTGCCAGCAAGCGAAAAAGCCTATACGATTTGCAAAGGTTGAATGAGACATCAATCCCATTCGGATTTTCGATGGAAGCCCGATTTCTTCCACGATCCTGAGTACATGTTGCCTGATAACCTTGAGCGGTTACGGGCGTGAGGGTTATCATCGAAATGTTCGCCTGCTTTAAGAGAGTTTGCTCTGGGGATAGAGGCGCTGGGACTATTCATCCGTAGCGAGCCGGTTGACCCACGGCTGTAAAATGTAATCTCTCGAAGCGGATTGTCGGTCACGCACTCGCGGCGGCCGGTTTTTCTAATCATCGTTCTTCATCCGGGGGGATGCCTTATGTCCAAAATCATTGAACTCAATGTGAATAAAACCCGTCGTCGTGTAGAGGTGGAGCCTGAAAAGAGTTTGTTGAGCGTGCTGCGCGATGATCTTGATCTGACGGGAAGCAAGTACGGCTGCGGGGAAGGGCAGTGCGGAGCCTGCACCGTGCTGATCGGCAGCACGCCGGCTCGTTCCTGTATTACAAAGGTCGGCTCTGTTGCCGACAAACAGATCACGACGATTGAGGGTCTTGAAAACAACGGGCGGCTGCATCCGCTTCAGCAAACCTTTCTCGAAGCAGACGCCTTGCAGTGCGGCTACTGCACTTCGGGTATGATCATGTCGGGTGTCGCCCTTCTTAGTAAAAACTCTAGTCCCGAAGAATCCGAGATCATCCGATTCATGGAGGGGAACATTTGCAGATGTGGAACCTATCCCCGGATAGTAGCCGCTATCACGAGCGCGGCGCGGATGATGAAGGGAGGTGTGAAGTGAGCGACAATATAAGCGATAAACTCACATCCGAAGAGAGAATTGAAATACCTATCGAACCGGAACGGTATGAACTCTTTGCCTCGCCCCTCTATCGGTTCAAGATAGACCGGCGCGAGTTCTTCAAACTGTTTGGCGGCGGCATCGTTCTGTTTTTCACCCTCAAAGATGCGGTTGCGTTTCAAAGACCGCAACAAAAACAGTTGGGCGAATCAGGCCGCGCCTCTTCCGGCAGGTCGCTCCCCGAAGAGATCGGCGGCTGGCTTCACATCGGCGAAGACGGCCGCGTTACGGTCTACACGGGTAAGGTTGAAGTAGGCCAAAACATCCGCACATCGCTTGCCCAGGTCGTGGCCGAAGAGCTTCGCGTTCCTCTTGAGTCTATTAGTCTTGTAATGGGTGACACAAATCTCACGCCCTTCGATATGGGGACATTCGGGAGCCGGACCACGCCCGTTATGGGCGCGCAACTCAGAACGGTCTCCGCCGCCGCGCGCGAGGTCTTGATTGATCTTGCCGCCGAACGATTAAAAGCAGATCGCGCTTTGCTTCAAGCCGCCGACCAGAGGGTATTCAATACCAGAACAAAACAATCAATCGGTTACGGGCAACTCACAAAGGGCCAGAAACTCTTAAAAGAGATTTCGCAGGATGCGCCAAAGACCCCGCCGGATAAGTGGATGGTCGCGGGCAAGTCGGCTCCAAAAGTTGATGGCCGGGCCTTCGTCACAGGAAAACACCATTACGCATCCGACATGAAACGACCGGGGATGATGTACGGGAGAGTGGTGCGGCCCACGGCTTTCAACGCTGCGCTTGCCGCCTGCGACACGCGCGCGGCCGAAGCTCTTGCGGGCGTGACCGTAGTTAAAGACGGCAATTTCATCGGCGTCGCAGCGCCCGACTCGCATCTGGCGGCGCGGGCGGCGCGACTCGTCAAAGCCGAATGGAAGACTACGCCGCAACCATCCTCTCAGGAACTTTTCGATTATCTCAAAAAGAAGACCTCGGAAGGGCGAGGATACGAGAGAAATTCTCCGACCGCGCGAGGCTCTATTTCAGAAGGACTCGCCGCCGCCGATAAAAAATTAGAGCAAACCTACACGGTGGCCTACATAGCTCACGCGCCGCTTGAGCCTCGCGCCGCCCTGGCCGAATGGGATGAGGGAAAGCTTACGGTGTGGACCGGAACGCAGCGCCCCTTTGGCGTGCGTGGCGAACTGGCAGAGGCGTTCAACATCACAGAAGATCGCGTTCGCGTCATCATGCCCGACACAGGTTCGGGTTACGGCGGCAAGCATACGGGCGAAGCGGCTATCGAGGCGGCGCGGCTGGCCAGAGCCGTCGGCAAACCCGTGAAACTTGTGTGGACGCGCGAAGAGGAATTTACGTGGGCTTATTTCCGGCCTGCCGGTGTGATTGATATATCGAGCGGCGTCAGAGACGATGGCACGATCACGGCCTGGGAGTTCCACAATTATAATTCGGGCTCTGCGGCCATTCAGCCCCTTTATGAAATTGCGAATCAGCGCATAGAGTTTCACGCCTCCGACTCGCCACTCAGACAGGGATCGTATCGGGGTCTTGCGGCAACCGCGAATCACTTTGCGCGGGAAATGCACATGGACGAGATGGCTCGTAGCCTGAACATGGACCCGCTGGAATTTCGCCTGAAGAACCTGAAAGATGAGCGGTTCCGAGCCGTTCTCGAAGCCGCCGCCAAAGCCTTTGGCTGGGGCAAGATCAAGAGCGCGCCCGGTCGCGGTTTTGGCATCGCGGGCGGATTTGATAAGGGAGGATATGTCGCCACCTGCGCGGAGGTGGGTATAGACCGCTCAACCGGCAAAGTGAAAATCGTTCGTGTCGTGGAGGCTTTTGAATGCGGCGCGATCATCAACCCCGATCAACTCAAGAATCAGATCGAAGGCGCGATCATAATGGGCATCGGAGGCGCTTTATTCGAAGCCGTCGAATTTGAGAACGGCAAAATCCTCAACTCGCGATTTTCAAGTTATCGCGTTCCTCGCTTCGGCGATGTCCCAAAGATCGAAGTGGTGCTGATAGACCGCAAAGACCTCCCTTCGGCAGGTGCCGGAGAATCTCCGATTGTCGGTCTGGCCCCCGCCGTCGGCAGCGCTATATTCGATGCCACAGGCATCCGCCTGAGATCGCTTCCGATGGCGATCAGCAGCCTTGAGCAGGGGCGAAATGGACAGCGTATCTGATCTATTATATGAGGTTATCGAGTTTTGCCGGTGAAGTTTGTGTGCGCGAGGCAACCCCTGGCCCGGGCTTTGCAATCCTACTAAATAAGGAGGAGTTCCAGTGGGGGAGCTACAGGACAGAGAAAGAGGACAGAGAAAGGTGAAACAGAAAATGAATCGGCATAGATTAAAGAGAGTAATTACAGGAATGGCCTTTGCCCTCGCGCTTTTGTTTGGCGTGGGAGGCATTTTGCCTACCACTGCTCAGGCGCAAAATCGCAACCGCGCCCGTTCGGAGCACAATAGCCGTTCGGATAGAGACCGCGATAATCATCGAGATAGGGACGATAACTGGCGCAGGAATCAAAATAGGGACAATGATTGGCGCAGGGATCGCGAAAGGGCTCAAAGAGATGCCCGCGCCCGCGAGGTTGCTAGACTTCGAGAGATCGAAAGACGTAGAGAGCTTGAAAGGCGTAGAGAGCTTGAACGATACAGATACAGCAACAACCGCTACCCCTACAGCTACGGACGCTCCTATCCAAACAATTATCCGTACTACGGTAACTCGGGCAACTCAGGCTACTACAACGGATATGCTTCAAACATAGCGCAGCAGAACGGCTACCGTGAGGGGCTTGATAGAGGTCGGGACGATGCTCGCCACAACAGAGCATACAATCCGGCCAATTCCAGTCGCTATAGAGATGGGGACAGAGGATACCACTCTGAGTACGGCTACAAGGAAGCCTACAAGGCTGCATTTCGCGACGGATTTCGGCGGGGATATGATGAGGGTTATCGCCAGTATGCCGGCTATCGAAGGTGGTAAGCTGCGGGGATAATTCAAGCGGCCTGCGCGCTCGGCATCTTGAATGTTGAGCGTGCAGGCCGCTTTGTTGAATCGAGTAATTTTATGGTTGATCTATGCTCGCGCTGTTGCCGCAAGTCTCTTCTTTTGTGCTTCCATTTCCGCGCCTAGTTCTTCAATCTGTTCCTTTGACAAAACATCGCGGGCGCTCTTGAACATCTCGCCTTCTTCTTCCTCGACGTGATGCTCGACGTTTTCCTTTAGCACTGTGAGTTTTGCCGTCCATTGCTCACTCTCCACAGGCGTCGAATCCATCTCTTGCAAGAGTTGTTTGAAAATTTTGTGTTCTTCAAAGCCTTCAAGAGTGATCGCACGAGTTTCGGCTGCCTTCTTCAGCACCGGGTAAAATATCTGTTCTTCAATCTGCGCGTGAATCTCTAATTCGGTTTTCAATTTCTCAAAAAGCTCTTCTCTTGTCTTCGTTGCGCGCTCTGTAGTCGGCTCAAGTTTCTCGAAAATTTGAGACACCTTTTTATGGTCATCTTTCAGCAACTCAAATGCATTCATATCCGGTTCCCCCTGATCGTCGAATGTTGTAAGAACCCTGATGAATACAAAATCACGGCCCTTCAAACCCGCGTTTCCAATAAAAAGTCTATGAGGGCCGGGACAACGGCATCAAAGCCCGCCGCCCCGGCCTAGTTTATTAACTCTAGCGGTTGCTTCCTTGTTGGCCGCCGCCCTTCTGGCCGCCCTGTCCGCCTTTCTCAAAATTGGGGTCTTGCTGACCACCTGTTCCGCCCTGACGTCCTTGCTGGCCGGTTTGACCGCCGCTCTGTTTTTGTTGATCTTTCTGACTATCCTGTTCGCCCTTGCCAGTTTGCTTGTTCGATGACATGTACTTACTCCTTAGTTTCAGTTCTTGAATATCAATTAAGGATAGATCAAAATCTATCCACGATTTGAGTCAGCCTATTTAGAGCAACAGGCGTTCCTCCGATTTGTCTGACTCTCCTATCGAAGAAAAGCGTCGATTCATTGAGATTATCAGTAAACTTTTATGCCGCCCGAGCGATTCCGGTACATGTTCTAAATCATACGCGACACGCAGGAATGAGACATCGCCGTACAAATATTGAGCATAAAGCAGGCGACCGGAACAGAAATGAAATATGAAATCAAATATCGAACAATGATTAAAACTTCACCGCCGATACACCCTCTATTATGAGAGGCCGTCTGCCCTCAGACAACCCGTCGCGCGCTGACGGGCGCAAACTCGTTTCTCGCCTTTATTCAACTCTGCATCCTGGTCTTGATATATGTTTATCCTGTGCTTATGATTCAGAGCGGCTCGCTGTTTTGGCAAGCGCAACAACTTAATACCTTCGACTGAAAATGGACCGCAGGACGGCTTTCGTCTGCCGCGATTGAGGAGGACAAGGTGAAGAATAAAAAAGCTATGAGCGTAGTGATCGCAACGGTCTTAATCCTGATTGGGACCACTTTGTTGCTGGACAAAGTTGCTGCATACTCAAATGCCGAGGGCACGGCCGGGGCGATCACCTTTAGCAAGGATGTTGCGCCGATCCTGCGAGCGAGATGTGAAGAATGTCATCACTCGGGCGGCGTAGCTCCTATGTCGCTTGTCACCTACAGCGAGGCGCGCCCCTGGGCGCGAGCCATAAAGGAAAAAGTTGTTCGGCGAGAGATGCCGCCTTTTCACGCGTTAGGGCCATTAGGGCGTTATCAGAATGATCCGCGTCTGACCGATGCCGAGGTTGCTACGATAAGTAGCTGGGTCGATAGCGGCGCAAAGGAAGGCAATTCCGCAGACCTGCCGCCGCGCAAGCAGTGGGATTTTGGCTGGGCTTTCGGAACGCCTGATCTGGTAGTTACACAACCCAAGGCATTCACGCTCGCCAAGAACGATAAAGACCTTTATGTCTTCTTTGTATTCGATTACGTCTTCCCCGAAGACACGTGGATCAACTCGATTCAGGTGCGTCCGGGTAACGCCAGGGCAGTCCATCACGCCAATGTGCATCTTGTGCCGCCCGGCTTCAAAGTGCCCGAGGAAGGCTATATCGCGGGCGACTTCGATCCTTCGGCCAGAGGCACATATATGATCTCCGGCTGGGTGCCCGGCGCAAACACCGTGAAGCTGACAGATGGTGTGGCCGTGCGGATACCGAAAGGGATGCGACTCGGCTTGCAGGTTCATTATGCGCCTTCGGGGCAGGCGATCAGTGACCAGTCTTCCATCGGCGTCTATTATGCCGACGGCATCGTTCAAAAAAACCTGCGACTATTGTTTGGTGACCGCAAGGACCTGCTGGTCCAGCCTGGCGAGGCAAATGCCTCCTTCACGGATCGCAAGACGTTTCAAACCGATGCCATAATAAAATTCTTCCACGTCCACATGCACCTGCGAGGCAAATCCTATGTGATGAAACTCTATTACCCCGATGGTCGGGTGGAAACCGGGCTGGAAGTTCAAAACTATAATTTTAACTGGCAGCGCACCTATGTGCTCACCGAGCCTATTCGCGTGCCAAAAGGCACGATAGCCGAATTCACGGGGACATACGACAACAGCGACAAAAACAGGTTCAACCCCGACCCGACTCAACCCGTGCGATGGGGCGAGTTCACAAAAGACGAGATGATGCAGGGCCGCATCTTTTATGAAGCAGCCGACGAGAAACTAAACCTCCGAGTCGTAAAGGGAAGGGCCGTTCCAGCAGAAGAACCTGTGAGCAAATCGCAATAGCCGAAAGAGATTGCTGGAGATGAAAGTCTGTCTGAAGTGTTAAATTTTTTTTGACAGGATTTACAGAATTATTTAGAGACGGTTAGAAACCCCCTGTTAATTCTGTCAAATTCTCTCTCTTCACCGATCACGCGTCTCCTTAACAGCGGCGCTACGAAGCTGAAAAACTCTTCTCGGCGCTCTCGTCCGGGATGCTTTTTTGCGAGTAAAACTCGATCACTCGCCTGGCCATCTCAATCACCTTATCGCGCAACTCCCGGGGCTCCAGTACCTCTACCTGCGGGCCAAAGCTCAGTGCATATTCCCAGGCCACCTCTTCTGAATCGAAGTGAATCAAGACTTCGGCCCATCCTGTTTCATCGGGCGAGCCGACCTGCTGAATCTTTGCAAACCTGCCAGCGAATGATATTCGCGGAAGAACCATGGGGCTTACGCGCACACTCACACTGTAGCGCGGCAGTTGTTTTTTAAACTCGATGGTGTTTTGTTCCCAGTACGCCGCCAGATCGAATCCCTTCGGCCGGACGCAAAGCTCATCCGTCATCTCAAAACCTTCCACACGCGAGACCCGATAGCTGCGTATCTCGTCACCTGTCGCGGCCACCAGATACCACACGCTTCCCTTTGCGACCAGCCCGAGCGGGTCAAGCAACCGCTCGACTGGCCCGCACCCGCTACGCCGATAGGTGATCTTTATCCTGCGCTCCTGCCATACGGCTCCTTGAATCGCAGTGAGAAACGGTATTGTCTCGCCTGAGTGATTCCAGCCCGTAGGGTCTATGTAAATCCGCTGGTGCACATACTCGGCGTCAGCGCGATACATCGAAGGCAAAGAAGCAAGCAGTTTTATGAAGGCCCCTTCCGAAGCCTTATCCAGTCCGAGATCGGCAAGCAGGCGAGAGGGCCGGGTCAGGAAAAGCGCCTGGATTTCGGATTTGTTCAGCCCCGTCAGGTTTGTGCGGTACTCTTCGAGCAGCGCCCATCCGCCGCCTGAGCCCCGTTCTGCAAAGACGGGGATGCCTGCCCCGCTCAGGGCTTCCATGTCGCGGTGAATAGTCCGTTCGGAAACCTCAAGCCTGCGCGCAAGCTCGCGCGCCGTGATGCGGCGATGCACCTGCAAGATCAACATGATCGAAAGCAGCCGGTCGGCCCTCATCTCTTGCCCCTCGCTTTCTTTTGTCTTACAAAATCAGAATCCTGAATCTATCACAGAAATATGTCACAGGATGTCAGGTTTAGTCATTAACATGAAGATTCTGTAAAGAATGGTCGGTCGTCGAACTGAAAATAAACAAGGAGGAAAGTTATGCCCGGATCGAAACGGACATCAAAGCAAAACGCCGCGCGAAAGATCGCGGAGCCGAAAGCAACACGCCCGCATATGCCTGCCGGCTACGGGGTAGTTGGACCCGATAAAGGGGATGGATTGCTTTCCTGGACCGATGCTACGGAGAGCCTCGCGAAGGCGCACAACTATTGGGTTGTGACCACGTGGCCTGACGCCCGTCCCCATGCCACGCCCGTCTGGGGGGTGTGGGTAGACGGAGCTTTTTATTTCGGCACGGATAGAGGGGCGCGAAAGGCGCGCAATCTATCGAACAACCCTGAAATGGTCGTTCATCTTGAGAGCGGCGACGATGTAGTGATTATTGAGGGGCGAGCCGAAGAGATTTCAGACCGCTCATTGTTTGCGCGGATGAATGATGCCTACTTTGCCAAATACCATATGCGGCAGACGGACGCTCCGGGCGACGCGGTAATCTATCGCCTAAGGCCGCGCGTCGCCTTTGCCTGGCACGAACAGAGCTTTAACCGTGACGCGACGCGTTGGACATTTGATGCGGAATGAAAGCTTGATCAATGCGCTTCAGCGCCTGACGCATTATTGGATTTGAACACAGTCCAGGGTTTGTCGAGATAACCTTCAGGCGGATGCTCGCCTAAAAATTCCAGCCCCACAACCCATCGCCCGTCTTTAGACAACGTAGCGCGTCTTACCAGCGCGTACACGCCATAGCTCGGGTCGGTGAGGCCGTGCTTGCGAAGCTTTTCCGGCAGAGGCAGCAGGAGGTAGAGGACAGCCCCTCGTTTTAATTTTTTCGTCAGGGTGATGGTTACTCCGGTCCGGCTGACATCGAGTGTTTTGGTCATCTCGCCCCACTTATCTCCGTTTTCGACATATCCCGTCACGCGAGTGGGGATCGAGAGTCTGACTCTCTTACATCTGCGGCGATTCTTATTGATTGTGTCGCTGTAGAATTCCGAATATACCTCCCCGGCTACCGGGATGTGCTTGATTGTCGGTCCTTCCTGATCGGGTGTCGCTTTGGCATTCTGCCTCGGGCTTTCAGGAATTGCCGGCACCTCGATTCTATTTGCCGGTTCTGTTGCTTCGGTGTCGGGTTGAGATAACCCCTGTTGATAAGTCTGTTCGATCAACTGCTTCATCGCTTTTCCGTCAATGGGCCTTGAGAGCAGATATCCCTGCACATATTCGCAATTGAGGCCCGTAAGCTGAATGACCTGTTCGCGAGTCTCCACCCCTTCGGCGATAACATCCATGCCCAGGTTTATCGCAAGCGAGATTATCGTGCGGATGATCTCGGAATTCTTTGGCAGGCTCATCCTTGTGACAAAAGAACGGTCGATCTTTAGCGTGTCTATCGGGAAACGGTGCAGATAACTCAACGAAGAGTACCCCGTGCCAAAATCATCGAGCAGAATTCTGATGCCAAGCGCCTTTAGTTGATTGAGCGCCATGGTCGCGGATTCGATGTTTTCGATGATTGCGCTCTCGGTTATTTCAACCTTCAAACTGGCCGCGTCAAGCCCTGTCTCAGCCAGAGCCTGTTTTATCTGATCAATCAGATCGGGCTGGGAAAACTGCTTGCCCGAAAGATTTACACTCATCGTCAGAGGGGGGTCGGAAGGGAATTGCTCCTGCCAGATGCGTAGCTGTTGACAGGCCTCTTTGAGCACCCACTGGCCGATGGGAATAATCAACCCGGTCTCTTCGGCTACGGGAACAAACTCTGATGGCGAGATGGAGCCGATTGATGGATGTTCCCAGCGCAAGAGGGCCTCAAAGCCGGTAATGCGCCAGTTCTCCAATGAGACTATCGGCTGATAGTGGACGCGGAACTCGTCGCGGGCGAGCGCGCGACGCAAATCGGTTTCCAGTTGTAACATCTCGACTGCGCGAGTGTGCATATCTCTGTCAAAGACTTCAAAGCGCCCCCGGCCCTGATCCTTTGCCCTGTACATGGCGCTGTCGGCATTGCGCAGAAAATCCTCCGGCTCTTCATAGGGAACCTGGCTATGGGTTATTCCGATGCTCACAGAGGCGAAAATTTCGTGTCCGCCCAGATTGAACGGTTCCTCAAATTGTTTCTGTATACGTTCGGCTGCCTCTGCCGTGTCACCGACCTTTTTGATATGGTCGAGAATTATGGCAAACTCATCGCCTCCGAACCGGGCCGCCATATCCCCGGGGCGAAGCGAAGCTTCAAGCCTGCGAGCGATGGCGATCAGTAGCTGATCGCCTATGTGATGTCCGAGGCTGTCATTTATGATTTTGAATCGGTCGAGATCGAGAAACAGCAGAGCAAACAGGTAGTCTTCGTGGTGTTTCGCCCGCTCAAGCGATCTCCTGAGCCTGTCCATGAATACGGTGCGGTTGGGGAGCCCCGTCAGGGCGTCGTGCGAGGCGTTGTGAAGTAACCGGCTCTCCGCCTCTTTCTGATCCGTTATATCGGTGAGCGATCCCGCCATTCGGTAGATAGATTTATCCGCATCCCAGGCGGCCAGACCTCGCGTGAGTACCCATCGGTATGAGTTGTCTTTATGCCTCAAGCGATGTTCGCTCTGGAAATGAGATGTCGAGCCTACCAGATGAGCGGTAATGCTGGATTGAACCTCTTCAATGTCTTCCGGGTGCACGCGGCTCAACCATTCATCGGGGGAGGTCCCGATGTCGGCCTCTTCATAGCCTAGTATGGCTTTCCATCGCAGGCAGAAATGCATTTCATTATTTTCCAGGTTCCAATCCCATAACCCGTCATTGGCGCTGCGGATGACCAGCGCATAGCGTTCTTCGCTGGCCGCAAGATAGGTGAATGCCTGCTGGCGTTCGGTTATCGCTTTCTCAAGCTCCAGGCTCTTGCAACTGAGTTCTAGCTGAGTCACGATGGCGCGGGCCAGTGTTTGCAGGGTCAGAGCCTGGGAATCGGTCAATTCCCGTGGTTCCTTGTCAAGAACACAAAGCACGCCGAGCGCGTGACCGGTTGATGTCAGCAAGGGCGCTCCGGCGTAGAATCGCACTCCAGGCTCGCCCCTCACCAGAGGGTTGTCCCAGAATCGTATGTCTTTGAGCGCGTCCGATACTACGAAAATATCCGGCGTCAGAATGGCCCAGGAACAAAAAGAGTTTTCTCTGCTACCTTCAATCCAGTTGGAACCTGTGTTGGCTCTGTAACGGATGCGGTCGGCTTCGACTATGCTGAGCAGAGCTGACGGAGTTGAACACAGGTCTGCTGAAATTCGGGTGAAATTATCAAAAAGCTCTTCGTGCTCTATGCCCTTGCTAATGTATCGGCGCAACGCTTCGAGCCTCGCGGCCTCATTTTCAGGCATAGGCGCTGCCATCATCATAGATTCATGAAGGTCTTCCTGATCGAACGCACCAAAAATCATTGCCGAGTTTTCGCGCCTCTGCAAAGCGCCGTCCCTTTGCCGATCGCTTAGTTGCTTATCTGCGGTGATGGAGCCAGCCACCCCGCCGGATATATCTGGAAGCTTGTTTATCTGGGCCGTGCTCATGAGCGATTACAGATTACACGTCTCCTGTCTTAATCAAATCATTCTTTCGCCAGCGATTAGTGCAATGACGATGCCAGGACAGTATCCGGGAGGCTAATTGAAGGGAATAACTTACTTGTGTACTTAAATGAATCAGATGGATGCCCGGAGGAAGGCCAAAATGATTGATCGTGTCAAAAAAGGTCGATCAAATTGACTGTGTTTCTCTCATTCAGAGGGCACTTCGTATGCGAAGCCTCGGCATTTCACAATCAGGTTCTTGTTGGGAAACAGCGGTTTGTTTGAGCGCGTACCGGCTATTGTGAGCAGGTGTTTCCCGCGATGTGTGAATGGTATCCGTTTTTTTTGACAGGATTGACGCGATTCAGGAGGATTAAAAGAGAATCTTGTTATATCCTTATTCAATCCTGTTAATCCTGTCAAAAAATCCGGCTTTGCCGGTGGTCGGACAGTCTTTCGGGAAGCAGATGATGGAATTTTTCCGACGCATTAATCCGACGCATTAATAGGAGATAATGATGGAGACTCTTTTACAAGACCTGCGTTACGGCACGCGGATGCTCATCAAGAACCCCGGCTTCACGTTTGTCGCGGTAATCACTATGGCTCTGGGCATCGGCGCGAACACGGCGCTTTTCAGCGTAGTCAACGGGGTAATGCTCAAATCGCTGCCCTTCGATAAGCCCGACAGATTGATGTTTATTCTGGAAACCAATTCGAAGTTTCCGGCCCCGGGCGTCTCTTCTTCTTCGCTCAACTATCGGGATCGGAAAGAACAGAGTCAATCCTTCAAGCTTATTAGCGCGCGTCAGCCGTTCACGGGCAATCTGACATCGAGCGACCTGCCGGAAAAGATTCAGGGCGAAAAGGTAAACTGGGATTACTTCCAGACTCTCGGACTTGCGCCGATTGCCGGGCGCGATTTCATGCAGGAAGAAGACAAGCCCGGAGGCCCGCCCGTCATCCTTTTATCGAAGGGTCTGTGGCAACGCCGCTTCGCGGGCGACCCCGGCATAATCGGACAAACAATCCCAATCAACGGCCAGAGCACTACAGTTGTCGGCATTATGCCAAACGATTATCGCCCCAATATAGAGTTCTGGGTTCCTCTCGGTCTCGTTTACGAAAATGCCGACCGCAATCTGCATAACCTTCAGGTGATCGGTCGTCTCGCTGATAATGCGACCGTGGAACAGGCGCAAACCGAAATGTCCACGATAAGCGCGCGGCTTGCTGAGCAATATCCCGAGTCAAACAGCGGATGGGGGCTGGCCGTCGTTCCATTTAACGATCTGGTCACCTTGAATATACGCCCGGCCCTGATGATTTTGCTTGTGGCGGTCGGGTTCGTATTGCTGATTGCCTGCGCGAATGTCGCAAACCTTCTGCTCGCGCGGGCGGCCTCACGCGAAAAAGAGATTGCCATCCGACTGGCGCTCGGCGCGGGTCGGGGCCGGTTGATAAGACAGGTTCTTACGGAAAGCGTCCTTATCTCTTTGATCGGAGGCTCAATCGGCGTTCTGGTTTCGCTCTGGTGCACGGATGCTTTAGTCAGCTTGAATCCGCAGGGCATCCCCCGCGTAGGTGAAATCGGTGTTGACGGTCGTGTGCTTGGATTTGCGCTCCTCGTCTCTGTTGCCGCGGGAGTCCTCTTTGGATTTGTGCCCGCGTTGCAGGCTTCAAGAGCAAACCTCAACGAGACGTTGAAAGAGAGCGGAAAGTCAACAGCCGGTCACATTCGTGGACGCCGTATTCGAAACACATTAGTGATTGTGCAGATCGCGCTGGCCTTTGTGCTGCTTGTGGGCGCGGGGCTTTTGATAAAGAGCTTTTCCGCACTTCAGCAGGTAGCCGTGGGGTTCAACCGCGATCACCTGCTCACAATGCAGATCGCTTTGCCCCCGGCCCTCTACCCGAACGACAACGATGTGATCGGGTTTTATAAAGAAGCGACCCAGAGGCTATCATCGCTGCCCGGCGTAAGCTCGGCTTCGGCCATAACACAAGCGCCGCTTGCGGGCGGCGGCCCTCAGTTCATATTTTCGGTCGAAGGCCGCCCTCTGCCTACACCCTCGGAGGCCCCCATGGCCAGTTATAGAGTAATCACTCCCGATTACTTTCAAACTCTTGGGATCCCACTTATAAAAGGGCGAACGCTTAGCGAATCCGATGACCGGAATGCGTTACAGGCGGTCGTCATCAATCAGAATATGGCAGACATCATGTGGCCCGGCGAGGACCCCATAGGCAAACGAATGACCGTGGGAGTTCCATTGCCCAACGAACAGCCCGATTGGGCCAGGGTCATCGGGGTTGTGGGAAATGTCAAACACACATCGCTTACGGGCGAATCCGGGATGCAGATGTATCAGGCGACGGCTCAGACTCCATTTATAACGCTTGGCCTGGGGCGCTCGATGACTTTCGTTTTGCGGACTCAACTTGACCCGGCGAGCGTGACCGAGTCTGCCCGTAGCGTCATAGCCGGTCTCAACCCGACACTGCCCTTATCGAACGTGAAGACGATGGATACCATAATTCATGAAACCACCGCTCCGTTCAGATTCAATATGTTCCTGCTCGGTCTGTTCGCCGCGATAGCGATGATCCTGACAGTTGTCGGCGTTTACGGGGTGATGAATTACGCGGTCACGCAAAGAACACAGGAGATCGGCATAAGGATGGCGCTGGGCGCGCAGCCCTCACAGGTGCGAGCGATGGTGCTCAAGCAGGGATTGGCGCTTTCTTCAATCGGTCTGGCGATAGGGCTTGCAGGCGGATTTGCAGCTACGCGACTGATGTCGAGCCTGCTGTTTGGCGTCAGCGCAACCGATCCGATGATCTTCGCCGCTGTGGTCTTGATCTTGATTATAGTTGCGCTATTGACCTGCTACATCCCGGCGCGCAAGGCTACAAAGGTTGATCCGATAATCGCGCTTAAGTATGAATGAGCTACCGGTTTTAGACAGGATTAACAGGATTAGATTTGATTAGACAAGATTAAAAGAGAGTCTTGTTGAATCATTAAAAATCCTGTTAATCCTGTCTACGTCTTTTTACTCCATCAATTTCAACCTCTTATCATCCGATTTAACCTTCCCCTTGACATTCTAAGGGAGTGGGTTTACTCTTCCCTAGACATTCTAAGGAGAGCGATGGGAAATGGCGAAAATTGATCTGCTTCAAGGCACTCTGGATATGCTCGTTCTCAAGACCTTATCGGAAGGGGCTATGCACGGTTACGAGATCGCCCGCTGGATTCAGAAGACTTCGGATGAGGCGCTTCAGGTTGAAGAAGGCTCGCTCTATCCGGCTCTGTATCGAATGGAGCATAAGGGCTGGATAACATCGGAGTGGGATGTTTCGGAAAACAACCGCAAGGCGCGTTACTACAAGCTCACAAGAACCGGGCGCAAGCAACTCGAAAACGAGCAGGACCGATGGGCACGCCTGACCGAGGCAATATCTAAAGTGATGCAGACGGCTTAACAGGGCTTAACAGGGATTAACAGGGAATTGATTATGTTTTTTCTGAAGCAATTCTGTCGGCGTATGTACGCAGTGTTTCGCGGCAGCCGGATTGACCGGGATATTGATGAGGAACTGCGCTTTCATCTCGACATGCGGATTCAAGAAAATATCAGGTCCGGCATGAGCCCGGAAGACGCAAAGCGGGAGGCGCTTCGTCGCTTTGGCAACATCACGCGAATCAAGGAACAGAGTCACGACATTCGTGGAGGCGGCATGATAGAGACTTTCCTCAAAGACATCAGATACGGCGTGCGAATGCTTATCAAGCAGCCTCTCTTTACAGTTGCTGCGGTCATCACGCTGGCCTTAGGGATAGGAGCCAATACAACGGTCTTCAGCGTAGTCAATGCTGTCGTGTTGCGACCTCTGCCGTTTAACGAGCCTGACCGGCTTGTCATGGTATGGGAAGTGAAACCGGATCAGGAAAAAGATGCGCAAGTCGCATCGCTTGCCGATTTCGTGGATTGGCGCGATCAGAATCGGGTCTTCGATGGTATGGCTGCTTACTTCAATTGGACCGCGAACCTTACGGGGGTTGATGACCCCGAAAGAATCAAATCGGCAGTTGTAACCGGCAGCTTCTTCGAGACGCTCGGCGTGAGCGCAAAGATTGGTCGCGTTCTTCTCCCCGAAGACGACCGCCCGGGCTATGATTCAGTCGTATTGCTCAGTGATGGCCTGTGGAAACGCCGGTTCGGCGGAGACCCGCAAATCCTCGGAAAAAAATTGATGCTCAATGGAGCGGACCTCACCGTAGTCGGAATCATGCCGCCGGATTTCAGGTTCCCCGATGAGGAGGCGGGCATCTGGGTTCCCGCAGGGTTCGGCGCTAAACAGTTGCAGGATCGTCGTGGGAAGTTCATCAACGTAATAGCGCGGCTCAAACCGGGAATCGAGTTGAATCAGGCGCAGGCAGAAATGGATACGATTGCCGCCCGTTTGCAGTCGGAATACCCGGAGACAAATGCCGATTGGGGAGCGAGGGTCGCTCGCCTGGACGATGTGAGGGTCGGAAATGTCAGATTGGCTTTATTCGTGCTGCTTGGAGCAGTCGTTTTAGTGCTGTTGATTGCCTGTGTGAACGTAGCCAATTTGCTGCTGGCGAGGGCGGCGGCCAGGCAAAGGGAATTTGCAATCCGCGCCGCCCTCGGCGCAAGTCGAGCCCGACTGTTTTCTCAGTTGCTCACAGAAAGTTTCCTGCTCGTGTTGCTTGGGGGGGCCGCAGGTGTTTTGCTTGCTTCGTGGGGTGTGTCGCTTATTACTTCATTGAATCCCGGCGACATCCCCCGGTTAAACGAGACGACGCTCGACGGTCGCGTCCTTGGTTTCACGATGGTCATCTCTGTGATTTCGGTGATGGCCTTCGGTCTTGCGCCTGCGCTTTTTGCTTCCAGACCAGATCCGCAGGAATCGCTCAAATCTGAGGGGCGAGGATCATCGAGCGGCTCAAAGCGCAGGCTCCGCAATGCTCTGGTGATCTCGGAAGTCGCCGTGGCGCTGATGCTGCTCATCGGAGCGGGCCTTATGATAAAAAGTTTTCTGCGTCTGCAATCGGTTGATCCGGGTTTTAACTCTGATAATTTGCTGACGTTGCGCGTATGGCTGCCTTCGACCAGATATAAGGAGAATCACCGGCAAATAGCCTTTTTCCAGCAACTCATAAATCGAATCAAAGGCTTGCCCGGGGTACAATCGGCGGGCGCGGTTCAGGACCTACCTATACGGCGCAATCGTATGGGCTACGACTTTGCGATAGAAGGACGCGCTATTTTGGCGGGCGATGAGCCAAACGCAGGCTATCGCGCGGTCACTCCTGATTACTTTAAGACCATGAGCATCCCTCTTGCGAGCGGGCGATGGTTCAATGAGAAGGACGACAGCGATGCTCCGCCCGTGGTAATCATAAATCGGAGCATGGCCCGGCAATTCTGGTCCGATGAAGACCCCATTGGGAAGCGCATTCGATTCGGAGGCGAGGAGGCTCCGTGGTCTACGATAGTGGGTGTTGTCGGAGACGTAAAACATATGGGGCTTGACGCGGATGAGGGGCCGGCCCTCTATCAGCCTCACTCTCAGAAACCTGAATATCTCAGATGGATGACTCTGGTAGTACGGACCAATGTCGAGCCTTTGAGCATTGTAAGTGCCGTACGCGAACAGGTGTCGGCGCTCGACAAGGATCAACCTGTATACGATGTCGCCACGATGAGACAACTTGTTTCCGAATCGATTGCGAATCCGCGATTTTATATGACCCTGCTTGGCCTGTTTGCCTTTGTCGCTTTGATACTCGCAACTGTAGGGGTTTATGGTGTCCTTGCCTTCTGGGTAACTCAACGCACAAAAGAGATCGGCATTCACATGGCTTTAGGGGCGCAGCAGAAAGACGTGATGAAACGCGTAATGGGCAAGGGTATCAAACTTGCGCTGACCGGAGTGGCGATAGGTCTGGTCGGAGCCTTCATCCTGACGCGCGCCCTGGACTCTCTTCTTTACAACGTGAGCGCGACCGATCCGACTACGTTCCTGGCCGTATCGCTGTTGCTGATATTTGTAGCGGCGCTGGCTTGCTACATACCCGCGCGTCGGGCTATGCGGGTTGACCCTGTGATTGCGCTGCGCTTCGATTGAATCTTTTGCCGGTTTGTTTCGCGTTCGACCACCCTCGGCCCTTGTGTGGCTCGTGGTTTGCCTTTACTCTCTAGCAAGTGGAAACTTGTATGAAAGCAATGCAGACACGAGGATAGAATTCGCTAAACGAGGAGAATATTATGCGTTGGGTTGGACGAAGACAAAGCGACAATATTGAGGACCGTAGAGGGGTTTCAGGAAGAGGTCTGGCGGTCGGCGGAGGTCTTGGAGGAATAGTCGTTTTGCTGATAGCGATGTTTCTCGGGATAGACCCTCAGTCGTTACCGACAGGCAACGGCCCGCAACCTGATGCGGGGGGCGGGCGTCCGGGCGTGACCAATCCTGCCGAAGAGAAGATGAAGGAGTTCACAGGGGTGGTTCTGGCCGATACGGAAGATGTATGGCAAGAGCAGTTTCGCAAGCAACTGGGAAAGGAATATCGCAATCCTACGCTTGTGCTGTTTTCCGGGAGCAGCCAGTCGGGATGCGGATTCGCTTCCGCCGCCACGGGACCGTTTTATTGTCCGGCGGATCAAAAGGTCTACATAGACCTTCAGTTCTTTAACGAACTCGCGACTCGTTTTCGAGCGGCCGGTGATTTCGCCGAAGCCTATGTGATCGCTCACGAGATCGGACACCACGTACAGAATCAACTGGGAATACTAAACAAGGTTCATTCCAGCAGAGGCCGCCTGAGCGAAGCCGAATACAATCAGATGTCGGTGCGTTCGGAACTTCAGGCCGATTTTCTGGCTGGAGTCTGGGCTTACTACGATCAGAAAATGAAAAACATTCTCGAACCGGGCGATCTGGAAGAGGCGCTTGGGGCCGCAAACGCTGTGGGTGATGACCGTCTGCAAAAGCAGGGACAGGGGTATGTTGTTCCCGATTCGTTCACGCACGGCACCTCCGAGCAGCGAGCCCGATGGTTCCGCCTGGGGTTTGAAACCGGAGATTTATCTCGGATGAATGACCTTTTCAAGCTCAGTTACAATCAACTGTAAAAGTTTTCCGGCGCTGGTTGATTCCTGAATTTGTATGTTTTTATTCGGGTTTATGGTATCGAAATCCCGATAAAGGCTTTTCTCGTACTTGGCTGATTTGTGCCTGTCTGAGCAGCTTTGCGCTCGGACAGGATATAAATGCAAGGTGTCATAGACTTTACGGAATACGTATGGTATTATATAAACTCATTACAGCAGAGCGAGTGCTGCTGTTTGTATAGGCTTTCAGGAGTTCCCGCTGCTACTGCTTGGAGAGAGTTTGATCTCAATTTCTCATCCCCTTTCCCTCTATGCCTCGGAAGTTCCTAATAACAGATTCAGGAGAAACATGAATAAGAGAATTTACGTCGGAAATCTGTCGTACCAAACGACAGAGACTGACCTCACCAGCCTGTTTGAACAGGTTGGACAGGTCGAAACAGTTAACATCATATCAGACCGCGACACGGGACGATCCAAGGGCTTTGCTTTTGTGGAAATGGGCGAAGAGGATGCCGAGAAGGCAATTGCGCAGTTCAATGGAACTGAGGTCAACGGGCGTTCGCTGACCGTCAACGAGGCTAAACCGCGTGAGGAGCGTACGGGCAACCGTGGAGGCGGCTACGGCGGATCGCGTAACAGCGGCGGTCGCGGTGGCGGTCGCAGCGGCGGCGGATATGGAAGCCGATACTAACCCCGATCAGGGTATAGAATGAAGGGGATAGGACGGGATAAAAGAGCTAGGATTCTACTTATCCCGTCCGCCTCATTTTTTGCAATCACGCTGCTCGGATACGATTGTTAGGAAACAAACATTTATAAAGCACTCCGATCAATCCGCCCCATCAGCATTTATTTTCACCACTGCTGCTCTGAATACAACAGAGATTCACCGAAGTAGTGTTTCGAAAGAGAGATTCATGAGTTTAGACGATTTCAAAAAGCTGGGCCTTAGCGCGCGGCTTGTCAACGTGCTTAAGAAGCACGAAATAACAGACCCAACAGAGATTCAAACAGGGTCCATACCGCTCGCGATTGAAGGCCGCGACCTTATGGCTTCGGCCGAAACGGGCTCCGGTAAGACGCTTGCCTTTCTGCTCCCGATCATCGAACGATTCGGGCAACCCGGCGCTTTGCGAGGGCTTATACTTGCGCCGACCCGCGAGCTTGCCGCGCAGATCGAAGCGAACGCAAAGCTCTACGGCAAGGGGGCCGGTCTCCGCACCGTGTCGGTTGTCGGAGGCGAGAGCATATCCCGACAGATAAAGGCGCTCAAATCGGGCGCTGACATACTGATTGCCACCCCTGGACGCTTGAACGATTTGATAGAGCGCGGCACGGTGCCTCTCAAAGCGATAGATGTTCTGGTGCTTGATGAAGCCGACCGCATGCTCGATATGGGCTTTCTTCCACAGGTAAGACGCATCATCAAACATATTCCCGCAAGGCGGCAGACAATGCTCTTTACCGCGACGCTTTCAACGGCGGTTGAACGGCTGTCACAGGAATTGCTGACCAACTATGCGCGGGTCGAGGCCGCCCGTATCGCAACGACTACAGCGACCCTCACCCAGAAGGCATTCCCCGTACTTTCACACGCCAAGCTGCCGTTGCTGCTCGAATTGCTCAAACAGCACGAAGGAGATACTTTCCTCATCTTCACGCAGACGAGACGGGGAGCCGACAGGTTGACGCATGTTTTGACGGCCAACAAATATGATGTGGTCACGCTTCATTCCGACCGCAGCCAGTCGCAGCGCAACAGCGCGATGGCAAGCTTTCGCTCGGGCCGGGCGCGGGTGCTTGTGGCGACCGATGTCGCAGCGCGCGGAATCGATGTCGATGACATTTCGTTTGTGGTCAATTACGAAGTGCCCTCGACAGGCGAAGATTATATACATAGAGTCGGGCGTACGGCTCGCGCGGGCCGCGACGGCTCTGCCTTTACACTGGTAAGTCCCGAAGAAGAGCCGGGACTGGCTTCAATCGAACGTTTCACCGGAGTCAAGCTTGAAAGAACCAGGCTAAACGGCTTTTCGGACGGCAGGTCCAGAGAGCAGGTGAAATTGACGAGCGAGATAGCTCGATTGCGTTCATCCTCGACGCGTTCATTTAGTCCGCGCCGGGCATCGCGATAAAACCTTGCGCGAATCATTGATTCAATGATTCGCGCCATAACGAAAGAAAGAGGTGATATTATTTCTAAAGAAGACATGATCCCCGTAGAGGGAACCGTGACCGAATGTGTGGGAAACGCTAACTTCAAAGTTAAGGTAGCCGAAGGGCATGAAGTGTTGGCGCATCTTTCCGGCAAGATGCGAAAGTTTTATATAAAGGTCCTGGCCGGAGACAAGGTCAAGGTTGAATTGTCGCCTTACGATCTGACGAGGGGCCGCATAACTTACAGGCATCGAAGCTAGCCTGAAGAACGATTGGCAGGGAAAGTTCAGAGTTCACGCTTTAGCACATACCCTTTAGCACACACTCTTTAGCACACACTCTTTAGCGCGCACCCGCGAAATAAAGACCGGCTAAAGCCTGCTAAAGCTTGAACTCAAAATATTTTCATCACAGGACGCTAGTTGAAACTCAATCGGTCAGGCGCGAAACGACCGTTGATCGAAGATTAGGAGCACTGTCATGAAATTGAAAATGCTTCGTTTTCTGAGTCTCTTTTTCACCGCACTGGCTCTCGGACCCGCCCTCGCGCACCTCCTGGAATTACTAAACAAAATCAACCTTTCACACGACGATTATCTGACGGTTCAGCAGATATATCGAGGCTGGGCCTTGCTTGGAATAGTCGTTGCGGGCGAGTTGTTTTCAACCCTTGCTCTGACCGTTCTGGTTCGTAAACAGAGAAAGGTTTTCACTTTGACTCTGATAGCCCTGCTCTCGATTGTGGGAGCGCAGGTTGTCTTCTGGGTATTCACTTATCCTGCAAATCAGATAACAAATAACTGGACCATGTTGCCTGTAAACTGGGAGACGCTTCGCGCTCAGTGGGAATACTCTCACGCTGCGGGCGCAGGTCTGAACCTGATTGCGATGATTACCCTGATTCTATCCATTCTTGTGAAGGATGAGTAAAATGCTTTTTGGCCGAGCCGGATCATTTCTACTGTGGTCAGATTCTTATTTGATCTGATCAGGCGGAATTCGCCGCAGTTGTGTTATCCGTCGTTGATTGCCCTTCATTTTTCGCTTAAATCGCGGGTTCGAAAAAATCTTTCTTTTTTTGATACTTTTTTGATATTTTCTCCGCATATGTAAATGAGCGGCGATTATCGCCACTCAATCTGACCCACTCTAAGGATCAGGGAGGCATTAGAAAATGCCGAACAGAAAAAGATTCAAAATCGGATGAGCAATCACCTGCCCGCGCGGCAAGTGGTTTATGTAGAGACGATAAGAGAAAAAAAGGAATAACAAAATGAACCACCACTACACCTATCAAGCCACACTCGCAGCTTCGGAGAAAATAATGTGGCGTGTCGAAGACATAATCGGAGGAGACAAGAAACTCGATTTCAATCACCCTTTCATGCCGGAAGCCCTGGCGCAGGTGGAATCGCTTTCTTTTCTCACGGCGGAAGAGCGACTGAAACTGAACCAGATAAGAGGATATGGCTACCTGTACCTTTTCGGTGTTGTTGAGGAGTTTATTCTCCCGTTCCTGCTTGATCACGCAAGACCGCATTTGAATGGCGACGATTATCGCGTGCGCGCAATCTTGCAGTTTGCGACCGAAGAGGCGAAGCACATACACCTGTTCAACTGTTTTCGCGAAGAGTTCGAAAACAACTTCGGGAGCGCCTGCTCGGTCATAGGCCCGTCCGACGAAATCGGGCGAGCCGTGTTGTCACATCATCCGCTCGCGGTCGCGCTGGCGATTCTGCAAATAGAATGGATGACGCTTGGTCACTATCTTGACAGCATCAATGACAACGGTGACCTCGACCCGCAGTTCAAGAGTCTGCTCAAACATCACTGGATGGAGGAGTCTCAACACGCAAAGCTTGACGTGTTGATGGTAGAGGCGCTGGCCGATTCGATGAGCGAGCAGGAGATTCGTGCCGCTGTAGAGGAATACCTTGAAATCGGAGGCTTTCTCGATAGTGGACTCATGCAGCAGGTAGAATTCGATCTTGAAAGCCTGTCGCGCGCAACCGGACGCATCCTGTCGGAAAGCGAGCAGGAGCAGGTCAGAAAGGCTCAGCAGAAGGCGATGCGCTGGACCTTCCTCGGATCGGGACTGACACACGAGAAGTTCCTGGGCACGCTTGAGCGGTTGCACCCCTCGGCAAGAGCGCGCATAGAAGAGATCACTCCGGCTTTTTGCTGATCAAGCCGATAGACAGGATTGACGAGATTTGGAAAGATTCGACAAGATTCTATTTTAATTTTGTCGAATCAGGTCCAATCCTGTTGATCCTGTCTAAATAATGCCAGAAATTTTTCGGAGCGTGATACTTTTTCAGAATTTTCCCCGCATATACAGATGAAGCGGTCATCGCCGTTGAATCTAAAGAGACAAGGAAAGGAAAATAAAAATGCAAGCGACTACATCAGAGAAGACGAAAAGCGAAGCTACGGAAAGCCAGCCCGTCAATGGAGTCAATGTCAACCAGTTGTTCGATACGATCAACGCCATAAAGGAAACGCCCGAACTTGCCAATTTCAAGTTTCGCGCTACAAATAAATGGATCAACGGCGGGCACAATCGCACTACCGTCAGTGGTTTTTACGGCGCGGGCCAGGAGCATACATCTGAAAAAAGACCCTTCGTAATCGATGCGGCCGAACATCCGGTTCTTCTGGGGGAAGATCAGGGAGCCAACCCGGTAGAATATGTTCTGCACGCACTGGCAGGCTGCCTGACGACATCGCTCGTCTATAACGCGGCAGCCCGTGGCATCAAAATAGACGAAGTGGAATCGCGGTTTGAAGGCGATATCGACCTCAGAGGATTTCTGGCGCTGTCCGAAGATGTCAGGAACGGATACGAGAATATACGCGTGACCTTCAAAATTAAGGCGGACGCGCCCGTCGAAGTACTTCAGGAACTCTGTGAACTGGCCCAGAATCGTTCGCCCGTCTTTGATATCATTTCCAACCCCGTGCCTATCCAGGTCCGGCTGGAAACAGAGTAAGCGCACTCGAAGATGAGCGTCAGGCTGCATGATACGTGATGCGTGACTTTTATGGAGATTGCCTGTAAAAGGCACCTCGTTACTCTGTTTGATTACGCATTACGTATCACGCATCGCTCTTTGCATCAGATTATTTAGCGGCTCCGGTTGCCGCCATCGCCTTTGACATATACTCCATATACTCAGGCATCCTCGGGTCCATGCCAAACTGAACGGCGGCATCAGGCTCCTGTTTATACATACTGCCCAGCGATTTTTCTATCTCAGGGTTGCCGCCGGTGAATTCCTCTATCAGTCCTCTCCACTTTTTGACGAGAGCCTGCACGCGCCGGCTTGAAGGGTCTGTTCCGTTGTCTATCTCGGCGCGTACCTGTGCGAACAGTTCCTTCCACTCAGCTTCTACCTGACAAATCCTCTCTTCGCCGATACTCGCTTTCTTCTGCTTCAGTTCTTCAAGTTGCTCAGGTGTATAGTATTTCTCAAACATGCTCATCACCTCCATAGATTTGATTAATTGCTCGACGGAGGGTTCGCCCGTCAGGCGAATGCTCTCCGCGATAGCCTCCAGCCGCTCGCAAAGCCTGCGCTCTAACTCAATCTGTTCTCTG
The DNA here is from genome assembly GCA_963765495.1 of Blastocatellia bacterium. Classification (GTDB taxonomy): domain Bacteria; phylum Acidobacteriota; class Blastocatellia; order UBA7656; family UBA7656; genus CAVXWP01. Next base: position 671,252 of record CAVXWP010000007.1, read on the forward strand.
AGCCGTGCCAGATGAAGCTCGATCACGCGCTTGATAGAGAAGTCTGAACGTTCCAGACATTCGCGGATCTCATCAAGAGTGAACCCCAGTTGCCTGAGCGATCTGATCTGCTGTAATCGAGCAATGTCCCGCGCCGAATAGAGCCGATGTCCAGACCCTGTGTGGTGCGACGGCGAAAGTAAATTGATCTCGTCGTAATAGCGCAAGGTGCGAACCGATAATCCCGTCCGTTTTGCGAGTGCTCCGATCTTCATAGATTGCCAATCTCCTGCTCTCTATATTCCGGGGTTGTGACCTCTTCTCGATGGTACAACCTGACGTTACGTGAGGATCAAGCTTTTTTTGAGATCGACCGGAAATTTTCTTGACAGTAAAGAATAGGTGTATATACTCCTAATATGCCTGATGGAAATGACCAGAGGGAGCGAGTGGCGGCAAAGGCCGCTTCGTGTGCCTGTGGCAATCTCCGCAAGGCGAGCCGCGCCATCACAAAACTCTATGATGAAGCTTTGCGGCCTTCGGGACTGCGGATCACGCAGTTCGGCATACTCGGCACAACCATGATGATGGGGCCTGTAACCGTTACCCGCCTTGCCGAAGAAACCGTAACCGACCGCACTACATTGACGCGAAACCTCAAACTGCTCACCGATAAAGGGCTGATCCGCATGGAAACAGGCGAAGATCAGCGAGAACGCGAAGTGACACTTACAGAACAGGGGCGCAAGGCGCTGGCCGATGCCTATCCGCTGTGGAAAAAGGCTCAGGCCCAGATCGTCAACGGCCTCGGCGAAGAGCAGTGGAATGCCCTGCGTGAAGGATTGAGCTCAATTCTCTCGCTGGCACAATAGAACTGATTTTTTTGTCTCTGTTGGGTGTATATACACTTATATATAAAGGAGAAAATCATGCAAGAGCGAGCGATCTTAGACGGCGCAAGCGATTCGGGCTCAAGCAGGGAGGGCAAGGGGCCTGAGCGTCTGCGAAATTTGATTCCGGTCATTTTACTGTTGATAGCGCTGCTATTGATCTTTGCAGTCGCGGCGGCGCAGGCGCAAGCGCCGCGTTCGGCCAGGGACTATTTCAAGCGCGGCCTGGCCGAGTACAACGCGGGCCGTCTGGATGCGGCCATAGCCGATTTCGACAGGGTCATTCAGATCAATTCAAACTTCCAGTCAAACGCAAAGTTGTGGAACAGCTTTGATGATCAGCCAGGCGACACTTTTGAACTCAGGCGAATAGTTGTGATCGATCCGCTTAACGCGCTGGCCTATTACAATCGCGCGGTAGCCTGGCGAAAACGGGGAAATCTCAATCGCGCATTGAGTGATTTTGACAATGCCGTCAAGATCAACCCGCGTTACACAGACGCCTATATAAATCGCGGCAAGACGCGACAGGAAAGCGGAGATATGGAGGGGGCTCTGGCTGACTATGATAGGGCCATACTGCTCGACTCGCATTCTGCACTTGCCTTCAACAATCGCGGGATCATTCGCCATCTGAGAGATGATATGGCGGGCGCGATCAGTGATTTTTCGACGGCCATCGAACTCAACCCCGGGCTGGGCGAAGCCTACAGCAACCGAGGCGCGGCTCGCTCGGTCACGGGAGATATAACGGGGGCGCTCTCCGATCTTGACACGGCCGTGGCGCTCGACGCTCTGAATCCGGCGGCCTACAACAACCGGGGGCAGGTCCGTCTGTCCAAAGGAGATCTGAAGGAGGCCATCGCCGACTTCGACAAAGCAATTGAATTGAATTCACGTCACGAACTGGCTTATGCGAATCGCGGGCTGGCAAAGATGCTTCAAGGGAAGGATGCCGAAGCGAAGGAGGATTTCGCGCGTTGCTTCGCTTTGAATCCGAAAATCAGACCCAGACTGGAACAATACATCAAGGAGATGAAAAGCTTTTATCTGAGCAGGATCAAATATCCGGCGCAGTGACCGACTGATCTAGCGCGTCTTTATTCTTTGCGCCTTATGCGTCTTTGCCGACTGGCGAGTAACTGGTTTTTGTAGAGACGCAAAGGCGCAAAGCTTTTTTCATCAAGCAGACCATGTTCTTTCCAGCGAATTAGAATTCATCGGAATTCGATGGCAATTCCGGCCGTGATGTGAGAGATTTTGATACCGTAGTCTGAACTGAATGGCTTTGCCCGGCTCAGGCCAATCTGCCAAACTTCATCAAGACATAATCACGGAGGTCTCTCAGATGAAAAGAGCATACCTGCTATTGTTTTCTGCTTTCCTGATGTTTTCCTGTAAGGCAACGCCGCCGCAGAGCTTTCCGTCAGGAAAGATCATAGACCTGTCTCACGTATACGACGCTGAGACGATTTTCTGGCCCACGGAAGAGGGCTTTCGACTTGAAAAAGAACAGGACGGAATAAACGAAAAAGGCTACTACTATGCCTCAAACAAGTTCTGCACGCCGGAACACGGAGGCACTCACATAGATGCGCCGAGACACTTTTCCAAAGAGGGCGACACGGTCGATCAAATTCCGCTCGAGAAGCTTATAGGCAAATCCATCGTCATTGACGTAACGAGCAAGTGTGAATCGAATGCGGATTACGAGATTTCGCCCGATGACTTCCAGCAGTGGGAAGCCGCAAACGGCAGGATTCCCGATGGAACAATCGTGCTGCTCAGGACCGGGTATGGCAAGCGATGGCCCGACCGCAAATCCTACATGGGAACAGACGAGCGAGGCGCTGAGGCAGTTGCAAAGCTGCACTTTCCCGGTCTCAGCCCGGCCGGTGCGCGATGGATTTCAGAGAACCGCTCGATTTCGGCAATCGGCCTCGACACGCCGAGCATAGATTACGGCCAGTCTACAATGTTTGAAACCCATCAGACGCTATATGGAAAAAATATCCCGGCGTTTGAAAACCTCGCAAACCTGGATCAGCTTCCAGTGAAGGATTTTACAATCGTGGCTCTTCCGATGAAGATAAAAGGCGGTAGCGGCGGCCCTCTGCGTATAGTCGCCATCCTGCCTGAGAGCCGGTGACAGGATTTACAGGATTATTCGGGATTTACAGAATTAGAAGTCTCGTTAGATCCAGCTTAATCCTGTCAATCCTGTCAACATATCGAGGTCACGAAGGCCGGTCGGTTGACGGGCTTATATCGAGTTTCAGAACGTAGCCCGCTTCCCGCACAGGTCCATTTGTATGCACTACGCGAGAAAGGGGAATGCATACGGCTTTAACGGATTTTTCGGCAGGATCGGGATAAAAGTTTACCTTTATGTTCTCGCTCGCCGAAGAGAGTTGCCCTGCCTCCTCCTGAGTCACAAAGCCGACCATCTGAATGCTGTTATCGGCAAGCTTATGCACTTCGAAATTGCGGTAGTTCTTTTTTTGAAACATCGGGCTTTCCTGCTGAGGCGCATAGGTGAACCCATAAACCCCACCCGGCAGCCTATCCACACTAAACCCTTCGTCTTTTATCTCCATTTGCTTTACTTGATTCATTGCGCGCAACGTCTCAAGGTCGCCGTCTATAGCCTGTTGCATCGGATCGGGCGCGGCATTTGCAGTCTCATTGTTATCGGTCATCATTTCTTCTCCAGTAGTATGAATTTAAAATCAGCCACACATCTTAAATATGAGCGGGCGGCTGAATCAAGCGCATTTTGCACCCAAACCAGCAGTCGGAAGAGTTTTCAAATCTCCGATTTTTTAAGACACTAACCATCATGATTTGGGCAGAGGGCGGGCAGTTAAAGTGAGTCCAGACAAGAGGCAACACCGAGGCGCTCATCCGGCGGATAAAGAGTTGTTCGATGCGAGCCGGATACCCCCGCTCGGGCAGGCTGTATCTGAATTGTCGTGGCTTCTGACCCGTCAGTACGCGATTAAGTCTGCGCTCAAGCTGGTTGGCGACCGTCACAGCCTGAGCGAGCGACAGCGACTTGCGCTTGCGCGCGCCGCCTGTTCCGACCAGCAGTTGCAGAAACGCAAATCAAGCTGCCTTGCGATAGGCGACATCCGCGACCAGCCTCTGATGATCGACGGATTCAATACCCTTATAACAATAGAGGCAGCCTTGAGCGGAGGCCTGCTTATCCGCGGGCGCGATGGCTGTATCAGAGATTTATCCAGCGTTCACGGCTCCTACAGGTCTGTGCTTGAAACGGAAAAGGCCATAGCCCTTATCGGCGAAGCGCTGCGATTGAATCAACCCGCGTCTGTCACCTGGCTTTTAGACCGCCCCGTTTCAAATAGCGGGCGGCTCGCTCAAAGGCTAAGAGAGATGGCTGACTTGCACGCCTGGGCCTGGAGCGTGGACGTAGTCATCAACCCGGACACGGTTATGCTTGCCTCGGAAGATATAGCCGTGACGGCAGATTCCATCATCCTGGATGGTGCTGCGAGATGGGTAAATTTCAATCAGTACTTGATAGAAAAGTTTTTGCCGCATACGTGGATAGTGGATTTGAGAATCTGATGTTGTATAGTCTAGTTTCAGCGTCAGCTTTCCCGATTCCCGGTTAAAGGAGTTGATGTATGTCCACCAAGACCTATGCCGTTACAGTGACGTTGCCGGATTTATCTGCCGCCCACGCCGAGCAGGAGGCGAAAGCCGAAGCCACTAGCTGGCCGCTCGCGCTCAAACGCGCCTGCGAAGAAATCTGCCAGCGTCGCCACGTTCGGGGCAGGCATATCAAAAGCGCGAAGATATATCTTTCCGTTCTGGCAGTCGAAGAGAAAAAGAGTGAAAAGCGAGCGCGTAACCTCGATACCTCCGAACAGGAATCCTTTGAACAGGCATCATTGTTTGATCTGTAACCGGCAGGAAGAAACAATCCGGTAGCGAGGCCGAATAAAATGACGGATAAAGTTCGATGGGGAGTGCTTGGAGCCGCAAAGATAGCTTTGAAGAAGGTCATCCCGGCAATGCAGCGCGGAGAGTGGTCTCAGGTGACGGCCCTTGCTTCGAGAAACCCGGACGCCGCGCGCGAGGAGGCAGACCGGCTTGGCATTCGGAAAGTGTACGGCTCATATGAAGAATTGCTCGAAGACCCTGATATCGAAGCGATTTACAATCCGCTTCCAAACCACCTGCACGTGCTGTGGTCGATAAAAGCAGCCGAGGCGGGAAAACATGTGCTGTGCGAAAAACCAATCGCTCTTAACTGCGATGAAGTCAGAGAACTCATCCTTGCGCGGGACCGCGCGGGCGTAAAGATAGAAGAAGCCTTCATGGTGCGCACGCATCCGCAGTGGCTTGCGACACTCGATCTGATAAAAGCGGGCAGAATCGGCGAAGCTCGCTCGATTATGGGATTTTTCGGTTACTTCAATCGAAACGCAAGCGACATACGCAACAAACCGGAGCTTGGCGGCGGGGCGCTCATGGACATCGGGTGCTACCTTATAAACACTTCGAGACTTATATTCGGAGAAGAGCCCCAAAGAGTCGTCTCGCTTATAGAGCGAGACCCCGAGATGGGCACGGATCGCCTGACATCGGCTATTCTCGATTTTCCATCCGGCCAATCCGTATTCACTTGCAGCACGCAAATCGTTCCTTACCAGCGCGTACAAATACTCGGCACCAGAGGGCGAATAGAAATCGAGATACCCTTCAACGCGCCGCCTGACCGGCCTGCACGTATCTTTATTGATGACGGCTCCGACCTTTTCGGAAAAGGAGCCGAGACCCTGGAGTTCCCCGTCAGCGATCAGTATACGATTCAAGGCGACCTCTTTTCGCAAGCCATACGCGAAGATGTATCGGTTCCCATCCCGCTTGAAGATTCGCTTAACAATATGGCTGTCATCGAGGCCGTATTTCGATCAGCCGAATCGCGACAGTGGGAAGCGCCCCTAATCAGACAGGATTAACAAGATTCTGTTAGGATTACTCAGAATTTCTGTGGACCAGCATAAGTAAAGATAGCCGGAAAGGAAACCGAAAAATGTTCGATTGCATTATCGTTGGGGCTGGCCCGGCCGGTCTCAGCGCCGCGCTGATACTTGGCCGATGCCGCAGAAGGGTTCTTGTCTGTGACGCGGGGAAACCACGCAATGAGGCTTCTAAAGCCCTTCACGGTTTTCTGACGAGGGATGGTATCCCTCCCGCCGAACTTCTGAAAATAGGCCGCGAACAGCTACGCACTTATGAAGGCGTTGAACTGCTAGAGATAGAAGTCACGGATGCGAAGCGAAATCAAGACGGGTTTGATGTGACTCTCAAGGACGGGGTTATACTCTCTTCTCGAAAATTGCTGCTT